>JAEQMT010000069.1 GCA_016722945.1 Desulfofustis sp. PB-SRB1 | reverse complement strand
TCGAGCAATTCATTGGAGCTGGTATTTTATGCCATTTACTATGTCGGGGATCATCAGCCTTACCAACGCCTTGGTAAATGAAATCCCAATTTACGTGGGAAAGGCTGTTCCGCCAGGCGCTCGAAAGGGCAATTTCGGCTTAAACATAGATCCAGGACTAGCCCTTTATAGGCGTCTAAAGGAACATACGGAAAGCATCAACAGGCTTCAAATTTGGATATCAGAAGTTTTCAATGTCGCTATCTTGTCGTGGATGACATATGGATACCACTTGGCGAAGCGCTCCTGATCGCGAAGTTTTCGCCGATCTGGAACAAAGTAGTAGATGGATTTGGAAATCACGACCCCGGAAAAGGACGGTATCAACAATTTAGATCCCGATGGGATACTTTGCATCCAGGACGTTCATGGCGCCATAAATGCCAGGAACGTGAGGAAACAGCAGAACAAATTGAGAAAGAGGTTGTCGCTTACCTGGAAACCATCTGATATGCGGCTATCGTTATAAAGTTCGCTCCTCACGCATTTACAATTTTATTCTATCTTGGCAATGCTGACTCTGGGACACCACTGGCAAGAACTTAAAAGCACTTTTGAAGCCTTCTATTCGATCCATCCGATGAATTCCTTAACAGCAAGATAAAGTTAACATAATGAACACAGATATTGAAAAGGAAGTGAAACATACTGAAAAATTACTCAAAGGGAAAACTGTTAAAACGGTATGGCGTCACCGTGAGAAAGAAGTCGGGATCGAATTCACGGATGGTACACGGTTGTTTGTTGATCATAACGAACATGGATTAGAGCTTTCAATTACCAGCGGTTCGGACCGCAGTTGAGCCATCCAACTTGTACAATAAGCTATGGAGAATGTTTATGACAGAAGATAACATTTACGCAGCACCGCAAGCTAATCTAGCAATCGATCCTCAAAATATTTCAGTCATCTCTGACCTAAAGAAGCAAAGTACTTTGCTTTTATTTTTTATCATTCATTACTTTAGGAATCTATCTTGCCCACTACATAAAAAGGCAAACAATAATTCTAAATAACTATCTGGATGAAGGATATAGATTGTCAGTAAGCTTCGTTTATGTTTTGTTGATATTAGCATATAGTTCAGTTATTCTAATTATCCCATATATCATGCTTGATGAAACTCATATTATTTCGATAATCAGTGATCAATTAGATAGAGTTTTTGGCCTTTTTACTATTATTTTGGCATTTATGGCGAGAAAAAGAATTCACAATCTTTTAAGCTCAACTAAGGGTAGTGTGACATGATTTCACGGATTTTTTACTTTCTTTTTTACTGCCTTATACTTAACTAACTATAAAATTAATAAAATTTATGAAAGTGAAATTACAGTGGAAAACTTTAAAGAATGAGAATTGTCGTTCAAGATTGAGGCGCTAGAAAAATTTCACTGCGTACATTTACCAAATATTTTAGAGTTAACATTTTTTGGCAACAAAGAGGTCGGATGAAACGACCATTGTGCAATTTCTTTAAGGATAGATCTTGAAACCTGAATTCCCGAGTTATTGTAACGAGGCAGGCGGCTCGACGCCTAGCTTAGCATAGAGTTCTTTTTGCCGAATCGTCATCTCGCCAACTTCAAGTCGCTTACCAGGACGCTCAAAACATTCAATCACATCCAACTCATCCAGAACTTCATGCATGGTAAAGTCTTTGAACAATTTCTCATCCTGCATTTTTTTGGTGATATAAGACAGGTAAATAAGGGCGACAAACTGAACAAAAAGCTTGCCATCCAAGCTTTGCTCTGAAGACACAGCCAGCCTGCGCAGATTAAGTCGCTCCTTCAAATTCTCAAATGCTTTCTCCACCAGATCTTTGTTCCGATAAATCTCAAGCGCCTCCACCGCGTTTTTAACATCGTTGCTCAACAGAGCAAAATAGCCATAGTACCGTTTTGCCTCTGCCAGTGTTTCCTCTTTGGCTATTACTCGTGTTCCTCGTACCGGTGTCGTTTTTACCTCAAAATACTTGTCATACTGCTTCTCATGATCCGGGTGGCGCGTTCCACTGACGAGTTCTTCCTGCAATTGAGCCAATCGGTTGTTAAAGGCTTTTTCATTTTCAAGTGCTAAGTCTGGAGAAAAATACAGGTGGAGATACATTCTACGATCCGCTCTGATAGTATCGCCCTTGTAGGGGCGGTCCTGAACATAGTTCCAGGTAATCGGCAAGCAATACGCGTACAGTTGGTATGTTTGATCGTAGTGAACCCAATTTCTCATCGTCTCCCGCACGCTATCCACATGCGTTCGCACCAGTTTCAACGACAGCTTGCCGGCAATGAGAAACTTCATATGGTGCTTGTACAACTCGTTCACGTTAGAGGCACTGAAAAAGCCCCGATCCAAGACAACCTTGATCTTCTTGTATCCCAATGCATTCATGTCTCCCAGCAGCTTTTTAGGCGTTTTTACATCAACAATGTTCCCGGGTGAGTTTCCGGTAATAAAACGGCAGACGCGACTGCTGCCCGAATACCATGCTCACGTTGATCTGGGGAAGATGTTCATGGGTCCTTGTTCTTGCCATAACGCACCTGCTTCAAACATTTTTGAGTAGCTGGAAATAGAGGTGCTGTCATAGACCAGGTATTCCCGCTCCACCTGGCGCTTGCCTTGGAGTTTGAAAAAACGTTGTCTCGCTTCCTCGCTGATAGAGGCAAAAAGCTCACTGCTCCTCTGGGAAGCAATAACTTCACCAGCGGGGTGATGATGCAGTGTCGCCCAGTGGGGAAAACGACTTAAGGGATTCCTGTCTTCAAGGATCAAGTAGTAAGCAATCGAGAGTAGGTGCTTGTAAGAATGCGGAAAACAGGTCTTCAAATCATCGGTTACTCCCATCAGTTTGCCAATGTGGTCAAACAAGTATGTTTGCTCCGAAAAAGCTCCTTGTCGTCTTGATCGATGGCACGGGTCCTCGTTTACCTTTCGGCTCGACTGTCGGTGCCTTTCTTTTCCGGGTCGGAACAATCTTGTGGGTTTGCGGATCAACCCTGCCAATACATTTGCGCTTTGCCCGGGATTGTTGCTTTTGCTTATCCCAGTGAGAAACTGACTCGTAAGCGTAGGTGATACCTGTTTTCTTGTTCGTTTGATAGACGATGGCTGCCATTGGCGATTTCCCCTCCTTGTTCCTCGTTACCACTATTATACATGTAACGAGATAAATGGCAAGGGAAATCGTCCTTATTTATCACTTTTTCATAGGCTTAGTTGTACTTCCTCGTTATATCTTTCCGGGAACTCAGGTTGATAGCCCCCTGTGTCAGAGTAGTTGTCGCCTCCACTGATGAGCGACAATTATAATTCCCGGAGTAACGACAATTAAAATTCCCGGTTAAACGAGGTTAGATTATTCAAATCCACGGAAGGAGGATTTGAATGATCACAGACAACCAGGTGAAGAAATTGAAAAGGGAATACACCAAGATGCCAGTCTGGAGACAGCGGCGGCACAAGCAGGTATGGATCCTAAAACGGCACGGAAATACCGTGCCCTGGACACACTCCCCAGTGAAATCAAGGCGCGCGCGGGTACGAGAGTGGCGCACCAGGGATGACCCCTTTGAAGAGGTATGGGGTGCGGTCGAAGGATTTCTGGAGATTAATCCCGGCCTGAAGGCAAAGACGCTGTTTGATCATTTGCAAAGAAGTGATCCCGGCAGAATTCAGTGACGGCCAGTTACGCACCTTTCAACGTAAGATGAAGTTCTGGCGGGCAACCAAAGGCCCAGCAAAGAGATCTATTTTCCCCAGACGCCCACCCCGGCCTTTTGAGCCAATCCGATTTCACCTGCATGAATTCACTGGGTGTGACGATCGCCGGCCAGCCGTTCAACCATCTGATTTATCATTACGTGTTGAGTTACTCGAACTGGGAAACGGGCACGATCTGTTTTTCCGAGAGCTTCGAGAGCCTCAGTGAGGGATTGCAACATGCTTTGTGGACGCTGGGGGGCGTTCCCCAGGCGCATCAAACTGATCGTCTTACGGCGGCGGGTCAATAAGCCGGATAATCCCGAGCAATTCACTCGGATGTATCAAGGATTATTAGATCATTACGGGCTCATCGGACGGCGCATCAATAGTAGGTGTGCCCATGAGAACGGCGATGTCGAGCAGCGCCACTACCGGTTTAAGGATGCGGTGGATCAAGCGTTGATGCTCCGGGGGAGCCGCGACTTTGCCACTCGTGCAGCCTATGAGGAGTTTCTCACGAAGCTGTTTTCCCAGCTCAACAGTGGCCGCACCGAGCGCTTCAGGCAAGAGGTGAAAGTGCTCAAAGCACTGCCGCCGACCCGCATGGATTCATGTACGAAGCTCGTGGTCAGGGTTGGTCCGAGCAGCACCATCCGGGTAAAGCACAAAGTATACTCGGTACCCAGCCGTCTGGTGGGTGAGCGGGTATGCATACGGCTGTATGCCGAACGGCTCGAAGTGTGGTACGGCCAGCGTCACCTAGAGACTATCGCCCGCCTGCGTGGCTCTGATCGGCACCGTATCGACTACCGACATATGATCGACTGGCTGATCCGTAAGCCTGGTGCGTTTGCGGCGTATCGTTTTCGCGACGACCTGTTTCCCACCAGCCGTTTCCGGATGGTCTATGATGCACTTGGTACGCAGCATGCACCGACCAAAGCGTCGCGAGAATATTTACAGATCCTGCACCTTGCGGCCAGAGAAAACGAGGCCGCCGTGGATGACGTTCTGCAAACGCTGCTCGATGACCTCACCACGATCAGTGCACCGGTTGTTGCAAAGCATCTTCAGGAGCGTACCGCCCCAGCTCCGATGCCCTCCGTGGAAGTCGCCGCCGTGTCGTTGCACGGCTACGATCAATTGCTTGCACATACCCGGGAGGCGCGCACATGAAACCAGGTACTGAGGCGGTAGACAAACAGCTCGATCGCTCGCTCAAACAATTGCACCTGAGCATGGTCAAGTCGTGCTACCGGGATGAAGCCGCGCTTGCCCGCCGGGAATCATTGAGTTATGAGAGCTATCTCAACGAATTGATACACCGCGAATGTGAGCACCGCCGGCACAACCGTATCGCCAGATATCTGCGGGAGTCGAAACTGCCGGCGGAAAAGAATCTCACCTCGTTTGACCGCTCACGCCTGCCGGCCAAAGTCAACGCGGTGGTGCCGGTGCTTCTGGAAGGATCATTTTTAGCGCGTCATGAGAATGTGCTTGCCTTCGGCAATCCCGGCAGCGGCAAGACCCACCTGCTGTGTGCCATTGCCCGGGAGCTCATTGAACAGGGCAGACGGATTCTCTTTATCCCCTGCAGTCTGCTGGTGCAGCGGCTGCTGGTGGCCAAGCGGGATCTGGAGTTGCATAAGCTGATCAACAAGCTTGGCTGTTACGATGCCATAGTGATTGATGATATCGGCTATATCCAGCACAGCAGAGACGAGATGGAAGTATTGTTTACCCTGCTTGCCGATCGGTACGAGCGGGCCTCGGTGATGCTTACCAGCAATCTGCCGTTCTCGCAGTGGGAAAAGATTTTTAAAGATCCGATGACGACGGCCGCAGCCATCGACCGGCTGGTGCACCATAGCATTATCCTTGAGCTCAATGTTGAGAGTTATCGATTAACCGCGGCGCGGGGAAAAACTTCTGATCAGAGCGATACACCCCCGGAACCGGGCGCCGGTGAAGAAAAGGCGCCGGATCACAAGACACCATGAGCAAGGCATGCCCATACATCGCGGCGCCACTCGTGAGTAATGATGCCGTGTGGTGTGTGAGGGGAGTCATAACCAGTGGTGCGCTCAGTTCGGTGGCAGGTGTGAGAGCAGCGTCTACGTGTGCACATACCGGATTATGCCCGGCGGCGGCTCGGGATAGTGGACCCCAAACAGGGGACAGCAATGTAAGGTGTTTTCTCACCATAACGGGGATACTGAAAAATGACAGAAACAAGGCGCAGGACGTACACCGCACCATTCAAGGCGAAGGTTGGCCTCGAGGCGAGCCGCAAGGTGCAGACGACGAACGAAGTTGCCCAGGCATATCGGGCACACCCGCCGCCCCTTTTACGGCAGAAGGAGAATGGTGAATGGTCTTATCGTTGCGTGATGCTGGGTATCAGGTCAACCGTAAACGGGTACAGTGTTTGATGAAGGTACTCAGACTTGCCGGCATGCTGCCCGGACCTCATACCAGCACACCGCATCCCACCCATCGGGTCTATCCATACCTGCTGCGTGGGGTGACCATTACTCGACCAGACCAGGTGTGGAGCGCCGATATCACCTCTATCCGGTTAGCCTGCGGGTTTGCCTATCTGGTGGCGATCATGGACTGGTACTCGCGTCGGGTCTTGGCCGACGTGCGTGCCCATCAGGCGTTGGGCTATCTTACGCCCGCATCAGTCTATCGAGCGGGCACGGGCGGGGGTGCGGAAATAAATAACCATTTCAACACGGGTACTCCGGTACCATTTCGGCTCCGCTTCGCTCCACCGAAATGGTACCGGAAAAAGGAACTGGGGCAGCGCTAATCAGCTGCGAATAAAGACGAGGAACCCTTAAATTGAGGGAAAATTGTCCTTGACTATGGTGGGGCCACCTCACGGTGTCCGCCCGGTCTCCGGTCGCCCTAACGGGCTCCCTCCGACCGGGCGGATGGAAAAGAATGACATCGTAACACGATGGATTATCCAACATGGTATAAAGAGATAGTAATGGTGAGGAATGTCGGGAAATATAATTGTCGTTGAGTGGGAAGAATAATTGTCGTTGATCACTCCACCTAAGGAGTTTGTTAGAGCAGGGGCGTCACTATGGCAGAGATGATGATCCTGAGCCGGAGGGCAGACGAAATAGTTACCGATCCGCCTGATGGCCCTGGCATAAGCATCAATGGTTTTGGGCCGCAAGCCGTTGAGTTTAGTACATTTGAGATGTTTTTGATAATACTTGCCGAAATGGGGATCGGTTGGCATGGTGCAGTTCATTGTACCCCCTGTTTAGTAACACCTAAATCCTGCAATCCTTGATCGGGAGCAGAAGCCTGACAACTAAAACTTGTTTACTCCCTCCCTCCCGCCTTTCCCTATCTCACAAATAGCCCTTATATGGCTACCACAAGCTGGTGGAGCGCTCAATAAATCAATTTTACGGGCAATCTACCATATACAGGGCGTACCTGCCCCTTTGTCAGTATCTTACAGCTCTGTGGGAACAGACGAGATTCAGTGTAATCCAACATCAACCCAGGCATCCCATTGGGCTGGGAACAAATGATGGGAAGGGGTGAGCAGCGTAAATTGCCTGGAGCCTGTCAGGAGCTTGCCGGCTACTCTGACAAGCATCGTCCGAATCGTCGCCGGCTCCCAGCGGCGCAGCTCTCTGTTACCGCTACACAGTGCCATCCAACGAATGGTATTGTAGGCCATTACGGCACACTGGAACAGAGCGCTGCTTCCCCAGAAATCATCCATCTTCAGGTGGGCCAGACTCATCTGATTTTTGGCCTCATCTATCCACGTCTCACACGTCGCCCGCCGACCATACTGGGTATGTGCCCGCCGGCAGCTCATATCTTCACTTGTCACATAACAGAAAAAGTCATACTCCTTGATCTCAAACAGGCTTTTGCAGGGGGATTTCCGCGCGCATGTCCGCTCCCGCCGCACCGCAACAAAACGACGCGAGACAGACCACGTGGAGCAGCGATGCCAAAAGCTGCACTGTTCCCACCCGGGGGTGTCCAGAACCGGCTCCCAGCTCTGGGCATAGAGAAGCTCATTGAGTCCTTTCAGCTTTACTTTGACCAGGTAGCCGTGCCCATACTGATCAAGCAGATCGAACAGGGCGCCGTTGAAAAAACCGCTGTCTCCACGAAACAGAATCGTCTGCGTGTTCGGCAGGTGAGCAAGTAATTGTTTGGTAAATTCAACCACCCCATTGCCGGTATACGCATCACCGCTTCTCAGCCATCCCTGTAAAATCTCCTTTGTCTCGGCACAAAAAGCAAGCAGTGGATGATACGATGCTTTTCCTCTGCGAAAACGGATTGTAGCCTTTTTTCACCCCTTGTTGGGTGCCATAGGCGGTTTTTTCCGTTGAATCGACATCAATGACGCGGCACGGCCGCATGGCAATTGTGGAGGTGCCGTTTCTCAATGCTTTTCTCCAGAATCTCCCCCGCAGTCGATGATTCAACACTTCCAACTGATAGACCTGGCGCTCCGCAAATGTTCGGAAGATACGTCCTAACGTGGTTGGATCAGGAATTGACACCCACCCCGCCACTTTTCTGAGGATACCATCCGCCCATAAAGTGACCACACCGCTTACTGATCGGGCTCCTCCGATCGTACCGATAATGGTGAGAAACAGTGCATCAACGCAGTCATAGAGGGCATTGTTGCCGCGCTCATGCTCAATCGTGTCTTTGATGAGGGAAACGGCACCGTTGTGACGCAGGAATTTGACTACGGGAAGAAGCCCTGCCTGACTGGTGAGACCCTTAGCGGTGTTGGTCATGGTGACTTTTTTTGATGACACTCGGGCACTACGCCTGCTATTGTTTGCTTTCATGAAAAAGGTGATTCCTCCAGGTTGTTTTCGTCATGGTTAACTTCCTAAGGATATTACCTTTTTCATGTTTCTATGGCTACCTTTTTGCAATATTTAGGTAACATTGATCGGTCCGGCACCGCGGTGTTGCACTGCCGGCGTGACTTGAGTAAGAAAATACCAGGAGGGTATTAATTTCAACAGAGCGTCAATCAAAGACCTGCCGCGAAGCGGCTTCGTCAAACTATGAAGTGAGAATCAATTTTGATAGTGAGAATAACTAGTTAACCCAGTTAGCGATTTTTAATTTCGGTACTCGAATAAATTCTTTTTCGTTGTTGGTAATCAGAGTACAGTCAATTGAAAGCGCATGGGCGGCGATAAGCATATCAAGTGAACCAAGAGGCGTTCCTTGGTTTTTCCAAATGGGCTCTTAGATCGCCGTAATAGTGAGATGCTTCATCGTCATAGGGCAAAATTTCTAATGGTGCCAAAAACTGTGTCAAAGCGATTCTGTTCTGTTCGGGCTTTGAACTTTTTGAGATACCATATAGTAGTTCACTCAGCGTAATCGACGAAATACCTATGTGCGAGATTTCGGCTTGTTGGAAACGGTTAATAACATTGGGAGGTTTTCTCTTGATTATATAAATACAGATGTTTGTATCGAGCATGAATTGCACTAGAATCTTTCCCGAGAATCCTGGCCAGGTTGATTTCTGCTATCCATAAAATCATCGGTAAATTGATCAAGGCTATTGATGAGTGATGACCACGGGTCATCTTTTGGAATCAGGACAACCATCTTGCCGATTTTTCCGATAAAAAACATCAGTGCCGGAAAATCTTAAATTTTTTGGCAACCTTACGGCTTGGCTTCGTCCATTAATGAATAGTTTTGCGGTTTGCATGTTGGCCTCCAAATTTATTTGGTAGATACCACGATATATATCGTAATGGCTGAAATGTCAATAACCAGGGGAGAACCACCGGGCGAACTTGACCAGGCAAAAAATGCGCCGACAGGTTACCCACACGTTCCCTTGGGGTTGGTATCGCTGAGTGCAATCCGTGTTCAATCCGCGGGGCGCTCCACCACATTGCCCGGGAGTTTTTTCTCGGAGAGTACTCGATATACCAGGTTGGGTAGATCGCGCTTCTGGCGTGAGGATCGTTGCAGCTGCTTTTGTATCTTGGCAAGGGTGATCCGCTCACCCAGGAACACATGGCGCAGCATCAAACTCACCAGCCTGGTGAGGGCGGTGAGATTGGCAACGCTGCCCCGCGGCTCATACTTGTTTTTGTGATCAAGCCGGCCGGATTGTCAGGTGGATATCAGATTGCGCGGTTAATAGCCTACATATCCCTCACGCTTTACAGCTCTGGCCCATCTCCTTGTTGACGGAACCGCAGCCCATCGTGCCAAGACCGATTTCCAGGCGGTGCACCGTACCAATCTTGTCAATCTGGTCTGTGGCAACGCCACAATCCCTGGCCACCCTGCTATATAACACCAATTGTTTGGCTGTGGCTGGGCCGCTGTTGCGGCGGGAGTTGAACATGTGTGAAGCCGGATACGGAGCAGCTTACGCCGTGGTGGTTTTTTGTTGCTGTTCCCGGTAGCGCATCTCGACGGTAAACTCTTCGCGTGCTCTGCGGGCTGCTTCGGATGCCTGCGCCCGTCGTTCGTTGTCCTCCATGAGCTTCTCTTCCAGCTCCGCCCGCCGGCGCTGCCTCTCCTCGTCGTATTGGGACTCACGCGGAACCTTGTATAGCTCCGCGAGAATTTCCTGTTGCTGATTTTTCGCCTGCTGCGCCACTTTTATGGCGCGTTCAAAGCGCTTCTGGGCGATACCCGCATCTGACCACGGATCGATGCCGGTGACGTCTTCGATATTGATGATTGGGAACTGGTACTCGGGGTGCCGGCGCAGATCGACCATCGCCGCGCGGATTGCAGAGCCGCCGAGCAGCACGGAAATGACGATCAGCGGGATGCCTCCGACAATCGCCGCTGTTTGCAAGGTCTCCAGCCCGCCGAGCAGCAGCAGTGTGATCGGCATGACGGAAAGTGCGAAGGCCCAGAACAGCCTGTTCCATCGCAATCGGCTCCTCGGTGACGTCCGATTGCACGACGGCGGCAAGGATGTAGGAAATGCTGTCGAAGGTGGTCGCGGTAAAGATAATTGCCAGAAGGGTAAAGGCCAAAATAACGAGGTTGGCCAAAGGCAGACTTTGAAGCACGGCGTACACTGCCGTGGGGCCACCTGAGCCGAGGATGGCAATGACATCAACCGTACCGGTTAACTGAAGATAGAGAGCGTAGTTGCCAAGAACCATGAAAAACAAGAAGCATCCCATGGAACCAAAGAGGAGCGAGCCCACCACTACTTCTTTGATCGTGCGTCCCCGTGAAATACGGGCGATGAAAGTCCCATCGCCGGTGAAAAGACGAGCCACCAGGCCCCAGTAAAAGACGGTCCATTGTTGCGGGAAACGGGTGTCTAAAAAGCCCATGAGGCCGGCAAACGGCTCCGTCCACGTGGCCATATCGAAAAAATTGGATAGGCATGCGGCCAAGTGCGTCAACACCGGTATCAAACATGAATATGGTCGGCCCCCACCATAAATATGAATGCCAACAGCGCCATCACCGTCCAGAAATTAATATTTGAGAGCACTTTTATGCCTTATCCAAGCCGGCGTAGGCGGAATAGCCGAAAATGAAGGTGCAGATCAATAAAACGAGGATCTGCATGGTCGTTGATTTATCCACCCCGAACAAAGACGGCGAGGCCTTCATTGATCAGTGGTGCGGCAAGACCAAGGGTCGTGGCACCGCCGCCGAGCAGCCCAAATACGAAGAGGATGTCAACGATTTTACCGAGCCCGCCCGCCGGCACGGCGTTCGCCGATGGCGGGCGCAGCGCCGTGGAAACCTTCAGTACGGGCTGCCGGCGTACATAAAAGAAGTAGGAAATCGGGATTGCCGGAACCAGATAGATCGACCAGGCGATGGGGCCCCAGTGAAACGGTCCCGTACACGGTGGACCAGAGTACGGCGGCTTGACTGCCGCCTGCCACATTAAAGGCGGGTTCTGGTAGTAATAGGCCCACTCGATGGGCGCCCAGTACAGAATGGACGCGCCGATTCCACACAAAAGAGCATCGCGGCCCACGACGCCGTGGAAAATTCCGGCGCCTCTTCCGGCTCACCAAGCTTTATGCTGCCGACATCACTGAAAATAAGATAGATCATAAAGAAAAAGGAGGTGAGGCCGATCGTCAGGTAGACGCCGCCTAATGTATCGGTCATCCAGATCTTCGCTTCTGCCACAAAAGCGGCTCCAGCCGTCGGAAATAGAAGTAGCGGCACCGGTCACCGCCACGAGGAGTATAAGTGCACCAATGAAAGTGGTCTTGTCGAGACGCGTGTGCCAGGTTTGCGGTTGCGGGTTCTTTGTTCTTTGGCTGGATCGACATCGCGCACCTCCTTTACATACGTGATATCTGAGTTCGGAGATAAACAAGCTCTTGTACAGCGTGCTTCAACAGCGCGTCTGCTGTCCGAGAAACTGCTTCACCAGTGATAGTGACCTGCTGACCGCTGTTCGAAATTCAAGCTTTTTCAGCGGAAGGACGTTTTTTCTGTGATAAAAACCCTATGTACAACCATAGGTTTTTTCAATCTGAAATTTCTCAGGTTTTCCGGAACCACATCGCCATACGCCTCTTTTTCACTGCCCGAACATCAACACTCGAGTTCTTCTATTTATCGAAAGTTGCCGCTGTTGCCTTGAAAGAGGAGGCGGGATCAGTACAAATTTGCCGATATGGTTTTTTTTCGTGAATTCCTGCTGGGCCTCGGCAATGTTTTCAAGTGCAAATGTTGTGGCCAGCAGGGGCTTAATTTTACCTTTTTCGATAGAGGAAATAAGGTTGGGAAAAACCGGCTCGTCCCATGCGGTGCATCCGATAAGCGTTATATCTTTGAGGTACATGAGCCGCATGTCGAGAGAGACCAGAGGGCCGGCAATGGCTCCGGACGAAACATAGCGGCCACCCGCTTTCAGTACCTGCATCATGGTGTGAAATGGCGGCCCAGCAACGTTGTCGATAACCACATCCACCGATTTTCCCCAAGAGTATCAACAACATCGTCACCGCGCGGGATGACCCGGTCGGCGCCTATTTCCCGTACCGCTGCCAGTTTCTCTTGGCCGGCAATCGCGGTAACTGTTGCTCTCGAAGCTTTGCCAGCTGCACCGCGGCAGAGCCGACACCGCCTGATGCGCCGGCTATGAGTACATGGTCGGAAGCAGTAACCTGGGCGCGATAAATCATGTTTTCCGCCGTGCCGTAGGCACAGGGAATTGTCCGAGTTCCGCATCCGTCCAATCGGCACCTAACCGGAAAGACCTCATCAGCCGCTATCTTTACAAACTGGGCAAATGCGCCATCAAAATCGGAGGCAAACCAGACATGTTCCAGATTATCCCACCCCTTTGTACGGCAGCAGGGTCGAATCAGCACTCTTGAGCCGATGGTACGTTTATCTACTCCGGGTGCCACCGAGACGATTCTCCGCAACAGTCCGTCCCCTGGATAAGGGGAAACGGTGTCGCCTCATTCCACCCCATCTGCTTTGTGTCTGGCGCGCTCATTATCATCACCACCGAGTTCTTCGGTGCCGGTTTTCACACTGGAAGAGTACCAGCCGAGACGGGTATTGATTTCCGTATTGTTGACTCCCGCCGCTAACACGTGGATGAGAACCTCTCCCCGCTCCGGTGTGGGAATGGGAACATCGCGATACTCAAGTTTGTCATAGCCGCCGTTGCCTGTCGTTACCACCGCTTTCATTGTCGGTGTGTTAGCACGGATTTCGAACCGGTTTTTGTTTTTCTTCAATGTGTTCTTATCAAGCATAGAATTTTTCTCACGCCTTGATGGTGGACGAACGTTCTTGTTTTTCAGGGCGCCCTTTCGTCTTGGTGGAAGTGTTTTCCTGTTTTCGTGCGATAATTACTTTTGAACCTGTTTTGAAACCGTGAATACAACTTTCGTCATCATCATTTCCATACTCGCCGGCGTCGGCGCCTTCGCTTTTATAGCCAAGCGGTTCGGGGCCGATTGCATCCCCTGAGTGATGCTGTACGGTTCGGTGGGAACCGGGTTGATTACCTATTTTACCCTGACAAGTATTTTCTAGGACTGCTCAAGGCGGTAGGCGCTGGAGAAATAATCGGCCAGAATACGTTCATGGTCGAAGGCCAACGATGGTAAAATGACGTGCTTAGGACCGTCATTTCAACGCATCGATGTGCCGATGTATTCAGAGCGAAGGCCGGCATTCGTGGAAGCTGCTAATTGCCTCTTGTCTGAAGTAAGAAAGATATCAGCCTGCCACTCAAGTGCACACGCAACATGAAGGGCGTCCATAGCACGCAAAACGTTGCTCTCCAAAAGTTTTACGGTCCGAGAGATCGCCGAAGGGGTGATTTGCAAGACCGTTGCGTCACCAACATCATCCAACAATTGCTTCTTGGCGGCACGATAGTCCGCACTGGTTATGCACTGTTCTCGCAGTCGGAGGTTGAGGGCGGAAACGATCTCAGGCACTAAAATGACGCAAAAAGCCAACTTCGAAGCGCTTTTCAAAAAAACATCCAGTTCGTCGCTGCCAGCTTCCCGCACATACCTTTTGGCCAATGATGATGAATCTATTGCCAGTTTCATGGAGCAGTCTCCCGCTCATCTAAAATAGCGGATGACAGATTGCTTCCTTTTATGCGTAAACAGATTCCGGCTTGTTTCCATGAGGGCAGGCTGGGGCCGTTATCTGAAAAGGGAGCAATTTCGGCTACAGGTTTTCCATGTCGAAGAAGAACAAGTGTCTCGCCATGTTCAACCTCGGTGATAAAACTCGAAGCCCTTTTACGAAAATCAGTGAATGTGATGGTTTTCATGTCACGCCTCTATAATTGTACATAAAAATGTACATTCAGGACTCTTGATCTGGGCTCTGAACCTAATATCAGGGTTTATGACTCAACTGCCTTAAATGCAAAGGGAAAAACACCGAACAATCTCAGAACCTAAACACTTGCCCAAGGAAAAGAAAAATGGCACCTTTCTCATAGAAATTACCAAAAAACAAAGAGAGGAAGGTGCCACGAAACAGCAAATTATTTTACCATGTATTCCGATGGGCGCTACAGAAATCAACAGCCGTGTCGGAGTTTGGCGTGATGATCAGCAGTGGACCTATTTTTTGGGAGGTCACCCTGTTTATTCACATCGAGCTGATGACCGACGTATGTTCAGGCTCGTTACTGCCCAGCTTATTGAATCAGGAGGATGCCGGCAAGTCGATATCATACGAACCTTCGGAGTACCTAAAAGAAACGTAATCCGAGCCGTCAACAAACTTCGTCAAGAAGGAGTGGAAGGTTTTTTCAAGCCTCGTCCAGCCCGCCAAGGCGGGACAGTACTCACTCCGCCTGTTCTTGCGAAGGCACAATCGTTACTAGACGAACACCACAGCAGATCAGAAGTCGCCAAAGAACTTGGGGTGAAATATGACACTCTCCGAAAAGCAATAAATGACGGGCGGCTCAAAGAACCCACCCACCTGCAGTTTCAACCAAATCATCCCGTGATACGTTAGATACCAAAGCCGCGAGCAATTGGGACAGCCTGTACCAGAGTAGATGATCGTCTCGCTGCTGCCTTTGGGAAAGTAGCGGAGCAATTATCCGTTTTGAGCCCTGCCTGGATGTGCCTAAAGGTGGAGTTCTTTGCGGCCTTCCCGCACTGCTTGCAAACGGTCTGCTTCAAGGTGCTCAATCCTGCTGGGTGAGGTAAAAGGATATTATCGCAGCGTACATATTCTTTTGTTACTCGCTTTTATGTCGTTGTGCCGGATCAAAACAGTTGAGCAACTGCGTGGATATTCTCCCGGGGAGTTCGGCAAGTTGGTCGGGCTGGATCGTGTACCGGAGGTTCGCTGTCTACGAGAGAAATTGGACCA
>JAEQMT010000055.1 GCA_016722945.1 Desulfofustis sp. PB-SRB1 | reverse complement strand
TTGTTTACTCCCTCCCCCGCCTTTCCCTATCTCACAAATAGCCCTTATATGGCTACCACAAGCTGGTGGAGCGCTCAATAAATCAATTTTACGGGCAATCTACCATATACAGGGCGTACCTGCCCCTTTGTCAGTATCTTACAGCTCTGTGGGAACAGACGAGATTCAGTGTAATCCAACATCAACCCAGGCATCCCATTGGGCTGGGAACAAATGATGGGAAGGGGTGAGCAGCGTAAATTGCCTGGAGCCTGTCAGGAGCTTGCCGGCTACTCTGACAAGCATCGTCCGAATCGTCGCCGGCTCCCAGCGGCGCAGCTCTCTGTTACCGCTACACAGTGCCATCCAACGAATGGTATTGTAGGCCATTACGGCACACTGGAACAGAGCGCTGCTTCCCAGAAATCATCCATCTTCAGGTGGGCCAGACTCATCTGATTTTTGGCCTCATCTATCCACGTCTCACACGTCGCCGCCGACCATACTGGGTATGTGCCCGCCGGCAGCTCATATCTTCACTTGTCACATAACAGAAAAAGTCATACTCCTTGATCTCAAACAGGCTTTTGCAGGGGGATTTTCCGCGCGCATGTCCGCTCCCGCCGCACCGCAACAAAACGACGCGAGACAGACCACGTGGAGCAGCGATGCCAAAAGCTGCACTGTTCCCCACCCGGGGGTGTCCAGAAACCGGCTCCCAGCTCTGGGCATAGAGAAGCTCATTGAGTCCTTTCAGCTTTACTTTGACCAGGTAGCCGTGCCCATACTGATCAAGCAGATCGAACAGGGCGCCGTTGAAAAAACCGCTGTCTCCACGAAACAGAATCGTCTGCGTGTTCGGCAGGTGAGCAAGTAATTGTTTGGTAAATTCAACCACCCCATTGCCGGTATACGCATCACCGCTTCTCAGCCATCCCTGTAAAATCTCCTTTGTCTCGGCACAAAAAGCAAGCAGTGGATGATACGATGCTTTTCCTCTGCGAAACGGATTGTAGCCTTTTTTCACCCCTTGTTGGGTGCCATAGGCGGTTTTTTCCGTTGAATCGACATCAATGACGCGGCACGGCCGCATGGCAATTGTGGAGGTGCCGTTTCTCAATGCTTTTCTCCAGAATCTCCCCCGCAGTCGATGATTCAACACTTCCAACTGATAGACCTGGCGCTCCGCAAATGTTCGGAAGATACGTCCTAACGTGGTTGGATCAGGAATTGACACCCACCCCGCCACTTTTCTGAGGATACCATCCGCCCATAAAGTGACCACACCGCTTACTGATCGGGCTCCTCCGATCGTACCGATAATGGTGAGAAACAGTGCATCAACGCAGTCATAGAGGGCATTGTTGCCGCGCTCATGCTCAATCGTGTCTTTGATGAGGGAAACGGCACCGTTGTGACGCAGGAATTTGACTACGGGAAGAAGCCCTGCCTGACTGGTGAGACCCTTAGCGGTGTTGGTCATGGTGACTTTTTTTGATGACACTCGGGCACTACGCCTGCTATTGTTTGCTTTCATGAAAAAGGTGATTCCTCCAGGTTGTTTTCGTCATGGTTAACTTCCTAAGGATATTACCTTTTTCATGTTTCTATGGCTACCTTTTTGCAATATTTAGGTAACATTGATCGGTCCGGCACCGCGGTGTTGCACTGCCGGCGTGACTTGAGTAAGAAAATACCAGGAGGGTATTAATTTCAACAGAGCGTCAATCAAAGACCTGCCGCGAAGCGGCTTCGTCAAACTATGAAGTGAGAATCAATTTTGATAGTGAGAATAACTAGTTAACCCAGTTAGCGATTTTTAATTTCGGTACTCGAATAAATTCTTTTTCGTTGTTGGTAATCAGAGTACAGTCAATTGAAAGCGCATGGGCGGCGATAAGCATATCAAGTGAACCAAGAGGCGTTCCTTGTTTTTCCAAATGGGCTCTTAGATCGCCGTAATAGTGAGATGCTTCATCGTCATAGGGCAAAATTTCTAATGGTGCCAAAAACTGTGTCAAAGCGATTCTGTTCTGTTCGGGCTTTGAACTTTTTGAGATACCATATAGTAGTTCACTCAGCGTAATCGACGAAATACCTATGTGCGAGATTTCGGCTTGTTGGAAACGGTTAATAACATTGGGAGGTTTTCTCTTGATTATATAAATACAGATGTTTGTATCGAGCATGAATTGCACTAGAATCTTTCCCGAGAATCCTGGCCAGGTTGATTTCTGCTATCCATAAAATCATCGGTAAATTGATCAAGGCTATTGATGAGTGATGACCACGGGTCATCTTTTGGAATCAGGACAACCATCTTGCCGATTTTTCCGATAAAAACATCAGTGCCGGAAAATCTTAAATTTTTTGGCAACCTTACGGCTTGGCTTCGTCCATTAATGAATAGTTTTGCGGTTTGCATGTTGGCCTCCAAATTTATTTGGTAGATACCACGATATATATCGTAATGGCTGAAATGTCAATAACCAGGGGAGAACCACCGGGCGAACTTGACCAGGCAAAAAAATGCGCCCGACAGGTTACCCACACGTTCCCTTGGGGGTTGGTATCGCTGAGTGCAATCCGTGTTCAATCCGCGGGGCGCTCCACCACATTGCCCGGGAGTTTTTTCTCGGAGAGTACTCGATATACCAGGTTGGGTAGATCGCGCTTCTGGCGTGAGGATCGTTGCAGCTGCTTTTGTATCTTGGCAAGGGTGATCCGCTCACCCAGGAACACATGGCGCAGCATCAAACTCACCAGCCTGGTGAGGGCGGTGAGATTGGCAACGCTGCCCCGCGGCTCATACTTGTTTTTGTGATCAAGCCGGCCGGATTGTCAGGTGGATATCAGATTGCGCGGTTAATAGCCTACATATCCCTCACGCTTTACAGCTCTGGCCCATCTCCTTGTTGACGGAACCGCAGCCCATCGTGCCAAGACCGATTTCCAGGCGGTGCACCGTACCAATCTTGTCAATCTGGTCTGTGGCAACGCCACAATCCCTGGCCACCCTGCTATATAACACCAATTGTTTGGCTGTGGCTGGGCCGCTGTTGCGGCGGGAGTTGAACATGTGTGAAGCCGGATACGGAGCAGCTTACGCCGTGGTGGTTTTTTGTTGCTGTTCCCGGTAGCGCATCTCGACGGTAAACTCTTCGCGTGCTCTGCGGGCTGCTTCGGATGCCTGCGCCCGTCGTTCGTTGGCCTCCATGAGCTTCTCTTCCAGCTCCGCCCGCCGGCGCTGCCTCTCCTCGTCGTATTGGGACTCACGCGGAACCTTGTATAGCTCCGCGAGAATTTCCTGTTGCTGATTTTTCGCCTGCTGCGCCACTTTTATGGCGCGTTCAAAGCGCTTCTGGGCGATACCCGCATCTGACCACGGATCGATGCCGGTGACGTCTTCGATATTGATGATTGGGAACTGGTACTCGGGGTGCCGGCGCAGATCGACCATCGCCGCGCGGATTGCAGAGCCGCCGAGCAGCACGGAAATGACGATCAGCGGGATGCCTCCGACAATCGCCGCTGTTTGCAAGGTCTCCAGCCCGCCGAGCAGCAGCAGTGTGATCGGCATGACGGAAAGTGCGAAGGCCCAGAACAGCCTGTTCCATCGCATCGGCTCCTCGGTGACGTCCGATTGCACGACGGCGGCAAGGATGTAGGAAATGCTGTCGAAGGTGGTCGCGGTAAAGATAATTGCCAGAAGGGTAAAGGCCAAAATAACGAGGTTGGCCAAAGGCAGACTTTGAAGCACGGCGTACACTGCCGTGGGGCCACCTGAGCCGAGGATGGCAATGACATCAACCGTACCGGTTAACTGAAGATAGAGAGCGTAGTTGCCAAGAACCATGAAAAACAAGAAGCATCCCATGGAACCAAAGAGGAGCGAGCCCACCACTACTTCTTTGATCGTGCGTCCCCGTGAAATACGGGCGATGAAAAGTCCCATCGCCGGTGAAAAGACGAGCCACCAGGCCCAGTAAAAGACGGTCCATTGTTGCGGGAAACGGGTGTCTAAAAAGCCCATGAGGCCGGCAAACGGCTCCGTCCACGTGGCCATATCGAAAAAATTGGATAGCATGCGGCCAAGTGCGTCAACACCGGTATCAAACATGAATATGGTCGGCCCCACCATAAATATGAATGCCAACAGCGCCATCACCGTCCAGAAATTAATATTTGAGAGCACTTTTATGCCCTTATCCAAGCCGGCGTAGGCGGAATAGCCGAAAATGAAGGTGCAGATCAATAAAACGAGGATCTGCATGGTCGTTGATTTATCCACCCCGAACAAGACGGCGAGGCCTTCATTGATCAGTGGTGCGGCAAGACCAAGGGTCGTGGCACCGCCGCCGAGCAGCCCAAATACGAAGAGGATGTCAACGATTTTACCGAGCCCGCCCGCGGCACGGCGTTCGCCGATGGCGGGCGCCAGCGCCGTGGAAACCTTCAGTACGGGCTGCCGGCGTACATAAAAGAAGTAGGAAATCGGGATTGCCGGAACCAGATAGATCGACCAGGCGATGGGGCCCCAGTGAAACGGTCCGTACACGGTGGACCAGAGTACGGCGGCTTGACTGCCGCCTGCCACATTAAAGGGCGGGTTCTGGTAGTAATAGGCCCACTCGATGGGCGCCCAGTACAGAATGGACGCGCCGATTCCACCACAAAAGAGCATCGCGGCCCACGACGCCGTGGAAAATTCCGGCGCCTCTTCCGGCTCACCAAGCTTTATGCTGCCGACATCACTGAAAATAAGATAGATCATAAAGAAAAAGGAGGTGAGGCCGATCGTCAGGTAGACGCCGCCTAATGTATCGGTCATCCAGATCTTCGCTTCTGCCACAAAAGCGGCTCCAGCCGTCGGAAATAGAAGTAGCGGCACCGTCACCGCCACGAGGAGTATAAGTGCACCAATGAAAGTGGTCTTGTCGAGACGCGTGTGCCAGGTTTGCGTTGCGGGTTCTTTGTTCTTTGGCTGGATCGACATCGCGCACCTCCTTTACATACGTGATATCTGAGTTCGGAGATAAACAAGCTCTTGTACAGCGTGCTTCAACAGCGCGTCTGCTGTCCGAGAAACTGCTTCACCAGTGATAGTGACCTGCTGACCGCTGTTCGAAATTCAAGCTTTTTCAGCGGAAGGACGTTTTTTCTGTGATAAAAACCCTATGTACAACCATAGGTTTTTTCAATCTGAAATTTCTCAGGTTTTCCGGAACCACATCGCCATACGCCTCTTTTTCACTGCCCGAACATCAACACTCGAGTTCTTCTATTTATCGAAAAGTTGCCGCTGTTGCCTTGAAAGAGGAGGCGGGATCAGTACAAATTTGCCGATATGGTTTTTTTTCGTGAATTCCTGCTGGGCCTCGGCAATGTTTTCAAGTGCAAATGTTGTGGCCAGCAGGGGCTTAATTTTACCTTTTT
This sequence comes from Desulfofustis sp. PB-SRB1, assembly GCA_016722945.1. GTDB lineage: Bacteria > Desulfobacterota > Desulfobulbia > Desulfobulbales > Desulfocapsaceae > PB-SRB1. The sequence continues at coordinate 45,496 of JAEQMT010000055.1, read as the reverse complement.
CGATAGAGGAAATAAGGTTGGGAAAAACCGGCTCGTCCCATGCGGTGCATCCGATAAGCGTTATATCTTTGAGGTACATGAGCCGCATGTCGAGAGAGACCAGAGGGCCGGCAATGGCTCCGGACGAAACATAGCGGCCACCCGCTTTCAGTACCTGCATCATGGTGTGAAATGGCGGCCCAGCAACGTTGTCGATAACCACATCCACCGATTTTTCCCCAAGAGTATCAACAACATCGTCACCGCGCGGGATGACCCGGTCGGCGCCTATTTCCCGTACCGCTGCCAGTTTCTCTTGGCCGGCAATCGCGGTAACTGTTGCCTCTCGAAGCTTTGCCAGCTGCACCGCGGCAGAGCCGACACCGCCTGATGCGCCGGCTATGAGTACATGGTCGGAAGCAGTAACCTGGGCGCGATAAATCATGTTTTCCGCCGTGCCGTAGGCACAGGGAATTGTCCCGAGTTCCGCATCCGTCCAATCGCACCTAACCGGAAAGACCTCATCAGCCGCTATCTTTACAAACTGGGCAAATGCGCCATCAAAATCGGAGGCAAACCAGACATGTTCCAGATTATCCCACCCCTTTGTACGGCAGCAGGGTCGAATCAGCACTCTTGAGCCGATGGTACGTTTATCTACTCCGGGTGCCACCGAGACGATTCTCCCGCAACAGTCCGTCCCCTGGATAAGGGGAAACGGTGTCGCCTCATTCCACCCCCCATCTGCTTTGTGTCTGGCGCGCTCATTATCATCACCACCGAGTTCTTCGGTGCCGGTTTTCACACTGGAAGAGTACCAGCCGAGACGGGTATTGATTTCCGTATTGTTGACTCCCGCCGCTAACACGTGGATGAGAACCTCTCCCCGCTCCGGTGTGGGAATGGGAACATCGCGATACTCAAGTTTGTCATAGCCGCCGTTGCCTGTCGTTACCACCGCTTTCATTGTCGGTGTGTTAGCACGGATTTCGAACCGGTTTTTGTTTTTCTTCAATGTGTTCTTATCAAGCATAGAATTTTTCTCACGCCTTGATGGTGGACGAACGTTCTTGTTTTTCAGGGCGCCCTTTCGTCTTGGTGGAAGTGTTTTCCTGTTTTCGTGCGATAATTACTTTTGAACCTGTTTTGAAACCGTGAATACAACTTTCGTCATCATCATTTCCATACTCGCCGGCGTCGGCGCCTTCGCTTTTATAGCCAAGCGGTTCGGGGCCGATTGCATCCCCTGAGTGATGCTGTACGGTTCGGTGGGAACCGGGTTGATTACCTATTTTACCCTGACAAGTATTTTCTAGGACTGCTCAAGGCGGTAGGCGCTGGAGAAATAATCGGCCAGAATACGTTCATGGTCGAAGGCCAACGATGGTAAAATGACGTGCTTAGGACCGTCATTTCAACGCATCGATGTGCCGATGTATTCAGAGCGAAGGCCGGCATTCGTGGAAGCTGCTAATTGCCTCTTGTCTGAAGTAAGAAAGATATCAGCCTGCCACTCAAGTGCACACGCAACATGAAGGGCGTCCATAGCACGCAAAACGTTGCTCTCCAAAAGTTTTACGGTCCGAGAGATCGCCGAAGGGGTGATTTGCAAGACCGTTGCGTCACCAACATCATCCAACAATTGCTTCTTGGCGGCACGATAGTCCGCACTGGTTATGCACTGTTCTCGCAGTCGGAGGTTGAGGGCGGAAACGATCTCAGGCACTAAAATGACGCAAAAAGCCAACTTCGAAGCGCTTTTCAAAAAAACATCCAGTTCGTCGCTGCCAGCTTCCCGCACATACCTTTTGGCCAATGATGATGAATCTATTGCCAGTTTCATGGAGCAGTCTCCCGCTCATCTAAAATAGCGGATGACAGATTGCTTCCTTTTATGCGTAAACAGATTCCGGCTTGTTTCCATGAGGGCAGGCTGGGGCCGTTATCTGAAAAGGGAGCAATTTCGGCTACAGGTTTTCCATGTCGAAGAAGAACAAGTGTCTCGCCATGTTCAACCTCGGTGATAAAACTCGAAGCCCTTTTACGAAAATCAGTGAATGTGATGGTTTTCATGTCACGCCTCTATAATTGTACATAAAAATGTACATTCAGGACTCTTGATCTGGGCTCTGAACCTAATATCAGGGTTTATGACTCAACTGCCTTAAATGCAAAGGGAAAAACACCGAACAATCTCAGAACCTAAACACTTGCCCAAGGAAAAGAAAAATGGCACCTTTCTCATAGAAATTACCAAAAAACAAAGAGGAGGAAGGTGCCACGAAACAGCAAATTATTTTACCATGTATTCCGATGGGCGCTACAGAAATCAACAGCCGTGTCGGAGTTTGGCGTGATGATCAGCAGTGGACCTATTTTTTGGGAGGTCACCCTGTTTATTCACATCGAGCTGATGACCGACGTATGTTCAGGCTCGTTACTGCCCAGCTTATTGAATCAGGAGGATGCCGGCAAGTCGATATCATACGAACCTTCGGAGTACCTAAAAGAAACGTAATCCGAGCCGTCAACAAACTTCGTCAAGAAGGAGTGGAAGGTTTTTTCAAGCCTCGTCCAGCCCGCCAAGGCGGGACAGTACTCACTCCGCCTGTTCTTGCGAAGGCACAATCGTTACTAGACGAACACCACAGCAGATCAGAAGTCGCCAAAGAACTTGGGGTGAAATATGACACTCTCCGAAAAGCAATAAATGACGGGCGGCTCAAAGAACCCACCCCCGCACCTGCAGTTTCAACCAAATCATCCCGTGATACGTTAGATACCAAAGCCGCGGAGCAATTGGGGACAGCCTGTACCAGAGTAGATGATCGTCTCGCTGCTGCCTTTGGGGAAAGTAGCGGAGCAATTATCCGTTTTGAGCCCTGCCTGGATGTGCCTAAAGGTGGAGTTCTTTGCGGCCTTCCCGCACTGCTTGCAAACGGTCTGCTTCAAGGTGCTCAATCCCTGCTGGGTGAGGTAAAAGGATATTATCGCAGCGTACATATTCTTTTGTTACTCGCTTTTATGTCGTTGTGCCGGATCAAAACAGTTGAGCAACTGCGTGGATATTCTCCCGGGGAGTTCGGCAAGTTGGTCGGGCTGGATCGTGTACCGGAGGTTCGCTGTCTACGAGAGAAATTGGACCAACTCAGTCTGGATGATTCGGCTGAAAAATGGGGTGCACATCTCAGCCGGCAGTGGATGGAGGCCGACCCCGAAGCTGCCGGCACACTTTATATTGACGGCCATGTGCGGGTATATCATGGCAACAAAACAAAATTACCGAGAAAATACGTATCCCGAGACCGTCTTTGTCTTCGCGGTGTTTGTGATTACTGGGTCAACGATGCCGTCGGCAATCCTTTCTTTGTTGTGGAAAAGACTGTCGACCCGGGGATGCTCACGACTTTGGAAAGCGATATTATCCCCCGCCTGTTGCGGGATGTTCCTGGGCAGCCCAGCCCGGAGGAACGAGAAGCAGATCCCCACCTCGGCAGGATCACCATTGTTTTTGACCGTGAAGGATACAGTCCCGCCTTTTTTAAGCGCATGTGGCGAGAATACAGGATCAGCTGCATTACCTATCACAAATTCCCCGGCGGTGCATGGCCGGAAGAATGGTTTGATGAGCAAGAGGTTACCATGCCGCAAGGAGAAACACTCACTATGCGTCTTGCAGAAATGGGAAGCCTGGTCGGCTCCGGCAAAGATGCCGTTTGGATGCGTGAGGTTCGAAAGTTGACCGATTCCGGTCACCAAACCAGCCTGATCAGTACGGCCTATGCCTTACCACATATACAGCTAGCGGCGCAGATGTTTAGCCGGTGGTGTCAGGAAAACTTCTTCGGTTACATGATGCGTCACTTTGCCATAGACCTGCTTGCGGAATATGGCGTCGACGATTTACCCACTGATGAAAAAGTGATCAATCCGACCTGGAGGGATTTGACGAAACAGAAACATTCTCTGGTAAGTAAACTTCGATACCGTCAGGCTCGTTTTGCCGAAATGACGATACATCCAAAGGCTGCAGAAGACACCAAAAGATACCGCAATTGGATACGAAAAAAAGCTGATCTGTTGGAGCAAATTCAGCATCTTGAGCATGAGATTGGGGAACGCAAAGCCAAACTCAAAAAAACACCACACTATATCACCTGGGATGCCCTTGAAGGGACTGAAGCATTCCAGCAATTAGTTCCCGGCCGTAAGCGGCTGCTGGATACGGTTAAAATGATCGCATACCGAGCGGAGACTGCAATGGCTACTATGTTGAAAGGGCCTACCGTAGATACACCGGCAGCCAGACGATTGCTCCAGGATTTGTTTATGACCGAAGCGGATATCTTTCCTGATGTTGATAATAAAATACTTCGAATACGGGTTCACTCCGCGTCTAGACCAGCAGCTAATAGATCATTGCAAGGTCTCTTTGATCAGCTCAACGATTCTGAGATGATTTATCCCGGAACCGGAATGCGGCTTGTCTATGAAAGGGGAAATTAGTTTGTTAAAAAGCTAACTTGAGTGTCACCTAAACTTCCCAGAAGTAAAGAGTTCTGAAGTTCGAGTTAGTATACACGAACAAAGAAGGATTCTGTGAAAAAGAAGCGATATCACTACTGTCCGGGTGTTTTTCTCTGAGCACAGTATAACCTTTTAATATTACATGCTATACGCGTCAAAATGGCCATAATCGACTTGAAATCACATCCTTTTCTGAGGATGATCCCCGGTAAAACCCTGGGGGGGGGACACAGATGTTTACCGGTCGATTGATTTTCAAGCAGGTTATGGACTTCATACCGCTGTCAACCTTTCATCGTTGCGTTACAAAGTACCAGGGCAACTCCAACGTAAAAACATTTACGTGTCTCGATCAGTTTCTCTGCATGGCGTTTGCCCAGATCGCCCACCGGGAAAGTCTGCGAGATATCGAGATTTGCCTTCGCTCCCAAAACAAGAAACTCTACCACATGGGTATCCGCGGACGAGTCTCCAGATCAACGCTCGCCGATGCCAACGAAAAGCGCGATTGGCGCATCTATGCCGAGCTTGCTCAACACCTCATCGCTATTGCCAGAGACCTCTACCGGAAGATCAGTTTCTCGAAGAGTTAGACGAAACGGTATATGCTCTGGATTCAACCACCATCGATCTGTGCTTGTCAGTGTTTCCCTGGGCGGTTTTCCGCAAGAAAAAAGGTGCTGTCAAACTGCACACGTTGTTGGATCTACGGGGAAACATACCCACATTTATCCATATTTCCGACGGCAAACTGCACGATGTCAACGCGCTCGATTTGTTACCGTTGGAAACAGGCGCATATTATGTCATGTGAGGTGGACCCCAAGTCAAGGACAATTTTCCCCTGAATTTAAGTTATTTCCCTTTCCTTTATTCGCAGCGGATTAGCGCTGCCCCAGTTCCTCTTTCCGGTACCATTTCGGTGGAGCGAAGCGGAGCCGAAATGGTACCGGAGCTATCCGTGTTGAAATGATCCTTTATTTCCGCACCCCCGCCCGTGCCCGCTCGATAGACTGATGCGGGCGTAAGGTAGCCCAACGCCTGATGGGGCCGCTCATCGTTATAAAAGGTGAAATACGCTCGGAGGCCACGGTACAACTCGGCAAAGAACTCGTACCCCTTAAGGTAAATATCCTCATATTTGACGCTACGCCACAACCGCTCGACGAAAATATTATCCAATGCCCTGCCCCGTCCATCCATGCTGATCGCAATCTTTGCATCCGTGAGTACCTTCGTAAAAGCCGTACTGGTAAATTGAGCCCCCTGGTCAGTGTTGAATATCTCAGGCGCACCATACGTACGGAGTGCTTCTTCCAGGCAGTCGATACAGAAGCCTGAATCAAGCGTATTGGACAAACGCCAGGCCAAGACACGACGAGAATACCAGTCCATGATCGCCACCAGATAGGCAAACCCGTGGGCCAACCGGATATAGGTGATATCGGCGCTCCACACCTGGTCTGGTCGCGTAATGGCCACACCACGCAGCAGGTAAGGATAGATCTTATGGGTGGGATGCGGTTTACTGGTATGAGGTCCGGGCAGCATGCCGGCAAGTCCGAGTACCTTCATCAAACGCTGTACCCGTTTTCGGTTGACCTGATACCCAGCATCACGTAACGATAAGACCATTCTCCTGCTGCCGTAAAAGGGACGGCGAGTGTACTCGGCATCAATTAACCTCAGCAGTTTCAGATCCAGCTCGCTGACCGGAGTGTCACCCTTCCAGCACCGATAGACCCCTGAGCGGGTTACTCCGGCCAGTTCACACTGGCGACTCAGCGATGGAGCTGAGGATTGGCCTGCTGGAGCAGGCTCTATCCAGGTTTGTCGAACGCTCACCGGCTCAGTCCGGACTTTTTTTTCAACCAGTCCAGCTCCATGTTCAACCGGCCGATTTCCGTGTATAATCTATCCGGCTCAGTGGCTTCGTCGCGTTTTTTGCGTCCCCGCTTGGTTTCAAACAGTGTCCCGGCTTGTTCGGTGATCGCCTTTTTCCAGTGGCCGACTTGCACCGGATGGACACCGTATGCCTGGGCAATTTCGTTAGTAGTCTGTACCCCACGGATCGCCTCCAAGCCAACCTTTGCCTTGAATGCCGCGGTGTAGGTCCTGCGCCTTTTTTCTGTCATTTTTCAGTATCCCCGTTATGGTGAGGAAAATAACTTAATTTGCTGTCCCATTTTTGGGGTCCACTATAATGGACCGGGGTTACCTGGATTTCCAACGACTCTACACCTTCAACCGAGTGCCTGCTTTTTTCGTGACTCGCGCCAAAGCAAATACGCAATACAAAAGGCGATATTCACATACGGTCGACAAAACGACAGGCCTCCGTTGCGATCAAACAATCACGCTGAGTGGTTATTATACCAGCAAGTATTATCCACTGAAGTTTCCCGAAAAGTCCTCAAGCCGCAAGCCTCATAAACAGAGCGGCAACGATATTTTTCCGTGGTTTGGGTGGAGGTGAGCAACCCATATGAAAATCCTTATCCACTACCTGTTGCGCAATCACTCTGCGGACATCGGAAAAGGCATAATGGGCACGTCCTTTTACCGCATGTCGGCGGTGGGGAGTTTTGTCTAGATGGATGGCATACACCCACGCAAGTGAGACGGCCATCATGCATAAGTTCAGATGATTGTAAACCGCCACCGGTTTCCGATTCTGGGCCTCGGCACTGCCGATATCCTGTTTGAGCTCTTTGAAGCTTGCCTCGATCTTCCACCTGGCGCCATAATACTCAATGATCTGGGCAACAGACAAGCTGAGATCGGTAGTAAACAGAGCAACCCACCGTGTCCGGCGATATACCCACACCACCCGAATAGGGCATTTGAGCGTTTTCTGCATGACAATGGATGTAGCGAACAGTACCGTGCGCGTTGTGCCGTAAAGATTCACTGCTATCTCCGTGGCATGCTCTTGGTGAGCAATGGCAAGCGAGGTTGTCGTACCGAGGTAATCACCATACTTTTTTGGCCGGCCAACCCGCCTGCCTTGTGGCTGTTCAGGCATGGCATACAGATTGTTGTTGGAGCGCAGGCGAGACAACAGATGGCCTCGTGAACCAAGCGATTGACGTAGCGGTTTGAAGAGCCCCTGATTACCAAACCAAGAGTCGGCCACCACCAGGATCGGGTGCTCGGGAAAATGTCTTCCCACCTCATCGAGCATCTCTACCGCCTGCTGGTATTTGTTTTGAAACACGATGCGCTCGCCCTTGAACGTTGGCTTACTGTTGGTGATGTGTTTTGTGCTGAAATAGTAACGCTGGCTGAGGGGAAGACAGGCCCATCGTCCCTTGATCACCGTAATCAGACCGATGGCAACAACCAGTTGCGCCCATGGATAGCGTGACTGGTTTTTCTTGGCGGCATTATCGAAGACCTTCGCGCAGCCAAAGATATTCTTACCGGTCTTGGGATTGACATAATCGTCCAGGGCAACCAGCAGGCGGCCGTCGGTGCACGGATCCGGGATCATGTTCCAGAGCGTGGGCCACAGCCTGCCCCAGGGAATCTTCGGCGAGGCGATAAAGCTATAGAATGGTTTCTTGCCAATTGTTGTGAGACCAAAGATCACGTGGAGTACCCGAAACAGATGTGAGGTTTTTGCCGAGGTGCCGGGCAGGATAATGGCGAGCAGGGTATAGACAAACCAGGCGCCGCGTTCTTTGCCTTTTTCTGATTGAATAAATTGGTCTTTGAGTTCGGTGAGCAGGCGGTGTAGTATAGACATGCGGGGTCCCTCCGGTTTCTTGTTGGTGATAAAACATAGTATACCATGAGTGGGCCTCGCATTCACTACTAACTTGCTGTTATCGTTTATTATTCTGACATTCAGGTGAAAATTTTGTTAATTTTTATCGAGTAATATCAAGTAGTTAGCGGTCTCAAAATTTCTCCTCATAAGTTATTGATATTAAAACATAAATATGTCCTTCCTGGGATCTTCCAAACCATATTAATGCTCTGATATTGTCAGGATTGTGTCGTCCTCGCTTCAAAAATGGGAAACTTTAGTTATCCAGACATTCTGCGTCGCGTGAAATTTCACGATGCGGCCACCACACAGACACTTGTTTTTCTCACCAACAATTTCTTTCTACCCGCATTAACAATAGCTCAGCTGTATCGAAGCCGATGGCAGGTCGAGCTGTTTTTCAAATGGATCAAGCAACATTTGAGGATAAAACGCTTTTTTGGCACCTCAGAGAATGCGGTGAAGACTCAGGTCTGGATAGCAGTCTGCGTTTATGTCCTGGTAGCCATTATGAAAAAACGGCTCAACCTCACCGAGAGCCTCTACACAATTTTACAGATTTTAAGTGTTACCTCTTTCGAAAAAGTACCCTTTTATCAACTTGTTACAGAGATGAACTACAAAAACCCAGACCAGTCTGGCTATAAGCAACTGAAATTATTCTAATATTAACCGGACACTAGTGAAGCGATATAATTATCGATCCGATGAGAAGATAGCCATCCTCAAGCGATACCTTGTTGACCGGGTGCCGGTATCTGATCTGTGCGATCAGTATGCGTTGCAGCCGGCGGTTTTTTTACCGCCGGCAAAAAGCGTTTTTTGAAAACGGGGCGGCCGCTTTTGAGAAGACGAGAAAAGATGGCCAAGACCAGCAATCCAAGAAAATAGCGGCGCTGGAACAGAAGCTTTAGACCAGGCACGAGGTGCTGTCGGAATTAAATCGTGTCGGAGTCGCGATAAACCTCGAATTGGCCCATCATGCCGGCGTCTTCGTGTTCCAGCATGTGGCAGTGGAACATATATATGCCGGTGTAGTCGAGAAATGAGGCGATGATGCGTACCCGCTCACCGGGCCAGAGCAGAACTGTATCCTTGCGACCGGCCTCAAATGGCTCCGGTGGTTCGCCGTTGCGATCGAGGATGTGAAACTGCACGTCATGCAGATGCATGGAGTGGGGAAGCTGCATCCGGGAAGCTGAATCATTGACGATTTCCCATATCTCGGTGGAGCCGAGCTTGATCCGCTCATCGATACGGGCCATGTCCATGTGTCTGCCGTTGATGGTCAGCCGGTTGCCGCCCATCATGCCTCTTTCCATTCCCCCGCCGTTTCCCCGTGACATGGTCTCCATGACAATAGTGCGGGTGTTGTCCGCCGATGATTCAGCAGGCGGCGTGTGCGGGCGAAGTTTGCCGGGCATGGCCGGCCGTTTGTTGATGTTGCCGGTGTAGCGAATCTCCAGCGCTTCATATGAGTTGCCGCTGTACTGATCCACCAGCAGGTGCAGGGAGGTGTCTTTTGGCTGGGCGGTGCAATCGACAAGTATCTCGTATCGCTCTCCGGCGGTCATGATGAGCTCGGTGAGTGGCACCGGCGCCGCCAGCAGGCCGCCGTCGGAGGCAATCACCTGCATCCGGTTACCGGAGGAGAGGCGCAGCCGGTAGATAGAAGAGTTGGAACCGTTGAGGATGCGAAACCGCACCAGCGGTCTGGTAAGCTCGATATACGGCTTGATCATGCCGTTAATGATCAGATTGTTGCCGATAACCCCGTGCATGACGTCGTGCATGGCGCGGACGTAGGCGAAGCTGCCATCCTCATAAAAGCGTCGATCCTGGATGATGAGTGGAATATCATCCACCCCGTATTCCTGGGGCAGCGGTAATGCGTCGGCTGTATCGTCGTCGATGATAAACAGACCGGCCATGCCGTTATAGACGTGCTCGCCGGTCAAGCCCATGGCGTGGGGATGATACCAGAGGGTGGCGGCCTGCTGCTTGATGGTAAAGCGCGGCCGCCAGATGTCGCCCGGCTGAATCGGCTGGTGTGGTCCGCCGTCCCAGCGGGCCGGTACGTGCAGGCCATGCCAGTGCACGGTGGTCACCTGATCCAGCTCGTTGTGCACGTCAAAGGCCACCTCCTCGCCATTGCGTACCCTGATGGTGGGCCCCAGAAACGGGCCATTAAAGGCCATGGTAGGTGTTTGCAGACCGGGGAAGAATGAATGAGCGCCGGTCACGGCCGTCAAGGTGCGGATGGGTGCCCCCCCGTTGCCGGCGATTGGTTCAAGGATGGGCGGGATGTAAAGCGGCCGGCTGAAGGGTGCGAACGCGGGGTTGGCCTGCGCCTTTAGCACGGCGGCAAAAGGTGTTGAGGAAAGTGCGGCAATGGCCGCGGCCTGGGCGGATCTGGAGAGAAAATGGCGACGGTTCATGGAGTGCTCCGTGGTTGAGATGCATGACATACTACATTGTAGTCATGAAAGCTTAGAAGTCAGATGATAGAAGGCAGCGGGCAGCAATCGGAAGACTGAGACAGCATAAGGCAGTTGGGGATTTGAAGCGTGGTCGGGGTTAGGACGGTGGCTTTGGGAGCTGTTCTTTTAAGTATTCATTAAGTTCCGCGGCTTGTCTGCCGAGTTTTTTCAGCAGGGTGATCAAGGTGTGGCGCTCCTCTAAGGTTAAACAATCCGCGAGCCTGTCCAGGTTTTTACTATGCCGTTGATAGGCGCCGCTGATCAGCCTCAGTCCCGTTTGGGTGAGATGAAGATAATAGCTGCGCCCATCGAGCGGGTCTCGAACTCGCTCAATGAATCCTTTTTTTTTCAGGCGATTGGCTGCGGCGGTCATCGACCCGCTGGTGAGCAGTACTTTTTCACCCACCGTGCTGATATTCATGGAGCCTTTGTTAAGCAGCGCCTCCAGGATCATAAAATCGGTGATATGGAGCCCGGTGCCATCGATGCTGAGACGGTCAAACTGCTCTACCGCACTTGTCGCCTTGCCGAGGATCAGCCTGAGGTAGGTACCCGTTACCATCTGTCCACCTTGCCTTTTGCCGACAGCGGCGCTTCAGGGCGCCACCGCCGAAGTTGCCGTCTGATGTGCCAGCCACTGCCGTGCCCGACTGATATCGTCCGCCGTCAGTTCATGGCCCGCATCGATGGTTTCGACCTCCACCCGCGCGCCACAATCGCGCAGATTATGCACCAGCTGATCGGTACTGCCCGAGTTAATGACCGTGTCACGGGTGCCGCGCAGAATCAACACGCTGGTCCTGCTCAGATCCGCCGGGGGCGGGGTGGTAAACGGCGCCATGGGACGCAGAAGAATGGCCCGTGCCAGCAATCCAGGATGAAGAAAGAGCAGCGCCGCCCCCATATTGGCGCCGTTGGAATACCCCAGTGCGCTCAGATTGTCTTGGCCGCGCTGGTAGCGTTGGGCGGTGAAGGTGAGAAATTTGGCCAGATCATTGCCTTGCCGGACGATATCTTCCTCATCGAGAACTCCCATGGCAAGCCTCTTGAAGAAGCGATTCATGCCGTTTTCCTTGACCCGGCCGCGGGGGCTGATAATGGCGGCGTGGCGGTCAATATCGCGGACCAGATCAATGAGATCGGACTCATCACCACCGGTACCGTGCAGGGCAATGATGGTGTTTGCGTGGTCGTTGTTGTCGCCGGCAACGAATCGGTACACAAAACCCGGTTTTCGCAACTCCGGGAGCCGGTTGGTGATTGCCGAGCGCATGGGTTCGTACTGATCAGGCAGCATCAGCCTTTCACCCAGTGTTTCCGCCGGCTCATCGATGGCGAAACCGGGCGGATCAGTGGCAATCTCAAAAAGCACCCCGCCGGGTTCATGAAAATAGATGGATTTAAAATACTTTCTGTCCCGCACCTCGGTTACCGGGTAGCCGTTTGCCCGCAGGGTTGCCTGCCACTGTGTGAGCATGGTCTCATTTTCGGCCCGAAAGGCAATATGGTGCACGGTGCCTGCTCCCTGGACGCCGGGGCGTTTGGTGTCATCGACAACCACATCGAGAAATTGGCTGCCCGCGATGAATCGGTGTCTGTTTCCATCGTGGCCGCCTGGTACCAGTCCCATGATATCACGCAGTAATTCCACGGTGCCGTGATCCACCTGTACCAGCGAGGTTGCCGCGTGAATGGCACCAATGGGAAACCTGTGGGGCACAGAGTCATCATCACCGGAAGTGACGGCGGTTGATTCGGCGAGTTCCAGAGGCAGCCCGTGCGGGTCGGCAAAGCGCAGCACCTCCTCGCCGAAGCGGGTCTCAGTCTCCGTATTGATATCATTATCGTGCAACCATTGGCGCCATAGTGCCAGAGAACCGGATGGAACGGCGAAGGTGGTGGCGGCTATCATGCCGGCGCCTTGGGCGCCCCGACCGGCCCTCGGCCAGGGGAAGAAGGTGAAAATGGTGCCGGGGGCGCCGTGCCGGTCACCGTAGTAGAGATGATAAGTGAAGGGGTCGTCGAAGTTGACGGTCTGTTTCACCAGCCTGAGACCCAGGAAACCCTCGTAAAATGAGAGATTTTCGGAAGGTGATCCAACAATAGAGGTGATATGATGAATGCCGGTAATGGCATGGGAGTTGTTCACGACATGTCTCCGTTATCTTGATTTAAAGATTTCTGACGAGTTAATGTGCTCAAATCAATGTCGATGTTCGACCGATAGTAGAAAAATTCTCATTTTTATCTTTATGTCAAGATAAATTAGTGCAGGTTCGGCCAGTCTGATGCTTCATGGTGCGAGAGAATCTCTTTTTTACGCCGGGAGTAATCTGTTTCAGGTGATCGGATGAGCAGATAAGAGTCACGCCGATTGAAATTTACCATTGAACAGGTATCATAGGTGCAAAACAAAGATGTTGCCCAGCTGACCACACAGGTGTTTCCATGGAAGAGATACGTTTAGATATCGCAATAATCGGCACCGGCACCAGCGGCATGGGTGCCTATCGTGAAGCGAAAAAATTCACCGACAGCATCGCCCTTATCGAAGGCGATCAGTACGGCACCACCTGCGCCAGGGTGGGCTGTATGCCGTCCAAGCTGTTGATTGCACCGGCCGAAGCGAGATACCGGGCGAATTATTTTGAACGGTTCGGACTGGTCGGCGCGGTGCCCGCGGTAGACGGGGCCGCGGTGATGAAGCGGGTGCGCGACGAGCGTGATCGGTTTGTGGGGTTCGTCGTCAAGGCGGTGGAAGGATTTGATGAAGCCCACCGGATCAGGGCACACGCCACCTTTGTGGATGATCATCGATTGCAGCTCTCCGACGGGCGGATGCTCAGGGCCGAGCGCATCATCGTCACGGTGGGGTCGCGTCCTTTTATCGGTGATCAACTGGCCCCGCTTGGTGATCGGGTAATCACATCCGATGAGCTTTTCTATCTGCACGAGCTGCCATCGAGTATTGCCGTGTTCGGCGCCGGCATTATCGGCCTGGAACTTGGCCAGGCCCTGCACCGGCTGGGGGTGCGGATGCGGCTGTTTGGACGCGGCGGCTCCATCGGCCCGCTTACTGACCCGGCAATTATTGCCTATGCCGCGGAAACCTTTGCGCAAGAGTACCCGATTCTGCCCGATGCTCAGGTGGAAGGGGTGATGCGCGAAGGCGATCAGGTGCGGGTGGATTTTATGGCAGGCGGCGGGCGCGTTACCGAGTATTTCGACATGGTACTGGCCGCCACCGGGCGCCGCTCAAACGTTGATGGGCTCGGCCTGGAGCATACCTCACTGCAACTCGATGAGCGCGGGATTCCGCTCTACAACCCCGACACCATGCAGTGCGGTGACTCCCATATATTCATAGCCGGTGATGCCGATGGTGATCTCGCTTTGCTCCATGAAGCCAGTGACGAAGGGCGGCTGGCCGGGGAAAACGGTGGGCGCTATCCGGAGGTATACAGACGGGCGAGAAAGACGCCGCTTTCCATCGTCTTTTCCGATCCGCAGATTGGGCTGGCGGGCAAAACCTATCGGGAACTCACCGAATCAGGCATCGAATTTGCCACCGGCACGGTGGATTTCGAGGATCAGGGCAGATCACGGGTGATGCTGGTAAACAAAGGCCTCTTGCATATCTACGGCGACCCCCACACCGGCGAGGTACTGGGGGCTGAAATGATCGGCCCGCACCATGAACACCTGGCCCACCTGATCGCCTGGTCTATTCAGGCCAGGATGAATGCCCAGGACATAGTGCAGATGCCCTTTTACCACCCGGTGATCGAGGAGGGGCTGCGCAGCGGCCTGCGCACATTGCTTGCCGCCATGAACATGGCGCCCGCCCCGCCCCTCAGATGCATCGACTGCGGGCCCGGCGGCTGATGAATCACCCCCGCCGGCCATCATCCAAATCCTCTCCTCTGCCTACTTACTTTCCGATTTCTGAATTTCTGACCTTCTGACTTCTGACTTCTGACTTCTGATTTCTGAATCACGCCGCCGTCCAGCCGCCATCAACCGGCAAGGCAATGCCGGTGATGTTGTCGGCCGCGGCAGAGCACAGAAACAATGCTACGCCGGCAATCTGCTCAACGGTGACAAACTTTTTCGTCCACTGGGCCGCCAGGATAACATCTTCGATCACCTCCTGTTCTGAAATGCCACGTGCCTCGGCAGTGTCGGTTATCTGGTTTTGCACCAGCGGGGTAAGCACGTAGCCGGGGCAGATGGCATTGCAGGTGATCCCGTCCCGCGCCGCCTCCAGGGCAACCGTCTTGGTGAAACCGGCCAGGCCATGCTTGGCGGCAACGTAGGCGCTCTTGTAGGGGGAGGCCACCAGTGAGTGGGCCGAAGCGATGTTGATGATGCGTCCCCAGCCGCGCTGCCTCATTGCCGGCAGGGCGGCACGCACGGTATGAAAGGCCGCGCTGAGGTTGATGGAAATGATGGCGTCCCATTTTTCTCGGGGAAAATCTTCAATATGTTCCACATGCTGAATACCGGCGTTGTTGACCACGATGTCGATTCCGCCGAAATGACCAAGAACCGCTTCTACCATTGCCGTGATATGGTCCGCGTCGCCCATATCGGCCTGCCGGTAGATGACCTCCACGCCCATTTTACCAAGTTTTTCACGCTCGCTCTCCACCGCCTCCGGGGGGCGGGAGCCGTTTAAGACGATATTGATGCCGGCTCTGGCAAATCCCCTGGCGATGGCCAGACCGATTCCGGAGGTGGAACCGGTGATAAGGGCTGTTTTTCCGGGTACGGTTTCGGGCTGCATGTTTGCTCCTTTTTTTCAGTTTTTCATTGCCATTGCCGAACTGGGATAACCATAAAATCGGGCCAGGCAACACGTATCAGCGCACTTTGTTCTACCATAAAAGCGTGTGCTCATTTCCGAAATCGCCTGTTGGCAGCCGCCGGATTCTTTGCTTGTATTTTCATGTTTAGTCAGGCATAGTGGCCGGCAATACCCACGAAATTCCCGGTGGCTGGCGAATGTGGTCAAGATTTCATAGCATCTCAACAAGAGGCATTCTCTTCTCTTTGCTATGTTAAGGAAATCAGAAATAATCATCGCTCTGGGCGTTGTCTGTTTCTTTGTTATCTGCTATGCCGCCGCTTCCGCCATTTTCCAGAATACCGCGTACGAAATCGTGGTAAAATCCGATCTCGAGAACTTTAAAAAATCCCAACATAACAATTGGATGCTTGCCGGCACGTTTATCGGTTATCAGGGTGAACAACTCAGCGCCGATGTTGCCTCCTCTGATTTTCATTTTGCTGACTGGGCGCCCAGCGAGGGGTTGGTGATCACCGTGGTTTCGGGCAACCCCGGCCAGCCGTTTGACGAAAACAGCCCCTATGTCGTTGAGATAACCCACAATAAATTGGACAAGATAATCGAGTACAATTTCGCGACCCATACGCTGACGGAGAAACAATAAGGGAGATACCGATGGTGCATGAACACAGACGAAAGATCAAAAATTACCTGATCAATAAAGAGGTTCAAATTCCGCTTATTGTCATCACCTTCGCATACACGGTGCTTATCGTTCTCACCGCTGAAATTATGGTAATGATGCCCTTCATCAAGGGTATGTTTGCCCCGGATCAGGAAGTCCAGCAACGATCCGCGCAGGTGTTCATCGAAACTTTCAACCTGATTATTCCCAGTATTCTGGTCATCTTCGTTATTTTTTCCGTGTATCAGATCTGGTTCTCACATCGATTTTGCGGGCCTATGGTTCCTCTGGAAAAAGCGATAAGACGGTTTAGCGAAAAAAGACTCGACACGAGAATTACCCTGCGCAAACACGATTTTATCAAGCCAATCGCGGATACCTTCAACAGTAGCCTGGAAACCTGCGGAAACGACATTGACGAGATTAAAAATTGTAACACCACCATAATTGATTTACTGGAAAAGGTGATCGCCGACGACGCGGTCAGTAAAGAGGCTGCCAAAGAAAAGCTAAAAGAGGCAGCCCGTCTGGCCCAGATGGAAAAAGAGCATTTGGACAAGTTCATTACCTGATTCACCACTCTCAGCAGTTCACCAAAAAAATGTGTCGCCGGCGACACATTATTGCGCCTCGTCCGTCTCTGGATAAAACGGTGCGGCGCTCAGCCTTGGCTGGGTTATCATCTGATTCAAGAGATTTTTGTTTGTGTGGAGAGATGCCATGTATCGCGAGATTCTTTGTTTTTTTTCAGGGCTTGTTCTGTCGCTTTTTCTCTGTCAGGCTGATGCCGGCGCCGCCGCTGATCAGGCAAGCTCCCGGCGTGAACGCGCCGCCGAGTTGCAGACCCAGGGCAACTTTACCGAGGCGTACGACCTGTACCGGCAATTAGCAATCGATGCAGGGGCTGCTGAACCGGCCGATATCGGCTACGCGGTGGGTTGCCTCAACAATCTCGGCCGCCAGGATGAAATTGATGAATTTCTCGAATCCGCCATCGCGCAACACCAGGGAAACTGGCGCATCCTGGTGGCGGCAGCGCATCAATACACCTATACCAACCATTACGGGTTTCTTATCGGCGGTGAGTTCCGGCGGGGGCACCATCGTGGCGGCGGCAGGTGGGTAAACAGTATCGAGCGCGACCGGGTCCGGGCTCTGCAGCTCATGGAGCAGGCCCGTATGCTGGTGATCAATGATGCCGGGATTGAAGACCAGGAGCGTGGCTCTTTTTTCTTCGATTATGCCAATACCATTATGGGGCAGAGAGGCGCCCATGAGGCGTGGCGCTTGCAATATCTGAGCGATCTCACCACCCTGCCCGACTATGACGATGGTCATACCTCCCTTGGCAGTAGCGGGGCGCCGGTGGATGCGGCCGGCGCGGTTGTTCTATATCATGTCCCCGTAACATTTGAGAGAGCGGCGAACGATGGCGAGCGGTGGCGATGGTTGCTGCGCCAGGCGGCGGTTCATGCGCCGCGGCTGGAAGGAGCTACCCTTAACGTATTTGCCGAGTTTCTGCGTGGGCAATTCGGAGTGCAGACCCTGCGTGACTATCCCGCCCTGTACAACCGGCCTATGCAGGAAGTCGATGCCCATGATTCCATCTTTTCCCTGCACACTTTGGGCGAGGATGAAACCATCGCCAAGCTGGCCACCGGTGTGCGGCGTTTTCCACTGCCCGAAGAATTCAACTTCATCAGCCTTTACCGGAAGATGACGACCATGGCCGCGGCCCAGGGGTATCAACCCTGGGATGCGCTTGCCCGCATCTTCTCCGATCGCAGACAGTTTCAAACGGCGGCTGAGTGCTGGCGCCTCGCCATCGAGGAATATGGTGAGGGATACAAGGGGCAGCGCCGCAAGGCCCTGGATCAGATCGTCGGTAACTGGGCCCGGTTTGAACCGGTGGGCCGTTTTGCGCCGGGGGTAACGCCGGATGTGGATATGGTGTTTCGCAATGGTGAGGCGATGGAATTCACCGCCCGTGAAATAAAGGTGGAGAGGCTGCTTGCCGACGTCAAACGATATCTCGAAAGCAGCCCGCGCCGGATTCAATGGCAGAAGAACGAGGTGGAGGATATCGGTCGTCGCCTTATCCACCATAACCAGCGCCATTACCTCGGCGCCACCGCGGCTACCTGGTCGATGACGCTTGATCCGGCGCCGGGTCATGCCGACTCCCGGGTCACCATCCCCATCCCCGTCAAGAAGCCGGGTGCGTATCTGGTCACCGCCCGCATGAAGGGCGGCAATGCCTCCCGTATCGTGGTGTGGGTAAGCGACACGGTACTGGTGGAAAAGCGTCTTGACGGCGGCTATTTCTATTTCGTGGCCGATGGTGCAACCGGTGATCCCATCGCCGATGCTACCGTCGATTTTTTCGGCTTTCGCCAGGAGTATCAAGATCGGATAATCGGCGGCCCCATCCCCCAGATGATTACCAGCCGGTTTGCCGAATTCAGCGATGAAAACGGCATCGTTATGCCGGAGCCGGAGGACCTGCACACCGATTTTCAATGGCTGATTACTGCCACCACGAGCTCCGGACGGTTGGCATATCTTGGTTTTTCCGGTGTATGGTTGGACTATCTCGATCGTACCGGTCTCGATGAGGCCAAGGCTTTTTCCATTACCGATCGGCCCGTCTACCGACCTGATCAGCAGGTGCGCTTCAAGCTTTGGGTGCGCCATCCCCGCTATGATGCCGAGGCCACATCAGCGTTCGGCGGACGCCAATTTAGGGTGAAAGTTACCGATCCTCAGGGAATCAAGGTAATGGAAACATCTCTCATTGCCGATGAGTATGGTGGCATCGAGGGAACCTATGATATCCCCGCAGACGCCCCATTGGGAACATACCGCTGCTCTATCGAAAACGTCGACGGCGGTGGTACCTTTCGCGTCGAAGAGTACAAAAAACCGGAATTTGAGGTCACTATCGACGCCCCCGAGACCCCGGTCATGCTCGGTGAGACGGTGCGGGCCACGGTACGGGCCGATTACTATTTCGGCAGCCCGGTTGAAAGCGGCACCGTCAAAATCACCGTGCAGCGCACCCCCCATAGCGGAGCCTGGTATCCCATCGCCCCGTGGGATTGGCTTTACGGCCCCGGATACTGGTGGTTTGGCGCCGACTATGAGTGGTATCCCGGCTGGCGCGACTGGTGCATCGCCGCGCCACGTGGGTGGGGATATCCGGTGGCCTCGGTCCCGCCTGAGCTGGTGGTCGACCTCACCCGTGAGATTGGCCCGGACGGTACCGTTGCATTTGCGATCGACACAGCCCTGGCCAAGGAGCTTTACGGAAATAGTGATCATCGCTATCAGATCACCGCCGAGGTGCGCGACGCCTCGCGCCGCACCATTGTCGGCACCGGCGATATCCTGGTGGCACGAAAGCCCTTTGAGGTCTACGCCTGGGTGGATCGGGGCCATTATCGTCAGGGTGATACGGTGCGGGCCGAATTCAGCGCCCGCACCATCGATAACCAGCCGGTGCCTGGCAGTGGAGAACTGACCCTTTTAGCCATCGGCTATGATAATAACGGCACACCCCGGGAAACTCCCGTCCAGACCTGGCGCCTCGACCCCAACGAAAACGGCGGCGCCACCATGCAATTTGTCGCCTCGCGTCCGGGCCAGTATCGGCTTTCCTACATGGTGGAAGATGAGGCAGGCCATGAAATCGAGGGCGGCTATATCTTCATGGTGGGCGGCGAGGGGTTTGACGGTCGTGAATTTCGTTTTAACCAGCTGGAACTGACCCCCGAGCGACCTGAGTATGCTCCCGGCGATCAGGTAAATCTGCGGATCAGCACCGAGCGGGCCGACTCCACCGTGCTGCTCTTTGTCAGATCGGAAAACGGGGTAAATCCGGTGCCGGAAGTCATCCGGGTCGACGGCAAAACCAGTCTTGCCCGCATCGCCGTAACCAGGGCGGATATGCCCAATTTTTTCGTGGAAGCGCTCACCGTCAGCGATGGCAAGGTTCACAGCCTTGTCCGTGAGATCGTCGTGCCCCCGGAAAAGCGGGTCCTCGAGGTGGATGTACAGCCCGTCAAGGGCGCCTACCTGCCCGGCGAGACGGCAAGGGTGCAGGTGCAGGTGCGTGATTTTTTCGGCAACCCGGTTGTCGGCGCCGTTGCCCTGAGCGTCTACGATGCATCACTTGAGTATATCAGCGGCGGCTCGAACGTGGCCGACATCAAGAGCTTTTTCTGGGGCTGGCGCCGCCACCACTACCCCTATCTGCGCCATAATCAGCAGGCTTTTTCCTACCCGCTCTATAAAGAGCATGAAACCACCATGCAGGGGGTCGGCGCCTTTGGCGGCGTGATGGAGCCCAATAGGCTTGTCGATTTTGGAGGCGTTTTAGATGAATCGGGAGGCGGTACCGGAGCTGTCGGCAGTGTCAGGCAAAAATCGGCATTTATGGCAAAAGATGATCTGAGTGTTCAAGAAGAAATACTCCCCTCATCCGCACCACTCCCGGAACCTGCCGTAGCCAGTCGGGAACGGCTTGCCGGGGAAGAATCCAGGCGTGCTGATACCCCCGCCATGGCGCCCGCCTCGCCGGTATCGGTGCGCACCACCTTTGCCGACACCGCCTTCTGGGATGGATCCATTATCACCGATGCAAAGGGCATGGCCGAGGTGAACTTTACCATGCCCGAAAACCTTACCGGCTGGAAGATCAGGGCCTGGGCCATGGGCCACGGCACCCAGGTGGGCCAGGGCAGTGGCGATACGGTGACCCGCAAAAACCTCATTCTCCGTCAGCAGGCGCCGCGCTTTTTCGTGGAAAAAGACGAGGTTGTCCTGTCGGCCAATATCCACAACTATCTCGATACCGATCAGCGCATCACCGCCGTGCTCGAACTGGACGGCGCCGAGCTGCTGCCCATGACGGGTGCGGTGCAAGTAACCAGTGGTCGGGCTGCCGACCCAGACACCATTGATACAATGCGCCAGACGCTCACGGCGTTAGGAGTCGATACGGTTACCCTGTTGTCCGGTGAAACAGAGCATCCAAAGCTGCGGGTGGAACAGGTCGTTGAAGTGGAAGCAGGCGGTGAGATGCGGGTGGACTGGCGCGTCAAGGCCGCGTCCGAAGGGGAGGCGATGGTGCGTATGCTTGCTCTCGGCGCCGATGAGTCGGACGGCATGGAGCAGCGGTTTCCGGTATACGTGCACGGCATGGACAAGATGGAGAGCTACAGTGGGGTCATCAGGCCCGAGCAGGAGCGCTCCGGTTTTGACTTCATCGTCCCCGAACAGCGCCGGGTTCAACAGAGCCGCTTGCAGATCAACTATTCACCATCGCTGGCCGGCGCCATGACGGCGGCATTGCCCTATCTGGCAAGCTATCCCTACGGCTGCACGGAGCAGACTCTGAACCGGTTCGTGCCCACCGTCATCACCCATAAGATTCTGCGCGACATGGGGCTCGATCTGTCTGCTATCAGGGCATCACGCACCAATCTCAACGCCCAGGAAATAGGTGACCCCCACACCCGGGCCAAACAGTGGGGGCGGCTTACCGAGAACCCGGTGTTTGATGAGCAAGAAGTTGCCCGGATGACCAAGGAGGGGCTCAAGCGGCTTGCTGCCATGCAGAATGATGACGGCGGCTGGGGCTGGTTTTCCGGCTGGGGCGAGCGCTCCTACCCGCACACCACGGCGGTGGTGGTGCATGGCCTGAGCACGGCGCGGCAAAGCGGTGTCGCCGTTGTTCCGGAGGTCTTTCAGGGCGGGGTAAACTGGCTCCGCGACTACCAGGATCGCCGGGTACGCGAGCTGCAGGAGGACGAGCGCCAGGCCGAAGGTGAGCGGCATCACTACCTGGCCGACAATCTTGACGCCCTGATCCATATGATCCTTACCGAAAACGGTATCGACAATCCAGACATGCGCCGTTACCTCTACCGCGATCGCACCAGTCTCTCACTCTACGCTATGGCCACCCTGGGCCTTGCCCTGCGCCAGGTGGGCGATACCGAAAAACTGGCCATGGTGCTGCGCAATATCAAACAGTATCTGGTGGTGGATGATGAAAACCAAACCGCCTATCTCAACCTGCCCAACCGCGGGTACTGGTGGTACTGGTACGGCGGCGATGTGGAGGCCCACGCCTTTTACCTCAAGCTGCTGGCCCGCACCGAACCGCATGGTACAGTGGCGGCCGGGCTGGTCAAGTACCTGCTCAACAACCGCAAGCACGGTTCCTACTGGGGTTCCACCCGCGACACCGCCTATGCCATCGAGGCCCTGGCCGAATACATGCGGGCCGCCGGCGAAGACACACCGGATATGAACCTGCGCATCGTCATCGACGGTGAAACCGTCCAAAAGGTGCGCATTACCCCCGACAACCTCTTTACCTTCAACGCCACCTACCTGGTTGAGGGCGACGCCATCGCCACCGGCACCCACCGGGTGGAGTTGATTAGAGAAGGTGTCGGGCCGCTTTATTTCAACGGCTATTTCAGCTATTTCAGCCTGGAGGACTTCATCACCGCCGCCGGCCTCGAGGTGCGCGTCGATCGCCGCGCCTTCAAACTGGAGCAGGACGCGCAGGCAACCACCATGGCGCCGGGCGCCCGGGGCCAGGCAACGGCACAGAAAAACCTCGCATACACTCGCGTCCCGCTGGCCCACGGTGACACCATCAGCAGCGGCGATCTGGTGGAGGTGGAGCTGCTGGTACACTCCAAAAACGATTACGAATATATCGTCATCGAAGACATGAAGGCGGCCGGCTTTGAGCCCGTCGAGGTGCAAAGCGGCTATACCGGCAACGAGCTGGGCGCCTACGTGGAATTCCGCGATGAAAAGGTGGCCTTTTTCACCCGTATGCTGGCACGGGGAACGCACAGCGTCAGCTACCGGCTGCGGGCCGAGACCCCCGGCGTCTTCAGCGCCCTGCCCGCCACCATCTCTGCCATGTACGCCCCGGAACTGCGCGGCAACTCAGATGAGATACGTCTTGGTATTGTAGATGAACCGGCAAGATAGCAGGCAGCCGTACCACCGGGGGTACGATGTCCTTACCCCCGGTTTGCGGTTTCACCATTTTTCCCCGAAGCAGTCATATGAGGCAATCAGAGAGCGTTCTGCGCTATTGCGCGTTGCAGCTGGATGCAATAAAAGTATCGAGTGAGAGGTTTAATAGTTTTCAGAAAGTCGCTTTTGTTATCTGAGATGGTTAGACAAAGGGCATTTTACGAGGTAGTAGGGTATTTTCTGGGTCGAAGCTGCACGGACAAGGCTGAAGATCAGAGAATTCACCACGAAAACACTGAGCAAAGTTTTTTCGAAGCTAATTATTTGATGAACTCGTATAAACCTTGAGTTTGCTTGCTAACGTCATTCTCGCCCTCGATAACAACACTCAAGGGCAGGCTACAGCGGGAATCCAGTAATTTCGATTGATTATGGATTTTGGTTCAACTCCACAATGACCGTAATTGGGGCTTTGCAAATTTATTATATTTGTTTGTCAGGAGAGTGCGGATGCTGACGCATGCCGACCTTGAGCATTTGCTAAGTAATCTGGAATCAGATCTCTGCGAGCGCAAAAAATCGCTGTCGGAACGGGGCAAAATCAGGCAGGCAGTGTGCGCCTTTGCAAATGACCTTCCAGACCACCGTCAGCCAGGGGTCGTTTTCGTCGGCGCCAATGACGACGGAACGTCCGCCGGCATTACCGTTTCCGATCAAATGCTGAGGACGCTAGCAGACATGCGATCGGATGGCAACATCATTCCGTTCCCCACCATGAGTGTTGAAAAGCGCCATCTCCATGGCGGTGATATGGCGGTAATAACGGTGTTTCCATCCGACGCGCCGCCGGTTCGCTATAATGGCCGAAGGTGGATACGGGTGGGCTCTCGGAGAGGCACCGCAACCAGGGAGGAAGAACGAAGACTTACCGAAAAGCGTCGTTTCAGAGATGTTACCCACGATCTCCGTCCCGTTGCTACAGCCAGTGTGGATGATCTGGATGTGGAATTGTTCACCCGAACCTATTTGCCGGCCTGCGTATCTCCCGAAGTGCTCGAAGAAAATACCCGTACGGTCGAACAGCAATTGATGGCCTGTCGGATGCTGAGCACGGTGGAGCCCCTCACACCAACTGTCACCGGCATACTTGTCTGTGGCAAGAGTCCGCGGGATTTTATCCCTGGAGCTTATGTCCAGTTTTTACGCGTTGACGGCACTAAGTATGATGATCCCATCAAAAGTGAACACTCGCTGAGCGGACCTGTTGCGGGCTTATTACGGCGCCTGGAAGAGTTGATCGAAATCAATATCAATACCGCCGTGGACTTTACCTCGGCGCCCACGGAGGTCAAAACCCCTGACTACCCGATTGTTGCCTTGCAGCAGATTGTGCGTAATGCCATTCTCCATCGCGACTATGACACATCAAATGCTCCCGTCCGAATTTCCTGGTATGATGACCGGGTCGAGATCCAGAATCCAGGCGGCCCTTACGGCAACTGTACGGTTGAGAACTTCGGTGAGCCGGGTATCACCGATTATCGCAATCCCTATCTGGCAGAGGGTATGAAAGTGCTCGGCTATGTGCAGCAGTTTGGCAGAGGTATCTCCACAACACGCCACAGCATGGCGGAAAACGGCAATCCGCCGCCTGAATTCCAGGTACAACCCAATCACGTCCTGATTATTCTCAGGAGCCGTCAATGAGTATTCCCGTCGTTGCCTTTTTCAACAACAAAGGCGGAGTCGGCAAGACCTCGATGGTCTATCATCTGGCCTGGATGTTCGCCGATCACGATATCGGTGTTGTGGCCGCCGATCTTGATCCGCAGGCCAATCTCACCGCGTGGTTTCTGGATGATGAACGTCTCGAAGAAATAGTGCTTCGTGATGGTCACCCCAAAACCATTTTTGGGGCGGTGCAGCCGCTCAAGCGTGGAACCGGCGATATTAAAGCCCCCCATGTTGAAGAAATATCAGACTACCTCGGCGTTGTTCCCGGTGACATGGCTCTGTCGACTTTTGAGGATCAATTGTCTGAAGTCTGGCCCAAATGTCTGGATCGTGATGAGCGCTCCTTTCGCGTCATGTCGGCGTTCTGGCGGGTTGTACAGCAGGCCGCCGACACTCGCAACGCCGCAATTATCCTGGTGGACCTTGGCCCGAACCTGGGTGCTATTAACCGCGCCGCCCTCATCTCTTCCGATTTTGTCGTCATCCCTCTGGGACCTGATCTCTTCTCCATTCAAGGGTTGCGCAATCTCGGCCCCGCTCTGCACCAGTGGCGACGTGAATGGCAGGAGCGTGTCGAGCGCAATCCCGTTGCCGATCTCAGGTTGCCGGCGGGCAGAATCGAGCCGCTGGGTTACGTTGTTTTACGCCACTCTATTCGTCTGGATCGACCGGTGAAGGCTTTTGAACGGTGGATCGCCACAATCCCGGGCACCTATCGAGAGGTAGTGCTCGATGTTCGCCCCACCGATGAAATCCAGCCGGCCAATGACCCGCACTGTATAGCCCGGCTGAAGGATTATCGAGCGCTGATGCCGCTTGCCCAGGAGGCGCGCAAGCCGATGTTTTTGCTCAAAGCCGCTGATGGTGCACTCGGTGCGCATACCTATGCGGTTACCGATGCCTACCATGACTTTAAAGAGATGGCGAAGAAGATTGCCGCGGGCGCGGGCATTGGCGAAATGTCATGAAGAAATCAAGACAAGCGGCGCTGTAAAAGACGCAGGATAGCCACACCCAAAAAGAGCTTTGCGAGGGACGACAAAGATACTTCGCTGGGCGGCAGATGTCCATGGCAGGAGTGGGCAGCACTTTACGCGCGCCGATGAGGAACCACCTGTAGTCAATCAAGTAATGATTGTATAGATACCCCACCCAGCCGCCACCACGGAAGAGCCCAGTGCCATGAGTATGATACAGCAGCCCCCGCTGCCGGACGGCTGCTGTCTGCCGGAGTTATTTGCCTCTTCGTCATCCAAGAGCAGGCACATCTCGATAACACCATCGCCATCATCTTCAAAGAGATCTAAAGGGTCTTCGTCAAAATCATCCATATCTTTCCAGTAGTCATTTTTGCCGGTTAATCACTGAGCGGCCGTTGATTTTGGTTTGCTGCGATAGCCTTCAAACGCAGGCCGAGGTGCCGTCCGCCATATCGGCGATTTCCGTTGTTGTGATCGTGGCATTGATTAATGGCACATTAAGCGGAGATATTGCCGGTTTCTCAGGCATTAATGCATCTGTCCGGCGGCCTTTTTCGCGAATCAAGACTTTTACAGTGTACTCAGCTTGTTCAAGCACAACAGCCAGCTTTTGACAGTCTTCCGAGTAGGTATATATCTGCATTTCACAGCTCCAGAATAGGAATTTTTAGTGTTTGGGCGATTTCTTTCATGCCTCAACGTATGAAAATTATCATTTCTCAACGTTCTCTATAGAGGACATTTATTGATTCGTAGAAATGAGTTCATAAACCCAACTTATCGCTTCCGGGTAGTGGTCGCAATCGAGAATGAACTCCTGGCCGCGGGAGGCAGCCAATAGTTTTACGGTGCCGGCCATTTTTTTCCAACGTTGAGTATTTGCGTGATAGGTAAGCGGTGGCCGTCTGGAGCTCGGGTTAAACCAGGGCGGCAGACTCCACAGACTGGCCCTGCGCGATCCTGTCTCTGTGAGTTGAAGATTTAACGAAAAGTTCGGGAACACCCCGGCGCCTAGTATATCAGCGCAATTTTGGTATGCAAGCATCAGCCGTTTTCGTGCGATATACAGGGTGTTGTTCGCACCGCCGCGGCGTTGAAAGTGCGGATGGTATCGTGCCCATTTTATTGTCTCAGCTGGCAACTGATCGATTTGAATCACTTCGGCTACTTGCAACCAACCCCACAGTACATGACACGGGGCGGCGTCGGCCGCCCACCAGAGGCTCTTTGCTTGATCTTCTAGGCGACGAAACAGGCCAAAGAAAAGAAACAAATCTCCGGCCCCGACGCAGTGGTTTTTCAAATGCCCCTGGGCTGGCCCGGTTTGCCCGAAAAGTGGCCGCCATCCTGGTTGTCGAACCAGCGCCGGGGCAACGACGTCGGGGTCCAGGTGTGCCCCATAGTGAGGTGCAATGCGACCGGTAGTGAGGTGTGCAACCACCGGGGCGAGAGGCGCACCTTTATGGCGAATGTCGCCATAGGTTATCGCCGATGTTTTATCAGGGATCGGTAGCGAAACCATGGACCCGTCTGGAAAGATCGGGCTGGGTACGCCGCCGGTTGACGAGTCAAAGCCTTTCCTACTGAGTACCAGTTTCATCGCTTATAACACGTTGCCATGATTTATCTGTTGCCGGCCAATGTGTTGGCTTGCTGATTAAGCCCGCGGGAAAATTCGCAATAAAATTAACAAAATTTGCAATTGTCTCAGGCGTAAAGTGGTTTTTATGAGCCCGGCCTACCTTTAGCGCCGTCAGATGCAAGGGCAGTTCCGGGCCCGATGCCCCAAAATAATGAAATTTTTTCGCAATAAGTATGTTTTCACCGCTTAAATCATGGGCCTTGGTCTGCGGATTTTCACGTTCACCACGGGAATGCATTGAGCGTAATTGCCGAAATGTACCGTTTGCCAGCGGTTTATAGATATTGTCCCCAGCCTTCCAGATTACGCCGTTTTTGGAATAGACTGGTATTTTGCAGGCAAAGCGATGATCACGGTAATAGCTGACATAATCGAGTATTTCATCAACGAGCATGGCAAAGACAACTCGATTTCCCCGCCGTTTCGGACTGATGCCGACAACCCAGTCGCCGATAGTTGCGGTGCGACGAATAACCGGTTTGCAAGTAGCCAGGGTACAAAAGCCCCAAAACGGGTTCGGCGCGAAGCCGGTGTCGTGGGCCACCACATACGAATGAAGTCTCATGGTCACTACCTCCCAAACTGGGTGCACTATTCAGAGAAAACTTCAAATGAATTGCACTGTAACCGGATAGACCAGTTTGCGGAAAAACTGCAAGGTTGCGGTCTTTACCGGCTCGCGCTGGTAGTCGACGGGCGGTAATGTTTTTCGATCTACAAAATATAGTATTCTGCATCCGGGTCCACATAGGTGCCGCAACCAATAATCTCGATTGTTGCCAGGCATCGGCGGCACAAAGGAATAAATTTGACACCGTCAACTTCCGGGTCAATCACCTCGTTGATTCTCTCCTGTAAAACGGTAAATGCGGAACTACGTACGGGGTCTATCTCAAATTTAGAATACTGCACTCGTACACCATAATCCTTGAGAATTTTTGCAACCCGGTTCAGCCGTTTTGTTTCAGCGATATCGTAGACGGCCAGCATCTTCATTATACGATCACCCAGTCAAGTTGCGAAAATGTGATTCCTTTTCCCAGCACCACCGCTTTGCCCATACACAACCGACACACCCGGTAGATACGAACGCTGTCTTCGACAAGGTCAAGATTTTCGGCACAGTAGTGGCGTATTTCAGCAACCTCTCGTGTATCGAGGCGACATTCAAAGACCGATTTTTGCGAGCGGATGCCAAGCTCTTTTAAAAATTTTCGCAACCGGTTGCGTCGTTTATCATCGGTGATGTCGTATACCACCACGGTGTTCATCGCAGAGTCAGCGGTTCATAGGTGGCAGTGGCGCCTTCAACCAGTTTTCTATACTGGCCAGCTTGGGCGGTTAACGCCTCGTTGTAGGTGATCTTACGGTCCTCAGGCAGGTAGTGGAACTCGGTGGTGAGCTTGCGTTCAAAATTCTCGATCACTCGTCCAAACGCCGAAGGCTTTAGCTTTACCGGCCATTTACCACGGCCCGCCTCGAGCTCATGCTCCACGACTGTGTCGGCCATGCGTTGTGGCGGCACGTCGAACAGTTCACCGGCGTTAATACCACTCATCAATCCAAACGGATCACCGGTTACGTCCGGTGTCGGCGCCTGATTTTCTTCGCTTAGTGGTGGCGGTTCTTCGGTGATAAAGTCGTCGTGCTGCAAAATCTTCAGATTAAATAATGACAATACCAGTGTATCAACAACGATGACCCTGAACTCCTCCATAAGATCCATCACCAGGGAAAATCTGCCGTAATCGGGCACATGAAGAAACGCCGGATATGGGTCGAGATTGGCGGTTCTAATGGCAGCATATACCCGATTGAACAGAAATGTATAGAGCAAGGAAAGAACCGCGTTCACCGGGTCGGTGGGCGGCCGCCTGACTCGGCGGTTAAAGTCGAAATTGTCGTTGAGACCCCATCGCAGGACGCCGAAATAAGCGGCACTGCCGCGCCCCTCATAACCGCGCAACGACTCCACCGATTTTGCCTGTGCAATGGCGGGATACAAGGCACGAATCTGTTTTGCTTTAGTGCGCGGTTCTTTGTGTTTTTTGGTGCGAGAGATACGCATCAACAGGCTCGTCATGCTGGTTAGCTTGCCGAGCACGACAGTCCGACAGAAAGTCAGGCCGAATTCAGGGTTGTCCAGGAGGGTGAATTGACGTCGGCGTAGCATGATATTTTTTGGTTCGGGGGTGGCGTAGCGCCCCACATAGCGGCCATCTTTGCGAAAAAAAATGGTATCGACCTGATGTTTCAATAACATCGCTCGGGCGGCCGGCGAGATGGTGATGCTGCCAAACAGCATCACTTGTTTGAGCTTTTCCACAAACAGAGTGTGGTAGGTGTCCTCACCCTTTTTCACCAGAAGATGACGACCTTCGCGAATAATGCGGGCGCCTTGCGTGGTTACATAGATATTCACCGGTTGCCTCCATCGTGATTTGGCCGATACTCAACCGGATGCGGCGCCCCCAAGCCAGTTTTGCAACATTGCGATCAGGGTTCAGAAGACAGAAGACAGAAGACAGAAGACAGAAGAAAAAACCTATCAAAGCTGGCTGTCTAAACTGTTATAATTCCTTTGTAGTTCAGGTCTCTTCATTCCTACTATTCGACTATCATCCCGCCGCCATCATGGGTGGTCGTAATCCCTTTGTAGTTCAGGTCTCTTCATTCGGGCAGTTGAAGGGAAGGACGTTTGCGGCGTACTGGTCGTAATTCCTTTGTAGTTCAGGTCTCTTCATTCCCCGATTACGCGGCGATTGTCGTCAAGGGGAAAATCAGTGGTCGTAATCCCTTTGTAGTTCAGGTCTCTTCATTCGTTTGAGGTGCTGGACGAGATACCGGAAGGGTTTGGTCGTAATCCCTTTGTAGTTCAGGTCTCTTCATTCGCCAAGGGTGCCGAAAACACGAGAGACCTTGGCCGTCGTAATCCCTTTGTAGTTCAGGTCTCTTCATTCTTCAGTCAAACGAAGATACATGGTGGTCGTTGCGTCGTAATCCCTTTGTAGTTCAGGTCTCTTCATTCAAATGATGAGGGCAATAAAGCCCGAACGAACCACAGGGTCGTAATCCCTTTGTAGTTCAGGTCTCTTCATTCCAAATGAAAAAGGAGGTATTATGATGAAATGGAAGAATTGTCGTAATCCCTTTGTAGTTCAGGTCTCTTCATTCAAAAAACAACGATATTAAACAGTGGCACATTGATGTCGTAATCCCTTTGTAGTTCAGGTCTCTTCATTCGTGGGTAGCAGAGCTAACACTTCGTTCTTTGAGATTTCTAAGTCGTAATCCCTTTGTAGTTCAGGTCTCTTCATTCCGTAGAATATCTCCGGGAAATCGGACTGGCTGACGCCTCGTCGTAATCCCTTTGTAGTTCAGGTCTCTTCATTCCCGTTGTGATTGCTTGTGCAACGGGTACTCAAATGTGTCGTAATCCCTTTGTAGTTCAGGTCTCTTCATTCTAGGTACAAATAGGCCATTTAATGGAATACTTTACAAGTCGTAATCCCTTTGTAGTTCAGGTCTCTTCATTCGATAAAGATGACCCGGCAGGCAATCCGCATCCTAAACGTCGTAATCCCTTTGTAGTTCAGGTCTCTTCATTCCCCTTTGCTTCAAAGGATACGTTAAATGCTATTCGAGGTCGTAATCCCTTTGTAGTTCAGGTCTCTTCATTCGCGCATCAATAATAAGCGGGTGCTGTCATATCTGAAGTCGTAATCCCTTTGTAGTTCAGGTCTCTTCATTCTCTGTCATCGGCGTTCTGAATTTGTACCTAGCGCGGCGATTTGAAAATGCATCCTCCGTCTTCTTCTTTTTCTTCCTGATCACTATCATACAATCATCTTCTTCTTCTTTCTTCTCTGTTCTTGCTGTTTTACTCCCTGTTTAGGTTGATCAGCGGTACATCTTCTCCTGAGGAGGACTTCAGGAGATGGGACGACTACAACGACGTACGTGCAAGAACTGCGGGGAATTATTCAGTGCCGACCACCGCAATACCCACAAGCAGCGGTACTGCCGGGACCCCGGCTGCAAACAAGCGAGCAAGGCTGCCAGCCAGAAAAAATGGCTCGCTAAAAAAGAGAACCGGAACTACTTCCGCGGCCTGGTAAACACCCAGCGAGTGCAACAGTGGCGCCGGCTCAATCCGGGGTACTGGAAAAAAGCACCCGTAAAGCAGACTGCGTTACAAGATCACTGGTGCGACAATACCCAATCAAAACAAGATGATATCTCACCAGTAACGAAATCACCGTTACAAGATGTCTTAACCAACTATCATGTTGTTCTGGTGGGATTATTGGCACAGTTAAGTGGTTCACTGTTACAAGATGACATCGCACACACCGGCCTCCGCCTGCAACAATTGGGGTTTGATATTCTCAAAGAATCATCACCCACCACAGGAGGTCGTCATGACGGTACACAAACACCCCATCCACACTCATTTGGTCCGAGCGATTCCGGAGCAGTTCAGCTGGGTCGATCACCGCCTGGTACAACAACGCTACATAGATCATCTCAGCCACCAGGCAGCAGCCCTGTATCTGTTCCTGGTGACGGTAAGTGATCACCAGGGGCTGAGCTATTACAGCGATACCACTCTGGGCAAGCGGCTTACCATGGATAGTGCCGTCCTGACCCAGGCCAGAGAAACGCTGATCCGCCATCACCTGATCGCCTATCAATGCCCGCTCTACCAGGTACTGGCCCTGGATTGTCGAAGCACAGCGGCACCAGCTGATCAAGAAATCTCGTCAGTTGGGCAGATCCTGCAGCAGCTGGGAGGAGGGGCGCGATGATCGATTATGAACAGTTTTGCCGGATACAGGCATGCCGGCGGGAAGGATTGAAAGCCGGCCAGATCGCCACAAAGCTCGGACTCGATGCACGCACCGTCGCCGCTTGGCTACAGAAAAAACGTTTCCAGCCGAAACAGTCGGCAAACCGAGCAAGCAAGCTCGATCCGTATAAACGCGATATCGTCTCAATGGTGGAACGATATCCATACAGCGCCGTCCAAATCTACCAGAAAATCAGAGAACAAGGCTTCGATGGCGGCTATACCATCGTCAAGGATTACGTACGCGCCATCAGGCCGAAACGGCACAAGCCATACCTGAAACTACGCTTTGCCCCCGGTGAATGCGCCCAGGTGGACTGGGGCTCGTACGGTTCAATCAGGGTCGGCTCTACCCGGCGGCGCTTGAGCTTCTTTGTCATGGTACTCTGCTATAGCCGGATGATGTATCTTGAGTTCACCGTTTCCCAGACCATGGAGCACTTTCTTGGCTGCCACCAAAATGCATTGCACTGTTTCGGCGGTGTTCCTTCCCGGATCATGGTCGATAATCTCAAATCGGCGGTCTTGAAACGAATCACCGGACAGGCGCCCGTGCTGAACCCGAAGTATCTGGACTTTGCCACTCATTACGGATTTACCATCGTCCCCTGCGGCGTCGGCAAGGGCAACGAAAAAGGTATCGTTGAACATGGTGTCGGCTACGTAAAAAAGAACTTTCTGGCGGGCCTCGAGCCGGCTGACTTCAAGACGATCAACCCCGCCGCGACCCACTGGCTGGCTACGATTGCAAATGTGCGGGTTCATGGGGAGACCCATAAAAAGCCACACGATATGTTCGCGCACGAGACACGATATCTTTCCCCGCTTCCTGCCCAGCTATACGATATCGCGACACTCACCCCGGTGCGGGCATCCAGGCAGTTCCGGGTGAGCCTGGATACCAACCGCTATTCAGTGCCAGCCGAATATGCCGGCACGTCCTTGCTGATGAAGACCTATCCGGACCGGATATGCATCTATCACGACCACACGCTTATCGCCCGGCACACCAGGAGTTACGACCGCCATAGAGACACGGAACATCCCGATCATCCCAAGGCCTTACTGCAGCAGCGCAAAAAAGCCAGAGACCAGAAATTACTCATGCGCTTTCTCACCGTATCGCCCCATGCCGAGCGATACTACCAGGGGCTTGTCGAACGTAAACTCAACATTATGCACCATATCCGGCAGATTGTCGGCTTAACCGAGATCTATTCCCCTGAGCAGGTGGCACGCGCCATGGAGGATGCGTTGGAATACCGTGCCTTCTCCTGCGATTATATCGCCAACCTGATCGAACAGCGGAAGCACTTCAACCGGCCGCCCGGCGCCCTGCATCTTACCAGGGCCGCCGATCTGCTTGATCTTGAAATAAGTGAACCGGATATAAGCATCTACGCAAAGGGGGACCATGATGCATAACAAACCACGCCACATCAGTGAACAACTCGACTATCTCAAGCTGCGGTTCATGCAACACAATCACGAAGCTCTGGCCAAGACCGCGGCAGCTAAAGGCTGGAGCCACCACGAGTACTTTCAACAGCTTGTCCAAGGAGAAACCGATCTGCGCTGGGACAATGGTATTGAACGCCGGATCAGGATGGCCCGTTTTCCGGTAAAAAAAACCCTGGAGCAATTTCAGTTCAATTGGCCGGAAAAGATCAATGAGATGCAACTCAAGCAGCTGTTTCGCCTCGAATTTATCGCTCACAAGGCCAACGCCATACTGCTTGGCGGGGTGGGGCTTGGCAAGACCCACCTTGCCACCGCCATCGGCTATGAGGCCTGTCTGCGTGGTCTCCCCGTGTTGTTTGCCACGGCGGTGGATGTTATCAACACCCTGGCCGCCGCGCAGGCTGCCGGCCAGCTCAAAATCTCCTTGAAGCAGTACCTCACGCCCGCGTTGTTAATCCTTGATGAGATCGGCTATCTGCCCATCGATAAACGCGGCGCTGATCTACTCTTCCAGGTGATCAGCAAGCGCTACGAGAAAGGAGCGATACTGATCACTTCGAATCGCGCCTACAAGGACTGGCCGGCCATCTTCAACAATGATGCAACGCTGACATCGGCAATCCTGGACAGGCTGTTGCACCATGCCGATACCGTTGTCATTGAAGGAAAAAGTTATCGCATGAAAGAACAGGTGGAAGGGTGACTCGATGACGCTGAAAGATCGCCGCCGGAAAGAGATTTCCTGGCGACGATTAGGAGGCGTGAAACAGCTGCATCTTTAAACCGCCGTTTCTATGCATCTTGGGAGCGCCGGTAACATTCTCTTTGAGATTTCTAAACTAGCGACAACTCGACAGTCGTAATCCCTTTGTAGTTCAGGTCTCTTCATTCGAGGTTGAGCACAAAACTATTTGTGCTCACAACCCTGATGGTCGTAATCCCTTTGTAGTTCAGGTCTCTTCATTCAATTTGAACGCCGTGACCCTGGCCGCCGCCGGTTTTAATGGTCGTAATCCCTTTTTAGTTCAGGTCTCTTCATTCAGGAGGAGAAAATGAATAAGGAAAACTTGGTAAAAAGCAGTCGTAATCCCTTTGTAGTTCAGGTCTCTTCATTCTGGTTTTGGGATGTCTGAAAAAATTTCTTTGGCACTGTCGTAATCCCTTTGTAGTTCAGGTCTCTTCATTCCCCTGTTTCAGCAATTTCCCAGGACCTTCGTGTGGCGTCGTAATCCCTTTGTAGTTCAGGTCTCTTCATTCGTTGAAGTTGGTGTGCACCAATGGCCTAGATTATATAGGTCGTAATCCCTTTGTAGTTCAGGTCTCTTCATTCGTAACTGAATGGCTCGTTGATCAAGGCCGGCCAGGGTCAGTCGTAATCCCTTTGTAGTTCAGGTCTCTTCATTCAGATGACCAGAATCAATTTAGTTCCCCCACACACCGTCGTAATCCCTTTGTAGTTCAGGTCTCTTCATTCTTGAGCAGGCAGAGGCATATGTCGAGCAACAAATTAACCCGTCGTAATCCCTTTGTAGTTCAGGTCTCTTCATTCACTAGCACCACCACCGCTACCAAGCCCGCTTGTTGATTCTCACATTAAATGCACAGCATTTGTCTGAATATCTTACCAGTGATATCAGAATATTTTGCAGGCGTCCCCCCCGGGCGTGCGTCGCGTAGCGCCGCCCGGGGGGAGCATCTCGGCACGACTAGAGTACAGATTTACTCAGAACAATGCATCATATTCTGAGTCCTTCTTCTCTGCGTAGTGTCCGTGTCCAGATTGATCAGTGGTTACGAGTCGGCAATACTGTTTGACGATACGGTTTAGTTCTTCAGCCAGTTCAAGCAATTCGGCAAGAAACTGGATGGTCTGTTCAGGTTTCATGATGTGCTCCTTGTGTTTGATGGTTGAATTACAGCAGCTCCGAGTCGGCACACCGAACATGCTCCGCTGTTACCTCTTGTGTTTTTTCGGCGGCAGCGGCGATCATGGCGCCGCGGGCAAGATGGTTGGCTTTGCGAAAGAGCCCGCCGGAGCCCTGATGAATGGCGGTTACCGCCTGTTCGGTAAAGGGTGAGTTTTTTATTCCGACAATGGTGAGATGATGGTCCAGATACTCACCCATCGCCTGGCGGGTGACCGCCGGCAGATGACTTCTGGCAACAATGCGAGAAGCCAGCGGTATGGCGGTACGGTAGAGCAGGTTTTCCGCCAGGTTATTCTGGCCGGCCAGCACCATGGGCAGCCACGGTTTGGAGTCGGCTTCGAACTGGGTGATGGTATGGAGCTCGGCAAAGACATCGAGGCGCAGCAGTGAGGCCTCATCGATAATCAGCAGGGGTTGCTGCTTTTTACCGGCGACCAGGCTGTCGATCTGTGCTCTGATCAGCCGGGTCAATACGGCCCGTGAGGACGATGCGGTAGCGATGTCAAGCTCGGCCAGGAGCTGGCGGTAGAGTTCGAGAATAGAGCCGGCTGAAGCGGTGACCCACAGGGTCTTGTACCGAGAGTGATGAAGCGTTCCACAGCTGTAGCGCACGGCGGTTGATTTGCCGGCGCCGACTTCGCCGGTGACGAGCATGATGGCGCCCAGGCGCAGGACATAGTCGAGGCGCTGCTGGACGCCGAGCAATTCCGGGGTGGTGAGCACCTGCTCAAGGGCGAGATCAGCCCTGAAGGGCTCCGCACTGAGACCGAAGAAACTTCGATAGCTCATGATCCACCTCCGTCGGCGCCAGGATCAAAGGGCAGCCGTCCCGGCCGGCATGTCGTGGTCTTGGCGAGCATCTCTTCACCGCCGTTTTTGGTTCGTTTCACCAGGGTGTTGACCACCAGATCAACCGGCCTGAGCAGACCACACGACTGCCCCTTACAGAAGATTTCGACCCGTTCCGGCCGATCATCGTTGAACAAGAGCGTGACCCGTTCACCGATCAATTGAACCGGGGCTTCGAAGAGTCGTCCGTCGATGGTGACGACCCGGTCTTTGCTGACCCGGCGCCGCACTTCTTTACGGAAGTGATCAGCAAGCTCAGCGGGTGCTTCGCGAATCATTTCAAGATGAGCGGCAAAGCGGTTGAACGGGGTCATCGCGGTAACCGAATGAACCCGATGCAGATAGTCCGTTTCCAGCCAGTGCTGGAACCGGTCATTGAGCTGAGCAAGGGTGTCGGGTTGGTCATCGAGGCGCGAGATAAACCGGGATCTGACGGTGCGAAAGAACCGCTCGATTTTGCCGCGCCCCTGTGGGGTATAGGGGCGGCTGTGGATCAGGGCGATGCCGAGCGAGGCACAGATTCGTTCGAGATGGCGTGAGCGAAAGGCGGCGCCGTTGTCCACGTAGAGTTTACGCGGCAGTCCTCTGGTAAGCAGGGCCTGGCGAAAGACCTGGAGCCAGGATTCGAGTTTTTCCGAACAGAAGAACTCGCCGTGGGTAATGAGCCGGGAATGATCGTCAAGAATGGCGATCAGATATGCTTTGCGCCGCTTGCCGGTGCCTTTTACCAAGGGGCCGTGCATGATATCTGATTGCCAGATATCGTTGGGAAATTCGGCCTCGTAACGCCGTCGATCCACCGGGGCTCGCTTGTGCAGAGCGGCGCTGTCAAGCTTTTCCTGGGTGAGGATGCGATAGGCGGTGGAGAGACTCAGCGTCGTGCCGGGTGTGATTACTTGTTTTTCAGCAAGTGCTTGCACCAGCCGCCAGACCGGCCAGCCTGGTTGTTCTTTGCGCAACCGGATCAGGGCGCCGCGAGTCTCATCATCGACCGTGCGAGAGCATCCCCGGTCGCACCGCCTGGCCGGCATCAAGGCACTGAGCTCGCGGCCGCCCCGCTCATAGAGTCGCAGCCAGCGCCTGACGGTGGCCGCCGACACCCGGGTGCGATGAGAGCCGGGGATGTTCCAGTGCTGCTCACTTTTTTGATAGATGAGTTCGGTCAACTCACCGGGTTCGAGTCGTGATGCAACCAACTCGCTGATGACTCCGAAGCGAAACAGGGCAACTTCGGTACGCAAGGCTTCGTCTTCCATGGGCGTCCTCCTGGGTATGGGGTATCAGAGTCGGGTTATCCGAGTCTGTCTGCCGATACCATGCTCAGAGGCCGCCGGGCAGAGCTACAATACGGTAGGGTGGGTCATGGATGTGTCGATTGTCATGGTGTATTGCTTGGGTAACCGGGATGATGTTTCGTGCAATGAGTCGAGTGAATCCTTCCCGGTGGGTAAGCTGAGCGGACATCCCGAAGACCAGCCGAATCATCCGACCTAGCCGACGCCACCACTGGCGTTGGCGCGAACGCGGCAGATCGGGCCGCCAGCGTTTTGTGCTCTGTCGGTGGGTAATTGCCTGCTGGATCTCAGCACTGGAACTGCGATACCGGGGCCAATATCCCCGTGGTTTCAACCGATGAACGGCGCGGCACTGCGAACAGAACAGACGTCGAAGATAGACACAATGAGAAAAGCAGCTAAACCAGGCGACAACAAATCCATGCCACCACAACCGTCCACCGCACCGGGGACAGCACGATGGTTTATTCCAGGGGTAGGCGGTGCCGAGACGAGCAATTTCCTTGACGGATGCGGCAACAAACAGTACCACAAGGCAACTCCTTTCAGGAAGTAGGTTTCCTGCCTGGAGGGCTGCCGGGGCCGTGTCCACGGCCCCGGCAGCCACCACTCACGAGGGGTGTACAATAACGTTACGAGAATTCAAGATAATCTGCAGTGTCACCACCCACTGCTAACAGATTCTGACAAAAAAGGCTGGTTTTATTTTAGATAATCTGGGATTCAACACCGCTACCAAGCCGTCGTAATCCCTTTGTAGTTCAGGTCTCTTCATTCGTTAACAATGAAAATTTAGGGGGGATGATTTTCATGAACGTCGTAATCCCTTTGTAGTTCAGGTCTCTTCATTCGAAAACAAAGAGAAGCTAGATTATCTCTGAGTGTAGGTCGTAATCCCTTTGTAGTTCAGGTCTCTTCATTCCTCAGTGACTCAGTTTATCACTGATAACACTGAGAACGTCGTAATCCCTTTGTAGTTCAGGTCTCTTCATTCGCTAGATAGTACATGAGTATATGAATGCATTAGGTCGTAATCCCTTTGTAGTTCAGGTCTCTTCATTCTATGAATTCAGAACGCTGAATGCGCAACAGCAAAAGGTCGTAATCCCTTTGTAGTTCAGGTCTCTTCATTCTGGCGGGTGCCGGTGCTATGCCGACCCCACAGACTCGAGGTCGTAATCCCTTTGTAGTTCAGGTCTCTTCATTCTTAGTTCCTACACGGGAAAGTAGTTTTTTCCATAATTACGTCGTAATCCCTTTGTAGTTCAGGTCTCTTCATTCCTCAATTATGTTGATGATGATAAAGAAGGTGAATTGCCGGGTCGTAATCCCTTTGTAGTTCAGGTCTCTTCATTCTAAACTAAAAAGGAGGATAAAAATGGGATGGTTACACGGGTCGTAATCCCTTTGTAGTTCAGGTCTCTTCATTCAGGGGGTTAATCCATGGAAATGGCGATAGAAAAGCCGTGTCGTAATCCCTTTGTAGTTCAGGTCTCTTCATTCTGGCCCGTGATCTTGGTTACGCTAACCATACACCCGTCGTAATCCCTTTGTAGTTCAGGTCTCTTCATTCGCTGGTGATAGACCGCCACCTGATCGATCACGAACGGTCGTAATCCCTTTGTAGTTCAGGTCTCTTCATTCCTGGTGGGCCGGGTAAACTAAGGGAGGATAAAATGCTCTCGTCGTAATCCCTTTGTAGTTCAGGTCTCTTCATTCAATCAGATGCAATGAAGACGAAGATGTTGACATAGCGTCGTAATCCCTTTGTAGTTCAGGTCTCTTCATTCAGGTAAATGATGAGGGCAATAAAGCCCTCGAAAAAACCCGTCGTAATCCCTTTGTAGTTCAGGTCTCTTCATTCTTTTTATACTAGCGACAGCTTGATAACACTGAGTTGTCTCGTCGTAATCCCTTTGTAGTTCAGGTCTCTTCATTCGGTGAACTTATACCACCAGAAGAAATTGCAAAGGCGTCGTGTCGTAATCCCTTTGTAGTTCAGGTCTCTTCATTCTTCCGCAGCAGATGGAGCTAAAAAGTGCAAAACTAAAAGTCGTAATCCCTTTGTAGTTCAGGTCTCTTCATTCGGCGATCCTCGTGATTGATGGTTACAGAATTTAGCACGTCGTAATCCCTTTGTAGTTCAGGTCTCTTCATTCACCACGAGGCGTGGGACAAATACCTGGGCGCGATATGACGTCGTAATCCCTTTGTAGTTCAGGTCTCTTCATTCCCGATCCCAAAGACCGTCAAGCTGCGTGGGAAAAATACAGTCGTAATCCCTTTGTAGTTCAGGTCTCTTCATTCCCTAACTAAACAGGAAATGGGGAAGGCATGACACTTAGTCGTAATCCCTTTGTAGTTCAGGTCTCTTCATTCCTGACATTACGACGTTTAATGGCTACCCATGGCAGGGAGTCGTAATCCCTTTGTAGTTCAGGTCTCTTCATT
Source organism: Desulfofustis sp. PB-SRB1 (assembly GCA_016722945.1). Classification (GTDB taxonomy): domain Bacteria; phylum Desulfobacterota; class Desulfobulbia; order Desulfobulbales; family Desulfocapsaceae; genus PB-SRB1. Next base: position 5,070 of record JAEQMT010000055.1, on the reverse strand, counting down.
CTATATATCAAGTATTAAATCATGTTGGCAACCAAAGGTCGTAATCCCTTTGTAGTTCAGGTCTCTTCATTCTCTGATCTTCCGGCAGAAAGGGCAAGCCGCATCATGAATAGTCGTAATCCCTTTGTAGTTCAGGTCTCTTCATTCAAAGTATTACCGAAGAAAAGGTCATTGCATTATTCAAGTCGTAATCCCTTTGTAGTTCAGGTCTCTTCATTCTCGTGCAAACATGGGGGAATGGTAAATGAAAAACACAAAGTCGTAATCCCTTTGTAGTTCAGGTCTCTTCATTCGGAAGATCAACTTTAATAGCACGTGGTCCTCCTAGTTCTTGTCGTAATCCCTTTGTAGTTCAGGTCTCTTCATTCCTGAAGTATTGCCGCAACTAAAAAACACGGCGTCACTAAGTCGTAATCCCTTTGTAGTTCAGGTCTCTTCATTCGCGTACAGCGGCAGCGTACAGCGGCAGCGTAGCGGCAGCGTCGTAATCCCTTTGTAGTTCAGGTCTCTTCATTCCACTACCATCATGACCAAGAACAAGCGAACCAGAATCCGTCGTAATCCCTTTGTAGTTCAGGTCTCTTCATTCGAGAAAAAAAATGAGATTAAGCATCCCGGTTAAAGATATCACGTCGTAATCCCTTTGTAGTTCAGGTCTCTTCATTCTCGTATATGGTGCAATAATGCGCCACCGCCCAATTAAGGGGTCGTAATCCCTTTGTAGTTCAGGTCTCTTCATTCATGTTAGGGCGGGAAAAGAATAAAGAAGCATCCTCGGGTCGTAATCCCTTTGTAGTTCAGGTCTCTTCATTCAACGGCTTGGGCGCTTGATACAGATTTGGTCCAAGGGTCGTAATCCCTTTGTAGTTCAGGTCTCTTCATTCCGTTTGTGGCAAGATGAAAACCATTCATTTGTAGAATACAGTCGTAATCCCTTTGTAGTTCAGGTCTCTTCATTCGAAGGCTACTCAAAGACAACTCACAACAGTTGTCTGTGAACGTCGTAATCCCTTTGTAGTTCAGGTCTCTTCATTCCCGAATGGGAAACGTTCAATGATGATGGGGCCAAACTTGGTCGTAATCCCTTTGTAGTTCAGGTCTCTTCATTCAGATTGGTTATGATCTATTCATTAGGTTCCTTGAAAAGGTCGTAATCCCTTTGTAGTTCAGGTCTCTTCATTCCCAATTAAGGGCACAATAAATGAGGTGTATTATGACAGTCGTAATCCCTTTGTAGTTCAGGTCTCTTCATTCTAGCAGCGTCAGCGTAACGTAGCAGCGTCAGCGTAACGTGTCGTAATCCCTTTGTAGTTCAGCTTGGGTTTGCGGTCAGTAGGCACAAAATCGGTCGAATTCACTCCATTAGATAAGTCAAAATCGCTAAATTTCAACAACATATATCGAGCCAAATGTCAGGTGTGAGCTGAAATATGTAGGCACACGAATTGTATTTATTTCCTTGCATTAGCTGTCTATACATGCTATTTACGTAAGCATGTACCTGAGAACAACAAAACGCACCAACAAAGATGGCTCGGTCGTCGAGTACTTTCAGATTGCCCACAACGAGCGCCATCCAAAGACTCGCAAACCGGTCGCCAAAATCATCCATAACTTTGGTAGAGCCGACCAACTTGACCGTCTTGAACTGGTACGACTGTGTCGATCTATCGCCAGGGTCTGTGGGTTGCATATCTCTGATCCATTGGCTGAAGACGTGTTGCTACCAGAGGGAGAAGCAATAGGTATACCGCCTGATCTGAAGATCAAGCAAACGTTTGCTCTGGGGTGCCCGTTGGTCATTGAGACCCTATGGGAACGGCTCGGTTTGAAAAAGACGCTCAATAGTATTGAACAGGCAACCGGTAGTCAAGTTCCTTACGAACGAGCAATTCTGGCCATGGTCGCTAACCGATTATGTGACCCCGAATCCAAACTCGGGGTATGGGACCGCTGGCTGTCCACCGTCTACCTGCCTTCTTGTGCAAGCCTCAGGCTCAGGCATATGTATGAAGCGATGGACCTGCTTCACGCCAATATCGATACCATTGAACAAACCGTGTTTTTCAACACGGCCAACCTTTTCAACCTGGAGGTCGATCTGATCTTTTACGATACGACGACCGCTTCTTTCCAGGTCGATGCTGAAGACCATTCTGAAGCCGACCCCAACGCCACATTACGTAAATTTGGCCGTTGTAAAGAAGGCGGTTGGGCACCGCAGGTCGTCGTTGCTCTGGCGGTGACCCGCGATGGTATCCCGGTGCGTAGTTGGGTGTTGCCGGGTAATACCGCCGATGTCACAACGGTAGAAAAAGTTCGCGCCGATCTCAGAGGCTGGAACTTGGGTCGGGCAATGTTTGTCGCCGATGCGGGGATGAACTCCGAAGATAACCGCGTTGAACTGGCCAAAGCTTGTGGGAAATATCTTCTGGCCTGTCGTATGGCCAGTATCTCTGAAATCAATTTGAAGGTTCTCAGTAAACGTGGCCGCTACACCAAATTTAAGGATAACCTCTATGCCAAGGAGATCATCGTCGGCGATGGTGAGAGGCGGAGGCGTTACATCCTCTGTTATAACCCCAAACAAGCGCAAAGGCAGCGGAGCCACAGACAGCTAATAATCGAGCTGCTTGAAGCTGAGTTGGCCACGCACAAGGATCACTCAGCAACTGCCCAGTGGGCTATTGAATTGTTGGCATCACGCCGTTTCAAGAAATATCTGCGAACCACCAAAGGTGGCCTCATTCGTATTGACCGGGCTGCCGTTGGTAAGGCGGCAAAGTATGATGGAAAATGGGTAATTGAAACCAACGACGATACCATTAGTCTCGAGGATGCGGCGTGCGGTTACAAGAGTCTGATGGTGATCGAGCGTTGTTTCCGCTCGTTGAAACGTACCCAGATAAAGATGGTGCCGATGTACCACTGGGCCTCCCGAAGGATTGTGAGTCATGTCAAAATTTGCGTACTGGCCTTGCTTATCGAACGGATCGCTGAAATGACCTGCGGCATGTCGTGGCACCATATCCAGCGAAATTTGGAGACACTGCAGATCACAGAATTTTTTGATTTAAAGTATCGTGTGCTTATGCGCAACGAAGTGACAACAGAGGCAAGAAACATATTAAAATCATTAAAGATAAAGGTACCAAAGCAGCTCATACACGCGGAAAAAACAGCTTGAATTTGTAGACACACGCCGAATCTTGCTATGCATCGCATAACCACCAACAGCAATGGTTTGCGGTGATTCATGTACTTACAGACCGCAAACCCAAGTTCAGGTCTCTTCATTCTAGTAAATAAAGCCATGAAAACAGCTAGTACCGTTGCTGTCGTAATCCCTTTGTAGTTCAGGTCTCTTCATTCACCGGTAGCAAAAGGTAAACCGCGCGTTAATGATAAGCGTCGTAATCCCTTTGTAGTTCAGGTCTCTTCATTCGGCCTACTCAATGGACAAGTAGGTAACGGGCCTACTTGTGTCGTAATCCCTTTGTAGTTCAGGTCTCTTCATTCTCCAAATTGTGGTGGAAATAATGCGAATCATCAGTCGTAATCCCTTTGTAGTTCAGGTCTCTTCATTCGACCTTGCTTTGACCATACCCGCCAACATTCGGGGTCGTAATCCCTTTGTAGTTCAGGTCTCTTCATTCTATATAGGTATAGAAAATAAACATCCACTCAAACACGGTCGTAATCCCTTTGTAGTTCAGGTCTCTTCATTCGCCGAGAATCTCGCGAAACAAATGGGGATTCCGCTGGAAACGTCGTAATCCCTTTGTAGTTCAGGTCTCTTCATTCTTGTAAATGGTGGGTTGATGCCATGATGAGAAGTAACGTCGTAATCCCTTTGTAGTTCAGGTCTCTTCATTCTAAAAACCTAATAAGGTGATATCATGGCAAGAAAAATCGTGTCGTAATCCCTTTGTAGTTCAGGTCTCTTCATTCTCAGATTAAGTAGAAGTAGGTTGTTCTTTGATATACCGGGGTCGTAATCCCTTTGTAGTTCAGGTCTCTTCATTCAGCGGCTCCCGCACAGCGGCGCCGGCAGAGGGGTTCCTGCCGGTAAAGCGCCGACCTGGCTGGTATGGGTGCGTAAACATCGTTGGTCCCTCCTTTTGTTTGTTTTGATTACTTTGTAATCGTCTGCAAACAGATGATTTTCTGAATTTTGCCAACCTGCGCTTAAGAATATCATTACATACCAGTAGATACGAATAGTTATTTCAATGCAGGTGAGATGCGCTGTGGTCGGCGGCTTTGCCGGGCTGCTCTTTTTACTGTGAGTAACGGCGATAGCGCACATGACAGAATGTATGTTGAAGCTCAATGCGGCCATCAGGATATCGGTGTTCGACCGCCTCCCGTCTGGTGGTAGAATACACCGGGATAATGCCCCGCAATAACGCCCTCTTGACCACCAAACAGGTTGCGCCGAAATCCCCTTGGACCAATAGGTAGTCGCCGCGTCGGGGGGCGTCCGTCAGCCACTGCAGAACCGGCGCCAAAAAAGTGGCCGGGTCGTCCACCTCTGGTGGAATCTGCGCCCAGAGGCGCCGGATATGGTCGGGCGGCGCAACAATTTTCTCAACTCCTAGGGTCTGCCGGGCATCACGATCTTGGGCAACAGTTAGACGGTGATTGAACAAAAGGTACAGCGCCGGTGTGGGCAGCGGTGCGGGCACGGTTTCACGCAGGTATCAAAATAGCACCGGGCGGCAACCGGCACTCAGCTGCGCTGGAGGGTGCTGAGGTGTTTGCGGAGTTCTTTAAAGGCCTTCTTTTTGGCGGGTTTTGCCTTTTTCATATCACACCCCCATTTCCTGAATTTTTTTTCAACAATCCGCGCCGCCGGCAGGGTCAGAGCGGCTATCGTGATACCGGCGCTTTGCCATTGGCCCCAATCTTCCAGCGATTCTATCTGGGCAATACGCGCTTGTTCGGGTTCACTGATCCGGACAATATCTTCATGGTGCATGGCCAGTATTTCAACAACCCGCTCCACTTTGCGCCACTGGCCCGGGGCGCACTGTTTTTTGCGCCATTTGCTGGGGGTGTGGCGCCACA
>JAEQMT010000013.1 GCA_016722945.1 Desulfofustis sp. PB-SRB1 | reverse complement strand
CGACCGTTTATTCCAGCAAAAGCAAGGCAACAGCAGCACCACCACCACCGTGCCGCACGGACGATGTCAGGAAGTTATTACATTGCATGGGAATCATCGGTTGCTGACCCGGAAATCTGTCGCGTTTCGTGCATGTTACACTCGTGTCCCGTCAAGCCTCATCTGTCCCATCTTGCGCGCAATTTTGTAACATTCTAAAACGTAGCATGACACGAGAAAACAAGATATATTCACCAGAGCTCAGACCATACAGGGCAGGACTCAACGCACAACCGCACAGCCACGACTGGTCTTGGTTGTATTCGTATGGACAATCATGCTTACCATCGACGATGGCTCGCCATAAGGCGCATTGCCAAAAGTGGTGGTTGTTTTTTACCCGCACGCTTGCATGCGGTGGAGATCAAGAAGTCACAACGAGCCGCGGCAAGACTGAGCGAGTTTGTACGACACCAAATTTTTTAAATGTGCGCCATCGTACCATACCCTCATCAAGAAATTCCATCAAAAGTGAGCACCCACCCTTGCCAGTGCCCAAAATGGCGGCATGCTACTTGCATGATTCATGAATCCTTGATAGTTTGACCTTTTCCGCCAAGACACACACCCGTCACAGCCAGAGATCGTAATGACACATGAGGAATGCTTCAGGCAGGCCATGATCACGAAACAATAAAACCGGATACGCTCTTTGATCCGGAGCGCTATGAAACGCACAAATCAACGATTTGCCGTATTTGATGGGGCGGTTCATGCTCCGTCATCTTGTTCTGCTGTATCAGGAATTTGAAGGTGACCTTCTGATGCCCATTATTCTTGGTGAAATCGCCCATCACAATATACCAGAATCTATGAACAGGAGGGATACTGTCTGAAACTCGAAGCGACATCCCACGGGAGATGATCGGTTGAACATCAAGAGTCGACAAATGCCTTCTCGATCAGCGAAGCAACCGGTATTTCACGGGAAACGGTGCGAAGAAAGGTCGACAAAATGGTGGACAAAGGCTGGTTGCACAAGGGATCCCGGGGAGAGATCACCATAACGGCATCGGCACGCGACGATTTCACCCACTGATTTCAACCAAACCGTGCTCACGGAGCTGCTGTTAACGAGCTCATGCATCACAGATCTGCTATGTGCAGAGCAATAGGTCGGGAACTCTCATGAAACACCATAAAAAGGCTGCACTCTCGCTAATGACGAGGCGGCAGCTCCTCATTACCTCGAGAGCGGCCGAGGCAGCCATGGTGTTGCCCGGCTCGCTATTTGCCATCCGGTCACAATAGTCGACTCGGAAGGCTATCTGCTGGTCGATTTGAGAAAATGGCAGGGATGAACTGGACCGTCATGGATTGACGGGGCAGGTTACGATAAAGATCTGGTGACAGAAACGATGGGTTCACTACAAGAGATATGAAGATGTTCGCGGGCAAAAATAACGCCCCTGAACTTAAAAGCGCCCACATACTATGAAAAAGGTCCGGTCGCATCGCGATGAACACAAAGACACTGTTGTTTTACACGTGGATGATGAGAAGAGGTGTCCTCATTACTGGCGATCTTTTTGAAAAAATCCGTTTTACTCCATCCCAGAAACTTCCATATCAGAGGTTTTACCACCCATAGCGCTACGCCTGTAAAGACAACTACCCGAGTTTGACCAGAAGATGAAAATCAGTATCGGTCATCGGACTGACTCACCCTTGTGCTAAACACTGATGCTCTGTAATCGTTGCATCAAAAACGATTACCTCATCAAGAGAAATTATGAACTCTACGATACCACCCCTATTAAAACCCGTGTGGCTGCTTGCCTGGTTTTTCTGTCTGCTGCTGTGGCCACTGGCGAGCACGGCATCTGATACCGGAGAGTTTCTTATCTGGAACACCAATATCATGCAGGCGGAGGTGCTCTTGAGCAACCGGAGACCACCGTCGAAGAGCTGGAAACGATACGCCAAAGACTTGTCGACCAGCGTCAGAAGGCGCAGGCGATTGTCGACAATCGCAGTATCCCGCTTCGCACCCTCACTGCCCAGCTTGAGGCCCTCGGCCCGGTCCCCGCCGATGGCGCGGTTGAATCCGAACAGATGGCTACCCGCCGGCTGGAACTCCAGGAAGAAATCGCCGCGGCCAATGAACCGCTGTTCAGGCCGAAGAAATCGTCCTGCAGTCCGGTGTGCTGATCACCGAACTTGACAACTCCATTCGACAGAAAATGGCCAGGTCGTTGATCGCTCGCGATCCCTCACCACTCAATATCACTCACTGGAAGCCCGCTTTTTCCGAACTCATGGATGGTTTGCGGCTGGAAAAAGAATCACTGCAAACGGTTTTTGCCAAACCCTATGCCAGGGAAGCATTGAAAAACCGACTGCCGCTTTCACTGTTTCTTTTTTTCCTGGGTATTGTCACCGTGACCTTGTTCCGCAGCCAAGTCATGCGCCGTCTCATCCGCGTTACCGGGCCGCTCAGGAGGGCGAGACCATCAACTGGCCGGCTATTGCCATCAACTGCACGCAGCTCGCTTTGCCTATTCTAAGCGCCGGCCTGTTCATCGGCGGTTTTT
>JAEQMT010000057.1:115000-162014 GCA_016722945.1 Desulfofustis sp. PB-SRB1 | reverse complement strand
GGTGGAAACGACGTGCTGGAAGTCGATGACATTGGGTGCATTCAGGATGCTGCCGAAAATTGCCCCGTTAATTGCATTCACCTTTACGAAGGCGATGTTGAACCCCAGATTATCTAAAATAAAACCAGCCTTTTTTGTCAGAATCTGTTAGCAGTGGGTGGTGACACTGCAGATTATTTTGATTTCTCGTAACGTTATTGTACACCCCTCGTGAGTGGTGGCTGCCGGGGCCGTGGACACGGCCCCGGCAGCCCTCCAGGCAGGAAACCTACTTCCTGAAAGGAGTTGCCTTGTGGTACTGTTTGTTGCCGCATCCGTCAAGGAAATTGCTCGTCTCGGCACCGCCTACCCCTGGAATAAACCATCGTGCTGTCCCCGGTGCGGTGGACGGTTGTGGTGGCATGGATTTGTTGTCGCCTGGTTTAGCTGCCTTTCTCATTGTGTCTATCTTCGACGTCTGTTCTGTTCGCAGTGCCGCGCCGTTCATCGGTTGAAACCACAGGGGTATTGGCCCCGGTATCGCAGTTCCAGTGCTGAGATTCACCAGGCAATTACCCACCGACAGAGCACAAAACGCTGGCGGCCCGATCTGCCGCGTTCGCGCCAACGCCAGTGGTGGCGTCGGCTAGGTCGGATGATTCGGCTGGTCTTCGGGATGTCCACTCAGCTTACCCACCGGGAAGGATTCACTCGACTCATTGCACGAAACATCATCCCGGTCACCCAAGCAATACACCATGACAATCGACACATCCATGACCCACCCTACCGTATTGTAGCTCTGCCCGGCGGCCTCTGAGCATGGTATCGGCAGACAGACTCGGATAACCCGACTCTGATACCCCATACCCAGGAGGACGCCCATGGAAGACGAAGCCTTACGTACCGAAGTTGCCCTGTTTCGCTTCGGAGTCATCAGCGAGTTGGTTGCATCACGACTCGAACCCGGTGAGTTGACCGAACTCATCTATCAAAAAAGTGAGCAGCACTGGCATATCCCCGGCTCTCATCGCACCCGGGTGTCGGCAGCCACCGTCAGGCGCTGGCTGCGACTCTATGAGCGGGGCGGCCGCGAGCTCAGTGCCTTGATGCCGGCCAGGCGGTGCGACCGGGGATGCTCTCGCACGGTCGATGATGAGACTCGCGGCGCCCTGATCCGGTTGCGCAAAGAACAACCAGGTTGGCCGGTCTGGCGGCTGGTGCAAGCACTTGCTGAAAAACAAGTAATCACACCCGGCACGACCCTGAGTCTCTCCACCGCCTATCGCATCCTCACCCAGGAAAAGCTTGACAGCGCCGCTCTGCACAAGCGAGCCCCGGTGGATCGACGGCGTTACGAGGCCGAATTCCCCAACGATATCTGGCAATCAGATATCATGCACGGCCCGCTGGTAAAAGGCACCGGCAAAAGGCGCAAAGCGTATCTGATCGCCATTCTTGACGATCATTCCCGGTTCATTACCCACGGCGAGTTCTTCTCTTCGGAAAAACTCGAATCCTGGCTCCAGGTCTTTCGCCAGGCCCTGCTTACCAGAGGACTGCCGCGTAAACTCTACGTGGACAACGGCGCCGCCTTTCGCTCACGCCATCTCGAACGAATCTGTGCCTCGCTCGGCATCGCCCTGATCCACAGCCGCCCCTATACCCCACAGGGGCGCGGCAAGATCGAGCGCTTCTTTCGCACCGTCAGATCCCGGTTTATCTCGCGCCTCGATGACCAACCCGACACCCTTGCTCAGCTCAATGAGCGGTTCCAGCACTGGCTGGAAACGGACTATCTGCATCGGGTTCATTCGGTCACCGCGATGACCCCGTTCAACCGCTTTGCCGCTCATCTTGAAATGATTCGCGAAGCACCCGCTGATCTTACTGATCACTTCCGTAAAGAAGTGCGGCGCCGGGTCAGCAAAGACCGGGTCGTCACCATCGACGGACGACTCTTCGAAGCCCCGGTTCAATTGATCGGTGAACGGGTCACGCTCTTGTTCAACGATGATCGGCCGGAACGGGTCGAAATCTTCTGTAAGGGGCAGTCGTGTGGTCTGCTCAGGCCGGTTGATCTGGTGGTCAACACCCTGGTGAAACGAACCAAAAACGGCGGTGAAGAGATGCTCGCCGAAACCTCGACATGCCGGCCGGGACGGCTGCCCTTTGATCCTGGCGCCGACGGAGGTGGATCATGAGCTATCGAACTTTCTTCGGCCTCAGTGCGGAGCCCTTCAGGGCTGATCTCGCCCTTGAGCAGGTGCTCACCACCCCGGAATTGCTCGGCGTCCAGCAACGCCTCGACTATGTCTTGCGTCTGGGCGCCATCATGCTTGTCACCGGCGAAGTCGGCGCCGGCAAATCAACCGCCGTGCGCTACAGCTGTGGAACGCTTCATCACTCTCGGTACAAGACCCTGTGGGTCACCGCTTCAGCCGGCTCTATTCTCGAACTCTACCGCCAGCTCCTGGCCGAGCTTGACATCGCTACCGCATCGTCCTCACGGGCCGTATTGACCCGGCTGATCAGAGCACAGATCGACAGCCTGGTCGCCGGTAAAAAGCAGCAACCCCTGCTGATTATCGATGAGGCCTCACTGCTGCGCCTCGATGTCTTTGCCGAGCTCCATACCATCACCCAGTTCGAAGCCGACTCCAAACCGTGGCTGCCCATGGTGCTGGCCGGCCAGAATAACCTGGCGGAAAACCTGCTCTACCGTACCGCCATACCGCTGGCTTCTCGCATTGTTGCCAGAAGTCATCTGCCGGCGGTCACCCGCCAGGCGATGGGTGAGTATCTGGACCATCATCTCACCATTGTCGGAATAAAAAACTCACCCTTTACCGAACAGGCGGTAACCGCCATTCATCAGGGCTCCGGCGGGCTCTTTCGCAAAGCCAACCATCTTGCCCGCGGCGCCATGATCGCCGCTGCCGCCGAAAAAACACAAGAGGTAACAGCGGAGCATGTTCGGTGTGCCGACTCGGAGCTGCTGTAATTCAACCATCAAACACAAGGAGCACATCATGAAACCTGAACAGACCATCCAGTTTCTTGCCGAATTGCTTGAACTGGCTGAAGAACTAAACCGTATCGTCAAACAGTATTGCCGACTCGTAACCACTGATCAATCTGGACACGGACACTACGCAGAGAAGAAGGACTCAGAATATGATGCATTGTTCTGAGTAAATCTGTACTCTAGTCGTGCCGAGATGCTCCCCCCGGGCGGCGCTACGCGACGCACGCCCGGGGGGGACGCCTGCAAAATATTCTGATATCACTGGTAAGATATTCAGACAAATGCTGTGCATTTAATGTGAGAATCAACACCGTGTATCTGCCGTGGACCGGATTTTACATATATAAATTGTTCGAAGTGGCCCCATATATCAGCGATGTGAACTTCGGTGCCATCGTCGGTTATGGGACCTTTATCAATCTGGACCTCTGGAACAGCTGGCCTCCGGATTTTCAAGAACTGTGCAGGCAGATCGGCCTCGAGGCGGAGAGGCTTTCGGATAAAATCGTCGGAGAATTCGATCGACAAGCGCTGGATATGATGCTGTCCGCCGGAGCGGTACTGGTTCATTTTCAAGAGCAGGAACAATTGGAAAAAGCGGTGCCAGATCCCATCGAGCTGGTTGAGCAAAGCGTGGCGGCGTTTGCCAAACCGTATGAAGCACCCGCCCGAAAGTATGGGGATTTTTTAAGGACACGTTTGGCGCAGGGGCATGAATGAAAGATCCGAATTCAACCCGGGTAAATGGATTCGACAAAGCGCTCGCGCTGGCGATCCGGATGGCCGCGACCACTGGGTCCCTGATCCTTCTGGCCCTTGCCCTTCTGGGGAGCATGGACGTGTTGGCCACCAGAATCCTGAACGCCCCCATACCCGGCATCCTCGAACTGTCGGAAGCCGGCCTGGCCGTGGTCCTGTTTCTCGGCTTGTCGGCTGCCACAGCTAAAGGGAGCCATATCCGGGTGGACATTCTGCTCAACCGCCTGGGATCTTCGGCGCTTTGCTTATGCCGCGTGATCTCTTTATTGTTCACGACCGTTTTCTTTGCACTGTGGACCTGGCAGATGGGGCATACGGCAGCCAAAAGCTGGGCCATGGGGGAGATCGCCGCCAGTCTTTTCCCCCTCCCACTTTATCCCGTCAAATTCGTTGTTTTTTTGGGGCTGCTCGTCGCTACGGTTGCTTCTTTTGCCCTCTTGGCGCGTTCCGTCTTTGGGGTTGACAATTTGAAGTCGGAGTCCCGGAAAGGGCAGCGGTCGGTATGACCCCCATCTTGATCGGAATAACGGCCATGATCGTCCTGCTGGCCATTTCAGCCATCGGCGTCCCGGTGGGCATTGCCATGGGGGTGGTTGCATTGACTGGTCTCTGGCTGGTGGCCGAACCCTCGATGGCGCTGATCACACTCACGACCCTTCCCTATGCTTTGGCAACCTCCTACACGCTGGTGGCGGTCCCGATGTTTATTCTCATGGGAATGGTGATCTCTTCAGCGGGGATTGTGACAGACTTATACAACTTCATCCATCGCTGGTTCTCATCTTTGCGAGGCAGCCTGTTGATGGTCACCACCGTGGCATCGGCGGCGTTCGGCGCGGTTTCCGGTTCCTCGGCGGTCAACGCGGCGGTGTTCACCCGAATCGCACTGCCGGAGATGGTGCGACATGGATACCAGGCCGGTGTCGGGGCGGCGGCCATTGGCGCGGCGGGTACCCTGGCGTCACTGATCCCGCCGTCAATCACCGTTGTTATCTATGCCGTCGTTACCGGGCAATCCATTGGTCGACTGCTGCTTGCCGGCCTTTTCCCGGGAATTTTAACCACGGTGGTTTATGTCGTGGGCATCGCGGTTTCTGTACGGCTGTTCAAAAACTGGGCGCCGGCGCCATCGGCACGCTACGGCTGGAAGGAGCGATTTTCCGGGTTGCGGCGGCTGTGGCCGATTCTCGCCCTTTTTATACTGGTTGTGGGCGGCATCTTCATGGGGTGGACCCCCCCATCGGCAGCGGGTGGGATCGGTGCCACCAGTGCCATTCTGATCGTCTTGCTGCAGCGACGGATCGGTCTGTCGACCCTTTGGGATTGCCTGAACCGGACCATCGAGATTTCGGCTGTTCTGTTTTTGATCGTCGTGGGGGGGATGCTCTTCAGCCGTTTCCTGACGGTCGCCGGCTTCATTCCGGCGATTGCCGAACTGGTGTTACAGATCGGCCTGACCAAGCATGCATTTCTTCTTTCGGTCGTTGTGTTGTTTCTGTTTCTCGGCATGTTCATGGACACCATCTCCATGCTCGTCGTCACCATGCCGTTTCTCCATCCCATTGCCGAGTCGTTGGGCATCAACCCGATTCTTTTTGCCGTGATCATCTTCAAGCTGCTCGAAATCGCCGCGGTATCCCCCCCTTTCGGCCTCAATCTGTTCACCGTGTTGGCCGCCAGCGATGAACCCATCCCCACAGGTGAGCTCTACCGAGGCATCATTCCCTTTATTGTTTTTGATCTGATCACGATTGCGCTGCTATTGGCATTTCCAGCCATCACCACCTGGCTGCCGGAACATATGATGTGACGTCGACCGCCGAGGCTCTGCCGGGATTCGCCTCTCATTCCGAAAGGCGCAGGTGACGAGCGGCCTTCAAAATACTCCCTAAATACGCCTTTTGGGTAATTTACGGGAGAACAACTGTAGTTTTTAGTTCTCACCGTGACATTACGCGGAAAGGTGGCCGTCCTCCGGCCGGTGCGCGTCTTTCCGTTGATTGTGGGCGAGGCCGCATTGCTCACCATAGTGGCACTGGGCTTGGGGACTGCTCTTCTTTTCGGCTTGCCGGCAGTGACACAGTCGGTCAACACCACGCGTCTGGGCGTTTTCACCCCGGTCAACGGATCGGCCGCCGCCAAAAGGGGCGATTGTTGGCGCGATCGCCGGTGATGTCGGCAAGGGCGCCGTGGCCGGGGCAATCGGCTCCGCCCTGGTCGGTGGGATGCGCCGAAACAGATAACCCGAGGGATACGGGTGGCGGCGGCGCCGTGAGATGGTGGCTGGGGTGCAGATGAACTGAGCAGAGCAATTGAGTACTTGGAAAGAGAAATCAACATATGAGGTAAAGCGGTGGCCGGAAAATAATTTCAGGTACGCCAGTTATCCATCAAAAAATGAGGAGAGAATCATGAACGATAAACTTGCCGAACTGGGGAAACAACTTCACGCAAAACTCGATGGCGGCATCGACCATTTAAAGGCAACCAAAGACCATCTCGATGATCTTTACAAAGAGACTGAGGCCGCCATCCAGGCAAAATTGAAGGTTGCGCAACAAACCATGGAAACAAAGAAGCAAGAAGCCGCGGCTGCCAAAGCTCAGGTGGAAGCGCTTATTGCCAGTAAAAAGGAGGAGACCCAGGCAGCTGTTGCCGAGTGGAAGGCAAACCGCGACCGCAAAAAACTCGAGAAACGTGCTGAGCGCGCCCACAACTATGCTGAAGCGTGTATCGCGATGGCGCTCTACTCTATTGAAGAAGCGGAAGTAGCCATTCTGGAGGCCGTCGCTGCCCAGAAAGATGCCGATGACACCCTGTAGAACCGGATATGAGGGAATCAAACCAAGGCAATTTCCAGCGGTACTGGCGAGCGCATTACAATATTTTCAGCAACGGCAGCCGGAAGCGGGGGAAGTATAGCTCTGCTTTTACTGAGCCATACTCCCCTGTGTGGCTCACTTTATACGAATTCATCAACCAAGGAGGAGCACCATGAAAAACAACGCCAGAACACTGCTGGCAGTGACTGTTATTGTTGGTATGTTCGGCATGTTAGCCGGATGTGCAACGAATCAGTCCAGCCTAGCACAACAGCCGGATGCAACCGCGCAGGAGACGATCGAAGAACCCACTGTCGGTATGGTCACCGAAACGGTGGTTGAGGAGCCGGATGGTAAGGTAGAGAGATCGGTAAGCTGGGCCGGCTATACGCCGGAGGTGATGGATAAAATGAATGTGACCGAGGTCTCATTTCCAACGGGTAACAAAAATACCAGTGCCATCATGGTCCACCAGGTTATGCCGGTAGAGGTGTTGAAGGATGGGGTATACACCTACGAGTATCATGTGACCAACCTGACCGGATTGACCCATCAGAATGTGATGATTGTCAACGAGGGTGCGCGAAACTTGGAAATCGTCAGTTCGACGCCCCCGGTAATGAAAGGTGAAGACGGCTCGCTCAGATGGATGGTCGGCGATCTCGCTCCTCAACAGACCGAAATCGTTCGGGTGCGGGCCACCTCAGGGGCCGTGGGGACAGCCTCGGACTGCGTTTCGGTGACCTACGAGAACTCCATGTGCGCGGTGACCAAGGTCGTTGATCCAGACCTCTTGCTCATCAAAACAGCCAAGACCGACGGCAATATTTGTGAGGATTTCTGGTTCACCTATGAAGTGGTCAATCCGGGTTCCGGAATGGCCAATAACATCCGTATCAGAGACGAGATTCCCAGTGGCCTGCGCACCGTTGAGGGTAACCAGACGGTGGTTGAGATCGATGCCGGCAACCTCGCTCCGGGAGAGAGGAGAAAGTTTACGGTTGAGGCGAGAGGCGTCGAGACCGGCAGGCACACAAGCGTTGCGGTGGCGACTGCCGACGGTGGGTTGATTTCCGAATCTGAAAACATCGAAACACTTATCTATCAGCCGGTTCTGACCGTTTCCACCGACTCCAGAGATATCCAGTATCTCGGCCGAAACGTCGAACATTTCTATTCCGTTAAAAACATCGGCGATACGGTTGCCGAAAATACCGTATTGACCGTTGATCTTCCCGGCGGCGGTGCCCAGTTCATGCAGGCATCGGATAATGGGGTTGCCGATGGCGCGACCGCCACCTGGCAGATTGGTTCACTTGGCATCAATGAGTCAAAAACCGTGAGCGTGGCGATGAAGGCAACGGCCGTCGAAACCATTCGCTCCACAGTCTCGGCAAGCGCGGAGTGTGCCGAAAAAGTGACCGACATCGCGGTCACTGAAATCCTCGGCATCCCGGCGATCCTGACGACTTTGGTCGACGCCGGCGATCCCGCCGAAATTGGTGACGTGGTCACCTACACGATCACCGTTGTCAACCAGGGGTCGGCACCAGATACCAATATCAAGATCGTCGCCGACATTCCGGCTGAAATGGAATATCTCAGCACCGCTGGTCCAACCGATGGTGTGCTGAACGGACGAAAGCTGAGTATGGCACCCGTAGCCTTCCTTGGAGTTGGCGAGCAGATCCAATACAATGTCCAGGTCCGCGCGAGAACTGTCGGGGACGTCCGATTTGGCGTCTCTTTGACCAGTGATCAGCTCAAGACCCCGGTCTCCGGGAACGAGGCGACCACTATTTATTAGTGATCCGCACCCGCTAAATGTTCACTTCAACCAAGATCCCCGTCCTCCGGGCGGGGATCTTGGCCTCTAGCAGCGCAGCGCGACACATGGCGCTGTCCAAGAAACGCTCGGAAGCCGTACGTGATTACCTGCTAACTCACGCCAAGCTCGACAAGAGTCGGGTGACCCTGCAGTGGTACGGCAAAGCTGATCCGATCGCCAGTAATCAGACCGATGAGGGACGTGCATTGAACCGGCGTGTCAGTGTGATACTGACCAACATGTAATTGTGCGCTCATCCTGGGTAGAGTAGAGCGTTGATTCGAGAGTTGGCGCTCATCCTGGGGTCAAATTTTTATCTATGACAATATGGAACCCGCACCCATGGAGACACCACGCACACCAAGTTGGAGCAAACGGAGATAATATCAAAATGAGTGAGGCCGTCATTCAGTTGTCATCGTAACGTCACAGGTGGGCGGCGCTTATTGCCATTGATAGTCCGCCATAGCAAACCCGCTTACGACATGTTTTTCAGGTGCAACGGGAAAGCTGTCCTGGCTTGGCGTTATCATACACACCTTTGATGATGCCTCACTGAAATAGCTCTGGATATCTCACAGGTTCTTAAAGGCTGATTGAGGCGGAATTTCCTTCCACTTGGCATCGAGCAGATACAATTTCGAGCCATAGGAAATCACAAAGTCGGCTTCTTTCTGTTGATCCCGGTAGAACCACAGGGTCGCTTCCGGGTGTCGCAAAAACAGAGATTTTCGCAGTTCCGATAAGACAAACGTTTCCCAGAGGTGGCCGAGATGGGGGGAATCGAGAATGGTGGAGTCGTTGGTGCCAGCCACAAAAGACCGGTACACAAAAGCGGCGTGCGTATCAAGATAGATCTCGCGCTATCTTGGCGCCTTACTACAGGTCGACCTGGAGATCGAATCCTCCCGAATGCTCTCAGTTTTTGGGAAAGTCTTCCAGGCAAACCAAATCGATCTATGTTGAGGGGCACGATTCACCCGGGGTGCTGGTTGTCTGAGGTTGCGGTGTCATTTCGATCCGCTGTGCGAAAAAGGGGCGGTATTCGTCCTGGCGGTGGCTTACAAAGATGATGGTGGAGCCCTGGCGGGCGGCGGTGTGTTCGAGAAAATCCAGCAGTCTGGTTCGGTTGGCATCGTCGAGGCCCTGGGTCGGTTCATCGAGGATGAGCAGTTTCGGGGTTTTGATCAGCGCCCGGGCGATAAGGGTCAGCCGCTGTTCGGCAAAGCTCAGGGTGCGAAACGATACGGTTGCCCGGTCGGCCAGTCCAATGGCTTCCAGCCAGCGGCGGGCGGACGCCAGTTGGGACCCGCTTGCCTTCCTGTAGAGACCGATGGAGTCGAAAAACCCCGAGGTCACCGCCTGCAGGGCGGAGCCGGGCACCAGGTAATCACGGTGCAGGGCCGGGCTGACGATTCCCATTTCTTGTTTGATCTGCCAAATCGATTCCCCGCTGCCGCGCCGTTTACCAAAAAGATAGAGCTCATTGGTGTAACAATCGGGGTGATCACCGGTAATCAGCGCCAATAGGGTGGACTTGCCCGCGCCATTGGCGCCGGTGACCAGGGTATGAGACCCCGTACGGATGGTGAGGGAAAGCTTGTCGAAGATAAGACGTTCGCCGTAACGGGCATGGCCTTGCACCAGTCGAACGAGTTCCTCCTCCGACTCGCCGGGCGATGCTTTGGGTCGTTCAGGTGAAAGTTCCCAGGCTTTCCCCGCAGATCTAAGATGGAGTGTTTTTAGCACCGCATCCCGTTCTGAACACGCCGTTATGGCGCCACCTTCAATCAGGGCCAGATGACTGCACCAGTCGCCAATGTCGGAACGGCTGGAAAGCATCACCAGCATACCGATACCGCTTGCCGCCAGATCACTAAAAATGGATGCCAGATCACCGCGTGCCGCCACATCCAGACCATCAAAGGGGTTTTCCAATACCAGACAATCGGCGCCGCCGCCGATCGCCGTCAGCAGCAATAATTTACGGCTTTCACCGGAGCTGAGCTGGCGATAGCCGCTGTCAAGCAGAGAACCCAGACCGAACCACTTACTCAGGGCCATACCATCTTTCGCCGCCCCGATAAATTGACGCACCGTGGTGCCGGGATCGATCCGGTCGAGAAAATCGGTATCGTCGCGGCGCAATTCGCGCTCGTACAATGCCTGCTGGTGGGCAAAGCTCAGATGCGCCAACCGACCGCCATCAGGAAAAAACCGGGGTTCACCAGCCTGGTCACGAACCAGCATATCCACCAGCACGCCGGTGCCGGAACGATTTTCCCCGAACACGCACCAGGCCTCGCCGCGCCGGGCGGAAAAGGTATCGATATGCAGGCCGGACTCCCGTACACCATGAAGTGCAAGCCAGATCCGACCGAGACCATGGTTTTGATTTTTGGGTGAACATCGATGCATGGCAGCCACGGTAGCATGGCTGTTGCGGTTTCTCAACGGTGATGGCGTGGTAAAAACCGTGTTCCATACGCCATCAAGGTTGACGGGTTGGCCGTTTCATAGTTAGATTACTCTTTCTTGAGCGGCGGCGAAGCTCCCGGTTTCACCCGCGGCCGGTCTCAATTACAGTGATCCCATCCTGCCCGGATGATCCATATTCCACTAATTCTCTGACCAGCAACACTTATGCGTGCATTGATTGCCCTGGAAGACGGCACCATATTTCACGGCCGCTCGTTCACCGGCGCGGGCGAGGCCGTCGGCGAGATCGTCTTCAACACCTCCATGAGCGGGTATCAGGAAGTCCTGACGGATCCTTCCTACAACGGCCAGATCGTTACCATGACCTACCCGTTGATCGGTAATTACGGAGTTAACGCCGAGGACATGGAGTCGGCCCGGATCCACCCCACCGCCTTTCTCATAAAAGAGTATCAGCCCCACCACTCGAACTATCGGGCCACCGCATCTCTGGCGGATTTTTTGAAGCAATATTCAATCCTCGGAGTTGAGGGGTTCGATACCCGGGCGCTGGTACGCCACATCCGAGAGGCCGGCGCCATGAAAGGGGTGGTTTCCACCAATGATGCCGATCCCGATTCTCTGGTAGAGCGGGCTCGCGCCTGGCCCGGGCTTGTGGGCCGTGACCTGGTCAAGGAAGTAAGCTGTAATGAACCATATGGATGGGGTAACGACGGCCCCGTACCGGGAAATGACTTCACTTTTATACCGGGCGATAGCTCCGACTATAAGGTGGTGGCCTTTGATTTCGGCATAAAGTATAACCAGCTCCGGCTGCTCACCACCAAAGGGTGCCGGGTACTGGTGGTACCTGCCACCACCAGCGCCGCCGCCGTCCGCGCCCTGCGCCCGGACGGCATCTTTCTCTCCAACGGCCCCGGTGATCCGGAAGGCATCGACGGGGTGGTGGACAATGTCAAAGCGCTGGTGGGCGTCCTCCCCATCTTCGGCATCTGCCTGGGCCATCAGATCCTCGGTCTGGCCTACGGCGGCTCCACCTATAAGCTGAAATTCGGCCATCGCGGCGCCAATCAGCCGGTCAAGGAGCTGGCCACCGGTAAAGTGGAGATTACCGCGCAGAACCATGGCTTTTGCGTTGACATGAACAGCCTGGCTCAGGACAAGGTAGAACTGACCCATATCAACCTCAATGACAACAGCTGCGAAGGGATGCGCCATATCCACTACCCGGCGTTCTCCGTGCAATATCACCCGGAACATGCACCCGGCCCGCACGACGCCGAATATTTATTCGACCGTTTTATCACCATGATGCGGGAACATCGGCATAGCGGCGCATCCGCGTCATGATCAACCACCGCCAGACCATAACCACACTACGGCTCGTCCATGCCACGACGCGAAGATATTAACAAGATTCTCATCATCGGCTCAGGGCCGATTATCATCAGCCAGGCCTGCGAATTCGATTACTCCGGCGCCCAGGCGGTCAAGGCCCTGAAAGAGGAAGGCTACGAGGTGGTGCTGATCAACTCGAACCCGGCCACCATCATGACTGACCCGGAAATGGCCGATGCCACCTATATCGAGCCGATCACCCCCGATATCGTCACCAAGGTGATCGAGGCGGAACGGCCCGATGCCCTGCTTCCAACCCTGGGCGGCCAGACCGCGCTCAACACCGCCATCAAGGTAGCCGAGCGCGGCGTGCTTAAGGGCTATGGGGTGGAGATGCTGGCCGCCTCCATCGAGGTTATCCGGCGGGCCGAGGGGCGCGATGAATTTCGTGAAACCATGCGTGCCATCAACCTCAAGGTGCCGGAGTCAGTCATCATCCACTCCGTCGACGAGGGGTTTGGCGCGGCCGAGGCCATCGGCTTTCCCCTTATCGTGCGCCCCAGCTTCACCCTGGGCGGCACCGGCGGCGGAGTCGCCTACAACCGGGCCGAACTTGAGTATTTGTGTAAAAACGGGCTGGATCTTTCGATGACATCCGAGGTCATGCTGGAGCGCAGTCTGCTGGGCTGGAAGGAGTACGAGCTGGAGGTGATGCGGGATCGCAATGACAACGTGGTGATCATCTGCTCCATCGAAAACGTCGATGCCATGGGCGTTCATACCGGCGACTCCATCACCGTGGCCCCGGCCCAGACCCTGAGCGATCGTGAATATCAACAGATGCGTGATGCCGCCATTGCGATCATTCGCGCCATCGGGGTGGAAACCGGCGGCTCCAACGTGCAGTTTGCGGTAAACCCGGCTGACGGCGAACTGATGGTGATCGAGATGAACCCTCGGGTATCGCGCAGCTCGGCCCTTGCCTCCAAGGCCACCGGGTTTCCCATCGCCAAGATTGCCGCCAAACTTGCGGTGGGCTACACGCTGGATGAAATTCCCAACGATATCACCCGGGAGACCTACGCCTCTTTTGAACCCACCCTGGACTATTGCGTGGTGAAGATTCCGCGCTGGACCTTTGAGAAATTTCCCGAGGCCAGCGACACCCTCACCACCTCCATGAAATCGGTGGGCGAAACCATGGCCATCGGCCGCACCTTTAAAGAGGCCCTGCAGAAGGGCATGCGCTCCCTGGAAACGGGACGGGCCGGATTCGGCGCCGATGCCACCCCCCAGCTTACCGATCTGGACAGTGAGGATCTGGAACAGGGATTGCGCACCCCCAACTCCACCCGCCTGCTCTACCTTTACGAGGCGCTCAAACGGCGCATGAATATCGCCGATGTGGCGGCGCTCACCGGCATCGACCCCTGGTTTCTGTGTCACCTTGAGGAACTGGTGGAAACTGAACGAAATGTAGTGGGAGCCGGGTTTACCGGGCTGGACAGCAATTTGTTGCGACGTGCCAAGGAGCAGGGATTCAGCGATCATCAACTGGCGCACCTAACCAGCACCTCGGAGCAGGATATTCGCGATCTGCGAAAATCTTTGCAACTGCGGCCAGTCTATAAGCTGGTGGACACCTGTGGGGCGGAATTCGCCTCCTACACCCCCTATTGTTATTCCACCTATGAACAGGAAAACGAATCGGTGCGTACCGATCGTGAAAAAATCATTATCCTCGGCGGCGGCCCGAATCGCATCGGCCAGGGCATTGAGTTCGACTATTGTTGCGTGCATGCCGCCTTCGCCTTACGAGAGATCGGGGTGGAGTCGATCATGGTCAACTCCAATCCCGAGACCGTCTCCACCGACTATGACACCTCCGACAAGCTCTATTTCGAACCACTCACCCGTGAGGATGTCCTTAACATCGTCGAGCATGAACGCCCGGATGGGGTAATCGTTCAGTTCGGTGGTCAGACCCCGCTGAATCTTGCGGTACCGCTGGAAAAAGCAGGGGTACGCATTGTCGGCACCCCACCCGATGCCATCGACCGGGCCGAGGATCGCGAGCGGTTTCAGCAACTACTGCATAAACTGGGGCTCAGGCAACCCCTCAACGATACCGTGCACAGCCTGGACGAGGCCCTTAAAGCAGCCACATCCATCGGCTACCCGGTGGTGGTACGCCCTTCCTACGTGCTGGGTGGCCGGGCCATGCGGGTAGTCTACAACGAGCAGGGGATTGTTGACTTTATGGCCGAGATCGGACTGACCAATCCGGAACACCCGATCCTCATCGACCAGTTTCTCAAGGATGCAATCGAGGTTGATGTGGATGCCATCAGCGACGGAAACGTCACCATTATCGGCGGTATTATGGAGCATATCGAAGAAGCGGGGATCCATTCCGGCGATTCCGCATGCGTCCTGCCGCCGCACAGTCTGCCCGCCGCCATGATCGAAGAGATTGACCGGGCCACCAAGATGATGGCCGCTGAGCTGGGGGTAATCGGCCTGATGAATGTGCAATTTGGTGTGCAGGGCGACAATCTCTTCGTACTGGAGGTGAATCCCCGGGCCTCGCGCACAGTACCGTTCGTGAGCAAGGCGACCGGTGTACCACTGGCCAAACTGGCCACCAAGGTGATGATGGGAAGCTCTCTGGCTGATCTCGGTCTGACCAGCGAGGTGGAAATCCCGCACTGGGCAGTGAAAGAGGCGGTATTCCCCTTCAACCGGTTTGAGGGAGTGGATACCCTGCTGGGACCGGAGATGAAATCAACCGGCGAGGTGATGGGCATCGATGAAAATCTCGGTCATGCCATTGCCAAGGCCCATCTTGCCGTGGATTTCACCCTGCCTACCGCCGGCAATGTTTTCATCTCGGTGCGCGACGGCGACAAAGCTGCCATCATAGGCGTGGCCCGTGCCTTGGAAGAACTCGGGTTTACCGTTTTCGCCACCGCCGGCACCGCCCACGCCCTGCGCGAAGAAGGCATCACCTGTACGCCCATCAACAAGATATCCGAGGGCCGCCCCCACATCCTGGACAAGATACTGGATAAGGAAATCGCCTGGATCGTCAACACCTCCCACGGCAAACGAACCACCGAGGACAGCTACACCATCCGCCGGGCCGCCATAGATCTGCATATTCCCTATACCACCACCGCCAACGGCGCCCAGGCCATGGTCATCGGCATGCGGGCCATCAAAGAGAGAGAACTCAGGGTTACACCTGTACAAAAATTCGCACAGTGACTAAGGTTGACATAAAAATTTACTGATAGAAACTACTTCACCATCCTTGCACCCTTATCGTCACTTGCTCGATACTTATATTTGCTTGGATCCTATCTACCACCGGAGGAATAATTGAACACCTTTTACAAAAATCTGAGCATGTGGCTGGTAATCGGGCTCGCCATGATCCTGCTCTTCAATCTCTTCAACAAACCGCAGTCTCATGTGAATTCAATCAAGTACAGTGAATTCATTGCCAAGGTAGAGAACAAATCGATTAACAGCGTTCGCATTGACGGGGATACCATCACCGGCACCATCTCCGGTGGTGAAGAATTCAAAACCGTCTATCCGATAAACGATAACGAACTCATCCCGATGCTGCGCCAGGCGGGAATCGACATCACCGTCAAAGAGGCGGAGCGGCAGAACTGGCTCATGAGCATTCTCATCTCATGGTTCCCCATGCTGCTTCTGATTGGGGTGTGGATTTTCTTCATGCGGCAGATGCAGGGCGGCGGCAAGGGCGGCGCCCTCTCTTTTGGCAAAACGCGGGCGCGGCTCATGGAGCAGGGCACCCAGAAGGTAACTTTTGCCGATGTGGCGGGAATCGACGAGGCCAAAGAAGAACTTGAAGAGATCATCGATTTTCTCAAAGACCCGCAGAAATTTACCACCCTGGGCGGTCGAATACCCAAGGGGGTTCTGCTTGCCGGCCCGCCGGGCACCGGTAAAACGCTGCTTGCCCGGGCCATAGCCGGAGAGGCCGATGTGCCGTTTTTCTCCATTTCAGGTTCGGATTTCGTCGAAATGTTCGTGGGCGTCGGCGCCTCCCGGGTCCGCGATCTGTTCGAACAGGGTAAAAAACATGCCCCGTGTATCATTTTCATCGATGAGATCGATGCGGTAGGACGTCACCGCGGCGCCGGTTTGGGCGGCGGTCATGACGAACGAGAACAGACCCTTAACCAGTTGCTGGTGGAGATGGACGGGTTTGAGTCCAATGACGGGGTTATCATCGTCGCCGCCACCAACCGCCCGGACGTTCTCGATCCGGCGCTGTTGCGCCCGGGCCGCTTTGATCGGCAGGTGGTGGTGCCGATTCCAGATGTTGGCGGCAGACAGAAGATCCTCGAGATTTACGGTAAAAAAGCGAAGATGGCTCCCAACATCGACTACGCCATTCTCGCCCGTGGTACTCCCGGTTTTTCCGGGGCAGATCTGGAAAATCTGGTGAACGAGGCGGCGCTGATGGCGGCACGTGAGGGCGCCAAGGAAATCTCCCTTGACCTGCTTGAAAAGGCCAAGGACAAGATCATGATGGGAGCGGAACGGCGCTCGATGATCATCACCGAAAAAGAAAAGGAAATCACCGCCTATCATGAAGCCGGACACGCCCTGGTTGCCTATCTTCTGCCGGGAACAGACCCGATCCACAAGGTCACTATCATTCCGCGCGGCCGGGCGCTGGGGCTTACCATGCAGCTTCCCATCGACGAGAAATACACCCACTCCAAGGCGTATCTGAAAAATTCCATATGCATCCTCTTTGGCGGCAGGGTTGCCGAGCAGCTGGTATTTGAGGAAATCACCACCGGGGCCGGCAACGATCTGGAGCGGGCCACCCAGCTGGCACGGAAAATGGTCTGCGAGTGGGGTATGAGCGAGGATCTGGGGCCGCTCACCTACGGCAAAAAAGAAGAGCAGATCTTCCTTGGCCGGGAAATCGCCCAGCACCGTGACTACAGCGATGAGACGGCTCGTCAGATCGACGCCGCGGTCAAGGAGATCATTCTCGAGGCCGGTGAGAAGGTAAAAAACCTCCTGCGCGACAACATGGATATCTTACACAAGATGGCTGATGAACTGCTTGAACGAGAAACCATCGTTCTTGAAGACATTGAAAACATCATTGCCGAGTTACGTCCGGAGCTGGCCGCCGCAAATACCAAGAAACAGCCTGAAGAGCAACCGGAGCAGCCCGCCGAAACTGAACGGCCCGCCGCCACCGTTAAGGAAGACGCACCGGGTGAGTCTGAAGCCGATACGCCAGGTGACTCTACCATCGCATCGGGGACGCGGGAAGAGCCGGGTATGTCGTAATGTCCGGCAGTGGCCGGTTCAGGCTCATGGGCATCATCAATGTGACGCCTGATTCTTTTTCAGACGGCGGCGCCACCTTTGATCACGGTGTCGCCGTTGACCATGCCTTGAAACTGGTGGAAGACGGGGCTGATATCATCGATGTCGGCGGCGAATCCACCAGACCCTATGCCCAACCGGTGGAAGAACAGGAAGAGATCAACCGGGTCATTCCGGTTATTTCCGCTCTTCGCGCCCGCAGTGAGGTGGCCATATCCATCGATACCACCAAGGCATCCGTTGCCAGACGCGCCCTTGCCGCCGGCGCCGCCATGATCAACGACATCAGTGCTCTGCGAGCAGACCCGGAAATGATTGCTACTCTCAAACAGAGCAGTTGCGAGGTGGTGATCATGCATATGCAGGGCAGCCCGGCCACCATGCAGGACGCCCCCCACTACAACAGCGTCATCGATGAAATTATAGATTTTTTCAGAGATCGGCTGGAAGTAATCGGTGCGGCCGGCATCGATCTGAACCGGGTAATCATTGATCCTGGGATCGGCTTTGGCAAGACGCTGGCCCACAACCTATCCATCATAAAGAACCTCTCCCGCTTTGCTGAACTGGGACGGCCGCTTTTGCTGGGCCATTCTCGAAAACGTTTCATGGGAGAGTTGACCGGCCTCGAAGCGCACGAGCGAGATACCATAACCGCCGTCATTTCCGCGCTCTGCTTTAATCAGGGGGTATATATCTTTCGTGTTCACGACGTCGCGGCCACGAACCGGGCCCTCAAAATCGCCTCCGCCATTGGCGATGCCACATAGAAAAAAGCAATAAAAAAGAGCATTGGCTCTTGCCAATGCTCTTTTTATCTATTAGAAAAGTTATTGTGTCGATCTCAAAAGTGGGGTCGAAGCATGACGCTTAACGGGTTAGGTGGAGAGAGGGAGTGAAAGAAGAGAAGAGATACCCGCGTCCACATCATGCTCAGACCCATCCTTATTGTAATCACTATTTTCAATTGCGTAACCGCCGATAGAAAAACTGTTTAACTCTTTTTTGCTGTCCTCTATGGTGGTTGTAGTCTTCATAATGTTCCGTTTCAGTAATTTTTTCTTTACTTAGATATTAAGCATCCTGTGCTGATATGCACATATTATTGAAATATTTTTTTCAATATCATCACATTTCGACACTAGATTTTTCATTTTAGCAGTATTGCGAAAACTCTCCAGCCCCGCTTATATCTCAAAAAGGCAGCAACAACAGGCCGCTGCTAATCCAGTAAAAACAGATATACCCACCTGCTACGATCAGCAGTACCGCCGCGATTCGCTGTACGTAGGGCAGAGATTTTCTGAGCACGCCAACAACCAGCCCCCCCTTAAAAAATGCCATGGCAAGGGTCATGGCCAGCAGGATAGAGCCGGTGCCAAGGACAAAGGAAAAAAATTGCAGCAGCGAGTGGACAAAGTCGCCCGAAGTGAGCGAGCCACCCACCACCATCAAAAAAATCGGCAGGGTACAACTCAGCGACGTAGCGCCAAAGCCCATACCGAAATAAAAATAGCCACGCAACCCGATATTGCGCGGATCGCCGATACGACTGCCGATTCTCATAAATATGCCGATGCTCAGATGCTTACCGAGAAGCAGCCAGCCCCCCAAAAGGATCAGGCTTATCCCGATCACCACCGCTATCCACGGCATTACCGCCATCAGCATTGACCCGCCGGCCGAAACAATCACCCCGATCACCATGAAGATGACGCCATAGCCGGCGGTGACCACGGCGGCAATGGTTACCGCCTTGAGCAGCCTGACGATCCATGGCTGCCCCTGAAACTGTGTATCCTCAGCACCAAGGTAGAGCGACAGATACACCGGCAGCATGGCAAACCCGCACGGATTTACCGCCGCCACCATTCCTGCACCGAAGGCATAGCCAAACGGCAGCAAGGATGCCGCCTGATTCAGAATCTGGGTGGCCCACTGCTGAATCTCCATTGTGACCCCTTTATTTTCCAGAAAAGATAAACCGGTAAAAAAAATTGACCACAGTCGATTTTTTTATTGACCGCGGTCGATTTTTTGTGCATAGTCGGCGCCGACGCTGAACCTACTCACGAAAAACACTATTTCCCCACTACCCATAAACTACCCATCGCGGGCATAGCCCTTATCCGTTACCAACACCGCAACCTCCTAATCAACAGACACTGATATGTATTCTATACGGGAACAAAATAAAATCCAAAAACGTAAATGCATCCTCGATGCGGCCGTCCAGCTCTTCACCCGCAACGGCTATGAGCAAACCAGCATCGAAGAGCTTGCCAGACAGGCCGGGATCGGCAAAGGCACCATCTACAGCTATTTCCAGACCAAAAAAGATATCCTCCGGGCATTCTGCGAGGACGAGCTTGAGTACATAAGGAGTGAGCTTACCGCCAAAACCAGCGCCGATGCCTCCCTCAAGGAGCAGCTGCTGGTCATCTATCTGGCCGAGTTCAGGTATGTATCACGAAACAAGGAATTTGGCCGCCTCCTCCTCCAGGAAAAGATATTTCCTCAGGAACATCACGGCATGGAAGATTTCAATATCCAGAATCAATATTTTGAGCTGCTTTATCCCATTTATGAGCAGGCGCAGAAACGAGGCGAACTGCGCGATGACATGGAACTGCTTCACATCTCGGGTCATTTTTATGCCCTTTATCTACTCGTTCTTTCCTGCTGGTTTAACGGCATGATCCCCACCGAGGAGATCGAACAATCGCTCAGCACCCTTATCGATCAAACCATCACCGGCCTGCAAAAGCGCTCGCCGGCACCGGAGAAAGTATGAATTCCACCTACCAGAAACCAGATAATGCACGCGGCAAGTTCTTCTATTTTATCTGGCGAAATATGCCCAGGTTTTTTCTGCTTGCCATGATGGCCGCTATCGTCTGGCTGTTTTTCATGGTCGCTGAAAAACAGGCCGTCATCAGGGCCGAACAGGAGGCCGCCATCAGCCAGGAGCGTCCACCCGTCAATGCGGTGGTCATGCAGGTCGAACCGGGAGAGATCAGTGAACGGCTCAATCTGCCCGGTTCCATCGAAGCCTGGACCAGCCTGATGCTCACCGCCGAAGTGCGCGGCACCATCGAGGCGGTGCTGGTGAAAGAAGGTGATTCGGTCAGGCAGGGAGATATTCTGGCCAGAATTGAAGCTGATGACTATCAGATCGCCCTGCAGCGGGCCGAGGCCGCATTCCGGCTGGCCAAGGCGGACTTTGAACGGGATAAGGCGGTATTTGCCCAGGGCGTTATCCCGCCGGCCGAACTGGAGGCCAGGGAAACCGCCATGCAGACCGCCAGAGCCGATCTGGACAATGCTAACCTGATGCTGGAGCGCTGCCGCATCGTCGCCCCCATGGATGCGGTGATCCGTCACCTTGACGCCAAGATCGGCGCCTTTGTCAGCGTGGGCGATCCCCTGGCACTGCTGCTCCATATCGATAAGGTCAAAGCGGTGGTGGGCATCCCGGAATCAGACATCAGCGCGGTGCGCCGCCTCGATGAGTTGAATCTCACCATTCAGGCGCTTGACAACCTTGAGGTGGTGGGCCGGCGCCATTTCGTCTCGGCCTCGCCGGAAAACCAGGCCCGCCTCTATCGCCTTGAACTCGAAGTGGATAACCCCGATCACCTGATCCTGCCCGGCATGTTTTTCCGTGCCGACATCGTCAAGCAACGACGCCAGCAGGCCCTGGCAATTCCGTTTTACTCAATAATTTCCCGCAACGGGGAACAATACATCTTTGTGGAGAAAAACGGGGTGGCCACCAGGCGAACGGTGCAAACCGGCATTATGGAAGGATGGATGATCGAGATAACCAGCGGCCTGGAACCGGGCGAGCAGGTGATGATCGAGGGCCATCGTGACGCGGAGGACGGCCGCACGGTCAATGTGGTGAAGGTGATCACCGACCCCCAGGAGTATCTGTTATGATTATCTCTGATACCGCCGTCAGAAAAAGTACCACCGTTGTCGTTCTCGCCTTTCTTATCATCATCATCGGGGTCTATGCCTATCTCAACCTGCCGCGAGAAAATGAACCTGACGTAACCATTCCATACGTGTTTGTCTCCACCAGCTACCGTGGAGTCTCGCCCACCGATATCGAGACCTCGATTACCATCGAGATCGAAAAAAAACTTAAAGGGCTGGATGGCGTCAAGCAGATCCACTCGATCAGCTCCGAGGGGCTTTCCTCCATCAATATCGAATTTGTCACCGGCACCGATATCGACAAGGCGCTGCAGGATGTCAAAGACAAGGTTGATGAGGCCAAGGGCGAGTTGCCCTCTGACCTTGAAGATGACCCCATCGTCTTTGAGGTAAACCTCTCGGAGATGCCCATTGTCATATTCTCTCTGTCCGGAACCTGCGGTCTGCCCTGTCTGAAAAAGATTGCCGATGATCTGGAAGAAGATATCGAGGCTGTTTCCGGCGTGCTCGAGGTGAACGTCACCGGCGGCCTGGAGCGTGAAATCAGGGTTGAGGTGGATCCGGAAAAGCTCGCCTATTACGGATTGAGCATCGGTGACTTCCAGGAGGTGGTCTACAGCGAAAACCAGAACACCTCGGGCGGGACCATCCGGCTGGGCAACGGCCGGTTTCAGCTCAAGGTCCCCGGTGAGTTCAAGAATCCGGAAGAGATTTACACCCTGGTGGTCACCATCCATGACGGCGCCCCGGTCTATCTCAAAGATGTGGCCCAGGTCGTGGACGGATTCAAAGAGGAGACCTCGCGCTCCCGCCTGAACGGCCGTGATGCGGTCAATATCTCGGTAAAAAAACGAACCGGGGAAAACATTATTAAGATCAGCGAGGCGGTGGATGAGATTATCGCTGAAAGCCAACCCACCTGGCCATCCGGCACCGAAATCGCCAAAGTTCTCGACAAGTCACACGATATCAAAAACATGGTGGCGGATCTGGAAAATAATATCCTCACCGGGCTGACCCTGGTGCTGATCGTTATATTCCTGGTCATGGGCATCCGCAACGCCCTGCTGGTGAGCCTGGCGATTCCTTTTTCCATGCTGCTCTCTTTTGCCGTTCTCTACGCCATGGGCATCACCCTCAATCTGGTGGTACTGTTCAGCCTCACGTTGGCCCTGGGTATGCTGGTGGATAACGCCATCGTTATTGTAGAGAATTCTTATCGTTTTATGGAACAAGGCATCCCCCGGCAGGAGGCTGCAATGAAGGCCACGGCGGAGGTTGCCTATCCGGTGATCGGCTCTACCCTGACCACCCTGGCGGCTTTTTCCCCCATGTTGTTCTGGCCAGGTATTATGGGCGAGTTCATGAGCTATCTACCACTTACCCTGATCGTCACCCTGTCATCGAGTCTGTTTGTCGCGCTGATCATCAACCCGGCTATGATCTCGATCTTCATGCGGGTAAAAGAGCAGAGCACGCGGCCCCACAATCTAAGCGTCGCGGAGGCCTCGGAGAATATCAACAAGCCGGTGCGGATTCGAGGATTTATCCTCACCCGATACAGCCGTATCCTTAATCAGGCGCTGTCCATGCCGCTGACCATCGCCGCCATTGCATTCTGCGTTCTCATTATCATGTTCCAGGGCTGGCTGATGGTTGTCGGGCTGCAAAAACCGGTGGAGTTCTTCCCCGATCTGCAGCCCAAAGGCATTTATGTCAATGTCGATGTCCCCGAGGGCGCCGATATCGATTATATCGATCAGATTACCAGCCGTATCGAGTACGCCTTGAGCCCGCTTGAGACGGGAATGGACGGCACTCCGGTTACCGTCGGGGCAACCCCGCTCAGCGCCCTGTCCCCACGGACGTATGAATTGTCGGACGGCGCCCTGGTGGAAAGTCCCAGCGATATGGCCAACATCGAAAACATCTACATGAAAGCAACGGTGGTCTCCGGCGGCAGTTCCGCCTTCGAGGCCAATACCCCCAATCATATCGGGGTACGGTTTCGCGACCTGCAGGACCGCTATCGCCCCTCTACCGAGGACGTTGAAGAAATCAGAAGACGGGTACACACCATTCCCGGCGGTATTATTACCATAGAGAAGGAACAGGAAGGCCCGCCCACCGGTCCGCCCATCAATATCGAGATATCCGGTGACAACTTTGCCGTCCTGGGAGAGATCGCCAAACAGATAAGAGATGTTCTGGAAAAAATCCCCCATGTCGACGATATCCGCGACGATTTTGTCGAGGCCATCCCCTCGGTGCAGGTAGAGGTTGACCGGCAGAAGGCTGCCCTGTTCGGGCTCAATACCACCATGATCGGTTTTGCTCTGAAAAGTGCCTATAACGGTCTGGAGGTCTCCTCCTTTCGTGAGGGTGATGAGGATTATGACATTACCGTACAGCTCGCTGAATCGAACCGTAAGGTGGTGGATGTGCTCAACGAACTGATGCTGCCCGCTCCCACCGGGGAGACGGTGCCGCTTTCAACCGTGGCCAAGGTATCATTTGCCGGCGCAATCGGCGATATCAACCGGATTGATTACAACCGGACGGTGACCGTCAAAGCCAATGTGGATGAGACCAAGGTGCCCGGCCCGGTAGTCAGGGCGGAGGCGGAAAAGATGCTTGCCTCATTTACCCTGCCGCCCGGCTACAAGGCGGTATTCACCGGAGAAAACGAGGATCAGGCGGAATCACAGCAATTTCTGTTTCGTGCCTTTCTGGTGGCGCTGCTGCTTATCTTTCTCATCCTGGTATCGATGTTCAACTCCATCGGCCAACCCTTTATCATTATGACTTCGGTCATTCTCTCCCTGGGCGGGGCCTTTCTTGGACTGGCCCTGTTTTCCCAGCCGTTTGGCATAATCATGACCGGGGTCGGGGTCATCTCCCTGGCCGGAGTGGTGGTCAACAACGCCATTGTCCTGATCGACTACACCAACAAACTCCGCGAACGCGGCTATGAGTTGCGCGATGCGATTATTTACGCCGGCGCCACCAGGCTGCGTCCGGTCCTTCTCACCGCGGTAACCACTATCCTGAGTCTCATCCCCATGGTGACCGGAGTCTCTTTTGATTTTCACACCTTTTCCATCTCCTGGGTATCCGAATCAAGCCAGTGGTGGCGATCCATGGCGGTGGTGGTGGTCTTTGGCCTGATGGTGGCGACCTTTCTCACCCTTGTAGTGGTCCCATCGCTTTACTACATGCTGGAGAGAGCATCCGTATTGCGCCGCCGGGCGACACAAAAAATCAGCGAAATTTACTGGAAACCCTACCCCTACCTGGCGGGAGTTCCACCCATCGAAAGGAAGAAGCAATGAAACACATGGTCATGATCTGCATCGTGGTGCACACCATCCTGCCCGGCAGTATGCTGTCCGCCGCTGAGCCACCGCTTGAGTTGAGCGTCAGAGAGGCGGTGGAGACAGCCCTTGTGCAAAATCTTGGGTTGCGGTTGAGAAAAGAAGACGTGGCCTTTGCCGAAGGAACCGCCGAAGCGGCCGAGGGGGATTTTGACACTCAGCTGTTTGCCGACATCGGCGTCGGTGGGGAGCGCAACAACCCGCCCACCTTAATCACCGCCACCGATGAGAGGAGCGGCACCTGGAATGCCGGGGCAAGCAAACGGCTCACCAGCGGCACCGAGGTTGAACTGAGGTGGAACAACGATGGGCTGAATACCGACTCGCCTGTTTTCCTCTTTGATCCGGTATACCAGAACAAGGCCTCGGTATCAGTCGTTCAGCCGCTGTTAAGAGGCCGGGGTGAAGCGGTGCAAACCGCTGATCTGGAGGCTGCCAGGAGCAATCTCGCGGCGCGCGGCTTCCTGGTCGACAGTGAGGCGGCTGATCTGGCCGCCCAGGTGAAAAACGCCTACTGGGAACTGGTCTTCGCCCATCAAAACCTTGAGGTGTTGCAGCTGTCCCTGCAGTTGGCCGAACAACTCCTTGATGAAACCGAAACCAGAATCGATGCCGGTACCCTGGCACTTATTGATTTGTATCAACCCCAGGCCGAGGTCGCTCAGCGGGAGCAGGACCTCATCGGCGGCGAGCGGGCCATCGGGGTGGCTGAAGACAACCTGAAACTACTGCTCAACAGCGATAACTGGCTGATACCATTTGCCCCCACGGATCTGCCGTCCACCCAACCCATTGAGCCGGCAATCGAAGTGGTGCTGGATAACGCCCTGGCCAATCGACCCGATATCAAGGCGAGTGAGTTGCAGATTCAGGCAACCGAGTTTGAGGTAAAAAAAGCTGAAAACGACACCTTGCCGGCCCTGGATCTATTCGGCTCAGCCGGTTTCGGCGGTACCGCCGACAACTATGGCAACACCTTTGATAAAGCGGTCAATGACGCCGACACCCAGTGGCAGCTCGGCCTGCGTATTTCCCGGCCGCTGGACAACTCATTTGCCCGCGGCCGCTACCGGCAGAGCGTAGCCCAGCTCAACTCCAATCGCACCAGTCTTGCCCTGCTCAAACAGGAAATCAGGCGCTCGGTAAAGGTTACCGTACGTGACGTGGAACTCGCCTTAAAAGCCATCGAGGCCACCACCAAAACGGCACTTGCCAATCGTAAGCGTCTGGAGGCGGAACAGGTAAAATTTGAGGCCGGCCGGGCCACTACCCTGGATGTGCTCATCGCCCAGCAGGATTTTTCCACCGCCTTGTCCACCGAAAATCGCGCCAAAGTCGCCTACGCCCAGACTCTGGCGGAGCTGGATCGGATTCAAGGTATCATTACCCTGGACGACACCGCCGCCGCACCGGCTTCCGATGCGAAATAAAAGACAACACTGCAGTGAGAACACTACCCGGCTGCAATAACTTCCATGGATATCGCCGGCCGCCGCCTTTACCAATCGGGACTCCTGCAACGGAAAATTGACGAAGCACGCAGGTATCTAGAAGAGTGCACCCTGTGCCCGCGCAATTGCCGGGTAAACAGGCTCCACGGAGAGCTGGGTCGATGCGGTACCGGTGAGTATGCCCGCATCGCCAGCTACGGTCCTCATTTTGGTGAAGAGCAGCCGCTGGTGGGCAATCATGGTTCCGGCACCATTTTTCTTTCCTCATGCAACCTGCGCTGCTGTTTTTGCCAGAACTACGAAATAAGCCACCACCCGGAAGAAAGTCCCGAAGTTGATGATGAACGGTTTGGCGCGGTGATGCTGGAACTACAAAAGAAAGGATGTCACAATATCAACCTGGTGACGCCGACCCACCTGGTTCCCGCAATTCTGGCAGCTATCAACCATGCCTTGGCCCATGGCCTCTGCATCCCGGTTGTCTATAATTGCAGCGGCTACGAATCGCTCCATACCCTTGCCCTGCTCGACGGGGTGGTGGACATCTATCTGGCTGACTTTAAGTTCTGGGATCCCGACAGTGGCGCAAAATACGCTGATGCCCCCGATTATCCGGAAATTGCCAGAGCGGCCCTGCCGGCCATGCGCCGCCAGGTGGGCGATCTGCGGCTGGACGAAGATGGAGTTGCCAAGCGGGGACTGCTTATCCGTCATCTGCTGATGCCGGGCGGGCTGGCTGAAACAAGAGAAATTCTGCGGTTCATCGCTACTGAGCTGGGCGGTGGCACCTATGTGAACATCATGGATCAGTACCGTCCCTGCGGCGGTGCCGCCGCCCATCACGAATTAATGGGTGAAATTAAGCCCGCCGCGCTCGCCCAGGCAGAAGCCATGGCAGAAGAGTTCGGCCTTACCCGCCTTGATAAACGCGACCTGAGCGTTCTGCTGCGCCGTCTTCTCGGCCGGTAAAGAGTTCAGCGCAAAAACCAACACAAAAATAACCATGAAAGAGATCAGCTGGGAGGATTTCGCCGCCGTTGAACTGCGGGTCGGCACCATTATTGCCGTAGAGGATTTTCCCAAGGCACGCAAACCCGCCTATATCGTTACCGTTGATTTCGGCGACGAGATCGGCACCAAAAAAAGCAGCGCCCAGATAACCGACCATTATACCAAGGCCGATCTGATCGGCAGACAGATCGTCGGTGTGGTTAATTTTCCCGCCAAGCAGATCGGCCCGATCAAATCGCACTGTCTGATTACCGGGTTTTACGATGAAAACACCCAGGTGGTACTGGCCGTACCGGAGCGCCGGGTAGCAAACGGCGCCAAGCTACTCTAGGCGCTCTCTTTCCTGCTGCCACCGGTGCAGATGATCCTGGATAAAATCGATGATCCGGGCCTGTTCATCTTCGCCTTTGGTGGAAACCGTCAACGGCTCACCAAAGGCGAATCGCACCGTGCGCGATGGGTAAATGGGGCCAAAATCCTTCAACAGGCGACCATGTTCCCAGGCATCGGTAAGCAGGGCCATGGGAACGACAGGCACCTGTTCCTTTCTCGCCAGCTTAACCGCGATGGTACTGAATTGCCCAGGGTCAAAAGGCGCCCTGGTGGTCTGTGGAAAAATAATAATGGAGATGTCATCTAAGAGCCGGGCGTGGCCCTGCTCCATCACCTGCTTCAGGTCACGCCGAGGGTTTGTCCTGGAAACGGCAATGGGTCTGGAAGTTCGCATGATATCTCTGAAGAGGGGATATTCCATAAGACTCTGCTTAACCACATAGCTCACTATTTTGTACGGCAGAAGAAATGCCGGTAAGACAAATGTTTCCAGCACGCTTAAGTGGTTGCCGACAACCAGTACCGGCCCGGTAACCCCATGCACATGGTGCAGCCCCTCGACCTCGAAGCGAACTCCCACCCGTTCCAGGGCCCGCACCACGCTTACACTGCTTGCCCACCACACCGGCAGGTTGTAGCGCCCCCGCTTCGCCGCCCAGGCGGCCCGCATAAAAATCAGGCAGAAATTGGCATAAAAGCGGCTTGAGGTAAACAGGCCCGCCCCTTTTGTGTCGCCGGTTCGATAGGTGCGATGATCGACTGAAAGGCTCTGCATTGATATTTCCTCTGCCGACAACCGCGCCTATCACGCGCCTGCCACGGGTTGGGCAACCCGTTTTCTGCCTACGGCAGCAATCCTTCCTGCACTGCCGCTTCCGCGGTTGTCATCACTTTCGGGTTCTCGGAGGTTATAGATTCGGGCAATTCCCCCTGTGCGGCCAGGGCCGCCTGTTCGTCGCCAAACCGCCCATAATACACCGACACCAGCGGGGTGTTACCGTTGTGCTCGATAATATACAATTGCTCGGCAATCTGGCCATATTCGTCCGTGGCAAGGTATTGTTTCACCGCATCCACGGAATCAAACTCGGTCAAGAAAATGGTATAGGGTTGGCCGTTTCCATTGGACAACTCACCGGCCGCGGCAACCCGTCTCTGATAGATATTATCAATATCCTGGCCGCTCTCCGGCTCACTGCCATCCGTTCCGGCAGCCGAAGAGGTTTCGGTTATCATCCGTTTGGGAGTTTCATCGGCGATAATGATTACCTCTTTCGGCTGCACCACTGTCTTGGTCTGCGCCAGCAGCTGTTCCGCCGGTCCACCAGCAATACCATCAACCTGCTGCTTTTCGCCGTCCTCATTACCTTGCTCCGCAAGTTGGCTCATCTGCTCAATGGGTGGGGATTCGGCCGGTAGCTCAGCAAGTGGCGAAGAAGCATGTTCCTGATCTCGCTGTTGCTCTGCTACAAGTGGTGGCTCCGACACCGCCATCGCATCGCTGGGTTTTTCGTCTAAATCTAAGGGGAGCGAACCATCTTCCGACGATGACGCGATATCAGTGGGCCTGTCATCTGATCTCAGGGTATCCGGCGACTCCATCAGGCCCGCCATTGACGTGGATGGATTCTCGTCTTGTTGCGCTTCACCTGTACCGCCACCGTCTTCTTGAGAAGATGCACCTGGTGCCGGCTGATCATGAGGCGGTGTGGGAGCGGGTTGCGCCGCTAAAGGTGTTGGAGGGGTTTCGGTTGGTAGGTCGACCTCAGTAATTAAGTCCAGCGGCGTTGGTTGTGGTGGATTCTGGTCGGCTCCCTGGTCGGATTCGATCGCCTTCTCACTGGGCTCATTAGAGGTGTTTTCTGCTGAATAAAGCGGTTCTTTCCCACCCGCACCATAGTGGTCCACCACTTGTGGTTCATCGGAACGCGGCGGGTTGTCCAGGGTGGTGGAGGGGGAGGAGCGTTGCCCGTTGCCAGCAGTTATTGGCGGATCATTAAGGGCAGCCAGCGGCGTGTTGTTCTTTTCATCGGGTAGCTCATCGGAAGGGCGTATGGAAAGGAAAAGGGCAATGCTGCCAGCAAGCAGCGCCAGTGCCATCCCATACACAAGCAAACGCGGAACCCGGGCAAAAGAGCGAGGCCATTGCCAGATATAGCGACCAATCCAGTTTCTTAACCAGGGCCGGACGCCGGTCACGCGAGGCACCCCACGAACCCCATCTTTAGATGCGTCAATGGAGGAAATGGTTGGTTGTTTCCCCTCCAGCAACTCCAGGGCGATTCGGTTAGTGGCGGCAAAATTACCGTCTCCACCCCGATAAATGGTGTTGATCTCGGCCGTTGAGAAACCGGTCCCCCCCTCTGCGCCTGCCCTTGCCAGCACGTGGGAGAGGTAGTCCGAAACCTGATGGTAGTTTAATTTTTCCAGATGGTAGCGTTTTTCGGCAACAGGCTGAAACGGTACGATGGTGAGCTGCTCAAGACTTTTTTCCAGTCTTGTGGTGCCGCCAAGCAGCAATTGAAAACGCAGCCGCTCACCATTGTACTGGTCGAGCATTTTTCTGATCCGCTCCAGGGTGGCAAGATGAATCTGCTCGGCGTTGTCGAGCACGATCACCATGTGCACCTGTCGCCTATCGAGCTCAGCCGCCAACACCGCCAGCAATTCGCCGACCGCTTCTGGCGGTTGTTCTTCGGAGACATCGGGCAATACCAGGCGAGCGGCACGCTGCACCATCATTGCAAAAGAGGCTACCGGACCTGAATCGTAATACGAAATGAGGTGAGCGGGCAGTTTGTTCACCGCCATGCGGCAGCTCATGGTCTTGCCCGCCCCTTCATCACCGGTGACAATGATCAGGCAAACACCGTTTTCAAGATCACGGCGGATAGCGGTGATCATCTCCCGACGACCGCCATCGGGGAAAAAGAAAAACGGATCGACCTGTGGCCGAAATGGTTGTCGTTTACTTTTCATTGCTGCATTGTAATGCTGAAAGGAGCCTTGAAAAATGAGAATTTTCGTTCAAGATCAAGGCGCGAGGAAAATTTTACCACAGGCCGGGCTGATATCCCGAGGATAAAATTTTTTAAGCAACACGGAGATTGGGCGAAAAGGCCATTTTGCAAGGTTCCCTGAAATATCCATCAGGTATCTGTCGTACTGTCATCTACCAAAAAATACGCCTGGATGAAAGTAATCACTTAAACATTACGATGAGAATTCGTTTTCTTGTGGATCATGCCCCATCTTCATCCTTGTGCTCTTTTCGGTTTACCCAGGCACCACCTCGGTTTAATCTCGGGGAGGCTTGAAAAAACGATAGGTCGGGCCCTTTTTCAATTGATGATATGGCGGTATTTGAACTGAACGATCAGATTATCTTTCCGCACCCGGATCTGGCCGAGCCAAACGGTCTGCTGGCGGTTGGCGGAGACCTGAGTCCGCAGCGACTGGTAGCGGCGTATCGGCTGGGAATTTTTCCCTGGTACTCAGTGGGCGACCCTATCCTCTGGTGGTTCACTTCCCCACGGTTGGTGCTTTTTCCCGACGAGTTTAGGATATCGAGGCGTCTTCAGCGTTACTGGCGCAATCGGTCGTGCACAATGACTATCGACGGCGCCTTTGCCGAGGTAGTCAGATGCTGTGCTGATACCCGCTCACCAGGCCGGGAAGACACCTGGATAACGCCTGAGATGATGACTGCCTATATCGATCTGCACCACAGGGGATATGCCCATTCCGTTGAATGCTGGGAAAACGACCAATTAGTGGGTGGTCTGTACGGCGTCTGCCTGGGCCATGTTTTCTTCGGTGAGTCGATGTTTTCCCACCAGACAAACAGCTCAAAGTTTGCTTTAATCTGGCTGGTTGATTATCTTAAAACACATAATTTTAAGCTTATTGATTGTCAGATGAGCACCGCCCACCTCACCGCCATGGGAGCGCGGGAAATAGCGGGATCTGATTTTCAATTGCTTTTGCACCAGCATATATCGACCCTTCTACCTCAAGCCATCAGGCCCTATGAAACAAAAAGAATTAATCGAAATCTGTGACGGCTGCTCTGCCCAGGAACCGCTGACCGATCATGCCGGAAATGAATTTTGTCGGCGCTGTCTCGACCTTGTCCATCTCCTTGAAGAGCATCCCGACCTGTTGTCGCGCCTTACCGCCCTTACCGGCGTCGCCGACAACTCAGTGGAAAAAACATCTACTGCCGACAGTCACGCTCACCATGAGGCTATTCCCGAAGTTCTGGATGCGGTTCGCTACCGTACCCACGACCGGGAGCGCAACTCCTGGTATGTTTCAGTAAGTGAAATTAACGGTGACCCGGTGGAAATTTTTGCTTCCACCGCCTTTGATCGGGATCACCATTTACAATCGAGAATATCAAATCTGACAACCATCACCCGCTTGATATCGTTGATTCTTCGCAACGTCTATCTGGCCGAGGGGCTGACTCTGCAAAAAGTACTCAAACAACTCGCCCGCAGTTCCCGTCAGAAAAACGACCTTCCTGACATGTTGTGCCAGGTACTGAGCAACTATCGCACCAAAACAAGCCGGGAAAAAACGGTCGCATGATCTATCCGCAAGCCAGGTTGATCTGCTCGCCGTGTTGCTCTGATCAGCAAAGCCCCGCGCGCAGCGCCTTCCACAATACCACTATACGGGAAACTAGAAATCCAGCAGAAACTCATAGTTCAGCGATAATTTGTCGAAGTGTTTTGTCACCTCCCGCAGATCTTTAATGGAGCCAACCGAAAAGATCATTTCCCAGTCCTGCCGGTCATCTCTTTTCCCGGTAAGCTCAGCGAGTTCATGGACGATAAGCGGTGGCGGCGCCAATGAGATTGCGTGCAGCAATTCCTGACGGCTGATCTGCTGAAACAGAACTGACTGGCGTTTTTCAATGGGGGTAGAGCGCTCCCAGGCGATATCAACCGCATCTTCTCGCTGAAATGGTATCTCGTGCAACCGACCGCAATCTTTGCGATGCACGGACAATGCGTGCTCGGTCAAGAGAGCGCAATTGCCTTTTTCAGCCGGGTTGGGATTGCAGCAACCGGATAATTTAATAAAGACCGGATCAAGGGTATCAAGCCTGATCTTATTGAAGGCGCCGGTGGGAGGAACCAGAAAAACATTGCCGTTAAACAGCAGATTTCTGATGCGCTCTATTGCCTCCGGCAACCGAATCAGCCCTTTGCCGATATTGGCGAAAAACCGGGCTTTGTCGGGCACCGCAAAGCTATCGGCAACTTCGTCCATGCCTTTTTCGGCCAATAGTTCGCGCGGCAATCCATAGCGCTGCATTTCCTGGTGCAGCGTCGCCTCGCCTATTTCCGCTGCTACACTGTCTCTGCGCAGGCGAAAGCTCTTGGAAAGCTCGGAACGCGCTTTCGGGGTTTTGCACCGTTTTTCTACACCCGGTTCAAAGGCGACCCGGCGCGGGGCACGAATAATCCGCACCATTTGTCCATCCTTGAGAACGTAATCGATACCCACCTTTTGTTCCCGAATCATCGCGCCGGTACAAGTGTGGCCAATCTCTGTGTGCACATGAAAGGCAAAATCGAGCACGCAGGCACCGGTGGGCAAACAGATGAGATCGCCCTGAGGGGTGTAGGTGTAAATCTCTCCCATGCCGCCGGCGGCGATTAAATCGCGATAGGAAACGGTCTCGTCGGAACCGATAATCTCGAGCATTTCCTGAAGCCCCTGGATAAAACGCCCCTGTTTACCATGCTTCGAACTCCAGTTACGAAATATGCCGCGCTGGGCCTTGCGCGCCATTTCCGTGGTTCTGACTTTAAACAGATAGCGCTGTCCATCGACAATGGCCCGGGCATGCAATCCCTGATAACCGGTTGGCTTGGGATTGGCGATAAAATCACGGATAGTTCGCGGAATGGGACGGAAATTCTGGTTCACCATTCCCAAAATGGTATAGCAGTCGGCAATTGAGTGGGCGGTGATGATGATCTCGATCGGGGTATCAATACGCTGCAGGAGCTGACGGTCTGTATTGTTATAGTAGGCCCACAGATCTTTTGTCCGGCGCGAAATGTCGCACTCCAATCGCGCATCCATGGCGGCGACCCGCAGTTGCTCGACAATGATGCGGGATGAATCCGAGACTGAAAGCTCCTTGATATGGTTTTTCAGCTTACCGGCTTTTCTGGGAAACTTATAACAGATGGCCAGGTTGTACATTTCGCGCTTCATGTTGAACAGCCCAAAGGCGGTGGCCAGCGGCGCGTAAATATCCAGGGTCTCATCGGCGATTCGCTGCCGTTTTTCCTTGGGCATCGCCTGCAGGGTGCGCAGGTTGTGCAACCGATCAGCCAGTTTTACGAGCATAACCTCGGGGCGCAACGAGGCGCCGGAAAAGATTTTGCGGTGCACCCGTTTATTCTGCGTCTGCCGGTCCCAGGAGCGATGCGTCACCTTGGTACATCCGTCGACAATGGCCTGAACATAGTCGCCGAAATGGGCTTTCACCGTCTCCAGGGTGACTTCCGGTACATCTTCCACGGTATCGTGAAGCAGGGCCGCGGCAAGAATTTCCGGATCGGTAATATCGAGCTCCTCCGCCAATATTTTGGCAACCGAACAGGGGTGCAGAATATAGGCATCACCTGATCTGCGCCACTGATCGTGGTG
The DNA here is from genome assembly GCA_016722945.1 of Desulfofustis sp. PB-SRB1. Lineage (GTDB taxonomy): Bacteria > Desulfobacterota > Desulfobulbia > Desulfobulbales > Desulfocapsaceae > PB-SRB1. Next base: position 127,644 of record JAEQMT010000057.1, on the reverse strand, counting down.
CGCCTCGACGGCAAAATCCAGGGCATCCCAGAAAGTATGGGCATTGGGTTGATCACCGATGAGCCTGCGCATCTGGTTGCGGTAGAGCTCGAGATCAAATGGAATCTTGGTCATTGACGTTGGGCGCGGGAAATAATGATGGGCAGTTCGGTGGGTTTCACTATATCATAAGAATCAACCTGCCTTGTTGCATAATACACACAATAAACAATCAACCTTAAATCACATATCCATGAGAAAAAAAAGAATAATGACGCATCGCAGCAAAAACAGAGGGCGACGATTAAATAAACAATATGACCAGCATCGCTACAGTCAGATGGAAAAAGGGGTGCTCTCTCTGCTGTACACCAGTGGCAAATCACTTCACCATGATGAGTTGGGCCGATTGTCAACGACAACCATCGATAAAAAAACACTCACCGAAGCACTCAATGGTCTGCTTGCAGCTAATAAGATCATAAAGAAAAAACAAGGTTTCAGCCTTTCTCCCCATCTCAGCCTTGGCCAGGCTAACCTGGTGGTAACCGAATCAGGGTATGGTTTTGCAACTGATGTAGAGGTTGAGGACCATTTTGCCCGACCCATAAAGGATCCGTACATCGCAAAACATCACCTGGGATCGGCGCGGCATGGCGACACCATCTTAATCGATATTTTCAATACCAAGTCGGATGGAAGATCAGAGGCCTCGGTACTGTCTGTTCTCAGCCGGCAGACACTGACCGTTGCCGGCTATATCCGGACAATAAAACAAGATAAAATCATCGTCTCCCCGGAGGATCCGCGCCACCCGTTTGACATCCTCATCACCACAATTCCCGAGTTTGCACTCGCCGTCGATGATGCGGTGCTGGTGAAACTTGAAGAGGGAGGCGGATCACCAACCATGCCGGTCGGCGAGATTGCCAAGGTGCTTGGCAACCCCGAACATGTTGACACCAAACTTTGCCTGGTAACGACAAAATTCGACCTGCCCCATGAGTTTTCGGCAGCGGCTCTGGAAGAGGCCGACACCGCCGTTGCCGCCGCGGTTCGTGACGGCAGGCGCGACCTCCAAGAGATTACGCACGTTACCATTGACGGCGAGGAAGCCAGGGATTTTGACGATGCCATCGCGATTCACAAAGAAAAAAACGGCTTTCGCCTGTTCGTTTCCATAGCAGATGTAAGCGCCTTTGTGAAACCCGGCACCCATCTTGATGGCGAAGCCTATGAGCGGGGCACTTCAGTCTATTTTCCACACGCGGTAATTCCGATGCTGCCGGCAACTCTCTCAAACGATGCATGCAGCCTCAGGCCCGGCGAGGACCGTTTGACTATCACCGTTGAAATTGCCTTCGACAACCATGGCGTTCCCCACTCAGCGAAAATCTATCGCTCGATCATCACCAGCAAACGCCGTTTCACCTACGATGAGGTGCAGGCAATTCTCGATAGCAAGCTCTCCCCACCCCACCTGGACGATGACCTGCGCACCCTGCTGGACAATTGTGCCGAATTGGCACGCCTTATACAAAAACAACGGCATCGCCGCGGGGCAATCACCCTGGATACACCCGAGGTTACCATATCCATAACCGACGACGGTAAAGCAGGGGAAATCAACTCCCGACACCGATCGTTTGCCCACCAACTTATCGAGGAATTCATGCTTGCCGCCAATGAGGCGGTGGCCCGTTACCTCACCGAGCGTGCTGTCCCCACGCTGTACCGCATCCATGAAGAGCCCAGCCCGATAAAGGCGCGGGAATTTGAGCACTATGCCGCTTCTTTGGGTCTCTATTCCAGCCACCCCATCGCGGGTTCGGCCTGGTACAATGAGATGGTCGCCCGGGCGCAGGATGCGGGTCAGGGCTATCTCGTCAACAGCCTCATCCTGCGCACCATGCAGCAGGCCCGCTACAGCCCGGAAAATCCCGGCCATTTCGGTCTGGCAGCCCCTGTTTATTGCCACTTCACCTCTCCCATCAGGCGCTATCCCGATCTTATAGTCCATCGTCTGCTCAGCCATCTGCTTGAATTACCGCCGAACACTCCGGTTGATACCGCCGCCGGCACACTGGGACCATTTTCTCAATTGAGTCAGGCGGGACAACACCTGTCTGATAGAGAAAGGACCGCTGTCGCAGCAGAGCGGGATATGGCGGGACGGCTCAAATGTCAGTACCTTGCTGACCATATCGGCCAGTTTTTCCAGGCTGTTGTTTCGGGAGTGACGGAGAGTCTTTTCTACGTCGAACTCATTGATCTCATGATCAGCGGCGTCGTCTATCTGAGCTCACTTGATGACGACTATTATATTCTGGATGCCAAAAAACATCGACTTGTGGGCGATGTCACCAGACGCATTCTGCGAGTTGGCGATCAGCTCACGGTGTGCGTCCATGAGGTTGACAAGAGGCGTATGAGGATCGTCTTTCAGCTTATCTGCCCGACCAGCGAGTAACCACGACAAAGCAAATCATTTCCAGGTCGCGGCGGTCAAAACCGAGACGGTGTTATTAAACTTGACGACCCCTGCATTTTACCGGTATAAAACGGATTCTACACGACACAATCCAAGCCAGAGAGGATCGTTATGGAAGAAACCAGTTGGTTGATGTCTTTGATTAAAAACCCTTTTGTCCAGGGTCTTGCCCTCGGTATTCTGTTTTGCATCGTCGTCTATGTTCGCGGATTTTTGCGCCGCAACGAGCTCTCCCGCGAAGTTAATCGGCTGCGAGCCCATCTCCATACAAAGCTGGAGATCGATTCAGCGGAAAACGAGAGACGCAAAAATGAGCTGGAAAAACTCAAGCAGGAACGTGACAACCTCCGCATCACCGTGCAGTCTTTGAATCAAAAACCGGGAAGAAAGGAAATTCGCCAGTACTTTGTCTATCAGACTGCACTGGATATCATGTTTGAGAAGGCGCCCGGGTTCGCACCGGCCTGGCAAATCACCCTCAAAGAAGCCGAAAGTCTCTTTGAAAAATCTGAGAAAGGCGTCGTTCCGCTGCTCAAGCGGCTCATGCCCACCACCCCGGACAAGCAGGCGGAGGAGTACGAGAAAATCAGTCGCGTCTCAATTGAGGACTCCAGCGCCAAACATTAACCTTACCGCCCGTTGATTTTTGTTACGAGGGGTTGCCGGCATCAAGCCGGTAACCCCTTTTCTGTTTCATAAGGAAATCGATATGACCAAGATTTTACCCTCGGGAGCGAGGCGTGAGACATATCTTACCCCGGGCAGACAGGTGCGATGTCGAGGATAGATTTTTTTGAACAACGATGAGGTGGGGCGAAAGGCCATGTTGCCAGGCAGCCTGTAACATCAGTGGATTACAATACAAGATTGACCAGTAACGTCGCCGTTGTTCTGCATAAACCGAAGTCCGCCGAAAATATCGGTGCCGCCGCCCGTATCTGCACCAATATGGGGATAAACCAGATGATTGTGGTCGGTGATAGTCGCCCCAATCATGAGGCCATGGCAAAAATGGCAACACACAAGGCTGTTCACCTGGTCGACGGCATCCACTATTGTCGCACTCTTGCCGAGGCGCTTGCGCCATTTTCTCTGATTATCGCCACCACCGGTCGGCAGGGTCGCAAAAGAACCAGCGGCCACCCGCCTCGCGACATCTTCACAACTGTCGTCCCCCGCCTGAAAAACAATCCTACCGCACTTGTCTTCGGTCCGGAAGACCGGGGCCTGACCAACGATGAACTCAAGTACAGCCACTTTGTCTCCTGCATCCCCACCGCCGACTTTGGTTCTCTCAATCTTGCCCAGGCGGTGGCAATTCACTGTTATGAATTGTCCTGCACCCTGCGATCGCACAACCGCGAAACGGTGCCCGAGCCGCGCTACGCCTCCTCGCATCAGCTCGAGACGATGTACGAGCACCTTGAGGAGGCATTGATTACCATTGATTTTTTAGATGATATATATCACCATTACTGGATGCATTCAATCCGTCGACTGTTTGGTAAACTTCAACTGACTGAAAAAGATGCCACCATTATCAGGGGGATCTGCCGAAAATTTCTGTGGCACCAGAACAATAAGTGAACATCACCCTCGTTCGGGAGGATAGCCATGCAGATGCAGCAACACTCTTCCGTACTGCCGACCCCAATCGCCGCCAACAAGTTTTATCCGCCCCGCATCAAGGCATCTCAGGCCATTGCCAGACACCCTCTCATCAGTGCACGGTTGCAAAGTGATCAGGCCGACGAAAAACTGATTGTCGTCGAAGCTCAGGCGGGCCAGGGAAAAACGACTCTGGTACATCAATTTCTCAAGCATCATCATCACCCCTATATCTGGTACCAGATAAGCGATGATGACCGAGACCCGGTCTATTTCCTGTCCGCCCTGCTGCAGGCCTTCAGCCCTCACCTGGATGACTTCACCTCATCCCAACTTACCGATATCATCAACAATAGTCAGGTCGGCCCAATGGATCTGCAGGGACTCGTTACTATCCTGCTCAACGATCTGGAAACTCATCTGGACGGCCACTGGTACCTGGTACTCGACGATGTCCATCTGATTAACGACGCACGCCTCTCAGTCGAAGTCCTGACCCATCTGATCGATGCATCTCCACAATCCCTGGGTTTTATCCTGGCAACCAGGCACCCGCTTACCGTCACCGCCCGAGCGCTGCGTGATAACCCCCATCTGATCTATCTCGATACAAAAGACCTGGCCCTGGGCGTACGGGATATTGAACAACTCTATCACGATATCCTCAATATCCCCATCAGCCGCACCCAAGCCACCGGTATCCGTGCCGTCACCGACGGCTGGATAATGGGGATCGTGCTGGCCGCTCATCCCCTTACCGCTGAGAAAAAAAAACGCAGAGTCACCGGCATGCCGCATTTTCCCGAGGCGGGCACCGACACCAACATTCTCAGCTACTTCGAGGTAGAGATATTTTCCCAGGTACCCGCCCACCTGCATGAAACCTTTCTGAAACTTGCATTTTTAGATGAAATTGACGTTTCGATGTTCTCCCGTCTTGGTGTTGCCGAAGATACAAGGCGCCAACTCATGGAGATGGCCGACACCAATTTCTTTATTTATCGGCTCGATGAGGTGAACCAAACCTTTCGCTTTCATCACCTCTTTCAGGATTTTCTCCAGATTCAGGCGCGAAGGATGCTGGAAAAATCGGTTATCGACACCATTCATCGCCAGGCGGCAGCGCATTATCTCGCCAACGATCTTATCGATAAGGCGCTTAAATCGTTGCGCAACGCAGAGGACTACCACGGCATGGAGCTGCTGTTGAAGCAGCACGGTCTCACGCTGCTTGCACGCAACCGAACGATGACCATTCTGGCTGTTTTGCAGACCATCCCGGAGGGTATTCTGCAAGAACACGGCTGGCTCTCGTTTTTCTATGGCCTGCTGGCAATCGACACTGCTCCTGGTCACATCATGCCGTTTCTGCAAACAGCGCGACGCCAGTTTCATGAGCGGGGCGAAATGTTTGGCGAATTAATGGCGCTTACTCAGATGATCTACTTTCATTTTGCGGTCACCGGATATTATCGGGCCGGCGCCGAACTACTTGAGACCACCCGTTTATTACTGGAACAATCCATTGACCAGCTTCCCCCGGAAATTACCATAATCGCGGCTCGTAACCTGGCCGCCGGCTATTGTTTCTTTACCGGTGACATGAGTACGGCCAGACAGTATGGGGAACTCAGTCTCAACCTCGCCATCAGCAAGAAAAGCAAGAATTTCCAGGCCTCCACCCGCTGGATTCTCGGCTACATCGGCCTGCTGAGCGGCAACCGGCACGATGTCGTCAACCAGATCGAGGCCTCTTACCCGTTGGGCTACGACCCGCTGGTGAGTGCCAGCAACCGGCTGATTCTCAAATTGCTGCAGCTCACGGCCCTGCTAATGTATGGCGCCTTTGCCGTCGTTGACAAGCGTATTGAAGCAAGCAAGGCGAGGCTCGGGCAAAACATTGTCCGGCAGACCGTGGCCGCCCCGTTTATTTATATCTTCTCGACCATCACCATGGTCTCCACCGGCAGGGCGAGCGAGGCAATATTACAGATTGAAGAGGGTATGCAAGTATCGGCAACCGCGGCAAGCCCGCACATGACCAGCCAATTTCTGCAGTGGCGCGCCTTTGCCCGTGCTATTTTAGGCCACAAAGAGCCCGCCATCGCCGATATCGAGCAGTCCGCGAACTTGCGCGAAACGGCCGGATCGCCCTACTATCTGGCGCAGAACCACGCCCTGCACGGCGCCACGCTTGCCATCTTAAGAAAATTTGAACAGGCTGAGGTCCTGCTGCGCCAGGCCCAGCACGAAGCCGACGCAATCTCCTGCCCTTCCATTGTCATGTGTGCCCTGGCCTACCGCGCCTGGATTGCCCATGAGCATCACAATGACGAGGATATGGCGCGGTTGTCTGCAGACCTACTGAAACTTATGCAGACCCATGGCTACACCTACTTTTACGGATGGGAGCCCACCATTATGGGCACGCTCCTATCGGCCGCCTATCACCGAAAAATAGAGCCCGAGTTTGCCCTGTCATGTCTGCAATCCAGGCTCCTGCGCACGCCAATCGGAGCGGATGAACCGCTTCCCCTGTTAACCATCAACATCCTCGGTACCTTTTACGTCGGGCAAGCGGGCGATACATCTCTGGACATCACCGACTTCAGCGGAACTCAGCGTGAATTGCTCGGCCTGCTGATCTCTTCTCCTGGGCAAAGCGTCAGTCAGGACCAGATCCAGCTCACCTTCTGGCCCGACAGTGATCCGGATAAGGCACGAAAAGCGGCCGACACACTGATCAGCAGATTTCGCAAAACCTTGGCGACCTCGCTTTCAGCACCGGTAAAACATTACCTTAAGGTAGAAAAAGGCTACGTCAGGCTGAAAAACGTCGCCATAGACGGCGTCTTGTTTCTCGCTCTCGGCAAAAAAGGATTGCACCATGCCGGTCGGCACCAGTGGTGGCAGGCCGAAAATATGTTCACCGAGGCATTTTCCTGCTGGCACCAGATGAAATGGATTGAACATTTTCGGTACGATCAAGGCCGTTGCCTTTGGGGAGGAGATTATCGCCTTGATGCGCGATATCTGCTTGAGTTGGGGCAACCTCCTGCTGTCCCACGGCCAGTTTGATGAGGCACTCGCCATATGCACCCACACCGAGCACCTGCTCACCATGGATGAGGACTGCGTCGCCCTGCGCTACCGACTTTATCTACTGAACAAGGCCCCGCTCAAGGCACGGGAGCTGCTCGGCTCATATCGGCGTGAGCTGATCCATCTGGGATATGAAAAAGATGAGGCTGAGGAGATGATCAGTGATCTGGTCAGGGACAACGACGAGAAGAGTTTTTCCGACTAGGCAACCGGGTTTTCGAGAAAACAATTAAGGGGACACCCCTGGCAGCGCGCCTTTTTTTTCAGGCAAAAATATTTTCCCGTCTGCACCAGCAGGGCGTGATACTCATTGAACAACCCTGGATCCACTGGCAGATTGTCCATGAAGAGTTCCTGAATACTCTGATAATCGCTGGTCTCACCAATCATGGCGTGTCTATGTAAAATACGATGGGTGTAGGCATCGACCACGAAAATCGGCAGATTTCCCCCGTAGAGCAGAATCGAATCAGCCGTTTCAGCACCGATTCCCTTGACCGCAAGAAGATGCTCTCGGGCGGTGCGTAAGGGTTCGTCAAAAAGTGCCCGCAAATCCCCATTGTAGCGCTCGGCCAGCATACCCAGCAGGTTTTTCAACCGCTGTGCTTTCAGGTTGTAATATCCTGCTGGCCTGATACATTCAGCCAGCTCATCGATCGGCATCAAGAGCAGCGCTTCATAGCTGAGCAGATTGCGGCTACGCAGGTTGTCGATGGCACGGGTAACGTTTTGCCAATTGGTATTCTGGGTGAGAACCGCGCCGACCGCCACCTCGAAGGGCGTTTTGGCCGGCCACCAGTTCCGCGGACCGAAATGGCCCAGCATAGCCTGGTACATTTCAGTGAGTAAAGTGGCTGGAGGCACAACGAAACCCGCCTTTAATCGCCGAAACAGATGCCGATATCGCGTGCGGTCATCATTTTATCGCTGTTTAAATCAACCTTCTTGCGCTCGAAAATGGCCTCTGATATCGGCACCGCCTTCATCTGCGAAGAAACCAGCGCCACCATATGGCCATATGTCCCCTTCTCAACCATGCGCACCGCCGCCGCGCCAAAGCGCAGGGCCAGCAGCCGGTCAAAATTGGTGGGCGAGCCGCCTCGCTGCAAATGGCCCAAGACCAGAGACCGGGTATCCTTTTCCGTGCGACCGCGGATTTCCGACGCCACCCACTCGCCGATTCCGCCAAGCACCACCTCTTCCCGACCCAGCTCGCCCGCCCCTTTACTGATCACCTGCCCACCGGCGGCCTTTGCGCCCTCGGCAACGACCACGATGGAGTAATCTTTGTCACGCAGGTCGTTGTCGGCGATTTTTTCACATACTCGATCGATATCAAAGGCAATCTCAGGAATCAAAATCACATCCGCCCCACCTGATATTCCGGAGTACAATGCAATCCAGCCGGAACCGCGGCCCATTACTTCCACCACCATCACCCGATCATGCGACTTGGCGGTGGAGTGCAGTTTATCAAGGGCATTGGTGGCAGTGGAAACGGCGGTGTCAAACCCAAACGTCCGGTCGGTCATCAACAGATCGTTGTCGATGGTTTTCGGTACCCCGATAACATTCATACCCAGTTGCGAGAAGCGATTGGCTATCTCCAGCGAGCCATCCCCGCCGATGGCGATATGGCAATCAAAACCCATTCTCCGGTAGTTTTTCATGATCGTCTCAGACATATCCACCACCTGAACCTCACCGGCGAAATTTTTTACCGGCTTGGCAAAGGGGTTGCCCTTGTTGGTGGAACCAAGAATTGTTCCACCGGTGGCATATATCTCCTCCACGTCTCGGGGCGTCAACCGGACCATCTCGTCCATATCAAGAAACCCGCCGTACCCGCTTCTGCTGCCGTACACTTCCCATCCCCGCCGGGTACAGGAATGCACCACCGCGTAAATGACCGCATTGAGTCCTGGAGCGTCACCGCCGCCGGTGGATATGACTATTTTCTTCACGGTTATTCCTCTCAAAAATTATACGCGTCTAGCGTCGTATTTTTCCCATATGATGGTAGTAATTATCAACAAAACCTTGTACCAGATGATGCGGTTGAGGGTTAATCAGAGTTTGTAAAAAAAACACAACCAAACCCATTTGACTTATCAGCGTAAGGGTTTACCATAGTAGTAAGGGATTTTCATGTAAAGTGATCCTGAGACCACGATAACTATTTGTACGGAGGGAATAATGTCACTAGTTGTTACTGATCTGGCTGTATCGAAACTAAAAGAATACCTCAGTCAGAATAATATCGAAAGTGCTTTGCGCGTTGCCCTGATGCAGGGCGGCTGATCAGGTCCGTCGCTCGGCTTGGCTCTGGATGAGCCAAAGGAAAACGATAAGGTATATGATAAGGACAGCCTGCAATTTCTCGTTGAAGACAGCCTGCTGGAAACCTGCGGCACCATCAACGTCGAATACGTCGAGGCAGGTGCTCGCTCGGGCTTCGGCATCACCTCGCAAAATCCGATTGGAGGCGGGGGTTGTGCATCGGCTGGATCCTGTTCAACCGGCAGTTGCGGCTAACATGATATCTGGAGCCGGTATCGTGGATACCGGCTTCACCGCTCACTTCTGACATTTTACCAAGATTGTCACCGACCTCAAATTCTTCTTATAACACACCACAGAAAGCGCCCCACCCTGATCCACCTCTTTCAATACGCTGCAGCACCGTTTCGTTTTAATACCAGTACTGTGCGCGGCTTGACAGCCTTGCCGCACATCTTACAATTTAACTAAAATTTCTACTTAACTTGCCGGCAATATTAGAAAAAAGGAGCTTTGAAATTTAATGCAATTAGACAAACTGACCCTGAAATCGCAAGAAGCGTTGCAGGCCGCCCAACAGATTGCGGCCGAAGAAAAACACCAGGAACTGACTCCCGCCCACCTTGCCAAGGCTATCCTCGAGCAGCCTGACGGCGTCGTCGTTCCCGCCCTGCAGAAGATGGGCGTAACCCCGTCACGGGTGCTGGCCGAAGTCAACAGTCAGATTAAGTCCATCCCTCAGGTTTCCGGCACCGGTGCCACCCAAATCTATGGTTCCAATGACCTGCGCACCCTGCTGGACAAGTCTTACAGTGCGGCGACCGAGATGGGCGATGAATATGTGAGCCAGGAACATATCTTCCTGGCCCTGCTTCGAGCCTCATTCCCACTCTCGGAAAAGCTGCGGGGCCTCGGCATAACCGAGAAAAATTTTCTCAAGGCCCTGCTCACCATCCGCGGCAATCAACGGGTAACCGATCCATATCCTGAAGATAAGTATCAGGCCCTGGAAAAATACGGCAAAAATCTCACCGATATCGCCAAACGGGGCAAACTCGATCCGGTCATCGGCCGTGACGAAGAGGTACGCCGCATCGTCCAGGTTCTGTCACGTCGAACAAAAAACAATCCCGTTCTGATTGGTGAACCCGGAGTGGGGAAAACCGCCATTGTCGAGGGGCTGGCGCAGCGTATCGTCAACGGTGACATCCCCGCCACACTCAAGGACAAGCAGGTGGTCACCCTCGACCTCGGCTCATTGGTGGCCGGCGCCAAGTATCGCGGCGAATTTGAAGACCGCCTCAAGGCGGTGCTCAAGGAGATCGAGCAACGCAGCGGTGAAATCGTCCTCTTTATCGACGAGATTCATACCCTTGTCGGCGTCGGCGCCGCCGAAGGCTCTATGGACGCCTCCAATATGCTCAAACCCGCCCTTGCCCGCGGCGAACTCCACTGCATCGGCGCCACCACCCTGGACGAATATCGCAAGTATATCGAAAAAGACAGCGCCCTCGAACGCCGCTTCCAGCCCGTACTGGTGCAGGAACCCAGCGAAGAGGACACCATCGCCATTTTACGCGGAATCAAGGAAAAATATGAAATCCACCACGGTGTCCGCATCCAGGACGCTGCCACGGTGGCGGCGGTAATTTTGTCTAACCGCTATATCACCGATCGATTTCTGCCGGACAAAGCCATCGACCTGATCGATGAGGCAGCCTCACGCCTGCGTATTGAAATCGACTCCATGCCCACCGAGATTGACGAATTGGAGCGCCAGCGCATCAAGCTCGAAATTGAGCAGGAAGCCCTGAAAAAGGAGAAGGATCAGGCCTCTATCAACCGTCTCGATGAGGTACAGAAAAAACTGGCCGACCTCAACGACCAGCTCAACGGCATGAAGGCGCAATGGACGCTGGAGCGCGAAACAATCGGCCGAATCCGTACCATAAAGGAGCAGATTGAAGCTGCCCAGGTCGAATCGCAGCGGGCTGAGCGCACCGGTGATCTGAGTAAAGTCGCGGAGATTCGTTACGGCACGATCGTCGCCCTGGAAAAAGAACTGGCCACGGAAAACGAACGCTTGCAGGAAATCCAGGCAACCCACCATATGCTCAAAGAAGAAGTAGGGGCCGAAGATGTCGCCTCGGTGGTAGCCAAATGGACGGGCATTCCGGTCGATAAGCTGCTGGAAGGAGAAAAGGAGAAGCTGCTGCAGGCTGAATCGATTTTGAAAAAACGGGTGGTGGGGCAGAAACAGGCCATTGCCGCCGTCTCCAACGCGGTGCGCCGGGCTCGGGCCGGCCTGCAGGATCCTGATCGGCCGCTGGGGTCGTTTATCTTCATGGGGCCAACCGGCGTGGGTAAGACCGAACTTGCCCGCTCATTGGCAGATTTTCTCTTCGACAGCGAACAGGCGATGATCCGTATCGACATGTCCGAATTTATGGAAAAACATTCGGTTGCCCGGCTGATCGGCGCCCCTCCCGGCTACGTCGGCTATGATGAGGGCGGCTACCTGACCGAAGCGGTAAGGAGACGCCCCTACAGCGTGATTTTGCTCGATGAAATAGAAAAGGCGCATCCCGACGTGTTCAACGTGCTGCTGCAGGTGCTCGACGATGGCCGGATGACGGACGGCAAGGGGCGTACGGTGGATTTCAAGAACACCATCTTGATCATGACCTCCAATCTCGGCAGTGACCTGATCATGCGGATGACCGAGCAGGGCAGTGACTACGAAGCAATGAAGCAGAGCCTGGAAGAGGTTCTCTGGCAACATTTCAAGCCGGAATTTTTAAACCGCATCGATGAAACCATTATCTTCCGCGCCCTCACCCGTGAGGACATGGGGGCAATCGTTGAGATCCAGTTGCGCCGCCTTACCGATCGTCTCAAAAGGCAGCATATCAACGCGCGCTTCAGCAAAAACGCTCGTGGGTATCTGGCCGGCGCCGGCTATAACCCGATTTTTGGTGCCCGACCGCTCAAACGGGCAATCCAGAAATATGTTGAGGACCCGCTTGCCCTGGAATTACTTGAAGGCCGCTTCAAGGAAAACGATACCGTGCTCATTGACACCGACGAAAACGGCATAGTGTTTATTGTCAACAACCAATCTGAGGTAGCCGAACCGGCATCCTGACAAAACATCAACCACAAAGACCATTTTATGAGCACCGCA
>JAEQMT010000057.1:0-110000 GCA_016722945.1 Desulfofustis sp. PB-SRB1 | reverse complement strand
TTCTGACTTCTGTCCTCTGTCTTCTGACTTCTGGTTGGTAGGAGAACATTGTGGTGGTCTGCGAAGGCGTACCGTAAGGAGCGTTGGAGACCCCACAAGCGCTTATGTTGACACGAGTAGCGAAAAACAAGGTGAGAAACCTTGTCGCCGTAAGCCTCAGGTTTCCTGTAGTCAAGTTAATCTGCTCAGGGTTAGTCGGCCCCTAAGGCGAGGCCGAAAGGCGTAGTCGATGGGAAACGGGTTAATATTCCCGTACCGATTTCATAATGCTATGGTAAGGGGGGACGGAGAAGGATAGGCCGGCCATCTGGTGGAATAGGTGGTTTAAGCGTGTAGGCGGACAACTTAGGTAAATCCGGGTTGTCAACGCTGAGGCGTGATGACGAAGTCCGTAGGACTGCAAAGCGGTTGATTCCCTGCTTCCAGGAAAAGCCTCGTATCTAGTTATGAAAGCGACCGTACCGTAAACCGACACAGGTAGGCTGGTAGAGTATACCAAGGCGCTTGAGAGAACTCTGGTTAAGGAACTCGGCAAAATAGCACCGTAACTTCGGGAGAAGGTGTACCCGCGTGGTGAAGTCCCTTGCGGACGGAGCCTGGTCGGGTTGCAGTGAAATGGGGGGAGCGACTGTTTACTAAAAACACAGGACTCTGCGAAGCCGTAAGGCGAGGTATAGGGTCTGACGCCTGCCCGGTGCCGGAAGGTTAAGGGGACGAGTTAGCTTCGGCAACGCTTTGAACCGAAGCCCCGGTAAACGGCGGCCGTAACTATAACGGTCCTAAGGTAGCGAAATTCCTTGTCGGGTAAGTTCCGACCTGCACGAATGGCGTAACGATTTCCCCACTGTCTCAACCAGGGACTCAGCGAAACTGTAGCACCGGTGAAGATGCCGGTTACCCGCAACAAGACAGAAAGACCCCGTGAACCTTTACTATAGCTTGACAGTGGTTTTTGAGGCAGCATGTGTAGGATAGGTGGGAGGTGATGAAGTGGGCACGCCAGTGTTCATGGAGCCACCCTTGAAATACCACCCTTGCTGTCTTAGGAATCTAACCGCGACCCGTGATCCGGGTCCGGGACAGTGTCTGGTGGGTAGTTTGACTGGGGCGGTCGCCTCCTAAAGCGTAACGGAGGCGCGCGAAGGTTCCCTCAGGTTGATTGGAAACCAACCGCAGAGTGTAAAGGCATAAGGGAGCTTGACTGCGAGAGAGACATCTCGAGCAGGTACGAAAGTAGGTCTTAGTGATCCGGCGGTTCCGCATGGAAGGGCCGTCGCTCAACGGATAAAAGGTACTCCGGGGATAACAGGCTTATCTCCCCCAAGAGTCCATATCGACGGGGAGGTTTGGCACCTCGATGTCGGCTCATCACATCCTGGGGCTGAAGCAGGTCCCAAGGGTTTGGCTGTTCGCCAATTAAAGTGGTACGCGAGCTGGGTTTAAAACGTCGTGAGACAGTTTGGTCCTTATCTGTTGCGGGCGCAGGATATTTGAGGAGAGCTTCCCCTAGTACGAGAGGACCGGGGTGGACGAACCGATGGTGTACCAGTTGTTTCGCCAGAAGCATCGCTGGGTAGCTATGTTCGGCAGGGATAACCGCTGAAAGCATCTAAGCGGGAAGCCCACTCCAAGATAAGATATCCCATGGCTTAGTCGCCATCTGAAGGCTCGTGGGAGACTACCACGTTGATAGGTCGGAGGTGGACGCGTGGCAACACGTGGAGCTGACCGATACTAATGGGCCGTGCGGCTTATCCATATCTCAGAGGACGGAAGACAGAGGACAGTAGACAGAGTCGTGAGGCGCTACGCGCGTTATGAAAAAACTGTTCCCTGCCCCTGCTTCTGGTTCGATCTGATTCGTGTGATACCAAGCACAGTTACTGAAAACGGGTTACCTGCTATTTAATTATCGGGTATACATGAGGATTGCGGTTCAGAAACATCTGATGTTCTGACTTCTGTCCTCTGACATTCTGATTTCTGATTTCTGATTTCTGATTTTCGGTGGCCACAGCGGAGAGGCCCCACCCGTTCCCATCCCGAACACGGTCGTTAAGCTCTCCAGCGCCGATGGTACTGCGCGGGCAACTGCGTGGGAGAGTAGGTCGCCGCCGAATTATTTATACGACAAACCCCCGTTTGGGCCATACCCAGACGGGGGTTTGTTGTATTACACCCTTCTCTCTTCCGCTTTTCTGTCCCCTGTCCCCTGAATGTTAGACGCAAAAAAACCCGCGGGGTATCCCCCGCGGGTTTTGGCAATTACCAGCAATTCGACTGTAGTTCCCTCTATACCAGTGGATTCTACGATTGCCTCATCAATCTCTTCTTATTTGGGGTTTTCAGCGTTTGGCGCAAGAAACACAATCAAATGTCCTCTCACTTCTTAACCAAGCGCGTCATCAGTTGAACACTATCTAAGTACATGATTGTATTTGTGAGCCGGATTAGACAATTGTGCCATACGGCTCACAATCCAAACCGATGACTACTGCATTTTTATCGACAGACCTTCAGGTGCGAGTTTAAGCTGCACACCTTGTTTGGTGGAGGTCAACTTTATCAACACACCATTTTGGTTCTCCATTATTTGCGCACCGGCACCACCACCGAGTGCAATACCGGCCTCGGCGGCAGAAAAAGTACCAGCAAAATCCTCTACTTTTTCAAGTTTGTAAACATCTCCAACCGCGGAGACATTGGAAACTCCAACATCGATAATAGATAACCCTTTTACCTCAAAGGGGTAATCATTACCCTCAAAACTCAGCACTCCACCACCCCATGAATAGCCAACACCAATAGCAATGGCCTTCGTGTCTATGGTAACGGTTCCTACCGGTTTTGCGTCTTCGGCCTGAACTACACTCACCAGGCAAAGAGACACTAGCGCAATGGTGATAACGCCAAACAGCTTTCTTACTCTTTCCATTTTCTTCTCCTTTTTATTAGATTAAACGTCGTGCCATCCTGTCAGGCGAGTAGAAGATATAGCAGAATTTTTATCTTGCAAGAGACTTTTTTTCAGTCTTGCTGACAGGGTTCCTTCACTCGCCAAACAATCGATACAACAAGATAAAGCATGTTACCTGAAGACCTTCTTGCACAATTCTGCGCGACTCGTCCGGGGTAGAGTATCTATCATGACTCATATCCTCACTGGATATCGAACACCTCTTGTTTCTCCACTTAATCGTCTGCTGCGCCACACCGACAGTTCAGACCTGCTCCTGTATCATGGCCTGAAAAATGGTGTTCTTGGGGAAGTTCAGGTGAAAAGATGCGCCACCGCGTCGCGCTCGCCTTTGAGTTCGTGCTCTGTCTTTTCTATCATCTCACGGCTGAACGGGCTCACCTCCAGACCCTCGATGATGCGCCACTGGCCATCCTCACAGACGATGGGAAAGGCGAACAGCAGATCTTCATCAACTCCGTAGGGGTTGCCCGCCGAATAGACCCCCATGCTTGCCCACTGGCCACCGCTGCCGGTGACCCAGTCACGCATATGGTCAATGGCGGCGGAAGCCGCCGAGGCCGCACTGGATGCGCCGCGTGCCTTGATAATAGCGGCGCCGCGCTGCTGCACGGTGGGGATAAAGGTGTCCACGTACCACTGGTTGTCCACCTGTCCAATTACCGGTTTGCCATCGACAGTGGCATGGGATATATCGGGATATTGGGTGGCAGAATGGTTGCCCCACACCACCATCTTTTCCACCTTGGTGCTGTGAGAGCCGGTTTTTTCGGCAATCTGCGAGAGCGAGCGGTTGTGGTCAAGGCGCATCATCGAGGTGATGTTACGCGGGTTGAGATCAGGTGCGTTTTTCAAGGTGATCAGGGCATTGGTATTGGCCGGATTGCCCACCACCAGGACCTTCACCTCACGGCTGGCATGATCGTTTAAGGCCTTGCCCTGCCCCGAGAAAATCTTGGCGTTTGCTTCCAGCAGATCAGAGCGCTCCATGCCCGGGCCGCGCGGCCTGGCGCCCACTAAAAAGGCGAAATCGGCATCCTTGAAGGCGACATTCGGATCAGATGTGGTCACGATATCCGCCAGCAGGGGAAAGGCGCAATCGTTGAGTTCCATCACCACCCCGTTAAGGGCCTCCATGGCCGGTTCAATCTCCAGCAGCTGCAGAATGATCGGTTGATCGGGGCCCAGCATGTCGCCGTGGGCGAGGCGAAAAATCAGAGAGTAACTGATCTGTCCCGCCGCTCCGGTGACGCTGATGCGTTTTGGTGTTTTCATGATTCTCTCCTTTTCGTGGTTATAAGTAGCCTGGCAACATCAAAATCCAGCAACAAACCAATAGCGCCGATTTGATCTGAAATCAACCGCGAATCGATACAGCTAACTGTTTCATCATGCAATTTACCGGGTCGGGGGTGTAAGTAACGGATCACAAGACACTATTCTAACGCGGGCTGCCGCCCGCAACCCAAGATTTATAGTGAAATGAGCCGCTTCTTATGTATCTTACGAAATCACGAAATCTCAACCAGATACAAAAGGGAGCGACTCATGAACAGACTTATAGAAAGATTTTCAGATGTGGTCAAGGGATCAATCAGTGGGTTTGATCGTATCGTCTTCAAGGGATGCATCTTACCATTGATGTCGGCCTCTGAAGTCATGAAATTTTGTGGTTCAAAAGGAGTTCTCAACAAGGATTACAAGAGCTGGGTAATGGCTCAAACCAAAAAGATTGTTGATGCGGCACATGAGTATTCACAAAAGCATACCAACTCCGCGATAATCCATCTGGCCTCATGGAAGATCCGCAAAGAAGAACTGGCCCGCAAGCGACAACAGGATACCGGTATTACCAGTGGGCTCATCGGCATATGGTCCTGCCTGGAAACCGGGTGGTCATATCGTGCTCATTTCTGTGGTAAGACCGGGTATCCAATTCTACGACCCTACCAGGCCCAGTTTAAACACCTCTATTTTTATTTTGATGATCCTCAATTCGGGTTCATGAATATTCGCCTGCAGACGTGGTTCCCCTATCACATTCAGATATGCCTGAATGGACGGGAGTGGTTGCGCCGCAGCCTTGAACGTCAGAAGATCGACTTTGTTGCCCAAGGAAATAAGTTTCTTGCAATTGCTGATTACGAAAGGGCGCAGCAGTTTCTGGACAAACAACGTCATACTCGCTTTCCTGAGGTGCTCAGCGGTTTTCTACCGGTTGTTTTTCCGGCAATGAAAGAAATCTTAGGCCCGCACCTCAGCTATTACTGGACAATGTGGCAAAGTGAATGGGCAACTGATCTGGTTTTTTCCTCTCCGGGTGAACTCAGCCAGGTCATGGATACGCTGCTCCGCCATGCCCATATCACCGGGACAAGCACCCGGGTGCTTCGGTACCTTGATCGCCCGCTCACCAAAGAAGGTACCCCTTACAAACGTTCAGCTGAGCAAATCGTAACCCGGATGACCGACTTCAACGAAGGCGTCAGGGTGCGTCATTGGTGTAGCCGTAACTCCGTCAAAGTCTACAACCAACAGAATATCCTGAGAATTGAAACCACTATCAACGATCCAGCGCAGTTCAAAGTGTTTCGGCACAAACAGGGACAAGACAAGAACGAACCCAAACAGCGGCTGGTGATGCGCAAGGGTGTCGCTGATTGTGCCCAGCGAGCGGTCATATCTCAAGATATCAACAACCGCTTTGCCGATAACCTTGCCTTACTGCAAGATCGCACTCCCGCACGAAACAGTTTTGATGAGGTGGTCAGACATATCAGAAAGAAAGGAAAGCGGTATCGGGCTCTGGATCCGACTGGAAAAGATCGGGAACTGCTCCTGGCGATCAGTGACCCTGCATATTGTGTTGCAGGCCTGACCAATTCAGAGTTGAGAGAGAAACTTGCCGGGTCACCGTTTCTTGGCACGCGTACTCAAAAGCAGAGTTCGGCAAAAATCAGCCGTCATCTCCGACTACTCAGAGAGCACGGACTGATAAAAAAACTCCCCCGACAAAACCGCTATCAGGTGACCCTCAAGGGGGTACGCTTGACGACCCTGTTGAACGTGATTTTGGACGCATCTATTGAAAATCTAATGAAAATTGCTGCTTGATTTTCTTGTTTTTTATGGCAGAGAATCAGGAGTAAGTCACTAACAAGGTGAATTGATCATGACGTGTATCTATCTCCATGGCCTTGATTCATCCGGTTCCGGCACCAAGGGAAGGTTTTTTGCGGCGCAGTTTCCCACCATGTTGCGGCCCGATTTTGCCGGCGATCTGACTGAGCGCATGGCCATGTTGGATGAGGTTATCGCCGATGCATCATCACTGATCGTGGTGGGCTCAAGTTTTGGCGGCCTGATGGGGGCAATACTGGCGGCGGCGCGGCCGGAGCGGGTAAAGCGTTTAATCATGCTGGCCCCGGCTCTGAATTTTCCTGACTACGCGGTACCGCCTGTCCCCCTGCCGACCTCTGCCACCCTGGTTATCGGCCGCGATGATCTGGTGACGCCGCCTGATCTGGTGATCCCTGCCGCCAGAGCAAGCTTTGCCAATCTCACCATCGAGCTGGTGGACGATGATCACCTGCTCCACAATACCTTTGAGCAGTTGGATTGGCCCTACATACTGAGGCAATAAACGGTGTGGGTCGGCATGTCCTCTAAACAGACGTTAGCGGCCGGCAAGCTCTCTGGTGTCAGCGGCGATTCGGGCAATCTCAGCGTCGTTGGTTGAGACCACGCCGCCATGATAACAGCTTACCCACTCGATCTTATGTTCGCCCAGACGAGAGAGTGAATCCGCCGCCCTATGCAGGTCTACGGAGACATGGGGGGACGGCCCCATCAGGACGCCGTTCTCGACAACAAGCGCATCGGCGGCGATGAGCAGGTTGCACCGGCCAATGTAAACGGATTGATGGCCGGCTGTATGGCCGGGGGTGTCCAGGATTTCAGCGGGGCCAACAGTAGTGGCGAAGCGCATGCCTTCACAGGCTTCGATATCCACCTCAACGGCGGGATACGCTTCTTTCTCGCCAAATCGTGGTGCAGCCTTTCCGGAGATGATGTCAACCTCGTTTCTAGGTGCCAGAATCAGCGCTCCGGACTGCTCGCGGACATATTGTGCGCCCCCGACATGATCGATATCCTGATGAGTAAGCACCACCAGATCGATATCTTTCACATCATTACCGGTTGCTTCAACCGCTGTCCGCAATTGCTCAACGGTCTGCTCGAGACCGGTGTCAATGAGTACCAGACCGTTATTTCTTTTCACCAGAACAGGATGAAACACATGGGTTTCGTTGCCCATTTCAAACTCAAGTTTCAGTACATAAACACCATCACATATTTCCATAATCCCTCTCCTTTAACTGCTCTATCCATGCCACGGAACAATTGTTCGTATTGACCGCACCGGCATGAATATATTTGTATCTCATGGCCGCTTACCTCATTCAATTCAGATAATCAAGCATACGTTCCAATTTCTTTCGGCAAATCAGTTCGTTCATGCCGGTAAACCATCTGTTTGGCAATTGGGTGTTGGCTATCCGCATCGGCGCAGGGGTGCAAGCGCCCTCGGTTTTACCGGCTATGGTTTATTCAACCAATTTATGGGATGGACAGAACAAGCGAGTTCAGGTCAGCAGCATGGAATCGTTAGCCAGGGCTTCGCCCTGCACCTGATAGAATTTCCGTAGTAAATCATCCACCGTCAACTGCTGCTTGTCGGCGCCGGCCACACCCACGACTACCCTGCCCTGGTGCAGCATAATCAGACGATTACCCAGGGCAATGGCGTCTTTCATGTTGTGGGTGACCATCAGCGCGGTGAGCTTATGTTCGGCAATGATGTCGCGGGTAAGGGCAAGAATCTGGCGGGCGGTTTTTGGATCGAGCGCCGCCGTATGTTCGTCAAGCAGCAACACCTCCGGACGCACCAGGGTTGCCATCAGCATGGTCAAGGCCTGGCGCTGACCGCCGGAAAGCAGCCCGACCCGATCACGCAGACGATGTTCCAGGCCCAGACCGATTGTTCCCAGGGCATCGATAAACTGAGCTCGCTCGCGTTGCAGCACACCGGGGGCAAGACCACGGCGCTTACCGCGGCGCCTGGCCAGGGCCAGATTCTGTTCGATGGTGGCTGAGGGGCATGTCCCCAGCAGCGGATTTTGAAACACCCGGGCAATCAGGGTGGCACGTTTATACTCAGGCCAGCGGGTGACATCACGGCCGGCGACGCTGATCGTGCCCTGATCCAGGAAAAACACTCCCGCCACCGCGTTGAGCAGCGTCGACTTACCCGCCCCGTTGGAACCGATGACGGTGGCAAAATCACCCTCGTCAAGCTCGATAGTGATCCCTTCCAGGGCCTGCACCTCGTTGGCGCCGCCCCGGTGAAAGGCCTTGCTGCATTCGCTCAGGCTGATCATCGGGCCAGCAACCTCTTTTTCAGGTGCGGCGCCGACATCGCCCCTACCACCAGCAAGGCGGTGATCAGGTTGAGATCACTTGGCGAAAAGGAAAAGCCGCCCCACTCAAAACCCAGGGCAAAGGCAATGGCCAGCCGATAGACCACCGAGCCAAGCAGGGCGGCAATAATCGAACGAGCCACCGATGCGGTGCCGAACAGGGTTTCGCCGACAATCACCGAGGCAAGACCGGCGATAATGGTGCCGATCCCCATGCCCACATCGGCCGCCCCCTGATTCTGGGCAATCAGGGCGCCACTCAGTGCCACCAGCCCATTGGAAAGGCCGACCCCGGCAATGATGATGAAATGGGTGTTTACCCCAAGGCTGGTGATCATCTGGGGATTGTCGCCGGTGGCCAGCATGGCCTGGCCAAACTCGGTGCGCAGAAACCAGATTACCAGGATGACCACGGCCACCGCAAACACCGCAAATACCACAAGGCTGGCGAGATGGGCGGGAATCCCCAAGCCGATCACCGGGTCAAAGACACTGGGTGCGCCAATCAGAGCGATGTTGGGACCGCCCATGATCCTGATGTTGATGGAATACAGCGCAATCATCGTCAAGATAGAGGCGAGCAGATGTAAAATCTTGAATTTGGTGTTCAGGATCGCCGTCACCCAGCCCGCCATGCTACCCGCCACGATTGCCAGAATCAGTGAAAGATACGGATTGACCCCACTGGTGATGGCCACCGCGGAAACCGCGGCGCCAAGGGGCAGGGAACCATCGACGGTGAGATCGGGAAAATCGAGAATGCGAAAACTGATGAACACCCCGATGGCCATGATGCCATAGGCAAGCCCCTGCTCCAGGGCGCCCAGGGCGGCATAAGCGGTCATCGAACCAGTGACCTCAGCTTACTGGTGAACAGCGGCGGCCTGCTCGATGAGCGCCGGTGGCGCCGGCGCCGCCATCGCCTCGGCGGCACTGAGATTGATGTGGAGCTGGAGCTCACGCTGAAATTCCACCGGCAACTCAGCCGGGGCGGTTCCCGCAAGTATCTTTTGCGCCATCGCTCCGGCCTGATAACCATGCTGGTAATAATCAAAACCCATGGCGGCGACCGCGCCCCGGGCCACTGAATCGACATCGGCGGCAAAAACCGGCAATCTGCTCTGAGCGCCCACTTTGAGCACCGACTCAAGGGCAGCGACGATGGTGTTGTCGGTGGGGATGAAGATTGCATCGCAGCGGCCCACCAAACTCTTTGCCGCGGTGTAGACCTCGGCGGTCTTGGCCGCGGTCGCCTCGACAACGGTAAAGCCTCTTTCTTCTCCCTGTGTCCGCAGTTCCGAGACAATCACCACCGAATTGGCTTCGGCACTGTTATACAGCACTCCCAGCCGCTTCAGCTCAGGCAGGTAAATAAGTACCATATTCACATGCTCGGCCACCGGAAGCAGATCCGATACCCCGGTAATGTACTCGCCGGGCTGGTCAAAACCATCCACCAGCCCCGCCGCCACCGGATCGGTGACCGCGGTAAAGAGAAGCGGTCGCTTCAACTCGGCGGGGGCCTTGGCCAATGCCTGGGCCGTCGCCTGGGCAGACGGGGTCGCAATAGCTACCAGCAGATCAGCTTTTTCACCGATCATCAGCTGACCGATCTGGGTGGCCGTACCCATGTTGGCCTGGGCATTATGGTGCCTGTACTCGACAGTGACATTTTGTTCGGCCAGATAATCGCGTAAACCATTGAAGACCGCATCCAGGGCAGGATGTTCAACAAATTGATTGACGGAAATCCGATAAGAATCGGCCACCACCAGCGACGGCAAACAGAGCGCCGCCAGCAACCCGGAAAGAACCAGCTTTTTCATCAAATCTTCTCCTGTTATGTTGTTGTTTTTCACAATGTTACCCTAAAACTAGCTCTTATGAAAAACTATTGCGTGCCTCTCTGATCGCTCCAAAGACCTCTACCCTGTCTCGTGGTTGCCTGCCAAGCCGGTGGGCGGCAAACGCGATGACCGCCGGCTGATCAACCCGGAGAAAGGGGTTGGTGCGCAACTCCAGGGCAACCGTGGTAGGAGTTGTCAACAGCCCTTTGTCCCGCAAACCGGCAACCTCGTGCAAACGATGGGAAATAGCCTCGTTGGCAGGCTCCACCTGGCCGGCAAAGCGGAGATTCACCATGGTGTATTCATGCCCGAAATAGATATTGGTCTGCTCATCCAGGGCGGCAATACGCTGCAAAGAATTATCCATCTGGGCCGGGGTGCCCTCGAAGAGGCGGCCGCAGCCGGCTCCGAACAGGGTGTCGCCGACAAAGATATGGCCGGCAAAGGAAAAGGCGATACCGGTTTCAGTATGGCCGGGCAGGTGCATTACGGCAACCGCAATTCCATCCCAGTCAAATTGTTGCCCATCCTCATATACCTCGGAAAGTGCATTGATTGCCGCGCGGGCCCCGGCAAATCCAATAACCCGCACATCGCCGTACTCATCGAGCAGATCGGCAATGCCGCCGATATGGTCATGATGATGATGGGTGCACCATATGGCCCGCAGGCTCAGGTTCCGCTCAGACAAGGTCTTGATGACCGGCCACGCCTCCGATGGATCCACCACCGCGGCTTTGCCATCTTCGGTGAGTATGAGATAGCTGTAGTTGTCATAGAGGCACTCAATGGTAATGATGTGCATGCGGTAATCTCCTGGTAGAAGTGATGGCGTCGTAAAAACCCCAATTACGGTCATTGTGGAGTTGAATCGAAATCCATAATCATTTGAAATTACTGGGTTCCCGCTTTCGCGGGAATGACGTTAGCAAGCAAATTCAAGGTTTTTACGGGTTCATCATAGATGATGAAGTCGCAAAAAGTAAGACTTGCAGGCTAAGATGGCTAAGTAATAAGTCCACGGAGTGGTGGTCATTTTGACCTCGCAGGCGTAAATGTGGTACGTCGACAAGTCAAAATGATCCGTTGAGACCGTAGAGCGAAGTTTTTACGACGCCATCATAGATGATGAACCACGAAGCGGATCAACAGATACCACACTTTCAGCCGATAGTGGCACATTTTATACATTCCATAGAGCTGCCATGATCTACCGGCGTTTCGGAAAAACCGGTCTCCCCATGCCGGTGCTCAGCTTTGGTGCCATGCGCAGCATGCACTCCTGGCAGGATTGCCAGGATGAATCAATTCCTGATACCTCGCAAACCACCCTGCGGCGCATCCTGAAGACCGCTCTGGCGCACGGCATCACTCATTTTGAAACCGCCTCCGGCTACGGCTCTTCGGAACGCCAGCTGGGGCTTCTGTTGCCTGAATTTACCAGACACTCATATCTGCTGCAGACCAAGATAGTACCCGAAGATGACCCCGATGCGTTTGTCGCCTCATTTCACCAATCTCTGCGTCGCCTGCGGGTGGAGTACGTCGATCTGCTGGCCATACACGGCATCAACGATCACCGCTCGCTGTGGCAGAGCTGCCGGAAAAACGGCTGCCTGGCCGCCGCCCGCACTTTGCAGGACAGGGGGCTTGCCCGCCACATCGGCTTTTCCGGCCACGGCCCCAGCGACGTGATTCTTGCCGCCCTTGCCCACGCGGAAGACGGCGGGTTCGATTACTTCAACGTACACTGGTATTACATCTTCGATGCCAACCGCGACGCCATCGAATATGCGGCCGCCAACGATATCGGCACCTTCATTATCAGTCCTTCCGACAAGGGCGGCCACCTGCACACGCCCTCGGCAAGGCTGCGGGAACT
This sequence comes from Desulfofustis sp. PB-SRB1, assembly GCA_016722945.1. Classification (GTDB taxonomy): domain Bacteria; phylum Desulfobacterota; class Desulfobulbia; order Desulfobulbales; family Desulfocapsaceae; genus PB-SRB1. The sequence continues at coordinate 97,814 of JAEQMT010000057.1, read as the reverse complement.
GTGTGCGCCGTACTCGCCGATGCTGTTTAATGACTGGTATTGTCTAAGCCGGCCAAGCGTCCATACCATCAGCGTCGGCGCCGCCGAGCCCGCCCATTTTGAGGAACATCTCAAGGTGCTTGCCCTGCTGGAATCGGCTGAAAGTGATGGTCTGAGCCTGATAGATTCGCGGCTCCGCCACCGCATGGAACAGCAGACCGGTTTCGCGCGGCCCGATCACCTCTGGGACGAACTGCCGCCCTGGGATCAGGCGCCCGGCAACATCAATCTGCGAATGGTGGTCTGGCTCTACAATCTTTTGCGAGGCTGGCAGATGGAGCACTACGTTAACGAACGATACGCCATGCTCAAAGGCGGCAGCGCCTGGGTGCCGGGAAACGATAGCAGCAGGGCCGCGGAATTGGATTTCTCCGGCCTGAAAGGGCTTCGATCGATATCACCCGATGCACTCAAAAAATTGTTACATAAAGCGCATCAGGCCATGTACCAGCCGCCCGACCCAGACAGGAAATAACGATGATGGGCGCCCGACCGGCTAAGACCAGGCGCCGATAAGAAAGCAGCGAGAAGAGTTTTACCAGCGACCGCCGCCACCTCCTTTGCCCTGGCGGCTTCGATCAACATCGTCATCCCAGCCACCGGCGCCGCGGGTGCCGTTTTCCCAGCCTCGACCACCCTCACCGCCCTTGCCGCGGCCGAAACCGCCCCCGCCGGGACCCGGCAGATATTGGGCAACACCGGCCTCATCGGCCTTTGCCCGCAGGTCGGTGCGCAGGTCAAAGAGTTCGCCGGCAAGCGCGGCGGCAACAGCCGGATCCGGGTTGTCAGCACTCATGACGGCCTTGTACTCGGTCCGTTTCATGGCCATCTGCTTGCGCAGTTCGGCATTTTCTTGAAAAAATGCATCGAGCTTTTCCACAACGGCCGGGTCACGCTGCATGCAGCCGGGCCCACCCTGGCCGCCGTAGTTGCCGCGGGCAATGGCCTGGCTGAGACCTGCACCGCTTAAGCCAATTACCAGTAGGGTGATGATCAGTTGCTTTTTCATGAGATCGCTCCTTTGCTAAAGTGATAGATGGTGTCCGACAATGGACAAAAGCAAAGAAGCAACCCCCATACCACGCCATAAAACCAAATAAAATAACTGAAATCATTGAACTAATTTTAAACTGGCAAATACCGAGGCCGACTCGAACCCGGCCCGCCGGGTACAAATTACCCGTTCACCGGATGGCAGTGGGTACATTCTACCCGTTCGCGGCGTCCCGCTCGATGTCGCGGTGCGCGGTGGTTACCGCGACAGAATGGGCCCGCAGGAAACCGGCCAACTCCTCCACCACGGCAACCGAGCGGTGGCGCCCGCCGGTACAGCCCATCGCCCATCGCGGTTGTGGTCGCGCCGTCCGCTCACCTTCTCGCAGCAGATGCAGGGCAAAGGGTTTGAGCAGGGCAAGAAAATTCTGCCCGGCCTCACTGCTGATAACATAATCCGCCACCCGCGGATCTCTGCCGGTAAGAGCTCGCAGCTCATCCCGCCAATAGGGGTTGGGCAGGAAGCGAACATCCAAAATAGTCGTGACATCAACAGGGGTGCCGTATTTAAAGCCAAATGAGATCAACTCAAAAACGACTCGCTCATCGCTGGCTGACGACGGCAAAAACCCCTCCCTGACCTGGTTGCCCCCGGCACCGGTATCGTCGGTGAGCATGCTCAGTACCGCCGTCAGCAGAGAGAAGGTCTGGTGGTAAATGTTCGGATCGGAACTGGCCCGCGGGCCTGCCACATTGAGGATTGTAATCTTGTTGACCCAGAGCCAGCCGATCAATTGATAGCGTGCCGTCTCGATATCGATACTTGCAAGATCAAGGTGCAGCATCGGCTTACCAAGGCGCTGCGCCACCGTCCGGGTAAATGCCGAACCGCCGCTCAGGGCACCGTGCGAGACGATAAGGGTGCCGTCACCGTCGTTGACATTTTGCGCGGTGCGCTCTTGGTAGTGTGGTGACGATAGTTCCCGCATCTCATAGCGGGCCGGTAGCGGGCCATCTTCGGCCTTGCGACCAGCCGGAATCGCCCCGCCGTGCGCCATACCGTGAGCGATCGCGCAATCAAGTGCGGCCCGATCAGCCCCGGTCTGGCCGCCGGAGATGATTTTGCTGAGCATACGCATTTCTATCAGACGTTTCTATTAACTGTGATGAGCTCTAAGAAAACCCCAGATTAACTTTCTACCGCCATTCCCGCGAAAGAAAGAATCGAGTAAATTCAATTAGTTTTGAGCTTCATATCAGATAGTGAACGAGGGATACAGAAGATTTCACAAATTAAGCTAACTATAACTGTCGGCAATCTCTTGGGGAATAGTTTTTCGCAAGTCATCGGGCAGGGGAGCGGTAATCACCACCGGCAAGCCGGTTTTGGGATGAATCAACCGCAGACGATGGGAATGGAGCCACTGCCGGTCAATGGTGATTTTACCCAACCGGCGGGGGCCGCCGTATTGTCGGTCACCCATCAGCGGATGACCAAGGGCGGCAAACTGGGCCCTGACCTGGTGAGTTCTGCCGGTTATCAGCTCAACTTCCAGCAGGCTCGCCCCACCAATAGGTGCAATCAGCCGATAACGGCTCCGCGCCTCTTTGCCGGGATACGTGTTGGAAACACGCATCAGGCCGCTTTTTCGCTCGCGAATCAGTGTTGCCCGCAACTCTTGGACGGGCGCCGTCACCGCTCCAACAACCATGGCAAGATAGGTCTTTACCGCCTGATGATCGGTGAATTGCTGGGTGATCTGCCGGTGCGCCTTTGGGTGTATGGAAAAAACGATCACCCCGCTGGTATTACGATCAAGCCGTTGTACCATGCCGATTTCGGGGCGACGCAGGTGTCTACGGTCAAGCCATACCAAGAGCGCCTCGTAGAGTGTTCCCTGAAAGCGGGCGACAGTGGGCTGGGTGTCGATGCCGGCCGGCTTGTTGATAGCGATGAGAAACTCATCGTGAAAAAGAACCAGATCGCTGGTGATACGAAACGGCGTCAACGACCGTCCGTCCAGATGAACTTCAATCCGCTGGCCGGCCGCCACCTCCAGCGAACAGCGCCGCACCCGGCGGCCGTCCACGTGGACTCCGCCTATTTCGATGATCTGCCGGATCGCCCGCTTGGAATATGACTCAATTTCAGAATGCAGATACGTATCAAGCCGCATCCCAGTATGCACTTGATTTGGTGCTAAACGCACTACCATGAATACACTCTCATGATGTGAAATAGCGCTTCACCTTGCTAAAATCAGCAGAACCTAATAGATTTCAAAGTATTGATTATCTGCCTGAAAGATACTCTGAAACCCCATACCACGGAATGAAGAAATTCGCTGAGTTTGGCGCCCCCATCTTGCTGGTTCTGCTGTGCGCCATATTGCACCTGACCGGTCTGGGGCTCACTTCGCTGATCGAGCCGCTTGAGGCGGTGCACGCGGAAGCAGCTCGGCGAGCTTTTCTTAGCGAGCATCTTTTTGCAGCTGGCAGCCTCGATTCTTCCATACCGCCGATGGTGCGCTGGCTCCAGCAACTTAGCTTTTATTATTTTGGGATAAACGAAACCGCCGCCCGGTTACCCGGCGCAATTGCCGGCATCGGCTGTATCCTCATTCTCTATATTGGCTGCCGGCCTTACCTGGGCATCCGAGTTGCCTTCAATGGCGGCCTCATCTTCGCCACCATGACGCTTTTTGTTCTGTTCTCACGAATGGCAATCCCTGCCTCTCCCCTGCTCTTTTTCCAGCTCCTCTCCCTCATATTGATCAACACCGGGGTACAGCGGAGCGGCCACGGGCATTTTGGCGCCCCCTGGCTATGGGGCGGCGCCGTCTGTGCCGGGGCCGCCGCCCTGACCGGTACCCTGGCGGCCGGGCTGGTGGTGCTGGCGGCAACGGTTGCGCACCTGACGCTGCTTATTCGAATGCATCCGGCCCGGACACTGGGCTGGCTGGCTAGTGTATTGGGTGTGTTTGCCCTGACCAGCATACTTCCCTATTTGGTTGTGGCGGTAACTTCAGATCTCTCTGGAGCCAAACAACTGTTGGTGACGCAATTGCTCTTTACGGCGCCAATGCCGTCGGCAGGCGACACCGTGGTGCTGTTTCCTCTTATTGGTGCACTGGCTCTTATTCCCTGGCTGGCCTTTCTCCCCTTGGGCTTTATGCAGCCCAAAAGCATCCTCGCGGCGGATCAGGCGGGCAGAACCCTGCGGCTCATGCTGGTGATTATTGTCTGCAGCGTAAGCGGCTATCTGTTTACCTCATCCTCTTCTATGCTGCTGCCCTGTCTGCCGACTCTGGCGCTCTTGCTTGCCAACCGGCTTACGCATGAGAGCAAAAAACTGCAAATGCCAGTAAGGCTAGCTTCTTGGGTTACCGTTTTTTTATTGCTCTTTCTCGTTGTCGTTTCTGCCTCGGCGCCTTTTTTACTCCCCTATCTTACCGATCTCTATCCGCACCTAAGTTCCACCATGCCGGTCCTCAACGAAGTACCAAACCTCGGGGTTATCCCTTATATCATTGCAATCGCCCTCTTTTTCGGCACCGCACTGATGATGCGGGCACGCCTCCGCCAAGTTTCCCAGAAACTTTTTGAACTGCTGTTCACCGTTGCCCTCATTGTCAATTGCACCTCGATATTTGGCCTGATGATTGTCTCCAACCAGCTGTTCAGCCAGCCGCTGACCCAGCTTGCCCGAATGGCCGCCCAGAGCTCCGCACCGGAGGCGCCCATCATCTTATATGCAATCGGCGACAGATATTCGATTTCCTTTTCCACCGGTCGAAACACCGTCGTCTTAGAAGAAGAGCAATGGTCTTTGCTTGATAGCTCTCTTGATGCACCGGATGCCGTCGCCCTCACCTCGGCGCCCCGCTTCGACCGTTTATCAGTGAGGAATTCGAGATATATTACGGTGGCCAGGGAAGGAGGGTATGTCTTGTTTAAAGAAGAGCCGGGGACGGGTGGGAACATCCGATAAACAGATTTTGTCAATTGAATACGGCTCTGATGTAAAAAACTATTGCTCCGCCCTCACCAATGAGAAAAATCGTGTATACTAGCGACGCTGCTCATGGTTGTTGCGCAACGACAACCACCGCGCCGAAAGGTCGGCTGAGACGGTAAACCATTTGAGCGAGCGCATGGATCACTATATCAGCACAGGCGCTAATTAATCGGGGGAACTAGCATGGATAATCAGACCCTTGACGAGAGAATCAACACCAGAGGCAAAAAATTTCTCACCAGTATCGGTGATGAAGCGCCGACCGTGTTCAATAAAAACTATTGGACCGGCAAGGTGATGGACTGGTGCATGACCAACGAACAGTTCAAAATCCAGATGTTTCGGTTCGTTGATGTCCTGCCGTATCTCACCACCAGTTCTTCACTGACCCGTCATATCCAGGAATACTTTACCACCGACAGCGATGACCTGCCGGCCATTCTGAAATGGGGGGCAAAGGGCGCCGGTATTGGCGGAGCACTTACCGGGGCGATCATCGGCCGTACCATCCGCGCCAATATCGAGCGGATGGCCCGCCAGTTTATCATCGGTGAAAACGCTAAAGAGGCGATAAAATCCATCAAAAAGCTGCGTGAAGACGGCTTTGCCTTCACCCTGGATATCCTGGGCGAGGCAACGGTGAGCGAGGCGGAGGCTGACTCCTATGCCAATCAGTATCTGATGCTGCTTGACGCGCTGGCCGAGGCCGCTCCCGGCTGGAAGGACATAGATGGCGGTGATACCGGTCTTGACTGGGGGTATTCGCCACGGATCAATATTTCGGTCAAATCCTCGGCGCTTTTTTCACAAACCCACCCCAAGGATTTCGAGGGCTCAGTGGCGGGCATTCTCACCCGGTTCACCCCGATTTATCGGCGCGTCATTGAGCTCGGTGGCTACATGTGCGTCGATATGGAGCATCACCAGCTCAAAGACATCACCCTGGAGGTCTATCGAAGGCTGCGAAGCGACCCTGAGTTTCGCCACTATCCGGGTCTTCGTATCGCCATGCAGTCCTATCTCAGAGATACCGACACCGACCTGGCCGCCCTGCTTGACTGGGCACGTCGGGAGAACCTGCCCATTTCCATCCGGCTGGTAAAAGGCGCCTACTGGGACTACGAGACCCTTGTCGCCCGTCAGCACGGGTGGCCGATTCCGGTGTACACCGTAAAGGCGGAAAGTGACGCGGCATTTGAGCGTCACACCAGACTCATTCTGGAGCATCACGATATCTGTACGTATGCCTGCGGCTCGCACAATATCAGATCAATCTCAGCTACCATGGAACTTGCCGCCGAACTTGGCGTCCCCGAAGAGTGCTACGAATTTCAAGTTCTCTACGGCATGGCTGAACCGGTGCGCAAGGGGCTACTCAACGTTGCCAAGCGGGTACGGCTCTACGCCCCATACGGTGACCTCATCCCCGGCATGGCCTATCTGGTGAGAAGACTGCTGGAAAATACCGCCAACGAATCGTTTTTACGGCAGACCTTCGTCGAGGATGCCCAGATCGATACCTTGCTGGAAAATCCGGTAATGACCGTCGCCCGTCAATTAGACGTAAGTAGTCCAGTGGCTGAGCCGGAGAACATCGACCACTTTACCAACGACCCGCTGGCCGATTTCAGCCGCCAGTCGGTGCGTGATTCTTTTGTCGATGCCTTGGCCACGGTGCGGACCCGATTGGGCCGTACCTATCCCCTGCATATTGGCGAAACCGAAGTGGCGACCAACGATTTCTACGAATCACACAACCCGGCCGCTCCCAACGAAGTCATCGGCCGTATCTGCCAGGCCGGCCCGAAGCAGATCGATCATGCCATTGAAATTGCCGGTGATGCTTTCAAGCAGTGGCGGGCGCTAACCGCTAAAGAACGTGCCGACTACCTTCTGAAAACGGCGGCCATTGCCCGCAGGCGCCACTTTGAACTTGCCTCCTGGCAGGTGCTGGAGGTGGGTAAACAATGGGATCAGGCCTCAGCCGATGTGAATGAGGCGGTTGACTTTCTGGAATATTACGCCCGCCAGATGATTCGGCTTTCTATCCCCCGCCGGATGGGCCGCGCCCCCGGTGAAGAGAACTATCTCTATTACCAGCCCCGGGGAATCGCCGCCGTTATCGCCCCGTGGAATTTCCCTCTGGCAATTGCCTGTGGCATGTCGGCAGCCGCCATCGTCACCGGTAATCCGGTTCTTTTCAAACCGGCCGGCCCCGCCTCGGTGATCGGCTACACCCTGTTTGAATTGTTTCAGGAAGCGGGACTGCCGCCCGGCGTCTTTAACTATGTCCCCGGTCGCGGCAAGGTTATGGGCGATTACCTGATCGAACATCCGGGCATCTCCCTGATTGCCTTTACCGGTTCTTTGGAAACCGGGCAGCGCATCCTCAAAAAAGCCTCGATTGTTCAGCCGGGCCAGGCGCAGGTCAAGCGGGTGATCACTGAAATGGGAGGCAAAAATGCGATAATCATCGACGATGACGCCGATCTGGATCAGGCCGTCGGCCAGGTCATCTCCTCTGCGTTCGGCTTTCAGGGCCAGAAATGCTCAGCATGTTCGAGAGTGATCGTGCTTGAGTCGATTTATGAGCGGTTTGTCACCCGCCTGGTGGAGGCGGGACGTTCCCTGGCCATCGGCCCGGCTGAGAACCCGGCCCATTTTATGGGGCCGGTAGTGGACGGCGCCGCCTACAAAAACATCTCCGCCTACGTGGAACTGGCCAAGCAGGAAGGCAATCTGCTGCTCAGCCGCGATGTCCCCGACACCGGCTACTACGTGCCGTTAACCATTGTCGAGGCAATCACCCCGGCGCACCGGATCGCCCAGGAGGAGATCTTCGGGCCGGTATTGGCGGTTATGAAGGTAAAAGACTTCGACCAGGCCATTGAATGGGCCAACCAGAGTCGTTTCGGACTTACCGGGGCGGTGTTTTCACGGAGTCCCGCACAACTTGAAAAAGCGAGGCATCATTTCAATGTCGGCAACCTCTATCTCAACAAAGGCTCAACCGGGGCTCTGGTGGAGCGCCATCCTTTTGGTGGCTTCAAGATGTCCGGTATCGGCTCCAAAACCGGCGGTCCGGACTACCTCATCCAGTTTCTCGACCCGCGGGTAGTGTCTGAAAACACCATGCGCCGAGGTTTTGCGCCGATACGAGAAGACGACGATTATTTGAGCTAAAGAGGTTTTACCTGGCCCCGTCATCCCACTTGCAGGGAAAACCGCGGAACAGATCAGCCTCCACCGGCTGATGGAACCTGACGAAAACCTTATAATCGTTGTACATATGATAGGTGAGCTTGACGACGGTGCCAAACATCTGAAAGGATGCGCTCGTACCACCATCGAAGGAAAGGCTTATATCGAGGTTTCTAGACAATAGGCTATGTACGACCTCCTGCCGGGAGGCCTTCATAAACAGGCTCAATCCGGTTCGGGAGATATCGATAAGCCGGCCTTTGAAGTGCGCTGAAGTGCGGTTGCCGTCCTTATCAAGGATATAGGCGATACCCAACCCCTCAACGGAGTAGCGGGGGTAAGTGCGACGTTCCAGGCCCCGTTTTCTGACAGCCGGTCTGCACTTGTCGTGGGCGCGGCAATATTGGGCCAGTTTTTCGTCCAGGCCGGGATGCTTTTCGGCAAGCTCACGCATCTCCATACGGCTTACATATCTCAGTTGAACCGGGGCCGTGGTGGCGGCGGAAAACGTGCAATGGGAGCTCTCAAAAAAGGTGTCCTCGCCAAGGACATCACCGCTTTTTAGCTCAGCTATCCGCACATTTTCACCGAGCTTGCGAAAAAAAACCTCAACCCTGCCCGTTTCAATAAAAAATAATCGGTGATTGGGCTTACCCTGAACCAGCAGCAGTTTACCGGGTTCCACCACCGCCCGCGTCAAACAATAAAAAAGAGCGTTGCGCTCCTCCGTACTGAACGGCTCATAGAGCAGAGACCAGAGAAAAAGATGTGCCTCATCAATCTGTTTCGTCTTCTCTGCTTCGATGATCTCGCCGGTTGAGACGATTAGATTGAGTGCCAGGGAATTCGTCTGCATCAATGTTTCCCGAAGTGCCTCCGCTTTTCTGAAGTCGCCCTGTTCAGCCGCACGCCGGATCAGTTTGACCATTTCCTGACTGCTGAGCGTTGTTTTTTTTACCCCATCAACCGTCATTGACCTCGTCCCGCCTCTGTCTCTGTTTTTCCCAGAAGCCCTCTTTTCAAATTCATTTCATGGACATCATCAAGCAGTCCCAGAATGGTGCTCAGCGCTTTTGGCAGGGCCGCCTCCACGGGCTCGCTCAGCCCGCCTCCCACCGATGAGAAATCATCGCCTTCAATACCGACAAGATAGACGGCTGCCGCTGCTTTTTCCGGATACAATCGCTGGCAGACCGCAAGCGCTTCACGCACCCCGATGCCGTGGCCGCTTACCGGGCGCGTCTGGGGCTGAGGAATATCGTCAAAGGCCATAACATGCAATGCGCCCGGAGCTCCACCCAAGTTGACGGCATCGACGACGACCAGCAACTCCTCGCCGGCCATCTCATCGATAAGGGCCAATCCGCCAACGCCCAAAAAGACCAGGCGGGTTGATGGGGGCAAAGGACGCCGCCTCAGCAGTTGATAGACCTCGTAGCCGACTGCGTCATCACCGACCAGATCATTACCGATGCAGACGATCAGCGCACGCCGCACTATGCTCTAAGGCCACTGAAACTGAGTTTGAACAGGCACGCCTCACCCGCGGAAATAGTCGCCGGCCTGGCCGGACTACCGGTAAGCTCGGCCATAATTCCAGCTATATAGTAATGAAACATTGAACAGATGGGGCCGTCTATGGGTAGTTCACGCTCCAGGCAGACCGCCCGGATGGGACAGTGATCGATATCAATGAGCGCCTCCTTACCGGAAAATTCACCGGTAATATCGAACCCTTCCGAAAACACCCTGATCATTTCGGAAAGCGCCGCTTTGGCATCCGGCTCATCGAGATGAATGGGCATGTTTTTGGCCATTTTACGACCGGCCGCCACGGCCAGCGATGGGGTCGATTTACCCACGAAAGCGGCGATTGTATCAACGATCATTTCAAGCAGAAAGGAGACCTCGACAAAGGCCTTGTCGTGATCTTCCATGGTCTGGGTAAGCTCAATAGTATCAATCATAAAAACTTCTCCATCCGTCTGCTGAAATAAAGATTGCGGTAGAAATTCTTCACCACGTGATGGCCCTCATGGCGAATCGCGCCAGAAGGGCAGATAAAGCCACAACTCAGACAACCGATGCAATCCTCAACCGTTTCCACCACCGCTTTCTGGGTGGCTTCATCAAAGCTCAACGCATCGGTCGGGCAGATATCGACGCAGAAGCGACAGCCACGGCACGCCGCATCCCGGATTTTCATGTGAATCATCGTTATACCTCCCGTGCCAGCCGGCGCATAACCCGGCCCTGGTGGGCCACTTCCACTGTCAGTTCCATCTGACCGACGGCATGGGTCGAGCAGGCCAGACAGGGGTCGTAACAGCGCACCACGAATTCCAGGCCGTTGAGTACCTGCTCGTCGTTTCCACCGGCCAGCAGATCGGCACCACTTTCCTTCAGCGAGGCATTGATGGCGGCGGTGTTTTGCTGGGTAGCGATGATCATGTTGGCGCCGCGAACAATGCCTTCGGCGTCGATCTTATAATCATGAATCAGCACCCCGCGCGGCGCCTCGACATGGCCGATGCCGTGTGTTCCTTTAATGGATGCGGGAACCCGGGTCTCACCGCGAAGATCGCGATGGTTGATGATTTCATGAGCCTTTTCGCAGGCATAGACAAGCTCCACCAGTTTGCAGTACATTTGTAGGATGGCGTTGTGACAGGGACGTCCGAAGCGATCACGAAACTCTTCAAATTCCTTCTGCGCTAGCGGGGTCTCCATGCCGTCCGCAACATTCATCCGGGCCAGGGTGGAAACCCGGTACATGTGCTCAGCCCCGTCCACATCCAGATACACCTCTTTGGCGTATGATTTACGCACTGCCCGCTCAACCAGGTAGTCGGCATAGGCACCGGCCTCAAATTCAGCCCGGACCGCGCCGGTATCATCCATGGCCCGGAGAAGACCATCGTAGACATTGAGCTTGCCGCCGTTGACGGTGCCCAGATACCAGCTCGGAAGGTTGAGTTTATCCAGCAGCACCGGGTTGTCATCAAGGAGCTTGAGCAACATGTCCTTGATGGTCGGGGAGAGTTCATTGACCAGGGTCACCGCTTCGGTACTCAAGGCAGATACCCGCGCGTGTTGATCGTCGCTGAGTCTGGCGGAAATGCCCCCGGCAATGGCGGTGACCGGATGAATACCGCGACCACCGATAACCTCGTTGATCTTCTGGCCGATGGAGCGTACCCGCAGCCCTTTTTTGGTAAGTTCCGGGTTCGCCTCAACCATGCCGACAATATTCTGGGTGGCGGCTTCGCCGCCCAGCCCGAAAACGAGATCGGGACCGGCCAGGACGAACAGAGAGAGGGCATGGGAATGGATCATATGCCCCATATACATCAATTCGCGCAGCAGTTTGCCGGCCGGCGGCGGCTCAACACCGGCCGCGTTATCCAGTGCCTTGGCCGAGGCCAGGTGGTGAGCGGTGGGGCACACCCCGCAGATACGCGCCGTCACCTGGGGCAGGGTATGGGCCTCCATGCCCACCAGGATACGTTCAAAGCCGCGCAGTTCGTTGACGATGAAAAATGCCTCATCTACCGCCCCCTGCTCGTTGCACTCCAGTAAAATCTTGGCATGTCCCTCAATTCTCGTTACCGGGTCGATGGTTATGGTCTTATTCATTGATCTGTCCCTCCACGTCGGCAATCCACTTCTTGATTAAAAAGGTCGGCTTGTTGCCGATCATCTTGGTGGCCATGGCGTAGGCATATTGGGTCTTTGCCGTTTTTTCCATGTAGGTCTTGATAATATCCTCGTCGATGGCGGTCAGCCGGGCCATGCGGTCGCTCACCTCGGTGCGGATATCAAGATACGGTTCAGTTAAAATCTGCATGGTCGGTCCGGCGCATCCGGTACAGGCAATCCCGTGATTGGGGCAGGGCGCCAGACAGCGGTCAAGGGTTGCCGAGCCTAGGCAAATGTGGCCCTGGCTCAAGAAACAGAACCGTTCATCAGGTACTTCATCCAGGGTGTTCCTGATCTCTCTGGCATCACCTTTAATCATCTGCCGTTTGCAGCGCCCGCACACCGAATCCTGGGTGACGCGTGGTTCCCTTCCTTCGATCAGCGAGGCCAGGCTCTCGAAGATAAAATGCGGGTGCGGCGGACAACCGGGTAAATAGAGATCCACATCAATCACCTCGTCGATGGGGGTCACCATTTTGGCGAGCTCACTCACCTCGGCATCGGGGATGGTATCGGTCTTGGTGGTGGGACTGCGCCGATAGACATGCTCCATGATTTCTTCGCGGCTGTGAGCAAGTCCGGCACCATGCAGACCACCGTAGACGGCGCAGGTGCCAAAGGCGATAATGATCTCGCATTTTTCTCGCATCACCAAAGCGGCGTGACGATCATGCTCGGTGCGCACCGAGCCGGTGAGAATACCGATCCGCGCCGGCGGGTAATCCTTAACATCGGTCAACACCGGACAATGCTGGATCTCCACCGAGTCGAGCACCTGGAGGATTTTTTCGTGCAGATCCACCAGGGCGACGTGACAGCCGCCGCAATCACAGAGCCAGTCAGTATTTAAACGAATTTTTTCATCACTCATCTACGTATCCCCCAAAGAGAGGTTCAGGCGGCCACCGTCAACAATTTTAGACAGCCGTTTTCACCGGCGTGCAGGATGTCGAGCTTTGCCTTTTTACCCATGATGTTTTCCAGGGCGCCGTCAAAAAAACCGGTCATCATAATACACAAAGAACCCTTCTGCGGATGACCAAAACGAAAGAGCGACTGCCGAATCATGCAGTCCCGATAGACGATATACATTTGTTGTTCGCCTTTATGGTTCAAGGTCACCAGCGCATCCTGGGCCTTCGGTTTGAACGGCTCGAACCCCCACAAGCAGTGGTTGTCTTCAAGAACCTTGCGCACCTCACCGATGGCAGTGAGCAGATCATCAGTCTTGACGGCATTTTCGGAAAACTGGCGCCCCAGTTTACGCCCCGCCGACATGGTCATGGAGTTGGCGCCGCGGCCAAGTATCGGCTCGATACCGGCCGACAGAGCCGCCATGAAATTCATTACCTCCTGCAAAGAGCGCCGCCTTTTGCGTATCGCATGTAACTCTTCCACTACTTGTACCTCCCCGTTGGCGCGAATGAGTTGTATATAAACACCTTCTTACTGCCGCATTAAACACGGCGCGGATACAGCCACCCGATCCGATACTACCACAAATTTCCATTTCCACAAAAGAAAAGCTGGTGGAATGCGAGATAGTCGCATCTGAGAAGGATACAATGGGATGGTTACCTGGTGGCACCCGTCAATTGAATGAGAAGCGCTATTCCAGATATGAGCCAAATTCACGCTGGGCGATGTCAAAGCGCAGGGCAAATCCGAGCCCTTCGAACTTTTCAGTGAGCAGCTTCATGGTGTTAACCCCCATTACCAGCCCGTCTTCGCTCACCAGCGGCCCGCCCGAGTTACCTGGATAGATCTCGGCGTTGGTTTGCACAAAATCTCCGCGAATCTGCGAGACGACTCCCGAGGTGACCGAGTTGCTGAGCTGCAGCGGTGAGCCAATGGCATAAACCCGCTGGCCAAGTGAAATATCGCCCGGCTGGTGCGGTTTTATAAAGGGGGTACGGTAGCCATTTATCTTCAAGAGGGCCAGATCGTACTGAGCACTTACCCGGTACAGCAAACCGGAAAGCTCGGTGCCATCAGCAAGGGTAACCGTAAAGCGCGACTGGGCGGCCAGCTCCTGCTGCTTTTTGAGCAGGCTCTTCTGCTCTGTAGTAAACGTTTTGTATTTTTTTTCATACTCGCGGCGATTTTCTTCGTAGATCCGTCGCCACTGACGCAGGGTTGGATCCGATACATTGGCCCGGGCAGCCTGATGCTCGGCTGCTTCCAACTGGCGCAGATCCTGATCAAGGATACGGCGCCACTGGGCAAACTGCTGCCTGGCCGCCTCGATCTGTTCTTCGGTCTGCTGTCTGCTCCGGTCGCTGCCGCGTACCACATGTTTATTGGTGACGATCAACCCATCTTCACTGATAAAAAATCCCGATCCCGAACCAGCCGCCGTGGTAATGGAAACAACCGCCAGATTTGCCTGCTCGATGGGGGTGCGCGGGTTCAGTTTATCGGTAAGCTGAGTGGTTAAATCATAATCCACGGGTTGTACGACACCTGCCGAGGGGGGTGGCGGGCGTTGCCCGTCAAATCCAGAAGCGGGAGGAGGTCGATTCTCCTGCTCATAGATAATGGAGGCAATCCGGTTGATGTCGATGCTGACATCGCCGCCATAATACTCATAGGTGATGGTTGAACCACTCCTGACAATCCGGTCAGTGACAATCACCTGACCGTTTTTCAGATGAATTTCATGGCCCTGGGCGACTCCGCCGCCACCCATGATGGCACAGACAACTATGATACCGAAAAGGTATTTACCCATTATATGCTGATAGGTAACAGCCATAGCTGATTGAACGAAAATAGTTACGAAGATACTATCACCGCGCAGCCGTCTCACTTGGCTCACCTGCATGACTACAGAGCGTTTCGTTCCTCTTCTCTTCTCAAGCAGGGACTCCACTATATATATTTAGTGCAGGACAGCATCTACGACAAGTCACCTCACAAAAAGTGAAAACCTTTTACATCAGCCACTTAATAAGGACGAAGCCGCCGATAAGAAGCACCATGAAGACGATGGTAAGGATGTTGAAATAACGCTCGATGAACAGCTTTACCGGTGCTCCGAATTTATAGATCAACAGGGCGATGAGAAAAAACCTCGCCGAGCGCGATACCACCGAGGCCACCACGAAGGCCGCGAAGTTAATCTTGAAGGCGCCGGCGGTGATGGTGAAGAGCTTGTAGGGCAGCGGGGTAAAGCCGGCGATGATGATGGCCCAGAAATCATAGGTGCGGTAGTAATTCCGTACTACCTCGTACTTGTGCTCCAGCCCGTACCAGCCGATGATCTGCTGACCGATGGAGTCCATGAACCAGAGGCCGAATCCATAGCCCAGCACCCCTCCCAGAACCGAACCCACCGAGCAGATAGCGGCATACTTGAACGCCTGCCGTGGCGCCGCCAGACACATGGCAAGGAGAAAGACATCGGGGGGAATAGGAAAAAAAGAAGACTCGACCAGGGCAATGAAAAAGAGCACCCACACCCCGTAGGGCCCGGCAATCCAATCCATGCAGCGCTGGTAGAGGCCAAAGAGCATCCCCTTGCCGATGGGTGGTGTTTTGCTACCAGCCATGTTCGCCGATCAGATCCACAAAACGGACCCGCTCAAGGACCTTGGTCTCGACCTTCCCATCAACCTTGGAGAGTACCTGCAGCTCCTGGACATACTGATCACCCACCGGAATCACCATTGTACCGCCCTCGGCAAGTTGCCCAATAAGCGGTTCTGGCGGCTGAGGACCGCCGGCGGTGACGATAATACCATCAAAGGGGCTATGTTCGTCCCAGCCACGCGTGCCGTCATCAAGTTTGGTGATGATATTGAAGTAACCAAGCCGGTCAAACACCCGGCGAGCCGTTGTGAGCAATTCCGCAATACGTTCGATGGTGTACACCGATGCGCACAGCCTTGACAGCACCGCCGCCTGATAACCGGAGCCGCTGCCGATTTCAAGCACCCGGGCGGAATCTTCAAGACCCAGTGCCTGGGTCATCAAGGCAACGATATAGGGTTGGCTGATGGTCTGCTGGGCCGCGATGGGCAGCGGGAAATCACCATAGGCGCGGGCGTGCAGGGCATCATCAACGAAACAGTGACGGGGCACCTCACGCATCGCCGCCAACACCCGTTCATCTCGGATACCGCGGGCCACCAGCTGCTCCTGTACCATCTTGGCGCGGCTGGTGGTAAATCGATCATTCACTGCTGATTGTTCTGCCAGGAGAAATCATCGGCCCAGTCATCATCTTTCGAATTATAGGCGCTGTAAACGATATCGCTCACCACGTCGTCGGTAAAGCTCACGACGATCCGATCGTACCCTTCCGAACCGAGACTGTCGCCCACCCACGGCACCCGGCGAAAGTTTGAGCGATACTCTTGGTAGTAGACCCAGCGTTCGCTGCGCGAAGACAACGTTTGCTGGGCGGACGGGTCACCAAGGTAGGTAAGTACGTCGTTTTTGGTGGAGACACCCTCCTTGATGAGCCCGGCATCGGAGGCAAGATTGCTTGCCGGGGTGCTGCCGCACCCGGCAAGCAGAAACAGCAGCAGGACAAAGCCCGGCAGAGATCGTACCAAGATCATGAAAAAGCTCCCTGTGTAGTTATCTGAGCCATGGTTGTGGTGGGTGTGGCAAAACCCATACAATCAGATATTTGGCCACTAAAGCGTGCTGATGGCTCCGAAAGTTCTACTGTATATAGCGGGAACTCTTTGGTTTTTCAACGGTTTTGTCGAAGGCCTCACGAGTCGAGGGTCTTTGCCAGGATCCGGTAGTTACGCTCCACCATTGCCAGCGGGTCGACCACCAGCCCCGCCTGAATCATGGCATTGTCGTAGATCTGGTAGGCGACTTCGGCGGCAAAGGACTCATCGCTGTCTACGAGCTGGGCCAGACCGCGGATAAGCTTGTTGGCCGGATTGATCTCCAGATTTTTCTTGCCGATTTCGGTGCCGGCACCTTTTTCCAGGCGACCGGCGGCGATAATGCGTTCCATGGATGCACTCATGAATCCATCCGGATTGACAATCATTGCCGGCGCGTCAACCAGCCGATGAGAACGGGTAACATCGGCGACCTTATCGCTCAAGGTCTTTTTCAACCAATCAATCAGAGCGGTGACGGCATCATCGTCCAGTGCATCTTCCTGCTCGCCATCTATCGGCGCCGCATCTTCGTGCGGTAATTTCAGATCGGCCCGATCGGCGGAAACAAGCTTCTTGCCGTCAAATTCACCGAGATGGCTCAAGACAAAATCATCGATGGGCTCTAAGGTATAAATGATCTCGATATCATTTTTCCTGAACATCTCAACGTACGGACCCGCCTCGATGGCCATCCGGCTCGGCCCGTTTATGTAGTATATCTCCTCCTGATCACTGTTCATGCGCAGCACATAATCAGCTAAAGAGATGCTTGTCCCGTCCGCTGACTTGGAAGATTCAAAACGCAGCAGCTTGGCCAGTTCCTTATGATATTCAAAATCAGCGGTAACGCCTTCTTTTAGATAGATGCCGAAGGTATCCCAGAATGTGAGGTACCCCTTCTCATCCTTTTTTGCCTGCTCATCGAGAAATTTGAGAAAACGCTTGGTGATTACCCTTCTGATTTTGGCCACCAGGGCGTTGTCCTGCAAGGCCTGACGAGAGATATTGAGCGGCAGATCGTCACTGTCCACCACCCCTTTGAGAAACCGCAACCATCCGGGAAGGATGTGTTCGGAGTGTTGATCGATGAGAATACGCTGGCAGTAGAGGTTGACTCCCGACTCCATCTTGCCGAAACCAAACATCTCCAGGTTCTCCTTGGGAACAAAGAGCAGGGCATTGATGGCTAGGGGTACATCGGCGCTGAAATGAAGGTGGTAGAGCGGCTCATCAGCGGCATTGCCGATAAACTTGTAAAACTCGGTGTACTCAGATTCTTCAATCTCACTTTTATTTCTCGCCCATAATGCCTGCACGGTGTTGACCGTCTTGCCCTCGAGTTTTATGGGAAAGGGGACAAAGGCTGAGTATTGGCGGATAATCGATTCAATCTTGAATTTTTTGGCGTAATCCTCGCATCCCTGCTTCAATTCAAGGATGATCTTGGTACCGCGATGCAGACCGGGGCATGGCTCGACGCTGAAGGTGCCGGTCCCATCTGAGACCCATTCATATCCCTCAGCACCGTCCCAGGGGCGCGACTTTACCGTGACCTGTGCGGCCACCATGAACGCAGCATAAAAACCGACACCGAACTGTCCGATTAATCTGACATCTTCTCTCGCCGCCTCGGCCAGCTCGGCCAGGAAGGTGCCCGCTCCTGAGTGGGCGATGGTGCCGAGGTTGGTGATCAGCTCGTCTTTGCTCATGCCGATACCGGTATCGGTGATCGTGAGGAGCTTTTTCTCCTCATCCAGATCGATCACGATCTCCAGCGGCAGGTGGGCGTCGAACAACTCGGTTTGCTGCTCAACAAGGCTTTGATGGCGGTATTTTTCAAGCGCATCGGCGCTGTTTGAGATAAGTTCTCGCAAGAAGACATCACGCTCCGTGTAGAGCGAATTGATGACAATATCGAGGAGCTTCTTTGTTTCCGCCTGAAATTCGTGGGTGGTAGTGTCTTGGGTCATCGTTACATCCTTTCGCGACAAAAGCCCTATACACAAAGTGTTACCGAATAGGGCTCCGCACTTTTTATCTGTTAGTATTGATTGCCTTGATCTCGTGCTGTATTGTCTGTAAAAACGGCGATATGGTAACCATCGCGCTCTTGCTGTCAAGCCGGGGCACGGCGGCAAAGCTCGGGGGTAATGACACCTCACACTGACCATACAGATAGCAGACAGATGAACCACATCAAGGATACCGTCATCATCGGCGCCGGACTCAGCGGTCTGGTCGTCGGCCACGCCCTCAAGCAACTCGATCCCCACCACCGCCTTATGATTGTAGAAAAATCAGGAAAATGCGGCGGGGTTATCCAGTCGTTTCAGGACAAGGGGTTCACGGCCGAATGGGGGCCGCACGGCTTTCTGGACAACAGCGAAACAAGTCGCCGGCTGATAACCCAGCTCGGCCTGAATAACGAACTGGCAAAAGCCCCGCTCGCCACCCATGGGCGCTATGTGTGCCGCAACGGGGCTCTGCAATTGATTCCCCAGAGCCCACTGAAAATCCTCAGGGCGCCGCTCATCTCATGGCGTGAAAAGATCGGCGTGCTGCGTGATCTTTTCAAAAAACCGTTAGCCGGCGAGCCCACCGTCGCCAAATGGGCCAACCATCGATTCGGCCCGGCCCTGCTCCCCTATGTGGACGCGGTGTTCACCGGCACCTATGCGGGTGACTACAATGAGCTTAAAATCGATGCCGTAATGCCCGGCGCCCGCGCCCTTGAGAAACGCTATCGCTCGGTGATCCGAGGCGCCCTTGCCACCGCCTGGCGGGCCAGAAAGAAACACAAGACCAGACCATCACTGCCGACTATGCTGAGCTTTACCGGCGGCATGCAGCGGCTGGTGGAAAGACTTGCCGATCAGTTTGTCACCGGCGAGGAACTGATACTGCACCGCACCGTCAGTTCCATTGCCAGAGTTGAAGATCAGTGGCAGGTGAGATCACTTGAAGACGAACCGCTCACCGGCGCCAACCTGGTCATTGCCCTGCCGGTTAACCAGGGCCTTGGGTTGCTTGCGACGCTTTCTGATTCGATGCCGTTGCGGCGCGTCCCGGAGGCGTGGCTGGCAACTGTTGTGCTTGGTTTTGCGGGCGCCCGGTTGCCGCCTGGTTTTGGATTCTTGGCGCCGGATTGCGAAAACCGCTTTATCCTGGGGGCACTGTTTTCATCCAATATGTTTGCCGGACGGGCACCGGCCAACCACATCATTCTCGAGGCCCTGGTTGGCGGCAGGCGTCACCCGGAACGGCTCGAGCTCACTGACGATGAACTCATTGCCGGCGCCTTAGGCGATATCGGTGATTTGCTAAATATTTCGGACAACCCGGTCTATGCCAGGGTCCTGCGGCCCGGCGGCGGCATCCCGCAACTGGAGGCGGGCTACCCGGCGCTGTTGTCCTGGCGCGACACCCTCGTAAAAGAGATGGGCGGCCTTGCCGTCTGCGGTTTTGGCTGGGAAGGAATCGGTATCAACGATATGGTCAAGACGGCCACCGACGTCGCTGATAAAATCATCGAGCGCCGCACCAGAGCCAGTGCGCAACCTGAACTGAAAAAGGTCTATTTCTAAAGCGCCGACTGACAGCCAATACGGCACGGCTTTTAGCCGCCAGCAGTGCTATTGGTCTCGTAAAAAACTCCTAAAATTCTTTCTACCGCCATTGCCGCAAAAGCCTCAATCCAGCAACTCCAAATGAGCTGCGAATTGCCTCTCAGGCCATACATGACTGATATGGAGAGTTTTACAACCCCATTAGAGCTGACGCACCCGCTCGCTGAGCAGGTCAAGCTGCGCCGACACCGAGGTATCTCTTCGTTTCAGATCACCAATCACCTTGACCGCATGCAACACGGTGGAGTGGTCACGCTTAAATATCTTGCCGATATCGGCCAGGGTCTGATCGGTATGCTTGCGGCTGAGATACATTGCCACCTGGCGCGGGTAGCTGATAGATTTCTTGCGCGATTTTGATTCCATCTCGCCCATGCTGACGGCAAACTGCCGCCCCACCATCTCGGAAATAGCCCGGGTATTGAGTTCCTGGGTGCGTCCCACCAGAGATGCCACCGAATCATCAACCATGGCCTCGTCAATCTTACCGTTCGCCAGCACTGCCCGGGCACGCAGGGCGATAACGGCCGACTCCAGGCGGCGCACATCCCCTTTTATGTGCTGGGCGATATGGTCAACAAAATGGTCTTCGATCCGGATATTGTGCGCCGCCGCCTTTATCCTGACGATGCGGCGTCTGGTCTCCAGGTCGGGTTGTTTGATTGAGGTCACCAGGCCCGATGTCATCCTCGATCTGAAATCATCATCGATATCGCTTAACTCACGCGGACCCTTATTGGCCGTAAGCACAATTCGCTTACCCGATTTTATCAGGGTATCGAGCACTTCGTTGAGTTCCTGCTGGGTCTTTTTCTTGCCGATGAGGCTCTGAATATCTTCGATCAGCAATATATCACACTGCTCCTGATACTTGCGTTTAAATCCTTCCATTTCGTTGGACCTAATATTTGCCACCATCTCGGCGGCAAATTGCTGGGCGGTCAGGTAGTGCAGTCTGGTAAGCGGCGCCGTGCTTAAAAGTTCGTGAGCAATGGCATGGGTTAAATGGGTTTTACCCAGCCCGGTGGTACTGTTGATGTAAAGGCATGGACCAATGGAATCATCGAGAGAGCAAACCGCCCGACAGGCTGATTGGGCCAATATATTGCCGGCGCCGACCATAAACTCGGCAAAGGTGTAGCGTGGATGGAGGGAGCGAAATTGTGAGGTGCCGGTGACCATTTGCGGCAATTGCAATTGCACCGGTTTGCTGACGTCCGAATCGATCCGTCCCGCATCTTGCAGGTGCACCATCTCGATGCTTTGATCCTCATGCACCACAGCCTCGGTAATCGCGGCAAGAAAATTCTGGCTGACAAAGGCCTTAAAATACTTGTCAGGGCAGGACAAAAAGAGGTGCGCCCCCCGGCGGTTGTGCAAACCAAGCGGCTCAATCCAGAGCTTATAGACACTCTGGGTGATCGTCTCTTGTAATTTTTGTTTCGCTCGTTCCCACACCATGACGCATTATCTCGCTTGAGATTCCCAATTAGACGCCAAATTCAACGATCTACGCCGAAAAAATGAAGCAAGACCACCGGAAAAACCCTCCCGGTCCTGCCCAAACCTTAACCAAAACAAAACAAAGACAAGATGAGCGGAAGCAACACTCCGGCCTCTCCCCGGAGCACTCCGCAATGATTTACGGACGCCAGCTAAACCCTATCGCGGTGTCCCGGTCAAAGACGATATCAGCTGATTTTCGATTAAAAATAGAGGCCCGGTAAGACAGCGGCAAACCGTTGAGGAAATTGGACAAAATTACTACAAGGCGGAAATCAGTCATCTTTTTCAGACTCTCCCGCAGATACCGTTTTTCAATGTGATCCAAATGTTTTAGAAACATTACGGTAAAGTTATCAACAATGTAAGAGAAAAATGAAACACCGCTTTTCTCAAAATTTCTATTAAATAATAAAATTTTCACGAAAATATGGAAAAACAATGATACATAAAATTCTCATGTTTTCCCGCCCTCACACCCGCGCCACCGTCCAAACAACCACCTCCCCGGCACCGGCCCGGACAAGAACCCGGGCACACTCGCTTACCGTGGCGCCAGTGGTAAAGACGTCATCGACGATGCAGATCCGGCGTCCGCGCACCACCTCCGTATCTTTCACAGCAAATGCGCCGCGCACATTTTTACGCCGGGCCGCACCGCTTAAACCGGTCTGGGCCGGGGTCGCGACTTTTCTGAACAACAGGGCCGGCTCTATCGGTGTATCGCCGCGGCCTCGTCCTAACCTGGCCAGCAGCAGGGCCTGATTCAGGCCGCGTTGGCGGAGGCGGTCGCGATGCAGGGGAACCGGGACAATCAGATCACAGTCCGGCGGCAGCAGACTGGCACCGGGAGCCGAGATAATCTGACGTAGGGGTTGCAGCACTGCCGTATCGCCACGATATTTCAAACGATGCAGAAGGTTAATGACAGGTTCATGATACATGGCCACCGAGCGTGCCATGGCAAAGGGCGGCGGACTGGACAGGCACCCCTGGCAATACCGATCCTCGCCAGCTAAAACCTTTACCCCGCAGCGCCGACAGATGGGTGCGGTAATGATCTTCACCATCTCCATGCACGATGTGCAGAGCGTCTTTCCAGCGCCGGGCCGCAGATGTATCTCACACCCAAAGCAGCGCGGCGGAAAGAGCAGATCGAGCAGCCCGTCTCGCAGGGCGGCGAGTGTGAATTTTTGCTCTCTCACCTGATTTGTCCATGGCGGTAGATATTGCAAGCGTCTCTCATGAGCGCTTTGCAAATGCCGGCAAACATGGCATAATGGCCCACCCTTTTTCTTGATTTATATTGGCGCATCCATCAACCACCTAAAATTATTCAGCAATGATGATGATTTCACCTGCTTTTGTATACCCGTCGAGAAAATCGTGGATGACAACCATCGCACCTTGTCTGGCAAAATATTCACGAACAGGATTCAGATCGCTTGTGATCACGACATGCGCCATCCTGCTGAGCACTTCCATCGCCAGCGCGGAAGAACAGAATATCATTTTTCTGCCCCTCAACGTCGTCGCCCCGGATGTTGACGAACTGTTTGTGGGGCAGATCGATGAACGCTACGCGACGGCGCTCGCACAAAAAGGTTTTGCCCTTGCCGATCGGCAGTTATTTGACTACCGATCCTGGCCGCCGCCCACCGATGAGCTCCGGGCCATTAGCGCGGCAGAAGGCGCCGATTACGCGGCGGCCGGCGCGATAACGGTGATCGGCAATCAGCTGAGCCTCGATGTCACGGTCTACGACGCCCTTGCCCCCGACACACCGTTTTATATTTACCAGGAAGCGGCCTCACTTGCCGAGCTCGATCTTGTGCTCGCCGCCGTCACCGATGATATCATCGCCTATGGTGAACGCCGCCGGCTCATTGCCGCCATCGCCCCGGAGGGCAACCAGCGGATCGACTCCGGCGCCATTTTACGCCAGATCCAGACGAAGACGGGTGACTATTACCAGCCCGAGGCCCTGCGCGAAGATCTCAAAGCCATCTACGACATGGGCTATTTCGAGGATGTCCAGATCGATGTACGCGGCACTGACCAGGGCAAAGAGGTAATCTTTCGGGTTATCGAAAAACCCGTCATCAGCTCCATTACCATCACCGGTGTCGACCGCCTCAAGGATGATGAGGTGCGCGAGGTGGTAACACTTCGAGAAAACTCGATTCTCAATCCTCTCCAGGTCAATGCCACGGCCGCGGCAATCACCCAGTTATATCGTAACAAGGGGTATTACAACACCCTGGTAACGCCTACCATCTCCTTTCCCACCCCGGAAACCGCCGCCGTTCGATTTGCCGTGGAAGAAGGACGCAAGGTATATATCAAGGATATCACCTTCACCGGTAATACCGCTTACAAGGACAGCGAGATTCGCGACACCATCCAGACCCGCGAGAAGAACTGGCTTTCCTGGCTTACTCAGGCAGGTCTTCTCGACCGCGACGTGGTCAATCAGGACATCGGGCGGATTGTCGCCTTCTACCAGAACAACGGGTTTCTCGAAGCCCGCGTCGGCGAACCGGAGATAACCCAGGAAGAAGAGTCGCTGTTCGTCAATTTCACCGTTGAAGAGGGACCGCGCTTCAAGGTGGGCCGGGTTGATATCGACGGAGATCTCATCGCCGACAAGCAGGTCTTTCTCGATATGCTCACCATTCGCAACGAAGAGTATATGAGCCGCCAGGTACTGCGCGAAGACATTCTCAAAATCACCGATTTCTACGCCGAACAGGGGTTTGCCTTTGCCGAGGTGCGGCCCAACATCGAAAAATCAGAATCGGGCGCCCGGGTGGATCTGAACCTGCGAATCAACAAGGGTGATCTGGTCTATATCAACCGCATCGTCATTCAGGGCAATACCCGTACCCGCGACAACGTCATCAGGCGAGATCTGCAGATCGCCGAGGGTGGGGTGTTCGACGCCAAAGGATTGCGCACCAGCAATGAGAAACTCCAACGACTTGACTTCTTCGAAGAGATCACCATCACCCCGGAACCGGCCCTTGACCCATCGAAGATGAACGTTGTCATTGACGTCAAGGAAAAAAGCACCGGCCAGTTCAGTATCGGCGCCGGTTACTCCTCGGTGGACGACTTTATGATCATGGGTGAAATCTCCGAGAATAACTTCCTGGGGTTGGGCCAGCGGCTTTCATTAACCGCCAATATCGGCGGCAAATCAAATCGCTACAACCTCGCTTGGACCAATCCCCGGGTGTATGACACCCAGCTTTCCATGGGCGTCGACCTCTACAACTGGAGACGCGAATTCACTGACTATACCCGTGATTCCACCGGCGGCGCAGTGCGCTTCGGCCATCCGTTCTGGGGCAAGTGGCGGCTCTATGAAAGCTACAGCTATACCGACACCGAGCTGACCGATGTGTCGGAAAACGCATCATTTATCATTCGCGAATCACAAAATGTGCCGGTCACCAGTGCCCTGGAGTTTTCCCTGATACGAGATACCCGCGACCGGCTCTATGGGGCCAGCAAAGGTTCACGAAACCGGATAACCACCAAATATGCCGGTGGCTTTTTACAGGGGGACGCACAGTTCACCAAGGTCGAGGGATCATCGGGCTGGTACTTTCCCATCGCTTACGGCACGGTCTTTCACTTTCTCGGCGCCGCCGGCATAGTATCGGAAAATAAAGAGGACAAACTGCCGGTCTATGAACGTTTCTACTTAGGTGGACTCAACTCCATCCGCGGTTTCAAGTATGGTGATGTCAGCCCCGTCGACCCGGAAACGGGTGATCGGATCGGCGGTAATCGGATGTGGTATATCAACTCCGAGATCGTCCTGCCCCTGCTCAAGGATCAGGGGGTATTCGGCGTTGTCTTTTTTGACGCCGGCCAGAACGTGGCCAATGATTTTTCCAGCTCCATCGCCGATGACATCGACAAGGGTGTCGGTGTGGAACTGCGCTGGTTGTCCCCGCTGGGGCCGCTGCGCGTGGTCTGGGGATACAATCTCGATCCGCTGCCCGACGAATCGCAGACCGTCTGGGATTTTAGTGTCGGCGGGCAATTCTAGCATGTGACGGAAAAAGTCAGGGTTACCCGAACGCAGAGCATCTGAGATAACATCGGCATCATGGCCGCCCCCCAGCCTCCATCAGTGGTGCCAGCCGTCGATGTCGCCGGTCTGCGTGGCGGCGGCGTCGCCTGGTATTGCGCAACTCTTACCGGTGAAAGGCCGCTGTGCATCCTGGTCGCCGATGAACAGCAGGTGGCTGAGACCGCCCAGGATCTCAGTTTTTTTACCAAGGCCGAGGTTTTCGCCTACCCGGCTCATGAGATTCCTCCCTACGGGGCGCTGGCCCCGGATCCACGTACCAGTGCCCAGCGCATCTCAGCGCTCTATCATATCCGCGACCAGGGGGTCGCACCGGTTATCGTTACCTCGGTTGAGGCCGCCCTGCGCCGGGTAATTCCCGTTAGCCAGTTACAGCGCCATGCCGAGCTGGTGATCGCCGGTGAAGAACTGGATCTGGATCGGTTTCGCGGCGCGCTTGTCGCCATGGCCTACGAACCGGCCGCACTGGTACGGATGGTTGGTGATTTCGCGGTGCGCGGGGGCATTATCGATCTGTATCCACCGCCCTTTATTAGTGCTGATGGAAATTGTCATGACGGGCCGCTGCGGATCGATCTGTTCGGAGAAACGGTGGAATCGATCCGCGGATTCGATCCGCTTTCCCAACGTTCCACCACCCATCTCGAGGAAGCAGTAATTCTGCCGGTCAGTGAGCTCCACCTTGCCGCCGGTGAGAGCAACCATCTTGACCCTATTGTCCAGCGCCTCCATCATCTAGGCGAGCACTACGGGTGGGACGCTCCGGCCACCACCGCCATGGTTGAGCGCATCAAGCATGGCCGGCGCTTTGCCGGCATGGAGTGTTTCCTGCCCATTTTCACCAGAGATGACGAACCTTGTGCAACCATCTTTGACCACCTGCCGCCATCCACCCGGGTGATCGTCCGTGAGCCCGCCGCCATCAATCAAGGCATCGATCTGGTCTGGGAGCGTATTGAACACAATTTTGCATCACTCACCCAGGCGGGTCAGCCGGCCCTGCCACCGCCGGAGCTGTTCATTACCAAAGCACTGTTCAATGAATTGATCGGTGGGTTTGAGCGCCACCAAATCGGTGATTTCATCTCCGCTGATACGGCTGATCACCGCTTTGTCATGCACTCGCATACCCTGTTGCGGCAGCAGATTTCGAGGCGACACCGCCAGCAGAGTGTGCTCGCCCCGCTTATCGAGCAAATCGACCAGTGGCTTGGCAACAACGAGACGGTTATCATCTGCTGCCGCTCGGAAAAACGGCGCAACACCCTGCGTGAACTGCTTGCCGAGGCGCCCTTTAGCTGCCTCCCCCATGAGGGCATACTTGATCTTGACACCATTGATCCCCACCCGGATCATGCGGAGATATCTCTTGCCGCGACCCCGATCAGCCGCGGTTTTTCCTTTCCTGCCCGGCGCCTTCACCTGCTCTCCGAGCTTGAACTGTTCGGCCAGCGCCGTCTCGGCGGCCGCTCCCGAAAAAAGGCGGCAGCCCAGCCGCTGCGCTTTACCGAGGTTAACGACGGCGACATCGTCGTCCATCGCGACCACGGTCTAGGAATATTTCGCGGTATCCACACCATCACCCTGCAGTCGTCGATCAGTGATTTTATTCTGATCGAGTACCGTGACGGCGACAAACTTTACGTGCCGGTAGATCGGCTCACCCTGGTAACCCGTTACGAAGGCCCCACCGACAAGCTCCCCCGGATCGACAAACTGGGATCCACCGGCTGGCAGGTCGCCAAGGCCAAGGTCTCCGAGCAGATGTGGAAAGTCGCCCAGGAACTGCTCGACCTCTATGCCCGTCGCGAAATTCGGGGTGGCACACCGTTTTCATCCCCCGGCGAATTGTATCGCGATCTCGAAGAATCCTTCGCCTTTGATGAAACCCCCGGCCAGCAGCAGGCGATCACCGAAACGGTGGATGATCTCACCGCAACCCGCTGCATGGATCGATTGATCTGCGGTGATGTTGGCTACGGCAAGACCGAAGTGGCGATCAGGGCCGCCTTCAAAGTGGTGGAGGATGGTTTTCAAGCGGCAGTACTGGTGCCCACCACGGTTCTGGCTGAACAACATCTGAAGACATTTACCGAGCGGCTCGCCGATTTTCCGGTGCGGGTCGCCGGTATCAACCGTTTCAAGAGCCGCACCGAGCAAAAACAGATCATCTCCGATCTTGCCGGCGGCGCTATTGACATCATCATCGGCACCCACCGGCTGCTCTCCAAGGATATCTCCTTTCGTAAGCTGGGGCTGCTCATCATCGACGAGGAGCACCGGTTCGGGGTCAGCCACAAGGAGAAGATCAAGCGGATAAAGGCCGGCGTGGATGTACTCGCGCTCACCGCCACCCCCATTCCCCGCACCCTGCAGCTCTCCCTGCTGGGCATTCGCGATCTCTCCCTCATTGCCACCCCGCCGGCCCAGCGACTGCCGGTCAAAACCTTCGTTGCCCGCTATGAGGAGCTGATCATCAAGGAGGCGGTCACTCGTGAAATCGGCCGCGGCGGCCAGGTTTTTTTCGTGCACAACCGGGTGCGTTCCATCAGCCAGATGGCTTCCACCGTGCAAAAACTCGTCCCCCAGGCACGGCTTGCCGTCGCCCACGGGCAGATGGCAGGCAGTGAGCTGGAAGAGATCATGGTGGATTTCGTACGCGGCTCCATCGACGTGCTGATCAGCACCACCATTATCGAATCAGGCCTCGATATCCCCAGTGCCAACACCATTATCATCAATCGGGCCGACCAGCTCGGCCTGGCCGAGATGTATCAACTGCGCGGCCGGGTGGGTCGGTCAAGCACCCAGTCCTATGCCTATCTGCTGGTCCCCTCGCTTGAGCACCTCGCCAAAGACGCCCGCGACCGGCTTCGGGCGTTGCTTGAGTACAGCGAGTTGGGCGGCGGCTTTAAGCTTGCCATGTCCGATCTGCAGATTCGCGGCGGCGGCAATCTGCTTGGGGTGTCCCAGAGCGGCCACATCGCCGCGGTGGGGTATGAGTTGTATTTTGAACTGCTGCAGAAAACCATCGCCGATCTCAAGGCCGGAAACAGCAGAGAAAATGGCGAGGTGCCGGCCCCCGACATCGATCCTGAGGTCAATCTGCGGATCAGTGGTTTCATCCCGGAGGAATATATCGCCGATACCAGCCAGCGCTATATGATGTATCGCCGTGTTGCGGCACTGGCGGATGAGACGCAGGAAGAGATGGATGTCCTGCGAGAAGAGCTGAGAGATCGCTACGGCGCCATCCCCGATGAGCTTGACAACCTGTTGCTGATCATCGCCATCAAACGCAGTATCAAACCGCTGGCCATCACCAAGCTGGAACAAGGCGACGGTGTCCTGGTCTTTTCTTTTGCCCCAGATCCTCCCATCCCCGCCGATAGCTGGCCCGATTATCTGATCCGCAGTGGCCACCGGCTGACCCCGGATCACCGCTTAATCGTCAAAACCCGTGCCGCTTCCCCGGCCGAACTGAACAGTTTCGTGGCGCATATCACCGCCGAGCTCAGCGCGCTTGCGCACTTAACACAAACAGACGAAACCCGCCATGAAACCATTGTGTAAATGGGACGAGATCGATACGGTACTGCTCGATCTGGACGGAACCCTTCTCGATAAACATTTCGACGACCATTTTTGGGAACATCACGTACCTCGCGCCTATGCGAAAAAAAGAAAGATCGCCACCGCCGACGCCGTTGTTGAGCTTATGGGCTACTACCGGTCGGTGGAGGATTCGCTTGCGTGGTCGAATGTGGATTACTGGTCGAAACGGCTGCAGCTCGATATTATCGGGCTCAAGGAAGAACTATCGCATCTGATCACGGTGCACCCGCGGGTACCCGCGTTTCTTGAGTTTCTCCGGCAAGAAGCAAAGCCCGCTTACCTGGTTACCGCCGCCCACCCCAAAACCCTGGCCCTGAAGATGCACCATGCCGGCCTTGAACACTATTTTCGCGAGATGATCTGTGCCGAGCACCTCGCTCTGCCCAAACAGGATCCCCTGTTCTGGCGCCGGTTGCAGGTAAAACTGGGTTTTTCTCCGGAGCGCACCATGCTCGCCGATGATACCGAAAAAGTTCTAACAGCCGCCGAAATAACCGGTATCGGTACCCTTGTTCATATCGCCAGGCCAAGCTCCCGGACTCGGCCACGGAGCAGTGATAACTTCATCTCCATTACCTATTTCGGGGAACTGCTGGAACACCGCCACAATGAGATATGTAGTTGAGAAGGGAGAAAAGGTTTTGCAAATTTGACGATGCCGGGCTATGAATTAATCAGGAGATGAGCCTTACGTCACACAATCAAGCATCCTGTAAAGTTTGCAATGTTGCCATAGAGCGCCGCCATTTTTGTTTTGGGCGCGGATAGCACGCTTGAGGGAGCATGGCTGCGCTCTGTGACTGAAAGAGTAATTAAGCATAAAACAGAAAAGAGCAGGCTCGGCGATATTGTACGCATTACAGGGTGCCAGGATGATGGAGTTGGAAAAGGAGAAAACCGTGCGCCACTTCGTTACATATGCCCTACTGGCCTCGCTGCTGCTTATGCTCAGCGGGTGTGGAGAAAAAGAGGTTGGCCGGGAAAAAGAGCGCTTTGCCCCCACCGATGCAGCCGTTTTGTTGTTTGCCGAGTCGACGGTGCCGCCGTCGTGTCTGGTCTTTTCCCACCTGCTCATAACCATACCGACCAGGCTCAGCGAACAGTCAATCAGCTCGCGGATCACCGCATACGGCAAACAGGAGGGCGCCGACTATGTGCTTATCGGCATGAGCCGGCAAAGTGATCGAAACCCCGATTCGATACTCTTCAACGATTACGGTCCGGATACAGTTTACGACTTTGGTGCCGACTGGGCAGGTTGGAATTTTGGTTTTGATGAGTGGTACGGGCAGGGACCGCTGGTCGGCTTTGAACCCGACCAGCTCAACGCTGATGAACCCGCCTTTGCCACCACCGTGATGACCCAGGCGGCGCTTCTGCGGTGTCAGCCGGAGTGATCCCCTGCACCGCCGTACGTTACGAGAACTTCAAGGGAGCCTTGAAAAATGAGCATGTTCGTTCAAGATCAAGGCGCGAGGGAAATTTTACCACGGGCATATGGCTGATATTCCGAGGATAAAGCTTTTAGAGCAACGCGGAGATTGGGCGAAAAGGCCATTTTTCAGGACTCCCTCAAGTTTAAGATCGATCAATAGAGAGGTATCTGACACATAGGTTCTGCCAGCCACTAGTTGTTAACTACTAAACAGGTGAGGTGAATGATGGCTAACTATCAGGAGGTTTTCACGAAAAGTATCGAGCAGCCGGAAGAATTCTGGGCGGAGGCCGCCGCCGGCATTGACTGGTATCAGTCCTGGGACAAGGTGTTGGACGATGCAAACCCACCATTTTATCGCTGGTTCACCGGCGGCATGATGAACACCTGCTTTAATGCGGTCGACCGCCACGTTGCCGCCGGTCGCGGAGAACAGGCGGCCATAATCTACGATAGCCCGGTTACCGACTCCGTCACAACGATCACCTACAATCAACTGCACGAGCGGGTGGCGCAACTGGCCGGCGCGTTGAAGCGGGCCGGCGCGGAAAAAGGGGATACGGTCATCATTTATATGCCGATGATCCCCGAAGCCGTCTATGCCATGCTTGCCTGCGCCCGTCTTGGTGTCATCCACTCGGTGGTCTTCGGCGGCTTTGCCGCGCCGGAGCTGGCCATCAGGATTAATCACGCCCAACCCAAATTTTTGCTCTCCGCCTCCGGCGCCATTGAAGGCAAGAAAACCCTGGCTTATAAACCGATCATTGATCAGGCCATTGACATGGCCGAACATAAGGTGAAGCACTGCGTCATCCTGCAACGCCCCTTTGTCGGCGCCGATATGCAGGATGGTCGCGATCTTGACTGGAATGATTTCATAGGCGGCGCCGAGCCCGCCGAGTGCGTGCCGGTTGCCGCCACCGACCCCCTTTATATCCTCTACACCTCAGGTACCACCGGGATGCCCAAAGGGGTTATGCGGGACAACGGCGGCCACGCGGTGGCCCTGCACTGGTCCATGAAGGCCATCTACGATATCGATGCCGGCGACGTTTTCTGGTCGGCTTCTGATGTCGGCTGGGTGGTGGGTCATTCCTATATCGTCTACGGGCCACTGCTTAAGGGTGCCACCACCGTATTTTACGAAGGAAAACCGGTGGGCACTCCCGATGCCGGGGCCTTCTGGCGGGTCATCTCGGAGCACCAGGTGAAGGCCCTGTTCACCGCGCCTACCGCATTTCGGGCCATCAAGAAGGAGGATCCCACCGGCTCGTTTATCTCAAAGTACGACATCTCATGCTTTGAGGCGCTCTATCTGGCCGGCGAGCGGCTTGATCCCGACACCTACTATTGGGCCTCGGACCTGCTCAAGGTACCGGTTATCGACCACTGGTGGCAAACCGAAACCGGCTGGGCGATTGTCGCCAACTGCCGGGGTATCGAAGAACTGCCAATAAAAGCGGGATCGCCGACCAAACCGGCACCCGGCTACGATGTGCGCATCGTTGACGACGGCGGGCTTGAACTGGGTGCCAACCAGGAGGGCAATATTGTCGTCAAACTACCGCTGCCGCCCGGCACCCTGGCGACTCTGTGGCACAATGAAGAACGTTTTGTCAAGTCGTATATGAAGACCTTTCCCGGCTATTATGAAACCAGCGACGGCGGCTATATCGATGATGACGGCTACGTATATGTCATGGGCCGCATCGATGATGTTATCAACATAGCCGGCCACCGTCTCTCCACCGGTGCCATGGAGGAGGTTATCGCCACCCATCCAGATGTTGCCGAATGCGCGGTGATCGGCACCGATGACCAGCTCAAGGGACAATTGCCGGTTGGTCTGTTTGTACTCAAGTCGGGAGTAGAGCGAAGCAACGAGGAGGTGAAGGCGGAGCTGGTGAAGTTGGTACGGGAAAAAATCGGCGCCATCGCCTGTTTTCATGAAGCGACCTCGGTGGCACGACTGCCCAAGACCCGCTCCGGCAAGATCCTGCGCGGCACCATGCGCTCGATTGCGGCCGGCAGAGAATACCGGATGCCTTCAACCATCGATGATCCGACCATTCTTGATGAGATCACCGACACCCTCACCGATATGGGATTTCCCCATAAATAGGCTCAGCTGGGCGGGGACTGCCGACCATGCACTCCCCGCCGCCAAGTCGTATGACGATTAATTGTTCGGCTAAGCCGCCACCACCACAGATAGGCAACACGATCTTATGAAAATTCACGAATATCAGGCAAAAGAGTTATTTCGCGCTCATGACATCTTGGTACCCGATTCCGAGGTGGCCCGCGACCCCGACCATGCCCGCCGTATTGCCGAAACCCTTGGCTCCCCGGTAGTAATCAAGGCCCAGGTACATGCCGGCGGACGCGGCAAAGGCGGCGGTGTGCAGGTGGTTGACAGCGCCGCCGCGGCGGAGCAGGCGGCCCGCAATATCCTTGGTATGGAGCTGGTTACCGAGCAGACGGCAGGTATGGGCAAAACAGTCAATCAGGTTCTGGTGGAACGCGCCGTTGCCATTGACCGGGAACTCTATTGTTCGCTTCTGGTCAATCGAGACACCGCCACCATAACGATTCTGGTCAGCAGTGACGGCGGCATGAATATCGAAGAAGTGGCCGCCGCCACCCCCGAACGGATCGTTTCCGTCGACGTCAATCCACTGCTGGGACTGCAGGGCTTTCAACTCCGCGCGTTGGCCGCTGTTTTGGCTCTGAGCGGTGACACCGGCAAAAAGTTTAGTGCGATGATGCGCCGCCTCTACCGGTTTTTCGTCGATTACGACTGTTCCATGGTGGAAATCAATCCGCTGGTCGTCACCGACCAGGGCGAGCTCATCGCCATCGATGCCAAAGTCGATATCGATGGCAACAGCCTCTATCGTCATCCGGATGTCGCCGCCATGCGCGACCCGCTGGAAGAGGACCCGCACGAGCGTAAAGCAGCGGAGTTTGATCTCAACTATATCAAGCTTTCGGGAAACATCGGCAACATGGTAAACGGAGCGGGGCTCGCCATGGCCACCATGGATATCATCAAACAGGCGGGCGCCGAGCCCGCCAATTTTCTTGATGTGGGCGGCGGCGCCAGCGCCGCCAGGGTGGAACAGGGATTTCGCATCATTCTCGATGATCCGCACGTCAAAGGAATCCTGATCAATATCTTCGGCGGCATCCTGCGCTGCGACGAATTGGCCCGCGGGGTGGTGCAGGCCGCCACCGCGGTAGGCTTGTCGGTGCCGGTGGTGGTGCGCATGGAGGGAACCAACGTAGAAGAGGGAAGGCGTATCCTGGCCGATTCGGGATTGAACCTGATCAATGCCGAAGATATCGGCGACGCCGCCCGGAAGGTGGCCGAAATCGCCTAGATCGCCGGCCATGATCCGGATGATTGTTGCTATCGTGCTCGCTATGCTGGCCGGGGCCGGCCCCCTTGGTGCAGCGCCGCTCATCATCAACTCGGGCGACCCCTCTGCTCTGCCGCCGTTCAGCCTGCCGGCATATACCCGTGCCCTGGAGCAGGGCGGCCGTGCTATTCATGTACCGGTGGTCATGAGCAAGGATGAAGTCCTCTACGTCCTCGATGAGCAGTTCATCGCCGCTGATCACTCTTTATCAGATGCTCACGCGGATACGGGCAATCAATTGGAAGCATCGTTTGCAGGCAATTATACGAGCACTGAACTTGATGCATACACCTGGCCAACCGGCCTGCGTCCCCCGTATCTACGCGAAGTACTTTCTGTGGTGGCGCTTTTTGAGCAGGAGACGGGTGAGCCCGTCACGCTTTTTATCGAGTTGAAAAACGGCTGGCAGCATCGTCCATTCGGACGAGAACTGGTTCCTGTGGCAATGGCCGAACTCTCTTCATTCAGCTATCCGGAAAATAGAAGAAGGTTGATTGTCGGCAGCTATGATGCCGATTCAGTCACTGAATTGAGCAAACAGTCAGCCTATCCACCGGAGATTGTCGCCATTGTCCAGCTCATCGGCGCCAACGACGGCTCCCAGGTCATGGTACGGGAACCGACGGGGTGGGGTGGGTATAATTTTGACTGGATGGTAACCAGGCATGGACTCAAAGCTCTGTCCTCTTACGTGGACATGCTTGGCTTGTCCGCCACAACACTTTCCAGCAGCACAAGCTCGTACCGATGGTCAACCTATCTGGAGGATAGCCAGCTGCTGGGCGTCGGCGTCCTCGCCCTTGACGCCGACGCCATGCTGGGTGAGGCGCCGCGGCCTAAAACGATCATCAAGACCATCGTCAATGATCTGGCCACCGAGCTTACTCCGGCAGCTATTCTTACCGCTTATGATCGGATTGTCCGACAGGCTCTTGATCCGAACGCATCCGCACCTGAACCGGGCGCTGAACCGGGCGGTTCTGAAATCGAGGACATCCTGCGCCGCCTCAACACCCCAGGTGCCAATTATGATAACCTGCCAACACCTCAATAATGAACCCCACAACGTCAAAACGATCCCGCCAGCCCCAGAGGGAAGTTCTACGACGCCATCAATACTGAATCATGGTGACACCAGATGACAATCTTCGCTGACGACACAACCAGGGTACTCGTTCAGGGCATTACCGGCAAAGAAGGGCAATTCCATACTCGCCAGTGCATTGCTTACGGCACCACCGTGGTGGCCGGAGTAACGCCCGGCAAAGGCGGCCAGAAGATGGATGAGGTGCCGGTATTCAACTCCGTCAAAGAGGCCGCCGGCGCCACCGGGGCGAACGCCTCTCTTATCTTTGTGCCGCCTCCCTTTGCCGCCGAGGCGATAGTCGAGGCGGTCGATGCGGGTATCGAGCTCATCGTTTGCATCACCGAGGGCGTGCCGATTATGGACATGCTTCGGGTCAAACAATTTCTCGCCGCCACCTCATGCCGCCTGATCGGCCCAAACTGTCCGGGAATTATCAGTCCGGGCCGCTGTAAAATAGGGATCATGCCCGGCCATATCCATCTGCCCGGCGGCCCGTTCGGGGTAGTCTCACGCTCCGGCACCCTCACCTACGAGGTCGTCCATCAACTCACCCAGCAGGGGTTGGGGCAATCCACCTGCGTGGGTATCGGTGGCGATCCGGTCAACGGAACCGGTTTTCTCGACTGTTTGCATGCCTTCAACGAAGACCCCGAGACTCAGGCCGTGGTCATGGTGGGAGAGATTGGCGGCAGCGCCGAAGAGGAAGCAGCCGAATGGATTGCCCACCATATGGATAAACCGGTGATCGGCTTTATTGCCGGCCTCACCGCCCCGCCGGGACGGCGCATGGGGCATGCCGGCGCCATTATCAGTGGCGGTTCGGGTACCGCCGAGGCCAAACTTGCCGCCATGGAGCAGGCCTCCATCCACGTCTGCCGCGATTTAGGCGGCCTGGGTGCACTCTGCCGCGAGGTATATGACGGGGCGAAGCTATCGCGCTGATAGCAATCCACCGATTTGCGGGGATCGCTCAACCGGTCAGTTCAGAAATCAGATCGTGCAGCCGGTGGGTAAAGGTGTGTTCACTGAGTACCCGCCGGCGACCGGCCTCTGCCACCTGACGTCTGACGGCGTGATCGGCGCGAAGCGCGGCGAGGTGGTGGTTAAGCTCTTCACTGGTGGAAAAACTGACAATCTCCCGGCCTATCTCGAAGCAGCTGGCAAGATCAGCTACCTGCTCATGCACCACCAGACATGAACCCAAAAACGGTTCGAAACTGCGCTGATTGACCCCATGTACCACGCTTTTTTCGTTTCTGAAGTTAAGGCATATCTTGGCCTGTTCGTACAAACGCCTGGTACGTTCGGGAGATATCTTTCGATCATGTACCGCAATATTGGCGGGTGCGTTTTTTTTAAGGCGGCGCCAGCCGTTGCCATACACTGTAACCGGCGTCCGCACAGCCGCCAGCATCGCTTCACGATGCGGACTGGATGAGCCGACAAAGATACATTCGATACTTTTTTCCGGGTAATCAATGGCGCTAAAAAAGATGGGACTAGCCGCCAATGGCAGATAGCGGGTGGTAAGTCCCTGGACAAAGGCCCCCGCGAAGGAGCTGTCGGTATAACAGGCCAGATCGAGCACCGACTGCCTGAAGCGGTGTGCGGTGGTGTCGTTGAATCGATCACCGACCCAGCCGACGATGATGGTGCCGGGATGCTCCACCTTGAACCGATTCAGCATCAGATAATAGGGTTCGGTGATGAACATGGCACCTGCCAGAATGATAATATCCGGTGTGGCGCCGGACAGTCGGCGCGCCATCCACCGGGCATGCCAGCCGTCACTGATACGTTCAGCGGTACGCCGTTTACAAAACGGCAGCGCTTTGAGCACACCGCGCCCACATTGAATTGCCGGTGGCCGGCCGTTGGTCTGCAGGTGCAGCACCCGGTGGCCCAGCTGGCCGGCGGCCATGGCAACCTGGCTGTCCCATTGCAGATACTTCTTTCTGCCGATAACGGCGATACTATGGCGTTGAGTTTTCACGTTGAAAAAAAGTGTTTCGCTAAACCCGGTGCTCTAATACTTCCCGGTAACAGTCTACGTGGCGGCGGGCGCATCTATCGAGATGAAACTGATCCACCAGGGCGTCACGCATGCAACCAAAGGCGGTCTCATACGCATCATAGTCGGTATGTATCTTATCGATTGCTTCGCCAAGCTGCTCGGCTGAGCAGAGGAATTCAGGCTTGAAGTATTCACCCATCATGCCCACCGGGGTGGAAAGAACCACTGGTGCATAGCAGATACCCTCCAGACCGGCAATACTGAACCCTTCGCTGCGTGAGCTGATCACCTGCAGATGAGAACTGCTCAGTATCTGGGGCACATCATCACGAAACCCACAGAGACTCACTTTTTCGGTAAGACGAAGCTTCTCAATCAGCTCAGCCAGCGGCCCTTCTTCATCTCCCGCCCCCACTATCTTGAGGCTGAAGTCA
Organism: Desulfofustis sp. PB-SRB1; assembly: GCA_016722945.1. GTDB lineage: Bacteria > Desulfobacterota > Desulfobulbia > Desulfobulbales > Desulfocapsaceae > PB-SRB1. The sequence continues at coordinate 59,998 of JAEQMT010000057.1, read as the reverse complement.
AAGGGCAGGGCGGCAACCGCCTGGATAAGCAGATCAAACCCTTTAACCCGTTCCAGTCGCCCCACCGCAACCATGGTAAAGCGCTCCGGCCGACTCCTGGTAACGGCAACCGGCTTGATCCCATTTTCAATAAGATGGACGCGCGGACCGGTGATGGTGGCGGCAACCGTGCTGGAAACCGCGATCACATCTTTACAGCGACGGTATATCCTGCCTTTGCGCGGATTATGTTTGGTCGCTATGTGCGGCAGCTTGAGAAATCGATTAAGCAGGAAAAACACCTCGGTGGCCATGTCGAAGTGGGTGTGGACAAGGTCGGCTCGGCACCCCCTGATAAGCCGTGCAACCTCCAGTAAGAGCAACGGATTACGCCTGGTGTTGACAGCGTGGTAGGGCAGCACCGGCAGCGAGTCGGGCAACCGGGATAACGAGCGATGAGTGGCGGGCAATACTACCGTCAACTGGATCAATTCGTTCAACGCCTCGGCCAGATCAAGATAGAATTCGCCCCGACCGATCCCTTCATCGCCCACGAAAAACACGACCTTCATTGACCTTTTTTCCACCTTAGAACGTAAAAACTGGAGGGAACCTTAGAAAATGATAATTTTCGTTCAAGATCAAGGCGCGTGGAAAATTTTACCGCGGGCATATGGTTGATATTGCCAGGATAAAATTTTTGAGCAACGATAAGATTGGGCGAAAAGGCCATTTTGCAAGGTTCCCTGGAGAGGGCTTCCCAACATCATCAACCATAACAGAAATTATTCATTCTATCGCCAGGAAAAATCAGAACACTGTTCTTATTCAGACGGACATAACAACTCCTATTGATGAGGCAAGCCGAAGTTTCTGAAAAAATATTGCAAATCAATACGTTAAAAATAAGCGCTGGACATATTCCAGCAGATTATCTACACATTCATTACCATAAATCATTTTTTTATTGACATGACAGGGACAATAAAATAAAGAGATGATAACGCTGTTCTTTGGCTGTTCCCGGCCCACTTTTCACCATACGGAGCATCATGAGCGTCAAAATCTGTATCACCCGCGAAGTTTCCGCCGGTAAAGTTGCGGGACTTGCACCGTTACCCGGGCGCATGCGACCACTCTGTCTTACCCAGTCCGGCTACATCTCAGGACAAACACTCAGGCGGTTGGATCGTCCCGATCACCGGCTGGCCATCAGCACCTGGCGATCGATGCGGGACTGGAACAACTGCTTCAGCAATGACCAGCGCCACGCCGTGCAGATGGAGATCGATACCCTGCTCGGCCCCGAAACGGTTTATGGTCTGTACGCATAATACCCAGGGCGCAGGCGCCCGTAACCCGGCTTATCGGTACATCGCAAGAAGGATCTATGGATACCATCAAACATTTGCGTGAGAAAAAGCAAAAGCTGGCATTGGGCGGCGGTTCCGAGCGCATTGCCAAGCAACACGAAAAAGGCAAGCTCACCGCCCGTGAGCGACTGCAACTGCTCTTTGACCAACACTCCTTTGTGGAACTGGACTGTTTCGTCAAATGTCGCAGCACTAATTTCGGCCTCGACAAGCTCGACATGGAGGGTGAGTCGGTGGTCACCGGCTATGGCCGGGTAGACGGCCGCCTGGTCTTCGCCTTCTCGCAGGATTTCACCGTCACCGGCGGTGCCCTTGGCGAAATGCACGCCAAAAAGGTGGTAAAAGCGATGGACAATGCGGTCAAGGTTGGCGCTCCCATCATCGGGCTCAACGATTCCGGCGGCGCCCGCATCCAGGAGGCGGTGGATGCGCTCTCCGGCTATGGTGAACTATTCTTTCGCAACGCCGTCTATTCAGGGGTTATTCCCCAGATTTCGGCAATCATGGGGCCGTGTGCCGGCGGCGCCGTCTATTCACCGGCACTAACCGATTTTGTGTTCATGGTCGACAAAAGTTCGCAGATGTTCATCACCGGGCCGCAGGTCATCAAAACGGTGACCGGCGAGGAGGTTTCCGCCGAAGATCTGGGCGGCGCCATGACCCACAACCGGGTCAGCGGTAACGCCCATTTTATTGCCGGCTCAGACGAAGAATGCCTTGCCAAGATTCGCGAGCTGTTGAGTTATCTGCCCGCCAACAACATGGAAGAGCCGCCCACCCATAACTGCCACGATGATCTGAACCGCCAGATCACGGAATTTGACACCATCATTCCCGACACCGCCAACAAACCCTATGACATGCACGACATTATCGTGCCGATCATCGACGAGGGCAAATTTCTTGAATACCAGCCCTACTTCGCCACCAACCTGATCTGCGGGTTTGCCCGGATCAACGGCAAGTCGGTGGGCATCGTCGCCAATCAACCCACCGTCATGGCCGGATGCCTGGATATGAATGCCGGCGACAAGGCGGCCCGCTTTATCAGGAGCTGTAACGCCTTCAACGTACCGCTGCTCACCTTTGTGGACGTGCCCGGCTTTCTGCCCGGCACCGCCCAGGAATATGGCGGCATTATTCGACATGGCGCCAAAATCCTCTATGCCTACAGCGAGGCCAACGTCGCCAAGATCACGGTGATCACCCGCAAGGCATACGGCGGCGCGTATGTCGCCATGTGCTCAAAATCACTGGGGGCCGATATAGTGCTGGCCTGGCCCACTGCTGAAATCGCCGTCATGGGCTCAGAGGGTGCCGTCAATATCATCTTTCGCAAAGAACTTTCCCAGGCCGAGGATAAGGCACAGACCAAAGCGGAACTGCTTGCCTCCTATGAAGCCGAATTCGCCACCCCGTACAAGGCGGCCGAACGCGGCTTTGTGGATGACGTCATCGAGCCCGGCACCACCCGTCAGCGCATCATCGACGGCTTTAACATGCTGGCCGGTAAACGAGAGAAGCGGCCGGCGAAAAAACATGGCAACATGCCGCTGTAACAGGGGAGCGTCACGATGGAGTTTACCGAGCTGCTGAAAATCTTCAGCGATCCCGCCACTATTGATTCGTTGAGTTTGTCCCAGCGAATCAGTGCCGGTCTGTTCACTACCATGCTGGGTATGGGGATCACCTTCTGCGCCCTGATCCTCTTACATCTGCTCATCACCGCTATGGGCCTCATTGAAGCCCGGCTCAGTTCGCCCGCGGTAGCCAATACCGAAGAGCCTGAGCAAAAGCCGGCCCCGGCAACAGATGAGACCGAGCTGGTGGCGGCAATCACCGCCGCACTCGCCGTTATGCTGGATCGCCCGCCGCACACCTTTATCGTAAAGAACATCACCCCATACCAGGACGCCAGTCCGGTCTGGTACCGGGCCGGGATGATCGAACAGATTCACAACCGCCTGTAGAGGAAAGATAATGAGAACATTTCGCGTGATGGTAAACGACACCGCGTACACCGTGGCAATAGAGGAAATAGGCACCCAATCGGCCCCAGTGGCACCACCAGTGCCGGCCCAGACGCCGGCGCCAACCGCTCCTGCCGCTCCCCGGCAAGCCCCAAAGAGTGTACCGGCAGGTGATGGCGCGGTGACGGCACAGATGCCCGGCACGGTGATCGACATCATGGTGCAGCCGGGTGACAGTGTCAAAACAGGACAGAAATTGCTTATCCTGGAGGCAATGAAGATGGCCAACGAGGTGGTGGCCCCCACCGACGGCACCATCACCGAGATTGCGGTGAGCACCGGCAGCGCCGTGAACGCGGGCGATGTGCTGCTGACCATCAGCTAGAGGGCACCATGCTTACCCCGATTCTTGATTTCCTTGCCGGCTCCGGCTTTTTCGGTCTTGGCATGGGCGAGCTGGCGATGATCGCTATTTCCATGGTGTTGCTCTATCTGGCTATCGTCAAAGGGTTTGAACCGCTACTGCTGGTGCCCATCGCCTTTGGCGTGCTGCTCACCAACCTGCCGTTTGCCGGTCTGATGGCGCCGCCGATCATGGAAATCAGCGAAACCGCCATCCACACGGTGGAGCCTGGCGGTCTGCTCTACTATCTCTTTCAGGGCGATCATCTGGGAATTTTTCCGCCGCTGATCTTTCTGGGGGTGGGCGCCATGACCGATTTCGGTCCGCTGATCGCCAACCCGAGATCATTGCTGCTGGGCGCCGCCGCCCAGTTCGGCATCTTTATCACCTTTATCGGTGCCATCCTATCCGGGCTGTTCTCCGCCCAGGAAGCCGCCTCCATTGGCATTATCGGCGGCGCCGACGGGCCCACCGCCATTTTTCTCTCGGCCAAACTCGCCCCCCATCTGCTGGGTGCCATCGCCATCGCCGCCTATTCGTATATGGCGCTGGTACCGATAATCCAGCCGCCCATCATGAAACTGCTGACCAATGAGAACGAGAGAAAAATCAAGATGGCGCAGTTGCGGCCGGTGAGCAAGCGGGAAAAGATCATCTTCCCGATTATGGTTACCATCATCGTCTCACTGATCGTGCCCGCCGCCGCCACCTTGGTGGGCATGCTCATGCTGGGCAATCTATTCAGGGAGTGCGGGGTTGTGGCCCGGCTCGAAGACACCGCAAAGAACGCACTTATCAATATCATTACCATTTTCCTGGGCGTCACCATCGGCGCCACCGCCACCGCCGAGCAGTTTCTGCGCACCGAAACCCTGGTTATTCTGGGGCTTGGCATCACCGCCTTTGCCATCGGCACCGCCTCGGGGGTACTGCTTGCCAAATTAATGAACCTTATTCTGCGCACCCCCATCAACCCGCTTATCGGCTCGGCCGGAGTTTCGGCGGTTCCCATGGCGGCGCGGGTATCACAGGTGGTGGGCAGCAAGGAAGATCCCACCAACTTCCTACTAATGCATGCCATGGGGCCAAACGTGGCCGGGGTAATCGGCTCCGCCGTCTCGGCCGGAGTGTTACTTTCTTTATTTGGACGGTGAGAACGTGGCCAACAGCGGCTGGGGAAGGCGGGATTAACCAATGCCGATAAAAAAAGAACCGTAACCATGCTACCATTACCGGAGAAAGATGATGAAACTTACCAAAATCGACCACATCGGTATCGCCGTCCCGGACATGAGCTCAGGCGCCAAGTTCTGGACTGAGGCCCTGGGCCTCACCTATGAAGCGGAAGAGATAGTTGCCGAGCAAAAGGTGAAGACCGCCTTTCTGCCGGTGGGTGAAAGTGAGGTTGAACTACTTGAGTCCACCGATCCGGACGGGCCGGTGGCCAAATTCATCGAAAAACGGGGGCCGGGGTTTCAGCACATCGCCTTTCGGGTCGATGATATCGATGCCGCCCTGGCCGAGCTCAAGGAAAAAGACATTGCCCTGATTGACCAGGAGCCGCGCAAGGGCGCCGGCGGGGCACGCATCATTTTCATCCACCCTAAGGCTACCGGCGGCATTCTGGTGGAGTTATGCGAACGAGGCGACGGCACTACACCCTGATCTGATCGGTTTACCTGTGCCGCCCAATTAAGCCCGGCGCCGACGATGCCGGGCTTAATTTCTCTCTGCGGCGAAGGCAGCTATTTCAAGGCTACCAGGGCCGCATCATAGTCGGGCTCCTGGCCTATCTCAGGTACCAGTTCGGTGTGGGCAACCGTTCCATTCGCATCGACAACCACCACCGCCCGTGCGGTCAGGCCGGTAAGCGGCCCCGATGCCAGCCGGACGCCATAATCATCGGCAAAGGTGGGGGCCCGAAAGGTGGAAAGGGGCACCACATTTTCGATGGATTCAACCTCGCAGAACCGCTTGTGGGCAAACGGCAGATCGGCTGAAATACACAATACCACGGTGTTGTCGCGACCGGCCGCATGCTGGTTGAAGGTGCGCACGGAGGTGGCGCAGGTTGGTGTATCGATGGAGGGAAAGATATTGAGAACCACATTCTTTCCCGCATAGTCACTCAAAGTAGTGTCGCCCAAATCGGTTTTCGTCAAAGAAAATGCGGGCGCCGCCGCCCCCACCGCGGGCAACTCACCCGCTACATCGACTGGATTTCCGCGCAAACTGACTGTTGCCATAGCTGTCTCCTGTAAGCTGAACTGATATACTCCAAACTCAAAGCCGGCTTATTCCGACACCACCTACAATAAGCTCAGCCCCCCGCCAATCAAGCAGCTATTTCCACCCGGCGCTGCCACATCTACATCTAACGCTTTGTGGATTGTGAAAGAAGGGGATTACGGACCTTCAAATCGGGAAATCGAGAAAAATCACGATCAGTATTCCACAACTCTTTTACCCCGTTTTCCCCTACAATCCAGCAGGGCAAACCGGAAGATTGAGTCAGTTTCATGGCGGATGAGGAGATGGTTTCCATAACCCCACCATGTTTCGTCTTGACATGATTCCCTCTTTCATTAGAGTTGCCGCTCCACCTGACATTCTGAGCGTTACCTGAGCCTTCCATGATACTATTTGATGCCCATTGTCACCTTTACCAGAGCTACCGGCTGGAACAGGCGTTGACGGGGGCTTTTGCACATTTTTTCCAAGAAAAGAGAACACGCGGCATCGATCCGGCGAGCCCGGGGGTGCTGCTGCTGGCTGCTACCGCCGGCAGCCACACCCTTGGTGATCTTGAACGACTTCTTGGGGTATCAGCAAGAGGTACTGGCCTCAATAGGGTAGAGATCAAAGATGACGGGTTAAGTCTTCATTTAAAGCATGCCGACTACCCGGGCCAGTCCGTTGTCATCGTCGCCGGCCAGCAGGTGGTGACGGCGGAGCGCATCGAGGTATTGAGCCTGGCAAACCGGAATCATATTGCCGATAACGCTGCCTTACCCCACACCATTGATGCGATCAGAGGTGATGGGGCAGTAGCCATGATACCGTGGGGGGCGGGCAAATGGATGGGAACACGGGCAAGGATCATCACCGATTATCTCAAGACCGCGAAGCCCACCGGATTTTTTCTGGGTGACAGCGGCAACCGCCCCGGATTCTTGCCAACCCCCACGCTCTTTGCCGCGGCCCGGTCACGTCGCATCGCCATCTTATCCGGCACCGACCCCCTGCCCCTTGCCGGCGAAGAGTCACGACTGGGCTCGTTCGGTACGATAATCGATGCTGAACTCGACTTGAGCCGGCCGGCTGTTTCACTGTTAGAGGTACTGAGCGAGCCCGCAATCAAGGTCTTTGACTATGGTACCCGGCAACGCCCGCTTGGCTTTATTCGCCGCCAACTGAGCCTGCGCCTGCAGCGCTCCAATAAAAAAGGGGCAGGTTCGCCGTCGAATTGAGCAGATACGAAACACCAGCGATGACAGACAAAACCCCTCATACCTTCGACACTCGCCCATTTGATGTGGCGGTCATCGGCGCCGGTATCCATGGCGCTCTGGTGAGCCATCAGGCAACGCGGGCCGGGTATCGGGTGGCCCTGGTGGAAAAAGACGACTTCGGCGCCGCCACCTCGGCCAACAGCCTGAAAATTATTCACGGCGGCATCCGCTACCTGCAGCATCTCAATTTCACCCGTATGCGCGACTCCATCCGCTCGCGCCGGGCGATGATGCGTTTTGCACCGCACCTGGTAACACCGCTGGCCTGCCTGATGCCCACCAGCGGACACGGCATCAAAGGAAGAGAAACAATGCGTTTCGCCTTCTGGCTCTACGATCGTATCGCCGCTGATCGTAATCGGGGATTGCCCCCGGCCAACCGATTGCCGACCGGCGGGGCATTGTCCGAAGAAGAGTGTATCGCCGCGATCCCCGGCCTAGAAAATCCCACTATCAACGGGGCGGCATTGTGGCACGATGCGCTGGCCGTCAACACCGAGCGCCTGCTTCTGGAATACGTTCTGGAGGCGCGAAGCTACGGGGCAGCGACTCTGAATTACACCGAAGCCGTTGCCCTGGAAAAAACCGGCGACCGGGTTACCGGGTTGATTATTTACGACCGGCGCACCCATAAGACCTCCACCCTGGCCACCAGGGCCATTGTCAATGCGGCCGGCCCATGGGCCGACCGGTGGCTGCAAGATCAAAGTGGTATCGCTGCCATCAGCTCGGGGAGCTGGGCACGCGCCATGAATCTGGTGGTACACCGACCACTGTTTGACAAGTATGCGGTGGGGCTGGAAGGCGCCCGCCCCTATAATGATTCCGATGCGGTAATCAAACGCGGCGCCCGGCTCTTTTTTTTCGTGCCGTGGCGTCAGCATTTTACCATGATCGGCACCGACTACCGGCAGCTGGCAGCCGGCGAGGATGGCAAACCCACCAGAGACGAGCTGGAAAAGATGATCGCCGAGATCAACAATATCTATCCGGCAGCGGCACTCACCTACGACGATATCAGTTTTTACCACTGGGGTATTCTACCGTGCCGCGAAGATCCAAGCGCCCAGGAAGATGACACCGTCCAGCTCGCCAAAGAGTCCCAGATCATCGACCACGGCGCCCGTGACGGGGTGCACGGGCTCTTATCCATCAACGGGGTGAAATATACCACCGCCCCGGTGGTCGCTGAAAAGGTGGTAGCCATGCTGCAAAAGGTTGTAGGAGAGGCGCCTGAAAGGCCCGGCTCATATCACTACCAGCGGTTGCCGCTGCTTGATCATGCCATCCTCGTCAGGAAAATCGGCGCTGAGCACTACAATTCCATCCGGTGCCACCTTGAGCAACGCTATGGCGAGCGCTGGCGACAGGTGATGCGCGTGCTCTATGCCGCGCCCGAACAGCTGAGCCGGTGGGTATGCCCCGACACCCCGCTTACCGGCGCGGAGATTGTCTATTTTATTGAGCATGAACAGGCGGTGCATCTTACCGATGTGGTTCTTCGCCGCTCTCCCATGGGCTCCGCCTCGTGTCCGTCCGCCTCGGCGCTGGAAGCGGCAGCCGCCATCATGGCGAAACAGTTGAGCTGGGATGATGCAACCACCGAAGGTGAAATCAAGGCCGTGTATCGGCTTTATGAACCCTTGACAAGGGGCGATCACCATTAGTTCGGGTTGATTTCATGCATACCGATTCCGCCGCCGCCAAGGCAATCCTGATGATTGCCCCGCAACCCTTCTACCAGGATCGCGGTACTCCCATTGCCGTAAAACTGCTGGCCGGCGAACTGGCACGCCTGGGCTACCGGGTGGACCTGCTGGTATATCATGAAGGAGCCGACATCGAGATTGACGGGGTCCGCCTGTTTCGCTCACGGAGGCTGGATCTGATCAATAATATCGGGCCCGGTTTTTCTCTTAAAAAACTGGTCTGCGACCTGTGGCTCTATAGGCGTGCCAAACAGTTGATCCAGACCAATCACTACCATTTCATTCATGCCGTGGAGGAAGCGGTGTTTATGGCGGCGAGGCTCAGCAGGAAATTCCTGATTCCCTTTGTCTATGATATGGATTCGGTGATGTCCGCTCAGCTGGTGGATAAAATGGGGTTTTTACGGCCGCTCAAACCGGTCTTTACGCGAATCGAAGGTCGTGCCATCAGATCGGCCAGCGGGGTTGTCGCCATGTGCGATGAAATAGCCGATCATGCCCGCTCCATAAACCCGGCGGCACCGGTTGCCTGCCTGGAGGACATCGATCTGCATAACGCAGATGGTAACGGCAATGAAGATCTGCGGACAATGCTTGGCATCTCCGGCCCGTTGCTGCTCTATGTTGGAAATCTGGAAACATATCAGGGGATCGATCTGCTGCTGGACGCCATGGGCGAACTTAAAGATAGGTACCCCAGCGCTGGCCTGGTAGTTATCGGCGGCAGCGACGAACATATCAGCCGTTATCAGGCATTGGCGAGCCGGCAGGGAGTGGCTGAGCAGGTATTTTTTGTGGGAAGACGCGATGTGACCCTCCTGGGCTACTTTCTCAGGCAGGCCGACATTCTCATTTCTCCGCGCATCAAGGGGTCCAACACCCCCATGAAAATTTACTCTTATCTCGGCTCCGGGGTTGCCGTGCTGGCCACCGACCTACCCACCCATACCCAGGTCCTGAGCACAGATGTTGCCTGGTTGTGTGAACCAACGCCGGAGGCCATGGCAAACGGTATCGCCACCCTCATTGACCAGCCGCACCTACGGGCACGCCTTGGGGAGGCGGCCCAAAAACTCGTCAGTGAGCGCTACTCGCTCAGTGCATACCGGGCCAAACTGGCCCACTTTTATGAGGAACTGGCCGCCTCCATTGTCCCCTGACGACCTTATTGCTGCTTCGTTTCAGCCTACTCGGGGCCACGCAATTCATCATCACGCAGGATTTGATGCACGGCATCGATCCCGTCATTATCAAATGGGGCAAAAAAAGAAACCGGCGGATCGACTCTCAGGTGCAGCGGTGCTCCCTTTACCGGGTGGGGAACGGTTAGCTGCCAACCGTGCAGATGGATACCATCTTCCTGGATGGTCGAAGGTCCGCCATAGTGAACATCGCCCACCACCGGCATACCGAGATGGGCAAGCTGGGCGCGAATCTGATGCTTGCGGCCGGTGATCAGTTCCACCAGGTGGAGGGCAACCTGGTCATCAGCATAGAGCGTTTTGAGACGCAGTCGGGCCTCTTTGCCTTCTGCGCGGTCAGCCGCGGTGACTACTCTCGTGCAATCTCCCTGGCGCCACACCAAGTGGCAATATTCACGCCATGTGGTGGAAGTTGCGCCGGTATCGTTCGTTTTCAGGCTAACGAGGGCCAGATAACTTTTTGTGGTCAGGCGGTTACGAAATGAGGCCGCAAGCCTCGATGCCGCCTTGGAGGTCTTGGCCATCAGCAAGACTCCTGAAACCGGCCGATCCAGCCGGTGGGCAAGGGTGCAGTAGACCTTGCCCGGCTTCTGATCGCGCTGCTTGATGTAGTCGCGTACCATGGAGATGACAGAGGGCTCCCGCCGATAATCGCCCTGGCTCAGCAGGCCGGCCGGTTTGTTGACGGCGATAAGATGATTATCCTCAAACAGTATGGGAATACGCATATCTATACCGTGGTAACATAGATCACGACGATGGAGCCGGCAAAGCGAGCAATCAGCGCCATATACGACATATTCGACACCTGGGCGTCGCGTTTCACCCCGGTCTGCGGGCCAGGCTGCGCCCACTGCTGCACCAGCGATGTCTATCTTACCGAGGTGGAGGCGCGGATAATCATCGACTATATCGAAAAACAAGACCGGAGGCAATGGCTGGTGGAATTGCTCAGTCACCCCTTACCACCGGTAAGTCTTCATCTGACCACCAACGAATTTGCCGCCGCCTGTCTGGCCGGTCGTGACATCGATCCCGGTGGCGGACGGTTCGACTCACCCTGCCGTTTGCTTGACAACGACCTCTGCCCTCTCTACGAGGTGCGCCCGTTTGGCTGCCGCTGCCTGATGTCAACCATTGTCCATGATGCAACCCAGCCGGCTGCCGCCCCGTCCGGCTACTACGCCGCCGCCACCGCAACCCAGCAGATTATTGAGCATCTCAGCCGCCCCGGCCGGTGGGGTGAATTGTCGCGGATGCTGCTGGCTGAGGCCGGCAGACGAAGCGATCCGCTTTTTGCCGCGCTCGGTTCCCATCAAAGCTATGAAGCGGCACGCACCCATGGCCGGAAATGCCGACCGGTGCCCGGTTTTCTGCTGGATGAGCAGGAGTATGCAGTGGTACAGCCCCTGTTGACGACGATCATGGCCGCCACGGTTGAGGGGCGCACCATCGAGAACATGATCAGCCGCGATCCGGGCGATTGATTCGCCTGCATCACCACCACATCATCCAATCCCATGGAATTCAACGACATTAAACAGCACATCGCTTCCGTTCCCTACATCCTGCCCGAACTGGCTGATGATCTCTATCACTTTATCCGTGCTCAGCGGCCGGAGCGCTGCCTTGAACTGGGATTTGCCCACGGCGCCTCGAGCTGTTACATGGCCGCCGCCCTTCACGAAACAGGCGCCGGCCATCTTGACTGTGTCGATCTGCTGGAAGGATTGAACTGGCACAAGGAGCCGCGCATCGAGGAGTTACTGGCCAAAACCGGCCTTGCCGACTACGTTTCGGTGCATCGTGAGCACACCAGCTACACCTGGTTTCTCAAGAAACAGATCGAGGCACGGACAGCCGATGGTCGGTGCGAACCGCTCTATGATTTCTGCTTTATCGACGGGGCCAAACATTTCAACGTCGATGGCGCCGCCTTTTTTCTGGTGGACAAACTGCTCAAACCCGGCGGCTGGATCCTCTTTGATGATCTGCAATGGACCTATGCCAGCAAACGTGCCGAGGGTAAGCGTAAAACGGACGGGATCTCAATGCTCACCATGGGCGAGGATGAACTGAATCAGCCGCACATCGAGCTGGTTTTTGAACTGCTGGTGATGCAGCACCCCGATTACAGCGATTTCACCATAAAAAACGACTGGTGGGCATGGGCGCACAAGGCGCCGGGCAGTAAGTCGGTCAACTTTATCTATTCAGAGGAATTCACCCGCAAACGGGCCGCCCAGCAGGCGGCGGGCAGACGATTCCGTAAGCCGTTCACCCATCCCACTACCTGACCCTGAAGGAAACCTTGAAGAATGAGGATTTTCGTTAAATATCAAGGCACCAGGAATATGGTGCCGCTGACCGGGCTGACATTGTCAGGATAACATTTTTTGAGCAACGCGCAGATTGACCGAAAAGGCCATTTTTCAAGGCTCCCTAAAGTCAGATCACGCCCCGTAATTCTGGGTGTATGAGCCAAACAGCTCGATGATCTTTCTGGTAATCGGTCCCGGCACCCCCTTGTTTATCTTAGCGCCATCCACCGTTACCACCGGCAACACCTCTTTGTTGGATGAGGTTAAAAACACCTCCTCGGCACCCAACAGCTGATGACGGGTAATGGTAGTAAGCAGCGGCGAAAACTCCGCCCCCGCCAGATCGAGAACGACCTTGCGGGTGATACCCGGCAAGATCGATTCATCAGGTGTCATGAGCATGCCGCCGGCCACCACGAAAATATTTGAGGTGGTACCCTCCAGTACGCAATCGTTGCCATCCACATACACCGATTCCACCGCGCCGGCCGCTCTGGCATCACGCAGGGTTATTATCGCCTTGATGTAATCAATCGATTTTGCCGCGGCAATGTCGCGGCCGGACGGGGCGGTGATGACCGCCACGCCATTTTCATACCAGTCCCGCGGATAGGGGTTCAGCGCCGAAGCCAGCACGATAAGACGAGGATTATCTCCAGGGCTTATGGAATCCTCACTGTCGCCGCCGGTAACCAGCAAACGAAGGTTGCATTCCACAAACTCGTTGTAATCCAGCACCTGGTAGACGATGGATTCAATTTCTTCGCTGGGCCAGGGACACGTAAGTCCGATTACCCGGGCTGAATTTCGCATCCGCTCGATATGATCAAGCAGATGAAAAGGCCTTCGGTTATAGGTTCTGAGAAAGTCAAATACCGCGTAGCCACGCAGTATTGCCAGGTCACTCAGGGGCAGGGTGGCCTGATCGGCGGGGACGAACTCTCCGTCCACATAACAGACTGGATTGCCGTTTCGTTGCTCTTCTGTCGGTGCCATAAATTGGTTTTCAAAAGGGTTAATGTAGTTGGGATTTGGATCTGATATAACGTTCAATAAACAGATAAACAGTTGTAAGCCCTGGCACGCAAGGCGTCAAAGCACTTTTTCATACCTCGTGGAAAAAATATGAGCCTCACTTGACTCGTCAATTCAGGCCAATCAGGGGAATTGGCGCACAGGGGTTCAAACCATGAGGACTGGTTGGGCAGGCGAAAACCATTGACAACGATGACTGCCTCAGTAATCTGTCGATTTGTGACATGCATCTCAAAAAACCATTGTTTTCCCACGCCTCTCTGCCCGGAGTAATCCCATGTTCAAACATGTAGTTTATGGCGTCACCCTGTTTTTATTGGTGGTGACCTGTTCATCTCAGCAGCTGGCCGCCCAGGGTCCGCCGCCGGCGCGGGTGAAGCTGGCCACCGTCACCCAGGAGGAAGTGGCCAGTACCCGCTCGGTGCTCGGCGTACTCGCCTTTGATCGCACCAGTCGGATCTCCACCGAGGTAGCCGGCCTGGTGGCAAGTATTGCCGTCAATCAAGGCGACCGGGTAAAGACGGGCGACGAGCTGGTGCGGCTCAACACAGAGATTCTTGAGCAGGAGATTGCCCTGCAACGCTCACGGATCGAGCAGGTGGAACTACGTATCGCCAACACCGAAAAGAACTATCGGCGGCTCGAAAGCCTCTTTAATCAGTCTGGGGTAAGTGAAAAAGAGCATGATGATGCCCTCTACACCTTCGATGACGCCAGAAAAGAAAGAGAGGCCCTGAAAAACTCCCTACAAAAACTGCTCATTCAGAAGAAACGAAGCCTTATTGCGGCGCCCTTTGACGGACTGGTCTTGAGTAAGGATGTCGACGTCGGCAGCTGGGTGCAGCCCGGCGCCGCCATCCTCACCCTGGGCGCCCTGGACGATCTGGTTATCAAGGTGCCGGTGGCCGAAACCACCCTGCGCTACCTTGACATGGGCCAGCCCATACCGGTGACGCTGACCGCATTCGGCACCGAAGTGACGGGCACCCTCCTCGATATCGAACCAATCGCCGACATCAAAACCAAAAACGTAAGCGCCAAGATTGCCATCGAACCGCCCCCCATCATTGCCGAGAACATGTCGGCCACCGTAACTATCCCCAGCAGCGACAAGAAAACCCTGTCCATTCTCAGCCGGGCGGCACTGATCAAATTTCAGGGCGAGGATTTCATCTATACCGTCGAAGATGGCGCCGCCAAGATCCTGCCGGTCAACGTGGTGGCCTATCTTGGTGAGCGTATCGGGGTCGACAACCCCTATATCGTGCCCGGCATGCAGGTGGTGGTGGAGGGCAACGAGCGGTTGCGACCCGACCAGCCGGTGGTGGTGGCGGGAGAATAGCATGGATATCGTCCGCTATGCGCTGGATAAGCCGGTCTCCGTTGCCGTTGCCGTTATTTTGCTGGTTACCTTCGGGCTTATCAGCCTGCAGAGCCTCCCCGTCCAACTCACCCCCGATGTGGAAACCCCGCAGATAACGGTACAGACCAGCTGGGGCGGTGCCACCCCGTATGAGATTGAAAAGGAGATTGTCGAAAAGCAGGAAGAGGCGCTCAAAGGGCTGCAGGGCCTCACCAAAATGGAGAGCGCAAGCTACAATAATCAGGGAGAAATCACCCTTTCATTTGTACTCGGCACCGATCTCGACGATGCCCTGCTCAGGGTCTCCAACAAGCTCAATGAGGTTTCCGATTATCCAGAGAATGTCGATCGCCCGAAAATAGAGGCGGCCGGGGCAAACAGCTCACCGGTTATCTGGATGATGCTGCGCACCATGGCCGACAACCAAACCCATATCAACCAGTATCTCACCTTTTTCGAAGATAATGTCCGGCAATTTCTCGAGCGCGTTGAGGGGGTGGGCTCACTGTTTGTCTTCGGCGGCACCGAAAACGAGCTGCACGTGGACCTCGACGTCTACCGCATGGCCCGTTACAACATCACCATCGACCAGATCGCCGCCGCCATCACCAACGCCAATACCACCATCTCGGCGGGGGTGTTCGGTATCGGCCGGAAAAATTACCGGGTGCGCACCATTGGCCAGTTTCAATCGCCCGAGCAGGCCCTTGATGTGGTGGTCTACGAAGACGGCCTGGAACGCGTCTACCTGCGCGACATCGTCACGGTAGCGCCCGGTTTTGCCAAAGAGACCGGGGCCGTGCTGCTTAACGGCGAGCAGATCATCGTGATCGGGGTGCGCAAGGAGCCCGGCACCAACGTGCTGCGTATGACGGATCTGGTGGAGGCCGAGGTGAACCGGCTCAACCAGACGATTCTCAAGGATCAGGGACTTTTTATCGATATCGCCTACGACCAGCGGCCCTACATCAACCGCGCAATCTGGCTGGTCAAACAGAATGTGGCCATCGGCGGGGTGCTGGCCATTGTCGTATTGCTCACCTTTCTGCGCTCGCTACGCTCGACGCTTACCACGGCGCTGGCCATCCCCATTTCGGTGATCGGCACCTTTATTTTCCTTTACGTGAGCAACCGCAGCCTCAATGTGGTGAGTCTGGCCGGTATTTCCTTTGCGGTGGGCATGCTGGTGGACAACTCCATCGTGGTGCTGGAAAACATCGATCGGCACCGCAAGATGGGCAAAACCGCCTATCAGGCGGCCCAGGACGGCACCAAAGAGGTGTGGGGAGCGATCTTTGCCTCCACCGCCACCACGGTGGCAGTCTTTTTACCGGTGGTGTTCATGCAGGAAGAGGCGGGCCAGCTCTTTCGCGATATCGCTATTGCCATTACCTTTGCCATCATGATCAGTTTTCTGGTCTCCATCACCGTCATCCCCACCACCATCAACCTGCTCTACGGCAGTGCATCAAAAAAGAAACCGAGCCGCTGGCAGAAATCGTTCATCGGGCCGGTGGTGGCCAAGGCTATTATGGCAATCTCGGGGCTCTGTTTGCGCAACGTTTTCACCCGGTTGTTCACCGTTGCTGTGCTGACCCTTTTTTCGGTGAGCGTCATTTATCAGCTTATGCCGCCGGCCGAGTACCTGCCCCAGGGCAACCGCAATCTCATCTTAAACATCCTCATCCCGCCGCCCGGCTATTCCACCGATAAGCTCAAGGAGATCGGCTTTTCCGTCTACGAGCAGGCCGAGCCCTATTTCCAAGAAGATGGTAAGGATGGGGTTCCCCAGATAAAAAACATGTTCTACGTGGGTGCCGATCGCTTCACCCTGTTTGGCGGCATCTCTATCCATGAAACGAGGGCAAGAGAGATGATGCCCCTGTTCACCCGGATCATGAACTCCATTCCCGGCTTCTTCGGGGTATCCATCCAGGCGGGCATTTTCGAACAGGGCATCGGCCAGGGCCGCACCGTCGAGGTAAATATTGCAAGCAGTGCCATCGAGCCAATTGTCGGCGCCGCCCGCCAGTTATTCGGTGCCATCTCCCAAGCCATTCCCGGCTCGCAGGTGCGGCCGGTACCCTCCATGGAAACGAGTTATCCGGAAATCCGTATCGTCCCCAACAAGGAGCGGCTTGCCGCCAACGGGCTGACCGAGCGTGATCTGGGCATCTACGTAGACATCCTGCTGGATGGGCGCAAGATCGACGAGTACCGGCCGGAGGGAATAAAGCAGATCGATCTGATTTTAAAGGGCAGTGACGAGCGCTTCGCCACCCCGGAAGACATTCTCAGCGCCCCCATCGCCAATCGGTTCGGGAATCTCATCAAGGTGGGCGATGTAGCCGAACTGGTCTACAGTGAGGGCATGCCGCAGATCAACCATTTGGAGCGCAAGCGTACCATCACCCTGCAGGTGACCCCGCCTGACGAGGTACCGCTGCAGACCGCCACCACCATCATCACCGACGATATTATCGGCGCCATGCAGGGCGCCGGCCAGCTGCCGAATGTGGAAATCACCATCGGCGGCAATGCCGACAAACTGGTGGAGACCGCGGCCGCCCTCCAGTGGAACCTGCTGCTTGCCCTGCTCATCACCTATCTGCTGATGGCGGCGTTGTTCGAGAATTTTTTCTATCCTTTCATCATTTTGTTCAGCGTTCCCATGGCGGCGGCCGGCGGTTTTATCGGCCTGGTCACGGTTAACCAGCTGATCATGCCACAGGGGTTTGATATCCTTGCCATGCTCGGCTTTATCATCCTTATCGGCACGGTGGTGAACAACGCCATCCTCATTGTCCATCAATCGCTGAACAACGTGCGCTATCAGGGCCTGAAGGGGGTCAAGGCCATCTCCGAGGCGGTGCGTACCCGTATCCGGCCCATCTTCATGAGTACCACTACTTCCATTTTAGCGCTCAGCCCCCTGGTCATCTCCACCGGCTCCGGCTCCGAGCTGTATCGTGGGCTCGGCTCCATTTTGCTGGGTGGACTGGCGGTGTCGGCGCTTTTTACCCTTTTTGTCATCCCCGCCCTGCTCGCCTTCGTTATCGGCTTTGAAAAGGAAAGAACCCATGAAGCTCGCTAGTCTGATTGTGCTGCTCATTACCGTACCTGTCCCGGCAACGGCCCTGAACCTCACACAGATGCAGGAGATGGCGCTGGCCAACCGCGCCGTTGTCAAAGAATTTGCCACCGAAATTGACAAGAGCAGGCAGGATGTCCGAATTGCCCGCAGCCCCTTCTATCCCACCGTTGATCTTTCCTATAACGCCTACGCCCTCGACGATGATAGCGAAACCGAACGCCGGGAGAATTCAGCCTTTCTCGGCCTGATCAACTGGAATCTGTTCGACGGCTTTGCCGACACCGCCGCCCTGGACGCCGCCAGGCAGCGCCAGGACATCGAAGATCTGCGGATGCAGGCGCTGGTCCAGGACATTCAGCTGGCGGTGGCCCTGCGCTATCTGGATGTCTACAACCAACGGGCGCAGACCGAGGTCGCCGAAGACACCCTGACAACTCTCACCTCTTTGTATGAGGACAGCGAAAACCGGTTCGAGGTCGGCCTGGTTGATAAGAATACGGTACTCAGATTCAGGGTCGACGCGGCCAATGCCCGGCTCGCCCTGCAGGCCCGGCAGGCCGATCTGCGCAAGGCGATCAACCTACTCTCTCGCACCATCGGCGCCACCATCAGCCTGGCCGAGCTTGATTTTAACGATTTTTCAGGCGAACCTGCCATCACCGGCAAAAGCGACTACGAATCCCGCATGCTGGCTTCACGCAGCGAAATCAAGGCACTGGAAAAACTCGGCACCATCGCTGAGCTGTCCATCAAGGAAGCCCGGGGGGCCTACTATCCGGAACTTGACGTGGCGGCGGGCTACCGCACCTACAGCGATGCCTATCTCAACGGAGTGGGAGAATTCACCAACGAGGAACTGCGGGCGGAGTTGATTATCACCTATAACCTATTCAGTGGATTCAGCAATGAAGCGGAACTGGCCAAGGCCAAGATTGAGGTGCGCACGGTAAACTATCAGCTCATCGAACTGCAGGATGATCTGACCACCGAGTTGCGCAACCTCTTCGTCGATTATGAGGTGAGCCTAGCCAACGTCGCCGTCGCCCGCGAAGACATCGGCGCCGCCGAGGAGAACCTGCGCATCACCGAACTCAAATACAAGGAGGGACTGCAGAGTCAGCTCGACTTGCTGGACGCGGTTTCAAATCTCAGCCGCGCCCAGTCAAACTACGTGGCGGTCATCCGCACCGTCTTTGCCAACTATTACCGCATCACCCGCATGGTGGAGGACTTCCCCCACGACCGAAGCTAGCCGTCGCGGCAGCACCAGCCGCAATGTAGTCAAGCACCGGCAATTGTCGAAAATCACACATTTTGTAAAAATATTAGACAAAATGTATATCATTTCGTCTAATAATCAGCCGAAAGGTGATATTCTATGAGCATCAATCGACTGCTGGAGCTACATGACCTGGCTAAACGAGAAAGCCGGAAATACACACGCAAGCGCTTTCTGTTCGCACAATTGCTCGGTGACCAAGCAAAGCATTTCACTGGAATCGTTGGTGCCCGAGGGACCGGCAAGACTGTGTTGCTCCGTCAGTACGCATTCGAATATGACGATGCGTTTTACCTGTCGGCGGATACTCTCGACCAGGATGATGACCCCTGGGGGCTTATCCAGAAACTAAACCAGCATTATGGTTTTCGGACATTCCTTCTGGATGAAATCCACTTCCTCCCGGATCCCACCGCCCTGCTGAAACGCCTTTATGACTTTACCGATGTACGCATCCTGTTTTCAAGTTCCGTGGCGATTGCCATGCAGGCTTCCTCCCACGATCTCTCTCGCCGTGTGCGGCTGATAAATCTTCATGGCTTCTCTTTTCGAGAATACCTGACGTTCACTCAAGATATCTCCCTCCCTCATCTTGAATTAGTGCACATAATCGAAGGTCAGTGGACGCAGGACCACCTCCGTGCGGGACGATTCTTTGACGACTATCTGAAAGGGGGCATACTTCCATTCTCAATCGACGAGCCTGAACCGTTTTATTTTCTTGAGCGCATTCTTGAAAAAGTCATCACTCGTGACATCCCTTCGGTGGTTCGCCTGGTTGTTGATGAACTGGAGACGATCCGGCGCATGCTCCGATTTGTCGGACGTTCCGCGGTTGACGGCATCAACTACTCGAGTTTGTCCAAAAACCTCGGCATCACGAAATACAAGGCGCAGCAATACGTCGATTATCTCGAGAAGGCGTTTCTCCTGCACCAGGTCTTTCCGGCGGGTACCAATGTCCTGCGCGAGCCGAAGGTCCTCATGACCCCACCAAACCGACTAATTTACCGGGATTTTGAAGACGCCGTGGGCGGGTTACGCGAGGATTACTTCGTGGAGGCCATGAAGCAGGCCGATATCCGGTTTCAGTATTTAAAGAGCACTCGGGGCGCCAAAACACCGGACTACCTGATTGAGGAGGCCACCACGAAACTTGCCGTTGAAATCGGCGGTCCCAGTAAGGGCCGACAGCAATTTAAAGGGGTGAAGATTGATCGCAAAATCGTGTTCATGCACAACCCCGTGCCTGAAAAAGGAAGGCTTCCCCTGTTCCTGCTGGGATACCTGACTTAAAACTCTGGGTCTTCCTATCACTTTAGGGCATGCTCACACCAACCCTTTCTACAAAAAGTTAGCACCAACCGGTCTGTCCTGTGGTTCTGTTCAACACCAAAAGATATCTCTGTATTGACAAAAGTTGATGAGACCAGTCTGCTTGACGTACTTGCAATATGAGTTACCGATTGAGTGTTGTGGTGGAGTCATGCACTGTTGTCCATATATCAATTTCTAACAAGGAGAACGTTATGAAAAAACAATCGATCGGGGCTGCTCTGCCCGTAAGGAAAAACTACGGCAAACGGCCACGTCTGCTGTCCACCCTGCTGCTCTGGGGTTTGGCGGTAGGTGTTCTGGCGGTCGCCCCGTCACGCGATGCCGCGGCTGAAACCCGGGTCACCTACAAGTCGGCAAAATCGACATCGTCATACTATCAGATGGCCGTGCAGGTTGCCGAGGCCATGAAAAAGGGCTCGGACGGCGCTATTATCGTAACGGTGGAAGAAAGCCAGGGCTCGGTGCAAAACGTCAAAGAGGCGGCCAAACGGAGCGGCAACTACGTATTCACCTCCCCTCCCTCGCTGATCGGCCTTGCTCGTTCCGGGGAAAAAATGTTTTCCGACGCCAGCCCAAATTATCAGGAGATCCGCTCGCTCTTCGTCATTCCTTCGCTGACCATGCATTTTGTCGTGCGCAGTGACAGAGAGATCAATTCCTTTGCTGATCTCGCCGGCAAAAAGCTGCTCACCGGCAAAGGCAGTTTCGGTGCCAGCGAGGCCGCCAAGTACATGGAGCTTTTCGGCCTGGCCGAGACGGTGGATCTCATCGATGTTGAGCTGGCCGCCGCCGTGCCGGCGCTGAAAAACGGCCAGATAGACGGCTTTGCCACCTCCGGCTCATATCCGGCACCAAACGTATTGGAAGCAGCCGCCGGCGTTTCGATTAAACTGCTTGACATGAGCCCCGAGCAGGTGGCCCTGACCAAGCGGACCAAGCTGGTCATTCCGGCCGGCACTTACCCCGGCGTGGACACTGATATCACCACCACCTCTCTGCCGGTGGGAACCTATACGCTCTCCTCAGTTGATGAGGACACCGCCTATCAGTTGACCAAAACCTTCTGGGAGCAGAAGGCGGAGATGGCCCAGGACAATCCCTGGTGGGGTGGGGTAAGTCCAGATGGGCTGGCCACCCTTGGCGCCCCCCTGCATCCCGGCGCCCTGAAATATTACCAGGAAGCCGGTATTTCCATCCCCCAAGCACTGCAATAACCAGGTGGGATGAGAGGCCGGAGTGAGTGGAGAATCTGGAACCATCTGGCGATGGGTGCGCTTGCTGCTGGCGGCCGCCTCTGTCAGCTTCCATCTCTATCTGATCTTTTCCGGCCTCATCCCCAATCTTGTCAGCAGGCCCATTCACCTCGCCCTTGCCCTGCCCTGGGTTTTTTTTGACCAGAGCGGGGGCTCGCCGGCCGCACGCATAGCGGGAGCACTTCTTGGCGCCGCCGGCATAATCTGTTGCCTCTACATCGCCATGTATCACAATGAACTGGGCGATCAGTATGGATTTATTGAGGGAGTTCAGCAGTATCTACTCGCCGTCATCCTCATTGCCGTCGTTCTGGAAATGGCACGACGGGCGGTGAAAGCGGCGCTTCCGGCGGTTGCCCTGATTGCCCTGAGCTACGCCTTTTTCGGTCAATATCTGCCTGGCGAATTCGGCCATCCCGGCATACCGGTCGGTTCCATTCTCGGCACCATGGTCATTGCCGAGGGCGGTATCTGGGGATCGCTCACCGGGGTATCGGTGAATGTGGTGGCGGTGTTCGTCATCCTTGGGGCGATGATCGGCGCCGGTGACGGCGGCACCTCGTTCATGTCCCTGGCGACCCGGCTGGCCGGCAGATACCGGGCCGGCGCCGCCAAGGTCTCGGTGCTTTCATCGGCATTTTTCGGCTCGATATCTGGTTCCGCCTCGGCAAATGTCGCCTCCACCGGGGCAATTACTCTGCCGACCATGAAAAGACTGGGCTATCGTCCCGTATTCGCGGCGGCGGTTGAGGCGGTGGCATCAAGCGGCGGGCAGATCATGCCGCCTCTGATGGGGGCGGGAGCCTTTGTCATGATGGAACTGCTGCGGGCGCCCTATCTCACCATCGTCGAGGCGGCGCTGCTGCCGGCTTTGCTTTTCTTTTTCACGGCCTGGGTGGGTGTCGATATGTATGCAAGACGACACGGCCTCAAGAAAATGGCCGATGAAGATATCCCCACCACGGCCAGGGTGCTGCGTCTTTCGCCCTTTTTCCTGATTCCTTTTTCGCTCTTACTGCTGATTCTCTTTTTCACCTCGTATACGCCTCAATTTGCTGCCGGTATCGCCATTTTTGCCGCCACCGCCCTGCTGCTTACCGATGAACACTATACGTTCTCAATGTCACGGTTTGCCAGGAGACTGGGCAGTGGCATTATCTCAGCGGCGCAACAGATTGGCATGATCGCCTCCATCATCATCTGCGCCGGTATCATTATCGGAGTGTTGCACATGACCGGCCTCGGGGTAAAGGTAACCTCGGTCATCCTTGGCCTTTCCGGCGGAAAACTATGGGTGGCCCTGCTTCTCACCGCGCTTGCCTGCCTGATTCTGGGCATGGAGGTGCCCACCACCGCGGCCTACATCATCTGCGTCTCGGTTGCCGGACCGGTATTGCAGACCATGGGCCTCTCCCCCTTGCAGTCCCATCTCTTTGTGTTCTGGTATGCCCTGCTGTCAACCATCACCCCGCCCGTCTGCGGCACCGTGTTTATCGCGGCGGGCATGGCGCAAGCGCCATGGCTGCCGGTGGCGACCCTGTCCATGCGTATTGGCCTGGGACTTTATCTGGTTCCCCTTGCCTTTGTCGCCAATCCGGCCCTCCTCCAGCCCGCCTCACACACACTGCCGGCGCTGGCGGCAGGTGCCAAAATCAGCCTGGGACTCTGGCTGGTCAGCAAAAGTCTGCTCTCTGCCGTGTCAATCGCACCACGGATCGCAAGCCTGGCAGCCGGAATAGCGATTATTTTTCTTTTTGGCATCAACGTGTAGGGAAGTGGTGGCAATACCATGAGCCACGTCGGTATGCAAGGGATATACCTACATATTTTCAACCATTGACACACAATTAAATGTGTAATACTATGTGTAAAATAATCAAGGGTGTATTATGGCAACTAATTTAGCAATTGATGATAGCCTGTTACATGAGGCTCTCAAAATCGGTGGGTTAAAAACCAAGAAAGACACCGTAAATCTTGCTCTCAAGGAGTTTGTCAATCGAAGAAAACAACTCGAAATAACAACTCTTTTCGGAAAAATGGATCCAGACCCGGACTATGACTACAAATCGGGAAGGAGCCGTTGAAAGTCCTTATCGACACCCCAATCTGGTCTTACGCATTTCGGTCCGGCAATGAAAAGTACGAAGGAGAAATACGGCAATTAATCTCCCTTATTGAAGATCAGCGGGCGCTTATTATCGGCCCGATCAGGCAGGAAATTCTGTCCGGCTACAGTGACGTGAAAAAGTTTGAGAAGATAAGAGAAAAACTATCCTATTTTGAGAACACCGCAATAGCGGATTCAGATTACGTGCGTGCCGCCGAGTTCAGTAACACCTGTCGAAAGAAAGGAATCCAGGGCTCCCATATCGACTTTCTTATTTGTGCGGTGGCCCATCGAGTTAATGCTCCAATTTTCACCACGGACAGAGATTTCCATAATTTTCACAAGGTAATTCCCATTACATTGTACAAAGGACAGTGATAATCAGATCGGAAAACCCTTCTCTTTGAGGCTTAATGGTTCCCTTGAGAGTTGGCGTTGGCGAGAATTCGATTGTCGATTGTCATACCATATGGGTTTATCCAAACTATGAGGAAACAATTTCCTGCCTATTTCCCCTGCTTTCTCATACCTCGGACTATTCCTGAAAAAACAAACCGCAGGTCCTCGTCCGTTAAGTAGTCAAATTGGTTATCATCCGCGCTATAAGTATCACACGCACTCTCTTGGGAACTTTTTTCCATTTGATTCATATCGGGTATCGAGATGCTTCTCCCTGATCCCGCGGCAAGATTGTTGAGGTGATTATTAGCCAACCACCGCTGGCAGTTATCATGGGTTCCCAAAAATGGAATAAAGAGTGTTTCACCCTGGTGCACCGTAACGAGCCGGTAGCCGCACCCTAAATCATATTTCTGACATTTCTGTATCCGCTTTTCCCCATATTTGGTGGTAGTACCGATCATGGCACTCGAATTCTGAGCGGCTCCAGAGGCAAGGATGTCGATGACCTTCTCTGCTTTGTCGGCCAGATTTATTCCCGTTTTGCCGGTTTTCCTGAGTTCTTTGATGCTGGTCTCAACTCTTCTACTGACAAATATTGACTTCATTCTAAATCGAGCGGTCGTTTGAAGGGAAAATTTGGCGGCCGGAATGTGATGGTAAGAGGTGTAAAGAAGGTGATGTCTCACCTTATGTTTGGTGTCATATCACTTTTTGCCGATCAACTGTTAAAACTGCAAAACTCTTGAGTTTCGGTAAAATCAGACTTTTGCAAGAGGCTCTATGAAATAGATAATTGGCTAAGGGGAAATCAGCCAATCCCGATACATTCAACGGCAATAACCAATTGATTATACTCACAGAACGACTTTTACGACTCCCTGTACAGCATTGAAGTGGGAGTCGAATGTTGCCAGCTTCGCGCCAACTTTCATGGCAGCGGCGGCAATCCATACATCATTGGTCGGGATCGGCGTACCTTGTTCTTTAAGATTACTGAACAGATGACCGTAGTTATCTGCAATATCTCTGTCCGAATTAATGATCGTGACATCAGGCTGGGTTAGAAAAAGTTCCAGTTCCCTGAGGTTTTCTTTGAGCCTGGAGCCCAGATAGAACCCAGCATAAAGTTCCCCAAGCACAACCGCTGGTATAAAAATCCGGTCGCAGGTTTCCAGCAATTCCGTGATCTGTTTATCTCCTTTTTTGAAGGCTGAATAGATATTTGTATCGATGCAGATGTTCATACTTTCCAGATCTCTGGATCGATAGTATCAAAATGAGCGATATTTCTCTCAAACTCCGCGCAATACTCGTCGTCCCATGTCCCAGCGAGTTGTGAAAGATCTCTTTTTCTCCGAGGGTTTTCAGAAATCCCAAGTGCTTCTTCAAGCAATGCAATAATGGTCTTGTTGAGACTTCGCTTGTGCTCCCTTGAGAGCTGGCGAATTCGGTTATCGATATTATCCGGAATCTGCCGTATCGTGATTTGACTCATACATATGCCTCCATGAATCTACTTTATGGCTGCACCAACATACCGTCCTTTCTCAGCAAAATCAAGAACCATCTGGATGTGCCGGCAGAATTTTCTAATGCACAGTCTATTCCGACGAGGGCCGCTATCACGCAGCGAAATGGAAGCCATCAACCCTGCCGCAATCCATGAGGCAGCAGAGCGATAGGCGCGGATCAGTGGATAGCGAAAACACTAATGAACTAGATACTTCCAAGCAGACTTCAGGGAACCTTGAAGAAGATAATTATCGTGCAAGATCGAGGCACGCGGATTATGCTGCCGCAGGCATATGATTGATATTGCCAGGATAACATTTTTCGTGCAACGCTAAGATTGGACGAAAAAGCCATTTTGCAAGGTTCTCATAAGAACAGAACGATATGCCATGAAACTCAGATGAGAAATCAGGTAACTATTTTCTGCCTATTTCCCCTGCTTTCTCATGCCTCGGACTTTTCCTGAAAAAACAAATCGCATGACCCGTAAATTCGGTTGGTCTATGAACGCACTCATCCATCAGATAGACAACCAGAGCCGTGAAAAATTTCTTCCCGGGTAGAATAGTTCCACCAGATGCTGATGCCCGAACTTCACGCCGAGAACAGTTTGGCGGTGAAGGATACCCGCCAAACTTACCACACTCTTTCTATTGCATATCCATCCAGTGCTGGGTCGGCGGAGAGTATGACCATTTTCTCAGTCATGGCCTGAGCAATGAGCAACCGATCAAAAGGGTCTCTGTGCTGGAAAGGAAGGTGTGCGACTTTTGTGATATGGCGAAAGTCTATAGCCAGCACGTTAAAGTTGTTCGCGGCACTGTGCTCAGGAATATACCGTTTTAAAGGAATTGCCAGTTTCAGCCTCTCAAGAGAGATTTTTATTGCCATCTCCCACGCTGATACCAGGCTGAACCAGCACTCATTTTCTGAGTCACCGATGATCTCTCTTACACTATCCGACAATCGCGGCGAATCTTCAATCCACCAGATAAAAGTGTGGGTATCAAGTAAATACCGCTTCACATATATTCCTTCATGTCATCAATAGGCATATCAAAATCATCGGACATTTTCAGCACCAGGCCTTTGCCGGATCCCGGCTTTCTGACTTTTTGCACAACTTCGATGGGAACCAGCTTAACCAGTGGTTTGTTGTCCCGGGCAATAATGACCTCTTCACCCAATAACGCTTTATCGACAAGCTTAGAAAAATTCGCCTTTGCATCCGCTATATTTAGCTGAATCATCAGACACCTCCTTTTTGTTGCACTATAGTTGGTCATCTTTAGTTGGTCAAGCCGCCGGTTCAACTACACTTTGAGATCGCCGCTTACAGTGCGAAACACGTGTCGAAAAAAAGATGATCTAGACACCGATACCTTCACCATAGATACGTACCCATCGGAGTATCAACTCAGGGCTTTTGAGTTGGTAAAGAAAATCCAGGTGTAGAAAAAACCGTGCACTTGATGTGATGGCTATATTCATGTAATTAATAGGGAAAATTACTTATTAATCGAGGAACTTCAGTATAAAAGGGCAATGTCCGCTAATGGATGCGTGTGTCAAAATTGGCAGAAGTAGTGGTAAGAAGCATCCATTTCCCTTGAATGTGCTGGGGAGCACCGTTGGGAAAGGTCAAATTTCTTGAAACGGCGGTTGGTACAAGGTAGGTTCACAGTGTTTGAGGCCTGCTAGGGAAAAACCTCTGGAAAAGTCAGGAGAGGGTAACAAAGCGATGACTTATCACCGCAAGTGGATTGAGCGCAAAAACATGCCGGCCCACAAGGTCGGCCGACTGTGGAAGTTCAAGAAGAACCAAATTGACGAATGGGTCGAAGCCGGAAAAGCCGGCCTCTCGCCAGTGAACGACAGTGGCAGGTCGCCAGAATGACACGTCGCAGCAATAGAAAACGGCGCGAGGTTGCTCGAAAGCAAGACCGTTGCGAACCTATCGACCCGGACCATCTTTTCGATGGTCTTTCCGTTCGGGCTCGTAATGTTCTGACGGCTCTCGGTGTCGAAGACTGTGATTCGCTTCTCCATTTAACCCATGACCAACTTGCCGGCGCATGGAGTTGCGGAAAGAAGACCAGCGCAGAAATCGAAGCGTTTCAGGCGACCCTCCGGGGACCTCATGCCAGTTCAACGCCGGATAACCAGCGCCCGACTCCCTCTTTCGACAATACCCCCAGTGAAGTTCTTGATGCAATCAGGGCCGTGCTGAGTGTTCGCGCAAATCATGTCTTGGAGGACATGCAGGTCACCACGCTCAAGGCTTTTATGCTGCTGGAAGATGGCCCAATGCTCAAGTGTCGTAATTGTGGGCGCAAGACGGTCAGAGAAATACAGAGCATCCAGAGTCATCTCCAAACCTACGCGGCGAGCCTCGCAGACAATTCGGGGCTCTTCGACCCCTCCGAATTGGTTTCCGCGCCTTGCCTCTTGGGCAGTTCGGTTCCACAGCATTCTTCGTCGGACACCGATGACTTTCTCGCCGACACTGCGCAACCCGCAGTGTGGTTGCGACGCTGGGTTCACAGCTTGGCCCGCTCCAAACGGCAAGAACGTGCCTTCCTTCTTCGCAAGGGCATGCTCGGTTTCGCCCCAATGACTTTGGACCTGGTCGGTGAGCAAGTGGGAGGCGTTACTCGTGAGCGAGCACGCCAGATGGACAAGGCCGTTGAAGAACGCGCGATGGCCCCACATCAGCAACAACGTCTGCGCCCGCTCATCGAAAAAGCGGCTCATCTAGTCCAGCACTATGGCGGGATGCTGGAGATCAAGACGCTGACCAGGGAACTCCTCTGCAAAGGAGAGCAGTCCGAACAGATGCGGTTTGCATACGGTCTTGTTGAATTTATGGCAACACTTTCTGAGTGGGAAGGGGCTGGTCTCCAGCTTAACCAGGATGGTGTCGTTAGTCACAAAGATTGTGGAGAGAATACTCGTCGCCTAGCCGACATCCTCGAACACACTGCGCTCGACAAGGCCAACGAACGGCACTCTGACCGCCTGTGGAGTATCAGCCGCGCAGCACTGAAATCCGCGCTGCTTGCCAAGAGCCACAGCTACGGCGCGCCCCAAACACCTCAAGCCCTCTCCGATCCAGCGCTGAATGCCGTCCTCAAGGCAGCAAAGTGCTCGATGAAGACAGAAGAAGACCGCGTCTATTCCGCCGACCTCTGGAAGCTGCGCTTCGGCAACATCGTACAGATGACGGAAACCGTGCTTCAGCAAATGGGGCGCCCCGCCCACTTCTCTGAGGTTGCTTCCGAGATCCGCAAGTGGCGTTCAGGCTTCACCGACAATAACACGCACGCGACGCTCGATCGGGCTAAGCATCTCCTCCTTTGGGATCTCGGCACATTCGTGCACCATGACAATATCGTAGTGCCTCTGAGCCTGATCCACGATGTTGAGGAATGGCTTCTGGAAATGCTCGACGATGAAGTCCCCTTCGTGTCCGTCAACGGTGCATTTCTTCGCTTCCATAGTCGCTGCACGAGGGCCGGGTTTCCTTCAGATGTTGCGCTCTACTCCTGCCTTCGTCGGTCAGCGCACCCTGATTTGGTTTATCCACGGCTGCCATGTGTCTACAGAAGAGAGGGGTTCACAGAGCGCCTTCCTATGTTGCTTGCACTGGAGACTTTCCTACGGGATGCCGGCGGTCCTGTTTCTCAAGACGAATTCCGAGATTTTGCCGTCAATCGGCTGTTCTTGAAGGACTACCAGTTCGGCCAACTCAGTCAGCGCATCACAAACGTCATCCGTACGGCCGGATGGGGCTATATCCATCTCGATAACTTCGAACTGGATGAATCTTTCCTTCAAACGATCGTTCAGCATACCGAGCAACTCTTGGTGCAAGAAGGCCACTGCTCGGTCGATAAGGTTTACTGCGACAAACGGGTCACGTGCCTGGCCGCGAGCATTGATGGATCCGTGATGCTGTACTCGATCCTTCAGGCTTTCGCACCCGATGCCTTCTCTCTCACTAGGTATCCACGCATAGCCTGTCGCTCTGAAAAGGAGGAGAGCGGCAGGCAAACCATCCGCATGCGTGTTCTTGATTTCGTGCGCGTCGCTCATGCGCCATGTACATACGAGACGCTTGAAGAACAGCTCGTGAAGCGGCTCGGATACAAAGAGCAACAGATTTACTCCGTTGTGCGGGAACCCGATGTCTGTCTGTACCATCCGGGTTGCGTTGTCCATATGGACGCCCTTGGCTGGAATCAAGTGAAACAAGGAGAACTTGAGTGTCAAGCCGCCAAAGCTTTCAACGCAGCCAGAAAGGCGGGCCGGCATTTCGCACGCATTTCTCATCTGCTGGAGATGGCTTCGTTGCCCGCTCTTCCGTCGGGTCTTCACTGGTCTCGCCCACTCATCGCGGACCTACTGACAAAGGGCGAACGCTTTCTCGTCCTCGGTAACTCTCGGGAAGTGTATCTGCCCCGGGAAAACGATTTAGAGCTCCACACCTTACAGGACCTAGTCGCATTGCTGCTGGACGCTGAATGGGGCGGAGCCGCGAACCGTTCCGCTTTCGAAGATGCCCTTGTTCAGTCCGGCATTATCAAGAAGCGATTGACGCCAACAATGTTGAGTCCAGGGAACAAAGTGGTGATTCAAAATGGCGAAATCGCACTAAAGGAGCTGCTCGTAAATGCTTAGAGATCTGAATCTCATGCCGGTATACGACAGCGCAGAGTGTGACCTCGTGCTTGACCTAATAGCACCCTTGCTCGCGCAATCGCAGGAATACTGGAGAGGAGTTGGATTCTTCACATCAGGCTGGTTGAGGACCGCTTGTGCCGGCATCGTGTCGTTGGTTGGCAACAGTGGCAGTGCCCGCATAGTGACCTCGCCAATCATGGAAAGAAATGACTGGGATGCGCTTCAAGTCGGAGACGCGGCGAAGCGGGATGCAGCGCTTCGGGACGTCCTTCGTGAACAGGTTTCCGATCTCCCGCGAGCTCTGTCGCGCGATACCCTGGATGTGCTCGCGTGGATGGTGGCAGACGGCATTCTGGAGTTTCGCTTTGCTATACCGCGTGACTTTAGGACGGGCGGCGACTATCACGACAAAGTGGGCGTATTTGCTGATTCAAGCGATGATGTTGTGGCAATCCACGGCTCCTTCAACGACTCGGCGAAGGGCTCATTGAATGGCGAAGCGTTCTCTGTCTTTACTTCTTGGAACGATGGACAACGTCCCTATGTAGAGCAGCATCGTGCTCGCTTGGCGAAATTGTGGTTGCATGGCAACACCCAGTTCCAGGTCCTTCCGCTTCCCGCTGCCATACGTGATCAGATCGTCCGCTTGCGAACGGGCTCACGTCCGTATTCCTCATGCCACAATCCAGTTTCAACCCCATCCGTCGAAACGTCTCAGCCAGAGCAGGGCATTCGCCTGCGTCCATACCAGCAAGAAGCGATCACTGCTTGGAAGACGCAGAACTGCCGAGGTATCTTTGAGATGGCCACCGGCACGGGAAAGACATTCACGGCTCTTGCCGCTGCCATGGACAGAAGTGTGGCGCTTGAACGCATCGCAGTGATTGTGCTTGTTCCATATCTTCATCTTCTGGAGCAGTGGCGGCAGCATTGCGAAGAGTTCGGATTCTTTCCGATATTGTGCAGTGGAAATCACCCAGACTGGCCAAAAGAAGTCCGGTCAAAGAAGCAGGATTTCCGGCTTGGAGCCCTGCCGAGCATGTGCATTCTTGCCGTCCATCAGACGGCTTCCACGGACCGCTTCGCGAAGGCAGTCGCCGGTTTGTCTCCGGAAACTACCCTAGTGATTGCTGACGAAGTGCATGGACTTGGCGCACCGCGCCTGCGAAATGCACTCGTTCCTTTTGTGGACATGCGCCTCGGCCTCTCAGCCACGCCACGTCGCTGGTATGACGAAGAAGGGACCAATGCGCTCTTGTCTTTCTTTAGCGGTATCTGCTTCGAATACCCGTTGGACCAAGCCATAGGAACAGCTCTGACGCCATACCGGTATTTGCCGATACTGACGCACTTTACCAACCGGGAAATGGATGCATACGAGGATCTGTCGAGGAGTATCGCCGCGTTGTCTTGCCGTGACTTTGAGCGTGAGCCCGGCCTTGAAGAGCGCCTCAAGAAGCTCCTCTTGCGCCGGGCTCAGCTTGTTTCTGCCGCCGAAAACAAGCTACCACTTCTTCTGAACAAACTGCGTGCGCTGATGAGGGGCAGCGAGGTTTCTGGCACTGAATTGAAGCATGTTCTCGTCTACTGTGCACCAGGGACACACAGCGCCGTTCTTTCCGCAGTGGCCTCACTGGGGCTCCGCTGCCACGAGTTCGTTCACACAGTTACCTTGGATAACAGACAGAAGGTGCTCTGCCAGTTCGCCGATGGGGACATTCAGGTGCTGGTCGCGATCCACTGCCTGGACGAGGGCGTCGATATACCTGCCACCAAGACGGCGTTCTTCCTTGCGAGCACAACCAATCCAAAGGAGTTTGTTCAGCGCAGGGGCCGTATTCTCCGAAAGGCAAAGGGCAAGACCCACGCGGATGTTTTGGATTTTGTCGTTGTGCCCACCACTGAACATGCGCATCTCCGTCGGGAGGCCGACCTTAGCCTTCTCAGACGCGAGATGCCCAGATTCGCCGAATTTGCTGCCAGCGCCTCGAATGAGTTTGAGGCGCGCGCGACACTTCGCGACATCCTCGACGCTTTCGAAATGCTTCATCTTCTCGATCTAAAGCCGTGGGATATCTATCACCAGGTTATGGAATCAGTCGAAATCAAGGATAGGAGCTGAGTATGGCAGAGAAACACGAACTTATACGTAAGAAACTGCGCCAGTATCCTGAAGACGTTCAGACGTTGGCGACCCGAGCACTGGAGCTTGCCGAAACAATGCCGGAGTCCTCGGTCGCAGAGGAACTGAAGGGCGTCGTAAGGCGAGTCATCAAAGACAAGGAGGACTCACAATGATCCTCCACGAAATGACTCTGGACAACTTCCGCCAGTTCCGGGGAAAACACACCCTCAGTTTTGCCCACGGCGAAGACGGCAACGTTACGGTGGTCTTTGGCGAGAACGGCCGGGGCAAGACCGGCATCTATCGCGCGTTGCTCTTCTGCCTGTATGGAGAGAAACAGCTTTCGCAGGATGCACAGGTTGATGATCGTGAATTGTACTTGGTCAACTATCCCGCCATGGAAAGCCGCGCGGGCGACAAGAAACCCGTCGAATCGCGTGTGTCGCTCAATTTTTCTCATGGGAAGTTCTCATACCAGCTCGAACGGTCACTCTTGGGTCTTCTCGATGAAGGTAGCGTGGTCCAAGAAGACAGCGGTGTTCGGCTCGTGACCCAAGATGAAGTGGGGAATGCTACAACGTCGAGAGACCCCAGTGAAATCAGTTCGGTGATCGGCGGCATTCTCGACCGTGGTCTACGAGAGTACTTCCTTTTTGATGGGGAGAAGATCGAACGTCTGACGCGTGCGAGCAGCGAGCAGCGACGCGAGATTTCCGTAGGTGTTCGGAGGCTCTTGGATATCGACGTGCTTGAGACCGCGATGCGCGCAGCAGGCCGGCTTCGACGGTACCTTGACGGTGAACTGGAGACTCGCGCGACGGGAGAGTTGGCCCGTGTCATCAAGCAGCTTCGAGAGAACGACGAACGCGTTACAGAGCTTGACGGCAGGTCCTCTGCAATCGACGAAGAGCTCCAACATGCAACTCAGGAGAAGAAGAAAGTCGATGTCGAGTTGGAGAAGATCCGGGAGATTCGTGACTTGCTTGCCGAGCGGTCTGCATTGGAGGACAAAGAAGGCGACCTTCAGGAGCAACTCCAGGAACTTCTCCAGGAGATGAAAAACAGGACGGGGCGTACAGCCTTGCTTCTCGTGCGGAAGACTGCCGACAAGGTATTCCGGCACATTGACAAGCGAAAGCAGCGCCACGAGATCCCGTCCGAGATCAGAAGAGATCTAATTGATCGGATAATCGCCGAGAAGAAGTGTATCTGCGGCACGAACATCGAACCAGGGACGGATGCACATCGCAGCATCTTGCAGTGGCGCGACAAGACGACAGACATCCTCACCGAGGATTCCATGCTGAACTTGTGGCGCTACCTCAGCGGGGTTCGCGGACACTATGAAGACATCGGTGTAGCAGCTGAGACGACACTCCAGAAATTCGCTGTCACAAAGAACGATCTACAGGTTACTCGACGGAAGCTCGACGACTTGAGGGAGAAGATCGGTTCTTCTGAGAGAGCTGACGCCGCCCACCTGGAGAAACACCGGCACCAAATTGAGCGCAAAATCATTAAGCTGGAAGAGGAGCAGGAGCAGATCAAAGAGGAACTTGTCGTACTTGAAGAGGAAAAGGGACGCCTGACACAGCAGCGCAAGGATATTGAGCGCGAACAAGGCATTCGTGACGAGATGTCAAAACGCGCGGCTCTTGCCACAGCAGCCCATGACGCGTTTAAGGAAATCCATAGCGAATTCACGGGAGAGACCCGCGACCTCATCGGCACGAATGCCACGAAATACTTCCGCCAGCTGCTGGACGACGAAGGCAACAAAACGTTGCGAGATATTGTCGTGGACCAAGACTACAGCATTCAAGTCTTTGATCGCTGGGGAAAACCCTTCCTTGCCAACATCTCGGCAGGACAGCGGCAGATTATGTCTATCGCGTTTATCGCAGCACTGGCAAAAGCGGCGGCCGGCGCTGACGTCCTGGAGATGCCGTTGTTTATGGACACACCATTTGGCCGGCTCTCGCATGAGCATCGCCGAAACCTGCTGGAAAGTGTTCCGGGTTGGTGTACGCAGTGGATTCTGCTCGCGACAGACACTGAGTTTGGCCGATTCGAAGCCCAGATGTTGCGAAACACCGACAAATGGACGCACTTCTACGTCCTACGGGGGAAGGGCGCTGGCAGCACCAAGGTTGAACGTTTGGACGTCAAGCAGGCTGATGGCCTGTTGCGTGAAGAAGCGGAGGCAGAATAGATATGAACATGGCCGGTGACATACGTGTCCGCACGGACAGGCATCACAGGGGACTCTATAACGACTTCAAGAACTTTGCCGTCAAGGACATGCACGAGATGTTCTTCTTGTGCGCATGTCTGGGGTATCGCAGAGGTAAGCGCAAACCCCTCGGACGCGATGGCGACGACCGTTTCTGGTCAAGCACGATCACCCCGGAAGAATACGCCAACTTCTACGCGATGCTAATAGACGCCAACAACATGGACTTTTCGGCAATCGCTGAAGACAAGAAGGTCGTAGCAATCATGGAGGAGTACGCGAATGCGGGCATGGACATTCTGATGGATGACGTTCTGTCCGACTACACGATCGAACGTGGCGAAGAGTTGCGGTTAGACCCAAGCTGCTCGGGAGACCTTCCGAAAGTCCTGTTGGCGTACGTCTACGAGAAGGCGGGAGAATAGCGACGGTCCGTGATGAGAAGAGTTCTGCTTGTTGAGCCTGGCTATAAGAACAAATACCCGCCACTTGGGTTGATGAAGCTCTCATCCTACCACAAGCTGATGGGGGACGAGGTGCATTTCGTCAAGGGCTGCGTGGCTTCTTTCCGTGAGACTACTTGGGACCGGATCTACGTGAGTACTCTGTTCACGTTCTTCTGGTCTGCCACGATGCAGACCGTCAAATACTATCTGAGGGCTGTCCGTTCGCCAGAAAATCTAATCGTTGGCGGCGTGATGGCGACCCTTCTGCAATCTGACATTGAGAAAGCCACGGGTGTGCGTGTACTCCCAGGACTCCTCGACCGCCCCGGGATACTAGATTCGGACAGCACGGTTGTCGTCGATGGGTTGATTCCCGACTACCAGATATTAGAATCAATCGAGTACGAGTATCCGGTGCGGGACGCCTACATCGCCTATGCCACGAGGGGCTGCCCTAATCGCTGTGGTTTCTGTGCTGTCAACAAAATCGAGCCAACGTTCCGTCATTACTGCCCACTGCCCAGACAGGTCAAGGGCATCGAAGATGTCTATGGCCCCAAACAGGACTTGATACTACTCGACAACAACGTTCTGGCATCACGCTCGTTCAAGCGGATCATCGGCGATATTCGGCATCTCGGCTTTGAGCGAGGTGCAACGCTTAACGGTCGCATGCGCCGCGTCGATTTCAACCAGGGCGTCGACGCGCGGAAACTAACGGACAAGAAGATGGCATTGCTCGCGACAACCGCCATCCGTCCGCTTCGCATCGCATTTGATCACATATCCATGCGGGATCTCTATGTCTCTCGGGTTCGACTTGCCGCAAAGCATGAAGTGCTCAACCTTTCGAACTACGTGCTGTACAACTACACCGATACGCCGTCTGACTTTTATCAGCGCCTTCGTATCAACTGCGAACTTAACGAAGAGCTTGGCACGCAGATCTACTCATTTCCCATGAAGTACATTCCGCTCACTGCCAGGAATCGCAGCCATGTCGGGCCGAACTGGAATCGAAAGCTCATCCGCGGCGTACAGTGCATCTTGTTGGCGACGCGCGGGATGGTCTCACCGCGTTTGGAGTTCTTTGAAGCCGCGTTCGGGCGCACACCAGAGGAGTTCGAAACGATTGCGCTAATGCCGAACGAGTACATCATCCACCGCCGACTTCACGAGAACAACGGCGCGGCGGAGTGGGTTGACATCTTTCATTCGCTCACGAAACCACAGCGGCGAGTTCTCTATGACATTCACGCCGACGGCCGTGTTACAGAGGCCCACTACAAAAGGACGACA
The DNA here is from genome assembly GCA_016722945.1 of Desulfofustis sp. PB-SRB1. GTDB lineage: Bacteria > Desulfobacterota > Desulfobulbia > Desulfobulbales > Desulfocapsaceae > PB-SRB1. The sequence goes on along the minus strand of JAEQMT010000057.1, from coordinate 23,357 downwards.
TCCCCTCGCTTTCGTCGATTACTGGAACACTACATCGAAGCCGATCGCATTGAGGCTGCGCGCCGGACGTAATGGCCGGTTTCTGTAGCCGTCACGTCACTCCGTCTTCGTCTTTACTTCAGGCATCCCCCATGTCAAAGGCGCTTGCCGAGCAAACATTGCCTTCCGTGCCTCTATCCCGACTTTCGCTATTCGACCGGTTGTAGTCATGTAACTCGTTGATATTCGGTGTTCCAACTCAAAAGGTCGGCACTACACAGCGTGTTTTCGGACATGACTTTCGGAGGTAAATCGCCTCACTGCCCTGAAAATCGCACGTAGCAAGCATATCAGCCCAACCCCCGAACACCGCCACACCATAGCCGGGCCGCCCATCATTACAAACGGCAAAAGGGTAGACTTGCTCCCCCGACAAACCGCTATCCAATTCGAATTATGGCTCCTTGATGGAGCTTTGTCAGAAAATCCATGACCGGAACGACGTGGACATCATCAATCATGAGGTGTTCTTCACCTAAATAGACGAGATACGCGGCGTGTATATCTTTTGCGGTCATTAATTTTTTCAGTCCTTTGATATGTTCTTTACGGAACCGGGAACCGCTTTTTACCTCAACGGCGATGAGCTTGTCTCCTTACCACCATACGAATTCCACCTCAGTCCCATAGGCGCCCCAAAACATCAGAGTCCCGGACCCACCTGTTATGCTGCTGTGCACATTTGCTTTTCTATCTTGCATACATCACCCTAAAATTGACGGTAAATTTTAGGGTTGCCAAGGGGACACGCAGGCAGAGATGGCCATTCCCTGGTCATCTGTGCACCAGTCATGAGGCTAAGTGCCCGAGTCCGTGCCGTTTGAAACGTGCATAAATGGCACTATTTTACTATACTTGTCTGTTTTGCGCGGTTCTGATGGGTGGAATAAATTCAATATATTGTTAGTTGCCAGGTTCTCGTGGTCGCGTTGACCAAACCTTTACCGAGAGGCGTACATGAGCAGAAAATGGGTATATCGATTTACCGAGCTCGATGCAATTGAAGCATATGTTCAGGGGAGCTGGGAGGATGTGCGGGGCCTGCTGGGCGGCAAGGGCGCCAATCTCGCCGAGATGGTGCGCATCGGGGTCCCGGTGCCGGACGGTTTCATTATCACCACCGAGGCGTGTAACGAATATCTGTCGCTGGGTGAGCAGCTACCCGATGGGTTATGGGGGCAGTTGCAGACTTCGCTGGAAGAAATTGAAAAAGCGACCGGCAAGATCTTTGGCGATCCCCGCAACCCGCTGCTGCTCTCCTGCCGTTCAGGCGCCAAGTTCTCCATGCCCGGCATGATGGATACGGTGCTCAATATCGGCATGAACGATGAAACCGTGGAAGGACTCATCCAGAATACCGGTGATCCCCGGGTAGCTTATGACCTCTATCGTCGCTTAATCCAGATGTTTGGCAGCGTGGTCATGCACATTCCGGATGAAAAATTTGAGGAGATCATCACCAGGACCCGGCGGGAAGCGGGCGCAAGCTCCGACACGGAACTCACCGGTGATCACTGGAAGGAGATTACCGAAGAGTTCAAGAATGTGTTTCGCTTCCATACCCATCATCATTTCCCCACCGAACCCTATGCCCAGCTGCAGATGGCCATCGAGGCCGTATTTATGAGCTGGAATGGGAAACGGGCAATCGATTACCGCAATGCCGCGGGAATTCCACACGACCTCGGCACGGCGGTGAATATCGTCACCATGGTTTACGGTAACCTTGGTGATGACAGTGGTACCGGTGTTGCCCTGACCAGAAGCGGCACCACCGGGGAAAAGCGGATAGAGGGCGACTATCTCACCAATGCCCAGGGCGAAGACGTGGTTGCCGGAATCCGGATAACCAAGGATCTGTCCGAGCTGAAAAAGGAGATGCCCGAGGTTCATGCCGAGTTTGAAAAGGTCGCGGTGCTTCTGGAAAACCACTATCGGGAAATGCAGGATGTGGAGTTTACCATCGAAAAGGGCAAATTGTGGATGCTCCAGACTCGGGATGGGAAACGAACTTCGCAGGCCGCGGTGCGGATTGCCATAGAGATGGCCGAGGAGGGGCTGATCAGCCGGGAAGAGGCGGTGATGAGGATCACCCCGGATCTGATCGACTTTTTCTTTCACCCGCAGTTCGAAAGCGATGCAATCAGCGAGGCTCTCACCCAGAACAGGCTGCTTGCCAAGGGGCTGAATGTGTCTCCCGGTGCGGCGGTCGGCGTGGTAGCGCTTGACGCCGACATTGCCGAAAACTGGGGCAAGCAGGATGGCCGGAAAGTGATCATGGTGCGCCCGGAGACCAGGCCGGACGATGTCCACGGCATGCTCGCCGCCCAGGGAATCGTCACCAGTCGCGGCGGCAGAACCAGTCATGCCGCTCTGGTTGCACGACAATTTGGCACGCCCGCGGTGGTCGGGGTTGAAGAATTGGATATCGACCTGACCAGAAGGCACATCGTCGTCGGTGACAGGAACATCAGAGAAGGGGATTTCATCTCCGTTGACGGGACCACCGGGGAAATTTTCCTGGGTGAAATAGAGACCAAGAAGCCGGACATCAAGGATCCGTGGCTGCTCAAACTGCTGGCCTGGGCGGATGAATATCGCACCCTCCGTGTCTGGGCCAATGCCGACTACCCGGTTGATGCCTCACGGGCGAGGGACTACGGCGCCGAAGGCATTGGCTTGTGCCGAACCGAGCACATGTTCATGGAGGCGGAGAGACTACCGTTTGTCCAGAAAATGATCCTCGCTGAACTTGAGGCGCAGCGCAGTGAAGCGATACAATCATTGCTCCCCATGCAACGTGAAGATTTCACCGGGCTGTTCAGGGTGATGGCCGGCCTGCCCGTGGTGGTCCGGCTCATCGATCCACCCCTGCACGAATTCCTGCCGGATCACCTGTCGCTGGTGCGTGAGTTAGCCGATTTGAAAATTCAGCTTCAACATGCCCCCACCCTCGATGTGATAGATGATCTGCTCAAGCAGATTCGCGGCAAGGAGAAGGTTCTGGATCGTGTAGAGGTGCTGCGTGAGGACAACCCGATGCTGGGACTGCGCGGGGTGAGGCTGGGGAACCATTTTCCGGAACTGCCGCGGATGCAGGTGCGGGCCATTATCGAAGCGGCGTGTCTGGTGACCCGGGAAGGGGTGGAGGTGAAGCCCGAGATTATGATACCGCTCACCAGCCACGTGAATGAACTGAAGTTTCAGCGGGCCCTGCTCGAGGAAGAGGCAAACAAGGTGATGAAGGAGCAGGGGATCAAGATCGATTACAAGTTCGGCACCATGATCGAGATCCCTCGGGCTGCATTGACCGCGGATCAGCTGGCCGAGTATGCCGAATTTTTCTCTTTCGGCACCAATGACCTGACCCAGACCACCTACGGAATTTCACGAGATGATGCGGAGTCCGGGTTCCTGATCGAATACATGGTTCATGACATTCTTCCCGAGAACCCTTTCGAGACTATCGATACCGATGGCGTGGGGCAACTGATGCGGCTTGCGGTGGACAAGGGAAGAAACACCAGGCCGGATATCAAGCTCGGAATCTGCGGGGAACATGGGGGAGAGGCAAAATCGATTGCCCTCTGCCATGAGTTGCGGCTCAACTATGTATCGTGCTCTCCCTTCCGGGTGCCACTGGCCAGACTCGCCGCCGCCAGGGCGGCGCTTGCCGAACAAGCTAAGGCCCAATAAAAAAATGGTGGCAGTTCAGAGCGAATCTGAGCTGCCACCATTTCTGATCGTAATTGAGCCAGCCTCTTTCCCGGTACTTGTCAGAACCTCTCTCCAATAGCCCCACTTCAGCTATCTTTTCACCGGCAAACCTGAGCCAAACCGGTCTGCGTAACTCTATCAATTATGTATCTCTAAAGATTTTCTCTGTAGAGCGGCCGGATAAAAGGGGTTACAGCGAATGTGTCAGACTCTTTCGGTACATGCTTGATCTTATGGCGGGCCGACTCATTATTTTAGGAACAAGACAGTGCATGTTCCTGTTCTACGCCCCACGGCGTAAGCACTGCGGTTACCATAAGGTGATGCGATGCAAAAAACAAAAATTACAACATCTACTTCAGGACTATTTCTCATGATCACATTCGCCACCATTGTCGGCTCAACCTTTGCCTACTCAGCAGAGACGGAAGGCAAGCCGGCAATCGCAAAGTCTATAGTGGTTCCCATTGACCAAACTATACCAGAGAGCTACGAAACGGCCTCCTTCGGCCTGGGCTGATTCTGGGGTGTTGAATCCCGGTTCGGGATTGTTGATGGTGTAATCAGAACAAGGGTTGGTTATGCCGGCGGGTCAAAAGCGTCTCCCACCTACCGGAGCATGGGAGACCATACGGAAACAGTGCAGCTGGACTACGATCCCGCAATAATCTCCTACGAACAATTGCTGAAGATATTCTGGGAGGATCATGATCCGACCTCACAACCCTATTCCCGACAATACCTGCATGCTGTTTTTTACCACAATACCGCCCAGCGAGACGCCGCCCAGGCATCAAAATCGGCCTTGGAGCAGCGCCTCGGCTCTCCAGTTGAAACGCAGATTATCCCGGTGAAATCCTTTACGATGGCGGAAGACTATCATCAGAAATACATGCTCAAAACCGATTTTGGGTTAAAAACGGAAATGACGGCGATCTATCCCGACCATGAGGACTTCGTCAATTCCACAGCGGTGAGCCGCCTGAACGGCTACGTCGGGGGATACGGTACCAGGGAACAGTTGCTAAAGGAACTGGACGTGCTGGGTATAAGCAGCAAACAGAAAGACAGACTGCGTACAATAGTCCGCAGGTAAAACAAAAGAGATCAAACGAGGAGAGATAACCATGGCAGATTTCAACCGACTTATCGGACAACTGCTTGGTAGCGGCGCCGCCGGGGGCTTTGCCGGTGGTCTGGCGGGGGGTCTGGCCAGCGGCATGCTGACCAGCAAGGAAGGCCGCAAACTGGGCAAGAAAACACTTAAAATGGGCGGAGTCGCTGCCGTGGGGGCACTGGCCTACGCCGCGTACCAGCGTTACAGCGCAGGTCAGCAATCACCACCGATTGAATCATCGTCGCTGCCGCAAGCTCCCCCGGCGCGGGAAGTTGAGGGCACCGCCTTTTTGCCGCCTGAAAACGACACCGCCGGACGGGATGCGCTGGGTCTGACCCTTGTACGAGCCATGATAGCGGCTGCCCGTGCCGACGGCACATTGGATGCCCAGGAAAGCCAGGCAATTTTTCAGCGCATCCAGGCATTGGGGCTCAATGCCGACGACCAGGCCCTGCTGGTGGCCGAGATGGGCCGGCCGGTAGATATGGACGCTCTCGTGAGCCGGGCCGACAGCATCGAAGTTGCGGCTGAGATATATCTGGCCTCCCTACTGGCCATCGACCCGGACACCGCAGCCGAGAAGGCCTACCTGACCATGCTGGCGGCGCGCCTGAACCTTCCCGCCGATTTAGTCAATGAATTGCACCGGCAGGTTGAGGAGCAGAGCGCCGCATAGCCTGACACCCACGCAAGTCTGCCTGATCACCTCCCCGAGGGGTTCGGGAAAAACTATACGAGGCAAGGCCATGCGCGGGTTTTGACGGCGCACGTCCCCGCTGCTGCCGTACCGAGAAACTACCGTTCCCGTTCCTCGTGATCAGCCACAGCGGCTTTACCTTCCTCAGACAGATAGGGTTCAAGGTGGGGCAGCATTCGCTCGTTGAATATCTGGCCTGACAGATGCATCAATGTGTTGTAGAAACCCTTATCAATCTGCTCCATGGCCATTGAAGCGAGGCAGGGAAACTGCATGCAGATGAGTCCGGCTGTGGGGAGCGCCTCATCAACATGTTTGCCGATGGTCTTTTCCACGCCGTGATATGTCGAGCCGCATGGAGAACAGCGCAGCACCTCGATATCCTCGATAATGCCCGTCTCCTTGTTTACATGGATTGTAAATTCAGGGCGCCCAAAGTGCGTGGCGAACTCTGAGATGATTGTGCTCTCATAGGGCTCGGCCCGATTGCCATACCCATACGTCTTGTCGGTGAGTGTGCAGAAATTCTTTGGAAACACCGAGACGACACCGATCCCGTCAAGCGCTTCCCGGATCTGTCCTTTGAGCCCCAACGACATCCATGCAGAGTTCTCAATGGGGACGATAACCCCTTGTGCCCCGGTCATGGGGATGAGATCAGGAATCAATTGCGGAGCATTCTGTGACTCGCTTAAAAAGATTAGCAGATCCGCCCGCGGCAGCGACTCAGGCAGGTGCTCCCGCGGCTCGTCAATAATATAGGGCAGATCCACGGGTATGAAGACGGACTCTATCTGCCAGTCGGATGGGCAGCGTTTTGTTATATTCTCCAGAATTCTCTGACCGTATGATCCTTGTATTGCGATGAGTATATTCATGGAAACCATGCTCCAGCAAAGCGAAGTTATGAATTAATCCCCCGTCAAATACATAGCGTTATTATGGCAACAAGGCAAGAGACTGTGCCGGATTGAGCTCTATCAATAGCGTCGCGATATGACTCAGCGCCGCAGGAGACGATCTCGGGTTGCTCATTGTATCGTTTTATGTATGCCACTCCATCACTCGAGGTTGAATGTAACGGGAACCGTGACGGGCATGGCCTGCGCCACGCCGTGCACCCGGCCGGGCGAGAACTTCCAGCGCCACACCGCCCGCAGCGCGGCCCTGTCCAGCACTTCATAGCCGCTGCTGTGTTGAACCACACATGAAACGACATTACCGTCAGCGCCCACCAGCACCTCCAGCAAAACGGTGCCCTGCCAGCCCCTCTTGCGCGCAAGCGGTGGGTAGACCGGCTTTGGATTGTCCTGGTAGAGCGGTACAGCCTCGCTGACGGCAGCGGCTTCAGATGATGCGGATTCACTGTGTGCCGGCGCCGCCGATGGCCCATCACCACTTTTTTGTGCGGACGCCGGATTGGCGGGCGTAGTCAAAGGTTGTGACGATTCAGCGGTGCCATCACTTTTTTCCGATTGAACGAGGCGCGTCACCGGGGTGAGCTTCTTATGCCGGGTCGCTTCTATTTGGACAATTTCAGGGACTATTTCGACAACTTTCGGTTCTCTCTTTTCTATCGGTTCGACCATTGCCCGTTCATCTTCGAACGATGCCACCGCAGCCGTCGCCACCTGCTCTTTCACCATGGTGATGGTCTCCACAACCGGTGTTGGATCGGGCTCCGGGGCGGCCTCGGCAACCGGTTGTGGCTTCTGATCGGCAACCGCCTGTTCAGGGCGCTGGAAGATTTCCCCCACCCGGATCGACACGGCCGCCGCGCCTGGCATGGTCACTTCCGGCAACTGCGTATGCAGCGGCAACGCCAGTACGGCCAGATGAACAAACAGAGCGGTAACAAAGGCCAGTGAGAGCCGTGTATCGATCATTGCTGATTGGCCTGCAGGGATATATCCCGATAGCCCGCCTGCTGCAGTGCGTCCAGAACCGTGAAAAGCTGTTGATAGGAGACCTCTTCGTCGGCAAACAGCAGAACCGGTTGCACCTTCCGCTCGTCCGGCTGGTCGGCCAGGATCCTGGTTAGATCATCCAGTTGAATGCGTTGTTCTTCCAGGTAGATATCGATGGCCGTGTTACGCCGTTTGATGGAGATTGCCCAGGTGCTCTGGTCGCTGATCGTGGTAACCGCGGACTCCGGCAGGTCAAGATCGAGCCCCCGGTGAACCGCCATGGAGAGCATCGCGTAAATGAAAAAAATAAGCAGCAGAAAGACGATATCGATCAGTGGCAACATTTCGATGCGCACCGGTTTACCGTGACGGCGCACGATTTTCATGGTCTGTACTCGACGCTTCTCACCAGTTTCTTATAGACCACCTCCAGGCTGGTGGCATAGGTGGTGATGCCGTGCAGGGCACGGTCTATTCTCGTGTTGAAGTAGTTATACGGGATGACCGCCGAAATTGAGATAATCAGGCCGGTGGCGGTGGTAACCAGCGCCTGGGCAATACCGGCCGTGACCAGTTTCGGGTCGGCGATTCCTTCGGCACCGAGCATCTTAAACGAGCTGATGATCCCCAGTACCGTGCCCAAAATGCCCAACAGCGGGGCCACCGTAATCATCGTATCAAGCACCGGCATGAACCGGTTCATGCGCTGCAGCACCATTTCAGTCTCCGCCTCCATGGCCGCACCCATGTCGAAATCGCGATGCAGGATCCCCACCACCAGCACGGTGATCACGTAATCCCGGTTGCCCTCGGTGCGGATCTTAATCTGCTCCCACTCACCCTGCTCCGCCAGACTGAGAACTGTATTCATCAATTTTCGATCACGCCGGGCATTGAGCCCATACCAGAACAGTACCCGCTCGATGATCACGGTCACCACCACCAGCGAACAGGCGAGCAGCGGCCACATCACCGGCCCGCCGCTCAGAAAAAATTCATAGACGCGTACCATCTTATCAGCTCAGAGTTGCGGATGAATGAATCCGACGATAATCTTCAATGCCTCGACAAAAGTTGCCGGCGACGGGCTGCAGGCCAGATTAGGATCAACCATGTGCACCCGGTTGTCCGCTACCGCCTTGATGACCGTGAGCGTCTCCCACTTCTTTTTCTCGGCCGCGGCGATCCCCGTCTCAGAACCCATCATGGCAATAACAATCACCTCGGGGTTGGCGGCGATGGCCCGCTCATAGTTGATTCTTCCCGATGAAAGCTCAGCGAAGGGGTTAGTGCCACCCCCCAGCCTGATAAAATCGCTCATAAAAGAGTCGTTACCGCTCACATAGAGTGGATTGGCGCCAATCTGCAACAGTACCCGGGGCCGGGGCAGCCCCGCAAGCCTGGTCTGAATGGCGGCAATCTCCTTGTCCAACTCAGCGATGATCGTCTCAGCGCGGCCCCTGAGGCCGAGGGTTTCACCGAGCAGCAGAAGCTGCTCACAGCTCTGGGCAAAACTAACCGGTTGCCTGAAGTGCAATAGCTCAATGCCGGAGGCTTCGAGCATCTTCAGCTGATCCGGCTGGGTAAGACCGGAGGTGAGGACAATATCCGGTTTCAGGCTGATGATTTTTTCAACCGAAACCTGCATGACAGTACCGACCTTCTCGATATCGGCAGCCTCCTTCGGCCTCACGCAATAAACGGTGTTGCCCACCAGCCGGTCACCGGCGCCAAGCAGAAACACGTTCTCGGTGTTGATCGGGCCCAGAGAGACAATGCGCTGGGCGACCGTCGCCCAGGCGTCGACCGGCACCAATAAGAACACGAGCAATATGAGGTAGCGTAGCATAAGATCCGTCTTACCGGCTTATCGCAGTGTGTGCGCACAGACCGCTGGTCAGGGCGCCCAACGCCAGGCGTATGGTCTCGGGCAGGGTATCATCGTCTATCGGCGCAAACACCACCGGTTCGCCGGCGATTTCATCGGCAATCCCCTGGCACCAGTCGGTAAATGATGAGAGATCCCCGACCAATCCCCGTTCATGGGCGTCACTGATGACCAGTGCACTGTTGATGAACGACTCATAGCGTGGCTCAAGCAGCAGATGCTCGAGCCCTGCCTGGCCGGTCGAATCTGAGCCGCACTGACCATCAATCTCCCGGAGGCTGATGCCGCGCTCGCCAAGACGCTGAAAAACGGGGCGCCGGGCGATCAGGCAGTTTTGTTTGAGAACCGCCTCATGGACGCCGTCGTACACGGCCCGACCAATCAATTCACCCATCCTGGTGTGGCCGCCGGTGGCATCGATGGCCGGTCCGCTGCCCTGGACTACGAGGATATTATCGGTGCCGGTGCCGGTGGCCGGATTGACCATCCCACTGGCGCTGGAACGAATATCCAGATCCTGCAGGGCCGCCGTTTTGGCCTCGGTGGCACTGATCAGGGCCCGGCTCATGGCCCGGGGCGAGAGGGTGGTATTGGTTACAATCATGATATTGATGGTACCGGACTGGTTGTCGCCACTACCATCGCCCAGTTCATAGTAGAGTCCCTCATCGATTGCCATGCGAACGGCGTTGCCGCGCACCCCGGCGGTCACCAGCGCGGTAATCTCCATATCACGATAAGAATGGCTGACAATGGCGAGGTTGTCCATGTCAGCCCCGGTGAAGAGCAGGGCCGTTTCGGATGGTGGCAGCCCCAGGGCCGCCAGGGTGCGATTCCTGAGCCCATCCAGGCCCTGCCGGTGACCGAGCCCCCAGGCGGGTGGCGGAAAATAGTGGTTGCCGACAAAACGGATGTTGTCACGCCAGCCCTCCAGGGTGGACAGCACCGTCATCGGCCGGTCAAGCTCAAGCAGTACGCTCTTGTTACGAAAATCCCTGATATCGCTCTCCACCAGCCGGGCCGACTCCACATACTCATAGGGCAGCTCGAAAAATTCCCGGCTGACGACACGGTCGGCATACAACTGCAGGGAAACATCGCTGAACCGCTCTTTGTGAAGCCTTGCGGCCAGCCAGGCAACGAAATGGCCGGTGTGAGTGGCCACTCGGCAGGTAAGATCGCAGGGAAAAAAGATGATACGCTGGTTGCGCACCGCCTCGACATCCTTCCAACCGGGTTGCTCCAGCACACTCAGGAGATCTCTATCGCCGCCGCACCCATAGATGACCTGGGGGTTGAATGCCTGCCAGTCGGCCAGATCAACTTCTCCCACTGAACCGTTCAGGCCAAACGTGGGCGGGATGCCGCCGGCCCGCCTGATATATTCGTTTTGAAAGGAGTCATCCCCCGGAGCCATAACCGAATCGCGGCCCATCAGCCGGACAACCCGTGGCCGCTGGGCGGCAGGCACCGGATCAGTCTTGGCCTCGATCAGATCAAGCAGCCGCTGCTGTTCGGCAATCAGCGCCTCAGCCTGGGCCTGGCGATCAAAGATCCGGCCCAGCAACCTGATATGTTCGAAACTCTCAGCTATCGAATCGGCTGACAGGTTAATCAGGGTTACATCATCCGCGAACGCGTGGCCCACCTGTTGCTGAATGGTTGAGTAGAACACGAGGTCGGGCTCAAAGGCGGCCGCTCGCCTTAGATCGGGCCTGAAAAAGCCGCCGACTACGGGCTTGGCGGCAACCTGATGCGGCAACACCGAGTGGTAGGTACGGCCGACAATGGTATCTTCGGCACCGATGGCAAGAAGCATCTCGGTGATCGACGGCACCAGGGAAACCACCCGCTTCGGGCGACTGTCGATGATGATTTCAGTATCGCTCGAGTCGACAAAAGCAAGTGGGTAGTCGGATCCGAAGATCGCTCCGGGCAAAAAAAGCAGACTGACTATAAGAAAAATTCTCATGACCATGGGCGGCCTCACTCTGTGTCGTCCGATAGGTAAGTCATAGTCCCGTCGTCAGTGATGGGGTGTGGAGCAAAAAGTGAGGCCGTGAAACAGAACCCTCAGTTTCATGATGGTAATGGAAACTGCCACCAAACCGCTCCTAGAAATCCCAGCGCAGACCGAGATAAAAGTTGATGCCGGGCATCGGGTAGCCTTTTACGTACGAGTACTCCTCATCAAAAATATTGTTGATCTCGCCGCGCAGGGTGAAGGCGCCGTATGTGGGATTTTCATAAAATTTATAGGCGCCCACCAGATCGGCCACGGTAAAGCCGTCCAGGCTGACGATCGGGGCGGGAAAGGCGCCCGACTCCCAATCCTGGACATCCTGAGAACTGTAATAGGCGACGTTGAAGCGGCCGAAGGTGCCCATCCCGTTGCTCACCGAGATACCGGTTGCAAGACTGGTGTCGGGAATGTAGAGCAGATCTTCCCCGGTCTCCTCATCTTCGAGCTGGGTCAACAGGGTAGCGTTCACATAGGGCCGCACCTCCCATTGCCACCCCATCGGTACGCCGAGGTCGTAACCGAGCTCGATTTCAAAGCCGGCGATGGTGGCATCACCGCTGTTTATCCAGCTCTGGCTACCGTCTGAGAGGAAATCGGTGACAATCTTGTCTTTGAAATCGGTGTGAAAGTAGGTCAAAGAGCCATCAAAACCGGACTGAAAATAATCGGCGCCGACCTCGTAAGTGTTACTGCTTTCCGGATCAAGATTGGGGTTACCGACGGTTCGCCTGCCAAAGGCGGTGGAGTCGATGGCCAGCTGATCGGCGGAGGGCATCATGAAGCCCTGGGCGTATTGCGCCCTGAGCTTCAGATTATCCATGGGCAGCCAGGCGATGCCGATTTTGGGAGCCCAATTGGTCTGATCTTCCTCCCTTCCCCGCGGTTCTTTCACCTCTACCTTGAACCAGTCGTAGCGCATACCGAAACTGACAATCAGACTATCGTTAAGATATGAACCTTTGCCGAGCAGAAAAAGGGCCGGGTTATGATAGGTGCTGTCCTGGGGTGAAAAGGAACTTTCCACCTTGTAGTCCACCCAGTCGAAACCAGCGGTCAGAGTATGCATGCCGAAAAGGCCGGTGATCTGAGCCTGGGCGCCCTGCTGGTCGGTGGTGCGTTCCGAGGGAATGCCGGTATCCCAGAAATCCGGGTTGGAGGCGGTGGGATTGTACCACTTGTCTTTATCTTTACCGAAGAAGTAGCGCGCCATCCACTGGTAGGCGCCGCTCTCGGTCGCCCCGGTATAGCGTGCGTCCAGCGAATAGTTGCTTTTGTCGGAATAGTCGTCGAGGTCATTGACGCTGAGGTACCCCGGGCTACCGGCGTGGTCGACGTCGAAACCGGTGAAGATCAGGCCGAGCCGATGGCGCTCGGAAAAAGTGTAGCCACCCTGCAGGCTGACCCCGTACTGGCCATCAATGCCGGTATTGGCAAAGGTGTCGCCGCCGCCGGTATCGTAATCGTCGTAGGTCAGGTAACTCAGGGCACCGGCAAAATCAAAGCCCTTGGTCAGGGCGGTGCCGCCGGCGGCAGCCTCCCAGCGCCCGAACGAGCCGCCGCCCCCCCTGACATAGGCGGAGTTGTCGGTGCCTTTTCTGGTGATCACGTTAATCACCCCGCCGATGCCGGCGGAGCCGTACTGCACCGAACCGGGTCCGCGGATGACTTCGACGCGTTCAATATTTTCGGTAAGTATCTTGGTGGCATTTCCCGTTCCGGCCCGACGCCCGTCAAGCAGGATGAGCACCTTGCCCTGCAGATCGTTACCGTGGCTATCGGTTCTGAACCCCCGAACACCGATGGAAGTGAGACTACCCGGGTATTTCTGGACGTGGCCGAGTCCCCGTTCGGCAAGGAGCGAACCAAGATCGCGGCTGGCGGATTGCTCGATATCTTCCCGGGTGATGGTGGTGATGTTGGCGCTGACATCTCGCTTGCGCTCCTCGATGCGGCTCTCGGTGACCACGACTTCGTCCATCATGGTCGGGGGTGCATCGTCTTGCTGGGCCGCGGCCGGGGTGCAGACGGCAAGTAGAGAAATGCACAGCAGGCTGTTGTAATACTTCGGCATGGTCTCTTCCTCCACATGAAAATTCATCCGGGGAAGAAAAAACCCCGGACCAGTTATTGATCCGGGGGTGCCCTTATTACCTCGGAAATAGCAAGTCCCTTGTCCACGGGAACTCAGTATTACGTTTCAGGCAGGTCTTCTGACTTTCTCTCTTTTTCGGCGGCCTTCCCACTATGCGCAGTGGCTCACGTGGCCGAAAAAGTTCCCTATGCTAACACAAGGCAAGAGATTACAGCGGCGGGCCCGTTCCGGTTTTACACCGGATTCCCTTTTCATCCGCACTGGAACCTGAACGTGTTCTCTCGGTTATATATAGCTGCTCGGTGAAACCTCCCTCATTTCAAACCATGATTGTATGCACCACCCTATCTTCCCCCACGCATTTTTTCAAGCGTCATCAATGGTCAGCTCGTAAAAACCTCAAAATTGCTTGCTGCCGTCATTCCCGCCCTCGATAACAACACTCAAGGGCAGGCTACAGCGGGAACCCAGTAATTTCAAATAATTATGGATATAGGATCAGCTCCACCACAACGGTAATAACGGTTTTTACGATTCCATCATCAATTGCCGCAACCGCACCTTGCTATATTAAATATCATGTCCCTGGAAAATGTCCTGGAAGATGTCGGAGCATTTCTTCCTTGATTACCAGAGTACCCGAACCGGGTAATGGCTAATCAGGTGATCTGGAGTGAGAATCACCAGCGAATGTTCGATCGCCTGGCATACAATAATGCGATCAAATGGGTCCTTATGATACAATGGCAAGGTAGCAAGGTGAAACGTGGCCGCTTCGGTTATGGCCAGTGTCTCTATGTTGTGTTTCTCACGCTGTGACGTTACGAACGCGCCGGCTGATTCAGGAAGCGATAACCGTCCCAGTGATTGCTTTATGGTAAGTTCCCAGCTTGATGCGGCGCTCAGGAACACCTTATTTTCTGGTTTCTGAAAGAGTCTCCGGGCCGTATCGGAGAGCTCTGGAGCATCAAAAATAACCCACAAAAACGTACACGTATCAAGCAGCACATCCATGTGTTCAGGATTGCTGGCCGTAAAACCCAGCTACAACATCATCGGGCAACGGCTCGAAAAAGCGACTGTCTAGGGCAAAACCTGGAAAATCGTCTACCGCCAACCCAATCGGGCGTTTTGACGTGGGTGCGACAGGCAGTAAGCGCAACTCAGCGACCGGTATGTTGCGTTTACAAATCACCACCGTTTCACCCTCCTGCACGGCAGCAAGCAAAGATGATAGGCGAACCTTCGCCTCATGGACATTGAGCGCAATCATGGTCACATACTAGAACAAGTATATAGCCAAGTCAATCGTTAACAACTGCCCTGATCCGTTTTGCACTGGTAGATTACATTTGTTGCCAGGATAAAATTTTGGGAGTAGCGATGAGATTAAGTGAAAAGGCAACCTTGCAAAGTTCCCGTATAGTATCATAGCCATTACATGACATGGTCACGCAACCGTGTAAAGCATACCCGACATAAAACTCGATGGTAAAAACGATAAGAAATAGATTGAAACATGTAAATTACATGATATTTTATAGTTACATTGTAATTTTTCATACCTTTTCATATGCATAAGAGAAAACTGAAACTGCCTCCGCCGGGCACTGAGACCTTCTTTTTGTGGGGTCCGCGTCAAACCGGTAAGACGACACTATTGCGGCAACTCTATCCGGATGCAGTCTGGGTCGATTTATTAAAATCAGAAGAATATCGGCGTTATCTCAACAACCCGGAGCGTCTCCGTCAGGAATTGCTCAGCCTCGATAGCACCCCGTTCGTGGTCATTGACGAGGTGCAAAAATTACCAATCCTGCTCGATGAGGTACACTGGCTTCACGAAAACCTCAACATACATTTCGCCCTGTGTGGATCAAGTGCCAGGAAAATACGAAGGGGCCATGCCAATCTACTGGGCGGCCGGGCGATACGCTATGAGATGTTCGGCTTTGTATCGGTTGAACTGGGACAAGAATTTGACCTCTGCAAGATTATAAACCAAGGATATCTGCCCAGGGTATATCTCAGTACCAAGCCGCACCGGCTTCTCGATGCTTATGTCTCAAATTACCTGAAAGAAGAAGTGGCCGCTGAAGGCCTGGTGCGCACCCTGCCGATATTTTCAAACTTCCTTGGTCTTGCCTCGCTCTCCGACACCGAACCGGTAAACTTTTCCACGATTGCCAGAGACTGCGGAGTGTCGAGCCAGACGGTCAGGGAGTATTTTCAGATATTAGAAGACACCTTGCTCGGCAGATGGCTGCCCAGTTACCGCAAACGGCCCAAACGGCGTATTGCGGCAGCCTCAAAGTTTTACTTCGCGGACGTTGGTGTTGTAAATTTTCTTGCCAAACGAGGCCCCCTAGCTCCAGGTTCCGAACTGTTTGGCAAAGCATTTGAAAACTGGTGCTTCCATGAGCTATCCGCCTATAACAAATACCGCGAGGCCTTTGCGGAACTTTACTATTGGCGACTTGCCGGCGGTACGGAGGTAGATTTCATCATCAATGATTGTGAAATTGCCATTGAGGCAAAAGCAACCGGTACCATCCATGCAAGCCATCTTAAAGGGCTCAGAAGCCTGATTATTGATCATCCCAACGTAAAGCGAAGATTGGTGGTGTGCAACGAGCCCAAGATGCGCCGCACGGAAGACAATATCGAAATCATCCCGGCCCATGATTTTGCAGCCAAACTGTGGAATGGTGAATTTTTCTAGAAGGGTGCCACCGATCGATGAGCCGACGAGTTCATGCGAGGCCGTGTTTAATGGGCGCCTCGAAAAATGAGCATTATCATTAAAGTACAAGGCGCCAGGCAAATGTTAATGCGGGCATGTGCCAAGATAAAATTTTTGAGCAACAATAAGATCGGGCGTAAAGGCCATCTTGCAAGGCTCCCTATAACATATTCAAGGGTGACGTTATGAAGAAAACTATTTTTCTTTCTGTTTCAATCGATGGCTTTATTGCGGATAAGGCCGGCATCCCTTCATTTCCAGAGGGAGCATGGGAGGACTGGTGCGCTCTGGTAAATGAGACAAACTCCCTTATTGCTGGTCGAACCTCCCAGAAACAGGTTGAGGAGATTGGTGCTGACGCCGCGCTCACCGCGGAACACAAGATCGTCATCTCATCTCAAGACCTTGATCTTTCAAAAAGCACCTGGCAAGGCGCCAAGAGCCCGGCGGAGGCGCTGGAAATCCTCAAGAGCAAAGGAGTGAATGAGGTGATAATCGGTGGCGGCCGGACGATTGTCAACGCCTTTATTAGAGAAGGGCTGGTCGATTTCATCATCATCGACCTGCAACCAGTGGCATTTGGTAACGGCACCCAGGTCTTTGGTGATTTTCTTGGCAGGCTTGATCTCAAGCTTCTGGAAACAAGCAAGTTAAACGAAAATGCAATCCGTTTGAAATACCAGGTTGTCTAAGATGAGGTCTCACTCAAACTCATTGATGCCGGATATGGGTACGATGTGCTTTTTCTCGGGGCTCTGGGCCCTGGGCTTCTTGGGTAGTCAAGTGCGCTGTTTGTCAACTTTCCTCTGGTCAAAGGAAGATGGGCTCGTAAAACCTTAAAATTTCTTGCTGCCGTCATTTCCGCCCTCGATAACAACACTCAAGGGCAGGCTGTAGCGGGAATCCAGTGATTTCAATTAATTATGGATGTCGGGGTCGCTCCGGTAGACGATGGTGTCCCGCCATTCGCCGACAATGGCGCCATCGGTGCCCAACAGGTACCACTTGGGCTTTCTGATGGCGGCAATGTCGGAATGGATGAACTCAGCCTCTTTTCCCCCGGCAAACCGTATCTGTATGCGTTCCTGGTCGGCATTGGTGACATCATGCCACACCCGGTTGTGGCGAGTGGCCGCTACCGTCGCCACCGGTTTAGGCATCAGGGCCTCTTTGTTACGCTCGTCTCAGTTCTACCGCAGCCTTGATCCTGATGGGTGAATGGGTGCGGGAAAGTACTGACAATCAGCGCGTATAAAACCCGGCACGATTGCTCTGGTAAGAAAAATCTATTTTTTCTTGGATGGCGAAGTCTTTTCCTTGACGAGAGGCCTTTTAATGGGCGACCCACTGCATCCCTCCTGTGTATCCTCGGGCATTGACATATCTTTCCGCAATGTATATACATTGGCTAAACATTCAGGGGGTACGTAGATGCTTGCAAAAATACAAAAATGGGGAAACAGCCAGGGGCTCCGAATAGCGAAACATCTTCTTATGGATGCAAAACTCGATGTAGGCGATGAAGTCGATATCAGCGTACAAGATGGTGTTCTGATTGTAAAACCTAAAAAAAGCGTTCGATATCGTCACAGCCTTGAGGATCTGGTTTCGGGAATCCCCAAAGGCTACGATTCGAATGAATTCGATTGGGGGAAACCGGTAGGCAAGGAGGTTTGGTAGGTGGCCGCCTATGTTCCCAGGCAGGGGGACATCATTACCCTCTCGTTTGATCCGCAATCGGGTCATGAACAGGAAGGCCGCCGGCCGGCGTTCGTGATAAGCAAAGATCTGTTCAATCGAAGCACCGGCATGGCAATCGTCTGTCCTGTCACAAATACAAAGCGTAATTACCCATTTCATGTCCCGCTTTCAAAAGCCGGCAAACTTTCAGGCTTCATAATGGTTGAGCAAGTGAAGTCGGTTGATTTCCGTTCGCGCAGAGCTAAGCGCATCGAACATGGAAATGATGAATTGTTATCAGAAGTGCTATCTATTCTGGACGCCTGCATCACCCCATAAGGCAATCGTCATAAATGGGAAAATAAGGGACAAACCACGTTTTCCATGTGTAGGTCGCCGAGATATGGCCGAAATGATGACCGGCCACTATGAACGGGGAATATCCCGACCCGCGACCGACACCCAAAAGAGAATGGGCGATGCTCTCGGCGTTTCCGGTGACTATCTCAGCGAAGGGACGACGACAAATGTTGCACAAGCAAAATTTGAAGACAGAGAGTTGTTGCCGCAATTCTAAGAAATTCAGGAAGAAGACAAACAAGTAGTCAAAAAGTTGATTGATGCCTTTCTGGCCAAAAAATATATTGACAAACGTCAAGGATAAAATTTGACCCTACACCCCTTGCTAGACCCCTTGTATTTATCCTGTCGTACAGGTCGTACCGTTCCATCGGGCGAGCCGGTGAACTCTTTTTTGACCAGTGTCAAGGATCGAGATTTGGTCCCATTTTTTCTCCATTTTTTCTCATTTTTTGACCTCGCCGCTGAAGTGGGAACACGTGGTATACTCTCTATACGAACTGGGCTATGACATGCACGTTGGCGGCAGGACCGCCCTTGATTTAGGCGGCCACGCCCACTACATACCGCTGGGGGTTGGCAGGGAAATGCATGTATATGCACTGCGGCCGTTTCCCGCCTGGGTGCATCAGCTGTGTTCATCGTATAACGTTGCCATCAAGAGAATCCGGTTTTTGACTGAGGTGCCGGAAGGGTTGGTAACCGGAAGGCCTTTTGGTCATTGGGACTGGATGCTGCCCTGTGCAACACCGGCCCTGGGCTTGTTTGAGATGTTGGATCACGTGAGAACCGAGACTGATTTTCAGGTTGTTGACCCTTACTTTGAAGGGATGTTCAAGCATGGCCATGAGCAGTTCACAACACTGCTGAAGGCATGTAACAAGGTTGTTACCAACCGGTTGTTTTTGTGGTTCCTGGAGCGCCACAATCATCCTTTGCTGGATTCTCTTGATCTGTCCGCGGTTAATCTGGGCAGCGGCAAACGGGTGGTGGTAAAGGGCGGTCGATTCGACAAGCAGTATCAGATAACGGTGGCCCGCAGAATGCCTCATGATCACGAGGATCCGGACTGTATATTTTAGGTAACAATGGACACTCCAAAAAAAAGAGTATCGGCCCGGCGGAAAGAAGAGCTCGAGGAGCTGTTTGAGAGCAGCTACGCCTCTTGTGCAATCGAGGGGTTGCGGCTCAGTTCAACCTCCAAGGCGAGGATTAAGAAGCTCTGGATGCAGGACCTTTCAGGCGATGAAATGCTTGAAATCCTCATGGATGATATTTTGAGCGGGAAAATCTAACACACCTGAAGTTGTAATGGTGAAATATACCGCCACGAGCAAGCACTTCTGAACTTCCAAATACCGCCGACCTCAGCAAATCCACTGGAGTGTTTTGTTATGTGTTTAATAATCTACTTAATTATTTTTAATCAGAAGTAAAATCAATGTAATCTACGATTTCATTTTTATAACAGACGATCCCCCAATCTGAATCAAATTTTCCATCATTTTAATGTCTGTACACATCGCAATTTTTAAGGGTTAATTGATCTTTTTTTGTGGTATCAACTTCAAATGTTTCTCTTTGGGTTCCTGGGATGGTGACTTCATTTCCAAAAAGTTGCCAATTGGTTCCCTTTAGATATTTTTCCATTACCTTTTCAACTTGATCTCTCGTAAAGCCAATTTTCAATAATCTCAAATCGGCCAAAAATGTATGCCTAGAATCAAAAGAGCTGTTATCATTTCCAGCGAAACCGATAATTGGAAATAGGTAGAATAGGATGAAAGCAGTAATGATTAGCTTGTTTTTCATATTATTTTGTGCACATAACAAGTAATTATCTAAACGGATTGAGTCCAGATAATACCCATATTTTTGGAGTTAGTAATAGAACAATTTGTGTGCCAATTAATGATACTCATTGTTGGGCTTTGCTCAGGAGACATGGCGATAGGTTTTTGCTTTACTCTCTAACCCATAAGAACAACGAATATCAAGCATGATAAAAGGTGTATGGGATATACCCTGATTTACCTGGGACGCCGATCAGCTCCCCGGAAACCAACCTTCACCCACCCCACCATACCCACCAGGTCTGACAATTATCTGACAGCCCCATCCGATGAAGATACATATAGAAAAAGTGCTTACATTTAATCAAAGGGCGTGGTATAAGGTATTATACCAAGAAAAGCACAGGAAAATACCATGTTCACCTACCCAACTGTGATAAAGAGGTCAAAAAATGCAGGCCTCTTGGAAAGGCTTCACTCTATCAAAGTTACCGAGGAAGCGGCAAGACAGGTGGTTTTTGACTACCTGGATGAACAGGAGGTCGAAGAGGTTCGATTTACCGGCACATCGGGCCGGGCAATTTGCAGGCTTTACTCAAAAGAACGGTGCATGTTGCGGTATCCAAGAGAGGACACAGGAAAGTTAAACCTCTACCTGGTTCTGCATGAAATCGCCCATTTCATAGCATATCAGCAATTTGGAGAGAAAGCGCATGGTGACACCTTTGTAAATGTACTGGATGATCTGGCCATGTCCGAGTGGATGTGGAAATCAGGAGCAATGGACGAATGAAAACCGGCAGAGGGGGCAAGCGGAAAGGTGCGGGCCGGCCCGCTACCGGAAGGAAAGAAAGAATCACCATTCAACCGACCAAGGACAACCTTGAATGGTTGCGGAGCCAGAAAGAGAGCTATTCTTCGATTTTAAACCGGTTAATGGATGAAGCGAGACATGGGAACACTTCGCCCTAAATTAGATATATTGCCGCCGGCACAACGGGCCATTTGGAACCGGTTATCTGAGATACCACCCAACTTCGTTTTGTATGGTGGCACCGCGATAGCCTTGCGCCTGGGGCACCGCAGCTCGGTGGATTTTGATTTTTTCTCATACAAACGGTTTGTTCCGATCGAGCTGTTTCGAAGCATACCGTTGCTAAGAGACGGCACCATTGAGCAAAACATATCATCAACACTCACGGTTGCCGTGAATGAGAAGATAACGGGAAAGAATATTACTTTTTCCTTTTTTGGAGTTGAGTTGAACCAGGTGTCCTCACCGTCTGTTGTTAGGGGGAATGATCTGAAAGTTGCATCAATACGTGATTTGTTGGGTATGAAGTGTGCAACGGTTTACCAACGTGCAGACAAGAAAGATTATTATGACATCGATGCGATCCTGTTGAGCGGAATGAGCCTGTATACTGGTATTGCCACGGCACAGGCTATTTACGGCACCTCTTACGTCCCTTCATTAACCTTGAAGGCATTATCCTTTACCGGGGATGTTAAGGGCCTTCCAGGAGCTGTAGCCAAGCGGTTGGAAGATGCATCTCGTGCCGTTGATCTCACCAGAATACCCGCACAAGATGCCCGTAATCCCATTGGGACTATTCGGGAGAAGGATCGGGGAATAGAGAGATAATCATGCGGTGGTGTGAAGATAACGAGATAAAGCAGAGTGCTCGAAATCTTTCCTGGTGCTGGCCGGTGGAGGAAGTGCTTGCCGACAAGAATTTCTATCTTCGCCTGGTTATGCAGTATGGAGAACAACGGTTTCTGAATTTAGCGAACAAGCACTTCACCACGCAAGACTTCATCGAGGCCATCGAGACGGCCCCGCCAGGATTCTTTTTTGCCGAAGTATGGCACGAGTGGCGAAAACGTCTTGGACTACCAAAGAAAAGAACGCCGGTGCGTTTTGCTGAATGCGAGAATGACCCGGAAGATTGGTGGCGAAACTACAGGCCGGAATAGCATTACACCAAGAAGTTCACCCACGCGCGATTTGAGATGCTAGAACTTAAGATGAAGGTTCACCTCTAGCTCTTGCCGAATTAACCTGAGTTCTCCATTTTCGAACTTTCCAATTATGTAAAAAATTTTGTCCTCTACGGTAAGAAAATTTACTTCCAGCATTTCCCCTATTTCTCGCCATTCATCTGAAGTGTACTTTCCACCAAAAATTTCATCTATCAAGCCAAGTCGTAAGCCATTGATTGCCGCTTCAAAATATTCGTACTGAAGTTTTGCTTCTAAATTATTGATAAATGAGTCTGGGGGCACATAATATCTTGTTCGAAACATCTTCTGGTTTCGGTCGAAATGGATCTGATTTTTAATAAGGCCCGTTTCTACATCATATGCTCGCTCGATATTATATTTCAACATAAGCAAATCAAACCGACTAATTTGGGCAGACTCAGAATCCATTTCTAGCGCGCAATCTGCTAGATTTTCACAAGGCTTCTCGGCGACTAGCCTAATTGGCCATACGGCCAAAAAAACTAACAAGATAATGGAAATAATTTGAAACTTCACTTTTTCTCCTTTTGTTTCTTATGACGAATAATCCTTCGTCAATATAAAACACTGCTAATCAGCCGCGAGGCTTTTTGGTTCGGCTGAATTAGCCTTGTTACATTTCACTTATGATGAGCCATTTTTCTCCGAACCATAGCCATATAAGGTCTGCTATCTTTATATTTATGAACAAATTTCATAAACGTTCCGTCGTTAAATGAAGTGTAGATATTTTCCTTGGCACCCAATACTGTACGTTTGTTTATTGATTTTATACTCGTGCCGGTTGCATCACCATATCCAGCTTGTATATTTTTTCTCTTTGCAACCAATGCCACTTTTTTTGACAAAGGCATGGTAACTTCGATATTCTCACCAATAATACTGTCCCCTTGTATTGTTGTTACTTGATCATTTTCGGAATAGTAATAGATAGGGTTATCTGATGTGACATACTTTATACTTGTGCTAGAGAATAGAAACCTCCACTTCAATCCCAATAACTGTTTATAAAAATTGTTGGCGGCATCGAAAGTTTGAGCAAGACTAAATATTGACCCCCTGGGGGACATCAATTTTTGATAATCGTTATCTTGGACTTTGGGTTCGAATCCTATAATCTTCCCCATGGTTTCAAGAGATGAAGCAAAGTTTCTTTTTGCTTCCTCCAATCCAACATTTGTAATGTGTTCAGCTGCCATTTTGTCAATTTCGGAACGAAACCAAGGGACACGAGTCTGAATGAAGGCGACAAACTTAGCCAGATTGATTCTGTCTT
>JAEQMT010000061.1 GCA_016722945.1 Desulfofustis sp. PB-SRB1 | reverse complement strand
TGTGTAGGATCAGTCTCGGTGCGGATGGTATAGACGTTGAGAAACGTATCCCGGCACCCCGGTCTTCGAGACTCTTGGTTACCAGATCGTATCCCGGCGCTCCTTCGAACTCGACATAAACGCCATCCCTGGTCGGCATCGATACCGCCGTCCGGAATTCTTGCTGCTCTCTTGCCCTGGTCCAGATGGATTCCCATTGCTGCCGAAGCCTGACACTGTGCGATTTCCCGTTCTCTGGCTGGAAACCTTTGCGCCTGCTCAATTTTTCTCGGCGGTCGTGTGTGTAATCCGAAGATTCTCCTGAATCGCGCAGAAAAATATGGGAATGCTCTGTAGCCATGCGATCTTACCCCCTCGTGGACGCCTTATAGGCGGATCGTCTCTCCTGAAGCATTTGCTTGAGCAGCGTCGGTCACGGTTTTGCGGTCGGCGAGAATCGTCTCCTTGATCGCGTCGTCACAGGCCTGGGCAATCTCGGCATGACTAAGCGATTCAGCAATTTTGGCCGAGGTTTCAAGCTGCATTTTCTTCGAGCGGAACGCCCCCAGACGGTTTTCGATCAACCGTTCGATCTCGGCCTTTTCCGGCAGGTGGTAATGCAGCACGTCGTCAAAGCGCCGGAAAAGCGCTTGGTCCAAAATGCGGGGTTGTTGGTCGCCGCCACGATCAGGCTGTCCGAGCTGTCCCGCTCGATGAATTGAAGAAACGCATTGAGCACTCGCCGCATCTCACCCACGTCGTTTTCACGGCTGCGCTCGCCACCGATGGCATCGAACTCATCAAAAAGATAGACTCCCCGGCGCTCCTGAATGACATCGAAAATCTGGCGCAGCTTTGCGCTCGTCTCGCCCATGAACTTGGTGACGATTTTGTCCATCATAATGGTGAAGAGCGGCAGGCCTAATTCCCCGGCCAGGACAGCGGCAGTCAGGGTTTTGCCTGTTCCCGGCGGTCCAGCGAGCAGGATCTTTCGCCGGTGAGACAAGCCGTGCTTTTCAAGTTTTGCCTTCTGCTGGTATTCACGCAAGATGCGCTCGATCCTCCCGCGCATCTCATCGGATTGCACAAGGCACCCCAAGACGCTCCTTGGGCTCTGACGTCAGCACCAGGTGATCCAGATCCGGTGTGAAAGGAATTACCCGGGCCGGCCGTGCCTTGGCCTTATCGACCAGAGTTCGCTATCTCGTGAGCCAGGCTCTGATGCCCCTGTTTCGCTTCATGGGCGGCAACCTGCAGCGCAATAGTGAAGAACTGCTCAGGATGATCGCTTAAATGAGAGCGGATGAGGGACTTGATCTGTTCGGCGGTTGCCATGTTACGCACTACCTCCTGTTGTATTGCTATAGTCTTTCATACCGCCACCTCCTCGTACATCAGCTTGGGAAGGATCACCCCGCCGGTGGCATTGGCAAAGGCGCATATCTCCCGCCCGAGGTTCGGTGTACCGGAGCACTTGAACTCGGTGGTGAAGCCTTCGCCGAGGGAGAGGATGTTGTAGAAAGGCTTTTGGGTTCATGCGTCTATGATTTGTTCCTTGGTATACATTCAAGTCCGTTCCGAATAATTATTTGTTTTGCTCAACGACCGACGCAAGAATATCCAATGCATCTTTTGCCTTTGGAACTAATAAGTCCCGCTCGTTCTTGGTTAACCACTTGTTTTTTTGTTCCGCCCTTTTTGTCATATGGATGTGAACCAGGCAGTTTATTTCTTCGTTCATGGAGAGTTCGAAGCGCAGCAGCCACTGTTGGGTAAAACCTGTCGAATGGGTTCCCAGCCCGCTAGAAAGAATTCCATAATCAACCAATTTTCCGTCGCTACCCACTGTTTTTCGAATGCCCATCAAGTCTTTTCACCTTTAGAAACTCAAAAAATTTACGGGTGGCTTAGTCTCCGAACCCGTCTTGTAAACCAAGCCAGTCGGAATAAGCGCCGGAGAACCGCGCCTTTGCTTCAATCAATAATTGCAGGGCGTGCTCATATTCCGTGCCAAGCAGTAAGTGCCAAATTTTCTTTGTCGCTGCAGCCCATAAAGCTCCGCCAAACACTCGGAAATCCAGTCTCGCTGGGTTACTCGATGACGGCGACAATAACTCCGAGACTTGCCAGAGCTGTTTTACACGACGGCGAGAGGTCTCTTTGTCGTAGCCCAAGGGACGCGAGAGTCACTTTTCTTTTTCTGCAGCTCGCGTGCTCCTGCTAGTTGTTCCATCAGAGTCCCTTTCAGCAGGGTTATCGCTTGTCCTCCAGGCGAGAACTCTCGGTCCCTGAAAATTGGCGCAAGAAGACTTCGACTTATTGAATGCTCCTTAGAAAGCCTGCTGGTGTCACGAATTAATCCTTCTTTCTCGCACCTAATCAGGAAATGCATTACCCCCCAAGAAAGTGCCAACACAGTGTGACCTTTTTCTGGCGTCCTCACGAGCCATGTTAAGGCCTCTATAGTGGACCCCAAAAATGGGACAGCAAATTAAGTTATTTTCCTCACCATAACGGGGATACTGGAAAAATGACAGAAAAAAGGCGCAGGACCTACACCGCGGCATTCAAGGCAAAGGTTGGCTTGGAGGCGATCCGTGGGGTACAGACTACTAACGAAATTGCCCAGGCATACGGTGTCATCCGGTGCAAGTCGGCCACTGGAAAAAGGCGATCACCGAACAAGCCGGGACACTGTTTGAAACCAAGCGGGGACGCAAAAAACGCGACGAAGCCACTGAGCCGGATAGATTATACACGGAAATCGGCCGGTTGAACATGGAGCTGGACTGGTTGAAAAAAAGTCCGGACTGAGCCGGTGAGCGTTCGACAAACCTGGATAGAGCTGCTCCAGCAGGCCAATCCTCAGCTCCATCGCTGAGTCGCCAGTGTGAACTGGCCGGAGTAAACCCGCTCAGGGGGTCTATCGGTGCTGGAAGGGTGACACTCCGGTCAGCGAGCTGGATCTGAAACTGCTGAGGTTAATTGATGCCGAGTACACTCGCCGTCCCTTTTACGGCAGCAGGAGAATGGTCTTATCGTTACGTGATGCTGGGTATCAGGTCAACCGAAAACGGGTACAGCGTTTGATGAAGGTACTCGGACTTGCCGGCATGCTGCCCGGACCTCATACCAGTAAACCGCATCCCACCCATAAGATCTATCCTTACCTGCTGCGTGGTGTGGCCATTACGCGACCAGACCAGGTGTGGAGCGCCGATATCACCTATATCCGGTTGGCCCACGGGGTTTGCCTATCTGGTGGCGATCATGGACTGGTATTCTCGTCGTGTCTTGGCCTGGCGGTTGTCCAATACGCTTGATTCAGGCTTCTGTATCGACTGCCTGGAAGAAGCCACTCCGTACGTATGGTGCGCCTGAGATATTCAACACTGACCAGGGGGCTCAATTTACCAGTACGGCTTTTACGAAGGTACTCACGGATGCAAAGATTGCGATCAGCATGGATGGACGGGGCAGGGCATTGGATAATATTTTCGTCGGAGCGGTTGTGGCGTAGCGTCAAATATGAGGATATTTACCTTAAGGGGTACGAGTTCTTTGCCGAGTTGTACCGTGGCCTCCGAGCGTATTTCACCTTTTATAACGATGAGCGGGCCCATCAGGCGTTGGGCTACCTTACGCCCGCCATCAGTCTATCGAGCGGGCACGGGCGGGGGTGCGGAATAAAGGATCATTTCAACACGGATAGCTCCGGTACCATTTCGGCTCCGCTTCGCTCCACCGAAATGGTACCGGGAAAGAGGAACTGGGGCAGCGCTAATCCGCTGCGAATAAAGGAAAGGGAAATAACTTAAATTCAGGGGAAAATTGTCCTTGACTTGGGGTCCACCCTCACTCTGCGCATCTCGTCCGCTCCAGCGAGTCGAGCAATGAGATGCCAAAGTTCGCACGCACATAGGAATAAGGGACCGCACTCTCCAGGTAATCAAGCGCCGATTTAACGATACTGCGTCTTCTGCCATAGTTTGAGAAATAAGCAATAAACGCATCAATATGTTCCGGATGCCGTGGTAATAGCCTAAGAACAATTTTCAGTATTTCACTATCTATCGGCGCTCGATACATAACGAATCGAAACCGAGCCTTATCTTTGACCTTTTGCGGGTTTATTGCCGATCGCACTCGCGATAATCAGTCGGGCCTCCGTTGCAGACATCAGCTGCTCCGGCGTTATCGCGGCCATCCGTTGGAGCGATACTTGGCAGCGCCCCCATCGCATCTCCCGCCGACTTAAGCTCGCATATGTCAAATTTCGAACTTTGCGGTATTAACCCGCGGGTGCCGACATTCCTGCTCAAGCCTGATAGCCGCCTCGCGAACCTCATTTTCAGTACGCCCGAATAAACGAATATCGTCAACATAAACGAATATATTGGAATGACTTCTTCTGCAATTGGGTATCAATTGGCAAAAAGAAGGCTTCGGCGAGAAAATCCGACGCAATAGGCCCTTGGTGGAATTCCATGTGCTGTCGTAGCTGCAATATTGTCAGGCTGACCAGATGCTAAGCCATCCCTTTATAGTATTTTATGGTGTCTGGTTCTTTACTGTTCGGTGAAAAAATTGATAGCAGTAAGTCATGCGAAATTGTGTCATAGTATGCCGAAAGGTCGGAAATGTGCCGACCACCTGAGCCCTCGGTCATATGTTTTGGTGCATTTATCCTGGAAAGCGCTATAAGTCTTCTGCCATCGTTCCATAAAGAATATGGAATCCTTGGGGCTTGCCAGTTTGTTACTAAATACTGTTTCCAGCTCAACCCGCTGTCTTTTCTTGTACAGCTTTGTGGCGAAACTGGTTGGCGATGGCTTGCAGGGACAATTTGGTCCTCGATACCCAGTAAAGATAAAGGTCTTTGCAGACCAGAGGGCTTAGGGATGTACAATCGTGTAGCATGGTTGGGTATCCATGCTTTCGCGGCAAGAGGCATCGTGAAGCTCCCTGATGTGGCTGTGGGCCACCGCTTTCATAAACCAGATACGACTCGGCGAAAAAACCGGCTTATATTGAAGGTTGCGCCCGGTATTAATGCGTCGCCAGGCGAGTTTGAGGTTTTTCATCGATATTAACGATTGCCACTTCATCCTTGGTTCTCCACGCGATTCCGTTAAGCCAGTTCTCCGTTCATCAGTTTGGGCAGGAGAAGGTCACGGGCTTTTGGCGAGTGAGGCATTCTGACGCTTCAACAGTTCCATCTGCTGACTGCAGCGGCGATGCCGTGTCCTCGAACAATCGCAGAATCTTCTGATCCGCGACCAACAGCGAACGGCTGTGGGCAAAATCGCGATTCAAGCCCGGAACGGCAACATCCGTGCTGATGAAGGTCATTTGTTGCAAGGCATAGTAGAGGAAGAGAGAACTGTTTTCCGAGTCGATGTAGTAGACCGTATCGATGGGGTGACAATCGTCCGGCGACCAGTACAAGCTGCCGACATTACCTTTTCGGCCGGACGATAATGGTGGGGCCAGGCACGAGGGCTTTTGCGTGAGTCCCAACAATCCCGCTTGAGCCATAGACCGGAAACGGCCCAGGAACGCGGTCGTCGGTCTCTTCAGGGCTTTGCCGTATTTGAGGGGGCGCTACAGTCCCCAACGGCTTCTTCTCCCACCCCTCCGGCACCCCGTCGGATGATTGGGGTGTGTTCGGTGCCGGGGGAAACGGAGGTGGACGAACCATTCCTTGTAGAGCAGCCGCGCCGCCTGCTCCAGCCAAGGCAATCCGCCGCCGGTTGTTTTCGATCAGGTCGTCGTAGGCGGAGAGGGTGGGAGGCGATGGACGCTTGCTCACCTACATCTTTCTGGTACACAACCTTGCGAGCATGTAAGTCATTTCGATTGACACCTGGGGACTGCCGGCCTTGTTACTCTCTGTTCCGTTAAGAACCCATTTCAGAAAGTAGGACACGAAGCGACGATGATTGCCTTTTGAAATCTTGGACGTATAAAGCAGTATTGAGCGGCCAAAATGGCTCATCGATATAAAACACTTCACTAATGTGCCGTATCGGCCTGTTACAACACCAGGGCCTGCTACCCTTGCTTCCTTGTGTGTGCCAGTAATACCAGAAGAGGAGACAACCGGAATCTCACCGGGAGTCGAGCGTGCTCTGGAAGATCATAACCTCTTTTTAAGGTGGAGAAATTCGCCGAGTTGGACTATAGCTCGCTTCATACCCCCAGCTCCTCGAAATTCTTCTTGATCGTCGTCGCCAGTTGCACCGCCTCGGCGTTCAGGTCCTCCAGTTCCACATGGATATCGCGCAAGGCTTCCTCAAAATCGAAATCCTCATCCTCGTCCTCCGACGCAACGCCGACATAGCGGCCCGGCGTCAGGCTCCAGTCGTTGACCTCGATCTCGGGTCCGGTCCACCAACTTGACCAGACTTCCACATCTCGCAGTTCGGCCTCGGGGAAACGATCAGTTAGCCAGTGGGCCTGTTTCCAGAAATAGCGGACAAGCTTGAGCTGTTCCACCGCCAGGGCGCGGGCTTCATCGGCGGCCTTGCGGGCGCGGGTGATATCACGGCCCCGCCCAGGCGTCGCTGTCCGGGCGTCGTAATCGTTCTCGCAGGTTTCGATCAGGCGGCAGGCGAGCTTGTAGAGCAGCTCAGTCTGCTTGACCAGATCGCGGCTGGTCTCGGCCAGGGGTGCGAGGCGGTTCACGGCCTTTTTCAATTCACCGTTGGTGGTATTCTGTTGCCCCCAAGCTACCCGCTGTTCGCTTAAAGTTTTCCGGAAGGCCTCCGCATCCGCCTTGAACATCGGGATTGCGTCATCCAGTTCCTTGAGCGGCTCAGTGTGGGGTGCATCCTTAGCCAGGGTCTTGAGAAAGGGGTCGAAGTAGCTACGCAACGAGGTCAGTGCACTAAGAAAATCCGGCAGTGGTTCGACCATTTCATCGTTGTCGTCTTTCATCGTGAAACAGGCTGCGCCCTCAGTTAGCATACGTTGGCAGTAACCTGCCACGAGGTCGAGATATCGTCCTGTTTCGCCCCGATAGAGCCAGACTATGGCGAGCAAGTTCTGCTCCTGCTCGGGCGAAAAATCGAAAATCTTGCGGGTGACTTTGCGGTAGACGTTGCGGGCGTCGATCATTAGCACCTTGTCGCGGTGCTGCTCGGGCTTGGCGCGGTTGAGGAACCAGAGCTCACAGGGGACGGTGCGGGTGTAGAAAAAATTCGACCGAATAGCGACCATAACATCCACGTCGCCGGTCTCCACCAGCTTCCGGCGCACCTTCGCCTCGTCGCGCCCGGCACTGGAGGCCTGGGAGGACATGACGAACCCGGCCCGGTCCTGTTCGTTCAAATAGCTGTAGAAGTAGCTGATCCAGACGTAGTTACCGTTGCTGACCTTGCCCTTTTGTTGACGCCGGGCAGGCCGAAGGGCAGACGCCGGTCGCTCCCCACCTTGTCGGCGTCGATCTCATCCACGTTAAAAGGCGGATTGGCCATGACGAAGTCGGCCGTGCGCAGCAGTTCGTGCGGGGTCTTCATAGTAGGTGATCGATTTCTGGATATCACCTTCCAGACCATGCACCGCCAGGTTCATCTTGGCCAGGCGGATGGTGGTGGCGTTTTTCTCCAGGCCGTAGAAGGTGAGCTTCTCCGTGGGATTTTCGTGCCGCCGCTCCACCACCCGGGCGCTCTGCACGAACATACCGCCCGAGCCGCAGGCCGGGTCGAGCAATGTGCCGCCGGTCGGTTTCGATGACGTTGGCGATCAGCGAGACCAGCGACACCGGAGTGAAGAACTCGCCACCGTCGTGGGCCTTCTGGTCGGCAAACTGGGTCAGGAAGTATTCGTAGATGCGGCCGAAGACATCCCCGGAGACGCGCTTAAGCTCTTCGGGGTTGAGGGTGCGCAGCAGCTGGCCGAGCACGACGTTATCGAGTTCCTGATACTCGCTTTTAGGCAATACACCGCGCAGATTCTCATAGTCGGCCTCGATGGACTCCATGGCATCGATGATCGCCTTGGCGCGGTCAGCGCTGTCAGGTAGGGCTACCAGAGTGTCGAACTGAGCCTTGGGCTGCAGGAAAATGGCGCTCTTCTGCGAAAAGTCTTCCTTGGTCAGCGGTCGGGTCTTGCCGCCTCGGGTGGGCAGGCCCGCCTCGATAGCATCCTTGACACCAAGATACCGGCTGTAGGCGTGGCGCAGAAACACCAGTCCCATGACCGGCAGGAAATACTCGTTGCCGGCGTAGTTGGAGTTGGCCCGCAGGGTATCCGCCGCGCTCCAAAGCCGTTTTTCAATAGCTTCGATGTGTTCAAGCTGGGCCATGCTCAGGCTTCCTTCCCAATATACGTACTATGCAGGGCCTTGCCATTGTCCCCCAGGTTGCGCAGCAGGCTTTCGATCTTCTCCAGCACCAGCGGCGAAGGCTTGGCGCGTTCGTTCTCACAGCGGTTGATCTCGTGGCAAAGGTCACCCCGGGCCTGACCGCAAACTTTTCCTGCCTCAGACCGGTACGTTCCCGAAGCTCATGGACCAGCCTCGCCACACTGTGTTGCTCATCCACTGGACTTCTCCTTACTGAATCTTACTAACGTGCCGTCGGCACCATCGATAGCGCCCAATGTGTCTTTTGGTATATCGTCCATTGCGCCATAAATTTCAAGCACGACCTTGAAATTCTTGCAGAAATTATCGTCTGATACGGCAATCTCAAATACACTCCATCACTTCACGCCGCCACCCGGAATGTAAGATCCAGGAGCAGACATGAAATAATATCACCAGGCACCCGAGATTTTCTCCATCTCACCGGGTAAGTAAGCTGGAAAAGTCATCAAAATTCACCACGAGGAGCCACCGACCAAGGGCATCAGCGACTTGTTGGACTTCAATCATGAAGAATAGCAACCAGTTTGCCTGTGATGTCGTTGACCAGCGAGTGCAGGAAAAGATGCTGGACACCGGACGAGGTCCAGGAGAATGAGAAGAAGAATCCGGAGGATTTTGAGACGAAACAGAAGCCGGGTATGACGGATTTCCCGAAAAGGCAGTGATCGGGACGGTAGCACCGACACCCTGAAAGCGGCGTGAGCCGCTGACAATATTAAGAAACAGAAAACCCGTCACCCCGGAGATTGACCCCAGAGAGACGGGTTGTCTTTTTCTAAATGGTGGAGGCGGCGGGAATTTAAGCTATTATAGACACTTACCTTAAACAATGAGACCCTGTATAGCTATTTGACGTTCGACATTTGATCGAGCCTTGGCCGATTTACCACGGATTGAACCGTTGATGTACCATCGATTTTCTATGCTGTTTTTTCCAATTGTTGCTGGTTACCGTGGATTTGGGTTCGATGGAAAAAATTGAATCAACTCTACCAGTACCTGGAGCGACCTCTCAAAAAATGAACAAATTCTATCCAGAATTGAAATGCAAACTCCCTCTGGGAGAAACGGGGATACTACTAAATATACAATCAATATAGATGCAATCAGCACCAATGACCATCTTGATCCTCCCCTAAAAATGTGGACACTCAGTTTAGTCGTTGATAGAAACACGACAGGAGGAAAACATGAGTGGCCAACAAAGAAGGAAATACGACCCAGAATTTAAACGAAATGCTGTTCTTTTGACCGAGGAACCGGGGAGGAGTGTCAGAGAGGAATCCCTTTTCTATCAGAAACGTTGTGAACGATCGACTGAGAAAACGCATTCGGGAGCTCTATGCAGAGCACAAAGGAATGGCAGGTAGCCCCATGATCACCGCAGACCTCCGTGCTGAGCCGGAGTTTTCAAATGTTGGTAAAAATCAAGTTGCTCGCCACATGCGAGAAATGGGTCTGAAATGCCGAGCAACCCGAAAATTCGTGGTAACCACCGACTCAAAACACGATGAACCGGTGGCCCCTAATGTACTGGATCGAAACTTTACCGTTTCAAAGCCCAATAGAGCGTGGGGTCAGCGACATAACGTATGTTAGAGTTGGGTCAAAATAGAACTACTTGTCTGTATTTATTGACTTATATTCTCGAAGTGTGGTTGGCTGGGACCTCAGTGCATCTCTTGAACGTCACTCCATGATACACGCATTCCAGAAGGCTCTGTGGAGAAGGCTCCCACCATCAGGTCTGCTCGTTCATAGTGACCGAGGCGTTCAATATGCCAGTTCAGATTATCTTAAGCTACTCAGCAAAAATGGTTTTGTGCAATCGATGAGTCGAAAAGGAGATTGCTGGGACAACGCTGTGGCCGAATCATTTTTCCATACTTTGAAGATGCAATTGCTTTACCACCATAAATTTGCTTGCAAACGAGACACTGAGCAGGCATTGTTCAACTATATTGAGGTTTATTCCAACCGCAGACGAAGACACTCAACGAAGGACTATAAATCACCCGCATTATATGAGATGGAATGGGAGAGTCTGAGAAATGCGGCCTAACCCTGTGTTCACTATTGCGGGGAAAGATCACCTCAAAGCGTTGCATGATATGACCCGCTCGATTAGCAGGGAAAATTTAATGAACGAACCAAAACAACTCATTGAGAAAGAAGTTGAGGCCATGGCCGAGACATTGTTCTCGGTCAGCGAATTTTTACTACACAACCCGGAAACAGCCTACCAGGAGTTTAAGGCTTGTGAGCATATCAGCGAGGTACTGCGAAGAAACGGATTTGCGGTGGAAGAAGGCGCCGGCGATGTCGGAAACCGCTTTTCTGGCGCGGCCGGCCGGGTGCAAAGCAACGCGACCGGCAGTGGCGCTGCTTGCCGAGTATGATGCCCTGCCAAAAATAGGTCACGGCTGCGGCCACAACTTGATCGCCGCTGCCGGCGTCGGCGCCGCCCTGGCTCTCACAAGGGTGCTGGGGAGAAAATGCCGGCGGCGTAGCGCTGGTGGGACACCCGCGGAGGAAGGCGGTGGTGGTAAAGTGCGGCTGATCAAAGGAGGCGTGTTTGCAAATATGGATGCAGCGATGATGATTCACCCAGGGCAATACAACATCATCGGCAAGGGGATGCTTGGGCGGATAAAAATTCACCATGGCTTTTCATGGCCGCACCGCTCATGCCGCCGGATCACCGGATCAGGGTATCAATGCACTCGATGCCCTGGTGTTGGCCTACAACGGCATCAATTCCCTCCGTCAGCACCTGCGACCTGATGCCCGCATTCATGGTATTATCACCAAAGGTGGGGACGCTCCCAATATTATCCCGGATTACACAGAAGCGCTGTTTTATGTACGAGCCGAAACAATAGATTACCGGGAAGAGATCTTCAATCGGGTGTTGAATTGCGCCACCTCGGCGGCTGCCGCCGTGGGTGGCTCAGTTGATATCCACGTGCATGAGCCATCGACTGATCCCATGCGGCATAACCATGCGCTTCAGGATGCATTTATTGCCAACATGGGTCTGTTGAATATAGGCTGTCGACAAAGACCCCGGCCCGTACCGGTTCTTCGGACATGGGGAATCTCAGCCAATATATGCCGGCAATTCATCCCTATCTGGCTATCTGCGATGATGATATTCCCCAGCCATTCCACCGCCTTTCCGCGATGCTACGGTCAGCGAACGAGGCAAGCGGCCCTGTTGAAAGGAGCCAAACTTTTAGCCATGACCGCTTATGATTTTCTCACCTCTGAGAACCTGCGGGAACAGATTACAAAAGATTTCGCCGCCGGTATGAGTTCTCAGGGTCTCCATTAGATTTATTGTGGTAAAGCATGGTGGACATTTTAGTTCAAATTATGTACCCCTGAATCGTGGATACAAGATATCCGGATTCAATGAACATCAGTACCGAAGGCACATCCTTTGTTCAGTTTGTTTATTTAAGCTCATCAAGCGTGAAACCCATGTCAAACAACAGCTCCGGCGGCCAGATAAATGGGCTTTGGCCTCTGCTTGGAGCAATAAAGGGAGGATGGTTCCATGAAAATTCGTTTGATTAGTTTTTGCCGCTGCGTTTGCTATGACAACCCTGGCGCCGGGTGATGGCATCGGCTGCCGACTTGACCGTTGGTCTCGCCTCCGAGCCCAGCTCCATCGACCCGCATTACCACAATCTGGGTCCAAACAATGAGATGCGTCGCCACATTTTCGAATCCCTGATTTGGCAGGACGAGCAACAAAAACTCACCCCGCTACTGGCAACTTCCTGGGAACCCACGAGCGAAACCACCTGGGAATTCAAATTGCGCAAAGGGCGTGAAATTCCACGACGGCTCTGATTTTACCGCGCGCGACTTCGTTTATACCGCCTGTCGTATTCCAACGGTTCCCAACAGTCCATCGTCGTTTACGATCTACACGAGCGCGATGAAGAAGATTGAGACACCGGATCCCCATACCCTGATTATCCACACCGAAAAACCATATCCGCTGCTGCCGGTCGAACTGGCGGTTTGGGGTATCATTTCCGCGACCGCCAATGGCGTAACCGGGGATATCACCTTCAATCCCGATGGCACGGGGTGCGGTATAACCAGCTTCCCTCAAACCAAAGAGTTTAATTCAGGCCAGGCCACTATCGGCACCGGTATGTTCAAGTATGGGGAATACGTCAAGGGTGACCGTTACGTCATGAACCGCAACGATGCCTACTGGGGTGAAGGTACCGAATGGGACACCGTTACCTTTAAACCAATCACCAACTCTGCTGCTCGGGTGGCGGCGCTGTTGGCCGGAGACGTGGATTTCATCTCAAAGCCGCCGACCCAGGACCTCGAGCGCCTTGAAAGTGAGCCTGATATCACGCTGTCCTCAATGGGCTCCAACCGGGTAATTTATCTGCATATGGACCAATATGGCCCCTCAACTCCGGGGGTTAAAGGTACCGGTGCGCCGGATGGCACCTACGAAGGGGAAGGCCCCTGCGCAACATCGGCGTGCGAAAAAAATCCGCTGCTTGATCGGCGTGTCCGGCAAGCGCTTTCCAAGGCTATTAATCGCGATGCAATTGTAGACAAGGTGATGGGCGGCTATGCCGTAGCAGCCGGAGAACTGCTGCCGCAAGGTTTTTTCGGGACCAACGAAGGCGCCAAACCTGAAGCCTACGATCCGGAAGGCGCCAAGAAGCTGTTGGTGGAAGCCGGGTACCCCAATGGTTTTGAACTTGTCCTCGGCACCCCCAATGATCGCTACATCAATGATGCCAAAATTGCCCAGGCGATCGCCCAAATGTTCACCCGCGTCGGGATTAAAACAAGCGTCAACGCAATGACCAAAAGCGTGTTCTTCGCAACCCGCAATAAATATGAGTTCTCCCTATACCTGGCGGGCTGGGGCTCCGGCACCGGTGAAATGTCCTCGCCGATGCGGGCTTTGGTCGGTACCCGAGACAAATCCCGCGGCCTTGGCGGTACCAATCGTGGCCGTTATTCCAATCCGGTCATTGATGATATGATCATGGAAGCCCTGTCGACTGTTGATGACGACAAGCGGGCGACATTGCTGGCAGAATCCAGCCGCATGGCCATGGAAGATTACGCCATCTTGCCGCTGCACTTTGAGGTCACCATCTGGGCACACCGCTCAGACTTGAGTTATGGTGCGCGGGCTGATCAGTACACTATGGCGATCGCATCAACTCGAAGAAGTAGGCTTTACCCGATATCAGATCTCTGTCGGTGGACGTTAGTTCACCGACAGAATCTTCTTTGAGAGGCAACGTGCTCGCCTTTACCGTCAGGCGTTTGCTGCAAAGCGTTATCGTCCTTTTCGTGATGTCGATAATCGTTTTCCTGGGCATTTATGCCATCGGGAACCCGGTTGATATCCATCAATCCTGAAGCCGACATTGCCGAGCAAGAAGCAACCATTCGCCGCCTGGGCCTGGATAAACCGGTCTGGACGCAGTATTTCACCTTCCTGACCAATGTGCTTCAGGGGGATTTAGGTACATCCTTCGTCCATAACGAGCCGGCATTGCTCATTATCCTGGAGCGTCTGCCGGCAACCATGGAACTGGCTGTCGGCGCTGTGGGGCTGGCGATAATAATCGGCATTCCCGCAGGCATTATTGCCGGACTATACCCGGATTCGATCATCGGCCGGGGAATCATGGCCGGTTCGATTCTTGGTTTTAGTCTACCGACCTTCTGGGTCGGGCTGATGCTGATCATGCTGTTTTCCGTTATGCTGGGGTGGCTACCGGCTTCTGGCCGCGGCGACACCGTCGGATTTCTCGGTGTTCAGGTCAGTTTTCTGACCTGGGACGGCCTCCCATATTTTCCTGCCGGCATTTAATCTAGCGCTCTTCAAAATGTCGCTGGTGATTCGTCTGGCCCGGGCGGGAACCCGCGAAGTTATGTTGCAGGACTACATTAAATTCGCCCGCGCCAAAGGGCTCTCCAATGTCCGCGTCATCGGAGTGCATGTCTTAAAAAATATCCTTATTCCGGTGGTGACCGTTTTAGGCCTTGAATTGGGCAGCGTGATTGCCTTCGCGGTGGTTACTGAGACCGTGTTCGCCTGGCCCGGTATCGGCAAGCTGCTCATCGACAGCATCGGGAACCTGGATCGGCCGCTTGTTGTCGCATATCTACTCATGACGGTCACCATGTTTCATCATCATTAATTTCGTGGTAGACATTTTGTATTCGCTTCTCGATCCCCGGGTGAGGCTGGGAGATATGAAGGCATGAACATGCCTGATAGCATACTCGAGGAGAAGACCGGCGTGGTTGAGGGGCAACCGCCCTGGCGGCGTTTTGCCTCGGATTTTTGCGAAAGCCGTCTGGCGGTCGCCGGCCTGACGATTTTCGTGCTGATTGCCCTTTCCGCCATATTCGCCCCCTGGATCACCCCCAAGATCCATACGACCTGATGCAGATAGATATTCTCGATGGCCGTTTGCCGCCGGGAAGCGTCAGTGGGGAGATGACCTATCTTCTTGGCACCGACGATCAGGGTCGTGATATGCTCTCCGGTATTTTCTATGGTTTGCGCACAAGCCTCAGCGTCGGCGCCGCCTCGACGCTTATCGCCCTTTTTCTGGGCGGCAGCGTCGGCTTGATCGCCGCCTACTTCGGCGGACGGGTCGATACCATCATTATGCGGGTGGCGGATCTGCAGCTGAGTTTCCCGCCATCCTGATTGCCCTGATCCTCGTATCCATTCTCGGGCAAGGCGTTGATAAGATCATCATTGCCTTGGTCGGCGTGCAATGGGCTTATTACGCCCGCACAATCCGCGGTACGGCACTTGTTGAACGGCGCCGTGAGTATATCGAAGCGGCTACCTGTCTGGCCCTTTCGCACCGGCGGATTGTGTTCCGCCATCTGTTACCCAACTGCACGCCGCCGTTGATCGTCGTCGGCACCGTGCAGGTTGCCCACGCCATTGCTCTGGAGGCAACCCTGTCGTTTCTTGGTA
>JAEQMT010000048.1 GCA_016722945.1 Desulfofustis sp. PB-SRB1 | reverse complement strand
CTTGACCGGACACCGCACACCAATCAACCAGACTGCGTCTGCTTGATCGGCGCACGGCGCCGGTCAGCACCGCGATTATGCAATGTGAGGTTCAGAAGTGAAAATAGGCTTAGTGGGAGACTATGACCCTGACGTTACAGCACACAGAGCAATTCCAGCAGCAATAGAAATAGCTTCTAGCGAAATAGGTGTTTCTGTCTCATTAGAATGGTTGGAGTCTACCTCGATTGGCGATGTCAAATTTGAAGAATACTCTGGTTTCTGGGGTATTCCAGCCAGTCCGTACAAGGAAACAGATAACGTTTTGTCGGCTATCAAGTACGTGCGCATGCAGAATATTCCCTATCTGGGAACTTGCGCTGGTTATCAACATGCCGCGCTAGAATATGCGAGAAATGCATTGGGGTACACAGAAGCAGAAAATCAGGAAACTTGTCCTGATGCAACAATGCCATTGATTTCTGCTCTTGCATGCAGGCTATCGGCCACGGGCGTATCTGTAAATTTCACGCACAACTCAAAAGTTCAAGAAATTTATGGCGTAGATAGTGTAGTCGAAATTTACAATTGTGGTTTTGGGGTAAACAAAAATTATTTGAGTATTTTTGATGAGAGCGAAATGAGTTTTGTGGGATTTGATGATTTTGGCGACCCTAGAGCCCTTGAAATCGAGGATTTAAAGTACTTTGTAGGTGTTGCCTTTCAGCCTGAACGCTCTGCTTTTTTAGGTAAGTCACACCCTCTTATCAAGGCATTTCTCAAGGCGGCAAAAAGTGCATAACAAACAGCTCAAGCGGGACAGGTTTTCCGCTGCGCTCCAAACCAGCCCCTTAGCTGGCCGTTATGTGGCGCCTTAAAAAATGAAAGATAGGTCAGAGAAAAAACTTGAAGAGGTGTTACAAACTGCGTCTGATCGTCTTTTCCCATCTGAAATAGGCGAAGCGAAGGTAAACTTAGACAGCAGAAGTTGTGATGTTGACACCCCGCTTCATGTATTCATTTGGGGCAATGAAACAGAAAACGCACTGTTTCTTATTGAGAATAGTATCGATATCAACGCCATCGGAGATATGGGTGAAACAGCACTTCACGTAGCATTACACCAAAACAACGAAATAGTAATGAAAGCTCTTTTAAACGCAAATGCCAAAACAGATATAGTATCTGAGTTCGGTAAAACTGCAATGGACATAGCAAAAGAAAAAGGTATAAACCTTAGCAAGGACACATAACAAGGCTAATACAGCCGACGCAAAAAGCCACGCGGCTGATTAGCAGCGTTGGCTGCCTTTAAGCCCATTGCAAAATAAGGAGATTTATAAATTGATTGCTAAACTTCAAAAGTATGCTAGTGGCCGTCTTGTATTGCTGCTATTTATCATAACCACGGTTGTTTATTTGGTCATTGTACTCTATTCAATTCCAGAAGTAGTAAAACTGGCTCCAGAAATGAAGCTCTTTGATATGTCCCCAGGCGGTTATGATGCTATCTACGCTGAAGAATTGCTTAGGTCTATTGGGCAAACTGGAAGAGAGATTT
>JAEQMT010000015.1 GCA_016722945.1 Desulfofustis sp. PB-SRB1 | reverse complement strand
CCGATCTGCTCACCGAAACCATCCTGCTGCAACGGCTCTATATCATCGATTAAAGCTGGATGGACTCGTAACAACCTTGAATTTGCTTGCTAACCGTCATTGAATTTGCTTGCAAACGTCATTCCCGCCCTCGATAACAACACTCAAGGGCAGGCTGCAGCGGGAATCCACTGATTTTGTATGATTATGGATTTCGGTTCAACTCCTCAATGACCGCGGCTTCATCATCATAAATATTCCGAGGATACATTTATTTGCACAACGATGAGGTTAGGAGAAATTACCATTTTCCTTGGTACCCTATTGTTGCAGCAGCGGGGAAAAAAGGATATGCTGTAGCCAGAAATGCAAGCGCCCCGCCAGGGTATCCGTTCTTCAAGCCCGGGGAAACAACATATCCGCTTCTAAACCACAAGTATTGGAAGTGATGCAGCCGATCCCACCACATATATTAGCCCAATTCAACAATGCGTTGCATCAGCAGGCGGTAACCGAATCCGCCCATGGCCATTACCGGAAATGGCTACGCTATTTTCTTGATTTCCGCAGGAAATATCCTCCGCCCGAAGATACATCCGAGCAACTTCGATTATTTATCGCTAAACTGAGGACCAAAAAACAAACAAGGTGGCAATGCACCCAGGCCGCTCAGGCGATTGCTCTGTTTTTTGATACCCAGAGGCTAGAACCTTCATCGCATGCGAATTCCGTCGTGGTGAAACCATCTCCGCCGGCTCGCCCGCACATACACGCCAAGCTTAGGAGCAGGAACACGACTACATCCAGTACCCATAACTCAACCATTCTGCCAGCGACCACGGCAACATCGTCACTTTCCTCCGACACGCCCGGCGGCAAGCGCTACAACGAATGGCGCTGTCTGGCAAAAACGAAATCAAAGGCATGGGATGACGCCGTTGAAAAACTCGCCGCTGAAATCACCGTCAGACACTATTCGCGGAAAACACTCAAGGCATATGCTGACTGGGTGCGCAAATTCCAGCACTATCTGTGCGACAAACCGCCGGACGAACTTTCAGCCGTCGAGGTAAAGCAGTATCTCACCTATTTGGCTGTCCAGCGCCGTGTAGCCTCCTCGACGCAGAACCAGGCTTTCAATGCGCTGCTCTTTCTTTTTCGGCATGTCCTGAAGCAAGACTTCGGCGATCAACGCGACGTGCCCCGGGCAAAGAAATCAAAGTACATCCCCGTGGTGCTTTCCCGCCGGGAAATTGATGCGATTCTGGGTCATCTCGAGTATCCCTTCGATAT
The DNA here is from genome assembly GCA_016722945.1 of Desulfofustis sp. PB-SRB1. Taxonomy (GTDB): domain Bacteria; phylum Desulfobacterota; class Desulfobulbia; order Desulfobulbales; family Desulfocapsaceae; genus PB-SRB1. The sequence goes on along the minus strand of JAEQMT010000015.1, from coordinate 2,281 downwards.
CGTTATCAGTCTGCTCTATGGCTGCGGCCTGCGCCTGTTCGAGTGCCTCAACCTTCGCGTGCAGAATTTCAATTTCGAGGAAGGCATACTGACAGTCCATGGCAAAGGAGACAAAGATCGTACCGTCCCTCTTCCACAAAAGCTCATTCCAAGATTGAAGGCCCAGCTGCAGGTGGTAAGCGAAATCCACAACGAGGATCTTGCCGCAGGCTACGCAGGAGTCTTTCTTGTTGATTCACTTGAAAAGAAATATCCGACAGCAGCCAAAGAATTCATCTGGCAATGGTTCTTCCCGCAAAAGGGACTTACCCTCATACCCGGCACTACGGAGCGCCGGCGTTATCACCTGCATGATTCAAAGGTGCAAGAGGCGCTGAAAAATGGGGCAAGAAAAGCCAAGCTTACCAAGCGGGTAAAATCGCATACCTTCCGGCACAGCTTCGCCACCCATCTTTTGCAGGCAAATTACGACATACGCACGATACAGACCATGTTGGGCCACGCCGATATACGAACGACGATGATCTATACCCACTGTATACCAAGTAAAACAGCGAAAGAGGCGAAAAGCCCCATGGATTTTGAACCAGCCCAACAATGAGAATCATCACTTGGCACATTATTTGCAATATCGCTAACCCCACAATTTGCGTATTATCTGGACGCAATCCGTTCAGATAAGTACTTGTTGTGTAAAAACAAAATATAACTTTTTAGATTTCATTATTAAAGCCAGAGTAAATTCATTTTATGGCCTCAGACAAAAAGCCAGAAAACATAGAACTTGAAGATTACCTTGAGAAGAGAGACTTTGAGGCTAATGAAAAAACAACTCCGCCAATAGATGAAAAAGTCAAAATCCCTGCTTTATGGGCGTTTGAAGTATATACCCCAAGTTTTATCGAAAGCTTTCATAAAGGAATAAGTAAATTTGGATGGGAAGAGGATGTCTGGAGTATTAATTCTGACTTTCAGCATAGTTTGGATGAATTACGCTCTCGGGGCTCTGGGTCAGGTTGGCTAAATCTTGGTTATATAGTAAACGAGTCAACCAAGAGTTTTGGCCAGGTACTAAAAAAGCAAAACTCCCAGAAGGAATTTTCTGCATTAAGGCCACGCTATTACAGTTGTTGCCCAGTACTACCATTTTTGCATGCCAATTCATACTTTCAGAAGATTTGGCTAATTCCATAGAAACACCTTTAAGAAACACATATGAGACCTATAAAAAGCCTATAAAAAATGGGTATATAGAGCAAAATGTTTCGCATCAAAAAGAAGATGCTGTAACACTTACTAGAGAATATCTTAAAAATCTTTGCTGCTCTTGGTTTTCAAAAAATTTCCCTGGTCTTTTCTCTTCTGGTGCTCTTGATGGTGAATTTCCAATATGTGAATTAGTGACATTTGAGAAGTTTATTCCTTTTGAGAGTAAGTTTGAAGAGAGAAAATGGTATGGAAATTATATTTCTATGCTTAAACTGGAGAGTGATTTGATAGCTGGGAATGTGAAGAATTAGAGGGGATATTCTTGCAAATCGACGAAGGGATGAGACAAGATAATAAATACAATCTTGTACTGTTTGGCAATATAAATAAAGCTTTAGCAAGTGTAGACTTAAAAACGTATGGGAGTGATAAAGAACAACAGTTACTTAGTTACTTAGCTTATCTAGACCGGACATTCGGTACATGGGTTCTATTCATTGTGGCCAAAACTTTTGTGAGAAGCCTTGCAAAATTAAGAGATGCCTATGGTCAACTTGATATCAGTAACTATGAGTACAGCAGTTCATTTTTGCTAAAACTCGACCATCAACTTCTTGATATACAAAAAAATACAATACCGTTCATAAATGAATTGAAAGATTATTGTGATGACGAGAAGTACTTCTTATCTGACGTTTATGAGTTCAAGCCATGTCATGAAATGCGGAAACGCCAAAAACCTCTGTTTTCATCTATTCGAAATGTATTGTTGAACCATGCTGATTTGATAGTGAGAAATGAAAAATCTATACGAAATATTGCCGAAGCAAGTCGATTAATTGCATCGGTAGAAATCATCCAACAATCTTGCTAAAACAAATATAAGTCTACAGAATCGTATGTTATGGATGACCGTAGCTATACTTCTTTTGACAATGATAACCTCACTATCAGCAATTAAAAAAATAATTAAGTATTTTTTTGAATCTTCTGTCTACAAATTAATACTTGATTTTATACAATAATATACACAACTAACTGTTCCACTGGACCCGCAAACAGCGCGGTCCAG
>JAEQMT010000056.1 GCA_016722945.1 Desulfofustis sp. PB-SRB1 | reverse complement strand
TCATCGTCCGCTTTTTCAGTGCAGAGTTCGGGTCGCCCAATCCGGCACCGGCAAGGTTGATGACTGGCTTGCCGTCCTGAAGACCGCGGACAAGATCCAGGGTGAAGACCCGGGATATCGCTTCCGCTACTCTTCGGCGGTGACCCAGATTTTGTTAAGATCGCCGAGCGTATCGAGAACAAGACCTGGTCGCAGATCTTCGAGGAGCGGGTCTGGGCCATATGACCGCGCGCAATTCCATGCAACACCATCTGACTCCAGACGGAACATCGGTGGCGCATGGTCTGCTTTCCACCACGGCGGAGGATTTCGCCCGCTTCGGCATGCTGTTCACGCCAAGCTGGAACAAGGGCCGCGATGAAACCGGTGGTCTCGGCGCAGGTCCTGAAACGTCTGCAGACCGCCGGTAGCCCGAGGCCTACAAGCGAGGCGCAAAGTATGAAGGCCAGAAGGCGGACTTCGGCGAATCGCCGCTGATGAACTCGTATCAGTTTGATGCGGTTTTGAAGACGGCGCCTTATGGAAACACGGTAATCTCGGTCAGGGCATCTATATTGATCCGGCTCGTGACTTTGTCGGCGTATACTACTCGACCAACGGCTATATTCCGCCTTACGGAGAAGACAAGATGCCGGGTTACCTAAGAAGAGCTGCCAAATTTTTGGCCGAAAATTGATGTGATGTCGAAAAAAGGAGAAGAACAATGAAAAGGACATTGCCTCTACACATCATCAGAACGCTGTTGTCAGGCATTGCACTGATGGCGTTATTGTCGGTGTCCGCCGTGGCGGCCGACATTCCAGCGGAGGTGACGCTGTTCAAGAACGTCAACGTCTTCGACGGCAAGAGCGACAAGCTGCTGATGGGCTATGATGTGCTCGTGGTCAGGAATCTGATCAAAAAGGTCGCCAAGGACATTCCAACCTCCGGGACCTATGAACTCGACGTCACAACCGGCGGGCTGAAACGTCTGGACATGCCCCAGATGCATGATTGGCATGCGGCTAGGAACGTCGTGACGATCTACGAAGATCAGAAGACGATTAAGAAGGAAGTCACGGTCAAGGTAATCGACGGCGGCGGGCGCACGCTGATGCCGGGCCTGATCGACGCGCACTGGCACATGTTCAATCCCCTCACGATGCGGACGTCATGACCGCACACCTCGACTACATTCATGCGAAGATCGCCGTCGAAGCGGAGAAGACCCTCCTGCGCGGCTTCACGACCATTCGCGAACCCGGCGGCAACTCGTTTGGCCTCAAGCGCGCCATCGACGAGGGCATCCTCGTGGGGCCGCGCATCCTGCCATCCGGGCCGCCCATTGCCCAAACGAGTGGTCATTTCGACTTTACGCAGCCGTGGGGAGCCACCGAAGCGACTCGGCGGCCAACCCAGCCGACCCGAGGCCTACGGAATGCTGAGGGTCATCGACGGCGCGGATGACGCGCTGGCGGCCCCGTTTCAACCTCAAGCAGGGCGCCAGTCAGCTCAAGATCGCCGGCGGTGGCGGGATCGCCAGTAACTATGATCCGCTGGATGTGTCGGAGTTGACAGTGGAAGAGATCAAGGCAGTCGTAGCCGCTGCCGAGAACTGGAACACCTATGTGGCCGTCCACATCTACACGGCGAGAGGCATCAAGCGCGCGCTGCAAGCAGGCGTGATCAGTATCGAGCATGGCCATTTCCTGGACGAGGAGGGCGCCAAGCTCATGAAAGAAAAGGATGCCTGGCTGTGCATCCAGCCGTTCCAGGAGGGCGACCCTTCGCAGCTGACGCTGTCGCCCGAGAAGAGCGCCAAGTGGAGCGAGACGGTGAAGGGCTTCGAGCACGCCATGGACCTTGTCAAGTATGATCTCAACCTCGCCTACGGCACGGATTTTCTTTTCGATCCGGCCTCCAACGGCATCCAGGCGTCGCAGTTGGCGCGGTTCGATAAATGGTTGAACAACGCCGAGATGCTGCAGTTGATCACCTCCGAGAACGCCCGGCTGCTGGAGCTGAGTGGCCCGCGGCATCCCTATCGGAGGGCAAACTGGGCGTCATCGCCGAGGGCGCCTATGCCGACCTCCTGCTGGTCGACGGCAACCCGCTAGACGACGTGTCGATACTGGGCGATGGCGGCAAGAATTTTCCCCTGATCATGAAGGACGGCAAGATCTACAAGAACTTACTATGAAACAACCGACACAAACCATTGAAAGGTATCACCTATGAAATCCACAAAGAATCTGACGAGCATCATCACGATAGCAGCATTGGCCTGCGGGCTCCTCGCTGCCGCCATCCCGACCGTCGCCCAGGACTACGACCTCGTCATCCTCAACGGGCGGGTCATGGATCCGGAGACCAACCTCGATTCTGTGCGCAATGTCGGCATCAAGAATGGGCGAATCACTACCGTCACCGAAGACAAGATTGCCGGCAAGAAAGCCATCGATGCCACGGGCCATGTGGTCGCCCCCGGTTTCATCGACCTCCACGCCCACGGTCAGAATATCGGCGACTACCGCATGCAGGCTATGCAGGGCGTGACGACCATGCTGGAGCTGGAGTCCGGAGTACTGCCAATCGGCGAGTGGTACGACAACCAGGCTGGGAAGAAACTACCGATCAACTACGGCGCATCTGCTGCCTGGACCTTTGCCCGGATTGCCGCCTTCAGCGGTAAACCACCGTCTGCCGACCCGGCCTACTTCCAGGACGCCCAGTCTCGCACTGATTGGAAGATGACGATCGCCGATCCCCTGAGGCTTGGAGAAATCCTGCTGTCGGTGGAACAGGGACTCACGGAAGGCGCGCTGGAATCGGGGTCAATGCCGGCTACGCTCCGGGCTATGGGCACAAGGAATACTTCGCCCTGGCCGAGCTGGCCGTCAAGTACGATGTGGCGACCTTCACTCACGTGCGCTATGCGAGCAACATCGAGCCTCAGAGCTCCTTCGAGGCGGTTCAGGAGCTGATCGCCCTTTCCGCACTCACCGGTGCGCACATGCACGTCTGCCACATCAACAGCACATCGCTGAAAGACATCGATGCGACACTGGAGCTGGTTAACGACGCCTTCGACAGGGGCATCAACATCAGCGTCGGGGCGTATCCCTGGGGCGCCGCCAGTACAGTCGTAGGTGCCGCCATGTTCAGCGGAGAGGTTGGCGGGACCGCATGGGTTCAACGGCCGAGAACTTTCAGCTGGGCACCAAGCGGATGACCGAAGATCAATTGGCAGACTACCAGAAGAACCAGCCCGGTACGTTCATCGTCTGGCACTTCCTCGACGAGAGCAATCCCGACGACCTGGCGCTGCTGGACAAGTCCATCCTGCACCCGAGGATCCTGATCGAGTCCGATGAGATGTTCTGGATGTACATGGACGATCATGACCGCATCATCAACTACGAGGGCGACGCGTGGCCCCTGCCGGAAGGCACCTTCTCGCATCCGAGATCGAATGGAACCTTCGCCAAGATCCTGCGCTCGTACGTCCGGGAACGCAAGTTGATGACCATGCAGGAGGCGCTCCGCAAGATGTCCCTGATGCCGGCCCAAACAATAGAACGCTTCGTCCCGCAGATGAAGAAGAAGGGCCGGCTCCAGGAGGGGATGGATGCCGATATCGTGGTGTTCGATCCCGAGACCATCAGGGACGTCGGCACCTACGAAAAAAACCCAACCAACCCTGCGCGTGCAAACACTGCTGGTCAATGGCGTGGTCACCGTGAACAACGGCAAGTTGGTGCTCGATGCCAGCGGCGGCCAGCCGATCCGGCGGGCCGTCCAGAAGTGACCCGTGCAAAGATGCCTGTCATGATTGCGAGAGGCCTCACTCGCACGATCACCCTTCTCCTGCTTGTGGGATGGCTTCTCCCCGGCTTGGCAGCCGGTGAAGAGGCGCGTGAGGTGACATGGGCCGACCTGCTCCCGAAGGACCCGGTCGCCTTCGACGATCCCTTCGAGCAACTCTCCGCCGATCAGCTCCGCGACCTGGCGATGGTGGCGCGGATCCGCTCCCTGATCGAGAACGGCAAGTCCGATACCGACGGGCCTAATGCGGCCGAGGAAAAACAACTCGTGGCGAAACTGGAGGGGGAGGCATCGACGTCGACTGGCTGCTCTCGCAGCGCGAGCGCGTGGCCAGGATGCGGCTCAAGCGGGCCGAGGCGGTCGATGACGGCATCGACGGGCAGGACATCCGGATTCCGGGCTACAGCCTCCCGCTCATGGTCGAGGAGGGGCGAGTGACCGAATTCCTCCTCGTTCCCTGGGTGGGGCTTGCATTCACGTGCCGCCCCCACCGCCGAACCAGATGATCCACGTCTCCTACCCGGGGTGCCGAGGACCGCGGCCGCTTCGCGGCCGTCTGGCTTGAGGGCCGGATCCGGCTCGAACCGGGCACTACGATCTCTTCCTGGTGGATGGAACGGCGAGCATCAACGTCGCCTACACCCTCAGGCGCATCATCCCCTATTCCAGTCGGGATCGGACGCACTCTCCAAGGTCGATGCCCGGCGCTGACCCCCGACCACCGGTGGTGGCAAAACCTCCAGACGAGGGTGTCAATCCTGTTTACACGGACGATGACCGACATCCGCGACCGCGAATCGTCGGGGCCGCTCTGGATCGGGGTGCTGGTCGCCTTCCTCTATGGACTGGTTCACACGCTCGGGCCCGGTCACGGCAAGGCGGTGGTCGTTTCCTACTTTGTCGGCCACGGCGGCAGCCTCGCCCGGGGTCTGCAAATGGGAACCCAGATCGCGGTCTTTCATGTGCTCTCGGCGGTAGTCGTGATCTGGGTCACCGACTTCGCGGTGCGCCAGGCCACCGGCAACGCGCCATCCGACTACCGTCTGGTGAAGCTGGTCAGCTACGCGGGCATCATCGCGATCGGCACCTTTTATGCTGTGGAAGGCGATCCAGGGCGAGCGCAGACGGGTCGAACACACCCACGCACACGACCACGAGGCGCACCAAGAGGGAGGCTGCCACGCTTGCGAGGCCCTCGCCCGGCGCCAGCAGGGACCGATCGACTGGCTGGCGATGGCGGTGGGAGCGGTTCCCTGCACCGGCGCCTTGCTCGTATTGCTCTTCGGCATGGCCAACAACCTGCTCGGCCCGGCGATCCTGATGGTGGTCGCGATCTCCGTCGGCATGGCCGTCGCGATGTCCGGGATCGGAATCCTCGCCATTCTCGGACGCCGCTCGATCGACCGCCGTCTGAACGAAGAACGGCGCGCGGGCTTCGCTTCGCGGGCCCGCATTGCCGCGGCCGCCCTGGTTTTCCTCATTGGCAGCGGGCTGTTCAGCATGACACTCATTTATAAGAACGAACCCATGGTTGGGAACGCTACACACGCTTTGACAGAACCTGGCGTTTTAGAAGTTCTGGAAGTGACACAATCTGAGGTTGGCCGAAAATATTAACCTAACTCTTCTTCGCAACAAGGAGTTTCAAATCAGGGCCGGCGAATTCGAGCCTGACAACTATGCCGAATTCAGCGAGGCGCTCGACTTGATGGAGGCTCTGCGGAAAGAAGGGGTGCTCCGTTAGGCTTATGCCTTGATGGGCAATTATCGCGGCGTTACCCCGCCGATCTCTCAGATCGAAACCCGGGGGGGCGCAGAAGGCATTCCCTACTCTTTGCTGTATCTAATATCTAAGCCGGTCGCCGGGCATGACCACTCTCTACAAGCTTTCAAAACCGCTGTACGTGGGGATAGCAAGAAAAGAGATTGAGATGAAAATGCATACATCGATGGTGCCGTTGTTTGCTCTCATGTTTTGCCTGGCAACCCAAGGACTCGCCCAGCAAAAGTCCTCCGATGGACAGGAGGATCCGGCCCACAAGGAGGCGCATCATGGGAAATCCGCTGATCAAGTGGCAAAGGATCTGGCCAATCCCAATAACTCTCTTGCGAACCTGACCTTCAAGAATCAATTCCGCTGGTTCAAAGGCGACCTGCCCGGTGCAGATGATCAGAATAGCTACACGTTGCTGTTCCAGCCGGTTTTCCCATTCTGATCTGGGTAACAGACAGGCTGAGGTCGGAAGTAGACAGCGCAACCCACCGCGCAGGTCGATATACCCACATCACCCGAATAGGGCACGTGAGCGTTTTCCGCATGACAATGGAGGTAGCAAACAGCACCGTGCGCCTTGCGCCGTAACCAGACCGATGGCACAACCAGTTGCGCCCATGGATAGGGTGACTGATTTTTCTTGGCGGTCTTGGGATTGACATCATCGTCCAGGGCGACCAGCAGGCGGCCGTCGATGCGGGGATCCGGGATCATGATCCAGAGCGTGGGGCCACCGCCTGTCCCAGGGAATCTTCGGCGAGGCGATAAAGCTATAGTGTGGTTTCTTGCCAATCGTTGTAAAACCTAAGAGCACGTGGAGTACCCGGAACAGGTGTGAGGTTTGTGCCGAGCT
>JAEQMT010000033.1 GCA_016722945.1 Desulfofustis sp. PB-SRB1 | reverse complement strand
GGGACAAAAGCCTATCATAAAAATAACTCAATTAGTTGTAAAAGAACATGCAAATGATAATATCCTCAAGTAGTTACCTTGGAACCCAACAAAATGAGGAATCACCATTTCTATGGAGAAATCACAGCATAAACGATCTGCCCGAATATCGCCAAAGAATAACGGATAAGGTTAGATCATGAGAGGAACGAACCACGATCTGAACCGTTTGTTGGACGAAGCCGCTCCGCGGCAGGTCTTTGATTCACGCTCCTGTTGAAATTACTACCTTCCTGGTATTTTCTTACTCCAAGTCACACCCGGCAGTGCAATACCGCAGTGCCGGGCCGATCAATGTTACTACACAGGAGGGTACGATGAACTGCACCATGCCAAACGATCCCCCATTTCGGCAAGTATTACCAAAAGCATCTCAAATGTCTCAAACTCAACGGCTTGCAGCCCAAAACCATAGACGCTTATGCCAGGGCCCATCAGACGGATCGGTAACTATTTCGATTGCCCGATTGATACGCTCAGCTCCGATCAGTTGCTTGACTATTTCACGATCTGCTTGAGTGCCGCTCATGGAGTGGCGGTCAAGCTGGATCTGTACGGCTTGAAGTTCTTCTATACTCGCGTCCTTGACAGAGCCTGGAGTGATCTTCCCTTGGTCAAGCCGCCACAAAACACACGCATTCCCAGATATCTTGAGTCACGATCAACTCAAGCAGCTCTTTGTCGCCACCCACCATCACCAGCTATAAGGTTTTTTTCTTCACCATATACAGCATGGGGTTGCGCCTTGGAGAGGGAATCGGGCTCACCACCGGCGATATTGATGCCACGACAATGCGGGTTCATATTCGTAATGCCAAGGTCAACAAGGATCGGCTGGTGCCGCTGCCTCAGAAAACCCTGGCTGTTCTCAGGTCGTTCTGGTCACTGCACAAGCATCCACGCTTTCTCTTTCCCCAGTCGAAAAAGAGGACTCAAACATGCCCGGCTGGTTGAACAGCCACTGGACAGGGGCGGCATCCAGGATGCCATGAAAGCTGTCGTCACCCAGCTCGGTATAAAAAAAAAAATCTCATGCCATTCTCTGAGGCACAGCTATGCAACCCATCTGCTGGAGGCTGGTGTTGACCTGCTTGGAGTTGCAACACATCCTCCGGCCATGTCAGCATCCTGACCACCGCCAAATACACCCACCTTACCACTCACACCACCAGCAGTGCCCGCCACGCGGTAAACACCCTTGCCGACAGCTTTGACATCAGCTGGGGAGCGGCGCCATGATCCTGCTCTCTGCGATCATCAGCCGATTCAAAGATCGGTACCTGGCTACCTATAAGCACGCCATTCTGCCGGGCCATCGCCGCGCCCTGGGAGGCGCTGGAGTACTGGCCGGCATCAGCACGGCCCGCACATGCTGGCCCAGTGCCCTGAAAAACAGTGTAGACACGTACTCTACATCCCTCACTCATGCGGGCATCGGTTCTGTCCGCATTGTCAGAGCCATGAAAGTCAGCAGTGGATTGACAACCAACGAGCAAAGCTTCTGCCGGCACCATATTACCTGGTAACATTCACCCTTCCCCGCCAACTCCGAGATCTGGCCTATAAAAATCAGCGGCGCGTCTATGCATGTATGTTTCAGGCCGTCAAGGAACTGCTTAAAACATTCACCAGAAATGACACAAAGCTCGGCGGCGATGCTGGATTTACCGCCATCTTACACACCCACGCACGAAAACCTTGACTATCATCCACACATTCATGTCATTGTTCCGGCCGCAAGCATCAACCGCATTACCCTGCTCTGGCGGGTTAAGTCAGGTAAATACCTCTTCAACCACACCGCACTGGCCCAGGTCTTCAGGGCAAAGGTTCTTCATGGCCTTCGCCAGGAAAACCTTTGTCCGCCTCACAATAACCCTCAGCAGTGGGTTGTTGATTGCAAACATGTTGGCACTGGTGAAAAGGCGCTCGCCTATCTGGGCAGATATCTGTATCGAGGGGTGATCCGAGAACAAGATATCCTCCACTATACCGATGCCACCGTCACCTACCGATATTTCCATGCTAAAACAAAAAAGTACCGCACTAAAACAGTTGCCGGCGAGCAGTTTCTTGCTCTGTTGATGCGCCATGTCCTCCCCAAGGGCTTTCGCAGGACCAGGGATTACGGCTTTCTGCACCCGTGCAGCAAAAAAGCTGATCAGGTTAGTCCAACTGGTGCTGCGGGTGCCGGGCTTCAAGCTGCTGCCGACTCTCAAAAAACGGCCGCCAATATCGTGCCCCCCGCTGCGGAGCCCCGATGAAAATTACCATGACCATGCTGCCACAGCTGAGGTGGCCCCACCATAGTCAAGGACAATTTTCCCTGAATGTAAGGGTTCCTCGTCTTTATTTGCAGCTGATTAGCGCTGCCCCATTTCCTCTTTCCGGTACCATTTCGGTGGAGCGAAGCGGAGCCGAAATGGTACCGGAGTACCCGTATTGAAATGGTTATTTATTTCCGCACCCCTGCCAAAGCCCGCTCGATAGACTGATGCGGTGGGATACGGTTTGCTGTTCTCCTGCTGCCGTATAAGGGGCGGCGGGTGTACCCGATATGCCTGGGCAACTTCGTTCGTCGTCTGCACCCCGTGGATCGCCTCGAGGCCAACCTCCGCCTTGAATGGTGCGGTGTACGTCCTGCGCCTTGTTTTTGTCATTTTTCAGTATCCCCCGTTATGGTGAGAAAAACACCTTACATTGCTGTCCCATGTTTGGGGTCCACTATCCCGAGCCGCCGGGGGGCATAATCCGGTATGTGCACACGTAGACGCTGCTCTCACACCTGCCACCGAACTGAGCGCACCATTGGTTATGACTCGCCTCACACACCACACGTCATCATTACTCACGAGTGGCATCACAGTGTATGCGTATGCCTTTCTCATGGTGTCTTGTGATCCGGCGCCTTTTCTTCACCGGCACCTGGTTCCGGGGGCGCATCGCTCTGATCAGAAGTTTTTCCCCGCGCCGCGGTTAATCGATAACTCTCAACATTGAGCTCAAGGATAATGCTATGGTGCACCAGCCGGTCGATGGCCGCGGCCGTCGTCATCGGATCTTTAAAAATCTTTTCCCACTGCGAGAACGGCAGATTGCTGGTAAGCATCACCGAGGCCCGCTCGTACCGATCGGCAAGCAGGGTAAACAATACTTCCATTTCGTCTCTGCTGTGCTGGATATAGCCGATATCATCGATCACTATGGCATCGTAACAGCCAAGCTTGTTGATGAGCTTATGCAACTCCAGATCCCGCTTGGCCACCAGCAGCCGCTGCACCAGAAGACTGCAGGGGATAAAGAGAATCCATCTGCCCTGTTCAATGAGCTCCCGGGCAATGGCGCACAGCAGGTGGGTCTTGCCGCTGCCGGGATTGCCGAAGGCAAGCACATTCTCATGACGCGCTAAAAATGATCCTTCCAGAAGCACCGGCACCACCGCGTTGACTTTGGCCGGCAGGCGTGAGCGGTCAAACGAGGTGAGATTCTTTTCCACCGGCAGTTTCGACTCCCGCAGATATCTGGCGATACGGTTGTGCCGGCGGTGCTCACATTCGCGGTGTATCAATTCGTTGAGATAGCTCTCATAACTCAATGATTCCCGGCGGGCAAGCGCGGCTTCATCCCGGTAACACGACTTGACCATGCTCAGGTGCAGTTGTTTGAGCGAGCGATCGAGCTGTTTGTCTACCGCCTCAGCAACTGGTTTCATGTGTGCGCCTCCCGGGTATGTGCAAGCAATTGATCGTAGCCGTGCAACGACACGGCGGCGACTTCCACGGATGGCATCGGAGCTGGGGCGGTACGCTTCTGAAGATGCTTTGCAACGACCGGTGCACTGATCGTGGTGACGTCATCGAGCAGCGTTTGCAGAACTTCATCCACGGCGGCCTCGTTTTCTCTGGCCGCAAGGTGCAGGATCTGTAAATACTCTCGCGACGCTTTGGTCGGTGCATGCTGCTTGCCAAGTGCATCATAGACCATCCGGAAACGGCTGGTGGGAAACAGGTCGTCGCGAAAACGATACGCCGCAAACGCACCAGGCTTACGGATCAGCCAGTCGATCATATGTCGGTAGTCGATACGGTGCCGATCAGCGCCACGCAGGCGGGCAATAGTCTCTATGTGACGCTGGCCGTACCACACTTCGAGCCGTTCGGCATACAGTCGTATACATACCCGCTCACCCACCAGACGGCTGGGTACCGAGTACACTTTGTGCTTTACCCGGATGGTACTGCTCGGACCAACCCTGACCTCGAGCTTCGTACACGAATCCATGCGGGTCGGCGGCAGTGCTTTGAGCACTTTCACTTCTTGCCTGAAGCGCTCGGTGCGGCCACTGTTGAGCTGGGAAAACAGCTTTGTGAGAAACTCCTCATAGGCGGCACGGGTGGCAAAGTCGCGGCGCCCCCGGAGCATCAACGCTTGATCCACCGCATCCTTAAACCGGTAGTGGCGCTGCTCGACATCGCCGTTCTCATGGGCACAACCACTATTGATGCGCCGTCCGATGAGCCCGTAATGATCTAATAATCCTTGATACATCCGAGTGAATTCCTCGGGATTATCCGGCTTATTGACCGCCGCCGTAAGACGATCAGTTTGATGCGCCTGGGGAACGCCACCCAGCGTCCACAAAGCATGTTGCAATCCCTCACTGAGGCTCTCGAAGCTCTCGGAAAAACAGATCGTGCCCGTTTCCCAGTTCGAGTAACTCAACACGTAATGATAAATCAGATGGTTGAACGGCTGGCCGGCGATCGTCACACCCAGTGAATTCATGCAGGTAAAATCGGATTGACTCAAAAGGCCGGGATGGTGCGTCTGGGGAAAATAGATCTCTTTGCTGGGGCCTTTGGTTGCCCGCCAGAACTTCATCTTACGTTGCAAGGTGCGTAACTGGCCGTCACTGAATCTGCCGGGATCACTTCTTTGCAAATGATCAAACAGCGTCTTTGCCTTCAGGCCGGGATTAATCTCCAGAAATCCTTCGACCGCACCCCATACCTCTTCAAAGGGGTCATCCCTGGTGCGCCACTCTCGTACCCGCGCCGCCTTGATTTCACTGGGGAGTGTGTCCAGGGCACGGTATTTCCGTGCCGTTTTAGGATCCATACCTGCTTGTGCCGCCGCTGTCTCCAGACTGGCATCTTGGTGTAATTCCCTTTTCAATTTCTTCACCTGGTTGTCTGTGATCATTCAAATCCTCCTTCCGTGGATTTGAATAATCTAACCTCGTTTAACCGGGAATTTTAATTGTCGTTACTCGGGAATTATAATTGTCGCTCATCAGGCGATGCTGAAGTGGTGATGGGGGAGCACAACCCGCAGCCCTGAATCTTCAGCCGGTGGCTCTGGCACTGGTGTGGGATGCTTCCCGGCGATGACCACTGGGTGAAAGCGCGGGCTGCTCTGTTCACGAACTCTCAGCCGGCTCCGCCAGTAGCCAAAACTTGACAGTGAGAGGTGGTGTTGCCGGCAATATTCGTGTTGGCTCAGCCCTGAGTGTTGCCATCCTTCGATGTGGGACTGCCAGTAGCTCCGACGAGAATCGCTTGCTTTAGGTTTCCGCGTTGGTTCCATGTACGCCTCCAATATGTTTTTGGAGCTAATGGAACATGGCCGGTTTTCTTTGAAAAGATGGGGTTTATTGGACGCTTACGCCGGACGGATAAAAAAAGAAGGGAGTTATTGAGCGCTTACGTAGAAGAAAATCTCAGATCGGCAAACAACTTGGAATTTTGATTTGATAGGTGTTTTTTGGAAAGGATAATTGCAGGATTTAGACTATTTTGATATATTTTCTGCCTCTTGTGTCAGAAGTATAAACCCGGAGATTTATAGTTCAAAATAGACCTAATTAGTTGAAAGTAAATGTTTGTATGATTGTAATGTTTCAGTATCCAAATCCGGGCAATTAAGAGATACTGAGGAAAGCGCTTTTTTTGTCTTTTTCTGGCAGATCGATTCCATTGTAGTCATAAGCAAATCATCAATATAATCTAGATATATTTTATTCTTTTTATTCGATTTTGCCTTGATTTTCTCAATCAATAAAGAAACAACTTGTAATAACCCATTCGATTCTGAAGCCAACTTTTTTTCCAATACAATCCTAAATTTCGCAGAACTAATAGGCATTATTGTCTTCTGTCCCGAAATAAAACCCATAAAGTTGTTAATAGAAATACCTGTTGGGTGGCATAAGTGGAAATTTGTTCCTAACCATTCGGGTTGTTGAGCGATGCTAACGATAGCACGAGTGACATAGTCAACTGGTGTATAGTCCAAGTGCTTGTCGCTAACAGGAAAACAACCTAGCATGGAAAACGCCTTGAATAGCATGTGTGAAAGCGCCTTGGGATTTGCAACACCTGTGTAGTGTGAGGCATAATCTCCCCCAATCGGAAAATAGTAGCTGCAACACCTTTGCTGCGTGCTTTTGCTACCAATAGTTTCCGCAATGGTTTTTGATTGCTCATAACCACCATCTGGTGTTTGATATGGATCAGGGTAACAGTTTTCTGTTGCAATACGCCCTTCTTGAGAAATTTTGCGGAGAGGAAAAACACCCAGCGTTGAAATGAAGTAGAAACGCTTGAGTTTTCCTCTAGCTGTTAAACTTAATAATTCAGATGTGCCTAGAACATTAGCAGGGCGGTGATGGTCGTAATCATAAAGAAAATTGACCATTGCTCCGCAATGGAATACGGTATCGATTGTATTGGCCAGTGTTTCGAATTGCTCATAATCCAAACCCAATCGTGGATTAGCTAAATCAGCGACAATAGGTATAATACGTTCTTGCGTAGATGACATCGATAGTTTATAGAAACAAAGACTATCCAAAATGCGTTGGCGTGCATTATCCGGTTCTTTTGCTCTTACTAAGCAGAATATTTTTGCCCTAGTATGTTGCAATAGATCAGCCAGTAAATGAATGCCAATAAATCCAGTAGCACCAGTCAGTAAAATATACTCAGAGCTTACCGTCTTGGGTTCGGAAACATGAACACACGATAGTTCATCGCATAATTTTAAATCATTCAACATGGTGGTCAACTGGTTTAAATGATTCTTTTCCTGTTCAGCAGACTCTTGAGATTGATTTACCAAGCGGCACATATCTTCAAATGATGGGTTTTGCATTAATTCGCTAAAACTCAATCGCTTGCCGAAAGCTTCTTCTATTTTGGCAAGGAGAACCATTGCAAGGATAGAATCACCACCTGCGTCAAAGAAATTACTGTTGAGTTCGATTGTATCGATAGATAGCAATTCCTGCCAAAGGATGGCTAATTGTTTTTGCAACAGAGAGGATGATCTTTTTTGTCCCTTACTTTTATTTACCTTTGCTGAAGCTAACATTCTTTTGAGTTCAGCCAAATCAACCTTACCGTTTGCATTAAGAGGCCAAACAGATAAAAAGACGAAGCGGCGTGGATGCATATAAGTGGGTAAGTTGTCGCTAATATGAAATTTTAAATCTTTTGCTGTCATCTTTTTCGATGTTAAAACAGCTGCTGCTAGCATACGATTTTGATGCGTTTCCTCAAGGAAGACAACTCTTGCTTGCTTGACATCTTTATGTCGATTCAACACGGCTTCAATTTCACCGAGTTCAACCCGATTGCCTCCTATTTGAAACTGCCGATCCTTACGTCCTAGGTAATAAATTAAGCCATCCTTGTTCATGTACCCAAAGTCTCCGGTGCGATAGAGTGAATCTCCTGGTAGATCTGTGAAAGGACTAGGAATAAATACTGAACTCGTTTTTTGTGAATCTTGCCAATACCCAGCACCAAGACAATCACCACCTAAATAAAGCTCACCATGCTCCCCATGGGCGACTGGCCGAAGCTGTTCGTCTAAGATGACTACAAATGTATTATCAATAGGCCGCCCTATAGGTAAAGGTTCTGAAAGTTGGTCGTCAATCTGATAAAAGACCATTCCCATCGAACATTCGGTTACTCCGTAAGTATTGGCGATTCCAACGTGGGGCAGTTTTTGTTTAAATACAAGTACAGATTTAAAGTCAATCTCTTCACCGCCTATTAATATCTGCCGCAGCGAAGAGAGGCGATTTGCCCTGCTGGGGCGCCTGATTATTTCATCCACCAATAAATTGAACATAGATGGCACAAAATCAGTCATGGTGATTTGATTGACATCGATAAGACTTATGACTTCATCGAGATCATACACGCTCCAAGGTCTGGGTATCACTGACGTACTGCCAACTGTCAACGGCCACAATAACTGCCAGAGAGTGGAGTCAAAAGCCAATTTGTTATTGACCAAAACACTGTCGCCAGGAGACACACCATAGCGGCGTGACATATCAAGGAAACGATTGGTGATTCCTTTGTGGATATTGATAGCACATTTAGGTATACCAGTGGAACCGGACGTGAAGAAACCATAAATAGGGTCACTTGGGATAAGTTTGGTTTTTGGATCCTCACTTACATGGTTTAATTGATCGAGATCGACCTGCCGCCATGGATAATTCTCACTCGAAACCAAGTTTGTTAGTACGGTTTTAGGTGCCAAGTGTGACAAAGCCATGTTTAGGCGTTTTGCTCCCCAATCCTTATCCAGTGGAACCCAAATAGCACCCAGCTTTAACAATGCTAACAATGTAACCGGATACTCCAGACTATTGTTAAAAATCAATGCTACTGGATCACCCTTTTTAATGCCGGCGTCTCGCAACTGATGGCCCAAATGGTTTGCAAAACAGTCAAGCTCAAGATAATTAAGGCAGTCTTGCTCGAAACGAAATGCAATATGGTGTGGTGTGCGGCGAACCTGTTCGGCGATCAGATCAAGAAGTGTGAGATTACTGCTGTATGGCATCAGTGACCCAACGCTAATACTATCAGGATATGAAGAACCCATGTAGTACTGTTGGTATTTATTCTGTATTGAGTAAAAGTACTTTTTGATTGAGGACAAGAAATTAATCTAGTTTTTTTCATTATTTACTTTAAATGCTGAAAAAATGGGAAATAAAATAAAAACATACCTGATTACCACTAAAGCTCAGCTAATCTGAATTTTTTCTGAGAGTCTCACTATATGAGACCCCTGGTATGGCATAATCAAATGAACCCAATGAATCAGGAGGATATGCCATGCCACGAAGTACCGTACAATTTCAACGAGGACTCAGTTTGACATCATTTCTCGCCACCTACGGCACTGAAGAACAATGTCGGGAAGCGCTCTATCGGATTCGCTGGCCCTCTGGGTTTTGCTGCCCACGCTGTGGTCACCGCAGTTGTTTTCTCATAAAAACCAGAATGCTCTATCAATGCACCGGCTGTCGGACGCAAACTTCTCTGATGAGTGGGACGGTGTTTGGTTGCTCCAAACTTCCGCTAACAATCTGGTCCTTGCCATTTTCCTGATCACTCAATCAAAAAATGGCATCTCATCTCTTGCGTTGTCGCGAAGCACCGGAATATCACCAACCGCTGCCGTTGCGCATGAAGCATAAGCTCCAGCAGGCAATGAAGAACCATGACGATTCCCTTGCCCTCTCACGAGTGGTTCAGATCGACGATGCCTACTGGGGCGGTACCCGCCATGATGGCTTGGTAGGCCGTGGTGCTTCGGGAAAAACCCCTTTTCTTGCGGCAGTCGAAACCAATGAAGACGGCCATCCGATCTTTATGCGACTGAGCCGAATAGCGGGCTTTGCCAGTCACGAGATTGGACGATGGGTA
>JAEQMT010000045.1 GCA_016722945.1 Desulfofustis sp. PB-SRB1 | reverse complement strand
CACCCCTCGTGAGTGGTGGCTGCCGGGGCCGTGGACACGGCCCCGGCAGCCCTCCAGGCAGGAAAACCTACTTCCTGAAAGGAGTTGCCTTGTGGTACTGTTGTTGGCCCGCATCCGTCAAGGAAATTGCTCGTCTCGGCACCGCCTACCCCCTGGAATAAACCATTCGTGCTGTCCCCGGTGCGGTGGGACGGTTGTGGTGGCATGGATTTGTTGTCGGCCTGGTTTAGCTGCTTTTCTCATTGTGTCTATCTTCGACGTCTGTTCTGTTCGCAGTGCCGCGCCGTTCATCGGTTGAAACCACGGGGATATTGGCCCCGGTATCGCAGTTCCAGTGCTGAGATCCAGCAGGCAATTACCCACCGGACAGAGCACAAAACGCTGGCGGCCCGATCTGCCGCGTTCGCGCCAACGCCAGTGGTGGCGTCGGCTAGGTCGGATGATTCGGCTGGTCTTCGGGATGGTCCGCTCAGCTTACCCACCGGGAAGGATTCACTCGACTCATTGCACGAAACATCATCCCGGTTACCCAAGCAATACACCATGACAATCGACACATCCATGACCCACCCTACCGTATTGTAGCTCTGCCCGGCGGCCTCTGAGCATGGTATCGGCAGACAGACTCGGATAACCCGACTCTGATACCCCATACCCAGGAGGACGCCCATGGAAGACGAAGCCTTGCGTACCGAAGTTGCCCTGTTTCGCTCGGAGTCATCAGCGAGTTGGTTGCATCACGACTCGAACCCGGTGAGTTGACCGAACTCATCTATCAAAAAAGTGAGCAGCCACTGGAACATCCCCGGCTCTCATCGCACCCGGGTGTCGGCGGCCACCGTCAGGCCGCTGGCTGCGACTCTATGAGCGGGGCGGCCGCGAGCTCAGTGCCTTGATGCCGGCCAGGCGGTGCGACCGGGGATGCTCTCGCACGGTCGATGATGAGACTCGCGGCGCCCTGATCCGGTTGCGCAAAGAACAACCAGGCTGGCCGGTCTGGCGGCTGGTGCAAGCACTTGCTGAAAAACAAGTAATCACACCCGGCACGACGCTGAGTCTCTCCACCGCCTATCGCATCCTCACCCAGGAAAAGCTTGACAGCGCCGCTCTGCACAAGCGAGCCCCGGTGGATCGACGGGCGTTACCGAGGCCGAATTTCCCAACGATATCTGGCAATCAGATATCATGCACGGCCCCTTGGTAAAAGGCACCGGCAAGCGGCGCAAAGCATATCTGATCGCCATTCTTGACGATCATTCCCGGCTCATTACCCACGGCGAGTTCTTCTGTTCGGAAAAACTCGAATCCTGGCTCCAGGTCTTTCGCCAGGCCCTGCTTACCAGAGGACTGCCGCGTAAACTCTACGTGGACAACGGCGCCGCCTTTCGCTCACGCCATCTCGAACGAATCTGTGCCTCGCTCGGCATCGCCCTGATCCACAGCCGCCCCTATACCCCACAGGGGCGCGGCAAAATCGAGCGGTTCTTTCGCACCGTCAGATCCCGGTTTATCTCGCGCCTCGATGACCAACCCGACACCCTTGCTCAGCTCAATGACCGGTTCCAGCACTGGCTGGAAACGGACTATCTGCATCGGGTTCATTCGGTTACCGCGATGACCCCGTTCAACCGCTTTGCCGCTCATCTTGAAAATGATTCGCGAAGCACCCGCTGAGCTTGCTGATCACTTCCGTAAAGAAGTGCGGCCGCCGGGTCAGCAAAGACCGGGTCGTCACCATCGACGGACGACTCTTCGAAGCCCCGGTTCAATTGATCGGTGAACGGGTCACGCTCTTGTTCAACGATGATCGGCCGGAACGGGTCGAAATCTTCTGTAAGGGGCAGTCGTGTGGTCTGCTCAGGCCGGTTGATCTGGTGGTCAACACCCTGGTGAAACGAACCAAAAACGGCGGTGAAGAGATGCTCGCCAAGACCACGACATGCCGGCCGGGACGGCTGCCCTTTGATCCTGGCGCCGACGGAGGTGGATCATGAGCTATCGAAGTTTCTTCGGTCTCAGTGCGGAGCCCTTCAGGGCTGATCTCGCCCTTGAGCAGGTGCTCACCACCCCGGAATTGCTCGGCGTCCAGCAGCGCCTCGACTATGTCCTGCGCCTGGGCGCCATCATGCTCGTCACCGGCGAAGTCGGCGCCGGCAAATCAACCGCCGTGCGCTACAGCTGTGGAACGCTTCATCACTCTCGGTACAAGACCCTGTGGGTCACCGCTTCAGCCGGCTCTATTCTCGAACTCTACCGCCAGCTCCTGGCCGAGCTTGACATCGCTACCGCATCGTCCTCACGGGCCGTATTGACCCGGCTGATCAGAGCACAGATCGACAGCCTGGTCGCCGGTAAAAAGCAGCAACCCCTGCTGATTATCGATGAGGCCTCACTGCTGCGCCTCGATGTCTTTGCCGAGCTCCATACCATCACCCAGTTCGAAGCCGACTCCAAACCGTGGCTGCCCATGGTGCTGGCCGGCCAGAATAACCTGGCGGAAAACCTGCTCTACCGTACCGCCATACCGCTGGCTTCTCGCATTGTTGCCAGAAGTCATCTGCCGGCGGTCACCCGCCAGGCGATGGGTGAGTATCTGGACCATCATCTCACCATTGTCGGAATAAAAAACTCACCCTTTACCGAACAGGCGGTAACCGCCATTCATCAGGGCTCCGGCGGGCTCTTTCGCAAAGCCAACCATCTTGCCCGCGGCGCCATGATCGCCGCTGCCGCCGAAAAAACACAAGAGGTAACAGCGGAGCATGTTCGGTGTGCCGACTCGGAGCTGCTGTAATTCAACCATCAAACACAAGGAGCACATCATGAAACCTGAACAGACCATCCAGTTTCTTGCCGAATTGCTTGAACTGGCTGAAGAACTAAACCGTATCGTCAAACAGTATTGCCGACTCGTAACCACTGATCAATCTGGACACGGACACTACGCAGAGAAGAAGGACTCAGAATATGATGCATTGTTCTGAGTAAATCTGTACTCTAGTCGTGCCGAGATGCTCCCCCCGGGCGGCGCTACGCGACGCACGCCCGGGGGGGGACGCCTGCAAAATATTCTGATATCACTGGTAAGATATTCAGACAAATGCTGTGCATTTAATGTGAGAATCAACAAAGCCGACGGCGCAGAAGATCAGAAAGGCACGAGTCTTCATATTGTCATTCCTTAGCGAACGATCAAGCTCACCTGACGCTTTGGAGTGTAGCGGAAAAGCGGGCAGGTGCAGCGCCTTGTTAGCTTTTTGATTCAACAGCATTTCGCAACCCTTGCATGGTTGCAGGTAGTCCTTTCCTTATACCAGTGCCTATCAAACGTCCAAATAAAGGAGAGAGCAATCCTGAAAAAACGACCTTATGAGTAACTTCAGTTGCTTCACCTGATGGAACAAGCTCATGGACAAAGCTCATTGTGCACAAAGGCAACTTGCTAGTGGTTGTGAAAGATTGATTCTTCGTAATTTCAGTAAATTCAATTTTTGCCTCTGGGCCTTTTACCGGCTGCAACCTTCCTTTGGCTCCAGTAATAAACTCACCATCAATGGATGATGATTGAACACCTGGATCCCAAGATGACCAGGTTGAAACATTCTCATAAAAAGGGAATATTTGTTCGGGAGTTGCCTGAATTCTTATTTTCTCTTCTATTTGCATTGGTTCTCCTTTTGAAAGCTAATCGCGGTGCTGACCGGCGCCGTGCGCCGATCAAGCAGACGCAGTCTGGTTGATCGGTGTGCGGTGTCCGGTCAAGCTCCTGGTTCTGGCGCAAGGCGCCAGTGCCAGGGGCTTGACGTAGTCAGCACCGCGATTCACGGCGGCGCAGCCGCCGTGAACGTGGAACTCACTGGTTTGTATGAAGCGTAGCGGAATACAAATCCAGTGTAGTGATTTGTTATGTTGTTTTATTCTTTTATTTTTCTTTCGAGATCAATTATTTCATTTTCTAAAGATTCAAACATTTTTGTGTCAAATTTCGATTGATGGTAAACCTGTTCCTTGATCTTTTCTCTTTTCATTGGTAAGTAATTGACAATATTTATATTATTCTCGAATATCAACGAGTAGAGGAAAAATATAATAATTGGAACAACCGTATTGACAATATACGTATATTGTTCCATTGTTTCCCAGGTATACTTGTAAATTAAGAAGAATGTTAACAGATAGTAACAGATAACGCATGTAGCGATTACAGTTTTATGAATCCTCAGTTTATGATTAATAGCTATTTCAAAAGATTTTTTCTGATCCTCAAGCATTTTCATCCTTTTTTTCTTCTCATCTAAGAGCATGGTTTGTGAAGAAATAGATGTACTTTTTAGCTGTTCTTCAGCTTTCTTTTTTTCATTTTCTTTTAGTTCAATTTCGGCTTCTTTTCTTTCAAGTTCAGCTTTAAGTTTTAAATTTTCCTGTTGTTTTTTAATTGCATGACTCTTTGAAATCTCTTGTTCTCTTATAAATCTTTCAAGACTATCTTCAGAAATCGTACTTAAAATTGATCTGATCTCGTCGTTTTTTATGTTTTCTGGATTTCTGGATTGACTTCTTAAGTTAACCAACCTTGATTTTGCCTGTTCTTCTGTAATTTCTCCTTTTGAAAATTGTACCTTTAGTTCATCGAATTTATTCCCAATTGATTCGTTTAAAATTGAAGATAAAGTTGTTAGTGCTTTTGTAGTAATTTCTAATGACTTTGGAAAAGAATTTACACCAAATCCTTTATTTAGTTTGAACCAAAATTTGTTTGTTAGCCAATATAGGTTTGTTGCTAGAGGAACATTGCCTTCATCTTTAATGCTCGGGTGCCATGCAATTGTTGTCGTTCGTGAGTTACCTGTTAATAAGATATATGAAATATTATAAAAATTATTTAAATTACAATCACTTCTTAGTATGCTGATATAGTTTAATATTCTGATATTTTCAGTGACATCATCTTCAAATTCTTTTGATAGAGATTCTATTGTCTTGGAGTCTATAATGTTGTATTCGTGATTTTTCGTTTCGGCAACATTAGGGCCTGACTCTTCGGTAATTACATTTCTTTTCAACAACTCAAAGAATTCCGTTTTCTTTTCATTTACATCACTTGCATCGCTGCAACCCTCAACGACTGACACCATAGCTGTTGCCCTAGGGTTAGGCTTATCATGGCCTTTTACAATGTATTCGGCTTTAGTAAAAAACCTTTCTACTCTCTCTCTAGCTTCTGTGAAATATTTTAGCCGTATAAGTTTCTTTTTCCCTTTGTTGTTAATCTCAATAACATAATTGAAAAAATCGTTGAATGCGGATTTGAATAAAATTCCATTATAACCTGCAAAATGAAAAAGCATTTCGGTGTCTAAATAAATAGTTAGTTCAGAATTCCACGACCCTACTTCGTTTAAATTAGGATTATGAGTCAAACCTGAATATAGAATTACACCTTCTCTTATTTTTGCTAGGTTCGTTTGGAATATCTCATTTATACTATTTTTAATTATAAAACCGCTAATATACTCAGAATAGTCTTTGCCGTTTGAATCATCCATCAAGAATGAACAGAATGACTGAACAACAACTTCTTTTTCTTTGTCACTTAGAGTAGAACCTTTCTCTTCGGAAATGAAGTTAAACAACCCATCAATAATTCTATTACTACTTTTAATTGATTCTTGCTGTAGCGCATTTACTTCACTACCAGTTTGTTTGTGTTTTTTCTCTACTGTATATAGTTCATATTCTTTTATTATATTATCTAACCTACCAATTGACGTACTAACGACAGCTTCTGGTAGATTGAAACCAAAATTTTCATTTAGAAGATTAGTGATTTCAGTTAGCGAAAAACTATATTTCCCTTTAGAGGATATTATTTCGTTTATAAATTTACCTATAACGCCATATACATCTGTCTGGCTATTGTATAATTCTCTAAATACGGCCAGGGATGCCAAGGATGTGATTTGTTGTTTCTTATCCATATCTTTTCTAGAATATTTTTGGGCTATTTATAACGTTACAGATCAGCGGTGCCGAAGGCGTCCGCCTGAATCGCCTTGTTGGGCATTTTGTCGTTATTGGATCTCGCTCAAACATGACCAGATACCGGGAACCTCAATATCAATATACTTAAAGCCGTAAGGCAGTGCGCATCCTGTATTTGACGGGTTATGATAAGGAAGCCACAAAAATCTGTATTCTTTTTCGGGTGCGTAGCTCGTTGGTTTTATAAAACAATGTCCAATATCCACTGAATTGTCAAGTTGAGATAGATGTGTTCCTAGGTCATCCACTTCGGACTTGTCTTGGTACACTACCGCTCTCATAGCACTAGAGACAGAATCAAATCTTCCATTTAGCGCAATGGTTCTGTCATGAATTTTATTTAACAATTCCAGGGCTATCATATCCTTGAATCTCTGTGGATTTGTAATTTCTACGGTGAATTGTCCCAAATGATTTGTTTGACTTGGTATTTCTTTGTCTTGTCTGTTAATTAGCGTGGTGCAATAGACAAAGAAATTGTGCTCGGAATCAAAGCGCATTGCGCCCTTTCCCTTGAAGCGTATCTTGAGATCCTTTTTTGTGATTCTGATTGGTGACCCAGATGCATTGGCGTAGGAATTGAATTCTTCTGATGAAATTACCCTGCCCTCTTCAGGAGATCTCATTATTATGGCAGGAGCTCCTTCAAGCCCGTCTCTTCGATGTTCGTCTTCGATGTCACGATAATAGTTAATCGAACCAATTCTTATCTTGTTGTCTTTAATGGCCGTATAGCCATGATCACACAGCCTTTTGACTATCATCAAATCTGTCACGGTCATCCTCCACTGCCCAACGATTGAAATCACCTGACACAAGGAGTTGATATGAAAAAGGCAAGCAATCCTCCACCCACATTCAAAAAATCACCACCTCCACCAGCACCGCCGACACCTTGTGTTCAGCGTGAATTGTCTGGTTATGGTGGTTGGATATCGGTTGAGGAAAAATTACCACCAACAGGCAATTTCTTTTACAATTGTATAATATGCAAGCAAAACAAAGTAGTTATGGAGGCGATGTGGAATGGTAAAACTAAACA
>JAEQMT010000054.1 GCA_016722945.1 Desulfofustis sp. PB-SRB1 | reverse complement strand
TTATACCTCTAGTTTGATCTGAGTTTCACGTATCGCAATGTTGCAATCATTTGAGCGTGAAAAGGGTATGTTGCGCAGTTTTCATACGGAAGAAGTCCAATAGTAAAAACATACAATAAAAAACCAATAGATTGACAATTTTAAGCTGTCAACTTAAAATGGTCAAAAATGTGGATACCAAGAGAAATAACTGAGCAATTACGAAGTGTTGTTGCGACATTTCCGGTGACGGTATTAGTTGGACCACGTCAGGTCGGCAAAACCAGTGTACTGGAGCGGAGCTTTCCAGACTATCGCTACGTCTCCCTCGATGTCGCCGCCCACGCCGAAATGGCGGAAACCAGGCCGGCGGAGTTCCTTCGTCTGCATCCCCCGCCGGTAATCCTCGATGAAATACAGTACGCTCCAGCCTTTTTCAGACAGATTAAGACTTATGTGGATGAACATCACGGCACACACGGGCTGTTTATTTTGTCTGGATCACAAAACTTCATGCTCATGCAAAACGTGTCAGACAGCCTGGCCGGTCGGGCTGCCGTTATTGCTTTTTCGGGGTTATCCGGTTGTGAGTGGCAGGCGGCCTACAACCCCCGGTCAAGCGCCGATTGGCTGGAGTTTTTATGGCGTGGCGGGTTTCCCCGACTTTGGGAAGATCCTGACCATCCGGTTTCGCGTGATCGCTGGTATCAGGGGTATCTGGCCACGTACCTGGAGCGCGATATCCGAAACCTGCTCAACATCGGTAGCCTGCGGGATTTTGAGCGGTTTCTGCGCGCCTGCGCCGCCCGCTGCTCGCACACTTTGAATATGTCTGAGCTGGGCCGTGATGTTGGCATCTCCGCAACCACAGCCCGGCAATGGATCAGTGTTTTGCAGGCCTCCAATCAGATTGTGCTGTTGGAGCCATATTATAAATCCCTGGGCAAACGGTTGGCAAAATCACCCAAGCTCTATTTCGCCGATACAGGCCTGGCTGTCTTTCTCATGGGCTTTCAATCAGCCGATTCATTGTGGAAAAGCAGGTCCGCGGGAGCGGTGTGGGAGAATCATGTGATCAGCCAGTGGCGGAAATGGCAGCAATGGCTGAGCCCGTCAGCATCTCTTTGGTACTGGCGAGATCAAGGCGGCAATGAAGTTGATCTGCTTATCGAAATGGATGGTCGATTGACCGGGATTGAATGCAAGCTCACAGAGAGACCAGACAACCGTGATGCCCGCGGCCTTAAACGAATGGCATCATTTTACGGTCGGGAAAATGTCGCGGCTGGATATATTGCCTGTATGGCGGAACAACCCCATGAAATACTTTCCCACGTCACCGCCCGTCCGGGCTGGACAGTCTGGGATGTGGCCGATACAGGCAGGTGATACAACCGGCCTGATATAGCTGAACTGCTGATTGGTGTACACGCGGTGGTGAATTGTATGTGCTGACGGGTGCAAATGATCAGCCCATATTCCCATAATACCGGAATTGACCTGATACCCATAATTAATTGAAATCACAGGATTCCCGCTGCAGCCTGCCCTTGAGTGTTGTTATCGAGGGCGGGAATGACGTTAGCAAGCAAGTTTGAGATTTGTAACGCATCGGCTCGGCAGGCAACCCGTGAGCTTGCCGGTGCGCTTTACATTTTTTACCAGTCGGTGGCATCTTTGGTTTCACTCTGCTATGGTTAATCGTTTCATTAAACGCAGGGGAGGGTGATGATGCGAAACATCGCGTATTGGGGGGTGGGTGCCGGGCTGGGTGCGGCGATTTCAGCGGTGGGGCTTGTCGAGCCGGTGCTGGCCGCGGAGGCGGTGGGCGAGGCGGTGCGGATCGGGTTTACCGGCCGGATTGGGCTGGTGTTTGCGGTGCTGGCTCTGGTCATTTGCCTGTTTGTGTTCGAGTGGGTGCGGGTGGATGTGGTGGGCATCATGATGATGGTCATCCTGCCGATTTTGGGGCTGGTAACACCGGAGGAAGCCATCAGCGGGCTCTCCAGTAACGCCGTGGTGGCGATTATCGCGGTTATCATTATCGGCGCCGGGCTCGACAAAACCGGCTGCATGAACGTGCTCGCCGCCCGCATTGTCAAACTCGCCCATAAGTCCGAACGGCGCATCATGACGCTGATTTCCGCTACCGCCGCGGTCATCTCCAGTTTCATGCAAAATATCGGCGCCGCCGCCCTGTTTATGCCGGCGGTTATGCGCATTGGCCGGCAGACCGGCATCCCCGCCTCGCGCATTCTGATGCCCATGGGTTTCTGCGCCATCATCGGCGGCACCGTTACCCTGGTGGGGGCCTCTCCCACCATTTTGCTCAATGATCTCATTATTCAGGCAAACGAAATCGGCATGCTTGGCCAGGAAGTGGACACCTTTGGCCTCTTTACCCAGACCCCCATCGGTATCGCCCTGGTTATTGCCGCCATCGTCTATTTCGTGCTGTTTGGTAAATTTATCCTGCCACAGCGAGGAGAAGAGAGTGACGACGGCAGGCTCATGCCCGCCTCGCTGGCCGATACCTACCAGGAAATCGCCGGCGCCTACGAACTGCTGGTACCGCGTGACTTCGGCTCCTTTACCCTGGAAGAGCTGCATGTTCGCGACCGCTACCACGTAAGCATCGTCGGCGTCTATATGCCCGACAAGAAGCTGAAAAACTACGCGCCGACCCGCAACGAGCTCATTCAGTCCGGCGAGACCCTGGTGATGGTGGGCAACGAGGAGCATGTGCGCCAGTGCGCGGCCGATCTGGGGCTGCTCTTCAAGGGTGATCTAGATGTCTTCGCCGATGATTTCTCACCCGACAACGCCGGTATCGTCGAGGGGATCGTCACCCCCCGTTCCCTGCTGGCGGGCAAGACCATGCATGAACTGCAGTTTCGCAAGACCAACGGTGTCGTGCCGGTGGTCATGTGCCGCTCGGGCATCTGCCAGTTCAATCAGATCACCGAAGAGATCGTCAAGCCCGGCGACGCCCTGCTCTTGTTTGGCCGCTGGGATAAGTTTCGCGCCCTGCAGAAGAAAAACATGTTCGTCTTCACCGGCCCCATCAAGGGTGAAGAAATCCGCCAGGAGCGGGCCGCGACGGCACTCACCATCCTTGGCCTGACGGTCGCCCTGATCCTGCTGAACAAGCCGCTTTTCGCGATGCTTGGCGTACCGGTGAAGTTGTCACTTTCCATCTGTCTGTTGACCGGTGCACTGGCCATGATTCTCACCAAGGTGCTGACCATCGACGAGGCGTATAAGTCCATCGACTGGATGACCGTCTTTCTGCTTGGCGGCCTGATCCCCCTTGGTCTTGCCTTTCAGAAAACCGGGGCGGCGGAGTGGCTGGCGCAGACCATCATGGGGGCGGTGGGCGCCGTACCGGAGGTGGTGTTTTTACTTATCGTCGGGCTGCTGACCTCGTTTTTCACCCTGGTGGTCTCCAACGTCGGCGCCACCGTGTTGCTGGTCCCGCTGTGCATGGCCATGGCGGTGGAAATGGGTACGGATCCGGGAATGGTAGCGCTACTGGTGGCGTTGGCCGCCTCCAATACCTTCGTGCTGCCTACTCATCAGGTCAACGCCCTGATCATGCGGCCCGGTGATTACCAGACCAGGGATTACGTGCGGGCGGGGTCGGGGATGACGGCGCTGTTTCTGGTGGTGCTGATCGCCATGCTGGTGCTGTTTTATTAGTTGATGAACTCCGTCACAAAGTTTTTGCGGTGTGCTGGAGCCGGTTCGGCCATAGCCGACGCCGGCTGGGTAAAATAAAAAACCGTTGCACCGCGGAAAATACCGCGCTAATTTAATCGTAGTCCTACATATGTCATATCGCCTGGAGCATTTAAAGCGTGCGGAACAATGATACCAGCCCCCAGTGAACCCCAAAAAGAACGGGATCTCTGCCTTGTCAGTGATATGTCCCCGTAGCCTCCCGCTTCTCGGCAACAAAACACGGTTCCAGTAAATCTGCGCCGGGAAACGCCAACCCTTCTGGTTCCCGTAACAGCTACACCTTGTAATTGTAAAATAGAGTTCTTTATGTGGTAAGCCGTGCGTCCAGTGAGCCGGGCATGCGCACCACGGACATTGTGGTGGTTGCTCCGTCTTGAAGCGGCGATAATTTTCGCGGCGCCGGCGAATCCGTTCAGAATTAAAATCATCAGCAAATATCAGCGGAGATACAATCATGAGCATCGTCACTATTTCACGTGGTTCTTACAGTAAAGGAAAAGAAATAGCCGAACAACTGTCCAGTGCCCTGGATTACGAATGCATATCACGTGACATCATTCTCGAGACATCGGACCACTTCAAAATCCCGGAGCTGAAAATGGTCAGGGCAATCCATGACGCGCCCTCAATTCTCGACCGCCTGAAATACCGTAAAGAAAAATTCGTGGCCTACTTTGCCGAGACGTTTCTCGAGAATATGCGGCGAGACAACATCGTATATCATGGTCTTGCCGGCCATTTTTTCCTTCAGGGCGTGCCGAACGTGCTCAAGGTGCGCATTATCGCCAATCTCGAGGATCGTATCGTCGAGGAGATGAAACGCGAGTCGATTTCCGAGAAAGAGGCTCGCCGCATTCTGCTTAAGGACGATGAAGAGCGGCGGAAGTGGAGTTTGCATGTATACGGTATCGATACCAACGATCCATCGCTTTATGACATCGTCTTTCATATTGATAATCTCAGTGTACAGGACGCCGTGGAAACCTTGGTCTCGCTGGCCAGACGCCCCTGTTTTCAGACGACGGAATCAGCCACGCGGAGTCTTGCGGACGCCTATTTGGCCGCACGAGTCAAAGTGGCACTGGCCGATACCTATGCCAATGCCGACGTACTTGCCAAAGAAGGTGTTGTTGCCGTCACCATCGATGCCGCCATGTCCATGACCAAAAAGGTGCAGGATGAGGTCGACAAGTTGGCCCGCGGTGTTCCCGGGGTAAAGGAACTGCATGTCAGCGTGGAACCCATCGATGTCGATTGAGCGTGATGCTCAACATGCATGCATCATTGCGGGAATAGCCAGGCAAGATTAATAGTACGGTTTCCGGCGGGTTGGCGATGAAGATATGTCAGTGGTGGCAAGAGCGGTAAAGATCCATCCTGGTTTTGACCTTTCGCCGACGTAGTCGCTGTTTTCGATAGCACCGATGTTGTTGCCCCTTTACTTTTATATAGGAACTGATTACTAAAAAAGAATAATGGCAGATATAGCACCAGATGAGGTTGCGGCACGTATGAAACATTTTGAAACCGTGTGTCGCGGCGAGGGCATTAAGCTCACTCACCAGCGCATGGAGATATTTCGTGAGGTGGCAAGCTGTGCCGATCATCCCGATGCGGATCAGATATTTCAGCGGGTTCGCAAGCGGTTGCCGACGGTGTCGCTGGATACCGTCTACCGTAACCTCTGGCTGCTCAGCGATCTGGGGCTGATTGTCGCGCTGGGGCCGGGGCGCGGGCGCACCCGTTTTGACGCCAACGTGCACAATCATCATCACTTCGTGTGCAGCAGATGCGGGATGATGCGTGATTTTGCCGATGAGGTTCTGGATAGGATCAGGTTGCCCGCCTCAGTGGAGTCTCTTGGTGAGATAGAACAGACCCATGTGGAGGTACGCGGCATCTGCCGGGAGTGTATGAAAAAATAGGACCGCGGGAGCAGAACTCTATTTGATTTGAGTGAAAGGCGTATTACCGGCCTATTCCACCAACCATCAAGTGACATGTAAGGGAGCGATAACATGAGTGAACAGGCAACGTGCCCGGTAACGGGCAAGACACCGGGAAACGCTGGCAAATCAAATCGGGATTGGTGGCCGGACAACCTTAATCTCGATATGCTTCGCCAGCATAGCGAAAAATCCGATCCCATGGGAGAGGATTTCAACTACGCCGAGGAGTTCAAAACCCTCGATCTGGCCGCCGTAAAAAAAGACCTTCTTGATCTGATGGAGGACTCGCAGCAGTGGTGGCCGGCTGACTGGGGCCACTATGGCGGGCTCTTCATCCGCATGGCCTGGCACGCCGCCGGCACCTACCGCACCGCCGATGGTCGCGGCGGGGGCGGCACCGGCAACCAGCGGTTTGCGCCGCTCAACAGCTGGCCCGACAACGTCAACCTGGACAAGGCGCGACGGCTGCTCTGGCCCATCAAGCAAAAATATGGGCGCAAACTCTCCTGGGCCGATCTGCTCATCCTCACCGGTAACGTGGCCCTGGAGTCCATGGGATTTAAGACCTTCGGCTTCGGGGGCGGCCGCGAAGACATCTGGGAGCCGGAAAAAGACATCTACTGGGGCAAAGAGAGCGAATGGCTGGCCGATGAACGCTACTCCGGGGAACGCGATCTGGAAAAGCCATTGGCCGCCGTGCAGATGGGTCTGATCTACGTCAATCCGGAGGGGCCCAACGGCAACCCCGACCCGGTGGCATCTGGTCGTGACGTGCGCGAGACTTTCGCCCGCATGGCCATGAACGACGAGGAAACCGTCGCTCTGGTGGCCGGCGGCCACACCTTCGGCAAGTGCCACGGCGCCGGTGACCCGGCCCATGTGGGCCCGGAACCCGAAGGCGCCCCCATCGAGGAGCAGGGGCTTGGCTGGAAGAGCAGCTACGGCAGCGGCAACGCCGGGGATACTATCAGCAGCGGCATCGAAGGCGCCTGGAAACCCAATCCCACCACCTGGGATATGGGCTACCTCAAGGTGCTGTTCAAGTATGACTGGGAACTCGTCAAGAGTCCGGCCGGGGCGCATCAGTGGCTGGCCAAGGATGTGGACGAGGAGGATATGGTGGTAGACGCCCATGACCCCACCAAAAAACTGCGGCCGATGATGACCACCGCCGATCTCTCCCTGAAGTTCGATCCCATCTACGAGCCAATTGCCAGGCGTTATCTGGAAAATCCCGAGGAGTTCGCCGATGCCTTTGCCCGTGCCTGGTTCAAGCTTACCCACCGGGACATGGGGCCGCGGGCCCGCTACCTGGGGCCGGAGGTTCCGGCAGAAGAGCTGATCTGGCAGGATCCGATCCCGCCGGTGGATCATGCATTGATTGATGAGGCGGACGCGGCTACCCTCAAGAAACAGATTCTCGATGCCGGGCTCAGTATCTCCGAGCTGGTGGCAACCGCCTGGGGTTCGGCCTCCACCTTCCGTGGTTCCGATATGCGCGGCGGCGCCAACGGCGCCCGCATCCGGTTGGCGCCGCAGAACGAGTGGCCGGTGAACGAACCGGAAAAGCTGGCCAAGGTGCTGACCACCCTGGAGAGCATCCAGAGCGGGTTTGGGAAAAAGGTATCACTGGCCGATCTTATCGTGCTGGGCGGGTGCGCCGCCATTGAGGAGGCCGCGAAAAAGTGCGGCCACGAGGTGAGCGTGCCTTTCATTCCGGGTCGCATGGACGCCTCCCAGGAGCAGACCGATGTGGAGTCGTTCAGTGTTCTGGAGCCGGAGGCGGATGGGTTCCGCAATTATCTGAAAACCAAGTACACCGTACCGGCCGAACAGATGCTGGTGGATCGCGCCCAGCTGCTTACCCTGACGGTGCCGGAAATGACCGTGCTGGTGGGCGGGATGCGCGTTCTCGGCGCCAACGTCGGGCAGACCGACCACGGCGTGTTTACCGACCGTCCGGGTGTCTTGAGCAACGACTTTTTTGTCAATCTGCTGGATATGGGTACCGTCTGGACGCCGCTATCGGAGGAGCGTGACGAGTTTGAGGGGCGTGATCGCGCCACCGGCGAGCGCAGATGGAGTGCCACCCGGGTCGATCTCATCTTCGGTTCGCACTCCGAGCTGCGCGCCATTGCCGAGGTGTATGGATCCGATGACGCCCGGGAGAAGTTCATCGACGACTTTGTGGCGGCCTGGGTAAAGGTGATGAATCTTGACCGGTTCGAACTGAGCTAAACGGGAACGACCGGTCGCCCAGCACCGGCCGATACGGCCGGGATGTAGAGTGAACCCGGCGGTGTCACGACGCCGCCGGGTTTATTATTATCTTAAGAAATGAAGAAGCCCATGAGTGACAAAGCGGATGCCGGATCACACAGGGCAAGCCGCGTCTTGCCATCAGGCCAGAATGGCTTCCAGGTCTTCACGAGCGGTTTCAGCTATCGGCTTGATGGCAAAAGTATCCACCAGAACCTTGAGCACATTCGGGGTGATGAAGGCGGGCAAAGACGGTCCCAGGCGAATGTCTTGAATGCCCAGGGCAAACAGGCTCAGCAGAATGACGCAGGCCTTCTGCTCGTACCACGAAAGAATCAGTGAAAGCGGCAGGTCGTTGACCCCGCAGTCAAACGCTTCGGCCAGGGCCGAGGCGATCTTGATCGCCGAGTAGGCGTCGTTGCACTGTCCCACATCAAGCAGCCGGGGAATCCCACCGATATCTCCGATCTTCTTGTCGAAAAATCTGAATTTTCCGCAGGCCAGGGTGAGGATGACCGTGTCGGCGGGCGCCTGCTCGACGAAATCGGTATAGTAGTTACGACCGGGTTTGGCGCCGTCGCAGCCGCCGACCAGAAAGAAATGCTTGATGGCCCCGGCCTTGACGCCTTCGATAACCTTGTCGGCCACTCCCATTACACTAGTGCGGCCAAATCCGGTGAGCACCTCTCCCTTGTCTTCATCGGCAGTAAAACCCGGCAGTGCCAGGGCGCGTTCGATAACCGGGCCGAAGTCCTTGTCGTCGCCGATGTGAGTCAGCCCGGGCCAGCCCACCAGGCCGGTGGTGAAGACCTTGTCCCGGTATGAGTCACGAGGTTTCTGAATACAATTGGTGGTGAACACTATGGCGCCGGGAAAGGCGTCGAACTCTTTCTGCTGGTTTTGCCAGGCGGTGCCGTAATGGCCATGGAAATGCTCATATTTCTTCAATTCGGGATAGCCATGGCAGGGCAGCATCTCACCATGGGTATAGATGTTGATGCCGGTGCCCCGGGTCTGTTCAAGCAGCAGGGCGAGGTCTTTGAGATCGTGACCGGATACCAGGATCGCCTTGCCGACTTTTGCGCCCAGCGGCACCGGGGTGGGCACCGGGTGACCGTAGGTGGAGGTGTTGCCCGCATCGAGCAGTTCCATCGCACGGATGTTTATCTCGCCGATTTTCAGTGCACCGGCAACCAGGTCATCGATGCTCAGATCCGTGCGGGTCAATACGGCGAGCAACTCGTTGATGGCGGCGAAAACCTCGTCGTCGCTTTGGCCGAGAATCGCGGCGTGATCGGTATAGGCGGCCAGCCCCCTGAGCCCATAGAGGGCGATCTGTTTGAGTGATCTGAGATCTTCGTTATCATCGAGACTGTTGATATAATCAAGCGCCGCCCCCTGGGCCGCAAGACCCGTGAGATCAGGCGCCGGGACGAAACCTAGGGCAGCGGCGTCACTTTCAACCGAGCCGCCGGCGGCCTCGACCTCCACCCGCAATGCGTCACGAAGTTGTACGGTTTTTCTGATCCAGGTGTCGAACCGGGCCGGATCAAAATCCACATTGGTCAGGCAGGCAAAGGTTGCCTCGCAGATGAAACGATCTACCGCATTGTCAACGATACCCAGTTTCCGTGCCGCCACCGCGACAATTGCCAGCCCCTGAGTGGCGTGGGTAAGCAGATCCTGCAGTGCCGCGACGTTCTCGCTTTTTCCACAGACGCCAATTTTCTCACAGCCGGTCCCTTTGGCGGTTTGTTCACATTGATTGCAAAACATGGAGCATCCCCCTCAAAAGTGGTTTTATGGTAGTAAGTAGGTCGGATTTTCCCCCAACCCTGAGTGTTGCCCCCATATAACCACCAGCCAAACAGAAATTCCTTGACCTAAGTCAAGTGAGATCAGTAAAAAACATATGTTAAACAGGGTTGCCGACAGCCGGTTTCCCGCGATGTTAGGGTTACAAATGAACTTAGATGAGTTATCGAAAGAAATAAGCAAAGTCTCATCTGAGAAAGTCGTTCAAGATCTTTCTAGGCTTCTTGTTGATTGGAAAGACAGCGAAGAGACGGCGGAAGAATTAAAAGAAGGCACAGAGAGATACATAGGCAATACCTGGATTGAAAAGAACGAAGATCATTCGAAAATATATCGTATGTGGTCTGAGTTCAGGGAAGCGGCAGTTTCTGGCATTGGTGGAATGACAATGAATGAAAGGCTTTACTGGTTCGGGCTGTTTAACCGATATGTTGCATGTAAAAATGAACATGAAAAGCTAGTATTTTACAGGAAATTACATGCAAAACCCTAGCAATACGCCTGTTCGGACTCAAACTACGTTGCGCTTCGTTTGCGTCGCACAGCTTAAACGTTATCGCGCCGAGCAAAGCTCGGTGCATCTTGCAGGGTGAAAGTCCCTGTCGGGAGGGAGGTCAGTAATGATTTCCTGTAAGGACTAGCCATCCACCCGTATCGAGCCTTGGACTCATGGCGGAGTTGTAGAAATACAGCGAACAAGATGGGTTAAGCGTAGGCAGAGAATCTTGTAGGCCGTAGGGGGAACCGCGTCCCCTGAAGTGCTGGTACAGCTTCGAAATTACAGTTGTGGATGCCGAGGGTTTTAACGTACACCGAAGGCAATACAGAAGCATCCGTTTTGGCGAGGATGTGAAAATCCACCGGAGTCATCAGGCTGTGGCATGCAAGAAGATATGTACCGTAGAACTCGGGAAGCCCCATTGTACTCCTGGGACTCAGTAGCTCATCCCAGGTAGGTCATCGAGAGGTGGCTAGATGTCATTGGGGTGTCTTATCAGGTATAGTACTCGGAGGTTGGGAAAGCCGGCCACATGGGGAAGGACCTGATTGAAGCACGCAGGCTGTAAAGGAAACTTATGCCGGACATGTAGGGCTGGGTATCATAAGCAAACCTCACTGCAGTGAACAACTACTAGACCATGTAACGGGTAACTGTGATAGTCTGCGCGGAAGTGAGTGTAACCGAAGAACCGGATGCGGGAAAACCGCACGTCCGGGTCTGTGCGGGGGGCTCCTGGTAACAGGAGTTCCTACCGCGAGATCCTAAAGAAAAAATGGAAAACTTATTTATACACTTAATTTGGGATGGGCCCTACAATCTTGATTCGATAAAGAACCTGAAAAATTTGAGTGAAGACAGAGGGCTTTATCAGATATATGGGCAACACTCCTTATATGGCCATTCTGTGTTGATCTATATAGGAAAGGCAGAAGACCAAACATTTAGCAAAAGAATAACTCAGGAGGATTGGAGTTATTGGCATGATGACAGCAAAAATATAGAAATATATGTTGGTAGAGTTGCAGACAAAATAAGTGTCGAATCTGAAGAAATAAAAAGAAGAATTAGTATATCTGAAAAATTACTAATTTTTGCACACTGTCCAGTTTACAATACTTCAAATTCGAAGGGTGTATATAGAGATGTTGAAAAGGAATATCATGTATTAAATTGGGGTAAAAAACGTGATATATTTCCAGAAGTAAGTGCAATGCGTTTTTCATGTCACAATGAATATATAAGTGAATACAAACCATTAATATTTGCTTAACAAAACGTTTCAAGGGGCGCGCGTGATCGCGCGCCCCTGAACTCGGCCGTTAGCTGGTGAAAATTCAATCTCTACAATCCAGTGATCTATTCATAAAATCAATGCGATTTCTGCTTTACCCTTTATTAAAGCCGATGAGTGGTTTGCAGCCATTTAAAGTAATAAGAATTGTTCACAAAATAAAAGCTCTCGAAAAAGAAAATAACTATAAAAAAGCAAATATTATTAGAAAAAAGTGGCTACTAAGAGTTGAAGAAAAAAATTCGGCACCACTTTGGAGGTCAGAAGGGAATTATCAACTTTATCAGAAAAAGAATTATGAAAAGGCATTAAAAGCATTTCAAAATGCAATTAATGCATTAAAAAAAATGCCTCTAAATTTTGGAGCATCTGATCCTCTCAATGTTTATTACGGTGCTACAGTATCGGCTATTAGTCTAAATCAAATAGAACTTGCAAGAGAGTATTTTTCCGATTTTCAACATATTTATGAATCGATAGATAAAAATCTAAAGCTACAAAAATATCTTTTACCATACGCTGAAGGTATAGAGTGGATTAAAGATAAAATAGAAATAGAAAATTAAAAATCAGCTAACCAAGTGTTCGAGCTGACAACTACCACTGGCGGCCATCCTTACCTTTGAAAGTTTACCGGTATCCTCAAGTGTTACTTTGCCGGCAAATTCTCATCGTGGTATTTGCCGCTCAACTTAAAGTTGGCATGGAGACCATGAAGATAACAGATAGACAGTCATCCCGTCGCTACAAGCGGGACAACATCACGTCCTACCTCCTCGTCTCGGAGGAAGCAACGGGGGCAAAGCACATCACAACGTCCCTGGTTGAGATGGAACCCGGGGGTAAGCAGCACATCCATTCCCACGAAACTGAACAGTGCTATTTCATTCTCGATGGTACTGGCCGGATGACAGTGGGAGACGAGACCCGTGAGGTATTGGCCGGTCTGTCTGTATTCATACCGTCGAACACGCCCCATGGCCTCCAGAATACAGCAGACGGCATCCTTCGCTACTTGAGCGCAGGATCACCGCCATTCGGGGCAGAATCCGAACTTGAACAGTGGCCACTGCCGCCGGAAAAACAACTGGGGAAGGGACAATGATGCCAACAAAGCTCAGCGACGCGGTAAACCGCGTGCGAGAACGAAGACGTTTTCCACAATACAATATGCCCTATTAAACTATTGACAATCAACCAATCAAGTGTGTATAATACACATTATGAAAAGTGGGGAAATAATACAAAGGCTCAAAAGTGACGGTTGGATTCTCCATCATACAAAAGGAGACCATCATCAATTTAAACACCCGGAAAGGCCGGGTAAGGTCACTGTTCCCCATCCCAAGAAAGACCTTCCTGTTGGGACGCTTCGAAATATTTACCGACAGGCTGGTTGGCAATGGAGGTAAGATTATGAAATTTCCAGTTGTAATCCATAAAGACAAAGATTCTGATTATGGTGTTACTTTTCCCGATTTGCCGGGCTGTTTCTCTGCAGGTGATACAATTGAAGAGGCTTTAGCAAATGCTCAGGAGGCTGCAGAATGCCATATAGAGGGTATTTTAGTTGATTCTGAGCCTATCCCGGTTGCCACAACCGTTGAAAAACATAAAAACAAAAAAGAGTTTAAAAATGGTATATGGGCAATCGTTGACGTGGATCTAAGCAAACTGTCTCTTAAATCAAAAAGAATCAATATTACCATGCCGGAAAGATTATTAAATTCCGTCGATTATTTTGCCAAAAAGCGTGGAGAAACCCGTTCAGGGCTTTTGAGTCAAGCCGTTACTGAGTACATGTCATCACATCAATAAAATCAAAATGGCGAACAAGGACATCCAGCAGACCGCAAACAGCCGCGGCTGCTTGATGCCCGACGTTCGGTCACATAAAAAATTAGGAGAAAACAATGAAAGCAGAATTTACAGCAATAATTGAGCCAGCACCGGAGGGTGGATTTTGGGCTATTTGCCTTGAAGTACCCGGTGCCAATGGTCAAGGCGGAACAGTAGAGGATGCAAAAAATAATCTTCGTGAAGCTATAGAGTTGCTTTTAGAGGACAGAAAAGCCGATATTCTTCGTGGGCTTCCAACTGATGCTATCCAAGATAAAGTAATGGTCGGATGAAGCGACGAGATTTAGAAAGAAAGTTAAGAATCGCGGGTTGCTATCTGAAAAGAGAAGGATCCTCACATTCACTTTGGATAAACCCTAGGAACGGCGCAATTGAAACTGTTCCAAGGCACAATGAAATCAAAGAACCATTGGCAAAAAAATATTGAAGAACCTCAATACAGAGTAAATGCCGAACAAAGCTTTTCTAGCGGAGCGTAAAAAGCCGCGCCCGCTGAAAAGCGACGTTGGGCAAATAAAATGAAGCTTTAACCTATGACAAATATTGATGAATATAAAAATTATCTCTCGGCCGACGTCGAAAAAGATTTTGCGAGAGACGATATAGAAGCTCGATTAACGTTATCGCGCCGAGCAAAGCTCGGTGCATCTTGCAGGGTGAAAGTCCCTGTCGGGAGGGGAGGTCAGTAATGATTTCCTTTAAGGACTAGCCATCCACCCGTATCGAGTCTTGGACTCATGGCGGAGTTGTAGAAATACAGCGAACAAGATGGGTTAAGCGTAGGCAGAGAATCTTGTAGGCCGTAGGGGGAACCGCGTCCCCTGAAGTGCTGGTACAGCTTCGAAATTACAGTTGTGGATGCCGAGGGTTTTAACGTACACCGAAGGCAATACAGAAGCATCCGTTTTGGCGAGGATGTGAAAATCCACCGGAGTCATCAGGCTGTGGCATGCAAGAAGATATGTACCGTAGAACTCGGGAAGCCCCATTGTACTCCTGGGACTCAGTAGCTAATCCCAGGTAGGTCATCGAGAGGTGGCTAGATGTCATTGGGGTGTCTTATCAGGTATAGTACTCGGAGGTTGGGAAAGCCGGCCACAT
This sequence comes from Desulfofustis sp. PB-SRB1, assembly GCA_016722945.1. Lineage (GTDB taxonomy): Bacteria > Desulfobacterota > Desulfobulbia > Desulfobulbales > Desulfocapsaceae > PB-SRB1. Next base: position 12,435 of record JAEQMT010000054.1, on the reverse strand, counting down.
GGGGAAGGACCTGATTGAAGCACGCAGGCTGTAAAGGAAACTTATGCCGGACATGTAGGGCTGGGTATCATAAGCAAACCTCACTGCAGTGAACAACTACTAGACCATGTAACGGGTAACTGTGATAGTCTGCGCGGAAGTGAGTGCAACCGAAGAACCGGATGCGGGAAAACCGCACGTCCGGGTCTGTGCGGGGGGTGCCGGGCGACCGGCGTTCCTATTACGAGATCTCAAAGAAAAATGACTTACTTCCCTGAACTTCAAGAATGTGATTACTTCAAAATCGAACATGGCTGCAGACTTGTGGCCATCGGATGGCTTGAAGCGGGCGAGAGTTTCTCCACGGGTAGCGTAGAGAAAAACTTCTTTCAAAAAATCTCCGGCCTGCTAAATGACCCATGGCAGCCATTGGCTACTGCAGGTTCTCATGAATGTTCACTGTGCCAATTTGAAGGAGAAATCGGAAACAAGAACATACTTGTACCTTTTGACGGCAGGATATATGTGGCGCCTGAGTTGATCTTACATTACGTAAATTGTCATCATTACAAACCGCCAGCAGTGTTTGTGGAAGCGGTTATGAATTGTCCTGATTCAAGAAACATGGAATACAAGAAGAAACTACTGAATAATGGAGGAAGGGATCTGATAAGATCCAGGAGATAACAATGCGTTGCTATGGATGCCGCTAGCGCGTCACCGCAGAACGCAAACGTTCGGTCACATAAAAAATTAGGAGAAAACAATGAAAGCAGAATTTACTGCAATAATTGAGCCAGCACCGGAGGGTGGATTCTGGGCCATTTGCCCTGAAGTACCCGGTGCCAATGGTCAAGGCGAAACAGTAGAAGATGCAAAAAATAATCTTCGTGAAGCTATAGAGCTGCTTTTAGAGGACAGAAAAGCCGATATTCTTCGTGGGCTTCCAACTGATGCTATCCAAGATAAAGTAATGGTCGGATGAAGCGACGAGATTTAGAAAGGAAGTTAAGAATCGCGGGTTGCTATCTGAAAAGAGAAGGATCCTCACATTCACTTTGGATAAACCCTAAGAACGGCGCAATTGAAACTGTTCCAAGGCACAATGAAATCAAAGAACCATTGGCAAAAAAAATATTGAAGAACCTCAATGCAGAGTAAATGACCGAACAAAGCTTTTCCAGCGGAGCGCAAAAAGCCGCGTCCGCTGAAAAGCGACGTTGGCATGGAGACCATGAAGATAACAGATAGACAGTCATCCCGTTGCTACAAGCGGGACAACATCACGTCCTACCTCCTCGTCTCCGAGGAAGCAACGGGGGCAAAGCACATCACAACGTCCCTCGTTGAGATGGAACCCGGGGGTAAGCAGCACATCCATTCCCACGAAACTGAACAGTGCTATTTCATTCTCGCTGGTACTGGCCGGATGACAGTGGGAGACGAGACCCGTGAGGTATTGGCCGGTCTGTCTGTATTCATACCATCGAACACGCCCCATGGCCTCCAGAATACAGCAGACGGCATCCTTCGCTACTTGAGCGCAGGATCACCGACATTCGGCGCAGAATCCGAACTTGAACTGTGGCCACTGCCGCCGGAAAAACAACCGGGAAAGGGACAGTGATGCCAACAAAGCGTTGCTTAGCGACGCGATAAACAGCGCGCGAGAACGCAGACGTTATCTGCCTCATCTTGAGCCGGGGACTATCCCAGCGGAGGAGCTTGTAAACATGGCAACTTGCGAACCGCCGGAGATCGACTGGGACCCACCACAACCACGTCCGGGAGTGGCAGGTTGGTTGGACCGCTTCGTCGGGCCAGGCGCCACTGCCGCGGAGTTGTTGTGGCAATTTGGTGCCGCGTTTGCTGCCGCTGTTGCCGTCCCAGCTTACGCACTCGCGGCAGGTCTCAATTGGTCGACATTGCAACTAACCGTGTCCGGCCTTATCGCGATGGACCTTGTTGGCGGGGTGGTCACCAATGCTACGGCCGCCGGGCAACGCTGGTATCACAGAAGCGGACAAGGGCCAAAGCAGCACTTGGCTTTTGCCGCGATTCACATCGTTCAACTTCTGCTGGTCGGGTGGTTCTTCCGAAATGGGGACTGGGTCTTCGTGGGTGTCTTCTACGCATACCTCATGCTCGCGGTGACGGTCGTCTGTCTCTCACCGTTGTACCTGCAGCGTCCGATCGCGATGATGTCTGTGGTTGGTGCCGTGTTTCTCAATGAGGTCGCGTTTCCCACCGTTCCCGGAATGGCATGGTTTGTTCCCGTTTTTTTTGTCAAACTATTGATCTGTCACTTGCTGAAAGAGGCACCTGTTGAACCCCAGATTATCTAAAATAAAACCAGCCTTTTTTGTCAGAATCTGTTAGCAGTGGGTGGTGACACTGCAGATTATTTTGATTTCTCGTAACGTTATTGTACACCCCTCATGAGTGGTGGCTGCCGGGGCCGTGGCAACGGCCCCGGCAGCCCTCCAGGCAGGAAACCTACTTCCTGAAAGGAGTTGCCTTGTGGTACTGTTTGTTGCCGCATCCGTCAAGGAAATTGCTCGTCTCGGCACCGCCTACCCCTGGAATAAACCATCGTGCTGTCCCCGGTGCGGTGGACGGTTGTGGTGGCATGGATTTGTTGTCGCCTGGTTTAGCTGCCGCTCTCATTGTGTCTATCTTCGACGTCTGTTCTGTTCGCAGTGCCGCGCCGTTCATCGGTTGAAACCACGGGGATATTGGCCCCGGTATCGCAGTTCCAGTGCTGAGATCCAGCAGGCAATTACCCACCGACAGAGCACAAAACGCTGGCGGCCCGATCTGCCGCGTTCGCGCCAACGCCAGTGGTGGCGTCGGCTAGGTCGGATGATTCGGCTGGTCTTCGGGATGTCCGCTCAGCTTACCCACCGGGAAGGATTCACTCGACTCATTGCACGAAACATCATCCCGGTTACCCAAGCAATACACCATGACAATCGACACATCCATGACCCACCCTACCGTATTGTAGCTCTGCCCGGCGGCCTCTGAGCATGGTATCGGCAGACAGACTCGGATAACCCGACTCTGATACCCCATACCCAGGAGGACGCCCATGGAAGACGAAGCCTTGCGTACCGAAGTTGCCCTGTTTCGCTTCGGAGTCATCAGCGAGTTGGTTGCATCACGACTCGAACCCGGTGAGTTGACCGAACTCATCTATCAAAAAAGTGAGCAGCACTGGAACATCCCCGGCTCTCATCGCACCCGGGTGTCGGCGGCCACCGTCAGGCGCTGGCTGCGACTCTATGAGCGGGGCGGCCGCGAGCTCAGTGCCTTGATGCCGGCCAGGCGGTGCGACCGGGGATGCTCTCGCACGGTCGATGATGAGACTCGCGGCGCCCTGATCCGGTTGCGCAAAGAACAACCAGGCTGGCCGGTCTGGCGGCTGGTGCAAGCACTTGCTGAAAAACAAGTAATCACACCCGGCACGACCCTGAGTCTCTCCACCGCCTATCGCATCCTCACCCAGGAAAAGCTTGACAGCGCCGCCCTGCACAAGCGAGCCCCGGTGGATCGACGGCGTTACGAGGCCGAATTCCCCAACGATATCTGGCAATCAGATATCATGCACGGCCCGCTGGTAAAAGGCACCGGCAAAAGGCGCAAAGCGTATCTGATCGCCATTCTTGACGATCATTCCCGGTTCATTACCCACGGCGAGTTCTTCTCTTCGGAAAAACTCGAATCCTGGCTCCAGGTCTTTCGCCAGGCCCTGCTTACCAGAGGACTGCCGCGTAAACTCTACGTGGACAACGGCGCCGCCTTTCGCTCACGCCATCTCGAACGAATCTGTGCCTCGCTCGGCATCGCCCTGATCCACAGCCGCCCCTATACCCCACAGGGGCGCGGCAAGATCGAGCGGTTCTTTCGCACCGTCAGATCCCGGTTTATCTCGCGCCTCGATGACCAACCCGACACCCTTGCTCAGCTCAATGACCGGTTCCAGCACTGGCTGGAAACGGACTATCTGCATCGGGTTCATTCGGTTACCGCGATGACCCCGTTCAACCGCTTTGCCGCTCATCTTGAAATGATTCGCGAAGCACCCGCTGAGCTTGCTGATCACTTCCGTAAAGAAGTGCGGCGCCGGGTCAGCAAAGACCGGGTCGTCACCATCGACGGACGACTCTTCGAAGCCCCGGTTCAATTGATCGGTGAACGGGTCACGCTCTTGTTCAACGATGATCGGCCGGAACGGGTCGAAATCTTCTGTAAGGGGCAGTCGTGTGGTCTGCTCAGGCCGGTTGATCTGGTGGTCAACACCCTGGTGAAACGAACCAAAAACGGCGGTGAAGAGATGCTCGCCAAGACCACGACATGCCAACCCGGACGGCTGCCCTTTGATCCTGGCGCCGACGGAGGTGGATCATGAGCTATCGAAGTTTCTTCGGCCTCAGTGCGGAGCCCTTCAGGGCCGATCTCGCCCTTGAGCAGGTACTCACCACCCCGGAATTGCTCGGCGTCCAGCAGCGCCTCGACTATGTTCTGCGCCTTGGCGCCATCATGCTCGTCACCGGCGAAGTCGGCGCCGGCAAATCAACCGCCGTGCGCTACAGCTGTGGAACGCTTCATCCCTCTCAGTACAAAACCCTGTGGGTCACCGCTTCGGCCGGCTCTATTCTCGAACTCTACCGCCAGCTCCTGGCCGAGCTTGATATCGCCACCGCATCGTCCTCACGGGCCGTATTGACCCGGCTGATCAGAACACAGATCGACAGCCTGGTCGCCGGTAAAAAGCAGCAACCCCTGCTGATTATCGATGAGGCCTCACTGCTGCGCCTCGATGTCTTTGCCGAACTGCATACCATCACCCAGTTCGAGGCCGACTCCAAACCGTGGCTGCCCATGGTGCTGGCCGGCCAGAATAACCTGGCCGAAAACCTGCTCTACCGCACTGCCATCCCACTGGCTTCCCGCATTGTTGCCAGAAGTCATCTGCCGGCGGTCACCCGGCAGGCGATGGGTGAGTATCTGGACCATCATCTCACCATTGCCGGAATAAAAAACTCACCCTTTACCGAACAGGCGGTAACCGCCATTCATCAGGGATCCGGCGGGCTCTTTAGAAAAGCCAACCATCTTGCCCGCGGCGCCATGATCGCCGCTGCCGCTGAAAAAACACAAGAGGTAACAGCGGAGCATGTTCGGTGTGCCGACTCGGAGCTGCTGTAATTCAACCATCAAACACAAGGAGCACATCATGAAACCTGAACAGACCATCCAGTTTCTTGCCGAATTGCTTGAACTGGCTGAAGAACTAAACCGTATCGTCAAACAGTATTGCCGACTCGTAACCACTGATCAATCTGGACACGGACACTACGCAGAGAAGAAGGACTCAGAATATGATGCATTGTTCTGAGTAAATCTGTACTCTAGTCGTGCCGAGATGCTCCCCCCGGGCGGCGCTACGCGACGCACGCCCGGGGGGGACGCCTGCAAAATATTCTGATATCACTGGTAAGATATTCAGACAAATGCTGTGCATTTAATGTGAGAATCAACAGCACCTTACTCGAATCGGCATGAACCACGCCTTACAGCGGCAGCTAACCAAACGCTGAACCCGAGCGGGAATGGCGGTCGGGATTCAGGATGAAATCAATGTTGCTCGGCACCATTCCCGCCGGGTTAGCTCGGTTGTTAAACCAATGAATAAATACGATTCTATAATTTTCGACCTGGATGGCACCCTCTGGGATGCTTGTGAAGCATCTGCTATAGGCTTGAATAAAGCATTAAAAAGAACAAATATATCTCATGAAGAAATTACAGCTGATGTAATGAGAAGCGTATGTGGTTTGCCTTTTGATGATTGTTTAAATGTAATTTTGGGTAAAAATGGAAGCGTCGATCTTAAATCAATCTCTCCAATATTTTCAAAAGAGGAAAAGAAGGCTGTAGAATCAATTGGTGGTAATCTTTTTGAATATGTAAATGAAGGTCTCGAAGTTCTTTCAAATCATTATAAGCTTTTCTTAGTTAGTAACTGCCAATCCTGGTATTTAAAGGCATTTTGGAAGCAACATAATGTTAAAAAGTTTTTTAATGGTAGTGATTGTTACGGAGATTCGAGAGTATCTAAAACAGAAATGATAAATATCATAAAAGGCCAATATAATCTCAACAATCCGATTTACATTGGCGACACAAAAAGTTATATGGAGTCAACCCTAAAAGCTAAAATAGCTTTTGGATATGCAGAATATGGATTTGGCAAAATCAACTCATCAGTTTTATCGTTTGGCAATTTCGAAGAACTTACTGAGTATTTTATAAAAATATAGGTTTAACCAGGTGTTCGAGCTGACAAATACCACTGCGCGCAATCCTAACCTTGCAGGTTTACCGGTATCATCCAGTGGTATTTTGCCGGGAAACTCTCATCGTGGTATTTGCCGCTAAACTCAACGTTCTATCAAATTACATGAAAACTAAACTATTATTCATAGCATTTGTTACTCTCTTCGCCATTTCTGTGAGTGCTGAGATTGTAACTCTGGATGAAGGGAAAATCACCTTTGAAGCACCAGACGAGTTCAAGCCAGTTCCACAAGAGATAATCGACGTGAAGTATCCATCGTCGAGAGCTCCCAAATATGTCATAGGGAATGAATCAGCCTCGACGACGATCGCATACGATCTGAAACCCCACAACATTCCTCAGGATAAAATAGAAGAAGCGAAAGCTGTGTTTGTACAGATGTTTCCGAGAATGATCCCAGGGCTAGAATGGAAAGAAAATAAAGTAGTAACCTTATCTGGTAGAAAATGGGGTTATTTAGAGATGACTTCCCATGCCATCGATACTGACATCTATAACATCATGCTTTTCACAGGATACAAAGGTCAGATGCTCATCTTCAATTTTAATTCGACCAAGGAAGAGTTTCCAAAATATGAGAAAGTCCTTCGTGAATCCCTCAAATCCATTTCAATAAAAGAGTAGCACAAGTCGCTACTGGACAACGTCGCTAACGCGCCGTGCCAGACCTCGATGTTCTGCACCATTAAGGTCGAAATTGAATCTCCGATTGACGTAGCATGAGTTCCGTGCTATCATTCCTTTATGATACGGTCATTCAAGAATAAAGGTACGGAAGATATTTATGATGGAAAGAATAGTAAAGATGCTCGGAAATTGTGCCCGAGAGATGTGATGCGTGTGGCTATTCGTAAACTTGAACAAATCGATTCGGCACTGGTTCTTGATGATTTGAAAGTACCTCCCGGAAACAAGCTTGAACTGTTATCGGGAGATAGAGCAGAGCAATACAGTATTCGCATTAACGATCAGTATCGTGTTTGTTTTATTTGGCAAGACGGTAATGCTGAGCAAGTTGAAATCGTCGATTATCATCGGTGATTCTGGAGGGAATTATGGTTAGAATTCCAAAATTTAGGGAGCCGATTCATCCCGGTGAAATGTTAATGGAAGAGTTTCTTGAACCTATGCAAATTACCCAGCGTGAGTTGTCGAATGCGATACATGTTCCATATCAACGAATCAATGAAATTATTAATGGACGTCGCGGAATAACCCCAAGTACAGCGTTACGTTTAGCAAGATATTTTGGGATGAGTGAAGATTTTTGGATGAATATGCAATTGCGTTGGGATTTGTACAGAGCACGTAAATCTGAAGAAAAAGAATTGCGTACCATAAAACCCTATTCTTCATCCACGCAATCTGTTCATTTCTCATAAGACTGCGTCGCGCAGAACAAACGCTTGCAATGGACATCTCATCGCGCGGCCACGCGACGAGCCGCCCGTGACACGCTGCGTTAGTTTTTATGAATGAGAAAAATAATACCCCAGAAAGTGTTGATCAGCGACGCTCACCAATCAAAAAACCTTGCCGATAGTTATCATTCCGGTCGGTACTATCGAAACATGCCACCATATATTCACCATCATCCTTAAAGCTGGTCCTCGATGGGCAGCAGTCGGCCGAAGAAGTCGGTGATCCGCTGTCCACCGGATCGGGCCGGTTGTCTGGTCACCGTCTTGTCCGCCGATATCCACTGCAGGCCGCCATTCTCGTCCATGGCCACCTGCCAGGAATTTTCCGGCAACAGCAGAATTTCCAGCTTTTCGGTAAGCTGTTCGGCCAGTTCCGGCGACTCGATCAAGAGGCCGTTTTCGGTGTTAATTACCAGGGCCCGAGGATCAAAGTTCAAAGAACCAATGAAACAGACGCGTCGATCCACCACGAAGACCTTGGCGTGCAAGGATATGAACCCGGCGCGGTGTGGCGCGACATCGGCCCGGTCACGTACCAGTGGGTCCGGCTGGTAATTGAGTTCGTGCAGCTCTGCGCCCGCCTCCAGGATCGGTGCGCGATACTTTTTGTAGTGGGAGTTGACGACGGTGTGGTTGGTGGACGCCATGGAATTGGTCAGAAACCGTATGCGGATGCCTCTGGCGTGAGCTGCTTCGATATCTTCGAAAAATGTGCCCACCGGCAACAGATAGGGGGTTGAGAGCAGAAATTCATCGGTGGCCGGATCGGTGAGATATGAGATCATATCCACCAGCCGGTACTCCCGGCCATCAATGGGAACCGGGTCGTCCTGCAGAAAATGGGCCTCACCGGGAATCAGCGAGGCACCAAGCTCGTCGTACCAAGCCGACCAGTCCGAGATCTTCTCGGTAAATACGGCGATTTCCTCACTATAGGAGGCGAGCTTGGTGAGTATTTCCTGCTCTACCTCTTCCAGGGTGTTGTCGGGCAGCAGATCAGTCCACTTGTTAAATGGGTAGGCCGCGTTGTGGTTCCAGTAGTCGTCGAAGGCCATGGAGGCCTCGCTGACCACGGCGCCCAGAGCCAGGACATCGATATCGAAGAAGTTATATTTTTTACCGAGTCCGAAATACTGGTTGCCGATGTTGCGGCCGCCGGCAATCACCGCCAGATTGTCGACGATCATCAGCTTGTTGTGCATGCGCCGGTTTAACTCTTTGAAGCTGCCGAGCATTTCTAGCATCGATCCGAATGTACTGTCTCGCGATGGGTTCGGATTGAACACCCGGATCTCCAGGTTGGGGTGGGTGTTCATGGCGACCAGGTCGCGGTTGCCGGCGGTGATCCCCATATCGTCGGCGATAATCCGCACCCGGACTCCGCGATCGGCGGCCAGCAGCGCCCGATGAAAGAGCAGGGTGCCGGCGGCGTCACCATCCCAGATAAAGATCTGGATATCAAGGGAACGCTCCGCCTTGTCGATCAGTGCGAGCCGGTCGAGCATCGCCTGACGGGCGTCGAGCAGCAGCCTGAAACCAGAACTTGTCTCACCATGGTCCTCGATGAACTGTTGGGAGACCTCGGCTAAAGGGGTAGCGGCGGGCGGCGGCAGGGCCGGCTCATGGGCGGTTTCCGGGCGTGGCGGCAAGGTGGCGCAGCCGGAAAACCAGAATGCAAGCAGGATGCCTGCCAGGAGATTACAGTACTGACGCATAGTGGGTAACCTCAAAATTGATGGAGTCGTAGCACCTTCGCTCTATACCGTTGTGGCTATGGTTGATGCTTTCGTAATAACCCATATTCCAGTCATACTGGAGTTGACCCGATATTCACAATTAATTGAAATTACTGGATTTCCGCTGAATCCTGCCCTTGAATGATGTAATCGAGGGCGGGAATGACGGCAGCAAGCGATTTTGAGGTTTGTACGAATGCATCATGATTCACGACAGCCAGTTTTCCACGGATAAACCAGGAACCCGTGAGAATTCCCGGATATTGGCGGATACCAGGGTCATGTTGTTCGAGCGGGCGTGGGCTGCAATCAGTAAATCGTTGGGGCCTATGGGCTCGCCTGATCTCTCAAGACCGGCTCGAATCTCGGCATAATGAACATCCGTGCCGACATCCATGGTAACAACCTCAAGAACCCTCAATAATTGTTCAACCCGTGCCCGAAGTGGAGCAGATCCACTTTTCTCCGAGCCAAAGCGCAGCTCACACGCCACCACGATACTTGTGCATACCGTTTTTTCTCCTACATGGGCGATGTGCTGGGCTACCCTGCCGCGAGGGTTGCGGATAAGGTGGGAGAGTATGTTCGTATCCAGCAGGTAGGTAAAATCCGCCATGTCAGAGCCCGCCATCGTCGAGCGGTAACAGGCCTGAGTCGACATCAGGAAAGTCATCAGGTATTGAACTCCAGCCGGCCAGTACCTTCAGCAGAGAATGGTGTTCAGCCGGCTCTATGATGAGCCTGTTGCCCTCTTTTCTGATTATTGCCTCAGTTCCCGGCAGTTCGTATTCGCGGGGGATGCGGATGGCCTGATTTCTGCCGTTTTTAAATAACTTCACCTGTCTTTCAGTATGCATGATTGCCTCCTAAATAAGCATATGCCAAGACATATGCTTCCATGATACGAGGCTTTTCGAAAATCTGCAAGCCTCAGCGAAAAAAAGCTGACGACCGGAACCCTTTTGAAATGAGCTGCGAGGCCAACACAACCGCTGGACGGCATTTGAGGGAGGAACTAATAGCGGCAAGGATGGAGATTTATTCCAGTCACGGATAAAAATCTCATGTTACATGGGGCTGTATAAAGTAGTATGGCAGTCTCAATATCGCCGTTTTGCTGGATTTCCATAACCTGTAAAGGAACAATTATGCATCGTATACTTCTTGTTGTCTTGCTCAGTGCAATTGTTGCCCTGTTGAACGGGTGTAGTGGTACCACCAGTGCGCCCACCGAGAGCACCACCAATTCCTTTGATAAAACGGCCAATACGGCGATGGATGCGACGTCGAGCACCAGTCCGGGGAGCGGCGATGGAGGGGAGGAACAGGCGGTTGCCTTTACCCGTACCCACTACGCCGACATCCAGCGGGAGATGGCGGTGGGCGGTGGTGAGCATCTCGATGCCATGGGTGAGCTGCTGGGTGTCTCTGCCGATAATATGGCTGAATTTCGTGATCTTGCCAGAGATTCCTACCCGATACTTTTTCAGGACAGTACCCCGGATGCGGCTTTGGTGACGGCGGCAATAGCGGCTGAAGTGCACCGGCACCCGCACCTGCTGAACTGATAGTTCCCGCCCGTATCTCTGGTGGCCCCCTGTACCGCCTGGCAGTATCCGCGTGGCTGCTTGTTCTGCTTGGCCTGTTTATCGGTTCGTCCGGCTGGGCGGGGGAGCGTCAGGACGCCTTTGGCTATCTTCATGACCGTGGTTTCTGGCACAGTCCCGCCTGGCTGAGGCTGCTCCACTATCCAGGGGGGCCGCAATCCTCGCCCAGCCGTATCGATTCCGGCACGTTTTTCCTGGCGGCGGACGGTGATACCGATCCGGCGGCTGAGGGAAAGGCCTTTCTTGAGGCACTCTACACAATCCCCGATGTATCGGAACAACTGGCCGCATGCCGCTACCCGGCCCGGTTTATCAGGGTGCGCGCGGCCCTTGCCGATGGTGGTATTGACCTACCGGTGCCAGACTGCCCGGAGGTGACCCGCTGGCTGGCCGAGATGCAACCAACCGGGGTGGCCCTGGTGTTCTCCGAGGCGTATCTCAACAACCCGCCCTCCATGTTCGGTCACACCCTGCTGCGCATCATCTCGGCACGCTACCACAGTCCGCTCTTATCACCCAGTGTTGAATTTGCCGCCCAGACCGAAGAGGAGCAAGGTGTTGGGTTTGCCTTCAAGGGTATGTTCGGGGGCTATGCCGGCCGTTTTACCCTGGGGTGGTACGGCGATATGGTGCGCCGCTACGGCGCGGTGGAAAACCGTGATATCTGGGAATACCGGTTGAACTTTTCACCATCTGAAACCGAGTTCATGCTGCTGCATGTTCGCGAGTTGCAGGCGGCCGGGTTTGACTACTATTTTCTGGACGAAAACTGTTCCGGCCAACTGCTCGGGCTCCTTGCGGCGGTGCGCCCGGAGGCAGATTTGAGTGAACCGTTTACCGTCTGGGTCATGCCGCTGGATACGGTGCGGGTCGTCGAAGATGCCGGCATGGTGGAGGATGTCGTCTATCGGCCAAGCCGTTTGTCGATCCTGCACCGGCGCGAAGGACATCTTTCGACGGTACAGCTCAATACAGTGGCGGCGCTGTGCCGCGCACCCATTGAAAAATGGGACGATCTCGATATCGATCCTGCCGTGCTGGAGCCGGCTGTGCTCGACAGTGCAATCGAGTGCCGTTTTTATGAGCAGATCAGAAAAAACGGCGTCGAGGATACCAGCACACCCGAACTTGCGGCTCTGCTTGCGGCCAGCCGGGCGGCACCTTCCAGCCGGGATCTTCCAATGCCCATGGCGGATCCGTCGCTTCCCCCAGCCGGGGACACAAGAGTTCAAGCCTCGATGTACAGGTGGGAATTGAGGATGGCGATGAGTTTATCGGCCTTGGTTACCGGCCTGCCCTGCGTGATCTGCTCGACCCGCCGGATGGAT
>JAEQMT010000031.1 GCA_016722945.1 Desulfofustis sp. PB-SRB1 | reverse complement strand
CCCTGCATCCGATTCACTCTCGGTCAGCTCTCCACCCATAGTCTCAGCCGGAGAATCGTGGTAGGTGCCCTGGCCGTCCAGCTCTTGCCTCACCGTCGCCCGGCGCAACTGCTCACTGGGGATGCCCAGGTAGAGCAGCACCGAGGCGGCCACCGCCAGGGCAGAACCCGCGGCGGCCAGGTAGCGGGGCGGACAATCATTTTGATAATGGTGCGCCGCTTGGTGTGCACCGTTTCTTTGGCGTACGCCTTGCTCAGATCAACCCATTGCTGATAGCACGCCTCGCATCCGGCCAGGTGGGCGAGAATCGTGTCCCGATCCCGGCACCGCCCCGGATCTTCAATCAGGGTCGACAAGGTGTCGATATCCGGGCAGGTTTTAGCACTTTCGGACGAGCCGGAGGCCAGCGCCAGCCGCGCCAACTGCTCATCCACCCGCCTCTTTTCGGTGTTATTCGTTGCTGCCATATGCTCCCATGTTTCTTATTGAAAATGACGGATCAGCGTGTTCATCGTGTCGGCTCATTGTGTAAAAACCTCTGTAATTCTTCTCCGTATCCGGACTCACTCAACACCCCACGGATTCTTGCCAAAACCCGCCGCAGCCGGCCGTGGGCCTGAAACCGGTTAAGCCCCAGCATGGTACCGGCGGTGGTAACCGAATGGCCGTCCCGATAGCAGAGTTGCAGGAGCAGGCGCTCCTCACCGCTGAGTTGAAGCCCGCTCAGCGCGTCAGCGGCCAATCGGAAATCAGTTTTCGTCTTTTCGTCCGCCGCGCCGACCAGCTCAACGAAAAGGGCCTGGAGCATATCTTCGCGTTGCCGTTTTTCCGCCTGCTCATTCGGACATGCACCGGTAGCGGCCATCGCCTCCATTTCCTCTGAATCAACACTGATTTCTTCCTGATGGGATCCACAATGGACAACCTCGGCCAGGATATGCTCAGCCATGCGCTCCAGGCGCTTCTGTTCCACCCGCGGCCTACGGGTTGCGGCCAGGGCGATGGCCTCGGGGAAGGAAAAGCGCTCCCAGCACAGCAGTCGAAACAGGGTCAGCCATGCTCCGCCCAGTCGCGCCAGCCATCCTGGGACTTGCCTGCGGCCAAAGCGGCGCCGGGCGAAATCTTCCAACAGCCGATACACCACCGCGCGAAAATAGCCCGGCAATGAGGCTTGCCCCCGGTACTCGCGCAACCGCCGCCAATCTTCAGCGGCCAACTGGTCAAGGACATACAGGGCCGCCTCTTCGGCCAGAGATTCACGGCCAAAGCGGCGCCCGGCAAGCTGATTGATGGTCTGCCACTGCCCCATCACCCAGCTGCGCGGGTCTTTTGCGAGCTCTTGTCGTTGTTGTGGGTCAGCCATGGATAACCATCTGCCGCTCACCTGTTACGCTTTTCTTGCAGGTGTAGAAAGAGGCAGCCGCCATAAAAAAATGTAACGCCCCCGACACCTTCAGCACGCCGTGCCGTCTTCAGAGATAACACCAGATGGCTGGTATTCTACCCGAATGTAAACAAGAACCAAAAGGTGATGATGATGAAAAAATACCATTTGTTGGCGGCCGTTATACCACTGTTACTGATTGGCGTCTGCTCGGAGCAACCACCGGTTGGAACAAAACAGCAGGATCCATCGACGCAGCACGTCGATACATCCACCACCGTTGGCTCTGGAGAAGCTACCCCCTCCATTTCGCCCATCCCGGTTGACCGGGACAGCGGAGAAAATCTGCCTGAACCAATACAAAGAGATATAGAGAACCAACATGAGAAATCAAGTCGACTTATCGTGACCCAACCGTCCTCGACGATAAGAGAAGAAATGGTAATGACCGATACGCTTTCGGGCGCTCCACGTCACATGAGCAAACAAGAACTGGATAGACACTCACTATCCATGGCACCTGCCCCTGCCGGCACAGGTGCATCGCGTGTCGCCTTGCCTGCCATTGATAAAGAGCAGGCGCACGGCCCGCCCCCCCAATACAATCGTGAATCCTACAATAGTCTGGAGGAAAACCGTTTCATCACCGTCGCCAATGACCCGCTCTCTACCTTCTCCATCGATGTCGACACCGCCTCGTACGCCACCATGCGGCGCTTCATCAACGGCGGCAGCCTGCCGCCGGTCGGCTCCATCCGCTCCGAGGAGATGATCAATTATTTTACCTACGACTATCCCACGCCAACGGGTAACGATCCATTCACCATCGCCGCCGAAGTGGGGCCAAGTCCGTTCCACCCCGATTACCGGCTGCTGCGCATCGGACTGGCCACCAGAGCGCTTGACATGGTGCAGGCGCCACCCTCGAATCTGGTATTTTTGATCGACGTCTCGGGCTCCATGAGCGATGCAAACAAACTGCCCCTGCTCAAGCAGTCCCTCACACTGCTCACCAAACAGCTCCGTCCGGTTGACCGGGTCGCCATGGTGGTCTATGCCGGTTCCGACCGGGTTGTCCTGCGTCCAACCACTGGCGCTGAGCAAGACGTCATCGCAGCCGCCATCGACAATCTTGAAAGCGGCGGTTCCACCCACGGTTCCAGCGGCATTGTCACCGCCTATGAACTTGCCGGGCAAAGCTTTATGCCGGGCGGCAACAACCGGGTCATCCTGGCTTCCGACGGTGACTTCAACGTGGGTGTCACCAGCCGCGGCGAGCTGCAAAAACTCATTGAGGAAAAACGTGATTCCGGAGTCTATCTGAGCGTGCTTGGGTTTGGCATGGGCAACTATCACGACGACACCATGGAAGTTCTGGCCAATTCGGGCAATGGCAACTACGCTATATCGACTCATTGCTCGAAGCCAAAAAAGTGCTGGTCAAGGAGATCGGCGGCACCCTGTTCACGGTGGCCAGGGACGTGAAAATTCAAGTGGAGTTTAATCCCGCCACGGTCGGTGCCTATCGCCTGATCGGCTATGAAAACCGGGCCCTGGCCGACGAGGATTTCCGCGATGACGCCAAAGACGCGGGCGAGGTGGTGAGCAGGGCACCAGGTAACCGCGCTCTATGAATTGATTCCGGCCAGCCATAAGGCGATTCCGGCTGTGGATGAGCTGACCTATCAGCGTGTTGCTCCAGCCGAAGATGCTCACGGCGGCGAGCTGGCGACCGTCAAGATGCGCTACAAGCCGCGGGGGACAGGCACGGTCAACGCAGATGAGCGTGGCCGTGGCCGATCGCCCTTTTGAACCTGGTGACACCAGTGATGATTTTCGTTTCGCCGTCGCCGTGGCCGTTTCGCGGCGCTGCTTCGAGAGTCCTCCCAGGGGGGCGACTTTGACTGGAACGCCTGCCTGAGCCTGGCTAAAGGAGCAAAAGGCGTGGATGAACAGGGCTACCGGGCGGAATTTATCCGGCTGGTGGAAATGGCGGAGCTGCTCGCTAACCAGTAGCGCCAGCGTTACACGTTCAGATCTTTGTTGCCGGGGCGCATGGCCGTCCCGGCATTGCGGTTATCCCTGAAATATAAAAAACTTGCCGCATGGCGTAATTGATCAGCACGGCCGCTACGATATTGGCGCCGAAGGCATAGGTGGTGAGCATGCCGAACCGTTTGATCAAGAGCCCCATAAACCCCGTACCCAGCGCCACACTGATACCGGATACCGCATAAAAAAGGGCGATTTCCACGATAATATGATGGCGCCCGGGGGTGAACACCCATAATACGTTGCTGATATACGCCACCATGTTGGCAAAACAAAGGCGATGAGGTTGCTGATCATCGAATTGCGGGCCCGCTCATCCTCGCTGACCGGCCGCGGCGAAAGGTGACAGAGGCGAACCAGGTGGTCGTCCGCCTGCAGGGCGGGAAACAACCGCCATGCACAAAGGTTGGAAGATGAGGATGTGGGTGAGCGTCGCCACCCCGCCGGCGATACCGTATTTGATAAACTGAATCAGATTTTCACCACTGCTATCGGCGTCCGTTCTTTGGTAAACGTTGAAGTCAGATGGTACCACCCAACCACCTTATCCGTCAGGTGAAACCTGCTCCGGTATTGTGTAGAAATTGCTGTCCCTGCTCATCTTTTAATCAGTCAAAACAATGGTGATTTAGCTTTACAAAACCACCGTCTCTCGATAGTCTGCGAGATTGTGAAAGATGTATGACGGTACCGCCACGCTTACCATGTCGACCCGTTTTTCACCATAGTGAAGATGTCGGCGCCGTCACGCAACGAGACTATAACAGGCAAGAACCAGGGAGGGTTCATCATGGCGGTCAAAATATTGATCCGCAGAAAGGGAGTGGACAAGAACATCATCGAACTCACTAAACTGCTCAAAAGGCTGCGCAGCCTGACCCTGAATCAGCCGGGCTATATCTATGGCGAGACCCTGCGCCGCATCGATGAGCCCGATGAGAGTATGGTGATTTCCACCTGGCGTTCGGTGGAGGACTGGGAGAACTGGCTGAGCAATGAGCAACGCAAGTCCATCCAGAGCGAGATCGACCTGCTTCTCGGCAGCGAGACCGAATACGCCGTGTACGAGGAATAAGACTGAGCGGGGGGAATGGGACCATGATCGTTGAAGGAATCAAACTGATGGTTGTCGGCATGACAACCGTTCTGCTCTTTCTCATCCTTATGATTCTTCTTATCCAGCTGATCGCCCATCTGACCCGGCACGTTACCGCCCGGGAAATGCAGGCCATCAGTGATGAGAAAAGTGCCCGCCGGCGCCGTGAGAAATTACAGCGGGAGCAGGCGCTTGCCGGTGACGACGCGGATATTGTGGTGATTGCCGCGGCGGTGGCGGCATTTGAGGCGGACATGACTGCCGCACGGCGTTAGCCGGGGGTGAGTTTTGAGCGTCACAGAGATAGGGATCCTGAAAAATGAGAATGTTGATTCAAAATCAAGGCGCGAGGAACATGTTACCATAGGCATATGACTGATATTTAGAGGATAGAATTTTTGAAGCAACGATGAGGTTGAGCCAACAGGCCACTTTGCAAGGTTCCCATATGATTACGTGCTACCTGAACTACCTTATCGACCCTTATAAAGTCGAGGAATTTGAAACCTACGCCAGGTTGTGGATACCGCTGGTTACTAAATTTGGCGGCACCCATCATGGGTATTTTCTGCCTCATGAAGGTGCCAACAACAGAGCATATGCGCTTTTCAGTTTTCCAAGTTTAGCCGAATATGAGACTTACCGGAACAAAATTAAAACCGACGGAGACTGTATAGCGGCGTGGGAACATGCTGAAAAGACAAGCTGTATCGTTAGTTTTGAAAGAAGCTTTATGAGACCTGTTTTTGAATAACAAAAAAGACGAGGGGAGAAAAGTGGGTAAAAAGGTCATCAAATTCATGGATACATCCTTTCGGGATGGGTTTCAGTCCGTCTTCGGCGCACGCGTGCTCACGGACGATTTCCTCCCGCCCTGCAGGCATCTGTTGATGCCGGCATCACGCACATGGAGGCCGGCGGCGGCGCCCGTTTTCAGAGCCTCTTCTTCTATTGCGGTGAATCGGCCTTCGACATGATGGATCGGTTCCGGGCGGAGGTGGGTCCTGATGCCAATCTGCAGACCCTGGCCCGCGGCATCAACGTGGTGGCCTTAAGCCAACAGCCCCGCGACATTATCGATCTGCATGCTAAGATGTTCAAGAAGCACGGCATCACCACCATCCGCAACTTCGATGCCTTAAACGATATACGCAACCTGGAATATTCCGGCGAGCGCATCGCCCATCACGGCCTGCATCACCAGATCGTTGTTACCGTAATGGATCTGCCGCCCGGCTGCAGCGGATCACATACCGCCGAATTCTATCTGGATCGGCTGCAAAAGATTCTTGATTCGGACATTCCTTTTCATTCCATCTGCTTCAAGGACGCCACCGGCACCGCCAACCCGCGCAAGATTTACGATACCCTGAAAGGCGCCCGGACGATGGTCCCTGAAAACACCACCCTGTGGTTTCATACCCATGACACCGCCGGCATCGCTATCTCGCAGAACCTCGCCGCCATCGAGGGCGGCGCCGACGGCATCGATCTAGCCAAGAGCCCGGTCTGCG
The DNA here is from genome assembly GCA_016722945.1 of Desulfofustis sp. PB-SRB1. GTDB lineage: Bacteria > Desulfobacterota > Desulfobulbia > Desulfobulbales > Desulfocapsaceae > PB-SRB1. Next base: position 3,818 of record JAEQMT010000031.1, on the reverse strand, counting down.
GTGGCACCTGTCAGCCCGACATCTTATCGATGATGCATGTGCTCAAAGGCACCGACTTCACCCTGGATCTCGATTACGAAAAGATCCTGGCCGCCGAAGAGGCCTTCGAGGAGGCCATGAGCGATTACTTCTTCCCGCCCGAGGCCAAGATGGTGTCTCCCACCATCACCCTCTCACCCATGCCCGGCGGGGCGCTCACCGCCAACACGATGATGATGCGCGACACTAACACCCTGCATTTCTATCCGGAGGTCATCAAAGAGATGGCCGAGGTGGTGCGGCTGGGCGGTTTCGGCTCCTCGGTTACCCCGGTATCACAATTCTACTTTCAACAGGCGTATCTCAACGTCACCCAGGGCAAGTGGAAGGTGATCAATCCAAATTATGGCAACATGGTGCTGGGTTATTTCGGCCGCACCCCGGTGCCGCCCGATCCGGAGATTGTCAAACTCGCCTCCGAACAGCTGGAAAAGCCGGTATTTACCGACGATCCGCTGGATATCCTGGAGCCCGGCATTCCCAAGGCCACCAAGGTACTCGAGGAAAACAATCTGCCGGTCAACGATGAAAATATCTTCATCATCGCCAGCTGCGAACAAAAAGGGCTGGACTATCTGCTGGGCAACGCCAAGGTAAATGTCCGCAAGAAATCTGATGAAGTAGAAAAACCGGCCCCGGCCCCGGCCAAGACGGCGGCAGCCCCGGCCCCGGCCCCGGCCGGACCGCGCTCCTACTCCATCACCGTGAATAACCGGATTTACGACGTTACCGTAAACGAAGGCGGCGCCATTGCCGCCGCTCCCGCCACGGCGCCGGCTGCCGCGACCCCGCCGCCGGCGACCGGGGGCACCGAGGTGGAGGCGCCCACCCCGGGCAACGTGGTAAAAATCCTGGTTCAGAACGGAGATGAGGTGAAAAAGGATGAGCCGCTGCTGGTTCTCGAGGCCATGAAGATGGAGTCGGAGGTGAAATCACCATGCGACGGCACGGTCTCGGCGGTGCATGTCACCGCCGGCGACACCGTGCAGACCGGTGACCAGCTCTTTACCATCGCCTAATTTATCGAGGTGCTAATCGTGCCCACCTTACCACATAGCCCGGTCTTTTCAGAACGCCGAAACCTGTCGGTGCTGGCAGCCCTGGCAACCTTCTGTCTGCTCTTTTTGCTTGGCGCTAAAGGCGCCGTGGCGACGGAGGAAGTTTCCATTACCGCGCCGATGGACGGCAAAATCGTCCGCCTCGATGTCGGCGCCGGCGACACCGTCTTCAGCGGCGACATCCTCGCCATCCTCAAGAGTAAGAGCGGGGTCACCGTCGAGCTTAAGGCGGGGGTCGCGGGAGAGGTACAGAGCATCGAGGTCGTGCCATATGAACCGATTGCACGGGATCAGGTGATCGGCGTTATCATACCGGCCACCATCATCGCCGAACAGCCCGCCGCACTGACCAGTCGCGAACTGCCAAGTATCGGGCAACTGGTGAAAAATCTTTTCCAGACCACCGGCCTGTACGGAGTGATCGACGGCCAGTTCAACAAGGACTGGACGGTGGGCATCGGCCGGGTGCTGATGATCTGCGTCGGCCTCGGCCTGCTCTATCTGGGCATTTTTAAAAAGTTTGAACCGCTGCTGCTGATTCCCATCGGCTACGGCGCGATTCTCGCCAACATCCCGCTGGCCGGTATCGCCGAGCCGGGCGGCATTCTCTTTTACATCTATGAGGTGGGCATCCTCACCGGCATTTTTCCACTGCTGATCTTCATGGGAGTGGGCGCCTTAACCGATTTCGGCCCGATGATCGCCAACCCCAAGACCATTCTGCTGGGCGGCGCCGCCCAGATCGGCATTTTCGTCACCCTTCTGGGAGCGCTGATTCTCTCCGATCTCGTTCCCGGTATCGGTTTTTCCCTGCGTGATGCCGCCTCCATCGGTATTATCGGCGGCGCCGACGGGCCCACCGCCATCTTTTTATCCAGCCAGCTCTCACCGCGGCTGCTGGGATCCATTGCCATCGCCGCCTATTCCTACATGGCGCTGGTACCGATCATTCAACCGCCGATCATGAAACTGCTCACCACCCCCGAGGAACGGAAAATCGCCATGGTGCAGCTCAGACACGTGTCCCGGCTGGAAAAGATGATTCTACCGCTTTTGGTGCTTGGCATCTGCGCCTTTTCTGCTGCCCACCGCGGCGCCCTTGATCGGGATGTTCATGCTGGGCAACCTGGCCAAGGAGTGCGGGGTGATTGATCGGCTTTCCGAAAACATCAAAGGCGCCCTGATGTATACGGTGACCATCTTTCTCGGACTAGGGGTGGGCTCCAAGCTCTCGGCCGACAAGTTCCTCAACATGGAAACCATCGGTATCCTGGTTCTGGGCATGGTGGCGTTCGCCATCGGCACCGCCGGCGGGGTATTGATGGCAAAACTGATGAACAAGCTTTCCAAGACCCCGGTCAATCCGCTCATCGGCGCGGCCGGGGTCTCCGCGGTACCGATGGCGGCCCGGGTGGTGAACAAGGTTGGCCTGGAGGCCAATCCGCAAAATCATTTGATCATGCACGCCCATGGGCGCCAATGTGTCGGGCGTAATCGGCTCGGCGGTGGCGGCCGGCGTCTTGCTGGCACTGCTGTAACTCAGATGGAAAGCTATGATGATACAAGCCCGGAGACGTCGCTGGTATGACCGACACTGACCACAAAGACCAGCGCCTGGTGGTTGGCGACGCGGCCCGCCCGCATCTAACCGACATGGTGCGCGCCCAGCGTGAAAGGGGTTCAGCGGTACGCGTGGCGGTAATGGGCCGGCACCGCCGGTGGGCCCGGGTATTGGTCTGATCGTCGATGACCCCGGTGAACAGGACCTGGTTTTCACCATCGGCGAAATAGACCTGGTTATCGACCCTTCGCTGCTCAGCTACTGCGGGAAAATAACGATTGACTTTCAGGAAGGGGCCGCTCAGGCCTGTCAGGGCGCACCTCGCGGATTTGTGATCACCGCCGACGTACCACTCACTATCTGATGACTCCAGTGAAAAATTTCGCTGTTGTACAGGCCGGCTTTTTTTTCACCATCCAGAACACCTGGAAGTTACCTGGCTGCCGCTATCATACAAACGACGGCATTGGTGATTTCAGGATTTTTACCGTGTTTAAAGAGTCGGTGGCACCCCCCCCTCACCGTCCGCTTTTCTTCTGTGAGGTGACCCCTGTTTCAGCTGGAAACCGCGTTTTTCTCTTCGCCGCCACCCACCGCGTAGTTGGGTGAGAAGATCCTGATCAACGCTTCGCAGGTGCAGATCGTTTTGCGGAAAGGGGATTTCAATGCCGGCTTCGGCCAGGGCTGTATTGATGGCACGATTCAGATCGCTACGCACCCCGACGCGCTCGGACATATCTGCAATAAAGACGCGCAGTTCAAAATCAAGAGAGCTGGCGCCAAATCCTAGAAACAATGGTACCGGCTGGGGATTATCAAGAACAAGCGGATGCTCCTGTCCGCATTGTTTCAAAATATGTAGCACCTGTTCCACGTCCGAGCCATACGCCACGCCAACCGGAACCCGTACCCGAACCCGGCGGGCCTGCAATGTCCAGTTGGTTACCATGCCGGTGACCAGATCACCATTGGGAATGACCATCTCGGCAAGGTCAAACGTCTGCACAACGGTTGCCCGTAACCCAAGCTCTTTCACCTCGCCGGTCTCTTCACCAACCTGGATGGTGTCGCCCACTTTGACGGGCCGCTCAAACAGCAGGATCAGCCCACTGACGAAGTTGTTGACAATGGCCTGCAGGCCAAACCCGATGCGACCCCGA
>JAEQMT010000052.1 GCA_016722945.1 Desulfofustis sp. PB-SRB1 | reverse complement strand
ACCCTGCAGGATGCCATCGTCTCGCTGATTCCGATGAAGAGTATATCAAAATACACCCGGGTCACCGACCAGGCCCTGTTCTACAAAGAAGAAGACTCGTTGGTGCACAAGATCCTGGCCATCGAGGAGGCCGAAGGGATGGGCGGCGCCGCCTACTCGATCAGAACGATCCAGTCCGCCAAGAAGATCACCGTGGCCGCCACCGGCAAGGATGCCAACGGCAGGATGAAGACCGAGGAATACACGGTAAACGGCCCGGTCTGCGTGATGATCACCACCACCGCCACCGAGATCGACCAGGAGACGGCCTCACGCTTTATCTTTCTGACCATCGATGAGTCCGCCGCCATGACCGGGGCCATCCATCAGCGGCAGCGGGAGGCGGAAACGCTGGCCGGGCTGATCCGGGAAAAGAAGCAGCACACCGTTACCAGAAAGCACCATGCGGTGCAACGAATGCTCAAGCCCCTGGCGGTGGTCAACCCCTATGCCGAATATCTCAGCTTATCCCAGCCACTCGCTCCGGGCCAGGCGGGACCACAAGAAATACCTCGGCCTCATCCGGGCGGTGGCCTTCCTGCACCAGTATCAGCGGGAGATACAGACCGTGGAGGTGGACGGCACGCCGGTTGAATATATCGAAGTCACGCTTACCGACATTGAGACAGCTAACCGCCTTGCCAATGTGGTTCTCGGTCAATCCATGGATGAACTGGTCAAACCGTCCAGGACCTTGCTATCGAAGATCTACGAAATGGTAAAGGAACAGGCCGAGCAGAACAACGCCCCCATAGATGAAATCTTCTTCACCCGGAGAATGATCCGGGAGTACACCGGCTGGAGTGACTGGCAGGTCAGGGCTCATATCAAGCAACTTGAAGAAATGGAGTACATCGGTGTCCGCACCAGCTCCAGAGGCAAGGAGTACAGCTATATCCTCACCTATCAGGGCCAGGGGGAGGAGCATCAAGAAAGGTGTTACCTCAACCTGACCAGCGTTGCGCAGATAGAAACGTTGATAAACCGTGAAGATGAAGCGTTACCCCGAGGGTAAATACCCTGACCCCGAGGGTAAACCCCCCGACCCCGAGGGTACTCCGAGGTTCGGAAAAACATAGATAACTCCGTGCAGTTAAAGAAAAAAGACAACAACCCGAGGGCGAGGCAGAGAACAAGCCCCAGGGGTACCAGAAGACAGAAGACAGAAGACAGAGGGCAGAGGACAGGGGACAGGGGACAGGGGACGGAAAACCAGCGACGCTGCCTGGCTGTCACGGGCAAAGGTAATCGATACCGCAATGAAGCCACCATGTACCGGGTCTCTGACGAGAACTGCCACCAGAGGAGGGATACGAAGAATATGGATATCGATACAGCGAAGATCAGGTTCAAGAACTACCTGGAAAGCAGCGGCTATGCCGCCTCAACCGTCGAATGTTACTGCGTATACCTCGGATACTTCCTGGATTATCTGAAAGCGGTCACGGTGATGGACCTCAAACAGGTCACCCATGAGACGATCAGAACCTACCAGCTTCTGGTAGCCGACATGGCTATTGCCGAAGAGACCAAGGGCATGCGGCTGAGGCCGGTAAAGCGGTTGTTCGGCTGGCTGCTCGATACGCACCGGCTCCTGCTTGATCCCACCGAGAACATCCGGGAGACTAACCGGCAGAACCGGACCGTGCCGGAGGTGCTGACAGTCGCGGAAATGCGGCTTCTCCTGGAACAGCCCAACCTTTCGCTGCGTATGCAGATCAGAGACAGGGCTATCATGGAAACCCTGTATTCTTCAGGAATACGGCTCAATGAGCTGGTGCAGCTCACCGTTCATGACGTTGATCTCAAAGATAAGGTTCTGCATATCAGAAAAGGCAAGGGCAACCGGCAGCGGGTGGTTCCTATCGGTAAAAATGCAGCCACGTATCTGCAAGAATATCTTGAAAACATCCGGCCCCCGGTATGCCCGGAAGAACAAGCAGCAAAGACGGCTCTTTCTCACCGATCAGGGCAGGCCGGTGACCGGCAACAGTATCAGGACATCGCTGTTTCACTACAAAAAAGCCGCCGGAATCACAAAGACCGCTTCACCGCACAGCTTCCGCCGAAGCTGTGCAACCCATCTTCTCCAACAGGGGGCTGATATTCGCTATGTCCAGAAGCTGCTGGGGCACCGGCATATCCGGACCACCCAAATCTATACCCGAGTATACCCGATCGACCTCAAGAAAACTCATACCCGGACGCATCCAGGGCTATGAGGATCAGAGCGCTGATACCGGGCTATCTGGAAGAACTGAAGATCCTGAACCGTTCACCGTTGACGATCCGCAACATCCGGGGCGCCTTGAATGCCATGGTTCTCTTCCTGGAAGAACAAGGGATAACCGAGCTGGTGCAGTTCAACCGGGATGCCTTGCATCTCTTCCAGGAAGACCTTGCCTACCGGCTGACTGCCAAAGGTAAGCAGCTCTCGGTCAGTACCAGGGAAAAGTATCTCTGTTCGGTTCGCGGCTTTGCCCGGTATCTCTATGCAACGGATTATCTTACCGCTGATCTCAGCAAGACGATCACGTTGCCGAAGCAGCCGAAACGCTTACCAAAGGTGATCCTGGAGTACGTTGAGATAACAAAGATCATGGCCGCCCCGGACATGCGGACACATGCCGGCTACCGTAACAGGATCATCCTGGAAATCCTCTACGATACCGGCATACGAGCGGCGGAGATGGCAGCGGTCAAGACCGGTGATCTCGATATCGTGCATGGGTATCTGACGATCAGATCCGGCAAGGGAACAAAAGACCGTGTCGTACCGATAAGCTCACGGGTGTGCGATATAATAAAGCAGTATCTTCTCATGGTCCGACCGGCCATGAGCCGGGGAAAGGAAACAGGGTATCTGGTGCTCAATCGCTGGGGAACGAAGATGACACCCACCGCCGTCTGGGCCATCGTTAAAAAGGCTGCCCACCAAGCAAAGATCACCAAAAATGTGACCACCCATACCTTCCGTCACACCTGTGCAACTCATATGCTCAAGAACGGGGCGCCCATCCGTCATATCCAGGAAATGCTGGGCCATGCGTCCCTGGAGTCCACCCAGATCTACACCAGGGTCACCATCAACGACCTCAAAGAGATCCACGCCAGGTATCATCCGGGCGAGTCTGTATAAAACAAGTACGTGGATCAGTGGGGCCCGCGGCCCTTTGAACTGAGGACCCCCGCCCGCCCGGGCACGGCAGCAGCGAAGGCGGCGCCGAGTTCCGGGCAGTGCACCTTCCGCCACTGCGCTCCCGGCGGCACGTCGCACAATAGCGCTATTATGCGACGTGCAGTCCGTCATCCCGGCTGCATAAACGACAAGCAGCCGGGCCGCCGGCCTGTTCCCTTGTCCGCTCAACATAAGTTCTTATGTTTAGTGGCGAAAGGCACACCACCCTCCACCCGCCACCCACCTACCGCCGCTGCCGTGCCCACCCGTCCGCCCCCTGCTGCGCGGGGGCTCCCCCAGAAGTATCCCTACGGTCGGCTGTGACCATCATCTGCCGCCTTTCTTTTTTCTTTAACCGCCTGCTGGTGCTTGTCTTGTCAGGCGATGTCGGGTATTACTGAACACTGCTCTTTGAATCTGCGTGATCCCCCACAAAAAAACAGCTCTTTGGGGGGAGAAGGCGCATCGTGAAATCTTGGCACAGATTCTATGACCCCACTACCGGGCGGTATATTTCCGCTGATCCTATTGGGCTTGGTGGGGGGATTAATTTGTATGGGTATGCTCATCAGAATCCGGTAAACTGGGCTGACCCAGATGGGTTAAGATGTATAACAATTGGGTATGAGAAGCGTCCATGGAAAGTAGTCAGTACTGGTGATCCAGTGTGGAAACACGTTAGCACTGTATTTGCCGATGGCTGGGCGCATGGTACATCATTTTGGAAAATAGAGACCACGATATATAAACAAAGGCAAAAACGCGCGATCAAATTATGCTGGGAGTGTGACGCTTGTGGTGATAATTGCTGGTTCAGAATTAAATATGGAAAATGGAAAACCGAAAAGGATATAGACACAGATATTGAACCAGTTACGGCACCAGCTTATTGTTGGAATGCTACTTGTTCTATTTGGTGGGTTAATCTTCCTGGAGGCAGAACTTATTGGGGAGGTTTAGACTAATGCTTAGAAGAATTTTTTTGTTGATGCTAGTAGTTTTTACTCCAGCTAATTGTTTTTGCGATGATTTCGAGTTGACCGATTTTTTTGCACCTAGAGTTGGGGACAAAAATATATATTCATGTATCTTTCCATGCAACCGGATTGAAATAACAAGTACTTCCTCTTCTGAGAATAAGATATATTTAAAAGAAAGTTACTATTTTTCAGAGGAGGCTTTTAGCTCTGGCCAGATAATTCCAAAAAATATTACTCACAAAAAGGTTCTTACATTACTCGATAATAGTATTCTTTATGGGAACTTAGATAGTGGAACTATAATTCTAAAAGAACCTCTAAAGACTAATACTTTTTGGGAAATCTTTTGGTGTAATGTCAAATAATGATGAGAATGCAAAGAATGATATCAAAAGACCTAAACAAGTTTCTGTTTCTTGGGATTGTAGAATTGGCTCTTATGGCAGAATAGACTTACTTTCTAAGGAAAGAAAATTTATAAATGTTGAATGTGAATCAAATTTTGATCCTAAACTTACCATTTATTCGCGTTATGCATCAGACATCGGACTTTTTGAACAAATAACCAAAGATACAAAAACTGGTCGTATAGTCAACGAACAAAAAATTCTATCTCAAGAAGAGGTTAATCAAATCTCGGGGTCAGATCTCGATCCTTGGGGAGATAAGGGGTCACCCATTAAAAGGCCTCTTGTCAAGGAAAAGACTTCGCCATCCAAGAAAAAATAGATTTTTCTTACCAGAGCAATCGTGCCAGGTTTTATACGCGCTGATTGTCAGTACTTTCCCGCACCCGTTATTTCGGCGCTTTTGTGTCAGCGATCACACCTGCTGCACCCAGTCACCCATCAGGATCAAAAGGGAAAGACGGGGGTCAGATCTCGATCCTTGACACTTGTCAATGAAAAGTTCACCGGCACGCCCGGTGTAACGGCTGATTGGCATATCCCACACGCCACGACAAAAGCGGCTAAGAAGAAGATCTCAGCCGCTTTTCTTATTCCTTCTCGGCCCCTTTGAGGAAGTTATCGATCGTCTTGAAAAGAGCTTTTTGCTGTGATGGCGGGAGCTCTTCAATCTTTTTCAGCCGCCGCAGGGTCTTCAGACTTGGCTTACCCCCGCTGGCCGGTTTACCTTTGAGGCCGAGAAGCTCGTCGGTCGCCACTCCCAAAGCATTGGCCATTTTAATGAGGGTATCGGGGCTTGGCTGCAAACCGTCCCCGCTCATAATCAGATATCAACACCTGGCTGAGGTCTGTCTTGGCTCCAAGTTCGATCTGGGTCAGCCCTTGTTCTTTACGCATCTGGCAAGCCTTCCCCCCAGCGTCTCACGATTTTCTTTCTGTGTCGTTTGCTGTGCCATGCACCCAATATACATCACGATTTCCATTTTCCGGCTTTAGTGCTTGCGTATTATAACATTATGTTATATTTTAGTTCTTGAAATTATTTTGCATTAGCGGCATTTACGCTTGACAGGTTTTTGAACAGGCCTGTCTGAACAAAAAAAGCCCGTCACCTTCCGGTCTGTGGCAAGAGCGAAGGTGACGGGCTGGTACGACCCCGGCGAGATACCGAAGCGTCCTGCTCTTCTCCATATCTCCCGGAAAAAATCAATCATGGCGACCCAAAGGAGGTGATGAGCCATCGCCACCTACGAGACCACGGACATCTATGTCGGCGCCTTTTTCCTGTGCAAGGGCGCGGCACTGCGCGGCATCAGGATCAAGGACGCGGCCAGAGGGATCGCCGCCTTTGAGATCAGCGGCGCCGACCTGGAGGGGTTGGAGCGGCAATACCGAAGCGGTCAGGCCCTGGTGAACCCCGTTCATCTACGAGAATCACTGAACCTGCTCAGAGATATGCTGTTTGACCTGCGAGATATGAGGAGAGAGAACCATGATCAATCAAGACGACATCGACGCCATCAAACACGGCGTTGAGCTGGTTTCTTTCATGAAGGCCCGCGGCATCGAGCTGCACCAGGTCGGCGGGAACTACCGGGGCCTCTGCCCCTTCCATGAAGATACCACCCCATCACTTACCGTCAATCCCAAGGAAAACCTGTGGAACTGCTTTGGCTGTGGGCGGGCGGCGATGTTATCCGCTTCGTTGAGCTGATACATGGAGTCGATTTCAAAGAAGCTGTCAGACGGCTGGCTGAGAGACGCCCTCAGAAGTCAGAAGTCAGAACAGAAAACAAAAACAGCAGTTAAAGAAAAAAAGAAAGGGCTCAGCGTGGCCGACAAGAAGCTGCTGGCCGGGGGAACAGAAGTCAGAAGACAGAGGACAGAAGTCAGAAAAGACCGGGTAAGAAAGTGCTGAGTGTGGCCGAGAAGAAGTTACTGGCCCGAGTAGTGGGTATTATCAGCACAGCTTTACTGAAGATCAGAGAGGCCTGGACTACCTCAAGAACCGGGGATTACAACCAATCAGACGCACCGACTTCGGCACGGGCTTTGTGAACGGCAGCCTCAAAAAAGATCCTGCCCGAAGATCCGGCCGTCATCAAGACGCTGAAAACGCTCGGCATCCTCAATGCCAAAGGCAACGAAATCTTCTACAACTGCGTCGTCTTTCCCATATGATACAGATGGCAATCGTCAATCTCTATGGCAGAAACATCGACCCGGCACATGGGGTCAGCCACCTGTACCTGGCCGGTTCCGTCCGGGCTCGTCAACCGCCAGGCGGTACCACGAAGCGCTTCTATTATCCTTACCGAATCGATTATCGATGCGGTAACCCTGTACGACCAGGGTTTTACCAATGTCATTCCCGCCTATGGGGTTAACGGGGTAACGAGGATCATCTTGTTCTCTTTAACAGCGCGGTAACAGAGGTGTATCTCTGCTTTGACAGCGACCAGGCCGGCAAGGACGGAGCAGCACAGGCGGCGGCGCAGTTACAGAAGAAAGGAAAACCGTCTACACGTCGAGCTGCCGGATAAAGACATCACCATCTACTTCAACCGCCACACTCCCGAAGAGTTCGAGCAGCTGCTCAAAGCGCCAACCCGGCATCGGTGGAGCAGTCAGATTCGCTGAACAAGCGCAAACAAACCCTATACCAGCAGGAAGAACACGGCTTCACGGTGGGCTACGCCACACGGCAGTACCAGGTGAAAGGCATCCAGCGGGGCGTACCCAGCTGAAAGCCACCATCAAGGTCAGTGAGGACGTTCATCATCCAAACCCTTCGAGCTGACTACCATCGACCTCTACTCTTCGAGATCGAGGCACTGGTTCGCCAAGCTCTGTGCCGATCTGTTTGCCGAACCGGAAGCGCAAAGGAAGACTGGCCAAACTGCTGCAGCTGGTGGAACAGTGGCGGCCGGAGAACAAAACAACAGCACACCGAGATCAGCACAGGGAAAGGAGCTGGCCTTATCCTTTCTGAAAAGCTACGATATCTTCGCGGCGCTGCTCACCGACTTCGACACCTGGGCGTCACCGTGAGAAGATCAACAAGCTGGTGGCTATCTGGCCGCCACCAAAAACCGAGCCTTATCGGTGCTCATCCAGTCCGCTCGCGGCGGCAAATCCACCCCAGGATGCCAATCTCGCTGATCCCCGATGAAGAGTATATCAAATACACCCGGGTCACCGACCAGGCCCTTTCTACAAAGAAGAAGACTCGTTGGTGCACAAGATCCTGGCCATCGAGGAGGCCGAAGGGAT
>JAEQMT010000063.1 GCA_016722945.1 Desulfofustis sp. PB-SRB1 | reverse complement strand
TTTAACTACAGATTTGATAGGTTTTGGGTATAGTTGGTCGCTATCAAACTCATCGAATGGATCACCGGTCACAAATAATTTTGGTGCCGGAAAAAATTTCTTTTATCGGTTGATGTTGCTGGTGCGATAAACAATGGCTCGTTCCCCTCTACATCATTGAATGTTGGGCCTGGTATAGGTCTTCCAATAGGGACTACTGCTAGGTTTAGATGTTTTCTGCTATCAGAAGTAGGTGATAATGGTTGTCCATGTGAAGAAAATGGTGGTCCAAGCTCATTCTTCTAAATATTTAGTTGCCCAGTTTGTAATAAGGCAATTATAACACCCCTTAATTTGGGAAATATTTTCTATTTTTTTCAGAAAAAAAAATGCCCATCATGCAGTGTCCTGGTTAAGCTTAACTATACTAGTACTTTTTGCATTATTAATGTGGGCGCTATTTTGGTTCGTTTTACTTGGATATATCTTGGGTTTTATATATAAAATAATTATTAACTTCTTTTCTATATGGATATCGACTTTTTGTATCGATATTTTTAATTATTGTTTTGATTATCATACTTGTTTCTTTATCTATTAAAATTACAAGAATGTTGTCAAATATTTTTAACTTTCGCCTGTTTATTAAGAAATCTGATCAGCCTCTTCGTCGTTTCAAGTGGAATTGATGAGATTGCCTATTGGTCAGATCTCGATCCTTGACACTGATCAATAAAGAGCTCACCGGCTTGTCCGTTGTAACGGCAGATTGGCATTCGTTTTACCAGCAATACTCTGGTCTTGTTTGTTAATTTTATGGGATCTCGAATGGCTTGAAAAGGGGTTGTTGTTTTTCTTTTGGTGGAGGAAAAACCCCGATTATGACAAAAGGGTTCGGTGCTCGTAAATGGTTTGCAAGGGTAGTCCCTAGGAAAAAATGTAAATCCTTGGTCAAGAATTCATCCCAGTATTTTAGCCGAATTTTTTGGATAGCTAATTTTTCATCATTGTTTGAATCTTTGAGGCAATTCCAATACAGGGATCCGATTTCCCAATCTTCAATCATCAAGGTACTTTCTCTGCCGTTTATGTCCTCGAAATGGTACGAAAATTTATAGGGAAGCTTTTTGACAACCTGAAGTTCTTTCTTGATTTCTTCATGCGTCTGGATGAGAGATAGTTGTTTCGATCTATTTTCGAGTGTTTTTAATTTCTTCTCGTCCCACTCTCGTTCAGTGGGTTCGACAATTAAATCAATAATTCGCGTTGGTTTAAATATCGCCAATGAGAGTTTGTTTTGCTTAGCAAGTTCAATAAGCGCAGTAAGATCTTGGTATACCGTGTTTTTGGCAAAGACTATATTTCGTCTACTTCTCCAGGAATCCTTCGTGCTTAATACATTCCCAAGCAATCGTATTTTAGGCCAGTCCACCACCTCAAAGCTTTCCGGTCGATAGTCTGAAGTGCTTTTTCTGATTTGGAGCTCAATCCACTGATACTTTTTATATTTCTGTTCAAATTCTAACTTTCGAAATGGCATGGGAAAAATACGCACCCACGTTCCATCATCTAAGATACCAGCAGTGCAAACCAACTCGGCGTATTTTGTGGAAAGGGTCGGATAAGTCTTGACAGTAATGAGTACTTTTCTGTTCTCAATCATAGATGGTTAACGTTGACGGAATATTTTTTCTCGATAAAACCAGCGACATGGCTGCGGTGACAAAATCTTGGTTCATGCTCATAGCAAGTTAATGCGACATTTTTCTTTTTATCAATTAGATCATGAATGATAGACACGAACTTCACTTTTGAGGGAAGTGATTTTTTGTATGTTATAAAAAGCTCATCGTAGTCTGAGGGGACACGTAAATCTATTCTTTGACTTGATACAATACCAAGTTCAGGGATGTGTATATAGCTGATATCGAGGCAAGGCAACAGTCGTGCCATGACCCCCTTAGAGAATCCAAATTTTCTACTAAGAGGGTTTTTCCGGACATCACAAAGAACGTTGATACCGTTTTTAATCAGCCTGTTTACAAACGCTTCAAAAGATCTACCCTCGTAACCTAGGGTATAAAGTGTTTCTCCATCTCCGTATTTTTCGAGAGCGGGAGGCTTATCCATAATCTGGTATGCGATTTTACTTTTTGTCGCATAGTATGGAAATCGCTCATAAACATACTTGATTAACCGGGTGCCACGTAATCTCTTATGCTCGTTGAAAAATCTGCGTATCTCTGCTTTTTCACCTTTCTTGGTAAAACCATCTCGATCAACTGATTGCTGCAGTTGAATATCATTCTTTGTGGTTCGTATCCAGCCGGTTTTTTCCAGAATCTCTAAATCGTGGGCAGCCTGAAAAGAATAGCACCCGTAATGATACGGGACAAAGTCAAAGTAATTTGCTTTCCCTTGCTGTTGGGCAAGAAAAAGTAATTTTTGCAGATCAATTTTAGTCACCCTCTCGCCAGCATATTCAATGAATTGCAGAAGATATCGCTGGCGATAAAACCTTGGTAGTATTGCAGAAATCATAAAACCTTGTCTGTTTGGCTTGGGGGCAAAAGAGGTCACCCATTAAAAGGCCTCTTGTCACCCATTAAAAGGCCTCTTGTCAAGGAAAAGACTTCGCCATCCAAGAAAAAATAGATTTTTCTTACCAGAGCAATCGTGCCGGGTTTTATACGCGCTGATTGTCAGTACTTTCCCGCACCCGTTATTTCGGTGCTTTTGTGGGGAGGTAGAGGGTCGGGAGGTAGGGGGTCAATCTTGACATTCCAGCGAGCAACCCCGCACCACCAGCTTCACCTACGATATACACGGCAACCGGGTTTCGGTCACCGACCCGGTGGGCAACACCACCTCCTACAACCACGACGAGCTGGGCCGGGTGATCAGCGAAACGGCACCCGATGGCGGTCGCACTACCTATGTCTACGACACCCGCGACAACCTGGTGGAACTTATCGACGCCAACCGGCATACCACCGTCTTCACCTATGATCGCAGCAACCGGCAGTTAAGCGAAACCAGGCCCGGCGGCCAGCGCCTGAGCTACACCTACGATGGCGCCGGCAACCTGAAAACCCAGACCGACGGCAACGGCCGCCACACCATCCACAGCTATGACGACCGCACCCGTCTGACCCGCACCGATATCTATGAATTTACCGGCGCCGGTGCTCCGTTCAAGTCCATCGACTATTTCTATAACGAGGCGGACAGCCTCACCGGCTATGATGACGGCGCCACCAGTGCCGTCTACTCCTATGACGATCTGCAGCGCCGCACCAGCGAGACCATCGATTACGGCCCCTTCAGCCTCAGCCATTCGTACGGCTACTATGCCAACCATCAGAAACAGAGCTATACCGACCCGGCCGGCCGCACCCGCACCCTGAGCTACGATGAGGGCGGCCGTCCCACCGGCCTCGATCTGGGTGAGGCGGTGGGCGAGGTGGCGATCACCGCCTATGAATGGCAGCGACCCACCCGCATCGTGCTGCCCGGCGGCGGCTCGATTACCGTCGGCTATAACGGGTTGCAGCAGCCCGTCAGCATCGACGCCCGTGATCCCGGCGGCGCCCCGGTGATGCAGCGCACCTACCAGTACCGACGCACCGGCGCCATCCAGTCCCAGACCACGGCGGAAGGGCAGATCGGCTACAACTATGACCCGGTGGAACGGCTGCGCGGCGCCACCTCGCCCGCCCGTGATGAACGCTTTGTCTATGATTTCTTAGGCAACCGCTCGCCTGATGACGGCGCCCCGGCCTGGGGCTATAACGAAAACAACCAGCTTACCGGCACCGGAACCATAACCTACGACTATGACGATCACGGTAATATGGCCGTCAAACGCCGGGGAACCAGTGAGATTAACTTCAGCTATACCCCTGATAACCGGCTCGCCTTTCTAACTGACGAGGCGGGCGCCACCATCGGCGCCTACGGCTACGACCCCTTTGGCCGACGGCTGTTCAAGGAGGTAAACGGCACCCGCACCTACTTTTTATACAACGACGAGGGGCTGGTGGGTGAATATTCCGCCACCGGCGCCGAGCTGCGCACCTACGGTTACCATCCCGGCGCGCCCTGGTCCACCAACCCGCTCTTTGTGCAGGAAAACGGTATCTATTACTACTATCTCAACGACCATCTGGGCACCCCCCAGAAGATCATGAGCGACAACGGTACCGTGGTCTGGGCCGCCACCTATGAGAGTTTCGGCACTGCCACCATCACCACCGCCACCATCACCAATAACCTGCGCTTCCCCGGCCAATACTTTGACAGCGAATCAGGATTACAGTACAATTGGCACAGATTCTATGATCCCTCAACCGGGCGATACATCTCCGCTGATCCTATTGGATTGGATGGGGGGATTAATTTGTATGGGTATGTTAATCAGGATCCGGTTAATTTGGTTGATTCATTTGGGCTTAGAATGTCTGGCAGAAATAACCCTTATGAGTATGGCCGTAATAAAGGAAAAAGACGTAATATAGATGGCTTAACAACTAGCTTTGAAGCGCATTTTGTACTTGGTGGAGGCCAACATAAAATTCGTTGTTGTGATAGGCAGTCTGATGAGATACTTATTCATAAATATCGCAAAATTTGCTATGGAGCTGCGGTTGATATTAGCGGTGGAATAGGGCAAGGGTCTGGTTTTAGTGGTGATTCTTGTCGAAACCCACCTATGAAATTACTTGGCGGCGAACTAGGATTTTTGTTTTTTGAAGGTGGAATATCGGTAGGCGCCGATGGGTCAGGTATTGGCGGAACTGGTGCAGGTAACCTAGGATTAGGTATAGGAGGTGTAAAAGCGACTGCTTGCTTTTATTTTTATATGAACACAGAGTATACAGGTGAAAAGTGCTGTGATTAACATAATAAATAATAACTAGTGAAAGAGCTAATCAATCAAATCACAGATTTTTCATTCCCCGGTCTATTTGTGACGACAATAGTAATGCTGCTATACGTCTACAATAAAAACAAGAAAAAATCATTAATTGATTATATGGTTTACTTTCCAAACATTTTAAATGATTACAAGGAGATAACAAGGAAAAGGGCGGGTAAGGTGGGGCCACTTTACTATATTTTTTTCTTTTTTGTATTCCTCTCTTTCATCTCAATTCTATCGAGTTTATTTTATGTAATATAGAGCCAAAAAAAGGGGGAAAATTGTGACGGTAAAAGAATGACAGGGGGTCAAATTTCGATCCTTGACACTGATCGAAACTTAGTTCACTGCTTGAGTTGCTGTTTGCGAAATACAGTGAAGTGAATTGTTCCCTCCCACCATTGATTTAATTTTCTGAAAGCTCTCTTGTCTTACCAAATTTAGGACATATTTCCCGAATTGGTTCAATTTTCACTTTAGTAACTCTCATTTCTGTTTCCCAACTATTTCCTTTTGTGTCATAAACAATGACTTTTGTTTGAACTTTCATGTCAGGCTCCAGGTAAGGATATCTATCACCAGTACTTCTTTCTTGTTCAAAATAGACTAAACCGTTAGTGAGCTCACCAGCAGAGAGATACGTATTTATTTGATTCTCGATTAAAAAGTTTCTTTGCTTTAGGAATGGAATAATTTTCTTTCCATCTTCTCCAAGTGGTACCCAGTAGTCTTCAAGCATAACTGTTTCTTCTTTAAGCCAGTACCAGCTGTCAATATCATCATTTTCCATTGACCTATAGCCTAGGTGAATATCACCTATTTGGACTGGAGTATATCCTGTATTAGTCAACTTTAAATACAATAAAAATGCAGTACGGTGGCAGTTGTTACCAACGGAAAAACTGCTGCACAGTGTTGCATTTTCGATGATTTCGATGGAAACTGCAGGCTTCTTCGCAATTCTATTTATTCTTGAACGTATTAGCCAGATAAGAAACGGTGTGGCAAACCCTACAAAGGGAAAGACGGGGGTCAAATCTCGATCCTTGACACTGCTCAATGAAAAGTTCACCGGCTTGTCCGGTGTAATGGCTGATTGGAATCATCCTAACTCAAATACTGCAGCCTTTGAGCTTGGAATTTTGTGGTCAAAAGACGGGGGTCAGATCTCGATCCTTGACACTGATCAATGAAGAGTTCACCGGCACGCCCGGTGCAACGGCTGATTGGCACTTTCCTTATCGGCTACGTTCCGACCGTCCACCGTTTGGCCTCGTGTTTCAGGATCAATCCTTCGAGTACTTCTTTGAGCGTTTTTTGTTCTTCCGGAGTGAAGTTGGCAATGGCTTCAAACTGAATTGCCAGTTTTTCCGGTGGCTTTCGCTCATCATCATCAAATAGCAGCTCATCTCCCGGCACGTTCAAGACAACCGCCAACTTACGTAACACCTCAAGGGTGGGTTGCGACTCGCCCTTCTCGTATCGTCGCAGCTGGGTAGAATGTATGCCTATTCTTTCGGCAAGCTCTGCGAAGTCGAGCTTCTTCTCCTGCCGTAACCTTTTCAGCCTTTCCGGGAACCCCATGATCGCCTCACCATATTTTTTGCACAAAATATACCATGGGGAGATTTTATGCTTGCAGCGTTTTAGATAATACGGTACGAATAATTGCATATGTTCTTCTTGACAGGTTTTTGAACAGGCCTGTCTGAACAAAAAAAGCCCGTCACCTTCCGGTCTGTGGCAAGAGCGAGGGTGACGGGCTGGTACGACCCCGGCGAGATACCGAAGCGTCTTTCTCTTCTCCCATATCTCCCGGAAAAAATCAATCATGGCGACCCAAAGGAGGTGATGAGCCATCGCCACCTACGAGACCACGGACATCTATGTCGGCGCCTTTTTCCTGTGCAAGGGCGCCGCACTGCGCGGCATCAGGATCAAGGACGCGGCCAGAGGGATCGCCGCCTTTGAGATCAGCGGCGCCGACCTGGAGGGGTTGGAGCGGCAATACCGAAGCGGCACCGCCCTGGTAAACCCCGTTCATCTACGAGAATCACTGAACCTGCTCAGAGATATGCTGTTTGACCTGCGAGATATGAGGAGAGAGAACCATGATCAATCAAGACGACATCGACGCCATCAAACACGGCGTTGAGCTGGTTTCTTTCATGAAGGCCCGCGGCATCGAGCTGCACCAGGTCGGCGGGAACTACCGGGGCCTCTGTCCCTTCCATGAAGATACCACCCCATCACTTACGGTCAATCCCAAGGAAAACCTGTGGAACTGCTTTGGCTGTGGGGCGGGCGGCGATGTGTATTCCGCTTCGTTGAGCTAATACATGGAGTCGATTTCAAAGAAGCTGTCAGACGGCTGGCTGAGAGACCGCCCTCAGAAGTCAGAAGTCAGAGGACAGAAGACAGAAGTCAGAAGTCAGAAATCAGAAGACAGAGGACAGAAGAGAGAAAAACAGCAGTTAAAGAAAAAAAGAAAGGAGCTCAGCGTAGCCGACAAGAAGCTGCTGGCCCGGGGGAACAGAAGTCAGAAGACAGAGGACAGAAGTCAGAAAAGACCGGGTAAGAAAGTGCTGAGTGTGGCCGAGAAGAAGTTACTGGCCCGAGTAGTGAGGTATTATCAGCACAGCTTCACGGAAGATCAGAGAGGCCTGGATTACCTCAAGAACCGGGGGCATTACAAACCAATCAGACGTTCACCGACTTTGGCGTTGGCTTTGTGAATGGCAGCCTCAAAAACATCCTGCCTGATGATCCGGCCGTCATCAAGACGCTGAAAAATCTCGGCATCCTCAATGCCAAAGGCAACGAAATCTTCTACAACTGCGTCGTCTTTCCCATTTATGACACAGATGGAACCATCGTCAATCTCTATGGCAGAAACATCGACCCGGCACATGGGGTCAGCCACCTGTACCTGGCCGGTTCACGCTCCGGGCTCGTCAACCGCCAGGCGGTACCACGAAGCGCTTCCATCATCCTTACCGAATCGATTATCGATGCGGTAACCCTGTACGACCAGGGTTTTACCAATGTCATTCCCGCCTATGGGGTTAACGGGGTAACCGAGGATCATCTTGTTCTCTTTAACGGCGCGGTAACAGAGGTGTATCTCTGCTTTGACAGCGACCAGGCCGGCAAGGACGGAGCAGCACAGGCGGCGGCGCAGTTACAGAAGAAAGGAATCACCGTCTACACCGTCGAGCTGCCGGATAAAGACATCACCATCTACTTCAACCGCCACACTCCCGAAGAGTTCGAGCAGCTGCTGAAAGACGCCAACCCGGCATCGGTGGAGCAGTCAGATTCGCTGAACAAGCGCAAACAAACCCTATACCAGCAGGAAGAACACGGCTTCACGGTGGGCTACGCCACACGGCAGTACCAGGTGAAGGGTATCCAGCGGGGCGATACCCAGCTGAAAGCCACCATCAAGGTCAGTGAGGACGTTTCATCATCCAAACCCTTCGAGCTGACTACCATCGACCTCTACTCTTCGAGATCGAGGCACTGGTTCGCCAAGCTCTGTGCCGATCTGTTTGCCGAACCGGAAGCGCTGATCAAGGAAGACTTGGCCAAACTGCTGCAGCTGGTGGAACAGTGGCGGCCGGAGAAACAAGAACAACAGCACACCGAGATCAGCACAGGGGATAAGGAGCTGGCCTTATCCTTTCTGAAAAGCTACGATATCTTCGCGGCGCTGCTCACCGACTTCGACACCCTCGGCGTCACCGGTGAGAAGATCAACAAGCTGGTGGGCTATCTGGCCGCCACCTCAAGGAAGCTGGCCGAGCCCTTATCGGTGCTCATCCAGTCCCGCTCAGCCGCCGGCAAATCCACCCTGCAGGATGCCATCATCTCGCTGATCCCCGATGAAGAGTATATCAAATACACCCGGGTTACCGACCAGGCCCTGTTCTACAAAGAAGAAGACTCGTTGGTGCACAAGATCCTGGCCATCGAGGAGGCCGAAGGGATGGGCGGCGCCGCCTACTCGATCAGAACGATCCAGTCGGCCAAGAAGATCACCGTGGCCGCCACCGGCAAGGATGCCAACGGCAGGATGAAGACCGAGGAATACACGGTAAACGGCCCGGTCTGTGTGATGATCACCACCACCGCCACCGAGATCGACCAGGAGACGGCAAGTAGGTTTATCTTCCTCACCATCGATGAATCGGCCGCCATGACCGGGGCCATCCATCAGCGGCAGCGGGAGGCGGAAACGCTGGCCGGGCTGATCCGGGAAAAGAAGCAGCACACCGTTACCAGAAAGCACCATGCGGTGCAACGAATGCTCAAGCCCCTGGCGGTGGTCAACCCCTATGCCGAATATCTCAGTTATCCCAGCCACTCGCTCCGGGCCAGGCGGGACCACAAGAAATACCTCGGCCTCATCCGGGCGGTGGCCTTCCTGCACCAGTATCAGCGGGAGATACAGACCGTGGAGGTGGACGGCACTCTGGTTGAGTACATCGAAGTCACGCTTACCGACATTGAGACAGCTAACCGCCTTGCCAATGTGGTTCTCGGTCAATCCATGGATGAACTGGTCAAACCTTCCAGAACCTTGCTATCGAAGATCTACGAAATGGTGAAGGAACAGGCGGAGCAGAACAACGCCCCCATAGATGAAATCTTCTTCACCCGGAGAATGATCCGGGAGTACACCGGCTGGAGTGACTGGCAGGTCAGGGCTCATATCAAGCAACTTGAAGAAATGGAGTACATCGGTGTCCGCACCAGCTCCAGAGGCAAGGAGTACAGCTATATCCTCACCTATCAGGGCCAGGGGGAGGAGCATCAAGAAAGGTGTTACCTCAACCTGACCAGCGTTGAGCAGATAGAAGCGTTGATGAACCGTGAAGATGAAGCGTTACCCCGAGGGTAAATACCCTGACCCCGAGGGTAAAACGTGCTACCCCGAGGGTACTCCGAGGTTCGAAAAAACATAGATAACTCCGTGCAGTTAAAGAAAAAAGACAACAACCCCGAGGGTGAGGCAGGAGAACAAGCCCCAGGGGTACCAGAAGACAGAAGACAGAAGACAGAAGACAGAAGACGGAGGGCAGAGGACGGAAAACCAGCGACGCTGCCTGGCTGTCACGGGCAAAGGTAATCGATACCGCAATGAAGCCACCATGCACCGGGTCTCTGACGAGAACCGCCACCAGAGGAGGGATACGAAGAATATGGATATCGATACAGCGAAGATCAGGTTCAAACACTACCTGGAAAGCAGTGGCTATGCCGCTTCAACCATTGAATGTTACTCGGTCTATCTCGGTTACTTTCTGGACTATCTCAGGAAAATAGAGGTGATGGATCTCAAGCAGGTCACCCATGAGACGATCAGAAGCTATCAGCTCCTGGTCATGGATATGGATATCGCTGAAGAAACAAAGGGAATGCGGCTCAGACCGGTAAAGCGGCTGTTCGGCTGGTTGCTGGATACGCACCGGCTCCTGCTTGATCCCACCGAGAACATCCGGGAGACTAGCCGGCAGAACCGGACCGTGCCGGAGGTGCTGACAGTCGCGGAAATGCGGCTGCTGCTGGAACAGCCCAACCTCTCGTTACGGATGCAGATCAGAGACAGGGCTATCATGGAAACCCTGTATTCTTCAGGAATACGGCTCAATGAGCTGGTGCAGCTCACCGTTCATGACGTTGATCTCAAAGATAAGGTTCTGCATATCAGAAAAGGCAAGGGCAACCGGCAGCGGGTGGTTCCTATCGGTAAAAATGCAGCCACGTATCTGCAAGAATATCTTGAAAACATCCGGCCCCGGTATGCCCGGAAGAACAAGCAGCAAAGACGGCTCTTTCTCACCGATCAGGGCAGGCCGGTGACCGGCAACAGTATCAGGACATCGCTGTTTCACTACAAAAAAGCCGCCGGAATCACAAAGACCGCTTCACCGCACAGCTTCCGCCGAAGCTGTGCAACCCATCTTCTCCAACAGGGGGCTGATATTCGCTATGTCCAGAAGCTGCTGGGGCACCGGCATATCCGGACCACCCAAATCTATACCCGAGTATACCCGATCGACCTCAAGAAAACTCATACCCGGACGCATCCAGGGCTATGAGGATCAGAGCGCTGATACCGGGCTATCTGGAAGAACTGAAGATCCTGAACCGTTCACCGTTGACGATCCGCAACATCCGGGGCGCCTTGAATGCCATGGTTCTCTTCCTGGAAGAACAAGGGATAACCGAGCTGGTGCAGTTTAACCGGGATGCCTTGCATCTCTTCCAGGAAGACCTTGCCTACCGGCTGACTGCCAAAGGTAAGCAGCTCTCGGTCAGTACCAGGGAAAAGTATCTCTGTTCGGTTCGCGGCTTTGCCCGGTATCTCTATGCAACGGATTATCTTACCGCTGATCTCAGCAAGACGATCACGTTGCCGAAGCAGCCGAAACGCTTACCAAAGGTGATCCTGGAGTACGTTGAGATAACAAAGATCATGGCCGCCCCGGACATGCGGACACATGCCGGCTACCGTAACAGGATCATCCTGGAAATCCTCTACGATACCGGCATACGAGCGGCGGAGATGGCAGCGGTCAAGACCGGTGATCTCGATATCGTGAATGGGTATCTGACGATCAGATCCGGCAAGGGAACAAAAGACCGTGTCGTACCGATAAGCTCACGGGTGTGCGATATAATAAAGCAGTATCTTCTCATGGTCCGACCGGCCATGAGCCGGGGAAAGGAAACAGGGTATCTGGTGCTCAATCGCTGGGGAACGAAGATGACACCCACCGCCGTCTGGGCCATCGTTAAAAAGGCTGCCCACCAAGCAAAGATCACCAAAAATGTGACCACCCATACCTTCCGTCACACCTGTGCAACTCATATGCTCAAGAACGGGGCGCCCATCCGTCATATCCAGGAAATGCTGGGCCATGCGTCCCTGGAGTCCACCCAGATCTACACCAGGGTCACCATCAACGACCTCAAAGAGATCCACGCCAGGTATCATCCGGGCGAGTCTGTATAAAACAAGCTACGTGGATCAGTGGGGCCCGCGGCCCTTTGAACTGAGGACCCCCGCCCGCCCGGGCACGGCAGCAGCGAAGGCGGCGCCGAGTTCCGGGCAGTGCACCTTCCGCCACTGCGCTCCCGGCGGCACGTCGCACAATAGCGCTATTATGCGACGTGCAGTCCGTCATCCCGGCTGCATAAAGGACAAGCAGCCGGGCCGCCGGCCTGTTCCCTTGTCCGCTAAACATAAGTTCTTATGTTTAGTGGCGAAAGGCACACCACCCTCCACCCGCCACCCACCTACCGCCGCTGCCGTGCCCACCCGTCCGCCCCCTGCTGCGCGGGGGCTCCCCGACAAAAACCACTTCCCGGATATTCCCTTTCTTTTTCTTTAACCGCCTGCTGGTGCTTGTCTTGTCAGGCGATCTCGGGTAATACTGAACACTGCTCTTTGAATCTGCGCGAACCCCCACAAAAAACAGCTCTTTAGGGGGAGAAGGCGCATCGTGAAATCTTGGCACAGATTCTATGACCCCGAAACTGGGCGATATATCTCCGCTGATCCGTTGGGAATTGAAGCTGGTCTAAATTTCTACAAATATGTCAATAACAATCCTTTGACTAATTTTGACAGCAATGGCCTGATGTGCATTACGCTCGGATCATTTACAATCGGAAAACGAAAAGTTCTCATGAGCTCTTCGTTAGTTGATATATCATATATTCTATGGGCATATAGGAGCAGACCATATCTTAATCCATCAATAGTATTTCCCGGAACAAAAGTACCAAACCCAAGCGGAATTATAACTAATGCGAAATATAGAGCTATAATAAGCTGCACCGCAAGAAGAACAATGACATATGAGGATAAATATAATATTTATGGCACCAAAATACGCTTTGGTATTTGTTTTTCAGAATGTCAAGGTTCTTATTTTTGGGATGATAGTCAAGAAGTATTGAGGGGGACTGACACAGATGTTAGGAAAGAAAAAGATCAAGTACAGACAGAGTTCCCTTCGGTTCACGCTCACGGTTTGATCCCATGTACACAGTGGGTTAATAGATTAAATAGTAAGGGCTGACTTAATATGCTGCATCAATTTATTAAATATATACAAAGCGTAATCAACCAGTATTACTGGTGGATCTCGATTGTGCGAGCGCAATCGTTTTGAGTTTTGTAGATGAACTTCAAGTAAGAGGATTTCCGTTTAATTGGATTTTTTAGGGGAAATGCTCCATCAAGATATTCAATAAACACCTATTGTTGGAGAAACGTTACTGGGGCCGTCATTTCTGGGCGAAAGGATATTGTGCAAGTACTTTAGGGCTGGACGAGAGCAAGGTTAGTCCCTATTCGAAATAGCAATAAAAGAATGATGAGCGTGCAGATCAAATTAAGCCCTGGAGTTAGCTTGTTCTTATAGGATGACCTTTATTCCATCCCTTACATTGAAGTGGTTCTCAAACAAAAGATACTATCTATAATGTCTCTATTTAGTATAATTAAAGCTATCTTTATATTTGTATTTTTAATCATTTTATCATTGTCTATAAGAAATTGGTTTAGCCTATATGTTCTTTCATTTGTAAATGATTATAGTTTTTCGCTTTCTTATATATACTCTACAATAGCAGAGTCATTCTTTTACTTTTCCTGCGGAATATTATTAAGAGCATTATTTAACGATAATTACTATCAAATGGCTGTTGTATATTCTATAGTTGAAATTTCATGGAGAATATTCTCTACTACTACAGTTATTAGTGAATTTGATGTTCTTTTATACATATTCTACTATTCAATTTATCTAATAATTCCAATAGCGGCTATTTCTGGTGTGTTTTTTTTAGATTTATCAATAAGAATTTTTAAAGAAATGAAGACCAATAAGGGAAAACAATCGAGGGAGTAATGGGGTCAGAGCAGGGGGTAGGGGGGAATGGTGGGGGGAATGTGGTCGGGTAGGGGGTCGTGGTCGGGTAGGGGGTCAAATCTTTAATCTTGACATACCGGAGCCCAGCCCCGCACCACCAGCTTCACCTACGATATACACGGCAACCGGGTTTCGGTTACCGACCCGGCCGGCAACACCACCTACTACAACCACGACGAGTTGGGCCGGGTGGTCAGCGAGACCGGCCGCCGATAACGGCGTCACCGCGTATGTCTACGACACCCGCGACAACCTGGTGGAACTCATCGACGCCAACCGGCATACCACCCGCTTCACCTATGATCGCAGCAACCGGCAGTTAAGCGAAACCAGGCCCGGCGGCCAGCGCCTGAGCTACACCTACGACAGCGCCGGCAACCTGAAAACCCAGACCGACGGCAACGGCCGCCACACCATCCACAGCTATGACGACCGCACCCGCCTGACCCGCACCGATATCTATGAATTTACCGGCGCCGGCGCCCGCTCAAGTCCATCGACTATTTCTATAACGAGGTAGACAGCCTCACCGGCTATGACGACGGCGCCACCAGTGCCGTCTACTCCTATGACGATCTGCAGCGCCGCACCAGCGAGACCATCGATTACGGCCCCTTCAGCCTCAGCCACTCGTACCGCTACTATGCCAACCATCAGAAGCGGAGCTACACCGACCCGGCCGGCCGCACCCGCACCCTGAGCTACGATGAGGGCGGCCGTCCCACCGGCCTCGATCTGGGTGAGGCGGTGGGCGAGGTGGCGATCACCGCCTATGAATGGCTGCGGCCCACCCGCATCGTGCTGCCCGGCGGCGGCTCGATTACCGTCGGCTATAACGGGTTGCAGCAGCCCGTCAGCATCGACGTCCGTGATCCCGGCGGCACCCGGTGATGCAGCGTACCTACCAGTACCGACGTACAGGCGCCGTCCAGTCCCAGACCACGGCGGAAGGGCAGATCGGCTACAACTATGACCCGGTGGAACGGCTGCGCGGCGCCACCTCGCCCGCCCGTGATGAACGCTTTGTCTATGATTTCTTAGGCAACCGCTCGCCTGATGACGGCACCCCCGCCTGGGGCTACAACCAAAACAACCAGCTTACCGGAACCGGAACCATAACCTACGACTATGACGACCACGGTAATATGGCCGTCAAACGCCGGGGAACCAGTGAGATTAACTTCAGCTATACGCCAGATAACCGGCTTGCCTTTCTAACTGACGAGGCGGGCGCCACCATCGGGGCCTACGGCTACGACCCCTTTGGCCGAAGGCTGTTCAAGGAGGTAAACGGCACCCGCACCTACTTTTTATACAACGACGATGGGCTGGTGGGTGAATATTCCGCCACCGGCGCCGAGCTGCGCACCTACGGCTACCATCCCGGCGCCCCGTGGTCTACCAACCCGCTCTTTGTGCAGGAGGGCGGTATCTATTACTACTATCTCAACGACCATCTGGGCACCCCCCAGAAGATCATGAGCGACAACGGTACCGTGGTCTGGGCCGCCACCTATGAGAGCTTCGGCACCGCCACCATCACCACCGCCACCATCACCAATAACCTGCGCTTCCCCGGCCAGTACTTTGACAGCGAATCAGGATTACAGTACAATTGGCACAGATATTATGACCCTACCACCGGGCGCTACATCTCCGCTGATCCGATAGGGTTGGTTGGGGGGGATTAATTTGTATGGGTATGTTCAACAGGATCCGATTAATTGGGGTAGACCCTGATGGTCAAACCCCATGTGATCCTGACAAGCAAATAAGGTGTAATAAGTTTTGCAGAGATTTAGGAAGAGATGTTAAATGGTGTAAGAAAATTGGTTGCATTCAAGTTTGTAAATGTGATGATCCCGATTGTCGCCAACATGAAAAACATTGCAAGGGTGTGGCTAAGAGGGTTATAGAACATGCTATAAACAATCATCTTCATCCTGGTATATGCAAAAGTTAGCAATAGCTATATAAGCGTGCAATTGCAGCAGGGTGGTGGTGACCGTGCTGGTGTAATGGCTGCACAATCTACATATGGTTTACATTGCACTCAGAGGGATTGGTCGGAACAATACCCAGATAACCCTCCATCATTTCCACCTTTGTAAATTTAACATAAGAAGAGCAAAATTCTATTGCTATGCCTGGATAGGTTTACGTGTTCACAGACTTGTGTAAACGTTTCATAAAAATGCTTAACTAAACATAGCCTTTAGTTTTCTTTAGAACGCTCCAAGGGGCTTTGGATTCGACATTTATTAATGTAATTAACTGTCTGACATTATTATGAAAATTGAAATCTCTCTTTTTTTGCAAAGAGCAGGAATAAAACTCAAAGATGGATCGGGTTCTGTTGAGATTATAAGCACTTCTGGAACCTCAATACTTGATGAAAAAATAGAGCATTGGGTTGAATACGGGGTTTCAAACTTTGATGAAATATATTTAAATGTTAGTGATATTGTAAGTATGATTAACTGCTTTGAAAGCTATGAGGATGATCCATCACAATTTATGTATGACATAAGAGCTGTTCTAGATGATTTGAGCTTTCATTCTTCAATTTATGGTATCTACTTCCATAACATATCGAATTTATTTGAATATGGTGATTATATCTAGGGTCACTCGAAACTAAAATTATTTAGATGAAAATATCAATAATGACTCAATTTTTTCAGATA
>JAEQMT010000050.1 GCA_016722945.1 Desulfofustis sp. PB-SRB1 | reverse complement strand
TGAACTTTCTATTGATCAGTGTCAAGGATCGATATCTGCCTCCCTTCTTTTGCTTATCTTTGTTGCAAAAAAGTACCCCCCAAAAAAAAGACCAATTGATAGTAGAAAACTGAAAAGGGCAAGTGCTGCAATTATAGATGACTCAAAATAAACCTCATACTGAAACTAGAAAGCGTTATTAAAATCGAAAAAAATATAAACTATTAAGAAATTTCTATAAAGCATATTTTTTTTAGAAAAGAAACCCGCAATGATTCCAGTAAAAAGAAAACAATTAATAGCGAAATAGAAATATCAAAAATTATCTCTCTATATTACCATAAATATATCTCTCGACAGACTCAATTAATGTACTGTCATGGAGTCCTGGAAATGAAATTTCTGAATTTTGGTTTGGATGCCAGGAAAACAGTAGTGACGCTATAACAAAGAAAAAACAAAATGATAATACCACTATAGTATAATATTTAATGGCATCAAATTTGGCGTTTTTCATGTAAGAATATTTGTTGATTTTTGTGAATCATATTTGTCCTTCTGACGGCGTAGATATGTTTTGATAGGGTAAATTAGTTCAGCTGCTACGCCTAGTTTATTAGCATGGTTTTCGTGTAACCACCTTAACGGGAAACCTCCCGCACGGAATGGTAATATCATGTGATTCCAGATAAATAAGAAAAACATAAGGAAGGAGAATTAAATTGATACCAGCATATACACAATGTTACAGATTGTAAGTGTAATTATATTTCAAAAATACCGTTGCTTTAGATAATTGCCAAAATGATCACAATCCGCTCTCCTCTCATATTGTAATTTAGCGGTTAAAACTGCCAAAATAAACGTTAGAAAAATTGTGATACCACACGTCGTATGAAATCACTTGTCTTACACCATATATCAGGATCACGTGCCATCTTTCCAAGCTCAGAATTATAATATTTTGTAGCTTTCCGTGCTGCTTCTGATGTTGAATATATCCAGCCCCATGGAAGAGACCACAGTGGGACTGGGATTTTAACATGTAGCTGAGGAAGATATAGAGTTTCGTCAATTGTCCATTCTTCATTTTCTTCCTCACATTCACAGACTTTCTTGCAATTAATAACAAAATGAGCATCAGCATTTACAAGAAAATTAGCGTGGCCTTGATATACTCCTGGAGGCACAAGATCAATCCAAAAATCCCATGTATTACCGGTATGTTTGACTGACAAATTTACTATTTCTGCTGATACCCACTCGCCACTAATCGTGCAATCAGAGAGCCCCCACGGGTCAATCCAATAAATCGGATTTTGGAGAGCATACCCATAAAGATTAATCCCCCCACCAAGCCCAATCGGATCAGCAGAAATATACCGCCCGGTGGTAGGGTCATAATATCTGTGCCAAGATTTCACGATGCGCCTTCTCCCCCTAAAGAGCTGTTTTTTGTGGGGGATCACGCAGATTCAAAGAGCAGTGTTCAGTAATACCCGAGATCGCCTGACAAGACAAGCACCAGCAGGCGGTTAAAGAAAAAGAAAGGGAATATCCGGGAAGTGGTTTTTGTCGGGGAGCCCCCGCGCAGCAGGGGGCGGACGGGTGGGCACGGCAGCGGCGGTAGGTGGGTGGCGGGTGGAGGGTGGTGTGCCTTTCGCCACTAAACATAAGAACTTATGTTTAGCGGACAAGGGAACAGGCCGGCGGCCCGGCTGCTTGTCCTTTATGCAGCCGGGATGACGGACTGCACGTCGCATAATAGCGCTATTGTGCGACGTGCCGCCGGGAGCGCAGTGGCGGAAGGTGCACTGCCCGGAACTCGGCGCCGCCTTCGCTGCTGCCGTGCCCGGGCGGGCGGGGGTCCTCAGTTCAAAGGGCCGCGGGCCCCACTGATCCACGTACTTGTTTTATACAGACTCGCCCGGATGATACCTGGCGTGGATCTCTTTGAGGTCGTTGATGGTGACCCTGGTGTAGATCTGGGTGGACTCCAGGGACGCATGGCCCAGCATTTCCTGGATATGACGGATGGGCGCCCCGTTCTTGAGCATATGAGTTGCACAGGTGTGACGGAAGGTATGGGTGGTCACATTTTTGGTGATCTTTGCTTGGTGGGCAGCCTTTTTAACGATGGCCCAGACGGCGGTGGGTGTCATCTTCGTTCCCCAGCGATTGAGCACCAGATACCCTGTTTCCTTTCCCCGGCTCATGGCCGGTCGGACCATGAGAAGATACTGCTTTATTATATCGCACACCCGTGAGCTTATCGGTACGACACGGTCTTTTGTTCCCTTGCCGGATCTGATCGTCAGATACCCATTCACGATATCGAGATCACCGGTCTTGACCGCTGCCATCTCCGCCGCTCGTATGCCGGTATCGTAGAGGATTTCCAGGATGATCCTGTTACGGTAGCCGGCATGTGTCCGCATGTCCGGGGCGGCCATGATCTTTGTTATCTCAACGTACTCCAGGATCACCTTTGGTAAGCGTTTCGGCTGCTTCGGCAACGTGATCGTCTTGCTGAGATCAGCGGTAAGATAATCCGTTGCATAGAGATACCGGGCAAAGCCGCGAACCGAACAGAGATACTTTTCCCTGGTACTGACCGAGAGCTGCTTACCTTTGGCAGTCAGCCGGTAGGCAAGGTCTTCCTGGAAGAGATGCAAGGCATCCCGGTTAAACTGCACCAGCTCGGTTATCCCTTGTTCTTCCAGGAAGAGAACCATGGCATTCAAGGCGCCCCGGATGTTGCGGATCGTCAACGGTGAACGGTTCAGGATCTTCAGTTCTTCCAGATAGCCCGGTATCAGCGCTCTGATCCTCATAGCCCTGGATGCGTCCGGGTATGAGTTTTCTTGAGGTCGATCGGGTATACTCGGGTATAGATTTGGGTGGTCCGGATATGCCGGTGCCCCAGCAGCTTCTGGACATAGCGAATATCAGCCCCCTGTTGGAGAAGATGGGTTGCACAGCTTCGGCGGAAGCTGTGCGGTGAAGCGGTCTTTGTGATTCCGGCGGCTTTTTTGTTAGTGAAACAGCGATGTCCTGATACTGTTGCCGGTCACCGGCCTGCCCTGATCGGTGAGAAAGAGCCGTCTTTGCTGCTTGTTCTTCCGGGCATACCGGGGGCCGGATGTTTTCAAGATATTCTTGCAGATACGTGGCTGCATTTTTACCGATAGGAACCACCCGCTGCCGGTTGCCCTTGCCTTTTCTGATATGCAGAACCTTATCTTTGAGATCAACGTCATGAACGGTGAGCTGCACCAGCTCATTGAGCCGTATTCCTGAAGAATACAGGGTTTCCATGATAGCCCTGTCTCTGATCTGCATCCGTAACGAGAGGTTGGGCTGTTCCAGCAGCAGCCGCATTTCCGCGACTGTCAGCACCTCCGGCACGGTCCGGTTCTGCCGGCTAGTCTCCCGGATGTTCTCGGTGGGATCAAGCAGGAGCCGGTGCGTATCCAGCAACCAGCCGAACAGCCGCTTTACCGGTCTGAGCCGCATTCCCTTTGTTTCTTCAGCGATATCCATATCCATGACCAGGAGCTGATAGCTTCTGATCGTCTCATGGGTGACCTGCTTGAGATCCATCACCTCTATTTTCCTGAGATAGTCCAGAAAGTAACCGAGATAGACCGAGTAACATTCAATGGTTGAAGCGGCATAGCCACTGCTTTCCAGGTAGTGTTTGAACCTGATCTTCGCTGTATCGATATCCATATTCTTCGTATCCCTCCTCTGGTGGCGTTCTCGTCAGAGACCCGGTGCATGGTGGCTTCATTGCGGTATCGATTACCTTTGCCCGTGACAGCCAGGCAGCGTCGCTGGTTTTCCGTCCTCTGCCCTCCGTCTTCTGTCTTCTGTCTTCTGTCTTCTGTCTTCTGGTACCCCTGGGGCTTGTTCTCCTGCCTCACCCTCGGGGTTGTTGTCTTTTTTCTTTAACTGCACGGAGTTATCTATGTTTTTTCGAACCTCGGAGTACCCTCGGGGTAGCACGTTTTACCCTCGGGGTCAGGGTATTTACCCTCGGGGTAACGCTTCATCTTCACGGTTCATCAACGTTCTATCTGCTCAACGCTGGTCAGGTTGAGGTAACACCTTTCTTGATGCTCCTCCCCCTGGCCCTGATAGGTGAGGATATAGCTGTACTCCTTGCCTCTGGAGCTGGTGCGGACACCGATGTACTCCATTTCTTCAAGTTGCTTGATATGAGCCCTGACCTGCCAGTCACTCCAGCCGGTGTACTCCCGGATCATTCTCCGGGTGAAGAAGATTTCATCTATGGGGGCGTTGTTCTGCTCCGCCTGTTCCTTCACCATTTCGTAGATCTTCGATAGCAAGGTTCTGGAAGGTTTGACCAGTTCATCCATGGATTGACCGAGAACCACATTGGCAAGGCGGTTAGCTGTCTCAATGTCGGTAAGCGTGACTTCGATGTACTCAACCAGAGTGCCGTCCACCTCCACGGTCTGTATCTCCCGCTGATACTGGTGCAGGAAGGCCACCGCCCGGATGAGGCCGAGGTATTTCTTGTGGTCCCGCCTGGCCCGGAGCGAGTGGCTGGGATAACTGAGATATTCGCATAGGGGTTGACCACCGCCAGGGGCTTGAGCATTCGTTGCACCGCATGGTGCTTTCTGGTAACGGTGTGCTGCTTCTTTTCCCGGATCAGCCCGGCCAGCGTTTCCGCCTCCCGCTGCCGCTGATGGATGGCCCCGGTCATGGCGGCCGATTCATCGATGGTGAGGAAGATAAACCTACTTGCCGTCTCCTGGTCGATCTCGGTGGCGGTGGTGGTGATCATCACGCAGACCGGGCCGTTTACCGTGTATTCCTCGGTCTTCATCCTGCCGTTGGCATCCTTGCCGGTGGCGGCCACGGTGATCTTCTTGGCCGACTGGATCGTTCTGATCGAGTAGGCGGCGCCGCCCATCCCTTCGGCCTCCTCGATGGCCAGGATCTTGTGCACCAACGAGTCTTCTTCTTTGTAGAACAGGGCCTGGTCGGTAACCCGGGTGTATTTGATATACTCTTCATCGGGGATCAGCGAGATGATGGCATCCTGCAGGGTGGATTTGCCGGCGCTGAGCGGGACTGGATGAGCCGATAAGGGCTCGGCCAGCTTCCTTGAGGTGGCGGCCAGATAGCCCACCAGCTTGTTGATCTTCTCACCGGTGACGCCAGGGTGTCGAAGTCGGTGAGCAGCGCCGCGAAGATATCGTAGCTTTTCAGAAAGGATAAGGCCAGCTCCTTATCCCCTGTGCTGATCTCGGTGTGCTGTTGTTCTTTGTTTCTCCGGCCGCCACTGTTCCACCAGCTGCAGCAGTTTGGCCAGGTCTTCCTTGATCAGCGCTTCCGGTTCGGCAAACAGATCGGCACAGAGCTTGGCGAACCAGTGGATCTCGAAGAGTAGAGGTCGATGGTAGTCAGCTCGAAGGGTTTGGATGATGAAACGTCCTCACTGACCTTGATGGTGGCTTTCAGCTGGGTATCGCCCCGCTGGATGCCCTTCACCTGGTACTGCCGTGTGGCGTAGCCCACCGTGAAGCCGTGTTCTTCCTGCTGGTATAGGGTTTGTTTGCGCTTGTTCAGCGAATCTGACTGCTCCACCGATGCCGGGTTGGCGTCTTTCAGCAGCTGCTCGAACTCTTCGGGAGTGTGGCGGTTGAAGTAGATGGTGATGTCTTTATCCGGCAGCTCGACGGTGTAGACGGTGATTCCTTTCTTCTGTAACTGCGCCGCCGCCTGTGCTGCTCCGTCTTGCCGGCCTGGTCGCTGTCAAAGCAGAGATACACCTCTGTTACCGCGCCGTTAAAGAGAACAAGATGATCCTCGGTTACCCCGTTAACCCCATAGCGGGAATGACATTGGTAAAACCCTGGTCGTACAGGGTTACCGCATCGATAATCGATTCGGTAAGGATGATGGAAGCGCTTCGTGGTACCGCCTGGCGGTTGACGAGCCCGGAGCGTGAACCGGCCAGGTACAGGTGGCTGACCCCATGTGCCGGTCGATGTTTCTGCCATAGAGATTGACGATTTCCATCTGTGTCATAAATGGGAAAGACGACGCAGTTGTAGAAGATTTCGTTGCCTTTGGCATTGAGGATGCCGAGATTTTTCAGCGTCTTGATGACGGCCGGATCTTCGGGCAGGATCTTTTTCAGGCTGCCGTTCACAAAGCCCGCCGAAGTCGGTGCGTCTGTTGGTTGTAATCCCCCGGTTCTTGAGGTAATCCAGGCCTCTCTGATCTTCGTAAAGCTGTGCTGATAATACCCCACTACTCGGGCCAGTAACTTCTTCTCGGCCACACTCAGCACTTTCTTACCCGGTCTTTTCTGACTTCTGTCCTCTGTCTTCTGACTTCTGTTCCCCGGGCCAGCAGCTTCTTGTCGGCACGCTGATCTTTCTTTTTTTCTTTAACTGCTG
>JAEQMT010000024.1 GCA_016722945.1 Desulfofustis sp. PB-SRB1 | reverse complement strand
ACGCCCCATTCACCTCCTACCACCAGGGCGCAATCAAAAGCATCTCCAACGATCTGTAGTGACGGGCTGGTACGCCTCTCTGCTTGTGCTTCCAGAAGTTTCCTGGCGACATCGCGGGCAATTTCCATGGTCTCAGTAACTGTCCGCCCTTGGGCTACCAGTCCGGGGACATCGTCGGAAGTGGCGAGGTACACCCCTTCCGGCAATTTCTCGACATGGATGTTGATGAATCTCTCCATAAGCGTTCTCCTGAGCCTTTTACCGGGCCAATTCTTGAATGTGTGTTTTTTTGTTAGAAAAGCATCTATCAGTTTTTTGACTACTTGCTTGTCCTCTTCTTCAAGTTTTTCAACTTCCTGGAATTGCAGAAGCAATTCTCTGTCTTCAAACTTCGCTTTCGCAGCATCCGCCGTTGTCCCCTCTATGAGGTAATCACTGGAAACACCGAGGGCATCGGCCATTCTTTTTAAGGTGTCGGCTGCAGGTCGAGATATCCCCCGTTCATAACGTCCGATATGGGAATAATGGACATCTACAATCTTCCCCAATTCTGTCTGGGAAAGATTTTTCTGTTTACGTAAGGACAAGAGCCTTGCGGCGAAACCTGCCTCGGTTTGGTTCTCTTTGTTTTCCATAAAGCAAGTTATAGCCATATTGCACCACATGTTCGAGAAAAATAATGCTTTATGGGTGCTTCATGGATCATTAACGCTTGACACTTATCCGGCATGGATGCTATATTGTGCATCATTGATGTTTTATTCATTTTTTTATGAAAAAAACCCGTCACCCTCCGGTCTGTGGCAAGAGCGAAGGTGACGGGCTGGTA
This sequence comes from Desulfofustis sp. PB-SRB1, assembly GCA_016722945.1. GTDB lineage: Bacteria > Desulfobacterota > Desulfobulbia > Desulfobulbales > Desulfocapsaceae > PB-SRB1. The sequence goes on along the minus strand of JAEQMT010000024.1, from coordinate 6,920 downwards.
CGACCCCGGCGAGATACCGAAGCGTCCTGCTCTTCTCCCATATCTCCCGGAAAAAATCAATCATGGCGACCCAAAGGAGGTGATGAGCCATCGCCACCTACGAGACCACGGACATCTATGTCGGCGCCTTTTTCCTGTGCAAGGGCGCGGCACTGCGCGGCATCAGGATCAAGGACGCGGCCAGAGGGATCGCCGCCTTTGAGATCAGCGGCGCCGACCTGGAGGGGTTGGAGCGGCAATACCGAAGCGGCACCGCCCTGGTGAACCCGGTGCATCTACGAGAATCACTGAAACCTGCTCAGAGATATGCTGTTTGACCTGCGAGATATGAGGAGAGAGAACAATGATCAGTCAAGACGAAATAGAGGCCATCAAACACGGCGTTGAGCTGGTTTCTTTCATGAAGGCCCGCGGCGTTGAGCTGAAACAGGTCGGCGAGAACTACCGGGGCTTCTGCCCCTTCCATGAAGATACCACCCCATCACTTACCGTCAATCCCAAGGAAAACCTGTGGAACTGCTTTGGCTGTGGGACGGGCGGCGATGTTATCCGCTTCGTTGAGCTGATACATGGAGTCGATTTCAAAGAAGCTGTCAGACGGCTGGCTGAGAGACCGCCCTCAGAAGTCAGAAGTCAGAGGACAGAAGACAGAAAAGCAGCAGTTAAAGAAAAAAAAGAAAGGGCTCAGCGTGGCCGACAAAAAGCTGCTGGCTCGGGGGAACAGAATTCAGAAGACAGAGGACAGAAGTCAGAAAAGACCGGGTAAGAAAGTGCTGAGTGTGGCCGAGAAGAAGTTACTGGCCCGAGTAGTGGGGTATTATCAGCACAGCTTTACTGAAGATCAGAGAGGCCTGGACTACCTCAAGAACCGGGGGATTACAAACAACCAGACATGCACCGACTTCGGCACGGGCTTTGTGAACGGCAGCCTGAAAAAGATCCTGCCCGAAGATCCGGCCGTCATCAAGACGCTGAAAACGCTCGGCATCCTCAATGCCAAAGGCAACGAAATCTCTACAACTGCGTGGTCTTTCCGATCTATGATACAGATGGGGCAATCGTCAATCTCTATGGCAGAAACATCGACCCGGCACATGGGGTCAGCCACCTGTACCTGGCCGGTTCACGCTCCGGGCTCGTCAACCGCCAGGCGGTACCACGAAGCGCTTCCATCATCCTTACCGAATCGATTATCGATGCCGTGACCCTGTACGACCAGGGTTTTACCAATGTCATTCCCGCCTATGGGGTTAACGGGGTAACCGAGGATCATCTTGTTCTCTTTAACAGCGCGGTAACAGAGGTGTATCTCTGCTTTGACAGTGACCCTGTCGGCAAGAACGGAGCCACACAGGCGGCGGAGCAGTTACAGAAGAAAGGAATAACCGTCTACACCGTCGCTGCCGGACAAGGATATCACCATCTACTTCAACCGCCACACTCCCGAAGAGTTCGAGCAGCTGCTCAAAGGCCAACCCGGCATCGGTGGAGCAGTCAGATTCGCTGCACAAAGCGTAAACAAACCCTATACCAGCAGGAAGAACACGGTTTCACGGTGGGCTACGCCACACGGCACTACCAGGTAAAAGGCATCCAGCGGGCGATACCCAGCTCAAAGCCACCATCAAGGTCAGTGAGGACGTTTCATCATCAAAACCCTTCGAGCTGACTACCATCGATCTGTATTCTTCGAGATCCCGCCACTGGTTCGCCAAGCTCTGTGCCGATCTGTTTGCCGAGCCGGAAGCGCTGATCAAGGAAGACCTGGCCAAACTGCTGCAGTTGGTGGAACAGTGGCGGCCGGAGAAGAAAGAGCAGCAGCACACCGAGATCAGCACAGGGGATAAGGAGCTGGCCTTATCCTTTCTGAAAAGCGACGATATCTTCGCGGCGCTGCTCACCGACTTCGACACCCTGGGCGTCACCGGTGAGAAGATCAACAAGCTGGTGGGTACCTGGCCGCCACTTCCAGGAAACTGACCGAGCCCTTATCGGTGCTCATCCAGTCCCGCTCCGCGGCCGGCAAATCCACCCTGCAGGATGCCATCATCTCGCTGATCCCGATGAAGAGTATATCAAATACACCCGGGTTACCGACCAGGCCCTGTTCTACAAAGAAGAAGACTCGTTGGTGCACAAGATCCTGGCCATCGAGGAGGCCGAAGGGATGGGCGGCGCCGCCTACTCGATCAGAACGATCCAGTCGGCCAAGAAGATTACCGTGGCCGCCACCGGCAAGGATGCCAACGGCAGGATGAAGACCGAGGAATACACGGTAAACGGCCCGGTCTGCGTGATGATCACCACCACCCCACCGAGATCGACCAGGAGACGGCCTCACGCTTTATCTTTCTGACCATCGATGAATCGGCCGCCATGACCGGGGCCATCCATCAGCGGCAGCGGGAGGCGGAAACGCTGGCCGGGCTGATCCGGGAAAAGAAGCAGCACACCGTTACCAGAAAGCACCATGCGGTGCAACGAATGCTCATGCCCCTGGCGGTGGTCAACCCGTATGCCGAATATCTCAATTATCCCAGCCACTCGCTCCGGGCCAGGCGGGACCACAAGAAATACCTCGGCCTCATCCGGGCGGTGGCCTTCCTGCACCAGTATCAGCGGGAGATACAGACCGTGGAGGTGGACGGCACGCCGTTGAATATATCGAAGTCACGCTTACCGACATTGAGACAGCTAACCGCCTTGCCAATGTGGTTCTCGGTCAATCCATGGATGAACTGGTCAAACCGTCCAGGACCTTGCTATCGAAGATCTACGAAATGGTAAAGGAACAGGCGGAGCAGAAACAACGCCCCCATAGATGAAATCTTCTTCACCCGGAGGATGATCCGGGAATACACCGGCTGGAGTGACTGGCAGATCAGGGCTCATATCAAGCAGCTTGAAGAAATGGAGTACATCGGTGTCCGCACCAGCTCCAGAGGCAAGGAGTACAGCTATATCCTCACTATCAGGGCCAGGGGGAGGAGCATCAAGAAACGTGTTACCTCAACCTGACCAGCGTTGAGCAGATAGAAACGTTGATGAACCGGGAAGATGAAGCGTTACCCCGAGGGTAAATACCCTGACCCCGAGGGAAAACGTGCTACCCCGAGGGTACTCCGAGGCTCGAAAAAACACAGATAACTCCGTGCAGTTAAAGAAAAAAGACAACAACCCGAGGGCGAGGCAGGAGAACAAGCCCCAGGGGTACCAGAAGACAGAAGACAGAAGACAGAAGACAGAGGGAGGACAGGGGACGGAAAACCAGCGACGCTGCCTGGCTGTCACGGGCAAAGGTAATCGATACCGCAATGAAGCCACCATGTACCGGGTCTCTGACGAGAACCGCCACCAGAGGAGGGATACGAAGAATATGGATATCGATACAGCAAAGATCAGGTTCAAGAACTACCTGGAAAGCAGTGGCTATGCCGCCTCAACCATCGAATGTTACTCGGTCTATCTCGGTTACTTTCTGGACTATCTCAGGAAAATAGAGGTGATGGATCTCAAGCAGGTCACCAATGAGACGATCAGAACCTACCAGCTTCTGGTAGCCGATATGGCTATTGCCGAAGAGACCAAGGGAATGCGGCTCAGACCGGTAAAGCGGCTGTTCGGCTGGCTGCTTGATACTCACCGGCTCCTACTTGATCCGACAGAGAAAATACGGGAAACCAACCGCCAGAACCGGACATTGCCGCCGGTGCTGACGGTTGCGGAAATGCGGCTGCTCCTGGAACAGCCCAACCTCTCGTTACGGATGCAGATCAGAGATAGGGCTATCATGGAAACGCTGTATTCTTCAGGGATACGGCTCAATGAGCTGGTGCAGCTCACCGTTCATGACGTTGATCTCAAAGATAAGGTTCTGCATATCAGAAAAGGCAAGGGCAACCGGCAGCGGGTGGTTCCCCTCGGCAGCAATGCGGCCACGTATCTGAAAGAATATCTGAAAAACATCCGGCCCCGGTATGCCCAGAAGAACAAGCAGCAAAGACGGCTCTTTCTCACCGATCAAGGCAGGCCGGTGACCGGTAACAGTATCAGGACATCACTGTTTCACTACAAAAAATCCGCCGGAATCACAAAGACCGCTTCACCGCATAGCTTCAGGAGGAGCTGTGCGACCCATCTTCTCCAACAAGGGGCTGATATCCGCTATGTCCAGAAGCTGCTGGGTCATCGACACATCCGGACCACCCAAATCTATACCCGAGTATACCCAATCGACCTCAAGGAAACTCATACCCGGACGCATCCACCATGCTGATCAGAGAACTGATACCGGGATATCTAGAGGAACTGAAGATCCTGAACCGTTCACCGTTGACGATCCGCAACATCCGGGGCGCCTTGAATGCCATGGCTCTCTTTCTGGAACATGAAGGGATAACCGAGCTGGTGCAGTTTAACCGGAATGCCTTGCATCTGTTCCAGGAAGACCTTGCCTACCGGCTGACTGCCAAAGGTAAGCAGCTCTCCGTCAGTACCAGGGAAAAGTATCTCTGTTCGGGTTCGCGGCTTTGCCCGGTATCTCTATGCAACGGATTATCTTACCGCTGATCTCAGCAAGACGATCACGTTGCCGAAGCAGCCGAAACGCTTACCAAAGGTGATCCTGGAGTACGTTGAGATAACAAAGATCATGGCCGCCCCGGATATGCGGACACCTGACGGCTACCGTAACAGGATCATCCTGGAAATCCTCTACGATACCGGCATCAGGGCCGCTGAGATGGCAGCGGTCAAGACCGGTGATCTCGATATCGTGCATGGGTATCTGACGATCAGATCCGGCAAGGGAACAAAAGACCGTGTCGTACCGATAAGCTCACGGGTGTGCGATATAATAAAGCAGTATCTTCTCATGGTCCGACCGGCCATGAGCCGGGGAAAGGAAACAGGGTATCTGGTGCTCAATCGCTGGGGAACGAAGATGACGCCCACCGCCGTCTGGGCCGTCGTTAAAAAAGCGGCTCACCAAGCAAAGATTAGAAAAAACGTGACCACCCATACCTTCCGTCACACCTGTGCGACCCATATGCTGAAAAACGGAGCGCCCATCCGTCATATCCAGGAGATGCTGGGCCATGCGTCCCTGGAGTCCACCCAGATCTACACCAGGGTCACCATCAACGACCTCAAAGAGATCCACGCCAGGTAATCATCCGGGCGAGTCTGTATAAAACAGCTACGTGGATCAGTGGGGCCCGCGGCCCTTTGAACTGAGGACCCCCCGCCCGCCCGGCACGGCAGCAGCGAAGGCGGCGCCGAGTTCCGGGCAGTGCACCTTCCGCCACTGCGCTCCCGGCGGCACGTCGCACAATAGCGCTATTATGCGACGTGCAGTCCGTCCATCCGGCCTGCAAAAAAAAAACGCAGGCCGGCCGCCGGCCTGTTCCCTTGTTCGCTAAACATAAGTTCTTATGTTTAGTGGCGAAAAGGCACACCACCCTCCACCCTCCACCCGCCACCCACCTACCGCCGCTGCCGTGCCCACCCGTCCGCCCCCTGCTGCGCGGGGGCTCCCCGACAAAAACCACTTCCCGGATATTCCCTTTCTTTTTCTTTAACCGCCTGCTGGTGCTTGTCTTGTCCAGGCGATCTCGGGTAATACTGAACACTGCTCTTTGAATCTGCGCGAACCCCCACGAAAAACAGCTCTTTGGGGGGAGAAGGCGCATCGTGAAATCTTGGCACAGATTCTATGATTCCTGCTACCGGCAGGTATATCTCGGCTGATCCTCTCGGTTTTTTTGGAGGTGATTTCAATTTATATGCGTATGTGTGGAGCGACCCATTGAACTGGTTTGATCCGTGGGGATTGAGACGTCGAGGTAGGAATAACCCCCAAGAGTATGGTAATCACGGCAAGGGATATTTCCCCGCAGATTCTTTTTCACTCACTCTCCCCTTAAGTAATTTTGAGTGGGTGAGGGATAACAATGGATGTTTGTATTTATGCTATAGTTTAACTACAGATTTGATAGGTTTTGGGTATAGTTGGTCGCTATCAAACTCATCGAATGGATCACCGGTCACAAATAATTTTGGTGCCGGAAAAAATTTCTCTTTATCGGTTGATGTTGCTGGTGCGATAAACAATGGCTCGTTCCCCCTCTACATCATTGAATGTTGGGCCTGGTATAGGTCTTCCAATAGGGACTACTGCTAGGTTTAGATGTTTTCTGCTATCAGAAGTAGGTGATAATGGTTGTCCATGTGAAGAAAATGGTGGTCCAAGCTCATTCTTCTAAAATATTTAGTTGCCCAGTTTGTAATAAGGCAATTATAACACCCCTTAATTTGGGAAATATTTTCTATTTTTTCAGAAAAAAAAAATGCCCATCATGCAGTGTCCTGGTTAAGCTTAACTATCTAGTACTTTTTGCATTATTAATGTGGGCTATTTTGGTTCGTTTTACTTGGATATATCTTGGGTTTTATATATAAAATAATTATTAACTTTCTTTTCTATATGGATATCGACTTTTTTGTATCGATATTTTTAATTATTGTTTTGATTATCATACTTGTTTCTTTATCTATTAAAATTACAAGAATGTTGTCAAATATTTTTAACTTTCGCCTGTTTATTAAGAAATCTGATCAGCCTCTTCGTCGTTTCAAGTGGAATTGATGAGATTGCCTATTGGTCAGATCTCGATCCTTGACACTGATCAATAAAGAGCTCACCGGCTTGTCCGTTGTAACGGCAGATTGGCATTCGTTTTACCAGCAATACTCTGGTCTTGTTTGTTAATTTTATGGGATCTCGAATGGCTTGAAAAGGGTTGTTGTTTTTTTTTTGGTGGAGGAAAAACCCCGATTATGACAAAAGGGTTCGGTGCTCGTAAATGGTTTGCAAGGGTAGTCCCTAGGAAAAAATGTAAATCCTTGGTCAAGAATTCATC
>JAEQMT010000017.1 GCA_016722945.1 Desulfofustis sp. PB-SRB1 | reverse complement strand
AAAAAGATTGAAGAGCTCCGCCATCACAGCAAAAAGCTCTTTTCAAGACGATTGATAACTTCCTCAAAGGGCCGAGAAGGAATAAGAAAAGCGGCTGAGATCTTCTTCTCAGCCGCTTTTGTCGTGGCGTGTGGGATATGCCAATCAGCCGTTACACCGGGCGTGCCGGTGAACTTTTCATTGGCGGGAAGGGGAAAAAATCGTTCCGTCCCCTTTTTTTGGGACCCCGTCGTCTTTCCCTAGACCCCTTTTTCTTTTATTTTTTCCCCTCTTTTTTCCCTCTACTTCTTTCCTTCTGTAGATTTTTCATTATACTTATCAACAAGATAAGCAAACAAGTATACAATGCAAATAGTAACTACCATGAAAACTGTAGTTAATAAAACTCTTTGAGTAAATATTCTCCTCCCAAAGCAAGATGATTTTTTATAAGTAACGCCCCACTTCCAAGCAGAATAACTTCAACTAAAAAAATAAAATTTTTAAGAAAATTCATGGACTTTTATTCACAACACTCGACCGAACACTTAATCAATCCAAAAACAGACCAATAAGTTACAGCTTTATTAACCCCTGCTCGAACTGCTTTAGACGCTCTTGATGATAATCTATTAGCAATTTTCTTATCTACAGATTTTTGCAAATAATCGCCTATAAAATATTCCAACCAGCATATGGCAACACAATTACCATATTCTGCTGTTTGGGCTGGAAAGCCTCTCACGGCTCCCTCAAATCCACGTACGGCGTTTGCAAACTGTGGGGGATTGCCACATTCCTGGTGCTATAGGGCCGTAATTTGATAACCCCAACGGATCAACCTTATTAACCGGATCATTTTGAACATACCCATACAGATTAATCCCCCCTTCAAGCCCTATCGGGTCAGCGGAGATATAGCGCCCGGTGGCAGGATCGTAGAATCTGTGCCAAGATTTCACGATGCGCCTTCTCCCCCCAAAGAGCTGTTTTTTGTGGGGGATCACGCAGATTCAAAGAGCAGTGTTCAGTAATACCCGAGATCGCCTGACAAGACAAGCACCAGCAGGCGGTTAAAGAAAAAAGAAAGGCGGCAGATGATGGTCACAGCCGACCGTAGGGAGACTTCTGGGGGAGCCCCCGCGCAGCAGGGGGCGGACGGGTGGCACGGCAGCGGCGGTAGGTGGGTGGCGGGTGGAGGGTGGTGTGCCTTTCGCCACTAAACATAAGAACTTATGTTGAGCGGACAAGGGAACAGGCCGGCGGCCCGGCTGCTTGTCGTTTATGCAGCCGGGATGACGGACTGCACGTCGCATAATAGCGCTATTGTGCGACGTGCCGCCGGGAGCGCAGTGGCGGAAGGTGCACTGCCCGGAACTCGGCGCCGCCTTCGCTGCTGCCGTGCCCGGGCGGGCGGGGGGTCCTCAGTTCAAAGGGCCGCGGGCCCCACTGATCCACGTAGTTGTTTTATACAGACTCGCCCGGATGATACCTGGCGTGGATCTCTTTGAGGTCGTTGATGGTGACCCTGGTGTAGATCTGGGTGGACTCCAGGGACGCATGGCCCAGCATCTCCTGGATATGACGGATGGGCGCCCCGTTTTTCAGCATATGGGTCGCACAGGTGTGACGGAAGGTGTGGGTGGTCACGTTTTTTCTAATCTTTGCCTCTTTAGCCGCCTTTTTAACGACGGCCCAGACGGCGGTGGGCGTCATCTTCGTTCCCCAGCGATTGAGCACCAGATACCCTGTTTCCTTTCCCCGGCTCATGGCCGGCCGGACCATGAGAAGATAGGTCTTTATCAGTCCACAGACCCGTGAGCTTATCGGTACGACCCGGTCTTTTGCTCCCTTGCCGGATCTGATCGTCAGATATCCATTCACGATATCGAGATCACCGGTCTTGACCGCCGCCATCTCAGCGCCCTGATGCCGGTATCATAGAGGATTTCCAGAATGATCCTGTTGCGGTAGCCGGCAGGTGTCCGCATGTCCGGGGCGGCCATGATCTTTGTTATCTCAGCGTGCTCCAGGATCACCTTTGGTAAGCGTTTCGGCTGCTTCGGCAACGTGATCGTCTTGCTGAGATCAGCGGTAAGATAATCCGTTGCATAGAGATACCGGGCAAAGCCGCGAACCGGAGCAGAGATACTTTTCCCTGGTACTGACCGACAGTTGCTTACCTTTGGCAGTCAGCCGGTAGGCAAGGTCTTCCTGGAACAGATGCAAGGCATCCCGGTTAAACTGCACCAGCTCGGTTATCCCTTCATGTTCCAGAAAGAGAACCATGGCATTCAAGGCGCCCCGGATGTTGCGGATCGTCAACGGTGAACGGTTCAGGATCTTCAGTTCCTCTAGATATCCCGGTATCAGTTCTCTGATCAGCATGGTGGATGCGTCCGGGTATGGGTTTCCTTGAGGTCGATCGGGTATACTCGGGTATAGATTTGGGTGGTCCGGATATGCCGGTGCCCCAGCAGCTTCTGGACATAGCGAATATCAGCCCCCTGTTGGAGAAGATGGGTTGCACAGCTTCGGCGGAAGCTGTGCGGTGAAGCGGTCTTTGTGATTCCGGCGGCTTTTTTGTAGTGAAACAGCGATGTCCTGATACTGTTGCCGGTCACCGGCCTGCCCTGATCGGTGAGAAAGAGCCGTCTTTGCTGCTTGTTCTTCCGGGCATACCGGGGCCGGATGTTTTCAAGATATTCTTGCAGATACGTGGCTGCATTTTTACCGATAGGAACCACCCGCTGCCGGTTGCCCTTGCCTTTTCTGATATGCAGAACCTTATCTTTGAGATCAACGTCATGAACGGTGAGCTGCACCAGCTCATTGAGCCGTATTCCTGAAGAATACAGGGTTTCCATGATAGCCCTGTCTCTGATCTGCATCCGTAACGAGAGGTTGGGCTGTTCCAGCAGCAGCCGCATTTCCGCGACTGTCAGCACCTCCGGCACGGTCCGGTTCTGCCGGCTAGTCTCCCGGATGTTCTCGGTGGGATCAAGCAGGAGCCGGTGCGTATCCAGCAACCAGCCGAACAGCCGCTTTACCGGTCTGAGCCGCATTCCCTTTGTTTCTTCAGCGATATCCATATCCATGACCAGGAGCTGATAGCTTCTGATCGTCTCATGGGTGACCTGCTTGAGATCCATCACCTCTATTTTCCTGAGATAGTCCAGAAAGTAACCGAGATAGACCGAGTAACATTCAATGGTTGAAGCGGCATAGCCACTGCTTTCCAGGTAGTGTTTGAACCTGATCTTCGCTGTATCGATATCCATATTCTTCGTATCCCTCCTCTGGTGGCGGTTCTCGTCAGAGACCCGGTACATGGTGGCTTCATTGCGGTATCGATTACCTTTGCCCGTGACAGCCAGGCAGCGTCGCTGGTTTTCCGTCCTCTGCCCTCCGTCTTCTGTCTTCTGTCTTCTGTCTTCTGTCTTCTGGTACCCCTGGGGCTTGTTCTCCTGCCTCGCCCTCGGGGTTGTTGTCTTTTTTCTTTAACTGCACGGAGTTATCTATGTTTTTCCGAACCTCGGAGTACCCTCGGGGTCGGGGGGTTTACCCTCGGGGTCAGGGTATTTACCCTCGGGGTAACGCTTCATCTTCACGGTTTATCAACGTTTCTATCTGCGCAACGCTGGTCAGGTTGAGGTAACACCTTTCTTGATGCTCCTCCCCCTGGCCCTGATAGGTGAGGATATAGCTGTACTCCTTGCCTCTGGAGCTGGTGCGGACACCGATGTACTCCATTTCTTCAAGTTGCTTGATATGAGCCCTGACCTGCCAGTCACTCCAGCCGGTGTACTCCCGGATCATTCTCCGGGTGAAGAAGATTTCATCTATGGGGGCGTTGTTCTGCTCCGCCTGTTCCTTCACCATTTCGTAGATCTTCGATAGCAAGGTTCTGGAAGGTTTGACCAGTTCATCCATGGATTGACCGAGAACCACATTGGCAAGGCGGTTAGCTGTCTCAATGTCGGTAAGCGTGACTTCGATGTACTCAACCAGAGTGCCGTCCACCTCCACGGTCTGTATCTCCCGCTGATACTGGTGCAGGAAGGCCACCGCCCGGATCAACCCGAGGTATTTCTTGTGGTCCCGCCTGGCCCGGAGCGAGTGGCTGGGATAACTGAGATATTCGGCATACGGGTTGACCACCGCCAGGGGCTTGAGCATTCGTTGCACCGCATGGTGCTTTCTGGTAACGGTGTGCTGCTTCTTTTCCCGGATCAGCCCGGCCAGCGTTTCCGCCTCCCGCTGCCGCTGATGGATGGCCCCGGTCATGGCGGCCGATTCGTCGATGGTGAGGAAGATAAACCTACTTGCCGTCTCCTGGTCGATCTCGGTGGCGGTGGTGGTGATCATCACGCAGACCGGGCCGTTTACCGTGTATTCCTCGGTCTTCATCCTGCCGTTGGCATCCTTGCCGGTGGCGGCCACGGTGATCTTCTTGGCGGACTGGATCGTTCTGATCGAGTAGGCGGCGCCGCCCATCCCTTCGGCCTCCTCGATGGCCAGGATCTTGTGCACCAACGAGTCTTCTTCTTTGTAGAACAGGGCCTGGTCGGTGACCCGGGTGTATTTGATATACTCTTCATCGGGAATCAGCGAGACGATGGCATCCTGCAGGGTGGATTTGCCGGCCGCGGAGCGGGACTGGATGAGCACCGATAAGGGCTCGGCCAGCTTCCTTGAGGTGGCGGCCAGATAGCCCACCAGCTTGTTGATCTTCTCACCGGTGACGCCCAGGGTGTCGAAGTCGGTGAGCAGCGCCGCGAAGATATCGTCGCTTTTCAGAAAGGATAAGGCCAGCTCCTTATCCCCTGTGCTGATCTCGGTGTGCTGCTGCTCTTTCTTCTCCGGCCGCCACTGTTCCACCAGCTGCAGCAGCTTGGCCAGGTCTTCCTTGATCAGCGCTTCCGGCTCCTGGAACAGATCGGCACAGAGTTTGGCGAACCAGTGGCGGGATCTCGATGAATAGAGATCGATGGTGGTCAACTCGAATGGTTTACTACTTGAGATATCCTCGCTTACCTTGATGGTGGCTTTTAGCTGGGTGTCGCCCCGCTGGATGCCTTTGACTTGGTAGTGCCGTTTGGCATAGCCGACGGTGAAGCCGTGTTCTTCTTGCTGGTATAGGGTTTGTTTGCGCTTGTTCAGCGAATCTGACTGCTCCACCGAGCCCGGATTGGCGTCTTTCAGCAGCTGCTCGAACTCTTCGGGAGTGTGGCGGTTGAAGTAGATGGTGATGTCTTTGTCCGGCAGCTCCACCGTGTAGACGGTGATTCCTTTCTTCCGTAACTGCGCCGCCGCCTGTGTTGCTCCGTTCTTGCCGGCCTGGTCACTGTCAAAGCAGAGATACACCTCTGTTACCGCGTTGTTAAAGAGAACAAGATGATCCTCGGTTACCCCGTTTACCCCATAGGCGGGAATGACATTGGTAAAGCCCTGGTCGTACAGGGTTACCGCATCGATAATCGATTCGGTAAGGATAATGGAAGCGCTTCGTGGTACCGCCTGGCGGTTGACGAGCCCGGCGCGTGAACCGGCCAGGTACAGGTGGCTGACCCCGTTTTCCGGGTCGATGTTTCTCCCGTAAAGGTTGACGATTGCTCCATCTGTATCATAGATCGGAAAGACGACGCACTTGTAGAAGATTTCGTTGCCTTTGGCATTGAGGATGCCGAGCGTTTTCAGCGTCTTGATGACGGCCGGATCTTCGGGCAGGATCTTTTTCAGGCTGCCGTTCACAAAGCCCGCGCCGAAGTCGGTCAGCGTCTGGTTGTTTGTAATCCCCCGGTTCTTGAGGTAATCCAGGCCTCTCTGATCTTCCGTGAAGCTGTGCTGATAATACCCCACTACTCGGGCCAGTAACTTCTTCTCGGCCACACTCAGCACTTTCTTACCCGGTCTTTTCTGACTTCTGTCCTCTGTCTTCTGACTTCTGTTCCCACGAGCCAGCAGCTTCTTGTCGGCCACGCTGATCTCTTTCTTTTTTTCTTTAACTGCTGTTTTTCTCTCTTCTGTCCTCTGTCTTCTGATTTCTGACTTCTGACTTCTGTCTTCTGTCCTCTGACTTCTGACTTCTGAGGGCGGTCTCTCAGCCAGCCGTCTGACAGCTTCTTTGAAATCGACTCCATGTATTAGCTCAACAAAGCGAATCACATCGCCGCCCGCCCCACAGCCAAAGCAGTTCCACAGGTTTTCCTTGGGATTGACGGTAAGTGATGGGGTGGTGTCTTCATGGAAGGGGCAGAGGCCCCGGTAGTTCTCGCCGACCTGGTGCAGCTCGATGCCGCGGGCCTTCATGAAAGAAACCAGCTCAACGCCGTGTTTGATGGCCTCTATTTCGTCTTGACTGATCATGGTTCTCTCTCCTCATATCTCGCAGGTCAAACAGCATATCTCTGAGCAGGTTCAGTGATTCTCGCAGATGCACCGGGTTCACCAGGGCCTGACCGCTTCGGTAGTGCCGCTCCAACCCCTCCAGGTCGGCGCCGCTGATCTCAAAAGCGGCGATCCCTCTAGCCGCGTCCTTGATCCTGATGCCGCGCAGTGCGGCGCCCTTGCACAGGAAAAAGGCGCCGACATAGATGTCCGTGGTCTCGTAGGTGGCGATGGCTCATCACCTCCTTTGGGTCGCCATGATTGATTTTTTCCGGGAGATATGGGAGAAGAGAAAGACGCTTCGGTATCTCGCCGGGGTCGTACCAGCCCGTCACCCTCGCTCTTGCCACAGACCGGAAGGTGACGGGCTTTTTTTGTTCAGACAGGCCTGTTCAAAAACCTGTCAAGCATTTTATGTGCTATGCATCGTATAGCACATATGCTATATATTGGTCAACAGAAAAATTACCCAAAAAAAGAAGGAGTATACTGTGGTAAATTCATCACACCGGATACTCGATATGGAATTCCCGCAACGGTTAAGTGCTATCAGAAAAGAAAAAGGACTGACCCAACAGAAGCTGGCGAAGCTTGTCGGGCTCCATGTCGCCCAGGTGCGGAGGTACGAGGGCGGCACATCACAGCCGACTTTGGAGGTGATACGAAAGCTCGCCGTTGCGCTGAGCGTGAGCGCGGATACGTTATTATTTGATAAGGATGAAAGAGGCCCTGATAATGACCTCAGATTGCAATTTGAAGCGATATCTCGATTTGAGCCCGAAGAGAAACAGATCGTCAAAACTGTCCTTGACAGTTTGATCTTAAAGCATGAAGCAAAGCGATGGTCGGCGGGGACATGACAGACCAGAAAAATGCCAACTCAGCCGTTACACCGGGCGTACCGTATGAACTTTTCATTGATCAGTGTCAAGGATCGAGATTTGACACCCGTCTTTCCCCCCGTCTTTCTGCTCTTAACCCTCCAAGCCGGTATTGCTTATTCTTAGAGAAAAACATTGTAATTTCAAAATGTAATAATAAATTCTTT
>JAEQMT010000026.1 GCA_016722945.1 Desulfofustis sp. PB-SRB1 | reverse complement strand
TGTTTTATACAGACTCGCCCGGATGATACCTGGCGTGGATCTCTTTGAGGTCGTTGATGGTGACCCTGGTGTAGATCTGGGGTGGACTCCAGGGACGCATGGCAGCATTCTCCTGGATATGACGGATGGCCCCGTTCTTGAGCATATGAGTTGCACAGGTGTGACGGAAGGGTGGGTGGTCACATTTTTTGTGATCTTTGCTTTGTGGCAGCCTTTTTAACGATGGCCCAGACGGCGGTGGGTCATCTTCGTTCCCCAGCGATTGAGCACCAGATACCCTGTATCCTTTCCCCGGATCATGGCCGGTCGACCATGAGAAGATAGGTTTTTATCAGTCCACAGACCCGTGAGCTCATCGGTACGACACGGTCTTTTGCTCCCTTGCCGGATCTGATCGTCAGATATCCATTCACGATATCGAGATCACCGGTCTTGACCGCCGCCATCTCAGCGGCCCTGATGCCGGTATCATAGAGGATTTCCAGGATGATCCTGTTACGGTAGCCGTCATGTCCGCATGTCCGGGCGGCCATGATCTTTGTTATCTCAACGTACTCCAGGATCACCTTGGGTAAGCGTTTCGGCTGCTTCGGCAACGTGATCGTCTTGCTGAGATCAGCGGTAAGATAATCCGTTGCATAGAGATACCGGGCAAAGCCGCGAACCGAACAGAGATACTTTTCCCTGGTACTGACCGACAGTTGCTTACCTTTGGCAGTCAGCCGGTAGGCAAGGTCTTCCTGGAACAGATGCAAGGCATCCCGGTTAAACTGCACCAGCTCGGTTATCCCTTGTTCTTCCAGGAAGAGAACCATGGCATTCAAGGCGCCTCGGATGTTGCGGATCGTCAACGGTGAACGGTTCAGGATCGTCAGCTCTTCCAGATAGTTTGGTATCAGCGCTCTGATCCTCATAGCCCTGGATGCGTCCGGGTATGAGTTTTTTTGAGGTCGATCGGGTATACCCGGGTATATATTTGGGTGGTCCGGATATGTCGATGACCCAGCAGCTTCTGGACATAGCGGATATCTGCTCCCTGTTGGAGAAGATGGGTTGCGCAGCTTCTGCGGAAGCTGTGCGGTGAAGCGGTCTTCGTGATTCCGGCGGCTTTTTTGTAGTGAAACAGTGATGTCCTGATACTGTTGCCGGTCACCGGCCTGCCCTGATCGGTGAGAAAGAGCCGTCTTTGCTGCTTGTTCTTCTGGGCATACCGGGGCCGGATCTTTTCCAGATACTCTTTCAGATACGTGGCCGCATTGCTGCCGAGGGGAACCACCCGCTGCCGGTTGCCCTTGCCTTTTCTGATATGCAGGACCTTGTCTTTGAGATCAACATCATGAACGGTGAGCTGCACCAGCTCATTGAGCCGTATCCCAGAGGAATACAGGGTTTCCATAATGGCTCTATCCCGGATCTGCATCCGTAGGCAGAGGTTGGGCTGCTCCAGGAGCAGCCGCATTTCCGCGACTGTCAGCACTTCCGGCACGGTCCGGTTCTGCCGGTTAGTTTCCCGGATGTTCTCGGTGGGATCAAGCAGGAGCCGGTGCGTATCCAGCAGCCAGCCGAACAACCGCTTTACCGGCCTCAGCCGCATGCCCTTGGTCTCTTCGGCGATATCCATGTCGGCTACCAGGAGCTGGTAGGTTCTGATCGTCTCATGGGTGACCTGTTTGAGATCCATCACCTTTATTTTCCTGAGATAGTCCAGAAAGTAACCGAGATAGACCGAGTAACATTCGATGGTTGAGGCGGCATAGCCACTGCTTTCCAGGTAGTTCTTGAACCTGATCTTCGCTGTATCGATATCCATATTCTTCGTATCCCTCCTCTGGTGGCGGTTCTCGTCAGAGACCCGGTGCATGGTGGCTTCATTGCGGTATCGATTACCTTTGCCCGTGACAGCCCGGCAGCGTTGTTGGTTCCTCTGCCCCCTGCCCCCTGCCCCCTGCCCCCTGTCCCCTGTCCCCTGTCCCCTGCCCTCTGTCTTCTGACTTCTGACTTCTGACTTCTGTCTTCTGTCTTCTGTCTTCTGTCTTCTGACCTCTGTCTTCTGTCTTCTGACTTCTGTCTTCTGACTTCTGTCTTCTGGTACCCCTGGGGCTTGTTCTCCTGCCTCGCCCTCGGGGTTGTTGTCTTTTTTCTGTAACTGCACGGAGTTATCTATGTTTTTCCGAACCTCGGAGTACCCTCGGGGTAGCACGTTTTACCCTCGGGGTCAGGGTATTTACCCTCGGGGTAACGCTTCATCTTCACGGTTCATCAACGTTGTGATCTGCTCAACGCTGGTCAGGTTGAGGTAACACCTTTCTTGATGCTCCTCCCCCTGGCCCTGATAGGTGAGGATATAGCTGTACTCCTTGCCTCTGGAGCTGGTGCGGACACCGATGTACTCCATTTCTTCAAGTTGCTTGATATGAGCCCTGACCTGCCAGTCACTCCAGCCGGTGTACTCCCGGATCATTCTCCGGGTGAAGAAGATTTCATCTATGGGGGCGTTGTTCTGCTCCGCCTGTTCCTTCACCATTTCGTAGATCTTCGATAGCAAGGTTCTGGAAGGTTTGACCAGTTCATCCATGGATTGACCGAGAACCACATTGGCAAGGCGGTTAGCTGTCTCAATGTCGGTAAGCGTGACTTCGATGTACTCAACCAGAGTGCCGTCCACCTCCACGGTCTGTATCTCCCGCTGATACTGGTGCAGGAAGGCCACCGCCCGGATGAGGCCGAGGTATTTCTTGTGGTCCCGCCTGGCCCGGAGCGAGTGGCTGGGATAACTGAGATATTCGGCATAGGGGTTGACCACCGCCAGGGGCTTGAGCATTCGTTGCACCGCATGGTGCTTTCTGGTAACGGTGTGCTGCTTCTTTTCCCGGATCAGCCCGGCCAGCGTTTCCGCCTCCCGCTGCCGCTGATGGATGGCCCCGGTCATGGCGGCCGATTCATCGATGGTGAGGAAGATAAACCTACTTGCCGTCTCCTGGTCGATCTCGGTGGCGGTGGTGGTGATCATCACGCAGACCGGGCCGTTTACCGTGTATTCCTCGGTCTTCATCCTGCCGTTGGCATCCTTGCCGGTGGCGGCCACGGTGATCTTCTTGGCGGACTGGATCGTTCTGATCGAGTAGGCGGCGCCGCCCATCCCTTCGGCCTCCTCGATGGCCAGGATCTTGTGCACCAACGAGTCTTCTTCTTTGTAGAACAGGGCCTGGTCGGTGACCCGGGTGTATTTGATATACTCTTCATCGGGGATCAGCGAGATGATGGCATCCTGCAGGGTGGATTTGCCGGCCGCGGAGCGGGACTGGATGAGCACCGATAAGGGCTCGGCCAGCTTCCTTGAGGTGGCGGCCAGATAGCCCACCAGCTTGTTGATCTTCTCACCGGTGACGCCCAGGGTGTCGAAGTCGGTGAGCAGCGCCGCGAAGATATCGTCGCTTTTCAGAAAGGATAAGGCCAGCTCCTTATCCCCTGTGCTGATCTCGGTGTGCTGCTGCTCTTTCTTCTCCGGCCGCCACTGTTCCACCAGCTGCAGCAGTTTGGCCAGGTCTTCCTTGATCAGCGCTTCCGGCTCGGCAAACAGGTCGGCGCAGAGCTTGGCGAACCAGTGGCGGGAACGAGAGGAGTAGAGGTCGATGGTGGTCAGCTCGAAGGGTTTGGATGAGGCCACATCCTCACTGACCTTGATGGTGGCTTTCAACTGGGTATCGCCCCGCTGGATGCCTTTCACCTGGTACTGCCGTGTGGCGTAGCCCACCGTGAAGCCGTGTTCTTCTTGCTGGTATAGGGTTTGTTTACGCTTGTTCAGCGAATCTGACTGCTCCACCGATGCCGGGTTGGCCGCTTTGAGCAGCTGCTCGAACTCTTCGGGAGTGTGGCGGTTGAAGTAGATGGTGATGTCTTTGTCCGGCAGCTCGACCGTGTAGACGGTTATTCCTTTCTTCTGTAACTGCTCCGCCGCCTGAGTTGCTCCATCTTTGCCGGCAGGGTCGCTGTCAAAGCAGAGATACACCTCTGTTACCGCGCTGTTAAAGAGAACAAGATGATCCTCGGTCAGCCCGTTAACCCCATAGGCGGAATGACATTGGTAAAACCCTGGTCGTACAGGGTTACCGCATCGATAATCGATTCGGTAAGGATAATAGAAGCGCTTCGTGGTACCGCCTGGCGGTTGACAAGCCCGGACCGGAACCGGCCAGATACAGGTGGCTGACCCCATTGCCGGGTCGATGTTTCTGCCATAGAGATTGACGATTGCTCCATCTGTATCATAGATCGGAAAGACGACGCACTTGTAGAAGATTTCGTTGCCTTTGGCATTGAGGATGCCGAGCGTTTTCAGCGTCTTGATGACGGCCGGATCTTCGGGCAGGATTTTTCAGGCTGCCGTTCACAAAGCCGCGCCGAAGTCGGTAACGTCTGATTGTTGTAATCCCCCGGTTCCTCAGTAATCCCCCCGGCTGTCTTCAGTAAAGCTGTGCTGATAATACCCCACTACTCGGGCCAGTAACTTCTTCTCGGCCACACTCAGCACTTTCTTACCCGGTCTTTTCTGACTTCTGTCCTCTGTCTTCTGAATTCTGTTCCCCCGGCCAGCAGCTTCTTGTCGGCCACGCTGATCCTTTCTTTTTTCTTTAACTGCTGTTTTTGTTTTTCCGGGTTTTGGATGGTTCGCGGATAACCGTTTCACTGCTTGCGTGAAGTCAACTTGGTCGATCAGCTCAACGAAGCGGATCACATCGCCGCCCGTCCCACAGCCAAAGCAGTTCCACAGGTTTTCCTTGGGATTGACGGTAAGTGATGGGTGGTATCTTCATGGAAGGGGCAGAGGCCCGGTAGTTCTCGCCGACCTGGTGCAGCTCGATGCCGCGGGCCTTCATGAAAGAAACCAGCTCAACGCCGTGTTTGATGGCGTCGATGTCGTCTTGATTGATCATGGTTCTCTCTCCTCATATCTCGCAGGTCAAACAGCATATCTCTGAGCAGGTTCAGTGATTCTCGCAGATGAACGGGGTTTACCAGGGCCTGACCGCTTCGGTATTGCCGCTCCAACCCTCCAGGTCGGCGCCGCTGATCTCAAAGCGGCGATCCCTCTGGCCGCGTCCTTGATCCTGATGCCGCGCAGTGCGGCGCCCTTGCACAGGAAAAAGCGCCGACATAGATGTCCGTGGTCTCGTAGGTGGCGATGGCTCATCACCTCCTTTGGGTCGCCATGATTGATTTTTTCCGGGAGATATGGGAGAAGAGCAGGACGCTTCGGTATCTCGCCGGGTCGTACCAGCCCGTCACCTTCGCTCTTGCCACAGACCGGAAGGTGACGGGCTTTTTTTGTTCAGACAAGCCTGTTCAAAAACCTGTCAAGCATTTTTATGTGCTATGCAACGTATAGCACATGTGCTATATAGTGGTCAACAAAAAAATTCACTCAAAAAAAGAAGGAGTATACTGTGGTAAATTCATCACACCGGATACTCGATATGGAATTCCCGGAACGGTTAAGTGCTATCAGAAAGAAAAAGGACTGACCCAACAGAAGCTGGCGAAGCTTGTCGGGCTCCATGTCGCCCAGGTGCGGAGGTACGAGGGCGGCACATCACAGCCGACTTTGGAGGTGATACGAAAGCTCGCCGTTGCGCTGAGCGTGAGCGCGCGATACGTTATTATTTGATAAGGATGAAAGAGCCCTGATAATGACCTCATTGCAATTTGAAGCGATATCTCGATTTGAGCCCGAAGAGAAACAGATCGTCAAAACTGTCCTTGACAGTTTGATCTTAAAGCATGAAGCAAAGCGATGTCGGCGGGGACATGACAGACCA
>JAEQMT010000007.1 GCA_016722945.1 Desulfofustis sp. PB-SRB1 | reverse complement strand
CCGTGATGAACGCTTTGTCTATGATTTCTTAGGCAACGCTCGCCTGATGACGGCGCCCCGGCCTGGGGCTATAACGAAAACAACAGCTTACCGGCACCGGAACCATAACCTACGGCTATGACGATCACGGTAATATGGCCGTCAAACGCCGGGGAACCAGTGAGATTAACTTCAGCTATACCCCGATAACCGGCTCGCCTTTCTAACTGACGAGGCGGGCGCCACCATCGGCGCCTACGGCTACGACCCCTTTGGCCGACGGCTGTTCAAGGAAGTAAACGGCCCCGCACCTACTTTTTATACAACGACGAGGGCTGGTGGGTGAATATTCCGCCACCGGCGCCGAGCTGCGCACCTGCGGTTATCATCCCGGCGCGCCCTGGTCCACCAACCCGCTCTTTGTGCAGGAAAACGGTATCTATTACTACTATCTCAACGACCATCTGGGCACCCCCCAGAAGATCATGAGCGACAACGGTACCGTGGTCTGGGCCGCCACCTATGAGAGTTTCGGCACTGCCACCATCACCACCGCCACCATCACCAATAACCTGCGCTTCCCCGGCCAATACTTTGACAGCGAATCAGGATTACAGTACAATTGGCACAGATTCTATGACCCCAAACGGGCGCTACATCTCGCTGATCCTATTGGGCTTGATGGGGGCATTAATTTGTATGGGTATGCATTAAATAATCCGGTTAATTTGGTGGACCCTTTGGGGTTGCATAGTTTCCCTGAGCCAATAGATGGCACACCATGTGTGACGAGTTGCCATCCACAAGGTACGCCTCCTTCAATGCCAAAACCAAAAGCGCCTTGTGAGGCTAGGCAACCTTGTTATGACAGCGCATGGGCTACATTCACAAAATGCAATGGTGCGGTAACTTTAGCACAAGTAGCATGCATTGCAGGTTTAACAGCTGGAACTGAAGGTTTAGGATTTTGGGCAGCTTTTGGCATTTGCTCAAAAGCGTTAGCTCCAAAGCGAGTTGCATGTGCAGCTACGTATGCTGTTTTAATTGCAGGGTGCAATAATATACCATGTCAGGAATGCATTCCTAGCCACTAAAAAACCACCTTCTCAAGTTGAGAAGTAAGATGTATAAACTATTTATTCTCACAATTGTTCTTGAAGTGATAATTGGCACTGTATTTCTGGGCAACAAATGGGTCCCTAAAAATCTTCAAGTGTTTTTAGGCGTAATAGCCGTCTTTTGTCTAGTTTTCCAACTATTTTATTTTGTTTCTGGAGGTTAGGGTGAGACAAAAAAGCAAAAGGTGACGGAACTATTTTTTCCCCATCACGCCAATAAAAAGCTCATCGGCGCAGTCCGGTGTAGCGGCTGATTGGTCTCCTTCAGGGCAAATATCGCTCTATGTCCAATGCCCCATGGAAAACTCCTTATTCAAATTCGCAATCAAGATGACTCTAAAATCCACTTCCATCCAGTCAAGGAATGAAGTTCTGGTGGAGAATTTTCCAGGCGCCACATACCGAGTGCCAGTTGCACGATGGCAGAGTCGAGAGAGTCAAAAACCTTATTGGCAAATTCCTTTTCACGGAGCTCAGCCCAAAGGCGTTCAGCCGGATTTAGCTCTGGAGAATATGGGGGGAGGCGCAACAACACCATGTTCTCCGGAATCTCCAGTTGAACTGAACGGTGCGACGGTGCACCATCCAGTACCATTACCACAAATTCTTCAGGATGGTTTTCGGATACCTGCCGAAGAGAATACATTCATGGTCAGTGTATCCATCTTTGAGCCCAGCATCCAATCCAGTTGGCCATCGGCTGGAGTCACCGCTGCATATGCATACACATATTCACGTATCAAAGCTTTCTTTACCAAAGGGCGCATCGGCCATGGTGCCCAGCACCGGCGGGGGTCACTCAACCTCCCGAATCGCGCCTCGTCCTGAAACATCACGCGTACCGGCAGGTTCCCTGTGTTACTTTTTATGTTCTCTGCCAACATTTTGGGGAAGTTTTTTTAAAAGCTACCTGGGCTTCTTCATCACGCTTGGGGTGGCACGTATCAGGCTCTACCTTGCGCCAACCTTGTCGCGCAAGCAAACGGTATACGGTCGAAAGATGAACCTTACGCCCAAGATGTTCTTCCAGCGCTTTATGAATTGGTGGAACAATCAGTACGCCGCCCTGCTCGGATTGAGCAATCCATGGTTCAAGAAAGGCATGTTTTCATCAAAGCTCATAAGCTGGCGGCGACGTCCACCCCATTTCCCTTTCTGCTTTGACCGGTTCCGTAAGCTGTTCGCGAATGTGGCGCTGCATTCTGACAACTGTTGCAATGCCGACACCAAGCAATTCGCCGACAACCGCGTTGGTGCAACCGGTCCGTTTCGGAATAAGTACGCTCAATCCTGTACGCAATTCCCTGGCGGTTTGAGCTTGATTGACTGTCTGCAGAGCCACGTTCTCCATCTCCGTGGTAAGCTGTGCGGTCTTGCCATAATTTGTCTGTGCCTCCATTGCTTGGGTTACCCTTAAAAAGGAGTTACAGACAGTATACATTAAGATCATTTTGAACGCAAATTAGAATAAGATATCGATATAATTACCGCTGATTATGTAAGCAATGCGGTAATGGCCATAAAGGAGAATGTGGATATCTCCTTCCGCTTCTTCACGGTATTTATGGCCGAGCTGGGGAAAATCACCCAACTTCTGAGCCTTGTCATACGAAAGCAGGGGGTCAAATCTCGATCCTTGACATAAACGGGCCGAGGAGCCCGGCGGCAAGGTAAGAAACATCGCATACAACCAGTACGGCGATGTCAGCTCGGTTACCAACGATGATGGGGTGGGCTTTAGCTTTTCCTTTGATTACGACAAGGGAACCCGTGAATACTACGCCTTTGTCCGCTATCCCAGCGGCAAGGCCAAGGAGGTCTGGTACGACCGAAAGGGTTATACCCGGCGGGTGGATATCAACGGCGTCACCATCGAAAGTGTCGAGGTCAGCGGCCGCCGCCAGTGGGTCACCAATGCCCGCGGCCTGATCACCGAACAGGAGCGTGACGAGTGGGACAACATCATCCGCATCGTCCACCCGGACGGCAGCTGGGAGACCCGGGTCTACCGCCAGCCCGGTAATGTGCTCATCGAACGCAACCGCAACGGTATCATCACCACCTACGAATATAACGGGTTTTACGAGCGCACCGCCGTCAACGAGGCGGTGGGCAGTGGTGTGGCGCGCCGCACCGAATACACCTACACCCCGGCCGGGCTGCTGGCCTCCATGACCATTAAGGGAACCAACGGCGCCGCCGACGCCACCACCAGTTATGACTACGACCTGATGGGCCACCTGGTGAGGATCACCGATCCGGAGGGACGAGCTACCGATTTTTCTGACTTTCACCCCGCGGGCAACCCGCGCACCATCGAAGACGGGCGCGGCAAGCGGCGCTATCTCACCTACGACAACGCCGGCGACCTGCTCACTATCGCCGATCACAGCGGCGCCGTTATCGCCACCTACAGCTACGATGAAGCGGGCAACCGGGCCACCGCCACCAACGCTTTCAACAAGACCTACACGTTCGGCTACGACACCGAGAACAACCTCACCACCATCACCGATCCCCTGGAGCAGACCGCCATCCGGGAATATGCCTACCTCACCCAGCTGGCCGCCGTGGAGGATCAGGAGCAGCAGCGCACCAGCTACCGCTACGATTTGTTTGAACGCATCCAGAGCATCACCGACGGGACCGGCGCCACCATCACCTACGAGTATCTTGCCGGCGACACCTGCCCATCGTGCTCCGGCGGCTCCGATCTGATCGAGCGGATCATCTTCCCCACCTTTATCCGCTCGTTTACCTATGACGAGCGTGGCCGGCTGCGCAGTCAGACCGATACCGCCACCGGTGAGCAACCCCGCACCACCAGCTTCACCTACGATATACACGGCAACCGGGTTTCGGTCACCGACCCGGCCGGCAACACCACCTCCTACAACCACGACGAGCGGGGCCGGGTGATCAGCGAAACGGCACCCGATGGCGGTCGCACTACCTATGTCTACGACACCCGCGACAACCTGGTGGAACTCATCGACGCCAACCGGCATACCACCCGTTTCACCTATGATCGCAGCAACCGGCAGTTAAGCGAAACCAGGCCCGGCGGCCAGCGCCTGAGCTACACCTACGATGGCGCCGGCAACCTGAAAACCCAGACCGACGGCAACGGCCGCCACACCATCCACACCTATGACGACCGCACCCGCCTGACCCGCACCGATATCTATGAATTTACCGGCGCCGGCGCCCCGCTCAAGTCCATCGACTACTTCTATAACGAGGCGGACAGCCTCACCGGCTATGACGACGGCGCCACCAGTGCCGTCTACTCCTATGACGATCTGCAGCGCCGCACCAGCGAGACCATCGATTACGGCCCCTTCAGCCTCAGCCATTCGTACCGCTACTATGCCAACCATCAGAAACAGAGCTATACCGACCCGGCCGGCCGCACCCGCACCCTGAGCTACGATGAGGGCGGCCGTCCCACCGGCCTCGATCTGGGTGAGGCGGTGGGCGAGGTGGCGATTACCGCCTATGAGTGGCTGCGGCCCACCCGCATCGTGCTGCCCGGCGGCGGCTCGATTACCGTCGGCTATAACGGGTTGCAGCAACCTATCAGCATCGATGCCCGTGATCCCGGCGGCGCCCCGGTGATGCAGCGCACCTACCAGT
The DNA here is from genome assembly GCA_016722945.1 of Desulfofustis sp. PB-SRB1. Lineage (GTDB taxonomy): Bacteria > Desulfobacterota > Desulfobulbia > Desulfobulbales > Desulfocapsaceae > PB-SRB1. Next base: position 12,731 of record JAEQMT010000007.1, on the reverse strand, counting down.
ACCGACGCACCGGCGCCATCCAGTCCCAGACCACGGCGGAAGGGCAGATCGGCTACAACTATGACCCGGTGGAACGGCTGCGCGGCGCCACCTCGCCCGCCCGTGATGAACGCTTTGTCTATGATTTCTTAGGCAACCGCTCGCCTGATGACGGCGCCCCGGCCTGGGGCTATAACGAAAACAACCAGCTTACCGGCACCGGAACCATAACCTACGGCTATGACGATCACGGTAATATGGCCGTCAAACGCCGGGGAACCAGTGAGATTAACTTCAGCTATACCCCCGATAACCGGCTCGCCTTTCTAACTGACGAGGCGGGCGCCACCATCGGCGCCTACGGCTACGACCCCTTTGGCCGACGGCTGTTCAAGGAAGTAAACGGCGCCCGCACCTACTTTTTATACAACGACGAAGGGCTGGTGGGTGAATATTCCGCCACCGGCGCCGAGCTGCGCACCTGCGGCTATCATCCCGGCGCGCCCTGGTCCACCAACCCGCTCTTTGTGCAGGAGGGCGGTAGCTATTACTACTATCTCAACGACCATCTGGGCACCCCCCAGAAGATCATGAGCGACAACGGTACCGTGGTCTGGGCCGCCACCTATGAGAGCTTCGGCACCGCCACCATCACCACCGCCACCATCACCAATAACCTGCGCTTCCCCGGCCAATACTTTGACAGCGAATCAGGATTACAGTACAATTGGCACAGATTCTATGACCCCACCACCGGGCGCTACATCTCCGCTGATCCTATTGGGCTTGATGGGGGCATTAATTTGTATGGGTATGCATTAAATAATCCGGTTAATTTGGTGGACCCTTTGGGGTTGCATAGTTTCCCTGAGCCAATAGATGGCACACCATGTGTGACGAGTTGCCATCCACAAGGTACGCCTCCTTCAATGCCAAAACCAAAAGCGCCTTGTGAGGCTAGGCAACCTTGTTATGACAGCGCATGGGCTACATTCACAAAATGCAATGGTGCGGTAACTTTAGCACAAGTAGCATGCATTGCAGGTTTAACAGCTGGAACTGAAGGTTTAGGATTTTGGGCAGCTTTTGGCATTTGCTCAAAAGCGTTAGCTCCAAAGCGAGTTGCATGTGCAGCTACGTATGCTGTTTTAATTGCAGGGTGCAATAATATACCATGTCAGGAATGCATTCCTAGCCACTAAAAAACCACCTTCTCAAGTTGAGAAGTAAGATGTATAAACTATTTATTCTCACAATTGTTCTTGAAGTGATAATTGGCACTGTATTTCTGGGCAACAAATGGGTCCCTAAAAATCTTCAAGTGTTTTTAGGCGTAATAGCCGTCTTTTGTCTAGTTTTCCAACTATTTTATTTTGTTTCTGGAGGTTAGGGTGAGACAAAAAAGCAAAAAGGTGACGGAACTATTTTTTCCCCATCACGCCAATAAAAAGCTCATCGGCGCAGTCCGGTGTAGCGGCTGATTGGTCTCCTTCAGGGCAAATATCGCTCTATGTCCAATGCCCCATGGAAAACTCCTTATTCAAATTCGCAATCAAGATGACTCTAAAATCCACTTCCATCCAGTCAAGGAATGAAGTTCTGGTGGAGAATTTTCCAGGCGCCACATACCGAGTGCCAGTTGCACGATGGCAGAGTCGAGAGAGTCAAAAACCTTATTGGCAAATTCCTTTTCACGGAGCTCAGCCCAAAGGCGTTCAGCCGGATTTAGCTCTGGAGAATATGGGGGGAGGCGCAACAACACCATGTTCTCCGGAATCTCCAGTTGAACTGAACGGTGCGACGGTGCACCATCCAGTACCATTACCACAAATTCTTCAGGATGGTTTTCGGATACCTGCCGAAGAAATACATTCATGGTCAGTGTATCCATCTTTGAGCCCAGCATCCAATCCAGTTGGCCATCGGCTGGAGTCACCGCTGCATATGCATACACATATTCACGTATCAAAGCTTTCTTTACCAAAGGGCGCATCGGCCATGGTGCCCAGCACCGGCGGGGGTCACTCAACCTCCCGAATCGCGCCTCGTCCTGAAACATCACGCGTACCGGCAGGTTCCCTGTGTTACTTTTTATGTTCTCTGCCAACATTTTGGGGAAGTTTTTTTAAAAGCTACCTGGGCTTCTTCATCACGCTTGGGGTGGCACGTATCAGGCTCTACCTTGCGCCAACCTTGTCGCGCAAGCAAACGGTATACGGTCGAAAGATGAACCTTACGCCCAAGATGTTCTTCCAGCGCTTTATGAATTGGTGGAACAATCAGTACGCCGCCCTGCTCGGATTGAGCAATCCATGGTTCAAGAAAGGCATGTTCTTCATCAAAGCTCATAAGCTGGCGGCGACGTCCACCCCATTTCCCTTTCTGCTTGACCGTTCCGTAAGCTTGTTCGCGAATGTGGCGCTGCATTCTGACAACTGTTGCAATGCCGACACCAAGCAATTCGCCGACAACCGCGTTGGTGCAACCGGTCCGTTTCGGAATAAGTACGCTCAATCCTGTACGCAATTCCCTGGCGGTTTGAGCTTGATTGACTGTCTGCAGAGCCACGTTCTCCATCTCCGTGGTAAGCTGTGCGGGTCTTGCCATAATTTGTCTGTGCCTCCATTGCTTGGGTTACCCTTAAAAAGGAGTTACAGACAGTATACATTAAGATCATTTTGAACGCAAATTAGAATAAGATATCGATATAATTACCGCTGATTATGTAAGCAATGCGGTAATGGCCATAAAGGAGAATGTGGATATCTCCTTCCGCTTCTTCACGGTATTTATGGCCGAGCTGGGGAAAATCACCCAACTTCTGAGCCTTGTCATACGAAAGCAGGGGGTCAAATCTCGATCCTTGACATAAACGGGCCGAGGAGCCCGGCGGCAAGGTAAGAAACATCGCATACAACCAGTACGGCGATGTCAGCTCGGTTACCAACGATGATGGGGTGGGCTTTAGCTTTTCCTTTGATTACGACAAGGGAACCCGTGAATACTACGCCTTTGTCCGCTATCCCAGCGGCAAGGCCAAGGAGGTCTGGTACGACCGAAAGGGTTATACCCGGCGGGTGGATATCAACGGCGTCACCATCGAAAGTGTCGAGGTCAGCGGCCGCCGCCAGTGGGTCACCAATGCCCGCGGCCTGATCACCGAACAGGAGCGTGACGAGTGGGACAACATCATCCGCATCGTCCACCCGGACGGCAGCTGGGAGACCCGGGTCTACCGCCAGCCCGGTAATGTGCTCATCGAACGCAACCGCAACGGTATCATCACCACCTACGAATATAACGGGTTTTACGAGCGCACCGCCGTCAACGAGGCGGTGGGCAGTGGTGTGGCGCGCCGCACCGAATACACCTACACCCCGGCCGGGCTGCTGGCCTCCATGACCATTAAGGGAACCAACGGCGCCGCCGACGCCACCACCAGTTATGACTACGACCTGATGGGCCACCTGGTGAGGATCACCGATCCGGAGGGACGAGCTACCGATTTTTCTGACTTTCACCCCGCGGGCAACCCGCGCACCATCGAAGACGGGCGCGGCAAGCGGCGCTATCTCACCTACGACAACGCCGGCGACCTGCTCACTATCGCCGATCACAGCGGCGCCGTTATCGCCACCTACAGCTACGATGAAGCGGGCAACCGGGCCACCGCCACCAACGCTTTCAACAAGACCTACACGTTCGGCTACGACACCGAGAACAACCTCACCACCATCACCGATCCCCTGGAGCAGACCGCCATCCGGGAATATGCCTACCTCACCCAGCTGGCCGCCGTGGAGGATCAGGAGCAGCAGCGCACCAGCTACCGCTACGATTTGTTTGAACGCATCCAGAGCATCACCGACGGGACCGGCGCCACCATCACCTACGAGTATCTTGCCGGCGACACCTGCCCATCGTGCTCCGGCGGCTCCGATCTGATCGAGCGGATCATCTTCCCCACCTTTATCCGCTCGTTTACCTATGACGAGCGTGGCCGGCTGCGCAGTCAGACCGATACCGCCACCGGTGAGCAACCCCGCACCACCAGCTTCACCTACGATATACACGGCAACCGGGTTTCGGTCACCGACCCGGCCGGCAACACCACCTCCTACAACCACGACGAGCGGGGCCGGGTGATCAGCGAAACGGCACCCGATGGCGGTCGCACTACCTATGTCTACGACACCCGCGACAACCTGGTGGAACTCATCGACGCCAACCGGCATACCACCCGTTTCACCTATGATCGCAGCAACCGGCAGTTAAGCGAAACCAGGCCCGGCGGCCAGCGCCTGAGCTACACCTACGATGGCGCCGGCAACCTGAAAACCCAGACCGACGGCAACGGCCGCCACACCATCCACACCTATGACGACCGTACCCGCCTGACCCGCACCGATATCTATGAATTTACCGGCGCCGGTGCGCCGCTCAAGTCCATCGACTATTTCTATAACGAGGCGGACAGCCTCACCGGCTATGACGACGGCGCCACCAGTGCCGTCTACTCCTATGACGATCTGCAGCGGCATACCGCCGAGACGGTGGACTACGGCCCCTTCAGCCTCAGCCACTCGTACGGCTACTATGCCAACCATCAGAAACAGAGCTATACCGACCCGGCCGGCCGCACCCGCACCCTGAGCTACGATGAGGGCGGCCGTCCCACCGGCCTCGATCTGGGTGAGGCGGTGGGCGAGGTGGCGATTACCGCCTATGAGTGGCTGCGGCCCACCCGCATCGTGCTGCCCGGCGGCGGCTCGATTACCGTCGGCTATAACGGGTTGCAGCAGCCCGTCAGCATCGACGCCCATGATCCCGGCGGCAACCCGGTGATGCAGCGCACCTACCAGTACCGACGCACCGGCGCCATCCAGTCCCAGACCACGGCGGAAGGGCAGATCGGCTACAACTATGACCCGGTGGAACGGCTGCGCGGCGCCACCTCGCCCGCCCGTGATGAACGCTTTGTCTATGATTTCTTAGGCAACCGCTCGCCTGATGACGGCGCCCCGGCCTGGAGCTATAACGCAAACAACCAGCTTACCGGCGCCGGAACCATAACCTACGGCTATGACGACCACGGTAATATGGCCGTCAAACGCCGGGGAACCAGTGAGATTAACTTCAGTTACACCCCCGATAACCGGCTCGCCTTTCTAACTGACGAGGCGGGCGCCACCATCGGCGCCTACGGCTACGACCCCTTTGGCCGACGGCTGTTCAAGGAAGTAAACGGCGCCCGCACCTACTTTTTATACAACGACGAAGGGCTGGTGGGTGAATATTCCGCCACCGGCGCCGAGCTGCGCACCTACGGCTACCATCCCGGCGCGCCCTGGTCTACCAACCCGCTCTTTGTGCAGCAGGGCGGTATCTATTACTACTATCTCAACGACCATCTGGGCACCCCCCAGAAGGTCATGAGCGACAACGGTACCGTGGTCTGGGCCGCCACCTATGAGAGCTTCGGCAGCGCCACCATAACCACCGCCACCATCACCAACAACCTGCGCTTCCCTGGCCAATACTTTGACAGCGAATCAGGTTTACATTATAATTGGCACAGGTATTATGATCCTACTACCGGGCGCTACATCTCCGCTGATCCGATTGGGTTGGATGGGGGAATTAATTTGTATGGGTATGTTAACCAGGATCCGGTTAATTGGATTGATCCAGAAGGGTTGAGAGCAGGAGATAGGAGAAGACGACGTGGAAGAGAAGGAGCATACCAATATGCACTTCGACAAAGGACATCGTTGGGGCATAATCTATTCGAGGATCGATCACCAATAAGACACTGTGTGGTATCCTGTCTCGTTGGTGCAAATTACGGTTCTGGATTAGGAAGATTTCTCGGTTTTGGAAACGAGGTTCAAGGATTTGTGAGATGGGATTTATTGCGTATTGGGAGTAGACTGGAGGGTAATTCACAATGGGCCTTCCAAATTTCTGATCTCCGCTCTAACGAGATTGGTTTCGACTGTTCCAAAGATATCTGTGAAGAGACTTCTGAGGAAGAAAAAGTTGTTTCATGCATTGACTGTTGTAGAGAAAAAACTGGAGTGGTTGGCCTGTGATTAGTGGCAAGCTAAAGAAAATATCTTTCCCATACCTCATTGCTGTTTTTTTGTTAGGGTGCGATGGTTCGGCAGAATCTATTGTAATTCTGGATTTTGAAAAGCGGTTTTCAAATGCAAAATTGATTTCAGCTATACCAACAGAAGGTGATTTTGGTACAGTATATTTTCAGATTGAGTATGAAGATGAAAATAAGAAACGCCAAAAAATATACTGGCAATATCAAAAAAACGATGAAGGCGCTTGGGAATTTAAATCTGAAGTATATTCTCCATAGGATCCTTCACCGAGGGAAGAAAAGAAAAGAAGAAAGATGGGAAAAGGAAAGCAGGGGGTCAGATCTCGATCCTTGACACTGATCAATGAAAAGCTCACCGGCACGCCCGGTGTAACGGCTGATTGGCATATCCCACACGCCACGACAAAAGCGGCTGAGAAGAAGATCCCAGCCGCTTTTCTTATTCCTTCTCCGCCCCTTTGAGGAAGTTATCAATCGTCTTGAAAAGAGCTTTTTGCTGTGATGGCGGGAGCTCTTCAATCTTTTTCAGCCGCCGCAGGGTCTTCAGGCTTGGCTTGCTCCCGCTGGCTGGTTTACCTTTGAGGCCGAGAAGCTCATCGGTCGCCACTCCCAAAGCATTCGCCATTTTAATGAGGGTATCGGGGCTTGGCTGCAGCCGTCCCCGCTCATAATCAGATATCAACACCTGGCTGAGGTCTGTCTTGGCTCCAAGTTCGATCTGGGTCAGCCCTTGTTCTTTACGCAATCTGGCAAGCCTTCCCCCCAGCGTCTCACGATTTTCTCTCTGTGTCGTTTGCTGTGCCATGCACCCAATATACATCACGATTTCCATTTTCCGGCTTTAGCGCTTGCGTATTATAACATTATGTTATATTTTATTTCTTGAAATTATTTTGCATTAGCGGCATTTTACGCTTGACAGGTTTTTGAACAGGCCTGTCTGAACGAAAAAAGCCCGTCAACTTCCGGTCTGTGGCAAGAGCGAAGGTGACGGGCTGGTACGACCCCGGCGAGATACCGAAGCGTCCTGCTCTTCTCCCATATCTCCCGGAAAAAATCAATCATGGCGACCCAAAGGAGGTGATGAGCCATCGCCACGTACGAGACCACGGACATCTATGTCGGCGCCTTTTTCCTGTGCAAGGGCGCCGCACTGCGCGGCATCAGGATCAAGGACGCGGCCAGAGGGATTGCCGCCTTTGAGATCAGCGGCGCCGACCTGGAGCAGTTGGAGCGGCAATACCGAAGCGGTCAGGCCCTGGTAAACCCCGTTCATCTACGAGAATCACTGAACCTGCTCAGAGATATGCTGTTTGACCTGCGAGATATGAGGAGAGAGAACCATGATCAATCAAGACGACATCGACGCCATCAAACACGGCGTTGAGCTGGTTTCTTTCATGAAGGCCCGCGGCATCGAGCTGCACCAGGTCGGCGGGAACTACCGGGGCCTCTGCCCCTTCCATGAAGACACCACCCCATCACTTACCGTCAATCCCAAGGAAAACCTGTGGAACTGCTTTGGCTGTGGGGCGGGCGGCGATGTGATTCGCTTTGTTGAGCTGATCGACCAAGTTGACTTCACGCAAGCAGTGAAACGGTTATCCGCGAACCATCCAAAACCCGGAAAACCAAAAACAGCAGTTAAAGAAAAAAAGAAAGAGATCAGCGTGGCCGACAAGAAGCTGCTGGCCCGGGGGAACAGAATTCAGAAGACAGAGGACAGGAGTCAGAAAAGACCGGGTAAGAAAGTGCTGAGTGTGGCCGACAAGAAGCTACTGGCCCGAGTAGTGGGGTATTATCAGCACAGCTTTACTGAAGACAGCCGGGGGGTGGATTATCTGAGGAACCGGGGGATTACAACCAATCAGACGCTTACCGACTTCGGCGCGGGCTTTGTCAACGGCAGCCTGAAAAAGATCCTGCCCGAAGATCCGGCCGTCATCAAGACGCTGAAAACGCTCGGCATCCTCAATGCCAAAGGCAACGAAATCTTCTACAAGTGCGTCGTCTTTCCGATCTATGATACAGATGGAGCAATCGTCAACCTTTACGGGAGAAACATCGACCCGGAAAACGGGGTCAGCCACCTGTACCTGGCCGGTTCACGCGCCGGGCTCGTTAACCGCCAGGCGGTACCACGAAGCGCTTCCATTATCCTTACCGAATCGATTATCGATGCGGTAACCCTGTACGACCAGGGCTTTACCAATGTCATTCCCGCCTATGGGGTAAACGGGGTAACCGAGGATCATCTTGTTCTCTTTAACAGCGCGGTAACAGAGGTGTATCTCTGCTTTGACAGCGACCAGGCCGGCAAAGATGGAGCAACTCAGGCGGCGGCGCAGTTACAGAAGAAAGGAATAACCGTCTACACGGTCGAGCTGCCGGACAAAGACATCACCATCTACTTCAACCGCCACACTCCCGAAGAGTTCGAGCAGCTGCTCAAAGCGGCCAACCCGGCATCGGTGGAGCAGTCAGATTCGCTGAACAAGCGCAAACAAACCCTATACCAGCAGGAAGAACACGGCTTCACGGTGGGCTACGCCACACGGCAGTACCAGGTGAAAGGCATCCAGCGGGGCGATACCCAGTTGAAAGCCACCATCAAGGTCAGTGAGGATGTGGCCTCATCCAAACCCTTCGAGCTGACCACCATCGACCTCTACTCCTCTCGTTCCCGCCACTGGTTCGCCAAGCTCTGCGCCGACCTGTTTGCCGAGCCGGAAGCGCTGATCAAGGAAGACCTGGCCAAACTGCTGCAGCTGGTGGAACAGTGGCGGCCGGAGAAGAAAGAGCAGCAGCACACCGAGATCAGCACAGGGGATAAGGAGCTGGCCTTATCCTTTCTGAAAAGCGACGATATCTTCGCGGCGCTGCTCACCGACTTCGACACCCTGGGCGTCACCGGTGAGAAGATCAACAAGCTGGTGGGCTATCTGGCCGCCACCTCAAGGAAGCTGGCCGAGCCCTTATCGGTGCTCATCCAGTCCCGCTCCGCGGCCGGCAAATCCACCCTGCAGGATGCCATCATCTCGCTGATCCCCGATGAAGAGTATATCAAATACACCCGGGTCACCGACCAGGCCCTGTTCTACAAAGAAGAAGACTCGTTGGTGCACAAGATCCTGGCCATCGAGGAGGCCGAAGGGATGGGCGGCGCCGCCTACTCGATCAGAACGATCCAGTCCGCCAAGAAGATCACCGTGGCCGCCACCGGCAAGGATGCCAACGGCAGGATGAAGACCGAGGAATACACGGTAAACGGCCCGGTCTGCGTGATGATCACCACCACCGCCACCGAGATCGACCAGGAGACGGCAAGTAGGTTTATCTTCCTCACCATCGATGAATCGGCCGCCATGACCGGGGCCATCCATCAGCGGCAGCGGGAGGCGGAAACGCTGGCCGGGCTGATCCGGGAAAAGAAGCAGCACACCGTTACCAGAAAGCACCATGCGGTGCAACGAATGCTCAAGCCCCTGGCGGTGGTCAACCCCTATGCCGAATATCTCAGTTATCCCAGCCACTCGCTCCGGGCCAGGCGGGACCACAAGAAATACCTCGGCCTCATCCGGGCGGTGGCCTTCCTGCACCAGTATCAGCGGGAGATACAGACCGTGGAGGTGGACGGCACTCTGGTTGAGTACATCGAAGTCACGCTTACCGACATTGAGACAGCTAACCGCCTTGCCAATGTGGTTCTCGGTCAATCCATGGATGAACTGGTCAAACCTTCCAGAACCTTGCTATCGAAGATCTACGAAAATGGTGAAGGAACAGGCGGAGCAGAACAACGCCCCCATAGATGAAATCTTCTTCACCCGGAGAATGATCCGGGAGTACACCGGCTGGAGTGACTGGCAGGTCAGGGCTCATATCAAGCAACTTGAAGAAATGGAGTACATCGGTGTCCGCACCAGCTCCAGAGGCAAGGAGTACAGCTATATCCTCACCTATCAGGGCCAGGGGGAGGAGCATCAAGAAAGGTGTTACCTCAACCTGACCAGCGTTGAGCAGATCACAACGTTGATGAACCGTGAAGATGAAGCGTTACCCCGAGGGTAAATACCCTGACCCCGAGGGTAAAACGTGCTACCCCGAGGGTACTCCGAGGTTCGAAAAAACATAGATAACTCCGTGCAGTTAAAGAAAAAAGACAACAACCCCGAGGGTGAGGCAGGAGAACAAGCCCCAGGGGTACCAGAAGACAGAAGACAGAAGACAGAAGACAGAAGACGGAGGGCAGAGGACGGAAAACCAGCGACGCTGCCTGGCTGTCACGGGCAAAGGTAATCGATACCGCAATGAAGCCACCATGCACCGGGTCTCTGACGAGAACCGCCACCAGAGGAGGGATACGAAGAATATGGATATCGATACAGCGGAAGATCAGGTTCAAACACTACCTGGAAAGCAGTGGCTATGCCGCTTCAACCATTGAATGTTACTCGGTCTATCTCGGTTACTTTCTGGACTATCTCAGGAAAATAGAGGTGATGGATCTCAAGCAGGTCACCCATGAGACGATCAGAAGCTATCAGCTCCTGGTCATGGATATGGATATCGCTGAAGAAACAAAGGGAATGCGGCTCAGACCGGTAAAGCGGCTGTTCGACTGGTTTGCTGGATACGCACCGGCTCCTGCTTGATCCCACCCGAGAACATCCGGGAGACTAGCCGGCAGAACCGGACCGTGCCGGAGGTGCTGACCAGTCGCGGAAATGCGGCTGCTGCTGGAACAGCCAACCTCTCGTTACGGATGCAGATCAGAGACAGGGCTATCATGGAAACCCTGTATTCTTCAGGAATACGGCTCAATGAGCTGGTGCAGCTCACCGTTCATGACGTTGATCTCAAAGATAAGGTTCTGCATATCAGAAAAGGCAAGGGCAACCGGCAGCGGGTGGTTCCTATCGGTAAAATGCAGCCACGTATGCAAGAATATCTTGAAAACATCCGGCCCCGGTATGCCCGGAAGAACAAGCAGCAAAGACGGCTCTTTCTCACCGATCAGGGCAGGCCGGTGACCGGCAACAGTATCAGGACATCGCTGTTTCACTACAAAAAAGCCGCCGGAATCACAAAGACCGCTTCACCGCACAGCTTCCGCAGAAGCTGCGCAACCCATCTTCTCCAACAGGGGGCTGATATCCGCTATGTCCAGAAGCTGCTGGGTCATCGGCATATCCGGACCACCCAAATCTATACCCGAGTATACCCAATCGACCTCAAGGAAACCCATACCCGGACGCATCCACCATGCTGATCAGAGAACTGATACCGGGATATCTAGAGGAACTGAAGATCCTGAACCGTTCACCGTTGACGATCCGCAACATCCGGGGCGCCTTGAATGCCATGGTTCTCTTCTGGAACATGAAGGGATAACCGAGCTGGTGCAGTTTAACCGGGATGCCTTGCATCTGTTCCAGGAAGACCTTGCCTACCGGCTGACTGCCAAAGGTAAGCAACTGTCGGTCAGTACCAGGGAAAAGTATCTCTGTTCGGTTCGCGGCTTTGCCCGGTATCTCTATGCAACGGATTATCTTACCGCTGATCTCAGCAAGACGATCACGTTGCCGAAGCAGCCGAAACGCTTACCAAAGGTGATCCTGGAGTACGTGAGATAACAAAGATCATGGCCGCCCCGGACATGCGGACACTGACGGCTACCGTAACAGGATCATCCTGGAAATCCTCTACGATACCGGCATCAGCGGCGGAGATGGCGGCGGTCAAGACCGGTGATCTCGATATCGTGATGGGTATCTGACGATCAGATCCGGCAAGGGAGCAAAAGACCGTGTCGTACCGATAAGCTCACGGGTGTGCGATATAATAAAGCAGTATCTTCTCATGGTCCGACCGGCCATGAGCCGGGGAAAGGAAACAGGGTATCTGGTGCTCAATCGCTGGGGAACGAAGATGACGCCCACCGCCGTCTGGGCCATCGTTAAAAAGGCGGCTCACCAAGCAAAGATCACCAAAAACGTGACCACCCATACCTTCCGTCACACCTGTGCGACCCATATGCTGAAGAACGGGGCGCCCATCCGTCATATCCAGGAGATGCTGGGCCATGCGTCCCTGGAGTCCACCCAGATCTACACCAGGGTCACATCAACGACCTCAAAGAGATCCACGCCAGGTATCATCCGGGCGAGTCTGTATAAAACGTGGATCAGTGGGGCCCGCGGCCCTTTGAACTGAGGACCCCGCCCGCCCGGGCACGGCAGCAGCGAAGGCGGCGCCGAGTTCCGGGCAGTGCACCTTCCGCCACTGCGCTCCCGGCGGCACGTCGCACAATAGCGCTATTATGCGACGTGCAGTCCGTCATCCCGGCTGCATAAACGACAAGCAGCCGGGCCGCCGGCCTGTTCCCTTGTCCGCTCAACATAAGTTCTTATGTTTAGTGGCGAAAGGCACACCACCCTCCACCCGCCACCCACCTACCGCCGCTGCCGTGCCCACCCGTCCGCCCCCTGCTGCGCGGGGGCTCCCCCAGAAGTATCCTACGGTCGGCTGTGACCATATCTGCCGCTTTCTTTTTCTTTAACCGCCTGCTGGTGCTTGTCTTGTCAGGCGATCTCGGGTATTACTGAACACTGCTCTTTGAATCTGCGTGATCCCCCAC
>JAEQMT010000002.1 GCA_016722945.1 Desulfofustis sp. PB-SRB1 | reverse complement strand
GATAAAAGAAAAAGGGGAAATGTTTGATAAACTTCAATTCGACCAATCGGGTATTTCCAAAGCTATAAACTGGCAAGGCGGCGGCGACTTCATCTATGGCGAACTGATGAAGTACAATGAAGCCTTTATGGATAATATCCAGGCCGCAAAGACATCCAAAGAGCTTGTCAATCTTTGGAAAGGCATTGCCGAAAACTCATTTCTTAACTGGTATGTCAACCCGGAAATGCCGGAAGAAGCGATCAATGATTATATCGCAATCGGCAAAACAGAAAACGGTCTGGATAAACAAAAGAAACTGCTGGCGGAGCTGCTGAACAAGAACCAGCTCTATGTCAATCTTTCTGAAATAGATGATGCGGATTTTAACGTCAGCGACGGAGATAAAAAACTGAACCAGTCATTTTACGGGGGGAATGCGTAATGGCTGATAAGTTTTTATATGAAACGCTTGATTCCGCTTCTGAATTAGGATTGTTGAAAAAGGAAATTCCGGCGTATCTAAAAGAAACCTGAACCCCGCTTTGAGCTTCGCCCGTATCAGGAAGAAGCCTTTGTCCGTTTTTTCCACTGTCTGGACAATGATTTTCCGGGCAAGGACTGGCCCCTTCATTTTCTTTTCAATATGGCCACGGGCAGCGGCAAAACGCTGATTATGGCCGGGCTGATCCTTTACCTGTATGACAAGGGCTATCGAAATTTTCTGTTTTTTGTCAACTCAACCAATATCATCGAAAAAACAAGGGACAATTTTCTTAATCCCCTGTCATTTAAATTTCTTTTTGTTGAAGATATCCGCTTCGGCACAAAGCGGGTTTCCGTGTCGCCGGTTGCCAATTTTGAAGGCGTCAATGAAAATGACATAAACATCTGCTTTACCACCATCCAAAAATTGCATTCAGACCTGACCACGGAAAAGGAAAACGCCCTCACGTATGAAGATTTCAAAGATAAAAAGATCGTGCTGCTGGCAGATGAAGCCCACCACATGAACACCCGCACCAAAGCCCAAAAGGAAATGTTTGAAAGCTGGGAAATACCGTTGAACGGATATTCCGGCAAAATGAAGACAACCTGCTTCTGGAATTTACCGCCACGCTGGATTACACGAATTCTTATATTGCTGACAAATACAAAAATAAAGTCTTGTTTCGTTATGATCTGCGTCAGTTCCGAAATGATGGATATTCCAAAGATGTTTATATCGTCCAGGCGGATTTTGACGAAAAAGACCGCACCATTCAGGCGCTTATCCTTAGCCAGTATAAGCAGGAAGTGGCGGCGAAACACCGCATTAACCTGAAACCGGTGATCTTGTTCAAAGCGCAAAAGACCATTGCCCAATCACAGGAGAATAAAGTCAATTTTCATAAGCTGATTGACCATCTTTCGGAAGATGATCTCAAGCGGATATGGAGAGATCCGATATTCCGCTTGTAAAACGGGCGTTTCACTTTTTTGATGAAAATCATATTACCGCCGGGCAACTGGCCGAAAGGCTGCGCCGCGAATTTGACGAAAGCCGCTGTATTTCAGTAAACGAGGAAAAAGAGAAAGAAAACCAACAAATTTTGCTCAATACGCTGGAGGAGAAAGATAACCGTATCCGGGCCATATTCGCGGTGCAGAAGCTTAATGAAGGGTGGGATGTTTTAAATCTGTTCGATATTGTCCGCTGTTACACGGTTAGAGATTCAAAAGCGGGCAAGCCGGGAAAAACCACCATTGCGGAGGCCCAGCTAATCGGACGGGGAGCGCGATATTCCCGTTTACAACCAATGAACACAATGATCGTTTTCAGCGGAAATATGACAATAACCTCGAATATGAAATGCGGGTTCTGGAGGAATTGCATTATCATAGTATCAATGATTCCCGTTATATCTCAGAGCTTCGCACCGCTTTGATTGAAGAAGGTATGATGGATGAACGGGAGGTGAACAAGCCGCTTACAATGAAAGACACTTTTAAGGAAACAGATTTCTATAAGAGCGGGTTGGTTTATCTTAATGAGCGTGGCCGGAATGACTATGAGTATGTCAGATCGTTTTCAGATATTGGCGTAACAAAGAAAAATTATGAGCATATCCTGGCAAGCGGTCGTGGGCTGACAGGCGCACTGCTTACCGGAAATGGTGACGTCGGCGGGGTTGCTGAATCCGGCAGAAAAAGATGTCAAAGTAAAAGAAATGTCCCGGCACATTGTTTATAATGCCCTGCGCGGCGGCCTTTTTTCACGTTTCAATCCATTTCACAAATATTTTCCCCATCTTTCGTCCATGCGGGAATTTATAGAATCGGACGATTACCTGGGCAGTGTAGAGATTACATTTCAGGGAAATTCAACAGAAATTTATAGTTTATCCAACAAGGCCCAACTTGAAGGGCTTACTGGGATTGCTTGAACAGATTGAAGCTGGATTTGCGCAAAAATATAACGGAATACATCGGCACGGAGGAATTCAAATTAAATCCGGTATCTTCTGTTTTCACAGACCAAGGTGCTGGAAGCTAGTTGAAGGCAGTGAACGGGCCAAAGGTGATGAGCCAGTTTGTCGAGGATAAGGGATGGTATGTTTTTAATGCCAATTACGGCACCAGCGGAAGAAAAGGCATTTGTAAGAATGCTTGATCGGCAGCATGGATACGCTTAAAAAGAATATGACGGGCATCCTATCTTGTTCGGAATGAAAGGCATTTCAAGATATACAGTTTTTCGGATGGGCAGGCATTTGAACCTGATTTTGTACTGTTCCTGCGTGAAAAAAACGGCGATATGCTGACCTACCAGATATTTGTTGAACCCAAGGGCAGGCACCTGAAAGAGTATGATAAATGGAAGCAGGAGTTCCTTCGGGAAATCACCGAAAAATTCAAAAGGCAAGGTGCTGGAATTTAAGACACAGAAAAAGACTCAAAAATACAGGCTTGTGGGCGTGCCATTTTATAACAATGAAGATGAGAACAAGTTCAAACAAAGCCTATATGAGGTGGTGTAGAATTGAAGACCGCCCAACAAAAAAATCCAGCGGACGCAAAAAGCCGCGGCCGCTGATTTTGACGTTAGGCAAAGAGATATACTTGTGGACGACAAGCTACTTAAAAAATACCTTAAATACGCTAGTACAGATGAGGCATTTGCTGTTCTCTTTGTGAAAAAACATCTTGTTCAGGGCAAAAGGGCATTGGGTTGATATTGTCGATTGCCGACGCTACGAGATGTCCCCGGATAATTTACATTTTCGGTTTGTCGTAGGCGGACTGTATAAAAGAAAAATACAACCTAAAGTATCCGCCAAAATCTGTATACACTATAAACGGTAAGTTTGATGAACAGCGGTACTACCTAACAATACGAGCCATAACATGGGAAACCGCACACAAGGACATAAGCCAGCAAAAGTCAAAAAAAATGGCGGCAAAGAAATTTAAGATAACGGGCGTAAGTTACGACAAAAAATCGAGGCAATTAAAAATTATTTTCGGGAGGACGCACCACCTGAAATAAAGGCTCTTGCAGATAACCTTTATGATCGCACAAACCCGCTATGGGATAAAGCATTGCAGTACGCAAACAAGCCAGAATTTATTTATAAAATTAAAAAAGTTAATATCAATTAGGCAAGTTGCCTAACGAATAAGGTTAGATCGTGCGAGGAACGAGCCACGAGCTGAACCGTTTGTTGGACGAGCCCGGCAGCCACCTAGAAAATAGCTTTTTAAGGGAGTGGTTTTTCTGAATAATTCCGGAGACGCAATATTTATCTTCCCGCTTTACCACAAGATCTACGCAGCCACGGTCTGCTGACAGCGCTTTTATCCTGATTGACCTTACGCTTCAATTTAAGCCTCAGCAAATCAGTGATGCTCCGTTTCACTCTCTCGGCTACTTTCCGGCTTTGCGGAGAAAGAGGGTTACCTGGGGAGTTCCAAGGTGGCACAGGGGAGATCTCCCGGGGTAAACACCTGTCTTTCTGTATGTGAGTGCCGGGTTTGCGGATACGCCTTATAATGGATAGAGGACGTTCTCTTGTTGGGCGGACTCGTCCCGACGTATGCGCCTTATACCCGATTCCTGTTCGTCACCCCGTACGGTCGCGGTACCCGAATTTCCAGGAGGCTTCCTTCCGAAGCATTGACACCACTACCTCGTTGCCTACCGCTACACCCTTCGCCTTTATCTGGCTGGGTTTAAGACTTGCCAAGTGACTGGCCTTCTTTTACACTTGACTCACTTTTAAGAACATGTGCCGTGCCCGGCACACACCAGGCTAATTCAGCCGACGCAAAAAGCCGCGCGGCTGATTAGCAACGTTCGCTGACGTCTGGAGCGTTGTTTCGTCGACAAGAGGAAATGAATGAAGCCGATACTTTACATCGAAACGACGATAATCAGCTACTTGGCCGCGAGGACGAGCAGGAACCCGATAGTTGCAGGACGGCAGGCTCTGACTCGAGAGTGGTGGGAAAATCGACGAATGGCGTTCGATTTGGTAGTGTCTGAATTGGTCTTCAACGAATGTGCGGCAGGCGATCAAGAAGCAGCCAAACGGAGGTTGGATTATATTGCGGATATGGACTCGCTGCATGTTTCGAATGATGCAGTAACGATAGCAGAAGCTCTCGTGGTTGAAGGTCCCATACCGAATGAATTTGGAGAAGATGCGCTGCATAATCGCGTTGTGCGCTGTCAATGGCATAGATTTTCTCGTTACATGGAATTGCAGGCATCTTGCCAATGCTTTTCACCGGCACCGAATTGAAGAAGTGGTTGAATCACGAGGCTACCGTTGCCCTGTGATCTGCACCCGGAAGAGCTCTTGGAGGATTGATCATGTTCAAGGATCCTATTGTGGGAAGAGGTCAGAGCTGTTAGAAAAAAGCCATGCCGAACGTTTCAATTTCAATCTTCGCAAAATCGCTGAAGACTTGAGGGCAAAAGAACAGCAATCAGGCCGCAAAGTTGTCTCTTTTCCGCCCAAACCCTCAAGAAAAAAAGCTGCGGTCTGATTCCACAGCCAAACCCAGCGAACTATCAAAAAAAATGAGTAATCGTAATTCTGGGGACGTAATATTTATCTTCCCGCTTTACCATAAGATTTACGGAACCACGGTCTGCTGACAGCGCTTTTATCCTGATTGACCTTACGCTTCAATTTCAGCCTCAGCAAATCAGTGATGTTCCGCTTCACTCTCTGGGCTGCTTTCCGGCTTTTGCAATACATCATGAAGATCTGGCTTGGTTTAAGACTTGCCAAGTAACTGACCTTATTTTACACTTGGCTCACTGTTAAGAACATGTGCCGCGCCCGGCACACATTGGGAGCTTGATCGCCCAACGGTGCCGATCAGTACCGTGATCGCATCAGAATAACTACCTTAGCCAAAGCTTGCACAGTGTAACACAAAGAGTTATAGTTGCTCTATGAAAAAACTATGCACGAAATGGTTCGCTAGGTGGGCGAAAAATCAAAATCTGAGCAACAACAGTCTCCTAGAAGCCATTGAAAACCTAGAAAATCGACTTTCAGCTATTGAGCTAGGCGGAAGCCTCTACAAAGTTCGCGTGAAGCGTGTAGGCAAAGGTAAAAGTACTGGATTCAGAACAATCGTCTTATACAAGAAAAAAGACAGAGCCATTTTTCTCTATGGATTTGGCAAGAACGAAAAATCGAATATCAATACAACAGAATTGCTATATTTCAAGAAATTTGGCAGTGGACCTATTAGCGCTTGATCCTAAACAACTTGATGACTCCATAGAAAAACAATCTTGTTTAACCTGGAGGTAACAGAATGAGAAATTCAATAAAAAAAGCTATCGGAGAAACCGTCCAGGATTTCATCAATACCGGCATTAAATCGTCTTTTACTGAAAAGGAACTCAATGCACTTGGTGTAAAAATCCCTGAGATTCAGCTCACAACTGACCAAATTAAAGAAATAAGAGAAAGCTTGAGTTTGAGTCAAACAGTATTTGCCAATTATTAAAATGTAAGCCCGTCTTCTATTCGACAATGGGAGCAAGGAAAACGACAGCCAACTGGTTCTACACGAGTTTTACTAGACTTATTAAAAAGGTCTCCACATATTCTTGACTACAGAATTAGTTCATAAAAAATATACAATTACAAAAACAGAGCAAGGGCATGCAGCGGAAAACAAGCAGTACATTTCTTCAAACAACCTTCTTGATGTTTTCGCCACTTTGCTTCGATCTACATTAGGTCATAAACATGCTTGTTTCTGATAATACCCACCGTTAAGCGCTCACTATAATATACAATAAGGGGGCCTTAGAAAATGAGAACTTTCGTTCAAAATCAAGGTGTAATATACATTTTATGGCAGGGTGGTAGATATTCCGAGGATACAATATAGAATATCTCGAATAGATCAGCATTTGAACGAAAAAGTAATTTTCCAAGCCACCTTAAGGATTAAATTGTGCATTTTGAATGGGATCCCGTAAAAGCAAAGAAAAATGTTCAAAAACACGGTGTGTCTTTTGACTAAGCGGTAACAGTGTTCTATGATCCGCTGTCGGCTACTTTTGATGACCCTGATCACTCGATCGGCGAATACCGCGGCATTACAATCGGTTTGTCCTCTCGCGCCCGACTGCTTGTAGCCTCTCATGCGGAGAGAGGAGGAAATCTACGAATCATCAACGCTCGGCCAGCAACCGCGCAAGAGAGGAAAAAACATGAAGGATAAACACCGAGAGAACCAGGATGAATTGCGCCCGGAGTACAATTTCGACTATTCAAAAGCTGACCGTGGAAAATATTACAAAAGGCTCATGGAATAAGGCTCAAACGAAGTAGTGCTTGAGCCGGATGTTGCCAAGGCTTTTCAGGACTCAGCATCAGTGAATAAAGCACTAAGGTCACTGCTGGATATAACCCGATCCACCAGTCGCTTAACAAGTCGCTCCAGCGGAACCGAAAAAAGTGCGGACCGCGGAGCTTACCGTTCGGCAAAATATAGAGATACAAAATAGATGACAGCATTCATGAGTGAGATTCGACAATCGACTGTGACAGCCCTTCTCGAGAAGATAAGGCATTATAAATAGGGAAAATACCTGCTACGAACGCGTCTCGAACATGTGAGAGCATTCCGTGGCCCAGCCGTCACCTCACAGATCCCCTATCCCTATACATTTCGATCTATCCTTACGCGTTTTAAAGATGGGCAACCATTTCTTCATATACGCTTCATACAATAAAAAAGGGTCTCGACGAACAAACCTCGAAACCGTTGTTGCACTGGAGCCACCGAGCGGATTCGAACCGCTGGCCTGATGATTACGAATCAACTGCTCTACCAACTGAGCTACGGTGGCTCGGGATGTGACCAGGCCGACATATAGCAAAGATCATAAAACACTACAACCGCTAAGAGATGAGGCGGTTATACAATTTTTTCGGTACCGGTGAATCTCTGGTAAAATATCACCACTTCCCGTATAGTGCGGCCATGACTGGTGCGTTTTCCTTCAGGGCGTTGTGGCGTTTATTGGGCGGTGGTTTCGTCTTACATCGTGCCGCCATCTGTGTTACCCTCATAACTCTCTGTATCGCTGATATTGCCACCTCCTCCCAACAGCAGACACGCCATGAACCGCACACTGCCGGTTCGCGGCAGGGCTGCCTTTCCTGTCACCCGATATCTCCAGACACCCACCACCAGTTCGGCTGCACGCAGTGTCATGGCGGCAACCCCGATGCGGTTGATGGTGCCCTGGCCCATGTCGATCTCATCGCCAGACCGGCCCACCCCGATCATGCCGAGGCGGTCTGCGGTGGTTGTCACACCCGGGAAACGGCCATGGTCAAAGAAAACTCGCACTATACCCTGACCGGTCATATAACACTTGTCCGACGTGCCTTTGATCCGGCCGCCGATGAGATTGAGCTATCCGAACTGCGGGCCCACAACACCCCGCATGATTCCATGGAACTGGTGGATGATGCGCTCCGCCGTCGCTGTCTGCGCTGTCACGTCTATAACAATGGTGAAGCCTACCCCTTGGCCCGCCATGGAACCGGCTGCGCTGCCTGCCATCTGGGCTATGACGGAGAAAGATTTTCACATCGGTTCTCGGCGCCGGTGGATATGAGTCGCTGTCTGAGTTGTCATTATGCCAATCACGTCG
>JAEQMT010000068.1 GCA_016722945.1 Desulfofustis sp. PB-SRB1 | reverse complement strand
CCCCAGAGCGTGGCGCCGGATGTAATGCGATGCCGATCGGGTGGGTTATGATCAGTACCCGCAGTTTCTCCAGATCGTCCTCGCTTAATGGCGAAGAGCCGCTTTTGAGCTCCATCTCTTCTGCAGTCGTCCATAGGTGCGCTGATAATAGAGATGACGCAGGGCGACCATGTCATCGATGGACAGTGTTCGGATGTCGTAACGGATCGCGTCTTCGGCCATGTTGGCGGCGTAGTGACCGCCGCCGATGTATGAGTTGGTGCGCAGGTATTCGTAGACGTGCGTATGTCCTGAACGGACATCGCCGACGATGGGTTTGGCCCTTGAATGCCTGGTCGAATCAGCATGGCGATGCGATACGGTTCCGGCAGATGAGGATTGTTGGCCACTGCCTCGTAGAGCTCATGATCATGTACCACGGGGTGAGCTGATTATTTGTGGTAAGATGGTGAAGGATTCCGGTGGGTTCACCATGTTCTGTAGCAGTAAACGAGCAGCAGTGTCGGCCAGCACCATGAGATCGGCCGGATCGGTGGAGCTGGTTGCCAGGGCCAGCAGAAGCGGGCGGGCAGGGTGGTGATGGCGGTTGCGTTCAAACCCTGGCCGGCAAGCCATTTACCCAGTGAAGTTTCCGGTGGGGAGGGCAGCCGCATCCGTGACGGATCCAGGCGGCTTTCATCCGCATGACCTGAGGATATAGGTGGAGCCCTTGAACGGCAGCGGGTTGGCGATTCATATATCCAGTCAGCTTCATCGATGCTGAGATCTCCGTGTGGAAAATTTTTGGTGTTGAGTACCGTGGAGCCGGATGGATCAGTTCCCAGTGCCTGGATGTGGGACTCTCACGGAGGTTCAACACGCAATAGGAGGGCTTGTGGATTATATTCGAAGGTTCCCGGGCAGCGATGCAGGTTCTCATATGTATCAAATCAGCGTTTGTTCCAGATGTGCAGGCCCGCTGTAGACAGTTGCGGCCGACTCCAAGTATCTGGCAACTTCCGACACTATCTTTCATGCTGAGCTCTCCTTGCTCATAAAACTTCTCAAGCATTTTTTCTATCGTGTCAGAAGAGGGCGGCAAGACGGTAGGCGGTAGATGATAAAAACCGATTCTCCCCGTAGTTTTTCCGTGTTAAGTGAGGCGACAATCCACCAAGGGTTGCGTGCGTGAGTTATTTCCTCATATTTCTTGCTCAGCTCGCGGGCCCAGAGTATTTCACGATCTCCCAGAATTTCCAGACAGTCTTTGAGAAAGCGTTCGATTCGATGCGGCGCCTCATAGAAGACCAGCGGATAGAAAAGATCGCGCAAAGAGCGCAGCAGGGTGCAACGCTGAGTCGATTTCGGTGGTGCAAAACCCACAAACAAAAACTCGCGGGAATCAATCCGGCGCAGCTCACTGCCGCGGTGAGCGCGGGGCCGGGAACAGGAACGATGGGGATGGACGCCTGCCGCGCCATGTTCACCACGATCGCGCCTGGATCTGAAATTGCCGGGGTGCCGGCGTCGCTGATCAGCGCGATGTTCGTGCCGGCGTGCAATTTGGCTATCAGTTCTTCGGCGCGCTGCTGCTCTTTTTCCCGGTAGTAGCTGATGAGCGGGGTGGCAATATTGAAATGATGCAACAATTTTTTGCTATGGCGGGTGTCTTCGGCGGCAATCAGGTCAACCTCGGCCAGGATTCGCAATGCCCGCCTGGTAATGTCTTCGAGATTGCCGATGGGGGTGGCGACGATGTAGAGTGTTCCAGCCATAGATCACCGAAGGTATAAAAGATAGTCGAGCTTATTGCAATCATTCCGGGAACCTTGCTTGCGGATTGCCTTTTCGCTCAGACTCATAGTTGGTTCAAACATGGTATCCCGGCAGTATTGATGCGCTCGTAAAAACCCATATGCCCGCTATACCGGAATTGACCAGACATCCATAATTAATTAAAATTACTGGATTCCGCTTTCGCGGAATGACGCCAGCAAGCAATTTTGAGGTTTTTACGACTTCATCAATATTAGTTGTTTTCCTACGGTCACATGCCCCTCGCGCCTTGATCTTGAATGAACATTATCATTTTGTAAGGCTCTTCTCGGTATTGACATTTTTGAGCTTTTTATTTAGCTCACTACGGCGAGATATCGGAGCAAGGATTTTTCACCTAACTAATCGAGACAAGCTGTATGGATAAACATATCGGCATTTTAACGGCGGGCGGTGACAGCCCCGGTCTGAACGCCGGCCATCCGGGCCATTGGTAAATCCGCCATGGATACCGCCGAATGGAGGTGGTGGGTTTCGAGACGGGTTTCGGGGGCTTATGGAAAACCGGCTACTGCTCTTGATCGGGCCATGCTCTCCTCCATTCTGACACTGGGCGGCACTATTTTAGGCACCAGCCGTGATAAACCGCACAAATGCCGGTGGGCGGTGAAAAGCTCGATATGACCGAGCTGATCTGCGATAACTATTACCGTCATAACCTTGACGCCCTCGTCTGTATCGGTGGCGGCGGCACCCATAAAAACGCCTTTCGTTTGTCCGAGCAGGGAATCAAGTTCTCACCTTGCCCAAAACCATCGATAACGATGTCTACGGCACCGATGTCACCTTTGGTTTCAACACGGCCATGGAGATCGCCACCGAGGCCATTGACAGGCTCCATTCCACCGCCCACAGTCATCACCGGATTATCGTGGTGGAGGTAATGGGCCACAACGCCGGCTGGCTTGCGCTGGGGCAGGAATTGCCAGTGGCGCCGATGTTATCCTGATCCCTGAAATACCCTACGATATCGAAACGGTTGCCCGTGCCATTCGTCACCGCAAACAGCGTGGCTAAATTTCAGTATTGTGGTGGCCGCTGAGGGCGCGCTTTCCCAAGCAGAAAAAGAAGAAGAGCAGCAGATAAGGCGGAAAAGGCGGCCGCTAAAGAGAGTGGGGAGACAAAAAACAAGAAAAAGGTCCAGGAGGCGTATGAGCGTTTTGCCAAGAAACGCTCCGGCCACACCCTGCAACTCTCCCAACTGCTGGAAGAGATGACCGGTCTTGAGTCGCGCCTGACCATTCTTGGTCATCTGCAGCGCGGCGGTACGCCGTCGGCCATCGACCGAGTGTTGGCCACTCAACTCGGCAGTGCCTGTGTACGGTATATCGACGAGGGGATCTCCGGGGTCATGATTGCCGTGCGTGGTGACGGCACCGAACCGGTTCCTCTCAAAGATGTGGTGGGCAAGCGCAAGGTGGTGCCGCTTGATCACTGCTGGCTTGATTGTGCTCGCAGTGTCGGCACCTGCCTGGGGGACTAGCGATGATACATCGAGACAATACGGTTTTTCCGCCATGGCGTTTGCTGGGGCTTGCCTTTGTGGTGATGGTGCTCGGTTCATGCGCCGGCAGCAGGCTGACCGCTACCTGGTCTGATCCCGATTTTAATGATCCAGATTTACTGGATGAGGTCTTGGTTGTCGGGATGTTCAGAGACCGAGACCATCAGGCGGCTGTACGAAGATTCTCTGGCCGATCACTTGCGTGAACTATCCATCCAGGTAACACCGAGTTATCGGTTGCGCTTTTCAGAGATTGAACCCTCCAGTGAGGGCCTGCGGCAGGCAGTGAAAGAAGCCGGTGCCACCTCGGTAATGATGACCAGGTATCTGCGCACCAATACCAAAGAGCGCTACTACCCGCCCACTTATTTTTCCACGTATCCTCACTACCGCACCATGTATGGCTACTTCCCGCTGGCCTATAGTGAGGTCTACCAGGCCGGCTACACGGAAACGGTGAAGACGGTGGTGCTTGAATCCAATCTCTATTCGGTACAAAATGAAAATCTTGTCTGGTCGGCCCGCTCCGAGTCGATAAATCCGGTGATGACAAGGAGTTTTGTGGATGAACTGGCCCAGATCATCGTCGACGACCTGGCGCACCAACAATATACTTTCCCAGTAACACCGCCGTTGTCTCATTAAACCGACGCCACGGTTTTTTACAGAAACAATCATTGTCCAGCCCCACTTCCTCACTGACGGCAACGATGGTGGCTGTGTAAATCAGGTAGCATCATAATGCAGCGACATCGGCGGTAGCCTCTTTAACAGCCATAGAAAATCTGGTCAGGCCAGTGGTAAACGCTTTGAAATTTATATTCAGAGCAGATATAGTGGCCCCGATCTTTAAAATATTTTGAATCGCTGATCACACCTGATCGCTTAGCTCAGGTGAGCCAGCCAGACCCAAAGGAGCAACACCGATGGAAACCGTTATTGTCCTGTCGCGGCTGCAGTTTGCCTTCACCGTCATGTTTCATTACATCTTTCCGCCGCTCACCATCGGGCTGGGGATCATTCTCGCCTATCTGGGAAACGCGTTACTACTTCACCAGAAAACCGATCTTTGCCGCCGCTACCCAGTTCTGGATGAAAATTTTCGTGCTCAATTTCGCCATCGGTGTGGCCAGCGGCATCGTTATGGAGTTTCAATTTGGTACCAAACTGGGCCACCTACTCACGCTTCGTGGGTGATGTGTTCGCAGTGCCCTGGCCGCTGAGGGAATTTTCGCTTTTTTCCTCGAATCGGGCTTTCTTGCCGGTGGTGGCCTTTGGCCGCACGCGGGTCGCTCGCGGCTTTTATCTGTTCAGCGTCTATATGGTTGCGACTTGGCTCTATTTTTCTCGTCGGTCTGGATCGTCGTGAGCAAACAGCTGGCAACCAGACCCCGGCAGGCCATCACGGTGGTTGAAATGATGCGCGAGGGAATCGGTCCCGACGGGAGGAAGCGTACTGGTGCCGTGGGTCATCGACGGGGTGATTCAGCGCCCGGGCGGAAATTGTCAACTTTCTCGAGCTTGTTTTCAACCCCTCCACCGTTCAGCGCCTCAGCCATGTGCTGCTCGGCTGTGTAGCGGTTGGGGGCCTTCTTCGTATTGAGTGTTTCGAGTTTTTTCATTCTCAAAAAGCGTCATCTGGAATTTGCCCCGCCACTCCATGAACGGCGCTCTGATCCTCGGCTTGGTTTCCTCGCTGGGCTGGCCATTAACGGCCACACCCAGGCCCAGAACGTCTATCGCTATCAGCCGGCTAAACTGGCCAGCTTCGAGGGCCATTTGAGACGGGGAAGGCGGATCTTAACCTGATCGGCTGGCCCAATGCCGAAAAAGAGCGCATCGATTTTGATATCAGCATCCCCGGCGGTTTGAGTTTTATGGTGTTTGACGATCTCACCTTTTCAAAGCCGGTGGTGGGTCTGGATCGGTTTCGTCCCGAGGATCGGCCGCCGCTGCTGCTTTCTTATCTGAGCTGGCGGGTGATGGTCGGGATCGGCGTACTGATGATTGCTGCCTGCGCATTGGGCATCTATTACAACTGGCGCAAAACGCTGCCTGAGAAACGGTGGTTGCTCTGGTCTCTGGTGGTCGGCATCGTCTTTGTGATGGCTTCCAATCAGGCCGGCTGGATCGGGGCCGAAGTCGGACGGCAGCCGTGGATCGTTCATCCACCGGTCATCTGGAATGAAGACGGCACCGACCTGGTAGTGGGAGAAGACGGGTTTTACCAGTACGACGAGGCGGTCGGACTGCGCACCGTTCATGCGGTAAGCCCTTCAGTCAATGCCGCCGAGGCGACGACCTCGCTGATTTTATTTTTAGTGCTTTACCTCAGCCTGGCGGCCGTGTGGATTATGGTGCTGGACAGTAAGATTCGCAAGGGGCCGGAGGAGTATGTGATACCGGAGCAGGGTGATGAGCATGGCGTTAAAAAGGCATCGGCGGCGCGGCAACATGCCCGTCTCGACAATGCATAGCAAGAGAGAAGGAGAATGGTATGAGTTTTGAACTGTTGGTTGTCATCTGGTTTATCCTGCTCAATGTCCTGCTCATCGGCTACGCGATTTTAGACGGGTTTGATCTGGGCGTTGGTATACTCCACCCTTTGTCGCCAAAGACGATACCGAACGACGGCTGGTCATGAACAGTATCGGCCGCTCTGGGATGGCAACGAAGTCTGGCTGGTCACTTTTGGCGGAGCGCTGTTTGCCATGTTTCCGGAAGCCCTACGCCTCCATCTTTTCCACCTTCTACCTGCCGTTCGTATTGCTGCTGTTCGCACTCATTTTCAGGGCCGTTTCTCTGGAGTTCAGATCCAAGCGGATCAGCCCTAAATGGCGCTCATTTTGGGATGTGATGTTTTTTGCCGGCTCCACTCTGGCAGCGCTTTTGTTCGGCGTTGCGGTGGGAGCGCTGATGCAGGGGGTGGCCGATTTCCGAGCGTGGGGATTTCCTCGGCTCGATGCTTGATCTAATCAGCGGCTTCAGTGTTGCGGTGGGGCTTTCACCGTTGCCCTGCTGGCTATGCACGGCTCGATCTATCTCTATATGAAGACCGGAGGGTGAGCTGCAGCAGCGCCTCTATGGCTGGATGAAAGGCACCTGGTACGTCTACCTTGCACTGTTTGTCGTGGTTACGATCTGGTCGACGCTGTTCGTTCCCGCTTCCTTGCAGCATTTCCGGGATACCCCGGTGCTCTGGGTCGTGCCGCTGTTAAACATCGTGGCAATTGCCAATATTATGCGGGCGATCAAACAGGAACGCCCCTTTTACGCCTTTATCAGCAGTTGCCTGACGATCGTGGCCCTGGTGGTTCTGTTCAGCGCGGCGCTTTTTCCGAATCTGGTGCCGGCGGTGAACAACCCGGCCTACTCGATAACGATTTTCAACGGCGCCTCCAGCCCGCTGACCCCTCAAGATCGGCCTGATCATCGTGGTCATCGGTATGGCCGCTGGTATTGTCCTACACAACCATTATCTACTGGATGTTCAGGGGCAAGGTGACCCTTGACGCGGACAGTTACTAATGATGGCGTCAATTTTCCTCTTCGCATCATCGACTGAGGCTGATATTTAAGGAGATAAACGATGATTTTACTGTCTCGCTCATCACTTATTTATTCAACTATTCTTTATGTTTCTCTTTACGCCAGCAGTGTTCTAGCAGCCGAGACCTATGGGGCCCATGGCGCCGACCAATTGACTGATGAACATTGACACTGCCAATCATGCTCACACACGCTATTGAAGATGAGTTTCTTGCCCGTGGCGAGTATCAGGTGGTCATCGAGCAATTTGGTGAGAGAAGACCATTTAGCAACATCATCAAGGCGGAAGAGAGACATATCGCACTGTTGTTGCCGCTCTTTGAATCATATGATGTAGATGTGCCTGAGGACCAGGGAGTAATGCGGGCGGCGGTACCGGATTCTTTCGCCCGATGGCCGTTGAGATTGGCATCGACGCAGAAATAGCCAATATTGCGATGTATAAAAGGTTTCTCGAACAAGATTTGTCGGATGATATCCGAGAAGCCTTTGAGATTCTATTAGCCGGCTCAGAGAATCACCTGCGCGCCTTCTCACGGCCAGAAAGCACGCCAGTAATCAGAAGGCAGAAGGGTAGTAATACAACAAACCCCCGTCCGGGTATGGCCCAAACGGGGGTTTGTTGTATAAATAATTCGGCGGCGACCTACTCTCCCACGCAGTTGCCCGCGCAGGTACCATCGGCGCTGGAGAGCTTAACGACCGTGTTCGGGATGGGAACGGGTGGGGCCTCTCCCGCTGTGGCACCGAAAATCAGAAATCAGAAATCAGAAATCAGAATGTCAGAGGACAGAAGTCAGAACATCAGATGTTTCTGAACCGCAATCCTCATGTATACCCGATAATTAAATAGCAGGTAACCCGTTTTCAGTAACTGTGCTTGGTATCACACGAATCAGATCGAACCATAAGCAGGGGCAGGGAACAGTTTTTTCATAACGCGCGTAGCGCCTCACGACTCTGTCTTCCGTCCTCTGTCTTCCGTCCTCTGAGATATGGATAAGCCGCACGGCCCATTAGTATCGGTCAGCTCCACGTGTTGCCACGCGTCCACCTCCGACCTATCAACGTGGTAGTCTCCCACGAGCCTTCAGATGGCGACTAAGCCATGGGATATCTTATCTTGGAGTGGGCTTCCCGCTTAGATGCTTTCAGCGGTTATCCCTGCCGAACATAGCTACCCAGCGATGCTTCTGGCGAAACAACTGGTACACCATCGGTTCGTCCACCCCGGTCCTCTCGTACTAGGGGAAGCTCTCCTCAAATATCCTGCGCCCGCAACAGATAAGGACCAAACTGTCTCACGACGTTTTAAACCCAGCTCGCGTACCACTTTAATTGGCGAACAGCCAAAACCCTTGGGACCTGCTTCAGCCCCAGGATGTGATGAGCCGACATCGAGGTGCCAAACCTCCCCGTCGATATGGACTCTTGGGGGAGATAAGCCTGTTATCCCCGGAGTACCTTTTATCCGTTGAGCGACGGCCCTTCCATGCGGAACCGCCGGATCACTAAGACCTACTTTCGTACCTGCTCGAGATGTCTCTCTCGCAGTCAAGCTCCCTTATGCCTTTACACTCTGCGGTTGGTTTCCAATCAACCTGAGGGAACCTTCGCGCGCCTCCGTTACGCTTTAGGAGGCGACCGCCCCAGTCAAACTACCCACCAGACACTGTCCCGGACCCGGATCACGGGTCGCGGTTAGATTCCTAAGACAGCAAGGGTGGTATTTCAAGGGTGGCTCCATGAACACTGGCGTGCCCACTTCATCACCTCCCACCTATCCTACACATGCTGCCTCAAAAACCACTGTCAAGCTATAGTAAAGGTTCACGGGGTCTTTCTGTCTTGTTGCGGGTAACCGGCATCTTCACCGGTGCTACAGTTTCGCTGAGTCCCTGGTTGAGACAGTGGGGAAATCGTTTCGCCATTCGTGCAGGTCGGAACTTACCCGACAAGGAATTTCGCTACCTTAGGACCGTTATAGTTACGGCCCGCCGTTTACCGGGGCTTCGGTTCAAAGCGTTGCCGAAGCTAACTCGTCCCCTTAACCTTCCGGCACCGGGCAGGCGTCAGACCTATACCTCGCCTTACGGCTTCGCAGAGTCCTGTGTTTTTAGTAAACAGTCGCTCCCCCCATTTCACTGCAACCCGACCAGGCTCCGTCCGCAAGGGACTTCACCACGCGGGTACACCTTCTCCCGAAGTTACGGTGCTATTTTGCCGAGTTCCTTAACCAGAGTTCTCTCAAGCGCCTTGGTATACTCTACCAGCCTACCTGTGTCGGTTTACGGTACGGTCGCTTTCATAACTAGATACCGAGGCTTTTCCTGGAAGCAGGGAATCAACCACTTTGCAGTCCTACGGACTTCGTCATCACGCCTCAGCGTTGACAACCCGGATTTACCTAAGTTGTCCGCCTACACGCTTAAACCACCTATTCCACCAGATGGCCGGCCCTATCCTTCTCCGTCCCCCTTACCATAGCATTATGAAATCGGTACGGGAATATTAACCCGTTTCCCATCGACTACGCCTTTCGGCCTCGCCTTAGGGGCCGACTAACCCTGAGCAGATTAACTTGACTACAGGGAAACCTGAGGCTTACGGCGACAAGGTTTCTCACCTTGTTTTTCGCTACTCGTGTCAACATAAGCGCTTGTGGGCGTCTCCAACGCTCCTTACGGTACGCCTTCGCAGAACCACCACAATGTTCTCCTACCATATCAGGTGACAGGGGACAGGATACAGGGGACAGGACCTATGACCAGCTTCTGATCAAGCCCTGCAACATCTTCACAATCTGCCCTGTACTCCTGTGTCCCACTGACGCCATACGGGTTCATCTACATACCCAAGATCAAGACAATACCTGCTCCACACTCTCATTTCATCTGAAGAACCAACCGCAATAGTTAGATACCTGATCCATTCTTTTTTAGAGTATGACCGCTTGCCAAACCCCTCAGCAATGTTTGCGCAAATTGATTTGCTGGCATTTCTGATTTGCTGCCGAGGCCATAGTGTTCAATGGACGGGAATCCGAGACTTGCCTGATGTATTTCTAAAGAGATGCGATACGCTTTTTGAAATACTTCCAAGTCTTCAAATGAACTGTGCTTCATGTCTTAACCCTGGTAGCTGCTTGCCGATACCCGTACCGATACCTGCATCCTGAAACCTGCCTCCTGTACCCTGAGACCTGTCTCCTGATACCTGTACCTGTACCCTGGCACCTGACATCCGCGGCTTCGGTACCATGCTTAGCCCCGTTGAATTTCGGCGCAGATTCATTAGACCAGTGAGCTATTACGCTTTCTTTAAAGGGTTGCTGCTTCTAAGCCAACCTCCTGGTTGTCTGAACAATTCCACCTCCTTTTCCACTGAGCATGGATTTGGGACCTTAGCCGGCGGTCTGGGCTGTTTCCCTCTCGACCATGGAACTTATCTCCCACAGTCTGACTCCCGCACTAGAACTTGACGGTATTCGGAGTTTGAAAGGGGGTGGTAATCCGGTGGACCCCTAGCCCTGTCCAGTGCTCTACCTCCGTCAGTCATCATGCGAAGGCTATACCTAAATATATTTCGGAGAAAACCAGCTATCACCGAGTTTGATTAGCCTTTCACTCCTATCCACGGCTCATCCGAACAGTTTTCAACCTATACCGGTTCGGGCCCTCCCATCTCGGTGTTACCGAGCACTTCACCCTGGCCATGGATAGATCACCCCCGGTTTTCGGGTTACCACGCCGACAACTGATCGCCCTGTTAAGACTCGCTTTCGCTGCGGCTCCACCCTCGCGGCTTAACCTCGCTGACGACGGTAACTCGCTTGACTCATTATGCAAAAGGCACGCGGTCACCCTGTCTGACGACATAGGGCTTCCACTGCTTGTAGGCTAACGGTTTCAGTTTCTATTTCACTCCCCTCCCGGGGTTTCATCTTTTCACCTTTCCCTCACGGTACTCGTTCACTATCGGTCATCGGTAGTATTTAGCCTTGGGAAGATGGTCCTCCCATATTCCCACAGGGTTTCACGTGTCCGTGGTACTCGTTTAACCTCGGATATGACTGTATTTTCGCGTACCGGACTATCACCGTCTCTGGTCGGCCTTTCCAGACCGTTTCCGCTATACATTCACCATCCTAATGAGGTAGGTTGGGCTGATCCGCGTTCGCTCGCCGCTACTAACGGAATCTCTGTTGATTTCTGTTCCTACGGGTACTGAGATGTTTCACTTCCCCGCGTTCGCCTCCTGAAACTATGTATTGATCTCAGGATGACGGGTATCACCCCCGCCGGGTTGCCCCATTCCGGAGATCTCCGGATCACAGCCTGTTAACGGCTCCCGAAGCTTATCGCAGCTTGCCACGTCCTTCATCGCCTCCCGATGCCAAGGCATTCGCCATTAGCCCTTTGTAGCTTATCCATACAAGCCTGATTCGCTTTACTACTTGTAACTCAGCTACTGTAACCCTCGGGTACCCAAGACATTCACGCGGTGGCCCAACGGACCCGTGCGCCGGTCTTAACCCGAGGGATTTTGGGTTACTCTACTATTCAATTATCAAAGATCGTTACAGAACTCAGAATCCAGAACTAGAATTCAGAATTCAGGCGGGAAAACGTATCGGTCTCCCACCGATGTCAAACAGACTTCATGCGTGCAACTAAGAGTCTATACAACTCTTCAGAACCTTACGTCCTGTCTTTGCACTATGATACCTCATAGTGCAAAGATCAATACGTATCAGAAGTCAGAAGTCTCAGAAGTCAGAAGTCAGATTATTGTGGCCGCCTCTGGCGGCTTT
>JAEQMT010000018.1 GCA_016722945.1 Desulfofustis sp. PB-SRB1 | reverse complement strand
TATGGTATCGCGCACTCTGCCGTCGAAGTCAGCGCCGGAGGATGAACTGGACGAGATTCAACAAAATCTGTGAAAGATTCTTTCCTCCCGTGCGAATAATGCACCCACAACCTTTGCATCGTTTTTGACGCCAAAACACGAGAGAGGAGCCCAGTGCGTTAGCAGCGCACGCTGGGATCTGTGCGGGGGTGCCGGGTAACCGGCATTCCTACCGCGACCTTATGAATGAAGAAGGCAACACTGGTTACAAAGCAGGCAAAGATCGAATATGTGCTTCTGGTTCTATTGTTGCTGCTGCTGCTGCTGCTTCTTCTTTTCCAGCCTTTTGGCGCGTTTGCCTCCGATGGCTGGCCCGGTTTACCGCCCGACTGTTGGTCGGAATCACGAAATGTTCATTCCCTGTTTCCAGATAAAACTCACCGGAAGAAGAACGTAAAGATCACAGCACGCAAAGGAGAAAAACTAAATGAAGGCGAAATTTCTCCAAACAAAGGCTACCTGTTTGTGGTACGAAGTGGCCGCCGACCGGACAAATTACGATCTACGCAGAAAAGGATCAGGTAACGGAAATAAATGTCTCTGAGCTTTTTGGGTTCTCTGACATCCGCTGGATTAACGAGAAGCTTATATTTTTCCGGGGTGGTGGGACGTATCGAGGCGACGGACTTCATATTTGACGTAGAGAAAGAAAAAATCATTTACTCCGAAGGAGTCACGGATGCATATCGCGCACCAGCAATATCTGGAGAGTTGCGCAACTCATGGCTGTCAATGCATCAAGAAAAGTGAGACAAATGTCTAACTTTACTGAAGTTTCCCGAAAAGTCCTCAAGCCGCAAGCCTCATAAACAGAGCGGCAACGATATTTTTCCGTGGTTTGGGTGGAGGTGAGCAACCCATATGAAAATCCTTATCCACTACCTGTTGCGCAATCACTCTGGGACATCGGAAAAGGCATAATGGGCACGTCCTTTTACCGCATGTCGGCGGTGGGGAGTTTTGTCTAGATGGATGGCATACACCACGCAAGTGAGACGGCCATCATGCATAAGTTCAGATGATTGTAAACCGCCACCGGTTTCCGATTCTGGGCCTCGGCACTGCCGATATCCTGTTTGAGCTCTTTGAAGCTTGCCTCGATCTTCCACCTGGCGCCATAATACTCAATGATCTGGGCAACAGACAAGCTGAGATTGGTAGTAAACAGAGCAACCCACCGTGTACGGCGATATACCCACACCACCCGAATAGGGCATTTGAGCGTTTTCTGCATGACAATGGATGTAGCGAACAGTACCGTGCGCGTTGTGCCGTAAAGATTCACTGCTATCTCCGTGGCATGCTCTTGGTGAGCAATGGCAAGCGAGGTTGTCGTACCGAGGTAATCACCATACTTTTTTGGCCGGCCAAACCGCCTGCCTTGTGGCTGTTCAGGCATGGCATACAGATTATTGTTGGCGCGCAGGCGAGACAACAGATGGCCTCGTGAATCAAGCGATTGGCGCAGCGGTTTGAAGAGCCCCTGATTACCAAACCAAGAGTCGGCCACCACCAGGATCGGGTGCTCGGGAAAATGTCTTCCACCTCATCGAGCATCTCTACCGCCTGCTGGTATTTGTTTTGAAACACGATGCGCTCGCCCTTGAACGTTGGCTTACTGGTGGTGATGTGTTTTGTGCTGAAATAGTAACGCTGGCTGAGGGGAAGACAGGCCCATCGCCTTGATCACCGTAATCAGACCGATGGCAACAACCATTGCGCCCATGGATAGCGTGACTGGTTTTTCTTTGGCGGCATGGTCGAAGACCTTCGCGCAGCCAAAGATATTCTTTACCGGTCTTTGGGATTGACATAATCGTCCAGGGCAACCAGCAGGCGGCCGTCGGTGCACGGATCCGGGATCATGTTCCAGAGCGTGGGCCACAGCCTGCCCCAGGGAATCTTCGGCGAGGCGATAAAGCTATAGAATGGTTTCTTGCCAATTGTTGTGAGACCAAAGATCACGTGGAGTACCCGAAACAGATGTGAGGTTTTTGCCGAGGTGCCGGGCAGGATAATGGCGAGCAGGGTATAGACAAACCAGGCGCCGCGTTCTTTGCCTTTTTCTGATTGAATAAAATTGGTCTTTGAGTTCGGTGAGCAGGCGGTGTAGTATAGACATGCGGGGTCCCTCCGGTTTCTTGTTGGTGATAAAACATAGTATACCATGAGTGGGCCTCGCATTCACTACTAACTTGCTGTTATCGTTTATTATTCTGACATTCAGGTGAAAATTTTGTTAATTTTTATCGAGTAATATCAAGTAGTTAGCGGTCTCAAAATTTCTTCCTCATAAGTTATTGATATTAAAACATAAATATGTCCTTCCTGGGATCTTCCAAAACCATATTACTGCTCTGATATTGTCAGGATTGTGTCGTCCTCGCTTCAAAAAGTGGGAAACTTTAGTAACTTTATTCGTTGGGCTGATTTGATTCCTGGGCATAGGAGGCGAACAGGGCGGTTTCCGCCCTGTTCTTTTTTTGTTTGCCCGGCATGGCGGGCAAACCCAGCCTGCGTTCTGCAGGCGTCACCCCGACCAGGGGGAAGACAATCTGAATCGCAAGGGCGTTGCTGGTAACGGCAGGGTCTGAAGGAAGCGATAAGAAGTGAGCGGTACATAGCGTAAGCGAACCTGATTCGGCGTTACGGAAGGGTAAGCGTGCGAAATAGCGCAAAGCCCGATACCTGGTCAATTCCGTAACGTGATTGAGGATGCGATTGCTCACAGGGAGTTCGCCTTAACCGGGGAAGCCTTGCATCGTTCCCTGCTTGAATTACAGGAGGGTCAGGCGAGTACAAGAGGAGACTCAAGGCTTGTCGATGAGGTGTAAGGTGGCAGATGATCCCGCAGTAGTGTTGAAGTTCCGGCCTGTGAAAGCTGGTAACAGTGTGGAGGGGAAAACCGGAACGATCTGGCGCGATGTTGTCAG
Organism: Desulfofustis sp. PB-SRB1; assembly: GCA_016722945.1. Lineage (GTDB taxonomy): Bacteria > Desulfobacterota > Desulfobulbia > Desulfobulbales > Desulfocapsaceae > PB-SRB1. The sequence goes on along the minus strand of JAEQMT010000018.1, from coordinate 8,458 downwards.
AGACAGTCATGAGCCAAAAGCCATGTCTGTTGCGAAGGGGTGAAGTTTATTCAAAGAGTTTCAACCACCTGTGAAGGTTGAACGGTGGAGGACGAATCGCCCGACGTGGTGAGGCTCATTATCAGCGGTAGGCCATGACAGGCCGTCTGCCGATGTTGGCTGCTCGCAGGAGTAGCGAGACAAACAGTCGTACATTGCCTGAGTGCTAGAAGGCGGCCGTCCCTCGTGAAGCATCCTGCATCGTTGAACTGAAACAGGCCGTTGAGACCGCGGGACAGGGGAATGACAAGGATTTGGTACAGTCTATACGGGAGAATGCTGAACCGCAGAGCCTTGGGTCAGGCATTCTGGAAGGTGAAGTCGGCGAAAGGATCTGCCGGTATAGACGGTCAGTCCGTCAAAGACTTTGCTGAATCCCTGGATAGCAATCTGAACAGTCTCCTGGCAGAACTGCAGGACAAGAGCTACCACCCACTGGCAGTTCGGCGGGTAGAGATACCCAAAGCGAATGGTGGTGTGCGTCTGCTTGGCATTCCTGCAGTCCGCGACCGTGTAGTACAGCAGGCTTTGCTGGATATTCTGCAACCGATATTTGATCCGGGTTTTCACCCATCAAGTTATGGCTATCGACCAGGACGTAGTTGTCATCAGGCGATAACCAAGGCGACGATGTTTATTCGTCAGTATGGTCGGAAATGGGTCGTGGATATGGATTTGTCGAAGTGTTTCGACACCCTTGACCACAACCTGATACTGTCTTCTCTGACAAAACGTATCAAAGACGGCAGTATACTGGAGTTGGTGCGGAACTTCCTCAAGAGTGGAGTTCTGACGGATGATGGGTGGCAAGCAAGCGAAGTTGGCAGTCCACAGGGAGGTGTTATCAGCCCGTTACTTGCCAATATCTACCTGGATGCGTTCGATCAGTTTATGAAAGAGCGTGGTCACAGGATAGTTCGTTATGCGGATGATATCCTCATCCTATGCAGCTCAAAGAGTGCGTGTTGAACCCCAGATTATCTAAAATAAAACCAGCCTTTTTTGTCAGAATCTGTTAGCAGTGGGTGGTGACACTGCAGATTATTTTGATTTCTCGTAACGTTATTGTACACCCCTCATGAGTGGTGGCTGCCGGGGCCGTGGCAACGGCCCCGGCAGCCCTCCAGGCAGGAAACCTACTTCCTGAAAGGAGTTGCCTTGTGGTACTGTTTGTTGCCGCATCCGTCAAGGAAATTGCTCGTCTCGGCACCGCCTACCCCTGGAATAAACCATCGTGCTGTCCCCGGTGCGGTGGACGGTTGTGGTGGCATGGATTTGTTGTCGCCTGGTTTAGCTGCCGCTCTCATTGTGTCTATCTTCGACGTCTGTTCTGTTCGCAGTGCCGCGCCGTTCATCGGTTGAAACCACGGGGATATTGGCCCCGGTATCGCAGTTCCAGTGCTGAGATCCAGCAGGCAATTACCCACCGACAGAGCACAAAACGCTGGCGGCCCGATCTGCCGCGTTCGCGCCAACGCCAGTGGTGGCGTCGGCTAGGTCGGATGATTCGGCTGGTCTTCGGGATGTCCGCTCAGCTTACCCACCGGGAAGGATTCACTCGACTCATTGCACGAAACATCATCCCGGTTACCCAAGCAATACACCATGACAATCGACACATCCATGACCCACCCTACCGTATTGTAGCTCTGCCCGGCGGCCTCTGAGCATGGTATCGGCAGACAGACTCGGATAACCCGACTCTGATACCCCATACCCAGGAGGACGCCCATGGAAGACGAAGCCTTGCGTACCGAAGTTGCCCTGTTTCGCTTCGGAGTCATCAGCGAGTTGGTTGCATCACGACTCGAACCCGGTGAGTTGACCGAACTCATCTATCAAAAAAGTGAGCAGCACTGGAACATCCCCGGCTCTCATCGCACCCGGGTGTCGGCGGCCACCGTCAGGCGCTGGCTGCGACTCTATGAGCGGGGCGGCCGCGAGCTCAGTGCCTTGATGCCGGCCAGGCGGTGCGACCGGGGATGCTCTCGCACGGTCGATGATGAGACTCGCGGCGCCCTGATCCGGTTGCGCAAAGAACAACCAGGCTGGCCGGTCTGGCGGCTGGTGCAAGCACTTGCTGAAAAACAAGTAATCACACCCGGCACGACCCTGAGTCTCTCCACCGCCTATCGCATCCTCACCCAGGAAAAGCTTGACAGCGCCGCCCTGCACAAGCGAGCCCCGGTGGATCGACGGCGTTACGAGGCCGAATTCCCCAACGATATCTGGCAATCAGATATCATGCACGGCCCGCTGGTAAAAGGCACCGGCAAAAGGCGCAAAGCGTATCTGATCGCCATTCTTGACGATCATTCCCGGTTCATTACCCACGGCGAGTTCTTCTCTTCGGAAAAACTCGAATCCTGGCTCCAGGTCTTTCGCCAGGCCCTGCTTACCAGAGGACTGCCGCGTAAACTCTACGTGGACAACGGCGCCGCCTTTCGCTCACGCCATCTCGAACGAATCTGTGCCTCGCTCGGCATCGCCCTGATCCACAGCCGCCCCTATACCCCACAGGGGCGCGGCAAGATCGAGCGGTTCTTTCGCACCGTCAGATCCCGGTTTATCTCGCGCCTCGATGACCAACCCGACACCCTTGCTCAGCTCAATGACCGGTTCCAGCACTGGCTGGAAACGGACTATCTGCATCGGGTTCATTCGGTTACCGCGATGACCCCGTTCAACCGCTTTGCCGCTCATCTTGAAATGATTCGCGAAGCACCCGCTGAGCTTGCTGATCACTTCCGTAAAGAAGTGCGGCGCCGGGTCAGCAAAGACCGGGTCGTCACCATCGACGGACGACTCTTCGAAGCCCCGGTTCAATTGATCGGTGAACGGGTCACGCTCTTGTTCAACGATGATCGGCCGGAACGGGTCGAAATCTTCTGTAAGGGGCAGTCGTGTGGTCTGCTCAGGCCGGTTGATCTGGTGGTCAACACCCTGGTGAAACGAACCAAAAACGGCGGTGAAGAGATGCTCGCCAAGACCACGACATGCCAACCCGGACGGCTGCCCTTTGATCCTGGCGCCGACGGAGGTGGATCATGAGCTATCGAAGTTTCTTCGGCCTCAGTGCGGAGCCCTTCAGGGCCGATCTCGCCCTTGAGCAGGTACTCACCACCCCGGAATTGCTCGGCGTCCAGCAGCGCCTCGACTATGTTCTGCGCCTTGGCGCCATCATGCTCGTCACCGGCGAAGTCGGCGCCGGCAAATCAACCGCCGTGCGCTACAGCTGTGGAACGCTTCATCCCTCTCAGTACAAAACCCTGTGGGTCACCGCTTCGGCCGGCTCTATTCTCGAACTCTACCGCCAGCTCCTGGCCGAGCTTGATATCGCCACCGCATCGTCCTCACGGGCCGTATTGACCCGGCTGATCAGAACACAGATCGACAGCCTGGTCGCCGGTAAAAAGCAGCAACCCCTGCTGATTATCGATGAGGCCTCACTGCTGCGCCTCGATGTCTTTGCCGAACTGCATACCATCACCCAGTTCGAGGCCGACTCCAAACCGTGGCTGCCCATGGTGCTGGCCGGCCAGAATAACCTGGCCGAAAACCTGCTCTACCGCACTGCCATCCCACTGGCTTCCCGCATTGTTGCCAGAAGTCATCTGCCGGCGGTCACCCGGCAGGCGATGGGTGAGTATCTGGACCATCATCTCACCATTGCCGGAATAAAAAACTCACCCTTTACCGAACAGGCGGTAACCGCCATTCATCAGGGATCCGGCGGGCTCTTTAGAAAAGCCAACCATCTTGCCCGCGGCGCCATGATCGCCGCTGCCGCTGAAAAAACACAAGAGGTAACAGCGGAGCATGTTCGGTGTGCCGACTCGGAGCTGCTGTAATTCAACCATCAAACACAAGGAGCACATCATGAAACCTGAACAGACCATCCAGTTTCTTGCCGAATTGCTTGAACTGGCTGAAGAACTAAACCGTATCGTCAAACAGTATTGCCGACTCGTAACCACTGATCAATCTGGACACGGACACTACGCAGAGAAGAAGGACTCAGAATATGATGCATTGTTCTGAGTAAATCTGTACTCTAGTCGTGCCGAGATGCTCCCCCCGGGCGGCGCTACGCGACGCACGCCCGGGGGGGACGCCTGCAAAATATTCTGATATCACTGGTAAGATATTCAGACAAATGCTGTGCATTTAATGTGAGAATCAACAGTGCGGCATACAACGCACTCAAGCAAGCAGGCCGTTATCTCGAAGAGGAGCTCCTGCTCACGGTCAATCGCGAGAAAACCCATGTATGCCGTAGCTGGCAAGGAGTGAAGTTTCTCGGGGTGTCGATTTACTCCGGCTACACTCAGATTCAGCAGGTGAAACTAAACGGTTTCAAAGCGAAGGTCCGGACATTGACACGGCGGAGCAGCCCAAATCTCATTGATGTAATTGATGAGCTTAATCCTGTGCTTGCAGGTTTTGCGATGTACTATAGAATTGCAAACTGCAAAGGAGTATTGGCTGATCTGGCAAGGTGGGTACGTCGACGTATCCGTGCAATCCAGATGAAGTTGTGGAAAAAGCCAACTCGGCTTCACCGCAGGCTGAGACAGCTTGGTTACCCAGCAGAATTCAAGGCCATCAAAATGAATTCCTGGGCTAATGCCGCTAGTCCTCTTGCTCATTATGCACTACCGAACAACCATCTCCACAAGGAATTATGGTTGTTTGATCTGTCGGCTGTAACTACCGGAATCCTCGTTCCGGATGAGAATAAGAATAGACAGGAGCCGTATACGAGGCCCGTACGTACGGTTCTGTGAGAGGGATGAGGAGAGGTTGATCGCCTCGCCTCACCCTACTCGATTGAGCCATAATATCTTCAATGACCGGTTGGACACCGTTATCGCAGTTGCAATCACAAGCCAGCCTCAACGATCTGGATTCCCGCTTACACTTGAACTTTCAGAAACGAAACTTCCTAAAAAATCCTGGGTCAAAATCAGTCAGACCCGGACACTCTCAACAAAAAGAATCGGGAAAAAGATTGCATCTTCTTCAGCAGAGGAGCTTGTCACTATTATCAATGGATGGATTGAATAAAATAGTTGGCGGCTAACCAGGCAAATTAATTCGTATGCAAATTCCGCTGCGCTTCACTTGCACCGGTTATTTGCAGCGTACTCGGCGGCTGCGTCGCAGAGAATCGCGGTGCTGACCTCGTCAATCTACTGGCCCTGGCGCCTTGCGCTAGGACCAGGAACTTGACCGGACAACGCACACAAATCAACCAGACTGCGTCTGCTTGATCGGCGTAAGGCGCCGGTCAGCACCGCGATTAGCCGTGACCAAAAATAATATTGACAATCACGCCCCGTGGAACCATATTAACACCATAATGAAACCGTTAATACAAGGTGAATAGTATGCCCAACATAACAGTCAAAAACATACCTGACCACACCTACGAAACGTTAAAGCAACTAGCAACAAGCAATCACCGGAGCGTAAATAGTGAAATCATTTACTTAATTGAAAGAGCTACAACGAGTAAGCCGTTTAATCCAGAGCAGCACCTCTCCTTGGCAAAGCAAATGAGAGAAAAAACAAAAAAATTCGTGCTCACAGAAAATGTTATCAACCTGACCAAAGCCGAAGGAAGGCCATGATTGTTGTGGATACCGATATCATCTGCTCTTTCTATTTGAATTCTGAGCATTCTGCCTTTGCTGAACAAATATTTCAAAAGGATTCCAACTGGGCTGCTCCGTTACTATGGAAAAGCGAATTTAGAAATGTTCTTGCACTGTATTTGCGAAAAGGAATAATTGAATTAAGTGGTGCCTTAGAAATCATTGGCTTGGCGGAAGAACTTCTAAATAAAAATGTATATGAAGTTAATTCATTTCAGGTGCTAAAACTAACAAATTTTAGCGGTTGTTCAGCATATGATTGCGAGTTTGTGAGCCTGGCAAAAGACTTAGATACCATTCTTGTAACAGAAGACAAAAAAGTACTCAAAAATTCCCAGAAACAGCTCATAGCATGGCTCAATTCCTGAGTGCTTCGCAGTGAAGTATATATACACAGTTATAGTGCGCCATACATAATTACCCCCTTGAGGCCGGGCTTTTGTTTCTTCAGTACTCGGGATGTGATTTTTTCCAACTGCTTGATAAATGGTGCCGAGCCAACCGAGGAAAACATTGAGAAGAGGCTCTATGGCAACGCCGCCGTCACCTACATGAAAAAGGAAAGTGGCGAAGTGTTTGCCGCCGGAACATGCGGTTGGGTGCACGGCCTGAAAGGGGGCGACCCGTTCGTCGAGCGTGTCACCAAAAACGTAATGGATCGGTTCACCTCATAAGAATTCAGATGGTAACGGTTGACAACAGTATCGGCTTGTATTGCTACTGGGTCATGATCAAAACATTTGGGAGCCTTGAAAAATGAGAATTTTCGTTCAAGATCAAGGCGCGAGAGAAATTTTACCACAGGATTATGTCTGATATTTTGAGGATAACATTTTTTGAGTAACTTAGAGGGTGGGCAAAAAAGGCCATTTTTCAAGCTTTACCGAAGTGGTACTGCTGGCGCTTTCATTCAATAAATTCTTCAGGGTTCTTTTTTTCTTGCCACTCTTGACCGTTTCCTGTGATTTTTTTGGAGTTTCGCCGTGGGTTTTGAAAACTTGACATCCGCTGACTGACCAGTACAAGGGGCGCAGGTACGTATCAAGTCATGTGCATCATTAACTGCAAAAAGTGCTATTATCAAGGTACATTGCCCTGTTTGGCGGGAAATTATCAACTTATCAGGTCAAATTGCTCTGACCTAATATTGCAAAAAGGTAGCCATAGAAACATGAAAAGGTAATATCCTTAGGAAGTTAACCATGACGAAAACAACCTGGAGGAATCACCTTTTTCATGAAAGCAAACAATAGCAGGCGTAGTGCCCGAGTGTCATCAAAAAAAGTCACCATGACCAACACCGCTAAGGGTCTCCACCAGTCAGCAGGGCTTCTTCCCGTAGTCAAATTCCTGCGTCACAACGGTGCCGTTTCCCTCATCAAAGACACGATTGAGCATGAGCGCGGCAACAATGCCCTCTATGACTGCGTTGATGCACTGTTTCTCACCATTATCGGTACGATCGGAGGAGCCGATCAGTAAGGCGGTGTGGTCACTTTATGGGCGGATGGTATCCTCAGAAAAGTGGCGGGGTGGGTGTCAATTCCTGATCCAACCACGTTAGGACGTATCTTCGAACATTTGCGGAGCGCCAGGTCTATCAGTTGGAAGTGTTGAATCATCGACTGCGGGGGAGATTCTGGAGAAAAGCATTGAGAAACGGCACCTCCACAATTGCCATGCGGCCGTGCCGCGTCATTGATGTCGATTCAACGGAAAAAAACCGCCTATGGCACCCAACAAGGGGTGAAAAAAGGCTACAATCCGTTTCGCAGAGGAAAAGCATCGTATCATCCACTGCTTGCTTTTTTGTGCCGAGACAAAGGAGATTTTACAGGGATGGCTGAGAAGCGGTGATGCGTATACCGGCAATGGGGTGGTTGAATTTACCAAACAATTACTTGCTCACCTGCCGAACACGCAGACGATTCTGTTTCGTGGAGACAGCGGTTTTTTCAACGGCGCCCTGTTCGATCTGCTTGATCAGTATGGGCACGGCTACCTGGTCAAAGTAAAGCTGAAAGGACTCAATGAGCTTCTCTATGCCCAGAGCTGGGAGCCGGTTCTGGACACCCCGGGTGGGAACAGTGCAGCTTTTGGCATCGCTGCTCCACGTGGTCTGTCTCGCGTCGTTTTGTTGCGGTGCGGCGGGAGCGGACATGCGCGCGGAAATCCCCCTGCAAAAGCCTGTTTGAGATCAAGGAGTATGACTTTTTCTGTTATGTGACAAGTGAAGATATGAGCTGCCGGCGGGCACATACCCAGTATGGCCGGCGGGCGACGTGTGAGACGTGGATAGATGAGGCCAAAAATCAGATGCCTTTGGCCCACCTGAAGATGGATGATTTCTGGGAAGCAGCGCTCTGTTCCAGTGTGCCGTAATGGCCTACAATACCATTCGTTGGATGGCACTGTGTAGCGGTAACAGAGAGCTGCGCGCGCTGGGAGCCGGCGACGATTCGGACGATGCTTGTCAGAGTAGCCGGCAAGCTCCTGACAGGCTCCAGGCAATTTACGCTGCTCACCCCTTCACATCATTTGTACCCAGCCCAATGGGATGCCTGGGTTGATGTTGGATTACACTGAATCTCGTCTGTTCCCACAGAGCTGTAAGATACTGACAAAGGGGCAGGTACGCCCTGTATATGGTAGATTGCCCGTAAAATTGATTTATTGAGCGCTCCACCAGCTTGTGGTAGCCATATAAGGGCTATTTGTGAGATAGGGAAAGGGGGGGGGGGGGTAAACAAGTTTTAGTTGTC
>JAEQMT010000004.1 GCA_016722945.1 Desulfofustis sp. PB-SRB1 | reverse complement strand
GTGTTTAGTGTCAGACCTGACGTTCAATAAACAGGGTAATTGTGTGTCAAAAAAAAGATGTTACATTTGCGGTAAAGAATCCCTGAGTATAAATGAGATTGGGCTGACCAAAAAACTACTCGACAGAGATTCGAGGCATTTCTATTGCCTTGTTTGCCTTGCTGAGCATTTGGAAGTAGATACTGAATTTTTGCTTGATAGGGTTGAGGAGTACAAAGAACAGGGCTGCATTTTCTTTTGAGAAAGTAGAGCCCGTTCGACAAGCCGTCATCCTTAAAGATACAGGATAAAGTATGGTCTAGCCAGGAGAACTTTTTCTCGTGAAACACATGGCGGTTTTACAAAAACCTGTCGCTCTTCCTCACTGCCGCTCGGGAAAAAAACGAATGGATTGAGTTGTCGGTGAAATAGCTCCAGAATTTCTCGGCCATGGTTGTATCGTATACCTTGAAATCGCCGATCAGCCTTCCGATAAACATTGCAGAAATTGGCAAAGAACGCATTCGTCGCGTTATCAAGAAACTGAAGGGGGCGCGTGAAGCAAAGGCCAATGAAGAACAGGGCTCATGTTGGACCCCAGATTATCTAAAAGAAAGCCAGCCTTTTTTTGTCAGAATCTGTTAGCAGTGGGTGGTGTCACTGCGGATTTGCTTAATTACTGCATGGGTTCATCAAAAAAACTCAGAAAACACCAGTTCAAGAAATCGATGTGGCCGTTAAACGAATGAAAGGATTGGAGATATGGCGGAAGGAACAGAAAATGGGTGTCTAGGAACTTCGCTTGAAGAATTCCTGAAAGAACAAGGGATATATGAAGAAGCGGTTGAACACGCGATTAAGCGCGTTTTAGCCTACCAAATCGAACAAGAGATGAAAGAAAAGGGGATCAACAAGGTAGAGATGGCAAAACGGCTGCAAACAAGCCGCTCACAGCTTGACTGCCTGCTTGACGCGGAAAACGAGAATATAACTTTGGCCGCACTCTCCCGCGCCGCGCAAGCGGTCGGGCGGGCGCTTCACCTTGAATTGCGCTGATTGTTTGTCGAAAAGATCAATATAGTGGATCCCGAAAATGGGACAGCACTGTTATCCAGGCACTATCAACTCGGCCTGTGGTAAAACTATTCTCGCCCTCTAGTCTGGGATAAAAATTCTCATTTCTCAAGGCTTCCTTCAGTCAGTTTGGTCGAAGAGAAAAGGCGTGCGGGGAACTGTGCGTTCATCCCCCTAAAATGACAGCCTCGGGTATTTCATAGCGCTCATTACCTAACTTGATCAAGAACCGGTCTTGTTGCTTTATTGTCTCGAACTCCGGATAACCGTCCGCCTGGCTGGTGTCGGCGCCCACGGCCCGGCCCAAACGGAAGAAAACCGCGCGTTTGATCCCGTCTGGTTTGGTGATCACTACCGTTGCATACCCTCCTCCCTTCCGGGCAACGCCGAATTCACACTTAGTCATGGGCTGCCCCTTAAGCAGGGAACAGGGAATTTGTCCCGTTGCATCGAAATCTCCCTGGCCGGCCCGCAGGGCTGAATCGTCAGGTCCTTGTATCACGGAGCCGTTGGGTGAAACGGCTCCCGTCAGATATTTACCTGCAACATAACCGACCTCTCCCCCGCCGAACTGCTGAACATTGCACCACACCCGGTCTTCGATCCGCTGGCAGCCAAAATTGTCTAACAGTGTCCCGGCCGGATAATTCGCCAGAATTTTCGCGGAAGTCGATGGCGCGGCCCGCAGGTTCAGACCGCCGGTAACCTCGCTGACCTGCCAGTTGATCGGCCCGCCGTTTTCTGCTGAGGCAGGCGCCTCTTCTTCCCCCGCACGCTGCGGGTTTGACTCCCGATCAGCGGGGGATAGTTCCCATGGCGGTTTCACAAAAACCTGTTGCTCTTCTTCACTGCCGCGTGGGTAAAAAGAATGGATGGAGTCGTCGGTGAAATAGCACCAGAATTTCTCGGCCATGGTTGTATCGTATATCGTAAAATCGCCGGCGGCTTGTGCCGCTTCGAGGAAATGACGATACGCATCCAGCGGTTCGGGGCCTAATTGCTGAAACATTATGCGGCCGCCATACTGGTCGTACAACGCCTTGTTGAGCTTCCACTCCCTGATTATCGATCGGCCCATGGCACGCTCCATTTTTTCTGCCTGAGCAGCCTCCTCGGGGGTCAGATTATCTTCAGCGGTTAATCCGGCGGCGCGTTTTCCCTGGCGCATGTTCTTGACGAATGCGTCAATCTCAGCATCCGTGGCCTCTATGCCTCGTTGCCGGGCATACTCATTCAATAACAGGTTCAATACCTTCGTCTGCATCTCCTCCGGGTCAGCGGTGCGGATCTCCGTTCCATAGACGGTTGCGACCAGCGGCGCCGGTTCGAATTCGATGATCGAGCCGTCGGCCATCGTCGCCAGAAAGAGATTCCCGTCACGTATGACATAGCTGCGCACCCAGACAAACTGGTCCATGAAGCGATCATGAAGCGAACCCGGCGGACACAGTGCTTTGGTGGAGGCAATCTGCCTAAAGGTCAGCGAGTTCGGTTCAGGCGATACCCATTCGCCGGTGCCGCGGTTGCAGTCCGCGCGTATTTGCACCTTGCCGTCCGTTGAGAAAACCAGGATGTAGCGCGAGGGATCGTCGGGCGTATAGGTGGTGTCGTCCATCGACATGATACGCACCAGACGCCATGAGGTTCCCGCCAGAGATTCTGCCGGGTCCGCAGCTGCCTGGCCCGTATTGGCCTGGACGAACACAACAAGCATGAACAGCAACACCGTTATTTTTTTAACTGACTTCATAGCCTCGTCTCATGTAATGTGATAGATGTCTCGTCAATTGGGGAAATGTTATAACGACTCGTCGCACATCGCAACTAATGATGATCATATGGCAAGAGAGCATACACCGACGGCAATGCGCGTCTGGGCAACCGCGTTTTCACTATTTGTGCTGGTTATCGCCCCTGTTCATGGTGCGGCGGAAGACCGCTTTGTCTCAAAACTTACCCTTCCAACCGGTGCAACGGTAGTTGTCGCCGAGGGTGATTTCGAGGCCCGGTCCATTGGCAGTTTCAGCGTACGGCTCTATGAGGCCGCCTCGGCTGAAGACGAAACCACATTTTTTGTTTCCGGGCTCATTCACTCGCGCGATGGGGTTGTCGAAGACCTTACGCTTGCGGATGTTGATGGAGATCTCCACCAAGAAATAGTCGTTATTGCGCGTTCCGTCGGCACCGGAAGCTACCTTTCGGCATATGCGTTCTCGGCTGCAGGGGACAAACTGATCTTCCGTGCCGAGGTGGAGGGATTAGCCCCAGATGCAGACCCGGTCGAAGCCCTGCGCGCACGCACGAAAGAGCAACAGTGATCTTACTTTTTACGGCTTAATCTTTCATTCGCTGCTCTCTGTTTTTGTGGAAAGAGTACTGCCGCTAAATCGGTGTTCCCAGGCTCACAAGAAAGGTGTCCTCTGAGCTTTTGCGTGGTTGCATGTATGGTATGAATCGGCTATAGTTGTGTATAAAGTTGTGTAAGCTATATGGGAACCTTGCAAAATGCTCTTTTCGCCCAACCTCATCGTAGCTCTGAAAAATTATATCCTCGGGATATCAACCATATGCCTGAGGTAACATTTTCCACACGCCGTGATTTTGGACGAAAATTCTCATTTTTCAAGGTTCCCATATGATGTTGATAGCCTCAATTCGTGATGGCGTAGTAAAACCCATATTCTCGTAATACCGGAATTGACCCGACACCCATAGTTAGCTGAAATCACTGGATTCCCGCTTTCGCGGGAATGACGGCAGCAAGCAATTTTGAGGTTTTTACGAGCCCATCAATTCGTTACTTGGAGGTGTGTTATGCAGGCAGCCAGGAATCTTGTCAGAAAACAGTATATGATGGGACCGCGGCAGGTCAAAAAACTGGAGCGGCTGGCCAAGCGAGACAAAGTATCAGCCGCCCATATTGTTCGGACCGCGGTTGATTGCTATGACCCGGAGCATGATGCGGATGGCGCAACAGCCGAGTTGTTTGAACTTGTGTCTGCTCAACTCAACCAGGCAATCTCAGAAACCCGCACCATGCGGGAGCGGCTCGAAGCAACCCTGGCGCGTCTTGAGGGCTCGTGATGGCAGGCTGGAAAGAGCTGTTACTTGACATACTCAAACTGACTGAGGAAACAAAGCGGCTCAACGAAACGGTGGGCAGGCTCGAACGCCATGTGCTGGAGGTGGATAAGCGGATAGTGCGCCTGGAGACTCTTGTTGAGGTGGCGAAAATCCAGCACCGGTTACCAGATGAGTAGGGTGTGGCTGATTTCCGTATCAGCCGAACCACCTCGGTAACATATCCGTATACTCAGTGGTGTGGAAGGATTCCACAGCAATGGGAAGGCCTATTCCGATTGAGCGTCTTTTGTTGGCGGGCTTAGGTGCTCAAAATCAATGGAGAATACTGGCGACCCATTTTTCAAACCCGCAAGGGTGTAACGCTGAATCGATCCCACTCGGGCCACAAGAAGATCGCCCTTTGCATCCCATGTAGCCCAATCGACCTCAGGATCGAGGATGTCGGAATCCTCAAGACGGAATTCAAACGTGTAGCCATGAACTAAGTATCCCCGGTAATACATCCTCAATACCGGGTGCTTCGGGCTGGGTTGCCAAGACCATCCAGGATCGTCTACACAAAGCTTCGAATAGGAGCTATGCTTCAGGGATATATTTTGGTCTTCACCGAAATCACCCTCTCGCTTCCAACCGTCACGCTCCAGCCGATGGGAGAGAATCGGAAAAACCTCACCTCCTGATTCCATGTGCTCGATTGAGAACGGAAATTTCTTGGACTTGGAGAACTCGCTCAGTGACCTGTCGTGGCACCAATTGTCGTTTGATCGAAGTGTCCGTGCATCAGGAAAAAATCCACCCCCGGCCCAAGTGCCCATATTGGGGACGTCGGCAACAGTGCGCAGCCATGGGGGTGCGCAGATTCCATTCCATGTGTCGCCTCCCGAACCCATGGCCAGGTATACCATCCAGTGCCCGTCCCAGGAAAGATCGCACCTCTCAGAGTAAATCCGACCACTGAACCATGATCCATACTCTAAAGCGTCAGATTTAGTATCCCACGAGATGATGTGCACGCACTTGCTGGGCTTGCGTCTGATGATGACTGCCTTCGATGACCCGTGAGCGCGGAGAATATGCAGCCGCGCCGTTGTTCTGGGCTTGATCCATATTTCCGGCAGATCTTTTGCCGCGCTACTGACACTCATTTTTTTGTAATGAATGAACTTACCGGTGGCGGATTATATCCCGGAAATTAGCATCTGTTGTTATTCCATCTGGTTCAGAGTTATCCCGGCACGCCCAGAGATTGATGGATGATTGCGGTTACCTGGGGCGATAGATTGAGCGCCGTGGAGAGTTGTTGCAGATAGTGTCGTTCGGCGTCGGTATCCACCTCTATTGCCAGCAGGGAGGCGGCGTACACCTGGGCTGCCAGTTCGGCATCACCACGGGCGGGGGCGGCGATGCTTTCAATGTCGATTGGTTTGGCGGCCTCAGTCTGGAAGAATTGCTTTTCTTCCTCGGTCAAGCCATCTTCCTGCATCTTGCCGATGATTCTCTCAATCTCACCTTCATCAATATTACCGTCGGCCTTGGCGGCGTTTATCATTGCCTTGACGATCAGTTCGGCATCGTTTTCCAGGGCCTGGCTCTCCTGTTCGTTTTGCGGCTCAAGCAGTCCACGCGGGGTATCGGCGGGTTGCTGACCAGCTTGTTGCAAAGCAGAAAACGCCAGGGAGGCAAGCATGGCAAGACCGCCGCCGCCGACCGCGCCTCGCGCCGCACCGCCGCCGCCACCACCAAGCAGGGCTCCGGCCAGAGCGCCGAGACCGCCGACCGCCATTTTGTTGTTGGCTAATTGACCAAGTATATCCGGCAATGCTCCACCCCGGCCGCCGGCCGCGGATGAAGACGGCGCCCCGGAGCCGCCGCTCATCATGGCAGTCAAATTGCCCATAATATCATTGAGGTTGCCGTTGCCGCCCAGCGCACGAGATATGCGTCCCCGTCCTGTTTGAGACATCCCCTGGTTGATCATACTGCCCAGCATATCCATAAAACCAGCCATGTTTTTCCCCTTTGTTTGATGGCTTCGTAAGAACCACAATTACGGTCATTGCGGAGTTGAACCACAACCCAAAATCATTTGAAATTACTGGATTCGCGCTGCAGCCTGCCCTTGAGTGTTGTTATCGAGGGCGGGAATGACGGCAGCAAGCAAATTCAAGGTTTTTACGAGTTCATCTTGTTTAATGTGTGGTTAATTGTTCTAAACAGTACAGCCACCTGCGACAATAAGATCTAATCCCGCTCAGACAACATGACTGGGCAAAAGGATGGTTGAAGTCACTATATGGTTCCCCCCGCTCACTCCAGCACCCACGCCATCGATGCTTTGCAGGCAGCGGCACCGTCAGGCTCCATGTTGTTGGTCAGAATTTTCTGTAACGGCACGGTAATGACGCTGCTGACGAATCTGAAGGCGGTGCCGATGACACTGCCGGCGCTCACCCCGATATGAAAATCGCGGATCGTCCCGGTGATGTTAATCGGCGTGGCAAGGCTGAAAAATTGTGGAGATTTGGGTGTCGGACGCATTTTAAAGTTGATTGATTGATTTTTGAGATCGATTTCACCCGTTCCCTGCACCCGCATCTTAGTGGTATCGAGCAGAAACGCCCGCGGTGTCATGAGCCCGTCTTCAAGGGCAAAATCGGTGACCAGGCAGTTGATCTTCGATGGCTCTCCCTTGCTCAGCGCCGGCAGGGCGGCTGCCAGGATATTGACCGCCCAGATATCCAGTATGCCTGAGGCCATATCCTCCGGAACAACGCCGAGCCGCACATTGCCGCTCAGATGTTCGCTCAGCTGGGACGTATTCGGCGCGGTGGCGGAAAGATCGACGGAGACGTTCATGATCCCCTTGACACCGCTCTGTGGTGAGAATCTTCTCACCAGAACGCCGTAATCGAACTGTTTCATGTTCAGGGTAAAGCTGGTCGCCACCCCATCATGGAGCGGCTGATAAAAGCCATCCATATCGACGTACCCACCGGGTACCTCGATGCGCATGGATTCGATGGTATTTTTCCCACCGACGTTGTTGAATTTCAGCGTGCCGCTGCCGAGGCGGTCGGTGCCGGATACTACCTCATTGACGGCAACTTCCAGGTGCGTTTCAACTTTGGAGGCAAATTCAGGCCCGAGCAGATCCGCATAGGCCCATTCCGGTTTCTCTGGTGACTCCGTAGGAACCTCTTTTTCCGTTTGAGAAGCTGCGGCGGATCTTTGCCATGATGTGAGATGAAAATCGTCGAGTTGCAGGATGGGCGATTTCAAATCGATGGTAACCGGAACCGGCAAAGCAATCTTGCCTGCTTCATCGGTCTCGACGGTGATCCGTACCGATCCCTCAAGCGACGAAGAGCCGACCTCCGCGGTCAGCGGCCCCAGGCTTATGACCCCATTTTCTACGTGCAGGGCGCCATGGAGGCGATATGGGCCAATCGGCGGAAAGTCATAATTCAGCACCCGGCTCATTTTATCCAGGCGGCTGCCGGAAATATGTGTATCGAGAAGAATGGCCTTGCCGGAGCCCTGCTGCCGCTGGATTTCGCCTGAGAAACTCATGGACACGTCACCCACAAAGCCGCGCACGTCGATTTCAATGGGGTCTTCGGATCCGGCTGTAAAGATGCCGTTCTGGCGGATATCCAGGTGACCGGTTCTTCATTGAGAGAGCCTTCCAGAGATATTTTCACCGGTTTATCCGCTTCGTTTACTAAATTACCGCTGGAAACCGATACGATAATCGGTTTCTGCAACTCTTTTGTGCCAACCTTCCAGACCCCGTTAGTAATCGAAACCTTTTGCGAACTGTTTTTGATCATGTCCAGCAGGGTGGAGCCCTCTAAATCGATTTCCACATCAATGGATTGGGCGGAGACATCCGGCAGGTCGGTGAGCCCAAAATTTTTGAAAATATGGGCAAGGACCGCGTTCGAGGCGGTCGCCTGGATCACGCTTTTGGGGGTATCCGAGGTCAGGTCGAGAGCAAATGAACCACTGAGATCAACACCGCTCATCCGGGCCGAAAAGGGGGAAGGAGCGATTGTACCCTCACGTACCCGCATGTTGAGGTGGATATCGGAAATATCGCCGTCATTATAGAATACTTCACCGATGGTAAGATTAAGATCGGCATTGGCCCAGGTGAGCAATTTCAATTCGGGAGATCTTGTGACAATCGTTCCATCGCTGTTTCAATGAGCGCCTTTACTCGATCCGCGTCAGCCTCCTCAGCCGCCGTATCCGCCCCTGAGGCCAAAGATGGATCAGGGTGGTGGCCGCGGTTAGCTCGTTAAGATTGAGGCGGGGGATCAATACGTCGACGGTCATAAATACCGCTTCAGCATCGGTTTGCTCGAGCGCTACCGATGCCGATCCGGATAGGGCGTTGACCTGCAGGGTGTCAAAAATCAGCGTGCCGTGAGTGTTGTTGAGTGTGCCGGAGCCGGATACGGAAAATGAGGATGTATCGCCCAAAAATCGGGTGGCTGGTTTGAGCACGCCACACAGGTCCCCACCCTGTGCGGCGAAACTCAGAAGAGCAGCGGAAGGTGTCGACTGCTTTTTCAAGGAAACTCCAGATCAACATGGGAATCGCAGACATCAAGAGCCATGCGCAACCCTTGTGCTGGTTGTCCGTGGCCGTCGTCAAGGCTGCCCAGTGAGGTAGTGGTGGCAAATGACTTGTTCCGCACCCGGCCGGTGCCTTCAATCACCCACGGTGTGGCACGATGGTGGGTCACCTGCCAATGAATCGATAAACAGCAGTTCGCCAAGCTGCTCGGAGGACACTATCGTCGGGTCGATGGAAATATCAGCCTGCAGGTTGCGCAAAAGATCGGGCACTGTGGAACCGGAGGATTCCGCGGCAAATGAAAATCCTCCGGTCTCGCCGGTAAACCGATCTTCTCCGGCAAACGCGGTGAGCAACGACGATACATCGGCCTGACCAACCACGCCGCGAACGTTTATCGTGGGGATCACGTCGCTGCCGTCAATACTCACCTGTGTGTCCACCGGTACATCCATAATCGTAGCGGCGACGGGGACGATCAGAGCCCCATCCACGAGCGAGATCAGGGCGCTGATATCATCAGAGGAAACCGTGCCGATGTGTATCGGTTTTGCGGTGATGCGGATATCGGCATCGAGCAGTCGCAACATATCCAGTGAAATCTCTGTGTTGAAAACTATCGGCACCAGGCACGGCCTCAGTGGAAACAGAGGAGGGTGATTCATCCTGCTTTGTACGCAGCCGTCAATAGAAAGCTGCTCGACCAGCAGCGAGCCCATCAGAAGCGGGCGGTCGCCGGTAAGCCACAGGAGAGATCCGAGTTCAACACCATGGCGTCACTCTCAAAAGTGATATCGGTGGCCTGGATGGCGGCAGGCGAGACGCGCACCCTCGAGTGAAGACTGAAGGTGCCGATGTCGGGCAGTGATACGTCAAAGGAGTTACCCAGAACAGGCAGATCGGCGCCCTTCAGGGCGATATCCATAAATCCTGAGAACATCCCCGGATCTTTTGCGACCCTGCCCGTAACCGAAAACGTGGTATCGGCAATGGTGACGGTGCCGTCTTTCAGTCGCCACGGTTCTTCAGGAAGGCTCAGCTTGTTCAGCTCATCGCCGGTGAATGCCGCGTCCACGGGCACCTTGTTAAATACGCCACGTATGCTGCCGGTCAACTGAGCCCCGGCCGGGGCCGACGCGGTGGCCTCGGCAATGGTGAAATCGTAGGAGGTGCCGCTGAATTCGTCATGATAGGCAAGGGAAACGTCGGTAAGATGGACGTTGTCGATGTCGGTCAGGGTGAAAGTGGCGGGATCCTTGGGTGCCGTGTTCGTCTCATCTGCTTGAGATGGTGTAGAGAACGTAAAGTTATTGTCGTTGTTT
>JAEQMT010000035.1:5000-54476 GCA_016722945.1 Desulfofustis sp. PB-SRB1 | reverse complement strand
AATGATGTAATCATTGGAAATATAGAAACAAAGGCTTTTTCATTCTTACTATGTGATTTTTGGTCAGATATAGATTTCAATAATACCCAAAATGAGGGCGGAATTTCATTTCCAGCAGGTAAAAAACCTGAATTATTATTATATAGATTAATCAAATTAGCATCGAACGAAGGAGATATTGTATTAGATTACCATATAGGTAGTGGAACAACTTGTGCTGTTGCTCATAAAATGAAACGTCAGTATATTGGTATCGAGCAATTAGATTATGGACATAATGACAGCACCATACGTTTACAAAATGTAATTGGAAAAAAGATAAAAGAAAAAGGGGAAATGTTTGATAAACTTCAATTCGACCAATCGGGTATTTCCAAAGCTATAAACTGGCAAGGCGGCGGCGACTTCATCTATGGCGAACTGATGAAGTACAATGAAGCCTTTATGGATAATATCCAGGCCGCAAAGACATCCAAAGAGCTTGTCAATCTTTGGAAAGGCATTGCCGAAAACTCATTTCTTAACTGGTATGTCAACCCGGAAATGCCGGAAGAAGCGATCAATGATTATATCGCAATCGGCAAAACAGAAAACGGTCTGGATAAACAAAAGAAACTGCTGGCGGAGCTGCTGAACAAGAACCAGCTCTATGTCAATCTTTCTGAAATAGATGATGCGGATTTTAACGTCAGCGACGGAGATAAAAAACTGAACCAGTCATTTTACGGGGGGAATGCGTAATGGCTGATAAGTTTTTATATGAAACGCTTGATTCCGCTTCTGAATTAGGATTGTTGAAAAAGGAAATTCCGGCGTATCTAAAAGAAAACCTGAACCCCCGCTTTGAGCTTCGCCCGTATCAGGAAGAAGCCTTTGTCCGTTTTTTCCACTGTCTGGACAATGATTTTCCGGGCAAGGACTGGCCCCTTCATTTTCTTTTCAATATGGCCACGGGCAGCGGCAAAACGCTGATTATGGCCGGGCTGATCCTTTACCTGTATGACAAGGGCTATCGAAATTTTCTGTTTTTTGTCAACTCAACCAATATCATCGAAAAAACAAGGGACAATTTTCTTAATCCCCTGTCATTTAAATTTCTTTTTGTTGAAGATATCCGCTTCGGCACAAAGCGGGTTTCCGTGTCGCCGGTTGCCAATTTTGAAGGCGTCAATGAAAATGACATAAACATCTGCTTTACCACCATCCAAAAATTGCATTCAGACCTGACCACGGAAAAGGAAAACGCCCTCACGTATGAAGATTTCAAAGATAAAAAGATCGTGCTGCTGGCAGATGAAGCCCACCACATGAACACCCGCACCAAAGCCCAAAAGGAAATGTTTGAAAGCTGGGAAAATACCGTTGAACGGATATTCCGGCAAAATGAAGACAACCTGCTTCTGGAATTTACCGCCACGCTGGATTACACGAATTCTTATATTGCTGACAAATACAAAAATAAAGTCTTGTTTCGTTATGATCTGCGTCAGTTCCGAAATGATGGATATTCCAAAGATGTTTATATCGTCCAGGCGGATTTTGACGAAAAAGACCGCACCATTCAGGCGCTTATCCTTAGCCAGTATAAGCAGGAAGTGGCGGCGAAACACCGCATTAACCTGAAACCGGTGATCTTGTTCAAAGCGCAAAAGACCATTGCCCAATCACAGGAGAATAAAGTCAATTTTCATAAGCTGATTGACCATCTTTCGGAAGATGATCTCAAGCGGATATGGGAGAGATCCGATATTCCGCTTGTAAAACGGGCGTTTCACTTTTTTGATGAAAATCATATTACCGCCGGGCAACTGGCCGAAAGGCTGCGCCGCGAATTTGACGAAAGCCGCTGCATTTCAGTAAACGAGGAAAAAGAGAAAGAAAACCAACAAATTTTGCTCAATACGCTGGAGGAGAAAGATAACCGTATCCGGGCCATATTCGCGGTGCAGAAGCTTAATGAAGGGTGGGATGTTTTAAATCTGTTCGATATTGTCCGCTGTTACACGGTTAGAGATTCAAAAGCGGGCAAGCCGGGAAAAACCACCATTGCGGAGGCCCAGCTAATCGGACGGGGAGCGCGATATTTCCCGTTTACAACCAATGAACACAATGATCGTTTTCAGCGGAAATATGACAATAACCTCGAATATGAAATGCGGGTTCTGGAGGAATTGCATTATCATAGTATCAATGATTCCCGTTATATCTCAGAGCTTCGCACCGCTTTGATTGAAGAAGGTATGATGGATGAACGGGAGGTGAACAAGCCGCTTACAATGAAAGACACTTTTAAGGAAACAGATTTCTATAAGAGCGGGTTGGTTTATCTTAATGAGCGTGGCCGGAATGACTATGAGTATGTCAGATCGTTTTCAGATATTGGCGTAACAAAGAAAAATTATGAGCATATCCTGGCAAGCGGTCGTGGGCTGACAGGCGCACTGCTTACCGGAAATGGTGACGTCGGCGGGGTTGCTGAATCCGGCAGAAAAGATGTCAAAGTAAAAGAAATGTCCCGGCACATTGTTTATAATGCCCTTGCGCGGCGGCCTTTTTTCACGTTTCAATCCATTCACAAATATTTTCCCCATCTTTCGTCCATGCGGGAATTTATAGAATCGGACGATTACCTGGGCAGTGTAGAGATTACATTTCAGGGAAATTCAACAGAAATTTATAGTTTATCCAACAAGGCCCAACTTGAAGGGCTTACTGGATTGCTTGAACAGATTGAAGCTGGATTGCGCAAAAATATAACGGAATACATCGGCACGGAGGAATTCAAATTAAATCCGGTATCTTCTGTTTTCACAGACAAGGTGCTGAAGCTAGTTGAAGGCAGTGAACGGGCCAAAGGTGATGAGCAGTTTGTCGAGGATAAGGGATGGTATGTTTTTAATGCCAATTACGGCACCAGCGAAGAAAAGGCATTTGTAAGAATGCTTGATCGGCAGATGGATACGCTTAAAAAGAAATATGACGGCATCTATCTTGTTCGGAATGAAAGGCATTTCAAGATATACAGTTTTTCGGATGGGCAGGCATTTGAACCTGATTTTGTACTGTTCCTGCGTGAAAAAAACGGCGATATGCTGACCTACCAGATATTTGTTGAACCCAAGGGCAGGCACCTGAAAGAGTATGATAAATGGAAGCAGGAGTTCCTTCGGGAAATCACCGAAAAATTCAAAGGCAAGGTGCTGGAATTTAAGACACAGAAAAAGACTCAAAAATACAGGCTTGTGGGCGTGCCATTTTATAACAATGAAGATGAGAACAAGTTCAAACAAAGCCTATATGAGGTGGTGTAGAATTGAAGACCGCCCAACAAAAAAATCCAGCGGACGCAAAAAGCCGCGCCGCTGATTTTGACGTTAGGCAAAGAGATATATTGTGGACGACAAGCTACTTAAAAAATACCTTAAATACGCTAGTACAGATGAGGCATTTGCTGTTCTCTTTGTGAAAAAACATCTTGTTCAGGCAAAAGGGCATTGGGTTGATATTGTCGATTGCCGACGCTACGAGATGTCCCCGGATAATTTACATTTTCGGTTTGTCGTAGGCGGACTGTATAAAAGAAAAATACAACCTAAGTATCCGCCAAAATCTGTATACACTATAAACGGTAAGTTTGATGAACAGCGGTACTACCTAACAATACGAGCCATAACATGGGAAACCGCACACAAGGACATAAGCCAGCAAAAGTCAAAAAAAATGGCGGCAAAGAAATTTAAGATAACGGGCGTAAGTTACGACAAAAATCGAGGCAATAAAAATTATTTTCGGGAGGACGCACCACCTGAAATAAAGGCTCTTGCAGATAACCTTTATGATCGCACAAACCCGCTATGGGATAAAGCATTGCAGTACGCAAACAAGCCAGAATTTATTTATAAAATTAAAAAAGTTAATATCAATTAGCAAGTTGCCTAACGAATAAGGTTAGATCGTGCGAGGAACGAGCCACGAGCTGAACCGTTTGTTGGACGAGCCCGGCAGCCACCTAGAAAATAGCTTTTTAAGGGAGTGGTTTTTCTGAATAATTCCGGAGACGCAATATTTATCTTCCCGCTTTACCACAAGATCTACGCAGCCACGGTCTGCTGACAGCGCTTTTATCCTGATTGACCTTACGCTTCAATTTAAGCCTCAGCAAATCAGTGATGCTCCGTTTCACTCTCTCGGCTACTTTCCGGCTTTGCGGAGAAAGAGGGTTACCTGGGGAGTTCCAAGGTGGCACAGGGGAGATCTCCCGGGGTAAACACCTGTCTTTCTGTATGTGAGTGCCGGGTTTGCGGATACGCCTTATAATGGATAGAGGACGTTCTCTTGTTGGGCGGACTCGTCCCGACGTATGCGCCTTATACCCGATTCCTGTTCGTCACCCCGTACGGTCGCGGTACCCGAATTTCCAGGAGGCTTCCTTCCGAAGCATTGACACCACTACCTCGTTGCCTACCGCTACACCCTTCGCCTTTATCTGGCTGGGTTTAAGACTTGCCAAGTGACTGGCCTTCTTTTACACTTGACTCACTTTTAAGAACATGTGCCGTGCCCGGCACACACCAGGCTAATTCAGCCGACGCAAAAAGCCGCGCGGCTGATTAGCAACGTTCGCTGACGTCTGGAGCGTTGTTTCGTCGACAAGAGGAAATGAATGAAGCCGATACTTTACATCGAAACGACGATAATCAGCTACTTGGCCGCGAGGACGAGCAGGAACCCGATAGTTGCAGGACGGCAGGCTCTGACTCGAGAGTGGTGGGAAAATCGACGAATGGCGTTCGATTTGGTAGTGTCTGAATTGGTCTTCAACGAATGTGCGGCAGGCGATCAAGAAGCAGCCAAACGGAGGTTGGATTATATTGCGGATATGGACTCGCTGCATGTTGTTGATTCTCACATTAAATGCACAGCATTTGTCTGAATATCTTACCAGTGATATCAGAATATTTTGCAGGCGTCCCCCCCGGGCGTGCGTCGCGTAGCGCCGCCCGGGGGGAGCATCTCGGCACGACTAGAGTACAGATTTACTCAGAACAATGCATCATATTCTGAGTCCTTCTTCTCTGCGTAGTGTCCGTGTCCAGATTGATCAGTGGTTACGAGTCGGCAATACTGTTTGACGATACGGTTTAGTTCTTCAGCCAGTTCAAGCAATTCGGCAAGAAACTGGATGGTCTGTTCAGGTTTCATGATGTGCTCCTTGTGTTTGATGGTTGAATTACAGCAGCTCCGAGTCGGCACACCGAACATGCTCCGCTGTTACCTCTTGTGTTTTTTCGGCGGCAGCGGCGATCATGGCGCCGCGGGCAAGATGGTTGGCTTTGCGAAAGAGCCCGCCGGAGCCCTGATGAATGGCGGTTACCGCCTGTTCGGTAAAGGGTGAGTTTTTTATTCCGACAATGGTGAGATGATGGTCCAGATACTCACCCATCGCCTGGCGGGTGACCGCCGGCAGATGACTTCTGGCAACAATGCGAGAAGCCAGCGGTATGGCGGTACGGTAGAGCAGGTTTTCCGCCAGGTTATTCTGGCCGGCCAGCACCATGGGCAGCCACGGTTTGGAGTCGGCTTCGAACTGGGTGATGGTATGGAGCTCGGCAAAGACATCGAGGCGCAGCAGTGAGGCCTCATCGATAATCAGCAGGGGTTGCTGCTTTTTACCGGCGACCAGGCTGTCGATCTGTGCTCTGATCAGCCGGGTCAATACGGCCCGTGAGGACGATGCGGTAGCGATGTCAAGCTCGGCCAGGAGCTGGCGGTAGAGTTCGAGAATAGAGCCGGCTGAAGCGGTGACCCACAGGGTCTTGTACCGAGAGTGATGAAGCGTTCCACAGCTGTAGCGCACGGCGGTTGATTTGCCGGCGCCGACTTCGCCGGTGACAAGCATGATGGCGCCCAGACGCAAGACATAGTCGAGGCGTTGCTGGACGCCGAGCAATTCCGGGGTGGTGAGCACCTGCTCAAGGGCGAGATCAGCCCTGAAGGGCTCCGCACTGAGGCCGAAGAAAGTTCGATAGCTCATGATCCACCTCCGTCGGCGCCAGGATCAAAGGGCAGCCGTCCCG
The DNA here is from genome assembly GCA_016722945.1 of Desulfofustis sp. PB-SRB1. GTDB lineage: Bacteria > Desulfobacterota > Desulfobulbia > Desulfobulbales > Desulfocapsaceae > PB-SRB1. The sequence goes on along the minus strand of JAEQMT010000035.1, from coordinate 48,399 downwards.
GCCGGCATGTCGAGGTTTCGGCGAGCATCTCTTCACCGCCGTTTTTGGTTCGTTTCACCAGGGTGTTGACCACCAGATCAACCGGCCTGAGCAGACCACACGACTGCCCCTTACAGAAGATTTCGACCCGTTCCGGCCGATCATCGTTGAACAAGAGCGTGACCCGTTCACCGATCAATTGAACCGGGGCTTCGAAGAGTCGTCCGTCGATGGTGACGACCCGGTCTTTGCTGACCCGGCGCCGCACTTCTTTACGGAAGTGATCAGTAAGATCAGCGGGTGCTTCGCGAATCATTTCAAGATGAGCGGCAAAGCGGTTGAACGGGGTCATCGCGGTGACCGAATGAACCCGATGCAGATAGTCCGTTTCCAGCCAGTGCTGGAACCGCTCATTGAGCTGAGCAAGGGTGTCGGGTTGGTCATCGAGGCGCGAGATAAACCGGGATCTGACGGTGCGAAAGAAGCGCTCGATCTTGCCGCGCCCCTGTGGGGTATAGGGGCGGCTGTGGATCAGGGCGATGCCGAGCGAGGCACAGATTCGTTCGAGATGGCGTGAGCGAAAGGCGGCGCCGTTGTCCACGTAGAGTTTACGCGGCAGTCCTCTGGTAAGCAGGGCCTGGCGAAAGACCTGGAGCCAGGATTCGAGTTTTTCCGAAGAGAAGAACTCGCCGTGGGTAATGAACCGGGAATGATCGTCAAGAATGGCGATCAGATACGCTTTGCGCCTTTTGCCGGTGCCTTTTACCAGCGGGCCGTGCATGATATCTGATTGCCAGATATCGTTGGGGAATTCGGCCTCGTAACGCCGTCGATCCACCGGGGCTCCCTTGTGCAGGGCGGCGCTGTCAAGCTTTTCCTGAGTGAGGATGCGATAGGCGGTGGAGAGACTCAGCGTCGTGCCGGGCGAGATTACTTGTTTTTCAGCAAGTGCTTGCACCAGCCGCCAGACCGGCCAGCCTGGTTGTTCTTTGCGCAACCGGATCAGAGCGCCGCGAGTCTCATCATCGACCGTGCGAGAGCATCCCCGGTCGCACCGCCTGGCCGGTATCAAGGCACTGAGCTCGCGGCCGCCCCGCTCATAGAGTCGTAGCCAGCGCCTGACGGTGGCCGCCGACACCCGGGTGCGATGAGAACCGGGGATATTCCAGTGCTGCTCACTTTTTTGATAGATGAGTTCGGTCAACTCACCGGGTTCGAGTCGTGATGCAACCAACTCGCTGATGACTCCGAAGCGAAACAGGGCAACTTCGGTACGCAAGGCTTCGTCTTCCATGGGCGTCCTCCTGGGTATGGGGTATCAGAGTCGGGTTATCCGAGTCTGATACCCCATATCACCGGCAGCAGGCGCCGGGTAGAGCTACAATACGGTAGGGTGGGTCATGGATGTGTCGATTGTCATGGTGTATTGCTTGGGTGACCGGGATGATGTTTCGTGCAATGAGTCGAGTGAATCCTTCCCGGTGGGTAAGCTGAGCGGACATCCCGAAGACCAGCCGAATCATCCGACCTAGCCGACGCCACCACTGGCGTTGGCGCGAACGCGGCAGATCGGGCCGCCAGCGTTTTGTGCTCTGTCGGTGGGTAATTGCCTGCTGGATCTCAGCACTGGAACTGCGATACCGGGGCCAATATCCCCGTGGTTTCAATCGATGAACGGCGCGGCACTGAGAACAGAACAGACGTCGAAGATAGACACAATGAGAAAAGCAGCTAAACCAGGCGACAACAAATCCATGCCACCACAACCGTCCACCGCACCGGGGGCAGCACGATGGTTTATTCCAGGGGTAGGCGGTGCCGAGACGAGCAATTTCCTTGACGGATGCGGCAACAAACAGTACCACAAGGCAACTCCTTTCAGGAAGTAGGCTTCCTGCCTGGAGGGCTGCCGGGACCGTGGCTACGGCCCCGGCAGCCACCACTCACGAGGGGTGTGCAATAACGTTACGAGAATTCAAGATAATCTGCAGTGTCACCACCCACTGCTAACAGATTCTGACAAAAAAGGCTGGTTTTATTTTAGATAATCTGGGGTTCAACACATGTTTCGAATGATGCAGTAACGATAGCAGAAGCTCTCGTGGTTGAAGGTCCCATACCGAATGAATTTGGAGAAGATGCGCTGCATATCGCGTTGTGCGCTGTCAATGGCATAGATTTTCTCGTTACATGGAATTGCAGGCATCTTGCCAATGCTTTTCACCGGCACCGAATTGAAGAAGTGGTTGAATCACGAGGCTACCGTTGCCCTGTGATCTGCACCCCGGAAGAGCTCTTGGAGGATTGATCATGTTCAAGGATCCTATTGTGGAAGAGGTCAGAGCTGTTAGAAAAAAGCATGCCGAACGTTTCAATTTCAATCTTCGCAAAATCGCTGAAGACTTGAGGGCAAAAGAACAGCAATCAGGCCGCAAAGTTGTCTCTTTTCCGCCCAAACCCTCAAGAAAAAAAGCTGCGGTCTGATTCCACAGCAAACCCAGCGAACTATCAAAAAAAATGAGTAATCGTAATTCTGGGGACGTAATATTTATCTTCCCGCTTTACCATAAGATTTACGGAACCACGGTCTGCTGACAGCGCTTTTATCCTGATTGACCTTACGCTTCAATTTCAGCCTCAGCAAATCAGTGATGTTCCGCTTCACTCTCTGGGCTGCTTTCCGGCTTTTGCAATACATCATGAAGATCTGGCTTGGTTTAAGACTTGCCAAGTAACTGACCTTATTTTACACTTGGCTCACTGTTAAGAACATGTGCCGCGCCCGGCACACATTGGGAGCTTGATCGCCCAACGGTGCCGATCAGTACCGTGATCGCATCAGAATAACTACCTTAGCCAAAGCTTGCACAGTGTAACACAAAGAGTTATAGTTGCTCTATGAAAAAACTATGCACGAAATGGTTCGCTAGGTGGGCGAAAAAATCAAATCTGAGCAACAACAGTCTCCTAGAAGCCATTGAAAACCTAGAAAATCGACTTTCAGCTATTGAGCTAGGCGGAAGCCTCTACAAAGTTCGCGTGAAGCGTGTAGGCAAAGGTAAAAGTACTGGATTCAGAACAATCGTCTTATACAAGAAAAAAGACAGAGCCATTTTTCTCTATGGATTTGGCAAGAACGAAAAATCGAATATCAATACAACAGAATTGCTATATTTCAAGAAATTTGGCAGTGACCTATTAGCGCTTGATCCTAAACAACTTGATGACTCCATAGAAAAACAAATCTTGTTTAACCTGGAGGTAACAGAATGAGAAATTCAATAAAAAAAGCTATCGGAGAAACCGTCCAGGATTTCATCAATACCGGCATTAAATCGTCTTTTACTGAAAAGGAACTCAATGCACTTGGTGTAAAAATCCCTGAGATTCAGCTCACAACTGACCAAATTAAAGAAATAAGAGAAAGCTTGAGTTTGAGTCAAACAGTATTTGCCAAATTATTAAATGTAAGCCCGTCTTCTATTCGACAATGGGAGCAAGGAAAACGACAGCCAACTGGTTCTACACGAGTTTTACTAGACTTATTAAAAAGGTCTCCACATATTCTTGACTACAGAATTAGTTCATAAAAAATATACAATTACAAAAACAGAGCAAGGGCATGCAGCGGAAAACAAGCAGTACATTTCTTCAAACAACCTTCTTGATGTTTTCGCCACTTTGCTTCGATCTACATTAGGTCATAAACATGCTTGTTTCTGATAATACCCACCGTTAAGCGCTCACTATAATATACAATAAGGGGGCCTTAGAAAATGAGAACTTTCGTTCAAAATCAAGGTGTAATATACATTTTATGGCAGGGTGGTAGATATTCCGAGGATACAATATAGAATATCTCGAATAGATCAGCATTTGAACGAAAAAGTAATTTTCCAAGCCACCTTAAGGATTAAATTGTGCATTTTGAATGGGATCCCGTAAAAGCAAAGAAAAATGTTCAAAAACACGGTGTGTCTTTTGACTAAGCGGTAACAGTGTTCTATGATCCGCTGTCGGCTACTTTTGATGACCCTGATCACTCGATCGGCGAATACCGCGGCATTACAATCGGTTTGTCCTCTCGCGCCCGACTGCTTGTAGCCTCTCATGCGGAGAGAGGAGGAAATCTACGAATCATCAACGCTCGGCCAGCAACCGCGCAAGAGAGGAAAAAACATGAAGGATAAACACCGAGAGAACCAGGATGAATTGCGCCCGGAGTACAATTTCGACTATTCAAAAGCTGACCGTGGAAAATATTACAAAAGGCTCATGGAATAAGGCTCAAACGAAGTAGTGCTTGAGCCGGATGTTGCCAAGGCTTTTCAGGACTCAGCATCAGTGAATAAAGCACTAAGGTCACTGCTGGATATAACCCGATCCACCAGTCGCTTAACAAGTCGCTCCAGCGGAACCGAAAAAAGTGCGGACCGCGGAGCTTACCGTTCGGCAAAATATAGAGATACAAAATAGATGACAGCATTCATGAGTGAGATTCGACAATCGACTGTGACAGCCCTTCTCGAGAAGATAAGGCATTATAAATAGGGAAAATACCTGCTACGAACGCGTCTCGAACATGTGAGAGCATTCCGTGGCCCAGCCGTCACCTCACAGATCCCCTATCCCTATACATTTCGATCTATCCTTACGCGTTTTAAAGATGGGCAACCATTTCTTCATATACGCTTCATACAATAAAAAAGGGTCTCGACGAACAAACCTCGAAACCCGTTGTTGCACTGGAGCCACCGAGCGGATTCGAACCGCTGGCCTGATGATTACGAATCAACTGCTCTACCAACTGAGCTACGGTGGCTCGGGATGTGACCAGGCCGACATATAGCAAAGATCATAAAACACTACAACCGCTAAGAGATGAGGCGGTTATACAATTTTTTCGGTACCGGTGAATCTCTGGTAAAATATCACCACTTCCCGTATAGTGCGGCCATGACTGGTGCGTTTTCCTTCAGGGCGTTGTGGCGTTTATTGGGCGGTGGTTTCGTCTTACATCGTGCCGCCATCTGTGTTACCCTCATAACTCTCTGTATCGCTGATATTGCCACCTCCTCCCAACAGCAGACACGCCATGAACCGCACACTGCCGGTTCGCGGCAGGGCTGCCTTTCCTGTCACCCGATATCTCCAGACACCCACCACCAGTTCGGCTGCACGCAGTGTCATGGCGGCAACCCCGATGCGGTTGATGGTGCCCTGGCCCATGTCGATCTCATCGCCAGACCGGCCCACCCCGATCATGCCGAGGCGGTCTGCGGTGGTTGTCACACCCGGGAAACGGCCATGGTCAAAGAAAACTCGCACTATACCCTGACCGGTCATATAACACTTGTCCGACGTGCCTTTGATCCGGCCGCCGATGAGATTGAGCTATCCGAACTGCGGGCCCACAACACCCCGCATGATTCCATGGAACTGGTGGATGATGCGCTCCGCCGTCGCTGTCTGCGCTGTCACGTCTATAACAATGGTGAAGCCTACCCCTTGGCCCGCCATGGAACCGGCTGCGCTGCCTGCCATCTGGGCTATGACGGAGAAAGATTTTCACATCGGTTCTCGGCGCCGGTGGATATGAGTCGCTGTCTGAGTTGTCATTATGCCAATCACGTCGGCTTTGACTATGTGGGACGTTTCGAGCGCGATTTTCATGATGAATATCGCGTTCCATACGATATCGATGTTCCTGAAAAGAGTGCGTACGGGGTCGGGTTCCAGCGATTGTCGGACGATCTGCATCATCAGGCCGGGCTGGTATGCATCGACTGCCACACCAAGCGCGAGGTTATGGGAAGCGGTTCGGGGCCTGAGTGCAGCAGCTGCCACGATGGTGACGGCCTGGCGCGGTCTCTGCCGGCCCGGGTCGAAAAGCTTAAAGATGGCTATCGCCTGCGCACCAGTACCGAAAATTCTGATGTGAATCTGGTGCTTATGGCCCACCCTGCCCATGAACGGTATAATGACACGGTTGCCTGCCAGGTCTGTCATGGGCAGTGGAGTTTCAACGATAATCAGACTCATCTGATGCGCATCGATCACGATTTTTTTGACGCGTTCGAGCGCATCGGCGCCGGCGGTTCCAGAGAAGTGGAAACACAATTGGGTACCCTTGCCGACGTCGATGGTGATTTTATTTCGCCGACCATGCGTGATCCGTTTACCGGCCAAGTGTACCGGGGAATGTGGCTGAAAGGATATTATGAACGGCGGTGGGAAGAACTGCCGCTTGCACCTGACGCCGGCGGTAAACTTCAGGTCGTTCGCCCTTTGCTCGATCTGTATATCAGCTGGGTGGACGGTGAGGAGCAGGTTCGATTTGACAACCTGGTACCGGATTTGGAAACATCACGCTATCTGCCCTACACCCCGCACACCACCGGCCATGCCGGCATGTTCTGGCAGGAACGATTGCGCTGGTTTGACCAGGGTGAGCAGGACAGTCTCGCACAATGATAGCGCAACACATGAACACATTATCAGTCATAACAGAGTTGACCCGACATTCATAATTAACTGGAATTACTGGATTCCCGCTTTCGCGGGAATGACGGTAGCAAGCAAATTCAAGGTTTTTACGGGTTAATCACTTATGGGAACATCGCAAAATGCCCTTTTCGTCCAATCGCATCGTTGCTTGAAAAATTTTATCATTGGAATATCAGTCATATGCCATCGGTGAAATTTTCTGCGCGCCTTGATCTTGAACCAAAATCCTCATTTTTCAAGGCTCCCATATCATCTGCGATCCGTCTGACACTTTTTTACGGAATTCTCTGTCTGCTGGTCGCCACATTTATCGGGGCCTGTTCGTCATCGCCTCCTCGAAGAACCGGCGACTATGAGGTGCCGACCCAGCGCCCCTACACTATAAAGAACAAAACATACTACCCCATCGTCTCGGCCGAGGGGTATCGGGAAAAAGGGATTGCCTCCTGGTACGGCACCTATTTTCACGGCCGCCCCACTGCCAACGGCGAGACTTACGATATGAACGACATGACCGCGGCGCACAAGACCCTGCCCATGGATACCATGGTCCTGGTGAAGAACCTGGAAAATGGACGGGAGACGGTGGTTCGCATCAATGACCGGGGGCCATTTATCCGGGGCAGAATCATCGATCTAAGTCGAGCCGCCGCCCGGGATATCGGAATGCTCACCAGCGGCATTGCCCGGGTGCAGGTGGTGGCCATCGATCCAAGAAGTCAAATAGTAGTCAGGCAAGCACAGGAGCGACAGGCTCCGGTGAGACAGGATTACTATTTCGTCCAGATTGCCAGTTTCACCAATCCGACCACCGCCCGTACCCTGCAGCAACGTTTTATCGATGCCGGCCATCATGCCGAAGTGCTGGCGCGGGGAACCAATACCAACCGCACCTATGATGTTCAGGTATATGTGGGAACCACCATGGAACAGGCCGATAAGGCCCGCCTGCTACTTGAAAAAAAGGGATACCACGGCGCCTTTGTGGTGCCCCGGACGAGTTGAGAGTATCGCTGCGCTACCTAAAGCGTCTCGACGTCCCTGTTTTTTTCAGAGACGATTCGCATCAGCCGAAAAAGCAGCGTATGATCCTTGCAGCCGGGTTCACTTTCAACCCCGGAATTGATATCCACCGCATAGGGCTGCACGGCATCGATGGCCGCCGCTATGTTGTCAGGGCCCAGGCCGCCGGCCAGGATCAGGGGCAGTGAAACCGGCAGCGAATCAATCAGCCCCCAGTCAAACGCTATCCCGGTGCCGCCGTCTTTGGCGGTGGTAAAGGTATCAAATAAGAGGGCCGAAACCACCTCATCATAGGCCGATACCTCACCCATGATCCCTTCTTCTCCAACCCGCATCGCCTTGTAGATCATCAGGTAGGGATGTCTGGTGCGCAGCTGCTCACAATAACTCGCCGGCTCATCACCGTGGAGTTGTACCCCGTTGAGCCCGCACCGGAGGATGAGTTGCTCGACCCGGGCAAGCTCTTCATTGACAAATACCCCGATGCGATCGACAAACGGCGGCAGACAATCGATGATATGGGTCGCCTGTGATGAGGTAACACAACGCGGACTGCGTGGTGCGAAAATAAAGCCAAGGCCATCCACCCCGGCCTCCACCCCGGCTCTGGCGTCTTCAAGCCGGGTAATGCCGCACAATTTAACCCTGGTTCGCATGGTCGAATGTACCGGCATTGCGCAGTGTTGCCAACAGAGCGCCGGGATCGGTTTGACGCATAAAACTCTCGCCGATCAGGGCCGCGGCCACGCCGCTGTCACGCAGAACAACGATATCGTCCGCCTTATTGAGGCCGGACTCCGATACCACCGGGATACTATCTGGAATAAGCTCTTTGAGCCGCAGGGTAGTGGAAATATCGACGCTGAAATCGCGCAGGTCGCGGTTGTTGACGCCGATAAGCTCAGCGCCGCCTCGCAACGCCTTGGTAAGCTCCTCCTCGTCATGCACCTCCACCAGCACATCGATTGCTTTAGTGCGGGCATATTCGATGTATTCTTCAATCTGTGCGGTGGAAAGTATGCCGGCAATCAGCAAGATGGCATCCGCGCCGAACGAGTCGGCCTCGTCGATCTGGATGGGATCGATGATAAAGTCCTTGCGCAAGACGGGAAGGCCAACCGCCCGGCGGACCTGAAGAAGATAATCGAGGCTGCCCTGAAAAAAGTCACGATCGGTCAGCACCGATATGCAGGTTGCGCCCCCTGCTTCATACATCCGCCCGATTGCCACCGGGTCGAAATCTTCCCGGATAACCCCTTTTGAGGGTGATGCCTTTTTCACCTCGGCAATGATCGATACGCCGGGATCAGCCAGCAGCGCACGCGTAAAGCCCCGGGGCGGGTCGATGGCCTGATCGCGACCGGCCATAATCGAGCTGGAGTCAGCTTTCAGGGCCGCCACCTCTTCTTTTTTCCGAGCGACAATCTGTTCAAGAATCTTCATGGTGCTCTGACTGACCGGTTACTTCGCACCGGCGGGTGCGCTTGTTTTGGAAAAATCGATCAACTGGATGAGCTTAGCCAGTGCCGCACCGGAATCGATGCAGGCGGCAGCTTTTTCAATTCCCTGTGCAATGGTGTCGCATACCCCGGCTGCCATCAATGCCGCGCCAGCGTTGAGCAGCACCATATCGCGCCGGGGTCCGCCTGCACCGGCCAGCACACCACGCACTATCTCCGCCGATTCAGCAGCGGTGGCGCCGCCTTGCAAATCGCCAAGGGTGGCACGGGTAAGGCCGAAATCTTCCGGCTCATGTGAATAGGTAGCAATGGCGCCATCTTGTACTTCGGCGATTAGGGTTGTACCGGTGGTGGTCAACTCATCGAGATTGCCCTCACCGTGCACCACCAATGCCCGCCTGGTTCCAAGATCGTTCAAAACCTGGGCCAGGGTGGTAACCAGATCACGGTCAAACACCCCCATCACCTGAACATTGGCCCCGGCCGGATTGGTGAGCGGCCCGAGAATGTTGAACATGGTGCGGATGCCGACCTCGCGGCGCGGGCCGATGGCATGTTTCATGGCGGGATGCAGGGCAGGGGCAAACAAAAAAGAGATTCCCACCGTCTGCAGACAATTGCTGGTCTGCTCAGATGTCATGGCAAGATTGACACCGGCCGCTTCCAGCACGTCGGCCGAGCCGCATGCGCTGGATACGGCCCGGTTGCCGTGCTTGGCTACCATAACACCGCAGCCGGCCACCACAAAGGCAGCGGTGGTGGAGACATTGAAGGTGCCGGAGCCGTCGCCGCCGGTGCCGCAGGTATCGACAATAACCGTGTCCTCAGCCGGGCTTAACCCAGGATCGATGGGGGTGACCTTTTCCCGCATCACCTGTACCGCACCGGTGATTTCAGCTACCGTTTCACCCTTCATGCGCAATCCGGTGAGAAAGGAACCGATCTGCGCATCAGTAGCGGCGCCGCTCATAATCTCATCCATGACCGCATACATTTGCGGGCGGGTTAAATCCGCCCCGCTTACCACGGTAGCGATTGCTGCTTTTATATCCATTGATTCGCTCATCGGTGTTACTTGCACAGGTTCGGGTAGTCTTCCCCCAGAAAATTCGCCAGCAGCGTCTTGCCTACCTCGGTCATGATCGATTCAGGATGAAACTGCACCCCTTCCACCAGCAATTCTCGATGCCGCACCCCCATCAGTTCGTTCTGGTCGGTGTGGGCGGTGGCCACTAAACAAGCGGGAATGGTCGGTTCGTGCACCACCAGGGAATGGTAACGCATGCCTTCAAAGGGATTCGGCAGGCCGGTAAATACCCCTTTGCCGTCGTGATGGATGGGGCTGGTTTTGCCGTGCATAATGCGCCCTGCCCGCACTACATCACCACCATAGGCGGCACCGATAGCCTGATGGCCGAGACAAACCCCGAGAATGGGAATTTTTCCGGCCAATTTTTGTATGGTTTCAACTGAAATACCAGCCTCGGCAGGAGTGCACGGGCCGGGTGAGATAATGATGCGCCGGGGCGACAGAGCAGCAAGCTCAGCCACCGAAATTGCATCGTTGCGATATACCACAATCTTCTCGTCAACACCGGTTTCACCAAAATGATCGGCAATGGTCTGCACCACGTTGTAGGTGAAAGAATCATAGTTATCGATGATGACAATCATGCTCAGCCCCCCGCCAGTTCCAGGGCCCGGTGCAGGGCCATCGATTTATTGACGGTTTCTTCATATTCGCGCCGTGGATCGGAATCGGCGACGATGCCGGCGCCTGCCTGCATCCACACATCATCGCCGCGAATGAAGATAGTCCTGATAGTAATGCAGAAGTCCATGTTACCGGAGAAACCAAAATAGCCCACCGCCCCGCCATAGGGCCCGCGCCGACACGGCTCGAGTTCTTCGATGATCTCCATGGCCCGAATCTTGGGAGCACCACTCAGGGTACCCGCCGGAAAACAGGCGGCCAGTACGTCGAACTGGTCATAATCAGGATCGATCAGTCCATGCACTCCACTGACAATATGCATCACGTGGCTGTAACGCTCGATGACCAGCAGATCACGAACCTCGACGCTGCCGCCGCGTGCCACCCGGCCGATGTCATTGCGGCCAAGATCCACCAGCATCAGGTGCTCTGAGCGCTCCTTGGGATCGGCCAGCAGCTCTTCTTCAAGCGCTCTATCTCGTTCCGGGGTCGCTCCACGCGGCCTGGTGCCGGCAATGGGGCGCACCTCGATGGATTCGTTTTCCTTGCGCACCAAAATCTCCGGCGATGAGCCGATCTGAACCAGATCGCCGCATTTGAGGTAAAACAGATAGGGGCTGGGGTTGGTATGCCGCAGGGCCCGATAGATGGTAAGCGGATCGGCGCCGATGGTGGCGCCGAAACGCTGGGAGAGCACCACCTGAAATATGTCACCGGCACGGATATACTCTTTGGCCCGCTCCACCATATCATGAAACTGGGGAGCACTCAGGTTGGAGGTTAATGAGATCTCTTCATGGCCGCCGTCAAGGTGCGCCTCTGCCAGTGGCGTCGGGGCGCGCAGTGCGGCAATCGCCTGCTCGATGCGGGCGACGGATTGGTTGTAACCTGCCTCCAGACTTGGCAGCCCGGCGGTATCGACCCAGTCAACAACGACCAGTTCCTGTTTGAGGCTGTCATGCACCAACACCATGCCCGGCACCATAAACCCCATATCAGGTGCATCTCCCGCCTCGTTCTGCGCCGGTAAATCCTCAAAAAAACGAACCATATCGTAGCCCAGATAGCCCACCATGCCACCGCAGAATCTGGGGAGTTCGGGGTCGTTAAAGGCGCGAAATTCACCTAAGATACGGCGCAACTCCTGGTAGGGATGGCCGTCATATTCGTCACTGACGCGGCCCTGGGGGGTCAGCCGGTTCACCGAAATCTTTCGATTATGGCTGCTGATGCTCAAAATGGGGTCAATGCCGATAAATGAATATCGCCCCCACTTCTCCCCTCCTTCCATGCTCTCAAATAAAAAGAATTCCTCCCGGCCGCCGATCAGCTTGCAAAACAGGGTCAACGGGGTGTCAAGATCGGCAATGATCCGCCGCCAGACCGGAATCAACCGCGCCGTCCCGGCACGCAACCGAAAGGTGGAAACATCAGGAGATGGTGACTGATCGATCATAGAGGACACAGGCAAATAAAAAAAGCCGCGGAATCAGCGAAGATTCGGCGGCTTTTGCATCTGATGCGCGAAGGTGCGCGGCAACAGATTTTCTAGGAGGACAACTCCAGGGTTTTAACCCGCTTGCTCAGCCGGGAAATCTTACGCGCCGCGGTTCGTTTATGGATCACGCCTTTTGAGGCGGTCTTGGCAATAATCGGTATGGCAACCTTCAAAGCGTTTTTGGCCTCGTCAACGGAGCCGGCCTCAACCGCCTCATCCAGACCGCGAATGGCGGTTTTCATTTTTGAACGAATTGCCCGGTTACGCAATCTCCGTTTCTGCTCCTGACTGGTTCGTTTTTCCGCTGATTTATGATTTGCCACGTATATCTCCTCTGGTGGTTTCAGTCTGTTTAACTCAAACGCGCAGTATATCTACCAAGACAGATAAGTCAAGAAAATCTTATCATATGGTGTTGCTGTCCTCTGCTTGTAAAATAGCCCACCACCTTGCTGAGCGGCAGCTCAGTGATGCTGGTGGCGCCGGGACGACCTTTTTCTAAGCTGAGGTTAAGAGGTGTATCCTTTCTTACTTGATGGTGTCGTAAAAACCCAATTACCAATCTTAACGGAGTTGACCCGACATTCATTATTAATTGAAATCACTGGATTCCCGCTGAAGCCTGCCCTTGAAGGGTGTAATCGAGGGCGGGAATGACGAAAGCAAGCAATTTTGAGGTTTTTACGAGTCCATCCTTACTTGTTTCTCTGTAGCGAATTTTTCCTTGTTCTGGGCTTTTGTTTTATCGGTGATCGCTTTTCCGAATTGTCCCGAGTCCCACGTTCGAAGTAGTTAAATGCAGTTCGTTTTCCTGCTTTTGTGTTGCCGGAAAGTTGTTTGGCTATGTCCATCCATATTGTTTTGCCGCCGGCAAGGCCACGAATGTCGATGACCAGATAATCAACTCCCATCGCTCCCAGCTCGCTGATATGGGGGATAAGGGAGAATGGCGTTTTTGATCTGGTAATATAGAGGCCGTCACGCCGTTCGACGCTCAGTTGTTCATTTCGTGGGCTGCGCACTGTTTTTCCGGAGGTAAGGGCTTTATCGGCAATACGGGCGGTGAACAGGGGCGGCGCACCGTATATCGTCATACCAATTGATTGTTGAGATTGTTGAACCGCCGCCCGGTTATACCTGCTGCGAGCCAGAGCGGTATAGCCGGCCATAAGCGTTGCCGACTCCTCTTGTCCCAATTCGATGCTTAATTGGCAGCCGTGCAGACCGAACGAAAAGGCTGATGCAAGGGCATGCTGATTCATAAGGTTGAGACTAAAGTCGCCGTACAGGCGTTCAGCGCTCTCGCCACAGAGTTCGATCTGGCCAAGGTGGGCGATCTGAAAAGCTCTGAAGCCGCTTTTGCGCAGCAATACAATCTGCTTTTTCAATCGTTCGCGCCCTTTATCAAAGAGCAGTGGCGGTAGAGCCCAGATAATGCCGCTCCGATTTCCCCGGGTCAATTGCTTGAGTTTTGCACTACCGGCAATGTTGTGGGCGGAGATGTCCACAAGATAGCGTCCGATGGCAAAGCCTGGACGATGCGGGATATGCTCTACCCTGTCTACCCGAAGCCAGATTTCTGGTTGCCTCCCTGCCCTTTTTCTAGGTGGCTGGGAGCGACCGGTACCCTCTGAGGGGATTGGCAGGTTCGGCATCAGCATTTTTTGCAGCTTCGATACTGTGCCGTCGATGTTGCCGTACCGGGCAATTTTGCTATCTCCCAGGCGGGGTAACTTCACCTCTTTTCTTTTGCCTATTTGGCCGCTGTCGGTTCGATAAAGCTCTACTTTTCCGGTTTTTCGGCTTGTTGCGATCTCAGCCGGCATCAGTATCGACACTGTTTCCCCTTTTTCAGCCGATGAAACCGATTCCTGATTGCGCACCATTTCCCGTAATCTAAAGCCGATACGCTCACCGCTTTTCTCAAGATGGATCCGCAGCCGATCGCCTACCGAGCAGGGTTGTTTCAGGGTCAGTTCTCCGTAACGCTTACCTTCTTTGGTCACGAATCTTGTGATGGATCCGAGATGGTGGCCGGTATTGCCGGAGTGGTGTACAGATAGAACCGCTGGTGGAGTTGGTGATGCAAAATATCCGGGTGAGCGGTTTCGGCCCATGGCCCTGTCCAGCAGACGAATCGCCTCAACTTCGGCCTGCCCGTAATCGCTCTCATCGGCATCGATCAACAGCCGATAGGCGCGAACCACGTTTTCCACATATGCCGCGGAGCGTAATCTGCCCTCGATCTTAAGGGCGGAAACGCCAAAACCCTTCAATGCCGGTACCACCCTGATCCCCTCCAGATCGTTCATGGAGAAGAAATAGCCGGATTTGGATGATTTTGCCTTGGCAGCTGTTTTAGCGCCATGGCTCACCATCTCGTAGCGCCGCCGGCAGGGCTGAACGCACTGCCCGCGCAGGGCGCTTTTACCACCATGATACGATGAAAAATAACAAAGCCCCGAAACGGAGTAACACATGGCCCCATGGATGAACACTTCCAGCTCGACATCGGCACGGCGGCTGATTTCACCGATCTCATCGAGGCTGAGCTCCCGGGCAAGTACCACCCTGCTGCAGCCAAGGCCGGCAAGCATCTTCACGTTGTCCAGATTATAGCCGCCCATCAGGGTGGAAGCGTGCAGGCGAAGATGAGGAAAATGGTGTCTGACGATGGCAAGAACGCCGAGATCCTGAACGATAAGCCCATCGGCGCCAAGCCGATCAATGGTTGCCAGCGCCTCAATCAGCAGCTTGGTTTCAGAAGCTCGAACCAGCCGGTTCAAGGCCAGGTAAACTGAACCGCCCCGGTCGTGGGCGGCCTGGATGATCGCATCGATCTGGGAAAAGCTCAGCTCGCGAGGGCTGTCGCGGGCACTGAGTGCGGGGACACCGAGATAAAACGCATCAGCGCCGGCGGCCGCGGCGGCACCAAAATGCTCAGGACTGCCCACCGGGGCCAGTAATTCCATACCCCGCCGAGGCGCTATGACTCGATTACCACCTGATCTGTCACCCCCTGTTCGCGCAACTGCACATGGATGCGCTCGTGCGCACGAACGGTGGTGGTCAGGCCGACATAATCAGGTTGAATAGGTAGCTGCCGATCGCCTCGATCAACCAGACACGCCAGTTGGACGGTGGCGGGACGGCCGTAATCCATCAGCGCGTCCATGGCGGCGCGTATGGTGCGGCCGGTGTATATTACATCGTCGACCAGTATCACGTTGGTATCGTCGATCGAAAAGTCGATGGTGGTGGTCCTCACCAGCGGATTCTGGGCAATCAGGCTCCAATCATCACGATACAGGGTGATATCCAGGGTGCCGGCATCAAGTAACACATCGAGCTGTCCACGCAACTCCTCGCGCAGTCTGTCGGCCAGAAACACCCCGCAGGTGTGGATACCGATAACGGCGCACCGTGCTAACTCATTGTTTTTTTCATGAATCTGCAGGGCAATTCTTCTGATTGCCAGGGAAATATCATCCCCACTCATTATGGTGCGCGTACTCATCTGCCAACCCGCTGCCAGAAAAAATCAACACCATACTCATCCACCAGGCTCAACGCCTCCGGGAAAGCCTGACATTCGGCGCTAAACACCTTTGCGGCGATGTCTTCGACGGTGTCGGTGAAATCAAGGGGCACGCATTTCTGCACGATGATCGGTCCCTGATCGTACTGGTCATCGGCGAAATGGACGGTGCAGCCGCTTACCGTGCAGCCTCGCCGCTTGACGGCGCGGTGGACATGGTTGCCGTAGAATCCATCCCCGCAGAAACTGGGGATCAGGGCGGGATGGATGTTGACCACTCGCCGGTGCAAAGATTGAGGGGGATTGTATAGTTTGAGATAGCCGGCCAGACAGATGATATCAACCTGGTAGTCGGCCAGAATCTCGTTGGTGGACTCGGAATCATTGGCGTGATAGGCAGGGTATCCGTAATTTCTCGCCTTGTCCAGGCCAAGGGCGTCGGCGACGTTGGCAATCACCACCTGGATATCAGCCGGCAGGGTGCCGGCTGTAATGTGATCGTGAAAATTATCCAGGGTTCTGCCGCTGCCGGAGAGAAGAACCGCGAGCTTCAGCATGAGTGGCGCCTCCTGTTGGGTGAAAGCCGATACCGATCAGATCTGGACTGTCTTGAGCCAGTTATAGATGGCCGCATCGTAGTGCGCGGTGAGGGCAAACACCTTTTTCGCCAGATAAAACCGTGTTGTAAACGTGGTGGTGCCCTTTTCCCGCAACTCGGCAAGCACCACCTGGTAATCGGCCGGATCGACGATGACGGTGACATCCTTACAGTTCTTCGCAGCCGCGCGCAGCATGGTCGGCCCACCTATATCGATGTTTTCGATAGCCGTGGCCACGGTGCACTCCGGTGTGGCAGTTGCCTGCTCAAAGGCGTACAGGTTCACCACCACCAGATCGATGGGGCCGATACCGCCCTGCTCACATTGCGTAATGTGATGCGGGTTTTCTCTTTGCATGAGAATGCCGCCGTGGATTTTCGGATGCAGGGTTTTCACCCGGCCGTCAAGAATCTCCGCAAACCCGGTATACTCGCCAACCTCGGTAACCGGCACCTGTGCCGTGCGAAGAGCGGCCGCGGTACCGCCGGTGGAGAGGATCTCGATGCCCAGGCGGCTGAGTTCACCGGCAAACTCGGCAATCCCTGTTTTGTCAGTACAACTGATCAATGCCCGGGTAATTAGTGAGCCCATTAACTAATACTCCTTTATTTTTCAGAGTTTCCCCTGGTAAATGCCCTTATTTTACGGCGATCCCGTTTGTTCGGCTTGGACTGTGGAGCCATCATAGACAGCTTCATGATCTTTTTCAACTCACGCTGCTCGGCCCGGTTCTTGACGCTTTGCTCAGACTCTTCATAAAGCAGTTGCGCCTCGACGGCTGGTCGCCGTTGCGATGAAACAGCGACGATGGTGATTTCAAACACTATCTCACCTTTAGAAACAGTAAGGGCATCTCCGACGCCAACCAGTCGGGCCGGTTTGACCCGTTCATCGTTGACGTGCACCCTGCCGCCCGTCACCGCCTGGGTTGCCAGCGATCTGGTCTTGAAAAAGCGTGCCGCCCAGAGCCACTTGTCCACACGTATTTTTGTTGCGGGCGCCGTCATGCCTGTTTAATGTCGAAAGGGTCCATAAACTCTTACAGGTAAACACGCACTCACCCAATGCAAACCGCCGGCATCAAAGACATCAAACTACCGATCAAGGTAATGCAGAAAGACGGCCATATTCAGGATACAGTGGCCACCATCTCACTGAGCGTCGAGCTGCCGGCTGCCATACTGCCGCGGCATGTCGATCAATTCGCGGAACTGCTCAATCGCCATATCGATAAAATTAGCGTTGCCGTTTTTCCCGAATTGCTGGCTGAGGTACAAACCCTGTACCAGGCGCAGAGCGCCCGTATCGATATGAGTTTTCCCTACTATCTGCAAAAGCATGCGCCGGTGAGCCGGACGCCGAGTTTAATGGAGTATTCGTGCTGTTTCAGCGGCTCCATCGGTGCCGATGAAGGCTTTATCCTCACCGTTGTAGTGCCGGTGATGACCCTGTGCCCCTGCTCCAAGGAGATCAGCGAGGCGGGCGCGCACAATCAGCGGGCGGAAGTCACCATGCAGGCACGCTTCAAGAAGATGATCTGGGTGGAGGACCTTATTGCCCTGATCGAAGAATGCGGGTCAGGCGAACTCTACGCTCTGCTCAAACGGCCCGATGAAAAATATATCACCGAAACCGCCTACAAAAATCCGATGTTCGTGGAAGATGTGGTCCGCAAGGTCTCCGAAAAGGCCCTGGCGCATCCGCACATCACCTGGTTTTCGGTGGGTGTGGAGAGCTTTGAATCAATCCACAACCACAGCGCCTACGCCTACGTTGACCGTAATGATATTCATGACGATGGATCAAATACGATGAAATCGTAAAGACCTTGAATTTACTTGCTAACGTCATTCCCGCGAAAGCGGGAATCCAGTGGTTTTAAATGATTATGGATTTAGATTCAACTTCACAATGACCGTAATTGTGATTTTTACGAACGCAACAAATATATTGTAAGCACCGGCCGCTGTGACCTCGAGATTTTCGCCATAATTTATTGCCGACTCTCCACGTCCGAAGGCAAATATCCTACCTTCAAACTATCTCACCCCGGATTCTTTCCCATCGGGAGGGTCGGTCTCCAGACCGACCTTTACACCGGTGATGCCCAACAAATCACTCTTGGCTTACCCCAAAACCCGAAAGGCCTCGGCCAACCGGTCGATCCCCGTGGCAATGGTTCCCTCGTCCACGCAGGAGAAATTTAAGCGAAAGCTATGACGGGGCGCATCGGTGGTGTAGAACGGCTCACCGGGAACAAATAGTGCCTTGTGGGCGAGGGCGTGCTCAAAGAACTGCATGGCCGTGAGCGGCGGCGGTAACTGTGCCCAGATAAACATACCGCCGTCCGGTCTGGTAAAACTGACATCGGCGGGAAAAGCTTGCTTCAGAGCAGCGATCATCGCATCGCATTGTCGCCCGTACACCGCACGGATGTTCTGGATATGGTCATCGATAGTGCTGTTTTTCAGGTAGTATGTAATGATCGCCTGGGTTAGGTTGCAGGTATGCAGATCGGTGGCCTGTTTGGCAATCAGAAGCTTATCCATAAGCGCTATCGGCGCCGCCACCCATCCCAGTCGAAATCCCGGCACCACTGTTTTTGAAAACGAGCCGAGCAGCAGTGTCCGATCCGGCAACAGATGGTAAAATGAGCCGATATCTTCACCCCGGAAACGCAACTCACCATATGGATCATCTTCCACCAGCAGGGTATCCGTATCTTTAATGAGTTCGGCAACAGCCAAGCGGTTGGCGGCTGGATAGGTGATCCCGGTGGGGTTCTGAAAATTGGGCACCATATACATCAGTTTGGGCGAACCGCGCTCCAGACAGTCTTGCAGCCCATCGATATCGAGACCGGCTTCGCTTACCCCAACCGGCAGAAATCGAGGCCGATACAAAGACAGGGCCTGGATGGCGCCAAGATAGCCGGGTTCTTCCATAATAACCTGATCACCATCGTTGAGGGTTATCTTGGCGATCAGATCGAGGGCCTGCTGGCTGCCTGAAGTAATGAGTATCTGCTCAGCGGAAATATCGATGCCGTGGCGAAGTCGATATCTGTCAGCGATCCAGCCGCGCAGTTCAATCAACCCCTCGGAATTGCTGTACTGCAATACTGTACGCCCCTGCTCTTTAAAGACGTGCTCGCTTGCCTCGTGCAGCTCGTCTACCGGAAAAAGGGCGCGATTGGGCAGACCGCCGGCAAATGAAATGATATCGGGGTCGATTGCCGCCTTTAGTATCTCCCTGATGAAGGAACGGGGAACATCCTGCATGCGGTCTGAAAAAAGTGTGCTCATAGCCTAGGCATCTCCCCTTTCCGAGCCTAATTGAGTGCTCAGTTCCTGTTTTTTTATGGCCGCCAGAATCATCCGGTACAATTCCCGATAATAGCGATTGTTACGTGAGCGCCCATACTGGTGGGCCAGACTGCGTATCTCTTTTTCATCAAGATCACCGTAGCTGTTCGTAAGCTGGGAAAGAGTCTCGCTTGGCCACGACATCTCCCACTGCTCATCATGCTGCTCAGCCCACTCTCTGGTCACCAGTGCCTCGTTGATGATTTCATCGCGGAGTCGCTTGGCGTGGTGCTCCCATTGCGTTTGCCGCAGCCTCGACCCCTGATATCTGGCCAACTCGGTAAGCAGTGTCGCAACATCTTCCTGCTGAAGCATTTTTGCCAGATACTTTATATTTCGTTTGCGTGCCTCTTTTTTTAGACCGCGACACTGACGAATTTCCTGGCAGAACTCCTCGCTTATACTCAAAACCTTCAGATGCTGATCGCTCAGCGCCAATAACTCTTCTACTAATGAAAAGAGCCGTTTGTGGCGTCTTTTCAGCTCAGATCTGCTCAATGATTGAGGTGATGCCATTGTTTCCCCGCTGGCGGATTATTGTGCCGCGTTGTCGATTCGAATCAGCGACGCAGCAAACTGTGCGGGCGGTGCAAGGCCGAGCAGCCGGGTAATGGTGGCTGCCACGTTGGCCAGGCCGGGATTGGTTACATCGCTCATCTTCAGACCCTGTCTTGAACTGAAATCTTGAATAATAAATGGCACCGGATTTTTGGTGTGGGCGACCATCGGCGTGCGAACGGAGTTTTTTTCGGTAAACATGCAGTCGGCATTGCCATGATCCGCGGTTATTATCGCGATACCGCCTGCTTTTTTCACGGCATGCAGCAGCCTGCCCAGACAGATGTCCACCGTCTCCACGGCAATGAGAATTGCCGGGATATTGCCGGTGTGCCCCACCATATCGCCATTGGCATAATTGAGGCGGACAAAGTTGTAGTTTCCCGAGGCGATCGCGCTGACGGCGTGATCGGTAATTTCCGCCGCCTTCATCCAGGGACGCAGATCAAAAACGATTTTATCGGAGCCTATTTCCATATAGGTCTCGAGGCTCTTATCGACATAGCCCGACTTGTTGCCGTTCCAGAAATACGTGACGTGGCCGAACTTCTGGGTTTCGGAAATTGCGAAACTCCTGATCTTATTCGCACACAAGTAGTCGCTGAGGGTGTGGTCGATAGCGGGTGGTTCCACCAGGTAGTGTGATGGGATTTTTGCATCACCGTCATATTCCATCATCCCGGCATAAAAAACCTCTGGTCGACGCTTTCGGTCAAATTTGTCAAAATCGTCCTCTTCAAATGCTCTGGATAATTCAATGGCACGATCACCGCGGAAATTAAAACAGATTACCGCGTCACCATCATGGATAACGCCCACCGGTCCGTTATCGTCGGCTACCACGAAAGGATCCAAATACTGGTCTGTGCTGCTCTCATCTTCCCTGTAGTAGGTCTCAATGGCCGCCGAGGCGGAAGCAAAGGTTCTGCCTTCCCCTAAAACATGGGTGCGCCAGCCACGCTCGACAATAGACCAGTCCGCCTCATATCGATCCATGGTGGTCACCATGCGGCCGCCACCGGAACCGATTTGACAATCACAACCTCGCTCCCTTAATTCATGGCAGTATCTCTCCAGCGGTTCAATGTAGGTGAGCGCACTTTTTGGTCCTACATCACGGCCATCCAGCAGGGCATGGATGCGGATTTTCTTTGCACCACCGCTTACCGCCGCATCAACCAGCCGGTAGAGGTGTTTCAGGTGGGAGTGAACGTTGCCATCGGAAACGAGACCGATAAAATGTAACGCGCCGCCGGCGGTTAGTTTCTTGAGGATGGCCTGCCATGCATCACCGTTGAAAATTTCACCACTCTGAATTGATTCATTGACCAGTTTTGCCCCCTGAGAAAAGACCCGGCCGGCGCCCAGCGCATTGTGGCCCACCTCCGAATTTCCCATATCATCATCCGTAGGCAGCCCCACCGCCGTCCCATGCGCCTGTAACCGGGCGGTGAGTGGCTCGTCCATCAACCGGTCAAGCACCGGGGTATACGCCCGAAATACCCCGTCTGATTCATCGTGTGCACCGATCCCGATACCATCCATTATCACCAGCACTACCGGGGTGTTGACCTCCTCCAGTCTGGTCAACCTGAGATCGTGATTGTCTTGCATGGTTTCACCAAAAGTGTAGTTGTATGAGAGAAACGTGTGATTTTGCCGTTGTTAAACATGCTCAATCTGTGGCATAACCTCATCTTGTTACACGCACGATGACCGCCATTAAGGAGATCCTTGAAAAATGAGAATTCTCGTTCAAGATCAAGGTGCGAGGAAAATTTTACCGCAGGCCGGACTGATACTGCCAGGATAAGATTTTTTGAGCAACGTCGAGATTGGGTGAGAAGGCCATTTTACAAGGTTCCATAACGCTTGAGCAGTATCGGCAGTTTTTACCTTACGTCACTGTATGTACAAATTTTCACCCGGAAAGGGTGGTGTTTTTGAGGCGCAATAAATAAGATTAAAGATATATCATATGCAATCACCAGGTACCCCTGACATGCTTGGCCGCTCTGCCCTGATTTCGGTACAGAGCGCGCAAAAGATACTGACCGATCATCTCGCCGACGTCACTGTTACATCTGAAACAGTTGCTCTTATTGATGGTCTTGATCGAATCTTGGCCGAAGAAATCGTCTCTCCTGAGAATCTACCGCCCTTTGACCGATCCACCATGGATGGATTCGCCGTCATTGCCGCTGACACTTACGGTGCATCATCGTCAATGCCCGCTTATCTCAATGTTACCGGTGAGGTGGAGATGGGTAAACTTCCATCGGGCACGGTAGTCCGCGGCGGATGTTTCCGCATCCCTACCGGCGGCATCATCCCGGACGGCGCCGATGGCGTGGTAATGCTGGAGCAAAGCGTACCCATCGACGAAACCATGATCGAGATCACCGCTTCGGTGGCCGCCGGCGCCAATATCATGCGGGCGGGCGAGGACATCAGGAAAGAGCAACCGGCGCTGGCCGCCGGCCACCTGCTGCGCCCCCAGGACATCGGCCTGCTGGCGGCTCTTGGCATCACCCAGGTTCGGGTAGCGAAGCCTCCGACAGTGGCGGTTATCTCCACCGGCGATGAAATCGTTGCCTACACATCGGAAGTACCGCCTGGAAAGATCCGCAACTCAAATGGTCCGGCACTGGCCGCACTGGTTCGCCGGGCAGGCGGGAGACCGGTTGATTGTGGCGTGGTATCAGATGATGAAACTGAGTTTTTTGCAATTATTGAGCAGGCAATTACCGCCAATGACTGCGTTATCTTCTCCGGCGGCAGCTCCGTAGGCAGCCGTGATCTGGGTGAAAAAGCAGTTGAGCGACTAGGGCACCCAGGTCTTCTCGTCCATGGTGTACAGCTCAAACCAGGCAAACCGATTCTGATTGGTATGCAGGGCGCCGTGCCCGTGTTTGGTCTGCCGGGTCACCCGGTCTCAGCCCAGGTCTGTTTCGAACTTTTTGTCGCACCAACCATCAAAACACTCATGGGCCGTGCGACAAGCTGCAGCAGTGCAGAGCCAACCCTGCGTGCGGAGTTGACGCGAAACATCAACTCCGCCGCCGGCCGTATGGATGTTGTACGGGTGAAAATAGCGGGTCACGAAGGAAGCTATAAGGCATCTCCCGTGCTGGGAAAATCAGGAGCTATCTCCAGCTTGACCCAGGCGGACGGCTATTTTATCATCGCCGAAAATGTCCAGGGATGTACAGCCGGTACTACTATTTCAGTGTATCTCTACAGATGAAAGAGCAAAACATTTATATCGGCAATCAGCCCCTTGCCGAAGCCCGTGCGGCGTGGCATGACGCCCTTACCTCTTGCGGCTTTTTTGGGACAACGCATCGACATCGGGTGCAGGTGGTGGATGCGCTTGGCAAACGTACCGCCGAGCCGGTATATGCCCGTCACTCGTCTCCCTCCTACAACGCCGCCGCGATGGATGGCATTGCCGTTCATTTTGGCGAACTTGTTGGCGCATCAGAGGCGAATCCCATTCGTCTGCCCCCTGATCGATACCGTCATGTAAACACCGGCAATGCGGTATTCGAACCTTTCAACAGCGTCGTCATGATCGAGGATATCCATATCGATGCGGACGGCAATGCCGAGATAATTGCACCGGCGACCCCCTGGCAACATGTCCGCACGGTCGGTGAAGATATTGTTGCCACCGAGATGATTATCGCCGCAGGAGCCCACATACGCCCCATCGATCAGGCGGCCCTGCTCGCTGCCGGCATTACCGAGATCAAAGTCTTCAGGGAACCGCGCACCGGTGTTATTCCCACCGGCAGCGATCTGGTGGCACCGGGAAATGTGATTACTCCCGGTGACATCATTGAATTCAATTCCACCCTGCTCACCGGCTACCTCTCCCAATGGGGTGCCATACCCAAGGCCTACCCACCGGTACCGGACGAACCGAAACGTCTGCGAGAGGCAATTCAAAAAGGTGTCGACGACAGCGACATGGTGGTAATCAATGCCGGGGCCTCAGCCGGGAAAAAAGACTACACGGCTCAGGTGCTCGCTGAACTGGGCACAATCGTTGTCCACGGTGTCGCCATTAAACCGGGAAAACCGGTGCTGCTGGCCATCGTCGATAACAAGCCGGTAATCGGCTTGCCTGGCTATCCGATCTCAGCGCTTCTGACCATGCGGCTGTTCGTCCGGGAAATGGTGTATCGATATCTTGACATGCCCCTTCCCGTCGAACCGGAAATCGAGGCGGTCATGTCGCGCCCGGTGTTTTCAACCATGGGGGTGGATCAATTTGTCCGGGTCAACCTCGGACTCGTTGGTGAAAAATTGATTGCCACCCCGTCCGGCAAGGGCGCCGGATCGGTAATGTCGATGGTTCGGGCCGACGCGCTGCTGAGAATACCAGCCGGCAGCGAAGGGGTCGCGGCGGCATCTAAGGTTTCCCTCACCCTGCTTCGTAAACAAGCTGAAATCGAGGCGACCCTGGTGGTGATCGGCAGCCATGACAACATCCTCGATGTGCTGGCCAACCAGTTGCACCGGCTGAGTCCGCCCGTTCGTCTCTCTTCCGCCCATGTCGGCTCGCTGGGCGGAATTATGGCCATCAGGCGAGGTGAGGCGCATCTAGCCGGAGTTCATCTGCTCGATGAAGAAAGTGGCGAATATAATATCAGTTTTATCAAAAAATTTCTGCCGGAACTCCCCCTGCGTTTAATCAATTTATGCCACCGGCAGCAGGGGATGATTGTGCCGAAAGGAAATCCCAAGAATATCTCAAGCTTCTCTGATATTGCCGAACATGGCCATGTATTTATCAACCGCCAACAGGGAGCGGGTACCAGGTTGCTTACCGACAAGATACTACGTGATGCCCACCTTGCTCCCGACAAGATTATCGGCTATGAACGAGAAGAGTACACCCATATGAATGTCGCCGTCGCCGTCGCCTCGGGAAGCGCCGACGTCGGCATGGGTATACTTGCGGCGGCAACGGCCCTGGATCTTGATTTTATCCCGGTGGCCAATGAGCGATACGATCT
The DNA here is from genome assembly GCA_016722945.1 of Desulfofustis sp. PB-SRB1. GTDB lineage: Bacteria > Desulfobacterota > Desulfobulbia > Desulfobulbales > Desulfocapsaceae > PB-SRB1. The sequence goes on along the minus strand of JAEQMT010000035.1, from coordinate 23,134 downwards.
AATCTGTCCCGATCGGTTCAGCGATGACCCACGCGTTTCGGCAGCCCTTGAGGTGATCAAAAACGATACCGGTCTGCATAAAAAAATAACGGCGCTGGGCGGCTATGATCTCTGCGAATGCGGCACGGTAATCTATCGCCAGCCCTGATGGCGCGCTCACTCTTTACGAATACTCCATCTATCCATGACCGGGAAAACCATTCGTGCACGAGTATTCGGCATCGTCCAGGGCGTATGCTTTCGCCACTACACCCGCCTCAAGGCAGTAGAACTCGGCCTTTCAGGCTGGGTAAGAAACCTCGGCGACGGTAGCGTGGAGACCCTGATAGCCGGCGACCGGAAGAACGTTGCCGAAATGGTGGAATGGCTGCACACCGGTCCACCCCATGCGGTTGTAAAAAGTGTCCGAACCACCGACGATGTGGAAGAACCCGCGGCAAACTCGTTTGAAATTCGGCGCTAAGCCCAATACCCCCCACTCATGCCACGCATTCGGTTACCACGATCAAAAAGAATAACAGCCCTGCTGGTAATTCTTCTGGGTGTCGTTCTTTACTGCTTTTTCTGGGAACCCGCCCCGAATCGCGTCACCCTGCATATTACACAGGTTGAACCGACAACCACCGGACGGTTGCTGCAATTGTATTATTCATATGGAATTCCTGGGTTCAAAGATTTCACCGAACGAAATTCCGTTAAGAAGTTTATTTCCCACCAGAGACAGGACAACACGATCTCGTTTCATCTGCCGGGCTTTTCATCCCTGCGTCGGATTAGAGTTGATTTTGGCAATGCTCCCGGGGTGTTTCAGGTAGTCTCAATTGAATTAGGCTACGAACGACGCGCTACTTTTTATTCACTGGAAAAAATCGACGGCGCTCATCTTCTGGAGCGATTTCAAACAACAAATGGAATCACCAACGCAATAGTTGATAACAGAGATCTGGTAGTGGGAGTTTCAGAAAACGATCCATATGTGGTGCTGGATGTATCGAGATCAGACTGGCAGAACAGTCTAACGCAACGGCACCTCTGGTATCTCAGATTATTGCGAGCTATCTCGCTCGGCTTTGCGGTTCTCGTTGTTGCCGGCGGACTGCACGTGTCGACTCTTCTTCTGAAAAAGAGAATGACTAAATCTGACACTGGTCAATGTGCGCTGGTGCTGCTGATCCTGACAGGGATATATCTTCTCAACTGGAGCCCATCACCAAACACTATCAGGATGCAGGTCAGACAGAGTGAACCGCTTACCTGGGGGAAAACTCTGAGGCTTTACTACACCTATAATTTGATTGGGTTCAGGACCCTGCAGGAGAAAAACTCGACAACGCAGTATATCCATCAATCAGACTCATATCTGGATGTAGATTTTTCGATTCCCGGAAAAAGTGGACTCAACATAGTGCGTTTTGATTTTGGAGTCGGTGAAGGTGTGCTGAACATTGGTGGTTTGTACATCGGATATAGCTCGTGGGGGACATTTTATGAGTTGGCACACCTGCCGCCAGACGCTTTACTCGAGTTGTTATATCCCAATGATGACGCCTCAATTTCGCTGGATGATAGTGCTGGACTGGTTGTCGAGCATAGCGGCGAAGATCCTCATGCACTGCTGACTATTTCCGAGATAATCAATACACAACACTTTTCTCAAGAACAGCTTGTTACCCTGAAAATTCATCGCTTCATATCAACCCTGTTTCTTTTGCTTGCAGTGGTGATGCTCACCAGGCTCTGCAGATCGGGCTGGGTATCGGTGGCCGGCTCCGAACTCACCCCACTCTGGAACAAGGTAAGCCCATATCTTTTCATTCTCGGTGTTGGGGTGGTTGGATTTATCGTCTACCAGCCATATCTGACCCTTGAAAAGCTCTATCTTTTCGCCGATGTTGCCAATGACAGTGTCACCGCATTCTGGCCGCTTACCGTCCATCTTGCCGAATATCTCCGCACTGACGGCATGCCGCTGTGGACATTTGCCATCGGTGCCGGACAAGGTTTTTACAACGCTTTTGTCGATCCGTTTTCCTTTCTCCATGCAATGCTGCCTCCCGATTTGATAGCGTATGGTTTTGGAATGATGCAATATTTCAAAATCCTATGCGCCGCCATCCTGTTTTATGGGTGGCTACGCCTCGGTGGTCTGGGTAGATACGCTTCGATGGTTGTTTCCGTCTGTCTCTGTTTTTCAGCCCACATGATTGTAAGAGGCAACTGGGTTCATTACGCCACCGAAGTGGTCATGGTTGCATTTGCCCTCTATTCAATCGAATTATATCTGGTCAAACACAGATGGTATCTGTTGCCCTTTGTGGTTGTTTTTATGGTAATGCGGGGAATTTTTCACAGCTACATATGGACAATTTTCCTTCTCATCTATTGTGTCGGCAGATTGAGTTACCTGTATAAAGACGAATTCAAAAAACAACTAAACTCATTGGGCAAACTGGTTTCATTTTATTTTTTTGGTCTTTTGATGTCATCATATATTATTGTGCCTGGCCTGTTTTCAATATTTAACACCGCCCGAATGATGGGTGCTGGATCTAAAATTGAACCGGCATTTACCAGTTCACTGCTCTCACTCAATCCACCAGAACAGTGGCTGACTTCGATTGCCAGCTTGTTCAGTCCTGATCTGTTGGGACGAGGCAGTATCTTTACAGGTTGGCTAAACTACCTTGACGCCCCGCATTTCTATATTGGCCTTATTGCCCTGCTATTGGTTCCGCAGGTTTTCTGCGGAAGGTCAGCACGTTTTCGAACGCTCATTGGCATCGTACTATGCTTATGTCTTATGTACCTGTTTCTCCCGTGGTTTCGCTATGCATTAAACGCATTCCAAGGGCATTATTACAAGACATCTTCTTTCTGGGTATCTTTAAGCTTTGCCGGCTTCGCCGCGTTAGCACTTGATAATTGTATAAGAAAACGCATTATAAATATACCTTTACTAGTTATAACCTTTACGCTTTGTCTCTATTTCCTCTACGCTATTGATCACAACACTTTTGTATCGTCTTATCTTGATCTGGACAAAAACACAAACACTCTTGCAGTTATTTTACTTCTGATCACAAGTTATTTTATATCTCTTCTTTTTCTTAAATCGTCCAAACTTCGTATGCTGGGTTTGCTGTTTATTCCGCTTATTTTTGTTGGTGAGATTCTATATATTGTCGGCAATAGCTCCAAAGAGAGAGATAATCTACGAGCGGATGTTATCACTACTGGTGGCTTTTATTACGATGAGTCTAAGGATTTTATCAAAAGGTTACAAAAAGATGATTCAGGATTCTATCGAATAGAGAAATCATCCCCAACTGTTCATTTTAACGATGCATTGGCACAAGGATACTTTGGTCTGAAATCGTACAATTCGTTTAATTCTTTGGCATATATTAATGCACTCGACGCGTTTGATATTGATTATCACCACAAAACGCAGGGATCTTCTTATATTACCGGTTTGAACAATCGCTATATCTTGGAAAGCCTGCTTTCTGTAAAGTATTATCTTCAGATGCTTGGATCTGAAACCCCTATTTCTCCATCATATTCAGCGCTCGCTGAAGGTGAGAAGTATCTGCTGTTTGCCAACGACCTCTTTCTTCCATTAGGCGTGTTCTTTGACAAATACATCACCGAAAATGATACACTCAAATTTCCGCCAGAAATGCGAGATCTTATCGCCCTCAAAGCTGCCATTATCGATGAAGACTTAAATTCTAGTATACCAGTAAAAAAACTTGATAATGGTATGCTGAAGAATATTAATCAAATATATGAATCTGGTTATTTTTCATCAGAAACGCTTCAATTTGTACGAGAAAATATAGCGTATCTAAAAGAACACGCCATGACCCTGGACTATTTTTCACAAAACTTAATTATTGGTTCAATTGATGTTAATCGACCAGGAATTCTTTTTCTATCTATACCTAAAGAAAGTGGTTGGAAATTCACTGTAAATGGAAAGGAAACCACTCCCCTTACAACACATTTTGGTTTTTATGGGTTAATGATTGAGTCGGGATCACATACCATAGGAATCACATATTTTACACCCTATCTACAAATAGGATTTATTATTACTCTCTGCTGTATTGTAATTTTTATCTTATTGCTCATCTCTGAGCGAATATCACCACTTTTTTATCAGTCATTACGTCCCCCACAACTTAATAATGAATATATATGAACGATACCAATTCACATATTAATTTCTTTAAATATCATTTAAAAAAGATTGCTCTTACATTAATTAAGCTTCCTGGGCTGAGATATATAAATTATATTTTTGTTGAGGTTTGTTTTTTCTTTTCACGTTTTGGACTCCACATTTTTGGTAGATTACGCAATCACAAGGAGAACCCTTGGCGAAATTCAAAAATTTCTTTTTTATTTAATAAGAAATTTGTCAATGATGATTTCCAAAAGTGGTCTCGATATGTGCAATTCTTACGAGAACACCTTGCTCAATACCAGTCACAACCGCTCATAAGTATTCTTGTTCCCGTCTACCGACCCGCTATTGAGCATATAACAGAAGCACTTGAAAGCGTAGAATTGCAATCCTATGAGAATTGGCAGCTTTGCATTGTGGACGATTGTTCTCAATCCGCTGAAGTAGATGCGCTTCTGCAGACCTATCAGAAAAAATACAATGACAAAGTAAAGGTTTTGAAACATGCAACAAACAAACACATTTCGGAGACCACCAACGCTTGCATGGGATTGGCCACCGGCGACTATATATGCTTGCTGGATCATGATGACCGACTCAAGCCAAACGCGCTTGCCGAAATGGTGCGGGCTATAGAGTTGCATGGTGAACCTGATATCCTCTACTCCGATGAGGAGATCATCGATGCCGATGGTCACCACGAAGCAACCGTCTATAAGCCGGCCTGGTCGGAATTTCTCCATCTATCAAAAAACTATACCACCCATCTGTCCATGTATAAGACGGATTTCATTCGCCGCCTAGGAGGCTGGCGTAAGGGGTTTGAAGGCGCTCAGGATCACGACTTGATGCTCAGAGCCGTGGAATCAACTGATAAAGCGATCATTCATGTCCCTATCAGTCTTTACCAATGGCGTGCCCACGACAAAAGCACCGCCCAGCAGGATTCCGCTGCCAAACCGTACGCCGCTGATGCCGGGATTACCGCAGTCACTGAGGCCTGTTCTCGCCGGGGGTATCCGGCAACGGTTACCTTTTCAAGCCGCTATTTTCAATACCGGGTTGACCCTCAGCTACCTGATGATCTTCCATTGGTCAGCATCATCATCCCTAACAGAAACGCGCATGAATTTGTTGCTCGCTGCCTTGACTCGATTTTTACCAGGACATCCTACAAAAACTTTGAGGTTTTGCTCGTAGATAACGGGAGCACTGATGAGCGCTGTTTTTCAACGTACGATTATTTCACTAAAACCTATCCCGGTAAATTTCGCTCTATCAGCGACGATGGCTATTTTAATTTTGCCAGATTGAACAATCTCGGAGTTTTCCGGAGCAACGGAGATTTTGTCGTCTTGCTCAACAGCGATACAGAAATAACCCAAACCGACTGGATTGAAAATTTACTGCGGTTTGCCCGTATCGATCAGGTGGGCTCGGTTGGCTGCAAGCTGGTGTATGGCAACGACAACACCCTTATCCAACATGCCGGCATTTACGGCTCCGGGCGCTACGTCGCTGGTAATTCCGCACAATTTATGAGCGAACATGAGGCACTGCCGTTAGCGCTCAACCATTCATTGCACGAGTGTCTGGCGGTGAGTGGGGCATGTTTGATGATTGAAAAGAAAAAATACCTGCGGGCGGGGGGACTGGAGGAGAAACATGTGCCAAACGGCTTTGGTGATGTGCTATTCGGCATTTCCCTGAAAAAACTGGGATACGTCAATCTTTTTACCCCATATGTTCGTATTTCCCATTTCGAATCAGCAACAAGAAGCTCAAATATCGAAATATATGAACGTATATACATGTGCAACAACTTTCCAAAAGATCTTCTTATCGATGACTACTATAACATCGGATTTTTATACAGTCGTGAATATCGGGAAGACAGCATCATCATGACTCCGATCCTGCCGTTTAATTGGGTACGGCAGCCGCTATACCGACAGGAGCACTGAAAAATGTAGAAATTTTTGAAAATCGGTCTATTCGCCACCCTCTGCGCTGTTCAATAAATCGTGTGCAGGCCGGTCTCTCTCAACTGGGATAACATTTCCTGAATCAATATCGAAAAGGGTGCTAATCATTTCCCCGGCTTTGACGAAAGTATTGACTTTCGCAGGTGCTGCCAAAAAGGCTGGGCGGCGGCGGACTGCTCGGCCTCGTCAGCCTCGTTTCTGGTGATACTGTTTTGAAACAGGATAATTTCCCGCAATGCGTCATCCCCGGTCTTATTAATATCCATCTGGATCGTTATGCGATTAATTTTTTTCATTACCTCCGGCGGTATCGAGAAAAACAAATGCGGGTCGCGGTTGTCGAACATAAATAACGAGTTCTGATGAAATCTGGCATTTGATTTTACCTGTTCGGGGTCATATTCATATTCTTGACCATTGAGTGTACTAAAAGCAATTCCATTTATTTCCAAACAGACGGCACAGTCGATTGGATCAAATCGCAATTCACATATCCCATTAAACGGTGTGAGGTCAAAGTGTAATTGATTTTTTCCGGTGTCAATTTTATAAACGATACTCTCATCTTCATTCAATCCTTTACCGGTATCGACGTACAGTTTTGTTTCGTAGTAGTTCTCATGATATCCCACAAGAATATCGAGCCATGCTTCGATGTTTTTCCCAATTAAGTCCCTGTGCTTCTGATAAATTCTCTTAAACATTTCAACTTTTTGCCATTTCTGCTTGCTTCGCACCATTGAGTTCGAGGCGATTCGATAGAAAAAGTGGAAATCAGAAAGCTGTTGTACTTCTCTGCCAAGAGAGAGTATGCCAAGCCAGAAATCATAATCCTCCCATCCGTAAATCATGTTCACATCGTATCCGCCAACCAGCAGCCAATCCTCTTTTTTGAAAACGGCCGAACAAAAAATAATGTTATCCAGCATCATCTGCTCCATGGAAAAAGGCGGCAGATTCCACTGCATGTCCATCGCGCCAAACAACCATGCCTTGCTGTATACAATGCCAAGTTGCGGGTGGGCATTAAACGCAGCGACTGCTTGCTCGAGATAGGTTGGCCCGATCCGATCATCGGCATCCAGGGCAACGATGTAGTGTCCTGACGCTTGCTCTATGCCGTTATTGCGTGCCGCCGCGAGCCCCTGATTGGTGGTTGAGATGACGTGCACCCCATTTTTCTGGTAGTTGTCGCAGATCGCATTGGTGTGCTCATCGGTTGAACCGTCGTTAACGACAATAATTTCAACGTTCGGGTGGCTTTGGGCCTGTACCGAACCGATCGAATCGGGCAAATAGGCGCCATGGTTATAGCAGGGGATAACAACACTTACTGTCGCCTTATTTCTTGAGTCCATCTGGCTGTCTTTGCTGTGATCTGAAATACTTAAAAAAGGTTATATTTCCGTCCCGGTTGCGCTACACTATGTGGGAACCCTGCAAAGTGGATTTTTTGCCCAATCTCATTGTTAATCGAGGAAATTTATCTTCTAAACATTACCCAAATGCCGGCAATAACCTGTCCCTTACGCCTCGATTGTGAACCGAAATTCTTACACTTTGAGATTCCCCGATGTATAACTAATCGAGTTCAATTGAGATTATGATTACCAGGCAATTCCTGCAGACCACTCCACATGCACCCGGCGTCTACCTGATGATCGGTAAACGCTCAGAGGTACTTTATGTCGGCAAGGCCAAGGATCTGCACAAACGCCTTTCATCATACGCCCGCGTTGACGAGTCCTCCCACAGCAAGACGGCAGTGATGGTCAGGCAACTCACCAAGGTTGATCTGCTTATCACCAATACCGAAAAAGAAGCACTTATTCTCGAAAGCTCGCTGATCAAAAAGCACCGCCCCAAGTATAACGTTATTCTTCGTGACGACAAGAACTACCCGCTCATCAAGGTTACCGTTCAGGAGCAATGGCCGCGAGTATTCATGACCCGGCGCAAAACACAAGACGGAGCCCGATATTTCGGCCCCTACTCGTCAAGTTCGGCGATGTGGTCGACGCTGAAATTCATCTCCTGCCCATTTCCCGCTCAGGCGTTGCAAGACACGGGAGCTTACTAATCGCAAAAGACCATGCCTCAACTATCAGTTAAACCAATGCCAGGCTCCCTGCGCCGGAAAAGCCGATCATGCGCACTACCTGGAAATGGTGGATAAAGTCCTGCTTTTTCTCGACGGCAAAAACCATCAACTGCTTCAGGATCTGCAGCAAGATATGGCAAAAGCGGCACAAAAGCTCGAATATGAGCGAGCGGCCCTGCTTCGTAATCAAGTTCAGGCGTTGAAAAAAACCCTGGAGCGCCAGCAGGCTGTTTCCCAGAGCGGCAAAGATCAGGATATCTATAGCCTGTACCGTGACTCCGGTTCGGTTTCCATTGCCCTGCTCATCATCCGCGACGGGGTCTTGCGTGACAGTAAGACATATTATTTTGATGACCCGCACGGTGATGATGCCACCATCCTTTCTCAGGTATTGCAACAAAGATATGACATCCGTGCCGCACCTCCCAGAGAAATCGTTGTACCGGTTACCATGGATGACCAGCAGATTTTCACCGAATGGCTGACAGAGCTGGCATCTTACAAGGTTCGATTAATTATTCCCCGTCGCGGTGAGCGCAAGCGGTTATTGGACATGGCCCAGGCCAATGCCCGGCAACATCTGCTGGAGCATGACAACCGGTCACGATCCTGGCAAGAACTCTCGCACCGCATGGAAAAGAAACTACATCTTTCCATGACTCCCGAAATCATAGAATGTGTTGATATCTCAAATATCAGCGGCACCACACCGGTTGGTTCACTTGTTCGCTTTGAACACGGAAGTGCGGCCAAAAAAGGGTATCGCCACTACAATATTGTCGACGTTGATACCATCAACGATTATGCCATGATGAAAGAGGTGCTGCGGCGACGATTCACCTCTCATTCAGATAACATACCACATGTGTTAATGGTTGACGGCGGCAAAGGGCAGTTGTCCATCGCTGAGCTGGTGGTTGAAGAAATGAACCTTTCCACCCGGCCGGACCTGATTGCCATCGCCAAAGGTCGTCATGACGGGCAAGAAAAATTGTTCAGGCCGGGGCGAAAAAATCCCATTATTCTCAAACCGCACGACCCCATCCTTCTGTTTTTAATGAACATTCGCGATGAAGCGCATCGATTTGGGGTCACCTTTCATCGCAAAAAGCGCACAAAAAAAGCAATCTCCTCGCGACTTGACCAGATTCCCGGTGTTGGCGCCCACAGACGAAAAAAATTACTGGCCCATTTTGGCAGTGTGCAGGGTGTCGCGCAAGCCTCACCAGCTGAATTACAGATGGTGGATACTATTGGCGATGAACTTGCCCAGATAATCCATGACTTTTTCCACCGCAAAGATTGATGCTGGAGCGAGGCAAACTAATAGTTAGATATGCCTTGAAAATGAGAGCTTTCGCTCAAGATCGAGGCACGAGGAACATGCCAGCGCAGGCCGGGCTGATATTGGCAGGATAAGATTTTTGAGCAAGACCGAGATTGGGCAAAAAGGCCGTTTTGCAGGGTTCATAGGGTTGAAGAAGTCGTGAAAACCCATATTCCCGCCATACCGGAATTGACCCGACCCCCATGATTAATTGAAATCACTGGATTCCCGCTTTCGCGGGAATGACGGCAGCAAGCAATTCTGAGTTTTTTACGAGTTCTTCATAGAGTTTAGGGGTACTTACCTGCCTTTAATTGTACGTGCGATGCCATTATCATCCCGCAAAGAGCGGATACAGCCGTCTCAACTCCGAGGATACGATCACCCATATCAAATAGATCAAACCCACCACTCGTAAACCTCTCTACCTCATACGGCAGCCACCCACCTTCCGGCCCAATCGCAAGCAGCACCCTTCCCGAATATGGCACGCTCGTATGGATAGTGCGCTGACAGGCACCATGTGGGTGGGCGATGAACCTGTTTTGATACCTGGTTGCAACCGGTGTCAGAGTATTGGAGACAAAATCTTTGAATCCCCTGTTTAACTCAACTTCCGGCAATACCGTATCGACGCCCAGTTCCAACCCCTGAATCAGCCACTGCCGGAGGGTATCTTGTTGGATGAGGGTTGAGTCCCAATAACTTTTTTCAACTCTTCCCGCGTTAATGATATATAATGAGCCGATACCTAGAGAGGCGATCGATTTGAGTACCCGGCGCAGGACGATGGGCCGCGGCAGAGCGACAATGATATCGATGGGCAGTTTCGGAGGTGGGGTCGCCGGCATATCAAGCCTCAGATCCACGGAATACGGTTGGCGTGCAGACATGGAAACGATGGTGCCCTTTCCCAGGTTTCCATTCACAATGCCTGCTCTGATGTTATCTCCCCGCTTCGCTCTGAGAATCTTGACAACATGGCGTGCCTGGGCACCGATCAGCCGTGTATGCATCCGGTCGACGTTCTGAGGCTCAATTAAAATGATATTCATTTACAACACCCTCGCCCTCATTCTCAGCCCGGTTCTTGGCGTCCTTGCTGTTATTTACTATATCCGCCGTCCTCACAAGAGACCATTTCTCTTATCGCGCTTTGGTTTGGGCTCTCCCCCTCCTCCCGTTTTCCCCCGTGATCAATTGGTGATCTGGGTTCACGCCTTATCGGTTGGCGAGCTCACCTCTTCTATGGCCCTGATTAACGCCATAAAGAAGCGCTATCCCAGAGCGAGCGTGCTGGTTTCCACCACGACATTGAGTGGCTACGAGTTGGCAAAGAAGTCACTGGAAGGCTCCACCACAACCCTCATCCCATTTCCCATAGACTTCTACCCGGTAGTAAGGAGATATATCAACAGAGTGAAACCTGATCTCTTCGTACTCGTTGAAACCGATTTCTGGCCCAATTTCTTATCCCTGCTTACCAAAAATCATATCCCCGCCATACTCGTCAATGGCAGAATATCAGATAGATCTATCCGAAAGTATAGATATTTCAGTTTCTGGTTCCGATCACTTTTCGATGCTTTTACTCTGCTGTGCATGCAAACCCGGCGGGATGCGGAAAAGGTGTCCTCATTGGGGATTAATCCACAAAAAATCTTTACCCTGGGTAATTTGAAACACACCAGTAAGCAAGCATCTGATCCCATCCTCGGCACTGTAAAACGTCCAACCTCCTTTCCAGATGACAAGCTGATCATCATCTGTGGTTCAACCCATGAAGGCGAGGAGAAAATTATCCTCGACGCGGTAACCATGCTTGCTGAAAATGCACAATATCGTCCACCTGGCGATAGCACCGCGCCATATTTCAAGAAGCGATCAACTGATTGATTTAGTCGGAACCTACCGGTTGAGCTGCATCGACTTTTTTCAGAGCAATCCACCCATCCAACGGACGTAACAATCATTGATACCTATTGGTGATCTTCCAACCCTCTATGGGTTTGCTGATATTGGCATAATCGGCGGCAGCTTCATCAAGGAGGGTGGACATAACCCGCTGGAGGCAGCCCGGTATGGTTTGCCGATTATTTATCGGGCCGCACATGGACGACTTTTCTGAGATCAGCAGGGAGTTGCTGGATTGCGGAGCAGCCCGAACCGCCACCGATCACCTCACCCTGCATGAGGTTCTCACTCATCTGATCAATGACCATACCGCCCGGATACATAACGGGAACAAGGCGCGAGAGTATATTGCCGGCCACGATGATGTCGTAGCAAAACATCTCTACCATATTGGCAGGTTCGTGTGAAAGATCTGCAACTCAGTGTCGCCAACAATATCTTGATTTGCATCGTCATTGCTTTTATCGGCGGCATTGCACTCAGTTCTCTGATCGATCTACCACCACACATGTCATTCTGGCTCGCTGCCCTCTGCATCCTGTTTATCTTTTTCTTTTGGCATCTGCAAAAATATAACGCCTCACTTTCTCTGTTGTGCATCTGTTTTTTCATTTTCGGACCACTGCTTACCGGTACGGTGCGTCATGAATCCACATCCCATACGCTTGATTTTCTTGGTGATGACGAGATCGAAGAAGCTGTCATCTTCGGAGTTCTCGAGAAAATGGTGACTGGCAACAACCAGAACGCCAAAGCCCTGATCAAAACCAGTCACCTCAAAACCAAACATCAGCCGGCATTCAGCCCCATGCACACCCTTATTCAAATCTCGGTTCCACTGCCATGGCCACCTGAGTTGTTACCGGGCGATACACTGGTAGTGCGAACACGCCTGCGCGCCCCTCCGCTTCTACATACCCCCGGTTCATTTGATTATGGAGCATATCTCCAGCGCCGCTCAATAGCAGCAATCGGAACGGTTTCATCGCCCATTCTTGTTCAAAAAGTGCGCACTTCTCTCTCTGCCCACCCCCTTTCACCCAGTCATCGGATAGAACGGCTGCGAGCCTCTATCGGCACACAACTTGACGCTCATCTGAACCCTGATGGCAGCAGTATCTACCGAGCCATATTACTTGGCGATACGTCACATATTTCACCAGAGATCAAAGACGCATTCAGGAGTGCCGGGATAGCCCATATCCTGGCAATTTCCGGCATGCACCTGGCGATGCTCGCAATGATCGTTATCGCTTTTTCCTATCTGCTTCTCAAACGTTCGGAAACACTGCTGTTACACGCTAACGTGAGAACCGTGGCGGTTCTCATCAGTTTGCCTGTTCTGATCTTCTACACTCTAATCGCGGGGGCCAACCCGCCGGTGGTGAGGGCAAGTATCATGGTGGCCGTCGGCTTTGTCGCCTTGAGTGCCAGAAGACGAACTACCCCCCTTATCATTGTGAGTTTTGCCGCACTTATTCTTGCCATTGACGATCCTTTGATCATCTACTCCCCCTCTTTTCAACTATCGTTCGCCGCCGTGGTGGCGATTCTGCTGCTGGCAGTGCCGCTTTTCAGCCGTTTCATCGCCCACAGGTCAACTGCTGATTACCCGATCTCGATGAGGATTAAAGACTGGCTACTGGCGGCGTGCCTGGTATCTTTAAGTGCAACGCTGGGGACGATGCCACTGGTAATCTATCATTTCAACCACCTGCCACTTCTGGGAATCGTCGCAAATCTTCTCGTCGAACCGCTGATCTGTCTATGGAGCCTGCCATTGGGTTTTTTGTTCATCCTGACCATGGATATTGCCCCCACTATCAGTCCACTATTTCTTCATATCGGCGAATACGGCATCACCCTGTCGATCTGGATTGCAACCTTTATTGAGAACATCGCTTTCAGCTCACTGTGGCTGCCTGATCCATATCTTGCTGTTATTTTCGTCTACTTTACCAGTCTTGTGCTGATGTGTACCAAAATCAGCAGGTGGCTCACCTGCAGCGCCGCGGCAACACTTTGTTTTTGCATCCTGCTATTCATTGCCCCGGCAACCGGGATTGATAGTCGCATCCGCCACGCCCACTCGGTATCATTCATCTCCGTAGGCCACGGCAGTGCAAGCCTTGTAGAGCTTACAGACGGTAGAACCATTCTCATCGACGCGGGCGCCGTCGCCTCACCCGATTTTGACATAGGCGAACGGCTCATCGCACCATTTTTATGGCACCGGGGGATTGCCCGACTTGATGATATATTCATCACCCATGACGATTATGATCACATCAACGGTATCCCGGCACTGATCAAGCGCTTCCGTCCCCACCACATATGGCTTCCCTACGAAAAAGCGCTTTCAGATAAAAGCGGCTACAGAAATCTGATCGAGCAGGCCAAGCGCAGCGGAGTGGCAATTGGCCTGATCCCCGATGTCTACCTGCTCGACAATGAAGGCAATCGGGCTCTCGGCAAACGGCTCTGCCATCAACATTTTGGTGATACCGAGGTGAGATCGTGCTCAGAAAACGATAGTGGGGCGTTGCTGAGAGTTGAAACTGATAGTTTTACGGTACTCTTCCCTGGAGATATCTCCAGCGGGGTCGAACAAGAATTGGTGAATCAGGAATTTCCGTTAGAGGCTGATATATTGCTTGCCGCCCATCATGGTCTGCCAGGCTCCAATTCCAAAATTTTTATTGAAGCGATCAGGCCACAGGTTCTCATTGTTTCCAATCGAAGCGGAAACGACTACCTGAAGAACAACGAGGACGAGAATATTTTTCAAATAAACTCTTATACGCAGTTGCTGCCCACCTCACAATACGGCACTATTACTATAACTGGAGAACGTGACGGCTTCAGCATATCCACCGGACTCACCCCGGCGCCAAATTCATTCACACACAGGATGTTTGCCCTTACACCTCGGTAAAATCCGAAGGTGCCTGACGCAGATATTTTAGAAATTTAGCTTTATCGTAAGCGTTGGTATAAGCATCTTCAGGACTGATTATCTTGCGCTCAAGGAGCTGCATAATTGCGTCATCCATGGTCTGCATACCATATTTCTTACCGGTTTGAAGGGCTGATATCAGCTGATAGGTTTTAGCTTCTCGAATCAGATTGCGTACTCCCGCCGTGGCAATCAGTATCTCAAGAGCTGCAATCCTACCTTTGATGTCTCTTCGTTTAAAAAGCGTTTGCGAAATCACCGCTCTAATTACATCCGCCAGGGTTGAACGGACCTGCGCCTGCTGCGTCTCGGGAAATATCTCAATGACGCGATCAACCGTTTTCATGGCATTCATGGTATGCAGCGTACCAAATACAAGGTGACCGGTGTTAGCAGCCTCCATTGCCAGCGCGATGGTCTCCAGATCCCGCATCTCACCTACCATGATGATATCAGGATCCTCACGTAGAGCACCACGCAGGGCCGCACTGAAGCCAACCGTATGCATGCCAACTTCTCTATGATTAACGATACATTTTTGGCTTCGATGAACAAATTCAATGGGGTCTTCAACAGTTATGATATGATCCTTGCGCACCCGGTTGGCCTCGTCGATAACCGCCGCCAGGGTTGTTGACTTTCCCGAACCGGTTGGCCCGGTCACCAGTACCAACCCTTTAGGCAACAATGCCAGGCGCGAAATAACTTTTGGCAGACCAAGTTGTTCGCAGGTCATAATAACGCTGGGGATTTCTCTGAAAACGGCGCCGATGCCGAATTTCTGCTGAAAATAATTGCACCGATAGCGTGCCAGCCCGGGAATTTCGTAGGCAAAGTCAACATCGCCGGTCTCTTCAAAGGTCTTTAATCTATCTTCGGGACATATCTCGTAGAGCATGGTCTTTAATTCTTCATTGTTCATTTTTTTGAACTTGACCCGCTCCATGTCACCGCGAATACGCAGTACCGGCTGCTGTTCGGCAACCATATGCAAATCCGAAGCGCCTTCATCGTTCATCAGCTTAAAAAACGCATCTATCTGAGCCATTTACTCCCTCATCTGTATCAGTGCGTAATGATCTATGTTCCGGCTTCAAAAGCCCTTCAAACACGAGACAAAGCTCTGCATTGCCGGGCTCTATGCCGACGATGAATCAATACCGCTAAAGAGCAAAATTAACAGTAAAAATTTAGCTTATTTGAATGAAAACAGTGAGCAAATCAATGTCAATCGGTATTCCAACGTTTAACTGCCGACGGCATCCCCATGAAAGTAGCCGGTAAGCACATCCACGAGATCCTTGACATCCTTATCCGATATCGTGCGAAAATCAAGGATATAACGCTCGCGCTCTATTCTACCGATGATTGGTGGCCGTAGTGATCGAAAACCACGCTCCATGGTTGAGATATCTATCTGTTGAGGGCTTATTTCCACACCCCACCCGTCCAGACAATATTCCGGCAGTGCGCCGCCCCCAACCATCGACTGGGTTTTCACCATTTTGAACGTGCACAGTTTATCTTCGATATGTTTGGTACGACGAAGAAAACGTTGCACTCTTCGTTTGATTACCCCAGCCTCCTCGCTGATCATCCGCAGAGTAGGAATAGCGGTGAGCGCTTCATTGATATCATAGTAGTGGCGTAAAACACTTTCCAGGGATGCCAGGGTGAATTTATCGATGCGCAAGGCACGATTGAGAGGATTTTTTTTGATTTTATCAATGGTATCTTTTTTACCGACAATGAGGCCGGCCTGGGGACCGCCAAGCAGTTTATCACCGCTGAATGTTACCACATCAACGCCTGATTTCACCGCATCCTGAACGGTTGGCTCAGCCGGCAATCCGAATTGAGAGAGATCGATAAAACAGCCGCTGCCGAGATCCTCCATCACCAAAATATTTTTTTCAGCTCCCAATCCTACCAATTGCTCGGCTGAAACCTGAGAGGTAAATCCGATCATCCGAAAATTAGAGGTATGAACCTGCAGCATCAGAGCGGTGTTTTCAGTGATTGCCCGTTCATAATCATACAGGTGCGTACGATTGGTTGCCCCAACCTCTACCAGAGTGGCGCCGCTTTTCGCCATCACATCGGGAACCCGAAACGATCCGCCGATCTCCACCAGCTGACCGCGCGAAACAATTACCTCTTTGCCCCGGGCGATGGTATCAAGGGCGATCAGAACCGCCGCCGCGTTGTTGTTGACGACCAGCGCCGCCTCGGCCCCAGTCAAATCACAGATGATATCTTCGACAAGTGTATACCTGCTGCCCCTTTTGCCGGTGGTCAAATCAAATTCCAAATTAGAATATGATGTTGCACCCATACTAAGTTGGGAGAGTGCATCATCAGGTAAAAGAGAACGCCCGAGGTTCGTGTGGACAACAATGCCGGCGCCGTTTATGACCCTTTGGTAATGAGGTTGATGTATCTGAATCAGCCGCCTCTGAAGCAGTTCATGCCATTGCTCTTCACCAGTAGGGACATGTTCATATCGCTCAGCGAGGATATCGGCCCTTACGCTATCGATCGCGGCACGGACGCCTTTTTTGGCCAGGCGACGCGGTATGTTGTAGTGTTCAATAGTTTCTCGGAGGGCCTGTAGGGCCTCATCAACCTTTGGCAGGCTCCTCAGCAATTCGTTCTTGTTTTGCATTTCATGGCCTTTTGGCTTGGTTCTTCATCAGATCATTTTTTTGACAATCATACTCTACCTCTAGAGGGAGCCTGCAAAATGAGAATTTTCGATCAAGATCAAGGCGCGAGGGAAATGTTACCTCAGTTATATAGCTGATATTCTGAGGATAACGTTTTTTACGCAGCGATGCGGTTGAGCGAAAAAGCCATTTTACAAGGTTGCTTTAACTATAAACAGATTGTTTGAATATACCTCCCCTTTGTGAGGGATCGTCCCAATTGTTGGTGCCTGCCCAATGAGACAAGCACTGGCGCAATATCCTTCTCACCTGCCACCATACCATAGACATATATTAGTCCCGCTGAATATCTTAGCCATATGATACTAATACATGGCGTTGCGGCTGATTCATGACATATTAACGAGTCAGCTTAATTCGAGCTTCCTCATACAATCCAATTTTATACGTCAAATAAAATCGACACTTCTTGTTGACATCGTCATCGAGCATGGGTAGTATGCGAGTTTCCCGGCGTTATGCCGGCGCCCCGCGGGTGGGGTGTGCACGATCCTTGACAACTGAATAACAGCCAAGCGAGCGGGCTCCGTGATGGTAAGCATTGCGGAACCAAGTAGTAGCACACATGATCAAGAGATTGATCACAGGATATAAACTGGAGAGTTTGATCCTGGCTCAGAACGAACGCTGGCGGCGTGCCTAACACATGCAAGTCGAACGCGAACGTCTTCTTCGGAGGACAAGTAGAGTGGCGCACGGGTGAGTAACGCGTAAGTAATCTGTCCTGGCATCTGGGATAACCTATCGAAAGGTGAGCTAATACCGGATACGTCCTGGGGGAGAAAGACCGCCTCTGATATAAGCGGTTGTGCGAGGAGGAGCTTGCGTACCATTAGCTGGTTGGTGGGGTAATGGCCTACCAAGGCGACGATGGTTAGCGGGTCTGAGAGGATGATCCGCCACACTGGAACTGAAACACGGACCAGACTCCTACGG
>JAEQMT010000035.1:0-2500 GCA_016722945.1 Desulfofustis sp. PB-SRB1 | reverse complement strand
GTGATAGTCCGGTACGCGAAATAGAGTCATATCCGAGGTTAAACGAGTACCACGGGACACGTGAAACCCTGTGGGAATATGGGAGGACCATCTTCCAAGGCTAAATACTACCCGATGACCGATAGTGAACGAGTACCGTGAGGGAAAGGTGAAAAGAACCCCGGGAGGGGAGTGAAATAGAAAACTGAAACCGTTAGCCTACAAGCAGTGGAAGCCCTATGTCGTCAGACAGGGTGACCGCGTGCCTTTTGCATAATGAGTCAACGAGTTACCGTCGTCAGCGAGGTTAAGCCGCGAGGTGGAGCCGCAGCGAAAGCGAGTCTTAACAGGGCGATCAGTTGTCGGCGGTAGACCCGAAACCGGGTGATCTATCCATGGCCAGGGTGAAGTCTCGGTAACACGAGATGGAGGCCCGAACCGGTATAGGTTGAAAACTGTTCGGATGAGCCGTGGATAGGAGTGAAAGGCTAATCAAACTCGGTGATAGCTGGTTTTCTCCGAAATATATTTAGGTATAGCCTCGCATGATGACTGACGGAGTAGAGCACTGACAGGGCTAGGGGTCCCACCGGATTACCACCCCCTTTCAAACTCCGAATACCGTCAAAGTTCTAGTGCGGGAGTCAGACTGTGGGAGATAAGTTCCATGGTCGAGAGGGAAACAGCCCAGACCGCCGGCTAAGGTCCCCAAAATCCATGCTCAGTGGAAAAGGAGGTGGAATTGTTCAGACAACCAGGAGGTTGGCTTAGAAGCAGCAACCCTTTAAAGAAAGCGTAATAGCTCACTGGTCTAATGAATCTGCGCCGAAAATTCAACGGGCCTAAGCATGGTACCGAAGCCGCGGATGTCAGGTGCCAGGGTACAGGGTACAGGTATCAGGAGACAGGTCTCAGGGTACAGGAGGCAGGTTTCAGGATGCAGGTATCGGGTATCGGTATCGGGTATCGGCAAGCAGCTACCAGGGTTAAGACATGAAGCACAGTTCATTTGAAGACTTGGAAGTATTTCAAAAAGCGTATCGCATCTCTTTAGAAATACATCAGGCAAGTCTCGGATTCCCGTCCATTGAACACTATGGCCTCGGCCAGCAAATCAGAAATGCCAGCAAATCAATTTGCGCAAACATTGCTGAGGGTTTGGCAAGCGGTCATACTCTAAAAAGAATGGATCAGGTATCTAACTATTGCGGTTGGTTCTTCAGATGAAATGAGAGTGTGGAGCAGGTATTGTCTTGATCTTGGGTATGTAGATGAACCCGTATGGCGTCAGTGGGACACAGAGTACAGGCAGATTGTGAAGATGTTGCAGGGCTTGATCAGAAGCTGGTCATAGGTCCTGTCCCCTGTATCCTGTCCCCTGTCACCTGATATGGTAGGAGAACATTGTGGTGGTCTGCGAAGGCGTACCGTAAGGAGCGTTGGAGACCCACAAGCGCTTATGTTGACACGAGTAGCGAAAAACAAGGTGAGAAACCTTGTCGCCGTAAGCCTCAGGTTTCCTGTAGTCAAGTTAATCTGCTCAGGGTTAGTCGGCCCCTAAGGCGAGGCCGAAAGGGTAGTCGATGGGAAACGGTTAATATTCCCGTACCGATTTCATAATGCTATGGTAAGGGGGGACGGAGAAGGATAGGCCGGCCATCTGGTGGAATAGGTGGTTTAAGCGTGTAGGCGGACAACTTAGGTAAATCCGGGTTGTCAACGCTGAGGGCGTGATGACGAAGTCCGTAGGACTGCAAAGCGGTTGATTCCCTGCTTCCAGGAAAAGCCTCGTATCTAGTTATGAAAGCGACCGTACCCGTAAACCGACACAGGTAGGCTGGTAGAGTATACCAAGGCGCTTGAGAGAACTCTGGTTAAGGAATCGGCAAAATAGCACCGTAACTTCGGGGAGAAGGTGTACCGCGTGGTGAAGTCCTTGCGGACGGAGCCTGGTCGGGTTGCAGTGAAATGGGGGGAGCGACTGTTTACTAAAAACACAGGACTCTGCGAAGCCGTAAGGCGAGGTATAGGGTCTGACGCCTGCCCGGTGCCGGAAGGTTAAGGGGACGAGTTAGCTTCGGCAACGCTTTGAACCGAAGCCCCGGTAAACGGCGGCCGTAACTATAACGGTCCTAAGGTAGCGAAATTCCTTGTCGGGTAAGTTCCGACCTGCACGAATGGTGTAACGATTGGCCCACTGTCTCAACCAGGGACTCAGCGAAACTGTAGCACCGGTGAAGATGCCGGTTACCCGCAACAAGACAGAAAGACCCCGTGAACCTTTACTATAGCTTGACAGTGGTTTTTGAGGCAGCATGTGTAGGATAGGTGGGAGGTGATGAAGTGGGCACGCCAGTGTTCATGGAGCCACCCTTGAAATACCACCCTTGCTGTCTTAGGAATCTAACCGCGCGACCCGTGATCCGGGTCCGGGACAGTGTCTGGTGGGTAGTTTGACTGGGGCGGTCGCCTCCTAAAGCGTAACGGAGGGCGCGCGAAGGTTCCCTCAGGTTGATTGGAA
>JAEQMT010000040.1 GCA_016722945.1 Desulfofustis sp. PB-SRB1 | reverse complement strand
TCCAGACGTGCTGGTCGGTCGGATTCATGCCAGGATAGGTTTCGAACACCACCTTCCCCTTATGAACCATCACCACGGCCTGCACCCGGTGGTTCGGGTGTACCACATACTCATTCAGGGTGAGCTCGCCTTCCTTGGTCGTAAACGAGACCTTGTCGCCCAGGTCGGGATCGAGCGCCTTTTCCAGCGGCTGGTAAACCGCATTCGGCTTCGACATGGCGGTGTGCAGCACCTCACTCAGGTGGAGGTTGTAGTAGAGGGCGTGGTCGCCTCCCAGTTGGTAATGGAAATTGCCAAACCGTTTCCGTGCATCCTGGACGAAATCCAGGGGAAAGGGCGATTTGCACTGCTGATCGGCAATGTCGTCTTGGCGCCGGGGATTTCCAGGTACTTGGCCAGCGGATTGTCCGCCGCATGGGAGGCGAGGGGAACTGTCAGGCAAAGAGCCGACAAGAAATATCGACGAAGTTTGGGTGTCATGACGGCTGTTCTCCTCTTGCAGGGTGCGTTGCGATTGATTGGTAAAAGACTTTGATGGTGTGCCGATTACGTAACATGTCCAGGGTGGGTGTCCGGGTGGGCACTATCCCCTTGTTGGCTCGGCGACCGTTCGCCGTGAACCGAGGCCGGCAAGGGATCCCGCGAGGGCACCGGTCGCCCACTAAGCGCATCGAGGTCGAAGCGCGCGACGAGCATCATCTGATCCACCGCCGTGCCGGTCGAAGTGGGCAGGCCCGCGATCCTGAAGGGCGGCTACCCCTCCAGGAAGCGGACGAGTTCGATCCGCTCATCGTTGATGCCGCGAATGAACGCCGCCTCCACATGCAGGTCTCCGGAGCTCACCGTCGACGGGGGCATTTCGGCTTTGGCTCCCGCCGCGATGGCGTTTTCATAGACCAGCGCCAAATCGTCGACCTCCATGCCGAAGTGATTGACCGGCTTCTGGGTGTGCTCGCTGCCGCTCTGGTCGGCAAGCTCCCACAACTCGATACGACAGCCTTTGCTGTCGATGAGGTGGGCGCCTGGCAGGCCCATAGTCTCCTCCTTGCCATCGGTCACACGCTCGCCGGTCTTCCAGCGCGCCTTGAGCGTGAGGCCGAACGCCTGCTCGTAGAATTCGATGGCGCGGTTCAGGTCGCTGACGAAGATAGCGGCATGGTTCAGTCGGGCCTTTGCGGAAGATGTCATCGGTTCTTTACCTCTCTCATAGATTTCCACCTAGCTGGATCAGCTCTCAGCGCCGACGCGCCGGAGATCGACGCGCCGACCTTTAATGGTATGTCGTCTACTTGCCGGCAATCGCTTTCGCCGCCGCGCGCAGGTAACCCGGCGAGTGGTCGATCCCGGCGACCTTTTCGTCGTTGGTTGCCAATCCGAAGTACATCCCGCAGAAATCTCGCGCCGGATCGACATAGATACCCTGGCCCATGTTGCCGTGCTTGAACATCGCGCCGTCGGCGAAGGCGTGATCCCACTGGGCCGTGTTCATCATCGGCACCTCACCGAACCAGCGTGTGCCGTACTCGCGCTCCGCGGATTTCTTGTAGGCCTTGGGATCGCCCATGGTCTGGATCAGCTTCAGCAGTTGGTCGGAAACGACCTGCTCCTTGGAGACGACATGCCAGCTGGGGGTGTAGATCATGGCGTAGCGCAGCATGTCTTCCGGCGTGGTATTGATCAAGCCACCCCCCACGGGCATGCCGTCGGGGGTCAGCCCGACAATCAGCGGGCTTCTGGCACCGATCTTGGACCAGACCCGCTCATTCCAGTACGCCTGCCACGGCATTTGCGTGACCTGCTCGGTGAGCATCACCAGCGCCTGGGTGTTGGAGGTGGAATAGCGGAAGAGATCGCCGGGCTTTTCGTCGGGCAGCGGCTTGGCCGTTCGCATCATCTTGCGCCAGTGGTCCGGCTCGACGTCGCCGACTCCGAAGACGGCCGTGAACCAGCCCGAGATCCAGGATTTGGGATTGGTCAGGCTCTCGAAGGTCTCCTCGTTATCCAGCGCCACCGCCATGTTCATGGTGTTCTTCACCGAGACCTTGTCCCAGGCGGTGCCCTTGAGCTCCGGCACATACTCGGGGATCGGCTTCTCCAGGTCGACCTTGCCCGCATCCGCCAGCATAGAGACGAGTAAACCGACGGTCGTCTTGGATGCGGACATCCACACATGGATATCCAGGGGATTCATTCCCGGGTAGGTTTCGAACACCACCTTGCCCTTGTGCGCCATCAGCATCGCCTGGACCTGGCGGGGACCGACGAGGTATTCCTTGAGGGCAGGGGTGGTTTTGCCGAGATGGTCGGTGAAGGTGAGGTTCAACATCTCGGGCTGGAGGTTGCGCTCCAGCACGCTGAATTCACTGGGCTGCGCCACGACCCGGGTCGGAAAGAAGGACGGGATATTGAGGTTGTAGTAGACCGAGTCGTCGTTACCCGACTGCCAGTTGGGAAAGCTGAAGCGCTTGGTGGCCTCGCTGACGAACTCCAGGGATTGCGGCTTCTTCCACCGGGCCATCTTGCTGTCGACCTCAATGGGCGAGGTGGAACGGCCACCCATCAGTTTCAGCGTGCCACTGCCGCTTTGCGCCAGTGCCGCCCCCGAATGGAGGCCAAGCCCGGCTGCCCCGGCGGCAACACCGAGCAGTGCACTCCTGGTCATGAATGCGCGTCGATTCAGATCCACTGGAGTATCGCGACCATCATCGCGGTCGCGATACGATCGGCTAGCGGACTTTCGGATATCGTTTTTCATGAGTAATTTTTCCTTTGTTTTTTACTGGGTTGTTGTCTTAAAAACCCTTACGTACGCATATCAGTCAAGGACATCCGGTAAATGCGGTTCCCGGCAAAAGCCCGACAAGGATTCCGGCAAGCCAAACGGCTCTCATCAGCAACCATTTGGCGGCGGCCAATCCGTTGACCGGGATGAAAATGCCCAGACGCCTCGTGCTGACCGACTGCGTCACTGCCGGCCAGCCGAAAAGAAGAGCGATCCCCCAAGCCCAATCCCATTAGACTCAGCAATGCGGCCTCGCCCACGATCAACGAAAAAAAGTGCACCAGCCGGGCGCCCTCCGACCAGAGGACGGCAACTTTTCCGCGTAACGGCATTTTACAATAAATAACCAGAGCTGTTCTCCTGTAAATTACCCAAAAGAAGTATTTTGAAAGGCGCGTCGATCCGAAAAATCTTCGCTCTGAGAGAGAATAAGGGACAGACCACGTTTTTCCGCGTACGTAGCTGATAAACCCCCAAACTCAGCGTGAATCGCTGAAATGATAATCAGCCATTGAAAATTGCCGGCGCTATCCTTCCTGGGACTCAGATGTTGCACCCATGCGCAGTGGACACACGAAAAACGAGGTCTGTACCCGTTTTCCTGGTTGGCACTATCTTTGCCGCCCATGCCTGAACCAGCAACGGGTTGATATATACCCATGGAATTTGTCATCACCGTATCAGTGGAACTGGCATGGTACCGAAGATTTTCTGGGTCCGAAGGGTCCGACAGGGGGATGTGGCCCGAGCTGAGACAAGCTTCACGACGAACCCTTTTGGGGCCACTTTGTTACGCTCGTCTCAGCTCTCCCGCGGCCTTGATCCTGATGGGTGACTGGGTGCTACAGGAGTGATCGCTGACACAAAAGCGTCGAAATAAGGGGTGCTGGAACGTACTGACAATCAGCACGCATAAAACCTGGCACGATTGCTCTGGTAATAAAAATCTATTTTTTCCTGGATGGTGAAGTCTTTTCCTTGACAGGATGCCTTTTAATGGGTGACACCCTGCCCTGTGAAAGCCACCGCCAAGTGTAATACCGCTTCTTTTTCACACAGCGAATCGACATGACACCAGCCGTTCATCAGTTTTGCTACATATTTACTTGAATCAGGCACTGGTTCAAGGTATATTCAAGAGTTATTGAGGCATGAAATCTCTAGGTCAACTGAGATATACACTCATGTCTCCAAAAAAGGTATTGATAAGATCAAGAATCAAATTGACGAGTCTTTGATTTAAAGAGAAGGGAAAAAGATAAAGGAAAAATATAGACAATTGTGTTTATCCCTCCAATTTGGTGGTATAAGAACAATAAATATATACAGATGTTATGTACAAGTCAAAAAGAAAAAATATGAAACCAAGAATTTTTATAGGCTCATCGGTTGAAGGCCTTAATATCGCATATTCAATTCAACAAAACTTAACCCATGACGCTGAAGTTACAGTGTGGGATCAAGGAGTATTTGAATTATCC
>JAEQMT010000071.1 GCA_016722945.1 Desulfofustis sp. PB-SRB1 | reverse complement strand
CGCTACTTTGTATATTAAATGCTCTAATGTTCAAATTTACCAATTCGCCCCGCATTATGTATATTTATTGTTACCATGCGTTTTTTATTCCCAATCTATCAAGAGTATTATAGTAGGTTTTTAGGGCTTTTTCTTCATCATCATAAAAGTCCTCCCAGAATGAATATTGAGTAGGTCTATAAAATCCATCGCTCCAATCCTTTGGTCTGACCTCAATCCCTTTACCCTGTGTCATGTACTAAATATAAGTCCGAAATATTTGAAAAATCTATTTCGAATAATTCTTTTGGAACAAATCCAGATGGATATAAATCATTATCACGATCAACATATCTAACATATTGCTCATGGTTGTCATTCTTACTTGAACTATTAATTATTTCAAGTATCTCATACTTGCCATCAACTGTCAATTTCCAATCTCTGATTTCTGGCTTATAACAATCCAATGCTTTATCTGTTCTGGCAAATTCCAATTAAAGGTATATATTTATCATTAACATACTTTTCCCAATCCGCTTTTAAGTCATTAGTAAGTCTGTCAAGAATGTATCTTTTAATTTGATTAGTTGACATTTCGGAATAGTCCTCTGAAATAATGTCCAAGTACACATCTTTTCCAGTAAGTTCTTCAAATCGAACTGAATCTTTTTTATAAATCCAATTTTCAAAATCAGATATTTTGAAATCAAACCATAAATATTGAAAAAGTTCTTCTTTCAAGTTCATAATTATCTTACTATAGTTCGTTTTTTAAATGCATGGGTAACGTCTGTGTATATTCATTGCTCTTATATCACCAAATTGAAGGGATAAAAACAATTGTCTATATTTTCCTTTATCTTTTTCCCTTCTCTTTAAGTCAAAGACTCGTCAATTTGATTCTTGATCTTATCAATACCTTTTTTGGAGACATGAGTGTGTATCTCAGTTGACCTAGAGATTTCATACCTCAATAACTCTTGAATATACCTTGAACCAGTGCCTTGTTCAAGTAAATGTGTTGCAAAACTGATGAACGGCTGGTGTCATGTCGATTCGCTGTGTGAAAAAGAAGCGGTATTACACTTGGCGGTGGCTTTCAGAAGGCAGGGTGTCACCCATTAGAAGGCCTCTTGTCAAGGAAAAGACTTCGCCATCCAAGAAAAAATAGATTTTTCTTACCAGAGCAATCGTGCCAGGTTTTATGCGTGCTGATTATCAGTACGTTCCAGCACCCCTTATTTCGGCGCTTTTGTATCAGCGATCACTCCTGTAGCACCCAGTCACCCATCAGGATCAAGGCCGCGGGAGAGCTGAGACTAGCACAACAAAGAACCCCTCAAAAGGGTTCGTCGTGAAGCTCGTCTCAGCTCGGACCACATCCCCCTGTCCGACCCTTCGGACCCAGAAAATCTCCGGTACCATGCCAGTTCCACTGATACGGTGATGACAAATTCCATTGGTATATATCCCTACAACGAAAGTTATTTAAAATCCTTTAATGAATCGAAGGCGTCGTCTTCGATGCGACAAGATACGCCCTGTGATTCTTAACCTGCACGCTCTCAATCAGCGCCAACATTGTCATGGCGTCATAGTGGGCGATTGGCAGAACCGTTTCAATCAACATCCTAAGCTGCGACAGAGTAATAGACGGCGTTTTTTCCCCCAACCGTATCTTGAGGTGCCAAAGAAAAAAATGCCCCAGCATACATGTCAGAATATGATGATTCCAGCCGGAATATTTGCGAACTTCATAGTGGTCCATCCCCAGCTCTGTTTTCGTTTCTTCAAAGCATTGCTCAATAGCCCACCGCACTCCGCTCAGCCAGACAAACTTTGCAAGGCGAGTGCTTACCGGGGCGTTGCTGATAAAAAACCGAATATTCCGGCTTGGGGCCGAGCGTTCGCTTGATGACCAACCACACTTCCTTTTTCCGGCAATCCATCTTTTGACAATACAACCCGGCGCTTGGTGAATTCATACACAATAGGGCCTTTGGTGCCTTCCGGAGACCTTTCGCCTGTACCAGAAGAAATCATTGATGCTTTTGGCAAGGTCGATGAACGCAATGGGGGCCTTTGAGGTATCTTCCAGAATTTTCCTGGTTTTGACCGTTGCCCTTGTATTTGTATGTTTTTTCCCTGACGACGGGTCTTTTCAGCCAACAACGGGTGTCACTGGCCATGGATACAAAATAGGTGATCCCGGGAAGCCGATCAACCGCATTGATAAATTCGGGGCTTGAGCCATACAGGCTGTCGGTGGCAATGTATTTGAATGGAAGTATCCCCTCGTCTCGAATTGCAGTAAACATCTCAACCGCCAGTTGCGGTTTGGTTTTGAACTTGATGTTTTCGGGTAAAGCGCATTTTCCCGTTTTGCGGCATAGTCTTTCGCGAACCATTTCTCTGGAATAAAAAGGCCGCTTGTCAATCAGGGCGTACCCCTGGGGGGAGGCATACGCCGCGAATACACCGACCTGACAATTATCCACCTTTCCAATGGTGCCACAGTATTGCCTGGCTACACCAATCGAGTCGGATCCTTTTTTCACAAAACCAGATTCATCGAAAATGAGAATGCCGTTTGGATCACCCATATCATCATTAACCAAAGTACGATACTTGCGGCTTATTTTATCTTCATCCCATTCCGCGACACTGATAAACCGCTGCATTGCTCGTATATTTCCGCCTGTGATATTAACGGCGATCGGTTCAATCGACTTCCTTTCAAGCTCACTGAATTGGCCGGCCATGTAATTAAAAAAATGCCCCCGCGACTCACTCCGGTGGAAACAGTCGGCAAAAATCTCATGATACCCTTCAAGTTCGGAATAAAAACCATCAATATCTTTTGTGGTGATCGAGAATTTCGGTATTTCGTACGTGTGCTCACCGGAACGAATTGACGACAACATAGGCCCACCTCCATGGTTTGGGTTATGTTGCGCAGTGTTACATATTGTGGCTATGATGTCAATATAAGTTTCGTTGTAGGGATATCAACCCGTTGCTGGTTCAGGCATGGGCGGCAAAGATAGTGCCAACCAGGAAAACGGGTACAGACCTCGTTTTTCGTGTGTACACTGCGCATGGGTGCGACATCTGAGTCCCAGGAAGGATAGCGCCGGCAATTTTCAATGGCTGATTATCATTTCAGCGAATCACGCTGAGTTCGGCCATATCTCAGCGACGTACAGAGGAAAACGTGGTCTGTCCCTTATTCTCACTCAGAGCGAAGATTTTTCGGATCGACGCGCTTTTCAAAATACGCCTTTTGGGTAATTTACAGGAGAACAACTCTAGTTATTTATTGGTACAATGCCGTTACGCGGAAACGTAGCCGTCCTCCGGTCGGTGGGCGCCCGGCTGGTGCACTTTTTTTTCGTTGATCGTGGGCGAGGCCGCATTGCTGAGCATAACGGGATTGGACTTGGGGGACCGCTCTTCTTTTCGGCTGGCCGGCAGTGACGTAGTCGGTCAGCACGAGGCGTCTGGGAATTTTCATCCCCGGTCAACGGATTGGCCGCCGCCAAATGGTTGCTGATGGAGTCGTTTGGCTTGCCGGAATCCTTGTCGGGCTTTTGCCGGGAACCGCATTTACCGGATGTCCTTGACTGATATGCGTACGTAAGGATTTTTAAGGCAGCAACCCAGTAAAAAACAAAGGAGAAATTACTCATGACAAACGATATCCGAGAGCCCGTCAGCCACAACCGCGATGATGATCCCGATGCCTCGGTGGACCTTGACCGACGCGCATTCATGACCAGGAGCGCACTGCTCGGCGTTGCCGCCGGGGCAGCCGGGCTTGGCCTCCATTCGGGGGCGGCGCTGGCACAAAGCGGCAGTGGCACGCTGAAACTGATGGGTGGCCCTTCCACCTCGCCCATCGAGGTCGACAGCAAGATGGCCCGGTGGAAGAAGCCGCAATCCCTGGAGTTCGTCAGCGAGGCCACCAAGCGCTTCAGCTTTCCCAACTGGCAGTCGGGTAGCGACGACTCAGTCTACTACAACCTGAACATCCCGTCCTTCTTTCCGACCCGGGTCGTGGCGCAGCCGGATGAATTCAGTACGCTGGCGAGGGATCTCCAGCCTGAGATGTTGAACCTCACCTTCACCGACCATCTCGGCAAAACCACCCCTGCCCTCAAGGAATATCTTGTCGGTCCCCGCCAGGTCCAGGCGATGCTGATGGCCCACAAGGGCAAGGTGGTGTTCGAAACCTACCCGGGCATGAATCCCCTGGATATCCATGTGTGGATGTCCGCATCCAAGACGACCGTCGGTTTGCTGGTTTCCATGCTGGCGGATGCGGGCGACGTCGACCTGGAGAAGCCCATCTCGGACTATGTACCGGAGCTCAAGGGCACCGCCTGGGACAAGGTCTCGGTGAAGAACACCATGAACATGGCGGTGGCGCTGGATAACGAGGAGACCTTCGAGAGCCTGACCAATCCCAAATCCTGGATCTCAGGCTGGTTCACGGCCGTCTTCGGAGTCGGCGACGTCGAGCCGGACCGCTGGCGCAAGATGATGCGAACGGCCAAGCCGCTGCCCGACGAGAAGCCCGGCGATCTCTTCCGCTATTCCACCTCCAACACCCAGGCGCTGGTGATGCTCACCGAGCAGGTCACGCAAATGCCGTGGCAGGCGTACTGGAATGAGCGGGTCTGGTCCAAGATCGGTGCCAGAAGCCAGCTGATTGTCGGGCTGACCCCCGACGGCATGCCCGTGGGGGGTGGCTTGATCAATACCACGCCGGAAGACATGCTGCGCTACGCCATGATCTACACCCCCAGCTGGCATGTCGTCTCCAAGGAGCAGGTCGTTTCCGACCAACTGCTGAAGCTGATCCAGACCATGGGCGATCCCAAGGCCTACAAGAAATCCGCGGAGCGCGAGTACGGCACACGCTGGTTCGGTGAGGTGCCGATGATGAACACGGCCCAGTGGGATCACGCCTTCGCCGACGGCGCGATGTTCAAGCACGGCAACATGGGCCAGGGTATCTATGTCGATCCGGCGCGAGATTTCTGCGGGATGTACTTCGGATTGGCAACCAACGATGAAAAGGTCGCCGGGATCGACCACTCGCCGGGTTACCTGCGCGCGGCGGCGAAAGCGATTGCCGGCAAGTAGACGACATACCATTAAAGGTCGGCGCGTCGATCTCCGGCGCGTCGGCGCTGAGAGCTGATCCAGCTAGGTGGAAATCTATGAGAGAGGTAAAGAACCGATGACATCTTCCGCAAAGGCCCGACTGAACCATGCCGCTATCTTCGTCAGCGACCTGAACCGCGCCATCGAATTCTACGAGCAGGCGTTCGGCCTCACGCTCAAGGCGCGCTGGAAGACCGGCGAGCGTGTGACCGATGGCAAGGAGGAGACTATGGGCCTGCCAGGCGCCCACCTCATCGACAGCAAAGGCTGTCGTATCGAGTTGTGGGAGCTTGCCGACCAGAGCGGCAGCGAGCACACCCAGAAGCCGGTCAATCACTTCGGCATGGAGGTCGACGATTTGGCGCTGGTCTATGAAAACGCCATCGCGGCGGGAGCCAAAGCCGAAATGCCCCCGTCGACGGTGAGCTCCGGAGACCTGCATGTGGAGGCGGCGTTCATTCGCGGCATCAACGATGAGCGGATCGAACTCGTCCGCTTCCTGGAGGGGTAGCCGCCCTTCAGGATCGCGGGCCTGCCCACTTCGACCGGCACGGCGGTGGATCAGATGATGCTCGTCGCGCGCTTCGACCTCGATGCGCTTAGTGGGCGACCGGTGCCCTCGCGGGATCCCTTGCCGGCCTCGTTCACGGGCGAACGGTCGCCGAGCCAACAAGGGGATAGTGCCCACCCGGACACCCACCCTGGACATGTTACGTAATCGGCACACCATCAAAGTCTTTTACCAATCAATCGCAACGCACCCTGCAAGAGGAGAACAGCCGTCATGACACCCAAACTTCGTCGATATTTCTTGTCGGCTCTTTGCCTGACAGTTCCCCTCGCCTCCCATGCGGCGGACAATCCGCTGGCCAAGTACCTGGAAATCCCCGGCGCCAAGACGACATTGCCGATCAGCAGTGCAAAATCGCCCTTTCCCCTGGATTTCGTCCAGGATGCACGGAAACGGTTTGGCAATTTCCATTACCAACTGGGAGGCGACCACGCCCTCTACTACAACCTCCACCTGAGTGAGGTGCTGCACACCGCCATGTCGAAGCCGAATGCGGTTTACCAGCCGCTGGAAAAGGCGCTCGATCCCGACCTGGGCGACAAGGTCTCGTTTACGACCAAGGAAGGCGAGCTCACCCTGAATGAGTATGTGGTACACCCGAACCACCGGGTGCAGGCCGTGGTGATGGTTCATAAGGGGAAGGTGGTGTTCGAAACCTATCCTGGCATGAATCCGACCGACCAGCACGTCTGGATGTCGCCGGGCAAGACAACCGTCGCCCTGGTCATCGCCCAGATGGAGGCCGAGGGGAAGATCGACATGAACAAGCAGGTTGTCGAATACATCCCCGAGTTCAAGGGAACCAACTGGGACGGCATCAAGATGATCGATGCCGCCAATATGGCGACCGCGCTCCAGCTTGAAGAGACGCTCGAAGCGATCGTCGATCCCGAATCGATCATCG
The DNA here is from genome assembly GCA_016722945.1 of Desulfofustis sp. PB-SRB1. Taxonomy (GTDB): domain Bacteria; phylum Desulfobacterota; class Desulfobulbia; order Desulfobulbales; family Desulfocapsaceae; genus PB-SRB1. The sequence goes on along the minus strand of JAEQMT010000071.1, from coordinate 10,186 downwards.
TCCGCTTTTTCAGTGCAGAGTTCGGGTCGCCCAATCCGGCCACCGGCAAGGTTGATGACTGGCTTGCCGTCCTGAAGACCGCGGACAAGATCCAGGGTGAAGACCCGGGATATCGCTTCCGCTACTCTTCGGCGGTGACCCAGATTTTTGTTAAGATCGCCGAGCGTATCGAGAACAAGACCTGGTCGCAGATCTTCGAGGAGCGGGTCTGGGGCCATATGACCGCGCGCAATTCCATGCAACACCATCTGACTCCAGACGGAACATCGGTGGCGCATGGTCTGCTTTCCACCACGGCGGAGGATTTCGCCCGCTTCGGCATGCTGTTCACGCCAAGCTGGAACAAGGCCGCGATGAAACCGGTGGTCTCGGCGCAGGTCCTGAAACGTCTGCAGACCGCCGGTAGCCCCGAGGCCTACAAGCGAGGCGCAAAGTATGAAGGCCAGAAGGCGGACTTCGGCGAATCGCCGCTGATGAACTCGTATCAGTTTGATGCGGTTTTTGAAGACGGCGCCTTATGGAAACACGGTAATCTCGGTCAGGGCATCTATATTGATCCGGCTCGTGACTTTGTCGGCGTATACTACTCGACCAACGGCTATATTCCGCCTTACGGAGAAGACAAGATGCCGGGTTACCTAAGAAGAGCTGCCAAATTTTTGGCCGAAAATTGATGTGATGTCGAAAAAAGGAGAAGAACAATGAAAAGGACATTGCCTCTACACATCATCAGAACGCTGTTGTCAGGCATTGCACTGATGGCGTTATTGTCGGTGTCCGCCGTGGCGGCCGACATTCCAGCGGAGGTGACGCTGTTCAAGAACGTCAACGTCTTCGACGGCAAGAGCGACAAGCTGCTGATGGGCTATGATGTGCTCGTGGTCAGGAATCTGATCAAAAAGGTCGCCAAGGACATTCCAACCTCCGGGACCTATGAACTCGACGTCACAACCGGCGGGCTGAAACGTCTGGACATGCCCCAGATGCATGATTGGCATGCGGCTAGGAACGTCGTGACGATCTACGAAGATCAGAAGACGATTAAGAAGGAAGTCACGGTCAAGGTAATCGACGGCGGCGGGCGCACGCTGATGCCGGGCCTGATCGACGCGCACTGGCACATGTTCAATCCCCTCACGATGCCGGACGTCATGACCGCACACCTCGACTACATTCATGCGAAGATCGCCGTCGAAGCGGAGAAGACCCTCCTGCGCGGCTTCACGACCATTCGCGAACCCGGCGGCAACTCGTTTGGCCTCAAGCGCGCCATCGACGAGGGCATCCTCGTGGGGCCGCGCATCCTGCCATCCGGGCCGCCCATTGCCCAAACGAGTGGTCATTTCGACTTTACGCAGCCGTGGGAGCCACCGAAGCGACTCGGCGGCCAACCCAGCCGACCCGAGGCCTACGGAATGCTGAGGGTCATCGACGGCGCGGATGACGCGCTGGCGGCCGCCCGTTTCAACCTCAAGCAGGGCGCCAGTCAGCTCAAGATCGCCGGCGGTGGCGGGATCGCCAGTAACTATGATCCGCTGGATGTGTCGGAGTTGACAGTGGAAGAGATCAAGGCAGTCGTAGCCGCTGCCGAGAACTGGAACACCTATGTGGCCGTCCACATCTACACGGCGAGAGGCATCAAGCGCGCGCTGCAAGCAGGCGTGATCAGTATCGAGCATGGCCATTTCCTGGACGAGGAGGGCGCCAAGCTCATGAAAGAAAAGGATGCCTGGCTGTGCATCCAGCCGTTCCAGGAGGGCGACCCTTCGCAGCTGACGCTGTCGCCCGAGAAGAGCGCCAAGTGGAGCGAGACGGTGAAGGGCTTCGAGCACGCCATGGACCTTGCCGTCAAGTATGATCTCAACCTCGCCTACGGCACGGATTTTCTTTTCGATCCGGCCTCCAACGGCATCCAGGCGTCGCAGTTGGCGCGGTTCGATAAATGGTTGAACAACGCCGAGATGCTGCAGTTGATCACCTCCGAGAACGCCCGGCTGCTGGAGCTGAGTGGCCCGCGGCATCCCTATCGGGAGGGCAAACTGGGCGTCATCGCCGAGGGCGCCTATGCCGACCTCCTGCTGGTCGACGGCAACCCGCTAGACGACGTGTCGATACTGGGCGATGGCGGCAAGAATTTTCCCCTGATCATGAAGGACGGCAAGATCTACAAGAACTTACTATGAAACAACCGACACAAACCATTGAAAGGTATCACCTATGAAATCCACAAAGAATCTGACGAGCATCATCACGATAGCAGCATTGGCCTGCGGGCTCCTCGCTGCCGCCATCCCGACCGTCGCCCAGGACTACGACCTCGTCATCCTCAACGGGCGGGTCATGGATCCGGAGACCAACCTCGATTCTGTGCGCAATGTCGGCATCAAGAATGGGCGAATCACTACCGTCACCGAAGACAAGATTGCCGGCAAGAAAGCCATCGATGCCACGGGCCATGTGGTCGCCCCCGGTTTCATCGACCTCCACGCCCACGGTCAGAATATCGGCGACTACCGCATGCAGGCTATGCAGGGCGTGACGACCATGCTGGAGCTGGAGTCCGGAGTACTGCCAATCGGCGAGTGGTACGACAACCAGGCTGGGAAGAAACTACCGATCAACTACGGCGCATCTGCTGCCTGGACCTTTGCCCGGATTGCCGCCTTCAGCGGTAAACCACCGTCTGCCGACCCGGCCTACTTCCAGGACGCCCAGTCTCGCACTGATTGGAAGATGACGATCGCCGATCCCCTGAGGCTTGGAGAAATCCTGCTGTCGGTGGAACAGGGACTCACGGAAGGCGCGCTTGGAATCGGGGTCAATGCCGGCTACGCTCCGGGCTATGGGCACAAGGAATACTTCGCCCTGGCCGAGCTGGCCGTCAAGTACGATGTGGCGACCTTCACTCACGTGCGCTATGCGAGCAACATCGAGCCTCAGAGCTCCTTCGAGGCGGTTCAGGAGCTGATCGCCCTTTCCGCACTCACCGGTGCGCACATGCACGTCTGCCACATCAACAGCACATCGCTGAAAGACATCGATGCGACACTGGAGCTGGTTAACGACGCCTTCGACAGGGGCATCAACATCAGCGTCGGGGCGTATCCCTGGGGCGCCGCCAGTACAGTCGTAGGTGCCGCCATGTTCAGCGGAGAGGGTTGGCGGGACCGCATGGGTTCAACGGCCGAGAACTTTCAGCTGGGCACCAAGCGGATGACCGAAGATCAATTGGCAGACTACCAGAAGAACCAGCCCGGTACGTTCATCGTCTGGCACTTCCTCGACGAGAGCAATCCCGACGACCTGGCGCTGCTGGACAAGTCCATCCTGCACCCGAGGATCCTGATCGAGTCCGATGAGATGTTCTGGATGTACATGGACGATCATGACCGCATCATCAACTACGAGGGCGACGCGTGGCCCCTGCCGGAAGGCACCTTCTCGCATCCGAGATCGAATGGAACCTTCGCCAAGATCCTGCGCTCGTACGTCCGGGAACGCAAGTTGATGACCATGCAGGAGGCGCTCCGCAAGATGTCCCTGATGCCGGCCCAAACAATAGAACGCTTCGTCCCGCAGATGAAGAAGAAGGGCCGGCTCCAGGAGGGGATGGATGCCGATATCGTGGTGTTCGATCCCGAGACCATCAGGGACGTCGGCACCTACGAAAAACCCAACCAACCTGCGGTCGGCGTGCAAACACTGCTGGTCAATGGCGTGGTCACCGTGAACAACGGCAAGTTGGTGCTCGATGCCAGCGGCGGCCAGCCGATCCGGCGGGCCGTCCAGAAGTGACCCGTGCAAAGATGCCTGTCATGATTGCGAGAGGCCTCACTCGCACGATCACCCTTCTCCTGCTTGTGGGATGGCTTCTCCCCGGCTTGGCAGCCGGTGAAGAGGCGCGTGAGGTGACATGGGCCGACCTGCTCCCGAAGGACCCGGTCGCCTTCGACGATCCCTTCGAGCAACTCTCCGCCGATCAGCTCCGCGACCTGGCGATGGTGGCGCGGATCCGCTCCCTGATCGAGAACGGCAAGTCCGATACCGACGGGCCTAATGCGGCCGAGGAGAAACAACTCGTGGCGAAACTGGAGGGGGAGGGCATCGACGTCGACTGGCTGCTCTCGCAGCGCGAGCGCGTGGCCAGGATGCGGCTCAAGCGGGCCGAGGCGGTCGATGACGGCATCGACGGGCAGGACATCCGGATTCCGGGCTACAGCCTCCCGCTCATGGTCGAGGAGGGGCGAGTGACCGAATTCCTCCTCGTTCCCTGGGTGGGGGCTTGCATTCACGTGCCGCCCCCACCGCCGAACCAGATGATCCACGTCTCCTACCCGGCGGGTGCCGAGGACCGCGGCCGCTTCGCGGCCGTCTGGCTTGAGGGCCGGATCCGGCTCGAACCGGGCAACTACGATCTCTTCCTGGTGGATGGAACGGCGAGCATCAACGTCGCCTACACCCTGCAGGCGGAGCGCATCATCCCCTATTCCAGTCGGGAATCGGACGCACTCTCCAAGGTCGATGCCCCGGCGCTGACCCCCGACCACCGGTGGTGGCAAAACCTCCAGACGAGGGTGTCAATCCTGTTTACACGGACGATGACCGACATCCGCGACCGCGAGTCGTCGGGCCCGCTCTGGATCGGGGTGCTGGTCGCCTTCCTCTATGGCCTGGTTCACACGCTCGGGCCCGGTCACGGCAAGGCGGTGGTCGTTTCCTACTTTGTCGGCCACGGCGGCAGCCTCGCCCGGGGTCTGCAAATGGGAACCCAGATCGCGGTCTTTCACGTGCTTTCGGCGGTAGTCGTGGTCTGGCTCACCGACTTCGCGGTGCGCCAGGCCACCGGCAACGCGCCATCCGACTATCGTCTGGTGAAGCTGGTCAGCTACGCGGGCATCATCGCGATCGGCACCTTTATGCTGTGGAAGGCGATCCAGGGCGAGCGCAGACGGGTCGAACACACCCACGACCACGACCACGAGGCGCACCAAGAGGGCGGCTGCCATGCCTGCCAGGCCATCGCCCGGCGCCAGCAGGGACCGACCGGCTGGCTGGCGCTGGCGGTGGGAGCGGTACCCTGCACCGGCGCCCTTCTCGTATTGCTCTTCGGCATGGCCAACAACCTGCTCGGCCCGGCGATCCTGATGGTGGTCGCGATCTCCGGCGGCATGGCCGTCGCGATGTCCGGGATCGGAATCCTCGCCATTCTCGGACGCCGCTCGATCGACCGCCGTCTGAACGAAGAAGGGCGCGCGGGCTTCGCTTCGCGGGCGCGCATTGCCGCGGCCGCCCTGATTTTCCTCATTGGCGGCGGGCTGTTCAGCATGACACTCATTTATAAGAACGAACCCATGGTTGGGAACGCTACACACGCTTTGACAGAACCTGGCGTTTTAGAAGTTCTGGAAGTGACTCAATCTGAGGTAGGCCGAAAATATTAACCTAACTCTTCTTCGCAACAAGGAGTTTCAAATCAGGGCCGGCGAATTCGAGCCTGATAACTATGCCGAATTCAGCGAGGCGCTCGACTTGATGGAGGCTCTGCGGAAAGAAGGGGTGCTCCGTTTGGCTTATGCCTTGATGGGCAATTATCGCGGCGTTACCCTGCCGATCTCTCAGATCGAAACCCGGGGGCGCAGAAGGCATTCCCTACTCTTTGCTGTATCTAATATCTAAGCCGGTCGCCGGGCATGATCACTCTCTACAAGCTTTCAAAACCGCTGTACGTGAGGATAGCAAGAAAAGAGATTGAGATGAAAATGCATACATCGATGGTGCCGTTGGTTGCTCTCATGTTTTGCCTGGCAACCCAAGGTCTCGCTCAGGAAAAGTCCTCCGATGGACAGGAGAATCCGGCCCACAAAGAGGCGCATCATGGGAAATCCGCTGATCAAGTGGCAAAGGATCTGGCCAATCCCAACAGCTCTCTTGCGAACCTGACCTTCAAGAATCAATTCCGCTGGTTGATGAGGGACTGAGCAACATGAAAGTGCATGGGGCTTTCCCATACTCCGAAAGAAGTAGTCCGAATTTTTAGAAAAATACTCATTTCGGATAGCTTACAAGACGGGATCGATTTCAGTACAATGCGCCCGTCTAAAATCATAATGGATTTTTGGGTCTTCGCGGCGGGGTTTCTGTCTTGGATAGACCAGCTGTTTACCGAATTAACTAGGAGATGAAATATGGCTGACAAAATTTATCGAGTGGATATGACGGCACTCAAGGCGACCATCGAGGATGTGCCTGAGGAGTGGATCGGGATTGGCGGCAGAGGTTTGACGTCAACGGTTGTGGCCAAGGAGGTCAAGCCCACCTGCCATCCGCTGGGCAAATATAACAAGCTTGTTTTTGCGCCCGGGATGCTTTCAGGCACTTCCTGTGCCAACTCCGGCCGGTTTTCAGCCGGCGCGAAAAGCCCGTTGACCAAGGGTATCAAGGAGGCGAGCGCCGGCGGTACGGCATGCGTAAGCCTTGTCAAGCTGGGCGTCAAAGCGATCATCATTGAAGGCATGCCGGAAAAGGAAGGATACTTTGGTATCCACATCGATAAGGCCGGCATCACCATCAAGGAAGAAACGGAACTGGTGGGCAAAGGCAATTACGAATCCATCAAGACGCTGATGGCAAGGCTGGGCGATAAGATCGGGGTCATCATCATTGGGCCGGCCGGCGAAATGCGCCTGTCGGCCGCCAATATTTCGGTGCGGGACCCTCAGGGCAATATACGCAGTTTCGGGCGCGGAGGTCTGGGTGCCGTCATGGGCGCAAAGAAGATCAAATTTATCAGTATCGATGACACCGATGCACCGGGTACCGATTTGGTTGACAAACAAAAATTCATGGATGCCGGCAAAACGTTTGCCAAGCTGCTTTCGTCCCATCCTTTGGCCCAAGGCCTGAAGGCTTATAGTACGAACATAATGATCAACATTCTCAACGAGGCCGGAGCATTGCCTACCAAAGATTTCCGTTACGGCCAATACGAGGAGCATGAAAAGGTAAGCGGTGAGACGATGGCCGAGATCATCAAAAGCCGCAACGGAAAGCCGAGTCATGCCTGCCATCGCGGATGCGTTATCCAGTGCTCGCAGGTGTTCAACGATAAAGATGAAAATTACGTCACATCAGGCTTTGAATATGAAACCATCTGGGGCCTGAGTGCTCACAGCGGCATCAGTGACATGGACATCAATGCCCAGGCCGACCGGATCATGGACGATGTGGGTATCGATTCCATAGAAGGGGTGCAGGCCATCGGTCTGGCTGTTGAAGCCGGACTTATCGAATACGGAGACGCTGAAGGGGCACTCCGGCTACTGAGGGAAATCGGTGAAGGCACGCCGCTTGGCAGAATTATCGGATCGGGCGCCGCACAATTCGGTCAAATATACGGCCTCACCCGGGTGGCTGCAACAAAGGGACAGGCGTTTGCAGCTTATGATCCGCGGTCCATAAAAGGTTTGGGCATCACCCTGGCCACCTCCCCCATGGGGGCTGATCATACGGCGGGATATGCCGTGGCACAGAATATTTTAAAGCTCGGCACGTTTGTTGACCCCCTCAAAAAAGACGGCCAGGTAGATCTCTCCCGGCAGATGCAGATCATCACTGCCTGGCTGGATTGTACCGGGCTTTGCGAATTCGTCCTCCTTGCTATGGCAGAGCACATGGACGTGATGGTGCCAAACGTCGTTGACATGCTCAATGCGCGCCACGGGTCGAGCCTGACCATGGAAGATCTAAACAATATTGGCGTCAAAGTGCTTAAAACCGAACATGAATTCAACCTGGCCGCCGGCTTTAACAGCGCACATGACCGGCTTCCGGAGTTCTTTGAAGAGGCGCTGCCACCGCACAACACAACCTGGGATTTTACCGAAGAGGAAATAGACGCATTCTGGAATTTTTAAGCTCACATCATGTTATCGGTTCCAGATAGCAACGAGACCACCGACAGCATATGCTAACTCACTGTAAATAATACACAAAATCAAAAGGAGACCATTATCATGGCCAAGTACAAAGTAGAATTGATCAAGGAAGACTGCACCGCATGTGAAACCTGCACCGAGGACTGTCCGGACCATTTCGAAATGGGGGACGATGGACTGTCTCACATAAAGGATTCGACCAACTCGGGTGGAAACGACGTGCTGGAAGTCGATGACATTGGGTGCATTCAGGATGCTGCCGAAAATTGCCCCGTTAATTGCATTCACCTTTACGAAGGCGATGTTGAACCCCAGATTATCTAAAATAAAACCAGCCTTTTTTGTCAGAATCTGTTAGCAGTGGGTGGTGACACTGCAGATTATTTTGATTTCTCGTAACGTTATTGTACACCCCTCGTGAGTGGTGGCTGCCGGGGCCGTGGACACGGCCCCGGCAGCCCTCCAGGCAGGAAACCTACTTCCTGAAAGGAGTTGCCTTGTGGTACTGTTTGTTGCCGCATCCGTCAAGGAAATTGCTCGTCTCGGCACCGCCTACCCCTGGAATAAACCATCGTGCTGTCCCCGGTGCGGTGGACGGTTGTGGTGGCATGGATTTGTTGTCGCCTGGTTTAGCTGCCTTTCTCATTGTGTCTATCTTCGACGTCTGTTCTGTTCGCAGTGCCGCGCCGTTCATCGGTTGAAACCACAGGGGTATTGGCCCCGGTATCGCAGTTCCAGTGCTGAGATTCACCAGGCAATTACCCACCGACAGAGCACAAAACGCTGGCGGCCCGATCTGCCGCGTTCGCGCCAACGCCAGTGGTGGCGTCGGCTAGGTCGGATGATTCGGCTGGTCTTCGGGATGTCCACTCAGCTTACCCACCGGGAAGGATTCACTCGACTCATTGCACGAAACATCATCCCGGTCACCCAAGCAATACACCATGACAATCGACACATCCATGACCCACCCTACCGTATTGTAGCTCTGCCCGGCGGCCTCTGAGCATGGTATCGGCAGACAGACTCGGATAACCCGACTCTGATACCCCATACCCAGGAGGACGCCCATGGAAGACGAAGCCTTACGTACCGAAGTTGCCCTGTTTCGCTTCGGAGTCATCAGCGAGTTGGTTGCATCACGACTCGAACCCGGTGAGTTGACCGAACTCATCTATCAAAAAAGTGAGCAGCACTGGCATATCCCCGGCTCTCATCGCACCCGGGTGTCGGCAGCCACCGTCAGGCGCTGGCTGCGACTCTATGAGCGGGGCGGCCGCGAGCTCAGTGCCTTGATGCCGGCCAGGCGGTGCGACCGGGGATGCTCTCGCACGGTCGATGATGAGACTCGCGGCGCCCTGATCCGGTTGCGCAAAGAACAACCAGGTTGGCCGGTCTGGCGGCTGGTGCAAGCACTTGCTGAAAAACAAGTAATCACACCCGGCACGACCCTGAGTCTCTCCACCGCCTATCGCATCCTCACCCAGGAAAAGCTTGACAGCGCCGCTCTGCACAAGCGAGCCCCGGTGGATCGACGGCGTTACGAGGCCGAATTCCCCAACGATATCTGGCAATCAGATATCATGCACGGCCCGCTGGTAAAAGGCACCGGCAAAAGGCGCAAAGCGTATCTGATCGCCATTCTTGACGATCATTCCCGGTTCATTACCCACGGCGAGTTCTTCTCTTCGGAAAAACTCGAATCCTGGCTCCAGGTCTTTCGCCAGGCCCTGCTTACCAGAGGACTGCCGCGTAAACTCTACGTGGACAACGGCGCCGCCTTTCGCTCACGCCATCTCGAACGAATCTGTGCCTCGCTCGGCATCGCCCTGATCCACAGCCGCCCCTATACCCCACAGGGGCGCGGCAAGATCGAGCGCTTCTTTCGCACCGTCAGATCCCGGTTTATCTCGCGCCTCGATGACCAACCCGACACCCTTGCTCAGCTCAATGAGCGGTTCCAGCACTGGCTGGAAACGGACTATCTGCATCGGGTTCATTCGGTCACCGCGATGACCCGTTCAACCGCTTTGCCGCTCATCTTGAAATGATTCGCGAAGCACCCGCTGATCTTACTGATCACTTCCGTAAAGAAGTGCGGCGCCGGGTCAGCAAAGACCGGGTCGTCACCATCGACGGACGACTCTTCGAAGCCCCGGTTCAATTGATCGGTGAACGGGTCACGCTCTTGTTCAACGATGATCGGCCGGAACGGGTCGAAATCTTCTGTAAGGGGCAGTCGTGTGGTCTGC
>JAEQMT010000006.1 GCA_016722945.1 Desulfofustis sp. PB-SRB1 | reverse complement strand
AACGACCGGTTACCATAGAGTTCATAGAACAGGCTGATTTTCCCCGTCACGCAGACAAGAGGAGTATCAACACTTTCCTGGAGCAGTTCTACAACGAACCGAACGAGCCGTGCACTCAGGTACCCTACTACCGGTGGCGCGCGCCGCCGGGCAGGTGAGGGCTGAAGGCGCACGAACTGCTTCTCCCGCCCGATACTGCATCCATCGATACCACGATAAAAGATCAGGTGATGGCTAAAGTCGCCGAGCTGGCTGGGGTTGACGCGGTACGTGAAAGCGATCTGGTCATGGCTGATCTGGGCCTTGACAGCCTGAGCGCCCTTGAGCTGGCAGTCTGGGTCGAGCAGACCTATGGCGTTGCCGCGGAACAGACCGAAGACCTGACACGCGTGGCCCACTGGATCGCGGCCGCCGCCGGCCAGGCTGGACTTACCGATACGGCCGCCTCGGTGCCGATATCTCGCCGCTGGTTTGCCGAGCGCGGCCGGCAACGGTTGCATCCGGCAGCTGGGGACAATCTGGCCGAAATCATCCTCAATCAGGCTGTCGCCATGCCGGATCAGCCCATCGTCGCGGATCGGGCGCAGCGGTGTGAAGACATATCGTGACCTGCTGACCACGGTCTTTGTCCTGTTGCCTCAGATAAAACGGCTGAAGGACGAACGGATCGGTATCATGCTCCCCGCCTCGGTGGCCTCGGTCATCGCCTGGCTGAGCGTTATGTATAGCGGCAAGACGCCGGTGATGATCAACTGGACGTGGGGGAGAGGAATCTGCGCCATTGCCTGCGGACGGCGAAGGTCTCGACGATTATCAGTGCTTCTCAACTGGTGGGACGGCTTGGCCGCTACGGTATCAATGCGGATCGCCTGGCGGTTGACTGGTTTCTGCTTGATCGGAGGGCGGCGGCCATGAGCTTCACCCGCAAGCTTACAGGGGTGGTTCAGGCGCGGTTTATGCCCGCCGGCTGGCCGCAACACCAATCAGCGAAACCGCGGTGATTCTGTTCACCAGTGGCTCCGAAGCGGCGCCCAAGGTAGTGCCCTTGAGCCACCGCAACATCATGGCCAACCTGGCCGATTTTGCCGAAGCGATCACCTTTACCCGTGGTGATCGGCTGCTGGGCATGCTGCCTCCCTTTCATTCACTGGGTTTTTCCGGCACCCAGGGTGATGCCCTTGTGTCTGGGCTGCCTACCGCCTATCAGCCTGATCCTACCCAGGGCGCCCAGATCGCCGCCATGGTGGATGATTTTGCCATCACTGTCACGGTGGGACCCCTGCCTTCATAAAGAACATGATGCATGCCGCACATCCCGGCGCGCTCTTACCTCCCTGCGCTCGTCTTCACCGGGCGGAAGGCCATGTCCCGCCGGTGTATACAGACCAGTTTCAACACCACTGCCCGGACGCGGTCCTGTGTGAAGGCTATGGAATAACCGAATGTTCCCCCCCTGGTAAGCATTAACCAATCCGGAACCAGCCCCGGCCGGGAACGATCGGAGGGTAATGCCGTCCATGGAAACCACTGATCGTTCATCCCGAAACGCCACGAGGTGCTGGCGCCGGGAGAACGGGGCATGCTGCTGGTTGCCGGCGAATGTCTTTGCCGGCTATTTTGGTGGCGGGCACGATTCATCTCCCTTTGTCTTATCTTCTGGGCAAACAGTGGTACAAGACCGGTGATCTGGTGGTGGTAGAGGACGGTTGTGCTGTTTTTGCGGGACGGCTGAAGCGGTTTGTCAAAAAAGCGGGCGAGATGATCTCCCTGCCCGCCATCGAGGCGCTGCTCGGTGACCATTTTGCCGACCGGTGCGCCGACGGCCCTGTCTGGCAGTGGAATCAGCAGGAGATTGAGGCACACCCCGAACTGGTGCTTTTCACCACCTTTGATGTTGAACTCGATGAGATTAACCGGGCCATCCGTACCGGAGGGCTCTCATCACTGCACTGGATAAGCAAGGTGGTGGCGAATCGACGAGTTGCCGCTGCTTGGCACCGGCAAGATCGATTATAAAGCGTTGCAACGTGAGGTAGCCCGGGATGTACTGGCGACGCACGACATTTCCGCTGAATATACGAAACTCAGAAATTGATGATGCCGAACGATTGATGAATTCGTAAAAACCTCAACATTGCTTGCTGCCGTCATTCCCGCCCTCGATAACAACATCAAGGGCAGGCTGCAGCGGGAATCCAGTGATTTCAAATGATTATGGATTTCGGCTCAGCTCCCACAATGACCGTAATTGGGTTTTTACGATGCCATCACTTTTACGAAGGTGAAATTGAGCCTAAGATTTGGGTAGTAGGTTGTATACTTCTCGGTGGTCTCGTGTCATGAGAGCAAACGAAGAGATCGTTGCATGAGCACCGATAAAAAAGTCGGGCAGGACGTGGGCGCCGTGCCCCTGTTTCTCCTGTATTGCAGAAAATATTTTACCGGCAAGAAACAGTGCCTCCCGGGGATTTCAAGAAACCTTGGCGCCTTATGTGTCCAATTGCTGATTCAGTCTCCTCGATTTTGTTAAAGCGATCGAGACTTCGGTGTAACGATTGCATTGATGTACAGGGTGTTGGTCCGGCTGTACTGCTCGAGGGTGTTTTCCGACCAGTGGCGCCACTTCGGATCATTGGTAAAGAGATCGAGCAGCACGCACGAGTCGATGAGCACACCGTTCATGGGGACCCTGCACAATGGCCATTCTGGCCAACCTCATTTTTCTCTCTGGTAAGACCCAATATTTCATCGGTGTCATGTTCGCGGTGGCGATCCCACGCAGTCTGGCAAATTTCTTTTTGGGCTTGTCAGGTGAGGTCTTTTACAATGTAGAATTTACCGTTTTCTTCTTGAAATCTACATCTGTTTCAGGAGTGATTCCTAAAATCTCGCGTACATCTTTTGGTATGGTAACCTGTCCTTTCATGGTGACTCGCATCACGTATCCTCCTTTAGAGACGGTAATACAAGTATAGTATTACTTGGTTTTCGCCGCAACCCCCTTTTCACACACTTTTCACCGTCTGTTCATACCTGCTTCACGAACGGCTGCTATCTCTTGTCCATAATCTCTGGTCGAACAATTCAACCCACAAAGGAGGGGAGTATGGATGCCGGTAAAAAACTGTTGTGGACGATATGCGCGGTGGTAGTGATTACGGCGGGCCCCGGCCTGGCCAATGCGGATCAGCAAACCCCTTTCCCCCTACTTTTTCGTAGCGGGCGATGAACCGTCGGCGGAGCAGTTTCCCCTGAAAGACACCAAGGTGGAGGTGACCATCAGCGGGGTGATTGCCGACGTGAAGGTGACCCAGTACTACGAAAATAACGGAGCGGCACCCATCAACGGCAGCTACATCTTTCCCGGTTCCACCCGGGCGGCGGTGCACGGCATGAAGATGCGCATCGGCGAGCGGCTGATAACCGCAAAAATCAAGGAGAAGGAGGCGGCCAGACAGATTTTCGAAGCCGCCAAGAAGGCGGGCAAAAGCGCTTCGCTGCTGGCCCAGAAACGGCCCAACGTCTTTTCCATGGAGGTGGCGAACATCATGCCCGGCGACAACCTTACCGTGGAACTGCGCTACACCGAACTGCTCATTCCCGCCGAGGGGCGTCTATGAATTCGTCTATCCCCACCGTGGTGGGGCCGCGCTATTCAAATCTGCCCGCCGACACCAGTGCCCCGGATGAGCGCTGGGTCGCCAACCCGTATCTGCGTGAAGATTCAGAGCCCCGTACCGATTTTTCCATCACCATGGCCATTAACGCCGGCATGGATATCGCAAAGGTCACCAGCCCCAGCCACGATACGACCATCACCTTTGACACCGCCCAGCGTGCCGCATCGAACTCGCCGATGGTCATGAGTTTGGCGGTGACCGCGACGTGATCGTCCGTTATCAGCTGGCCGGCGCGGCCATTTCCACTGGTCTGCTGCTCCATCAGGGCGAGGACGAAAATTTCTTCCTGCTGATGGCGCAGCCGCCCGAGCGGGTAACAACCTGAGCAGATACCCCCACGTGAGTACATCTTCGTGGTGGATGTGTCCGGGTCCATGCACGGGTTTCCCCTCAACACCACCAAAAAATTGATGCAGCGGCTGCTTGGCGGGTTGCGGGCCGAGGACAGCTTCAATGTCCTGCTGTTTGCCGGTACCGGCTCAATATCCTGGCCCCTGCCTCACTGCCGGCCACCACCACGCAGATCAACAGGGCGATTGACGTTTATCAACGATCAGGACGGCGGCGGCGGTACCAAACTGCTTACCGCCATGCGCCGCGCCATGGCCCTGCCGCGGGCCGAGGCGTGTCACGTTCGCTGGTAATCGTCACCGACGGCTACATTAACGGGGAGCGTTCGGTATTTGAGGAGGTCGAGACAAATCTGGGCCACACCAACGTCTTTACATTCGGATCGGCAGCGGCGTCAACCGCTACCTGATCGAGGCATGGCCCGGGCCGGGCGTGGCTATCCGTTCGTGGTCACCGAACCGGCCCAGGCGCCCGGACGGCGGCCCGGTTCAAAGAGTATATTTCGACGCCGCTGCTCACCGATATCGCGCTCAGCTCATCAGGTGTCGAACTCTTACGATGTGGAGCCCGCCGCCATTGCCGATCTCTTTTGCGGCCCGACCCATTCTGGTCTATGGCAAGTGGCGTGGGGCGACCAGCGAAGGCAACCCTGACCCTGACCGGCGCCACCGCCGGCGGGAGCTACGATAGCACCGTTTCATTTGGTGATGGGCCTTCCGGGCCGGATAACCCGGCGCTTGGCTACCTCTGGGCACGCTCTCGTATCGCCCGCATTTCCGATTATATCAGCGGTGCTCATGATGATGAACTCAGGCGCCGGATCGTCTCTCTTGGCTTGACCTATAACCTGCTGACAAAATTCACCTCATTTGTGGCAGTCGATGAGATCGTTCGTAACCCGGACGGCCAGGCAACCGATGTCAAACAGCCACTGCCGCTGCCCAAAGGGGTCTCCAACCTCGCCGTCGGCAAATCTATACGCAATTATTCCGAACCGTCACTGGCCCATATCGCCGGGATGCTGCTGGTGGCGCTCGGTTTTGTACTTTTGAGGCGCAGATCGAAGGTGTCAATGAGGTAATAAAACAGAGGGTGGACTCTACAGGCGCGGGGATCGCGCCATAATCGGTCCCCGCCACAATGTGAAAAAACAGCAGGCCCACAAGGTGATGAATTCGTAAAAACCTCAAATTTGCTTGCCACCGTCATTCCCGCCCTCGATAACAACACTCAAGGGCAGGCTGCAGCGGGAATCCAGTAATTTCAGATAATTATGGATTTCGATTCAACTCCACAATGACCGTAATTGGGGTTTTTACGACACCATCATAAGGTGATATCATGAAAACACGACTCATCATCTCCATCCTGGCCATCGTCGCCCCGGCCCTGTGGTTGAAGAAGACATACGGCGCCGCCTCCGGTAAGGAACTTGACTGGATTCTGGCGCCCACCGCCGCCCTGATAAACATGGTGTCTGATCTGCACTTTGTCCGTGAAAGCGGGCTAGGCTGGATCGACGCCACTCACAACGCGGTGATCGCACCGTCGTGCGCCGGCATCAATTTTCTGATCGTCGCCTTCTGCGCCGTGGGCTGCGCGGCGTCTGGGGGTTTCGTTCCCCCATCGCGCAGCTGGGCTGGATAGCGGCGGCCCTGCCGGCGGTCTTTGCGGCGACGCTGATGGTCAATACCCTGCGCATCCGGCTCTTGATCGAATTGCATCATCTTGATATCTATGGCACCCGTTTCACTGCTGAGCTGGCCCATCTCATCGGCGGGGTGGTTATCTACTACGGCAGTCTGCTCTGTCTGTTCTGGTGGGTATCGGTTATACTAAAAAGACGAGCGCCGGTGGCAAATGCCACCGGGTGGGCGCCGCCACCCTGGGCCTGGTGGCTGGTGCCGCCGGCCGGGTATCTGCTGATTACCCTGGGGGCGCCGCTGGTTACCGGCAATTTTCTCAGCGACGTGGCCGCCTTCACCCGGCACGCGACCACCGTTGTGCTGCTAAGCGGCGCACTCAGCCTGCCGGGGCTTGTGGTGACGCTGATACCTCGCTCGATAAAAGGATCGTAAAATAATCACCCACACGCCTCGACACCCTGTGCCGGGAACAACAGATAACCATCTATGAAACCACGTATCCTCATCGTCGAAGATGAGCCGGCCATCGCCGATACCATCGATTACGCCCTGCAGACCAACGGCTGCACAACCCTGCGCGTTACTACCGGCGGCGCGGTGGCGGACGAGCTGGCCCAACAGCACATCGACCTGATTGTTCTTGATATCGGCCTGCCCGATATCGACGGTATCGAGGTGTGCCGGCAGGTGCGCGCCCATTCGTCGGTGCCCATTATCTTTCTCACCGCCCGCTCCGATGAGATCGACCGGGTGGTGGGTCTTGAGATCGGCGCCGATGACTACGTGGTCAAACCGTTCAGCCCCGCGAGCTGGCCGCCCGGGTCAAGGCGGTGCTGCGCCGCACCGGCAGAGATTCCAGCGCTGACGAGCCGGTTTCATTGTTCAGCCTGGATCAACCCAGACAGCGAATTGAATTTTGCGGCACACCGCTGGCCCTGTCGCGCTACGAGTTCAACCTGCTCGCCGTGCTTATCGACCATCCGGGCCGGGTCTTTTCCCGTGAACAACTGATGAACCTCGCCTGGGAAGAACCGCAGGCAAGCATGGACCGCACCGTCGACGCCCATATCAAAAACATCCGCGCCAAGCTCAAAACCATCCGCCCCGACCTCGACCCCATCATCACCCACCGGGGCATCGGCTACGCCCTGCGGGAGTGATGAATTCGTAAAAACCCTGATCTTACTTGTTTTCGTAATTCCCGCCCTCGATAACAACACTCAAGGGCAGGCTGCAGCGGGAATTCATGAATTTCAAGTGATTATCGATTTCGGGTCAGCTCCACCATGACGGTGATAGATGTTTTTACGATTCCATCAGGAGTAGCGAGGCGGGGTTTTCAGGTCTTTTATTTTAGCATTGTCTAGAATCTTTTCAGTGGACCAGCAATGGAAAACAGCTGTGTTTAACGGCAGTGGTTGCTCTCCCCAATTTACGCGATTTTTGTGGCGAAAAAGGAAAATTATCTTTAAAATGATATTTTAGGTAAAGTATGATTACCTTAATATGCACTTTTGGGTATTTTCATGATCGCTTCCTCGTCTGAATTCATCACGGTGCTTCGCCATTATAATCCCTGGTGGCGCGGCTCCTCACCGGCCGATCTCCCCACCTGGCGGCGGCCCGTGTTTGATTATATTTTCAGGTGGATGCAATCCCCCCCGGCGCCGCGGGCACTGCTGCTTTCCGGCGCTCGACAGGTTGGCAAAACGACGCTTTTTCTGCAGGTCATTCAGGCGCTGATTGAAGACGGCGTTGGTGCTGAGAAAATCCTCTATGCAACGTTTGACCACCCCTTGCTCAAATCCCTCGGCCTCGATGGGCTCATCAAATTGTGGCGCGAGTTCGAGCCGGAAACCGACGGGATTGAATATCTCTTTCTCGATGAAATCCACACTGTCACCGATTGGCAGACGTGGCTGAAACTCCAGGTCGATTTCGAGAAAAAACGACGCATCGCGGTGACCGGCTCGGCGACACCGCTAGTCACCGAAGGACAGGAATCAGGGGTCGGCCGCTGGCATACGCTGCGCATTTTCACCCTTTCATTTTATGAATACCTGCATCTCAAGCAGATCGACATACCCGCGCCTCCCGCTCTTGATTCGCTTGCTGAACTATTTGACTGGTCACCAGAGCAGTTCGCCAGGGTGGGGGCTGATAGTGCGCCGATGGTCGCTCATTTCCATGAATATTTACTTCGCGGCGGCTTTCCCCAGACTGCTCTCATGAACAGCATTACCGCCGCCCAGAAACTTCTGCGTGAAGATATCGTCGACAAGGTCTTGAAACGCGACATGACGGCGCTCTTTGGCGTCCGGCGCGTGCTCGAGATTGAACAGGTGTTTGTCTACCTTTGCCTGCATGGTGGCGGCATAATGGACATGCAGATGCTTTGTCGGAACCTGGAGTTGAAAAAGCCGACAGTCAACAATTTCATCAACCTGATGGAAGCGGCCCATCTAATCTATAAAGTGCCGCCGTTCGGCTACGGTAAAGAGATTCTGCGTGCCCGTTACAAGATCTATCTGGCCGATCCCGCCATTGCCCCTTCGGTGCTGCTCACCGCGGCAACGCTGTTGGAAGACCCGACAGCCCTTGGCGCGGCCGTTGAAACAACATGTTTCAAGCACGCCTTCGCCCGCTATTACCCGGTGAGAGTTGGTTTCTCCTATTGGCGCGGCAGAAAAGACCGAGAGGTCGATATCGTTGCCGAAGTACGCGGCGAGGTGATCCCCTTCGAAGTAAAATATCGTGCTCGAAACACCGGCATTGCAGATCTGAAAGGTCTGGCCGAGTTCTGCACGGCGCGCAACGTCTCGCACGGCTATGTCATCACCAGAGATAGCGCGGATTTTTCCATCGTTTCTCCCCCTTTAAAGGTTGAGTCGACACGCGGCCTTGAGCCGGTGCGGTGGGCAAGGATTCCGGCCCCGCTCGCCTGTTACTGGCTCGGAAAAACAGAGCTTGACGAGTAGAAAAATAGACCTGCATGGTATCTCTCTGCTCTGCCATGAGCGGGGTTAATGGCGCCTTCTTCAATTCCGAATAACGTGTGCCGGACAAGCGGCGCCGACCATGGTGCAGCGCACTAATGGCGTGAAAAAATGTTCGTACAGTAGTAGTGTCCCGACTTCACATGTTTTCATACAGGGATAATTGATTCATGGCCTCCTTCGACCGCGTTTACGAGCTTACCGCCATCCTGCAAAGCAGCCGCTACGCGGTAAGCGCCCAAGAGCTGGCCGCCCGCCTTGAGTGCTCGCTGCCCACCGTCAAGCGCTATCTTGCCAAACTGCGCAACGAATACAACCTGCCGGTTACCTACAGCCAGAAATATCAGGGCTATATCCTCGACAAAAAAAAACGATGACCAGGTGGAATTTCCCGGCCTCTGGTTCAACGTCTCCGAGCTTCACGCCCTGCTGGCCATACATGAGCTGATCGGCGGCCTTGATCCGGGCCTGCTCAGGGCCGAACTGCAGCCGCTGCGCGAGCGCATCGAAAAACTGCTGGCCGGGCGCGGCGTCAGCACCGGCGAACTGGTCAAACGCATTCAGTTTGTCGGCGCCGGTATCCGGCTCTGCTGTCCGCTCGCCTTCCGGGCCGCCGCCACCGCGCTCATCGAGCGCACCCGCCTCAAACTCAATTATCACAGCCGGGGTGAAAACAGTATTTCCACCAGAACCATATCACCTCAGCGCCTGCTCTACTACCGGGGCAACTGGTATCTGGCCGCCTACTGCCATACCGCGGCGGACTGCGCGTCATGGCTCTTGAACGGATGAGCGATATCGTCACCCAGAACCACCCCGCCACGGAAGTCGACGACCAGACCATGGCCGCCGAACTGACCTCGTCGTTCGGCATCTTCACCGGCCCCCCAACCACCAGGCGGTGCTGCTTTTCACCAGCCACAGCGCCCGCTGGGTGGCGGAAAGAACAGTGGCACCCCGCCCAGGAAGGCCGCTGGCTGAGCGACGGCCGGTATGAACTGCGTGTGCCCTATTCCGACCAGCGCGAACTGGTCATGGAAATCCTGCGCCACGGCCCCGACGTGCAGGTCATCGCCCCGCCGGAGCTGGCCCGGGCGGTATGCGCTCGCCTGGAAAAAGCGTTGCAGGCCTGCAAAAAAAAATGAAAAATAATTCTCACCGGATCATTTTTTGATACGCGGGGGTGGTAGGGTAGGGTAAAGAATCTTTGTTATTCCGCTGTATTTACTGACACAAAAGAGAATATTTTATCGTTAGCTGAACAGCTAAAAGTGTTTTTAATGAGAGGGTAGGTGCGATGGAAAACGAAACATACATTTCTCCGATTGCAATTGATTTAGGGGCGGCCCACACCGGTGTTTATTCCCTGATTTACAAGGCTGGAAGCACCCTTGCCGATGTTGAAGAGAAAAGCGGTGTCGTCTATGAGCTGGACCCGCAAAACAATACCTTGCTCATGGTTAGTCGGAGACAGAAAAGACATCAGCGCCGCAATTTAGACCGTCGGCAGATGGCCAAGCGGCTTTTCAGGCTCATCTGGGAGAAAACATTTTGGTTTGCAATGGGACGCGGACGCTGCCCAAAGCATTGGATTCTTGTTTAACCGGCGCGGGTTTAGTTTCATCACCGAGCACTATGACATTCAGGCGTTGGCCAACTTCCCGGAAGAGGCGTGGCAGGAGCTTCCGCGCGCGTTTACGGATTTGATTCCAGTTGATCTTCGCAACTCATCAGGCCTCGCCGAATTCATCATGGCGCTACCGCGCGATGAACCTTTAAGTAATAGTTGTCTTTGTGAGTTATATAAAGAAACTAACAAAATCAAAAAAAGAGCTTGTTTTTACCCAGAAAAGTATTGCACTTGCGAAGGCGTGTGAGGCTATCGGGCAGGGCAGAGGCGTGCCGGTCGAGAGGAGGAAAAAAGAGAGCCCCCTCGCCTCTGTTTCTAAATGGATTGTGGAGCGCTGGCGTGATGAAGGCGTATGCGGGCTGGAGGCGGTTGAACCTACGGGGCCGGTGTATAACATTGCCGGATTTTTAACCGAACACCCTTCGTTGGCAGAGACAGTAACTGCAACGCTGCCAGATTACCGGGCTGCTCAAAATGAATCGAAACAATCGATGTGGAATTTTGCCATCGATAAATTCAAGCTGGAAGAAGCGGAGTTTGAACGGACCGGTGAAACAACAAGTGAAAAGCAAGATTTTATTCGTACCCATCTTCACCATCTTGCCTTTGCCATTTATACAATCAGTGATGAGCTGAGAAGTGGTGCACGACATCGGGCAAGATATTTTGAGGAAGTTGAGAAAGTACTTACCGGCATCACCCACCGGCATGGCTATCTGCAGCGGTTTTGCGGCTCCCTACAGCAAGAACATTTTGCCGGGTTAACACCGGCAAAGCTGACCAGGTTGATCAGCCATATCAGTAATCTGGAGTTAAAACCACTCCGGAAATACTTCAACGACAAGAAGCACCAGGGCGGCTTCTATTGGGACGAAGAGCGGCTCAAACGATGTTTCAGTGACTGGGTACTGGGGCAGTGGCGGGTCGACCTCGCCAAAAACAGGGACAAGGGTGCCGGGAAACCCCAGGATTACCAAAAGCTTCGCACGGTCTTACAAAATTACGAAGGCGGCATCATCGAATTCTGGATTGGGCACGACCCGCAATTGAGTATTCCCCCCTACCAGGATAACAACAACCGTAATCCGCCCCGCTGCCAGAGCCTGCTTCTCAATGCCTGTTTCCTTGACCACGCCTATCCCTCATGGCGCAGATGGTTAGAGGCATTGAAAGACAATGCGGCAGACCATCTTGGCGATCTTGAAACAAGGCTTTTAGGGTTGGAAAGTGGCAAGAAAAATTCCTATTTCAACCAGGCAAAGAGTGGCGATCAAAGGAAAGATTCTCAAAAACTGGGTATGGCGGACCTCGACGCCCGGCTCTTTCAGTTCATTTTAGACCGCCGAAAGGATAGTGACCCCTTGCGTCTGGCAGATATCTACGGCCACGCAAAACGACTACGTCAGCTTGGCTGGCGTACGGAGTTGACCGAGCCTGAAAAGATGGAGCAGGCACGCCATCAACAAAAGCTGGCACAAACGGTTCTAGAGAGTGGATTGCCGCCGGATTTGAAAACTTCCCCCCAATTCAATCAACAAGATATTTTTCCGGCGGGCTCGTTTCTGCATCTGGTCTGCCGCTATTTCAAAAACCGGCTTCGGGCTCGCGAAGGGCGTCTGTTCATCCACCCGGACTATCAGCGGACGGCCCACCGGGGGTACCAATTTCGTAACCGTTTTATCAGTGAAAATAATCTCTTGCGCTATTGCAACCTCAAGCCGCGCCAGAAACGATATCAGATGGTCAACGATGTCGCCGGTGTTTTACAGGTAAGTCCAGACCGGCTGGTACTGGTGGCACGACAAAATCATAATGATGGCAGCCAATCTGAGGCCGTTTTCGCCTGGCTCAAGGATTTCAGGGGCCTGCAAACTGCCTGTAAAAATGCGGCGGATTCCCAGAAAGAACATCGCGGACTGTTGAAAACCAAACTGTTGGCCGGTGACAGAGCCCTGCAGCGCCTTCAGGATCGATGCACACAGCTGAGTCGCCTTATTGCAAGAGAGATTTGCTCTGGTGATGAAGACCCGGAGGCCAGGGCACAGAAATTTTCTTCCATCTTTTCTTTTGCCCAGTTATATGCCATCGCCTTTTCTGACCGTGCCGGTAATGCCTCCACCTGCCCGGTCTGCAGCCTGGACAACAGCCGCCGCATGGAGATGGTTGGTGAGGATCAGAGGGCAAAGGCGCAGCGCCTCCCGGCTATCTCAACCAGGGTCATTGATGGCGCGGTCAAACGCATGGCACGGATTCTCGGCAGGAAAATCGCCAATGACCGATGGCCCCTGCTCAAGCAGAAGCTGGTGCAGGGCACACCGGTGCGGGTGCCGATTATCACTGAGTCCAACCGCTTCGAGTTCGAACCGGCCCTCTCCAGGCTTAAACCGGGAGTTAAAGAAAAATCTATTGGAAAGGATACTTCTTACGAGGATAAACGAAACCGCATTGCCGAACAGGGTGGGGGCATCTGTCCTTACACCGGTCAGCCTGTTGGTGAAAATGGCGAAATCGACCACATCATACCGCGCTCCTCTAGCTTCGGTACGTTAAATGATGAGGCAAATCTGATATTTGCCACCGAACAGGGCAACAAAGCGAAGGGGGGGCAGTTCTATTCACTTAAGAATCTTTCAAGAACTTACAAACAAGGTCTTTTTGGCACCAATACCGATGAACAGATAGCGGCGTGGATTAGAGAAACCCTCTGGGATGAACGTCGTGGCAGATTCAGATTCGGAAACTACCTCAGTTTTATCAACCTTGGCAGTGATGAACAAAAAGCGTTTCGTCACGCCCTGTTTCTGGAAGACGGGGATCACGTGCGCGAGCAGGTCGTTGCCGCCATTAGCAATCGCAGCCGGGCCTTTGTCAATGGTACCCAGCGCTATTTTGCCGAAGTGTTGGCCAACGAGTTCTACAAAGAGGCGTTGGATATCGGCAAAGAGCGGTTGATCAGCTTTGACTACTTTGGGGTCGAAGCCACCTCAACCAGCCGGGGAGATGGGGTCAGGGACTGGCGCCGGCACTACGAAGAGTTTTACCCTGGTGAGTTTGCCCCTTATAGGAAAAAAGATGGAATCAGCCAGCATCCCTATTCCCACCTGC
>JAEQMT010000037.1 GCA_016722945.1 Desulfofustis sp. PB-SRB1 | reverse complement strand
AAAAGGAACACAGGAAAAATGGGACAGACTACGTTTTTACCGTGTACGCTGCGCACGGGCACTGCGCATGCGGGCACAAGGTTTGAGAATCAGGGAGAAGAGCGCCAAAAATTTTCAAGGGTCGATCTGCATTTTGGCCATTTATGCTGAGATCGGCGAGTTGTCAGGGAGCACGCGAGAAAAACGGGTTCTGTCCCAAATTTCAATGAGGGTGGGTCTGGGATACGGTGATGATTTGCTAAGAAGGCAAATGCTTATTACTATCTACGTCATAATCGATATTCCTGCCATTTTTGCTATTTTTGGCTAGAATCGCAGATGATTTATTTGTGATATTTATTGTCAGGTATTGCATCAGACAGCCTGTTTCCCTCTACAATTTTTTCCGGCCATTAGTCATGATACGAGAAGCGTATAAACAGTACATGGAATCGATATCCTCCCTGATACCAGAAGAGAGAATATTCACCGACCCCCTGCGCCGTCTTGCCCACGGTACCGACGGCGGGTTTTATCGGTTGGAACCGCAAATTGTCGTCCGCGGTGATGAATGAAGCGGAGTTGCAGCACTGCATGAGTGCTGCCTTTTCCCAAAAACTGCCGGTTACCTTCAAGGCCGCCGGCACCTCTTTGTCTGGCCAGACGATATCGGACTCGATCCTGCTTCTGGCCAATGAGGGGTGGGAGAACTACGAGGTACTCGACGACGGCAAAAAGGTGAGGTTGCAGCCGGGGATTATCGGCGGCCGGGTCAACCGGATTCTTGCCCCCTATGGCCGCAAGTTCGGCCCGGACCCCGCCTCGATTAATGCGGCAATGGTGGGCGGCATCATCATTAACAATGCCTCCGGGATGAATTGCGGCACCCATGAGAACGCCTATAAAACCATTGAGGATGCGCGGATCATCTTTGCCGACGGTACCCTGCTCGATACCGCCGATGAAAAGAGCCGGGCCGACTTTCGTCTCCGCAAGCCCGGATTCATCGAGAAGATCGAGGAAATCCGTGATCGGGTGCGTGCTGATGAGCCATTTGCGGCGCGCATCAAGAAAAAGTATTCGATCAAGAATACCACCGGCTTCTCCATCAACGCATTTGTCGATTATGACGATCCCTTCCAGATCATCATCAATCTGCTCATCGGTTCTGAAGGGGCGCTGGCATTTGTCGCCGAGGTAACCATGCGCTCGGTGATTAAACTCGATTGCAAGGCCAGTTCCATGGTCTACTTTCCGGACATCGTCACCGCCTGCAAAGCGGTGGTAGCGCTTAAGCAGGGGCCGGTGGACAGCGCCGAGCTGCTTGACCGGCTCTCCTTTGAAGGCGGTTGAAGACAAAGAGGGCATCCCCGCTTTTATCAAGGAATTTGATGCCACCACCACGGCATTGCTGCTGGAAACCATGGGGACTGACTACGATGTGGTGGAGAAAAATATCGTTGAAATCAAAAAAATTCTTGCCGATTTCCCAACCGTTCGACCCGTTGAGTTCACCTCTGACCCACAGGAAAACGAGCAGCTCTGGAATATCCGCAAACAGGTGTTCCCCGCGGTCGGCGGCATGCGGAAAATCGGCACCACCTGTCTGATAGAAGACGTTGCCTATCACATGGAGACGCTGCCTGACGCCACCAGGGAGTTGCAGGAAATTATGGCGCGGTTTGGCTACGACGATGCGGTGATCTACGGCCATGCCTTTGAGGGCAATTTTCACTTCATATTTAATCAGGATTTCAGCGATCCCAAGGAAGTGGAGCGCTACGAGGCGATGATGAAGGCGGTCATCGACATGACCGTCGACAAATATGACGGTTCTCTCAAAGCGGAACACGGCACCGGCCGCAACATGGCGCCGTTTGTTAAACGGGAGTGGGGAGAGAAGGGCTACGATTTGATGTGCGAGGTCAAGAAACTCTTCGATCCGGACAACATCCTCAACCCCGGCGTGATTATCACCGAGGACCCGGAATCGTATCTGAAAAATTTCAAGCCGCTGCCGGCCTGCGACCCGCTGGTGGATAAATGCATTGAATGCGGGTTTTGCGAAGTCAACTGCGTATCGAACCAGTACACCTTGAGCGCGCGCCAGCGCATTGTGATCCAGCGGGAAATCGCCCGGTTACGGCTCAGCGGTGAGGATCCCGAGCGACTTGCCGAGCTGGAGAAGGAGTTTGTCTTCATGGGGGAACAGAGCTGCGCCGGTGACGGCCTCTGTGAAACCTCCTGCCCCGTGTCGATTGATACCGGGAAATATATCAAGAAACTGCGTGCCCGGAATCTGGGCCCCTTTGCCAAGAAGGTCGGCAACCTCGTCGGCAACAACCTCAGTCTGGTGGGACGCAGCGCCTCGCTGGGCCTCGGCATGGTGGGCGGGGTGCAGCGTCTGATCGGTGATGAGAAGCTGGGCAAGATCAGCGGTACCGTTCGTTCGTTGAGTCGCAACCGGATACCTCAATGGACGCCGGCCATGCCGGGAGGCGCCGCGTCACCCAGTGCTGACCCCATTAACCCGTATGCGGAGCGCAGGGTGGTCTATTTTCCCTCCTGTATCGCCCGCTCCATGGGTGCGGCGAAGGGTGACCCGGTGGACGGCTCCATTGCCGAAGTGACCATCCGGGTCCTCAAAAAAGCCGGGTATGGTATTATCTTTCCGCACAAGATGAAAAATCTCTGCTGCGGCACCCCGTGGGAGTCGAAGGGCTTTATGGAAACGGCTGACAAGAAGTGTTTCGAACTGGAGCAGGCCCTGCTCGATGCCACCAGACAAGGCATGTATCCGGTGCTGTGCGATACCTCGCCCTGCATCTACCGGATGCGGAAGATGATGGGCGACACCCTTAAGCTCTACGAGCCGGTTGAATTCGTCCATACCTTTCTGCTCGACAAGCTGCTCTTTACCCCGAAAAAAGAGCCGGTCGCCCTTCACCCCACCTGTTCGTCTCAAAAAATGGGGCTCATCAAGAAAATGGAAGAGGTGGCAGCCCGCTGCGCCGAAAAAGTTATCATCCCTCCCGACGTGAACTGCTGCGGATTTGCCGGCGACAAGGGATTTCACATACCTGAACTGAACGCCCACGGTCTGCGTACGGCGGTGCCGCTAATCGAACAGGAGGGGGTAAAGGTTGGGTATTCCAACAGCCGCACCTGCGAGATCGGATGTGCGACCCATATCGGGATTCCCTACATGTCGATCATGTACCTGGTGGATGAGGTTACCACTGCTATAGAAGAGGATTCCACCGTCTGCGCATAGCCGGGGAGATATGATCTTTCTGCTCTGACTCGTCAGAGCGGTGTAATGGCGTGGCGCTAAAATATCGGCAGTTTGGTATCGAGGCTGCCGTCGGTCAGGGTGTCGTCCGTTATCTCACGCTGGATGGCGAGGTAGTGGGAGACGATCCCTTCTTCGCCGCGGATGGGGACGATCTTCCACTCCATGATGAACTCCGAGCCATCCTTGCGATAGTTGTAGGTTTTGCCATGGAAGATATCGCCGTCATCAAGCTTTTGCTTGAGTTCCGCCAGCACCCCCTGGTCGGATTTTTCCCCCTGCAAAATGGCGGGTGATTTTCCCATTAGCTCCTCGGAGCTGTACCCGGTCATTTCGCAAAATGCCGGGTTTACATAGATAACCGGGTATCCCGGCTCAGCCAGGGTGATCATCACCCCCTGAAACGAGGACTCCAACGCAAAGCTGAGCATGTTCTGCATGATCGTCTGAAAATTCGGGTCATATTCAAAAATGTGTTCCAGATTCAAGGTGTCGGACATGATATGTTCCCCATCAGATTAATTGAAAAGTAGATTCGATTAAAGATTGCCGGCTACGCTCATGCGAGTTCTTAGTGAGGTAATTATCCTGTACAACAACTGATGGCTTCGTAAAAACCCCAATTACGCTCATTGTGGAGTTGAACCGAAATCCATAATCATTTGAAATTACTGGATTCCCGCTTTCGCGGGAATGACGGCAGCAAGTAATTTTGAGGTTTACACGAGTTCACCACAACTAAAGTATGCATAAATCACAAGGGGTGGAAGAGAAAAACGCATACCCCCGACGCTAGGCGATATCAAACAGGTGGACCGGATAGCTGCCTTTTTCCATATCCGTGCGGTACAACTCAAGGGTTTTGAGGATTGAGCGAAAGGCGATCTGCTGCCAGGGAATCTCCTCCGGGGTGAACAGTCCTACTTCAAGGCTCTCCCTGCCGGCAGCGGCAACCCGATCGCCCAGAGCGCATCTGAACATGATGTAGACCTGGTTGACCCGTACGATGTTGGTGATGGCGTAGGGGTGCGGATCGACAATGTGATACCCCGATTCCTCCAGGGTTTCGCGGGCCGCTCCCTCCTGCAGGGTTTCGCCGATTTCAAGATAGCCCGCCGGCAACGTCCATTTGTCAAAAGCCGGCTCGATAGCCCGCCGGCACAGCAGAATTCTGCCCTCTGATTCAGCAACGGCGCCCACCACCACGATCGGGTTCTGGTAATGAACCGCCCCACACGATTCACAGACGAAGCGTGGCCGGTCGTCTGCTTCAGGTATCTTCCTGGTCAGTGGCGCACCACAGTGGGGACAGAAATGCATGCCTGCTGCCTCGATGTAATCACTCCGTTAGAAATTATGATGGCTTCGTAAAAATCTCAATTACGCTCATTGTGGAGTTGAACCCAAATCCATAATCATTTGAAATTACTGGATTCCCGCTTTCGCGGGAATGACGTCAGCAAGCAAATTCAAGGTTTTTTACGAATTCATCAGAAATAAGGGAATATGTAAAAAGCGGCCTTTTCAGCCACCCTCATGGTTGCGTAAAAAACCTGTATCCCGGAATAATAGCTCTATGGTTGCGGTGACCGAGACGGCAGCTCAGCCGTTGAACGAGCGGGCGAACAGCGCCTCGATGGCGGTACGCCCGGCGTCGCTGAGGTAGCGGGTACCGGAGCCCACAAAGGTCTCGTAACTGATGTGCGGTTCGTCCTCTTCCCAGGCGCCGCGCCAGGTGCACCATTTTTCGGTGGTCTGATCGAAGACGTGCAGCGGCCGGTTGAACATCTTGCCCAATTGTACCGCCCAGCCGGTGCCGCCTTTGACGGACTGGTCGTCGAGGATGGCGCCGATGACGAATATCTGGTAGCCGCTGTTGACCATATGAAAGATGGTCTGCAGGACTTTTCTGATTTTCTCGGTCTCATAGTAGGAGCGGTTGAGCATCCGCGAGGCCAGTTCCATGCTGATGTCACCGCGCTGCAGATCAGCCTCGCTGAGCATGACCGAGTTGATATCACGGTGGAGCTTGTGCCCTTCAAAGGTATAGATGACCTCGGTGATTCCGTATTTCTCGGCGGTCTCGCCAAAGACGCTTTCAGCCCCTTTGAGGCCGCCGCTGTACAAGGTGCAATTGCCTGCTTCCATTTCTCTCCTCTTGGTTTATGTGGTTTCGGTACAAACTATCCTTTATACCCGGGCCGGGCGATAAAGACAATTTGGTTTTTTAGTCGCTCACGCCTGATGGGCTGGAAAGACCTCTATCACCGTCATGGTGGATCTGAACCGAAATCCATAATCATTTGAAATCACTGGATTCCCGTTTTCGCGGGAATGACGAAAGTAAACTATATCAGGGTTTTCACGAGGCTCTCACGCCTGCCTTGATAAATATTCGCCACGGCGCCGGGTACCCCTCCACGGTTTTGTCTTGATTGGCGGGGTCGATGAAATGTTCGTAAGACTCAAAGTGCATCCAGTCGGTTCGCCGCTGTTCTTCACCGTTCATGGGGTGCGCGTAAAATAAATCCACCGAGCTGAAACCGGCCCGTTTCAGCCAGTTGACGGCGCAGGCGCCGGTGGGGATAAAATAGGTGCCCGGCGCCTTGCCGTAGGTCTTTTCGGCAAACAGGGCCACCGGCTCATCTCCGGGTATGGCCTGTGACTCGAAGATGAGCGTGCCGCCCGGCTTTAACGCCTGGCAAACGGTGCGCAGACAATCCAGCGGGGCGGCACGGTGATAGATAACACCCATCAGGAAAATGACATCAAATGTTTCGGCAAACAGGGTGAGATGCTCAACGCCAAGCAGGTCGATGGCGCCATTGTCACAACCGGCCATGGCCAACAGGGCGCGCCCGCAGTAGTAGGGCTGCATGGCCGGCTCAAAACCCAACACCCAGCGCGGCTTGTGGGCCATCATGCGAAAGATATAGTAGCCGTTGCTGCAGCCGATATCGGCTATGGTCTTATCGTGTAAATCGGGGAGATGGGCTTGCAGCCGTGCCCATTTGCGGTTGCTCTGCCACTCAGCGTCGATACCGATGCCGAAAACGGAAAACGGCCCTTTGCGCCACGGCATGAAACCGCGCAGATTTTGCTCGATGACTGCACGTTTCTCATCGCTTACCTCTTCCGCCGCGCCAATGGTTACCGTATCGGTTGTAAAATCACGATGCTCGGCCCTGAACTCACGCAGCACCTCATAGGGTACACGGTAGCGTAAAAATCCTTTCTTGGGTTGGCTGACCCACTGTTCTCGCGCCGTATGGATCGATTCGATTGCAGCCAGGTCAACATGGGCGGGAAGCCAGTCGCGATAGCGCATTATTGTGTTTCAGTGCGGTTTGACGCCAATCAGGGAGTAAAAGTTGAACCATTGTAAAAATGGCTCGACCGGAGAAAAACCGGCCTCTTGTAACAGCGTTTCGTTTTCCTGGCGGGAAAAGGGGACTAAAACGTTTTCCAGGGCTTCACGTTTTTTGGCGATCTCCAGTTCCGAGTAACCGTGGGTGCGTTTGAAATCGTGGTGGATGTCGATAAAGGTACGGTTGAGCCGTTTATCGGCGACTATGGTTTTTTCGCTGATGATGAGCAGTCCGCCGGGGCGCAGGTTGTCAAAAAGGCGGGCAATGAGCGGCGGGCGTTGCGGCGGGCGGATAAATTGCAGGGTGTAGTGCAGGATAAAGGCGCCGCAGTCCGGCTCGGCTATGGTGGCGATGTCCTGCCGGCGAAATTCCAGCCTGCCGCCGCCGCTGTAGCCCGACGCCTTGCGCCGGGCCTTGGTGAGCATCGGCTCAGATGAGTCCACCCCCACCAGTCGTGGTGATTTATGACGCAGGCAGCGGGCCAGATGAAGCAGGGTGGTGCCGGTGGCGCAGCCGAGATCACAGATGGTCTCGGCTGCTTTAAGATGGCGATCGAGCAGACCGGCGGTTGCTTCGACGACCTCCTGATACAGGGGTACCGAGCGCGCCAGCATATCGTCGAAAACCTCCACCACCGGCTCGGAAAAGGAAAAATCCTCGGGGACCGAATCGCTCTGATAGAGACGGTCATGCTTTTTCATCGGTGTCCCATCTAGGTGATGGCGCCGCGGAAACTAAACGAACGATCCCACCACGACAAAGAGCGAAGTTTTACGCTGCCATTATTTTTGATGAACTCGTAATAACCCATATGCCCGTAATACCTGAATTGACCCGACACCCATAGTTGATTGAAATCACTGGATTCCCGCTTTCGCGGGAATGACGGCAGCAAGCAATTTTGAGGTTTTTACGAAAGCATCATTTTTGATACCAGGAGCCGTCTGGTCTTTGAAACCAGTGGCCGGCGCCGCCGATCTGGGCAATCTGGGCGGCCCGTCGACGACCCACCAATTCGGGGGTGCCGCCCTGACTTGCCGCAATCTGGCTGTATACCGCCCGCCGGTCGTTGTTTTCGGCCTGTACCAAGGACTGTTTGGCGGGATCCGGGGTGCGAAACTCGAGAAAGCCCTGATTGTTTTCGCCGATGATGCCCTGCGCCTTGAGAGCGTTAATTTCCGGCACCCGGGCAAGCATTCTCTCTTGTTCACCGGCGGCGCTCACCAGGGTGGTAGCCAGAAAAAGAGACAGAAACAGTATGGACAGCACCACCGTGGCGTGAGTTCGTATCTTCATGTGATTCTCCTACGGCTGAATGTCTTTGGTAGCGGCCTGATCGATCTCTTTGAAAAAATCATCCAGGGCGCGATCGATCTTCACATTCACATCGATGGTGATATGAATGGGTTTCACTTCAACGGGTTTCACCTCCACCTCATGTCTGGTGCAGCCGCCTCCGAGCAACGGGGCAACGGTGCCGATGATTATTATGAAACGCAGCAGGTGTTGGTTCATGTGTGTTACTCTCCCATCAACGAGTTGATATGTTGTCCCCATTGTACCATTTCCAGAAGCGGCAGGCGCAGATTGATGTCCAGCCTGAGCGGGTGTTGTGTCCCTTCGGTGGTTTCATCTGATCGTATCAATATGCCGTCGCGGTTGAATGAATAGGGCAGCGGGGCACGTGGTTTGCCGTCTAGTTCCATGGCGAGCAGCACATCTTCCTGCTCATTGTTAAGGCTGATGCGTGCCCAGTTATAGGCAAAATCCTCCAGGGCGCTCATGGCATATGCGAGATTGCTGGTCTGTAAGTCGCTGGCCATGGCCTCGCGCAGTATCCTGGTATCGTTAAATTTTATTATACCACCGGCGCCGGGGGTGGAAAATAGAAATCCATCGTCGAAGAACAGCCCGTCCGGTCCCAATCGAACCGGTAGTCTGCCGTTGAGCGATCCGTCCCCTTCCGTGTCATCAAAACCAAACTGCTTGAGCAGTTGGGCAAAGTTGATGCGGCTGGCAAACAAGGTGGTACCGATATCGGCGTTGCCCAATTGCAGCCGCAGGCTGCCCGATTCCAGGGTGCCGCCGCACCAGCCGGCAAGAGATTTCTCGATAAACAGGGTGCGGGCATCTTCCAGGCGAAAGGTGATATCGGCATCGGTGAATCTTAGTTTTCCGAGGGATGCAGTGTTGACGGAGCAGATTTGGCTGGGCGAGGTGGAGAGGGCGGGCAGCGTCGGCAGGGTTACGGCGCAGTTGATGCCGCCCAGGCTGAGCCCGCGCCGTGTATCGGCTGCCATAGCATCACTCACGCGCAGCGTGGCCGATCCATACAGGGAGCCGTCGCGCCGCTCAAACGCGCCGCGCGCCTCGACAAATCCATCTACAGAGAGATCAGCGGGCATCGGCGCCACCGCGGCCAGGCCGCCGGTGGAAAGATATGAGAGCGGCACCTGCCAGCCCACATGCAGATGGTCATTCACCGGGTCAAGGACGCCTTTGATTGACATGACGAGAGCGGGGTCAAACAGGGCCGTCACCGTGCCCTCAATGGCCATGGCATCACCGTCGCCGGTTAGGCTCGCCTGGCAACTGGCAAGCGGGGTGTGGCGATGGCCCAGTTCGGCCAGGGAGATGACGCCGGGTTTCGATTCTTCGCGGGTTGAAAATGGTGGGGGGAGGCCGAGCTCAAGGCGTATACCCTTGGCGTACCAACCATGTCTGGAATCTTGCACCTCGGCAATGTCTGCTGAAATTCTTGCGTCGAATATCTCGGCGACTCGTGCCAACTCAATGTCAGCGGAAATATCGGTGAGCATGAACTGGTCATCGGTGGCGGCGATGCCAAGGGTGTCCACCTTCAGGCTTGCCGTACCGCGCTGAGAATCGTGGCGCAGGTCAAGTTGTGCGGATAATTCGGCCTTTTTGCCGCGCACCCGCAGATCTCCTGCCGTTACCCCGAATCCGCTGTCTTCTGAAATGGCGCCGTCCAGGTGAAATGCGAGCCCTTGTTCAGCGGAGAGAAAGCCCTGATACGAACCGTTAAGATGGGCAATAGTAAACCCGTAAGATGCGTGGGCAAGGTCATGCAGATGAAGGGCGCCATTGGTTTTTATACCCCCGGGCCGCACTGATACCGTACCGCTCAGCTCAGCCCGGGCGGTAAGGGGTTGCTTCACATCAAGCGGGCCGATCTCATACACCAGACTCTCCGGTGAGCCGTGCAGCTTTATTGCAAGCAGCGGTCCCGCCACCTCTACGAAATTATGCGCGGTCTGTGCGTCAACCCCATAGTTGCCGGCTTCCAGTTCACCTTCCAGATGAGAGATCACCGAACGGGCAAGATCAATGTGCAATGCGACCGTGCCGCTCAGGGTGGTCGATTCAGCCAGCGAGACGGCAGCGGGCAGTACCTGGCGACCATCTACCAGACGAAGCGCGTCTATCGTAGCCGTAATGGCGAGATCGTTTTCCTGTAGAGATCCGTCAATTGAGCCGGCGCCTGCAACCGTGCCGCTCAGTCGGTATGAACCACTCAGCGAGGCGGGGAGATAGTTGTTCTCCGCATCCCGGCGATAGCCAAAAGCAAGATCGCCCGATAAAGTAGTGCGCATTGGGGTACTGCTGATGTCGTGCAGGGTGATGGAACAGTCCCGCAGGATCAGACTGTTGACGGCAACCGGCCATGCCGCTTCCCGCGGGTCTAACCTGCCTTGTGGCTTTTCAGTTGGGATGGCGCCGCGCACCCCGATGCGCCCGGATCTTCTTTCCAGGTGGAGCAGGGCCCCATCGATATGGAGTGCGTCAAGCTGTCTGTTGAGCAGTCCGCGTGGTGTATAAAGGAGGCGGATTCGCGGTGCGACAATCGATTCATGTTCACCTGATGAGAGTCGCAGGCTGCCGCTTGCCGAGAACAGGCCAAGATAGTCGATGCTGATTTCGCTGACTTCAAATTCACCAATGCGCTTGACATCAGCCAATACCATCCGGTTGATAAGAAAGGGCGCCGACAGACCGGCAATAATGAAGACGGCGCCGATGCAAAGCAGATAGGGAAAAAATCGTAAGATGCGGGTGAACATGGCATGTATTATCAGTCTCTCAGGTACTATGTTTCAAGTGCTTAGTAAATGATGACGGCCAACGCAAGGACAAATAATAGGGCCGCACCGAGGGGCTATGATACCCTGAAATGAGTTGCCAATACCACAACATTACAGTAAGAAATCCCCCTTCACCCGCACAATTAATGCATCTACGCATCTATAAAAGTGGCTCAATCCAATGGCTGATGAAATAGAATTCGACCGGCTCCTGGAGCGGTATCGCCAGGATCCCTATAAATATGTGACCATTCATGCGCCGCACACCGGTGAGATTTCCTTTCTGATCAATACGGATGAGCCGGTGGAGGGGCCTGGCGGCGAGTGGGATCATCTGCCGGGAACACCACTGTTTCAGATCACCCGCGAACGCAACGACAAGGTGATCGGCGCCCCATAAACGGGGTGGTTTCCGAGCTGTTTGGCGACCTGGAGGGGCGGTTTGTGGAGGCGGGCCAACCGCTGGTGGTTATTCGCCATCCCCTCAAAAAAAAGGAAATTATCGAGAACATCCTTCGGCAGATTCTCTATCTTTTTCAAGCACCGGAAAAGGCCAAGTATTTCTTTGCGCTGGATATTCAATCGCGGATCGACAAAAAGGGCGCGCGTTCGGTGATTATCAGGCCGGGTGATGAAGTTCTTACCATGTCTCTTATGAAGCGAGATACCCCGGTCTTTTATGACGGCCGGGAGGGGGTGATTCACTCCATCTATTTTGAGCCGCGCGTATCGGTGGATAAGGGGGAGCCGCTCATCGGCGTATGTCCGGAGGAGAAACTGCCCCTGATTCAGAAGGTGATTACCAGGGTCAAGGCCGAATGGGATGCCCGCCAGTGAGAAGCAGCAGGTGGCGCCGTCCCCATCATTGTGCACTCCGGCTGAGCTGCACGCCTACCTAAGAAATTACGAAAGACCGTATCGGGCTGCCTACTATGGTGATGCTGCCCATCAGATAATGCGCTATGGCGCGATTGTCGGCTCCCGTATCAGCCATTATCGCAGTCTGCCCCGGGCCATGGATTATGCCCGGCAGTTAATCGATACGTGGGAGAAGGGTAAGATATCGCCGATCAGCGGCACGATTATAACCGCGGATCAGCTCACCGGCGCCCGGGGACGTTTCACCAGAAGCTGGCATGCACCGCCCGGCGGTTTGTGGGGTGTTCTGGTTTTGGTCAATACGCTGTTGCCCGCATCACGCCGGCTTTTGCCCATAGCCATGGGGATCACGGGTTGGGAGACGGTACAGCTGTATGGTGTTCAGCGGGCGACCATCCGCTGGGTTAACGATGTCATGATCGGCGCCCGCAAGCTTGCCGGTTTTCTCGCCTACAGCTTTGTAGGCGCCAACGGCTCAGGCGAGGAGTATGATCTGCTCGGCTTTGGAGTAAACGTCAACAATCGTGAATTCCCTCATCATTTGCAAGACCACGCCACCTCACTTGGCGAAGAGGTGGGTGATGCAATTGAGCTCAGCGAATTTGCCTGCCGTTTTTTTGCCAAGCTCAGTTTCAATATCGGCCTGCTCTATAGCCATGAGCACGATGTTCAACATGAACGGGCCGATGCCGACACCTCCCACCCGCTGATCAGCCGCCTGCGCGAGGCCTCCGGTTTTATCGGCAGACGGGTACGATACGGCCATGATGTGGAGAAGGCGCCACGTTATGAAGCGGTGGCGGCGGGCATTGACCATGACGGCGGGCTGCGTCTGCGTCTCGATGAGGGAATAGAGCTGGTGGAGCAGAGCGGTGAAATTCGCTATCTGGATGAAAACGGCGGATGAGGTTTTGATCAGATCAGCGCTTTCCAGGAGACAATGTCTCTTTGCAGAAGATATCTGGCATACGGGTAAAAGGAACTCAGCAGTTGCCGGGATAAATCGGTGGTCAGTGAAACCCTTGTCAACAGCGGCAGCGGTTGCCGCTGCACCGATGTCGCCGCGCCGATGGCGGCGCCGCTGAGCTGCCAGCCATGGTGCGATGATTTGCATCGTGAACAGATCAGCCCGCCTGCCGCCGGACTGAACATCGCGGCACCGTTGCTCCGGTAGGGCGTACCGCATCCCTGGCAGCTCTCTAGAACAGGGCGGTAGCCGATGCACGCGAACATCTTGATCACGAAAAGCGCCAGCACGGTGAGCGTATCCTTGCCCGAATCAAGGGCATGAAATCCCCACAGCGTCAGCTGGAAAAAATCGTCTTCCACCATCTGTTCACCGGTGGCGCCGAGCACGATTTCCCTGATGGCCGAGGCCGCCTGATAGGCGCCATAGTCATGCCGCACAGTGATAAAACTGTTGAGCAGCTCCACCTCGTTGACGATTGCCAGCCGGTCGCGCGTCCTCTGTGAATAGTTGAGGAGCACCATGGAGAAGAGTTCCAGTCCATTGACGAACCGTTTTTTACTGCGGTGGGCGCCTTTGGCGATGCCGGTGAGCCGGCCTTTTTCCTGGCAGAAAAAGGTGACGATTTTGTCGGCCTCGCCATGATCGCGGCAGTCAAGGATGATCCCTGGTACCCCGTTCTGGCGGCGCGCCTGCATGGCCCGAAATGGGAGGGTAAGGTATCGCCCGGTCTGAAGAGCTAGTTGTTGGGTGGGGTCAGCTCCGCTACCAGCTGTTCTTCGTTTACGATGGGAAATGGGATGGACCGGGCAGGTTGATCGTCGGCCGGTCTGGGGCTTGGGCGTTTGTCTTCCGGCTTTGGATAGACGTAGGGTGGCGGGGTGGAGGTCCGCCGTTCAATGATGACCTCCGGCTGTGGTTCAAACGCCTGCAGCCAGTTGCTGATCTGCTTGGCCGGGCCGGTGCCGCTTTGCCACACCACGGCGGCGGCGGCGAAACAGGTAAGCAGGACGAAGGCGGCCACCACGGCGCCGCCCGAGTGGGAGGGCGGGCGGGCGAGATTGGTTATATGATCTTCCTGTTCACGCGATGGCCGAGTCGCGCCGGAAGGCGTCTGCCCCTGGTTAGGCACAACCTCCTGGTTAAAACGTCTGATTACCTCGTTTTCGTCGAGGTGCAGAAGTTTTGCGTAGATCCGGTAAAACCCCTTGGCATAGGAAAGATGGGGCAGGTTGATGTAATCGTCGGCCTCCATGGCGAGCAAAATACGCCGCGATATCTTGGTCTGTTCGGCTATATCACCAATATCTAATTCCTTCTCCAGCCGTACCCGTCTGAGAAGATCGCCAAGAGACTCGGTTTCCATGGTCGGGTCGTGTATATCCATTATCTTTGCCTTACAATATTTTGATGTAAGCGTTATGCCTTGATCTCGGTGAGCCACAGGTCGAACTGGCGCTCCACTTCCTGCCGGTAAAGACGTTCCCTGATTTCTTCTTTTACCTCGCTGTACGGTGCCTGCTGCACGATCCCACCGGTTTTGCTGGAGAGCAGCTTGAAGAATTGAAACCCCACCGGCGTTTCAATGATAGCACTTACCTCACCGGGGCGCAACGGTTCAATTGCCTGCAACATAAATGGTGCCAGTTCGTCTTTCTGGAAAACACCAATGTCACCGCCATCCTCGGCTGAGGGTAGATCGGAATACTGTCGGGCCAGTTCCCGAAAATCTTCGCCGCCCATAGCCAGTGCATGGGCCTGCTCGGCACGTTGTCTGGCCTGCCGGCGAGCCGCCGCCTCCCCGCCATCACCGCCGGCTGTCAAAACGTCCCAGTTTATGCCGATCTGAAGAAGGTAGTAGCCGCCGTCGTTAACGGTGCTGGTGAACTGACTATCATAATAATCAAGAACCTGTTCCTCGGTAATGACGATTTTTGATAACACTTCTCGGTTGATCAATTTGTTTTGCAGTATTTGAGTCCTGAGATTCTTGCGATACAGCGACTCGCTGAGTCCGCGGATGGCCAGCTGGGTAAAAAACTCGTCTTCGCTTACCCCGGAGGTGGCAACCATTTGTTGAAAGGCGCATCCACTTCCGCTTCGCTCACCACGATGTTGTTTTTAGCTGCTTCCTGGGTGATGAGGGCCTGATCGATCAGGCTGTCCAGAACCTGATCCCACGCTGCATCCAGGGCCAATTGCCGATCGTCCATGCTTGCCTCAGCGGCAATCCGATCAAAAAGGAGTTGCCCCTCGTTTTCCATATCCGAAAGGGTAATAATATCGCCGTTCACTTCGGCAATTATCCGATCGATCACCTCTGCTCTGGCGGGAATGGCTCCACCCGCGGTCAGATTGGACCAAGAGCCAGGTACACATGGACGGCGATGAAAAAGCGGTGGGGCAGAGCGGCGGTGACGGTTTTTTTCTCAAGTATCATGGTTTCGAAGAGGTAGTATCATCGGCTGAATTGGTCGTTGTCGCTGGTTGATTATGGTATAGTCTTGATAACTCGTAATTTTGGTGTGTGCCGGGGTTGTTGACACCAGCGCTCAATGGAATATTATGGGGCGGCAGGGTATCACAGAATCGATTGAAACAAAAGGATAATGAACATTATGTTTGCAAGATTACGCGTGCCGGCGGCCATTGCCGTGGCAATATTTCTTTGTACGGCGCCCATCGGGCGCCACCCTTAATGCAGCGGGCAAAATGCCGCAGTTCCAGCTGCAGGATCCCACCAACGGCGATGTTGTCAAGTCTAAAGACTTTTCAGGGAAAAGTGGTGCTCGTCACCTTTTTTGCCACCTGGTGCGTGCCCTGTATTCAGGAAATCCCCAGTCTCATTCAAGCTGCACCAATCCTACAAGAACAAAGGATTCAGCTGTAGTTGCCATCTCGGTGGATCAGGAAGAGTCGGTGGTGCGCAAGCTGGCCGCCACAAAAGGCATCAACTATCCGATAATCATGGGCAATGATGCCATTATCCAGGGCTTTTGGTGGCGTGTGTACGGCATTCCTACCACCTTTCCTGGTAAATCAAAACGGCACCGTCGTAAAAAAATATGACGGCTACGTCTCCCATACCGTGTTACTCAAGGATATCGAAAGGGTTATGGATACTTGATATTATTGACAACCAATCCCAAAAACGGTAGTTTCAGAAGACTGGAAGTTAGTTGCATAAAATGGCTGCTCACAGGATAGTGAATCGGCCAGGACGTCGGCGCGAGAAGGTCGATGTTGAATCAACCACGTAAAATGGAGAAAGATCATGCAAAAAGAAATGTTTTGTACCGTATGTGCCCTGTTTTTCCTCGTTGGAGCGGTAAGCGCCGCCTCGGCCGCGACCCTGAGATGTACGATTGACTCCGTTGAGGGTGACAAAGTTACCATGACCTGTGACAAGGCCGACCAACTGAGTGCCGGTGACGAAATCAAAGTTCGTCCGCCCAAGAAAGGCGGCGCGGCCATCGAAGGCTGCTGATCGGTTTTTTCCATTCACGTTGTCAAAAGGCCGGCTGTGCAACCAGCCGGCCTTTTTCTGTTTTACGGCGCATCTCTTGTCTTGACTATTCTTTATGTCATTTTTTGAGTTGCTCAAGGCGGTTATCCTGGGCGTTGTTCAGGGTGCCACCGAATTTCTGCCGGTATCCAGCTCCGGGCACCTGGTTCTTGGTGGCCACCTGCTTGGGTTTGCCCAACAGGGGATTCCTCTTTGACGTCATGGTACATGTCGGTACCCTCTGTTCGGTAGTTCTGGTGTTTCGTCGTGATCTGGTCGCCATGATAGCGGCGCCGGCGGCATGGCTGCGGGGACGCCGGGACATGGATACCACCAACTATCTGCAACTTGATGGGCTGATCGTCATCGCTACGATTCCAGCGGTGCTGGTTGGGCTTGGCTTTAAGTCCGGTATCGAAACATTGTTTACCTCGGTCTGTATCACCTCTTGTATGCTGGTGGTGACCGGTGTCATGATGATTCGCCAGCGGCTTCGTACCTGATCGCGACCGGCCCATCAACGGGTGGCGTGCCTGGCTGATCGGCTGCGCCCAGGCGGCTGCCTATCGTGCCGGGAATATCACGTTCCGGGCCACCATCTTTACCGGTATGCTGCTCGGAGTAAACCGGGAGCGGGCGGCGCGGTTTTCCTTTATTTTATCGATCCCCGCCATTGTCGGGGCGGCTCTGCTCAATGGTCGTGCCTTGTTCTATCAAGCCGTTACCTGCCTCATCCATATGGTATTTGCTGGCCGGCTTTTGTGGTGCCGCCCATCACCGGCTATGGTGCCATCGTCTGGCTGCTGGCAATTATCAGGAGAAACCGATTGCCATGGTTTGGGGTCTACTGTTTTATCGTGGCGTGTGTCGGTTTCTTGGTCTGTGCTATGGAACCGCGGGTGAGCTCCTGAAGAACTCTTTTGGAAAGTACATGGGCGGGTATCCCATCAATCTCGATATAACTGATCGGTTCTGTGTTGTGGTCGGCGGCGGCGGTGTGGCGGTGCGCAAGGTCGAGGGGTTGCTGGTGGCCGGCGCCCGGGTACGGGTGATAAGCCCGCGGGTGGCCGACCAGATCAGCATCTGGGCGGAGCAGGGCGCGGTTGAGCTTATCCGCAGGCCGTTTGCGGAGCACGATGTAAGCGGCGCTTTTATGGTTTTTGCCGCCACCGACGATCCCTCGGTGCAGGATTATATCAGCACCTGCGCGGTCGCCGCGGGCGCCTTGCTTAACCGGGCCGACACCCGCGGCCGGTCTGATTTTTACCTTCCCGCCGCCTGCACCCGAGGTGATCTGCTGATCACCGTCTCCACCGGCGGCGCCAGTCCCGCCCTGGCCGGGCAGATCAGACGTCGGCTGGAGCAGACATTCGGGGTTGAATACGCTCTGCTGGTGCATCTCATGGGCCAGATCAGGCAGGCGATCCCGGCCGGCGGCGAGGCGCAGCCGGATAACCGGCAGCTCTATTTTTCCATACTTGACAGCCCGGTGCTCACCCAGCTCCGCAACGATCAATGGGCCGAGCTGGAAAAGACCCTGAGGGAGATGTTTGCCAGGCGAGATCGACAGCGCCCTCCTTGTTGCAAACACCAGGGCCGTCGCGCCTCATTTTGTGAAAAACAGCTGTGAACGACCATGATGAATTTTGATTCCTGTTGCCTGGCACTTCTTATCGCAACCCTGTCGGTAACGGCGGTATCCACTGTCCTGTACTGGATTTTCTTCGCTCGTGGAGAGGAAAAATCGCGGGTATGGGCGAGGCGTCTGCTCTTTCTTTCATGGGTGCTGCAAAGCAGCTATATCGTACTGCGCATGGTGCAGGTGGGCAATACCCCGGTTACCACCTATCATGAGGCGGTATTTTTCTTCGGCTGGGCAATTACCACCGCCTATTTTTCCTTTCGTCTGCGCTACCAGGTCAAGAATTTCGGTACCTTCGTCTCGCCGCTGATCTGTCTGCTGCTCTTTGCTGCCGCGTTCATATCGCGGCAGGTGATCCCGCTGGATCCGAAGCTGCAAAGCATCTGGCTGCCAGTGCACGCCTCTTTATCTCTTCTGGCCTACGGCTTTCTTGGCTTGGGCTTTTGCGGCGGTATCATGTATCTGCTGCAGGAGCGTGAACTCAAGAGCAGAAAGGTCGGCTATTTCTTTTCCCGATTGCCCTCACTAGAGGCCCTTGATCAGCTTATCACCCATTGCGTGACAATCGGCTTTACTATCCTTACTCTAGGTATGGTAACTGGTGTGTTGTGGTCTAGACAGGTATATGGCATTTTTTTCCGCTGGCAGCCCAAAGAGATTTTTTCGCTGTTGATATGGCTGGCCTATCTGTTTCAGATTCACCAACGCTATTCGGCCGGATATCGCGGTCGCCGCACCGCCGCCCTGGCGGTCGCTGGCTTTTCTCTGCTGCTGTTCACCCTGTGGCCGGTAATTACCTGAGTGTTGGGTGACCATGGCTCAAACACGTCTCACCCTGGTGGGTGTCAACCATAAGACCACCCCCCTCTCCATTCGCGAACAGCTTGCCGTAACCAAAGGATACGAGGATGCCCTTGCGGCACTGAGTATCTTGCCTCAATGCCTTGAGTATTATCTGATTTCCACCTGCAACCGGGTGGAGCTGGTCTGTGCCGGTGATGAGGAGATGCCCACTGACCAGGAGCTGATGGCACTTCTGTTCGGTGAGGTGGGAGACCCTGAACAGTGGTCCCAGTACTGCTATGCCTATCACGACAGCGAGGCAGTACGTCATTTCTTTCAGGTGGCTGCATCGCTTGATTCCCTGGTGGTCGGCGAGGCGCAGATCCTCGGGCAGATCAAGGAGGCATATCGTCATGCCGCCCAGGCAAACGCCACCGGGCCGCTGCTCAACAAATTGTTGCATAAATCATTTTCCACCGCCAAACGGGTTCGCAGCGAGACGGGTATCGGTGCCTCCGCCGTCTCGATCTCCTCGGCCGCGGTTGAGCTGGCAAAAAAAATATTCGGCAGCCTGGATGATAAACAGGTACTGCTCATCGGCGCCGGTGAGATGGCCGAACTGGCCGCGCAGCACCTGCTGGGGCAGGGGGTGGCCGGGGTCATGGTGGCCAATCGCACCTTTGACCGGGCGGTGGCCCTGGCGGCCCGGTTCAAGGGCGGCGCCTGCCTGCTGAGCGAGATCGATACGTATCTGGAAACGGCCGATATCGTTATCTCATCAACCGGCTCCACCGAGTTGATCATTCAGCACGGGCAGGTCAAACCACTGATGCGTGCCCGCCGGAACCGCTCACTGTTTTTCATCGATATCGCCGTGCCGCGGGACCTTGACCCGGCCCTCAATGAGATCGACAACGTCTATCTGTACGACATCGATGATCTCGGCCAGGTCGTTACCCAAAATCGGGCCGGACGCGAACAGGAGGCGGTCAAGGCGCATCGGATCGTCGATGAGGAGACGGTAAAATTCAGCCAATGGCTGGAACATCTTCAGGTAACCCCGACCATTGCCGCCCTGAAGAGCAAGACGGACGCCATCTGTGCCCAGGAACTGGCAAAAACCCTTGCCAAAGTCGAATTGAGCAAGGAGCAGCGCCAGCATGTGGAAAAAATGATGGCTGCGGTGACCGCCAAATTCCTCCATAGCCCGCTCATCTATCTGAAAAAGGAGTCGTGCCGGCCGGGTGACAAGGCCAAGGTTGACCTGATTAATTCGATTTTTGCATTGGATGAAGATGAGTTGCGCCGCAACTAAAATTGACATGTTTTCGAAACAGCGCCGACTCGGCCGAAAAAAATCCTCGTTTCGACGCCGACGGAAATGGTAGTATGGCCGTGAGGCTGAATACAGCCATTGATAAAATGTAAATCAGCACGTGAGTCGTTATGTATCGTAATCGTATTTTCGCAGTCGTAATTTCAACCGCTCTTATCCTCTGCGGTGTCCATGTTCAGGCCTCAGACAGCGCGGCCGACATCGATCGCAAGCGCAACAAGCTGATCGGCTATATGCTCAGTAAGCACCTGCCATCGGTTCATTTCAGCGAAAAAGAGATGGATGATGAGTTGTCCCGGGCGGCCTTTGATTTGTATCTCAAGCAGCTTGACTTTCAGAAACGGTTCCTGGTGCA
The DNA here is from genome assembly GCA_016722945.1 of Desulfofustis sp. PB-SRB1. Lineage (GTDB taxonomy): Bacteria > Desulfobacterota > Desulfobulbia > Desulfobulbales > Desulfocapsaceae > PB-SRB1. The sequence goes on along the minus strand of JAEQMT010000037.1, from coordinate 220,499 downwards.
AGATGATGTGGCGGAGCTTTCCGTCTATGCCGATACCATCGATGATAATCTAACCAACGGTACCATTATTCTGCCCGTCGTCAGCTATGAGATTTTTACCACACAGCTTAATATGGTCGAAGAGATGGTTGCCGCCCTGCTCGCCGATCCCATCGACCTCGATAGTATCGATTATCTCGAGACCGACCCCGAAAAACTTGATTTTGCAGTCGACCCGGCCGCCCTGCGGGAGCGCTGGCGATTGATCATTAAAGCGCAGATTATCAATCGATACCTGGAACTGGAGCAGGATTATCGTGACAAAGGTGAAGAGATAAGCTCCGCTGGTCTGTTGCTGGAAGCCACCGAACGGGTGGGTAAACGGCTGGATAATTTTTTCGACCGATTGCGCAAGGAAACCCTGCAGGATCATTTTGATCGCTATTTCAATGCCGTTGCCAGGGCGTTTGACCCGCACACCAACTACATGGCGCCGGATCGTAAAGAAGACTTTGATATCCAGATGCGCGGCAGCCTCGAGGGAATCGGCGCCCTGCTGCGGGAAGAAGATGGGCTTATTAAAGTGGTCAGGGTTTTGCCCGGCAGCGCCACTGCCCGGCACGGCGGCATGCAGGCCGAGGATACCATCGTCGCCGTGGCCGAGAAGGGGGAGGAGCCGGTTGAAGTCACCGATATGCGGCTCCGTGATGCAGTCCGCCTGATCCGGGGGCCGAAGGGAACCGAGGTGGAACTGACCATTCGCAAGCCTGATGGGATGAAAGATACCATTACCATTACCCGGGATGTGGTGCAGATCGAGGATGCCTATGTTCGTCATACCATCCTGGAATCAGGCGACAAGAAGTTCGGCTACATCAATATCCCCAGTTTCTATCGCGATTTTGAAAAGAGCAGGGACAATGAAACGGCACGAAACTCCACCCAGGACACCAAACAGGCCATCCTGGCCCTGATCGACCAGGATATCGAGGGGATTATCCTTGATCTTCGCAACAACGGCGGCGGCTCGCTGGTGGATGCGGTGGATATCGTCGGCCTGTTCATCGAGCAGGGGCCCGTCGTGCAGGTGAAAAACAGCTATGGTCTCAAGCGGGTACTCAACGACGAGGACGACACCCTCGTCTATGGTGGGCCGCTGGTGGTGCTGGTCAACCGTTTTTCCGCTTCCGCCTCGGAGATCGTTGCCGCCGCCCTGCAGGATTATCGGCGGGCGGTAATCGTGGGTGGCGATCACACCCATGGCAAAGGCACCGTCCAGACCATTATCAACCTCAACGATCATATTCCACTGCTCCACCTGCGGCGCTACGATGATCTCGGCGCCCTCAAGGCGACGATTCAGAAATTTTATCGCGTTGACGGCGACTCCACCCAGTATCGCGGCGTTGAGCCCGATATCGTTCTTCCCACCCTGTATCAATATCTCGAATCCGGCGAGCAGTATCTCGATTATTCCCTGCCCTGGGATAAAGATGTGCCGGCCGATTATCTCCCCTACACTGATAAGATCACCGATCTGACCAGTCTGGTGGCCAGCAGCCGTGAGCGGGTCACCGCCTCCGATGAGTTGCAATCCATCGCCCAGCAGGCCATTCGCTCCCATGAACAGAGCAACCAGACCCTTACCACCCTGACCCTGACGGCAATGCGAGACCGGCGTGAACAAGAGCGCCGGGAACGCGAAGCACTGAGAGCACACGGCGGCTTATCGGGTGATCCATTCCTCGATGAGGCTGATCCCGATGATTCTGAGGTTCCCACTGCCGAACAGTGGCGGCAGGGGTTGCAGGATGATCCTTACGTCAGCGAGGCTGAACTCATCATCAGCGAGCTTGCCACTCAATTTTCGAGCTAGACCTAACGCTCTGGTTGAACGCAGTTGCTTTTCCGTCGAAAACTGTTGAAAAGGCAGCATAAAGATGCTACTTTTCGATTGCTATGAATCACCATTCATTTATTAACCTGTCAAAAGATTTTTCTTCGTTTGATATCATATAGTTATTTGTTTTTGGTTGAGGTATGAAGCTGGCCCAGGTACTGAACAGCAAAGGGGATAAGATCATTGATAAGTGGGTAACCTTTACCCTGAAGACATATCAATCCTCGGGATTTTTCATCAAGGAACGGGATGCGTTCGCCAACCCGGTAGGCGGCCAGGTCAGGTCGATATTGACGCAGCTTTTGCCCCTGCTCCTGGAAGGGCGGGGCAAGGACTCCTATCGCCTGCCCCTGCAACACCTAATGCGCATTCGGGCGGTACAGGACTTTACGCCTTCACAGGCGATTGCGCCGCTCAACGCGGTCAAGCACATCGTTCGGGAATCTTTGGGCGGTGCTCAGCGGGTACGGGAGCTGGAATCAGAATTGTACGACTTTGAGTTTGCCGTCGATCTCGCCGTATTGAGCGCCTTTGATCTCTACACCGAGTGTCGTCATCAACTGCACGAGATCCGTGTTGCCGAGTTAAAAACGGGCACGTCGATTCTCACCGACAGTCCCTGCCCATCGAAAAAATTGCAGGCGGTCGAGAAGATTAGTAAGTAGCGGTTACGGGCCGCCGCTGGGGGAATTTGGAAACAGAATTTTTCAACGTTCCCCTTATGAAACCCAGCGGCGCTTTATCCATATCATTTTATTTTGAGGAAGAACTATGAAGTATGTCTATTCACTTGGAGCGGTCATCGCATTGATGCTGATTGCCTGGTTCGGCTCGTTGATCCCGGGGATGCAGTATTTTTTCGGGGTAGCGGTGCCGTATCTGGCCATTGTCATCTTTCTGGGAGGGTTTGCCTGGAAGATCTGGGATTGGGCCAAATCGCCGGTGCCTTTTTCCATTCAAACCACCTGCGGACAGGCGAAATCCCTTGATTTCATCCCCCACAACCGGCTTGAAGCGCCCAACACCAATACCGAGGTGATCGCCCGCATGGCCCTGGAGATTCTCACCTTCCGCTCGCTGTTTCGGCATACCAAGGCTGATGTCTATGCCGGCCCCAAACTTACCTACGAATCGGCCAAATGGCTGTGGCTGTTCGCCCTGATTTTTCACTATTCGTTTCTGGTTATCGTGATCCGCCACCTGCGGCTGTTTCTTGAGCCGGTACCGGCCCCCATTGTCTGGCTGGATTGGGCTGACTCATTGTTTGAAATGGGTCTGCCGACGCTGTACCTGACCGATGCCGGTCTGTTGATCGGCCTGCTTTTTCTCTTCGCCAGGCGTCTGTTCACCCGGCCGGTGCGGTACATGTCGCTGTTTAACGATTACTTTCCGCTCTTTCTGCTGCTTGCCATCGGCATTACCGGCGTACTGATGCGCATGGTCTTTCGCGGCGGCATCGATATTGCCGCAATCAAGGCGATGGGCGTTGGCCTGGTGACCTTCAGCCCGGTGGTGAGCCCCGATATCAGCGCAATCTTCTACGTGCACCTCTTTCTGGTGTGTGCCCTGCTTATCTATTTTCCGTTCAGCAAATTGATGCACCTTGGCGGGGTGTTTTTGAGCCCGACTCGGAACATGCGCAACAACACCCGCGAGGTGCGCCACGTCAATCCGTGGAACCCCGATATCAAGCCGCATTCGTATGCCGCATACGAAGATGAATTTCGTGAGTACATGGTGGAGGCGGGTATTCCGGTAGAAAAGGAGCTGGAGCCGCAAAAAGAAGCGGCCGAACCAGCCTGATGATAACCAGTTTATAAGGACAAACGATTATGGCAGTAGCAAAACTAGAACAACTCGAGCAAAGCGTGGCAAGCGACCCGTCCATGCTGACGGGCGCCTATCCCACCGAGGACTGGATGGATGTGCCGGCGGAGTTTTATTCCGGCAATTTTGCCTTTCCAGCCAAGGTGAACATCGTCGAGTATCTCGATTCCCAGAAAGGGCTGCATTTTCCCAATGCCCGTGAGTGGTCACCGGAACAGGATGACTGGAAACTGCCCGAAGACTGGAAGGATATTATCCTCAACGGCCTCAAGGAACGGCTCGATAAATTCCGTTCCCTGAAAATTTTCATGGACTGCTGCGTACGCTGCGGCGCCTGTGCCGACAAGTGCCACTTTTACCTGGGCACCGGTGATCCGAAAAACATGCCGGTACTGCGCGCCGAGCTGCTTCGTTCGGTATATCGCAACGACTTTACCCTGGGCGGTAAAATCCTGGGCAAAATGGCGGGCAACCGGGAAATGACCATCGGGGTGCTCAAAGAATGGTTCATGTATTCCTACCAATGCACCGAATGCCGGCGCTGTTCGGTGTTTTGCCCCTACGGCATTGATACCGCCGAGGTGACCATCATAATGCGGGAACTCCTGCATCTGGTGGGGGTGGGAATCAACTGGATTTTAGAGCCGGTTTCCAATTCCAATCGCACCGGCAACCACATGGGGCTCCAACCGCACACCTTCAAGGACAATGTCGAATTCTTGACCGACGATATTGAAAGCCTCACCGGCGTTAAAATCGAGCCTACTTTTAATCGCAAGGGCGCCGAGATTTTATTCATTACTCCGTCCGCTGATGTCTTCGCCGAACCGGGGCTGTACACGGCCATGGGCTACCTGATCCTGTTTGAGCACCTCGGTCTGGACTACACCTGGTCAACCTATGCCTCCGAGGGCGGCAACTTCGGCCTGTTCACCAACAACGAGTCGATGAAAAAACTCAACGCCAAGATGTACGCCGAGGCCGAGCGCTTAGGGGTACGCTATATCCTTGGCGGTGAGTGCGGCCACATGTGGCGGGTGCTGCACCAATACATGGATACCATGAACGGCCCCGCCGATTTCTTGGAAGTGCCGAAATCACCCATCACCGGCACTGTCTTCCAGAATTGCGCATCCACCAAGATGGTACATGTGAGTGAATTCACCGCCGATTTGATTCGTCACAACAAGCTCAAGCTCGACAAGAGCCGCAACGATTATCTTACGGTCACTTATCACGACTCCTGCAACACCGCACGAGCCATGGGACTTATGGAGGAACCACGCTATATCCTCAAGCACGTGGTCAATAACTTCCACGAGATGCCGGAAAACACCATCCGCGAGCAGACGTTTTGCTGTGGATCTGGCACCGGACTCAATACCGACGAGATCATGGAGTTGCGTATGCGCTCCGGTTTGCCTCGGGCCAACGCGGTGAAATACGTGGAAGACAAGCACGGCGTGAACATGTTGAGCTGTGTGTGCGCCATCGACCGGGCCACGCTTACCTCGCTTATGAATTACTGGAATCCCAATGTCGGAGTCAGCGGCATCACCGAACTGGTGGGTAACGCCATCGTCTTGGACGGTGAGACCCGCGGCGAGCTCGATGAGGGATTGCGGACAATGGTATTTTAACTGTGTAAGGAGCACTGACTTATGTTTAACAAATCACTGATACTTGGGGGGCTCGCCGTCTTCGTCCTGCTGGTGACGACGCCGTTTTGGTATGGATTGCTGAAGGCCGGGCCGCCGCCCACGCCTGAACCTCCGCCCAATGGCGCGTCCGTATGCGTGGCGCCGGTGGAATATATGCGATCTTCGCATATGAAACTGCTTGATGTGTGGCGCGATGAGGTCATCAGAGAGGCGAAGCGGGAGACGATAGTCGTCAATGACCCCAAGCTCGGCACTCTGGAATTTGGTAAAGGGTTGCAGCTCGCCTGCATGGATTGTCATTCCAACAAGGAGCAATTCTGTGACTCCTGCCATGAGTATGTGTCGGCCCGGCCGGACTGCTGGACCTGCCACATGACGCCGGCTGAAATTGCTAGCAAGGAGGCCCTCTAATGAATAATAAACGAAGAAAATTCTTGAAGATGGCCGGCGCCACCGTGCTGGCCGGTATGGGCGCTCCGGTACTGGTGAAGCTGCACGGCACCGCGCAGGCAAGCGCCGATTCGGAACCCGCGCCCGCCCATGCCGCCGACAGCCATGGCGGTGGTCATGGCCATGGTGAAGAGCAGAACGCTGGGATCCGCCTCGGCATGGTGATCGACATGCGCAAATTTTACGACGATGAGGCGCTGCTCGATGAGGCCATCGCCGCCTGTCATCTGGCGCATAACGTCCCCGATATCGACGAGCGTAAAAGTGAGATCAAATGGATATGGAAAACCGGCTATGGCAATGCATTTCCCGATCATTCCCATAATCGGCGCAGCGGGTCGGTGGAAAACAGCGCGTTTCCGGTATTGTGCAACCATTGCGACAACCCCTCCTGCGTCAAGGCCTGCCCCACCAAGGCAACCTTTGTGATGGAGAAAAACGGCATCGTCTCCATGGATTATCATCGCTGCATCGGTTGCCGGTTCTGTATGGCCGCCTGCCCGTATGGGGCGAGGAGCTTCAACTGGCAGGACCCACGGCCATTCATAACGGTCTACAACCCAGAGTTTCCGGGGCGTAATCGCGGTGTCGTGGAGAAGTGCAACTTCTGCAGCGAACGGCTGGGCAAGGGACTTGAACCAGCCTGCGTCGAGGCGTGCGCGGGTACCGGCGCCATCGTATTTGGCGATCTGAACGATCCCGAATCGGAAATCAGCAAGGTGCTGCACGAGGAATTTACCATTCAGCGCAGACCGGCGGCGGGTACACGACCGTCCGTCTTCTATATTGTGTGAGGGCATCATGATTGAAAAAACACTAAAAGGAAAACCGGCCTACTGGATATGGCTCGCCATCCTTGCCTCGGTGATTGCGGTGGGCTGGGCCTGCTATTTTCGGCAGTATGTCTTCGGTCTTGGGCTTACCGGCATGAGCCGTGACGTCTCATGGGGCCTCTACATCTCTCAATTTACCTTTCTCGTGGGGGTGGCCGCCGGTGGCTTGATGCTGGTGTTGCCCTATTACATCCACAACTACAAGGAATTCGGGCGGATCACTATCCTCGGTGAGTTTCTTGCCATATCCGCTCTGGTCATGTGTCTGATGTTCATTATGGCCGATCTCGGGCAACCGCTGCGTGGCTTGAACGTTATTTTTTATCCCACCCCATACTCCATGCTGTTCTGGGATATGTGCGTATTGTGGGGCTACCTGCTGCTTAACCTGTTGTGCGGCTGGGTAATCCTCACCTCCGAGCGCAAGCAGGTACCGCCGCCCAAGTGGATCTATTTCTTCGTGGCTATTTCCATCCCCTTTGCGGTCTCAATCCACACCGTTACGGCCATGTTGTACTGTGGTCTGCCGGGTCGTCATTTCTGGCTCTCAGCCATCATTGCGCCGCGCTTTCTGGCCTCTGCCTTTGCCGCCGGCCCCAGCCTGATCTTGATCGCCTGTCTGATCATGCGTAAATATGCCAACTTCGATGCCGGTGAAACCGCCATGCGGAAGTTGACCACCATCATCATGTATGCGGTGATCATCAACACCTTCTTCTTCCTTCTCGAATTCTTCGTGGGATTTTATTCGGAGGTGCCGGGACACATGCACAGCCTGCAGTATCTCTTCTTCGGGCTCGAGCATCACGGTGAGGTGTACAACAATCTGGTGCCCTTTATGTGGATCGCCACTATTTTCAACTTCGTGGGGTTGGGTGTTTTCGCCTACATGAAGATCGCCAAGGTATTTGATTACCGGTTGGTGGGGTTTGGTTCGGTGCTGGTCTTCCTCGCCCTGTGGGCGGATAAAGGACTCGGTTTTGTCTTTGCCGGTTTTGTTCCCAATCCGCTGGAGGAGGTCACCGAGTACTACCCGACCTTAAATGAAATCGGCATCACCCTGGGCATCTGGGCCACCGGTATCCTGCTGTTGACCCTGCTCTATAAAATCGCCATCGGCGTTGAGCACGAGGTAGAGCAGTGATCTGATCCTGCCTCAATACCGGCTCATAAAACGGCCCTCAACCTATTAAGGGTGGAGGGCCGTTTTTTTGCACAGATGCTAGGGGGTCACAAAATACTAGGGGGGTCAAATCTTTTTCTTTGACATCAATACTAGGGGGTCAAATCTTTTTCTTTGACATCGGCCGGCCTGGATATGATGAGCCGGTTTTTTTATGTTTAAAAACGTACTGGCCGCTGATGGATGCATGTGTCAAAAGTAGCCGAAGCAGTGGTAAGGATCCTCCACTAAGCCTTCATTTCCATCGAATGTGCTGGGTAGCACCGTTGGGAAATGTCAAATTTCTTGAAAATGCGGATGGAAAAGGTAGGTTCTCGGTAATTGAAGGCAGATGGGGAGAAACCTCTGGAAAAGTTAGGGGCTAGCAACAAAGCGATGGCTTATCACCTTTAACCTTGAGGTCTCCTAGTGACAGGTAATGATTTAAATGTGAGGGTGCATCCATATGCCCTCGGTAACCATGTTCAACAACTGAAACATTCATCAATTAAGGAGGAGTCTGTATGACAGTTCGAATAACTGAAAAAACCGCATCGGCCTATCCCTACCAACTGCTCATCAAGCACCTGCTTCGTACACCAATGATTTACTCGCCTGATCAGGAAATCGTTTACAGAGACAGTTTCCGTTACACATACAGGGAATTTGGCAAGAGGGTCGCGAGGCTCGCCAATGGTCTTGAATCCATTGGCGTGAAAATGGGAGACACAGTGGCTGTGATGGACTGGGACAGCCACAGGTACCTTGAATGCTTTTTTGCCATACCCATGATGGGAGCAGTGCTGCACACCATCAACATACGATTGTCCCAGGAGCAACTCATTTACACCATCAACCACGCCGAGGATGATATCATTCTTATAAATGAAGACTTCCTGCCCATGCTCGATGCGGTGCAGAATCAATTCACCACGGTGAAGAAGATCATCCTGATAAGTAACACGGGCATTCTGCCTGATACAAGCTTTGCTCTTGACGGTGAGTATGAAGCACTTTTGGCTGATGCTTCTGATTCCTACAATTTTCCTGATTTCGACGAAAACGCCCTGGCCACAACCTTTTACACAACAGGAACCACGGGTCAACCCAAAGGTGTCTGCTTCAGTCACCGTCAGCTGGTGCTACACACCTACGGAACCATGACCGCTCTGTGCGGGTATGATTCGCAGGCCAAAATCAGTTCGGGTGACGTCTACATGCCCATCACGCCGATGTTCCACGTCCACGCCTGGGGAATGCCTTACCTGATGACACATCTTGGTGCCAAGCAGGTGTATCCCGGCAAATATGAACCTGCCATGCTGCTCAAACTCAAAGCAGAAGAAAAGGTAACATTTTCACACTGCGTACCTACCATTCTGCATATGCTGATCACGAGCCCGGAGATTGAAAACGTTGACGTGAAAAATTGGAAAATCATAATTGGAGGGTCAGCCCTGTCAAAAGGACAGTGTGTACAGGCAATGGAACTAGGCATCAATCTCTATACCGGTTACGGTATGAGCGAAACCTGCCCAATTCTCACCATTGCCAATCTCAAGCCTCATATCCTGGAACAGAGTTCGGCGGATCAGGTTGTCTTCAGATGCCGTACTGGCCTCCCCATAAGCAATACGTATCTCGAGGTAGTTGATCCGGATGGTCTTCCTGTTCCGCATGATGGAAAGACAACGGGTGAAGTGGTGGTCAGGGCCCCGTGGTTGACTCAGGGTTACATAAAAGATCCGGACCGCAGTGAGGAACTCTGGGCCGGCGGCTGGCTCCATACAGGCGACATTGGTTTCATCGATGATGAGGGCTACTTGCAGATCACAGACAGGCTCAAGGACGTCATCAAGACAGGCGGTGAATGGATCTCTTCCTTGCAACTTGAAGATATTGTCAGCCAGCATCCCTCAGTGAGTGAGGTGGCAGTCATAGGTGTACCCGATAGCAAATGGGGAGAGCGTCCTTTGGCCCTGGTTGTCCCAAAACAATATGAAAAGGACTCCCTGCATGAAGATGATATCCATGAATTCATCATGGATTACGCCAATCGAGGCGTCATACCAAAATATGGGGTACCGGAGAAAATCCTCCTGGTGGAAAGCATTGCCAAGACGAGTGTAGGGAAGTTGAACAAAAAAGAACTTCGCAAGCAGTACGCTAACATCTGAAAATTACATGTTACTGCGAGACTGCTGGCGGTCTCCGCACTATTCCGGAGGTTATAACTATTACCAAAAGACGCCAACCATAGGGAGGACAGAGGCATATGCAACAGAATGCAATCCAGGATCAGTACCCTGAAGATTACACCCATTGCTATGGCTGCGGCTTAAACAATGAGCAAGGTTTTCAGCTGAAAAGCTATTGGGACGGTGAGGAGTGTGTTTGTCATCACACTCCTAAGTCATTTTACACCGGCGGTACGCCGAGTATTCTCTATGGTGGCATAATTGCCTCCCTCATCGACTGTCACGCTGCTGCCACCGCCGCTGCGGCAAAGGCCCATGCAGAGAAAGAACCAATATCCCGATTCGTTACAGCATCCCTCACCGTTGACTTTTTCAAGCCAACTCCGATGGGAGTAGAGCTTGAACTTCGAGGAAAGGCACTGGAGATCAAGGGCCGTAAAGTTATTGTAGAAATAATAATGACTGCGGGTGAGATCCCCTGCGCAGGCGGCAAAGTCATCATGGTGCAGCCAAAAAATGCCACTTAACTGCTAAGGGTCCTCTTAACTGCTAAGCTTAACTGCTAAGGGTCCCTTAACTGCTAAGGGTCAAATCGGCCAATACCGAGCCTGCCAACACTGCGGTGTAACGGCTAATTTGACGTTGCAGAAAAATCAGAGGCACCGCATTTGATGAAGCCGTATTAAGTCAGCCTTCACGGTAGGGGTGGCTCAATAATCGGCGCTTTGCGAGAAGTGGTGGTCGTTTTGACCTCGCAGACCTCTGTGAGGTCGAGAAATCAAAACGATCCCACCACGACTCAGAGCGAGGTTTTTATACCCCAGCAATTTTGAAGGATCGGACCGTGAAAAGCCGGCCGGCAATCGCTATTTGATGGTAACAGGCCCCTTCGACTTTGCCGATGCCCCTATCAACCACTCGACTTCTATTTCGAGTTTTTTGGTGGTCTTGCTGCGGCCGGTCTCTTTCTCGGCCTTTAATTCCACCTCAACCCTGTCAGGTATCTTTAGCACGGTTTCCTTGTCGCCCCGGGCCAGTATGACCGTGCCGCTTTCGAGTTTATCCGCTATGGTCCGCAATAATTCAGCTACCTGTCTGGGACTCATTTTTTCTTCACTTTTAAACAGTATCTGTTCCTTGCCCATAGTGAGTTCCTCCTCTCTTGGAACCTGCATTTCTGTTTTCCAGGGCCGTTTCTCGCATCGGCGGTTCATCAGTGCGACCATCACCAGAGCGTGCCGGCGGTATTGCCTACCGCAAGCCGCACCACACTCAACAACAAAGAGACGGTCCGGATGGTAAACTAAACAAAGTGAGCATCTAGCGTGCACTGCCTACTCAATTTTAACACGAAAAGTGAAGAACTGAAAAATGGGCCACTGTCGTTTCATCACCGGGACGACCAGGAGCCGGGAAGATGAATCGCGACCCACGACAAGGTGCATGCTGCTCCGCAAGCGAACCCGCAGAGGATGATAACCAGCTGCGAACCTGATAAGCGCAAGATATCCCGCTCAAACGATCTGGAGTTCAAAGTGCCTCCAAAGCTCGGTAGGCAGGCCAGCGCCAGGAGAACCGCGAGGCCCATCAGCACCGGCGCCCACCATCCCGTGGCCTGAAAGGCCTGCGCGACCGGTTTCGGCCGGTCGGATCCTGCCATAAACCCTTTGAACAGCAGCCCCGTCAACACATTAATGATCAGCAGACCGGCTGCAATGGGCGTTAAGCACCAGCTGAGTCGCGCAAGAACGATGAGAGATCTGGATCCAATGTCCAACCACAAGACAGCCATGACAATGGTGGCAGACAGGATACCGAAACCGGCAATTGCCATCCAGACGCTCGCTCTGGGTCTATCAATGTTCACCGGCATGGCCGTCGTTGGTGTGTTGGGGTTGACAGGAAATTGCTCTTTAGTGCGCTCTCATATGTGTTTATCTGACGCAAAACTCTCTGATCCGCCCTCTTTGCTTCACCGTATTTCAATTGTCCAATAGTTTCCGGGCGAGCTCGAGTCTGGTCTTGATATCGATTCCCTGGGGGCAGACTGATTGGGCGAGTGTGGTCTCCTGGATAGTCAGTGAGCGGCTGTGTAGCGGTATCTGGTGATAGAGTTCTTTGGCTTTATCGGTCTTGCCGTAGCTTTCATGGTACATCAGGTATCTTAAACAATCGGCGATGTGGGCACGGTTGTTGACCGCCTTCTCACAGAGATGTGAACATCCCTGGCAGCTGTAGGAGGCCGTCATGGCGGCCAGCCTGCCCAGCTGATGTACTTCAGTGGCGCTCAACTGTACTTCAGATTGGGCCGCGGCAACGTTCTCTCTGGCAACTCTGGTGCTGTCCATCTCCACCACAACCGAGTCGATCCGCTCATCGGCCCAGACCGATTTTAATTTTGCCTGACCCAAGGTGAAGTTTTGCGATGTGAAATCCAACACCGCCTCGGCGTCACGGGGTACCGCTCCCATGGTCTTCATGGCAATCAGGCCAATACCCGCCTCTTTACAATTGTCCATGGCCAGGCTCAGTTCCCGATGACCATATCGTCTGAAGTTATAGCTGAACAAAATGGCATCGATGCCGCCGAGTTGGGCCGCCTTGTTGAGTAGCGCGACAACATCGCCGCCATGGCTCGAGAAACCAAAAAAGCGGGTCTTACCGGATTTTTTCAGCTGTTCCCCGGCCTGGATCAGATCTTTGTTTATCTCATCGGCATCGCCCACACTGTGACGCAGATAGAGATCGAGGTAATCGGTTCGCAGATCGGCCAGACATTCGTCGATATCTTCGATAAAACCGTTTAATGAATAGGATCCGGATTTCGAGGTCAGCCAGAGCTTTTCCCGCCCCCCTATCTGCTCGGCAAAGGTGGCAATGGCCTTTTGGGAAGAGCCCCAGCCGTATGAGAGTGCGGTATCGAGCCAGTAGACGCCCTCTCGAAACAATAGATGGAGGATCTTGTCATACTCCTGATCCAGGGTCTGGGCGGTGCCGATGTGTAAGATCGGCACGGATGCACCGGTGTTTCCCAGCGGCCGATGGGGTATTTTTTGCAAGTATTCGGTATTTAAGGCGGCGGCTTCGGCTCGCGCTGCAAATGGTTGGTGCGAAAGCCCAATGGTTGCCGCGGAAAGTGCCACGGATTTCAGGAACTGACGACGCTTCAGGTTACACTCTTTCATGATTCCTCCGGGTTGGTTCGATACCTCAGCAGCAGGCGTCGCTCTTGGGAGCGGCTTTCACCCACGGCGGTGACATAGGCTGCCGGTTGATCGGTAACCGGACACTCTTTTTGACATATTCCACAGCCGGTACAGAGATCCGGGATGATAAACGGTTTGTTGAGAAGTACCAGGTGGCCAAAGGTATCTTTGACTTCTTCATCGTAGGTTTGAATGGCCTTTGGGGCGATGGGGCAGACCTCCTGACAGACGATGCAGGGAATCTCATTGGCCCAGGGCAGGCATCGTGATCGATTGATGAATGCTGTTCCCAGCCGAATCGGGCCGTCTTGGCGATACTCCCCAAAACCAAGTTTCTCGGTAACCGAAATCTCCCGGATGGCGCCGGTGGGGCAGACGGTGGAACATAACGAACATTTCTGCTGGCAATGGCCGATATTAAAATTGAGTACCGGTGTCCACAACGCTTCGATGCCGCCCTCCCGCAATCCCGCCGGCTGCACGACGTTGGTGGGGCAGACCCGCATGCATTGGCCGCACTTGATGCATTTTTTTAAAAATTCGGCCTCCGCCATCGAACCCGGTGGACGAATCATCAGCGGTGAATAGTTGGCATCATTGACTCTGCCATTGGCTCTCAGCAACGGAAAGGTGATGAGACCGATAATACCGGCAAAGACCAGGTGCCGGCGAGAAAGATCGGGCGTCGGTCGCGCCGGAGCCGAGACGATTCGGGGGAGGCTGAAACTGAGGGCGTTTTCAGGACAGTCATCGATGCAGTTCATACAGCCCACACACTCAGTAACGCGGAGGGTGGTCTCTGGGCTGCAGGCGCCTTCACAGCGGGTAAGACAAAGATCGCAATTGGTGCAGAGATCGGTATCCCGGTGAATTCGAAACAGCGAAAACGGCGCCACGAGACCAAGCAGCGCGCCAAGCGGACAGAGGGTTCGGCAGAAAAACCGGGTATACCAGATGTTGATGACGACGATGACGACGAAAAGGACACCAATCCACAATGAACCGGTGTATATCCGCTCCGCGGTTCCCGGGGCAAGTTGCAGCTGGGTTAGCGAGGTGGTGCCGAGCAGCCAGTCCCAACCCGTTGACAGACCGGTGACCATGCTGCGATGAAGCAGGGCAAGGGGATCGAGCAGGCCGATCTGTACGGAACCGAAGGCAGAAATGATCAGGACAATAATCAGGGTGACATATTTGATGACCTGGCGGGGCCGGTAGCGATTCTGCTCTTGGCGCTCTTTGCCGGATCGGACATTGAACAGCCAGCCGGCGCACTGATGCAGGGTCCCCAGGGGACAGATCCAGTTGCAGAAGAGTCGGCCAAAGAGCAGGGTGAGCAGCAGTAACAGAATCGACCAGCCGAGATAGCGGTAGATATGTCCGGTTGAAAGTAGGGTGGATAGCGCCACCAGCGGATCGATCTCGAGAAAGCGGGAGACCGGGTAACCCTGCATCCGGGTCGTCCAGGTCGCCCAGACGCCAAAGACGAACAACCCGAGAAAGACCAGTTGAGAAACAATCCGAACAGTGGTGAGCCTGAAGAAGGGTCTCATGCGCTCTCCTGGATTCTGCCGGCGGGGTCGATTTTTCCCCCGCCTTTTTCTTCGGCCAGAAAGAGATAGTGCGGCAGCGTGGATGCATCTCGCTGCAGCAGGTTGACAAAGGCCCACCCATCCATGGCCACCTGGTCGGTTCCGGCAACGATCACATCCCACGGTTTTACATAGGCCGGGTCGCCGCCGGTGGGGCCGTTACGCATCAGGATCCTGGAGCCATCAAGGATGGTGAGGGTTGGCCTGATCATGATCGAGAGATCGGCGATAATGGTGTGAATATCCTGATGAAACTGGTTGCGCTGCCCGCCCAGCAAACCGTACCAGTTTTTAATCCCCATTGAGGCACCGGACAGATTATGGTCTTTCACCGGGGCAACCCCGATAACTTTTGTCACCCCGATCAAAGGCCGATAGAAACATGGCCAGCTCTTGATCAGTTCGGCATCGGGGGTGGAGAGGGGGCGAAAGGCGTTGCCATCCGGTAGAAGGACGCGGCCGCCGGCCCGCTCAACCGCTGCCTTGATCCCGGTTTTGGCAAAACAGTCGGCGGGCGATTCGATGGGGTTGTCAGTCACCCGGACTTCCTTGGCCCGGCAGTCGATCAGCAGTCGTCGTATCAGAACTTCAAGCAACTCCGGACTGGTGGTGGCGCCCAGCTCCGGCGCACGATCAAAGGCCACATTGGGCTTGAGCAGCACCACATCGCCCGGCTGCACGAAACGGCTGAGCCCGCCAATGGGCTCCAAGGCCTTGGTGAGGCGTCCCTCGGTTGTCATATCGCGGCCGATGCCGATTTCCATCATGCCCGGCGCGGTTGCGACCCGGTAATCGGGCAGGGTAAATTGCCGGGGCTCCGGTCTGCTCCGCAGCCCGGTAACATCTTTCAGGGAGAAGGGGTACTCTTCCGGCGCCCAGGCGAGATATCCCGCACCCCCGCAGATGGTGGAGGCAAGGGCGATTCGCTTAAGAAACTCTCTTCGGTTGAATGGAGACGGCATCGAAGTCGTGGTGTTACTTTTTGGATAATGCCCGCCCGATCATCTCAAGCAGCTGAAAACTGGTTGCCTCATCCGCTGTTTTGTCAGCGCCGAAAAGAAATGAATCCTGGATTGCGATGATGAAATAGGATTTGAGGAAGCGATGCTGGAACAAAACCAGGTTTTCCGTCTGCCGGATTGTCTGGTATTCGTAGCGGTGCTCTTCAACAATTTCGGCAAGCAGCTCCGCCGCACTCTCTGGTGATTGTGCCTGATGGACAAACATCTCCGCCTGGCCTGCCCCATCGGATTTGCCGAACCAGAAATCCTCGGCAAAGTCGTATTGAAAAACATTGACCGCCTGATGGCGGATATCGGCCTGCTCGATGGTGAGTTCCTGGAGGAGCTGGTAGCCAAAAGGTTCTGTATTTTCGGGATCAGGGAGCTCGGCAAAACTCTGCACCAGTTGCCGGGACTTTTGGGCAATGGACTCAGATGATCGGTTGCCGGAGATGCGATAGAAGAACGTCCCTTTTCGACCGATGCCCCCGATACTGGTGGTAAAAAAGGTATTGGGCCCCTCTTGTTGAACCTCGCTCTCGGGGGATCGATGTTCGGCAAAGATCCCAGTTGATCCGGCAATGCTGCCCTGGTTGTAGAGCTCGATGGAAATCTCTTCGATTTGATTGGCTGACTGCAGCACCAGGTACGATAGTTGGGTGAAGCCGTGGCGTAAAAACCGTTCAGCCTCACCGTTAATCTTTACATAGAGATTTTCGGGATCAAAGGTCTTGACCCGGGTCTTCGGCCGCCACTGCTCAGAGGCAACCGAATCAGGAAAAATCCCCAGATCAATATCCTGCCACCCATCCGTTGTTCCCGGTAACTGCCAGGGCTTGAGTGGTCGCTGATACAAGACGGTCGACCCGGAGACCTGCTCCAGAGCCTCAAGCGAAACATCCTGATGGGCTGGATCAAAGTGGTTTTTACGGCTGACCACCCACAGGATAACAGCGGCCAGGGCCAGCAAAACCAGTACGCTACTGACAACCTCATATCCACTGATATGGGTCCTATTTATCCGACGACGCCTCGGAGTAAAAAGTCTGGCATGAGGCAAGGGTGATTGTTTCACGTTAAGTGGCAGGCATCAAATGAGGGAGAATAACGGACTATACCTTGGGCAGGCGTGTGCCAGCAAGGATAAAGCGGATCATCTCTCCATCCACGGGGCTCAGCAGCACGGTGTAGTGGGGTCAATTCACCTGGCTTCGCCGTAAATGTATGTAAGGACTGGCCTGATGGTCAAACCTCGAGGAACCAAAGAGTTTGTGCAACGAGCTCTCTATACTATGGGGTGGAGGTTTGACCCACCTCCTCTTCCTCTATGATCTCTTGCTCCTCTTGAGCCGCCACAAGCCATTTTTTCAGCTGGGGATGAGCAAGCATGGTTTTAGCATATGCGGCGGCCACCCCCGACAGCTCGACACCATAGGTGGTAAATCTGAGCACCACCGGGGCAAACATACAGTCGGCAATGGAAAAGGTACCAAAGAGGTAAGGCCCTCGCTCCTGATAGTTCTGCCGAATCTCGCTCTACAGGGTTATGACTCTGGCGATCTCTTTTTCCAGTTGCGGGGAACGCTCGACCCGGCGGTTTGTCGCCCGGCAATTCATGGGCATCGCCTCTCTTAAGGTGAACAGTCCGGAGTGCATCTCAGTCGAGCATGAGCGGGCCATCGCCCGACCTTCCATATCTTCGGGCCAGCCTCTACCATTGAGATATTTTTCCGAGACATATTCGCAGATTGCCAGGGAGTCCCAGACTACCAACTCCCCGTCATGGAGCACCGGCACCTTACCAGCAGACGAATAACGGCCGATAGTGGCAGCGGTTTCAGCAGTGGAGAGGTTGACCTTCAACTCCTCAAAGGAGACTTCAAAGGCGGCCAGCATCAGCCAGGCGCGAAGCGACCAGGACGAATAGTTCTTATTGCCGATAATCAGTTTTTGTGGGCTTCCTCGATGATTTCTCATACACCGCATGTTCTCAGATCGAGCCAGCTTTCTTCCAAGTGACCTGCACCATTTATAAAAATTAGCGCATCCCCAGTTTTTTCCGCACTGCTGTTTTGCAGCTATCGATGATAAAAGGGGTCAGCCGCCCCTTTTCCTTGAGGATCTGTTTGAAGAGATCCTTCTTCTTCTCCGGGGGGTGCGACCGCTCGACCTTGACCAGAGAAAGAGAACCGGTGGGACAGACGCTGATACAGGCACCACAGCCCAGGCAATGATCCGGATCGACCTTCATCTGTTTTTTCTCTCCACTGTTTTTCGCCTCGTCAAGAGAAAGAGCGACAACATTGCAGGTCTTTTTACAAAGCCCACAGCCGACACAACTGGTGCCGTCAATCTCAAGGGTATAGCTGGTCTTGGCAACTCCATGGGGAAAGCCCTGGATAACCCCTCCCAGCAGCTCGCAGCAACAGGAACAGCAGTTACAGATAAATGATGGTTTGTAACGGATATTGTCGGTGATATGGGTGAGGTTGAGTTTTTTCGCCTGAGCAAGAATATCCAGCAGCTCTCTGGTGGTGCGTTGTTCGGCAAAACCTCGGCGAACCATAAATTTGGCCGCCGTGCCAAGAGAAATACAGATCTCGCTGGTGGGAGCATTTTTGTCACAGCTTTTGCCAAGATGCTCCTTTTTATGGCGGCAATAGCACATACCGATAGCGCCGTACCCCGCATTTTTGACGATCTCACAGGCGCTCTCGTAGGTCGCCACCTGAGAACTCACCGGGATATGCTCTTCGTAGGGCAAACTCCGGGTAAGCGGCGTCTTGCTGGCAAAAAACTCCCGGCCCATCCGTTGATTGGGATCTGCAAAGAGATACTCCTCCATCAGCTGGGCGAGTTCGGCAACCGGCAGATCCTGACGCTGCTTCATGAAACTGAATTCAAAAAATCCAATCAATCCCGGCATCAGCAGATAGTAGGTTTTCCCGCCGTACCGGGAATCAAAGACCAACCCTTTATCGGCCATTTGCTCCAGCTGATTTTCCAGCCTCTCGGCCTCCCAGCCGGTAGCCCGGCACAACTCCTTCAGGGTCGCCTCGGTAAGGGGAAACCGGGAGGCCACAAAGGCCTCCTCTTCGGTAAACAAAATAGCCAGAATCCGCCGCAGTTTATCACTGTCCGGCAGACCGATGGGATATTTGTTCAACCGGTCTATCAGTGGGACAATGCTGCTCTTTGTCTGTCCGTGATGACCCATAGCTATTTCTGGCCAAAGTTGTTTGTCTGGAGTTACTTGGCAATTTCCATCAAATACCAAACATCAAGGCTGTTTGACATGCTGACCAATTGCCAAAAAGTAACATCCTCTCCATATGTGTCCCGCCATTGCTCTCAAACTTTTTACCTGATATCCATAAAAATATCAGCTCCGTCTGATCTCATGACGTATCACGAAGTCAATGAGCAGGAGGAATCCCTTTTTTCGCGTGGCAGAGTATCAGAAGGCGGCTCGGCAATATCATGGGTGGTTTTCGGTGCACCGCCACGTTCCCTGCGTTCGGCCCATGACGCTGCTGATGCCGTTGCCGAGCGTTTATTGCGGCGGCATGGTCACGTCATCGACGCGAATGTATCTCAGTACCTCGACATAATCCCCTCTGAAAATCTTACTTTCTTATGGCGGCAACCAATGCCGTAGCGGCGAGGCCACAAATCGTCCAGGCAAGGAACGGATACGAGTCATGGGCGAGCAGCAGCAGGGCCCCGATCAGCATACCTGAACCCGCCACAACCAAAGCAAGCCTGCCGACGGCGCGCTCGATATTGATCAGCAACCGGCGGCTGTCCGGAGTAAAGCCTGTTTTAACGGTGAGATTGCCGCGCTCCGCCTGGGTGATTAACGAGACGATCTGCACTGGCAGTCTGGCAAGGTTGTGGCCTGTTATCGCCAGATTCTGGAGCCGCTCCCGCCAGCCTGAACTCAACTCCTCGACGGTAAGTTTTTCGGCAAAAGGAACCAGCTCACGCCACGGATCAAAGGTCTCATCCAGACCTGCCGAGATTCCAGATAAAATCCCCACCGCCCGCACCGCAAAGAGCATGTCGGCCTGAAACTGGAAGGGCGCCTGATAGATCACGTCTCGATATTCCCGCAAAAAGGTGCTTGTATCACTGAGCGCCAGCCCTTTCATGCTCTTCATGTCGGCCCCCCAGAACTGCTCGAGCAGCGCCTCGTGCGCCTCTTCGAGGCGTTTGAGATCGGCGCCGGGAAGCAGAGTGCCGGCGCTGACGTATGACTGCACCATTTGGTATGCATCGCGGGTGCCGATGCCGATGGCATACTCACGCAAGGCGGCGCGAAGGCGACCCGGGATGGTGGTTACCATGCCGAAATCCACAAAAACTATCTGGAAGGCACGGTCGGCGACGTAGTCCACCTTGTCATCAGGGCCAAAACAACTCACCCCGGCCACCATTTCATCTTCGGTGGGAAGGGGTTTCACGAAAATATTGCCGGGGTGTGGGTCGGCATGGACGAAGTACGTGGAAAATATCTGGCGCAGGTAGAGCTGATACAGGGTCGTCGCAACAGCGCCCGGATCGATACCGACCCGTGCCATTGTCGCCCTGTCTGAAATCTTGATGTAATCGACGTTTTCCAGGGTAAGACAATTGTCTGAACAATAGTTCGAAAAAACGGTGGGAAAATAGACCCGCGGCTCGTCGCTGAAATCTTGGCGGAACCGTTCGCAGTTTTCCGCCTCCGCACCAAAGTCAAGCTCGTTTCTGGTTACCCGGGCAAACTCTTCACCAAGCAGATCCAGGTCTACCCGTCTGCTGATTCGATTATCTTTTTTCAGCCATACAAGGCTCTTACTGATGGCAGCCAGATCGGTTTCAACGATGCGATCTATGTCCGTGCGTTTCACCTTGACGACAACATCGGCGCCGTCTTCAGCCAGTCTGGCGCGATGCACCTGCCCCAGTGAGGCGGAACCAAGGGGAGCGGGCGAGAGGTAAGAGAACAATTCAGACAGCGGGCGACCAAAATCCTGCTCAATCCGATCAACAATTTCGGGTAACGGGGCGGGCGGCACCTCATCACGCAAATCGGCAAGCTCGCGGGTAATCTCCCGTGGCAGGATATCGACCCGGGCGGAGAGGAATTGACCAAGTTTGATGAGCACCCCGCCCATCTCGATAGCCAGGTCTCGATATGCCCGGCTGATTTTTTTCCAGCGGGCAATGGGATCGGTGCGAACCACCCGAAGGATCGGGCGGTTGAGAATAAGGTCCCAGAAAACAAAATGAACAATCGCCCGCAAAAAAAAACGGCGGATGATTCGGTAGCGGCGCCGGTCAATAGCGGGTGAAGGGAGAGTATTCATATGGATAAAGGGTTTGGGTACGGGATTCAATTATAGATATTATTTATTGGCCGGATGTGCCTTGTGTCCTATTTGACAACAGGCTTCTTCGTGCACATCGTTCAACCTACACTGATGATCTATTTCACCGGTGAGGAAATCTAATCAAAACACTGTTTTGATTAGGTTATACATAAAAAGATGCGGCCATGAATAGAATAAAGCAATGATACTTATGATGATGAATCGATTGCATAGCCGCTGAGTATTTGTGGAGAAAATCATGAAACGTACAATCTGTCTTGCATTTTTAACCTTGTTGCTCATTCCCGCCGTAGCCTTGGCCAGTAGTCACGGCAGCGGATATGACAAAAAAATGGATAAATCGATGGATATTGTGGACATGGCGGCTCATACCGGTATGTTCAACACCCTGGTTGCGGCGGTGCAGGCAGCTGGGCTGGAGGAGACCCTGAGAAGCGAGGGACCATTTACCGTATTTGCCCCCACCGATGAAGCCTTTGCCAAGCTACCGGAGGGTACGGTGGAGAACCTGGTGAAGCCGGAAAATAAAGATCAACTGGTGGCAATTCTCACCTACCACGTGGTAGCCGGCGAAGTATATGCCAAAGACGTGATGGGATTGAGCAGCGCCAAAACAGTCAATGGTGCTGAAGTGCCAATAGAGGTAAAAGACGGGATGGTATTCGTCGGTGGCGCCAAGGTAATCAAGGCTGATGTGAAGGCCTCAAACGGTGTGATTCACATTATCGATACCGTGATGATTCCTGAATAAGACAACCATCTAGCCGCAGTTTCAGGGTATTTGCGTCGGTACAGTCGCAAATACCCTTTTTTTTCCCTTTCATTGTTTGATAAAATCGTAAAAACCCCTTTACCGTCATAGTGGAGCTGACCCGAAATCCGTAATTAATTGGAATCACTGGATTCCCGCTTTCGCGGGAATGACGTTAGCAAGCAAATCCAAGGTTTTTACGAGTCCATCATTGTTTCAAAGCCTGCTGTTCGGCAGGTATCCGGATAAAAAATAACATGATGGCATTGAGCAGCGATGCCACCACGGCAGTTCGCCAGGATCCAAGCAGCAGGGGGATTGCCGCCAGCTCGATGACCACCGCCAGGTAATTGGGATGTTTCAGGTAACGGTAGGGGCCGGTTTTGACCAACGCATCGCCGGGAAATACCACGATCCTGGTGTTCCAGTATTTGCCGAGACTGGTGATCGCCCAGTATCGCAGGATTTGGGCAAGCACTATACCAACAAGCAAAAGCGGCCATATTGCAGGCGCCGTTGGTTTGGTTATCCACCACTCGAGGTTGAAGCCCACGAGCCAGCCGCTGTGCAACACCACAAACAGCCAGTAATGGTCTGCTCCGTATTCGATAGCGCCATGGGCCAGCGCCCATTTCAGATTGCGTCTGGCCAGGGCCAGCTCACTGAGACGCTGGGCGACAACCAGCGTGGTGATGACAGTGAGCAGGATCACGCCATCTTTAGAAGCAACTGATCAGAGCTGAACCCCGGTCCCAGAGCCGACATCAGGCCATAGCCATGTGCCAGCCGATCGGTTGCCAGCATATTGTCCAGGACGAACAGCACTGAGGCCGAGGACATATTGCCAAACTCGCGCAGCACCTCGTAAGCCGGCAGCAGCATATTCTGATCGATGCCCAGGGCGTCGGCAAAGGCGTCCAGCACCTTGGCTCCGCCCGGGTGGGTGATATATGAGGAGATTGCCTTTCTATCAATCTTCCAGTGTTCGCAGGCCTCGTCCACAACACGCGGTATATGGGTGCGGACAAAGGTGGGGATATCGCGGGAAAACAACACTTTCAGGCCGCTGTCGGCCACTTCCCAGCCCATGATGTCATAGGTGTCGGCAAAAAGCTGGTGGTATGAGGAGACAACCTGTGGCCCGCCAGGGCCGGCGCCTACCACCAGGGCGGCGGCGCCGTCGGCGAAAATGGACGTGCCGATCAGGTTGGCCTTGGAAATATCGTTTTTCTGAAAGGTAATGGAGCAGATTTCCACCGCCACGAACAGAACCGGGGCGCCCGCCAGCGCCGTGCTCTGCTCGGCGGCGCGGGCAAGACCGGTAACTCCGCCGGCGCAGCCCAGCCCGAAAATGGGGATACGGCGGGCATTGAGCGAAAGACCGAGTTCCTGGATCAGCACGGCATCCAGACTCGGGGTCATTACTCCGGTGCTGGAGACCGCCACCACCGCTCCGATCTCCCGGGGGTCAATCCCGCTTTTGGCAAGTGCTTTACCGGCGGCGGAGAGGCAGAGTTCGGTACTGCTTTGGGCAAAGACCCGGTTGGCCTCGCCAAAACCGTGATCTGAGATGTACCATTCCGGCTCACGGACGAAATGGCGGCGGCGGATATGGCTGTGCTCAAACACCTTGAGCAGCCGATCGAGATTTTCAACCCGCTCCTTAAATAGCCCGCGCACGATCGGCATTATTTCCGCCTGATCGTATGAGTAGGGGGGTACGGCGGTGCCGATACCGAGAATTGATGGTGTTGCCATAAATTGGCTGCAGACCTGCTTCAGGACCGCATCACTCCTGAAAAGCTATCAGCCGATGGGGACGGACATTCTGTCCGCCCCCATATAGGTGTTATCCAGAATGCCCTTTCTTTTTCGCTCATCCATTTCAGCTCAAGGCGGTAAAGTTGAGTACCGCCATAGGCTCGAGGACGCGGAAGGTGAATGACTCGGTAAAGTAGAGGGTAACCGCGCTGCTGGTGTGCGATTCATAGCCGATGGCAAGATCCTGGCCAAGAATAAGTTCCAGATCACCGCCGCGCTGGGTGAGCATGTAGGCCTCGTTTTCATGGGCGCCGCTGAGATACGGGCTGAGCAGGACGGGACCTCCCAGAATGGTTTCGGCCTGCATTTTTATGGGATACCCCTGGACGTGGGCGGACATCTTGCTCCACAATTTGGGGCCGACGATAAAGCTGTAGGGCCCTTCGATGGAGCGGCTGGTGAAATGGGTTACGCCTTCGGCGATGCCGGTCAGCAATTGCTCAGGTTGTGATTCAATGGTGAGGCATTCATTGCCCACACACAGCTTCAGCCCGGTGATATTGGCCTCCGGCAGCCCATGATAGACAACCTGTTCTTCAAACAGCGCCGCCGTCTTCGCCGCCGCTTCAAGTGCTGAGAGATCGACATCTCTGGCGCCGCGCACGACGTTGTCCAGCTCCGAGATTTCAAGCTCAAAGGGAATGCGTACCTCGACGATATGGTGGACCTTACGGATGCCGTATTTGAGACCGCTGTCTCCGGGTTGATCGGGATAATCCAGCCGACCTTCGGGAATACCGGGAAAATCGGTGCCCATGGGCCCGCTCACATCCACCACCTTTCTCCCGGAAAGCATCGCCTTGAGGCTGCGGGTTGCCTGTTCATCAATCTCAGCCCACGCCTCGACGGGAATGGGGGCCAGTTCACGCTTTAAAATATCCATGTTCTTCCTCTTGATAGCATGTGGTTTATGTCAACGTATCTATTGGCGCAAAGCGCCAATACCCAGACCATAGGCGGCACTGTCCACCGACTGTCCGGCTGGTTTTGCCGACTCAGTCTTGGCCCCGGTCTTGGTCGCTTTGATATTGAATTTATCAGCCAGCACCTTGGGTAACTCCGGTATCGAAACGCCCAGCAGTTCCTGCTTCGCCTTTTCAAACAGGGCGCCAAGTTTTTCCAGCTCCTCGGCAGCGAAAAGCTTCTGCGCCATGGGGAAAATATCGGCTTCCTCTTCGTCCAGGTGGTGGCTGGTATACTCTCCCAGCCCCTCTATTTTTATGGGAAAATTCTGGTGGTCACGGGGGAATCCCTGAGCATCCTTGATAATAAGCTCGATGATATGATGCTCATTGACCGCTTCCAGTGAATCATGCTCAGCTTCGGCAAAGCTGCCCAACAGATCATAAAAATATTTTTCCTCCATGGTGTGATGGATGACCAGGTGTCTGATAAAATCCTCAAACACCTCCGGGTTTGTTTCCGCCTGGGCGTATAGTCGCCTGAGCACGTCATGATGCGCGACAAGCGCTTCCACGATAGTCATGGTACCTCCTGATAGTGATAGTCTGATCGATTTGATGGGTTTGTGCGATACACTATACCGTTCTAAAAAGTATCCGCCACCTTCATATGGTAATCATCAGAATAAATGGGCGGGGGTCAGGTCTTTTATTTTGGTGTTTTTGATCCGTTTTGAATTCTCAGTCCGTCACATTGGCAAAAAACACCAAAATAAAAGACCTGTTTGAATGTATAAGTAAGGGGCAGTTAGAAGAAAAATAGACCTCCTGTGGTAGAATAGCGTAGGAGCTGTCGTGACAGCATGGAGCCGCACAAAATCATGAGCCACAAGGAGGTCTACTATGAACAATATGCACTATATCGGTTTTGATATCCACAAAAAGACAATCAGCTTTTGTGAAAAACAGACAGATGGAACTATTGTTGATCACGGAGTGCTCAGGGCCACTCGACAGAGCCTGGTCAAATGGGCCGAGAACAGGAAGGCTCCCTGGCAAGGAGCTATGGAAGCAACACTGTTTACCGGATGGGTGTATGACCATCTTCTCCCCTATGCAGCTGAACTCTTTGTTGCGCACCCCGCGATGCTCAAAGCTATTTCAGCAGCCAAGAAGAAAAACGATGCCGCTGATGCGGAAATGATTGCTGATCTGCTTCGGTGTAATCTACCACCTCTCTGTTATATGGCGCCCGAAGAACATCGGAACCTCCGGCGGGTTCTCCGCTACCGCAATTTCCTGGTTTGTGAAGCGATCAGGATGAAAAACAAAACCTCTGGACTGCTCATGGAGGTTGGCGCTGAGCACAGCAAGGCCAGGCTCCATGGGAAAAAATATTTCAACGATCTATTGGGTGGCCTGGACTATATTCCCGAATCAGTAGTTGATCTCCTGAAGATCACCCGAAGTAATCTGGAAATTTTCACCAGAATGCAGGAATCATTGCTGCACGCTCTTCGGGGCAATCCACTTATCAGGCAACGGGTTAAACTACTGATGACTATTCCGGGAGTCGGTGAGGTAACGGCCTTGACATGGGTATTGGAAATTGGAGATGTTCACCGGTTCAATCGTATCAGCAAGGCAGTCAGTTATTGCGGTCTCTGTAGCGCCCAAAAGCAGTCGGCGGGTAAAAATCAGCGTGGACCGATTTCCAAACAGAGAAATAAACATTTGCAGACAGTGTTGGTCGAAGCAGCCAAACTGGCGCCACGATGGAACAGACAACTGGCTGAAGTCCATGAGCGGGAAATAGCCAAAGGTAACAGGAACCGTGCAACTCTTGCTGTTGCCCGTAAGTTGGTGTCCTATATGCTGGTTGTTGATAAAAGCGAACAACCATTTACTCCACGGGAGGTATTAGAGAAAGCGGCTTGAGAAAAGAAACTGACTTTTGCGGCTTGGTTTTCCCGCTGGATCTTTCGTAATGGGGGTCTGCTGCGAACCTTCGGGGGATGCGCCATGTGATTTGTTTAAAGACCAGCGGGTTTTGATCCACACTCAATCTTCTGTGACGGCGTATAGCCTGATACTGCAAATAGATGTCTGGTCACAAGCCATTTGTTGATCCAAAGAAAGAATAAAAAAACAAGGCAGCAATCGTTAGGAAAACATTTGTAGTGCCTCGTAGCCCGCTCGGTCAGGTTATGGCCCAAAAGCTACGAATAGTTAAGGTTCTCCGCCACTGAGCCATAACCTGACCGAGCTCCATGCACAGGAATCAGCTCAGCGGTGAAGACACACAGGAAATCTCCGTTTTCCTCTTGACTTTACTTATCATAGATGACCCCCGTTTTGTGTTACGATTTCATCAGATATTGCCAATCTGGATGAAACGGTTAATCGGCCGTCGATACTGAATCGGCTTGCAAAACAAATGTGTTAGAGATACACTTATTTTATGAAGTGAGATGGGGGGTAATTTCTTCTGGATCCAAGATATTCTTCAGAACAGCGTAAACTTTTTACGGGGAGAAGCAATCATGAGAGAACGTATGACCGGTCGGGTGGGGCGCATTATCAGCGGCAGTTTCAATGCACTGATCGATGCCGTGGAAAACGCTGCTCCAGAGACCATTATGGAGCAGGCAATCAGAGAGATCGACGAGGCGGTGGACGATGTGCGGACCGAATTAACCCAGACGGTGGCGAACAAGCACCTGGCGAACTCACGCCTTATGCAGATCAATCAAAAACTTGATGATCTTGCCGGGAAGATCGAGCTCGCCGTGGCCGAAAATCGCGATGATCTGGCTGAAACCGCCATTTCTCAGCAACTGGACATGGAGGCACAGGTGCCGGTATTGGAACATCAGATTGCCGAACTCAGTGATGCCGAGAAGGAACTGGAGGGCTATATTACCGCCCTGCAGGCCAAGAAACGGGAAATGCGCGACGAACTGACCCTGTATAAAAAAAGCCAATCCCAAGCCACCGCGGTTGATGCGGCCACCAGTTCATCCTCTTCCGTGGAGACAAAAATCAGTCGGGCTGAATCGGCTTTTGATCGGGTGATGGGCAACGCCACCGGGATGGGATCGACCACCCCCATCGATCGTAAAAGCAGTGCACAGATGAGTGAACTGGAGGACATGGCTCGGCACAATCGGGTTAAGGAACGACTTGCTGCTCTGAAGAAAAAACAGGGCCTATAAGTATGGTCGACTTCCTGCTCGCCCCGCAGAATTCACCTTTTACCATTGCGCTGGCGGTGATGCTGCTTTTCGCGCTGCTGGAGGCGATTTCCGTCAGCCTGGGTATGGGCCTGTCGGAGATGCTCGATTCGGTCATGCCGGATATCGATGCCGACGTCGATATCGATGTCGATGTTGATGCGGATATCGATGTCGCGGCGGTACATGGCCCGGGTGACACCCTGATAAAGCTGTTGTCCTGGTTTCGCATCGGCGAGGTGCCGGTGCTGATTCTCTTTGTTGTGTTTCTCACCGGCTTCGGCCTCAGCGGCCTGATTGCTCAGTTCACCGCGGTAAAGCTCATCGGTGTTCCAATGCCCACCGTTTTTGCGGTGGTAATTGCCATGGCCTGCGCGATCCCGGCGGTTCGCATCGGTGGCGGGTTTCTTGGCAGACATCTGCCCAAGGATGAAACCTATGTGGTATCTGAAAAATCATTTGTAGGCCAGGTCGCAACCATTACCACTGGCACCGCCCGCTACGATAAACCGGCCCAGGCCAAACTCCGCGACAAGCACGGCCAGACCCATTACATTCTGGCGCTGGCCGACCAACAGAACGATGAGTTCAGCACCGGCGAGTCGGTAATCATCGTCAGCCAAAACGGCACCATGTTCAGGGTTATTGCCGATTCAAGCAGTTCGCTAATGGATACATGAAAGGTTTCCGAAAGTTGTCTCTTTACAGGTGAGAGGAGAATATTATGGACAATCTAGCATTCATACTGATCAATGCCGGGATCATCCTGGTCGCCCTGATCACCATCGGTTTTATTCTGGCCAAACTCTACAAACGTTCATCAAAGGAGGTCTCGTTTGTCCGCACCGGTTTCCGGGGTCAGAAAGTCATTCTCAACGGCGGCGCCATTGTCTTGCCGGTGCTGCACGAGATTATCCCGGTGAATATGAATACCCTGCGTCTCGAGGTAAAGCGGGAGAACCAGCAGGCCCTGATCACCAGAGACCGGATGCGGGTTGATGTGGCGGCGGAGTTTTACGTTCGGGTCAAGCCCACCGAGGAATCGATCGCCAACGCCGCCCAGACCCTGGGTACGAAAACCATGCGGCCAAACGAGTTAAAAGAGCTGGTTGAGGGTAAATTTGTCGATTCGCTGCGGGCGGTGGCCGCCGAGATGGCCATGGAGGAACTCCATGAGCAGCGGGTTGAATTTGTGACCAAGGTGCAGGCCGCGGTCTCCGAGGATCTCTTGAAAAACGGTTTGGAACTGGAATCGGTATCGCTTACCGGTATGGATCAGACCAGCAAGGAACACTTCAACCCAGACAATGCCTTTGATGCCGAGGGGTTGACCAAGCTTACCCAGGAAATTGAAGAGCGCCGCAAAATTCGTAACGACATCGAGATGGATACCCAGGTGGCCATCGAAAATAAAAACCTCGATGCGCGTCGTCAGCAGCTTGAAATAGCCAAGGAAAAGGAATACGCCGAGCTTCATCAGGAGCGTGAATTGGAGATTCGCCGGGCTAACCAGGCAAGCGAAATTGCCCGGGAAAAGGCAATCAAACGGCAGGAGGCCGAGGAGGCCGGGATCGAGGCGGAGAAGAAGATTCAGCAGGCCAAGATCGGTGCCGATCAGGCGGTGGAGACCGATAATATCACCAGGGATCAGGTAATCAGGGAGCGCGAGATCAGCAAAAACAAATCGGTGGATATGGCTCAGATCGAGCAGAATAAGGCCATTGATCTGGCTGAACAGGACAAGTCCATTGCCATTGCTGAAAAATCAAAAGAAAAATCACTGGCCGAAGCAGAAGCGGACAAAGCCCGGGCTACCGCAATTCGTGAAGCCGAGCGGGTAATTACCGTTCAGGAGACCGAAAAGGCCGAGCGCCTCAAGGCAGTGGAACTGGTGGAGGCAAGCAAGGAAGCCGAGCGTGAGGCTATTGCCGTCAAAGTGTCGGCCGAGGCGGAAAAAAGCGCCGCTCTTGA
This sequence comes from Desulfofustis sp. PB-SRB1, assembly GCA_016722945.1. GTDB lineage: Bacteria > Desulfobacterota > Desulfobulbia > Desulfobulbales > Desulfocapsaceae > PB-SRB1. The sequence continues at coordinate 190,640 of JAEQMT010000037.1, read as the reverse complement.
CCGGGCTGAAGCGCTCACTACCCTGGCAAATGCCGAAGCCGATAAGCAGCGGATCGAGGCGGGCGGCGAGGCCGAAGCCGAAAAGCTGCGGGCCCAGGCCGCCGAGGTGCGTTACCAGGTAGACGCGATTGGTGAAAAGGCCCTGAACGAGGCGCGTAATATGCTTTCCAACGAACGGATCGCCATGCACATCCGTCTGGAACTGCTCGACCGGTTGCCGCACATTATTGAACAAAGTGTCAAGCCCATGGAACATATTGACGGTATCAAGATCATCCAGGTCGACGGCTTGACCGGATCCGGTTCAACTGGCGCCGATGGTGAACATAAGGCGGAGGGTGGCACCGGCAGCCTCAGCGATCAGCTGGTAGCCAGCGCTCTGCGATACCGCAGTCACGCCCCGCTTATCGATTCATTGCTGGCGGATGTGGGCCTCAAGGGCGACAGCCTCGCCGGATTAACCGATGCAATTAGCCCGCAACCGGAGGAGTGAGAACATAGTGCCCGTGAGCTAACTGATAACTCGCAGACCCCCTGAAACTGACTGCTACTCGTTAAATGGTTTCCATGTTTTTTATGTCTCTTACCAATTGCGGCTAAAGCTTAGCTTGAAGACGGCGGAAAACGTTTTGCAAAGGTGTGATATGCAAAGAGCAGAACTCAACCGAGATTTACTCATATGTATTTGATGAGGTGGGCCGCCATTATCATGGGAGTGGCAGGTCGGGGCGCCCATTTAAAGGCCTCTTGTCAAGGAAAAGGCTCTCTCATCCAAGAATCCGAACCCTTCTTCTTACCGTTTGGGAACTGTGAGAAATTGCCTTTTCACCCAACCTCATCGTTGCGCAAAAACATGGTATCCCGGCAATCGTGGGTATATGGCTGCGGTAACATGTTTCACGCGCGCTGATCGTGAACGAACATTCTAGTGTTGTCTTGCTCCCATATGTTTTGGCGTTTTTGGCTCCTTGAGGCTTGAAGGTTTTTTTGGATGAAAAATGCCAAAATAAAAGACCTGACCCCAGCGACATCCAGCGACATCCATCTATATGCTTGCCCAAAAACCCTAATTGTTGGTAGTATAGCGGCTGGCGGAAATGTGGTGAGCGTCGTTTTTGCCTGAAACCATGAACTAAGCCGGAATATGGTATCATCGAATTCGGCTTTATCCTCCCCCCCCCAAAAAATAGCCAAGGAGACCCGCTATGAATCGCACCCGACTCAGTTGTCTGTTGATCGTTGCCGCCCTGGTTTTTTCCATAAGCGCGGCTTTTGCCAAGGACGAGCCCATCGAGATCGTCTTTTCCACCTATATGCCGACATCGTATCCTTACCTGGTGCAGCCGCTGGAGGATTTTATGGCCTATGTGGAAAAAGAGACGGGCGGTGCGGTGAAATTCAAGTTTTTCCACTCCGGCCAATTATACAAGGGCAAAGAGGAGTTTGCCGCCCTGGAGCGTGGCGACATCGATATGGCCGCCCCCAATGATCTCTATCTTACCGGGATTATCCCCAATACCGGCATCAGTAACTTACCTTTTTTATGGGAAACTCCGGCCAGCATGCAGAAAAGCCTCGATGCCGGGCTGTGGGATTTGGGAATTAACGATAAGTTTCTGGAGCACAACGTCAAAGTACTTGGTCGGGCCGCGGGTGGCCCGTATCAGATCTATGCCAAAGGGTTCTCGGTGACCTCGCCGGCAGAAATGAAAGGGCAGAAGTGGGGTGTTTCCGGGAGCACGGCAAGCAAGGCAATTGAACTGATGGAGGGCAGTCCCACCACCATGAGTTCCGGAGAACTTTACATGGCCCTGCAGCGCGGCACCATCAACGGCTGCACCCGCCCGCTGATTACCGGGCTCGGGCGAAAGCTCTACGAGGTGGTGGACAACCTCTCGGTCACCAATATGGCCTATTTTACCTGTGTTCTGGCCATCAATAAGGAGAAGTGGGACAGCCTGCCCGCCGATGTGCAGGAAGTGATGATTGAGGCCGGCAAGCTCAGGGATCAGCAGCAGCTTGCCATGCTTGAGGAGTTTATGGCGGATGCGGTGGCCCAGTACAAGGAAAAAGGGGTCAACGTCCATATCGCCACGCCGGAGGAACTGGGCGTGTTCAAGGAGGCGATGATTCCGGTGCATGAGTGGTGGCTTGGCAAGGTGCCTGACGGCAAAAAATATCTTGACTTTATTGAGGAAAACCACTGATGAGCGGCGCCTGAAACCTGCTCCGGCGATGCGCCGACCATAGTGTATCGCCGACCAATGCATGATGGTGTCGTAAAAAGTCAGACTAGCAGGCTAAGATGGCTAAGTAAAAACATAGCTCTAATAGGAGTGGTGGTCATTTTGACCTCGCAAGGTGGTACGTCGAGAAGTCAAAAATGATCCCACGACAACGTAGAGCGAAGTTTTTACGACGCCATTAATGCACACGGGTTACTCATTTTCTTCATCATGAAAAAATTCTGGTCGGCAATAGCGTTTGTCTGTGAGCGGCTCAGCAAAACCGGCGCCGTGCTTGCGGAGATATGTCTCGTGCTCTTGCTGTTGCTGGTTTTTCACGAGGTCATTGCCCGCTATGTGCTCAACAAGCCGACCCTCTATTCGGTGGAACTCAGCGAGTATCTGCTGATTTTTATCGCCTTTATGGCGGCCGGCTGGGTGATGCACCAAGACAAGCATGTGCGGATGACCTCGGTCATCAGTCTCATGCCCGGCAACGCCCGCCGGGTGCTTGATATCATTACCTCCTGCATCGTTCTCTGCTTCTGCCTCATTATTGTCTGGCAGGGTGCAAAATCCTCGCTTATGGCGTTTCGCGGCGGCTATCACTCCAGTTCCCTGCTCAACGTTCCCATGTGGATTCCCTACGCCATTATTCCCATCGGCTCACTCTTGTTGGCGATGCAGATTGTGGTGCGGATCACTGGTCTGATCAGCGGCGCCGGGGTAGCCGACACAACTGATAATCAGCTAGAAGAGCAGTAATTATCGTGGATCCTGTTGCCATTACCCTCATTATAATCGGTATTTTTCTCGTCCTGCTGTTTCTTGGCATGCCGGTGTTCGGCGCTCTGGGAACGGCCAGTGTCGTCGGTATTCTGCTGGTGCAGGGGGGGCGGGGACTCGGTGCGGTTCCCGGCGTCATCTACGACCGTCTGGCGGTTTTTCCCCTGGTTGCGGTACCGCTGTTCATTCTCATGGGTGAAATCATCTTTCATTCGGGCATCGGCTCGAACATCTTTACCGCCACCAACCGCTGGTGCAATCGGCTGCCCGGTTCCATGGGCATGGCCAGCGTTGCCGCCTGTGCTATTTTCAGCGCCTTGTGCGGGGTCAGTGTTGCCGGTGCCGCCACCATCGGCAGTTTTGCCATCCCGGAAATGCTTCGCCGCGGTTATGATAAGTCCCTTGCCACCGGCTGCGTCGCCGCTTCCGGTGGTTTGGCCCTGCTTATCCCGCCCAGTGTCGCCTTGATTCTATATGGCGTGGTCGGCGACGAATCGGTGGGCAAACTCTTTATTGCCGGCATTGTTCCGGGCATTGTTCTTGCCGCTCTGATGATGGGCTATATCTTCGTGGTGGGTATTGTCCGTCCCGATATCGCCCCACGCACCACCGATACGGTCACCTGGGCAATGCGCTTTTCCGCCCTGTTTCAGATATGGCCGGCGGTGTTGCTTATCGTGCTGGTGCTGGGAAGTATCTATAAGGGCATCGCCACGCCCACCGAGGCGGCCTCGGTGGGCTGTATCGGCGCGCTCATCCTGGCCTGGTTTAAAAAGAAATTGAGCTGGCGGACCATGCGAACGATTCTTCGGTCCACCATCAGCACCAGTGCCATGATTATGCTGATCTTCGCCTCGGCGCTGCTCTTCGGCTATGTGTTGACCCGCCTGCAGGTGCCGCAGGAACTGGCCTCCTTCGTTGCCACCCTGGATGTGCCGAATTGGGCAATCCTGTTCTGCATTTTTGCCCTGATCTATATCATGGGCATGTTCATGGATGTGGTCTCGGTTATTCTCATCAGCACCCCCATCCTCCTGCCGATCGTGCTGCAGATGGGTTATTCGAGCCTCTGGTTCGGCATCGTGATGGCCATTGCCTGTGAGATCGGCACGGAGACGCCGCCGGTAGGGCTGAATCTATTTGTCATTAAAGGGGTGTCACCACCCTCGGTGACGCTGATGGATGTCATTCGCGGCGCCATTCCCTTTGCCCTGGTGGAAACGGTTGGCCTGATTATTTTCATCGTTTTTCCCGGACTGGTGCTCTGGCTGCCGAATCTGGTGCACTGATTCCCCTGGTTTTTCTTTTTTGGCAGGTGACCGGCAGCAAACATCATCAGCTGATGTGCAGCACCGATTTCACCACTTTGCCGTTTAAGGTTTGCGTCACATGCCAGGCGCTGGCGTCATTTGTTGAGCTCCACCGCTGTTCTTCCTTGATGTAGTGCCAGTCCTCATCGGTCTGAAAAATGACCTGTATCTCATTGCCTTCAATGATATTTAAAATCGCGTGGTTGTGATAGTTGAACTCATCGTAGTCGGTGACCGCCTGTTGCCCCATTTCGGTATATACCTTGTTGAGTTCCAGCAGCAGGGTATTTACGCCGTCGTCCATTTCATGGGCCGGCAGGCCGATCTTGCGGGCCTCTCGCAGGGTGATGGGGTAGCCGTGCGAGGGGTAGTTGGCGTTGAGCTGGGTACTGATTTCGTTGATCTTTTCGGCGTCCTCAATATGATACGACATGATTTCCCGACAGATCTTGATGGACAGCGATTCAGACCGGTCGATGGCGCCGATTACCAGGGGATGAATATAGGGAAACAGCGCCTCGTACGGATTGGTATGGTTGGCATGGGCCTCCTTGCCCCAGAGTTGGATGACCCGATTGACCCCGTCCAGACTCACCGAGACGCTGCGGTTTTCCTTGTCCCGCGGTGAAAGCTGATGGCGCAGCGAGGTGTCGACGGCGGTGAGATAGGCAAGTGGCCCCATCTGGATGGTATCGGCGCCGATGGCGATCATGGTGGCGGCGGAGGCGCACTCCACCGGCACCAGCGCAATAATTTCCGGGCAGTACTGGCGTAACAGATTGATGATGCGCAGCGAGGCCTGGCCGTTGCCACCGCCGGACTTAATGAACAGGGCCAATCGCTCCTGCTTGCCGATTTTTTTGAGAATCTCATACATGGCGTTGACGTCGTTATAGCAGACCGAGCCGTTATGGGAGTTCCAGTAGGTAAGGATCTGCATGTCCAGTTTGGCCTGGATGCCGGCCAATATCTCCTGGGTTTGCTGAAACAGAACCGGCGGCTTCTTGATTTTCTTTTTGGAGTTGCTCGATGTGATCATGGTCTTGATGTCCGAATTAGGTTGAACTTAACTTCAGTTAACTTGGGGTCAGGTCTTTTATTTTGGTGTTTTATAAACTTTTTTCAGCAAACCACCTGATAGCAAAACACCAAAATAAAAGACCTGACCCCAAGTTAAGCCAGCAAGCTGATATACCAGTGCCAGAGAGCATCGATTCGGGTATGAAGGAAAAGATACAGCATGGCGCCGACGCAGAGAAACGGGCCGAACGGGATACGGGTTCGGCCGCCCAGTTTCTGCGTGCGCATCGCCCATAACCCCGCTATGGTGCCGGTAAACGAGCTGACAAATATGATAAAGAGCAGGGATTTATAACCCAGAAACGCGCCCAGCATGGCAAGCAGCTTGACATCGCCGCCGCCCAGTCCGTCATGGCCGCGCAGCAGATAGTAGGCAAGTGAGATCGCATAGAAAATACCGAAACCGACGACGGCGCCGATCAGTGAATCCTGCCAGGTGACAAGCGGAGAGACAAAGGAAAACAACAGACCGAACCCGATACCGGGCAGGCTGATGACATCTGGTATTATCTGGTGGTGTATGTCGATCCAGATTATAGTGACAAGGGCCGCACAAAAGACAAAATAGCCCAGTGCCGCCACACTGATCCCGAATACCGCCGCATTTGCCAGTGCCAGCAAGGCAGTAAGTGCTTCCACCACCGGGTATTGGAACGAAACAGGGGCCCGGCAGTACGCGCAGCGACCACGCAGCATGATAAAGCTGAGCAGCGGGATATTGTCGCGCCACCGCAGACGATGTTTACAGTGTGGGCAATGTGAGCCGGGGAAAACGATGGAGGCGCCCGGCTGTGGCAGCCTGAGGATAACCACGTTGAGAAAGCTGCCGATGGCGGCGCCGAACACAAAGACGGCAAGAGCGACAAACGGATCAAGTGATATCATCGAATAGCCTATCATGACTCAGTATCAGGAAAAGGCAAGCATAACACGGGTGGAGCGGTTGTCCACCCAAACATTGCGGCTGACCATGCGTTCACCGCTCATAGCGGGGGCTGCCCGGCCCGGCCAGTTTATCATGATACGGCCCTCAGAGCGGCACGATCCCTTGCTGGGACGGCCGTTTTCCATTCATCAGGCAACCGGTTCAGGCACCCTGCAGATATATTTCAACGTGGTTGGGCGGGGAACCGCGATTCTGGCCTCGGCCCGCGTCGATGATGAACTTGATCTGCTCGGCCCACTGGGCCGGGGGTACCAATTGGTCAAGGATGCGCCCGCCTGTCTCATAGGCGGCGGCCTGGGGATTGCACCCTTGCTTTTTCTGGCCAAAGAACGCAGCCGCGGTGGCCATCATGCGGCAGACGACCGGATCATTCTGGGCGGGCGAAGCAGGGCTGACGTTGAGCCGCTGGTAGAGGATTATGCTCAATTCGGCCTGTCGCTTCACTGTATAACCGAGGACGGCACCTTTGGCGAGAAAGGATTGGCCACCGATCTGCTGATTACGCATCCCCTGTCCACCGATACGGTTATCTACGGATGTGGGCCCCAGCCCATGCTGGCCGCCCTGCACGGTATCTGCGTAAAAAGCGGCAACCCCTGCCAGGTATCGGTGGAAAGCGTGATGGCCTGCGGCATGGGGGCGTGCCTGGGGTGTACCGTCATGGGCCATGACGACAACTATGTGCATGTCTGCGTCGACGGTCCGGTCTTCGACGCGAGGGATTTGCAATGGCAGCTTTAGCCGGGGACACCGGCGGCGCCGATCTGCGCGTCGATATCGGCTCGCTGATGCTTGCCAACCCGGTGCTGACCGCCTCGGGCACCTTCGGTTACGCCCGCGAGTTCGAAAATCTTATCAACCTGCATCGGCTGGGCGGCATTATCGTTAAAGGTATCTCCCTGCATCCGCGTCAAGGCAACCCGCCGCCGCGGATTGCCGAGACCGCCTGCGGAATGCTCAATGCCATTGGTTTGCAAAATGTCGGGGTAGAGCGTTTTGTCAGTGAAAAGATTCCCTATCTACGTGGTTTGAACGTTCCGGTCATCGTCAATATTTTAGGTGATTCGGTGGAGCAATATGGGCAGATCGCGGCAAACCTGGCCGGAGTCGAGGGTATCAGCGCCCTCGAGGTCAATATATCCTGTCCTAACGTCGCTCATGGCGGGGTCTCCTTCGGCGCTGATACCAAGATGGCGGCAGCGGTGACCAGGGCGGTGAAGGCGGCAGCCGATGTACCGGTTATGGTGAAGCTCTCTCCCAATGTCACCGATATCGCCGCCATTGCGGTGGCGGTGCAGGAGGCTGGGGCTGACTCCATTTCGCTGATCAATACACTTATCGGTATGGCCATCGATGTAGACCGTAAAAAACCGGTACTGGCCAACATGTTCGGCGGCCTTTCCGGGCCCGCCATCAAGCCGGTAGCCCTGCGCATGGTCTACCAGGTGGCGCGGGCGGTAACGATTCCGGTTATCGGCATCGGTGGCATCAGTACCACCGAAGATGCCCTGGAGTTCATGCTGGCCGGCGCCGCCGCGGTCCAGGTCGGCACCGCCAATTTCGTCAATCCGCGGGGTGCCGAGCAGATCGTGGATGGTCTTGGCGAGTATGTGACCCGGGAAAAGCTGACATCCATCAGAGACATTATCGGTGCCCTCGAGTGTTAGATTGGAGTTTCCCAGATGAGTGAACCGCATCCCTCACCCCAGTGCCTGCCGATTCCCGGCAAAATCTGCGTCAGCATCGGGGTGGAGGATACCGATGAGGCCCTGCGACTGCTCCGGGCAGCGGGCGACCATGCTGATCTTGTGGAAATTCGGCTTGACCTGTTGGCCGATCCCGATCCGGCCATATTCGTCGAGGTTGCCGCTACGCCCCTGCTGTTCACCTGCCGGCCGCGCTGGGAAGGCGGGTTTTTTGACGGTGACGAGGATAGTCGGGTGGAGTTGTTGCGGGCATCGGCACAACTGGGCGCCGCCTATGTGGATATAGAGTTACGGGCGCCCACGCAGAGCCGTGATCGTGTCGCTGAGGCGGTCGGTCAGAATCACGCCAGGCTGATTCTCTCCTGGCACGATTTTAACGCAACCCCCGAGCGTGTCATCCTGGAAGAGCTGGTGCGCCGCATGCACGGCCAGGGCGCCCAGGTGGGCAAAATTGTCACCACCGCGAATACCCGCCGGGATATGACACGGGTGCTGGGCCTGCAGGATGTGGCCGGGGAACTCGATTTCCCCCTGGTATCTTTTTGCATGGGCGAGATAGGTATGTTCAGCCGGGTGGCGACCCTGCTGCTGGGTGGTTATATGAGTTATTGTTCGCCGGAAGGTGCGGCTGTAACGGCGTCTGGCCAGATAGAGAGTGGTGTGTTGCGGGAAATGATTAACAGGTTCAGCAGGCAGGGGGAGCGGCATGAAAATCAACGGTGATACCCGGGTTTTCGGGATTATCGGCAATCCGGTCAACCATTCACTGAGCCCCGCCATGCATAACGCCGCCTTTGCTGAACTGGGTATCAACGGGGTCTATGTGCCGTTTCTTACGGAAGATGTGGCGGGGGCCGTGAACGGGGTGCGGGCGCTTTCGATCGACGGGCTCAGTGTTACCATTCCCCACAAAGAGGCGGTGCTCGCCCATCTCGATGAGGTTGACCAGACCGCCCGCCGCATCGGCGCCGCCAATACCATCGTTGTATCGCGCCGCGGCTCGGCGGCAAGTTTGCAAGGTTGCAATACCGACTGGCTGGGCGCCAACCACGCCCTTGGCCGGCACCTTACCCTGGCCGGCAGTAGGGCGGTTATATTAGGCGCCGGCGGCGCCGCCCGGGCGATTGGTTTCGGGCTGAAAAAGGCGGGCGCCGATATTGAAATCTGGAGCCGCACCGAATCAACCGGAACTACACTGGCAACGGAGCTTGGCTGCCCCTGGCAGCCACTGACCGAGCCGCCCGAGAAAGAGTTCGATATCCTCATCAATGCAACAGCGGTGGGGATGCACCCCAACCAGCAACTCAGCCCGCTGCCGGCGAATGTTCTGACAAGGTTCTCGGTGGTCATGGATATCATCTATGCGCCGCTGCACACCACTTTGCTGCGCGAGGCGGCGGACGCCGGCTGCACCTGTATCGACGGACTGGAGATGCTGCTCTATCAGGGAGTAGTCCAGTTCGAGTTATGGACGGGTTGCACGGCGCCGGTGGATACCATGCGCGCCGCCCTGCGCCGGGCTGCCGGCGTTGTCTGAAAGAGCATAACTACGAAAATTCATGATAGAAATTAAACCTATCACCACCCTGAACGCCGAGCTTGCCGTGCCCGGCTCGAAATCCATCACCCAGCGTGCCCTGATTATCGCCGCCCTGGCCGATGGCGTATCAACCCTCATCGACCCCCTGAGCAGTGAAGATACCATCCTGACCAGTGAGGCGCTGCACCAGCTCGGCATTCAGATCGACCGGCAGGACGATCGCTGGCGGGTGCATGGTCGCGGCGGCAGGCTGACAACCCCTGATGATGATATCTATCTGGGTAACAACGGCACCGCCACCCGCTTTCTTACTTCGGTGGTCAGTTTATGTCAGGGTGAGTGCATTATCGACGGCGATTCCCGCATGCGGCAGCGCCCCATTGGTCCGCTGGTGGAGGCCCTGCGCGGCTGGGGGGTGGATATCGAATCCATCCACGGCAATGGCTGCCCGCCGCTTTCCATTGTCGCGGACGGAATCGAGGGCGGTGAAACCACCCTGGCCGAATCCCAAAGCAGCCAATACCTCTCTTCGCTCCTGCTGGTGACCCCGTACGCCAGGAATGAGGCTCGCCTGCATGCCCAGGGTGCGATTCTTTCCAAACCTTACGCCATTATGACCCTGCAGATGATGGCTGCATGCGGCGCTGCTATCGAAGCAAGCAAAGATTTGCGTTTTTTTCAGGTTGCTCCCGGCCGCTATCAGCCACACACCTGGCGCATCGAGGGTGATGCCTCAAATAGTTCGTATTTCCATGCGGCGGCAGCGATTACCGATGGGTCGGTGACCATAACCAATATTCCCTTGCCGTCCTTGCAGGGTGATGCCATGTTCGTGCCGCTGCTGGCCCGGATGGGATGCAGTGTTGAACAGACAAAGAGCGGTTTGCGGGTTCAGGGGACGAAAGATCTGCAAGGCATTACCGTTGATATGGGTGATATGCCCGATGTGGCGCCCACCCTGGCGGTGGTGGCGGCCTTTGCCCACGGACCCACAACCATCAATAACATCGCTCATCTGCGAATCAAGGAGTGTGATCGTCTGGCCGCCACGGTGCGCGAACTCACCAAACTGGGAGTACGGGTCGATGAGCATGACGATGCCATGGTTATCCATGGTGAGGGTGGGCGCACTTTACACGGTGCCGACATTGACACCTACAACGATCATCGTATGGCCATGAGTCTGGCGGTGGCCGGTTTGCGGGTGCCGGGGGTGAAAATTCACGGCGAAACCTGCGTAGTCAAATCATTTCCCGATTTCTGGCATCGCTTCGCCCTGCTCACCCCATAATACCCTTTACTTTTTACCCTGTTCATGTAAACCATTTATCCGCACCTGTTCCGGCTCGGTGGTAATAGCTAATGGAACCACAAGGGAGGTAAACCCATGCCCGCGGTTGTACTAGAGGACGAATCGCTGCGCGACGGCCTCCAGTTCGAAGACCTTGTCCTGCCGTTTTCCCACAAGCGCCGCCTGTTCGACATGCTGCGGGCAGCCGGTGTGGCCCGTATCCAGGTGGGCTCCTTCGTCAATCCCAAAGTTGTCCCGCAAATGGCCGATACCGACCAGCTGGTCAGAGAACTTGGCGGGGTTGAAGATGTACTGGTGACCGGCCTGGTCTTACATGATAAAGGTCTGCAACGGGCCGTCTCGGCCGGGCTGAATCATATTTCTCTTTCCGTCTCGGTCAGCGATACCCACAGCAGGAAAAACGTGCGTAAATCGGCCGCCGAGGCCCTTGAACTGGCGCTCGACCTGATCGTTCAGGCGCGTGCGGCGAACATAACGGTGCGGGCCGGCGCCCAATGTGCCTTTGGCTGTGTGTATGAAGGTGCCGTCGCCGAGGCCGCGGTTGTCGAGGCCCTTGCCCGTATGGCCCAGGCCGGCGCCACCGAACTTAACCTTGCCGATACCACCGGCATGGCCAACCCCAGACAGATAAAACAGTTGGTGGGGGTGGTGGCGGCGATTGTACCCGAGGCTGCATTGTCGCTCCATCTGCACGACACCAGGGGGCTGGGAATCGCTAATATGGTGGCCGGTTACGAAGCCGGGGTGAGCATCTTTGATACCAGCGTCGGCGGTCTCGGTGGTTGCCCCTTTGTCAAGGGTGCGGCGGGCAATGTGGCCACCGAGGATGCAGTCAACCTGTTCGAATCCATGGGGGTGGCAACCGGCATCGACATAGAAAGATTGTGCGCGGTTACCACCCTGTTTGAAAGTCTGCTGGGCAGGAGACTGCCCGGCCGGATGAATCGTGTGTTGGCGGCGCATGCAATACGATGAGCGTTTTAACCAGCCTGCCATGACTTCCAATATTCCATCATGAAAAACAGACCATCGCTGCCATTGCAAGGTGTTACCGTTCTCGAGCTGGGCCATACCGTTATGGGACCCACCTGCGGGATGATTCTGGCGGATCTGGGCGCCGAGGTCTATAAGGTGGAGAAGACCGGCAATGGTGATGACACCAGATCACTCAAAGGGTTCGGCTCCGGGTTCTTTACCTGTTTCAACCGCAACAAGCAGTCCATCTCACTTGATTTGAAACACGAGAAGGGCAGGGATCTGTTCCTGCGGCTGGTGGAGCACGCCGATGTGCTGATCGAAAATTTTGGTCCCGGCGCCATGAACCGGCTCGGTCTGGACTATGAGAGTTGTCGGGCCCGTAACGAAAGCATTATCTACTGCTCCTTGAAAGGGTTTATGCCGGGGCCGTACGAGAATCGTCCGGCCTTGGACGAAGTGGTCCAGATGATGGGTGGTCTTGCCTATATGACGGGACCCTCCGGCAGACCGCTGCGGGCCGGGGCATCGGTGACCGATATCGTCGGCGGCAGCTTCGGCGCCATCGGCATCCTGGCGGCGTTGATTAAGCGACGTGAGACCGGTGTCGGCCAGTTCGTCAAGGCCAGCCTGTTTGAATCGGTGGCCTTTCTGGTGAGTCAGCATATCGGCGTTGCCGCCGTTTCGGGTGAGGCGCCGCCGCCCATGCCGGAACGGGGCCGGGCCTGGTCGGTGTACGATCTGTTCACTACGGCGGATGGCGAACAGCTTTTTATCGGAGTCACCTCCGACAAACATTTCAGCAGGCTGTGCACCACCTTTGGCTATGATGACTGGCTGGTTGATGACCGGCTGGCCACCAACCAGGGTCGTATCGAGGCCCGTGACTGGTTCTTGCCGGAGCTGGGCAAACGATTGGCACGGCTGGATAAAAAGAAACTGATGGCGCTGGCCGAGGAGGCGGGCATTCCTTTTGCCCCGGTCAATCGGCCCGTCGATCTTGTTACTGACGAGCACCTGATCAAATCGGGCGGCCTCGACGATGTGCGGATGCCTGGCGGCGCCAGTGCCCTGCTACCCAAACTCCCCCTGCAACTGGACAACAAGCCGCTCGCCCTGCGTCGCCAGCCACCCCGGGTGGGCGAGGGGGCGCGGGAACTGTTCGAGCGCATCGGCGTGAGTGAGATTCACTTAAAAACAATGGTGGAGGAAAAAATAATCCAGCTTGCGGACTAATGGTAACCTCATTTGGGCCACGGGCCCAAAGTGCCGAGTAATCGGCCATTTATCAACCACACATGGAGGCGAAAAAAGACCATGAAAAAGAGACATCTGTTGTTTCTGACCACTTTCTTGTTGACCGGCCTGCTGGGCTTTACCGTGATGGCGTCCACCGCGGCGGCCAGCGAGGTGGAGGAGATTCACTTTCTCATTCCCGGCGGCGCCGGCGGCGGCTGGGACGGCACCGCACGGGGCGTTGGCAAAGCGCTGCTCGATTCCGGGCTCATCGAAGAGGCTTCATTTGAAAACATGTCGGGCGGAGGTGGCGGCAAGGCCCTCAACCACCTGATCTCCACCGCGACCCGTCAGGAAAATACCCTGCTGGTCAACTCTACGCCGATCATCATCCGCTCCCTTACCGGCGTCTTTCCCCAGTCGTTCAGGGATCTCACCCCGATCGCTTCGGTGATCGCCGACTATGCCGCCCTGGTGGTGCCCACAGATTCCAAGTACCAGAGTCTTGAAGAAGTTATCGCCGATTTCAAAAATGATCCACGGTCGGTAAAGGTAGCGGGCGGGTCAGTCAAAGGCGGTATGGATCACCTGGTTCCGGCGATGATTTTTGAGGCCGCCGGGGTCGATCCTCTGCAGTTGGTCTACGTTCCCTATGATGCCGGCGGCAAGGCCATGGCCGGCCTGCTCTCCGGCGACACCCAGCTGCTTTCCACCGGCTTTGGCGAAGCGGTTGGTCTGGCCAATCAGGGTGAGGTACGGATACTGGTGGTTACCTCGGCCGAGCGGTTGAGCCAGGCCCCCGATGTCCCCACCGTAAAGGAAGCGGGCTATGACGTCACCTTTGCCAATTGGCGCGGATTTTTTGCCATTCCCGAGCTGAATCCGGCAAAGGCCGAGGCGTATCGGGCCGTGCTCAAAGAGATGTACGACAAGCCCGAGTGGGAAGAGATTCGCAGCCAGCGCGGCTGGCAGAACCTCTATCAACCGGGTGATGAGTTTTTCACCTTTCTTGAGAAGCAGGAGCAGGATATCGGCGGCATGATGCGTAAACTGGGTTTTATTCAATAACCAGCCGCTGCTCCGGTCGCGGATGAGTTGGTTTATTCGCTCCGATCCGGTTTCCAGATCAGGTTGCCGTGGCCATCGCGGCGACCTGATCATCATCTGTTTTTCGCAGGAGGATGCATGGCACGTGAGAAAGTCGGCGCCTTGATCATGCTCATGTTTTCAATCGCCTATGGTCTGCTGGCCACCAGGATACCGCTTACCTTTCTGGCCCAGCAGGAAACCTTTACCCCCCGAACGATGCCGTATGCACTGGCGGTTATCGGCGCCGTCATGTCACTGGCAATCCTGGTTTTGCCCACCACCGATGAAGAAGGCAAGCACGGCCTTGGTAAGGAAACGGCCGGGATGGACTGGCGCACCGCAATCTTTCTGATCGGCCTGATGTTTGCCTACGGTTTGACCATGAAATGGCTCGGCTTCATACTTGCCTCGATATTTTTTCTCTTCATCGGCTTCTGGATATTGGGTGAGCGCCGCTGGCTGCTTATGCTGTTCACCTGCATTCCGCTGGTGCTGGTTTTGTGGGTGATCATGTCATCGCTGCTCGGCGTCTATATCGCGCCGGGTGAGATTTTCTACCAGTTGGGGATACTCTGATGTGGGAAGGAATGATCAGTGGGATGGCCACCGGAATCACCACCACGCTGATTCCCATAAATATCGCCATGGTACTGTTCGGCTGCTTTTCTGGCAGCCTGATCGGCATGCTCCCCGGTCTCGGGCCGATTACCGCCGTAGCCCTGATGATTCCGGTGACTTATGGGCTCGAGCCGACCACCGGCATGGTATTGTTGGCGGGGGTGTATTACGGTGCTATTTTCGGCGGCTCCACCTCCTCGATTCTGATCAATGCGCCGGGCGAGGCGGCTACGGTGGCCACCGCCATCGACGGCTACCCGCTGGCCCGCCAGGGATATCCCGGCAAGGCGCTGGCCATTGCCGCCTATTCTTCGTTTTCCGGGGGCACCATCGCTGTTGTCCTGCTGATGTTCTTTGCACCGATGCTGGCCTCGGTGGCAAAAAGTTTTCAGTCGGCCGACTATTTCGCCCTTATGATCCTGGGGCTCACAGCAGTATCCGCCTTTGCCGGCAGAGGCAGGGTCTTGAAGGCGTTGTTGATGGTTGTTCTCGGCTTGATGCTCGCCACGGTGGGCACCGACCAGACATCCGGGGTGCAGCGGTTTACCTTCGGCTCCCTTGAGTTGCTCGACGGTATCGAGTTTCTTCTGCTGGCCATGGCCACCTTCGCCCTTACTGAAGCGTTGCTCCTGGTATTGAAGCGGGATCCTTCCTCTGACAGCTTCAAACCCAAGACCATTGGCTTCAAGAGCCTCAAGGTAACCGGCAAGGAGTTCAAACTGATTGCTCCTTCGGTACTCAGGTCGTCATTGCTTGGTTTTTTTATCGGCGTGTTGCCTGGCGCCGGGGCAACCCTTGGCTCGTTCATGTCATATGGCATGGAGCGAAATCTGGCGCCGCCGGAAGAGCAGAAAAAATTCGGCAAGGGCAGCCTGCGCGGCCTTGCCGCCCCGGAGACCGGCAACAACGCCGCCAGTTCCGGTTCCTTCGTGCCGCTGCTTACCCTGGGCATTCCCGGCTCCGGCACCACCGCGGTGATGCTCGGGGCGCTGATCGCCTACGGTATCGAACCGGGGCCACGGATGTTTGTGGAGCGGCCGGACGTGTTCTGGGGGGTGATCATGTCCATGTATCTCGGCAACGTCTTTCTGCTCATCCTGAACCTGCCGCTTATCCCCTATTTTGCAAGACTATTGGCCATTCCGCGTAACCTGATGGTACCCATCATCCTCTTCTTCTCGCTTATGGGCGTCTATCTGGTCACCTTCAATGATTTCGATATCATGATGATGGTCTTTTTCTGCATTGCCGCCCTCGCCTTCCGGCTCATGAATTTTCCCATGGCGCCGCTGCTGCTGGGCTTTATCCTGGGCGGGCTGATGGAGGACAACCTGCGTCGGTCATTGATGATCTACGACGAATCCATGTCGTTTATGTGGGAGCGGCCGATAACCCTGGTAATCAATGTGTGCACGATTTTCATCCTGAGCCTGCCGCTGATCAGATCGATGCTGACAAAGGCAAAAGATACGAGGTGATTATGGAACGATACCTCCTGGTTGTCTGCGCCGGCATTGTCGGCGGATTGGCGGCCCAGCGGCTCAACGTGCCGGGCGGCGCCGTGGTGGGCGCCATGGTGTTGTCCGCCGCTGCCGCTCTGTTGATACCGCAGGGTTTGAGTGTGCCTTCGCACTGGAGTACGGCAATTCAGATCGTGCTGGGTATTTCGCTGGGGATGACCTTCAATCGCTCACTGCTGCCGCTGGTTGCCAAGGCCCTGCCGCTGGCCCTGGTCAGCACCCTCATCCTGCTGCTGGTGGCGGTCTGTATGGCGCTTTTGGCCAGCAGGCTGGGGCTGGTTGATTTCGGCACGGCTCTGTTTGGTTTTTCACCGGGCGGTATGTCCGGCATGGCAATCCTGGCCCAGACTGAGGGGCATCAGACATCAATTGTCGCCTTTATCCACCTGGTGCGCATCTTTACCCTCTTTATGGTGGTGCCGCTGCTGGTCAGGCTCTTTCTGGTGATGAAGAAGGCGCCGTTGAACTGAGCGGTAGTTGTACCACCACTTCATCTCCCGCCGCTGCCGACAATCTGTGCGCGGCGCTTTCCCGCGGGGCGCATATCTCAAGCTCACCGCTGCTGTTGATCAGTGCCCCCGCCTCAACCCCGGCCAGATCCTGGTAACTGCCACCGACAAGGGGAAGCCGCCGGTCACCGATACAAACACACAGGGCATCGTACCCGTATCGGGCAAGCAGTGTCTGATCGATATTGGTGCGCAGATTGCCGAACCGATCAACCGATATGACCTCGCCGCGGATCAGGCCTCGCTCCACGGTGGCAATGGTCTGCGCAATGGTGATGCAATCAGCGGGGGCAACCTGCTCGCCCACCTCGGCCACAGCCATCCCGGCCGTCACTTTTGCCGCCACCGGGGCCATGATATCCCGGCCATGGAAGGTGGTGCTGGGCGGCTTGAGAAAGAGGTCGTGATTGGTGATCCGGTGCACCCGGAGGAGTTCGCACGCTTTGAGAAACGGGGTAAAAATGCCGTTGTCGGGGCCGATGAACAGATGGTTATCGGCGTGCAGCGCCAGGATATGGCGGTTGCTGCCGACGCCCGGATCAACCACCGCCACATGGATACTGCCGTCTGGGAAATAGCGGTAGTTGGCACTCAGCAATCGGGCCGCCTGAGCAATATTGAACGGCTCGATACCATGGCTGAGATCGATAATGTGGATATCCGGGTTGATCGCAATCATCACCCCTTTCATCACCCCCACATACCCGTCCCGGCTGCCGAAATCGGTGGTGAGGGTTATGGTTTTGAGTGGACTGGATTGGGCTCCGGCGAAGTGGCTTTTTCGGACAATCTCGCTATTGCTCACGGTAGTGTATCCCGGCCCGATTTTTGAATCTACTTTTCAAGATACTGTTTGAGTTTTTTCAGCCCTTCTTCTATCGATGCACGGGTAATTCCTGAATAGGCCACGCGCAGGTACTTTCTTTGTTCGCCCGGCAGCGGTGAACCGAAGTGTGATCGGGCGCACATGGAAACGCCGGTATGGTTCAGCACCTCCGAGAGAAAGTGGTTGTATTCGCTGCACCCCTTTGCAGCCATTGCCTCCGTTACATCAGGGTAGAGGTAGAAGGTTGTATCCGGTTTGAAACAGTGGACGCCCTCGATATTGTTCAGCAACTCAACACAGAGATCTCTTCGTTTCTTCAGGGTGGTGAGAATCAACTCCGCTCCACTCTGGTTTCCGTGCAAGGCTTCGAGTGCGGCGTATTGGCCGGCATGGCTGGTGCAGGACTCATCATTGACATTGAGTTTGATGATGATGTCGATCAGCTCTTCTGGTCCCAGGGCGGCTCCTATCCGCCAGCCGGTCATGGCGAAGCGTTTGGAGAAGGTGTAGAGGATCACGCTTCTCTCCACCATGCCCGGCTCGGAAACCAGAGAGGCGGAGACACCTTCGAAACGAACATCAAAGTAGGCCTCATCCAGCAGTACCAGAAGGTCATGCTTGACTGCCAGAGCCGCGATTCGCCGTCGATCCTCCGGGCTGCATTCCGCCCCGGTGGGGTTATGCAAATCATTGATAATCAGGATACGGGTTTTATTGCTGATTGATCGTTCAATGGCGTCAATGTCAAAAGAGAAGTTTGTCGCTCCCGCGACGATGGAGTAGGGGACGGCCACCCCTCCATGAAAACGGATTTGCGATTCGTAGATGGGAAAGCCGGGATTCGGGTAGAGCACCTCATCGCCGGGGTTCATGACGGCAAGCAGAAATTTTGCAATAACCGGCTTGCCGCCCGGCTGAATGGCCACGTGGTCCATGGAGTACGAGGTGTTTCTGGTGCGGTTGGCCATCTCCGCCAGCGCCTCACGGAGTTGGGGGATGCCGGCATTGGGGGTATAGCCGTTTTTGCCCTCTTTCATCGCCCGGTATGCCGCTTCGATGATATGTTCCGGGGTGGCGAGGTTCAGGTCTCCGAGATGGAACGGGTAGACCGTATTGCCCGCATCGGCATGGGCTTTTGTCTGGGCGGCCACCACAAAGGCAGTTTCAATGCCGAGATTGTCGACTCTTGCAGCCAGTCGGAGTGGTTTATTCATATTTTCTGTTCGGTGAAGTTTTTCGGATTTATTCAGTCTGAGGTTCTCGTAAAACCCTCTGCATACATCGTGCATGGCTTGATCCGGCAACCATAACTAATAGAAATTACTGGATTCCAGCTTTCGTGGGAATGGCGGTTCAAGGCACTTTCAGGGTTTTTTTCGGCGCCGCCACGCTCGGTTAGCAACATTTTGATATCACGAAGAGTCCGTATTGCAGCAGCTGGGTATTAGCGGCTATCCCCCAGTTCATCTGAACTTTTTGCCACCAGGATATAGAGCTCACCCTCTTCTTTCATGATGCCGGCGCTTACTTCAGCATACTCATCATTGCCCCAGAAGATGTCTACCCGGCCAGGCCCGGTAATGGCGGTGCCGCTGTCCTGAACCACCACGAAGCGTCCGAACGGGCGCCAGTGATTGATGGCGCCGTTACCATCCAGTACCGGCCGCCGGCTGACAAGATAACCGATGCCGGGAGGCCAGGATGTATCATCAACCGCCACCGAGCGCCCGGCGGTAAGGGCTATGGAGAGCGAGCCATGGGGCGGACCTTTGTCTCCGAAGCCAAAAAAGATATAACGTGGGTTATGATGAAGCATCTGGGTGAGCTTCTCCGGATGATCGCTGAAATAGTCGCGCATCGCGGGAATGCTGACCTCGCTGAGTTCCATAATTCCCCGATCCACGAACAGCTTGCCCAGGCTCATATACTCCAGCCCGTTAGAACCGGCGAATCGAACCGACTTCACCGTGCCATCGCTCAGACGAATACGGCCCGACCCTTGAATGTGGAGCAGGTAGGCATCAAACGGATCGCACAAATAGACCAGTTCGTTACCGCGGAGCAGCCCGTTCGTCTCGATCGCGCTTCGGCTCCAGTAAGGTGCTGGATTGCCTGTGTCTGTCCGGCGGCCGATGACCCGCCTGCCGCCTTTATCGATGCTGATCAGATCATCCGGCAACCCATAGAGCGGGTATCGGCATCCACCGTCAGGGGTGAGGCTGCCGGCAAAAAGCGGTTCATAATAGCCGGTTACCAGCATCTTTCCGCTGCCGTTACGGCCGGGGCTTTTCACCAGGGAGAAGGAGCGGCGCAGCGCCTCGTTCAGACCAACCGGATTGAGATCCGCCTCGATGAGTTCTTTAAACGAGCGAACAGTGTGCAGCAGTTTCCGGCTGCTGATCCGGGTTGAGCCCAGGGCAAACTGCTGGGTATGGTCGAGCTCCGTCAGCCAGGATATCTGGGCGTCTAGGGCGACGTTCAGGCTCTGCCGGGAGCCGTCATCGATAAAAAAGGGTGGCGGAGTGTCTATCTCCGGTGCACCGCGGGCGAAGGTGGCCCCGGCCAGTATAATCCACACCACAACTATGGAAAGCTGGCGCCGGAGGCGCCAGCCGCCGGGATCATTGTTACTCAATGGTGATCGATTCGGCTAGCTCGGCCACCGCCATGGCGTAGCGGTTGGAGTGGTTCCAGGCGGTAATCGCCTGGAAATTGGGATAACCGGCCACGAAGCGGTAGCCGCCGCCGGTGAGCGGATTTTTTTCAAGCCCGACAATGGTCACTTTTTTGCCGCCGGGCGGGGTGGGCAGGTCGATGCCTTGGACGCTGCTTACCAGTTGGTAGTCCACCTTTGCTTTCCTGCCTTTGAGATGGGCGCTGATCAGTTCCTGTGATTTGAGTTCGGAGCCGATATCCTCATAGAGCGGCGTATCAAGAGTAAAGCCGTGACGCCCCAGATAGCTGGCGATGGAGGCGAGGATGTCGTCGATGGAGTCGAACATATCGCGGGTCTCGTTGCCGTCAAAACTCACCGCATACTCACGAAAACTGGACGGAATGAATTGCGGTTGGCCGAAGGCGCCGGCGTAAGAGCCGTCCACGGTGAGTGGGTCGATGTTGTTTTCCCGGCATAGCAGCAGGAAGTGAACAAGCTGGGTGCGAAAGAAGCTCGAGCGGCGCGGGTAGGCGTCAAAGAGGGTGTTGAGGGTTTGAAACACGTTGAAGCTGCCGCGGTGCGTGCCAAACCGGGATTCGATACCCCAGATGGCGATGATCACCTCCCGGTTGACCCCGAATTCAATCTCGATCCGGTCAAGCAGTTCCCTATGCTCCGCCAGCTTTTGTTTGCCCTTGGCAATGGTCGCCGGGGTAACGAAGAGCGGGCGATAAAGATAGTAGGGCTTGGCCTCCCACTGCTTGTCCATCAGCTCCAGGACCCGCTTGCTGATTTGTACGCCGGCAAAAAGCTGGTGGAGTTCTTCGGCTGTGAAGCCATACTCGTCATGGAGCTCGGCAAAGAGTTCCTGGTACCGGGTGCTGGTAAGATCGATGGGCTGGCCATCGGTGACGAGATCAGCCGCCAACGGTTTTTCCGCCGCTGCAAGCGGAACTCCGATGGCTATCAGCAGTGCCGCAAGCAGCGCGCAGACAAGCATGCCGGGCCGGTTAATAAGAGAGATGGGCGTTGACGTCGTAGGTGAACGAGAAATGGTAGTCGGTATCATATCATTTAAAGGCGTTGGTAAAGGCGTGCAGAAATGCGTCGAGCCGATCGGCCGGCAGGTTGTTGATGCCGGCTGCCGCGGCCCGGCCGCCGCCGGTGGGAAAGGCGCGGCAGAGCAGATCAGCCCCCTGGCGGTGAGTAAGCGGGGCGCGTACACTGATGCGCAATGTATCATCTTCGTTTTCGGTGATCAGGGCATGGGCGCCGGTGGGGTTTTCCCGCGCCTTGAGGTTGGTGAAAACCCCTGATATCCTGCGTGCCCAGGCGTTGTCCGGGAATCTGAATACCCGGTTCGTCCCCTGTTTACTGAATAACGGCTGGGCCAGCGCCATAGCCATATCGTTGCGATAGCCAAGGCGCAGGGTGCGTAACGCCGTCGACTGCTCGAAATAGTCAAACGGGTCACTATACTTATGCAGTGATGTATATAAATCACGGGGATGAAAATAGAGATCGGCAAGACTGCCGCCATAGCCGTTGTAGTTGAGCAACTCGCCGATCTCTTTGAGTTTCTCCAGCTGAGAGGAGCTAAACCCGGTATCCGCCGCCAGTGCGTGTGCCCGCGGGTGCAGATTGTCGCCAAAGGCGCCGCACAGTGCCCAGCCTACATGGCGCCCGCCAAGCAGCTCGTTCACCAGCAGTGAGGTGCAGGTATCAGGCGATGGATCGATGCGATAATCAAAGGCGGTCGAGGTGGGGATATCACCGGCAAAGTGGTGATCTACATAGGTGATCCGATTGCCTGCCGCCAATAGTTTTGCAAGGGACTCCCGGTTCACATCCAGGGAGATGTCGAGTACCGTAATGATGCTGTCGCGCACATCCTCGATGTTTTTAAGCAGTGCAATATCGCGCTTGATCCCGGTAACCAGCACTGCTTCCTCGACAGGCTCGGCCAGCCGCAATTGGTGCAGGGCGCAGAGCCCGTCGGCATCGCCGTTGAACACATCGTAGCCGGCCGGCTTGTTGGTGGATGAGCTGGTGGGCATCACATGGTGGCGGGTAGCCGAAGATCGGGTCGATGCTGCCGATCAGTAACTGAAACCGATGGGTACGCCGATGTTGGCGAGCCGGAACAACACCCAGATGGAATTGTCGGACGGGGTGTATGAGCCGGCAAATTCCACCGACCAGCAGAGCGCCTGATAAATAAGGGCAAGATTGGCTTCGTTGGTCTCTTTGTCGGCCAGGGAATGCTCGATGCTGAACCGGGTGCTCCAGTTCGCAAACACTACTGACTCAACCAGGGCATTTATCTGTTCGGTGCCGTCGGTATCGTCAAGCACATACTGCAGGCCGAATCGATCGCCACGGCTGTTGGTGTACCTGCCTTCCAGGTCATGGCGGACAAATCCGTTGCCATAGACGCTCAAATCGGTGCGATAATCAAGAAAGAACTGAAGCAGCGGTTCCATCCGCAGCCGCATGTTGATATCGGAGAACGGCTCATCTGAATCGGTGTCGATCAAGCTGTACGACTGTCTGATTTTAAATGACCCGTAGTCGCGAGCAGTGGAGGTACCGTTCATCAGATCAAAGAAGTTGTCGATCCCATAGGCAAACTGGTTTTCCTGGGAGATCCTGTCAACACTGTCATAAATTGGTAAATCGGTTTGATCGACGTCGGGCACATAAACATATCCTACATAGGGACGCAGTTCGTGGCGAAAGCCGTCGGCGCCTTCGCCGGAAAGCGCAAATACCCGCATCAACGTGGTGGCGACTTCGGTGTTGACGTCAAACAGCAGCCGGTTTTGGCTGTCGCTATCATCCCAAGTGGCATCGCCGTAGGTCTGCACGTTATAGAAAGTGTCACGGACCCCCACTTCAGCCCGTGATTCCAGATACGAGCCAAGCGGCACCGGGGCTGAGAGCCGGGGGTAGATATCGAAACGATGGCCGCCTACTCCTTCTTCGCGCCAGAAGTTGACGTAGTCGGTATCCCACTCGAAGGTGAGATTGCCGAAACTCTCAAGGGGCAGGGCGCCGGTAAAGTCGATTGAGGGCAGGTTCCACAAAGGGCTGTCGCCGCTCTTGTTGGCCCGTACGTCGTTGATGGCGAGAAAATTGCCGGTCAGCGACATCGGTCCCCAAGATTTCAACACCCCGAAATTGTTGGTGCGCTGATCATCGGTTCTGTTTTCCAGGCTGCGTCCGAACTGTTCGAGAAACAGGTCATTGCTGCTGCTGAAGCCGGTGATACCGGTGTTGAACTCGGTGAGGTAGTCACGATCAGAGACCACATCCACATCGAGCCGCGACGTCCAACCGCCCCCGAAATCATGATTTGCCTTGCCGCGCAGCCAGTACCGATCCTTGTTGTCATGGGTAAAACCGGTGGACTGGTAATAGTCCGTCTCGGAAGGATCGGTGAGATTATCATAGAGATAGTTGGCCATAAAGGTGGCAAAATCGGTATCCTCTTTCACGTAACGAAATTCAAGACCAGGCATATAGCCGCGATTGACCATATACTCGGTGTAGATGGTCATATCGGCGGAGTCTGAAATATTCCAGAAAAACGGCAGATTGAAGGAGAAGCCGTTATTCTTGCTGGCACCCAGCTCCGGCAGCAGGAAACCGGTCTGACGCTTGGTTTTCACCGGTACGATAAGGTAGGGGGAGTAGAGAAGCGGTACGTCTTTAACCCGGAAGCGGGCATGCTTGAGGGTTGCATAGCCGTCCTGTTCGATGACCGCATCCTTGGCGGCGAAGCTCCAGGGCGCCGTTTCGCCCTCTTCTACTTTACAGGTGATGACCCAGCCGTCTTCGATGTGATAGGTCCTGTAGCCGGTTTTCTCAATAACCGCGCCCTCCAGGTGCATATCAAGGGTGTCGCGGATGATGGTCGCCTGTTTGAAACTCCCCGTTTCCTGCTCCAGGTTGATGGTGGCCTGCTCGGCGTAAAGCTGCTCCTCATCGGTTACCACGGAGATATTGCCGCGGGCGCGGATAACACCCAGGGCCATGTCGTAGGCGACCCAGTCGGCCTTGACCGTAATTTCGGTGATATATTGAGGTTCCTGTTCAGCGGCTTCGACATCTTCCGGGGTGGGCTCGCTTATTTCCGGTTCCTCTTCCAGCAGCACCGACCATTCGGTGATTTCCTCTTCGACTTTGGGCGGTGGTGGGGGCTGCAATCGACGTTTGACCAGTTCGATATTACCTTCGGCAACCACGCTGAGCGGATCATCGAAACGGATGATGCGATCCGCCGTTATATCCCACTCCTCGGTGGATAAGGATTCCTGTCCATGGACGGGATACACCCCGAAGATAAAGACGCAACAGCATATGATCAGCCAGGGGTATTGCAAAAAACGGATGGTCACGGTGCACTCCTTTTCGGCGGGTAGATATCGTGCCCGCCGTGATACGAGGTTTTAGCGGCCAATTGTCAGTAGTATTGCAGGAAGACGATCAAGGCGTGAAGTGTACGGGGAGGCCTGTTCAGTGTCAAGGCAAAATTAGAGTTTTGCCTTGCCAATAAAGGGGATTGGCTGTAGTTTCCGCATAATTTATATTTATCGTCCAAAAGATACCTCTCGCACATAATCTTTTCGCCGGCCGGTTTTCATCGGGCGGCAGTACCCAAACCATGGCAAATCAACAAGAGAAAAAAGAGACAACAAACACCACCGGCACGGAGAAACAGCGTAAGGCCACCACCGGCGCCTGGTGGAAAAGTACCGTGACCGCCGAGCCCGGTGATGCCGCAAAACCCCCGGCAAAGCCAGAACCGGACGAGGCTCCAGTGAAAGATCACGGTCAGCCGGCGGAAGCGACGAAAGCGGATCATCCCCCGGCCCCTAGCAAGGATGAACCACCCCCGGTCACTGGCGCACAGGACAAGGCTGAAGAGCCCGCACCGTCAGGTGATGCACCATCTCTAACCGGGGAGGCGGAACCACCGCCAGTGCAAAAAAAGCGGGGACGCGGGCCGCGGAAAAAATCCAAACCGAAAAAAGAGCAGAGTCAGGCAGTTCCCGAAGATGATGAGGGCGAGGAGGACGAGCGCGCCAACGTGGTGAAACTGCTTATCAATGCCGAGGAACCTGAGGAGTGCCGCCTGGCCCTGCTGGAAGATGGTCGGCTGGAGTCCATCTACGTCACCACGGTGAGCCGGATCAACACCCGCAAC
This sequence comes from Desulfofustis sp. PB-SRB1, assembly GCA_016722945.1. GTDB lineage: Bacteria > Desulfobacterota > Desulfobulbia > Desulfobulbales > Desulfocapsaceae > PB-SRB1. Next base: position 165,097 of record JAEQMT010000037.1, on the reverse strand, counting down.
AACATCTACAAGGCGAAGGTGACGGGGATTGAGCCCAACCTGCAGGCCGCCTTTGTCGATTACGGCACGGAAAAAAACGGGTTTTTGCCATTTAGTGAGATCCACCCCGAATATTTCCGCCAGGATCTCAGCGACGACATCCGCGAACTGGTGGAGGCCCACCAGTGGAAGAAGGTGTCCATCACCGATGTTCTGGAAAAAGGCCAGGAGATGCTGGTTCAGGTGGTCAAGGAAGAGGTGGGCAGTAAGGGCGCCAACATGACCACCTATCTCTCCATACCGGGGCGTTGCGTGGTCCTCATGCCGGGCTCCGACTCGCACGGTATTTCCCGCAAGATCGCCGGCGAGGAGCGGCGCCGGGAGTTGCGCGAGATTATGGACGCGCTGCCGATTCCCGAAGGCGTCGGCTGGATCGTGCGCACCGCCAGCATTGACATGACCAAGACCGCACTTAACAGAGACGTGCGCTTTCTCATCAAGCTCTGGAAAGAGATCAAGACCAAGGGCCAGACTCTGGCGGGAGTAGGCCTGCTCTATCAGGATCATGACTGCGTCATGCGTTTTCTGCGCGAGCATTTCGACCCGATGATTCAGGAAATCATGGTGGATGATCTCGCCGCCTTTGAAAAGGTGCAGGACTTCGTCGAGATGCTGCCGGCCCGGCAAAAGAAGGTGCGGGTCAAGCTGCATCGCGGAGCGCGGCCGATCTTCAACCAGTACAGCGTCGAAGATCAGATCGAATCCATCTACCAGCCGCGGGTCAACCTGCCGTCCGGCGGCTCCATCGTTATCGAGCCCACCGAGGCGCTGGTCTCCATCGACGTCAACTCCGGCTCCACCTCCAAGGGCAAGAATTTTGAGGAGACTATTTTTCAAGCCAATATGGAGGCGGCCGCCGAGCTTGCCCGCCAGCTCCGACTGCGTGATCTGGGTGGGTTGATCGTGGTGGATTTCATCGATATGCGCGTCACCAAAAATATTCGCGAGGTGGAAAAAAAGGTCAAGCAGATGATGAAACGGGACAAGGCCAAGTTTGACGTCAGCCGCATCTCTCGTCTAGGGCTCATGCAGATATCGCGGCAGAAACTCGGCTCCCCCATCGAATCGGGTAACTATCAAATATGCCAATACTGCCGTGGGCGCGGCACAATCAGATCCGTCGAGACCCTGGCGCTGTTCTACCTGCGCCGCATTCATACCGGCGCCAGCCGGCGCCAGGTCACCAGGATTGAATGCCGCTTCCCCCTCGAGGTTACCCATTTTCTGCTCAACAACAAGCGTCACGAGCTGTTGGAACTGGAAGAAAAATACCAGACCGAACTGGTAATTTCCGCCGATCCGGCCATGAAGCCTACCGAACACGATATCAGCTTTGTAAAGGCGGAAAAAGAGGACGCCGGCAACAAATAACCTTGAGTTACCGAGGATTGTGCGCTACCATGTAGCAGACATGCACCAGTAGCTCAGCTGGATAGAGCAACGGACTACGAATCCGTAGGTCGGGCGTTCGAATCGCTCCTGGTGTACCAGTAAAATTAAGCGGTTAGGTCGAAATGGCTTAACCGCTTTTTTGTTCACCCAGCACTATTCGCAGTCCCTGCTCCCGTTTTAAGAATAACCGGGTTTACACCCACGAAAGGCATGTGGTAGACAAAGTGCATAATCAGCCACGAGCGAAGCTTTATGAAACCACTGTTTGGATAATTGAAATGAAAAGACTTCTTCTTGTCATCCTGCTTGCTTTACCGCTCTCAGCCTTCGCCGAAGGCTGGACGGACCCCTATGGCTATCCTCTGCCAAATACGGAAAACAAGAAGACCATTGCTGGTTTTTCCGGCTGGCTGCTGATTACCTCCGATCCGGACTGGAAAGAGAAATTCGACTCGGCGGAGAGTGTTCTGCCTCAGTTGACCACGGTGAATGAAATTGGCCTGGGAGAGAAAATCACCATTCTAACTCTCTACAAAAATCCGCAAATCGACACGGAAAATAGAATTGATCTCACATGTGATTTGAAAATAACCAGGCCGGACGGCACCCTCTCCTCTGACGAAACTGACCTTAAATGCGCCAGTGAAGAACTGATCGGTCCTGCCGACAATATTCGCAGGACATATCTGGTCATTGATTTTATCGCGGAGCTGAAAGACCTCTATGGAGTATGGACCATCGAGATCATCCTGAAAGACCGCAATGCAAAGATAGAAATCCCATTGAAGGAACGCTTTGCATTGGTCAGCAGGGCGACCCTTACCTGAATTAGTGTGAAACCACCCACACCGAGGTCAATTCACAGGTGCGCCGCCAACCCCGATACTGGACTCTGAACTCCGCCCAGACGAGTGAGAAAGAAAACCTTGGGCCGATAGTCCCCAGCACAAAGACCAAAATAAAAAACCTTACTCTATTGCTCCGCAGTGTGTGTCAAAGATAAAGATTCATCCCTCTTTCTGCCCCTCTTTCGGCAGGCTTTACCAGCATCTTCCAGGTTACCCGTGCCAGAGCAGGAGGATATCGTACCTCAAGACCGTTCTCGCAATGATCTACCTTATCGGTTCACCGGCAGGCAACCTCATCAAATCCACCTGAAACGACGAAGGGGCGGAAAAGATCTTTGCTGCCGTCCTGAATATTGGTCTTGAGTTGCTCAATGTGAATAAGCCGAAGCAGTACATTGGGAGGGTTTTACCGTGAGCGAGATCAACTCAGATGGTTCAGTAATTAACATGCACTATATGCCTATGCCGCACCCCTCTGCAATACAGGCAGTATTGGTTGCCAACAATAACAGATAATCTGGCATGACTGCCCAAAATGGGCAGTCATGGACTGGAATAAAGGGACAATTTGATGTAGTTATCGTTCCCATTATTAGAGTGTTACCTAGCCGAAAAGTGTTCATGAAGGACCAATCCAATACTCCAGTTCCCGGCTATGAAGATAATCAGGATCGAGAAGACGTCCTGTTTGAGTCGGAGCGCTATGAGAAACATAAGCGGACGATTGCTGTATTGATGGGGCGATACATGCTCCGCTACCACCTCCTGCTGTATGAAAAGTTTGAAGGGGATCTTATCACCCCTATCATTCTCGGTGAGATCGCACACCATAGCATAAGCAAGTTCTATCATCTGGAAGGCGGGTGTCTGAAACTACGCGGCGATGCACCCGCTGCTGCTGAGCGGCTTAAGCACCAGGAGGCAACAAACGCCTATTCGATCAGCGAATCGACGGGAATTCCGCGGGAAACCGTGAGGAGAAAAATTGACAAGATGGTTGAAAAGGGCTGGTTGGAGAAAGGCTCAAAAGGTGAAATAACCATAACCGCACTTGTTCGAGATCATTTTTCTGATGATTTCAATAAGAAACTGCTTACCGAACTGCTTACAACAAGCACCTGCATCACAGATCTTCTCTATGCAGACTAACCTTGATTGACCGGAGTCTCCATGAAACACACAAAGCATATTGAATCTTCAGGGATTACGAGACGACAATTCCTCGTCACCTCAAGTGCGGCCGGGGCGGCCCTTATCTTGCCTGGCAGCCTGCTCGCCATACCGGTAAGCATGCCTGATTCGGAGGGATATCTTCTGGTTGACCTGAAGAAATGCCAGGGCTGCGGTACTTGCATGATGGCGTGTGCGCTGGCGCATTCAGGAGAGGCTTCGTACAGCTTGTCCCGTATCCAAATTCAGCAGGATTCGTTTGCCAATTGGCCCGATGATGTCTTCATGGCAATCTGCCGTCAGTGTGAGGACGCCCCCTGTGTTTCCGTCTGCCCGGTTCGACCGGTTCGGGCCAATAAACCGAACCCTGACTGGGGCTATGCGCGGATGATCGATCAGAACCTGTGTATTGGCTGCAAACAGTGCCTGACCCGTTGCCCATTCACCCCGAGCCGGATCCAGTGGGATGCATTACAGCAGAAATCTCAGAAATGTGACCTGTGTGCCAATACACCGTATCTGGATGAGCAGGGCGGGCCTGGTGGCGTGCAGGTATGCGCCAGGGTCTGTCCGGTGAATGCCATCACCTTTACCACGGAAATGCCGGAGCAGGGAGCGCCATCATCGTATAATACCAATCTCCGAGATTCTGCCTGGTTGAAACTCGGGATGACCACAAAATGAGGATGATAGTATGACGTATCACGGTTACGCCGGAAAAATTCTGCGCCTGGACATGACCAATCGAAAAGCTGTTGCGATTGACACCGCGCCTTATCGAAGATGGGGGGGCGGTCACGGCATGGGATCCGCGCTTTTTTGGGATTTCTGCACCGACAAGACCATTACTGACGGTAGACACCCGGCCAATGTCTGCTGCGTCATGACCTCTCCGCTCTGCGGCACGATCGTGCCTTCGGCGGGTGGCCGTTGTGAGGTGGTCGGCGTCGGTGTCGGCCAGTACCCTGTCTCCTGGTTTACCCGTTCGAATTTTGGCGGACGTTTCTCGACCATGCTCAAATACGCGGGATGGGATGGCATTGTCATCGAGGGTACGGCAGACGAGCCCGTCTGGATTGACATTCGCAATGACCAGGTACTCTTCCATACCGCCGATGATTTATGGGGAAAGGATACCTGGGCCACTCAGCAGGAGATCCGAAAGCTTCTTCACATCAAACGCGGTACGCAAGCCCACTGGCAAAATCTCGACGCACTGCCCTTAGCCGATGACCGCGGCTACGCGGAACAACAATCTGACCGGACCACCCAAAAACCGGCAATTCTGTGTATCGGGCCTGCGGGAGAGTATCAGACACCTCACGCCGCCTTGATTCATGACGCCGGAAACGGGGCCGGTCAGGGAGGCTTTGGGGCGGTCTGGGGCTCGAAGAACCTCAAAGCGATCAGCGTTATCGGTACCGGCGGCATCAAAGTGCACGATCCCAAGACCTTGCTGCGGGCCCGTATGATAACCAAGGAAAAATATGTCGTAAATTGGCAGACCCCGGATTTTCACGCCTGGACCCGGGTGGGTAATTTGCCGAAACCGCTCATCCAGACCGCGATGCCGACTGATGAGCGCCGCCCCCAGGCCTGCCAGGGATGTATCAACGGCTGCCGGTCGCGCTACAATATTGGCTACGGCAACGAGTCCGCCTGCCAGGAAACCTTCTGGTATGGGCCATACGTTCGTAAAATTGCAAAAAATTCTGCCGAGGACACCGAAATCAACCTGAAGTCGGCCGATATCGTTCAGAAATACGGCCTTAACTCTTTTGTACTTCAACCCGGTTTGCACTGGCTTGAACACCTCTATGAAGAGGGCATTCTCGGGCCGGGCCGGCAGATCCCTTCAGAGCTGCCGTGGCAGTCGATTGGCACGCTCGATTTTGCCGAAAAACTCATTCACGCCCTCTCGACGAAGACGGACATCGGCGCTGACTTGGCTGAGGGATGGGTGCAGGCTGCATTGAAATGGGGCCGTGAGGAGGACCTTCATACCGGTGCCCTCCAGTTTTCCTATTGGGGTGTCCCCGAGCACGGGTATGATCCACGGGCAGAGTTGGAATGGGGCTACGGCAGCCTCATGGGTGACCGCGACACGAATACGCACTGTTTCAACTATATCTTTACCAATGTCAGTGCGGCATTTGCTTTTGGGAAGCCACTGCGCATTGGGGCCGAACAAATGGTAACCCTGCATGCCAAAAAGTTATCCCCCTACGCCAAGGATCGGCCCGAGGTGCTCGATTACAGCGACGCCAATATGTATTCGGAAGCGGTTGCCCAACTGGTCCGCTGGCAGCAGCATTATTGCCGATTCTACAAGAATTCCGCGCTGTTCTGTGACTTGAAGTGGCCCGATTTCGTGAACACCAACGTGTCGAATTTCGAAGGTGCCACCGGATCTCTGGACGCCGGTGAACAGGTATTCTGGAACGCGGTGACCGGTGATGCCATCAGTTTCGAGGAAGGTATCGAAATCGGGCGGCGCATCTGGAATTTGGACAACGCGATCTGGGTGCTCCAGGGAAGGCATCGTGATATGGTGCATTTCGCCCCGTATATCTACAAAACCATTTACAAAAAAGGCGAAATCTTTCCATTTTTCATGTGGACCTGTCGAGACGATAACGGGAATTGGCGCTACCAGGATTTGATGGGTCGTTCGCTGGATCGAGAGAAAGTCGAGGAATGGAAAAGCATTTTTTACCAGCTCGAGGGCTGGGATAGTAAAACAGGCTGGCCCACCCGCACCACCCTTGAACAGATGGAGATGGGGTATGTGGCGGATACCCTCGAAGCAGCCGGCAAGTTGGGGGAGGACGCGTCATGATCTATGGTTTTGCCCTGCCCAGCGAGGCGTTGTCCCGCAAGATACTGACCCCGGTTGCATTCAAAGAGCGTTTTCCGGCGGGTCGATTGAAGCCGCCCGTCGGCATCATTGGCGGTGATATACGCAGTCTGGTTGAGCTCCACCTGTTTCTTGAACCGGATGAAGCGACGCTTCCCGGCATCGATTTACAGACGCTGCCGAATTGGATTGCCCAAAGTATCGGAGACCCGGAACTCGCCGAATCAATCCGGGCGGTCGTGAGTGCACGGAATAATTATGTCGAGGGCTGCCAGAAGGTCTACGAACTTGTGGGTCATCGATTGAACCAGGCCCGCATGGTATTAAAGGAGGCCACATAATGAGAGTTTTGCTAGCGACATCGATTATCTCGTTGATGCTCTGCGGCCAGCTGGCGGCCGCTCAACTGAAAGAGATCAGCGGCGCTATCGCTTACACCGAGGTGATTGAATTTGACTACACCAAGGACGGCACCAGGGATCGGGTGCAGTTCTGGCTTGAATTTAAGGGGAGTCCGGCTCTGGGCACTCCCGATGAGCGTGGCTACAAACCTGAATCAGGCGCCATCTATTACTACCTGGTTGATGTGGACAATAAGAAGCAGGTGGACAATTGGCTCATGGGCTTCAGTATGATGGACGAGCCGCCTCCGAGCGGACCTTACCCGATGACCGACATCAGGGTTATTGATCATACGGCGAGCTTTTCGGCTTTTGGCATGAACTGGACGGTCGTCGATGGCGGAGTTGGGCATGACAAGGATGAGGTCACGGTGGACGACGGTTTCAAACCCAGGAAAATGAAATTGTTTGACGGGGACCTGCGGGTCGTCAATACCCAGCCGGATGCAATTGCTGAATTTACACAATGTATAGCGTGTCACAAACAAGAGACCAGCGACCTGGTGGCCAAAGGCGGCAGACACACGAATGTGGGGTGCACGGAATGCCATGTCGGCCATCCACCAGAGCAGGAGCATTTCTACACTGGGTGCCTGGAATGCCATGAACCGCATTCCGACCAGATGGATGAGGATTCCTGTGGTGCGTGTCACCGGGCCCATACCGCCGCTGAAGTCCGCCACACCTGGAATGTGCCATCTGAATATTGCTTACCCTGCCATCAGGAGGCCGCCTACGTGCTTGCCTCGAGCCGCGGTAAACACAGCGATATTGCCTGTGTGCGTTGCCATCAGGACAGGCATACAGCCTCGGTGGACTGCCAGTACTGTCACGGGGCGCCCCATCCGCGGCATGTGATGATAAATCCAGACATTTGTGTTGCCTGCCACCGATCTGCTCACGATCTTGAAAGCGCCCGGGAGAAATGAGAGACAGCCGAGCACAATCGAGTTGAACGCACTGAACAAAAATCCGCTAACAAATAGAAATTCGAGAAAGGAGAACTGCATAATGGGTAGTGGAAAAAAATTGGCCGAGTATTCTCGCCGACTGTTTCTGAAAACCAGCACCGCTTTACTGGCTGGCGGCGTGCTCGGCAGTGTCACGGCCAATGCCTCTGAAGCTCCGAAGCAAACAATTCCCGCCGCCCAACCACTGCCGTGGAAGTGGACGAGCATCGACCCCATGGAGGCGGGCACACGAGCATATCATATATACCTTGAGGCCGGAGGCTGAGGCAACGGTGCCTGGCTGGGGGTCCTCGGCCTGTTGCAGGAATCTGTCGGTTATCCCTGGACAACCATGCCGGATCATATGTTCAGTCATGTATCAGCCGGTTTTGGCGGTCAGGGGACACTCTGCGGTGTCCTCGGAGTTGCGTCTCAGTATTTTCGCATGGTTGCCGCCGATGAGGCGCAAACGCACATCCACATGATCGATGAGTTGTTTCAGTGGTACAGCCGCACTGACTTCCCTACAAAACGATTCGACGATATCTGCCATTTTCCGAACCAGGTGCAACGAAACGCGAAAACCCCGCTGTGTCATATTTCCGTGTCCCAATGGACTCTGGCCGCCGGCGCCACCGTTACCTCAAAGGAAAAGAAAGACCGGTGCGCCAAGGTAACCGGTGAGACCATCTATCAGATGGTAACGATGCTCAACCGCTATCATGAGGGCAGGTATACCCCACGACATTATCCATTTGCGGAAGAGAACTCGAAATGTTTGGCCTGCCACGGCGTCGCTGATATGTGGCATGACAAAGATGGCATGAATAATCAGCAGGGAAAAATGGCCTGCATACACTGCCACCAGGAGCTGTTCAAATAGCAGTGCTCAAAACACCACAAAGCGTGAGATTCCTCGCGCCAAATCTACGGCTTGCCGTGCGTCCCCTCACTGCATTTTTATTGATCTGGCTTGTTTGGCCTGGTGTATTACGTGCCGAAACACCCGGCGACAATGCACGGCAGGGAGTAGAAATACAGGTTGAGCTGGCGGAAGGGCTGCCGATCGGTCAGGTATATATCCACTTGATGTCCTCTACCGGGGATCCGGATCAGGACGACACCTTAAAAAGTCAGGTGGCGGCGGCCTTCACCCTCAGGGAGGGGGCGTACTTCCGGCGGGTTTTAGCTGAATTCGGCGTCAAACGGGTGCAACAGCTTGATCCGGTTCAAAAGGCAGAGCTCAGGATCTATAAAACGGTGAGCGGCGGCCGTGAGGTGGTGCTTGCTTTGCTGGTATCACCAATGAAGGAGACAGCAAAAATACCCCCAAAGGACAAGGGAATAGTGGCCACCGGTGATGTTGGGGAGTTTCCGACGATCTATGAGGACGACCGCGCCAAATTCGTCTTTATCCTGAACGGTGGAGCCGGCATATTCAGTGATATCGAACCATGGTTCGGCGGCTATGGTGAAGCCTTCAACGGTAGCAATCCCACCGCTGAAGATCCCTTGGGACCTGGTACATCGGCATGGCTTGAAGGTTATATAGAACCAGGTATCGGCGGCATCTTTCAGCTCTCCGATTATCCGCTGTATCCCTACGGTGCTGTATCTTACCTGATTTCCGGATCTGCCGGACACGATATCTATAATTCAGGGACGCGGGGTTATGGCGATTTTGAGAAGCTCTATGCCGGTTTGATCTGGGACTTGCCGGGTGAACAATCCTTACTGGATGTTTCCGTCGGCCGGCAAATTTATCAGATACGAGACGGCTTTCTGTTGTCCAAGATTCCGGTCTCCACCTCGATCGGCGAGCGAGCCGCGCTCTATCTCGGGCCTCGTATCACCTCAGAGTTCACTGCGCTGGCCAAGCTCAAATCAGCTGATCTGGGTCTGGATGCATTTATTATTGAACCAAGTGAAATTTCTGAGATAGCTTCGGATACCCAGGTGGCGGGATTCGATCTCAGGAACACGTTCCGAGGGGCGGATGTGGCTTTTAGCTATTTCTATGTTCCCCAATCGAAAACCACCTACCGGTCGCCAAGTGGGGATCGCTTGCCGCGAGAGGGGCTCCGTACCTTTAACCCAAGCCTCTCATTCACCGACTTGTTCAACGTGAAAGGCTCGTGGATGAAGGCAGAGTATGCCTATCAAAACCACGAGGATTTCGACATGTCGGCTCAGGCCGGATATGTGTGGGCCGGATATCGGGCCGAGGAATATGGTTGGCAGCCTGCATTGAGCTACCGATGGTCGATATTTACCGGTGACAATCCGGAAACGCCAACCTTCGAGCGCTTCGATCCCCTGTTTTCAGGAGGTCTGGGCAACTTTCTACCAGGAATCGTGTTCAGCAAGGTATATAAAAACTCGAATTTGACCACCAACCGGGCGACCCTCAGCATCATGCCTCTGGATACCCTGGAATTGACTCTGGACTATTTCAACCATCGGGCCGATACATTAAACAATCTCGGTGGAATCGGACCGCTGCAGACCCTTGCCTCCAAGGATATCGGCCAGGAATTTACCCTGAGCATGTTTCATTACATCAACACCCACCTGTTTCTCCAGGGCATTGCCTCCGTCGGGATTCCGGGGGAAGCGATTGAGGAGGCAGTGGGAGGAAGCGCGGAGAACTGGTTCACGCTCCAGGCGGCACTGTACATGTTTTTCTAAGCTAAGGTGTGGCGGGGAGACCAGGCAGTTGCGTCAACTCAATCTTACCAATAAGAAGCAGGCCTCAGGCTGCTTGTTGCCCATCGGCTGGTAACGTCAAAGCAAGCACACGAAATCCCGCGGAACATCTCGATATTCGAATGTCAGCTCACAATAGCCATACCCGGAATGCTCTCAATGGTGTTGAAACCCGATTGCAGCAATTGATCCAACAAGAGGAGGGGGCGTATCATGGCGATAAGTTCGAATTGACTGACAGCTTATGGAGTCATTCTCTTCGGGTCGCCGCGCTGGCTGAAAAAATCGGCATGCGGGAAGGTGTCGATCGCACTGCCAGCCGACTGGCCGGGCTCTTCCATGATGCGGGAAAATTCAAAAACGGCTCCTATCACTCGGGAAAGCTGAAAGAAGAGGACGGCTCGGTAAGAATTCTCTATGAAATGACGCGGGGAACAGGCATGCGAGCCGAGCTTGTTGACCAGGTGGCAGAAGCGATTTTACAGGTTTACTCGCACGGTTCTGAATTATCCTTGTTGGCAAAGATCCTCTTTGATGCCGACAATCTTGATAAACTCGGCTTGTCCGGAGTTGGTAATTTCCTGATCAAAGCAGGTCTGCGCGGCAGAGGCCTGAACCGGACTTTACTGCATCGGATAAGCGTGGAATTGACCTATGCCCGGTATGCCCCGGAAATCATGATGACCAATACCGGCAGGATGCTCGCTGCCGAGAAAGCTCCGGATACGCTCGATTTTTTCCATCGGCTGCTTGATTCTCTCCGAAATGACGGCCTTTTCGACTTTCATGTCAATGAGGTTCCGTACCGGGGTATGATACTTGATATCGTGGAGTCAACCTTCTGTGAATGCGGTGGATCAATCAAACGACGGATATGGGATGCCCCCGATTTGAAGTGCGAAAAGATCCACGTGCGGCATCGATGTCGTCTCTGCGGACGTATCCACGAATTCCAATTTTGCCGCCCCCTGCTCTGCGGCGGGTGACGGAGAAAAATAAAGCATTGCCGTTCCGCCTGTTGGACATTTACCCATTGTGAAATAGGTTATCTCACAAGAAAGGATCTAACAACGCACGAAGCTGTTGTCCGTTATATGGCCAGCAGGCAAATTTTGTGCATGAGGAGGAATCATGAAACAGCGACTCAGGTCAGAAAGAACACCAACAATCAGTGCCGGTATTTGTATCTTTGTGCTGGCCTTTCTGCTGTCAATCGGCGCAGGCTGGGGGCAAGATGCGACAACCGAAACACAGGCGGTCGAACCGGCAAAAGAAGAGATACCGGCGTATCCGGCAGGCCTCGATGATCCATCCATCGGCCCTGAGGAATTGCGTCTGCGGCTCATTCCCTTAACCGTAGAACAGCTCGGATCACTCGCCGCTGCCTGGCAGGATCAGGTGCGTACGGCCACCCAGGTGGTTGTCGAAAAGAGACTTGAGATCCGCGCCAGCGAAGGGGCCAAGGCCAAGGAATTGCTCGATGAGCTCCAGGTGCTTTTGCAGGAGCGCGAGCTCATCTTCAAAAAATTCACGGCGGTGATCTCCAGCCTGGAGGCAAAAGGTGGCGATCCAGAACAGGTGCAGACATTGCGCAACTATTTGTTGGCGATCACGGCGCAGGAGAAAACGAACCTGACGCTCAAAGAATTCAACAAAGGCTTCATGAGGTGGTTGACTTCGCAAGAGGGTGGAGTGGGGGTAGGTTTTCGCATCCTCGTTATTGTCACCGCACTCTTCATCCTTTTTCTCGTCGCCCGGATCGTGCGCGCCTGGGCTCGACGTGTTTTTAACCGGATGCCGTCCCTTTCCAAGCTGCTGAGCGGTTTTCTTGCCATGACTATGTACTGGCTCACCATCGCTTTTGGCTTGATGATCGTGCTTGCCGCCCTGGGAGTGAATATTACACCGCTTTTTGCCCTAGTGGGTGGGGCCTCTTTCATTATAGCTTTTGCCATGCAGGAGACACTGGGTAATCTGGCCGCGGGGCTGATGATCATGATCAACCGCCCCTTCGACGAAGGTGATTATGTCCAGATTGCCGGTCTCGGCGGCACCGTCAGGAATGTCTCCATAGTCTCGACGACGGTGACCACTCCCGACAATCAAGTAATCGTGATCCCAAACTCCAAGGTGTGGGGCGACGTTATCACCAATGTCACTGCATCAGACACCCGTCGTGTCGATCTTGTTTTCGGCATCAGCTACGGAGATTCGATCGAGCAGGCGCAGAGGGTACTGGAAGAGGTTGTCGCGCACCACCCTCTCGTTTTGAAGGACCCTGCGCCGAATATCCGGGTTCATGAACTGGCAGACAGCTCGGTGAATTTAATCGTGCGGCCCTGGACGAAGACCGGCGATTATTGGACGGTTTTTTGGGATCTGCAGCGTTCAGTTAAAGAGGCCTTTGACTCCCATGGTATCTCGATTCCCTTCCCGCAATCGGATATGCACCTGCACGTGGTAAAGAGTGGCAAGGCGGAGGAACCCATGGTGGATTCGGTACTTACTGAAGAGCATGCGGATCGTTCCCGCCAGGAAGGTAGCTATGCCAGCGGTGACTATGGAGTCGACGAGCCAGAGGAAGATGGAGATGGAGGTGGCCGGGGTGAGTGATTTTTCTGGAAACGTGGACAGCTAAGGGGACTGGTTTTTTATTTTGCTGGTTTCCGCCGATTTGGTGACTCGTGTTTACATACACTCCTGGTGTAAAAGTAACCAAGGCGGCTGCATATTTATCAACGGCCGCCTTAGCCGTTTGAAGGAGACGGCTGAGAGATACCGATGACTGTTGCTTTGAGTTCGGCGCGGGCAGGGCAAAAGCGAACTCAATCTTTAAGTCCCTCTTTTCTCTTTTGCTCCTCTTTGGCCCCTTCCCAGGCCGCCCATAAAAGCGATCCGATTCCCGCTGACCAGATGAGCGTCACGCACACGCCGGCCAGAAACAGTGCCATCTCACTCATGGTTTTTACCCTCTCCGGCCAGCATCAATGCCCCTGAAGACAAAATGGACGGTACCCAGAGACCGACATACAACCCCTGATCCTTGAAGCCGTTAAACCACAGATATACCGACAGCAAGAATGAAATAGCCGCCGCGGCTAAGAAAAATCCTTTTATTCTCCATAATCTAGACATGATAGTCCCCTGAAAGATAGTGTTATTGGTTCTCAAATTGAGACCGTGATACTCAATATGTAATCACTGCCGTTGAGAATGTGAAAACGGAGTGAGTTTTGAGCGCCATTCAGGTAAGCTCTGAGAGCGACGATGCGTTAAAAGTGTGTAAGTTCCATAAAGTCGATTATTCAGAGAAAATACAGTCCACCCACTTTCATTAAAGATGGGCGGTCTTCTTCAAGATTGGTCGTTTTGGGTCGAAAAACCGGAATGATTCATTGAGCAGCGAGGCAAAATTATATGATTCCCCAGGTAAATACAATGGTGCAGATTCATGCATTGCGTCATAATTCGAAGCCCCAGAGGGATTGCCCAGGAAGATTGACAATAGTCGCATTACATTAAATTGCCGTGTAAAGAGTCGCCGCAACACAAGATGATACGCTCGACAATATACTTCGCAGTGGTAAATGGCAAGTGCTGCCAAGCCCCATGAAGTAGCCGATTCATTACCTATAGTGAGCGTAAAAATTACTGTATTTTAAGACCTGGCTTTTTTGGTCTCGTTAAGCAGCGCTTTTATTATCCTGAAAATGAAAAAGGAGCGACCATGGCCGAGCCGATTCACGACAAGATAAAACGATCCCTCCAGGCAGCCGAAGGCTTGTATCACCGTCTAGTGTTGCTGGTGGGTGAGACCGGTTCCGGCAAAACCAGCGTTCTTCGGGACATTGCCGAGGAATTCGACTCGACCGTCGTCAACGTCAATCTGGCGCTTTCAGGCGAGCTACTTGAACTGACAGCCAAACAGCGGTCACTTCGGTTGCCGGGCATCCTTGATCAGATCGCGGACCAGGCTCAAGCACCGGTGGTGTTGGATAATCTCGAAATTCTTTTCGACAAGGATCTCCAGCAGGACCCTTTACGCCTGCTGCAGGGCATTTCAAGAAACCGTGCCGTGGTGGCTTCGTGGAACGGAATCGTGAATTCCGGGAGGCTTTTGTACGCCGAAACCGGCCATCCCGAGTACCGCAGCTATGACTCGGTCGATGCGCTGATTGTGGGCATGGATGGCACGGCCACGGTCGATTCGGCAAAAAACAATAGAGAGGCAGGACAAGCATGAAATACGGAGACCTTATCCAATTCGACCCGATTGAGTCGGTCGTTCAGTTGCGTGACGCGGACAAATCGAGCGCCGCGCACACCCTCGTGAACACCTATGTCATTTCCGAGGAAATGGCCGAACGGCTCACCCAGCTTGTCATTCCTCAGATGCAGTTCGACCAGCCGGTCGACAACAAGGGCCTGCTGGTCGTCGGTAACTACGGCACCGGTAAGTCGCACTTGATGTCGGTGGTCTCCAGTCTTGCCGCAGACGCCTCCCTGCTGGAAGGGCTGAACCACGCTGGTGTCCGCGATGCAGCCTCTCAGATCGCCGGTCGGTTCAAGGTCATCCGTACCGAGATCGGAGCCACCACCATGTCCCTGCGCGACATCCTGGTGGCCGAACTGGAAGAGCATCTCGAAAAACTTGGCGCGGAGTATGTGTTCCCCGAGGCTGGCACCATCACCAGCCACAAACGGGCCTTCGAGGACATGATGGCCAAGTTCGGCGAGGTGTTCCCCGAGCACGGTCTGCTGCTGGTGGTTGACGAGCTTCTCGATTATCTGCGCACCCGCAAGGACCAGGAGCTGATCCTCGACCTCAACTTCCTCCGCGAGGTCGGCGAGGTCTGCAAAGATCTGCGCTTCCGCTTCATGGCCGGTGTCCAGGAAGCCATTTTCGACAGCCCGCGCTTCGCCTTTGTCGCCGACAGCATCCGCCGGGTGAAAGACCGCTTCGAGCAGATCCTTATCGCCCGCAGCGACGTGAAATTCGTCGTGGCCGAGCGCCTGCTCAAGAAGACCACCGAGCAACAGGCCAAGATCCGCGACTACCTGATGCCTTTTGCCAAATTCTACGGCGGGCTCAATGAGCGCATGGACGAGTTTGTCCGGCTCTTCCCGGTGCATCCCGATTACATCGACACCTTCGAGCGGGTCACCGTGGTGGAAAAGCGCGAGGTGCTCAAGACCCTGTCTATGGGCATGAAAGGCATTCTCGGCAAGGACGTGCCGCAGGACGAACCCGGCCTGATCGCCTTCGACAGCTATTGGGGTACCCTCAAGCAGAACGCTTCGTTCCGCGCCATTCCCGAAATCCGAGCAGTCATTGATTGCAGCCAGGTGCTGGAATCCCGCATCGAAAACGCCATCACCCGCAAACAATACAAGCCGATGGCGCTACGCCTGATCCATGCTCTGTCCGTCCACCGCCTTACCACTGGCGACATCTATGCCCCCATGGGCGCATCCGCCGAGGAACTGCGCGACCGCCTCTGTCTGTTCGATCCGCTGATCGCCGAACTGGGCAGCGACGAGCCGGATAAGGACCTGCAGACCCACGTGGAAACGGTCCTGCGCGAGATCCACAAAACGGTCAGCGGCCAGTTCATCTCCTTCAATTCCGACAACCGCCAGTTCTATCTCGACCTGAAGAAGACCGACGACTTCGACGCCTTGATCGACAAGCGGGCCGATTCCCTTGGGGACGCCCAGCTCGATCGCTTCTATTACGAAGCCTTGAAACGAGTCATGGAGTGCCAGGACGCCACCTATGTGACCGGCTACAAAATCTGGCAGCACGAACTGGTCTGGCAGGAGCACAAGGCAGCCCGTTCCGGCTACCTCTTTTTCGGGGCACCGAACGAGCGTTCCACCGCCGTGCCGCAGCGGGACTTTTACCTCTACTTCATCCAGCCCAACGATCCGCCGCGCTTCAAGGACGACAAGGTCAACGACGAGGTCTTCTTCCGCCTGAAAGGCACCGACGAGGAATTCCAGACTGCGCTGAAGAGCTATGCGGCCGCACTGGATCTTGCAGCCACCTCATCGGGCCATGCCAAGGCCACCTATGAATCGAAGGCCAACGGTTTCCTGAAGAAGCTGGTCCAGTGGCTGCAGAAGCACATGAGCGATGCCTTCGAGGTCACCTATCAGGGCCGCGCCAAGTCCATGACCGAATGGGCCAAGGGCAAATCCATCCGCGACCTGTCGGGCCTGTCGCCTCACGAGACTATCAACTTCCGCGACTTGGTGAACACCATTGCCGGTGTCTGTCTGGCTCCGAACTTCGAGAACCAGGCCCCGGACTATCCGTTCTTCTCGGTCCTGATCACCGGCAACAACCGCGCCCAGGCCGCGCAGGACGCCCTGCGGGCCATCGCTGGGCAGAACCGCACCAAGCAGGCCACCGCCGTGCTGGACGCCCTGGAACTGCTCGACGGCGAGAAGATCGATCCCTACAAATCGAAGTACACCAAGTTCATCCTCGATGCCGTCAAGGCCAAGGGCCACGGCCAGGTGGTCAACCGCAGCGAGATCATCCAGGACGACCACGGGCTGGAATACATGAACCCGGGCGGTTCACGCCTGGAGCCGGAATGGGTGAGTGTCCTGGTGGCGGCGCTGGTCTACTCCGGCGACATCGTGCTCGCCATCCCGGGCAAAAAATTCGACGCCACCGGGTTGCAGCAGCTTGCCGCGACCGGCATGGACGAACTGGTCCGCTTCAAGCACCTGGAGCAGCCCAAGGAATGGAACCTGCCCGCCCTCAAAGCGCTGTTCGAACTGCTCGGCATGACGCCGGGCATGGCCCAGCTCGTCACCCAGGGCAAGGATGAGCCTGTGCAGAACCTGCAGCAGGCGGTGGGCAAGATCGTCAAACGCATCGTCATGACCCAGCAGACCCTGCGCGAAGGGCTCTCCTTCTGGGGGCTGGATCTGCTCGCGGGCACCGACCTGGCCAGCCAGGCCAGCGGACTGGACGAGGCCAAGGGATTTTTTGAATCGCTCCAGGCCTATTCCTCGCCGGGCAAGCTGAAAAACTTCCGTTACAGCGCTCCCGAAGTGCTGGCCCATGAAAAGGCCGTGAAGGCGCTGGATGAGCTGGACGCCCTGCGCGAGTTCATCATGGACCACAGCCCGACGGCGTCCTGGCTCTCCACCGCCGAGGCGGTGCTGCCCGCCGAGCATGACTGGGTGGATCGCATGAAGACCACCCGGCAGGACGTGCTGGATGCCCTCAAGCAGGCCGACCTGACCGAGCTGGCCAGTCAGTCCCAGAGCATCGGGGCCAAGCTGCAGAAGCTGAAGAAGGATTACACCGTCGCCTACATCGGCCTGCACACCAAGGCCCGGCTGGGCGTGAACGACGACAAGCGCAAGGCGGGGCTGCTCAACGACCAGCGGCTGCAAACCCTGCTCAAACTGGCCGGTATCGATCTGATGCCCCGGCAGCAGCTCACCGATTACCAGAACCGCCTGGCCGGACTGAAGAGCTGCTTCGCCCTGACCGAGCAAAACCTCGACGCCTCGCCGATCTGCCCGCATTGCGGGTTCCGGCCTTCGGTGGAAACCGGAGCGGCGGCAGGCTCGCAGATGATCGACCAGATGGACGCCCAGCTCGACGCCATGGTGGCGGCCTGGACCTCCACCATCCTCAGCAACCTGGAGGACCCGATCACCCAGGCCAACATGGATCTTTTGAAGATCGACGACCGCGAACCGCTGGAGGCCTTCATCAAGTCGAAGGAACTGCCGGTGCCGCTGGACAGCAACTTTGTCCACGCCCTGAAGGAAGTGCTCTCCGGTCTGGTCAAGGTCACCGTCAAGGCGCAGGAGCTGCAAAAGGCTCTTCAGGTCACCGACGGCCCGGCCACCCCGGGGGAGATGAAGAAACGCTTTGAAGAGTACATCGATCAGCTCACCAAAGGCAAGGACCCGGCCAAGGTGCGGATCGTCATGGAATAAGAGTGACTAAGCGAGTGACCAACTCCGCCGAGCTTGGTCAGTCGCGAAGTGACCAAGCTGAGAAACAAGACGCCAGCAAGGATTATGAAGATGAAAGAAACCAGTTTGTTCGACTCGCTGCTTGAAGAGCCGCAGAAGCCCTCCGGTCCGGTGACTTGTCTCGGCATGACGTTCGAGAACGACGAGGCCCGCCGTGCCCATTTCGCCGAGGAACTGCGCAAGAAGCTGCGCGACCCGGAGTTCCGAAAGATCGAAGGCTTTCCCCTTGGCAGCGACGAGGACATCCTGAACCTGAGCGATCCGCCGTACTACACCGCCTGCCCGAACCCATGGATCGCCGACTTCATCGCCGAGTGGGAGGCGCAAAAGCCGGAACAGCCCGAGGGCTATAACTATCACCGGGAGCCATTTGCGGCCGATGTGAGCGAGGGCAAGAACGATCCCATCTACAACGCGCACTCCTATCACACCAAGGTGCCGCACAAAGCCATCATGCGATACATCCTCCACTACACGCAGCCGGGGGATATCGTGTTCGACGGTTTCTGTGGAACCGGCATGACGGGTGTGGCCGCGCAGATGTGTGGCGACCGCGAAGTGGTCATGTCTCTTGGCTACCAGGTGAAGCCGGACGGAACCATTTTGCAGGAGGAGACGGATGAAGATGGCAAAAAGGTTTGGCGGCCGTTTTCAAAGCTGGGCGTCCGCAGAGCGATTCTCAATGATCTCTCACCGGCAGCGACCTTTATTGCTTACAACTACAACGCACCAGTCGATGTGCCAGCATTTGAGAAGGAGGCTAAGCGCATTCTCAAGGAGGTCGAGAAGGAGTTCGGTTGGATGTATGAGACGCTCCATACGGATGGGAAGACTAAGGGAAAGATTAATTACACGGTTTGGAGTGAGACATTCAACTGTCCGCATTGTGGAAAAGAGATCATTTACTTTGAAGCGGCTGTTGATAAGGAGACTTCCGCTGTCAATAAGGATTTCAAGTGCCCGAGCTGTGCCGCTGAACTCGACAAGAAATCGCTCCAACGCCAATGGCAGTCGTACTTTGATGGCCCCCGCAATGAAACACACCAGTTAGTGCGTTACGCCCCGGTACTCATCAATTATCAAATTGGGAAACATCGCTACGAAAAAAAGCCCGATGATGCTGACCTATCGTTACTAAAGCGAATCGAGGATACAGCCATTCAGGATTGGTTTCCTACTTTTGAAATGCCAGAGGGTGAGCGAAAGGGCAAAGATGGCTATCACCTTAAAGGCATTACCCATTTACATCATTTCTATTTCCGCCGCGCCACGATGGTGTACGCCAGACTTTGGGAGAAACTAAATACGTGTTCGTCTACGTTTGTACGTTTCTTTGCCCAAGGTAATAACCTTGGCTTTACAAAAATGAACCGCTATCAACCAGTTCAATTCGGTAGGGTCGGAGGGTCGCAGGTAAATCGCTATTTTTCAGGCACGTTGTTTGTTGGTTCCTTGATTTCTGAAGTTTCCCCAGAATACTCGATGACCAACAAACTCAAACGCCTTATGAAGCTTTCCATGCCCGGAGTTGCTGGCCAGACCGCTATTACATGCCAGTCCACAACCAACATCCAGGAGCTTCCAGTATCGAGCCTTGATTACATCTTCATTGATCCGCCGTTCGGCAATAATCTCCATTATTCAGAGCTAAATTTCTTCTGGGAAGCTTGGCTCAAGGTTTTGACGCAACGGGAACCAGAAGCTGTTATGGATAAGGGGCGCAGTCGGACGCTCCATGATTACCAGGTATTGATGTCTTCGGCATTCGAAGAGCTGCACCGTGTGCTGAAATCAGGACGTTGGATCACTATTGAGTTTCATAATTCAAGCAACAGTGTTTGGGTTGCCATTCAAGAAGCTCTTGAACTGGCAGGTTTTGTGGTCGCCGATGTACGAACCCTCGACAAGAAGCAGGAGACCTACAAGCAGTCCATCCAGAAGCTTGTTAAGCAGGATTTGGTAATCTCCGCATACAAACCCAATGGTGGCCTTGAAGACCGGTTCAAACTTGAGGCGGGCTCAGAGGACGGTGTATGGGACTTTGTCCGGACACATCTCAAGCAATTGCCGGTTTTTGTGAGCAAAGACAGACAATTGGAATTGGTTCCAGAGCGAATGAATTATCTGCTCTTCGACCGGATGGTGGCATTCCATGTTCGCCGAGGTGTGACCGTCCCCATGAATTCAGCGGATTTCTATGCCGGACTGGAGCAACGCTTTTCTGTGCGCGAAGAAATGTACTTCCTGCCGGATCAAGCCATTGAGTTCGACAAGAAGCGCATTACCGTCACCGGGATTCAGCAAATCAGTCTTTTTGTTACCGATGAGGCGTCAGCTATCCAATGGTTGCGGCTACTTATCAAAGAAAAACCACAATCGACATCCGACATCAATCCCCAGTTCATGAAACAACTTGGGGCATACAGCAAAAACGAACAGATGCTGGAGCTTTTGACGCTTCTTGAACAAAACTTCCTCAGCTACGACGGCAAAGGACCGGTGCCCGAGCAGATCCACGCCTACCTCTCCACCAACTGGAAGGAACTGCGCAACCTGTCCAAGGACGACCCGACTCTGGTCGCCAAGGCCCGTGACCGCTGGTACGTGCCCGATCCCAACAAAGCGGGCGACCTGGAAAAACTGCGCGAAAAGGCGCTGCTCAAGGAGTTCGAGGAATACAAAGAGGTCAAAAAGAAACTCAAGGTCTTCCGCCTGGAGGCTGTTCGCGCCGGATTCAAGAAAGCCTGGCAGGAGCGCGACTACGCCGTCATCGTCGCCGTGGCCGACAAGATCCCCAACAACGTCCTGGAAGAAGATCCCAAACTGCTTATGTGGTTCGATCAGGCGGTAACACGAATGGGAAGGGATGAGTTATGATCACCAAATGGAAGGTCTTCAACTTTAAATCAATTCGCGAGGAAACCGAGTTGGACCTCGGCCCGCTTACGATCTTCGCTGGGGCGAACAGCAGCGGGAAGAGCACATTCATCCAATCCGTCCTTCTCGTGGCGCAGACATTGGCCCATAAAGTAGGGTCAAGATCTGTAGTCCTGAATGGAGCATTCACCAGCTTGGGGCAGTTTGACGACTTGAAGTCCAATGATAGCGAATCAAACCAGATTACTATCAAATGTACCTGTAGGCCAATTCCTGACGAGAACGATGCCCCGCGCAGACATTCGCGATTATCTCCTCGGCGAGGTTTCTACTACGGGCCTCATTCGGGCAATCTTCAGGAGGTTGCTTGTGAGATATCGTTCGACGCTGACGCTTCAGACTCTCAGCGCGACTTGTTCCAAATACAACCTCGGCTTTTTGCCACTCAATTGTCCTGCGTATCCAGAGACGAGGACAACCTTGATCAAATAGCAGACATCACTATTCACCAATCCACCAAGGCCATCTCCGAAATTGAAGGAGCCGACAGCGCCAGTGAAATCGACGAAGAGCTACGCTCCAGCTTAGCATTTTCTGTTGAACTGGACGATGACTCCATGGCTGAAGTGAAGGATGACTTTCGCTCGGCCAAGCCAATCGGCTGCATGCTTCGACACTTCCTTCCCGAGAGAATTGTTTACGCCATCGATACTATCGAAGAGGACGCCAACGCCATCACCACGGCCCTCCAGGATGATGGCCGTCGTGCCATAGGCTTACGGCGCAGCATGGGAAGGGAGATTCTTCTTTCCGAAGAGATCATTGCGATCTTACGTGAAGTCCTCGAAGGCACAATCGATTTCGACCATGCTTTCAAGGACAAGTATCGGCAGGAGTCACTTTTCGGTACTGAGTCCGAGACACTTACATTCCGGGATTGGCATGAATGGCTGCGTCGCATCGAACGCGATGACCGCCTGAAGGTTCAGCAATTACTACGTGAGCGTGAAGATCTTTTTGACCGCATTCATGCGGCTATGAAAGACTCTATTGACCAAAGACCAGAATCACATGCATTCGCCCCACTGAGACCACCTCGTTTGATAACCGAGGCCACCTGGTACCTGGACAATTTTTTCGCTTCGTCTTTAAAGTACCTCGGTCCATTAAGGGATGCTCCAAAACCGCTGTATCCGCTCGCGCCAGCAGCCGACCCACATGACGTAGGCTTACGCGGAGAACACACAGCTTCCATTCTTGAACTGCACAAGAGCAAGAAGGTCCGCTACATTCCATCGGCAAACTTCAAGGATCCAGTAATTGATCGAAAAACCGCTATCCGGACACTCGAGGCAGCGGTTATCGATTGGCTCCAATATCTGGGAGTCGCCAGCTCAGTCAAAAGCCGAGACCAGGGTAAATTGGGGCACGAGCTGAAGGTGGGGCTTTCCAATTCGGATAGCACGCATGACCTCACGCATGTGGGTGTAGGTGTCAGCCAGGTTCTGCCGATCCTCGTCATGTGCCTTCTCGCCGACACGGACTCTACCCTCGTTTTTGAACAGCCGGAGTTGCACCTTCATCCGAAGGTACAGACCCTGCTCGGCGACTTTTTCCTTTCGATGGCGCTGTGCAACAAGCAATGCATTGTTGAAACCCACAGCGAGTATTTCATCGACCGCCTCCGCTTCCGAATTGCCGCGGCAACACCCGAGAAGGAGCTGAACAGCCAGACCAAGATTTATTTCGTGGAAAAGCCGTCGCAGGGGTCGGCTTTCCGAGAGGTGGTGATAAACGAGTATGGAGCCATCTCAGACTGGCCGGAAGGATTCTTTGATCAATCCCAACAGCAGGCCGAGGAAATCCTCAGAGCTGCGGCGATGAAGCGCAAGGCAAGCCGGAGGAATAAAGATGCATAGCCTGCCCAGCGTAACAATTGACGCAGGCGTGCTCGCTGTTCCACATGTTGATTGCGCCAAGGATGATGCTTTTCATTACGTTGACACACTACTGGACTGGAGCAAGTTGCTTGGTGAGCCCTGGGTTGCTATTTACATGAGCGAGCGGGCTTCTGAGGCTTTGATTGATGACGATCTTTTCCCCTTAAGACACCACCTTCGCGAGCTGTTCGATAGGCATGGCGTTGTCGAATACAGCCCAAATGACATCGCTACTGTTGTGGAAAATCTGCTGTCGCTCACGCCTTCCTTTGAGACTTATTATCGGGTCAAGGATGTTCTGTCGGAGAATTTGGAAACAGACCCGGATGTAATTCGGCTTACAACTTATGACGGCCTCCAGTCCGATCTTGCCCGATGCATCACGTTGATCGCCGTCCTACGCAAGCACTGCTCCCAACCTCTTGGGGGCCATTCCCTCATTCTGAGAGAAGCGCCCAAACAGGTAATCCAGGTAAGAGCCCATATTCACGAGCTCGAGCATACCAGAGACGATATACCGGTTTTGCCGTGCCCGCCCGAGTTCTTTGAAGGTGATGTATTGGTATGTGACGATTTTCGGAGCCTGATCGATTGTCTCGATGAATCCGCCATTCTGGTTGGCGCGTCTGACGACCTTGGAGTTGAACTCGCCATCCGAATCGCTCTGTTCAAAAACGCGATTGCGCAAGGTGGTTCCCCTGACTGGAGCGGCGTGGTTGTTCCAGCCATTGGGTCCAGATTCCGGGAGTTGTGCCAGCAGGTTTGCGCCGACCAAGGGGACTCCGTGCCGCCCAAGATTCTCCGATCAATCATTGAGACTATCAAAGGACATAATCTTCCCGCCGTACACGCTCTTCGGACAGGGCCAGGCGGAAATGATCCGCAAAGAATGCGTGGCTCTGATAAGGCGCAGCGTCGAGATATCGATAGGGAATTCCATCTTCATTACTGGGAGTGCGCCGACGGGACAGTCGAGTTGGCGTCCGTGGTTTATCACTACGATTTTTCAATTCCGGAATGATGCCGATGCAGGATGTTTGGCAATACAGCACCGTTCATAACAGCGCCTGCAAGGTCATCGAAGAACAGACCTTGTGGGGGCAGACGGTGTGCCGTGTCTGGTTACCGAACCAGGACGCGGTGGTGCGCGTGCCCCGCTCCGCCTTGCGGCCGCTGAGTGCCGACCTGCAGCCGGAGATCGAGGCCGGGCGCATAGCCTATGTGGCAGCCGCAGCCAAGGTTGCGGAGGTGCTCGAAGGTTCCAACAGCGCTACCGACGGCCATGTATTGTTGGCTCCCATGGAATCGAACGTCATTCCGTTGCCGCATCAGATCCACGCCTTGTCCCGGGCCATCTCCGGCGACCGCGTGCGCTACCTGCTGGCCGACGAGGTGGGCCTCGGCAAGACCATCGAGGCCGGTCTGGTCATGCGCGAGCTCAAGCTGCGTGGATTGGTTCGCCGAATCTTGGTCGTCTCTCCCAAAGGCATCGCTACCCAGTGGGTGGCGGAAATGCAGACCCATTTCAACGAACAGTTCCAGCTCGTGCTGGGCGACGACATCGGCACCTTGCAGCGTCTGGCTCCAGGGGCTGACCAGCGGAACTCAGCCTGGTCAATGTTCGATCAGGTCATCGTCTCTCTGGATTCGGTCAAGCCCATGGACAAACGGCGCGGCTGGACCGCCGAGCGCGTTGCCGAATACAACCGCAGCCGGTTCGAGGATTTGATTTCCGCCGGTTGGGATCTGGTGGTGGTGGACGAAGCGCACCGCCTGGGCGGCAGCACCGATCAGGTCGCCCGCTACAAACTCGGCAAGGGCCTGGCGGAAGCCGCGCCCTATGTGCTGCTCCTTTCGGCGACTCCCCACCAGGGGAAGACCGATGCCTTTCATCGCCTGATGAACCTGCTGGATGACGACGCCTTTCCAGACATGGATAGCGTCTCCCGCGAGCGGGTAGCCCCGTATGTTATCCGTACCGAGAAGCGCAAGGCCATCGATGCCGACGGCAAGCCGCTCTTCAAACCCCGGCGCACGCAGATGGCCCCGGTGGCCTGGGAGACCCGTCATCACCTGCAGCAACTCCTCTACGAGGCAGTGACCGACTATGTGCGCGAGGGCTACAACCAGGCCCTGCGCGAGAAGAAGCGCCACATCGGCTTCCTGATGATCCTGATGCAGCGTCTGGTGGTCTCCAGCACCCGGGCGATCCGCACTACGCTGGAACGGCGACTTGCCGCACTCAAAGAAGGCGAACAGCAGGCCAGCCTGCGCCTGGCGGAGCTGGAAAACGGTACGGAGGGATCGGAAAGCCCAGACGATGAAATGGCCGAGCTCTACGACATGGACGGCCAGGAGCTGCTCGATGAGCTGCTGAAGTCTCATGTGTCGGCTCTGCAGAGCGAAGGCAGCCATGTAGAGACCCTGCTCGATGCGGCGGTTCGCTGCGAACAGGCTGGACCGGACGCCAAGGCCGAGGCGTTGATCGAGTGGGTCTACGAGCTGCAAGCCGAGGAAAACGAGCCGGACCTGAAGGTGTTGATCTTCACCGAGTTCGTGCCTACCCAGCAGATGCTGAAGGAGTTTCTGGAAGCCCGGGGCATATCGGTCGTCACCCTGAACGGCTCCATGGATATGGAGGAACGCAAGCAGGCCCAGGATGCCTTCCGCAAATCGCACCGCGTGCTGGTTTCCACCGATGCGGGTGGTGAGGGCCTGAACCTGCAGTTCGCCCATGTCATCATCAACTACGACATCCCCTGGAACCCGATGCGGCTGGAACAGCGAATCGGGCGTGTGGACCGTATCGGCCAGCCCAAGAAGGTGCGGGCAATCAACTTCGTGTTTGAGGACTCGGTCGAGTTCCGCGTCCGCGAAGTGCTGGAGCAGAAGCTCTCGGTAATCTTCGACGAGTTCGGCATCGACAAGACCGGCGACGTGCTCGACTCCGCCCAGGCCGGTGAACTGTTCGAGGATGTGTTCGCCTCGGCCATCCTTAATCCGGACGGTATCGAAACCTCCGTCGATCACACGGTGGCTCGGCTTCGCGATGAGATTCAGCAGGTGCGCGAGGCCTCCGCCATCTATGGTATTTCCGAGGAGCCGGATGTGCAGGCGGCTGAGCGTCTGCGCTCCCATCCTCTGCCCCATTGGGTGGAGCGAATGACGGTGGGCTATCTCAACTCTCACGGCGGCGCGGCCAGCCGTAAACGTTCCTGGTGGGATCTGAATTGGCCGGACGGCCAGGAGCATCGCAAGGCCGTGTTCAACGCCCGGGAAGCGGACCGTCTGACCGACGCGACCCTGCTCAATCTTGAAAACAGCCGTGTCCGTGGGCTGGCCTTGAACCTGCCACAGATCGCGGCTGGCCAGCCCTTGCCATGTGTTAGCGTAAGCGGGCTGCCAGCCAGCATCTCCGGACTCTGGGGGCTCTTTGAGATCCGCCTTCAGGCCGGGATGCACCAGAAGACACAACTCCTGCGCATCCCCATGGTGCGGCGCGGCTATGTCAGCGTGTTCCTGAGCGAGGAAGGCAAACTGTTTCTGCCCACGGCCCGGCATATCTGGGATGCGCTGCAGACAGCGGAAGCCCAGGTGCAGACCACCCTCGGCCAGGACGAATCCATTATCGCCCATGAACGGTTGCAGGAAGCGGCCGAGCAGGCCGGACAGGAGCTGTTCGACGCCCTGCAGCAGGCGCATCTCGCCTCTGTGGCTCGCGAGGAGGAACGCGGACTCGTCTCCTTTGCCTCCCGCCGCAAGGCCATCGAACGGGTTGGACTGCCGGAGGTGCGGCAATTCAGACTGTCCCGTTGCGATGCGGACGAATCCGAGTGGCGGCATGAACTGCAATCGGCAAGGCAGATCGTGCCGGAAATCCGGCCGCTGCTGATGCTGCGGATTGTCAAAGGAGGCGCTCAATGAGTAGTTGGCGAGACGCCATCCTGAACGACTTTGTACCCAACGTCAGCAAGCTGACCCTGGTCGCGGACCCGGATTGTCTGCTGACCGAGGAAAAGCTGGCCTTGGAACTTCGCGGGCGCGGCTTCGACCTGATCGAGTTCAGTGACCCGGTCGAATTCAGATACGCCTATGAGTCCAAGTACCGTTCAATCTGGGACCGGGGTGAGCACACCGATCTGGTGGTGGTCCTCCGCTTGCAGGATGCGGAGCTGGAATCCCTGCCTTACGACCTGCTCCAGGCGGGCCGCAAACTGTCGTTCAACCTGGGGGATCTCTTTCCCAATCTGAGCTACCCGGTCATCGAGAAGCTCGACCGGAGCTTGCTGGATTCGCTTTTTGAAGCCCAGCGCAAGTCGCCGCCGGATCGCATGGGCGACAACGCCACCAAGGATTTCATTCTCCGTCATGTGTTCGGCATTGCGGCGGAACTGATCGCCAATGAGGTGGAGCTGCTTCGCGCTTTGCTCCGTCTGCACTACGGCAAGCTCCAAATTCCATTGATGTTGGCCGAGCGGCTCATCCAGGTTCTGAAAGGCCATGATGGGTTCAAAGCCTGGCCGCTCTCCGAGATCGTTCCGGACGATGAGGCCTTCTTCGCCTTTTTGCAGGAACGCTGGCCGCTCTTTCTATCAAGGCTCGGCAGCGCCAATCAGGTGCGGGAAGATTCGCCGGAATACGGCCTCAAGTATCCCGGCCCTGACCGCCTGCCGTTCGACCATCAGGACATCAAGGTCTATATCGACAACTTGTTCCTGGAAGGGAAACTCACCCCAGTCGAGGCCAAGGACATTGAAGTGGACGCCGGGTCCTGGGTTCGAAGCGGCATCGCCACCTCCGGCGTGGACGATGACGAGCTGCGGATCTCTCGCTTGTTTGGCCTTGTCGAGAAGGAGCTGCCCACTGCGGAAGAGCGTTACTCGGACTGGACCGCCTTCGCATTGAAATGGGCCGAACTCTCTGCGCTGGTTCATTGCGGCAACAGCACCGAGCATCAGACCCGTCTCAGGGAAATCGGCGATGCATTAAACACGACCTTTGCCGGTTGGTTGGCCGATCACTACTCCAGCCTGATCAACCTTCCGCCAACCAATCCGGCCATGCTCCACCACGTGCCGCGCCGCCTGGCTCGGGACATCGAGGACTCCGGTAGTAGCCGTGCTGCGCTGATCGTGGTCGATGGCCTGGCCCTGGACCAATGGGTGACCATTCGCCAGCTTCTGCAAAAGCAGGATGCCAATCTGGTCATGCGCGAATCCGCGACCTTCGCCTGGATTCCGACGCTGACCTCGGTATCGCGGCAGTCGATCTTCTCGGGCAAGCCGCCGCTCTATTTCCCGTCATCCATCAACTCGACCAACAGCGAAGAGAAGCTCTGGAAGCAGTTCTGGGAAGGCCATGGTCTGTCCCGTCTCGACGTCGCTTACCAGCGCGGCCTTGGCGACGGTGATGCTGCGGGCGTCCTCGACTCCGCAATCCACCCCGGGAAGACCAAGGTGGTGGGGCTGGTCGTGGACAAGGTCGACAAGATCATGCACGGCATGCAGCTCGGCTCGGCCGGGATGCACAACCAGATCAAGCAGTGGTGCCAGGGCGGGTTCCTGGCTGCTCTGGTCGGCCAACTGTTGGAATACGGCTATGAGGTCTGGCTGACGGCCGATCACGGCAACATCCAATGCGAAGGCAAAGGCCGCCCGTCTGAAGGTGTGATTGCTGAAACTCGCGGCGAGCGGGTTCGTGTCTATCCTACGCCGGAACTCCGCGCTCAGGTGGCCGGGGCCTTCCCGTTTGCCCACGAGTGGCAGCCGGTCGGGTTGCCCGCAGATTATTTCCCCCTGGTGGCCGGTGGCCGCGACGCATTCGTGAATCCGGGAGATGCCATCGTAGGTCACGGCGGTGTAGCCATCGAAGAAGTCATCGTGCCCCTTGTGAAGTTTGAAAGGAGAACACGGTGATGGGCACAAGGTATGAAAAACTCGGTATAAAGCAGACTGTCAGAAAACAGTGGATGGATAAAACTGTTCAGATGATGCTGGCGGGCTTGACAGAGAATGATATTCGCGCTGAGTTGAACCAATACTTGTCAACACAAAAGCAAAGCGGGGGTATTGGTGAGAGAGGGAGAAAAACCTACGGTATGGCCATTGCAATCCTATCAGCGTGGTTCGCTCCCGCTCAAGACCTGCTTTCTTTTCGTAATAACGCGCTCAGCATTGCAGGGAAAAAGAATTCGGATCAATGGTTGCCGCTCCATTGGGCTGTGATTTCAGCATCCTATCCTTTTTGGTTCAACGTAGCTCGACACGCAGGCAGACTCTTTAATCTTCAAGAGTATATAACTCAGCAGCAGATATTTTATCGATTGAAAGAACAGTACGGTGATCGTGAAACGGTATTGCGAAATGCTCGTTATACGGTGAGATCGTTTGTTTCTTGGGGAGTTTTGAAGGATACTGAGAAGAAAGGCTGTTACAGGAAAACTACTCAAATTAGTATTGCTGATTATAAGGTTGCCATAATTCTGCTGGAATCAGCTCTATTAGCAAGCAGAGAAAAGCAAAGTATAAAAGATCTTCTGTACAGTAATCCAGCATTTTTTCCATTTGAACTCCCTATGTTATCTGGTGAGTTTATTGTACAGCATAGTGAGCATCTGGACTTGATCCGCTATAATTTTGATGATGAGCTTCTGAAATTAAAGATCTTATAGATTTGTACCGAGTTGTCCCCAGCAATGATCAAGCATACTCAGGGCTCTGTTGAAGTTAGAAGGGCGCCTTGAAAGATGAGAATTTTCTTTCAAATTCAATGCGTGTGAGAAATTTTCCCACAGGCGGATCTGATATTCTGAGGATAACATTTCTTGAACAACACAAAAGTTGGGCGAAAAGGCCATTTCTCAAGGTTCACAGATAGTAAGCGGAAGAGTGTACTACGAACTGTTCTGTTTTTTAAAATGCCATCCCAGCCCAGCATTTACCTGACAACTCACCGGTACTCAAGCCCTCTGCCTTCGCCGTTTGAGGGTTCAGCCGTGTGCGGTGTGCTCAGCAGCCGACCTGGGCGGCGGCGTTTTTGATGATTTCGGCGCTGCCGACCAGCTCTTCATGCTCGCGCGCTGAGAGCGCCGGCCAGATTTCCTGGGCGATGCCGCCGGCGCCGATAATCCGGGGAACCGAGAGGCAGACGCCGGCGACATCGGGATGGGCGCTGGAACAGCGGCCGGAGACCGTCAAAACCGCGCCCTCGTCGTCCCTGATGGCCCTGACGATGCGGGCCAGGCCGGAGGCGATGCCATAATAGGTGGCGCCTTTGCCGGCGATGATCCGGCCCGCCGCGTGGCGGACGCCGTCGTCGATGGTGTGGCGGATTTCATCAGTGATGGGCCGGCCGATCTGCTTTGCGAAATCAAGCAGCGGCACCCCGCCCAAATGGGCGCTGGACCAGATTAACACCTCCGAGTCGCCATGTTCACCCAGCACGTAGGCGTGTACCGAGCGCGGTGAGACCCGCATGTGCTGGCCCACCAGGGATCGAAAACGGGCTGTGTCGAGAATGGTGCCGGAGCCGATGACCCGATGGGCCGGGTATTCGGCGACGCCCAGGGTGATCTGAGTGATCACGTCCACCGGATTGGAGGCAACCACCAGTACCGCCCGCGGTGCCACCACTACCAGCCGACCCACCACCTCGCGAAAGATGGCGGCATTTCGCTCCAGCAGATGCAGGCGGCTTTCGCCTTCCTGCTGGTTGACGCCGCAGGCGAGAATGATGACCGAGGCATCGCTGAGTGATTCAAAGCCGCCGGCGCCAATGCGTATCGCATTGGTGTATGGGGTGGCGTGTAAAATATCTTCCGCCTGGGCGCGGGCCAGCGCCTCATTGATATCCACCAGAATTATTTCCTGGCCGATACCTTCCAGTGCCAGTGCGTAGGCAGCTGTGCTGCCAACGAAGCCGGCCCCGACGATGCCGATTTTCATGGTCTGCTCCCTGGTGAAAAAAAGATTGTGGTTCGGTGGTTTTTTCTACAGTGCGTCTTCATCGTGCAAGTAAGGTAGGGACGAGCCGTGCCGCCGGCAAGCGGCGCGGCGGCGAGCTGAGGGTAGCCACGGGTAGGGATTGCGCCGGAAAAAATTTTGTCCTGCGTTGATGCCCCTTGGGGTGGTCTAGCTAAAGAGCCGGGATACCACCCAGCCGCCAGCAGCCATAGATGAAACAAAGCCAAGAAGCAGGACGGCGCAGCCGCTGTTCCGCGATGCGGTACGGCCCTCTTCATCTTCCAGCAGGATGGTCTCGATGACACCGTCACCATCGTCTTCAAGCAGATCCAGGGGATCTTGATCAAAGTCGTCCATACTCTTCAACTAGTCGGGCCGGGGCTGTCAGGGGACGATTTCCACCGGGATGCCGTGTTCTTCCACGCCGTTGTTGTTGTAGCCCAGTTTGTTCCAGCTCGCCTGCATGGGCTGAGTTTCACCATCGGTGGTGGTTGCCCGCGCTAAAATGGTGTAGCGGCCGGGTTGGGTAACGCTCCAAACATACTGCCACTGGCGCCAGGCAAATGGCTCGTGCGGGCCGATGAACTCGGCGCCTTGCCAGGACGCACCGCCATCGGTGGACACTTCCACGGTGGCGACGTCTTTTTCACCACCATAGGCGGCGCCCAGGATGGTGATATTGCCTGGCTTCAAAACCTGTTCGGGTTCCGGCTGGGTGATGATTGCTTTTATCTGGATGCCTTTGACATACTCTCCGGTTGCGGGATCCTCACCAGGCTGATGAATGCGATACACCTTGTCCATGAAGAACCCTTCATAGGGTTTCTCCATCACGGTGATTTCCTCCAGCCACTTGACGCAATTGGCCCCCGTCCAGCCCAGTGCCAGGGCACGCAGTGGAAAACCGTGCTTTACTGGCAGCGGCTCGCCATTCATCTCGTAGGCCAAAAGCGTCGATGACATCGCCTTGTCGATGGGGATGGAGCGAATGAACTTGATCTGTGATCTGCCCAGCGATTTCTCGTAACCGGCAAAGGCGACATGGTTGGCGCCCGCCGCCACTCCGGCCAAGGCCAGCAGGTCTTTGAGCCAGACGCCCCCCCAGACGGCGTTTCCCACCCCGCCGATGGTCCAGGGGTTGCCGGAAGCCTTTTCGCTCAACAACGAACGGCTGTTGCCGGAGCATTCGAGGGTATTGGCGACAATTGCCTTGGGCATGGCAAGAAGTTGATCAAAATCGATGGTGATGGTGTTCTCGACCATACCGGTTATGGTCAGGTTCCAGGTGGAAAGATCAATCTCCTCCTGGGGTATTTCACCCTGATTTCGATCGAAAAAAACCTTGTTGGCGGTAATCCAGGAGCGCAGGTATGAGCGCGGGGTTTCGGCATTTCGTGGCCGCGGGGTCATAACACGCATTATATCGTCCATTTCTGTGCCCTCCTTGTGCGGCTTCTGGTTGAGAATCACGGTGCAATTATGTAAAAGCGAAATGAGTAATGTTTTATACCCGATAAGGTCGGAGAAAACCACTACATTCAGGAACGAAGTCTTGGTGGCGAAATGAGTGACACAAGGGAAAAAAAAGGTCGTTTGGGGTATTTCATAGCGCTGTTTGCATTCTTGATCGTCTGCCTCATCGCGCTTTTGCCCGTTTTGCTTTCCAGCCAGTGGGGAAAACAGCGGCTGCTGGCCATGGCCGCACCGCACCTGCCGGGAACGATACAGATCGAGAGCTGGTCGCTGAGCTGGTTTGGGAAGCAGAACATTACTGGTCTGAGTTATGCGGACCATAATGGTGATATACGGGTGGCAGATGGTGATCTGGTTATTGAAAAGGGGCTTTTCGCCCTGCTTTTGAACCGCTCGGAGGTGGGGACAATTACCTTCACCGGCCCGGATATCGAGATTGCATTGCCTGCCCCGGGTTCCAGCCGGCCCGGAACGGAGCAACCGCCGCAGTCTGGCGACGGCTCGGATGGTGATGACAAACCTTCCGCATCAGGTGAAGGCTCACTACCGGATGCACCCTTCACCCTGCCGCCGATCAGCGGCCGTCTGGTGGTCGCGGACGGCACCATCGGTGTGGTCACTGCCGGGAAAACTCTCACCGCGGTGGCGCGGGATGTGGATGTGACTCTTGCACTGGATGCTGCCACCGATGATATCAGTTACACCCTGACCATGGTTTCTCCCGACCTTGCCGGCCGCCTTTCGGCTCAAGGAAGGGTGAAGACCGCGGCTGCGACGACACTGGGCGCGATTGCTTCAACCGGTGAGTTCAGCCTGCAAACCTGGAATATATCGACGTTTCTCGAGCTTGCCGCCACCTATGGCGACGTTCCGCGGGGCGGCGGCATCCTTGCCGGCACACTCTCCCATAACGGTTCCCTCGACGGTGGTATAGAGGTAGATGGCGCCATTGATTGCAGCGATCTTCACCTATCCGGCGGCGTGCTGGGCGATGATCAACCGTCTATCGATCTCGCCTCCGTCGTCTTTACCTCCCGTATCGGTCGGGATCTGATTGAGCTCGACTCCCTCACCCTTTCGTCGCCGCCTGCCTCCGGCAGCCTGAGCGGTGTGCTTGCCGGCGACGACCTGCGGTTGGAGACCGGTCTCACGGTGGATCTGGCCATTCTTGCCGGTCAGATTCCGCACACATTGAATCTTCAAGAAGGGCTGCGAATCGGTGACGGAGTGCTGAGCCTGACCGGCCGGGTCATGTCTGAACAAGGCCGGCACCGTTTTGATATCAACACCCGGGTGGAAGGGCTGGCCGGTGCCCAGGATGGCAGGAACATCTCCCTGAGCGAGCCCTTCACCTTCAGGGCAGTGGGCAGTCAGGACAGCGATGGACTTACTCTGGAGCAGTTCTCGATTGAGTCATCGTTTCTGCGGGGCCGGGGCCAGGGTGATCTCACCAACATGGAGGTATCCCTGGAGGCTGATCTCGGCGCCGCTTTGGCGGAGGTTAAACAATTTGTCGCGCTGCCGGATTACCCGGCCAAAGGGCGTCTTACCGGTTCCCTAAAGGCAAAACGAAACAATGAAAGTACGGTTTCGGTAACGGCCGAGCTCGCATCTGAGAGTCTGCTGGTGCAACAGGGCGACACCGTCATCATTCCCGGCAAGCCGCTGCAGCTCTCCGTTGTTGTCGATCTGCCCCTGTCGGCTGAGCTTGATTTCGGCGGGATCGATACCATCGCCAACCCCCGTCTCGCCTACCAGAGCTGGCTTGGCAACGGGTCAGCCCGGGCAGATCTATTTGAAGTGGCCACGTCGCGGCTGGCGGGACTGAGCTTTTCGGGGCAAACCGATCTGGCTGGACTAAGCGCACTGCTCGGCGCCCTGGGCGTTCTGCCTAAGGGGCTCACCATGGGTGGGGCAAACTCATTTTCCATAGCTTTAGACTATTCCACCGCGGGTATCGAACTTGCCTCGCTCACCAGTGAAACCTCCGATTTCGTGCTGGTGATGGATGGCAAAGCTTATCGGGATAAAAAAGTGGTGATCGATACTTCCGGGAAAATCGATACCGGGCAGCGGTCACTCTCGTTGGCGCCGCTGCATATCGATTCCGCCACCGGTATGATCGCTCTTGAACGTTTTTCCATCGGCGACTGGGGCGCGGCAGGCAATACCCTCAGCGGTTCAGGGCAGGCGCGCTTCGACATCGATACGGTTCTTGATGGGATGGCTGACTGGTATGTTCTGCCGCCTGATGTGTCCACAACCGGTATCGTCGAACTGACCATGGCTGGTGCACCGGCAGGTGATGGTCAGATGAGCTATGACATCGCTGCCGAGTT
Source organism: Desulfofustis sp. PB-SRB1 (assembly GCA_016722945.1). Classification (GTDB taxonomy): domain Bacteria; phylum Desulfobacterota; class Desulfobulbia; order Desulfobulbales; family Desulfocapsaceae; genus PB-SRB1. Next base: position 130,134 of record JAEQMT010000037.1, on the reverse strand, counting down.
GCGAAATTTCAGCCTCGCCGGCAGGGGTGCCCAGATTTTTAGCGATGAGACGGCAAGAATTGTACTGGACGGCACGCGAGAACCATCCACCGGTACCACGGAGTTCAACCGGCTTGCCATCAACACTCCGCTGGTCGAGCTCACTGCTGCGGGGTTTGTTCGCCCGGCGGAGGGGGGAGAAGAGTTTGCGATCAGCGGGGATCTCGGTATGGATCTGGCCCGCATCGGTGCCCTGGTGCGTGGTTTCTCCGAACTCGATCTGGTGATGGCGGGCGGCGGAGCGCGTCCGTTTACCCTGCGGGGCATAATGAGCGAAGATCAGCGTACCCAGTGGTGGAATCATATCGATGTTTCCGGCGCCGCTCAGGCGGATGCGGTGAAGCTAATGGGGATTGAGCTCAGCGGGCTGGAGATTCCTATTGTCATTTCAGGCGGTCTTGCCCGGGCCGATGTGCAGGGTACAATCAATCAGGGGACTCTTGCCGTGCAGCCGCTGCTTGACATGCGCAATGAGCCGCCGCTGCTGACTATCCCCGAGGGCCGGGTGATCAGTGACATGCAGCTTACCAGAGAAGTGGCCGAGAGTTTTCTTGCCCGCATCCATCCGCTGTTTATGGGTGCCGGCCAGATGAGCGGCGCCGTCGATCTGAGTTTTGAACGTTTTTACTGGCCGCTTGGCGACGACAATACCGATAAACGGCAGTTTTCGGGCCGTATTGACCTTGCCGAGGTGCAATTGCAATCATCAGCCATGCTCGGCACCCTGCTGCAAACACTTGGGGCTCAAAACAGCAGCCTTGATCTCAGCGGTGAGCAGATCCGCTTTGCGGCCACAGATGGCCGGATTACGACGACCCCGTTAACCACCAATCTCAGTGACACTGATCTGATAGTCAGCGGCTCCATGGGATTTGATACCAGTCTCGATTATCTGGTGCAGGCCGAAGTCACCCAGGCCCTGGTGGGCGCTGAGGTGTATCAATATTTGCGGGGGACGGTGATTCGAGTACCCATCGGCGGCACCCTGGCCAAGCCTGATATCTCGGTGCAGACGGTGCAGCGGGCCGCCACCGATCTGATCAATCAGGCAGCCCGTCAACGGCTCCAAGAAGAGGCCGGCAAACTGCTGGAGGGATTGTTTAACTAGAGATGGCCGTCCGCTGGGCTCGCCCGAATCAGCGCTGCCGCTTTTTGGGAGATGGTCGAAACGATTTCACCGCCTCGATAAAGCGAGGCAGGGTATCTTCCGTGCATGTGGGGTTGTAGCGAAGCTGGCTGTAAAGAGCAGTGATCTTGGCGACGCCGTTTTGCAGATCCGGCCTCCTGCTCACAATATCACGGCCATACTCGATGGGACCCTGATGGGCGGGTTTTGGCAAACCCTCTTTTTTCATCACCGCGCAGAACCTTCGCCAGTAGGTGGCGCCATCATCGTCTCTGGTGCGTATATCCCTGACCAGAACAATGGCGATAAAGCCACAGGCCACCAGCAGAACTCCGCCGACTACCACGGCCAGGACAACGCCGCCGGGCAATTGTATATCGATGCCGATGGCCCTGAACAGCTCCACCTGGTTCGCCCGGGAATAGCTCAGTACCCACTGGTTCCATCGCATGTTGAGCATGTCGGTGTAATTGGTGAAGGAGGAAAAGAAGTCGGCAAAGGCGGGCAACTGAACATTGAGCAGCGAACCGGCGCCGGTGGCAACTTCTGTTCCCGCACGGTTTTGCAGGGCGCGTCCGGGCGCCACCGCCACGGTTGGATCGATCCGCTGCCAGACCCCGTCGATCAATACCTCGCACCAGACGTGGGCATCTGACTGGCGTACCACCATATAATCACCATACGGGTTCATCTCGCCGCCCATGTACCCACCCACGAGGCGGGCGGCGACCCCGCCGGCCCGCATCATCACGGCAAAGGCCGAGGCGAAATGTTCGCAGAATCCCTCCCGCGTATCGAAGATGAATGCGTCGATGCCGTCTTGGCTGATCCGGTCGGCGGGAATGGGGGCTGGATTGAGGCTGTAGGTGAAATCACCATTCTGAAAAAAGAAAAGAGTACGCTGCACGAACTCAACAGGTGAGCTGCTCTCCGCCCGTAACTGCGATGCCAGTGCCCGCACCCGGCTGTTGCCGGTTTCCGGCAACCCGATATTTGCGGTAACATCGGTTTTTCCGGCCCGCTGGCTGGCGCCGGGCTGGGAGCGTGCCTCATACTGGATACGGCCGGAGAGCGGCCGCCACAATTGGTAGGTATAGTCGGCCTGTAGCCGCGCCCGGGGAGAGTAGATGCGAAAGGGAAGATCCAGGGTAAACAGGGTACGGTGATTATGCGGTTCCAGGGTAACGGTGTAGCGAAGAATCTCCTGCTCGCTGTTGACGACGCCGCGGGCAAAGGGCCTGTGCCTGTCTTCCCGCCAGGTTCGACCGTCGAACCGGGAGAGTACGATGCCGCGCCAGTAGCGCTGTTCCGGTTGCGGTATCTCGGTATCGAAGGTAACGCGAAAGGCGGTCTTACCGCTCTGAGCGATGTTGGCAAAGGAGTCGAATGTCACCTCATCGGTAAAGCCCGACACCTGCGATATCACCGGTGGCCGTCCCCACAACCCGCTCTGCATGCGGGGAAAAAAGAGAAACAGCACGATCATGAAGGGTATGGCCTGCAGAAGCAGACGGCCAGCCAGCCGCATGGTCCGGCGGGGGCGCAGGCCGGCGAAACTCACCGAGATCAGCCCGGCGGTAAGGCAGGTGATGGTGAACAGCAGATACGCAAAGAGGATGAACGAGTCGTTGAAGAACATCGCACTGAAGATGAGAAAATAGCAGAGGATGATCGTCACGATCTGGTCACGCCTGGTGCGAAGCTCGAAGGTCTTGACGGTGATCATGAATATCAGCAGGGTGACGAACGCCTCCAGGGTGAGCCCTTCGTTGAGCCCCACGGCGATCAGAAACATCACCGTTCCGGCCACGCTGCGCACCAGTAAACCCGGTACCGGCAGCGACCGCTTCAGCGATAATACCTGATAACTCCAGAGCAGCAGACAGATCAGCGTCGCCACTATCGATATATTGAGAAAATGCGGCACACTGCACAGCACCACCCCCACCAGCACAGCGGTGGGGTCAGGTCTTTTATTGTGGTGTTTTGCGATCATGTGATTTGCTGACTAAATAAAACGTTCATAAAACACCACAATAAAAGACCCCACAGTTAATACAGTGCCAGTGCCTTCAGGCAGGCTTCTCGGTGGGCGGTGCCTTTGCCAGCGCCGATGGTTAATTCGTCGAGGATGAGTCCATATTCCAGGGCGCGGGACTCAGCGGTAACGATCATGTAGCTGAGCCGTCCCAGTTTTGTTTCGATGTCCTCACCCGGGGTGAGGGCCAGCGAAAACATGGTGCCACCGGTCAAGGTCTGCTCGAATCTGATGGTGTGCAGTTCCTTGCCGGCGGCAAGTGATTTCCAGTGGGCCCGCCTGATATCGTCACCAACTCGATAGGGCGACAATTCGTCAAACTCGGTTTCACCGGCGGTGGGCAACGGCGATTCGTCACCATCCGGGTCGCCGTGGCCGGTGGCAAACAATTGGCTGCGAAGCGGTTTGGGATAGACCAGGCATTGAGAGGTTACCGGCACGGTTGTCCGCATTTCAAGAAGAGACAAAGGAAACGATGTTACCAGTGTTATCGATTGTATGGTCAGCATACCTCGCCTTGTGGTGGGCACCGGTATCGTTATGGAAGCGGCTGCGCCGGTGATGCAGTCCACCGGCGCACTGGTTGCCTGGCCAATACGGCCGGCGATGGCGACTTTATCGGCGGCGGCGTGCAGAAAAAAAGAAACCGATGCCGTATCACCGGCAAATACCGGGCGGCACGCCATGGGGTGCAGCGAAATCCCGCCAAGATTGGCAAAGGTGTGAAACAGCGATACCAGCACCATGCCACCCAGCAGAAAGGTGAGCAGGTAGCCGAAATTGTTATTGTGGTTGATGGAGCCGATGAGCAGGGCGGCCAGCATGGCCAGAAAAAACAGCCCATAGCGCGTCGGCCGCAGTGCGTAGCGCCGTTTTTTCCAACCAAACGGGAGCCAGACCTCGTGCGCCGACTTCACCACGGCGGCGCTTGCCAGGGAGACGCGCATTGCTACACTGGTACCGGAACGCTCAGAAACACCTCAGCCAGCTCGGCGGCGCTCAGCTCCTCGTGGGAATCGGCCGTACGCAACCGGTGCTGGGCCACATAGGGCAGCACCATCTGGATATCTTCGGGCAGCACGAAGCTTCTGCCGTCAAGAAAGGCCCATGCCTTGGCCGCTTTCAGCAGCAGCAGACCGGCCCGTGGTGACAAACCGAGGACGAATCGGCCGGAATGCCTGGTAACATCAAGAATATCCTGAACGTAGCCGATAAGGTGGCCGGTAACCTGAATATCGCTGGTGCGCTGTTGCAGAATAAGCACCTCATCGGCCGACACGATGGGCTCGATGGCGGCGGCCGCGGTATCCACCCCACCGCCCTTCAGCAGGGCATGTTCCGCGTCCCGGTCCGGGTAGCCCAGTTCCAGGCGAAAGAGAAAACGGTCAAGCTGGGATTCGGGCAGCGGATAGGTGCCGCTCTGCTCCAGCGGATTCTGGGTGGCAATGACAAAAAACGGCGCGGGCAGATCCCTGGTTTTGCCCTCGTAGGAAACCTGGCGCTCCTCCATGGCTTCGAGCAGGGCGCTCTGGGTTTTCGGCGGAGTACGGTTGATTTCGTCGGTGAGCAGGATCTGGGTGAAGATGGGGCCGGGATGAAAGGAAAAACCGCCGCTTTCCCGGTTGAATACGGAAAAGCCGAGAATATCGCCGGGCAGCATGTCGCTGGTGCACTGCACCCGCTGAAAATCGAGGCCGAGCAGGTGCGCCAGCATCTTCGCCATGGTGGTTTTGCCGATGCCGGGGATATCTTCGATCAGCAGGTGGCCTTGGGCCATAATGCAGCACAGAGCGAGTCGCAGTTCATGTCGCTTGCCGAGGATATAGCTGCCCGCCCTATCCAGTATCTTTTCAAAAATTTCCGGCTCGGTCCCCAATGAGGAAACATCTACAGGTTTGTTCATGGTCGTATCCCAGTAATCAATCAAAACTTGTGGTATCCCAACAGTAAGCCATATTACAAATCCTGCAAAGAAAGGATGGGCCGGATTGTTTATCAGGCCGGTGTGGAGTGCAAGGTTTTTATGGTTTCCACGGTCAGGGTGATGGCGCCGAAGTCTTCTTCCACGGTGCCTCTCAGCAGGTAGGGGCGGCCGCTGCCCAGCAGGTGGGCATGCTGCCGATAGACGCGGGGAAAGAGGGTGGCCTCGATGATTCCCGTTTCGTCTTCGAAGCTGAGAAATTCCATGGGGTCTCCGGTTCTGGTGGAGACCAGCTTGCCGGTGAGCAGCCAGCCGGCAAAACGCACCCGTTTGTGGACATGACGGGCGAGATCGACTGCCTTGAGGGTCCGCGGATGTGCCAGCGAGAGCAGTTCGATGGGGTGTTGTTTGGTCAAAAAGCCAAGGGTGCGATACTCTTTTCGCAGCCGCTCGATTTCCGGTTGCTCCGGCAGCGGCGGCGTTACCGGTTGCTCGGCAAACAGCGATGTCTTGGTGGGGCCGCGGCGCTTTTGTCTTCGCACCGCGATCTGCCAGGCCAGTGCGGCGCGGCCGTCGTTGGCGGTGAACCCGTCAAGGGCGCCGCTGTCAAGCAGGGCGGTCAGTTCATCGACGGCGGGGTGTACCCGCTGGCACAAATCGTCAAACGAGGTAAACGGCTTGTTCGCCCGGGCCGCCAGCAGTCGCCGCACCGTTTTGCCGCTGAGATCGCGGATAGCCTGCAAACCCACCCGGAGACGGTTGTCCTTGCCGTGCCAGCGGTAGTTACTGATGGTGACATCGGGCGGCTCGATGGTCAACCCCAGCCGCTTGGCCTCCGAGACGTAGGCAAACGTCGAATAATAGCCACCCTGATTGGAGATAACCGCCGCCATGAATTCCGCCGGCCGGTGCACCTTCAGATAGGCCGCCTGAAACGATACCCGGGCATAGGAGGCGGAGTGCGGCTTGCAGAAGGAATAGCCGGCAAAACTCATCATCATGTTCCAGATCGGCTCGACCGCTTCATCACTCATGCCCTTGTCCCGGCAGCCTGTGAAAAAAGCGCTCCGATAGTCGCCCAGATGGCGCTCGCGGTCTTTTTTCGACATCACCTTGCGCAGTCCGTCCGCCTCACTGTGCGAGAAGCCGGCCAGGGCAACCGCTACTTTCGAGACATCTTCCTGGTACACCATGAGCCCAAACGTCTCGTCAAGCACCTCTTCCAGGCCCGGGTGCAGGGGATGCCAGAGGCCGCCGTGCAGCCGGCGGACATACTCGCGGACGAACTCGTTGGCGGCGGGCCGGATGATGGAGGACTGGATGACCAACTGGGTAAAGTCGCCGCTGGCACCCTTTTGCTGGAGCAGCCGCATGGCCGGGCTTTCGATGTAAAAGCAGCCCATGGTGGCGCCCTGAGCAACCGCCGCCCGGGTGGCGGGGTCATCTTCTGGTTCCCAGTTTTGTTCAGAAAACTCCTCCCCGCCGGCTCGAACGGCGCCGATGGCGTCGCGCACCACGGCCAGACTGCGGTTGCCGAGCAGGTCGATCTTCACCAGGCCGGCCAGTTCAGTGGCGTCTTTCTCCCACTGGATAATCGGCACACCCTTGGCGGCCCGTTCCACCGGTACATAGTCGGATATTGGCGTTGGCGTGATCACCACCCCGCCGGAGTGAACCGAGAGGTGGCGCGGCGCTCCCACCAGCTGCTCGGCCAGGGTGATGATCTCCGGCCACGGCCCGGAAAAATCCTGATTCTTAAGGGTAGGGGCGCGGCTGAGGCGCTCGGCCAGGGGGGCTTGTTCGCTGAGGTGAAACCAGGGCAGCCGTCTGCTCACCCGCGAAATTTCATAATCCGGTAATCCAAAGGCCCGGGCCGTTTCCCGGATAGCCATACGGGGCTGGAAACAGATCTGGTTGCACACCATGGCGGCCCGGTCCGGGTAGGCGGTGAACACCTCGGCAAGGACATCATCGCGTTCGTCCCAGGCAAAATCGATATCGATATCGGGCGGGTCGCGCCGGCCGGGATTGAGAAACCGCTCGAAGTAGAGATTGTAGCGGATTGGGCAGACGTTGGTGATCTCCAGGCAGTAGGCGACCAGCGAGGCGGCTGCCGAACCGCGCCCGCAGATGCGGCGTCGACGGCGGGTGCCGTCCGCCGTAAGTGGATGGATGATGTCGCGTACCACCAGGAAATAGGTGGAGAAGCCCATCTGTTCGATGATGCTCAGTTCATGTTCGAGCCGCTCCACTACCGTCTCGCTCAGATCATCGCCATAGCGCCTGCGCGCCCCCCGGTAAGCGGCGTCGCGGGTGACCCTGGCGGCGGAGCTGCCGGCCGGGGTGTTGCAGGGCGGCATCACCAAGCCGAAATCGGGCCGCCTGAGCGTGCAGCGCTCGGCGATGGCATCGGTGGCGCGCACCACCTCGGGCCATACCGCGAAACGCTCGCGATACACTTCCGGGGCGAGCAGGGGGGCCGGTTGGATGGTGTCCGGTACATGTGGGGGCGCATGGCTGAGCAGCGAGTTGGTTCTGATTGCCTGCAAAAGCCGGTATAACGGGGCTTCGTCGCTGCCTGCCAGACTGCTGTTCGGGGTGGCGATCGTTGCTATGCCCAGCTCCCCGGCCTCTTTGCGCAGCGCCGTGCCGCCGCGGCTTGGCCGGTTGCCCAGATCCGCCGCCACCGCCACCCCGCATTCGTGCAGTGATTTCAGGTGGGTCTGATCGTCCGTCAGAACGAAGAGTCCCTGCCACGCCGTTTCATCGGTAAGAGGCAGTGGTGCAGCGGGCGTCGCCCGGCGCCGGGTGATGAGCCTGCAAAGATTGCGGTAGCCGACAGAATTCTGGACCAGGGCGGTAAGCGGTGCATTACCGGTGGTGCTCAGCTCTGCCCCGATGATCGGTTTGATCCGGTGGTTTTCACAGGCGGTGAGAAAGGGCCAGAGCCCGTAGAGATTGTCGATGTCGGTGAGCGCCAGGTGCGAGTATCCCATGGCCGCGGCTCGGCGGCAGAGGGTGTCCGGGGCGCTGGTGCCGTGCATGAGGGAAAAATGCGAACGAACGCGCAGGGGCACCATGGCGGAATCAGGCGGTGTGCTGCCCGCCGTAGCGGATGGCATCCGCGCCGTGGGCGGCATGCACCGCATCCAGGGCGGCGAGTAGCCGACTGGTTTTGCCGGCGGCGCGGGCCGGTTCGGTAAAGAGGCTGAGCTGGACGACATGGCGGTGCAGCCGGTCGCAACGCAACCGGCAGCCGCGCACCCGAATGCGCCGCTGCCAGCAGCGCTTGAGCAGGGTCTGGGCCATGTCCCGTAGCTCGTGATCGACGGCACTGCCCCGTTTTCGTGATAGTTGCCGGGTGACGGCGGTGCCGTCGGTAAAACGCAGGGTCAGGGTCAACCGCCGGCCGGCCAGCCGGTCGGCCCGCAGCCGGTTGCCGATGGCGGCGGCAAGGGTGGTAATGACGCCGGCCACCTGACGGTAGTCGTCGGTATCGTCGGCAAATTCGTGTTCGCGGCTCATGGCGGGTGCTCTCTTGTCGCCGGTAGACAGCGGCTGCTGGTCGATACCGCGGCTCAAATCGTGCAGCCGGGATGCCCGGGAGCCGAAGACGGCGCCGAGCTGGGCCGGCGAAAATAGGGCCAGAGCACCGATGGTATCGATGTGCAGATCGATCAGACAGCGTCGCTCATCGGCACGCAGGCCCGGCAGCAGCAGCGGTGAGAGTGGCGCCAGAAAATGTTCTTCCTCACCTTCGGCAACAATGTACTCGCCCACCGGTTTAACCAGCCGTGACGCTACCTTGGCCACCAGTTTATTGCTCGCCAGCGTCCAGATTGGCCGGATGTTGAGGGTGTTGCGCACCTCTTTGGCCAAACGCCAGCTCACCTCGGGAGCGGCACCGAAAAGCCGGTGGGTGCCGGTGACGTCGAGAAAGAGATGGCCGTCCGCCATTCCCGCTTCCAGCGTCGGGGTGAAGTGCCGCGACTCATTCACAAGCGCTGCCATGGCCCGCTGATACTGCGCAAAACGCGGCGCCACCACCCGTGCCGCCCGACACATCCGGGTCGCCCGGGACAGCGCCATCCCCTTGCGCACTCCGTCGCCATAGGCCTCCTCGCTCATGTCAAAAACCAGTGGCCGGGCCGCCGCCAGCGGGGCGACGATCAGTGGTCCGCGGCGCAGGGTGGCGTCGGTGGCCCGTTCCACCGCCACCGCAAAGTCTGCCACATTTATGTGAATGATTGCCCGTTCCATAGGTGTGATGGCGTCTTGAACTTCCATATCAGCCATGCATGGCCCGATCCGTAACTCATAACTGATTGAAATTAATAGATTGTCGCTTTCACGGGAATGACGGCAGAACGCAATTTCTGGGTTTTCACTTAGCCATCTTTACACCCAAGTTCAACTTTCAACGAGAGCGTCAGGCCATGCTTTCGCGGACGATCTCGGCCAGCATCAGGGCGTTGCGCGGCGCCTGCGCCCGGACATGGTTGTTGAAGAAGATGATGCCCCGGCTGGCCTGCCGCGCCATGGGTGCCAACATGGTATCGCACCACTGGCGCAGCTCGGCGGCCCGATAGTCGTAGTCGAACTTTTTCTGCATGGAACCGCTGCGCCATCCCGCCAGGTTACGGCCGTGCAACCGCACGTAGAAAAGCTCCGGGTTGGTTACCACACCAAGCGGTGGAAACAGATCGGGCAGCTCCGGTGCATCCACCATGACCAGCGATACCCGGCGGTGCTCGAATTCGGCAAATACCTTGTCTATGGCCCAGGAACGGTGACGGAACTCGACCGCCACCGGCAGACCGGCGAGCCCGTCGAGCAGTTCGGCCAGATAGCGGCGATGGGTGATGGTGCGGTCGAAGCCGGGCGGCAATTGTACCAGGATGGCCAGCAGCCGGTGGCGCAGCGGCTCGATCCCGTCTCGATACGCGTGCAGCTCCCGGCGCCAGTTGTCGTCGCGCTCATGGGTGAGGGTTCGGGTCAGCTTGGCGCCGAACTGCAGATGGGCGGGGGCCTTTTCCATCATCCGGCGCAGTGGTTCGGCCCGGGCCATCTGATACCAGGTGTAGTTGAGTTCGACGGCGGAGAAAGAGCGGCCATAGGTGGACAGCATCGCCTGTGTTTTGGTGCCGGCCGGATAAAAGCCGCTGTCGGCCCATTCCAGATAGGAATAGCCGCAGGTGCCGAACAGCAGGTGGCACGAGCCGCCGGCGTGGGCGAGGGTAACCGTCGCCGGTGGTTCATTGATGCCGGGTGCGCTCATGCCTGTTCCGGTAAAGCCGTGGGGCGCGGATAACCCCTACCACCGCACCCTGTACCAGGACCTCGTTGAGGTGATAGTGGATGATCTGGTACGCGTCGTTTTCCGGGCGCAGCTCGATGCCTTTATCGGTGCGGAAAAATCTCTTGACGGTAGCTTCTTCCTGGTTCACCAGGGCTGCCACGATCTCGCCGTTTTCGGCATATTGGCGCGGTTCGCATACCACCAGATCGCCGTCGAGGATGCCGGCGCCGCGCATGGAATCACCCTGTACCCGCAGGCAGAACAGCTGGGTGGTGCCGAACAGGGTTTCATCGAGAACGACGCTCCCATCCCATTGCTGCTGGGCATACATGGGCAGACCGGCGGTGATATGGCCGACAATGGGTGCTCGCCGACCGTGTTGGGGGGACGGTGCGGGCTGTTTGACGGGCATGAACTCGATGGCGCGGCTGTAGCGCCCGGCCCGGCGGATAACCTGTTTTTTTTCGAGTTGGGCCATAAGCTGGGCCACGGCCGTGTGGCTCACCCCCAGGTCGGCCGCCGCCCGACGCAGGCTGGGGATCGATCCATCCTGGGCACGCCGGTTTTTAAGGTAGTCGAGCAGACGCTGTTGTTTGTGGGTCAGTTCCATGGCACACCAATGTGTATGTACGTTTGTACTATAAAACGACTTTGTCGGGAATGTCAATGTACATTTTTGATGGCATCGTACATTGGTGGTGTCAGCATCTCCACGGTGACGGTGTTTTTATCTTGTGTTGGTGCTATGGGTGGCATAATTTTAGTTTTGTCGCCCGGGAGGGCGACCCTCCCAGAGGTGGGTAATGTCGGTCTTGAGACCGACAAAAAAAGGATGCGGGGGCGGCTGTAAGAAGGGCATACGCGGGGGCATGATGAGGGTCCTGATCGTTGAAGACGAAAAAAAACTTGCCGGTTTCATCAAAAAAGGGCTGGAAGAGGAAGGTTACGCGGTGGATCATGCCGCCGACGGTACCACCGGACTTGGCATGGCGAAAGAGGGGGCTCATGATCTGGTGGTGCTCGATATCAACCTGCCCGGTTTAAACGGTCTCGAGGTACTCAGCCGGCTACGCCGGCAACGGATCGCCACCCCGGTGCTGCTGCTCACCGTACGGGCCAGCGTCGAGGACAAGGTGATCGGTCTTGATGCCGGTGCTGACGATTATCTGGCCAAACCTTTTAGTTTTCATGAATTGCTGGCTCGGGTGCGGGCCTTGCTCAGACGTGGCGCGGGGGCCTCCGCACCCATCTTGGAGGTTGGCGATCTGCGGCTGGATCCAGCCCGGCGTACGGTGTATCGGGGAGATCAGAGAATTGAGCTGACCGCCAAGGAGTTTGCCCTGCTCGACTATTTCATGCGCAGTCAGGGCAGGGTGTTGACTCGGGCGATGATCAGCGAGCATGTCTGGGATTATCAGTTCGACACCGAAACCAACGTCATCGACGTGCATATCTACCGGCTGCGCCGCAAGATCGATATGCCGGGCTGCCCCAAGCTCTTTCATACCGTCCGCGGAGTAGGCTACGTCCTCAAGGTGGAGGAGCAGGGATGAGATTTCGCTCAATCGGCGTCCGGCTTACCCTGTGGTATTCAGGTCTGCTTGGTTGCACCTTTTTCGTACTGGCGGCGATCGGCTATTCGCTGTTGAGCGTGAGTCTCGCCCGCGAGATGGACAGCGCCCTGGAGGGGGTGGCGGAAGTCCTGGTGCGCACCGTCCGGGAGGACGACCGCTCTTTTTTCCCAGACGATGTGGATGAGTTGTTTCGCCGATTTTTCGGCTTTTCCCCGCTTGACCGGCGTGTTGAGCTGTTCGATCCGCTGGGCCGCCGGGAAGATATGCAAAACCGCGATGAACGCAGTCTGGAGATGCCGCTGAGCGAGGCGGCGCGGCAGGCCGCGGCGGATGGCAGACCGCTGTTTGAGACGCTCCAAAGCCCGGCGGAGCGTTATCCCATCCGGGTGCTCACCATGCCGGTACTGGAGCGTGGTCGGCTGGTACATCTTGTTCGGGTGGCAATGTCGCTGGAAAACAGCGTTGCCGCCAAGCGCCGTTTTCTCACCGTGATGGCGGCGATTTTCCCGGTGGCCCTGCTGCTGGCCGGCGGAGGCGGTTGGCTGGTGGCCCGCCGGGCCCTGCGCCCGGTTGACAAAATGACCCGAACGGCCAGAAAAATCAGCGCCGAACGGCTTGACCGGCGGCTTGCCGAGAGCGGCAGCGGTGATGAGTTGGACCGGCTGGCCAACACCTTAAACGAGATGCTCGGGCGGCTGGATGAATCGGTCTCGCAGATGCGCCGCTTCAGCGCCGATGCCTCTCATGAACTGCAGACCCCGCTCACCATTATCAAAGGGGAGTTTGAAGTGGCGCTGCGCAGACCCCGCGAGCGGCCGGAATATGAAGCGGTACTGCGCAGCGGCCTGGAGGAGATCGACCGGCTCAATCATTTGGTAGAAGGGCTGCTGCTGCTCGCCCGGGCCGATGCCGGTGTGCTGGCCACCGATTTTCAGCAGAACGATATCGGGGTGCTGGCCGCAAAGGTGGTGGAGCAGTTGACCACGATGGCGGCTACGCGCCGAATCTCACTGACCCTCGCATCGGCTGCGCCGGTGGTGGTGGATGGTGACGGCGAGCATCTCTATCGGGCCCTCATGAACCTGGTGGACAACGGTATTAAATATACTCCTGAGGGTGGTTCGGTGCAGGTCCGCATCGACGATGGAGCCGATGAGGTGCGCATTGCCGTGATCGATACCGGTATCGGCATTTCAACTCAGGAGCAGGAGCGGATTTTCCACCGTTTTCACCGCAGTGATCAGACCAGGACGAAAAACGCGCACGGGGTCGGCCTTGGCTTGAGCATCGTCCAGTCCATTGCCGCCGCCCATGGCGGGCGGCTTGAGGTGAAGAGTGAGCCCGGCCGCGGCTCAACCTTTTGCCTCATACTTCCGAAAAAAGTGTAACCATTACACACTTCTCATCCTGGCGTCATCTGAGCGTCATCTTGGCGATGTATCGTCATGGTGTACGAGCCGTAACCGGCTGCGCAGCGCATGACTATCTACAAAAGATGAGAGGAAACACATGAAACAACAAGGAAAAGCAGCAAAATCATCCAGTATGAAGCGATTGCTGGTTGCCGGAGTGGTCGCTCTGGCGGCCGGATCTCTATTTGTCACCAGCCACCTGGCCCAGTCAAAGACGGCTGAAGAGGTGATGAAGGGTCCCTTCGTCACCACCGAAATGGTGGAAATGGCGCCGACCTCGTTTGCCCAGCTGGCCCAGAGCCTGAGCCCCACCGTGGTCAACGTGAAGGTAACCTCGGTGGCCCCGGCGGATTTTGATGGACACGGCTTTCAGGAAGGGCCATTCGGCGAGTTTTTCGACAGGTTTTTCGAGCACATGCCGCGAAATCCGAAAGGACACCGTTCCCAGGGCGCCGGCTCGGGGGTCATCATCAGCAGCGACGGATACATCCTGTCCAATAATCATGTGGTTGAACATGCCCAGGAGATAACCGTCACCCTGGATAACGAAAAACAATATCCGGCCGAAATCGTCGGCCGTGATCCGAAGACTGATCTTGCCGTACTCAAGATCGATACTGGCGATACCCTGCCCGCCGCGGCTCTGGGCAGCTCCGATGAGATCAGGGTCGGTGACTGGGTGATGGCTATCGGCAATCCCTTTGGTCTTAACCACACCGTTACCTCCGGTATCGTCAGCGCCAAAGGGCGGGTTATCGGGGCCGGGCCCTACGATGACTTCATTCAGACCGATGCCTCAATCAACCCCGGCAACTCCGGTGGCCCCCTGTTCAACATGAAGGGCGAGGTGGTCGGCATTAACACCGCGATTATCCCGCAGGGTCAGAACATCGGCTTTGCCATCCCGGTGGATATGGCCAAACCGCTGATTCCGCAACTGGTCAATGACGGTCATATAACCCGCGGCTATATCGGGGTAAACATCCAGACCCTGACTCCGGAACTGGCCGAGGCAATGGCCATCGATGAAGCCGCCGGCGCCCTGGTAACCGATGTTACAAAGGATAGCCCGGCTGAAAAGGCGGGTATTGAGCGTGGTGACATCATCACGAACTTCGGTGGTGCCGGTATTGAGGACAGCCATGATCTTCCCGCTGTCGTTGCCGCCACCCCGGTAAATGAAGAAGTTGAAGTGATCGTCATGCGCGACGGCGCTGAAAAATCCCTGATGATCACGGTTGGCAAGTTGGCCGGTGACGATATCGAAGTCGCCGGTGCTGATGACTCCGCCAAGGGAAAATGGGGGATGCAGTTGCATGAACTCGATGAATCTATCACCAAACAGTTTGACGTAAAAGGTGAGCAAGGCGTGGTCGTGGTCGGTGTCGAGCCGGGCAGTCCGGCTGAGGAGGCCGGTATTCGTCCCGGCGATGTCATTATCGAGGTGAATCGTCAGTCGGTGGATTCCATCGGTGCGGTAAAGGATCAAATCGCCACGGCCGATGACAAAGAGCGTCTCCTGCTGCTCATCGAGCGTCAGGGCGGCAAAATCTATGTTCCGCTGGCCCGGCAGGTAGGCTAAATACTCACACGCTTCTCTCTCTGTTCAAGGAGGGGTGCGGCATATAACCGCATCCCTTCTTTGACGGCTGTCCGATTTTTATTGATTTCCCGCGTATAGTGCTAAGAATTGGAAGGCAAACTAAATATTGGAAGCGTTACAATGAACAAAGGGGGAAAGCATGGCGGGAAAAAAACTCAAGGAAGAAAAGTATGAAGAGGAGTTGCAAAAACTACAGATTCAGCTCTGTCTGCTGCAGCGTTACGTAAAAAAGCAGGGGTTGCGCGTTGTCGTTGTCTTTGAGGGACGTGATGCGGCCGGCAAGGGCGGGGTAATCAAGCGCATTACCGAGCGGGTGAGTCCGCGTGTTTTCCGGGTGGTGGCCCTGCCCGCCCCCAATGAACGGGAAAAGACGCAGCTCTTCATGCAGCGCTATATCGCTCAAATGCCGGCGGCGGGTGAGGTGGTGCTGTTTGATCGCTCCTGGTATAACCGGGCCGGAGTGGAGAAGGTGATGGGGTTCTGCACGGATGAGCAGTATGAGACCTTTCTGGCTAATGTCTCAGCCTTTGAATATTACCTGGTCAATGACGGCATTATTTTGATTAAGTACTTTTTTGATGTGTCTCAAGAAGAGCAGGAGAAGCGTTTTCGGAGGCGTTTGGATGATCCGCTACGGCAGTGGAAACTGAGTCCCATGGATGTGGAATCATACCAGCGCTGGTACGACTATACCGCCGCCTACGACCGGATGATCAGCGCCAGTGATTCAAAACACGCCCCCTGGTATAAGGTGGTAGCAGACGACAAAAGACGGGCGCGGCTCAATTGTATCTCCCATCTGCTTTCTTGTATCGACTATGAAAAAGTACCCTTTGATGCCCCGAAACTGGGTAAACGACGCGAGCGCAAGAAGGGCCAGCCCAAGGATATTGACTTTGCCCATGCAGTAAAAGCACGTTATTAGCAAAGTGATGGGGAGCCTCGAAAAATGGCCTTTACGCCCAACCTCATTGTTGCGCAAAAAATGTTGTCCTCAAAATATGAGGTCGGTCCGCGGTAATATTTTTCTCGTGCCTTAATCTTGAACGAAAAGTCTCATTTTGCAAGGCTCCAAAAAACCTCGATTTCACTTTTGTTTTAATGACTTTGCCGACTGGTGCGGCACAGCGCGTTAGGCCGAATGAAAGATGGTGATGCCTGCCAAGAACCACTTGCAAGTGGGTGATTGAAAGGCTATTCTTGTGGCCGCAGCCTGACCAAATATACTATGATATGGAGGATCCGAACATGCCTAAAGACAAAGTAAGTGTACATCTGGTTAATCCCAGTGCCAAATCCGAAGAGGCCTATTTTGCCGAGCAGGATAAGAAGTTGCTGCAGCAGCTTCGGGAGAAATCCGCCAAAGAGGCCGATGAGAAATATGCCGAAGAGCATAAGTACCACTGTTTTCGGTGCGGCACCAGGAGTCTGGCAGAGGTTGACGAGGGCAACGTCAAGGTCGACATCTGCGTCAACGAGGGGTGCGGCGCCGTTCATCTTGATCCTGGCGAATTAAAAGAGATCGTGGAAAGCAAAGACAGCGAAACCTCATTGAAAGCTACCCGTAGCGCTTTTATGTCGATTTTCAAGAAGTGATCCCTTTCTCTATCGGGTGTGGCGGGGCGGGCCCGCCGCACCCTTTAGATAAGGCTGACTGATTTATTTTTTCACGATATCCGTTGCCTATTCACCATCTTTGATTTCCCGTTTGCGCCTTCCGCATGCGCCCTGTTGATCTGCTTCTGGTTGTTGTCGTCAACTGCGCGTGGGGATTCAACTTCATTGCCGGAAAGATCGGCGCTGAAGAGTTTCAACCGCTCTTTTTTACCGCTATTCGATTTTTCCTGCTTCTTATCATAACCCTCCCCTGGCTCAGGCCGGCCAGAGGGTATATGATGCCGCTTTTGCGGGTTTCGTTTCTGCTGGGCACCATTCATTTCGGGATGATCTTCATCGGCCTGCACGGCAGTGGAAATATCGGCTCAGTGGCAATCGCCACCCAGCTCTATGTCCCCTTTTCCGCCCTGCTGGCCTTTGTTTTTCTTGGTGAACGCATTCCATTTCGCCGTTTTGCGGCAATTGTGACGGCCTTTGCCGGGGTAATGATCATCGGATTTGACCCGGTCGTGCTGGCTCATCTCGCATCGGTACTCTGGGTTATCGGCGCCGCATTGGCCATGGCGGTGGCAACTATTCTCATGCGCCAGTGCCCAAAGCTGGGAGTATTTCGCCTGCAGGCCTGGATCGCCCTGGTCGCGGCGCCGTCTTTAATGGTGCTGTCGCTGATCTTTGAGACGGATCATCTCGGAATTCTAAAAGAAAGCAGTCCGCGGGATTTCTGGGCGCCGCTCTATTCGGCGGTTGGCGCATCGATAATTGGTCATGGTACCGTCTATTATCTTCTTGGCAAGTATCCGGTCGCCGTGGTAACCCCCTTGTTGCTGGCGGCGCCTATCCTGGCTACTATCTTTGGGGTTTTCTGGTTTGGCGATACGCTTGGCTGGCGGCTGGTGGTGGGTGGGCTCATTACCCTGGTGGCTATACTCGTTTTGTCCACCAACCACTCAGAGGCTAAGGCTCTGAAAAGACGTGGCACTGGCAAACCGTGCAAAGAGTGATACAATCGCGCTTCATGGAGTTTCGGGCAGCCTATATCAACCGGAGGTATAAACAGGAAATGGGCGCCTTTTATGATGTGGTGAGTCGATATGTGGTGGTTATACGTATACAGAAAGATGTTGCGGTCGAGCATGTATGGCGCATTAAGTGTATTTTTGTATCAGCTGCTTCCGTAAAACGATGATCTGATGATCAGCACCCCGTCAAATCTGAAGCAATTACTTCACCGGGATGATCCCCTCGAAGATGTTCACTACTGGCGCAATCGGATCGTTTTTCTGGTTGCCAGAATCAGCCTAATCCTTGGGGGTGTTCCGATTTCGGTAAGCACCTTCCTGTCATTGAGAGACGGGCTTTACCTCAATATTGTTTTTGATGCCATTTTTCTTGTTGCCTTTGTTTTTCTCTTATTTACAAAAACCGCCCCCTATCTGTTGAGAGCCGGGGTACTCGTTGCCATTCTCTATATTTCCGGCACCTATTTTACCGCCGCCTTCGGGCCCATTGCGGTTGGTTTTTATATTTTATTCGTGACCCCGATAATGGCCGCTGTTTTGCTCTCTAAACGGCTGGTGCACCTTGTTTTTGCGGTCAATTCTCTGACCGTCGTGTTTCTCGCAGTCGTAAACCTGCGGGGCATCGTGGACTGGCCATGGAATTTTCCGCCCGGTATGGCGGTGCTCTTCCTGTTGACCTTTTTGTTTTTTTCAGCGCTGGTAACCTATACCATTGCCGAGATTGTCGGCGGTCTGCACGCCGTCAACGAGCATCTTGCCGAGTCTCGGGTCGACTTGAAGGCGGCATATATCGAGATCATCTCACGTCTGGTGACCGCGGTTGATTGCCGCGACGAGGTGACCGGCGCCCATGCCCTGCGAATCGGCAACTACAGCGCCCTGCTGGCGGCTCGGTACGGGTTTGATCGGGAGACCACCGAACAGCTCTATTACGCGTCGTTGATGCACGATATCGGCAAAATCGGTATTCCCGACGTGATCCTTAAATCGACCCACAGCCTGTCGGAAAAAGAACGATTATTAATTAATCGGCATACGATAAGCGGCGCCGCCATCCTGGCCGGTTCGGAGACGCCGGTATTGCAGATGGCTGAGCGCGTCGCCATGTGCCATCATGAAAAATGGAACGGTAGCGGCTACCCGCGTGGGCTGGAAGGCACCGATATTCCCATTGAAGCGCGCATCGTTGCTATTTGCGACACCTTCGACGTTATTACCAGTGCCCGAAGATACAAAAATCGTCAGTCTACTAGTGAGGCTACCGCCATCATCGCCAAGGGGCGGGGCACCGATTTTGATCCTGAGTTGGTGGATCTGTTTCTGCACTATGAAGATGAATTTCTCTCTATGCACGATGAGTTGAATAGAATCGTCAATCTCTCCGAGGCATATACCGGCTTCTATCAGTTCCGTGACCGTTTTTTCAAAGAAATAGCTAATCTTAAACCAATCTGTTCTGGCACTGATTGAACCGCGCCTCATCGACAGCAGGCACTCTTACCGGTGTCATCTCACCCGTTATTGTTCTCCTTTTTTCTTGGCATAACGAACAGTTTGCCAACTTCGGTCCGGTACACTTCCACTTCGGCGCCGGCCGGCAGTTCCTGAGTGTGACCGGATTCCAGTAACACCTGCCATGAAACACCGGAGTAGCGGTAGCTGATTGGATTAGTAATGCTGAGCGGTTCGGGCAGGCGAAAGCTCAAACCATCCAGTGTGTTGGTCTGCCGGGTCGGATCCTGTTGCTTGTTTTGCAACCTGTGCAGCGGCTTCCAGAGTAATACGGCATACACGAACGTAGCTATGCTTACCGAGGCCGCCGCTGCCAGAAAGGTGGAATCGAGAATGCCGATCCACATCAGTAACGCGGTGGTGAAACAGCCAAGACCGATAAAGATCAAAAACAGGGTGGCAAAACCGAACACCACCGCCTCCAGGGTGATCAAGACGATCCCGATGATGATCAGAGCGTAGGGGTATGAGATTAAACCATCCATGATCAGGCAGCCGGTGTAACGCTTTTGAAGGTGTCCACCACCGCCATGGCCTGGGCGACGATGGAGGCCGCCTCCGTGGCGCTGTCCGGCAGCAGCACCACCGAACTTTCCTTGGCAATGGCCTCCTTGGCGGCGATGGCCTTGGTGGCCAGATCCAACTGAACGGCAGCCAGTCCTTCGCCGGTAATAGCCACCGCCCCTACCATGGCGAGGGCTTCGGCTTGGGCTTCGGCAACCCGCAGAATGGCCGTCGCTTCGCCTTCGGCGGTGAGAATCTGTTGCTCCTTTTCGGCTTCGGCGGCCAGCACCCTGGCCTGCTTTTCACCCTCTGCCTGATTTATTTCCGCCTGGCGCTGGCCCTCCGATTCGAGGATGCGGGCCCGCTTTTCCCGTTCCGCCCGCATCTGCGCCTCCATGGCCGACATTACCGACTGGGGCGGGACAATATCTTTGATCTCGTACCGCAGTACCTGGACACCCCAAGGCTCGGCGGCTTGATTTATGGAGTTGACGATGTTGACGTTGAGTTGGTCTCGTTCCTCAAAGGTTTTATCCAACTCTATTTTACCGATTTCCGAGCGCATGGTGGTCTGGGCCAGTTGGGTTACCGCGAAGGTATAGTCTTCAACCCCGTACGATGCCTTGTAAGGGTCCAGCACGCGGAAATACAAAACTCCGTCAACGGTCAGGGAAATGTTGTCCTTGGTAATGGCGCCCTGACTGGGCACATCCACCGCCTGCTCTTTGAGCGAGCGGTCATGGGCTACCCGATCGATGAACGGGACGATGAAATTGAGGCCTGCCTCAATTGTTTTGTTGAATTTACCGAACCGCTCTATAACAAAGGCGCGGTTTTGGGGGACGAATTTTATGGCCGACCTAATCAGAAACAGCACAAAGATCAGTAGCGCGACGGGTACGGTGAAAACGTAGTCAAAGACAAGTTGTTCCATGGACGGCTCCTCTTGGTTGCATTTAGCTATTGCTTGACCTGATTATAGAAAGGAAAATCATTAAGCAAAGATACTATAAGTCGCAAAAAGTAGGTTTGTGGTTTTGGCAGTTGCCGCCATAAAGAAAAATAGATTTTACGACGCCATCATTGCTATCCGTGCGGTTAAAGGTCGGAGAGCCCCACGAAACTGCCGTTGTTGTCTTCCGCCAGACGTCGCATCAGGGCCGCAAAGCGAACCGCGTTTGGGCTTGGCTCCGGGGAAAAATGAACCGGAAAGCCCACCGTGTGAACCCGCACCCGTTTTCTTCCATCATCGGTCAATGAGTTGAGCCGCTCAACGGTCTCGACAACTTCCTGGATGGAACCGGAAGAAAAATCATCGCCGAATACGTAGAGGCTGATGGTCCGGTCCGGCCGGTAGAATGTTTTGATGGCGGCGGTGATGCCCTCCACCGGACTGGAATTGGAAAACGGTCTCCAGCCGGCAAGCCGTTTGAGAATGGCCTTTCGTCTGGCCGGGGAGTCGGGGATCCAGCGGCCTTCGTATTGGGAAAAGAGGTAACGGCCCATATCGTTGAGAACCTGTATGCCTTTGACCCGCGGGTAGATGGCAAGGACCTCATCCATTTTTTGCTGCACCGCCGGCCAGGCCCTGGATTGCATGGAACCGGAAGTGTCGATGATAAAAATGATGTATTCTGAATCAACCGGGATGCCGCCGATGGGGCTCTCTTCAACCCACGGCTGTTCCACCACCGCCTGAAGACGGCGCATCTCCTCGCTCAGGCTCTGTTTTACCATGGCCAGGTTCTGGCTGAGACGGGTGGTGGCGGTCAGCTCTAATGCTGTATCATCGATGGCATCCTCCGTGTGTGCGAACCTTTGCTGTAATGTCTGCTTCTCTTCGCGCAGGGTGAATGTTTCGCGTTGCTCACCGTCGACGAGTTGGCGCAACTCGCCAATTTCGTCTCGTATCGCATCCAGCTCACGCTGAGTGCGGGTAATTTCAGTGGAAAAATCGGCGATCCGGTCTTCCGGCCCACGTGGTTCCGAGGTCTGCGAGATGATCAGCAAGATGATGATAGCACCAAACCCGCAGGACACCACGTCGAGGAAGGCAAGGCTGAACACGTCGGTGGCGCTTCTGCGTCTACTCAATTGGTGCACCGGTTATTGTGACTGATAATCTGTCAGGGTTGTGATAAATTATGGCCAGTCGCTGGTGGGGGTAAACAGCGAGCCGCCGGTTGCAATGGCGAGTTGCCAGTAGGAAGCCGCGGCCAGCGGATCGCCCTCCAGCGGAAATAGTATGATATTGACCGCTATGTCCGGTGGAATCTCGGCGATGGCGTCGCTGAACAGCCTTACCCGCCTGCTCCCGCTTACCTTCGCCCGGCCGGTGGGCGCCGCACTGATGGTGGGAAGTCCGTCGGTAATAAGAATGATATTGTCGGGTGGGGGCTGCAGGGCGGCTGCCGCGGCAAAGACGTTGATCAGGCTGGTGGGGCCCTCCGGCACCACTGTCCGCAGGGCGCGAAGCAGGGCAAGCAGTGCCTCGGTGTCGCTAACGGCGATCCATCCATCAGGTAAGACGGGAACGGGCACCTCATTAAAAGTCATCACTTGAACATTGCTGTCCGGTGAGATATTGGCCAGCAGCCAGTTAACGGTGCGTAAAGCGCGCCGCCACTTCGGTGCGTCGGTCTTGGCGCCATCTTTGAGGTTGCGGCGAATAATGATATCGACGATGCGCTGATCGAGCATGCTGGCGGAGCTGTCAAGCAGAATGAGGACGTGATCACCGTCAAGTTTAAGCCCGGTCAGGTACTGCCGGTTGCCCTCACCGACAAATTGGAGGGTGCGTGGTTGTTCATCATCTCTCTGCCGCATGTCGGCAAGGCGCTGCTGTTTTTCCGTATCCAGGGCAACTAGCTCATGCTGCAGTCGGCTCAGATCTTCTTTTTCCCGCTGATTTCGCTGCCGCAGGGTGTCGAAGTCAGCCTGCCGGGAATCAATTTCTCTTGCAAGTGCGAGTAGTTTATCTTCCTCCGTGGCACGTTGCAGGCGCGCTGAGCGCAGCTGTTCCTGCAATTCGGCGCGCAGTTCAGCCGCCGTCTCAAGCTCGAGCCGCAGGCGGGCGGCGTGGTCACGGTTGGCAACCTGTCGGCTGGTGTTTTCCGTGCGTTCGCTGGCATTGATGATCAGCACCAGCAGAACGACGGCGCCGAACCCGCAGAACATGATGTCGATAAACGACAGGTTGAATAAAGAAAAACTCCGGCGTTTCACGTTCATGTCGGTTGCTGGTGAATCGGTTTGCGCAGGCGGCTGATGAAATTGAGGTTACAGTATTGTCTGGTATCCAGCACCAGTCGCTCCTGGGCAAGTTGCAGTTGATGAACGAAAAACATCAGGATGATGGAAATGATCAAGGCGATGAAGGTGGAGTTAAAGGCAACCCCGAGGTATTGGACAACGCTGGTAATGTCGCCCTTAAGCGCCAGATGCGCCTCGCCCAGCGCCGCACTGATACCGCGCACGGTGCCGATAAAACCGATGGACGGAATGGCCCAGGCCACATAGCGAATGATGGATAACTCGGCATCAAGCCGCTCCCCCTCGGCCTGGCAGATTTCACCTACCGCCGCGGCACTGTCCTGCACATCTCCGGTCGCGGCAAAACGGTGAATAGCGGTGGCTAGCGCCCGGGGGAGCAGGTAATGACCTTTGCCGCCGGCGGTCTCAGTGATTCTGGCCTGCAACTGGGCGGTGTCCTCGAGACCGATGGGCAGCGCCGGCGGCAACTGTAAGAGATCGTTGTTCAGCAGGCGTCGTTGACGCCGCACCGATTCTCCCTTGTAGGCAAGGATGGCGCCGGCCCAGAGCATCAGAATCAAACAGGCCTCCTGCTCAAAATCCTTTACCACCACGAAGAAATTGCGCTGCCGGACGTGGCTGTCGTCTTGTTCCATAAGTAGCTGTTCCTGTTGCAGGAACGACTCGGCCTGTGGCCGTACCACGGTGACGTAGAAGCCATGTACAAGAATAAAAGCGATGAGCAGGGAGACAATCTGGTAGAGCAGCTCAATGGGTGGTTGGTGTTGTTTCATGGTGGATCTGAGCTCAGATATCCTCGGGGAAATCGATGATGGTATCGGCGGAGATTTCTTCTCGTGGGGCAAACGGCTGATACTTATCATCTGCTCCGGTCTGCTCGCCCTGCCCCTGATCAGTTTCGGCGGGGGGTTCAGCGGTCACGGATTGCTCCAGGGTGGTAACCGGCTGCGCCGATGCCGGCGGGTTTATCATGGAAAATTGTAGCAGCACCGCCAGAACTAAGAAGGCCGGTGGGCTAGTTCGCATAGCGGGCCAGGCGAAAGCCGAGATCGTCACTTTTTTCAATACCGTAGCCTCTGAAGCTGAGCCGAAGTTCTGTTATGTTTGCATCCCGCCAGGATGAGTCGCGGATAACGTGATGGCGGCCGTCCGGCGGACCAAGCGGATCGGTAGCGGCGGTTTCGCCCGGCGGAAAATAGGGGGTATAGTAGTCGTGACACCACTCCGATACATTGCCGCCCAGATCAAATGCCCCCGCTTTATTGGGGGAAAAACTACCCACCGGTGCGGTAGCGGCAAACCCGTCCCGGTAATCATTGATGATAACAGTGAGCAGCCGGCGCGCCGACTCGTCGGCAAAATTACCGCTTGGTTGCCGGGGAGGAAAAGTTCCCGGCCAGGGGAAACGGTTCCGTTCATCTCTGCCCAGATGTGCGGCAAGGTATTCCCATTCGGCCTCGGTGGGCAGTCGGTAGCCCGCGGTTGGTGGTGAGATCGCAATCATGCGGCCCTCTACCTCCTGATAAAACGGCGACAGGTTTTCCTGGACGCTGCGCCAGTTGGCGTAACGGGCAGCATCGTCCCAACTGACATTGACAGCCGGCTGGGTGTCGCCGTCAAGGGGCTCGGCTGCGATCCGGCCGGAATCGTGGTTTGGCCGAAAGCGGCGAAACTCCTTGTTGCTCACCTCGCGCTGTGAAACATAAAAGGCTCTGGTGAGGGTGATGGAACGTTGTTGCTCGTTGGCCCGGCGACCCGCTTCACCACGTGCCGCCCCCATGATAAATGCGCCATTTTCCACGAATATAAAACCCTCCCGCGCCGCCCTGCTTTTATGTGAGCTCAGATCTTGCTCGGCAACCTGCCCGGGTCTGGTCAGGGTAAAAGTGATTTGTATGGGAAAATCATCGCGTACGGTGACCGGTTTTCGCAGCTCCTGGTAGCCGTCCGCCGAAAAGAGCAGTTCATGGCGGCCCACCGGCAGAGAAATCTTGCCGCTTGAAAAATCAACGAGTGTGTTTTGTACCCTCAGCCTCGTCTGCGTCGGTGAACCTGAGATAAAAATCGTTCCGGTTTTTCTCTTAAGTTCAACATCTACCTCATGACGGCTGTCCGGGGTGAGGGTGAGGCGACGTTCTTCGGTCTTGTAGCCGCTGTGCCTGAGCACCAATGTTGCCGCTTCACGGGGATCAACCTCCACGGTAACCGGGGTGATTCCGACAAAACGCTCACAAATCAGCGCCAGCGCACCCGCCGGTGTGCTGGTAAGCTGCACCAGCGCCGGTTTGGGGGTCAGCTTCACCTGCCGGCTCTGGTTCTGGCCGGCGATCACCTCAATGGCGATGCGCTGCTCACGATACTGCTCCCTGGTAAGGCGGACGATGTGCTCGCCCTGCTCAAGCCGGGCGGTAAAGGGGGTAACACCTGCAACCACATCGTCAATGGTAACCGAGGCGGAGGCGGGAACACTGGTGATGGTGATCTCCGCCATGGCGGAGGTAAGGTTAAAGTCAAGGGCGCGACGCTCACCCATCGCATTGGTGGAGATGGTTTGCCTAACGGGAAAATAACCGCTCAGGGAAAGTTCCAACCGGTGGCTGCCCGCCTCGATCTCCACAGACTCAAGTGGGGTGGTGCCGATCTTGTTTTCATTAAGAAATACCGCTGCTCCCTGAGGCGATGAGTTGATGGTGAAGATTGCCGGTTTTTTTGCCATGCTGAAATAAAAAGAGAGCGGCTGATCACGGGACACGGTGATCTCTTCACGAAGCTCCCGGTAACCCTCCTTGCCGGCGCTGAGCTTATACTTTCCCGGTATCGCGAAAAAATGTTCGGCAACTCCGATAACCGGGGGAAACCCCTGAATTGATAGATGCTCGGGCGGCGGCTCGATCCGCACGGTGAATTTGACCCCGGCCACCAGGAACAGGGCTGCCGAGGCGAGCAGGGCAAGGACGGTAAAGACCGCCAGCTGAAATCGATAGCGCGCCGTTTGTTTGATGGAAGAGGGTTCGACCCGGGGCAGAGCAGTTGAGGCGGTATGGGGTGGTTTGGGTGGTGGAGCGGTTGACGGAGCGAGCGGCTTCTCGTCAACCGTGACTAGTTCGATAATCGTCCTGTTTCCGCGCAGGGTAAGATAGAACGCTGTTTTGCCGACCCGGCAGATGTCTCCAGATTTGAGCCAGACGGATGCATCGATCAACTCATCATTCACAAAGACGGGCAAGCCCGGGACAATCGGCTGGAGAAATAAAAACCCTTCCGACTCGCCAATATAGGCAACGATATCATCAATGCCGGGTACGGTGAGATCACCATGCTCACCGCCGATCGACAAAGGCAGATCATGCTCTCTGAAGGTGGCCGTGGAAAGGCCTCGTATCTCAATGAATCGGTTCAAATTTTCTCCCGGCAGCGGATATCGAGGGTGATTGCATTATCGTGCGTAACCTGAAGCTGGTGGCGGACATCACGGTAACCGGGACGGCTGCCGACCATGGTGTATATTCCGGGCCGCAATGATAATTCCATAGTGGTGAAGGTGCCGAGCGAACCGACACGGTAGACGGTCACGGTGGTGAGTCCATCTGAGCTCAGCACAACACGCACCTCGGCACCGGCCTGCTGGATGAGTGCTTCGGCGCGGGCAATCTGTTCTTTCAGGCGCGGGCCGGGGTTGTTGACTGCCTGCGCCTGGGACAGCACGAGACGCGCGGAACGAAGTACCGTCTCATCGCTGAGTCGGTTCGACCGTTCGATAATATCTTGCAGGGCGTCATCGAGTGTTGCCCGGGTTGCTGCCATCTCTTTGCCGATCAGCGCAAAACTCAGATCAGGTGTGGTGCTGAGTATTTGTTCATAGAGCTCGCCCGCCCGGCGCCACTGTTCCGTTTTGACATAACTTTCAGCGCGGGTTTTGTCGGCAATCAAAGAGGCTTTCTGGGCAGCGATGGTCAGTTGGGTACGGGCCTGGGATAAAGCCGGGTGGACGGGATTCAGCGCGGCCGCTTCGTTTAAGTAGTTTTCGGCCGGTTCCAGCTGATTGTTCTCGAGACTGCGCAACCCCAGGCCCAGAGCCTGCTGGAAGCGGATCTCGGTAAGTTGCCCGTTTACTCGGGCAAACCCCTCCGCGGCCGGTTGGTAGGATGGGTCAAGGGCTATAATAGCGCGGTATGCTTCAGCCGCCTCGGCGAGTGCCCCTGACTGCTCGAGATTTTGAGCCGCATTATATTGGCTGACGACCATGCCCAACACGGAGGCCCTGGCCGCTCCCCGTTTTGCCTGTTCATTGTCCGGATCAATGGCCAGTGCCTGGGTGAATAGCAAGGTGGCGGCGGCGCCGTCTTCCTGGCCAAGTGCCTGCTGAGCTTTGGCAAGACGATTGTTCAGCAGGGTGTCCCGCTCAGCGATAAGTGATGCCATGGCGGTGGCGGCCTGATTATAAAGAATGGCGCCATCGGTGTACAATCCCCGCCGATACGCCTCATCGGCTTCAGCTGCTGTGCTGACCGCCCAATCATGGCGTGGATCACCCCACTCATCGGTATTGAGTGAAAGGGCCCGGGCCTGAACGCGCAGCCATGCATCAAGTTCCTTATTGTCGGAAGGTTCTGATTCATCAGCCCCACCGGTCTGGCTGGGTGTCGGTGCTGGTTCCACCAAACCCGTTACCGGTTGCTGGGGCGGTGGGCTAATCGTCAGATAAACAAGCCAGCCTACCGCCCCAACAAGAACCAGCAGGACAAGAACGATCAGCACCGGCCATCCGGTGCGGCCGGGCGGCTCCATGGGCTCTGAGGAGCCCGGTGGGGTAAGAACAGGAGGTGATGGAACAGGGGAGGGCACGATCGTATGGCGAAGCGACTATTGGGGTGTTACTTGTTCGCTTTGGCTTACGGGAGTCATCCCCGTTTCCTGGAAATGGATCTCGCGCAGGATTTTTCTCCACTGACCATATCTTTCTTCCGCCGTGCCGGTAAGGCGTATGGTTTCACCCTGGACTTCAAGCAGCAACGGTGATGCCTCGGACTGAAACGACTCGCCGAGTTCGGCAATCACATCCTTGTTTATTTCCGTTTCCTTGCGTTTCTCAAAACCGCTGTAGACCGCGGCGGCGCCGCCAAGGATCAGAACATCGGTCAACACGCCGGATCTGTCGATATTGTCGCTGTCCATGCCGATCGCGATTCCACCGACGATGGCGGCGATTCCCAGTAGCTGCCTACCCAATGCCTCGCGCTCCAGCTTACGCATGGCCGCAACCTCATCGCGGCGGGAACGCCGCCACTCGGAGTAGGGCTGCCACAGGTCGCGGTAGTAGGCATCGTAATGGCCGTTGATGATATCCACCAGCATGTCGTCACGGCTGCGCACTGCTTCGATCCGCTCCATCATCGGATCATTTTCGGCCGGTAACCGCACCAGTTGCCAGTAGCCCTGATCGTCTTTTACAAGATAGCCGGCAAAGGCTTCCGGCGCCATCGAGGAGGCGAATTGTTGCCGGGCGATCAGTTTAATGTTTCGTATCTCATCGTAGCGCAGCTGGTTGCGGGCGTCGACGAGATCATTGGCAATGGTGGTGAACAGGTCCTGAAACACATCGGTTTTCTGCGGTTCGATCCCGGTATGTTCATGCGATTTTGAGGTTTCCGCATAGTCCTTTTTGAACCATTGCCTGCCGCGGGAATCATAGGCCTCGATGGTAAGAACCATTGATTCTCCATCAGAGTAATCGATCCTGCCGGTGACCAGTACATCGCTGCCCACATCGGCGCGGGGAATCACCCGCACCGTGCCCCAATAGCCTGATTGCTGCATGGTATATTTGAGATGGGTGGGGACAAAGCGGGCTTCGGCGGCACGGATCTCAGGCGACAGGCCGATTCTTTCGTCTTCATCGTCCGGCAGCTTGCCCGGGTCGAACACCACGATCGATACGTCAAGCAGTTCGTCCGGGTGCAACTCATTCGGCACCATTTCCGGGCGAACAGCGTCGGCCACCTGCCGACCCGGCACGGAGGCGCATCCGGACACCAGCAGGATTATCATCGCAACGGCGGAACAATATCGTGCGATCGTAGCTGCCGCGGCGATGATGGAAACGTGTGGGATACCCACCGTGATGCTTTTCATGTGCTCCAATCCTGCACCCTCATTGAGCCGCGCCACTGTTTTTATACCGGTAATATTCTTCCCAGAGCTTTTCTTTTAGCTCAGGATCACGCTCCTGCTCCGCCGCCTCGCGCAATTGACGGGCAACGATGTCGTCGTCTTTGCCGAGCTGATCATCATCGACCCGCGGCGGCAGGTCTTGGCCGCACTCCTGGCCATCGGGGCAGGGGCCGGGATAGGCGGCAGGCTCGTTTTGCTCATTTTGCTCGTTTTGCCCGGTTGATCCTTGTGCCGAGCGATCATCTTCCAGCGTTGACTGGGCAACCGTTTCACCGCCCGTGGCCCCCTCTCCGCTGTTGCCTGCACCGCTGCCGGCGGTAGCCGCCATTGATTCATGCTCAGCCAGGAGCATATCGTCAAAATCCTGTAACTGACCACGAAGCCTGCTGTCCAGATCGGCAACCTTTTCGCCCTGTGATATGGCGTCTGGATATGACGCAGCGCTGTTTATTACGGCGGGAGTGCACGGCAGCCCGGCAATAGCGCCGGGCGCAAGCTGCATCAGGGCCCGGCAGTCAGCCTGGATGCGGCTGGATAGAAAGGTGATAAATTGGATTGACTCAAAGCGATCTGATGTATTGATGGTTTGCTCCAGACTTTTTTCAGCGGAGTCGCGAATCCGCGTCAAGGCATCAATGGAGAAGCGCAAATCGCTTGCCGTCGGGGCGGCTCCATATCCAAGTGAAGCCATTGCCGCAATAAGTAAAACAAGAGCTATACTGCGAACTAACATTGGGCGAAGAACATCATGAAGGACTTTTGTAAAATGACCTTTTCGGCCAATCTCATCGTTGCTCAAAAAAGTTTATCCCGGCACGATCAGTCAGATGGCTGTGGTAAGATGTTTCTCGCGCCTCGATCTTGCACAAAAATTCTCATTTTTCAGGATTTTCATTGATGAATTCGTGAAACCGCAATATTGCTTGCTATCGTCATTCCCGCGAAAGCGGGAATCCAGTAATTTCAATTGATTATGGATTGCGGTTCAACCCCACAATGACCGTAATCGGGGTTTTTACGACGCCATCTTCATTAATCTGTTAACATCTTTTAAGTGCAACCATATCCACCGTGTTGATACTCTGTCAACCATAAAGAACGGCGTATCGAGGTGATTGCCTATTGCCTGGAAGGCATCAATACAGTACCGGCATCGGTGTGCACCCGCCAGCCCAATTTCTTGAGATTTTCCATGGCAGTCGTGCTCAGATCGCCCAGCGTAAAGAGTTGAATCCCGTTTTGAGTTTCCGCACTGAGCGCCTGCGCGGTAGTTGCCACCTGTTCACTCCAGATGAGATGATCTGTAGGCAGAACAACGACTGTTGTATCGTCTTTCGTATGAACCTTGCTGATTCTGGCCAGGCGCGTCACCCGACTAAGGGGGCTGACATGGAGATGATAACCGGCACTCATTACGACGGTGGAGGTAATAACCCGGGCCATACGGGTGTCACTAGCCTGCAGGCCGATTTTAATGAAGAGCTCTCTGTTTTCCACCGACTCCATCTGCTCCAGGGCCGCCACCATCACCGTTGTCAGAGCAGGTGTAAAGACCCGGTTGTTGAGAAATAACTCCACGGTGTCTTCTTGGACGCCCATGGCAAGCAGTTTGTTTTTGTTTTGCAGCCACAACTCGGCGGCCGGGGTGGTGTTGATGACTTCGTTGAGCAGCCGCGCCGTACCTGAGGTAGCTAGTACCGCACCGCCAAGCCCCGGCACGGTGGTTGCGACTGCCCCCACCCCGAGACCGCCGAGATAGTCGGCCCAGGCGAGCCGGTCCAGTTCCTCCTGGAGCACCTGGTTGCCGGAGTAGACGTTTACCCCGTAATGAGTCGCAATGGCTCCTTTTGACTTTGAAAAACCGATAATCTGTTGTGCCCGGTTGTCTTCGGCATCGGTGGTCTTGCGTTTACCAACGGTGCCTGCCGCCCGGTTAAACAAGCTGCCGACCCCGGCCGCGGCGCCTTCAAGGGTTTCCCGCGGCTTTTCCACCAAATTGCGCACCCCGGCAACCGTGTTTTTGCCCGACTGTTTGAGTGATTCAATGGCTGCGTCGTCGGTGGCGACCTGCTTCATGGCGCCAATAACCTCAATCTCATGAACAAGCTGACGCAGAGCGGTCATGGAATACGCCTCAAATGTGCCGAACGGTGAGTCGACGGTAAAGTGGTAGAACATTCCGTCGCTTTTCACCTCATCTTGAACTTCAAAAGAGGCGCCTTTCAACAATTTACTATCAAGCAGTGAAGCGGCGGAGTAGGTGGCGGGGGTCTCGAACTGGGCCAGCGCTATCGAGGTCTGAACAATGATGGCGAAAGCAAAGCACAACCCGGCACCGCACCGTCTTAATTTATAGTTTGTAAGCAACATACGTGGTGGAGCAGGCATAATTTCTCCTTGTATTATTGATTAATTAGTAAAAACCCTGCTATTGCTTGCTATCGTCATTCCCGCGAAAGCGGGAATCAAGTAATTTCAATTAATTACGGATTTCTGGTCGACTGAGGTGGACCCCAAGTCAAGGACAATTTTCCCCTGAATTTAAGTTATTTCCCTTTCCTTTATTCGCAGCGGATTAGCGCTGCCCCAGTTCCTCTTTCCGGTACCATTTCGGTGGAGCGAAGCGGAGCCGAAATGGTACCGGAGCTATCCGTGTTGAAATGATCCTTTATTTCCGCACCCCCGCCCGTGCCCGCTCGATAGACTGATGCGGGCGTAAGGTAGCCCAACGCCTGATGGGGCCGCTCATCGTTATAAAAGGTGAAATACGCTCGGAGGCCACGGTACAACTCGGCAAAGAACTCGTACCCCTTAAGGTAAATATCCTCATATTTGACGCTACGCCACAACCGCTCGACGAAAATATTATCCAATGCCCTGCCCCGTCCATCCATGCTGATCGCAATCTTTGCATCCGTGAGTACCTTCGTAAAAGCCGTACTGGTAAATTGAGCCCCCTGGTCGGTGTTGAATATCTCCGGCGCACTATACGTACGGAGCGCCTCTTCCAGACAGTCGATACAGAAACCTGAATCAAGTGTATTGGACAACCGCCAGGCCAAGACTCGACGCGAGTACCAGTCCATGATCGCCACCAGATAGGCAAACCCGCGGGCCAACCGGATATAGGTGATATCGGCGCTCCACACCTGGTCTGGTCGAGTAATGGCCACACCACGCAGCAGGTAAGGATAGATCTTATGGGTGGGATGCGGTTTACTGGTATGAGGTCCGGGCAGCATGCCGGCAAGTCCGAGCACCTTCATCAAACGCTGTACCCGTTTACGGTTGACCTGATACCCAGCATCACGTAACGATAAGACCATTCTCCTGCTGCCGTAAAAGGGGCGGCGGGTGTACTCGGCATCAATTAACCTCAGCAGTTTCAGATCCAGCTCGCTGACCGGAGTGTCACCCTTCCAGCACCGATAGACCCCTGAGCGGGTTACTCCGGCCAGTTCACACTGGCGACTCAGCGATGGAGCTGAGGATTGGCCTGCTGGAGCAGGCTCTATCCAGGTTTGTCGAACGCTCACCGGCTCAGTCCGGACTTTTTTTTCAACCAGTCCAGCTCCATGTTCAACCGGCCGATTTCCGTGTATAATCTATCCGGCTCAGTGGCTTCGTCGCGTTTTTTGCGTCCCCGCTTGGTTTCAAACAGTGTCCCGGCTTGTTCGGTGATCGCCTTTTTCCAGTGGCCGACTTGCACCGGATGGACACCGTATGCCTGGGCAATTTCGTTAGTAGTCTGTACCCCACGGATCGCCTCCAAGCCAACCTTTGCCTTGAATGCCGCGGTGTAGGTCCTGCGCCTTTTTTCTGTCATTTTTCAGTATCCCCGTTATGGTGAGGAAAATAACTTAATTTGCTGTCCCATTTTTGGGGTCCACTATAGACCCCCCCCATGACGGGTAATAGGGTTTTTTTACGACGCCATCATTATCATCATTATTATTCATCGCTTTTTTTCGGTTCCTCCTTGAAGAAGAGCCAGATGAGAACACCAAAAAAGATGAAAACCCAAACATTTAAGATGGTATCTGTTACATTTTCCATGCGCCTACTCCTGTTCTTTTTTGAGCGCTTTTAAAAAACACACCATCAACAACAGAACGATAAAAACAAAAGGGCTGGCGCTGATGGCAATAATCTGCCGCACCGCATCGACGCTGTCGGAGAGGATCATCACCAGGCCGAGCGCCCCTAAAATAACGCCCCAGATCAATTTGATTTTCACGCTGGGATCAGGGTTTCCCCGGGTGGAAAACATGGAGAGTACGAAGGCGGCGCTTACCACGCTGGTGACGATAAACAAGAAGGCGGCCACCACGGTGGCGGCGATGGTCAGTGATGATAGCGGAAAATTGTCCAGTACCAGAAAGCTGGTCTGGTTGATATTGGTCTGTACGATGGTGGGATCGAGCCGGCCTGCCGCGGATTCATAAAAACCGACCCCGCCGAAGACCCCGAACCAGAGGATGGAAAAACAGGTGGGCACCAGCAGCACCCCCAACAGAAATTCGCGAATGGTGCGTCCCCGCGAGATACGGGCGATAAACACCCCGACAAAAGGCGACCACGCCAACCACCAGACCATATAGTTGAGGGTCCAGGCGGAAAACCAGCCCCGGACTTCTTCGCCGAAAAAGGTGTAGGTCATGAAGCCCAGAGGTACCACCTTGGTGAGATAGCTGCCGATCCCCTCGACGATCCCATTCATCAGTGACGAGGTGGGACCACACAGAATCAGAAAGACCATCAGGCCGACGGCGATCAACAGGGCAATGTTGGATAGGGTTGCCATGCCTTTGCTGAGATCCATGGTGAGCGGGACGATAAAGGATACACAGAGGATGGCAAACACACCCAGGGCGAGGCCTAGACTGGTGTCAAGGGCGAACAGCATGGCGACCCCGTCCTGAACCTGGAACACTCCCATGGCCACCGATCCCGCCAGGCCGATGGCGATGGCATAAATGGAGAGGATGTCCACCAGCCCGCCGGCTGCCCTTGTCCAGCGATTAACCCCGAAGATGTTGATAATCGGTGCGCTTACCAACTGCGAGGTGTTGCGCCTGAAGGAAAAATAGGCGAGCACCAGAGCGGTAAATCCATATATAGCCCAGGCGTGCAGTCCCCAGTGAAAATAGGTGAGCAGCATGGCATAACTGGCAGCGATAGCGGGAGGCTCATTTGATTTGATGAAAAGAAAGTGCGAAAGGGGCTCGGCCGAGCCGTAAAAAAGCAGGCCGACACCCATGCCGGCGGCAAACATCATGGTCAGCCAACTGATCGTGGAAAACTCCGGCTCTTCATCCTGCTTGCCCAGTTTGATGGCGCCATGACGGGAAAAGGCGAGCCACAAGCAAACCAGCAACATGATGCTGGCGGTAAGCATGACGAACCAGCCGCGGCTGGTAAACATTATCTCCACTTCCCTGGCCGCGAACGCCGCCAGTCCCTGGTTGTCGACAATTCCCCAGCCGGCAACGGAGACGGTCAGGGCCAGGGCTATTAATAACACCGGGTTGCGAAACATATTATTCTCAGCCTGAGAGGTATGCACATTGGTAAAGGGATTTTCCCTTGATTAGAAAAGATTAGCGCAGGGTGGTCTCGTTTTTCTTTGCCGAGCGGCGCCGTACCAGGTGAATAGCGGCCAGCACAAGCAGGGCGCCGACGAAAGCGGAGACCAGGTCGCGCAGGCTGATGGATATGGTGGAGAGGCCAAAATCGATGTTCAGCAGATTAAAGAGAAAGCCGCCGATCACCGCTCCCGCCATTCCCAGCAGCAGGTTGTACATCCAGCCAAAGCCCTGCTTCTTTCTTTTAATTGCCATCCCGGCCAGTGTTCCCGCCAGTATTCCCACCACAATCCAGACGATGATCGTCGAAATGCTTACTGCCATGGCGTTTTTCTCCTCTGTCTTGGGCCTATTTTATTACCCTCTTTCGCCGTAGTAGGATTGATGGTCGCTGAGGCGGCTTTTGTCATGCAGAATGCAATCTATAAAGCGGTGATCGTCGTTTCCTTGCAGTCGAAGTGTCAGGTAATCTTCTTGGGCGTGGATGGCGAGGGTGTCGGTTTTGAAGATCGACACAAAATGATGGGGCACCACCCAGAGCAATGGGCCTGATTGCGTATCAATGGTTATGAGAAGACCATGTGGACGCCGTTCGATCCGGGCGAGACAGGCGCCCGGTTCGCCGCTTAACCGGAGGCGAAACGAGCTGCTCCAGCCAACTACCGGCAAAGGCGAGGATGTGACCGGTTTGCCGTTGTCATCGGTGTCACCAGGTGCGGCGATACCGAGGGAGTCATCAATGTGTTGCTCCATGAGCGGCGTCACGGTATGGTGCGCAAGTATCATTGTCGATGAATTTCGATCAAGGGTTTAACATCTAACTAATGCCCAGAATAAGCATACCCGCCCACCGGCGCACGGATATTTTGCCGTGATGAGTAGCACACCGTTGCAAAATGGTATGACTGACCCGCCGGGCATCATCTGAATGGGCCGTAGACTCCGCCACATCAAGGGCTTGCGAATCACCGGTTTTGCCGCCGGGGGCAAATGCTTCGGCTCTTACAACGATACAATCGTCTTTGTTCCCAAGACCGCACCCGGCGATGTGGTGGATATCCACGTCACCAACCGGCGTCGTGGTTTTTACGAGGGACGGGTAAGCCGGTTGATAGCCGCATCGCCACACCGGATCGAGCCGTTTTGTCGCCACTTTGCCCACTGCGGCGGCTGCAACTGGCAACATATTCCCTATCCGCTGCAGTGCAAGCAGAAACAGGCGCAGGTGGTGGAGCAGATGGCCCATATCGGCAAGATTGAAGCCGACATTGTTCACCCCATCATCGGAGCTCGGCAGAGCCGCTGGTACCGCAACAAACTGGAGTTTACCTTTGCCCAGCGCCGCTGGTTTCTACCCGAGGAGATGGCTGACGAAGAGCGCCAGCCGCGCGGACTGGGCTATCATCTGCCGGGCCGTTTCGATCGTATTCTCGATATTGAAACCTGCTGGCTGCAGCCTGAGCCATCCAATGCAATCCGTCGTGCCGTGCGGGACTACGGCATCAAACACGGCCTGAGTTTTCACGATTGCCGGAGGCGTCGCGGCTGGTTGCGCAATCTCATCATCAGAACCGGCGCCGATGGTCAGGTGATGGTGATTGTTTCACTGTTTTTTGAAGATAGTGAGCAGCGTGAGGCACTGCTGGCATTTCTGCACCATGAATTTCCGGGTATTTCCTCGCTGTGGTATGTGATCAATCCCAAGGGCAACGATACCATCACCGATCTCGATGTGAAACTCTGGGGTGGGGCGGATCACCTGATCGAGCAATTGGGAGAGCTGCGCCTCAAGGTGGGGCCGAAGTCGTTTTACCAGACCAATTCCGAGCAGGCGGAAAAACTGTATCGGGTGGTGGGGGACTTTGCCGGGCTCGACGGCACCACCCGGGTATATGATCTCTACACCGGCACCGGCGCCATCGCGCTCACCTTAGCCCCTCGGGCGCAGAAGGTGGTCGGTATCGAGAACGTCGCGCCGGCAATTGGTGATGCCCGGGAAAACGCCCGTATCAATAGTATTGAAAACGTCTCTTTCGTGGTGGGTGATGTCAGGGAGGTGCTGGCCGATAGAGGGTTTGTCG
The DNA here is from genome assembly GCA_016722945.1 of Desulfofustis sp. PB-SRB1. GTDB lineage: Bacteria > Desulfobacterota > Desulfobulbia > Desulfobulbales > Desulfocapsaceae > PB-SRB1. The sequence continues at coordinate 93,360 of JAEQMT010000037.1, read as the reverse complement.
CCGCTAATCCGGTGGATGTCGTTGTTGTTGACCCGCCCCGCTCCGGCCTGCACCCGAACGTGGTCGAGACGCTTGCCGATATGGCTGTGCCGCGGTTGGTCTACGTGAGCTGCAATCCCGCCACCCAGGCTCGGGATCTCTCTTTATTGACGGATATCTATCGGGTGCGGGCTATGCAACCGGTGGACATGTTCCCTCACACCCACCATGTGGAAAATGTGGCACTGCTGGAGAAGCAGGGCTAGTAATCAGGTGGTTGCCTTGGATGATATTCTTTCTGGTACTGCTGCCAATTTCACCATGTCAAAAGATGTCGGAAAAAGCCGGTTCAGGCTTTTTCCGACATCTTCGCTATTCCTGAACAGGCAAGATAATAACCCGCTCATCCAAGATCGAGGTCTGCAGCGGATAACCGGACTGGGCCCAGTCGACGGAACCGGTTGAGACCGAATAGACATTGGTGTAACCAAGTTCCTGCATCTGCTTGGCGGCCAGGGCGGCGCGGGCGCCGGATCGGCAGTAGACGTAGATGGTCTCGTCCAGATCCGGGGCTATCGACCAGATGGAAAATTCCAGCAGGCCGCGGGGAATGTTGTAGGCATCGGGTACGTGCGCGACTTCATACTCGTCGGGGGTACGGACATCGATGATGATGACGTCTTCATCCTCATCGATAACCCGCTTCAGATCGGCAATGGGCACCTGATTGGTCTCGGCGCGGGCGGCATCCACCAACTCCTTGGTCTTGGTGTCCATCCAGGCAGGCTGCGCGGCCAGCGCGACGGCGGGGATTAAAAACAGCGCCAAAGTTGTTAGGGCTATCAGCTTTATGCTATTCATGTCTACCTCCATGTTTGATAAGAATCAATACAACGCATCCATAAGCATTTCGCTGCCCCAGTCAACATTGCTAATGTACAGGGAGTTTCCTACCCTTTTGAACCGCACGCCTCGCTTACTCTTTAAACTCGATGCGGCCGCTTGTGTTCTTCTTGAAATCTATCCGCGGGCTACAAATGAGCATGCGGCTTTCCGCAATGGCATGGGTGGCGGCAAGGTAATTACGCACGGTGAGCGCCCGGGTCTCACCCAGCTCGAACAACGCTTTGCCCGATTGCCTATCGGTAAGCGAAGAGGTCTCATGCCGGCCCAGCTCTTCGGAGCCCACCGTGGCGCAGATGGAAATTGTCTCCTGCGCATCGCCTGTGAAACGCTTTGCAAGTGTTTTGCCGATGGAATCCAGGGTTTCGATCTGCTTTTCAGCGAGTTCGGTTTGTCCCGTCTCAAAGGACAGAGATGGCAGGTCGGTGTCAAGCAATCCGCGGCCCACCTGAACGCCGAGATAGGCCAGCGCCCCGGTCGGTCCCAGGACGGTGTAGGCCAGATAGGGAGTAACCGCCACCGTAATGGCTTTGCTCAGCGCGGTGCCCAGAACGTCGCCGATACCCACGTCAATGTCGTTTCGATTACCGCTAATGGGGATATCCAGAGTGATGGTGCCGTCGCTGTCGGCCATCATGTAGAGCGCCGTATCCAGCGGTACCGGGAGTTTGGAGCGAAATGCTTTCGCCTGTTCATTTTGAGCCGATTTTGTTTTAATCTCTTTGAGCGTCAGGGTGTTTTCTGAGTCAACTTTGGAGCCGACGACGGTTGCCGATGAGGTGAGACTCAGACGTCCGGACTCAAAGAGGGTGCCGATGGTTTCCGCCCCGTAGGCTGATAATTTGGGCAGAGAGTAGTTGCGCAGGCGGGTTGTTTTCGTGATCAGATACTCGGTGGCCAGAGGTGCCGCGGTTCCGGAAATAGTCAGTGGTGCATAGGTGTCAACAACGGCATCGATTGAGAATTCGAAAGGAACTTCCGGCTGATTGAAATCGATTTTTGAGGCACGTGCCTCGATTATCTCAATAGTGGCGGCAAAGGGGGTCGCAAGTGTCGTGTCGATAAAAGAGATGCCGCTTGCCCCGTCCACAAGCACTGATTCGATGGCTAGTGCAATGGCTTTTGACGGTGTTGATTTTGTATCTTCATCGGCGCCCACGTCAACGGTTTCAGGCGGAGTGGGAGGGGATTTGACGCTGGACTCAGTTGTCCCTGAAGGTGGGGCCTCAGAAGGAGCCTTAGCAAGTCTACCAAAAAGATCGGTGGCGTGGATGGATTGAATTTTGGTGCCGCTCTCCGGCTGCCATGCCATATCCGAGACGGTTATCGCGCCCAAAGAGTAATCGGGTGGGGTGTCGGGTAGTTGTCCGGTTTTTGTCCAACTCATCTCCTCCCCACTGATTGAATCGATCTCAACATGTGTAAAACGCTCCGAAAGAACCGTTTGTGCCAGGGTAACGGCGCTGATGGTCAGCCTTGATTCACCGTTTTCCGGGGTACATTCCAGACCGTTGATTTGTTGGCGGCGGGCTGAGAGCGCCTCCATATCCCAACCTATATCGGCATCCTCTATGGTATATTCAGCAAGAGAAATGGTGTGGGGCTGAAGAGTTGAGGGCGGCAGCGTGATATCGGCTATCGTAAGCGAGGTGAGACGTGGCTTGCCCGCCGGCTTGGTGGTCAGTGAATCAAGCTCGATCTCTGCAACCGTGATGATCTCCGATTCGTTCATGGCGATGCTGAGCCCGTCCAAGGTGAGATCCATTGACCCCGATGAAGCTTCCATAAGGGTCGGTGTCAGCCGTGTATCGGTGCCGATGGACAGCTCATCAAAGCCCACCGACAGATCGGCCGCGGCTACCGCCACGGTGTGTTCATGCGCGCTGAGAGAACCGTTTACCCCGATGGTAGGCGTTTGACCATGCTGTTGATAATTAACTACACCCGACCAGCCGGTCCGGGTTCCGGTGAGGCTGAATGTATCATTTTCTATGCGTGAGCCATCGAGATCGACGGTGCCGTCGTAGGTGATTTCCAGCGCATCAGATTGTTTAAGTGAGCCGATTCCCGATATCTCCACTGCCTGCTGAGCGATACTCAGTTTCAGCCCCTGATCAAAGGAAACATCAGACATCTTCAGGGTACCTTGTCCACCAGCCGTCATGGCTGCCGATGAGTCCTGCCCAAACGACAGCTCGCCGTCCCATTCCGCTGTCTGGCCGGCGATTGCGAGCCGGTCGAAAACAATGGAGGTTCCCGCCAATGAAATCTTACCCTGATAGGAAGCGGCGAGCCCGTCGCCAACGGTAATTCCGGCGGCGCCATTGAGCGTGAGCGACTGCTGGCTCAGTTGGGTGACAGCCTGCTGGTTGATGTTCAGCTCCAGCCCCTGGTCAATGGAAACATCAGACATCTTCAGCGTACCTTGCCCATCAGCCGTCATGGCTGCCGCTGGGTCTTGTGCAAACGACAACTCGCCGTCCCACTCCGCTGTCTGGCCGGCGATTGCGAGTCGGTCGGAAAAAAGGGAGGTTCCCGCCAATGAAATCTTACCCTGATAGGAAGCGGCGAGCCCGTCGCCAACGGTAATTCCGGCAGCGCCGTTGAGCATGAGCGACTGCTGGCTCAGTTGGGTGTCTGATTGCCCGAAAGAAAACGTCGTGGCACTAAGCACGCCGTCGGTATTTACTTCGATGATGCCGTTGTCCGTGTTTCCGGCAAGCTCGATTGATCCGCCCCAACCGGACTCTTCACCGCTGATGGTAAGCTGAGGGATGCTCACCGAGGTGTTAGCCAGAGAAATTTCACCCTGGTAGGAGGCGGCCAGATCGTCGCCGGAGGTGAAAGATACGTTGCCGTCGATAACGATTTTATCCTGACTGAGGGCAAGCTGATCGGCTTGGGCAAAGGTGATGCTGCCGGCAGCCAGGGTCCCATTAGCTTTGAGCTGAGTTGGCGTTTGATCGCCTCCCGTTTGCACGGAAAGCATCCCACGCCAGTCAATTTCAGTGAGTTCTAATTGTTTACTGGGCTGAGCAAGTCCGCTTTCGGTAACAGTTAGGGCGCCGTAAAACGATCCGGTGAAGGTCTCATTTTTGGCGATGGTGGCAATTCCCTCCACCGAGAACTCACGCACATCCAGAGTGGGGGCATCCATGTTACCCTGGATAAAGTGGGCAAACTCCGTTTTTCCCTCTATCGCCACCGCCAACCTGTTTTCTTGGGCGCCATAGCCGATTCTTCCCTGCCAGCCACCGCTGGCGCCCTGCAGACCAAGATCGGCGCCACGGTAATCAAGACCGGTATATGTAAGAGTGGCGGCTGTTTCTATCTGGATGGCCGGCAACAGCTGAACCTCTCCTTCCGCCTGCAGGGAGATGGTCTGGGCCTGGATAGAGGTGGTGGCGGCAAGAGCGAACTCCGGTTGAGCCGCGGTGAGAATACCATTGACGGCGACGACGGGGGTGATTTCGGGAGTGATCTGATAGGATAATGTTCCCTGCCAGTCATAGGACCCCGCTAGCGAAAAGCTCTCGCTTGCCAGGGCCGTGGAAAACAGCCCGAGTTGGCCGTCAAATTCCGTAAGTACGCCGTCCTCACCAAGTGTGACAACAAGTGCTCCATCGGCCCGGAAGGTTCCCTGCATGCTTTGCATGACCGGCTGTACTATCTTTTCCGCGTTGCCGAGAGACAAATCCTCTATGCGTACCGCACCGGCCAGCTGGATGCCTCTGCTAATTCCCACGGTGGTAAGATCAAGAGAAATCGGCGCCTTGTTTACGGTCCCTGTAAGGCTTAGGGAACCGGGCGAAGCGTCGGGATCGGTGGTGATATTGGCGCCGTCGGCATGATCGAGTTGAATTTGGCCTGACAATTTCGGCATCGTGTAGTCTATTAAGACCTTATCCAGGGAGACAGAGATGATGGTGACATACCAGGGTTGTGCCGTTTCCGCTGGTTCCGGTACCGCTTCGGGGGCCGCTACGGGCCGGTATGAGCCGATTCGCAGACCACCGTCCATGAACCGTTCGACTTCAACACTCACGCCGTTAAGATCAAGCTGTTCGATGAGCACATGGCGGCTGAACAGGTCTTGGACATCGATATCAATGAAGAGATCGTCACCCGAGATAACTTCCTTGCCATCCTGCCAGGCTGAAACCCCGGTCAGGTGCAGCGTGCCGGTGAACGGATTGATGGAGAGTGTTTCGATGGAGGCGGTCTCGGCACCATTGCGGGTCAGCCATGAGGTTGCCGCAAATCGAAGGGCAATCGGGGTCAGCAGAACTACCATGACAACGAGCGCCAATAAGATTGTCGCCAGGCGGACAAGGCGGCGCTTCCATATATCTTTCAGCAGGTAAGAAAAGGATTTCATGTATACCGGGTCTTTGATTGATACACCGGTTTTCCCTCCACCATGGTGACCACCACCCTCGGAGTAACCAGTGCATCGTCAACTATAATCATATCTGCCACTTTGCCAGATTCCAATGACCCGGTGAGATGGCCAAGGCCTACTCCATCAGCAGGATGTTGCGAAAAATGACGGCTGATTTCAGGCAAGAACGTGCTAAGCACCTGTTGCGATGGCCTGGCAAAGGCGTATCTTTATGGCTGTGGAAAATATGTTCGAACCGGCACGGAGGTGCCGGGGCTCAGACAAAAAGGGTGGTCGATATGCATGAGATGAATGAGGATCAATTGGTGAGTGTCTTGGCCGCCTTGATTGAGCGTGATGTGGCTGAGGCTGCAAAAGTTGTTGAAGATCTGCCGGTGGGTGACGGCGCCGCCTTGTTGTCGGCGGTGCCGGTTCAGGTGGGAGTCCGGCTCATCAACCGTCTGCAGAGTGGATTCGCGGGGGCGCTGCTGGAGCAGTGCGAGGTTGAGAAAATAAAGAAGCTCCTGATTAATATGCCCGCCCAGCAGGCCGCTGCCATCGTCATGCATCTGAGCGTTGAGAAGCGCGGTGAGCTTCTGCCGGAGATCAAAGGCAGGCTGGTGGACAACATCAGAGAGTTGCTCACCTATCCGGAGGGAAGTGTCGGGCGTTATATGAGCATGGACATGCTTACCTTCAAAAAGGATGAGTCGGCCGGTGCGGTAATCGATCGTTTGCGAAAATTGAGCGTGGAGAGGAAGTTTCCCGCCTCATATGCCTATGTGGTTGATGAGGACAACGTGTTACAGGGGGTGCTGAATACCCGCACCCTCTTTCTGGCCGAACCGGGTCAGAGACTCGAATCCATCATGATCACCTCGGTGTTTGCCCTGCACTGCTTTACCGATCGATCCGACGCCGCCCGCGAGATGGCGTCGCGCAAATATTTTGCCGCGCCGGTAGTCGATGGTGAGAATCGGTTACTGGGTGTCATCAAAGCAGAGAACATGCTGCGCGGCATCAAGGAGGATCTCAGCGGCGACATGCAGAAGATGTTTGGTGTCGGCGGCGATGAGCGGGTGTTTTCATCCATCGGTTTTGCCCTGAAAAAGCGTCTGCTCTGGCTGACGGTAAATCTCGGCACCGCATTTCTGGCCGCCGCGGTGGTGGCCCTTTTTCAGGACATTATAGCCAAGTTGACCATCCTGGCGGTTTTCTTACCGGTTATTGCCGGTCAGGGCGGTAACGCCGGGGCACAGTCGCTGGCGGTGGTCATGCGCGGACTGGTCATGCGCGAGATTCCCCCCGCCAGGGTGCCGGCCCTGATTCTCAAGGAGACCAAGCTGGGCGCCATCAACGGGCTGGTCATCGGCATCATCACGGCGGTAATCGCCTATGTCTGGTACGGCAACTACTGGCTCGGTGTGGTGATCGGACTGGGCATGATCATCAATCTCATCATCGCCGGTCTGGCCGGCAGTTCCATCCCCATAATCATGAAACGAATCGGTATCGATCCGGCCCAAAGCTCATCGATTATTCTCACCACCGTCACCGATGTGATGGGATTCCTGGCCTTTCTGGGGCTGGCGGTATTGTTTCAGAATTATCTTATTTGATAGCAAAAGGCGCGGCGCTCAACATTCGGTCCTCCGCGCCGTGCTGCGTTCTATTGCCGGTAGGGCGGATAATCGGTATAGCCCTCCGGGCCGGGGGTGTACCAGCGGCTCATGTCCTCGGCCGGCGCGAGCGGCCAATCGTTTTGCAGACGTTCCACCAGGTCGGGGTTGGATATATAAGGTCGGCCAAAGGCAACCACGTCGGCTTCTTTTGAACCAATCTTTTGTTCGGCAAGTTCTTTGGTATAGCCGCAATTGGCCATGATGACGCCGGGGTAGACGCGGCGGCATTCGGCAAGGGTCAGCGGTTCACCCTGCTCATGAAAGCCAAAGGCAAGCCCGTCCATGATGTGGACATAGGCCAGGCCGAACGGGGCAAGCCCTTCTAATACGTGGAGATAGAGTTCGCGAAAATCGGGCGCCCCCATATCATTGAAAACACCGTTGGGCGAGAGCCGCAGGCCGACCCGGTTGGCCGGCCATACCTCAAGAATGGCGGCCAGCGCCTCCATCAGGAACCTGCTTCTGTTCTCCAGGCTGCCGCCGTAGCGATCGGTGCGCAGATTGGTTTTGCCATCGAGAAACTGGTTGACCAGATAGCCGTTCGCCGCGTGCAGCTCGACTCCGTCAAACCCAGCCTCACGGGCGCGGGTGGCGGCGCCGCGATAATCACCTATGGTGGAGGCGATTTCCTCAAGGGTCAAAGCTCGCGGCGTTTCATACGGTTTTTTCCCTTTCGGTGTCCGGATGTGGTCGCCCATGAGTTTTACCGCCGAGGCCGACACCGGCGGCTCGCCATTATGAAAATCGCTGTGGGAGACCCGTCCGCAGTGCCAGAGCTGAAGAAAGAGCGGGGTGCCGGTGGGACGCAGCGCCTCGGTCACCAGTTTCCAGCCGCGCGTCATCTCATCGGTGTAGATGCCGGGAGAATCCACCCAGCCGTTGCCCTGAGCGGAGATAACCGTTGCCTCCGTGATAATGATGCCGGCTGAGGCCCGTTGAAGGTAATACTGCGCCATCAGATCATTGGGAATGCGTTCACTACCGGCTCGACCCCTGGTCATGGGGGCCATGGCAATACGGTTCTGCAGGGTGAGATCACCGACGATGACCGGAGAAAACAGGCTATTGTCATTCATTTGCTTGCCTCGATGTGGTGGAATTTTGGGGTGATAATTATCGCAACGCTGGTATTATAAACCTTTTTTTGCTCTTGTCGGCATGGCGGGAGGATGGCTATCAAGTAAAACCGACGAAGCGGGCTTGGGTGATTGATTCCGGTCACCATGAGCACCCGTTCTTGGCGAAACGGCGGTGATATCAGGTGTGCGGTATGAATTCGTTGTCCATTGTGATTCCATTTTATAACGAGCAGGAAAATGTCGCCCGGGTTCTGGCCGAGGTGTGCGGGGCGCAGCCGGATGCGGAGATTATTGCGGTTGACGACGGCAGCAGCGATGGTACCTGGGAATTGATTCTTGCGGATCCTTGTTGCCGGGGGCTGCGCATGGCGAAAAACCAGGGACAAAGTGCTGCTCTTCTGGCCGGGTTGCGGCAGGCGACGGGAGATATCGTGGTGATGATGGATGGGGACGGGCAGAACGACCCGGCCGATATCAAGGTTCTGCTGGATGGTTTTGCCCGCGAACAGGTGGATGTGGTCTGCGGCTACCGCGCCAGAAGGCGCGATTCAGCGTCGCGGCGCCTAGCGTCTCGGTGTGCCAATGCGATCCGCCGCCTGTTTTTTGACGACGGGCTCCGTGACACCGGCTGTTCCCTGAAAGCCTGCCGGCGTCAGGCTATTGATCATCTCATTGCATTTAACGGCATCCATCGCTATCTTGGCGCCTTTTTCAAAAAGGCCGGCTTCACCATCGCCGAGGTTCCCACCAATCATCGACCCCGCGGCGGCGGTGTGTCCAAATACACCAACCTTGATAGGGCGTTGCGGGGGGTATACGATCTCATCGGGGTGGGCTGGTATCTGAAGCGGATGGTCGATCCCTCTGACACTAGTGAGTCAAAATGAATGAAATGCTCTTTACCATCAAACTGATGGATGTCACCCTGGTGGTGACCTGGTGGAAGATTGTCGGGTATCTGGGCGTACTCTGCTTCGGCGGTCGCTGGGTGGTACAGATGGCGGCCTCATATCGCGCCAGGATACCGACCTTTCCGCTGCTGTTCTGGTTGATGAGCTTGAGTGGATCCATCCTGCTGCTCACCTACTTCATATTCGGCAAGAACGACTCGGTGGGGATTCTGTCAAATCTCATGCCGACTGGAGTTGCTCTGTACAATCTCAGCCTTCATATCGGTGATGCCAAACGGCGGGCGACGTGAACGATCTCTTTTCCACGGCCTATGATGAACCCACAAGCCGTCGGCTGAAATGGCTGGCGCCTCTTTTGCTGTTGCTGGTTACCGCCGTTATCTATCTGCCGGGTACCTCTTTTCTACCACTGCTTGACCGCGATGAACCGCGGTTTTCCCAGGCCACGGTAGAGATGATGGAACGCGGCGAATGGTTTATCCCCTATTTCAACGACGACTACCGCTTTGACAAGCCGGTGTTTATCTACTGGCTGATGCGCGGCGGCTATACGCTGGCCGGTAAGAATGAATTTGGCGCCCGGTTACCCAGCGTGGCGGCGGTGTTCTGTTGCGCCCTGGCCATCTGGGCGATGGGGACGCGGATGTTTTCCCCGGCCTGTGGGTTGCTGGCCGGGCTCGCCTGGCTTACCTCGTTGCAGGTTTTTATCCATGGCCGTATCGCGGTTGCCGACATGGTCATGGTTCTTTTTGTAATCCTGGCCCATCTCAGTCTCTGGGAACTGCTGCTCAGTGGCCGCCGATACCAGCCCTGGAACCGCTTTTTCTGGCTGTTGTGGTTGAGTCTTGGCCTGGGCTTTCTCACCAAAGGGCCTATTGGTGTGCTGGTGCCGCTGTTGAGCCTGGTCGGTTTTCGGGTGATGCTGTGGCGTCAGCCGCTGAACTGGGCGCCGCTGCAGTGGCCTTCGGGGATAGTGCTCAGCCTGCTGATTATCGGCGCCTGGGGGATACCCGCACTCGTTAACACCGGCGGCGCTTTCTGGCAGGTGGGCATCGGCACTCATGTGGTGGACCGGGGGGTGGAGGCGTTCAACGGCCGGATTCCGATTCCCGGATACTATTTTCTTACCGCGCTTTTCAGCCTCTTTCCGTGGATCGTGTTTGGCTGGCGCGCGTATCGCAACGGGTGCTCACCATTTGATGCCGATACCGCCTTTCTGTTCAGTTGGCTGCTCAACCCGTACCTTATTTTCCTGTTCTATAAAACCCAATTGCCGCACTATGTGATGCCCGGTTTTGGCGCCTTTTTTCTGCTCCTGTTCCGCCATGGTTTTTTGCCCTGACTTCAGCAGGGGTGAACGGCGCTGGTTTTATGCGGTGGGCGGGATCTGGGCGCTGGTGATTCTGGCGATTGGCGCCATCTTACTGATATTTCCATTCAGCGGCGGACTGGCGCCGTTGAACCGGTTCGGCTGGGCTCTGCTCCTCATGCTGGCCGCCATGTGGCTCTTTGTGGTGTTGCTTTTTGTTACTACCGGTTCCGGGGTGCGGCGGGATGTTTTCTTTTTCGGGATGGTGGCAATTATGGGGCTGGCGGTGTCGGTGGGGGCATCGGCACTGCGTTCGGTGCACGCCACCGTTGCCATTGTCGAGAAGGTTGGTGAAGTTTCGCCCCGTACCGCCAAACTTGCCTACGGATTTACCGAGCCCAGCCTGGTCTATTACACCGGTGCCGGCTGGCAGATGAATCCACCGTATCATCCAAGCCTCGTCTTAGCGGAGGCGGGTGAGGAGATGCCGACCATGGTCATTCAGATGCGGGAATGGAATCTGGAACACTATTTCGCCAACCTGCGTGCCGGCATCGATACTGCCACCCCTAAACGCGATCGCAGCGCGGAGTTTGAACCATTGGTAAAGATGGCCCAGTCAATGGGGTACCGGGTGGAAACCATCCATGGCATGAATTTCGGCTCCACCAGCTGGGTGGAGTTGGATCTCTTTATTCCGCCGGCTCTCGTGGAACCGTGAGCCGTCCTCTATCCCGCCCATGAAGGTCGGTTGCAATCGGCCGCCTGCCATGCGATCGGTGTTTTTTTCTCAACCGATCATCTCTGATGATTGATAGAAAAAACGATTGCCCCATTGAACATTGGAATACGTGGTTCCACTGTGCACACTGGTAACCCATTGAAAACGGGGTTAAGGCAGAAGCCTTTGGTGTTTTGCTCGATAGGCTATCATCACGGTTTTGCTATTGAACCGAAATATGATATGCTACGCTTGAGAGGATTTTTACGACACTATTAAACAATCGCCGAGCAGGTCATGAGCGACTGGGTACTGGAAAATCGTATAAACCAGCTGGAAAAGGAAAACGAACGGCTTAAAAACCAGATTCGTCTGCTCTCCCAGTCCGCCGTGGCAAAGGAAGCAACCCAGGGCGAACTGGAAAATGAATCAAAGACTCTCGCAAAGCTTTCCCAGCTCAGCCATCTGGCCCAGTTAAGTCATTCTTTCTATCGCTCGAAAAGCAAGGCTTCGCTGTTTACCGCGGCGTGCGATTTCATTGTATATCACCTGCAGGTAGAGCGCGGCCTGGTCTTCTACAGGCAGGCCAAGGGCGTTTTCACGGTGCAGGCCCATGAGGGATACTTCTCCCTGCATGATCTCGATCTAATCACCGATCTTGCCATTGCCGCCGACGATCCGTTGATTGAGCTGCTCAACGAACATGAAGACCCGATCTTCTGTATGGGGAGATGCGAACACAATAGCCTGATGAAATATCGCCTCGATTTTTTGATGGATGAATATGGCATCATCCGCTTTTCATCGGGTATGACTCATTACGATGTGGCCGGTTTTCTGGTCTTTGGTACCAGTGCCAAGTTTAAGGACAAATACGCAAAGCTTGCCGATACGCCGGAGGTTTCCGCCCTGCTGAAGCTGTTGCGGGCGCACCTGGGAACGGTTCTGGAAAACCTCGATCACCTCAACGATCTTATTAAGACCACGCAGCGGTTTAAAGAGTTGGCGACCCGTGATCCCCTTACCAGTCTCCTGAATCGGCGGGGGATGAAGATTCGTCTGGAGGCGGAATTTGCCAGAGCCCATCATGGCGCCGTAGATGGTGACCTTAGCGGCGGCTACCCGCCCATGGGAGTTATCATTGCCGACATTGATTTCTTCAAGGATGTGAACGACACCTATGGTCACAGTTGCGGGGACTTCATCTTGAAACAGATTTCAAAGCTGCTGCTTTCCTCGATCCGTAAAAGAGACTTTCTGGGGCGCTGGGGCGGTGAGGAGTTTCTCATGCTGCTGCCCGATGCTCAACTCAAGAGCTGCCGGATGCTGGCGGAAAAACAGCGGCAGAAAATTGAGAAGCATCCCTTCAAGTACGAATCGCACATCATCAACCTCACCATGTCTTTCGGGGTAAGTTTTACCGCCGGCTCAAGCGAGGAATCACTCAACTCGTCGATCAATAAGGCGGATTCGTGCCTCTATAAGGCAAAACAGACGGGACGCAACAAAGTGGTTGCCGAAGCCGACACTTCCGCCTAAATGGGAAAACCTGTCAGGGTGACCGGGCGCCGCTCTCTTCTCCGGTCAGCTTGTGCCGGGTAAATGATTGTAATTCCTCAACGATCCACGCATATGTCCGAAACGTGAACGGCAGATCGGAGCGAGTCAGGATATACCACTGATCTTCGCCGGCTATGAAATCGTAGGAAAGGGTCGAACCCTCCCCCGTTTTCACGATAAAATCAAGCGCTGGTTCGGCGCCTTCGGTCCCGGTTTCAAAAGCGGGGTCCGCCACCGATTCTATCATCAGGTCGGCGATGGTAGTGAACAGAGACTCCGCCTGCTCGGCAACCACCGCTTCACCCTGGTGCGGCGGCGCCAGGCTGAACGAGCCGGCATCGTCGCGGCGCAGTTCAAAATCATCAAAGGTGACGGCGCTGATATCGTCGGTGGCAAGGCGCAGCATGCTTCGATCGAGCCAGCTCTGGCTCTCCGGTTCAAGATCAAAACCGCTGATGGTAATGGTGTGGATGCTGTTTTCACCGTTCACCCTGGCGTGTGATTGCTGAAATCCCGCCGCCGTACCGATATAGATATCGCCAAGCATTCGGCCGTCCTGGAAAAGCTGAAGGCGCCGGTTGAAAGTATTGTCGGCGACCTCGAATCGTTTCCATGCCCCGCTGGAGGTGGCCACCGCGAGGCCCTTCTGCTGGGCGGCAAGCTTTGCCAGAACGGCCTCGACTCGCCGGCTCTCAGCGGGGGCGTTGAAAAGGTTCGGCAGCCGCCACGAGCCTTCTTCCCGGATTATCCGCACCTGCTCATCTGCGGGGCCGGAAATGAGCAGTTCATCAACCAGAGAAGGGTCGAAGGTAATAAGTTTTCGCTCGGGCGCAAAGGGTTGGTAATCAACCGTTGCCGAATTGAGAAAAACGATCAAACCCACCTGTATGATGAGTGCCGAAACAGCTATGATGATGAGTCTCCGCATGGCCGCCTCCTCATCAGTGGGTCGCCGTCATCCGGCGCCAGTGACGGCGTGAACGATTTACCAGCACGATCTTGAGCAGCCACACCGCGGCCAGACCGGCCACCGCCAGACCATAATTGAGATATTCCCAAAAGCGCTGTTCGGCACCGCTCAGCGGCGCCAGCGGTCGGGAAAAATGGACATGACCGCGGATTTCAAGCAAGTCCCGATCTTCCAGCGACCAGTCCACCACGTTGGCGAGCATCTGCACGGGATTCAGGTACTCGGTCTGACGGACGCTTGCGCCGATGCCTAAAATAGTGTCTTCGATAAATTCGTTAGAGGAAAAGACGAAGAGTCGCGCTGTCCCGGCTGATTTATCGAGCTGACGGGCGATGACCGGTTTGGTTTGTTCTTGGGCCGGTTCGTCAGCGGCCGGTTGACCGGAGGATTCGCTAAGAAGCGGTGAGGGGCTGCCGGCAAAAAAGGAGGTGAAATTCCCCTCCGCCAGGATGCCCAGTACTCTGCGCCCGCGATCATCGCCGACATCGAAACCAAGCTCGCCGTACCGTTCAAAATCAGGCTGTACACTGGTATCGGTTGTTGTCCAGCTCAATGCCGAACTGTGCAGCAGGGGGGTAAGGGTTTGTTCCTGTCGCTCCGCGGGATCTATTTCAATGGGGGATGCCCAGTTCATGGTAAGCTGATTGATGGTACTGAAGATAGTGCTGTGCCGATCCATACCGTCGGGCCGGATATCAACGAAAAAGGGGTAATTGACCAGGTGTGTCTCCTGCACGGTGAAACCGCCGACGCTGCGCTGCACCGGCACCGGAAACGGGCTGCTTTGCGGATCGAGCACCAGAGTCTCGGCGATGGTGATGCCATGATGGGCGAGCCACCGGCTCAGCCCCGACTGGTGCCGGGCAAGGGCCAACGGTCCCTGCAGCGAGATGGCAAAGGGCGCCGTGGCGATGATGACGGTGCCGCCTTGCATGAGAAACTGGTCGATGCCGAAAACCTGTTTCTCAGTAAGGCTTTCAGGTGCCGCCACCAGCAGAATGTCGGCTTCGGCGGGAACCCGGCCGCCGGCCAGGTCAGCCTCGATGATGCGATGCTGTTGTCCCAGTAGTTCTTTAAGATATTGAAATTGCCTGCCGCCGCCGGTTACACCGAGCTGCGGGATCGGCGGCTGGGGCGGTGGTGGGGTATAGAGCCCGACGCTTCTCGTGAAGCCGCTGGAAAACCGCTTCAGGGCCGCCTCCAGTGAGCGTTGCAAGGATTCCCTTGACAGATCTTCCGGCACCGGTACCTGCACTATTTCGCCGTTACCGGCCAGGGTCAGATAAAACCAGAACTGGTTGTCGTCAAACAGGCTCAGCGCCATGGGGCGAAACCCGAAATCGGCTTCTATCTGCTTGGCCACCAGACCGCCGTCTGCGTCCGGATCGATGATAGCAGCGGTAAAGGCGCCGTCGCTTTGTCTGGTAAACTCGACAAGGATATCGTCCAGATCGGCTCGCAGGGTAATCAATTCGTTCGGCAAACGGTGATCAGGCGAGATATAGCCGGTAAAGCTGAGAGGTGTGTCGATGGCCGCAAAGAGATCGCCGCCGCTCTGGTAGCCGTACAGCACCTTTTTGATGGTCCGGGTGATGTCATATTCGGGATTGCGCAGCTCCACATCCAGCTCTTGGCCGGGACGTATCTTGACCTCGATGAGGTCGCGAAATCCCAGGGTCTCGAACTGGTCGCCGTATAATATCAAGATATCAAAGTAGGAGTTGGTCACCGCCGCCTGGTATCGATCAGCGGTTTGAAACGGGTTGGGGCGAATGCCGAAACGCTGCCCCGCCTCCTGCTCCAGTTCGGGATTTGCCAATGGATCGATGAACTCGACCCGCACCTTGGCGCCGCCTGCTTCACCATACTCGGCAAGCAGGTCGCGCAGCCGTGGAATCAGCGGTGCCAGCAGTGGGTGCGTCTGTGGTGAAAAATAGCCGCGAATAAGCAGCGGTTCGCGGAGCTGGGCTAGATAGCGTCTGGTTGTATCGGAAATTGAATAGATTGAGCCGCTGGTGAGATCGGCGCGCAATCCGCCAAGTGGCGCTAGCCAGAAATTGGCCGCCAGCAGATTGGCAATCAGCAGCACGGTTGCCAGTTTCCATCGGCGGTGTTGGCGGTTGCTGGGGTTGTTCGCCCAACGCAGCCGCTCCAGGCTGAATATGGTGAGGGTAATGAAGACACCTGCAATGCAGATGTAATAGTAGAGATCGCGCAGATCGATAACGCCCCTGGTAATTGATTGAAAACGTGAACCGGTGCCCAGCAGGTGCAGAATTTCAGCGCCGCGATATCCCATCAGGTTGCCCAGGGTTTCGGTGCCCAGCAGGTAAAACAAAGCGCCGATGACCACGGTGGTAATGAGGCTGACGATCTGGTTTTCCGACTGGGTGCTGACAAACAGGCCGATGGCGATGTAGGCCGAAGCGAGAAAGAGCGCCGCCAGGTAACCGCCGTATACCGGGCCCCAGTCCAGAGGCCCCAGCAGCGCTACGGTTACCAAAATCGGCAGGGTGAGAATGAGCGACACCGCAACCAGGGCCAGGCAGGCAAAAAACTTTCCCAGCACCAGCTGCAGCGGGGCAACGGGGGCGGTAAGCAGGTATTCCAGGGTGCCGGCCCGTCGCTCTTCGGAGAAACTTCGCATGGTTACGGCGCCGATAAGAAAGATGAGAAGAATCGGCATCCACCCAAAGAGCGGGCGAATTTCAGCGATGTTTGCGGCGAAGAACTGCTCCACCCAGAAAAAGATAAACAGGGTCACTGCCAGAAACGAGCCCAGAAAGATAAACGCGGCCGGGGTTGCAAAAAAGGCGCTGAACTCCTTGCGGGCCACGTGCATGATGGTGCTCATGGCGTAACCTCCTCACGGCTGCTGATTTCGGCAAACAATGACTCGAGGGTACGGCTGTGGCGAGACAGGCCAAACAATTGCCAGCCGTTTTCATGCACTGTGTGGGCGATGTCGGCGGCGATCCGGTTGGCGCCGTGCCCCCCATTCAGGTGGATGAAAAATGTCGATTCTGGGTGGTCGGTTTCATCAGTCGCCCGCTCAACCGCGAGAACTCCGTCGATGGCGGCAAGAGTTTTTGTCACCCGGTCTGCTGCCTGATCAAGAGTGAGCATTAGTCGATTGCCGGCGCCCAGTTCATCGAGCCGTGAGTCGAACACCATCCGGCCGGCATTGAGAATAATAGCGCGGTTGCATACCGCCTGCACCTCCGGCAGGATATGGGTGGAGATGATGATGGTGGCGTTTTTCGCCAGCGCTCCGATCAGTTCCCGCATGTGCTGGATCTGGGTAGGGTCAAGCCCATTGGTGGGTTCATCGAGAATGAGCAGAGAGGGGTTATGCAGAATGGCATTGGCAACGCCGGTACGCTGACGGTATCCCCGGGAAAGGGTTGCAATCGGCTGATCGGCTTTGTCAATAAGGGCCGTTTTGCTCAGGGCGGCGCGGATCAGCTCAGGTCGCCGGCTGGCCGGGACACCATGCAATGTGGCGCCATAATCGAGATAGGAGGCAACGCTCATCTCAGGGTAGACCGGGCAGTTCTCCGGCAGGTAGCCTATTTTGCTTTGGATTTTCCGGCGATGTGCGGCCAGCGATAGGCCATCAATGGTGATGGCGCCGCTGGTGGGCTCCAGGTAGCCGGTCAGCATCTTCATGACGGTTGTCTTGCCGGCGCCGTTATGGCCCAACAGGCCGACGATATCGCCGTGATCAATAGAGAAGGAGACATCATTGACGGCGGCAACCTCGCCGTACATCCGGCGGAGGTTGGAAATCGCTACCATGGCTTGTTTCGTCATTTCAATGATAACAACACGGTTTTTAGAATCGGGGAAATTACCACACGGAAAAGAGCGTATCCAGGCCCAAAATCATGGGTCCGGGATACAATGCTAGGGGCGCGGGCCTTGCCGGCCCTTCAAAACAACAGACCGGCCTCAACGCGAAGGCGGGGCCGGTCTGTTAATACCTTCAGGATTAGTACGAGTCGGAGTCTTGCGGATTGAACTCGGCGTTTTCCACCCACCAGTCGGGGCGTTGCACCATGTCGAGCAGATTCTGAGTGGTGCGTAGGTGATAGCTCTCCTGTCTCATGAGTACCTCAAAGAGCTTTTTGCTCTCTTCGTCCTCGGCTTCGCTAAACTTCTGCTGGTAAAAATCCATGCCGCGCTGTTCGATTTCCACCGCCTTGCGGTAATCTTCAACCGCGTCGACACTGACCTCATTGATGGCCGGGTCGTTTTTCATCTCATCAAACACGGTCTTGATCTCAAGGGCGGTGCCTGGCACGGAGTCGACATCCATCCGATCTCGCAGCCGCTCGATGGCCACCCGATGGGCCACCTCGTCCTGGGCCAGCAGGAGCAACACTTTTTTTACCCCTTCCATCGGAGCCCTCTCGGCCATTTTGCGATAGAGTGCTTCGGCATCTTTTTCCATCTGAATCGAAAATTCAAAATAATCCATGCTACCTCCTGTTTCAGTGGACAGTTTGTTGTTTTTTACTGCTCGCGCCGCTTCGGGCCTGGCTTTTGGGGACGCAACGTTCTGCCCAGAGATGCTTCAATGGTGTCGATAAAGGTGTCATTTCCCAGAGGCCTTCCGGTGCGGTTATACTTTTGCAATACCATACACTCTTCTTCGGTAGAAAGCCGCAAAAAATCGTTCCAGAATTCGATCATTTCAAGCAGTGGGTCAACCTTCACCAGTTCATCATCGACGCCCTCTAAATGAGCGCGGGCGCTGGAAAATTGATAGTCGCCGGGTTTTTTGACCAAACCGGCGGCCACCGGATTCATTTCCACGTAGCGGGCGGCGGCAAGCAGATAGTACTCATCCATCGGATTTGAGAAAAAACGTTCCTGCCAGAGATGACCGCGCCATTTTTCACGAACATTGACATGGCGGGTGTAACGTCGATGGGCTTCACCAATTGCCCGGGCAAGGCCGGTCTCATCCCGGGGCACGGCGATGAGGTGAATATGGTTGGGCATCAGACAATACGCCCAGATGTCCACCTGATAACGGATACACCACTGCGCCATGAGCTCTATGTAAAGCTCATAGTCTTCATCTTTGAAAAAAGTTGGCTGCCGGCGATTACCCCGCTGGACGATATGGTGGGGGTGCCCCGGCGCGATTACCCGTGCGATTCGTGCCATGGCGCAAGATTAAATAAAAGAGAACATGAGTCAACAATAAATATGGCGTCCCCGGAAAAGATTAACTTCAAGTGGATATTAACCCAGAAGTACTTCCTTGGCGGCGTTTATCTTGGCGGTGAGAAAGGCTGAGCCGCCGCTGTCAGGATGTACTTTTTTAATCAGCTGGCGCCACGCCTTTAAAATCTCATCGCGCGAGGCGTTTTCGGTGACTCCGAGAATCTGGCACGCTTCTTTTTTCGACATGGTGGTGCTATCTGAAAAATCATGGCCTGTGTGGGACGATTGGAAATCGGAGTTCTCGCGCCATCCCTGATGGGTGCGGTCAAGGTAGGTCTCAAGCATGGTGACGGTGTCGGGATCAGCATGAAATTCCCGGCACAGATCGACAATTTCCTCCTCGCCAAGCGAGCTGAGGCGGCTGCCGCTCTTGGCCCCGGACAAAACGGTGCCGTCCATCTCGCCGGTATCATGATCGAGCTCCATCTCAAGATACTCAGAGCTGACCGTTGAGGTGCGCCCGCCTGGCGGTGACATTGGTTGCAGCGGGCGCCGGCGGCGCAACCAGCGTACCCCCAGATAGATCATTGGTATCCCGAAAAAGCCGCGCTGTAAAGCCGTTAATAATATACCCAGACCGATGAGCGCAAGGGGGCCGCTTTTCACGATCAGTGAGGCCGTTTTCCGCGGCGGCTGGGTCATCACCATCCATCCGAGCAAACCGAGCAGACAGAGCAGGATAAGAAGATATGGCATCATCTGATCACCTGTATAGCATCATTTTACCGCTTGATCTGCTCCAGCAGCAGGGTAGCTTCCCGGGTATTGGCGCTAATCAGAGATTGCAGTCCTCCCTGGGCGTAGACCGCAACCGCCTGCAGAAGACCGGCAAGCTCGCGGGCGGAGTCGGGCCCCAGACGATGATAGGCGCCGCCGGTGAGCCCGGCCATTTCGCGAAAACCGTTTTCAGCACCCCTATCGGTTCCTTCCTGAAAGAAAAAGCATCGCACTCCCAAAAGCCCCAGCTCGCCCGACTTTTTATAGAGCTCGCTAACGCTTTCTTCCAGGCAATCCCCGATATACACCATGGCCGATACCTTTTGTTTACTGTTTTCCCGCTGCGCATGGGAAAGGATTTTGCCGATCTGGGTAGGCCCAGCCATACAATTGATTCGGATCATCAGATCGCGTAGGGCACGCGCATTTATCACCCATTTCGACGCCCGGCACTCGTCAATGCCGCGAAAGTAGACAAGCTGTACCGACAAGCCGCCGGTCTTTCCCACTGCATCAAACATCGAGGCTTGAATAGTCATGGCTCGATCCCAGCTTGGCTGCCTGCTCATGGTGGCATCCATGGCAAAGATAAGGCGTCCGCTGGCGTTTGTGTCGATGGCGCGTGCCGCTTGTAAAAATGATGAGATTTCCGAGGAGGAAGATTTCTTGGCTAGCCCATTTCCACCTTGCGGTTTACGAGCTATTTCTTTGTTTTTCATGACGCCTGGAGCTGATATTCAAACCATGTAAGCGTATACCACGGGCAGACGGCAATTGTGCAATACGCTTAGCTATTATACCTCTAAAGATAGTGCCGATTCCCTTTTTTTCAAACGGATCGAAGGGGTCGGGGGCCTTTCAGGCATCGGTGAAAAGAACCTCGCTATTCGCCCTCAAAGGCGCAAAAGGTGTGCACACGCAGACCGGCGTTTCTCAATTTGGCGCTGCCGCCCAGATCGGGAAGATCGATAATGGCGGCGGCTTCGACGATGTTTGCTCCCAATTGTTTGATCAGTGCTGTCGCCGCCAGCATGGTGCCGCCGGTGGCGATAAGGTCATCCACCAGCAACACGTCCATGGTGCCGTCCAGCCAGTCGGTCTGCATCTCCACTTCCGCTTCGCCATATTCCAGCTGGTAAGACTTGGAGATGGTGGTGCCCGGCAGCTTGCCTTTCTTTCGTACCGGGATGAAACCGGCGTTCAGCTCATAGGCAAGAGGGGCGCCGATGATAAAACCGCGGGCATCGATCCCCACCACCGCGTCAATGGCGGTGGTGAAGTAGCGATGTACGAACAAATCGATGGTGCGTCTGAACACCAGTCGGTTTTCCAGCAACGAACTGATGTCTCTGAACATCACGCCTTGTTTCGGCCAATTAGGAATAGTGCGGATGTGCTCCTTTATGTCGAAATAGTGTTCGTTCATAAGTTATCACCTTAGAGGATGAAAAATTTCAGCAGGGCCAGGACGGCGATGATGATCACGCTGAGTTTGATCTCGTTAAACCTGCCGGCCAGAACCTTGACCAAAACGTAGGTGATGAAGCCAAGAGCGATACCCTCGGCAATGGAATAGGAGAGTGGCATCATCACCGCGGTAACCACCACCGGCGCTGATTCGGTGATGTCGTTCCACTGCACCGAGGCGATGGAACTGATCATCAATACCGCCACAAAAAGCAGGGCGGAGGCGGTGGCGTAGGCGGGAATCATCTGGGCCAGCGGCGCGAAAAAGAGCGATAACAAAAAGAGCAGGGCCACCACCAGCGCGGTCAACCCGGTTCTGCCACCGGCGGCAATGCCGGCGCCGCTTTCGATGTACGAGGTGGTGGTGGAGGTGCCCAGCAGGGAGCCGGCGATCCTGGCCGGACTGTCGGCCATCAGGGCGCCGCCCAGGCGTGGCAGGCGTCTTTTTTCATCGAGCAGGTTGCCTTCCTTGGCAACCGCAATCAGAGTGCCCGAGGTGTCGAAAAAATCCACAAATAAATAGGTGAAGATCACCGCAAACAACCCGGCCTCGATGGCGCCCATGATGTCGAGCTGAAACAGGGTGGGGGAAATGCTTGGCGGTGGCGAGACGATACCCTTATATTCCACCAGCCCGATCAACAGGCCGATAATGGTGGTGGTAAGGATGACGATGATTACCGAGCCCACCACCCGTCGACGATAGAGCGCGGCAATGAGGACGAAACCACCGAAAAAAAGCAGAGCCTGGGCGCTTTTGACATTGCCCAGCCCCACCAGGGTGGCGGGATTGTCCACCACGACCCCGGCGCCCTGCAAACCGATAATCGCGAGAAATAGGCCGATACCCACGGCAATGCCGGTTTTGAGCGAGGCGGGTATGGCATTGATGATCCATTCCCGCACTTTGAAGATACTGAGCAGAAAGAAGATACAGCCGGACCAGAATACGCAGCCCAGAGCCACCTGCCAGCTCTGCTCCATTCCGATCACCACCCCGAAGGTGAAAAAGGCATTAAGGCCCATCCCCGGCGCCAGCGCTACCGGATAATTGGCCGCCAGTCCCATGACGGCGGTGCCCAAGGCGGCGGCGATGCAGGTGGCGACGAACACCGAGCCGAAGTCCATACCCGCATTGGCGAGAATCGCCGGGTTCACGGTGATGATGTAGGCCATGGTCAGAAATGTGGTGATACCGGCAATCACTTCCCGCCGGATGGTGGTGTGGTGGGCCTTGAGTTGGAAAAGATTTTCGATCATAATGGCGGTAATCTCTTTTGAGGTGGGCGAGGTGGGGTTGAAACAGTACGTAACCGCATTGTCTCAGGTCATTTACAAAAAGTAATCGTCCTTCTCAACAAGATTTTCCAATGCTCTTGCCGTGCCCGCCGTCCACTTGGGCGACACTCGGGTAAGCAGGCACGACTCATATGGCGAAGACGATATCCTCTCTTGTTTTTGATCTCGACGGAACCCTGAGCGATCCGGGTGCGGGTATCACTCAATCCATCAACTATGCCCTTGCCAGGCATGGGCTTGATCCGTTGGATATAAGCGAAGTCATTCCCCACATCGGCCCACCTCTTGCCGATATGTTCCGGTTATTTACTGGTTCCACCGATCATCGCCTGATCGCTTCCTGTGTTGCCGCTTACCGCCAAGATTACAACGATACCGGGTACCGGAGAAACAGGGTGTATGAGGGGATCGACCACATGCTGGATACGCTTTCACGGTGTGGATGCGGGATGGGGATATGCACGACCAAACCCAAAAATATTGCCGAGAAAATTGTCACCATGTTTGGCTGGCACACCTATTTTTTATATATCAGCGGCGGCGATGGAGGCCTCGGCAAAGATGAGCGGCTTACCCGCCTGCGGCAGGATGGACTCATTGATCGACGGGCCATGCTGATTGGTGATCGTGCAACCGATCTTATCGCCGCCCGCAAGGCCCGGTTGTCCGCCGCCGGGGTGCTCTGGGGATTTGGCTCAGAACATGAACTGCGACACGCGGAACCTGATCACCTGTTGTCTGAACCAGGTGAGCTGATTGTTCTGGTGGATGAAAGGAGATAGCCCAATTTAGTGCTCAAAAAAATCTATAACGGGGCAGTTCGCGTTCAAGATAGCCGATAAATTCTTCCGCCTTGGCCCGCGGCGGGGTGGTCATCAGACTGATCCCGATAAAAAGCGCGACACAGACGATGCATCCCCATACCCCCGGCCACATGCCCAGGGGTTTGAGGTCGGAAAATTGCAGCACCAAGACAAGCACGGCGCCCGTCGTCATGCTGGTCAATGCCCCGGCCCCGGTTGCCCGCTTCCAGAAAAATGCCCCGATCAGCGCCGGCACCGCCATCAGCAGACCGGCCGCGGCGGCCGAGGAGAGCGGCACAATCATAAAGGCGAGCCCGCTCTTGCCGGCGGCCCAGCGGCCGAAAAGAAAAAAGATCACGGCCAGTACCACCACCACCCATTTCCCCAGACGCAGCTCACGCTGCTCGCTGAACTGCACCTTTAGACCATTTCTGACAAGATCGCGGCCCACCAGCGATGACAGGGTCAAAATGATGGAATCGATGGTGGAGATGGCGGCTGCCAGAATACCGATCATCACCACCAATACCAGGACTTGCGGGACAATCGGCAGGGCCAGCAGAGACGGGGTGGCAAGATCGGGTGCGGCCAGATCGGGCAGCAGCAGCCGGGCGCTGAATCCCCAGAGTACGGCGGTAATGGTATAGATAAAGCCGAAGATAAGAAAGCCGCCCACCATCTGTTTGAAGGCGACGACGGAGCGGGGTACGAAGAGGCGCTGAGTGACCTGGGGGTTGGAGAGCGAGAAGAAGAGCCAGGGCAGACTCAGGCCGATGAAGAGATTGAAGGAAAACAGCCCGGCGCCGCTCAGCAACTCAGGTACCTCATTGTTTAATCGGCTGACAAAGGGGGAAATGCCGCCAAACCCTCTCTGTATCACAAAACCCAAGACCAGCAGAGCGGAGATGAGCATCACCACGGCCTGCAAGGCATCGGTCCAGGCCACCGAGCGCAGCCCGGCAATAGCCGCCCATAAAACCGCCAGTACGCATGCCGCCGCCATGGCGCCGGTGATCGAAATGGTGCCGTCCGAAAGGGTCGCCAGCAGATAGCCGATGCCCATGAGCTGGATGGCCCCATAGGGGATGAGAAAAACAAGGCAGAGCAGGGTTGCGACCACTCCCACCAGCGGGCTTTGGTAGCGGTCCGCCAGCAGTTCGGCGTGGGTCAGATAGTTGAATCGTTTGCCGGCCAGCCAGAATCGCGGACCGAAAAATACCACCAGTACCAGGCCGCCCAGATAGGTAAGCTCGAACCCCAGCGCCCCCACTCCGAGCTTGTAGGTGATGCCGGCCAGCCCCACCATCATGAAGGCGGAGTAGGTAGTGGCGGCATAAGAGAGCGCCGCCACCACCCCGCCCAGGCCGCGATTGGCCAGAAAAAACTCGTTGACGCCGCCGCCCATCCGGCGACGGGCGATGAGTGCCACGGTCAGGCCGATGAGCGCATACACGGCCACCGCCAGCCAGGTCTGGGCGGCACTGCTCATTGTTGTGCGGCCCTGTCGCCATCGGCTGGTTCACGCCAGCCGCTCATCATGACAAGCATGGAGAAAATGGCAACCAGGCCCCAGATGAGCCAGAAGGTAAAGCTGCCGGCAATGGTGGGGATGTTTTGCAGCAGGGTAAAGGGCACGCCGATGTCGATGACGAGCAGTACACAAAACCAGATGAGCCAGTAGGCAAAGGGGCGGGTCATCATGAAGTAAGCTATAAAAGATTCATCGTGCGGGCCGCCTCTTTGAGCTCTTGCCGAAAATCGGGATGGGCGATGGCGATGAGCGCCTCGGTGCGCTGGCGGATGTTTTTGCCGCGCAGCTTGGCCACCCCGTATTCGGTGACCACATGATCCACATCGTTTTTACTGGTGGTCACCGCGGCACCATGGGAGAGGTGCGGTACGATCCGTGATATGTTTCCCTTTTTCGCCGTTGACGGCATGGTTACAAACCCTTTGCCGCCCTGCGAAATATTGGCGCCCCGGAAAAAATCGACCTGGCCGCCGGTGCTGCTCCACTGCAGGGGGCCCATGGACTCGGAACAGCATTGGCCCATGAAATCGACCTCAACGGAGGCATTTATGGCGACCATGTTGTCGTTTCTGCCGATGTTATACGGGTTGTTGGTGTAATCAACGGGCTGCATGGAAAGCATCGGGTTGTTGTCCATGAACTCGTAAAGCTTCTTTGTGCCCCAGGCGAAGGTGCCGATCAATTTACCGGGGTTGAAGCTTTTTTTCGAATTGTTGGCGGCGCCGCATTCGCACAACTCCATGATCCCCTCGGTCACCATTTCCGTGTGGATGCCAAGATCCTTTTTGTCCTTAAGGGCCTCGCAGACCGCATTTGGCACCCCGCCGAAACCTATCTGCAGGGTTGCCCCGTCATCGATCAGCTCGGCAACGTAGCCGCCGATGGCCTTGTCGATATCGGACAGCGGCGCACTGGGCAGCTCCGGGATGGGATTGGAATTTTCCACGATGTGGGTCACCTCGCTGATGTGCACCTGGCAGTTACCGTGGCAGTGAGGGGCCTGCTGGTTTACCTCGAAGATGATTTTTTTCGCCTTTTTGATCGCCTCCCAGGTGTAATCAACACCCAGTCCAAGGCTCAGATAGCCATGTTCATCCATGGGAGAGACCACCACGCCCACCGCATCGGCCGCCCAGTATTCACGGATAAGTCGTGGAATCTCACTAAAGTAGTTGGGGGTCAGGTCCGCCCATCCGCCATTGACCGCCGCCCGCGAAGCACCTGAGATGAAAAGCGAATCGTGGCGGATCTGGGGTGCCGTCTCCTCGTCGAAATAACCCGGCTTGGCGGGCAGGATCTGGCGAGTGACCACTCCCTCAAGCGTTTCTTTCCGGGCGATCAGCGCTTTCAAGAAGATGTCTGGTTCACCGGCGCCCACGGGAAACCAGATATGATCACCGGATTCGATAATGGAGGCCGCTTCTTCAGCGGTGACGCATTTAGCTTCGTACTCTTTCTGCCATGTGCTCATGGTGCCGCTCCTTGAATGGTGGTGGCGTCATCAATACCTGACGTGCGAGAATGACTTCTTCTTTCAGACCAAAAATTCCCAAAGTACCAAACTACCATCTTCAATTGTAAGTTGGCAATAATCTCCAACAAGAGGGCGTGGTGATGCGTATCACCCGTCTCCCCGGCTGTGAACCGGCAAGGTGAAACGGGCGTAAAAGGCCTCGATGGTTTTTTGAAAATCGGTGGGCAGGTAACGCCGCATCTGGGCGTAGACCACGGCCGGGATACCACCCCAGAACGCTTCCGCGACGGCACCCGCCATGCAGGCCAGGGTGTCGGAGTCGCCGCCCAGGGAAACGGCGTTGCGCACCGCATCCTGCCAGTCGTCTGCTTCGAGAAAAGAGATGATTGCCTGGGGAACGCTGCCGGCGCAGGAGACATCAAAGCGATAGCCGGGACTGATGTCGGCGAGGGTGGAGCCCAGGTCATAGCCAAAGCGAGCGGTGATCTCTTCTCTTATAAAGGGCTTGTCGCCTCCGGTGCGGGCCGCAAAAACGGCCCAGGCGATAGCCTGCGCCCCTCTGATACCCTCCGGATGATCGTGGGTGACGCAGGCTGATTTTTCCGCCTCCGCCAGTACCTCCTCTTCATTATCAAAGGCATGGCCCACCGGGGCCACCCGCATGGCGGAGCCGTTTCCCCAGCTTCCGTATGGGTGGGGATCATGTTGTGTCAGCCAGGCGCGAAACGAGGCCCCATAGCCGGCGTGCGGATACCGGTTGCCGTAGCGGTGCAGGGTATGCTGATATGAGTCAGCGGTGAGGATGGCCTCGGCCACCGCCACGGTAAGCACGGTGTCGTCGGTAAAGTGGTTCTGCGCCGTGAAAAGGGGAAAATCCTTGGTCTTTATGGGCGATCGTTCAAAGCGTGAGCCGATGATATCGCCGGCAATTGCGCCAAGCATGATATGTACCTCGTTACGACGAGCCTCCCGGAATTACCTTGCCGTGTGGGTCGGTATCGGGTTTGCCCAGTTTTTCATCAAGATAATCGACGGCGCCGCCTTTACGGATGTGCTCCAGATGATGGGCGGTAGCGTGCACCTCTTCGTGCGGGGTGCCGATGGCGTGCAGATATTTTTCCCAGAGCCGGTGGGCGCGCAGCATATTGTTCGCCTCCACATCACCTTTTTCGGTGAGCTCGTAGTCCTCTCCCGCCTGCCGAAGCAGGCCGTCCTGGATCATCTGCCGCAGGGCCCGGGCAAGGTCGCCTCTATCATCATGCACATAGGTCTTGATGACCGCAACAGGGGTCGGCCCGGAGTGGCGCAGCACGGTGGTAAGCACATCCTCCACCACCTGTTGCGGGACCAGCCGGCGCAGCCGCAGCCATCGGGCCAGCAGCCCGTATTTGGGGGCCACCGCAAGCACCACCAGAAACTGCAGGGTACAGAACAGCATAATCGCCCCGCCCCCGGCCGAATCGAGCCAGACGCAGAGATAGAGACCGCCGACGACGCTGGTTACCCCGAACAATGCCGCCAGCCCCATCATCTTGTCCAGCCGGTCGCTGAGCAGGTAGGCGGTGGCCGCCGGGGTAATAAGCAGTCCAACCACCAGGATGACCCCCACCATGGAGACGGCGCTGACCACCACCAGCGATACGCAGGTGGTGAGCAGGTAGTCGAGCATGAGCACCGGCAAGCCGATGGAGGCGGCCATGATCGGATCGAAGGTGGCGAGTTGAAAGTGTCTGAAAAAGAAGATCAGGATGGTGAGTACGCCGGCGGCGACAAAGGCCGACACCCACAGATCGATATCGGCCACGCCGAGGATGTCGCCCATGATGAAGTGCATCAGATCGATGTGGATGTAGTGGCGGAAGATGGAGACCGCCACCACCCCAAGGGCAAAGATCCCAGTGTACATGATGCCGATGGCGGTGTCCTCCTTGATCCGTGAGATCCGCGCCACGAAGCTGATCAGCGCCACCGTGACGATGGCCGCCAGCAGCGAACCGAGCAGCATGCCGGGGGCATGGGCCTCCAGGCCGAATATCATCTTCATCACCAGATAGCCGCCGGCCACACCGGCGATCATTGCGTGCGCCAGGGCGTCGCCCAGGAAAGCCATGCGCCTGAGCACCACTAGGCAGCCCACCACACCGGCGACAACGGCGACGATTGAACCGCCGATAAGCGCCTTCTGGAAGTAGACCTCGGTGAGCGGCGCGATAAACAGTTCATACATCACGATGCATCCTCCCGCACCACATCGCGGAAAATGCGCAACCGCCCCTCGTATACCTTGGCAAGAAGATCCTCCTGCAACACCGCCTGTGGAGTTCCGTAGCCGTAGAGCCGCTGTTTGATGAGAATAAGCTTGTCAAAATATTCGGCCGCGGTGGCCAGGTCATGGTGCACCACCACCAGGGTCTTGCCCGCCTCTTTGGCCCGTTCCAGCACGTCGAGAATGGCCCGTTCGGTGGCTGCGTCGACCCCCGCGAAGGGTTCGTCAAGCAGCAGGATGTCGCTGCCCTGGGCCAGTGCCCGGGCGAGAAAGACGCGCTGCTGCTGGCCGCCGGAAAGCTCGCCAATCTGCCGCTCGCCAAATTTTTCCATGCGCACCATCTCCAGGGCCTCCCTGGCTGCCTGGTAGTCGGTGGGGCGAGGGGATGTGTACCACGGTATCTGCTGATAGCGTCCCATCATCGCCACCTCTTGGACGGTGATCGGAAAATCCCAGTCCACCGCGCCGCGTTGCGGCACGTAGGCCACCTGTCCGGTGGCCTTCTGGGCATCGCCGCCGTTGATCAGCACGGTGCCGATGTCGGGTTTGATGAATCCCAGTATCGCTTTGATAAAGGTGGACTTGCCAGCCCCGTTGGGACCGATCACCCCCACCAGCTGGTCGCGCTCGATACGGACGCTGACATCGAGCAGAGCGGCGCGGGCGTGGTAGCTCACGGTAAGGTGTTCGACCTCGATAACGTAGGGGGACTCAGTGGTCATGGGGTTTCCCGCCATTGGGTTCATAGGTAAATCCCACCGTGCCGACAACGGTGGCGCCGCCTTCGGCCCAGATAGTCTGATCCGTCAGCGATTCGGCATCATGGAAACATCTGACCCTGATGCCATACACCCTGCCGCCCTCGTCGAAGGGCGGACTGGCCCTGATGAATATCTCGTTGTGCCCGTGGCGAATATTTTCTACGCTATCAAAGCGCAATGGTGTGTTGGCCCGCGGGCGGTCCGCCGGCGGTGTCAGAGTGATGCCGTTGACGCGGATATCCATGAGTTGGGCATCGGTGGTGGTAAGGGCAAACGGGTCGGGCTCGATCCCGAAGGTGGGGGTGATCTCCAGGGCAAACGTCCCCATCGCCATGATTTCAGCAACCGGTTGCCAGGGTGAACGAGCCAGGGCGGTATCACGGCGCTCGGTATAGAGCTTAAGGCCGCCGACGATCACCAGCCAGATAAGGGTGACAAGGACAAAGCGCATTACTTCAGGGCGCCCACCATGAGCAGGACGTTTTCCCGCATCATACCGATGTAGGTCTCACCGGCGGTCCCCTTCTCGCCCATGGAATCGGAGTAGAGTTCACCGCCGATGGTGACCCCGGTTTCCCTGGCGATTTCGCGAATCTGCTTGGGGTTGATGGTAGTTTCCACGAAGATGGCCGGGGCACCGCTCTCCCTGATGGACTGCACCACCAGGCGCCGCCGCTCAGGGGTCATGCCGCCGCCGACTTCGGCCCCGGTAGACCAGCCCACCGGCGCGATGGAGAGAAAATCGTTATTTTCGTTAAACTTGTATTCACGGCAGAAATAGTTGAAGGCGTCGTGGGTGGTCACCAGGATGCGGCGCTGGGTCGGGATGCGGTTCACCTGCTCACGGATCCAGCCGTCCAGCACCCGCAGTTGCTGCAAAAACAAGGTAGCCCGCGCTTGGTATTCGGTCAGGTTATCGGGATCAATGGCGCCGACGGCGCCCACGATATTGTTGACGTAGACGGCAACGTTGCGTGGCGAGAACCAGGCATGCGGGTCGGCGATGCTCTGTTCTTCTTCCTCGATGGTCAGCGGCTTGATCCCGTCGGTAACGGTGACCAGCGGTTTGCCGGCATCGCGGGCCAGGGTCGCCATCCAGTTTTTGCCTTCCAGATGCATACCGTTTTCCAGGCAGAGATCAGCGCCCAGGACGATCTGAACATCATCGGGAGTGGGCTGATAGGTGTGTGGGTCTGCGCCCGGCGCCAGGATTGAATGAACCACGGCCCGATCTCCGGCAACCTGACGGGCAAAATCGGCGATCTGGGTGGTGGAGGCGACGATCACCGGTCGCTCGGATTGCTGACCAAAGGCGTTGCCCGCTATGGTGAAAACGATGCTCACCAGGATTAGCTGAAACATAAAGGCGGAAAACTTCATGGTGCAATCTCCGTTATGTTGGATGGAAAGGTTCAGCGAAAAGAATATCGTGTTGATAATACCGGTGGAAGGTAATGACCGCAAAGCAAAACTTTTCAAACTCGAATGGTTGATGGGGTCAGGTCTTTTATTTTGGTGTTTTTAGAAAGTTTACATCTTGGGTTTGCGGTCTGTAAGTACATGAATCACCGCAAACCATTGCTGTTGGTGGTTATGCGATGCATAGCAAGATTCGGCGTGTGTCTACAAATTCAAGCTGTTTTTTCCGCGTGTATGAGCTGCTTTGGTACCTTTATCTTTAATGATTTTAATATGTTTCTTGCCTCTGTTGTCACTTCGTTGCGCATAAGCACACGATACTTTAAATCAAAAAATTCTGTGATCTGCAGTGTCTCCAAATTTCGCTGGATATGGTGCCACGACATGCCGCAGGTCATTTCAGCGATCCGTTCGATAAGCAAGGCCAGTACGCAAATTTTGACATGACTCACAATCCTTCGGGAGGCCCAGTGGTACATCGGCACCATCTTTATCTGGGTACGTTTCAACGAGCGGAAACAACGCTCGATCACCATCAGACTCTTGTAACCGCACGCCGCATCCTCGAGACTAATGGTATCGTCGTTGGTTTCAATTACCCATTTTCCATCATACTTTGCCGCCTTACCAACGGCAGCCCGGTCAATACGAATGAGGCCACCTTTGGTGGTTCGCAGATATTTCTTGAAACGGCGTGATGCCAACAATTCAATAGCCCACTGGGCAGTTGCTGAGTGATCCTTGTGCGTGGCCAACTCAGCTTCAAGCAGCTCGATTATTAGCTGTCTGTGGCTCCGCTGCCTTTGCGCTTGTTTGGGGTTATAACAGAGGATGTAACGCCTCCGCCTCTCACCATCGCCGACGATGATCTCCTTGGCATAGAGGTTATCCTTAAATTTGGTGTAGCGGCCACGTTTACTGAGAACCTTCAAATTGATTTCAGAGATACTGGCCATACGACAGGCCAGAAGATATTTCCCACAAGCTTTGGCCAGTTCAACGCGGTTATCTTCGGAGTTCATCCCCGCATCGGCGACAAACATTGCCCGACCCAAGTTCCAGCCTCTGAGATCGGCGCGAACTTTTTCTACCGTTGTGACATCGGCGGTATTACCCGGCAACACCCAACTACGCACCGGGATACCATCGCGGGTCACCGCCAGAGCAACGACGACCTGCGGTGCCCAACCGCCTTCTTTACAACGGCCAAATTTACGTAATGTGGCGTTGGGGTCGGCTTCAGAATGGTCTTCAGCATCGACCTGGAAAGAAGCGGTCGTCGTATCGTAAAAGATCAGATCGACCTCCAGGTTGAAAAGGTTGGCCGTGTTGAAAAACACGGTTTGTTCAATGGTATCGATATTGGCGTGAAGCAGGTCCATCGCTTCATACATATGCCTGAGCCTGAGGCTTGCACAAGAAGGCAGGTAGACGGTGGACAGCCAGCGGTCCCATACCCCGAGTTTGGATTCGGGGTCACATAATCGGTTAGCGACCATGGCCAGAATTGCTCGTTCGTAAGGAACTTGACTACCGGTTGCCTGTTCAATACTATTGAGCGTCTTTTTCAAACCGAGCCGTTCCCATAGGGTCTCAATGACCAACGGGCACCCCAGAGCAAACGTTTGCTTGATCTTCAGATCAGGCGGTATACCTATTGCTTCTCCCTCTGGTAGCAACACGTCTTCAGCCAATGGATCAGAGATATGCAACCCACAGACCCTGGCGATAGATCGACACAGTCGTACCAGTTCAAGACGGTCAAGTTGGTCGGCTCTACCAAAGTTATGGATGATTTTGGCGACCGGTTTGCGAGTCTTTGGATGGCGCTCGTTGTGGGCAATCTGAAAGTACTCGACGACCGAGCCATCTTTGTTGGTGCGTTTTGTTGTTCTCAGGTACATGCTTACGTAAATAGCATGTATAGACAGCTAATGCAAGGAAATAAATACAATTCGTGTGCCTACATATTTCAGCTCACACCTGACATTTGGCTCGATATATGTTGTTGAAATTTAGCGATTTTGACTTATCTAATGGAGTGAATTCGACCGATTTTGTGCCTACTGACCGCAAACCCAAGTACATGTGTAGACGATAAAGGCGAAAAAACACCAAAATAAAAGACCTGACCCCACTGCAATTATAAAAAAGGCGGAACGCTGGTGACGTTCCGCCTTGTGGTGATGGGCTATGTTGTTTTTATACTGCCTTAATCTCGATTTGCTTGGGTTTGGCGGATTCGGATTTGGGCAGGTGCAGGGTCAGCACACCGTCTTTGAGTTCGGCCCGCACCTTGTCCACCGCGATGGTCTGCGGCACTGAAAAGCTGCGCCGGTACTCGGCCTCGCCAAACTCCAGCCACTGGGCGTTACCGTCGCCATTGACGCGGCGGGTGGCGGAGACCGTCAGGGTGCCGTTATCCACCCGAACATTTACATCTTCCTTGGCAACACCGGGTACGTCGGCCTGCAGCAGCAGTTCATCTTCGTTTTCATAGATATCCACAAGCGGTGCGACGACCCGCATCCTTTTGGCAGTCTGAACCGGGGTGGTCTGTTCGCGTGTGGCGACTTGGTTCTGTTCATTCATGATCTACTCCTCCACAATATGTTTTAGTTGATGGTAATCTGTTTGGCCCTTGCGGCTTCAGCCTTGGGCAGGGTAAGGGTCAGCATGCCGCTTTCAAGAGATGCCTCGACCTTCTCCACATTGATCTCGGATGGCAGGGTAAAGCTGCGTGTAAACGAGGTGGCGCCGCGCTCGGAGCGATGCACCCTATATCCCTCAGGCGCCTTGACTTCACGTTTGCCGCCAATTTCAAGGTAGTTGCCCTGGATCTTGATGTTCAGATCATCCTTGCTCATGCCGGGGACTTCGGCCACGATCTGAAGATGGTCGCCGTTGTCAACCATGTTGGTGAGCGGCGTTCTGTCCATGTTGCGCCAGCCGAAATTGACACCAAGCGGTCTCTCAAAATCGCTATTGAGATTGTTGAAATGATTTCTCAGCACATTCATGGCGCCGAACATCCTGTCCACTTCATTCCAGTTATTCCACATAACACCCTCCATTTGTTGTATTGACCGCGGATGCGGTATTTTTACTTTCATGTTGCAAAATTAATTACTATAAATTTCATGTCAATAGATAAAAATTGAATTTTTTAATAATTTAATTATTACTATTTATTAAAATATCTAAAAAGTAATGAACGGTGCCCGCCTTCACCGATCTGGTCAGTGCTGTTGCTTTTATCCACCGCCGTATTATGATGCGGCAGTGAGGTGGGGACAGTCGGGAGGCCCGTGATAAGAGTTGGGCTGTATCAATCATGGTGGGGTTTTTGGCTGGTAAACGGGTGAGAGAATGGAATTTCAAGACTATTATAAAATTCTTGGGGTGAAAAGGGATGCCGGCGCCGACGAGGTGCAGCGCGCCTATCGGAAACTTGCCAGGAAATACCATCCGGACGTCAACAAGGAGGAATCGGCGGAAGACACCTTCAAACGGATCAACGAGGCCTACGAGGTGCTTAAGGATCCGGAAAAAAGAAAACTCTACGATACCTACGGCAAAGACTGGCAGCAGGGCGGGTTTCACCAACAGGCCGGCACCGCGGGTGGATTCAGGCCGAGCGGTGGGCCGGATGGATTTTCCCAATCCTTTCGCTATTCCACCGGCGAAGGATTTGAGCAGTCGGCTGATTTCAGCGATTTTTTCAAGAGCTTCTTCGGTGGCGGATTCAGGGGTGATCAGGGTGTGAATTTCGGTTACCAGCAGCCCGGGCGTTCGCATGAGGCGGAAATCACGGTAAGTCTGCGGGATGTCTATCACGGGGCAAGCCGGGCTATTTCCCTGCAGCATTACGAAACCGATGCCGGTGGTCAGGTTCGGCCGGTCACCAAGACGCTCAATGTCAAGATTCCTAAAGGGATTACCGACGGCTCGGTAATCCGGCTTGCCGGCCAGGGCGAGCAGGGGGCCGGCGGCGGTGCCGCCGGCGATCTATTGCTGCGCATCACCATCAACACCGACCCGCGCTTTACCGTAAATGGCCGTGATCTCTATACCAAAGTGGCGATTTCGCCGTGGGAGGCGGCCCTGGGTACTCGGGTTACGGTACAGACGGTGGAGGGGTCGGTTAATCTCACCGTACCCAAGGGATCTCAGAACGGGCGCCGGCTGCGTCTGCGCGGCAAGGGCATTCCCGGTCGTAATGGTGATCCGGGCGATCTCACGGTCGAACTGGAGATCAGGATGCCCACGAAACTCTCCGATGAAGAGCGCCGTTTGTTCACCGAACTGGCCGAAACGTCACGCTTCAATCCACGCGACACACAGCCGCAGAGAGGGACAAGCCATGCGAAATCATGAGGTGGTTATCTATGAGCAAATTCACGGGCGAACCCTGCTTACCGTCTACGAGGTGAGCCGCGTTGCCGGCCTTCATCCAGAGCTGGTTCGCCGCCTCTTCGTGATGGGCCTGATCGATCCGCACGTGGCCCAGCCCGAGCCGCTTTTTGAAGACAGCGTGGTGGGACGGATCAGGAAGATCATGCGTCTGCGAAATGATCTCGGCGTCAACCTCAGCGGTTGCGGGGTGGTGCTTGAGTTGTTGGAGCGGATCAACCAGCTGGAACAGCGGCTGCGCCATTATGAACAAATGAAAGCGGGGTAACCTTAATCCTGCCCCGCCAACAGCGCAAAAGCGAGGCGCCCCGCCGAAATCCATCGATTTATCCCGTTTCTCACCTACAGCCGTTAGCCAACTTTAACGGTAATTTAACACACCCCCATAGATTTTAGTATTACCCTTGCTGCAATCAAGGTGTTTTCGAGTCGCTATACATATTGCCGGAGAGAACAATGATGAAAGCATACAACGGGTATAATTATTTCTGGGGGCGTGAAAATCTGATCCAGGACGCCGCCGAGTATGCGGTGGACTGGTGGCAGCGCGCCGCTTTGTTTACTGAAATTATGCACAAACGCGGTAATATGTATCTTGACCACGTCAAGGCCGGGCAGCCGCCGGTGCTTGTTTTTGATTATGAAATGGTGCTGGACGGACGCACCTTCACGCGCCCGGTGAATTATGCCGTGGTACGCATCACCGGCGGTGCCGGTGATGCTTCTGAACCACCTGAAATCGACCCGGGAAAACGGCCCATTGTGGTGATCGATCCACGTGCCGGACACGGCCCGGGGATCGGCGGCTCGAAGCTCGACTCACAAATCGGCGTCGCCCTTAACGCCGGTCATCCAGTCTATTTCGTGATGTTTTTTCCCGAGCCTGAGCCGGGCCAGACCATGGCCGATGTGCAGGCCGCCGAAGTCGCCTTTTTAGAAGAGGTGAATCGCCGTCACCCCGAAGCCGAACCGCCGGCGGTCATCGGCAATTGTCAGGCCGGCTGGGCAACGGCGCTGATCGGCGCGGATCGCCCCGACGTTACCGGCCCCATGGTGTTTAACGGTTCTCCCTTGTCCTACTGGGGCGGTGTTGATGGTGCCAATCCGATGCGCTACCGTGGCGGTCTGGTGGGTGGCGTCTGGCTGACTTCGCTGTTCTGCGATCTGGGCAATGGGATCTTCGACGGCGCCCATCTGGTCTCCAACTTTGAAGATCTGAATCCGGCCAACACCCTCTGGACCAAGCAATACAACGTCTGGGCCAACGTCGACACGGAAGAAGAGCGCTATCTCAGCTTCGAAAAGTGGTGGGGCGGTTTTTTCAAGATGAACCGCGAGGAGGTGCATTTCATCGTCGACTCACTCTTCGTGGGCAACGAGCTGGAGCAGGGCACCCTGCGTCTTTCTGAAGATAAGGCGGTCAACCTGAAGAACTTCAAGGATCCCATTGTCGTCTTTGCCTCCGCCGGCGACAACATCACCCCGCCACAGCAGGCGCTTAACTGGATTTACAAAGTGTATGAGACGGTTGATGAGATCAAGCGAAACGGCCAGGTGATCGTCTATATCGTCCATCCCAAGATCGGTCATCTCGGCATTTTCGTGGGCTCCAAGGTGGCCCGCAAGGAGCATACCGCTATTATCGGTACGGTGGACATGATCGAATACCTTGCCCCCGGTCTCTACGAGATGGTGATTATCGAGGGTGATAAGGTGGGCGCCGGTCAGCAGGTGGAATTTCATGAACGTACCATGACAGACATTCTCGAACTCGACGACGGTCTCGATGACGAAACCGCCTTCGATTCGGTGGCCGCCGTATCCCGCTTCAACGACCGCCTCTACCTCACCTTCGGCAGCCCCTGGGTGCGGATGATGACCAACGACTGGGTGGCTGAGACGGTGCGTCAGCTCCATCCGCTGCGCGTTCAACGTTACATGTTTTCCGATCTCAATCCCTGGATGTGGCCCCTGAGCTATCTGGCCAATCAGGTCAAACAGCAGCGGCGCCCGGCCGCTGTCGACAATTCCTTTATGGCCTGGGAGAAGGATTGTTCTTCAGCCATCCAGGCCATGCTTGATCGCTATTGCGACAAGCGTGACGCCGCTGACGAGAAGCTGTTTAAGTTCATGTATGAAAATTCCTGGATGAAAACCCTGTTCGGCAGCCACTCGTTTGGCGAACAGCGAACCGCCCCGGTAACAGAGCAACGGCCTACGGCAAAACTTGAAGAGGCGTTGTGGGCGGACGCCATGGTCAAGGGCGGCTTTGCCGCGGCGGTGGTGCGCATCGTCCTGGCGGTGGCCGGCGCCGACGGCAGCATCGATCAGCGTGAGTACGCCGTCGCCCAGATGATCATTCAGACCAATGACCGGCTCAAGCACCTCAAGCCTGCCGATCTCAAACGGATCACCAAGGAACAGGCGGCCCTGGTGGAGCATGACCTGCACCAGGCCATTGATGCCCTTCCTGCATTACTGCCCAAAAAAAGTGACCGGGAAGAGGTGTTCGAGATCGCCAACAGTATCGCCGCCGCCAATATGCAGATCGACAAGCAGGAGCAGCAACTGCTAGACCGCATTAAAGCGGTACTTACATTGTGATAACGTCGGAATAGCCCTGACCTTGCATTTGCTTTCATTTCCGTCCTCGGTTACACCGCTCAAGGGTACTATTCGGCGGGAGTTTTGTAAGTAAGGTCTCTTATGGGTGCCGGGGTAGCTCCGGCGTAACGAATGTGGACATTTTGCGAGTCCATTACCAGTATGTAGGTTCAAGGATATAACATTCAAGATAAAGAATAGTATGGACACCGCACATTCAGTAGATCATCCGTTTTTGTCTTCCCGGTCCGCACCGAAAAACAAGGTGGTTTCCGCCGCCGAGGCGGTTGCCGTCATCAGAGATGGCGACACCATTGCCACCGGCGGCTTCGTCGGCATCGGCTTTGCTGAAAAAATCGCCATTGCCGTGGAAGACCATTTTTTAGCCAATGGCGGGCCGCGCGATCTCACCCTGGTGTATGCCGCCGGCCAGGGCGACGGGGTGGAGCGGGGGCTCAATCATTTCGGCCGGCCTGGTCTAATTAAGCGGGTGATCGGCGGCCACTGGGGATTGGTGCCGAAACTCCAGGCCCTGGCTCTGGACAACAAGATCGAGGCCTACAACCTGCCGCAAGGGGTGATCTCGCACCTCTACCGCGATATCGGCGCCGGCAAGCCGCGCACCATTACCACGGTGGGGCTTGAAACCTTCGTCGACCCGCGCCACGGCGGCGGCAAGCTCAATGAACGAACCACCGATGATCTGGTTGAGACCATCGAGTTTGACGGCAGGCTCTATCTGGCCTACAAGACCTTTCCCATCCATGTTGCCATCCTGCGCGGTACCACCGCTGATCTGCACGGCAACGTCACCATGGAAAAGGAGGCGCTGACCCTGGAATCATTGGCCATCGCGGTGGCCGCTAAGAATTCCGGGGGTTTCGTGATAGTACAGGTGGAGCGGGTCGCCGAGCGCGATACCCTGCCCGCCAAACACGTAAAAATACCCGGCGTGCTGGTGGACTGCATCGTTACTTCTACGCCGGAACATCACTGGCAGACCTTTGCCGAGCAGTACAATCCGGCTTTCAGCGCCGAGATCCGGGTGCCGGTGCATTCATTGGCGCCCATGGCTCTTGACGAGCGTAAGATCATCGCCCGCCGGGCCGCCTTCGAACTGCCGGTCAACGCCGTGGTGAACCTGGGTATCGGCATGCCGGAAGGGGTCGCCAACGTCGCCAACGAGGAAAAGATCCTCGATCTCATCACCCTGACCGCGGAGCCGGGAGTGATCGGCGGAATCCCCGCCGGCGGGCTTAATTTCGGCGCGGCGGTAAACACCCAGGCAATTATCGATCAGCCCAGCCAATTCGATTTCTACGATGGCGGTGGTCTGGATGTGGCCTTTCTCGGCCTCGCCCAGAGTGATCAGGCGGGCAACCTTAACGTCAGCAGGTTCGGTCCCAAACTGGCGGGCGCCGGCGGCTTCATCAATATCAGCCAGAACGCCAAGGCTGTGGTGTTTGTCGGTACCTTCACCGCTGCCGGACTGAAGACACGGATCGAAGCTGGACGGCTGGTGATTGTCCAGGAGGGAAAAATTCGCAAGTTTGTTGGGCAGGTTGAGCATGTCACCTTCAGCGGCGCGTATGCCCTGAAAATCGGTCAGCCGGTTCTCTACATTACCGAACGCTGCGTATTCTCCCTCACCACAAAAGGCATGCGGCTTATCGAGGTGGCGCCGGGCGTCGATATCGAACGTGATATCCTTGCCCATATGGATTTTGCGCCGGTGATCGAGGGCGATCCAAAAAAAATGGATGAGCGCATCTTTAGAGATGAGCCCATGGGGTTGAAGAATGAGCTGCTCACCCTGCCGCTGACTGAGCGGTATAGTTATAACGCGGAAGAAAATCTCTTCTTTGTCAATTTCGAGGGGATGACGGTGAACAGGCCCGAAACCATCGACGCCATCAGGCAAACGGTGGAGCAGATGCTTGTCCCACTCAATCGAAAGGTATACGCCATTATCAACTATGACAATTTTTCCATCAGCGAGGAGCTGATCGATCGCTACAGCGACATGGTGGCAGCACTGGTGGCGCGGTTCTATCTCGGCGTAACCAGGTATACCACCTCCACCTTTGTCCGTAAGAAACTGGGCCAGGCCCTGGAGAGTCATGAGGTCTCGGCACATATCTACGACAGCCGCGCCGAGGCGCGGCGGGCGCTGCGTCGGTCATGATGAAGTGGGTTTTTATTGCCCATCCAACCAAATACAAATCCAACCCTCTTAGTGTGGTTCAAATAGATAGTGAATCAGATACCCCCGCACCTCTAAGCGAGTTCAGCCATGATCACCAACAAGCTATTTGATGAGATCAGGGTCGGCGATTCCGCCACCACGCAGCGTGCCCTGACCAAACGCGATGTCGATATGTTCGCCGTGATCAGCGGTGATATGAATCCCACCCATTTAAGCGATGAATATGCCCAGATGCTGCTTGAGCGGCAAAAGGTCTCCGGCCATTCCATGTGGGGCGGCGCCCTGATCTCCAGCCTTCTTGGTAATGATCTGCCGGGGCCGGGCACGGTATATCGTTCCCAGCAGCTCAATTTTCATGGTTCAATTGATCTTGATGACACGGTGACGGTAACGGTGAGGGTCACAGGAAAAAGAGCCGAGGATCGATCGGTTATTTTTGACTGCCGGGTGGAGAATCAACGCGGCGAGCTCATTATCACGGGTGTTGCCGAGGTGATTGCGCCATCTGTTAAGGCCACCGGTGAGGGCATCGACCTCGAGGATCTGAGGTATCACGCCCGTACCGTATTCAGCGATCTTATCGCCCGGGTCAGGGACTGGGAGCCGATTGCCGTGGCCTCTACCCA
Source organism: Desulfofustis sp. PB-SRB1 (assembly GCA_016722945.1). Lineage (GTDB taxonomy): Bacteria > Desulfobacterota > Desulfobulbia > Desulfobulbales > Desulfocapsaceae > PB-SRB1. Next base: position 53,044 of record JAEQMT010000037.1, on the reverse strand, counting down.
CCCGTGCAGCGAAACCGCACTGCGGGGAACCATTGATGCGGCCAAAGAGAGTATTATCCGTCCCATCCTGGTGGGGCCGAGAGACCGTATCCAGCGGGTGGCGGATGAACATGGCATCGATATCAGCCCCTATGAGCTGATCGACACGCCTCATTCCCACGCCTCCGCCGCCGAGGCGGTGGCCCTGTGCCGCGGTGGCGCCGCCGAGGCGATCATGAAGGGCAGTCTGCACACCGATGAATTCATGTCGGCGATTCTGAAAAAAGAAACCGGTCTGCGCACCGCTGCACGGATCAGCCACGTCTTTATTATGGATGTGCCCACCTACCCGCGACCGCTGTTCGTCACCGATGCGGCGATCAATATCTACCCGACCCTGGAAGACAAGTATCATATCGTCCAGAACGCCATCGATCTGGCTCATTCCCTGGGTATAGAGGTGCCGAAAGTTGCCATCCTGTCGGCGGTGGAGACGATCAACCCGAAGATTCCCTCTACCATGGAGGCGGCATCACTCTGCAAGATGGCTGATCGCGGCCAGATCACCGGCGCCATTCTTGACGGCCCGCTGGCCTTTGACAACGCCATCTCCAAAGAGGCCGCCATGATCAAGGGGATCAAATCGGAGGTGGCCGGCGTAGCCGATATTTTCGTGGTGCCCGATCTGGAAGCGGGCAATATGATGGCAAAACAGATGCAGTATCTGATCGACGCTGATGCCGCCGGTATCGTGGTGGGCGCCCGGGTACCGGTGATCCTCACCAGCCGGGCCGACACTCCCAAGGCGCGGCTGGCCTCCTGCGCGGTGGCCACGGCGGTTGCCTTTGCCCGGCGCACCGCGGCTCAATCGGTAAAAGCCTAAATTATCTCGGAGCGTTTCATGAGTGGATGCATTTCGGTAATCAACAGCGGCTCATCGAGCATCAAGTTTTCCCTGTTCGACCAGATCGAACAAGAGGAGATGCGACTGATCTTTTCCGGCCAGATCGAAGGGATCGGCACTGCGCCGAAGTTCAAGGCCAAAGATGGCGACGGCCTTGTTATCGATGAAAAACAATTCGAACAGGGGGCGAGTTCCGGCCACGAGCACCTGATGGAGGAACTCATCGACTGGATTCGCGCCAGACGACTTGAGTTGGGCCTGGAGCTGCGCGGTGTCGGCCACCGGGTGGTGCATGGCGGCCCCTTCTACAGCCGGCCCGTCAAGGTCGATGATCAGGTACTTGCTGAGCTGGAACAATTCATCGTCCTGGCGCCGCTGCACCAGCCGCACAATCTCAGCTCCATCAGAACGATCTTGCAGATGAGCGGCGACATCGAGCAGGTGGCCTGTTTCGATACCGCCTTTCATCGCACCAACCCGCCCGAGGCGCAGACCTTTGCGCTGCCGTATGAACTGAGCGAGGAGGGGGTGCGTCGTTACGGGTTTCACGGTTTGTCGTATGAGTACATTGCCCGACGGTTGCCTGAACTCGCCCCCGAACTTGCCAATGGCCGCGTTATTGTCGCTCATCTGGGCAACGGGGTGAGCATGTGCGGACTCAATATCGGAGTCAGCGTCGCCTCCACCATGGGATTTTCCGCCATGGATGGTCTTGTCATGGGGACGCGACCCGGCAATCTCGATCCGGGCGTGGTGCTCTATCTGCTGCAGGAAAAACAGATGAGCGGCGACGAGATCGCCGATCTGCTCTACAAACGCTCCGGACTCTTGGGGATATCTGGTATCAGCAACGACATGCGGGTTCTGCTTGCCAGTGAAGATCCCCGTGCCAAAGAGGCGATTGAGATTTTCGTCTACCGGATCGGTCGCGAGATCGGTTCGCTGACCGCTGCTCTGGGCGGACTTGACGGACTTATCTTTACCGCCGGTATCGGCGAGCACTCACCGGAAATTCGCCAGCGCGTCTGCGATGTTGCTTCCTGGCTCGGCATCGAGCTTGATGAGGCGGCAAACGGGCGTGGAGAGACACTCATTAGCAGACCGCAAAGCAAGATTGCGGTTATGGTTATTCCCACCAATGAGGAGTTGATGATCGCCACTCATACCAGAGACGTACTGCTGGGCGATGTTACCGTCTAGCAAACTGATTTTTTAATTCAGAGGTGTCACTATGCGCCGGAAAAACGCATTGGTAATCGGTATTGCCAACAAGGACAGCATCAGCGCCGGTATTGCCGAACAATTGTATGGCGCCGGTTACAACATTATCCCCACCTACCTCAACGACAAGGCGCTGCCTTACGTCAGAGAGGTGACCGATGAACTGGGGGTGGAAAAACTCTTTCCCTATGTGGTGGGCAACGATGATCAACTGCAGGCCGTAATTGCCTACCTGCGGGAGAACAGCCTCAGGCTGGACGCCTTTGTCCACGGGATCGCCTTTGCCTCGGAGATAAAAAAAGATCTGCACGAGGTGTCGTGGGAGAGTTTCAAACAATCCACCCGGGTATCGGCCTTTTCCATGGTTGAGATCGTCTCCGCCCTGATCAAGGCCGATGTCCTCAATCCCGGCAGCAGTGTCCTCACCCTGTCGTATATCGGTTCGCATCTTGCCGTTGAGGGATACAACATGATGGGGCCGGTCAAGTCAATTCTCGAATCACTGGTGCGCGGCTTGGCCAGTGAACTGGGCGGTAAGGGTATTCGCGTCAACGCCCTGTCGCCGGGGCCGGTGATGACCCGGGCGGGAAGCGGCATCAAGGGGTTCAGCAACCTGCTCAAAGTGGCCTCTGATGCCAGTCCGCTGGGCCATACGGCGGAGTTGGAGGATATCGGTACCATGGCGGTGGAGGTCATCACCAACCCGTCCATAAACGGCGTGGTATATCTGGTGGACTGCGGAGCCAGTGCCACTATCAGGGTCGATCCGGAATAACCGGTTTATCAAGGAGATTGACAATGGAGCGTAAAACCGCATTGGTGGTGGGTATCAGAGACGAACAGAGCGTCTGTACGGCCATTGCCGCCGAGCTCAAAAGCGCCGGCTACGACATTGTAGCCACCTATCAGGATGAAACTACCTATGCGGGCGTCAAGCGGGTGGCCGATGCCATCGGATTTCGCTCGATGTTTGCCTATGACGCCCGCCAAGACGAAGATCTGGACGCCTTCGTGAGCGCCGTAAAAGATCAGAACCTGCAATTGGACGCATTGGTGCATGGTATCTCTTATTCCACCGCGCACGGCGCCAAGCTGGGCATGAACCTGGCGGATATCAGCTGGGAGGAATTTACCGATGCGATTCGGGTGGGTGCCTTTTCCCTGGTGGAGTTGTCCGGCGGTCTGCTCGAGGTGCTCAAAGAGGACGCCTCCATTCTCGCCTTGACCCTGCGCTGGAGCCGTTTCGCGGTGCCGGGACTGAATATGGTGGGGGCGGCCAAGGCTGGTCTGGAATCAATTGTCAGGGGACTGGCCGAATCACTGGGCAACGCCAAACGCATCCGGGTCAACGCCATTTCGCCCGGGTTTGTTCCCACCTACTCCATCAGCAAGGTTGGCAACAGCCTGGAGATTCTTGAGCGTGAAAAGCTGCGCTCGCCGCTAAAAACCAATGTCCGCAACGAAGATATCGCCGATCTTGCCGTCAGCGTGCTGGAAAATCGCTCCATAACCGCCATGATCTACCCCATCGACACCGGCGTGGAAATCATGGGATAGCGGCGGCGACCCTGATAGTTGTTGATCTTCTCTCACTCATAATGGCGCTTAGCCAATGGATGCGCTGGCCATAAAGGCCTTCACCATCGGCAATGTCTTTATTCACGATGCGGAACCGTTTATGTTTGCCCTGGTGGAAGGTATTGCAGCCGGCGCCATGCTGACCATGATCGCCCAGACCATGATGCCGGAGGCCTACTTCAAGGGCGGCTCCATTGTCGGCTTTGCCACCCTGCTCGGCTTTATCGCGGCAATCATCTCTGATGGCGTCGTAAAAACTTCGCTCTACGTCGTCGTGGGATCATTTTGACTTCTCGACGTACCAGCTGTACGCCTGCGAGGTCAAAATGACCACTACTCCTAGTATAGCTGTGTTTTTACTTAGCCATCTTTAGCTGCAAGTCCGACTTTTTACGAGAGAATCATCTCTAAAACTTTGCAATAGGAGGATTACATGAACGGAAAAACGATAGCTCAGTTAAACGTTGGCGAGACGGCCAGTTTCAGCAAGACCATTTCAGAGGCGGATATCTATCTCTTTGCCGGTGTGACCGGCGATCTGAACCCTTTTCACATCAACGAGGAGTACGCCGCCGGTACTGCCTTCAAGGGCCGGATCGCGCACGGCATCTTGCTGGCCGGCTTCATCTCCACCGTCATCGGCTGCTATCTACCGGGGCCGGGATCCATTTACATCAAGCAGGAGGTGAAGTTTCTGGCGCCGGCCCGGATCGGCGATACCATCACCGCTACCGCCGAGGTAATCGACATTATCACCGACAAAAAACGGGTGGTTCTGCGCACCACCTGCACCAACCAGCACGGCACCCTGGTGGTTGATGGTGAGGCATTGGTAAGCCCGCCCAAAAGGTAGAGCCGGGGGTGATCGGCGGGAGCTATATGATCGCCGGAGCGGCCGGCAAGAGGTAAGCGCATTGACAATTATCTATCAGGTAGACATAGAGAACGTCGAGGCGTTACTGCGCGCCGTGCAGCGCAATTTCGACAAGATCAACGAGACCTTGTTCATGCGCCGTGAGCCGCTGGAGGATTTTATCGTCGAGAATATGCTGGCCGGCTACGAGTACGTCAATTACCTCCTGCGCAAACGCATCAACCCCCTGCGGCGCGCTGAAGTGGAGCATCTGCTGGAATTAAACCATATCGTGCTGTGCGGCACCGACCCCAAAATGCGTGAGGATTATAGCAAGCACATCGAGGCGACCATCGAGCGCTTCTATTCGCAAAAGACCTTTTCCATCAAGCATATCCGCAAGTGGCATGACAACCACAAAAAGGATACACCCTGGAAACGAGCCGCCGGCGTCTATATTCTGGGCATCAGCGTCCCCCAGCTCTTCTGGGAGGGCAATCACCGGACCGGCGCCCTGCTGATGAGCCACATCATGGTAAGTGACAGCAAGCCGCCGTTTGTTCTTACGGTTGATAACGCCAAGGGGTATTTTAACCCGTCCACCCTGGCCAAAATGACCAAGAAAGGATCAGTAAAATCGATGTTCAAGCTGCCCAAGATCAAGAAGAACTTCGCCAAATTTCTTCAGGCCCAGGGTAATCCGGAACTGATATCGGAGCTATGAGAAAGCATCTATGAGCCGGGGGACGAGTTCCCCCCTCGTTCTGCTGACCCGATCTGTATCAATGGTTTATTATCCACTGTCCAACAGCTTGGCTGCGCTGGAAATCATCTTCTCTATGCTCCAGTCAGCGGCTTACTTTGATGGCCTCTTGGGGTACTACAACTGGCAGGCAATCGGTTGAGGGCGCGGTTTCCCCGATTGCCCGCCAGAAAGTGTGCGGAACAGGCTTAAAAATCGATATTTCCTTTTTTGTACTGATCATCCAAATATCCGCCAACAAGGCCGACACCGGCACCGATGGCCGCACCTGTGCCAAAACTTCCCGACATGGAGCCAATCAGCCCACCTGCCGCCGCCCCCATTGCACTGCCGCTAAGGCTGCGAGATGCGGTTGTATCTCCACAGCCCGTCATGATAAGAAGGGCCAGAATCGAAGCTATACATAATGCTCTCATTTCATTCTCCACGGAGTTGAACGAGCTCGTCTTGTGAACGAGCTCTGTTGTTTATTTACAAGGGTATGCCTCTGACAATGCTCTTACCAAGCCTTTCACGGGAAGCTCACTCATCAAATCCTCGTTGTCTTTATGTGCTTCAGCCCAGGCAATAAATGCATTCTCACCATCTTTAAGAGTGGTGCCATCGGGATAACAGATCAAACGTGGCATTTTATTTAAGTTACTGACACCATTATGATATTGCACTGCTCCCGCAATGAATCCCCTACATGCGTAAATTGCCGTGGGGAAATCACCGTGGTCCACCGGAGCAGAGCAGAGGTCGTAGAGATCTTGCGTACTCAAGAAGTGATAATCCTGCTCCTCAAGGGCCAGTACAGATGAGGCTGTCATCAGAAAAACAGTTGTAGAAAGGACAAAACTCTTCAAAAAATAATTGATATTCATACCAGTTGCCTCCTTGCAAAGTTGATTTAAAATAGCGGCTGGATGCAGGTGCTCTGAAGGCACGGCAATCTTACTTGTCCTTGAGAACTTGTCTGTATCCATGGGCTAATTATTCCTCAGACAAACGCTGATTGCCTGCTGCCAATAGATATTTACTGCGCTCTTTCAACATCCACATCCTTCCGGCCAGCCGTCATTGCTGATAAAATGGTGGTTCGACAAGGTCAATTATCAGGTTGCCCAGGACCAAGAAGATTGATATCAGAGATGCAATGTAGCCTGAGCGGCGTGCGGCAGTCAACATAAAAGCGGCGCCTCCGGTGGGAGGCGCCGCGGCGATACCACAGATACCTGGTAAGGAATTTACCCTCGCGAACCGAGCCGCAGGCCGCCGTGGATGAAGAAGGTCTCACCGGCCAGGGCCTCGTTCTGGTAAATGTCGCAGGCCAGTGTCGCTACCTCTTCGGGCTCCACCAGACGACCGATGGGAACCTCACCGATGATCCGGTCCAGGGCCTTCTGGTTCATATTCTTTACCATATCGGTGCCGACATAGCCGGGGGCGATGGCGACGCAGCGGATCTTGTCGGCGAGATTACGCCGGAAGAATTCGGCGGTGACGACTTTGGGCATGACACTCATGGCGGCCTTGGTGGAGGAGTAGTTGATCTGGCCGGCGGTGCCCAGGGAGCCGGTGGAAGAGACCAGACAGATCAGACCTTTGCAGTTGTTGTTGATCATCTGCTCGGCGCATTCCCGCATGGTGAGAAAGACGCCGGTGAGATTGATGTCGATAACCAGTTGAAAATCACCCAGGGCCATTTTCCGGGTCACCTTGCCCGTTTCCCGATCAGGTGAAACCATCATGCCGTCCTTGATGATGCCGGCAAAGGGCGCTACCAGGTTGATGGCTCCCATCTTCTCGATGGCAAAGGCCGCCAGGGCGGCGTTGTCCTCTTCCGTAGTGACGTTGCAGACAAAGGTCTCGGCCTGATCGCCCAATACCTCTTTAGCGCGTGCCAGCGCCTCTTTGTTGATATCGGCAATGACCGCGCGACCGCCTCGGTTAATCCACGTCTGCGCCAGGGCCATACCGATGCCGCCGCTGCCGCCGGTGATAACCGCCACCGCGCCTTCTATGTTCAGCATAGTTTCTCTCCTTTTCTATTTTATCTTGTGTAGTGGTTGAACCGTTTCATTTCAAACACTACAAGATACCAGGTTATTAGCAAGGATGCTATGAGGCTGTTTCATCGCCGGTTTTTGCTGCCGCGGTTTTGGTGGTGCGTCGTGTAGCCGGTGTTGTTTTCTTTGCCGCTGTCCGCTTTGGTGCAGCTTTTTTAGGGGGTGCGGATTTGGTAGCGCTTTCAGTTATTTTTGCAGCTGTTTTTTTGGCCGGAGTGGCTCGCTTGCGCGGGGCGGCAGGTTTTTTGGGGGAGGCGGAAGCGGCAGGTGCCGACTCCGCCGATGGAGTGTGTGTGGGCTCCTGAGCAGGCGCACTGGCTGGGGCTGCTTTTGGTTTTGGTGCCGCGGCGGCCGGTTCGCTTTTGGCTGGTTCCGCGGTTTTGGCAGGTTCAGGATCAGCCGGCACGGGCGGTGTGGGTGTTTGTTTGTGATACAACATTTCTTCTAGTTGAGCGAAACTCTGATCGACACTCTGCTTATATGCCGCGCGTGCCTGTTTGATTTGCTCCAGCGATGCCATGAGCGGTTTCTTGTGGGACTGAGTTAACCATGGGAAATAGCGCAAATAGCCTTCCATCATATTTTGCGTGTAATTCTGCATGACCACCATACTCATGAAGGAGTTGTCAAAAATCGCCTTCTGTATAGCGATCATCTGTAATGCCAAGCGTGTCGTATCCATAACTGTCTGCTCCGTAATGAGATAATCGGGAATACATCTGCTGAAAATCGGAACCTTTCTTATCAACCCCAGTAAATATAAGAGGTAATCTGCTGTCAAGGCTAAACAGGGTACCGGTACATAAAGAAATGGTTATTTTTTCGCAAGTTAAGCATTTCCATTTCCTAATTTTAAATTTATAGGTATTTCAAGCTGATAAGTCAATTGACAAGGCGCTACAGCGACAATAACCTTTAAAGTGGCGAGAATTTCACCGATTTTAAAGGCCAAGAGCGGCCGCCGGACGGCCAGTGAGCCCGTTCCCCATGGAAAACAAAATCCTAATCAAAAAATATCCGAACAGGCGGCTCTATGATACTAAAATGAGCAGCTATGTCACCATTGCCGACGTAGCCGACATGATTCGAGCCGGCAACCGGGTAGAGGTTCAGGATGTGACCAGCGGTGAGGATGTTACCGCCCTGGTGCTTACCCAGATTATCATGGACAAGGCCAAGAAGAATCAGGGATTGCTACCGGTGTCTCTGCTTCACCTGGTGATTCAGTTTGGGGAGAATCTGCTGCATGAGTTTTTTGAAAACTATCTGGAAAAAACCATGGAGAATTATTTGATCTACCGAAAAACCATGGATGATCAGGTCAATGTGTACCTTGATATGGGGATGGATTTTTCCAGCCTTGCCGAGAAAACGATCAAGGATCTCGAAGCCATGAATATGTTTAGCAAAAAGAAGTAGAACCAATGGGGTCAGGTCTTTTATTTTGGTGTTTTTAATTTGTGTAGACTCTCAGACCGTAAAATTGGCAAAAACACCAAAATAAAAGACCTGACCCCACTCATTTTACATATGGAGGAAGGAAAACTGCCATGACGGATACCACCAATAATTCCCCTGACATGGCCCGATTATATACGGCGTGGCTCGACACAGCCGCCCAGTTCTGGCAGACTATCGGTGCGCATTCTCCCGGTGTCTCCTCGCAACCGCCTCCGTTTTCTTTTGATTTCTCTCATGCCGCACCTGCCGCTGGCGAAGAGAAGTATCGGACGTATCGGTCGTGGGAAACCTCGTTCAATAATTTTCTTGCCTTCATGCGGCTGCTGGGGGCGCCCGAAAATCAGGAAGCGCTTAACAAAGGGGTAAGCAGTCTGGCGGAAGCATTCGTCCAGGCGACGGGAGAATCATTTGAGCATTTCACCGAGTTGCAGGCCCAGTTGGTAAACAGCTTTGCCAAGGCAAGCGAGCATACCAAGGCCTATAATTTCGACGAGCTTGATCACGGCGCTTTTGAATCTATGCGCGAGTGGTATCGGTCGGAATTTCAGAAATATATGAAGATCCCGAAGATCGGGCTGCCCCGCGAGTTCCACGAGCGGGTCAGCCAGTTATTCGATAAATCCAACATCTATAACTCTCACTTGCTGGAACTCATGTATCTGTTTTACCTGCCGTTTGAAAAGACCAATCTGGTCATGCAGGAAAAGACGAAGGAGATGCTGGAAAGAGGAGAGTTCGTCGACGATTATAAAAAGCTCTACGGCGAATGGGTCAAAGTACTTGAAGGTCACTACATGGAGCTTTTGAAGTCACCGGAGTACACTCAGGTTATGAATAACTTTATTCAATCACTAGCCGAGTATAAAACGGTGAAGCAGGATGTGACCGATGTCTTTATTAAAGATCTCAAAATCCCCACCAGCAGGGAAATGGATGAGTTGTACCGCGATCTTCATGAATTAAAGAAGAAGGTTCGCATCCTCTCGCGCCAGGTGGAAACCCTGAAACAGCAGCAGGCGCTGCCGGACGCAGGTTGAATCATACTCTGGGGGCAAGCAGATGAGCCAGGTTAGTATTCCCGTCGATCTTATTCTCAAAAACCTCGGCGAAGACAGTAAATCGGCCAGGAGCCGGTTCAAGAAAGCGACTTCAGTGCTCACCAGTGAGCTGAGCACCGATATTTCGGTCACCCCGTATGAGACCGTCTACCAGGAAGACCGGGTCAAGCTCAAACACTACGTGCCGGAGAAGGTGCGTTTCAAGCATCCATTGCTGGTGATCTATGCGTTGATCAACCGGGAGACCATGCTCGATCTCCAACCCCGCCGCAGTGTCGTGGAGACACTGCTGAACCAGGGGGTTGAGGTGTACATGGTCGACTGGGGGTATCCCACCCGCAAGGATCAGTTTCAGACCATCGGCGATCATGTGAACGGCTATATCGCTGGTATTGTCGATTTCATCCTGGCCCGCCATCAGATCGGTCAGCTCAATATCATGGGCATCTGTATGGGCGGGGTCTTTTCCGTGATCTACAGCGCCCTGCACCGGGAAAAGGTGAAAAACCTGGTGACCACCGTCACCCCGACGAATTTTGACACTGACAAGGGACTGCTCAACATCTGGATGAAACATACCGATGCCCACGTCCTCGGCGATATTTACTCCAATATGCCGGGTGAGGTTATGAATCTGGGGTTTCTCCTGCTTAACCCGGCTCGCTTGATGATTGATAAATACGTCGGTTTTCTTCAGAATATCGACAATAAGGACTACGTGGAAAATTTTGTCCGCATGGAAAAATGGATTTTTGACAGCCCCGATGTGCCCGCCGCTACCTTCAAGGAGTTCATCATCAATTTCTACAAGAAAAACCTGCTCATTCAGTCAAAACTGGAAATTGACGGCGAGCGGGTGGATCTTTCCAATATCACCATGCCGGTGTTGAATTTTTATGGTAGGTTCGACCACTTGGTGCCGCCCGAGGCATGCGAGACCTTCACTTCGATGATCGGTTCTGACGATAAGGAGGACATCTGCTTCAATACCGGCCATATCGGTATATACGTGAGTTCCAAATATCAGCGTGATTTTGCCCCGAAAATTGCAGCCTGGCTTCATGAACGAGACAATTAACAATTCCTTGTAAATATAACCCGCGGAGTCGCCCCATGATGATTACCAAGAGTGAGGATTATTTCAGGACGTTCTGTAACATTATCAAGACAATCCAGAACAGTACCGACCGCGAACAGATTCTGGATTTGATCGTCAAGAGCGCCGTGGAAGTTATGCAGGCCAAGGCGTGCTCGCTGTTTCTGATTCGCAGCCGCAGCGATATCGACGGATTATTCTATCCCGTTGCGAAGATTGGCCTCTCCGATGATTATATCCATACCGGCCCGTCTCAGGGACGTGACATTACCAAAGATATCATGGAACAGGGTGGGTATCTGGCGGCAAAAGATGCCACCACCGATCCACGGTTGGAGAATCATGAGGCGAAAAAGAAGGAGGGCATTGCCTCGCTGCTGGTGGTGCCGGTAGTTGCCGAACGGGATCCTATTGGCATTTTGGCGCTTTACACTGCCGAGCCTCGCGATTTCAGCGCCATGGAGATCGATTTTCTCAGGGGATTGGCGGATCAGGGCGGAATCGCCATCCTGCGTGCCCATCAGGAGTATCGCATCAAACGAGATATCGAACTGCTGGCCCGTGTTGCCGAGCATCTCAACTCATCTCTTGATATCAAGGTGGTGCTGCACCTGATGACCTCTGAGATCACCGATGCCTTCGAACTGCTGGGGGTTTCCATCCGGCTGCTGGATTCTGATTCAAACAAACTTAAACTGGTTGCCAGCTACGGGCTCAGCGAGAACTACCTGAACAAGGGAGAGGTGAGTACGCGGCGGATGCGGGCGGTGCTGCAAAACCGCATCGAACTGGTTGAAGATATTCAGGAATCCGATCTGGATTACCAGCAGGAGCGGCAGGCGGAAGGGATAATCTCCATGCTGCATCTGCCCATTACCGTCAAGGATACGCCCATCGGCGTGATGGGGCTTTACAGCGATCGCAAACGGATGGTAACCAACTACGACGTGCAATTGATGAATTCCATAGCGCGGCAATGCGGACTTGCCATCCAGAATGCCTCACTCTACCTGGAACTGCAGAAGGACAAGCAGAGTCTGGAAGAAGAGATCTGGGGCCACAAGGCCTGGTTCTAGAACACCGCACAATCCCCCACCGGAAATGCCGGAAATTATTGCGCGACAGCATTGAGGTAAGGGGTTATTTCCTCAATTCCTCGTTGAGATCCAGGTGAAACTTGACGGGCCCGCGGAAGTTTTCCGGCCCGAACCTGCCGTCTAAGGGGCAGTCCGAATTGGGGTGTGACCATGAGGTGGCAATGGCCACATGCCCCTTGGGAAAGGGGCTCACCTCGGCGTCGACAAAATCCAGCGGCGCCGTGGAAACCTCTTTTTCCACCAGGTCATCACGTATCCCGTAGCAGAGTAGCCAGGGTATGTTGCGCTCGGTGATACCCTTGAAGTTGAGCTGCTTGCCGAACATGGTGATGGGTAGATCGCCGTTCGCGGTAACGGGGATATTGTAGGAGCGAAAACTCATTTCGGTTACCGACATGGGCAGATCGGAGCGCTCGTTTTGCAGCCAGTAATTGAGGGCGGCTACAGTCTTGTTGATGGTGGCCGGCCGGTCTTTGCGGTCGGTGAGCATCATGATGTCTTTAAAATAGGCAATCAGCGGCCCCGACTCCTCGATTGATTTCAGCTTGTAGATCCATCCCATCAGATCGCCGTCGGCGATGAGGTTGCCGTTGGCCAGTGTTTTGGTGCCGTAGGCAAGATCGTTGAACTCGGCCGGCAGATCGTGGAGGAATTTACCAAGTCCTTTGCTCCGTGTCCCGTCCATGGGCGCGACGCAGGTAATCAGGGCGTCCACCAATCCGTCCAGTTTACCCGATAAGATATTGCACACTGAGCTGAAACCGCCCTGGCAGTAGCCGTTCAAAGTAACCGGCAGCTTATGTTTTTTGCTGAGAATTTCGCAGAACAACCGGGTATCCTCGGCATCGTCTTCCAGGGTCATGGTCTGCACCGCTTCATTCTCATGAATCGGCTTCATGATCCGAATATAGGTGGGAATCCCCCGATTGGCGAAGCTGTGCGCGTAGCTCTTCTTTTCGCCGGGAAGAAAGGCGAGAATATTGGCGCCGAGGACGAAGGGGGGAATGATGAAGATCGGCTTGAGGCGGTCATCGATCTCAACCCCATCATCGTGGGGAAATACCTGGCGCAGCTCAAAGCGCGGTGTCTCATGGACCAGGCTGCCGGGGTGACGCTCGAAGTGAAAGCCGTACTCGGGTTCGATCGCCTTAATGGTCTGGGGAAACTCGGAGACGACCCGGCGCAACACCGTTTCCTGGTTGGAAAAATAATCGCCCAGGGTAGCGGCGTTGACCTCAATCAGGGCCTCGTGCCAGGCGCTCAAAAAACGGCTCAGCTCTAATTTGTTATATTGCCCCAGGGTTTTGACGGCGCCGGTGGAGTAGCGGGAGAGCAGGTCGAGGTTGAGTTGCAGCAGCTTGGTATAGCTTTGCCAGTTCTCCTCCGGTGAGCGGTAGAAGAACCGTTTCGCCTCGACGTTAGCAAAGGTCTGGGTGGCGTTGAGAAAGGGTTTGAGAAACTCTTCGCCATAGGTTGCCATGCCTTCGGTGAAATAGAGGACGGCGGTGGCCGGGGCGAGCATGGTCTTGTTCCAGTTCTCCAGTGCCGCGAAAGGTTGCTCCATCGGTGGGCTCTCCTTGGTCAAGTGGTGGTGAATGCACATATGCCGGTCGGGCAAGAACCCGACCGGCATAGTAGTGCAGTGTTGTCTGTATTACTTTTCTTCCATCATTGATTCAAACTTGGAAAAACCCTCTTCCACTGCTTTTCTGAAGTCATCACGGGCCTGCTTGGCCATGTCGATGGATTTCTGCAGCGAGTCCTTACCCTCAACAGTTACCCAGGGCAGTTTGTCGAGATAGCTGTGCAGCATCTTCTCGGTCTGATCCTGGGCCATGATCATGGCGTTGAAGCTGTTTTCGAACATGGTCTTCTGAAACGCCAGGCTTTGCTTTGCGAATTGTGCAGTTTCCATTTTTCTTCTCCTTTTGTCAATAGTCTCTTTGGTTGTGCGACGTATTAAGTCCGCCGGTGTGTTTTACACACCATTTTTTTTAGATGGCACCTCGCCATCGATGGGCCAAAAATAAAACACGTGAGAGGCCGCGTCAAGGAAAAAATGTTGCGCTGCACAATTTTTTTTCATGGCGCTTAGCGGGGAGGTATGGTGAAGCATCACGGTGGCGATGATGAACTCTCAACACTTCTGAATCAGACAGAAGATACAATTTGTGAAGAAAAATTAAATTATTATATCAATTAGTTATAGACTTTAATAGCATTTCCCATGGTGTATGTTTGTGCTGGTGCCCTACCGCAAACGGGAATTTAATGTAAGAAATAGCGGTGCAGCCTGAGGGACTGGCGAGATTTTTGTTGCGTTGCGCAAAAGCAAAACGGATGAACATGCGGGTTCTCAGGTGGCAAGAAACTTGCCGATTCTTTCGTAGAGGGAACTGCACTGATCAGCAACGATATCTTCGAGGTTCAAAAAAGCGTGGATCATACCCGGGTAGTGGTGATGGACGACGCTATTACCATTTTTTTCCAGCCGCCCGACATAGGCGAAGCCCTCATCGCGCAGGGGGCAGAAACCGGCAGTACAGACAAGGGTGGCGGGAAAGGAAGGGCTGATATCCATAAAAAGCGGGGATGCACCGCGTCGATCGTTATAATCCTGAAAATAGCGAGCAAAATACCATGCAATGCGCTCACGCTCCAAAAGATACCCGTCGGCAAGCTCGTCGATGGAGGGGTGGCTCATGGTATAATCAAGGCTTGGGTAGATGAGGATCAGTTTGTCGATTACCGTGGCGTCATCATCCTGGAACCGGTGCGCCATGGTGGCACTCATGGCACCCCCGGCGCTGTCGCCGGCCACCACCAGCCGCTCTGAATAGTCGATATTTAATGTGGCCAGAAGTGAGCGATAGTGCGAAATCACCGCGGCTGCATCTTTGAGACCGGCCGGGTAGGGATGTTCCGGCGCCAGTCTATAGTCAACCGAGATGACGATATGGTTGGCGGCAACGGCCAGTTTGCGACAGATCGGGTCATAGACGGTAACGCTGCCTGCCATATGGCCGCCGCCGTGCAGATAGATGATGACCCCGCATCTTTTGTCCGGGGCCGGATGATAGATGCGCAGACTGATTGATCGACCATCCACCACCAATGGTTCATCCATTACCATTGCCACCGACGGCGACGTGGTCACATGAGAAGTGGTAAGCGTCGCCAGACCGTCCCGGGCCATTTCGGGGGTCAGATCCACCCCCTTGGCACGCCACGCGGCCAGCAGCTGATTGTAGTTATCAAGCCACCTCTGCAGATTCTGATCAAGTTTCGGGGACGCCATATTTATCTCTTGACTGAAGTTATCTGCATACCGGATGGTTCATTTTACCAAAGCCGATGACGTAACACTAAAGTATGAGGTATGCCCTTGGCAAGATCTGGTCGGTGATTTACTGGCAAAACGTTGTCATTTATAACCGAACCCAGGCAGCCATATTCTAATAAAAATGTCATCAAAATGGAACAGAGCAGTCGTAGAATCAAGAGAAGATGAATAGCTTAATTCCACAAACACAACAAATACAACAATTCCGGGAGGGATCAGCATGGAACAGGCGGTAATTGTCAGCGGCGCCCGTACCGCGGTGGGTAACTTTGGCGGCGCCCTTAAGGATACGCCGGTGGTAGAACTGGGGAGTACGGTGATCAGAGCGGCCCTGGAACGGGCCGGAGCGCGACCAATATTGAGTGAGGCAATGCGGGCCGGGGTACCGGACAAACTGCGCGATCAGGGACTGATACCCATTGAGGAAGATGGGTCGGGATGGGATGAAAGTGCTACACCGGTTGCCATCGATGAGGTTATCATGGGCAACGTCCTGCAGGCCGGCCAGGGACAGAATCCGGCCCGCCAGGCCATGATCCGGGCCGGCATCACCAAGGAGACACCCGCCTTCAGCATCAACAAGGTATGCGGTTCAGGGCTCAAGGCCATTACCCTGGCGGCTTCGGCGATCATGACCGGCGAAGCTGAGGCAATTATCGCCGGTGGTATGGAAAACATGTCCATGGTGCCGTTTTCCCTGCCAAAGGGACGCTGGGGCTATCGCATGGAGGTGAGCGGCGCCGGTGAGGTGACCGATCTGATGGTGTTTGACGGGCTATATGAAATCTTTTACGGCTACCACATGGGCATTACCGCCGAAAACATCGTGGCCATGTGTGACATCAGTCGAACCGAGCAGGATGAGCTCAGTGTGATGAGTCACAGGCGCGCCCTGGATGCCATTGCCGGCGGCCTGTTTGCCGATGAAATCGTACCCGTAAAGCTGAAGACGAGAAAGGGCGAGGTGATCTTTGCCACCGATGAGCGTCCCATGGAAACCAATATGGAGAAGATGGCGCGGCTTCGACCGGTGTTTGCCAAGGACGGCACGGTTACCGCGGGCAACGCCTCGGGCATCAACGATGCCGCCGCGGCGGTACTCGTTATGTCTCGGCGCAAGGCTGATGAGCTGGGCCTCACCCCGCTGCTTGCCATCAAAGGGTTTGCCTCGGGCGGACTGGACCCGGCTTACATGGGTCTGGGACCGGTGCCGGCAATTCGTACGGTGCTGGCCAGGACCGGTCTTGAGATCGGCGACATCGACGTGATTGAGCTGAACGAGGCGTTTGCGGCACAGGCCATCGGCTGTATGAAAGAGCTTGGCATCCCCTACGACAAGCCGAATCAGGTGGGCAGCGGGATTTCCATCGGCCACCCCATCGGCTGCACCGGCGCCCGCCAGGTGGTGACCGGCATGCATTACATGCAGCGCGAGGATGTCCGACTCGGATTGATCAGTATGTGTATCGGTGGTGGCATGGGGATGGCGATGATCGTCGAGAAGCTCAGTTAAGAGTCATGGGGTCAGGTCTTTTATTTTGGTGTTTTTGCCAATTTGATGGTCTGAGAGCTTACACCAATTAAAAACACCAAAATAAAAGACCTGACCCCTGAGACATTAGTTGTCCGGCCGCTTGATACCGCTGATTTTGTCGGCAATGATTTTTTGTAGGCTGGTGAGGCGCAATAGTAAAATAGTAAAATCTTCACGGGCATCGTTGTAATTCAGGGAGAATTCGATTTTGGCCAGTTCCTGGCCCAGTTCGGTGGGGGATGTTTTGATTGGTTTGGTCATGGGTGAACTCCTTATCCGTAATGACTTCCCTGTTGGGCGAGTTCGCGACGCCTGAGCGGTCGCTCTTATCCGCCGAAAAAATCTTGGCGGAAATGGTGAGAAGATAATACCCTGTAATACTGACGTATTTCTTACACGGGCGGTAATTGATGCGCTTGAAATACCTCCTGTTTCTTTCGTGCCGGAGTAGATCGGAAATATATAAATTACTGAAATCAATTGATTTGATCTTTCATGGTAATGACCAGAGATAGCATTTTCGAGGTATTTGCGAATTCGTCAATATTGATGCTCTCGTAAAAACCCCTGTTACCGTTATGGTGGAGTTGACCCGAAATTCATAATCAATTGAAATTACTGGATTCCCGCTTTCGCGGGAATGACGAAAGCAAGCAATTTCAAGGTTTTTGCGAATTCATCAACATTACTAATGGGAGCCGATTGGAGCAGGTGGTGAGTATCGTCACGGAAGATGATTTTGGCGCATTGATTGGTGAAGAGCGGGTATTGATCGACGTGCGGGCGCCGGTGGAGTTCGGGGCGGGGGCGGTGCCACACAGTGTCAATGCACCGCTCTTGGACGACGAACAGCGCCGCCTGGTGGGAATCACCTATAAACAGGAAGGGTCCTCGGCGGCCGTTGCCCTTGGTGAAAATCTGATCAGTGGGGCGCTCAGGCACAAGCTCATTGAGCGGTGGCGCAACATCGCCAAAAACCACCCAAATGCCTGTTTTTACTGTGCCCGCGGTGGCCTGCGCTCAACGATCGCGCAAAAGTGGCTGGCTGAGGCCGGTGTCGACATAGCTCGCATTGCGGGCGGCTACAAGGCACTGCGCACCTTCTTCCTGGAGCGCTTGGAGCATCCCGGGAACCACATGAAACCGGTGCTGCTGGGGGGACGAACCGGGGTGGGGAAAACCGAGTTGCTGGTCACTCTGAGTAATGGGGTCGATCTCGAGGCCCTGGCCAATCATCGCGGTTCAGCCTTTGGCCGCCACCTCGACGAGCAGCCCAGCCAGGCCGATTTCGAAAACCGGCTGGCGGCCCAACTGATCAAGCATGACCGGCTTGGCGCCACCTTCATCATCGTCGAAGACGAGGGCAAGCATATCGGCCGCTGTTATCTTCCCGCACAGCTTGCCGACTGGTTCGCCTCAGGCGACATGGTGCTGCTGGAGGCGCCCATGGATGAGCGCGTGCGACGCATCTTTGCCGAGTATGTAACGGCGGCACAGCAGATATATCGCCGCCGGCTTGGCGATGAAGCGGCGGAGTCCCGGTGGCGTGCCGACATCCACAAGGCCCTGAACCGCATCTCTAAACGGTTGGGCGGGGTGCGCACCACTCAGATCACCGCTCTTCTGGACGATGCCTGTCGCCATCAACGCATGAGCGGCGACGCGTCCCGCCATGAAGCATGGATTGAACGTCTTCTGCGGGAGTATTACGATCCAATGTATGACTACCAGGTTGCCAGGAAAACGGCGCCGATCGTGTGCCGGGGTGATTGTGCCGGAGTGCGGGAATTTCTTGCCACCCGCTATGGCGATGGTTAATACAGAAAAAGATCGTTAGTGAATTTGCGCTCAGAAAGCGGGAAGGGCAATGAAAACCCTTCCCGCCGCGGTCCGTCTACTCTTTTTCGAAATCCTCTTTGGATGCCCCGCAGATGGGACATGCCCAGCTATCCGGTACATCATCCCAGGCAGTGCCGGGGGCAACCCCGCTGCCGGGATCACCTTCGGCGGGGTCATATACATAGCCGCACAATTTACATACCCATTTGTCCATAACCTGTTTCTCCTGTAAGATTCTTGTTGATGGTATCTACCAGCCCAGAGTCAGATAGTCGTGCATCGAGTCGGCCGCTAGCCGCCCCGCTCCCATGGCCAGGATGACGGTGGCGGCGCCGGTGACGATATCGCCGCCGGCCCATACCCCTTTTTTGGTGGTCTTACCGTTTTTTTCATCGGCATCGATGTAACCCCATCGGTTCAGCTTCATATCCGGCGTCTCGCTGGTAAGCAGTGGGTTGGCCCCGGAGCCCACGGCGACGATACAGAGATCGCACTCCAGCTGAAATTCAGAGCCGTCAATTGCCACCGGTCGCCGCCGGCCGGAGTCGTCCGGTTCGCCCAGCTCCATGCGCAGACACTCCATACCGGTGAGACGCCCCTCGTCATTACCCAGATAGCGGGTAGGGTTGGTGAGTAGGAACATCTCGATGCCCTCTTCCTCGGCATGATGAATCTCCGCCTTACGGGCGGGCATCTCCTCGCGTGAGCGGCGGTAGACGATTTTTACCGACTCGGCGCCCAGCCGCATGGCGGTGCGGGCCGCGTCCATGGCGACGTTACCGGCGCCCAGCACCACCACGTTTTTGCCCATGGGGATGGGGGTGTCCACATCGGGGAACTTGTAGGCCTTCATGAGGTTGGCCCGGGTCAGATACTCGTTGGCGGAGAGAATCCCCACCAGGTTTTCGCCCTCGATATTCATAAAGCGCGGCAGCCCGGCGCCCACCCCGATGTAGATGGCGTCATAGCCCTCCGCAAACAGCTCGTCCAATGATACGGTACGACCCACCACGGCGTTGCACTCCACCCTGACGCCGAGGCGTTCGAGGAAGTTGACCTCCTGGGCGACGATCTCCTTGGGCAGCCGAAATTCCGGAATACCATAAATAAGTACCCCGCCCGGCTTGTGAAACGCCTCGTAAATGGTGACGTCATGGCCTTTGACGATAAGATCGCCCGCCACCGTCAGTCCCGACGGACCAGAGCCGATTACCGCAACCCTCTTGCCGGTGGCCGGCTGTTTCGGGGGCAGCTCGCCGGTGCCGTACTGCCGTTCATAGTCGGCGCAGTAGCGTTCCAGATTGCCGATGGCAACCGGTTCGCCCTTTTTGCCGAGAATACATTTACCCTCGCACTGGATCTCCTGCGGGCATACCCGGCCGCACACCGCCGGCAGGGCGTTTTTGCCCCACAGGTTGCGGATCGCCCCGGTCATGTCGCCCTGGGCCATGAGATCGATAAAGCCGGGGATATCAACGCTTACCGGACATCCATCAACACAGCCGGGTTTTTTGCACTGCAGGCACCGGGCCGCTTCGTCCTGGGCCATTTTGGCGGTGTAACCGGTGGGTACCTCGAGAAAATTGCGGGCCCGGATCCGCGGTTCCTGTTCGGGCATGGGTACCCGCGGGTTTTTCGTTTGTTTAGCTGCTTTTTCGGCCATTATTTCCTCCCTCCGTAAACGGCTGAATATGGTTGCAACACCACCAATGGCTACCGCGCATCTCTGATGGTGCAATAATCCTCGTGGCACTTCTTCTCGTCGGCAAGATAGGCGCGCAGGCGCAGATTAAGCTCGTCGAAATCCACCTGATGGCCGTCGAACTCGGGACCGTCCACGCAGGCGAACTTGGTTTCGCCGCCGACACTTACCCGGCAGCCGCCGCACATACCGGTACCGTCCACCATGATCGGGTTGAGGCTCACCAGGGTAGGCACCTGGTACTCCTTGGTAATAGTGCTCACCGCCTTCATCATCGGTACCGGGCCGATAGCCACTACCTGTTTGACCCCGCCCTCGTCCAGTACCTCCTTCATCACCTCGGTGACAAAGCCGTGATGACCGTACGAGCCGTCGTCGGTACACAGCCGCAGGTCATGGGAGGCGCCACGCATCTGATCCTCGAGAATCAGCAGATCCTTGGTGCGGGCGCCGATGATGCAGACCACCTCGTTGCCCACATCCTTCATCGCCCGGGTGATGGGATGCAGCACCGCCACCCCGGTGCCGCCGCCCACGCAGATTACCTTGCCAACCTTCTCCAGATGGGTGGGCTTGCCCAGCGGGCCGATGACGTCCTGGTAGCCGTCGCCCACCGCCAGATCTCTGAATATTGCGGTGGACTTGCCGACTACCATATAGATAATGGTGATGGTGCCCTTGTCGGGATCGGTCTCGGCCATGGTAAGCGGGATGCGCTCGCCGTCCTCGCCGGCCTTGAGGATGACGAATTGCCCCGGCTTGGCCTTTCTGGCGATGAGCGGCGCCTCGATTTCGTTGAGAATAACGGTTCCCTGAGCCATTTCCTCGCGTCTGACGATGGTAAACATAGTGACCTCCCCCCATTGCTCACGAGCAAAACCGCATACCTATATCTTACTCATGAAGTAGATGATAGACCGTCCGCCGGGCCGTTATCCGCGATACGCGCCGGAGGATCAGTAGATTAAAGGTATAACGTGCCAATCCTACCCTGTTCGACACCGGTTTTCAATGAGCTTTTCAATGCCCGCAATAGATGTTTCGGCGGCTGGCAGGGCAATCAATCGCCGCCGCTGCTTTCTTGGTATGCGCTTGTAAGTATTTTTTAAATGTCGCCCTTGATCCAGCCTAAGCTTATTCTTTTTTTACCTTTCAAAAAACAGTTTTTCCGGTAAGCTGGCTGGATGAACGCCGACACCTCCCCGCACCTGACTGATTTTCTCGATATCGAGGCGGATCTGAGCGATGAGGAGCGGCTTGTCCGGCAGACAGCGCGGGAATTCGTCAACGAGAAGGTCCTGCCGGTAATCGACGCGCACGCTCAGACCGAGTCCTTTCCCGCCCAGCTGATCCCGCCCATGGGTGAGTTGGGCTTTTTCGGTCCAACCCTGCCGGCGCGCTACGGGTGCGCTGGGCTTTCCGCCACCGGCTACGGGCTGCTCATGTATGAGCTGGAGCGCGGCGATTCGGCCCTGCGCAGTCTTGCCTCGGTGCAGGGTTCGCTGGTGATGTATCCGATTTACGCCTATGGCAGTGAGCAGCAGAAGGAGCGCTGGCTGCCGCGGCTGGCCACCGGTGAGGTGATCGGCTGTTTCGGGTTGACCGAGCCCGATTTCGGCTCCAATCCCTCCGGCATGCGTACCCGCGCGGTGCGCCAAAACGATGGGAGCTGGCTTATCAACGGCGCCAAGATGTGGATCACCAACGGCTCCATCGCCCAGCTGGCGCTGATCTGGGCACGCACCGAAGAGGGCATTCGCGGCTTTCTGGTGGAAACGGACACACCCGGCTTTTCGACGGTGCGCATGAAGAACAAATGGAGCCTGCGCGCCTCGGTCACCTCCGAGCTGGTGCTCAATAACGTGGTGGTGGACGAAGAGCAGTCCCTGCTTGCCGGCGCGGTCGGCCTCAAGGGGCCACTCTCATGTCTCAATCAGGCCCGCTACGGGATTGCCTGGGGGGTGCTGGGTGGCGCCGAACACTGTTATCAGACGGCTCTTGCCTACGCCGGCGAGCGGGTCCAGTTCGACCGGCCCATCGGTTCCTTTCAGCTCCAGCAGAAAAAGCTGGTGGAGATGGTGACCGCGCTCACCACCGCCCAGCTGCTTGTCTTCCAGCTCGGGCGCCTCAAAGAGCGCGGCGCCGCCACCGCCGCCAGAATCTCCATGGCCAAGATGAACAGCGTTGCCACCGCCCTTGCCATCTGCCGCAATGCCCGCACCATTCTTGGGGCCAACGGTATCATGGGCGAGTATCCGGTTATGCGGCACGCCGCCAATCTTGAGTCGGTGCTCACCTACGAGGGCACCCATGATATCCATGAACTCATCATCGGCCAGGAAATCACCGGCCTGTCCGCATTTCGGTGATCGGGATATTTTTTGATGCTTTCGTAAAAACTTATATGCCCGTCATTGGCGGAATTGACCCAACATCCATCATTAATTGAAATCACTGGATTCCCGCTGCAGCCTGCCCTTGAGTGTTGTTATCGAGGGCGGGAATGACGGTAGCAAGCAATTTTGAGGTTTTTACGAACTCATCATTTTTCACCTTGGCCGAAGTTTTTCCGAAGTCATCATAACAGGTACCTCAGCAACGCCACCAGAACCATGCCGAAGGCGATGGTGCCGAAAAAGCTGCGCCCGCGCCAGGCGACAATAACGGTGGGGATAGCCGCCAGCAGATAGAGATTGTCGGCGGTAATCGACAGCTCTGCGTTCCGGCACAACAGCGAGGGGATGAGCAGGGCGGCCAGCACGGTGGCCGGCAGATAGCTGAGCCAGCGCACCAGCCAGTGGGGCAGGGTGCGGCCGGAGAGAATCAGCATGGGGAGGACGCGCGGCAGATAAGTGACCGCCCCCATACCGCAGATTGTCAGGAAGATCTGGGTCTGATCCATGATTCGATCCAGAGTCCGGCGCTCGCCCCGATAATGGTGGCGGCGATGACATGAGATTGGGACAGACCGGCCAGATACAATACGGTCGACAATGCCCCGGCCAGGGCTGCCGCCGCCAGATGGGAGGCAGTGATGAGTTGCGGCACGAGCAGGGCGATAAACATGGCCGGCAGGGCGTAGTCGAGGCCGATGGCTTCCACCTGGGTGATCCGGCCGCCGGCGAAAAAGCCGATGATGCTGCCGGCCACCCAGGAACACTGGGCGGTGACGTTCACCCCGAAGGTCTCGGCCATCGGCGGGATGGCGCGAGCCATGCGCATGGTGTGCAGGGCAAAGGTCTCATCGGTCAACTCATAGCCGAATAGGGCGAGGTGATGTTTTTTCCAGCCGCTAAGCTTGGGCGCCAGGGCGGCCGACATGAGCAGATGGCGAAGGTTGACTAAAAAGGTGGTGACGATCAGCGCCGCCGGTGATGCGCCCGCCGCGAACATGGCCGCGCCGATCAGCTGGGCGCTGCCGGCAAAGACGATGATCGACATGCCGATGGCGTTGATGCCGTTCAACCCGCTTTTCTGGGCCAGCACCCCGTAGGCAAAAGCTACCGGCAGATAGCCAAGAACAATGGGCAGGGCCTGGCGGCTGCCGGCCATGAATTGTTTGACGGTGTGGTGTCTGTTCGTTTTCATTGGAACCTGCGAAACGTTTCCGGGGCGCCCATTCAAATCAAATGCGGCCCGCTTTGGCAAGCATCTTGTGAAGCGCGTCCTGCTCGCTCTCTTGACAATAAGGCGAAGGTTATAACCGTTGTTTCAGGTGATGTTCGTCCACTCGCCCGCGGAAAAATCACTTTCCTGGAGCTTATATGAAAAACCTACATAGCAAGTCAATTGCACTCGTTATCCTGGCCCTGGTTCTGTTGCTTATGCAAACAGCCGCTGTTGCCGCTGATGATGTGGACATGCAGCGCTCCAGCACTGAACCGATATATCTGCGTGGGCTGGTCAGCGAGATTGACGGCTCTGAAAACGCCGTTATCGTAAGGCCGCTTAAGGGTAAGCGGATAACCATCCACTTTGGCCCGGATACCATCCTGAAGAACATGAATACCATTGACGACCTCAGCGAGAAACAGGATATAAAGGTCTGGTATTTTGTGCATGACGGGCGCAACGAGGCCGTTAAAATCGAAAAATTGCTGGACCTTGGATGTTGAAAGGAGGTGTTGTCATGCGGATAATCCTTGCTGTTTCATCTCTCATGACGGCTGTTTTCATCGCGGCTGGTATTGCCGTGAGTGCTCCCGCTGCATCTCATGGAGACGGAGTGCGGGGGGTAGATGAAGTGAAGGTCTATTTCGATGTCAATGTGGGTGATCCCGCCTTGCTGCTCAAACGGCTCAAACTCATCGAGCGCACCATCGACGATCTTGTGGAAAGCGGCGTTTCGGTAACGGCGGTGGCAGGTTTTCGGGGTGGGGCCTCGCGTTACGTAACGGTGGAAGATTATTACGTCATTGAAGACGAAGTGGACATCAAAGAGCAGATTCAGACACACATCAAGATGCTTGCCGACGCCGGCCTCAGTTTGGAGCAGTGCAGAATCGCCGCTACCGCTCGAGAAATTGAGGTAGCCGATGCATTGCCGGAAATCGAGATCGTCACCAACGGGTACGTCGCCATGATCGGCTATCAGGCGCAGGGGTACGCCGTCGTACCCATGGACTGATCGCGGGCTCCGGGGCTTGTGCCGGCTTCTGGACAAGAGCGTGTTGCGGGCTCGAGTCGCGTAACATCTGTATAGCCGTCGAGGGTGCAATGAACGGCTGATCCTTTTCTCCAACAAGATTTTTCTTCTACTGCTCTTTTTCCTGTCTCATTCGTGTGGTCGCGCTGGAGTGCGACCCTTCCGGATGAGAACGAGATCGTTGTACGCAACGTGCCTATTTTGTTGGCCCCAGATGTTCATTTTTTGCTTGATTTATATTCTTTTTTTGTCCTCAATTTCCATTTTTCTGACGTGGCTGAATTTTTAACTATTTGTTTTTGTTTTACTTTTTATAAAGTGGTTGGCTGGCACATAAAATGCTCAACCGGTATCAACTCTGCACACCTATGTATATACGGAGGCGACAATGGATACCGGACAAACCGATGCAAAACAGATCAAGGCGGCCCGAGCACCTTTTGCGGCCATGGCGACCACCTATTTCCTGGGCGTTTTCAACGATAACTTCTTCAAACAGGCGGCCCTGCTCCTGGCCGTGGGAGCGGGCCTTGCCGGCCTGCAGGGAAGCGCAACGGTGCTCTTTGCCCTGCCCTTTATCCTCTTTTCCGCCTGGGGCGGCTGGCTGGCCGACCGGTTTGCCAAGCGCAATGTGGTAATCGGCGTCAAACTGCTGGAACTGGCGGCCATGGCTATCGGCGCCTACGGCATCATCACCCTGAACTGGCCCTGCATCCTTGCCATGGTCTTTTTAATGGCGCTGCAATCCACCTTGTTCAGTCCGGCCTTGAACGGCTCCATCCCCGAGCTCTATCCCGAGCATTTCGTTCCCACCGCCAATGCCATGCTCAAGGTGGCCACCACCTCGGCGGTGCTGGCCGGCACCGCCCTGGCGGGCATCGGTCTTGATCAACACTGGTATGAACTCACCATCCCCTTTGGCCGGCTGCTGGTGGCGGGCGCCGTCCTGCTCATCGCCCTGCTGGGAATCATCACATCGTTTGGAGTGGCCAGGCGCTCACCGGCCGGGGCATCGCGGCCATTTCCGTGGCTGGGGCCGATTCAGAGCCTCAAGGATGTGATTGGCTTAAAGCATGACCGACCACTGCTGGTAGCGGTTCTGGCTGATGCCTTTTTCTATTTTGTTGCTTCAGGTTCCCTGCTTGTCATCAACACCCTGGGATTGTCGGAGTTGGGACTCTCCCGCACCGCCACCAGTATGATGTCGGTGGCTCTGATGGCGGGGGTCTGCCTGGGCTCCATGGTTGCCGCCCGAATCAGCCGGACCTGCTCCTGGCAACGATTGCTGGCGCCGGCCACGGCCTGCATGGGCGCAGGTATGCTGGCGCCGTGGGCGGGCTCCCTGCTGCCTGAGTCGGTTCGTATCGCCGTCACCTTTGGCGGTTTGTTTGCGGCGGGAGTCGCCGGCGGCATCTTCATCATCCCGGTGGCCAGTTTCATTCAGACCAGGCCCGCCGCCGTCGACAAGGGACGGATCATCAGCGCCTCCAATTTCGTCTCTTTTTCCGCTATTCTCGGTGCCGGTTATCTTTACAGCGTGGCGCAGCCGCTGGGTCTCCCGTCGGTGCTGCTGTTTGGTATGGGAATCATCTGTATCACTATTGCACCACTTTTCATTCTGGCCGCCCGTTCAGAAAGGGGCGGGCGCCGTGGGATGCTTGGCCGATTGGCTCTGCGCGGTGCGGCATCGGCTCTTAGCCTGCTGGTGCGGCGACGCTACCAGCTTACCATCAAAGGGCTCGATCACATTGAACGTGGCGATGATGAGCGCGGTATCATCTTTCTGCCCAACCACCCGGCCCTGATCGACCCGGTTCTGGTGGGCACGACGCTTATGCAAAACGGATTTGCACCACGTCCCGTCTCAGATGTGCATCAGGCCCGCAAACCTCTCGTCCGTCATGTCCTGCGTGCCATCAACGCTATTGAGATTCCAGATGTAGGCCGCGATGGGCGGGGTGTGCGTCAGCAGACCGAGGCCGCCCTGCGCCGTGCCGGTGAGGCGCTGAACAACGGTGAGCACCTATTGTTCTATCCGGCCGGCCGGCTCTATCGCAGCGGTCGCGAGATTGTCGGCGGTAATTCCGGAACCGCAACGATTCTCAGCCATGCCCCGGATGCCCGCATCGTCCTGGTACGGACCACCGGCCTGTGGGGCAGCAGTTTCAGCTGGGCGTCGGGAAAACCGCCGGCTCTGCTGCGCGATGTGGGCAGACACCTGCTGCACCTGCTTGCCGGCGGGTTCTTTTTCACGCCAAAACGACCGGTTACCATAGAGTTCATAGAACAGGCTGATTTTCCCCGTCACGCAGACAAGAGGAGTATCAACACTTTCCTGGAGCAGTTCTACAACGAACCGAACGAGCCGTGCACTCAGGTACCCTACTACCGGTGGCGGCGCGCCGCCGGGCAGGTGAGGGCTGAAGGCGCACGAACTGCTTCTCCGCCCGATACTGCATCCATCGATACCACGATAAAAGATCAGGTGATGGCTAAAGTCGCCGAGCTGGCTGGGGTTGACGCGGTACGTGAAAGCGATCTGGTCATGGCTGATCTGGGCCTTGACAGCCTGAGCGCCCTTGAGCTGGCAGTCTGGGTCGAGCAGACCTATGGCGTTGCCGCGGAACAGACCGAAGACCTGACACGCGTGGCCCACTGGATCGCGGCCGCCGCCGGCCAGGCTGGACTTACCGATACGGCCGCCTCGGTGCCGATATCTCGCCGCTGGTTTGCCGAGCGCGGCCGGCAACGGTTGCATCCGGCAGCTGGGGACAATCTGGCCGAAATCATCCTCAATCAGGCTGTCGCCATGCCGGATCAGCCCATCGTCGCGGATCGGCGCAGCGGTGTGAAGACATATCGTGACCTGCTGACCACGGTCTTTGTCCTGTTGCCTCAGATAAAACGGCTGAAGGACGAACGGATCGGTATCATGCTCCCCGCCTCGGTGGCCTCGGTCATCGCCTGGCTGAGCGTTATGTATAGCGGCAAGACGCCGGTGATGATCAACTGGACGGTGGGGGAGAGGAATCTGCGCCATTGCCTGCGGACGGCGAAGGTCTCGACGATTATCAGTGCTTCTCAACTGGTGGGACGGCTTGGCCGCTACGGTATCAATGCGGATCGCCTGGCGGTTGACTGGTTTCTGCTTGATCGGAGGGCGGCGGCCATGAGCTTCACCCGCAAGCTTACAGGGGTGGTTCAGGCGCGGTTTATGCCCCGCCGGCTGGCCGCAACACCAATCAGCGAAACCGCGGTGATTCTGTTCACCAGTGGCTCCGAAGCGGCGCCCAAGGTAGTGCCCTTGAGCCACCGCAACATCATGGCCAACCTGGCCGATTTTGCCGAAGCGATCACCTTTACCCGTGGTGATCGGCTGCTGGGCATGCTGCCTCCCTTTCATTCACTGGGTTTTTCCGGCACCCAGGTGATGCCCTTGTGTCTGGGGCTGCCTACCGCCTATCAGCCTGATCCTACCCAGGGCGCCCAGATCGCCGCCATGGTGGATGATTTTGCCATCACTGTCACGGTGGGAACCCCTGCCTTCATAAAGAACATGATGCATGCCGCACATCCCGGCGCTCTTACCTCCCTGCGCCTCGTCTTCACCGGGGCGGAGGCATGTCCCGCCGATGTATACAGACAGTTTCAACACCACTGCCCGGACGCGGTCCTGTGTGAAGGCTATGGAATAACCGAATGTTCCCCCCTGGTAAGCATTAACAATCCGGAACAGCCCCGGCCGGGAACGATCGGAAGGGTAATGCCGTCCATGGAAACACTGATCGTTCATCCCGAAACGCACGAGGTGCTGGCGCCGGGAGAACGGGGCATGCTGCTGGTTGCCGGGCCGAATGTCTTTGCCGGCTATGGTGGCGGGCACGATTCATCTCCCTTTGTCTATCTTCTGGGCAAACAGTGGTACAAGACCGGTGATCTGGTGGTGGTAGAGGACGGTGTGCTGGTTTTTGCGGGACGGCTGAAGCGGTTTGTCAAAAAAGCGGGCGAGATGATCTCCCTGCCCGCCATCGAGGCGCTGCTCGGTGACCATTTTGCCGACCGGTGCAGCGACGGCCCCTGTCTGGCAGTGGAATCAGCAGGAGATGAGGCACACCCCGAACTGGTGCTTTTCACCACCTTTGATGTTGAACTCGATGAGATTAACCGGGCCATCCGTACCGGAGGGCTCTCATCACTGCACTGGATAAGCAAGGTGGTGCGAATCGACGAGTTGCCGCTGCTTGGCACCGGCAAGATCGATTATAAAGCGTTGCAACGTGAGGTAGCCCGGGATGTACTGGCGACGCACGACATTTCCGCTGAATATACGAAACTCAGAAATTGATGATGCCGAACGATTGATGAATTCGTAAAAACCTCAACATTGCTTGCTGCCGTCATTCCCGCCCTCGATAACAACACTCAAGGGCAGGCTGCAGCGGGAATCCAGTGATTTCAAATGATTATGGATTTCGGCTCAGCTCCACAATGACCGTAATTGGGTTTTTACGATGCCATCACTTTTACGAAGGTGAAATGAGCCTAAGATTTGGGTAGTAGGTTGTATACTTCTCGGTGTCTCGTGTCATGAGAGCAAACGAAGAGATCGTTGCATGAGCACCGATAAAAAAGTCGGGCAGGACGTTGGGCGCCGTGCCCCTGTTTCTCCTGTATTGCAGAAATATTTTACCGGCAAGAAACAGTGCCTCCCGGGGAATTTCAAGAACCTTGGCGCCTATGTGTCCAATTGCTGATTCAGTCTCCTCGATTTTGTTAAAGCCGATCGAGACTTCGGTGTAAACGATTGCATTGATGTACAGGGTGTTGGTCCGGCTGTACTGCTCGAGGGTGTTTTCCGACCAGTGGCGCCACTTCGGATCATTGGTAAAGAGATCGAGCAGCACGCACGAGTCGATGAGCACACCGTTCATGGGGACCCTGCACAATGGCCATTCTGGCCAACCTCATTTTTCTCTCTGGTAAGACCCAATATTTCATCGGTGCTCATGTTCGCGGTGGCGATCCCACGCAGTCTGGCAAATTTCTTTTTGGGCTTGTCAGGTGAGGTCTTTACAATGTAGAATTTACCGTTTTCTTCTTGAAAATCTACATCTGTTTCAGGAGTGATTCCTAAAATCTCGCGTACATCTTTTGGTATGGTAACCTGTCCTTTCATGGTGACTCGCATCACGTATCCTCCTTTAGAGACGGTAATACAAGTATAGTATTACTTGGTTTTCGCCGCAACCCCCTTTTCACACACTTTTCACCGTCTGTTCATACCTGCTTCACGAACGGCTGCTATCTCTTGTCCATAATCTCTTGTCGAACAATTCAACCCACAAGGAGGGGAGTATGGATGCGGTAAAACTGTTGTGGACGATATGCGCGGTGGTAGTGATTACGGCGGGCCCCGGCCTGGCCAATGCGGATCAGCAAACCCTTTCCCCCTACTTTTTCGTAGCGGGCGATGAACCGTCGGCGGAGCAGTTTCCCCTGAAAGACACCAAGGTGGAGGTGACCATCAGCGGGGTGATTGCCGACGTGAAGGTGACCCAGTACTACGAAAATAACGGAGCGGCACCCATCAACGGCAGCTACATCTTTCCCGGTTCCACCCGGGCGGCGGTGCACGGCATGAAGATGCGCATCGGCGAGCGGCTGATAACCGCAAAAATCAAGGAGAAGGAGGCGGCCAGACAGATTTTCGAAGCCGCCAAGAAGGCGGGCAAAAGCGCTTCGCTGCTGGCCCAGAAACGGCCCAACGTCTTTTCCATGGAGGTGGCGAACATCATGCCCGGCGACAACCTTACCGTGGAACTGCGCTACACCGAACTGCTCATTCCCGCCGAGGGCGTCTATGAATTCGTCTATCCCACCGTGGTGGGGCCGCGCTATTCAAATCTGCCCGCCGACACCAGTGCCCCGGATGAGCGCTGGGTCGCCAACCCGTATCTGCGTGAAGATTCAGAGCCCCGTACCGATTTTTCCATCACCATGGCCATTAACGCCGGCATGGATATCGCAAAGGTCACCAGCCCCAGCCACGATACGACCATCACCTTTGACACCGCCCAGCGTGCCCGCATCGAACTCGCCGATGGTCATGAGTTTGGCGGTGACCGCGACGTGATCGTCCGTTATCAGCTGGCCGGCGCGGCCATTTCCACTGGTCTGCTGCTCCATCAGGGCGAGGACGAAAATTTCTTCCTGCTGATGGCGCAGCCGCCCGAGCGGGTAACACCTGAGCAGATACCCCCACGTGAGTACATCTTCGTGGTGGATGTGTCCGGGTCCATGCACGGGTTTCCCCTCAACACCACCAAAAAAT
The DNA here is from genome assembly GCA_016722945.1 of Desulfofustis sp. PB-SRB1. GTDB lineage: Bacteria > Desulfobacterota > Desulfobulbia > Desulfobulbales > Desulfocapsaceae > PB-SRB1. Next base: position 21,589 of record JAEQMT010000037.1, on the reverse strand, counting down.
TGATGCAGCGGCTGCTTGGCGGGTTGCGGGCCGAGGACAGCTTCAATGTCCTGCTGTTTGCCGGTACCGCCAATATCCTGGCCCCTGCCTCACTGCCGGCCACCACCACGCAGATCAACAGGGCGATTGAGTTTATCAACGATCAGGACGGCGGCGGCGGTACCAAACTGCTTACCGCCATGCGCCGCGCCATGGCCCTGCCGCGGGCCGAGGGCGTGTCACGTTCGCTGGTAATCGTCACCGACGGCTACATTAACGGGGAGCGTTCGGTATTTGAGGAGGTCGAGAAAAATCTGGGCCACACCAACGTCTTTACATTCGGGATCGGCAGCGGCGTCAACCGCTACCTGATCGAGGGCATGGCCCGGGCCGGGCGTGGCTATCCGTTCGTGGTCACCGAACCGGCCCAGGCGCCCGGGACGGCGGCCCGGTTCAAAGAGTATATTTCGACGCCGCTGCTCACCGATATCGCGCTCAGCTCATCAGGTGTCGAACTCTACGATGTGGAGCCCGCCGCCATTGCCGATCTCTTTGCGGCCCGACCCATTCTGGTCTATGGCAAGTGGCGTGGGGCGACCAGCGAGGCAACCCTGACCCTGACCGGCGCCACCGCCGGCGGGAGCTACGATAGCACCGTTTCATTTGGTGATGGGCCTTCCGGGCCGGATAACCCGGCGCTTGGCTACCTCTGGGCACGCTCTCGTATCGCCCGCATTTCCGATTATATCAGCGGTGCTCATGATGATGAACTCAGGCGCCGGATCGTCTCTCTTGGCTTGACCTATAACCTGCTGACAAAATTCACCTCATTTGTGGCAGTCGATGAGATCGTTCGTAACCCGGACGGCCAGGCAACCGATGTCAAACAGCCACTGCCGCTGCCCAAAGGGGTCTCCAACCTCGCCGTCGGCAAATCTATACGCAATTATTCCGAACCGTCACTGGCCCATATCGCCGGGATGCTGCTGGTGGCGCTCGGTTTTGTACTTTTGAGGCGCAGATCGAAGGTGTCAATGAGGTAATAAAACAGAGGGTGGACTCTACAGGCGCGGGGATCGCGCCATAATCGGTCCCCGCCACAATGTGAAAAAACAGCAGGCCCACAAGGTGATGAATTCGTAAAAACCTCAAATTTGCTTGCCACCGTCATTCCCGCCCTCGATAACAACACTCAAGGGCAGGCTGCAGCGGGAATCCAGTAATTTCAGATAATTATGGATTTCGATTCAACTCCACAATGACCGTAATTGGGGTTTTTACGACACCATCATAAGGTGATATCATGAAAACACGACTCATCATCTCCATCCTGGCCATCGTCGCCCCGGCCCTGTGGTTGAAGAAGACATACGGCGCCGCCTCCGGTAAGGAACTTGACTGGATTCTGGCGCCCACCGCCGCCCTGATAAACATGGTGTCTGATCTGCACTTTGTCCGTGAAAGCGGGCTAGGCTGGATCGACGCCACTCACAACGCGGTGATCGCACCGTCGTGCGCCGGCATCAATTTTCTGATCGTCGCCTTCTGCGCCGTGGGGCTGCGCGGCGTCTGGGGGTTTCGTTCCCCCATCGCGCAGCTGGGCTGGATAGCGGCGGCCCTGCCGGCGGTCTTTGCGGCGACGCTGATGGTCAATACCCTGCGCATCCGGCTCTTGATCGAATTGCATCATCTTGATATCTATGGCACCCGTTTCACTGCTGAGCTGGCCCATCTCATCGGCGGGGTGGTTATCTACTACGGCAGTCTGCTCTGTCTGTTCTGGTGGGTATCGGTTATACTAAAAAGACGAGCGCCGGTGGCAAATGCCACCGGGTGGGCGCCGCCACCCTGGGCCTGGTGGCTGGTGCCGCCGGCCGGGTATCTGCTGATTACCCTGGGGGCGCCGCTGGTTACCGGCAATTTTCTCAGCGACGTGGCCGCCTTCACCCGGCACGCGACCACCGTTGTGCTGCTAAGCGGCGCACTCAGCCTGCCGGGGCTTGTGGTGACGCTGATACCTCGCTCGATAAAAGGATCGTAAAATAATCACCCACACGCCTCGACACCCTGTGCCGGGAACAACAGATAACCATCTATGAAACCACGTATCCTCATCGTCGAAGATGAGCCGGCCATCGCCGATACCATCGATTACGCCCTGCAGACCAACGGCTGCACAACCCTGCGCGTTACTACCGGCGGCGCGGTGGCGGACGAGCTGGCCCAACAGCACATCGACCTGATTGTTCTTGATATCGGCCTGCCCGATATCGACGGTATCGAGGTGTGCCGGCAGGTGCGCGCCCATTCGTCGGTGCCCATTATCTTTCTCACCGCCCGCTCCGATGAGATCGACCGGGTGGTGGGTCTTGAGATCGGCGCCGATGACTACGTGGTCAAACCGTTCAGCCCCCGCGAGCTGGCCGCCCGGGTCAAGGCGGTGCTGCGCCGCACCGGCAGAGATTCCAGCGCTGACGAGCCGGTTTCATTGTTCAGCCTGGATCAACCCAGACAGCGAATTGAATTTTGCGGCACACCGCTGGCCCTGTCGCGCTACGAGTTCAACCTGCTCGCCGTGCTTATCGACCATCCGGGCCGGGTCTTTTCCCGTGAACAACTGATGAACCTCGCCTGGGAAGAACCGCAGGCAAGCATGGACCGCACCGTCGACGCCCATATCAAAAACATCCGCGCCAAGCTCAAAACCATCCGCCCCGACCTCGACCCCATCATCACCCACCGGGGCATCGGCTACGCCCTGCAGGAGTGATGAATTCGTAAAAACCCTGATCTTGCTTGCTAACGTCATTCCCGCCCTCGATAACAACACTCAAGGGCAGGCTGCAGCGGGAATCCAGTAATTTCAAGTGATTGTCGATTTCGGGTCAGCTCCACCATGACGGTGATAGATGTTTTTACGATTCTATCAGGAGTAGCGAGGCGGGGTTCTCAGGTCTTTTATTTTAGCATTGTCTAGAACCTTTTCAGCAGCGATGGAAAACAGCTGTGCTTGACGGCAGCGTATAATCTCCCAATCTGTGCGATTTTTGTGGCGAAAGGAGAAAATTATCTTTAAAATGATATTTTAGGTAAAGTATGATTACCTTAATATGCACTTTTGGGTATTTTCATGATCGCTTCCTCGTCTGAATTCATCACGGTGCTTCGCCATTACAATCCCTGGTGGCGCGGCTCCTCACCGGCCGATCTCCCCACCTGGCGGCGGCCCGTGTTTGATTATATTTTCAGGTGGATGCAATCACCCCCGGCGCCGCGGGCACTGCTGCTTACCGGCGCTCGACAGGTTGGCAAAACGACGCTTTTTCTGCAGGTCATCCAGGCGCTGATCGAAGACGGCGTTGGTGCTGAGAAAATCCTCTATGCAACGTTTGACCACCCCTTGCTCAAATCCCTCGGCCTCGATGGTCTCATCAAATTGTGGCGCGAGTTCGAGCCGGAAACCGGCGGGATTGAATATCTCTTTCTCGATGAAATCCACACTGTCACCGATTGGCAGACGTGGCTGAAACTCCAGGTCGATTTCGAGAAAAAACGACGCATCGCGGTGACCGGCTCGGCGACACCGCTAGTTACTGAAGGACAGGAATCAGGGGTCGGCCGCTGGCATACGCTGCGCATTTTCACCCTTTCATTTTATGAATATCTGCATATCAAGCAGATCGACATACCCGCGCCTCCCGCTCTTGATTCCCTTGCTGAACTATTTGACTGGTCACCAGAACAGTTCGCCAGGGTGGGGGCTGATAGTGCGCCGATGGTCGCTCATTTCCATGAATATTTACTTCGCGGCGGCTTTCCCCAGACTGCTCTCATGAACAGCATTACCGCCGCCCAGAAACTTCTGCGTGAAGATATCGTCGACAAGGTCTTGAAACGCGACATGACGGCGCTCTTTGGCGTCCGGCGCGTGCTCGAGATTGAACAGGTGTTTGTCTACCTTTGCCTGCATGGTGGCGGCATAATGGACATGCAGATGCTTTGTCGGAACCTGGAGTTGAAAAAGCCGACAGTCAACAATTTCATCAACCTGATGGAAGCGGCCCATCTGATCTATAAAGTGCCGCCGTTCGGCTACGGTAAAGAGATTCTGCGTGCCCGTTACAAGATCTATCTGGCCGATCTCGCCATTGCCCCTTCGGTGCTGCTCACCGCGGCAACGTTGTTGGAAGACCCGACAGCCCTTGGCGCGGCCGTTGAAACAACATGTTTCAAGCACGTCTTCGCCCGCTATTACCCGGTGAGCGTTGGTTTCTCCTATTGGCGCGGCAGAAAAGACCGAGAGGTCGATATCGTTGCCGAAGTACACGGCGAGGTGATCCCCTTCGAAGTAAAATATTGTGCTCGAAACACCGGCATTGTAGATCTGAAAGGTCTGGCCGAGTTCTGCACGGCGCGTAAGGTCTCGCACGGCTATGTCATCACCAGAGATAGCGCGGATTTTTCCATCGTTTCTCCCCCTTTGAAGGTTGAGTCGACACGCGGCCTTGAGCCGGTGCGGTGGGCAAGGATTCCGGCCCCGCTCGCCTGTTACTGGCTCGGAAAAACAGAGCTGGACGAGTAGAAAAATAGACCTGCATGGTATCTCTCTGCTCTGCCATGAGCGGGGTTAATGGCGCCTTCTTCAATTCCGAATAACGTGTGCCGGACAAGCGGCGCCGACCATGGTGCAGCGCACTAATGGCGTGAAAAAATTTTCGTACACTAGTAGTGTCCCGACTTCACATGTTTTCATACAGGGATAATTGATTCATGGCCTCCTTCGACCGCGTTTACGAGCTTACCGCCATCCTGCAAAGCAGCCGCTACGCGGTAAGCGCCCAAGAGCTGGCCGCCCGCCTTGAGTGCTCGCTGCCCACCGTCAAGCGCTATCTTGCCAAACTGCGCAACGAATACAACCTGCCGGTTACCTACAGCCAGAAATATCAGGGCTATATCCTCGACAAAAAAAACGATGACCAGGTGGAATTTCCCGGCCTCTGGTTCAATGTCTCCGAACTTCACGCCCTGCTGGCCATTCATGAGCTGATCGGCGGCCTTGATCCGGGCCTGCTCAGGGCCGAACTCCAGCCGCTGCGCGAGCGCATCGAAAAACTGCTGGCCGGGCGCGGCGTCAGCACCGGCGAACTGGTCAAGCGTATCCAGTTTGTCGGCGCCGGTATCCGGCTCTGCTGTCCGCTCGCCTTCCGGGCCGCCGCCACCGCGCTTATCGAGCGCACCCGCCTCAAACTCAATTATCACAGCCGGGGTGAAAACAGTATTTCCACCAGAACCGTATCACCTCAGCGCCTGCTCTACTACCGGGGCAACTGGTATCTGGCCGCCTACTGCCATACCCGCGGCGGACTGCGCGTCATGGCTCTTGAACGGATGAGCGATATCGTCACCCAGAACCACCCCGCCACGGAAGTCGACGACCAGACCATGGCCGCCGAACTGACCTCGTCGTTCGGCATCTTCACCGGCCCCCCCAACCACCAGGCGGTGCTGCTTTTCACCAGCCACAGCGCCCGCTGGGTGGCGGAAGAACAGTGGCACCCCGCCCAGGAAGGCCGCTGGCTGAGCGACGGCCGGTATGAACTGCGTGTGCCCTATTCCGACCAGCGCGAACTGGTCATGGAAATCCTGCGCCACGGCCCCGACGTGCAGGTCATCGCCCCGCCGGATCTGGCCCGGGCGGTATGCGCTCGCCTGGAAAAAGCGTTGCAGGCCTGCAAAAAAAAATGAAAAATAATTCTCACCGGATCATTTTTTGATACGCGGGGGTGGTAGGGTGGTGGTAAGACAGACCGTCAATCTAAGTGACTCTCATTTACATACGTCAACAGAAAAACCTATAACAAAAATGAATTTTCCTGAATTTTTTAAGAGAGCAACCGGCTATGCCCCGTATGATTATCAAACTCGAATTGCATGCGGGGAAAACGCAGTCCTTAAGAAAGCTGAAGATCTTGCACATGGCACCGAATGTGTTTCGCGCATTATCTCGATTCCCACTGGGCTTGGGAACACTGCTGCGGTCACAATAGCGTGGCTTTGGAATCGTATCGCTCTTAGCGATTAAAAATTGCTATGGCGGCTTGTTGCTGGCGGCAATCTGACGACAGGAACCCGACCGGCGCAGAAAACGGTGGAATTGATTATAAAGCGGCGGATAACCGGCACAGAAATACCCAGCATCTGATGAAGACGAAGTGATAGGGTGCTGTTCATTGCCTGAGCACTTTCTTCATGTCGCTATCGCCAAGTCTACTAAACGGCATTTTTCAGGGTGCCCGTATGCTAAAGCGCAGAAGTAAAGAAGAAACAAGAATAACACCACCCCACGAAAAGACTATTCCCACCCAGTTCTACGCAAAAACATATCAACCAGATGTCGCTGGAAGGCGGCTTGGCCGTACGGTTCTCGATCATTGCCTGATCGTAGGAGAAATAGCGAAAGAGTTGATGCGACGATCTCAGGCAATCACCTCTTTTGCTCTCTTTCCCCAGGGTGCCGAACTGGTAGCTGCGGCGCATGACATTGGCAAAGTCTCTCCGACTTTTCAAAAAAAACTACTGCAAGCAACTGATACTCTCCAGGAAGGGGAGCACCCTTTTACGATAGAGGTCAACCCTGTTCTGGAGAGGAATTGGGATGGTCACGCCGGGGTTACTCAGGTGGCGCTGGAGGCGGCGGGAGCCAGTGATTTCGTGCCTGAGATTGGGGGCCAGCACCATGGTTTTAGCCCCTCAGTTTCCATGTACAGTGCGGAAGCAGATGTCTTTGGCGGTAAACCATGGCAGCAGGCAAGAGAGATTCTGTTGAAGAAAATGCAGAAACACTTCGCAACAGACTGGCCTACGATAGAATCTCCAGAGCAGGCCCGACTTGTTGCGGGCCTGACCACCGTCGCCGATTGGATAGGTTCTGGATACATCTTTGATGACCCTGCTGTTGAATGGAAAAATCTGATTGGCAAGGCTATTGACATGGCTGGTTTTGTGGGGCCAAACTATAAATGTGACCAGAACTTTGATGAAGTATTCGGCCAGGGATTCAAGCCTTATCCGGTACAGGAGCATTTTCTTCAGTTGGTAAATGGCCCGGGTGTGTATGTCCTTGAGGCACCCATGGGCACGGGTAAGACTGAGGCAGGCCTCTATGCGGCGTACCGGCTTCTTTGCCAGCAACAGGCCAGTGGCATCTACTTTGCACTGCCAACCCAGCTCACCTCAAACAAGATTTATGAGCGATTCAACACGTTCTTACATAGTATTCTCGAACAAGACTGCCCACATCGTAAAGCATTATTGCTCCATGGAAAAGCCTGGTTGCAGGACACAGAACTTGGGGGAGAAGGGCAGCCTGGATTTCCGTGGTTCAATCTCAAAAAACGGGGCTTGCTGGCCCCTTTTGGTGTCGGCACGCTGGATCAGGCTCTGATGGCGGCCATGAATGTCAGGCATGGTTTTGTCAGGGCATTTGGCCTGGCGGGCAAGGTTGTCATCCTCGATGAAGTGCACACCTATGACGCCTACACAGGGACGATAATAGATGCTCTGGTAACGCTGTTAAAGGAGCTGCATTGCACGGTGATTATCCTAAGTGCCACATTGAACCAGGACCGGCGACAGGAGCTGGTCGCCGCCACTTTGCAAGAAAAGGGGTTTCCTCTGATTACGTCCTGGCATGCAGACGGAAAACTTATCGAGAAAAAAGTTCCCGTTCTGGTGAGTGATCACCAGAGTTTTTCTATCAAATTGACTGGTGCCTTTGAAGAGCTCGTAGAGGAGGCCCTGAAGCGGGCCGAACAAGGGCAGCAGGTGTTGTGGATAGAAAACACTGTGGCGGAAGCCCAGGAGAGCTACCTGGATATGGCTTCACGCTCTGCACAGCTAGGTGTCAGCTGCGGACTCCTTCATTCTCGATTTACTGCCAATCATCGGCAGCGAATCGAAGACCACTGGGTAAGTCTTTATGGCAAAGAGGGGTGGACCAGACGAGGAGAACAGGGACGTATTTTGGTTGGCACTCAGGTATTGGAACAGTCTCTTGACATCGATGCGGATTTTCTGGTGTCCAGATTTTGCCCATCAGACATGCTCTTGCAGCGGATTGGCCGATTGTGGCGCCACAAGGGAACTCCAAGGCAGCAACAGGCTCAACGGGAGGTTTGGGTCCTGGCTCCTGATCTTGAAGAAGCTGTCGAAAACCCCGTCAAATGTTTTGGCAATACGGCCTGGGTCTATAGCCCTTACGTGCTGTGCCGCAGCCTTGAGGTTTGGCGGAACCTCAGGCAAATGACAATCCCAGCGGATATCAGGCCGATCATCGAGGAAACCTATATCGAACGGGAGGAAGAAGGGCTTATGGCCCGGTGGCTCTATGAATTGAAGAATGGCAGTCGCGACCGAAAAGGCAGGGAAGCTTTGCGGCAGCTGGCCAGAATAACTCTTGCCAGGGGCGGCAAAACCCTGCCGGAAGCAAAAGCCCAGACCCGCTACAACGAGGGCGATACCACAGAAGTACTGTTATTGAAATCGGTTAATCTGGATGCGGATAAAAGAGTTACCCATATCACTCTACTGGATGGAGCACACTTGCAGCTTCCCTGGGACAAAATCAACCTCGAAAAAAAAGCGTGGCGTGACTTGAGCGTCACATTGACCGGTGAGATGGTTTGTGTCCGCAGCCATCACGCACCTTTGCCGCCTCCCATGAATACATTGAAAAGGCTGGCTCTCCAAAACTGTTTTTACCTGGGTAGACCAGAATGGGATGAACCATTGCTACGGCTGGCTCTGGTGGATGAGGCGGAAGTGGTACATGGCTACCAGGGGGCGCCGTTGAACGAAAAATATACCATCCAGTACAATGATGACCTTGGCTACCGAACAAAGAAAAAGGAACAGGAAAGAACATGGAAAACCGATTTAACCTGATTGACGAGCCCTGGATACCAGTTGCTGATGTGGGGCGGGTGAGCCTGAGACAGGTCTTTACCAACTTCGAATACCGGACCCTTGGCGGCAACCCGGTGGAGAAGATCGCCCTCATGAAACTGCTCTTGGCCATCGGGCAGGCGGCAACTGAGCTTCCCGATGAACAGGCGTGGCAGGCCCTGGATGAAGCAGCTCTGGCCGCTGGGTGTATAGCCTACCTGGAGAAGTGGCATGACCGTTTTTATCTCTATGGTGAGCGGCCCTTTTTACAGATGCCGGCCATATCTGTTGCGCAACAGCAGAGGTATGGGGCGGTATTACCGGAGGTGGCAACAGGGAACACCACTGTTTTGAGTCAGTTTAATCAAGAAAGAGAACTACTAGATGCGGATAAAGCTCTGCTGTTAGTGCTTTTGATGGGCTTTTCCATGGGGGGAAAGAAAACGGATAACAGTGTGGTTTTGACCAGAGGTTATAAAGGTAAATCAAATCCAAAAGGTAAACCTTCCACCGGCAAACCTGGCCCATCTTTAGGTTTTATGGGCTTGCTGCATAGTTTTGTGAATGGCAAAACGATCTTGCAGAGTATTCGGCTTAATTTGCTAGTGGGTAGTGACCTGCGAAACAGCGAAATGTTCTCTAGTGGTCTTGGATTTCCTCCCTGGGAATCTATGCCTGCGGGTGAGGATTGTAAAACAGCTCAAGAGTTGAAGCAGTCATATATGGGACGGCTGGTGCCATTGAGTCGTTTTTGCTTAATGAGTGATAAGGGGCTTCACTATTCAGAGGGGCTGGCTCATATGAACTATCAGGAAGGGATAGTTGACCCAACAGTTGCAATGGATGCAACTCAGAGCAAAATTAAAGTATTATGGAGTGATCCGGAAAAACGACCATGGCGCCAACTCCCTGCTTTGCTCAGCTTTATTGAGCATGAGACAGGTACTTTTGATTGTTTGCAGCTTCGAAAGGCACTACCGCGTGCACGCCGTTTATTGCAAAACTTTGCTGTGTGGTCTGGTGGGCTCCGGGTGAGTAGTAACGCTGGTGAACAGTATGTCTCAGGCACTGATGATTTTGTTGAGTCAGAGGTCTGGTTAGAAAGTAACTATATCGACAAGATTTGGTTTGGCCAATTGCAACAAGAGATGCGAGAACTAGAAAATATTTCCAAAAAAACATACGGCTGTATACGGGGCTATTACACAGCTCTGAAAGCAGAAGGGGATAAGCTGGCAAGTCAGGGAACAAGTACGTTCTGGCAGCTCTGTGAAAGCAACTTTCAGGCTCTGGTTGATAGCTGTGACCAGGGAACTCAGGCAGAGACTGAAAGAAGAAAACTTCGGAAGATTTTTGCGGCAGCGGCCCTTAACACCTATGACCATTTCTGTCCAAATGACACAGCCCGGCAGCTGGATGGCTGGGCACAATTCCGGCCAAACTTCAGTAACTACTTAAAGAGGGAAGAGATATGAGTGAGACAAACATCAGCCAAAACGATATGCCACCGGATCGTGTCACTCGTTTTGTAAGTATGGTTCTTGATCGATGTGCTACGGATAAGGGGTATGCGGCCCGCTTGCGACGCGCAGACAACCCGGATACAGAGTACCAGAGTTGGGAAGCACTGGCGGCGTTAGGCATTAATCTGGAAAAAGAATACATGCGTCTCCCCTATGCGACAGTCGCCGCGGCAATGGCCAGGAGCAAGGCACAGCAAAAAGGGAGCATGTCCCTGGGCAGGGCGATTGCCCGCTGCTATGAGGAAGGTAACACCAGCGACCAGGCTAAGGCAAAGCTCCGCCGTCTGTTGGCCTGTGAGGATGTCGCCGAAACTTGCCGTATCCTGAGGCCGCTGCTGACCTTGATTCAGAGCAGGGTCTCCATCCCTTTGGATTACGTCAGGCTTTTGAATCAGTTACGGAGGATGTATTGGCGTGGACAGCAGGTTAAGGCCCAGTGGGCCCAGGAGTTTTACTCCAAGGCCACGGAAGAGGAGGCGGCGTGATGGCAGTACTTTATGCTTCAGTTCTTCACCTGGACCGCAAGGCCGTCAAGAGATTGAGAATAACCGACCCCTACTCCCTGCATCGAGTTATCTACAGCCTGTTTGAGGATATTCGCAGCGTGCAGGAGAAGCAGGCTGCAGCTTCCAGTGGTATCGTCTATGCGGATCAGGGCGGCGATTTCACTGGTCGAAAAGTACTTATCCTCTCGGATCGGCTTCCGGCCGCACAGCTGGAAGGGAACCTCGGCAGGTTGGAAACAAAGGAGATTCCTTCGGTTTTCCTTGCTGCATCACGGTACCGTTTCAAGACCATTGTCAATCCGACCTATCGAGATAGTACCACCAGAAAACTGGTGCCGGTAAAAGGACGGGAAGCGGTTAGTGGCTGGTTCTGTGAACGAGCAGAAGAGAGCTGGGGGTTTCAGGTACACAGGGAAAGCCTGCAGGTGGACAGGATCGAGGTGCTTCGGTTCACAGACAAACGGCAGCGCCAAATAACTATGGCCCAGGCAAGTCTGCACGGCCTACTAGAAGTGACTGACAGGGAACGTTTTACAAGCAGTTTTTCCCGGGGAATCGGGCGGGGCCGGGCCTTTGGCTGCGGTTTGCTTCAGATTGTCCCCGATTTTTTGTAATCAATTTACCTGAGGAGAGTAAATGAAGACAAGCGCATCGATGAATACACGCATTGAGTACCATATCCTCCAGTCTTTCCCGGTGACCTGTCTCAACCGCGATGATGTGGGCGCGCCCAAGAGTGCCATGGTTGGCGGGGTGACCAGGGCGCGTGTCAGTTCCCAGTGTTGGAAACGCCAGGTCAGGATGGCTCTGGCTGGCTTTGGGGTGAAGCTGGGCACCCGCACAAAAAAGGTGACTGAATTTATGGAGAAAGCGTGCCAGGAAAGTGGTGCTGATACCGAGAAGGCCGCAGCCTGCGCGAAGAAAATAGCTCAGGTCCTCAGTGACGATACTCTGCTCTTTATCGGTCAGCATGAGGCAGATGCCTTTGCTTTTTTTGCCATGGAGCACGGTTTTGAACTTGACCAGTTAACCGATAAACAGCTGACCTCCGAGATTACAAAGGTGGTAAAAAAGAATACCTGCGCCGGTCTGGATGCCCTGGATATCGCCCTGTTCGGCAGGATGGTGGCCAAGGCGGCTGATTTGAACGTAGAGGCTGCCGCCTCTTTTTCCCATGCCATTTCTACCCATCGGGTGAGTAACGAGGTGGAATTTTTTACTGCCCTTGATGATTTGTCCGAAGAGCCGGGCTCGGCTCATATGGGAAGCCTCGAATATAACGCCGCTACCTATTACCGTTACATCAGTCTTGACCTGGGGCAGCTCGGGGCCACGCTTGACGAGGAGGGGGTCAAACAGGCAGTCGAGGTCTTTACCAAGGCCCTTTATGTGGCTGTGCCCAGCGCAAGACAGACCACCCAGTCCGGCGCCAGTCCCTGGGAGTTTGCCAAGATATTGGTGCGCCAGGGCCAGCGGCTGCAGGTGCCATTTGAAACCCCGGTTCAGCTACAGAGGGGTGGGGGGTATTTTGAGCCCAGTAAAGAAAAACTCAAAGAGTACCTGCTGAAAAAAGAAAAACTCTCCGGTTCACTTTTTGGCAAGAAGGGGGATTATGAGTGGGGTGAAAATGAAGATTACTCCATTGACAATCTTATCGAAGATCTGCAGGGTCATGTCAGGGAGTTGTACTGATGGTTGATCCCTATCTATTGCTTTGGTTAGAGGCACCGCTCCAGGCGTGGGGGTATGATTCCCGCTTCGGCAGGCGCCATAGTCTGGATTTTCCCACCAAATCAGGAGTGCTTGGCTTGCTGTGCTGTGCAATGGGGGCTGGCGGAGCGCAGCGGGGGCTGCTTGCCTCATTTGCTGATCTTGATATGCAGCTTGTTGCATTTGTGCGTCCAGACGGGCAGGGCAAGCCGGTACCTCGAGAACCCTTGCTCCGGGATTTTCATATGGTGGGGAGTGGGTACGACTACAAAGACCCCTGGCAAAATCTCTTGATTCCAAAAACCAGTGAAGGGACAAGAGCCGTTGGCGGAGGAACAAAATTAACCTATCGTTACTATCTCCAGGATATGGCCTTTGGGGTTGCCCTGCAGGTTCCTGGTAATCAGGCCCAAACAACGGTTGTCCGGCTGCAGAATCCGGTTTGGGATCTCTACCTGGGGCGCAAGTGCTGCGCGCCAACGGAGCTAATATACCAGGGACTGTTTTCCACAGCTGCAGAAGCTCTGGGTGCCGGAGATAGACTTGCCAAAGAAAAGGGGAAGGTCTTTGCTTTTCGGGTTCTTCAGGGTGAGCACGGTGGGGAGGTTGTTACCCTCAATGATGTTCCAGTTCAGTTTGGTGAGGAGAAACGATACCGCGATCGTCGGGTGACAGTGCAAAACTGGCTTGAATGACATGCAATGACTGAACAGAAGCGCCTTTTTATCAAGGTAACCCGCGAATCACTGCCCCAAGTGAAAGACCGCTACCCTTTTTTGTATTTGGAGCGGGGCCGTTTGGAAATTGATGATTCCAGTGTGAAATGGATCGATTGCGAGGCGCATGTCGTCCGGCTACCGGTTGCCACCATCAACACCCTACTCCTCGGTCCGGGGACCAGCGTGACCCATGAGGCGGTCAAAACCGCTGCCGCGGCCAACTGTTCCATCTGTTGGGTGGGTGAGGATAGTCTTCTCTTTTATGCTGCGGGGTATACGCCAACGGCACATACCAGGAACCTGAGAAAACAAATGCTTCTTGCCGCAGACAAGGATGACGCCTTGGCCGTTGCACGCAGGATGTTTGAGTACCGTTTCACAGATGCGGATTTGGCCAACAAGACGTTGAAAGAGATGATGGGGATGGAAGGGCACAGGGTGCGGTCTCTTTATGAGCGGAAGGCTGAAGAATACGGAGTGGGGTGGAAGGGGCGGAGATTCACCCCGGGAAAATTTGAGTTCGGTGATGTCACCAACCAGGTGTTGACTGCGTCCAATGCGGCACTTTATGGAATCCTGTGTTCAGCAATCCATAGTTTGGGCTACTCACCGCATATTGGCTTTGTCCATTCGGGCAGTCCTTTACCTTTTGTGTATGACATGGCTGATTTGTACAAGGAATTTCTTTGCATTGATCTGGCTTTTTACCTTACCCGTGAAATGGGTGTCCAATACAAAAAACACTTTGTTTCCGAGGTGTTTCGTAAGCGGGTAATAGAGGCGGATTTGTTGGAAAGGATTCCCAAGGATATTGATAAAATTTTGGAGAATAAACGTGTTGGTCGTCATAGCCAATGATCTACCCCCTGCAGTACGGGGCAGAATGAAATTGTGGTTTGTTGAGCCGCGACCAAACGTTTTTGTTTCAGGGGTCAAGGATTCGGTGGCAACAATGGTTGTTGAATATTTGTATCAGCATTGCACTGCAGAGGCTGGGGTGACCATATTCCATTCAAACCCAAAGCCCCCTGGGTATCAAATACGCCAGATTGGTACACCATCCAAAGAGATGGTTAAGATTTCAGGCTTGCAGCTTGTTATTGAGAAGTTGTTGCCTCAACAATAGCCACCATATGTGGTAGAGTGGTACTTGCTCTTTGACAACTTGTTGCTGTCTTCCCCACGCCCGTGGGGGTGTTTCCCCTGAAAACCGACCGGTCCACAGGTAGCGATAAGTCTTCCCCACGCCCGTGGGGGTGTTTCTCTACCCGGCAAGCGGTGGCTTAGATGAAATTTAGTCTTCCCCACGCCCGTGGGGGTGTTTCTTCAATCGACACATTTATACAAGGGATGGAATTGTCTTCCCCACGCCCGTGGGGTGTTTCCAGCGCGACTATGTGTATCTGCGCCGCCGCCGTGTCTTCCCCACGCCCGTGGGGGTGTTTCCTTTAGAAGCGATTACTCTGTTACAGAATTAACAAAGTCTTCCCCACGCCCGTGGGGGTGTTTCTTGAGTGCCATCGGGAAGCAAAGATGTGGTTATGTCTTCCCCACGCCCGTGGGGGTGTTTCTCCCCATCCTTCGTCAGGATCAGGATCAGGATCGTCTTCCCCACGCCCGTGGGGGTGTTTCCTCATGTGCCTCGTCGATAAGATAGATAACTTGGTCTTCCCCACGCCCGTGGGGGTGTTTCCAAAGTATCTGGACAAGGAAGCTCAAAAAAAGGGTCTTCCCCACGCCCGTGGGGGTGTTTCCATATAGTGGTCTAGTCGGCTCCTGTTGGCATGGTCTTCCCCACGCCCGTGGGGGTGTTTCCAGGAGAGACGCATAGCCTCGGACGTGTTCACTGTCTTCCCCACGCCCGTGGGGGTGTTTCTATACCTAATGTCACAATCTTATTCTAGGATGCGTCTTCCCCACGCCCGTGGGGGTGTTTCTGACTAAAGCCAATAAATACAATATCACCATTTGTCTTCCCCACGCCCGTGGGGGTGTTTCCACGAATCTATATCCTGTAGCTCTAGTGATGAAGTCTTCCCCACGCCCGTGGGGGTGTTTCCCACATACCATCGAACTTATCTAGATGAGTTGCGTCTTCCCCACGCCCGTGGGGGTGTTTCTAAAGTCGAACGCTGACAATGGATATGGTGTGGGTCTTCCCCACGCCCGTGGGGGTGTTTCTATCTTAGATCCTTGATTTATAGGGAAATGTACAGTCTTCCCCACGCCCGTGGGGGTGTTTCCCCGATAGATGAAGATTTAGCTTTTTCAGTTGGGTCTTCCCCACGCCCGTGGGGTGTTTCCAGGTTTCACTTATCCAACTGATGCAGAAGGTAGTCTTCCCCACGCCCGTGGGGGTGTTTCTACCGGATGAGCAAAATTTACAAGAGGTGGTAGAGTCTTCCCCACGCCCGTGGGGGTGTTTCCTGATCGTATAGCGTTTCGTGCGACTGAAGGTAGTCTTCCCCACGCCCGTGGGGGTGTTTCTTATAAAGGGTATTCTGTGATGTTTGATGATTTGTCTTCCCCACGCCCGTGGGGGTGTTTCTAGGATTGTATCAGGCAGCAAAAGTCACCTGAAGTCTTCCCCACGCCCGTGGGGGTGTTTCTCTGCAAGCATCTCAGGATGAGCACTACAAGGCGTCTTCCCCACGCCCGTGGGGGTGTTTCTATCCCCGAGGTGGTGCGGGAGCTGGGCGCGATGTCTTCCCCACGCCCGTGGGGGTGTTTCTTTACCGTCTCCGCCCTGCCGGACCGTGAGACCGTCTTCCCCACGCCCGTGGGGGTGTTTCCGCACATCTTTTGATTATCAAATGTGTAGGCTCGTCTTCCCCACGCCCGTGGGGGTGTTTCCGCGGTGATGGTAGAGCCCTGCTCAATCGCCTCGTCTTCCCCACGCCCGTGGGGGTGTTTCTATCTGCCATGCAAGCGCAACCACTCTTGGTACGTCTTCCCCACGCCCGTGGGGGTGTTTCTCATGATCCCGCTGATCGAACGGCAAAACGCCAGTCTTCCCCACGCCCGTGGGGGTGTTTCTGGCCGCTGCTCTGGTGGTTAAACAAGAAAAAGGTCTTCCCCACGCCCGTGGGGGTGTTTCCTCAAGCTGGCCAAGGTTAAGATCGAGGCGGAAGTCTTCCCCACGCCCGTGGGGGTGTTTCCCTATAACGAAAGCGAGGCGGCACAGTTTGAAAGTCTTCCCCACGCCTGTGGGGGTGTTTCCATGGTCGGAGGGGTGGTGGTTACGGTTTTTTTGTCTTCCCCACGCCCGTGGGGGTGTTTCTATGTTGCACAGGCACCAATTGTAGTCGTGCAAGTCTTCCCCACGCCCGTGGGGGTGTTTCTACCATGCTCAACCTGATGGGCTGGTCCATCGAGTCTTCCCCACGCCCGTGGGGGTGTTTCCCACTGGGACGTGAGCTCCGGCCAGGCGGTGGTGTCTTCCCCACGCCCGTGGGGGTGTTTCCACCTCGGGGCTCAGCTCCGGGGTACCGGTTGCGTCTTCCCCACGCCCGTGGGGGTGTTTCTTATCTGCAAAAAAGTGGTCTGGGGCTATTGACGTCTTCCCCACGCCCGTGGGGGTGTTTCTTTTTTCAAAAGAAAAAGCAGATAATATTTGAGGTCTTCCCCACGCCCGTGGGGGTGTTTCTCCGAAAGTCTTTATGTGGCCGGCGATCAACGACAATTATACTTCCCGATATTCCTCACCATTACAATCTCTTTATACCATGGCAGATAATCCATTGTGTTACGATGTCATTTTTTTCCATCCGCCCGGTCGGAGGGTGCCCCTAGGGCGACCGGAGACCGGGCGGGCACCGAGCCGCCGCGGTGCATAATCCGGAATGTGCAAACGTGGACGCTGCTCTCACACGTACCACCGGCCCGAGCGCACCATTCGTTATGACTCCCCTCACACACCACACAGCATCAACCCGCGCCGCCTTGATTTCACTGGGGAGTGTGTCCAGGGCACGGTATT
Source organism: Desulfofustis sp. PB-SRB1 (assembly GCA_016722945.1). Classification (GTDB taxonomy): domain Bacteria; phylum Desulfobacterota; class Desulfobulbia; order Desulfobulbales; family Desulfocapsaceae; genus PB-SRB1. Next base: position 4,230 of record JAEQMT010000037.1, on the reverse strand, counting down.
TCCGTGCCGTTTTAGGATCCATACCTGCTTGTGCTGCCGCTGTCTCCAGACGGGCATCGTGCTGTAATTCCCGTTTCAATTTCTTCACCTGGTTGTCTGTGATCATTCAAATCCTCCTTCCGTGGATTTGAATAATCAAACCTCGTTTAACCGGGAATTTTAATTACCGTTACTCGGGAATTATAATTGTCGCTCATCAAGCCAGTCAATAACACGGAGTTCGGGAGCACGACGCAACGGTTCCGAAATTACATGTGTATCTATCAGTATCATTCAAAATCCACCGGTTTGGCCGGATTGTTATCGCGGCTCTGCGCAAAAATCGAAAAATCATCATCGTTTAGATTGATTTTTCGACCAATGCCGGCAAGGAAGGAACCAAGTTTAATCCTTCCTTCCGGCTGGACGGCATGTCCCAGTATCTCACGAATTTCAGCTTCGGCGCTGCGGCCATGCTGTGCGGCTCTAACCAGCAAAGCGCGATGAACCTCATCCGGTACGTTTCTGATAGTGACTGATGGCATGATTTCACCTCCATCTTGTGCTTTATTTTCATGCATTATATCGCAATGCAAGCAAGAGCCGTACCATTTTTTTAAACAGCCGTGGCCGATGCTGTGGCACGATCAAGCATCAACTTCCCTGAGCAGCAGCGCCCCGCCATCAGAGGTAATGGCATCATTATCTAGGAACATCCGTTGTAGACACCCTGGAGAGATAATGATGCGGTGGTGTGAAGATAACGAGATAAAGCGGAGTGCTCGAGATCTTTCCTGGTGCTGGCCGGTGGAGGAAGTGCTTGCCGACAAGAACTTCTATCTTCGCCTGGTTATGCAGTATGGGGAACAACGGTTTCTGAATTTAGCGAACAAACACTTCACCACGGAAGACTTCATCGAGGCCATCGAGACGGCGCCGCCAGGGTTCTTTTTTGCCGAAGTATGGCACGAGTGGCGAAAACGTCTTGGGCTACCCAAGAAAAGAACGCCGGTGCGTTTTGCTGAATGCGAGAATGACCCGTAAGATTGGTGGCGAAACTACAAGCCTGAATAGCATCCATAAAGAAGTTCACTCATGCGCGAGTTGCAACGCTAGCGCTTAACGTGGATTTCAGCGGATGCCGTCAGGCAATCAGCTGCAACATATTGTTATCACTACCACCAACTAGGCTTAATGTCGGAAGCATTGAAACCTCTGCCCTTTAGCATAGCAAGTAGGCCAATATCTTTAACCAGCACCATTCCCTCATGCCCGATCGTACATGCTGACCAATCGCTTGAATCGGGTGAATACAAAACGATGCCGTTGGCGACTGGAGTTTCTCCTGCCCCCCGGAAACAACCACACTGGGGTGGTACCCAACACCCTTCTTTTTGTTTAATTCAGGGTGGTCAGTTTTAGGTAATCACAAGTGGTCAATTTTCGGTTGTCATTCGCATCCCTTCAAGGGATGTAAAAAAAGGGTAAACAGCCCTGCTTGTTTTACATGGTCAAAGACCGGCTGTTCTTCTGAAATAGGAAATGGGTGGGAAATAAAAAAACAAACCGCTCCATGATTACCCCCAGGGCCGGTACGGATAAAAGGATCAGGGGCCACATCATCACGCTTCCCTGCTGAATGATGCTCATGCCGATTTACTCTCTGCATTGATGGTGGATAAAGGGCTGCAGTCAAAACTGGAATCCAGATCCCGGCCAATGATGACCAGGAAGCGCTCCCCCTTGTCCTTTCCTGTAAATTCCGATACCCGGCAGGTGCCCGGAGCATACTGCAAAACCATTGGTCCTTCCTGGTCTGAAAACTCAACAATTCCCTTGACCCTTAGAATGTTTTCTCCCCCTTCCCGGATGGCATTTAAAAGGCTATCTTCTTCAAGAGGCTGGTAAAAATTAAGTAGCCGGGTTTCAATGCCCTCCTTTTCATGGGTGGCAGTATTTCCCTCCATGGAGGAATACAAAGGTCGTCTGACCGGTTTTCGGAAATTAACCCCATAGAGCAGGCCCGGATGAATATCCCCGTGAATGGTTCTGTGGATGTCTGCCGTTGGATTGAGGCGCTGGATTTTGTTTTCCAGCTCTTCATGGGTTTGGGGTTCGGCCAGGTCTTCCTTGTTGACCAGGATGACATCGGCCAGGCGAACCTGGTCCCTTGCCACCTCAAACCGATCCAGGACCTGGTTTCCGGCCCGGCTGTCCACCAGGGTAGTAATGGAGCAGAACTCAAGTATGTCTCTCAAATCGTTGAGTTCCCCCAGGATATTGGCCGGATTGGCCAGGCCCGTGGTTTCCAGGACAATGAAATCGGGCTGAAACCGGTCCATGATTTCCGAAAGGGCCGCCCTAAGGTTCCCGGCCAGAGAACAGCACACACAGCCTTCATCCATCTCGGTAACCGCATAGGTTTCACCCAGAAGCTTTGCATCCAGACCTTTTTCACCGATTTCGTTCTGAACCACAGCCACAAAATGGTTGGCTCCGGTTTGAAACTGGATAAAATGTTCCAGAAAACTGGTTTTCCCGGAACCTAAGAATCCGGTAAGCAGGATAAATCTTGGCTTGTCCGTAATCCCCATGGCCTTTTTGTCCAGGCTCTTGCCTCCGACGGAAAGATCCGGTGTCCACCAGAGTTCATGTTCAAGGGATTTTGGAATTGGTTTTGACCTTTCCCAGACCAGTTCCATGGGGGTATTTTCCCAGTCAAAGGAAGCACCCCTTTCTTTTTCGCAGAACCAGCCCATGGTCTGCCGGTGTTCCGGCGTATTAAGAAAGAAGCCGGGCAAAGATGCGGCACCTCTCTTCTGGGTGTAAAGAATGGAGGGTTTGGATCCCAGGGTATAGGTAACGGATGCTGCCAGGGGGCTGAAAAAATCCATGGTAAGCTCACGGGCTTTTACATCCTGGTCAACCCCGCCGGGTTCCACTGCCTGGACAGGTCCTTCAGGGCCTTGGACTTCAATCCCCGCCTCTGAAACCCATCCCAGCCGGTCACAGGAAGAGACTGACAAAAAGATTCCCCGGTCATCCACGATAGATTCAACAAAGCCGATGTGAAACAGGGCGGTCAGGTCGGGATGATTGCTGAACTGCCTTACCCTGTCCAGGAAATCCGGTGCCAGGGCCTGGATCCCTGCCTCAATGGAAAAGGATTCCACCAGGTCTTCCTCCGGGGATGGAAAATAACTCAAGGAAAACCGGCTGCCCTGCCCGGTGTCCGTATCCACCGGATGGAGGGCAAAAACACCGGGGCGGTGGTTGATTTTTGCCGTGATGCTGCCTGGCCTGGACCCGGGTGTCACGACCTCATGAATCCCCCGCCATCCCAGGGTATGTCGCACCCCCGGGATATAAGTGGACCTGATGAGAACGGCCCGGACCAGCTCGTATGAAGATTCCACAGGATCATCCAGAACCGAGGGGGGCAGCAGATTGTTCAACTGCCGGGCCGGCAGCAGATGGTTATTTGACATGGCTTTTCACTCTTTTAAAGGCTTCGTGTCCCAGGCCCGAACAGGAGGATTAAACAGCTCAGCACAGCCTGGGACATGAAAGTCAACGGCTATCAGACATCAGCCAAAGGTGATGGTATCCCCATTACCCAAGTAGGCTTTGTCCTTGGAACGGAACCGGGCCGTTCCTTCGATGACCGGGTAGCCTGCGGTAATGAACTTTTTGGCGCAGAGAACGCCGGTGCAGTGGTTGCAGCCGATGCGTTCAAACCCATACCGCTCAAGTGAGATCACAAGATCGTCATATTTGGGATCCCAGTCGTCAAATGGAGAAATATGCAGCCCACCATAGATGCCGTGGCACTGGTCGTTCTCATATTTGAGTTCATTGTAGGCAGTCTCGGCAAACCGAATAATGCCCTGGTGGCAACATCCGGTCACGGATACCAGACCCTTGTCCTTGATGTTGAAATACAGGGACTGCTCCCCGTATACCCTGCAGATAATAGGAATGGGGAAGACATAGCTGGCCATGCCCGGAATATGCTTGCACAAGCCTGGTTTTACTTCCACCAGCTTCCCCTTGTGGCCGGCATCCTTAACGTATTGCTTGCCTTCGGGGTAAAACCCTTCGGGAACATAGATGGTAATGGTGGGATCATATTTCAAGGTTACGGGAAGTCCCCAGTAGTGGTCGAAATGCTCATGGGAGATGAACAATCCTTCGATTTCCCTGTTGGCCAGCATCTTATCAATGCCTTCCCGTTTAAAGCATTCATCCATC
>JAEQMT010000025.1 GCA_016722945.1 Desulfofustis sp. PB-SRB1 | reverse complement strand
TCCTGAACCGGGTATAGGAATTGGCAAGAAAATTCTTATCGGCAACGTATTCGATAAAGGTATTAATATTGAAAATCCAGTGCCCTTCAATCTCATCAAAGAATTTGCCTTTTATTTCAGGCTTTCCAAGCAGCAGTTTCACCAGATCCCGGTCAATTTTCCATGCCCGGTCGATCACCGCCGCCTTGACCAGTTCCCCTTCATCATCCACAAATCGGGAATCGTTTTTCAGTAGTTCTATCAATTTTTCGTTAAAATTTTTTGCCATTACATATCCTTTACGGTGTTATTTCTATGCCGCCCAACGTTGTGCTCAGTGGACCGCTGGGGCGCAGCCCCAGTGGGTACACTGCAGCAATTGGTTCGCTCCTTCTTGTCGTCGGAGGGAACCTTGTGCATCCCTGAGCCCCTGGATCGGTTTGCTATTAAGACGCAGGGCCTCCTTCTGAGTGTTCTGCCCTGTAAAGGGTGATCGCGACCAGACCCGAGCACCAATCTCCAGGGCGGCATAAACAACAAGGAGCCAGTGCGGGAGGCCGTCCAGCATGAAACTCAGTACGCGTCCGGCGGCAAGTCCGAGCATAACACTGCGCAAGCGGCAAGAGCCGGGCCCGCCAGGGGTCTCCTGAAGGCGCCGCACAACCAGAACACGACCATTCCCAGGTAAAGCCCCATCACCCGCACGCATGATGTGAGTGAGGTTGGTCGTATCGACGGTGATGCCGAAGAGGGGCATCAAGGGTGGCCGAGGGCTTGGCTCCATAGCCGAGTGCGATCGGCACCAAGCCTGTTGAAATCCCAGATTATCTAAAATAAAAACCAGCCTTTTTTGTCAGAATCTGTTAGCAGTGGGTGGTGACACTGCAGATATCTTGAATTTCTCGTAACGTTATTGTACACCCCTCGTGAGTGGTGGCTGCCGGGGCCGTGGACACGGCCCCGGCAGCCCTCCAGGCAGGAAACCTACTTCCTGAAAGGAGTTGCCTTGTGGTACTGTTGTTGCCGCATCCGTCAAGGAAATTGCTCGTCTCGGCACCGGCCTACCCCTGGAATAAACCATCGTGCTGTCCCCGGTGCGGTGGACGGTTGTGGTGGCATGGATTTGTTGTCGCCTGGTTTAGCTGCCTTTTCTCATTGTGTCTATCTTCGACGTCTGTTCTGTTCGCAGTGCCGCGCCGTTCATCGTTGAAACCCACAGGGATATTGGCCCCGGTATCGCAGTTCCAGTGCTGAGATCCAGCAGGCAATACCCACCGACAGAGCACAAAACGCTGGCGGCCCGATCTGCCGCGTTTCGCGCCAACGCCAGTGGTGGCGTCGGCTAGGTCGGATGATTCGGCTGGTCTTCGGGATGTCCGCTCAGCTTACCCACCGGAAGGATTCACTCGACTCATTGCACGAAACATCATCCCGGTTACCCAAGCAATACACCATGACAATCGACACATCCATGACCCACCCTACCGTATTGTAGCTCTGCCCGGCGGCCTCTGAGCATGGTATCGGCAGACAGACTCGGATAACCCGACTCTGATACCCCATACCCAGGAGGACGGCCCATGGAAGACGAAGCCTTGCGTACCGAAGTTGCCCTGTTTCGCTTCGGAGTCATCAGCGAGTTGGTTGCATCACGACTCGAACCCGGTGAGTTGACCGAACTCATCTATCAAAAAAGTGAGCAGCACTGAACATCCCCGGCTCTCATCGCACCCGGGTGTCGGCGGCCACCGTCAAGGCGCTGGCTGCGACTCTATGAGCGGGGCGGCCGCGAGCTCAGTGCCTTGATGCCGGCCAGGCGGTGCGACCGGGGATGCTCTCGCACGGTCGATGATGAGACTCGCGGCGCCCTGATCGGTTGCGCAAAGAACAACCAGGTTGGCCGGTCTGGCGGCTGGTGCAAGCACTTGCTGAAAAACAAGTAATCACACCCGGCACGACCCTGAGTCTCTCCACCGCCTATCGCATCCTCACCCAGGAAAAGCTTGACAGCGCCGCTCTGCACAAGCGAGCCCCGGATCGACGGCGTTACGAGGCCGAATTCCCCAACGATATCTGGCAATCAGATATCATGCACGGCCCGCTGGTAAAAGGCACCGGCAAAAGGCGCAAAGCGTATCTGATCGCCATTCTTGACGATCATTCCCGGTTCATTACCACGGCGAGTTCTTCTTCGGAAAAACTCGAATCCTGGCTCCAGGTCTTTCGCCAGGCCCTGCTTACCAGAGGACTGCCGCGTAAACTCTACGTGGACAACGGCGCCGCCTTTCGCTCACGCCATCTCGAACGAATCTGTGCCTCGCTCGGCATCGCCCTGATCCACAGCCGCCCCTATACCCCACAGGGCGCGGCAAGATCGAGCGCTTCTTTCGCACCGTCAGATCCCGGTTTATCTCGCGCCTCGATGACCAACCCGACACCTTGCTCAGCTCAATGAGCGGTTCCAGCACTGGCTGGAAACGGACTATCTGCATCGGGTTCATTCGGTCACCGCGATGACCCCGTTCAACCGCTTTGCCGCTCATCTTGAAATGATTCGCGAAGCACCCGCTGATCTTACTGATCACTTCCGTAAAGAAGTGCGGCGCCGGGTCAGCAAAGACCGGGTCGTCACCATCGACGGACGACTCTTCGAAGCCCGGTTCAATTGATCGGTGAACGGGTCACGCTCTTGTTCAACGATGATCGGCCGGAACGGGTCGAAATCTTCTGTAAGGGCAGTCGTGTGGTCTGCTCAGGCCGGTTGATCTGGTGGTCAACACCCTGGTGAAACGAACCAAAAACGGCGGTGAAGAGATGCTCGCCGAAACCTCGACATGCCGGCCGGGACGGCTGCCCTTTGATCCTAGCGCCGACGGAGGTGGATCATGAGCTATCGAACTTTCTTCGGCCTCAGTGCGGAGCCCTTCAGGGCTGATCTCGCCCTTGAGCAGGTGCTCACCACCCCGGAATTGCTCGGCGTCCAGCAACGCCTCGACTATGTCTTGCGTCTGGGCGCCATCATGCTTGTCACCGGCGAAGTCGGCGCCGGCAAATCAACCGCCGTGCGCTACAGCTGTGGAACGCTTCATCACTCTCGGTACAAGACCCTGTGGGTCACCGCTTCAGCCGGCTCTATTCTCGAACTCTACCGCCAGCTCCTGGCCGAGCTTGACATCGCTACCGCATCGTCCTCACGGGCCGTATTGACCCGGCTGATCAGAGCACAGATCGACAGCCTGGTCGCCGGTAAAAAGCAGCAACCCCTGCTGATTATCGATGAGGCCTCACTGCTGCGCCTCGATGTCTTTGCCGAGCTCCATACCATCACCCAGTTCGAAGCCGACTCCAAACCGTGGCTGCCCATGGTGCTGGCCGGCCAGAATAACCTGGCGGAAAACCTGCTCTACCGTACCGCCATACCGCTGGCTTCTCGCATTGTTGCCAGAAGTCATCTGCCGGCGGTCACCCGCCAGGCGATGGGTGAGTATCTGGACCATCATCTCACCATTGTCGGAATAAAAAACTCACCCTTTACCGAACAGGCGGTAACCGCCATTCATCAGGGCTCCGGCGGGCTCTTTCGCAAAGCCAACCATCTTGCCCGCGGCGCCATGATCGCCGCTGCCGCCGAAAAAACACAAGAGGTAACAGCGGAGCATGTTCGGTGTGCCGACTCGGAGCTGCTGTAATTCAACCATCAAACACAAGGAGCACATCATGAAACCTGAACAGACCATCCAGTTTCTTGCCGAATTGCTTGAATGGCTGAAGAACTAAACCGTATCGTCAAACAGTATTGCCGACTCGTAACCACTGATCAATCTGGACACGGACACTACGCAGAGAAGAAGGACTCAGAATATGATGCATTGTTCTGAGTAAATCTGTACTCTAGTCGTGCCGAGATGCTCCCCCGGGCGGCGCTACGCGACGCACGCCCGGGGGGACGCCTGCAAAATATTCTGATATCACTGGTAAGATATTCAGACAAATGCTGTGCATTTAATGTGAGAATCAACAATCGAATTTCAGCGGCTCACATTCTATGATATTGACTCAAAGCTGATCCAGAAGAACCTGACGGTTGAGGAGAAGCGTCTGTACCTGAGAGAGATCAAGAAGGACATCACCTACTTCCGCAAGACATACGAACGCGCCGATCTGCGAGTCGACATTACGGACCTGGACCAGCGGGCCGCCCGCCGGTGAAAAGGCCGTGAACGCCTTCGAGGCGTCTCGGCGGGAATCGGAAGAGTCCGAACAAATTTGATGTGAGGGAATTAGGAGATTTGTCGGTAGATATCTTTACGATGACCGATTTTAAGAATCAATATCACAAGGATATCATTTTGGATTTCATAGATAATCCGGTAATCACCAACACGAACACGATGAAAACCCTTTCACCCTCAGTGTTGAACCCAGATTATCTAAAATAAAACCAGCCTTTTTTGTCAGAATCTGTTAGCAGTGGGTGGTGACACTGCAGATTATCTTGAATTCTCGTAACGTTATTGTACACCCCTCGTGAGTGGTGGCTGCCCGGGCCGTGGACACGGCCCCGGCAGCCCTCCAGGCAGGAAACCTACTTCCTGAAAGGAGTTGCCTTGTGGTACTGTTTGTTGCCGCATCCGTCAAGGAAATTGCTCGTCTCGGCACCGCCTACCCCTGGAATAAACCATCGTGCTGTCCCCGGTGCGGTGGACGGTTGTGGTGGCATGGATTTGTTGTCGCCTGGTTTAGCTGCTTTCTCATTGTGTCTATCTTCGACGTCTGTTCTGTTCGCAGTGCCGCGCCGTTCATCGGTTGAAACCACAGGGGTATTGGCCCCGGTATCGCAGTTCCAGTGCTGAGATCAGCAGGCAATTACCCACCGACAGAGCACAAAACGCTGGCGGCCCGATCTGCCGCGTTCGCGCCAACGCCAGTGGTGGCGTCGGCTAGGTCGGATGATTCGGCTGGTCTTCGGGATGTCCACTCAGCTTACCCACCGGGAAGGATTCACTCGACTCATTGCACGAAACATCATCCCGGTCACCCAAGCAATACACCATGACAATCGACACATCCATGACCCACCCTACCGTATTGTAGCTCTGCCCGGCGGCCTCTGAGCATGGTATCGGCAGACAGACTCGGATAACCCGACTCTGATACCCCATACCCAGGAGGACGCCCATGGAAGACGAAGCCTTGCGTACCGAAGTTGCCCTGTTTCGCTTCGGAGTCATCAGCGAGTTGGTTGCATCACGACTCGAACCCGGTGAGTTGACCGAACTCATCTATCAAAAAAGTGAGAAGCACTGGAACATCCCCGGCTCTCATCGCACCCGGGTGTCGGCGCCACCGTCAGGCGCTGGCTGCGACTCTATGAGCGGGGCGGCCGCGAGCTCAGTGCCTTGATGCCGGCCAGGCGGTGCGACCGGGGATGCTCTCGCACGGTCGATGATGAGACTCGCGGCGCCCTGATCCGGTTGCGCAAAGAACAACCAGGCTGGCCGGTCTGGCGGCTGGTGCAAGCACTTGCTGAAAAACAAGTAATCACACCCGGCACGACCTGAGTCTCCCACCGCCTATCGCATCCTCCACCAGGAAAAGCTTGACAGCGCCGCTCTGCACAAGCGAGCCCGGTGGATCGACGCGTTACGAGGCCGAATTCCCAACGATATCTGGCAATCAGATATCATGCACGGCCCGCTGGTAAAAGGCACCGGCAAAAGGCGCAAAGCGTATCTGATCGCCATTCTTGACGATCATTCCCGGTTCATTACCCACGGCGAGTTCTTCTCTTCGGAAAAACTCGAATCCTGGCTCCAGGTCTTTCGCCAGGCCCTGCTTACCAGAGGACTGCCGCGTAAACTCTACGTGGACAACGGCGCCGCCTTTCGCTCACGCCATCTCGAACGAATCTGTGCCTCGCTCGGCATCGCCCTGATCCACAGCCGCCCCTATACCCCACAGGGCGCGGCAAGATCGAGCGCTTCTTTCGCACCGTCAGATCCCGGTTTATCTCGCGCCTCGATGACCAACCCGACACCCTTGCTCAGCTCAATGAGCGGTTCCAGCACTGGCTGGAAACGGACTATCTGCATCGGGTTCATTCGGTCACCGCGATGACCCCGTTCAACCGCTTTGCCGCTCATCTTGAAATGATTCGCGAAGCACCCGCTGATCTTACTGATCACTTCCGTAAAGAAGTGCGGCGCCGGGTCAGCAAAGACCGGGTCGTCACCATCGACGGACGACTCTTCGAAGCCCCGGTTCAATTGATCGGTGAACGGGTCACGCTCTTGTTCAACGATGATCGGCCGGAACGGGTCGAAATCTTCTGTAAGGGGCAGTCGTGTGGTCTGCTCAGGCCGGTTGATCTGGTGGTCAACACCCTGGTGAAACGAAACCAAAAACGGCGGTGAAGAGATGCTCGCCAAGACCACGACTGCGAATGACAACCGAAAATTGACCACTTGTGATTACCTAAAACTGACCACCCTGAATTAAACAAAAAGAAGGTGTTGGGTACCACCCCAGTGTGGTCGTTTCCGGGGGGCAGGAGAAACGGAGGGAGCCGTAGGCGACTGGAGTTTCTCCTGCCCCCGGAGGTGTCCTCCAGCACCGATTCAATGCAGCAACAGTGCCTACTTACATAATTCTCCCGCTTTTTACGGCTGCACTATGCCCTTTCTTGAGACATCATAAACAAATACGGTTCCCCCTTATGTCGATCAAGATCTGCGGCAAGTGTCAAGATTAGTGCCATATGGACACGTGCAAGATCCCGGGGTGTCTCACTATGTTTTGATATCGTGCTTCATTTCTCTGTCTTTGATGGTCTCCCTCTGAGACTTTGTTTTAGACGAAAGCTATCCCATTGACAGGTGATGATATGGGCTCGATGCGTCAGTCGATCAAAAGGGCCGCGGTCATCACCGGATCACCAAACACCTGTGTCCAGTCGGCAAATCCAAGGTTCGTGTAATGATGACCGACCTTTTTCCTGACGTTCGGCAAGAACCT
>JAEQMT010000058.1 GCA_016722945.1 Desulfofustis sp. PB-SRB1 | reverse complement strand
TTTGTACGCTGTTCGTGATTTTCTGTCAAGCTTCGCGAAATTCGACAGCCGGGAGTTCAAGAATAAAAATCGGTGCGACTGATGAACTATAGCCTTGTAACCGGCCGTAAAACAATCATCCGCCGACATGTTTAGCTCAATGCTCACCCACGGAGGAACCACACATGGCATATATCGATGGATTTGTCGCCGCGGTACCCACAAACAATAAAGAGGCGTATATCGCCCACGTCAATGAAGCCGCTGTCTTCTTGAAAAAATATGGCGCTGATAGACTCGTTGAGTGCTGGGGCGATGACATACAAGAGGGCTCCCACCTCTTTTCGCGCGGCAGTGCAGTGCACCGACGAGGAAACCGTAGTCCTGTCCTGGGTGATGTGGCCATCGAAAAAAGCATGGGATAGAGGAATGAAAGGGCTTTTTGAAGACCCTGAGGTACCAGCGATGGAGATGCCCTTTGACACGAGTCGGTTGATATATGGTGGTTTTGAAATAATACTTGATGAGTAGGCGTACCGGAGCAAACACACTCAAGCGGTAGCGTCTGGAACAAAACCCATGAATAATCCTATTTTTTTCATCCTGCGATTTTCTGTCTGCTCTGTATCTGCCGCACCGCGCTAGCCAATGAGTGCGTAATCTTACTGCACGGGCTGGCGCGGACTGAAAAGTCTATGAACAAGATGGCGGACGCCTTGACGGAGGAAGGGTACAGCGTTGTCAATTTTTCCTACCCATCACGTAAACATACCATCGAAACCCTTGCCGAACGCTATATCCCGCGGGCCTTGGCACGATGCGGCGAGCATGAAACGGTGAGCTTTGTCACCCATTCACTGGGCGGTATCGTCCTCAGGCAATACCAGCAGACCCGGGAGATTGAACATCTGCATCGGGTGGTCATGCTGGGGCCGCCCAACAGGGGCAGTCAGGTGGTGGACGCCATGCGCGATGTGCCGGGATTTAAGCTCTTGAACGGGCCGGCCGGTCTTCAACTCGGCACCGGGCCCGACAGCGTTCCCCTCGCACTGGGTCCAGCCCAAGGGGAAGTTGGGGTGATCGCCGGTTCCAGATCGATCAACCTCATTCTTTCACTCTACCTACCCAATCCCGATGACGGCAAGGTCTCGGTGGAGAACACCAAATTTGATGGGATTGCCGACCATCTGATTGTACACGTCTCGCACCGTTTCTGATGAAAGACAAAGAGGTCATCAGGCAGACAATCTATTTTCTGGCCAACGGAGGTTTTGATCACAGCGCAGCGTGACGGGTGCGGCAAAGCACTTGGTAGACGATGAGACCCTACTCCGGCTGATCTGCTCTAACAAAGCCGGTATTAGGTCTTGGAGTCATTCCATCATTGGTGGTTGATAACGATGGTGCGTCCGTAGAAATCGTTAATGGAAACTTCCACCGCATCAAAGGTGCGGGTAATAATTTCATCGCCGATTTTGGTGCGTACCTCCGCCCGTTTTTATGTTTTCGGCCCGGCGTGATTTCTTTTCGTTATCGGTGAGCATTGTTTTTATTTCTTCGAGCAGCAGTGTTTTCTGGCCTTCGCTGGTGGCGTTCTGTGCATAAATCTCGGTGAGTTGCTCCAGTTTAAAGAGACGCTGGATGGAGCCGATTATATAAAACGTTTCGGCGCCCGGCGGCGGCACAAAGGAAAAATAACCTTCACCGGGAGGAATAAAATTTGGCCCACGGGTAAATCCATAGCTGTAATAACCCTCCGCCGGCGGATACATGGGCAGCAGTTCACCACTTGAGTCATATAGAAACACATAAACATGAGCGTTTGATAAGTGCTCCACGTAGAACTGCATGGGGGTTCCAGTCCGCACCACCGGGCTCGAGACTACGGCTAGCGCCTCGATAGCGGCCCCGGCTCGGGTTCCACCAGAATCGCCCAGCGAAAGACCATTTTTTCGGCATGAACCGGCGCTACCGGGAGTACCACACTCGCCACAATAAAGACCAGCGTCACTAGCCAACCACGCAAGGTTTTACTCATCATCTCGCCCAATTGTTCTACCCATTCTTAACTTGCCAGCACCAGGGTGCGTTCCCGGCAACTCTGTATGATGTCGAGGCACACTGAGCCGAGAAAGGTCTGAGCCAGTCGGGATCGATCTCTTCGCCCGATGAATATGGAGGTCGCCTGGCAGGCCAGCGCCTCCTCGGCCAGTACCGTTCCGGGGCGACCGAAATGAATGACCGCGGTGATTTTCCCAGACGGGGATGCCATGTCGATCAAACCGGTTGCCGCCTCCTCCAATGCCTTCTGGCCGGCCACGCTGGTCTGCATGCAACTTTTACCATCCTCCTCGTAATAACAGGATTGATCCAGTACATGCACCAGGTTTAGGGTGTCAATGGCATCGAGGTTTTACTGAGCAGGGTGCCCGCCTCGATAACCGCGTTCCTGCTGGCGGAAGAATCATCCACCCCAATGAGGCAGCGGGCGAACATATCATCATCGGCCCGACGATCGCCGGCCAGATAAAAGGTGGAAACCGGCGTAGCGATGCAGCAATCCGGCGGTGACACTGCCGGTCAGTTTTCCGCCGCGCTCAGCTTCATTCTGCCGACTCATCACTACCGTTGAAAAGCTGCCCTCCCGGCACACTTCACCGATCACCTTAATGGGGTCGCCATGCTCAATGATGGTGGCCGCCTGCTCGATACCGCTGGTTTTGTGAAGCAGCACCCCTGCCTGACGCATTAAAGGTTTCACTACGTTTTCTTCATGGCGGCGCCGCAGCTGTTTCATCTGCTCGGTATCGGGCAGATCACCTCTGTCGACGCTGATTCCCTCCATATAGTCACGTAGATAGGATCCCGACACCACATGCAAAAGGGCAACCTTCTTTCTTTCCACCGCCATGGCACGAATCAAAACTTCGGCCAGCGGCAGGGTGCGCTCAAAAGCGGCCAGCGAGTCCACCGGCAACAGCAGTCGGCTTAACTGCTCTGAGCCGGAACCCGCTTGTCCTGAATTTGTCTCTATAGTCATATCTTTTGCAATCATGCGGTGGCCATCCTGGTCAGCTCGTCTGATTTGGGTGGCCAGAGTCCCGCCATCATCTGAGGAATCTGTTCTACCTTATAATCATCATGACGGCTGAAGGTGTCCACCACCAGGCCACCATACATCACCGCAACCCGGTCAGCCAGGCTCAGGGCCTCGCCGAGATCGCTGGTTTATCAGCAGGATTCCGGCCTGTTCACGGGCCATAAGCAGCAGCTTCCACACTTCTTCGATAGCACCAATGTCAAGCCCCTGGGTAGGCTGTTCAGCCGACGATGAGCCAAGCGGTTTCCGGTAGAACTCCCGGCTCAGCACCATTTTCTGCAGGTTCCCGCCGGAAGCTGCCACGCCTGGGCCTGGGGATCCGGTGGCGTTACGCCAAATTCCTCCAGCAGACCACTGATAGTGCGGCGGCCCGCTGTTTCAGTAAAAAGGGACCGGAACAGAAATCAAAACGGGTGGTCAGTAAAAAGTTGTCAAGCAAATCAAGCTCCTGACAACTTGCCAGCCCCTGCCGATCCTCGGAAATATAGCTGAGGATATTGTCCTGGCAATACCTGGAGAAAAACTTCACGCCCACGGCTTGCCGAACAGTTCAAGATCACCCGAATCCGGCCTGCGCAGTCCGCATATGGCCTCGATCAGCGGTTTCTGGCCATTGCCGGCAACCCCGACGATGGCAACGATTTCTCCCTGGCGCACCTGCAGGTCGACATTACGTGCAACATCGGCACTCAACCCGCTGGCCCTGGAGGAGCAGCCTGTCTGGGTCGGCATCGGTTGCCGCTCAACGGTAAGCAGTACCTCGCCGGCCCACCATCAAAGAGGCAAGCTCAAGCGGTTGAACTCACCTGTAGTGCCGGCCGCACATCGACGATCCGGGCCGCGCCGCAACACGGCGATATCATCGGCCTATGGCCCATCACCTCGTCCAGTTTGTGAGAGATAAAGACAATAGCCTTTCCTGCTTTTTTGAGCATACAAATAGTGGTAAACAACCCCTCAACCTCCAGCGGGGTCAACACCGCGGTGGGCTCATCAAAGATCAACACATCAGCATCACGGCTGAGCAGTTTTGAGAATCTCTACCTGCTGTTTTTCGCCCATGGAGAGATCCGCTATACGTGCCGCCGGGTTTATGTCCATTGCATATGCTTCAGCCAGTTCCCGTACCCGTTTCTCCAGGGTGCGACGACGGTGAAACAAAGGCGCCCGGTGTCCCAGGAAGATGTTCTCCGCCACACTCATGGCCGCCACCAGGGTAAAATGCTGGTACACCATACCGATACCGGCCTCGATGGCCTTGTCGGTGGATGAAATGTTGAGCGGTTTCTCGTGTAGATAAATGACGCCCTCATCGGGCTGGAGCTGACCTGCCAGAATGGACATCAGGGTGGATTTGCCGGCGCCGTTTTCACCCAACAGGGCCAGCACCCTTCCCTGGTGCAGACTCAGGGAAATATCTCCGTTGGCCTTGAGCTCGGCGAAGGATTTGCTGATTCCTTCGAGCCGGATGATCGGCGCCCCGTCCATCGACTCAGCTTCGCTGTGGATCGGCCAGAGGTTGGACAAATTGTGACTCGGTATCCCATGGAAAGAGAATCCAGGTATCCTGGCTTACCTCGGTGATGAAGGTATCCACCAGGGGGCGGCCGGCAGGTTTGGCATAGACGGTGGCGAAATGGGCCTTGCTCACCGTCTCCCGTACCAGTGACGCGGTGCGACCGGTATCCACCAGATCATCGATGAGCAGCCACCCCTCACCATCGCCGGAAAACCCCTTGATGACCTCAGCTTCTGATTTCTTGTCCTGCCAGTCGTAGCTGGATATGCAGATGGTCTCAACCAGATGAATGCCCAGCTCGCGGGCAACCACCGCGGCCGGGACCAGGCCGCCACGGGTAATGGCGATGATGCCGGTAAAGTAGTGCATATCCAAGAGCCGCCAGGCAAGGGCCTTGGAGTCGCGATGCATCTGTTCCCAGGAAACGGGATAGGTGCGGCGATAATCATTCATACCTCTCTCCTTATCGATTATTGACGTGGTTCGATAGTGGTACCGAGCGCGGCCGGCTCACCCGTCGAGCCCCGGCGCCAGGAGGAAAAAACAAGAACCGCAATGGTCAGCGTATAGGGCAGCATGAGCAGGAGCGAAGATGGAATGGTGGTGCCGGAGGCCTGCAACCTGAGCTGCACCGCCATGATGCCGCCGAACAGATAGGCGCCGAACACGGCCCGCTGTGGCCGCCAGAACGAAAAGATGACCAGCGCCACGGCGATCCAGCCGCGACCGCCGGTGAGATTGTTGGTCCACAGATGGGTATAGGCCAGCGACAGATAGGCGCCGCCGCAGCCCATGCAAAACCCACCCATAATGATGCCCAGCCAGCGGTAGGCAACCACCCCGATACCGGCTGCCCGGGCCGCCACCGGGGCTTCTCCGGTGGCACGCAGATTGAGACCGATCCTGGTGACATAAAGAAACAGCCAGATAGCCAGCGGCAGAAGATAGCTGATATAGACCAGTACGTCATGGCGAAAAAAAATCTCGCCGAGCGCCGGAATATTACCTAAAACAGGCAGTGCAAACGGATCGAAGCCGGGCGCCGCCTGGCCGACAAAGGGCGTCCCAAAATAGTTGGCGAGACCAAGCCCGAAAATCGTAATGGCGAGCCCGGAAACCACCTGATTGCCGAGAAACAGCAGCACCACCACACCATGTACGGCAGCCATCAGGCACCCGGCCGCACCTGCCGCGAAAAAGGCGAGCCAGGGGTTGCCGGTGGTGAATGAAACGACAAAACCGGTAAGGGCGCCGACGATCATGATTCCCTCTACTCCCAGGTTCAATACCCCGGATCGCTCGGTGATGATCTCACCCAGAGGTGGCATAGAGAATCGGGGTACCCGACTGCACCGTCGCCGCCAGCAGCGGTATCAGTATGGCAATGTCCATCAGCGCCGGGTGACCCGATACGTAGTGAAGAAGTCCACCGGCCAGCACGCTGAGCAGTACCAGCCCTTCGATAATCCAACCAAAGGCGGCCGGCACCTGCATATCAAGCTGGAGCGATTCCACCCCCACCCGCAGACCGGCCAGCAGAAATGAGGCAACGGCGATATAAAAGGGATTGAGCCTGGCCAGCCAGGCCACCACGATGGCGGTGTATCCGTAGTTCGCCATGATGCTCGGCTGCAGCCGGTTCAGTGTTGACGAGGCCTCGAGAAAACCCGGCCCAACCGGCCAGGGCGCCGCTGAGAAACATCACCCCGATGACCAGCCGGTCATAAGGGATACCGGCATACCGCGCCGCCCGGACATTGGCCCCCGCCCACCTTTATTTCATAGCCGAGCCGGGTGTAGGTGGTAAATACCCAGATCAACACGCCAAAACAAAACGCATGCACCAACCCCCAGCTATAGGCGGTTGTGCCGATTTTACCGACCACGGCGGCGGGAGGAAAGGTCGCCGGTCATGGGAAAGCCGTAACTGGCCGGATCCTTCCACGGCCCGTAGACATATAGTCGAGCAGGAAATAGCGATGTAATTCATCATCAGGGTGACGATGATCTCGTTGGTGCGCATCTTCTGACGAAAAAACGCCGGAATGGCGCCCCACATGCCCCCGGCAACAACTGCCATAGTGATCATCGACGGCAGCAGCAGATAGGCGGGAAGATCAGGCATGGCAACCGGCAGCCAGCTTGCCCCGATGGCGCCCAGCGCATACTGGCCCTCCGCCCCGATATTCCAGACCCGCAGGCGAAACGCCAGGGCAACGCCTAATGAGCACAAAAATATGGGAATCGCCTTCAGGGCCGAGTCCTCGATACCGTAGCGCGAGCCGAACGCACCGAACAAACAGGGTGCCCATGGCAGCCACCGGATCGACGCCGCGCACCAGCAACAACCCCCGCCCAGGGCCAGTGAGAAACCGATGGCCACCAATAAGACAAGGCAGGAACGCCAGCCGAGGGGCTCCTGCCTTTTGATTATCCGCATACCCCGGCATGATCGCCCGTCGTCATCCGGCCTAGCAGGAGGCCGGACAAGACAGCGGGTGACGGTACGAATTGCTATTGCGTGGTACCGATAACCCCTTCCACGAACCACGTCATTCCCAACAGCTCCTCATCGGACATGGTCTCGCCCTCAGCCACTTTGAGTACGCCGTCCTGATCATTGATGGGACCGACAAACACCCGCTCACCACCTTTGATCGCACCCATTTTTGCCATTACCTGATCCTTGACCTCTTGGGGCACCATGTCGCCGATAGGAGCGAGATCGACAATACCTTCCGCCAGACCGGGCCAGGTGGCCTCCGCCTGCCACTCGCCGCTACGAACTTTCTCCACGGTGGCCACATAAAACGGCCCCCAGTTCCAGATCGGCGCGGTCAGGTGCGCCTCGGGGGCGAACTGGCTCATATCGGAGTTGTAGCCAACCGAATAGACGCCGCGTTCCTGGGCCGCTTCCTGCGGTCCGGCGGAGTCCTGGTGCTGGGCTATGACATCCGCTCCCACATCGAGCAGCGACTTGGCCGCCTCTTTTTCGGTGGCCGGGTCATACCAGGTTTTCGTCCACACCACCCGCACGGTGGCCTCGGGGTTCATCGCCCGCACTCCTAGCGTAAAGGCATTGATGCCACGGATCACTTCGGGGATGGGAAAGGCGGCAACATAGCCCAGGGTATTTGATTCGGTCATCGCCCCGGCCACCATGCCGGAGAGATACCTGGCCTGGTACATGCGGCCGAAATAATTTCCCATGTTGTCCGCCAGCTTAAAAACCAGAACAATGCATAAATACGGTTTCTGGGAATTGACCGGCAACCTTGAGCATAGGGTCCATATAGCCGAAACTGGTGGCAAAAATGACGTCATACCCCTTGCGCGCCATGTTGAGAATGACCCGTTCCGAATCCGGCCCTTCGGCCACCGCCTCGACAAAGGAGGTGGATACTCCGTCCATTGCCTCCACCGCCAGCCGCCCCTGGTCATGAGCGTATGACCAGCCGGCATCGCCAACCGGTGATACGTAGACAAAACCTACCTGCAAATCCTCGGCAACGGCCTGGCCCATGAACAGACACACGGCCAGCGCCGCAACGATACCTGTGCAAACTCTGCGCATAGTTACTCTCCTGCTTGTTAAAAGATTACTGAGACGAATCAACCAAAGGCCATCACTACAAGACCTGCTTGAGAAAGAGCTTGGTGCGCTCTTCCTGGGGGTTGGTGAAGAAATGCTCCGGGGTGCCGATTTCGACGATCTTACCCTGATCCATGAACAGTACCCGGTCGGCAACCTCGCGGGCAAAGCCCATCTCGTGGGTTACCACCATCATGGTCATACCCTCTTTGGCCAGCTGCTTCATAACATCGAGCACCTCGCCCACCATCTCGGGATCGAGAGCGGAAGTGGGCTCGTCAAACAGCATCACCTTGGGATCCATGGCCAGCGCCCGGGCAATGGCAACCCGCTGCTGCTGCCCGCCAGACAGCCGGGAAGGATACTCCTGCTCCTTCTCCGGTATCCCCCACTTTTTTCAGCAGCATCCGCGCCTTTTCCACGGCCTCGGCAGTACTGCGCTTACGCACCCGCATCTGGGCCAGGGTAAGATTACCCAGCACGGTTTTGTGGGGAAAGAGGTTGAACTGCTGAAACACCATGCCGACCTCGGCACGGATCTTGTTCATATTTGTTTTACGATCGGCGATATCCACCCCGTCGATGTAAACATGGCCGCTTCGAACATCTCCAAGGCGTTGACACAGCGAATCAGCGTCGATTTACCCGAACCGGACGGCCCGATCACCACCACCACCTCACCTCTATCGACGGTGGTGGAGACATTGTCCCACGGCCCGCACCACGGCGCCGCGGCTTTTAAAAACCTTACTGACGTTCTCCACTCTAATCACTGGCCCTGGCCCTCCGTTCAAGATAATAGACAAACTGCGAGAGGGGAAAGGTCACCATTAAATACATGGCCGCCACTAAAAGCCAAATCTCAAAAGGAGAGAAAGTGGTGGCAATAATCTCCCTTCCTGTTTTTACGAGATCAATAATGGCGATGATAGATAGCAAAGAGGAATCCTTTATGAGACTGATAAACTGCCCCGCCAATGGGGGCAGAACACGTTTGAAAGCCTGAGGCAGTATAATATCTATCATTGCCTGAGCCGTGCTCATTCCCAGAGAACGGGCCGCCTCCATTTGGCCACGAGGGATAGATTGGGATACCAGCGCGTATTATTTCCGCCACATAAGCCCCGGCAAACAATGCCAAAGCACCGATACCGGCCACAATCCGATCAAGATTAAACACCGTAGCAAAGAAAAAAATAAGCAATAAATATCTGCACGAGAAGTGGTGTGCCGCGGATAATTTCAATGTAAATGGCGGCCAAATTCCGGACAGTGTAGTTTTTTGATATCTTCATCAGCCCGGTTACTAAACCGATCAGTAGCCCAAATACGCTCGCAGTTGCCGACACCCAGATAGTAGTCCAGAAGCCGAATATCATCGGACCAATACGCCACGAAACCGTGAAGCCTATGATATCGCCTGCAATAATGAGATCGTTGGGGTTGACTCGAACCGTGCCAGAGTCAACATCAAAGTCAACCAATTCGCCGGTTTCTGAACGTAAGGAAATAGTCGTTTTCTTTGAACTGCTTTCAGATATGTTTAATACCGTGCCGTCAAAAGGCGCCTTGATGAGGGTTTCATCTTTATAAAAAAAAGTATTGTGGATATGCGGGTCCAGCGCCACTCATAATCGTTGCGCTGGACCGCACTATATATTCCCGCAGAGATGAGAATAAGAATAACCGCAAGCAAAAGTTGCCAGGGCC
>JAEQMT010000044.1 GCA_016722945.1 Desulfofustis sp. PB-SRB1 | reverse complement strand
TTCCCACCAAGGAAGAATTCGCGACCTACGGCTATACCCATTTCTTCGGTCACTGGGAGTTTAAATGGTATGCCAAGAACATCTTTTTCATAGTGCTGCTCACCTTACCGCCCTGGCCCCCTCTTTTCGCTGTATAAGGGATTGACCAACCTGTGGAAGGCGATGGCCGCGGAGGCAAACATTGCTTCAACCTACCGTCCTTCGGTCATTCAGTTCACAACCCAATTCCTGTGGCCGGCCACGGTGGAAATATTCAAGCATAACCGGTTCAAGGAATGTACCACCAACACCGACCGGTGCCGCCCACCTGCCGCTGATGCTTGCCTTTGTCGGGCTGTTCATCGTGACCTCATGGTCATTGGTGAAGCAGGATATACTCGGTCTGATCTGGCCGTCTTTGCATGGGCCACTGCCGCTGACCGACCCGTTCAAGATTCTTGCCAACATCTCGGCGATTGCCCTGATCTTCGGTACCTGGGTATTGTGAGGCAGCCGCAGCAAGTCAGAGAGTGAGGGGAAGACCAGCCGCACCTTCTATGACTGGTTTCTGCTCTGGATGATCATGGCGGTGGGAGTTACCGGCCTCGGCGCCCAGGTGCTGCGCTGGATCAACCTGGTGGAGGTAGGTTATACCCTACTTCGCCCACCTCGTCACGGTAGTCATGCTCTTTCTCTACCTGCCGTATACCAAACTCGCCCATATCGCGTATCGGACCACGGCCATGGCCTTTGAGCGCTTTCGGGAGAGCAGCTTTGCCAAGCCGGCTATTGAACAGCCGCTGAAAATGTAGTATTTTCACCTCTCACTGGTCACAAAGCCGGTTCGCCCTGTGGCGGACCGGCTTTTTGTTTGCCCGTCATGGCGGGCAAACCCAGCCTGCGTTCTGCAGGCGTCACCCCGACCAGGGGGAAGACAATCTGAATCGCAAGGGCGTTGCTGGTAACGGCAGGGTCTGAAGGAAGCGATAAGAAGTGAGCGGTACATAGCGTAAGCGAACCTGATTCGGCGTTACGGAAGGGTAAGCGTGCGAAATAGCGCAAAGCCCGATACCTGGTCAATTCCGTAACGTGATTGAGGATGCGATTGCTCACAGGGAGTTCGCCTTAACCGGGGAAGCCTTGCATCGTTCCCCTGCTTGAATTACAGGAGGGTCAGGCGAGTACAAGAGGAGACTCAAGGC
Source organism: Desulfofustis sp. PB-SRB1 (assembly GCA_016722945.1). Taxonomy (GTDB): domain Bacteria; phylum Desulfobacterota; class Desulfobulbia; order Desulfobulbales; family Desulfocapsaceae; genus PB-SRB1. The sequence goes on along the minus strand of JAEQMT010000044.1, from coordinate 9,639 downwards.
TTGTCGATGAGGTGTAAGGTGGCAGATGATCCCGCAGTAGTGTTGAAGTTCCGGCCTGTGAAAGCTGGTAACAGTGTGGAGGGGAAAACCGGAACGATCTGGCGCGATGTTGTCAGAGACAGTCATGAGCCAAAAGCCATGTCTGTTGCGAAGGGGTGAAGTTTATTCAAAGAGTTTCAACCACCTGTGAAGGTTGAACGGTGGAGGACGAATCGCCCGACGTGGTGAGGCTCATTATCAGCGGTAGGCCATGACAGGCCGTCTGCCGATGTTGGCTGCTCCGCAGGAGTAGCGAGACAAACAGTCGTACATTGCCTGAGTGCTAGGAAGGCGGCCGTCCCTCGTGAAGCATCCTGCATCGTTGAACTGAAACAGGCCGTTGAGACCGCGGGACAGGGGAATGACAAGGATTTGGTACAGTCTATACGGGGAGAATGCTGAACCGCAGAGCCTTGGGTCAGGCATTCTGGGAAAGGTGAAGTCGGCGAAAGGAGCTGCCGGTATAGACGGTCAGTCCGTCAAAGACTTTGCTGAATCCCTGGATAGCAATCTGAACAGTCTCCTGGCAGAACTGCAGGACAAGAGCTACCACCCACTGGCAGTTCGGCGGGTAGAGATACCCAAAGCGGAATGGTGGTGTGCGTCTGCTTGGCATTCCTGCAGTCCGCGACCGTGTAGTACAGCAGGCTTTGCTGGATATTCTGCAACCGATATTTGATCCGGGTTTTCACCCATCAAGTTATGGCTATCGACCAGGACGTAGCTGTCATCAGGCGATAACCAAGGCGACGATGTTTATTCGTCAGTATGGTCGGAAATGGGTCGTGGATATGGATTTGTCGAAGTGTTTCGACACCCTTGACCACAACCTGATACTGTCTTCTCTGGCAAAACGTATCAAAGACGGCAGTATACTGGAGTTGGTGCGGAACTTCCTCAAGAGTGGAGTTCTGACGGATGATGGGTGGCAAGCAAGCGAAGTTGGCAGTCCACAGGGGAGGTGTTATCAGCCCGTTACTTGCCAATATCTACCTGGATGCGTTCGATCAGTTTATGAAAGAGCGTGGTCACAGGATAGTTCGTTATGCGGATGATATCCTCATCCTATGCAGCTCAAAGAGTGCGGCATACAATGCACTCAAGCAAGCAGGCCGTTATCTCGAAGAGGAGCTCCTGCTTACGGTCAATCGCGAGAAAACCCATGTATGCCGTAGCTGGCAAGGAGTGAAGTTTCTCGGGGTGTCGATTTACTCCGGCTACACTCAGATTCAGCAGGTGAAACTAAACGGTTTCAAAGCGAAGGTCCGGACATTGACACGGCGGAGCAGCCCAAATCTCATTGATGTAATTGATGAGCTTAATCCTGTGCTTGCAGGTTTTGCGATGTACTATAGAATTGCAAACTGCAAAGGAGTATTGGCTGATCTGGCAAGGTGGGTACGTCGACGTATCCGTGCAATCCAGATGAAGTTGTGGAAAAAGCCAACTCGGCTTCACCGCAGGCTGAGACAGCTTGGTTACACAGGAGAATTCAAGGCCATCAAAATGAATTCCTGGGCTAATGCCGCTAGTCCTCTTGGCTCATTATGCACTACCGAACAACCATCTCCACAAGGAATTATGGTTGTTTGATCTGTCGGCTGTAACTACCGGAATCCTCGTTCCGGATGAGAATAAGAATAGACAGGAGCCGTATACGAGGCCCGTACGTACGGTTCTGTGAGAGGGATGAGGAGAGGTTGATCGCCTCGCCTCACCCTACTCGATTGTTACCTAAGGCCGGCACTGTACTTTTTCGGGGCGGGGTATCCGCTATTGGGGAAATATGTTTGTACGGATCTACCCTGATGAGAGGCCGTTTGCAAAAAACGGTATAAAAAATCACTTGCCCAGACTAATAATATAGTTTATTCTAAGAAGCTTTGTAAGCTGGCGTAGCTCAATTGGCAGAGCAGCTGATTTGTAATCAGCAGGTTGCGGGTTCAAGTCCCATCGCCAGCTCCATGACATTGAAACGTAAGCAATTTTAGGGAGATACTTGATACCCCGGGTCACCGCGCGGTTCATGGTGACGGTAAGTGCGTTGCCGTCAGTGAGCAGATAAAGCCGTTGCCGCGCTGAAACGACAGGCAGCGGGTTGAAGCTTATTGCCGAGCAAAAAGGGGTATGCAGCTACCGTCAGCACAATGATGGAGGGGTTCCCGAGCGGGTCAAAGGGAACAGACTGTAAATCTGTCGGCGAAGCCTTCGGAGGTTCGAATCCTCCCCCCTCCACCACCTGGCTTGCACAACGGCGGGAATAGCTCAATTGGTAGAGCATCAGCCTTCCAAGCTGAGGGTTGCGAGTTCGAGTCTCGTTTCCCGCTCCATTGCGTTGGGTTGAGAAGCGTGCTCACGTAGCTCAGGTGGTAGAGCGCATCCTTGGTAAGGATGAGGTCACCGGTTCAAATCCGGTCGTGAGCTCCAGATAAACATGACAAGCTTACAAACTAACCGGGCCTGAGGAGACAGCACCATGTCAAAGGAGAAATTTGAGAGGACGAAGCCGCACGTAAACGTGGGCACGATAGGCCACATCGATCATGGCAAGACGACGCTGACGGCGGCGATCACGCGGGTATTGTCGTTAAAGGGTCAGGCCGAGTTCATCGACTTTGGCGAGATCGACAAGGCGCCCGAGGAGAAGGAGCGCGGTATTACGATTGCCACCGCGCACGTGGAGTATGAGACCGATAACCGGCACTATGCCCACGTGGACTGTCCCCGGTCACGCCGACTATATCAAGAACATGATTACCGGTGCGGCCCAGATGGACGGTGCCATCCTGGTGGTGGGCCGCCACCGACGGGGCGATGCCGCAGACCCGTGAGCATATTCTGCTGGCGCGTCAGGTTGGGGTACCGGCGATTGTGGTGTTTCTTCAATAAATGCGACATGGTAGACGACGAGGAGCTGATCGAGCTGGTTGAGATGGAGCTTCGCGAGCTGCTTGATAAGTATGAGTTTCCGGGCGACGACATTCCGATCATCCAGGGTTCGGCGCTACTGGCGCTGGAGAACCCGGAGGATGGTGAGAAGACGCAGTGCATCTGGGATCTGATGGCGGCGGTGGACAGCTATATTCCGAGCCTGAGCGCGATATCGACCAGCCGTTTTCTGATGCCGGTGGAGGATGTGTTTTCGATATCGGGACGGGGCACGGTAGCCACCGGCCGGGTTGAGCGTGGCATTTTGAAGGTTGGCCAGGGAGGTAGAGATTGTCGGTATCCGCCAAGACGCAGAAGACGACGGTGTACGGGAGTTGAGATGTTTCGCAAGCTGCTTGACGAGGGTCAGGGCGGGCGACAACATCGGCGCTCTTTTGCGCGGGGTGAAGCGTGATGAGATCGAGCGTGGCCAGGTGCTGGCGGCGCCGGGTTCGATCACGCCGCCACACCAAGTTCAAGGCGGAGTGCTACATTTTGAGCAAGGAGGAGGGTGGCCGTCATACCCCGTTTTTCAACGGGTATCGTCCGCAGTTTTATTTTCGGACCACGGACGTGACCGGTGTGGTGAGTCTGCCGGAAGGTGTTGAGATGGTCATGCCCGGCGACAATGTCTCTATCGAGGCGGAGTTGATCACGCCGATTGCGATGGATGCGGGTCTTCGTTTTGCCATCCGCGGAGGGTGGTCGAACGGTGGGCGCCGGCGTAATCAGCGAAATTATCGCATAAACCCAAGCGCGCATTAAGGCGCTCCGTCCCCCTTTGGGCCGGGGCGTTTTTTTCTGCACGGGAACGAGAACATGAGAGATATTATCACCCTGGCATGCGGGGTTTGCTCACGGCGCAACTATACTACCACCAAGAACAAGAAAAATACGCCGGGTAAACTCGAGTTTAAAAAATACTGCCCGTTTTGCAGGTATCACACCCCGCACAAAGAGACTAAGTAGGCTTGTGCAGGCCAGTAGCTCGAATTGGTAGAGCATCGGACTCCAAATCCGAGGGCTGGGGGTTCGAATCCCTCCTGGCCTGCCACGATTGTGCCTCATAAACGTCGATCACAGGACGCATAGCAATGGCTCAGAAGAGTAAGGATAAGAAACAGGAGTGGTGAAGGCCGGAACCAGCCGGCGTGGTGGACCGTTGCTGGTATAAAGCTGTTTGTGGGTGAGGTACAGGCTGAATTCAGCAAAATTGTCTGGCCCGACAAAAAGGTGACGCTCGGTCTTACCGGTATGGTGGTGCTCTTTGCCATCCTGATGTCCGCGTATCTGGGGACGATTGATCTGCTGCTGGGGTAATTTAATCGGCATGATTCTGTAAAAAAAAACGCATGTTAACAGCGCCATTAAACGGATAAATCATGACTGTAGCTGACAATATCGAGCCCAGCGCCCAAAAATGGTACATCCTGCAGGTCCACTCTGGACACGAAGAGCGGGTAAAGACCATCCTGCTCGAGCGGATAACCAAGGAGGGTCTTGAAGATTCTTTTGGTGAGATTCTGGTCCCCACCGAACAGGTGGTGGAGATGATCAAGGGAACCCGGAAAACATCGTCACGGCGGTTTTTCCCCGGTTTATTATGCTGGTCAGCATGGATCTCAACGATCAGACCTGGCATTTGATCCACGATAACATGCCTCGGGTTATCGGCTTTGTCGGCGATGATCTCAACCCGGAACCGCTGCCTGATGAGGATGCCGGCAAGATTATTGGGCGGATTCAGGATGGCTCGGAACGTCCCCGGCCCAAGGTTGTCTTTGACGTGGGCGAGGTGGTGCGCGGTGGTTGATGGCCCGTTCGCTAACTTTCAGGGGGTCGTCGACGAGGTCTTCCCGGAAAAGGGAAGGGTTCGGGTTATGGTTTCTATTTTCGGGCGGGAAACACGGTGGAATTGGAATTCGTCCAGGTATCCAATACCTGATCGTGCCGAATACATGGTTTATATTAAACAGTGATGATCGTGGGTAGCAAGATGGCAAAAAAGTAATGGCGTATATCAAACTTCAGATTCCGGCAGGTAAGGCTAACCCATCTCCTCCGGTGGTCCGGCCCTTGGTCAGCACGGGGGTAAATATCATGGAGTTTTGCAAGGCGTTTAACGCCAAGACTCAGCAGATGGGCGATACCATCGTTCCGGTGGTGATCACCGTCTACCAGGACCGTTCCTTCAGCTATATTACCAAGACGCCGCCCGCATCCGTGCTATTGGCTCAAGGCGGCTGGGATCAGCAAAGGGTTCGGGAAATCCGAAAACTGAACGGGTGGCTGAGGTAAGCCGGGATAAGATCCGTGAGATTGCCGAATTGAAGATGACCGATCTCAACGCCTATGACGTTGAGAGCGCCATGCGAATCATCGAAGGATCGGCCCGCAGCACCGGTATTACCGTGGTTGATTGACCACCTATTTTAGTAACAATACTACGCGTCCACTATCAATAAGCGGCGCAGTAGGAGGCACCCATGCCGAAACATGGAAAGAAGTATCGCAACGCCGTCAAGAATCTGGATCGTACCACCGCCCGGCCGTTGACGAGGCCATGAAGCAGGTTGTCGAACTGGCCTATGCCGGTTTTGACGAGACCGTTGATATCGCCTGTTAAACTGGGCGTCGACCCGCGTCATGCCGACCAGATGGTCAGGTCATCGGTGGTACTGCCCACGGCACCGGCAAGACTACCCGCGTTTTGGTCTTTGCCAAAGGCCCTAAGGAGGCTGAGGCAAAGAGGCCGGCGCTGACTATGTCGGCGGTGATGAGTTGGTGGAAAAAATCAAGGAGGGCTGGCTGGAGTTTGATAAAGCGGTGGCCACTCCGGACATGATGGCCACGGTGGGCAAGATCGGCCGTAATTCTCGGGCCACGCAACCTCATGCCCAATGCCAAGCTCGGCCACCGTAACCTTCGACCTTACCGCCGTCATTAAGGAAATTAAGGGTGGCAAGGTTGACTTTCGGGTTGATAAGGCGGGGATCATCCATGCCGGTATCGGCAAGGTATCCTTTGGCGTGGAAAATTGTGCGACAATGCACTGGCCCTGGTGGAGCGCTTGATTCAGCTCAAACCGTCCACCAGCAAGGGGCTCTATCTGCGATCCATTTCGCTGTCGTCAACGATGGGGCCGGGATTCAAGGTTGACCCTGTGGAGCTGAGAACCCGCCTCTAGCAAAATGAAGTAAAAATTTGGAAGTTGCATCGGTGAACGGGTTGCCGATGGACACTGTCGAAGACAGCAGGCACCTTTGTTTAATCGGCTCTGGCCGACCTGCCGAGACGCGGTTGATATCGAAATAATGACATCGATTACATCCTCTGGCTGCTGCTTCGCCGTAAAGATTCATATTAGACAATAGGAGGAAAACTTGAATCGTGATGAGAAAGCAGCGGTTATCGCCGAGTTGAACGATTCATTCAACCGGTCGAATTTTTCCGTGGTGGCGAATTATTGCGGCCTTACCGTTGCCGAGCTTGAAAAGATCCGCCGGGAATTGCCGCGGTTGCGATTCCGAAATTCGCATTGCCAAGAACACCTTTCTGAAACGGGCGGTTGCCGATACCTCCCATGTATCATTACATGACGACTTTGTCGGTACCACCGCGGTAGTGACCTCTTATGGCGATCCGTAAGGGTTGCCAAGGTTGTCGCCAAAATGCGCCGAGGACTATGAAGAGTTTCAGATCAAGAGCGCTATTTTGGGAAGCGAGAGAATCGATGGTGCGAAGATCGTCGCCCTCTCCAAACTGCCGGCCAAGGAGGTCCTGCTGGGCCAGCTGTTGTCGGTGATGAACGGTGTGCCACGGCAATGGTGAGAGTGCTCTCCGCCGTGCCGCGGAAGCTGCTCTACGGGTTGCAGGCAATCAAATACGAGAAAGAGGCAACAGGCCCCTGAGACGCCTGCTGCAATGGAATCAAACAACATAACTTTTCAGAGGAATGTCATGGCTGTTAGCAAAGAAGATGTAATTGAGTATATCGCCAATATCAGCGTATTGGAGCTCTCCGAAACTGATCAAAGAGCTGGAGGAAAAATTCGGTGTATCCGCGGCCGCTCCGGTGGCTGTCGCTGCTGCTGGACGCGGCTGCCGAAGCGGCTGCCCCTGTGGCTGAGGAGCAGACCGAATTTGATGTGATCCTGGCCAGTGTTGGTGGACCAGAAGATCAAAGGTTATCAAGGAAATCCGGGCAATAACCAGCCTTGGTCTGAAAGAGGCCAAGGAATTGGTGGAAATCAGCACCAAAGCCGGTCAAAGAAGGGGTTGCCAAAGAAGAGGCGGAAGAGATCAAGACCAAGCTCGAGGCGGTCGCTCGGCGCCGGGGTCGAGATCAAATAGCGGTGCGGATGGGGCCGCCCTTGCGGCCCATGCTTCGTACCTGCTCCGTAGTCTGGGGCACGCTGCGTACCCGTTGTACGCAGCGTTGCAGTGTTTTTTGGCTGGTGGCGGCGCCCGCCACCCCCGGTGCACCGGCGAAAGCCGGCTCAGCGCCAGTGCGGTTTTCAGTACCCCCGAGCCGTTTCGCTTTATCAGAAAGCGGCACGGGTACGTGGCCGATAGAGTGCTCGATTGATTGACACCATAAAGGGCAATTGACCAATTATCTGCCACTTGATGCTTTTACCTGGACCTTCTCTTTTCCGCCGTCTCCCTCGCGATGCGGCCATTTACCAACTTTTTTTCGGGTAGCACAATTCTTCCATCGTCTTCGATCACCACCCCTTTGTAATGTGGGGTGGAAACGTAAAGGAAACACATGGAACGAGTAAGAAAGTACTTCGCGCAGAACGAATCGAGTTCTTGAACCTCCACATCTCATTTCCATGCAGCGTAAGTCCTACGAGGATTTTCTGCCAGGCTGGACAAGGAGCCGGACGAAGAGCGCGAAGATAAGGGGTTGCAGGCGATATTGAAAGAGATCTTTCCGATCAACGACTTCAACAATGTCTGTTCGCTGGAATTTGTCAGATATAAATTCGGAGAGCCCAAATATACCGTTCAGGAGTGTCTGCAACGGGGAATGAGCTACGAGATTCCCCTTAAAATCGTGGTCCGCGCTCATCACCTTCGAGGTGGATGGAGGAGACCGGAGTACAGACGATACGCGACATAAAGGAACAGGAGGTATTTTTCGGTTCGTTGCGCTGATGACCGCCGACGGGGTCTTTGTGGTCAATGGAACCGAGCGGGTCATCGGTTCCCAATTACAGCGTTCGCCCGGCCTTTTCTACACCCACGGACCCAGGGCAAAAGCCATTCCAGCGGTAAATTGCTCTATTCAGCCCGGATTATTGCCGGTACGAGGATCATGGATCGATCTTGAATTTGACATCAAGGATGTACTGTATGCCCGCATTGACCGGCCGCCGCAAATTCCCGGTGACGACCCTGCTCAAGGCGTTGGGGCACACTGGAGAAGAGTTGCTGGCGATGTTTTATCCGGTGCTCACGGTGAAAAGACAGCGTGGTCGCTATCTGATCGAGTTCACCGAGGAAACTGCCCGTGACTCGCGACTTGAGTTTGACCTGGTCAATCCTGATGACGGCTCGGTCATTGCAAAAAAGGGAAGGAAGGTGACCAAGGCGCTGTGTCGACGGATCGAAGAGGCCGGCATCAAGTTCCTGCAGATCTCGGTTGAAACCCTGTCCACCAAGTTTCTCGCCCATGACATAATCAATCCCAAGGAAGATGAACCGCTGGTGTTTCACAACACGGAACTCAGCGAATCGCTGCTTGAGACCCTTGCATCGATGAAGATCAAAGAGTTCAAGGTGCTTGGGGTGGACGGCGTGCATTATTCCGATTGCTTCAGCAAAACCCTTGCCATGGACAAGGTGGTGGACACCGATGAGGCGCTGCTCGATATCTATCGCCGTCTGCGGCCGTCCAGCCCGCCAACCGTTGAGGTGGCCAAAACCCACTTCAACAATCTCTTCTTCAATCCTGAGCTTTACGATCTCTCCGAGGTCGGTAGATATAAGATCAACGCGCGGCTCAATCTTAATACGGAAATTTCGCGGCGAGCCCTGACCCCCGAAGATATCATTGAGTCGATTAAATATCTGGTCAGGCTCAAAGACAGTCAGGGGGCGGTGGATGATATCGATAATCTGGGTAACCGGCGTGTGCGTACGGTGGGAGAACTGTGGAAAACCAGTATCGGATGGGATTGGTGCGTATGGAGCGGGCCATCAAGGAACGTATGACCCTGCAGGACGTCGAAACCCTGATGCCGCATGACCTGGTAAATCCCAAGCCGATTTCAGCGGCCATCAAAGAGTTTTTCGGTACCTCCCAGCTTTCCCAGTTTATGGATCAGACCAATCCAATGTCCGAGGTCACCCATAAGCGCCGCCTCAGCGCTCTGGGGCCCGGCGGTTTGTCTCGCGAGCGGGCCGGTTTCGAGGTGCGTGACGTCCATCCCACCCATTACGGTCGGATCTGCCCGGTGGAAACGCCGGAAGGGCCCAATATCGGCTTGATTGTCTCCCTGCCACCTATGCCCGGGTAAACCCATATGGATTTATCGAAACACCCTATCGCAAAGTGGAAGACCGCATCGTCTATGATGATGACATCTCCTATCTGTCGGCCCTACAGGAGCATAACAAATACATAGCCCCGGCTCTCACTCCGTTGGATGACAACAATCGGAT
>JAEQMT010000051.1 GCA_016722945.1 Desulfofustis sp. PB-SRB1 | reverse complement strand
CGTATCCGGCTTCACACATGTTCAACTCCCGCCGCAACAGCGCCCAGCCACAGCCAAACAATTGGTGTTATATAGCAGGGTGGCCAGGGATTGTGGCGTTGCCACAGACCAGATTGACAAGATTGGTACGGTGCACCGCCTGGAAATCGGTCTTGGCACGATGGGCTGCGGTTCCGTCAACAAGGAGATGGGCCAGAGCTGTAAAGCGTGAGGGATATGTAGGCTATTAACCGCGCAATCTGATATCCACCTGACAATCCGGCCGGCTTGATCACAAAAACAAGTATGAGCCGCGGGGCAGCGTTGCCAATCTCACCGCCCTCACCAGGCTGGTGAGTTTGATGCTGCGCCATGTGTTCCTGGGTGAGCGGATCACCCTTGCCAAGATACAAAAGCAGCTGCAACGATCCTCACGCCAGAAGCGCGATCTACCCAACCTGGTATATCGAGTACTCTCCGAGAAAAAACTCCCGGGCAATGTGGTGGAGCGCCCCGCGGATTGAACACGGATTGCACTCAGCGATACCAACCCCCAAGGGAACGTGTGGGTAACCTGTCGGGCGCATTTTTTGCCTGGTCAAGTTCGCCCGGTGGTTCTCCCCTGGTTATTGACATTTCAGCCATTACGATATATATCGTGGTATCTACCAAATAAATTTGGAGGCCAACATGCAAACCGCAAAACTATTCATTAATGGACGAAGCCAAGCCGTAAGGTTGCCAAAAAATTTAAGATTTTCCGGCACTGATGTTTTTATCGGAAAAATCGGCAAGATGGTTGTCCTGATTCCAAAAGATGACCGTGGTCATCACTCATCAATAGCCTTGATCAATTTACCGATGATTTTATGGATAGCAGAAATCAACCTGGCCAGGATTCTCGGGAAAGATTCTAGTGCAATTCATGCTCGATACAAACATCTGTATTTATATAATCAAGAGAAAACCTCCCAATGTTATTAACCGTTTCCAACAAGCCGAAATCTCGCACATAGGTATTTCGTCGATTACGCTGAGTGAACTACTATATGGTATCTCAAAAAGTTCAAAGCCCGAACAGAACAGAATCGCTTTGACACAGTTTTTGGCACCATTAGAAATTTTGCCCTATGACGATGAAGCATCTCACTATTACGGCGATCTAAGAGCCCATTTGGAAAAACAAGGAACGCCTCTTGGTTCACTTGATATGCTTATCGCCGCCCATGCGCTTTCAATTGACTGTACTCTGATTACCAACAACGAAAAAGAATTTATTCGAGTACCGAAATTAAAAATCGCTAACTGGGTTAACTAGTTATTCTCACTATCAAAATTGATTCTCACTTCATAGTTTGACGAAGCCGCTTCGCGGCAGGTCTTTGATTGACGCTCTGTTGAAATTAATACCCTCCTGGTATTTTCTTACTCAAGTCACGCCGGCAGTGCAACACCGCGGTGCCGGACCGATCAATGTTACCTAAATATGCAAAAAGGTAGCCATAGAAACATGAAAAAGGTAATATCCTTAGGAAGTTAACCATGACGAAAACAACCTGGAGGAATCACCTTTTTCATGAAAGCAAACAATAGCAGGCGTAGTGCCCGAGTGTCATCAAAAAAAGTCACCATGACCAACACCGCTAAGGGTCTCACCAGTCAGGCAGGGCTTCTTCCCGTAGTCAAATTCCTGCGTCACAACGGTGCCGTTTCCCTCATCAAAGACACGATTGAGCATGAGCGCGGCAACAATGCCCTCTATGACTGCGTTGATGCACTGTTTTCTCACCATTATCGGTACGATCGGAGGAGCCCGATCAGTAAGCGGTGTGGTCACTTTATGGGCGGATGGTATCCTCAGAAAAGTGGCGGGGTGGGTCAATTCCTGATCCAACCACGTTAGGACGTATCTTCCGAACATTTGCGGAGCGCCAGGTCTATCATTGGAAGTGTTGAATCATCGACTGCGGGGGAGATTCTGGAGAAAAGCATTGAGAAACGGCACCTCCACAATTGCCATGCGCCGTGCCGCGTCATTGATGTCGATTCAACGGAAAAAACCGCCTATGGCACCCAACAAGGGGTGAAAAAAGGCTACAATCCGTTTCGCAGAGGAAAAGCATCGTATCATCCACTGCTTGCTTTTTGTGCCGAGACAAAGGAGATTTTACAGGGATGGCTGAGAAGCGGTGATGCGTATACCGGCAATGGGGTGGTTGAATTTACCAAACAATTACTTGCTCACCTGCCGAACACGCAGACGATTCTGTTTCGTGGAGACAGCGGTTTTTTCAACGGCGCCCTGTTCGATCTGCTTGATCAGTATGGGCACGGCTACCTGGTCAAAGTAAAGCTGAAAGGACTCAATGAGCTTCTCTATGCCCAGAGCTGGGAGCCGGTTCTGGACACCCCGGGTGGGAACAGTGCAGCTTTTGGCATCGCTGCTCCACGTGGTCTGTCTCGCGTGTTTTGTTGCGGTGCGGCGGGAGCGGACATGCGCGCGGAAATCCCCCTGCAAAAGCCTGTTTGAGATCAAGGAGTATGACTTTTTCTGTTATGTGACAAGTGAAGATATGAGCTGCCGGCGGGCACATACCCAGTATGGTCGGCGGGCGACGTGTGAGACGTGGATAGATGAGGCCAAAAATCAGATGAGTCTGGCCCACCTGAAGATGGATGATTTCTGGGAAGCAGCGCTCTGTTCCAGTGTGCCGTAATGGCCTACAATACCATTCGTTGGATGGCACTGTGTAGCCGGTAACAGAGAGCTGCGCCGCTGGGAGCCGGCGACGATTCGGACGATGCTTGTCAGAGTAGCCGGCAAGCTCCTGACAGGCTCCAGGCAATTTACGCTGCTCACCCCTTCCCATCATTTGTTCCCAGCCCAATGGGATGCCTGGGTTGATGTTGGATTACACTGAATCTCGTCTGTTCCCACAGAGCTGTAAGATACTGACAAAGGGGCAGGTACGCCCTGTATATGGTAGATTGCCCGTAAAATTGATTTATTGAGCGCTCCACCAGCTTGTGGTAGCCATATAAGGGCTATTTGTGAGATAGGGAAAGGCGGGAGGGAGGGAGTAAACAAGTTTTAGTTGTCAGGCTTCTGCTCCCGATCAAGGATTGCAGGATTTAGGTGTTACTAAACAGGGGGTACAATGAACTGCACCATGCCAACCGATCCCCATTTCGGCAAGTATTATCAAAAACATCTCAAATGTACTAAACTCAACGGCTTGCGGCCCAAAACCATTGATGCTTATGCCAGGGCCATCAGGCGGATCGGTAACTATTTCGTCTGCCCTCCGGCTCAGGATCATCATCTCTGCCATAGTGACGCCCCTGCTCTAACAAACTCCTTAGGTGGAGTGATCAACGACAATTATTCTTCCCACTCAACGACAATTATATTTCCCGACATTCCTCACCATTACTATCTCTTTATACCATGTTGGATAATCCATCGTGTTACGATGTCATTCTTTTCCATCCGCCCGGTCGGAGGGAGCCCGTAGGGCGACCGGAGACCGGGCGACACCGTGAGGTGGCCCCACCATAGTCAAGGACAATTTTCCCTCAATTTAAGGGTTCCTCGTCTTTATTCGCAGCTGATTAGCGCTGGCCCCAGTTCCTTTTTCCGGTACCATTTCGGTGGAGCGAAGCGGAGCCGAAATGGTACCGGAGTACCCGTGTTGAAATGGTTATTTATTTCCGCACCCCCGCCCGTGCCCGCTCGATAGACTGATGCGGGCGTAAGATAGCCCAACGCCTGATGGGCACGCACGTCGGCCCAAGACCGACGCGAGTACCAGTCCATGATCGCCACCAGATAGGCAAACCCGCAGGCTAACCGGATAGAGGTGATATCGGCGCTCCACACCTGGTCTGGTCGAGTAATGGTCACCCCACGCAGCAGGTATGGATAGACCCGATGGGTGGGATGCGGTGTGCTGGTATGAGGTCCGGGCAGCATGCCGGCAAGTCTGAGTACCTTCATCAAACACTGTACCCGTTTACGGTTGACCTGATACCCAGCATCACGCAACGATAAGACCATTCACCATTCTCCTTCTGCCGTAAAAGGGGCGGCGGGTGTGCCCGATATGGCCTGGGCAACTTCGTTCGTCGTCTGCACCTTGCGGCTCGCCTCGAGGCCAACCTTCGCCTTGAATGGTGCGGTGTACGTCCTGCGCCTTGTTTCTGTCATTTTTCAGTATCCCCGTTATGGTGAGAAAAACACCTTACATTGCTGTCCCCTGTTTGGGGTCCACTATCCCGAGCCGCCGCCGGGCATAATCCGGTATGTGCACACGTAGACGCTGCTCTCACACCTGCCACCGAACTGAGCGCACCACTGGTTATGACTCCCCTCACACACCACACGGCATCATTACTCACGAGTGGCGCCGCGATGTATGGGCATGCCTTGCTCATGGTGTCTTGTGATCCGGCGCCTTTTCTTCACCGGCGCCCGGTTCCGGGGGTGTATCGCTCTGATCAGAAGTTTTTCCCCGCGCCGCGGTTAATCGATAACTCTCAACATTGAGCTCAAGGATAATGCTATGGTGCACCAGCCGGTCGATGGCCGCGGCCGTCGTCATCGGATCTTTAAAAATCTTTTCCCACTGCGAGAACGGCAGATTGCTGGTAAGCATCACCGAGGCCCGCTCGTACCGATCGGCAAGCAGGGTAAACAATACTTCCATCTCGTCTCTGCTGTGCTGGATATAGCCGATATCATCAATCACTATGGCATCGTAACAGCCAAGCTTGTTGATCAGCTTATGCAACTCCAGATCCCGCTTGGCCACCAGCAGCCGCTGCACCAGCAGACTGCAGGGGATAAAGAGAATCCGTCTGCCCTGTTCAATGAGCTCCCGGGCAATGGCACACAGCAGGTGGGTCTTGCCGCTGCCGGGATTGCCGAAGGCAAGCACATTCTCATGACGCGCTAAAAAATGATCCTTCCAGAAGCACCGGCACCACCGCGTTGACTTTGGCCGGCAGGCGTGAGCGGTCAAACGAGGTGAGATTCTTTTCCGCCGGCAGTTTCGACTCCCGCAGATATCTGGCGATACGGTTGTGCCGGCGGTGCTCACATTCGCGGTGTATCAATTCGTTGAGATAGCTCTCATAACTCAATGATTCCCGGCGGGCAAGCGCGGCTTCATCCCGGTAGCACGACTTGACCATGCTCAGGTGCAATTGTTTGAGCGAGCGATCGAGCTGTTTGTCTACCGCCTCCAGTACCTGGTTTCATGTGCGCGCCTCCCGGGTATGTGCAAGCAATTGATCGTAGCCGTGCAACGACACGGCGGCGACTTCCACGGAGGGCATCGGAGCTGGGGCGGTACGCTCCTGAAGATGCTTTGCAACAACCGGTGCACTGATCGTGGTGAGGTCATCGAGCAGCGTTTGCAGAACGTCATCCACGGCGGCCTCGTTTTCTCTGGCCGCAAGGTGCAGGATCTGTAATATTCTCGCGACGCTTTGGTCGGTGCATGCTGCGTACCAAGTGCATCATAGACCATCCGGAAACGGCTGGTGGGAAACAGGTCGTCGCGAAAACGATACGCCGCAAACGCACCAGGCTTACGGATCAGCCAGTCGATCATATGTCGGTAGTCGATACGGTGCCGATCAGAGCCACGCAGGCGGGCGATAGTCTCTAGGTGACGCTGGCCGTACCACACTTCGAGCCGTTCGGCATACAGCCGTATGCATACCCGCTCACCCACCAGACGGCTGGGTACCGAGTATACTTTGTGCTTTACCCGGATGGTGCTGCTCGGACCAACCCTGACCACGAGCTTCGTACATGAATCCATGCGGGTCGGCGGCAGTGCTTTGAGCACTTTCACCTCTTGCCTGAAGCGCTCGGTGCGGCCACTGTTGAGCTGGGAAAACAGCTTCGTGAGAAACTCCTCATAGGCTGCACGAGTGGCAAAGTCGCGGCTCCCCCGGAGCATCAACGCTTGATCCACCGCATCCTTAAACCGGTAGTGGCGCTGCTCGACATCGCCGTTCTCATGGGCACACCTACTATTGATGCGCCGTCCGATGAGCCCGTAATGATCTAATAATCCTTGATACATCCGAGTGAATTGCTCGGGATTATCCGGCTTATTGACCGCCGCCGTAAGACGATCAGTTTGATGCGCCTGGGGAACGCCCCCCAGCGTCCACAAAGCATGTTGCAATCCCTCACTGAGGCTCTCGAAGCTCTCGGAAAAAACAGATCGTGCCCGTTTCCCAGTTCGAGTAACTCAACACGTAATGATAAATCAGATGGTTGAACGGCTGGCCGGCGATCGTCACACCCAGTGAATTCATGCAGGTGAAATCGGATTGGCTCAAAAGGCCGGGGTGGTGCGTCTGGGGAAAATAGATCTCTTTGCTGGGGCCTTTGGTTGCCCGCCAGAACTTCATCTTACGTTGAAAGGTGCGTAACTGGCCGTCACTGAATCTGCCGGGATCACTTCTTTGCAAATGATCAAACAGCGTCTTTGCCTTCAGGCCGGGATTAATCTCCAGAAATCCTTCGACCGCACCCCATACCTCTTCAAAGGGGTCATCCCTGGTGCGCCACTCTCGTACCCGCGCCGCCTTGATTTCACTGGGGAGTGTGTCCAGGGCACGGTATTTCCGTGCCGTTTTAGGATCCATACCTGCTTGTGCCGCCGCTGTCTCCAGACTGGCATCTTGGTGTAATTCCCTTTTCAATTTCTTCACCCTGGTTGTCTGTGATCATTCAAATCCTCCTTCCGTGGATTTGAATAATCTAACCTCGTTTAACCGGGAATTTTAATTGTCGTTACTCGGGAATTATAATTGTCGCTCATCAGTGGAGGCGACAACTACTCTGACACAGGGGGCTATCAACCTGAGTTCCCGGAAAGATATAACGAGGAAGTACAACTAAGCCTATGAAAAAGTGATAAATAAGGACGATTTCCCTTGCCATTATTCTCGTTACATGTATAATAGTGTAACGAGGAACAAGGAGGGGAAATCGCCATGGCAGCCATCGTCTATCAAACGAACAAGAAAACAGGTATCACCTACGCTTACGAGTCAGTTTCTCACTGGGATAAGCAAAAGCAACAATCCCGGGCAAAGCGCAAATGTATTGGCAGGGTTGATCCGCAAACCCACAAGATTGTTCCGACCCGGAAAAGAAAGGCACCGACAGTCGAGCCGAAAGGTAAACGAGGACCCGTGCCATCGATCAAGACGACAAGGAGCTTTTTCGGAGCAACATACTTGTTTGACCACATTGGCAAACTGATGGGAGTAACCGATGATTTGAAGACCTGTTTTCCGCATTCTTACAAGCACCTACTCTCGATTGCTTACTACTTGATCCTTGAAGACAGGAATCCCTTAAGTCGTTTTCCCCACTGGGCGACACTGCATCATCACCCCGCTGGTGAAGTTATTGCTTCCCAGAGGAGCAGTGAGCTTTTTGCCTCTATCAGCGAGGAAGCGAGACAACGTTTTTTCAAACTCCAAGGCAAGCGCCAGGTGGAGCGGGAATACCTGGTCTATGACAGCACCTCTATTTCCAGCTACTCAAAATGTTTGAAGCAGGTGCGTTATGGCAAGAACAAGGACCATGAACATCTTCCCCAGATCAACGTGAGCATGGTATTCGGGCAGCAGTCGCGTCTGCCGTTTTATTACCGGAAACTCACCGGGAACATTGTTGATGTAAAAACGCTAAAAAAGCTGCTGGGAGACATGAATGCATTGGGATACAAGAAGATCAAGGTTGTCTTGGATCGGGGCTTTTTCAGTGCCTCTAACGTGAACGAGTTGTACAAGCACCATATGAAGTTTCTCATTGCCGGCAAGCTGTCGTTGAAACTGGTGCGAACGCATGTGGATAGCGTGCGGGAGACGATGAGAAATTGGGTTCACTACTGTTGATTCTCACATTAAATGCACAGCATTTGTCTGAATATCTTACCAGTGATATCAGAATATTTTGCAGGCGTCCCCCCGGGCGTGCGTCGCGTAGCGCCGCCCGGGGGGAGCATCTCGGCACGACTAGAGTACAGATTTACTCAGAACAATGCATCATATTCTGAGTCCTTCTTCTCTGCGTAGTGTCCGTGTCCAGATTGATCAGTGGTTACGAGTCGGCAATACTGTTTGACGATACGGTTTAGTTCTTCAGCCAGTTCAAGCAATTCGGCAAGAAACTGGATGGTCTGTTCAGGTTTCATGATGTGCTCCTTGTGTTTGATGGTTGAATTACAGCAGCTCCGAGTCGGCACACCGAACATGCTCCGCTGTTACCTCTTGTGTTTTTTCGGCGGCAGCGGCGATCATGGCGCCGCGGGCAAGATGGTTGGCTTTGCGAAAGAGCCCGCCGGAGCCCTGATGAATGGCGGTTACCGCCTGTTCGGTAAAGGGTGAGTTTTTTATTCCGACAATGGTGAGATGATGGTCCAGATACTCACCCATCGCCTGGCGGGTGACCGCCGGCAGATGACTTCTGGCAACAATGCGAGAAGCCAGCGGTATGGCGGTACGGTAGAGCAGGTTTTCCGCCAGGTTATTCTGGCCGGCCAGCACCATGGGCAGCCACGGTTTGGAGTCGGCTTCGAACTGGGTGATGGTATGGAGCTCGGCAAAGACATCGAGGCGCAGCAGTGAGGCCTCATCGATAATCAGCAGGGGTTGCTGCTTTTTACCGGCGACCAGGCTGTCGATCTGTGCTCTGATCAGCCGGGTCAATACGGCCCGTGAGGACGATGCGGTAGCGATGTCAAGCTCGGCCAGGAGCTGGCGGTAGAGTTCGAGAATAGAGCCGGCTGAAGCGGTGACCCACAGGGTCTTGTACCGAGAGTGATGAAGCGTTCCACAGCTGTAGCGCACGGCGGTTGATTTGCCGGCGCCGACTTCGCCGGTGACAAGCATGATGGCGCCCAGACGCAAGACATAGTCGAGGCGTTGCTGGACGCCGAGCAATTCCGGGGTGGTGAGCACCTGCTCAAGGGCGAGATCAGCCCTGAAGGGCTCCGCACTGAGGCCGAAGAAAGTTCGATAGCTCATGATCCACCTCCGTCGGCGCTAGGATCAAAGGGCAGCCGTCCCGGCCGGCATGTCGAGGTTTCGGCGAGCATCTCTTCACCGCCGTTTTTGGTTCGTTTCACCAGGGTGTTGACCACCAGATCAACCGGCCTGAGCAGACCACACGACTGCCCCTTACAGAAGATTTCGACCCGTTCCGGCCGATCATCGTTGAACAAGAGCGTGACCCGTTCACCGATCAATTGAACCGGGGCTTCGAAGAGTCGTCCGTCGATGGTGACGACCCGGTCTTTGCTGACCCGGCGCCGCACTTCTTTACGGAAGTGATCAGTAAGATCAGCGGGTGCTTCGCGAATCATTTCAAGATGAGCGGCAAAGCGGTTGAACGGGGTCATCGCGGTGACCGAATGAACCCGATGCAGATAGTCCGTTTCCAGCCAGTGCTGGAACCGCTCATTGAGCTGAGCAAGGGTGTCGGGTTGGTCATCGAGGCGCGAGATAAACCGGGATCTGACGGTGCGAAAGAAGCGCTCGATCTTGCCGCGCCCCTGTGGGGTATAGGGGCGGCTGTGGATCAGGGCGATGCCGAGCGAGGCACAGATTCGTTCGAGATGGCGTGAGCGAAAGGCGGCGCCGTTGTCCACGTAGAGTTTACGCGGCAGTCCTCTGGTAAGCAGGGCCTGGCGAAAGACCTGGAGCCAGGATTCGAGTTTTTCCGAAGAGAAGAACTCGCCGTGGGTAATGAACCGGGAATGATCGTCAAGAATGGCGATCAGATACGCTTTGCGCCTTTTGCCGGTGCCTTTTACCAGCGGGCCGTGCATGATATCTGATTGCCAGATATCGTTGGGGAATTCGGCCTCGTAACGCCGTCGATCCACCGGGGCTCGCTTGTGCAGAGCGGCGCTGTCAAGCTTTTCCTGGGTGAGGATGCGATAGGCGGTGGAGAGACTCAGGGTCGTGCCGGGTGTGATTACTTGTTTTTCAGCAAGTGCTTGCACCAGCCGCCAGACCGGCCAACCTGGTTGTTCTTTGCGCAACCGGATCAGGGCGCCGCGAGTCTCATCATCGACCGTGCGAGAGCATCCCCGGTCGCACCGCCTGGCCGGCATCAAGGCACTGAGCTCGCGGCCGCCCCGCTCATAGAGTCGCAGCCAGCGCCTGACGGTGGCTGCCGACACCCGGGTGCGATGAGAGCCGGGGATATGCCAGTGCTGCTCACTTTTTTGATAGATGAGTTCGGTCAACTCACCGGGTTCGAGTCGTGATGCAACCAACTCGCTGATGACTCCGAAGCGAAACAGGGCAACTTCGGTACGTAAGGCTTCGTCTTCCATGGGCGTCCTCCTGGGTATGGGGTATCAGAGTCGGGTTATCCGAGTCTGTCTGCCGATACCATGCTCAGAGGCCGCCGGGCAGAGCTACAATACGGTAGGGTGGGTCATGGATGTGTCGATTGTCATGGTGTATTGCTTGGGTGACCGGGATGATGTTTCGTGCAATGAGTCGAGTGAATCCTTCCCGGTGGGTAAGCTGAGTGGACATCCCGAAGACCAGCCGAATCATCCGACCTAGCCGACGCCACCACTGGCGTTGGCGCGAACGCGGCAGATCGGGCCGCCAGCGTTTTGTGCTCTGTCGGTGGGTAATTGCCTGGTGAATCTCAGCACTGGAACTGCGATACCGGGGCCAATACCCCTGTGGTTTCAACCGATGAACGGCGCGGCACTGCGAACAGAACAGACGTCGAAGATAGACACAATGAGAAAGGCAGCTAAACCAGGCGACAACAAATCCATGCCACCACAACCGTCCACCGCACCGGGGACAGCACGATGGTTTATTCCAGGGGTAGGCGGTGCCGAGACGAGCAATTTCCTTGACGGATGCGGCAACAAACAGTACCACAAGGCAACTCCTTTCAGGAAGTAGGTTTCCTGCCTGGAGGGCTGCCGGGGCCGTGTCCACGGCCCCGGCAGCCACCACTCACGAGGGGTGTACAATAACGTTACGAGAAATCAAAATAATCTGCAGTGTCACCACCCACTGCTAACAGATTCTGACAAAAAAGGCTGGTTTTATTTTAGATAATCTGGGGTTCAACAACTACGATCAAACATACCAACTGTACGCGTATTGCTTGCCGATTACCTGGAACTATGTTCAGGACCGCCCCTACAAGGGCGATACTATCAGAGCGGATCGTAGAATGTATCTCCACCTGTATTTTTCTCCAGACTTAGCACTTGAAAATGAAAAAGCCTTTAACAACCGATTGGCTCAATTGCAGGAAGAACTCGTCAGTGGAACGCGCCACCCGGATCATGAGAAGCAGTATGACAAGTATTTTGAGGTAAAAACGACACCGGTACGAGGAACACGAGTAATAGCCAAAGAGGAAACACTGGCAGAGGCAAAACGGTACTATGGCTATTTTGCTCTGTTGAGCAACGATGTTAAAAACGCGGTGGAGGCGCTTGAGATTTATCGGAACAAAGATCTGGTGGAGAAAGCATTTGAGAATTTGAAGGAGCGACTTAATCTGCGCAGGCTGGCTGTGTCTTCAGAGCAAAGCTTGGATGGCAAGCTTTTTGTTCAGTTTGTCGCCCTTATTTACCTGTCTTATATCACCAAAAAAATGCAGGATGAGAAATTGTTCAAAGACTTTACCATGCATGAAGTTCTGGATGAGTTGGATGTGATTGAATGTTTTGAGCGTCCTGGTAAGCGACTTGAAGTTGGCGAGATGACGATTCGGCAAAAAGAACTCTATGCTAAGCTAGGCGTCGAGCCGCCTGCCTCGTTACAATAACTCGGGAATTCAGGTTTCAAGATCTATCCTTAAAGAAATTGCACAATGGTCGTTTCATCCGACCTCTTTGTTGCCAAAAAATGTTAACTCTAAAATATTTGGTAAATGTACGCAGTGAAATTTTTCTAGCGCCTCAATCTTGAACGACAATTCTCATTCTTTAAAGTTTTCCACTGTAATTTCACTTTCATAAATTTTATTAATTTTATAGTTAAAGTATAAGGCAGTAAAAAGAAAGTAAAAATCCGTGAAATCATGTCACACTACCCTTAGTTGAGCTTAAAAGATTGTGAATTCTTTTTCTCGCCATAAATGCCAAAATAATAGTAAAAAGGCCAAAAAACTCTATCTAATTGATCACTGATTATCGAATAATATGAGTTTCATCAAGCATGATATATGGGATAATTAGAATAACTGAACTATATGCTAATATCAACAAAACATAAACGAAGCTTACTGACAATCTATATCCTTCATCCAGATAGTTATTTAGAATTATTGTTTGCCTTTTTATGTAGTGGGCAAGATAGATTCCTAAAGTAATGAATGATAAAAAATAAAAGCAAAGTACTTTGCTTCTTTAGGTCAGAGATGACTGAAATATTTTGAGGATCGATTGCTAGATTAGCTTGCGGTGCTGCGTAAATGTTATCTTCTGTCATAAACATTCTCCATAGCTTATTGTACAAGTTGGATGGCTCAACTGCCGGTCCGAACCGCTGGTAATTGAAAGCTCTAATCCATGTTCGTTATGATCAACAAACAACCGGTGTACCATCCGTGAATTCGATCCCGACTTCTTTCTCACGGGTGACGCCATACCGTTTTAACAGTTTTCCCTTTGAGTAATTTTTCAGTATGTTTCACTTCCTTTTCAATATCTGTGTTCATTATGTTAACTTTATCTTGCTGTTAAGGAATTCATCGGATGGATCGAATAGAAGCTTCAAAAGTGCTTTTAAGTTCTTGCCAGTGGTGTCCCAGAGTCAGCATTGCCAAGATAGAATAAAATTGTAAATGCGTGAGGAGCGAACTTTATAACGATAGCCGGCATATCAGATGGTTTCCAGGTAAGCGACAACCTCTTTCTCAATTTGTTCTGCTGTTTCCTCACGTTCCTGGCATTTATGCGCCCATGAACGTCCTGGATGCAAAGTATCCCATCGGGATCTAAATTGTTGATACCGTCCTTTTCCGGGGTCGTGATTTCCAATCCATCTACTACTTTGTTCCAGATCGGCGAAAACTTCGCGATCAGGAGCGCTTCGCCAAGTGGTATCCATATGTCATCCACGACAAGATAGCGACATTGAAAACTTCTGATATCCAAATTTGAAGCCTGTTTGATGCTTTCCGTATGTTCCTTTAGACGCCTATAAAGGGCTAGTCCTGGATCTATGTTTAAGCCGAAATTGCCCTTTCGGAGCGGCCTGGCGGAACAGCCTTTCCCACGTAAATTGGGATTTCATTTACGCCAAGGCGTTGGTAAGGCTGGATGATCCCCGACATAGTAAATGGCATAAATACCAGCTCCAATGAATTGCTCGATTTTTTCGAGGTGTATTTTACACGTTCCAATAAGGCATCCGCGGACACTGGCACCTCAGATTATTTTTGTCCAATGGATTATATGGGATTTCGTTCTTCATACCGGCAATATTCGATATCTTTCGTCTCATTTCGACTCCTTGCCTTTAGCAACTGGACCCGCCACACTCGCGCCAACAATGCGAGCCAGGACTAAAGGTACGGCATTCCCAAGCTGTCTCATGGTTTCAGTCCATGAACCATGAAATTTATAACCGTCCGGAAACGTTTGTAGACGTGCTGATTCCCTGATGGTAAAGTATCGGACAGATCCATCTAAATCCACCATCATATTTTCTCCACCCGGCACGCCATGGTCCCCTGCCTTCAGCGTCTTGGCTGGAAAATCCATCGGACTGCCGGTATGCCCCGGATAGACTCTGGCACCTGCCTGAAAAATATGGTCATGATAAAAATGATTGTTGGCCTCTTTTGATAATGGGTACGGCAAATCATGAAGCGCATCTCTTACCGTCTTCCAAGGCTTGAGTGGTGGTGTAAAAAGGTTTGTTTGTTTGAATTTACGAACCCTTTTGGCGTACCGAGCCGGAATTTCGGGACGTTGCTTGCGGGAAATTCGTGACGTTCCCAGTAATCGCCGGATAACCATTGCTCTTTCAACAGAGAATCGAAGGAATGCGTTTCTTCGGGGAAAGACCATTCTTGGTTTAGATCGCTTCGAAAGCCAACTATGAAAACTCCTCGCGGTTTTGTGGTACACCATAATTGGCCGCATTCAATAGGCGCGCAATTACATTGTAGGCCAATCCATCTTCTCTCCCACTTGTTTTCCGGCGTTCAAGCCTTGCCAAATGTCCCAGCCAGTCTTCGTCCTTATTTCTCACGATTCCGGGTAGGATAATTGGAGCATTATATATTGAAAATAGTTTGCAAAAGATGTTCTTGAAATGCCCTTCACATTCTCAAAGATGAAAGCTCTCGGGGCCAGTTTTCGAACTGCCTCAACGGCAATGGGAAACATGTCTCTTCTATCCCTAAACGCTTTATGCTTTCCACCCAATGAGAAAGGTTGACAAGGAGGACCCCCTGAAACCAAATCAATTTCCGAGGCAATTGAGGAAAAATCAAATTGTCTTGCGTCTCCCTCGAATATATTCCAATCCTTTACCAAAGGATATCCACGTGATTTTGTTTTCCCTTAGGGTGTCGCAGGCCCATTTGTCCCATTCAATTACCGTTTCAGGTTCAAATCCAGACAGACCTAATCCCATGCCCAGGCCTCCAGCGCCGGCAAAAAGCTCAACCGATTTCATTTTTCTTTCTCTCCTAAGAATTCGGTATACGTTTTTCTAACTTATCCGTATTTTGAAGCTCACATTCCCAAATGACAAGAAATTTCACCCCCATCAATCTAAGTTTCTCTTGATTTATCTTGTCACGCTCCTTGTTCCCTTCCAGCTTCGGCAACCAAAAAGTGCGCTTCGAGCGTGGTTGGCGGTATTGTCGACAACCGTGCTGGTGCC
>JAEQMT010000032.1 GCA_016722945.1 Desulfofustis sp. PB-SRB1 | reverse complement strand
AGAAAAAATAGATTTTTCTTACCAGAGCAATCGTGCCAGGTTTTATACGCGCTGATTGTCAGTACTTTCCCGCACCCGTTATTTCGGCGCTTTTGTGTCAGCGATCACACCTGCTGCACCCAGTCACCCATCAGGATCAAAAGGGAAAGACGGGGGTCAGATCTCGATCCTTGACACTTGTCAATGAAAAGTTCACCGGCACGCCCGGTGTAACGGCTGATTGGCATATCCCACACGCCACGACAAAAGCGGCTAAGAAGAAGATCTCAGCCGCTTTTCTTATTCCTTCTCGGCCCCTTTGAGGAAGTTATCGATCGTCTTGAAAAGAGCTTTTTGCTGTGATGGCGGGAGCTCTTCAATCTTTTTCAGCCGCCGCAGGGTCTTCAGACTTGGCTTACCCCCGCTGGCCGGTTTACCTTTGAGGCCGAGAAGCTCGTCGGTCGCCACTCCCAAAGCATTGGCCATTTTAATGAGGGTATCGGGGCTTGGCTGCAACCGTCCCCGCTCATAATCAGATATCAACACCTGGCTGAGGTCTGTCTTGGCTCCAAGTTCGATCTGGGTCAGCCCTTGTTCTTTACGCAATCTGGCAAGCCTTCCCCCCAGCGTCTCACGATTTTCTTTCTGTGTCGTTTGCTGTGCCATGCACCCAATATACATCACGATTTCCATTTTCCGGCTTTAGTGCTTGCGTATTATAACATTATGTTATATTTTAGTTCTTGAAATTATTTTGCATTAGCGGCATTTTACGCTTGACAGGTTTTGAACAGGCCTGTCTGAACAAAAAAAGCCCGTCACCTTCCGGTCTGTGGCAAGAGCGAAGGTGACGGGCTGGTACGACCCCGGCGAGATACCGAAGCGTCCTGCTCTTCTCCCATATCTCCCGGAAAAAATCAATCATGGCGACCCAAAGGAGGTGATGAGCCATCGCCACCTACGAGACCACGGACATCTATGTCGGCGCCTTTTTCCTGTGCAAGGGCGCGGCACTGCGCGGCATCAGGATCAAGGACGCGGCCAGAGGGATCGCCGCCTTTGAGATCAGCGGCGCCGACCTGGAGGGGTTGGAGCGGCAATACCGAAGCGGTCAGGCCCTGGTGAACCCGGTGCATCTACGAGAATCACTGAACCTACTCAGAGATATGCTGTTTGACCTACGAGATATGAGGAGAGAGAACCATGATCAATCAAGACGACATCGACGCCATCAAACACGGCGTTGAGCTGGTGCCCTTCATGACGGCCTACGGCATCGAGCTGCACCAGGTCGGCGAGAACTACCGGGCTTCTGCCCCTTCCATGAAGATACCATCCCATCGTTTACCGTAAACCCCAAGGAAAACCTGTGGAACTGCTTTGGCTGTGGGACGGGCGGCGATGTTATCCGCTTCGTTGAGCTGATACATGGAGTCGATTTCAAAGAAGCTGTCAGACGGCTGGCTGAGAGACCGCCCTCAGAAGTCAGAAGTCAGAGGACAGAAGACAGAAAAGCAGCAGTTAAAGAAGAAAAGAAAGGGCTCAGCGTGGCCGACAAGAAGCTGCTGGCTCGGGGGAACAGAAGTCAGAAGACAGAGGACAGAAGTCAGAAAAGACCGGGTAAGAAAGTGCTGAGTGTGGCCGAGAAGAAGTTACTGGCCCGAGTAGTGGGGTATTATCAGCACAGCTTCACGGAAGATCAGAGAGGCCTGGACTACCTCAAGAACCGGGGCATTACAACCAATCAGACGTTCACCGACTTTGGCGTTGGCTTTGTGAATGGCAGCCTCAAAAACATCCTGCCTGATGACCCGGCCGTCATCAAGACGTTGAAAACGCTCGGCATCCTCAATGCCAAAGGCAACGAAATCTTCTACAACTGCGTGGTCTTTCCCATCTATGATACAGATGGGGCAATCGTCAATCTCTATGGCAGAAACATCGACCCGGCACACGGGGTCAGCCACCTGTACCTGGCCGGTTCCCGGTCCGGGCTTGTCAACCGCCAGGCGGTACCACGAAGCGCTTCTATTATCCTTACCGAATCGATTATCGATGCGATAGCCCTGTACGACCAGGGTTTTACCAATGTCATTCCCGCCTATGGGGTTAACGGGGTAACCGAGGATCATCTTGTTCTCTTTAACAGCGCGGTAACAGAGGTGTATCTCTGCTTTGACAGCGACCAGGCCGGCAAGGACGGAGCGGCACAGGCGGCGGAGCAGTTACGGAAGAAAGGAATAACCGTCTACACGATCGAGCTGCCGGACAAAGACATCACCATCTACTTCAACCGCCACACTCCCGAAGAGTTCGAGCAGCTGCTCAAAGCGGCCAACCCGGCATCGGTGGAGCAGTCAGATTCGCTGAACAAGCGCAAACAAACCCTATACCAGCAGGAAGAACACGGCTTCACGGTGGGCTACGCCACACGGCAGTACCAGGTGAAAGGCATCCAGCGGGGCGATACCCAGTTGAAAGCCACCATCAAGGTCAGTGAGGACGTGGCCTCATCCAAACCCTTCGAGCTGACCACCATCGACCTCTACTCTTCGAGATCGAGGCACTGGTTCGCCAAACTCTGTGCCGATCTGTTTGCCGAGCCGGAAGCGCTGATCAAGGAAGACCTGGCCAAACTGCTGCAGCTGGTGGAACAGTGGCGGCCGGAGAAACAAGAACAACAGCACACCGAGATCAGCGCAGGGGACAAGGAGCTGGCCTTATCCTTTCTGAAAAGCGACGATATCTTCGCGGCGCTGCTCACCGACTTCGACACCCTGGGCGTCACCGGTGAGAAGATCAACAAGCTGGTGGGCTATCTGGCCGCCACCTCAAGGAAGCTGGCCGAGCCCTTATCGGTGCTCATCCAGTCCCGCTCCGCGGCCGGCAAATCCACCCTGCAGGATGCCATCGTCTCGCTGATTCCCGATGAAGAGTATATCAAATACACCCGGGTCACCGACCAGGCCCTGTTCTACAAAGAAGAAGACTCGTTGGTGCACAAGATCCTGGCCATCGAGGAGGCCGAAGGGATGGGCGGCGCCGCCTACTCGATCAGAACGATCCAGTCCGCCAAGAAGATCACCGTGGCCGCCACCGGCAAGGATGCCAACGGCAGGATGAAGACCGAGGAATACACGGTAAACGGCCCGGTCTGCGTGATGATCACCACCACCGCCACCGAGATCGACCAGGAGACGGCCTCACGCTTTATCTTTCTGACCATCGATGAGTCCGCCGCCATGACCGGGGCCATCCATCAGCGGCAGCGGGAGGCGGAAACGCTGGCCGGGCTGATCCGGGAAAAGAAGCAGCACACCGTTACCAGAAAGCACCATGCGGTGCAACGAATGCTCAAGCCCCTGGCGGTGGTCAACCCCTATGCCGAATATCTCAGCTATCCCAGCCACTCGCTCCGGGCCAGGCGGGACCACAAGAAATACCTCGGCCTCATCCGGGCGGTGGCCTTCCTGCACCAGTATCAGCGGGAGATACAGACCGTGGAGGTGGACGGCACGCCGGTTGAATATATCGAAGTCACGCTTACCGACATTGAGACAGCTAACCGCCTTGCCAATGTGGTTCTCGGTCAATCCATGGATGAACTGGTCAAACCGTCCAGGACCTTGCTATCGAAGATCTACGAAATGGTAAAGGAACAGGCCGAGCAGAACAACGCCCCCATAGATGAAATCTTCTTCACCCGGAGAATGATCCGGGAGTACACCGGCTGGAGTGACTGGCAGGTCAGGGCTCATATCAAGCAACTTGAAGAAATGGAGTACATCGGTGTCCGCACCAGCTCCAGAGGCAAGGAGTACAGCTATATCCTCACCTATCAGGGCCAGGGGGAGGAGCATCAAGAAAGGTGTTACCTCAACCTGACCAGCGTTGCGCAGATAGAAACGTTGATAAACCGGGAAGATGAAGCGTTACCCCGAGGGTAAATACCCTGACCCCGAGGGTAAACCCCCGACCCCGAGGGTACTCCGAGGTTCGGAAAAACACAGATAACCCCGTGCAGTTAAAGAAAAAAGACAACAACCCCGAGGGCGAGGCAGGAGAACAAGCCCCAGGGGTACCAGAAGACAGAAGACAGAAGACAGAGGGCAGAGGACAGGGGACAGGGGACAGGGGACGGAAAACCAGCGACGCTGCCTGGCTGTCACGGGCAAAGGTAATCGATACCGCAATGAAGCCACCATGTACCGGGTCTCTGACGAGAACTGCCACCAGAGGAGGGATACGAAGAATATGGATATCGATACAGCGAAGATCAGGTTCAAGAACTACCTGGAAAGCAGCGGCTATGCCGCCTCAACCGTCGAATGTTACTGCGTATACCTCGGATACTTCCTGGATTATCTGAAAGCGGTCACGGTGATGGACCTCAAACAGGTCACCCATGAGACGATCAGAACCTACCAGCTTCTGGTAGCCGACATGGCTATTGCCGAAGAGACCAAGGGCATGCGGCTGAGGCCGGTAAAGCGGTTGTTCGGCTGGCTGCTCGATACGCACCGGCTCCTGCTTGATCCCACCGAGAACATCCGGGAGACTAACCGGCAGAACCGGACCGTGCCGGAGGTGCTGACAGTCGCGGAA
This sequence comes from Desulfofustis sp. PB-SRB1, assembly GCA_016722945.1. Lineage (GTDB taxonomy): Bacteria > Desulfobacterota > Desulfobulbia > Desulfobulbales > Desulfocapsaceae > PB-SRB1. Next base: position 5,614 of record JAEQMT010000032.1, on the reverse strand, counting down.
ATGCGGCTTCTCCTGGAACAGCCCAACCTTTCGCTGCGTATGCAGATCCGGGATAGAGCCATTATGGAAACCCTGTATTCCTCTGGGATACGGTTGAACGAGCTGGTGCAGCTCACCGTTCATGATGTTGATCTCAAAGACAAGGTGCTGCACATCAGAAAAGGCAAGGGCAACCGGCAGCGGGTGGTTCCCATCGGTAAAAATGCAGCCACGTATCTGCAAGAATATCTGAAAAACATCCGGCCCCGGTATGCCCGGAAGAACAAGCAGCAAAGACGGCTCTTTCTCACCGATCAGGGCAAGCCGGTGACCGGCAACAGTATCAGGACATCACTGTTTCACTACAAAAAAGCCGCCGGAATCACAAAGACCGCTTCACCGCATAGCTTCAGGAGGAGCTGTGCGACCCATCTTCTCCAACAGGGGGCTGATATCCGCTATGTCCAGAAGCTGCTGGGTCATCGACATATCCGGACCACCCAAATCTATACCCGGGTATACCCAATCGACCTCAAAAAAACCCATACCCGGACGCATCCAGGGCTATGAGGATCAGTGAGCTGATACCGAACTATCTGGAAGAGCTGAAGATCCTGAACCGTTCACCGCTGACGATCCGCAACATCCGGGGCGCCTTGAATGCCATGGTTCTCTTCCTGGAACATGAAGGGATAACCGAGCTGCTGCAGTTTAACCGGGATGCCGTGCATCTGTTTCAGGAAGACCTTGCCTACCGGCTGACTGCCAAAGGTAAGCAACTGTCGGTCAGTACCAGGGAAAAGTATCTCTGTTCGGTTCGCGGCTTTGCCCGGTATCTCTATGCAACGGATTATCTTACCGCTGATCTCAGCAAGACGATCACGTTGCCGAAGCAGCCGAAACGCTTACCCAAGGTGATCCTGGAGTACGTTGAGATAACAAAGATCATGGCCGCCCCGGACATGCGGACACATGCCGGCTACCGCAACAGGATCATCCTGGAAATCCTCTACGATACCGGCATCAGGGCCGCTGAGATGGCGGCGGTCAAGACCGGTGATCTCGATATCGTGAATGGATATCTGACGATCAGATCCGGCAAGGGAGCAAAAGACCGTGTCGTACCGATGAGCTCACGGGTCTGTGGACTGATAAAAACCTATCTTCTCATGGTCCGACCGGCCATGATCCGGGGAAAGGATACAGGGTATCTGGTGCTCAATCGCTGGGGAACGAAGATGACACCCACCGCCGTCTGGGCCATCGTTAAAAAGGCTGCCCACCAAGCAAAGATCACCAAAAATGTGACCACCCATACCTTCCGCCACACCTGTGCGACCCATATGCTGAAAAACGGAGCGCCCATCCGTCATATCCAGGAGATGCTGGGCCATGCGTCTCTGGAGTCCACCCAGATCTACACCAGGGTAACGATCAACGACCTCAAAGAGATCCACGCCAGGTATCATCCGGGCGAGTCTGTATAAAACAGCTACGTGGATCAGTGGGGCCCGCGGCCCTTTGAACTGAGGACCCCCGCCCGCCCGGGCACGGCAGCAGCGAAGGCGGCGCCGAGTTCCGGGCAGTGCACCTTCCGCCACTACGCTCCCGGCGGCACGTCGCATAATAGCGCTATTATGCGACGTGCAGTCCGTCATCCCGGCTGCATAAACGACAAGCAGCCGGGCCGCCGGCCTGTTCCCTTGTCCGCTCAACATAAGTTCTTATGTTTAGTGGCGAAAGGCACACCACCCTCCACCCGCCACCCACCTACCGCCGCTGCCGTGCCCACCCGTCCGCCCCCTGCTGCGCGGGGGCTCCCCCAGAAGTCTCCCTACGGTCGGCTGTGACCATCATCTGCCGCCTTTCTTTTTTCTTTAACCGCCTGCTGGTGCTTGTCTTGTCAGGCGATGTCGGGTATTACTGAACACTGCTCTTTGAATCTGCGTGATCCCCCACAAAAAACAGCTCTTTGGGGGGAGAAGGCGCATCGTGAAATCTTGGCACAGATTCTACGACCCTACCACCGGGCGGTACATCTCTGCTGACCCGATTGGGATTGCTGGGGGGATTAATTTGTATGGGTATGCTTATCAGAGCCCGCTTCAGTATGTTGATTTTAACGGCTTAGAGTGTCGGATTGAAGTAAATGATGACTACAGAGACAGGACTGGCCTGACTCGATTTGCAAATTTTAGGACTGATGAACCTCCTTTTTGGAAAAAAGCAATCTGTTCACATCCCAGGACAATTTGTAAAGACTATTTGTACGAATATAAGGACGAAGAAGAACAATGGGCTGTATATGAAGCCGTTTACGAAGTTTGCAGGGATGAATGTGGTCGATTGTTAGGTGAGCCAAAGCTCTTATCCAAAACTAAAAAGGATGGTAGTGAATATTGGGTATATATAGCTACCTGGAGAAGAAAATCACTATATATGGAGGGTGTTAATTTTAGTGATCCGGGATACCCTTGGGTTAAAGATGGACCTAACGATACTGGATGGGAGAAAATTTAGTGTTAAACAAACTAATTTATAAGAAATTAATATTATTTATTGTTCTCTTTCAGTTTAGTTTTATTTTGATTTTTTTATGTTTTGCTGAAGCGTCTAAAATTCAGCTAAAACATGGAGAGCACAAAGAATATTTTTCAATAGAGTATACTTCACTCGGTGTGCAATATGATATAATTAAAGATTTAGTCGAAAATAATATACCTTTTCATATTGATATTGACGGCGTAATAAAAATTAGTAAAGAATATGAAGAAATATATTTGCTGATTATTAATAATCAAGACTCAAGGCCACATACAATTATAAAGGAACGGAGACTTGCCTCATTATTGACGCTATTGTTTGAAATTAACAATATCAATTATGAAATAAGAAAAGTTTGTGATGATAACATTTATTTTTTTTGGGATGAAATTTCTGATTCCGAAGCTAGAAGAATTATTAACACCGAATTTGTTCAATCGATAAAAGACAGTTACAAGACTAAAATACTTGGGCAGTTTGGAGCTCGGTAAAAGGGGAAAAGGGAAGTAAGGGGAGGAAAGGGGGTCATCTAGGGAAAGACGGGGTAGAGTAGAGCACTGATTCGAGAGTAGTTCCCAGTCTTTTCGATGACGCCTCGCCGCACGCGGCTACTACGTGTCTTGGGATCACTCATCTTTCCTCAATGCTCCCTCATCAAACCGTGCATACGGTTTTCCCGTACACGGCTTTCCGATGTGCTTTGTCATAAGGCATGCATCTTTCGCCAACCCGCGGTTGTTGGAAGTTTGAAAAGCCCATAGCGGTCATAGAGTGTGGAACTCGACAGGAGATGGTAGGCATGATATCGGCTGTACAGTTTAAAACGACGGCGCAAATGCAAGCGCACCCGTTCTTCAACCTGCCATTTTACATGCCCAAATACTGCGCTGCTGTTGCCATAGTGAAAATACTCACTCCAGCCGCGCAGACTCCTGTTTACCTCCGCAACAACATCGTCTAGAGGTATCGGCGTCCGTTTCCGGTCAGTCAATAGTTTTACACGATCTTTGACTCGTTGTACCGACCGCCGGGATGGTTCAACGTGGGGATAGAGTTTACCGCTTTTATGACTCTGACGAAGACAAAAGGAGAAGCCGAGAAAATCAAAGCGCTCCTTGTACGCATTCACAATACGTGTCTTTTGCTCATTAAGACGTAAATCCAGCAAACTCAACACCTCACGCAATACCCCCAGTGGCCGTTCAACACTTCCGGCACAGAGAATAACCAGATCGTCCGCATAACGGACGATCCGGGCGCCATACCGCGTTGCACACTCATGGCGTTCCCAGATTCTGTCGAGCAAGTGCAGATACAGGTTGGCCAGAAGCGGTGAAATAACTCCGCCCTGCGGGGTGCCAAGTCGATTTCCCTTGCCACCACCGGTTGTCCGACGCCTTCCATTCTTGTCTTCTTCCACGACCGCGGCTTTCAGCCATTGCTTGAGCAGCCACAATATTCCCCCATCGCTGATACGTTCAGCAACAGTAGCCAGAAGCTTGGCATGAGGGATTGTGTCGAAGTACTTAGATATATCCGCGTCAATGACGTGACCATGCCGCCGCAATAAACTCTCAGCAACGGCATCAACAGCGTCATGGGCCGAACGCTTGGGGCGAAATCCGTACGACGTATCGCAAAAATCCGCCTCACATATCGGCTCAATGATCAGCTTGACTGCCATCTGCGCCACCCGATCCCTTATAGTCGGGATACCCAGCGGCCGCTTGCTTCCATCAGCTTTGGGAATCCATACCCGGCGTACTGGCTGGGCACGGTAGCTTTTGCTCTGCAATTCTTCCTGTAGCTTCCGCAGAAAACACTCCCTGCCTTCTCCATCCTCTATGCTCGCAAAACTCACACCGTCACTACCCGGCGCTCCTCTGTTTGAGCGGACAAGATGATACGCATGACTCAGGATGTCGAAACGATATATCTTGTCATAAAGGGCGTAGAAGCGAAAGTCCGGCTCTGACTTGGCCTTACAATAGAGCTTCCTCTGAAGCGTCCTGATCTTCTCAGGAGTTGATAGTGTCACTGCACAATCTCCTTGATCCTCCACTCGTTGGTCGCGTTGTTGATTCTCACATTAAATGCACAGCATTTGTCTGAATATCTTACCAGTGATGTCAGAATATCTTGCCGGCGTCCCCCCCGGGCGTGCGTCGCGTAGCGCCGCCCGGGGGAGCATCTCGGCACGACTAGAGTACAGATTTACTCAGAACAATGCATCATATTCTGAGTCCTTCTTCTCTGCGTAGTGTCCGTGTCCGGATTGATCAGTGGTTACGAGTCGGCAATACTGTTTGACGATACGGTTTAGTTCTTCAGCCAGTTCAAGCAATTCGGCAAGAAACTGGATGGTCTGTTCAGGTTTCATGATGTGCTCCATGATAAAGTGGTGAATGGATGGTATCAGACGAGCTCCGAGTCGGCACACCGAACATGCTCCGCTGTTACCTCTTGTGTTTTTTCAGCGGCAGCGGCGATCATGGCGCCGCGGGCAAGATGGTTGGCTTTGCGAAAGAGCCCGCCGGAGCCCTGATGAATGGCGGTTACCGCCTGATCGGTAAAGGGTGAGTTTTTATTCCGGCAATGGTGAGATGATGGTCAAGATACTCACCCATCGCCTGCCGGGTGACCGCCGGCAGATGACTTCTGGCAACAATGCGGGAAGCCAGTGGGATGGCAGTGCGGTAGAGCAGGTTTTCGGCCAGGTTATTCTGGCCGGCCAGCACCATGGGCAGCCACGGTTTGGAGTCGGCCTCGAACTGGGTGATGGTATGGAGCTCGGCAAAGACATCGAGGCGCAGCAGTGAGGCCTCATCGATAATCAGCAGGGGTTGCTGCTTTTTACCGGCGACCAGGCTGTCGATCTGTGCTCTGATCAGCCGGGTCAATACGGCCCGTGAGGACGATGCGGTGGCGATATCAAGCTCGGCCAGGAGCTGGCGGTAGAGTTCGAGAATAGAGCCGGCCGAAGCGGTGACCCACAGGGTTTTGTACCGAGAGGGATGAAGCGTTCCACAGCTGTAGCGCAAGGCGGTTGATTTGCCGGCGCCGACTTCGCCGGTGACGAGCATGATGGCGC
>JAEQMT010000036.1 GCA_016722945.1 Desulfofustis sp. PB-SRB1 | reverse complement strand
TTTGAAAAAATTGGCCATAAAAACCAAAAGATAACTGGTATACAAATTATGAAAAAAAGAGCATATAGTATAAAGGAAAATTTGTAAAAGCCAATGTTGACCATATATTGCATTATTCCAGTTACTAATAGTATAGATGTTGTAACTATAAGTATCCCGACAGATGCAACCAGGCAAGCAATGGCAGTAAGAATTGGGCCTGGTTTGTTTGACTTAGGCATGTTTTTTTTAACGCCTTAGTGGCTCAAATAATTTGAGAAAGGATAACTATCGCATTTACAACATTCCAGAAAGTATTCTTTACCTGTATATAGACAGACAGATCAAAATAGTTTTTATGTAAACAATCAAATCATATATCAGTTATTTAGTCCGAACAGCATCCAATTTTTTCTTTGGAAACTATAACATCACCACAAATCGACCACTTTCCACCAATACCACCTGCCATCCTAACACGGCTCCCCGTCCCAACCATTTTTTGGATCCCATTGAACATTTGCTGAGTACAGTAATTTATCTGTTTGGTTTAGATAATATGTTCTCGTGCTTGGACAACCTCCTTTGATACTGTTTCCAAATGGGCTAACAGAAGGGAGCGGTGCTTTCCCTACCGAAGCGGATGCACCAGCACCACCACAAACAGTAAAATATTTAACTCTGTATAGATTCTGACCTTCACAACACTCAACACTAGAATAATTTAATTCTCCACCAGCTATTATATATACACCTATCCCAATAGACCATGCAACCCCAAAGGGTCCACCAAATTAACCGGATTATTTAATGCATACCCATACAAATTAATGCCCCATCAAGCCCAATAGGATCAGCGGAGATGTAGCGCCCGGTGGTGGGGTCATAGAATCTGTGCCAATTGTACTGTAATCCTGATTCGCTGTCAAAGTATTGGCCGGGAAGCGCAGGTTATTGTGATGGTGGGTGGTGATGGTGGCGGTGCCGAAGCTCTCATAGGTGGCGGCCCAGACCACGGTACCGTTGTCGCTCATGATCTTCTGGGGGTGCCCAGATGGTCGTTGAGATAGTAGTAATATACCGCCCTCCTGCACAAAGAGCGGGTTGGTGGACCAGGGCGCGCCGGGATGATAGCCGTAGGTGCGCAGCTCGGCGCCGGTGGCGGAATATTCACCCACCAGCCCTTCGTCGTTGTATAAAAAAGTAGGTGCGGGCGCCGTTTACTTCCTTGAACAGCCGTCGGCCAAAGGGGTCGTAGCCGTAGGCGCCGATGGCGCCCGCCTCGTCAGTTAGAAAGGCGAGCCGGTTATCGGGGGTAACTGAAGTTAATCTCACTGGTTCCCCGGCGTTTGACGGCCATATTACCGTGGTCGTCATAGCCGTAGGTTATGGTTCCGGTGCCGGTAAGCTGGTTGTTTCGTTATAGCCCCAGGCCGGGGCGCCGTCATCAGGCGAGCGGTTGCCTAAGAAATCATAGACAAAGCGTTCATCACGGGCGGGCGAGGTGGCGCCGCGCAGCCGTTCCACCGGGTCATAGTTGTAGCCGATCTGCCCTTCCGCCGTGGTCTGGGACTGGATGGCGCCGGTGCGTCGGTACTGGTAGGTGCGCTGCATCACCGGGTTGCCGCCGGGATCACGGGTCGATGCTGACGGCTGCTGCAACCCGTTATAGCCGACGGTAATCGAGCCGCCGCCGGGCAGCACGATGCGGGTGGCCGCAGCCACTCATAGGCGGTAATCGCCACCTCGCCCACCGCCTCACCCAGATCGAGGCCGGTGGGACGGCCGCCCTCATCGTAGCTCAGGGTGCGGGTGCGGCCGGCCGGGTCGGTATAGCTCTGTTTCTGATGGTTTGGCATAGTAGCCGTACGAATGGCTGAGGCTGAAGGGGCCGTAATCGATGGTCTCGCTGGTGCGGCGCTGCAGATCGTCATAGGAGTAGACGGCACTGGTGGCGCCGTCGTCATAGCCGGTGAGGCTGTCCGCCTCGTTATAGAAATAGTCGATGGACTTGAGCGGGGCACCGGCGCCGGTAAATCATAGATATCGGTGCGGGTCAGGCGGTGCGGTCGTCATAGGTGTGGATGGTGTGGCGGCCGTTGCCGTCGGTCTGGGTTTTCAGGTTGCCGGCGCCATCGTAGGTGTAGCTCAGGCGCTGGCCGCCGGGCCTGGTTTCGCTTAACTGCCGGTTGCTGCGATCATAGGTGAAACGGGTGGTATGCCGGTTGGCGTCGATGAGTTCCACCAGGTTGTCGCGGGTGTCGTAGACATAGGTAGTGCGACCGCCATCGGGTGCCGTTTCGCTGATCACCCGGCCCCGCTCGTCGTGGTTGTAGGAGTGGTGTTGCCCGGGCCGGTCGGTGACCGAAACCCGGTTGCCGTGTATATCGTAGGTGAAGCTGGTGGTGCGGGGTTGCTCACCGGTGGCGGTATCGGTCTGACTGCGCAGCCGGCCACGCTCGTCATAGGTAAACGAGCGGATAAAGGTGGGGAAGATGATCCGCTCGATCAGATCGGAGCCGCCGGAGCACGATGGGCAGGTGTCGCCGGCAAGATACTCGTAGGTGATGGTGGCGCCGGTCCCGTCGGTGATGCTCTGGATGCGTTCAAACAAATCGTAGCGGTAGCTGGTGCGCTGCTGCTCCTGATCCTCCACGGCGGCCAGCTGGGTGAGGTAGGCATATTCCCGGATGGCGGTCTGCTCCAGGGGGATCGGTGATGGTGGTGAGGTTGTTCTCGGTGTCGTAGCCGAACGTGTAGGTCTTGTTGAAAGCGTTGGTGGCGGTGGCCCGGTTTGCCCGCTTCATCGTAGCTGTAGGTGGCGATAACGGCGCCGCTGTGATCGGCGATAGTGAGCAGGTCGCCGGCGTTGTCGTAGGTGAGATAGCGCCGCTTGCGCGCGCCCGTCTTCGATGGTGCGCGGGTTGCCCGCGGGGTGAAAGTCAGAAAAATCGGTAGCTCGTCCCTCCGGATCGGTGATCCTCACCAGGTGGCCCATCAGGGTCGTAGTCATAACTGGTGGTGGCGTCGGCGGCGCCGTTGGTTCCCTTAATGGTCATGGGAGGCCAGCAGCCCGGCCGGGGTGTAGGTGTATTCCGTGCGGCGCGCCACACCACTGCCCACCGCCTCGTTGACGGCGGTGCGCTCGTAAAACCCGTTATATTCGTAGGTGGTGATGATACCGTTGCGGTTGCGTTCGATGAGCACATTACCGGGCTGGCGGTTAGACCCGGGTCTCCCAGCTGCCGTCCGGGGTGGACGATGCGGATGATGTTGTCCCACTCGTCACGCTCCTGTTCGGTGATCAGGCCGCGGGCATTGGTGACCCACTGGCGGCGGCCGCTGACCTCGACACTTTCGATGGTGACGCCGTTTGATATCCACCCGCCGGGTATAACCCTTTCGGTCGTACCAGACCTCCTTGGCCTTGCCGCTGGGATAGCGGACAAAGGCGTAGTATTCACGGGTTCCCTTGTCGTAATCAAAGGAAAAGCTAAAGCCCACCCCATCATCGTTGGTAAACCGAGCTGACATCGCCGTACTGGTTGTATGCGATGTTTCTTACCTTGCCGCCGGGCTCCTCGGCCCGTTTATGTCAAGGATCGAGATTTGACCCCCTGCTTTCGTATGACAAGGCTCAGAAGTTGGGTGATTTTCCCCAGCTCGGCCATAAAATACCGTGAAGAAGCGGAAGGAGATATCCACATTCTCCTTTATGGCCATTACCGCATTGCTTACATAATCAGCGGTAATTATATCGATATCTTATTCTAATTTGCGTTCAAAATGATCTTAATGTATACTGTCTGTAACTCCTTTTTAAGGGTAACCCAAGCAATGGAGGCACAGACAAATTATGGCAAGACCCGCACAGCTTACCACGGAGATGGAGAACGTGGCTCTGCAGACAGTCAATCAAGCTCAAACCGCCAGGGAATTGCGTACAGGATTGAGCGTACTTATTCCGAAACGGACCGGTTGCACCAACGCGGTTGTCGGCGAATTGCTTGGTGTCGGCATTGCAACAGTTGTCAGAATGCAGCGCCACATTCGCGAACAAGCTTACGGAACGGTCAAGCAGAAAGGGAAATGGGGTGGACGTCGCCGCCAGCTTATGAGCTTTGATGAAGAACATGCCTTTCTTGAACCATGGATTGCTCAATCCGAGCAGGGCGGCGTACTGATTGTTCCACCAATTCATAAAGCGCTGGAAGAACATCTTGGGCGTAAGGTTCATCTTTCGACCGTATACCGTTTGCTTGCGCGACAAGGTTGGCGCAAGGTAGAGCCTGATACGTGCCACCCCAAGCGTGATGAAGAAGCCCAGGTAGCTTTTAAAAAAACTTCCCCAAAATGTTGGCAGAGAACATAAAAAGTAACACAGGGAACCTGCCGGTACGCGTGATGTTTCAGGACGAGGCGCGATTCGGGAGGTTGAGTGACCCCCGCCGGTGCTGGGCACCATGGCCGATGCGCCCTTTGGTAAAGAAAGCTTTGATACGTGAATATGTGTATGCATATGCAGCGGTGACTCCAGCCGATGGCCAACTGGATTGGATGCTGGGCTCAAAGATGGATACACTGACCATGAATGTATTTCTTCGGCAGGTATCCGAAAACCATCCTGAAGAATTTGTGGTAATGGTACTGGATGGTGCACCGTCGCACCGTTCAGTTCAACTGGAGATTCCGGAGAACATGGTGTTGTTGCGCCTCCCCCCATATTCTCCAGAGCTAAATCCGGCTGAACGCCTTTGGGCTGAGCTCCGTGAAAAGGAATTTGCCAATAAGGTTTTTGACTCTCTCGACTCTGCCATCGTGCAACTGGCACTCGGTATGTGGCGCCTGGAAAATTCTCCACCAGAACTTCATTCCTTGACTGGATGGAAGTGGATTTTAGAGTCATCTTGATTGCGAATTTGAATAAGGAGTTTTCCATGGGGCATTGGACATAGAGCGATATTTGCCCTGAAGGAGACCAATCAGCCGCTACACCGGACTGCGCCGATGAGCTTTTTATTGGCGTGATGGGGAAAAAATAGTTCCGTCACCTTTTTGCTTTTTTGTCTCACCCTAACCTCCAGAAACAAAATAAAATAGTTGGAAAACTAGACAAAAGACGGCTATTACGCCTAAAAACACTTGAAGATTTTTAGGGACCCATTTGTTGCCCAGAAATACAGTGCCAATTATCACTTCAAGAACAATTGTGAGAATAAATAGTTTATACATCTTACTTCTCAACTTGAGAAGGTGGTTTTTTAGTGGCTAGGAATGCATTCCTGACATGGTATATTATTGCACCCTGCAATTAAAACAGCATACGTAGCTGCACATGCAACTCGCTTTGGAGCTAACGCTTTGAGCAAATGCCAAAAGCTGCCCAAAATCCTAAACCTTCAGTTCCAGCTGTTAAACCTGCAATGCATGCTACTTGTGCTAAAGTTACCGCACCATTGCATTTTGTGAATGTAGCCCATGCGCTGTCATAACAAGGTTGCCTAGCCTCACAAGGCGCTTTTGGTTTTGGCATTGAAGGAGGCGTACCTTGTGGATGGCAACTCGTCACACATGGTGTGCCATCTATTGGCTCAGGGAAACTATGCAACCCCAAAGGGTCCACCAAATTAACCGGATTATTTAATGCATACCCATACAAATTAATGCCCCCATCAAGCCCAATAGGATCAGCAGAGATATAGCGCCCAGTTTCGGGATCATAGAATCTGTGCCAATTGTACTGTAATCCTGATTCGCTGTCAAAGTATTGGCCGGGGAAGCGCAGGTTATTGGTGATGGTGGCGGTGGTGATGGTGGCAGTGCCGAAACTCTCATAGGTGGCGGCCCAGACCACGGTACCGTTGTCGCTCATGATCTTCTGGGGGGTGCCCAGATGGTCGTTGAGATAGTAGTAATAGATACCGTTTTCCTGCACAAAGAGCGGGTTGGTGGACCAGGGCGCGCCGGGATGGTAACCGTAGGTGCGCAGCTCGGCGCCGGTGGCGGAATATTCACCCACCAGCCCCTCGTCGTTGTATAAAAAGTAGGTGCGGGTGCCGTTTACCTCCTTGAACAGCCGTCGGCCAAAGGGTCGTAGCCGTAGGCGCCGATGGTGGCGCCCGCCTCGTCAGTTAGAAAGGCGAGCCGGTTATCAGGGGTATAGCTGAAGTTAATCTCACTGGTTCCCCGGCGTTTGACGGCCATATTACCGTGATCGTCATAGCCGTAGGTTATGGTTCCGGTGCCGGTAAGCTGGTTGTTTTCGTTATAGCCCCAGGCCGGGGCGCCGTCATCAGGCGAGCGGTTGCCTAAGAAATCATAGACAAAGCGTTCATCACGGGCGGGCGAGGTGGCGCCGCGCAGCCGTTCCACCGGGTCATAGTTGTAGCCGATCTGCCCTTCCGCCGTGGTCTGGGACTGGATGGCGCCGGTGCGTCGGTACTGGTAGGTGCGCTGCATCACCGGGGCGCCGCCGGGATCACGGGCGTCGATGCTGACGGGCTGCTGCAACCCGTTATAGCCGACGGTAATCGAGCCGCCGCCGGGCAGCACGATGCGGGTGGGTCGCTGCCATTCATAGGCGGTGATCGCCACCTCGCCCACCGCCTCACCCAGATCGAGGCCGGTGGGACGGCCGCCCTCATCGTAGCTCAGGGTGCGGGTGCGGCCGGCCGGGTCGGTATAGCTCTGTTTCTGATGGTTGGCATAGTAGCCGTACGAATGGCTGAGGCTGAAGGGGCCGTAATCGATGGTCTCGCTGGTGCGGCGCTGCAGATCGTCATAGGAGTAGACGGCACTGGTGGCGCCGTCATCATAGCCGGTGAGGCTGTCCGCCTCGTTATAGAAATAGTCGATGGACTTGAACGGAGCACCGGCGCCGGTAAATTCATAGATATCGGTGCGGGTCAGACGGGTGCGGTCGTCATAGCTGTGGATGGTGTGGCGGCCGTTGCCGTCGGTCTGGGTTTTCAGGTTGCCGGCGCCATCGTAGGTGTAGCTCAGGCGCTGGCCGCCGGGCCTGGTTTCGCTTAACTGCCGGTTGCTGCGATCATAGGTGAAGACGGTGGTATGCCGGTTGGCGTCGATAAGTTCCACCAGGTTGTCGCGGGTGTCGTAGAAATAGGTGGTGCGACCGCCATCGGGTGCGGTTTCGCTGACCATCCGGCCCCGCTCGTCGTGGTTGTAGGAGGTGGTGTTGCCGGCCGGGTCGGTGACCGAAACGCGGTTGCCGTGTATATCGTAGGTGAAGCTGGTGGTGCGGGGTTGTTCGCTGCAATGTCAAGATTAAAGATTTGACCCCCTACCCCAGATTGATTTCCAGGGAACGGTGGATTAAGCCCAAGCTTTTTTGCTATTGAAAATATTTTAAAATATAGAGCAATCAAAACTGCGGCACCCAAGCTTCCAAAAAGTACAAAATCTAATGCACTAATCACTACATCCACAAATTCTCTAAATTAACAAAAAAACAAATATATCAATCAGCAAAGGAATCGCGATTAAAGCTAAACCTTTATTAATAGTTTTGGAATTAAAGCAAAAATATATTCCAGTAAACTGGCAAATTATACCAAGCATAATTAATCCTGCTAACAGAACTTCCATAAGTTATTTAAAGAATCTTATCCTAGCATTCACATTCACCTTTTGTTGGAAAATCATCTTCACATTTCTTTAAATCCTTTGATAATTCCCATAAACATTCAACCCTGCCGATACCTCCTGCAACACCGCACCCAGAAACACAAGTTTTAACGCACGCTACATATCCTATTGGAAAGTATAAACAGGTTTTGGCACAAACACCGGTACAAGCAGCTCCTTCTACACCGACGCGTCCATTGCATAGCGCAAACTTTTTAAATGCTTGTTTTTCACATCGGATACGCTTTTGCAATTTGTCATTACATTGTTTGTATCCTGGGCTATCAAGGCCTTCAGGATCAATCCAATTAACCGGATCCCCATTGACATACCCATACAAATTAATCCCCCCACTAAGCCCAATAGGATCAGCGGAGATATAGCGCCCGGTGGTGGGGTCATAGAATCTGTGCCAATTGTACTGTAATCCTGATTCGCTGTCAAAGTACTGGCCGGGGAAGCGCAGGTTGTTGGTGATGGTGGCGGTGGTGATGGTGGCGCTACCGAAGCTCTCGTAGTTGGCGGCCCAGACCACGGTGCCGTTGTCGCTCATGATCTTCTGGGGGGTGCCCAGATGGTCGTTGAGATAGTAGTAATAGATACCGTTTTCCTGCACAAAGAGCGGGTTGGTGGACCACGGGGCGCCGGGGTGGTAGCCGTAGGTGCGCAGCTCGGCGCCGGTGGCGGAATACTCACCCACCAGCCCCTCGTCGTTGTAGAAAAAGTAGGTGCGGGTGCCGTTTACTTCCTTGAACAGCCGTCGGCCAAAGGGGTCGTAGCCGTAGGCGCCGATGGTGGCGCCCGCCTCGTCAGTTAGAAAGGCGAGCCGGTTATCAGGCGTGTAGCTGAAGTTAATCTCACTGGTCCCCTGCCGTTTGACGGCCATATTACCGTGGTCGTCATAGCCGTAGGTTATGGTTCCGGTGCCGGTAAGCTGGTTGTTTTCGTTATAGCCCCAGGCCGGGGCGCCGTCATCAGGCGAGCGGTTGCCTAAGAAATCATAGACAAAGCGTTCATCACGGGCGGGCGAGGTGGCGCCGCGCAGCCGTTCCACCGGGTCATAGTTGTAGCCGATCTGCCCTTCCGCCGTGGTCTGGGACTGGATGGCGCCGGTGCGTCGGTACTGGTAGGTGCGCTGCATCACCGGGGCGCCGCCGGGATCACGGGCGTCGATGCTGACGGGCTGCTGCAACCCGTTATAGCCGACGGTAATCGAGCCGCCGCCGGGCAGCACGATGCGGGTGGGTCGCTGCCATTCATAGGCGGTGATCGCCACCTCGCCCACCGCCTCACCCAGATCGAGGCCGGTGGGACGGCCGCCCTCATCGTAGCTCAGGGTGCGGGTGCGGCCGGCCGGGTCGGTATAGCTCTGTTTCTGATGGTTGGCATAGTAGCCGTACGAATGGCTGAGGCTGAAGGGGCCGTAATCGATGGTCTCGCTGGTGCGGCGCTGCAGATCGTCATAGGAGTAGACGGCACTGGTGGCGCCGTCATCATAGCCGGTGAGGCTGTCCGCCTCGTTATAGAAATAGTCGATGGACTTGAACGGAGCACCGGCGCCGGTAAATTCATAGATATCGGTGCGGGTCAGACGGGTGCGGTCGTCATAGCTGTGGATGGTGTGGCGGCCGTTGCCGTCGGTCTGGGTTTTCAGGTTGCCGGCGCCATCGTAGGTGTAGCTCAGGCGCTGGCCGCCGGGCCTGGTTTCGCTTAACTGCCGGTTGCTGCGATCATAGGTGAAACGGGTGGTATGCCGGTTGGCGTCGATGAGTTCCATCAGGTTGTCGCGGGTGTCGTAGACATAGGTAGTGCGACCGCCATCGGGTGCGGTTTCGCTGACCACCCGGCCCAGCTCGTCGTGGTTGTAGGAGGTGGTGTTGCCGGCCGGGTCGGTGACCGAAACCCGGTTGCCGTGTATATCGTAGGTGAAGCTGGTGGTGCGGGGTTGCTCACCGGTGGCGGTATCGGTCTGACTGCGCAGCCGGCCACGCTCGTCATAGGTAAACGAGCGGATAAAGGTGGGGAAGATGATCCGCTCGATCAGATCGGAGCCGCCGGAGCACGATGGGCAGGTGTCGCCGGCAAGATACTCGTAGGTGATGGTGGCGCCGGTCCCGTCGGTGATGCTCTGGATGCGTTCAAACAAATCGTAGCGGTAGCTGGTGCGCTGCTGCTCCTGATCCTCCACGGCGGCCAGCTGGGTGAGGTAGGCATATTCCCGGATGGCGGTCTGCGCCAGGGGGTCGGTGATGGTGGTGAGGTTGTTCTCGGTGTCGTAGCCGAACGTGTAGGTCTTGTTGAAAGCGTTGGTGGCGGTGGCCCGGTTGCCCGCTTCATCGTAGCTGTAGGTGGCGATAACGGCGCCGCTGTGATCGGCGATAGTGAGCAGGTTGCCGGCGTTGTCGTAGGTGAGATAGCGCCGCTTGCCGCGCCCGTCTTCGATGGTGCGCGGGTTGCCCGCGGGGTGAAAGTCAGAAAAATCGGTAGCTCGTCCCTCCGGATCGGTGATCCTCACCAGGTGGCCCATCAGGTCGTAGTCATAACTGGTGGTGGCGTCGGCGGCGCCGTTGGTTCCCTTAATGGTCATGGAGGCCAGCAGCCCGGCCGGGGTGTAGGTGTATTCGGTGCGGCGCGCCACACCACTGCCCACCGCCTCGTTGACGGCGGTGCGCTCGTAAAACCCGTTATATTCGTAGGTGGTGATGATACCGTTGCGGTTGCGTTCGATGAGCACATTACCGGGCTGGCGGTAGACCCGGGTCTCCCAGCTGCCGTCCGGGTGGACGATGCGGATGATGTTGTCCCACTCGTCACGCTCCTGTTCGGTGATCAGGCCGCGGGCATTGGTGACCCACTGGCGGCGGCCGCTGACCTCGACACTTTCGATGGTGACGCCGTTGATATCCACCCGCCGGGTATAACCCTTTCGGTCGTACCAGACCTCCTTGGCCTTGCCGCTGGGATAGCGGACAAAGGCGTAGTATTCACGGGTTCCCTTGTCGTAGTCAAAGGAGAAGCTAAAGCCCACCCCCTCATCGTTGGTGACCGAGCTGACATCGCCGTACTGGTTGTAGGCGATGTTTCTTACCTTGCCGCCCGGCTCCTCGGCCCGTTCCAGGGCGCCAACGCCGTTTCTGTAGGCATACGTGGTGGCGTAGCCGCGCACATCAATGGATTGGATCATTTTGCCGTTCTCCCAGATATACTCCACCTGGCGGCCGAACCGGTCACGGGCAAAACGAAGGTTATCGTCTTCATCGTAGTCGAACCAGAAGACCTGGGTGCCGTCGCCGTCGAGCCAGCCGGTACAGCGCTCGCCGCTATACAGTGCGGTAGCGATGGTGCGGTTATATTTCCCGTAGGAAAGCAGCTTGCCCTCCGCGTTGAAACGCTGCCAGTTGCCTTTTTCGTCCTCCCAGGTGAAGATATCGCCTTCCAGGGTGATGCGCTGTTTTTTGAAAAGGAACACTTTGGATTCGTTGTTAAGACGAGGTCTGCTGGTGTATAACGGCAGAAATTTCACACCGGCTCGATTTATAGACAATATTCTCCAATGCTCTATTCCGAAACCGGATTGGGTGTTGATTGCAGATACCGATGGCCCGGCATCTGCTCCCGCGGATGCGGTGCCTCTGGCAACAATCTCGCCACGAATAGCGTTGATCACCAGGTTGTACTTGTTGAAATCCCAGTGCCAGGCAACGCTGTGATAGGAACGCTTCACCTTCAACCGGCCGGCCGGCACCACCGTCTCCAGATCGATGACGCCGCGCCGGTAGTCACGGGCCAGGGTGTTGACCTGGGAGCCGGTCTTCACTGCCAGATGGGTCTGCGGCAGGGACTCGTAATCCAGATTGGGCGGCGCCTCGGTTGCCGCGGCCACAGACGGTGCCGCCGAGCTCAGGGCAAAAATAAAGCCAACCACGAAGAGTGTGAGATACCAGCAGCGTGTGATGTTCATCGTGGTCCCCTTCTAGGTGCAGGTGTTTTTGTTCTTATTGCGCGGGTCTTCTTCACATTCATCCGGCGGACCGTTGCCTGGGCAACCATCAGGTTCACCGGGATCGCCCGGATCATCGCAGCCGCAGCCAGGCAGGCACTCACCCCCCCCGACAATGGGTGCCGGCGGTGGTTTGGGCTTGGAAGAGCCGCCGCCTCCACCGCCGCCGATGGTAACACCGCCACCACCACCGCCTCCGCCACTACCGCCGCCGCTACCACCACCACCGCATTCACCCCAACTGCGAGAAAAGCAGTGACAAGAGGAGCCGCCTTGCCACTCGCCATTGATGCATTCATACTCATAGTCGGAGCAAATACACTTATGATAGCTGTGGCAGCCGCCGCCGCTCTCATCTTCCTGCGACAGCGACTTGAGGCAGGTGATCCGATACGGAATGGTGATTGACTGCTTGGCCTCCAGGCTATCGGGAAGCCCTTCCAGCAGTTCATACTTGAAATTCTCGTCATCACCGGGGAAGTTGAACTGGAGGTTTTCGGCCCGGATAAAGCCGTGATTGGTCAGGGTGAACTCCCCGTTATAGACCATACCGGTCTTCAGATCGGGCAGGGTGATGGAGGGCGGATCGCTCACCACCACCGCGGCCGGCACATCGGTCTCAAAGGTGAGGGTGAGGATAATCTCATAGCGATCCTCGATGGTGATCTCGGTAACCTCCCAGGTGACCGTCACCAGGTTGTAGTCGAGAAACACATCCTGGTTGACAATCAGACCCGGCTTGACATGAATCCGGCCGATTTTTTCCTGATGGCTGGGCGCTGAAACCCGGTATTTATACCAGCCGGCCGGCAGCTCCTCGTAGGCCACCTCGCCGAGGCTATCGGTGGTGGCCAGCGGCTCGGAGGCAAGGGTCTGCTCGTTTTGCAATAATATCTTCGCCCCGGCCAGCCCTTCGACCAGTGCGCCCGCCTCATTGCGGGTGCCGGTATAGATATCAGACACCTTGAACAGCGCCCCGCCCTGGCCGTCCTCATTGACGGTGACAAAGAGATAGATCGGGGTGTCCTCGTAGTTGTCGCTGGTGATATCCAGGGTAAACTGGTAATTGCCGGGGGCGATTGTTTGCCCCGGGGCGAAGATGATCGGCACCTCACGCTCTTCACCCACTTCCAGATCGCCCAGCTCGGGGGCAATGGCCAGTTTCACCCAGGACGGCGCGGGTCGGCCGTCAAGCTCGCTGATTGCCAGCCGGATACGCTCCTGGGCGGCCAGCCCCTTGTTGCTAAGGGTGATGGTCTCGGTGATCAAGCCGTCCTGCATCACCCCGCTCTCCACCCGGTTCGGACTGAAGTACAGGGCCGGAACAGCAGTGGAAAAGGCGGTATGCACGGTAACCGTCGCCCAGCCTTCGGGCCCCGATTCATCACTCACCACCCGGAAGATCACCCGGCCGGATTCATCCGCCCGGTTGTTGGCCCAGATGTCAATGGGCAGGGAGATGCGCTGGGTGGCGCCAAGCCGCGGGATTGGGTTTTCCAGGGTGACGGAGACGCCCTCCGGCAGGGCGCCTCCCGGCTGATCGGCGGGGTCATAGACCAGCCGCAGATTAGTCAGCTCGGTGCCGACCCCGGTGCGCACCTCGATGGGGATGGTGTATTCATAGTTACGCGGGATGTTGAGATCAAACACCCAGGGGGTGACGATCACCTTGGTGATCACAAAGCTCGCCTGCACCGACCGATCAAGCAGATCAGGATGGACGGCGCGCACCTCGTAGATGCCCGATTCCTCCGGTAGCGGGGTAAAGGTGTAGGAAAAGCCGCCTACCTCGTTGGTATACACCTGGCCGCCACGCTCGTAGCCATCCACTGTAATGGTTACATCAAGGGGTACGGCGGCCAGTGACACGCCGCTGTCCCGATCGATGGCATGACCGGTGATGATAATATCCTCATCGCCGGTTGATACCGCCGGGTTGACGCCGGTGATATCGCCATAGTAGCTGGTGTCCACCAGGCTTAAAGCAAATTCACCGGCCAGCCCCTGCATGACCACCTCGTCGGCCCTGGTCTGATGATACGAGACGGTGTCGATCACCAGCCGCACGACCACCTCGTCGGGCGCTCCGGCCGGAACCAGCAGCTCGGTGGGCGCCGAGGTAAAGGCGGCGCCGGCGGGGATCCGGGTGACCACATTCTGGTTACTCAAGGTTACCTGATCAGTGCCGCCGAACTCACGATACGGCGCCGTGCTGAGCAGGTTGCCGTCGGTGTCGAGCAGCTGCCAGCGGATGGTCGAGGAGGCTTTGTTGCCGGCACTGGTGGCGGTGATGATCTCGATCTCCTCATCGCCGCTGTTTTCCAGACGGAACCAGACGGAACCGTTGCCGCCACGCAGAAACTCCTCGTTGCCGAACTGCAGCACCAGCATGCCGTCGACGACATCCACCTCATCGTCGCGCACCAGCTCGATGGTCTGCCCCACCTCGGGGGTGATGGTGGTGGTGACGGTGGCGCGGCTCAGCGCGTCCAGATCGTCATAGCCGCCAACGATGAGGGGCAGCAGCGCAAACTCACCACCCTCCAACGACACCGGCGCCGTGCCATGGGTGCGACCGCCGATATCGACACTGAGGCCGATATTTGCTATCGGGGTGCCGCCCAGGTTCTTGAGCCGGTAGGTGAGATGATTCATCACCCCGCGCCTGATCACGTTGTCGGGCAATAGCTCGGCGTAGAGGCGCGGCAGGGTGATGGTGTGCGGCAGGCTCTCAAAACCGTTGGCATCCACCGCGGTCACCACGAAGCTGCGTTCCAGGCCGTTATAGCCCGCATCGACGTAGCGCTGCGCGGTGAGCGGCGTATCGGTGAGCAGGGTGCGGGCCGTGCCGCTTTGCAGGTAGACGTTGTAGCCGCGCAGGCTGGTATGCTTGGGATGGTTCCAGCTCAGTTCAGGTAGCCCGATGCCCTCCTGCCGCAGGGTCAGGGAGTTGACCGGCAGCAGCGCGAAGTTGCGATAGGCTGAGTTGGACGGCGCCGATTCATTGCCCAACGCGTCAAAGGCGGTAATCACATAGCAGTGATCGGTGGCCGACGGGGTCGGGTCGATTACCGTGGTCTGGGCAATGCCGGTGACCAGCGGGGTCAAGCCGTCAACCGAGGTAATCTCGGTGCCGGCGGCCCGGTAGAGACCATAGGTGATCGATTCACTTCCAGCCGGCGGCTGCCAGGCAAGCATAATGCCTTGCGGTGTGAGGCTTAAGGTAAGTTCGCGGGGTGCACCGGGGGCGGTGCCGTCGGTAATTACCAGCCGCTCGGCGGTGGGGCCGCTCAGGGAGTGACGATCACCCTCCCGGCGCAGGGTGGCCAGTGAATAGTACCAGCTCCCCTCGGCGGGCGGGGTATCGGTAGAGGCCAGGGTGTCGACCTCGGCCAGCGGGGTCGGCGCACTCTCATCGATGTGACGCCGATAGAGCTGATAGCCGGCCGCCTCGGCCACCGGTTCCCAGCTCAATGCCACCGAGCCGCCCGGCTGGGCGGCGGCGGTAAACCCAAACGGGGTGGGCAGCGGCGGCAACTCGTCCTGATAGATCTGAAACTGATTGGCCGCCCGGATATCGGTGGCGACATTATCCAGGTCATCACTGCCCTGGTAGAGAAAGCGCAGGGTCTCAGCCGCCGGCTGACCGGCGTCGGACGGCAGCAAAAAACTCACCTGCCACGCCTGGGCCTCGTCCGGGCGTGGGCTCACCTCGGTTATACCGCTCAGCTCAACGGGCATCCGCCCCTGGCCGGAAAGCTGGTATGAAAGTGTCGGGGTGGCGCCGGGGGTGACCGGCTCGTTCAGGCCAAACCGGGCGATGATCTCCGGCTGGGCGCCGGCGTCGATGGGATGGGGCGGGATAACATCCAGGGAAATCACCGCGGGCCCGTCGGTATCGATGCTCAGGGTCTGGGCGCCCTGGATTTCGGTGCCCCGGTTACCGGCCGCATCACGGCCGGAAAACAGGATGGATGCGGTGCCCGACGGGGTGAACTCTTCCACCGGGTAGCTGCCCCGATAAATGAGTTCTTCGTCCTGCTGCATGCGCACCGCATACGGGGTGCCGCCACTGGGAACGATGGAGACAAAGGGCGCCGCCTGCAGCGGCTCGTTCACCTGCACGGTAAGCTCCAGCAGTCCCGGAGCCAGCCGCGTACCATCGGTGGCGCCGTGGTGGGTGAATTCCATGGGGCCGGCGACAGGCGGCAGACGATCAGATATCGCACTGATCTCTTCGGAGAGCAACCCCTCGTTGCCGGCCTTGTCGACGGTGCTGACCCGGTAGAACCAGGTAGTGTCTTCAGGGGTCAGATCCATGAAGGTGACATCGTCATAAGGCTCATCGGTAAGACGCTGGGCCCCGGCCTGATCGGTAAAGGTGGTGTCGCTCCGGTAGACATGATAGCCGCGTACCTGTTCCAGCTCGGCCGGCCGCCAGCGCAGTTTGAGCTGGCCGCTGGCGCGCGGCTCGATACTGAGGTTGATGGGCGCCGACGGCAGGGCGGTATCGACACTTACCCGCAGCGGCGCACTGGGGTCGCTCACCCCGGCCCGGTTGCGGGCCATGGCGGTGATGGTGTTGTCTCCTTCGGCGAGCTCCACCTCGGCTGCAAAGAGGCCGTCCCGGCTGACGGGCAGCCCGGTTATGGTCACCGCGCCGTTGACACGCAGCTCGGCGGTGGTGCCCACCACGGCGCTGCCGCGCAGGGTGATGCGTGGTTCATTGGTGAGCAATCGGTCTTCAGGGGCGAGAATTTCCGGGGCGGCCGGGACGGCCAGCCCGATCTCAGCGGCAAAGCTCACCTCGCTGCGATTGCCCTGGGTATCGTAGGCCGCTATGGTCAGGGTGTGATCACCATCGGTGAACGAGGCCGGATCAAAGCGCCACCGGTAGAGCGGTGCGGGCAGATAATCTGTGGCCTGTTTCACCTCGTCGATGATAAACTCCACCCGGGTTACGGCGATGGGATCGGTGGCCTGGACGCTGATGGATACCGCCCGGCTCACCAGCAGCCCGGTAGTGAGGATGGTGTCGTCGGCGTAGACCGCGACAATCTCCGGCCCTTCGGTATCGGCGCTGGGGGTTGCCTCCACCGCGTCTACCTCGGGGGCAGTCCCTTCTGAGATATTGATTGTCTGTACCGCGAAATAGTAGGTGGTGTCGTTGGTCAGCCGGGCAATATTGATCCGCGGCTCACTGGTGGCGGCACGTGGTTCCAGTTCGGCCACCGAGCTGAACGGCGACTCGGAGACGTAGATCAGATACTGTTTTACCCACTGGGCCGGGGTGATCGGCTCCCACGCCAGGGCGACATAGCCTGAATAGGGCGTTGCCGTGGTGATGGCGGGATTGGCCAAAACGGTGACGCCGGTGATACGCTCGGTGGCGGAGCGGTTGCCGGTCTCATCGATGGCGGTGATGGAAAACGGATACCCGGTGGCCGGGGCCAGGGAATGTTCCGTATGGCTGGCGGTACCAGGCGCCAGGGTGATCGGTTCACCCTCGTTGAACACCAGTTCGTAGCCGGCCAGATCAAGAGCGCTGTCAACCGAGCCGGTCCAGGTGAAGGTAAGCGAATCGCCTTCGTTCACACTGCGCAGGCGGGTGATCGGCTCGGGCGGCTCGATGTCGGTCAGGGTGGCACGCACCGGGGTCACCGAGGTGTGGGCGTTGTCCTTGTTGTCCACCGCCACCACCGCAAAGAAGTAGCGGGCCTCTCTGTCAAGAGAGGTGGCATGATAGCTGAAGGTGCCCGCCGGGACGGTGGCCACCGGGTTCAGATCGGCCAGCTGGGTAAAGAGCGACTGCTGGTAGTAGATGCGATAGGCCGCTACATCGCCCTGGATGGCCTCGTCATAGCCGCTCCAGTCAAGCATCGCCTCGGTGCCGCTGCCCGCGCCGTCGACGCTCAGGGTATCGACGCTGAGTGGCGGGGTCTCATCGTAGATGATGGTGGCACGCACCGGATCGCTGATATTGCCGGCCCGGTCTCCTGAGGTGATCTCCAGAGGGTTCTCCCCCTCTTGCAGGGTGATCTGGTGCGACCAGGCGGTCTGGTCGTTGATCTCGATGATTTGGCTGCCGTTGAGGCGGATGGAACTGTTCGCTTCTTTGGCGCCGGTGAGGGTCTGGATGATAAAGCTGGTGGGGCTGGTGACCGGATTCAGGGTCGGGGTGGCGGGAGCGGTGCCGTCATAGGTGAAGGAAAAGGCCCCTTCAACCCCGTTGCCCACCAGATCGCGGGCCGTCACCCGCAGGGTGAAGAGGTCTTCGGCAAAAGGCTGGGCGGGGGTAAACACAACGGTAGCGCCGTCCACCAGCGCCCATCTGCCCGCCACATCACGGCCGGCGCCGTCAAAGCATTGCGCACTGGCAAGGGTGATACTCTCGTCAAGGCTGGTCTGCTCCTCGCTGAACACGAACCGGGCGGTGGCCGGCGGGCTCTGGTGGTAGGAGTTGTTCGCCGGGTCGGTGGAGACAAGGGTCGGCGCGGTGGTATCACGCACAATGGTAAACGGGGTCGGCTCACTGAGGTTGCCGGCCCGGTCGCGGCTGCGCAACTCATAGCTGTTTTCACCTTCCGTGAGGGTGAGAGAGGCCGACCAGCGCAGCGCATCGTCCAGGGAGACGAGTTCGGCTCCGTCCAGCAGGATGGCGGTGCCCGATTCCTTGTCACCGGCCAGATCTACGGTTGTATCTTTCGTAGGAGTTGGTACCGGATCCAGGTTCGGGGCAGCCGGCGGCGCGAAATCCACCGTGAAACTCACGGTTTCCGTACGGCTGTTGCCCAGCGGTGTATCGGTGGGGGTGATGGTTACCGTATAGACCCCGTCGCTGAGCGGGCTTGCCGGGGTAAAGGTGAGCACCGTGCCGGCCAGCGCCCAGCTGCCGGCAACCAGCTCACCCAGTTGATTGACCACCGTGCCGGCGCCGCTGGCGACCGGATCGAGCCCGGTGCTCTGCTCCACCAGGCTCAGCTGCACCATCGATACCGGCCGGGCCACGAAGGCGTCGGCGGCCGGTGCTGAAGATCCCAGGTGGGGGGCGGTGGTGTCTTTGACGATGCGGGTGGTGACCGGGCTGCTGAGCAGGCCGATGGCCGAGCGCGAACGGATGGTAAGGGAATTGGCCCCTTCCGCCAGGCTATACTCGTATGACCACGATTCCAGAGCATCGGGCGGGACAACCACCGAGCCGTTAATGGTGATACCGGTGTCCGCATCCTTGCTACCGGTCAAAAGGGAGGTGGCGGCGCCGGTGGGGGTGGTGACCGGATCGACGGTGGGCGGGGCGGGCGGATCATACAGGCTCAGCCAGCCCGAGTAGTCCACCTCGCCCAGCAAGCCATTGTCGTAGCGGTCGTAGATGGCCGGCAGGTTGGTGGGGTTGGTCGTATAATTGATGAAGTTGGTGGTATCGGCCCCCCACCAGTTGCCGCGTGCATCGATGGCGTGAGCGGTTGGGTTATAGAGGTCATACCCGCTGTCGTAGAGACCGTTGTTGGTCAGACTGATCGGGCCGGTCACCGCCAGGTGGATGCCGTTACCCTGGTTGTCGTAAATGGTATTGGCATTGATCTCCGGCAGCAATTCGGTGGCCGCGTGGGTGCTGGGTACAAAGACAATACCGTCGCCGTTGCTATAGATCTCATTGTGGCTGAGAAGCGGTTGCAGGGCGCCGTTGGTAACGGTTACCTGCACTCCAGTTGCATTTTGATAGATGGTATTGTTGGTAAGAGTCAGGCTGGATGCGCCGTTGGTGTTGTAGGAGGCGGCAACGCCGATACCCGCCCCATGGATCTCGGTAGCATCGATGGTGACGCTGCTCACCGACGAGGAACTGGTGGTCAGGGCGATTGCTTCGGAGCCGTCATGCTCGATGGCACTGGCGCCGATGGTGACGTCCAGCTGAGACCGGTTGGTGGCGGTGCAGGTCAATCCTTGGGTGCCGTTGCCTGCAACCGTACTCTGCCGCACATGCATGGTGAGCGCGCTGTCGGCGCCGCTGGTCTGGCAGGAGATGCCGGCCCCACCGTTGGCGTCAAACATGCTCTGGTTGATGTCCGCCGCAATTGCGCCGCCGCCGCTGCTGCTCAGGGTGATGCCGGCAGCGCTGCTGCCGGTGACCCGGCTGTGGGCGAGCGACAGGGTACCACCGGTCAGGCTGAGCCCGGACTCGGCATCGCTGATCACCGTATGCTCAAGTTCTATGGCGCCGCTGCCGCGGATGCCCACCCAGTCTCCGGGCGCACCGCCGCGATAGTGGCTGGAAACAAAGGTGATGGGGGCGCTGTCGGTGCCCAGAGCGCGGAGATTGCCACTGATAACCAATTCGGTTTTGGAGGGGGCGGCGCCGCCGTAGGTGCTGTCATGCAATGGTGGTACGAGAATCGTCGTGCCCGGCTGGATGGTCAGGGTGACCCCGGCGGGTACCCTGATATCGCCGCGCAGCGCAACCGTATCCGACCAGCTCTCATCGGACTGGACGGTACCGGAGCTGGTATAGGAGGTGGAGTTTACCGTCTGATAACGGGCCGGGGCCGGCGCCTCGATATAGTCGCCAGATATCACCCGCGAACGGATGGCGTAGGTACCATCCACCGGTGCAGTCCAATTGTAGCTCCAGAACTCGGTGCCGTTGGCCACCTGCCAGGTGGCCCCGTCATCAACCGATACCTCTACCCGGTCAATACCATCAACTGCGTACGCCACCCCGCTGATCGTCAACTCAGGGTGTTTCACCGTCAACCCGTTTTCTGGATTAACGAGCCGTGAAAACGGCTCGGCAGGTGCAACAAACGATTCGCTCAGCCACGGTTCGTACGCTACCGCGCCCTTGGAACCATTATCGTAGATATCACGGATACGGCTGATGTCCTTCGGGTTATCGCCCAGATTCATCTGAGCGGTCGTCTCATTGCCCCACCAGTTGTAGCGCGCGTCAACCGGCCCAGCGCCGTCGTTATACACCTCGTGGCCGCCGTCATTGCCCAAGTTATTGTAATGGACACGGCTCAGAACACTGTTGCTTACGCGAATGCCAACGCCGCTGTTGCCGCCAAGCTCATTGAAAGCAATCAGCGGCACACCGCTTGAACTCAACTCCAAACCGTCACCACCGTTGCCGCTGATCGCATTGGACAACACCACCGGCGAACCGGGCGCGCTCACCCACAAACCGTCACCACCGTTGCCGCTGATCGTGTTGGATGAAACCAGCGGTGAACCCGATACGCTTAACTCCGCACCACGGCCGCCGTTACCCGTGATCTCATTGGATGCAAGCGTCACCACCGTCGTGCCATAGCCAGCCCGCCGACCCCGAATACCGCCGCCGTTGCCGGTGATCACATTACCCTCTACCACCGCCTCCAGACGCGAAGAATAGTTCCGATAGGAATAAGTATGAAGATCGATGCCCCATGAACTATTGTTCACCACCTGATTGCCCGTAAGCAACACAGATATCCTCGTTGAATAATAGAATTGCCAAGAATACGAGTAACAATCAATACCCGTTGCTACATCACGCACCGTATTCGTGCTGATCACCAGCTCGTCTGACACTGCGTCGTCACGATTGTACAGATACAACCCCGTACCCGTATCATACACCTCATTGCCGCTGATCGTCGCATCCGCCTCGGTATTGGCATGTACCGCATACCCGTACAGCCCGTACTCACCAACCCCGTACACCGTATTGCCGGAAACACTCAGAGCACTGCGCGCCCCACCATCAGTCTGCCAGCTGATACCCCAGCCCCCCACATCGCGGACCTCGTTATCACTGATGCTTCCACTCACCCGCGTACTTGAGCCGCTCATCACCAACCGGATACCCTTGCCGCCATGCTCGTACACCGTATTGCCATCAAGCGTCACCGTACGACCGGAACCCGAACTCATCGTCACCGTCACCCCATTACCGGTGCCATGCCGAAAGACGCTCTCGCTGATGGATATCGCGCCGGCTCCCTCACTGCTATCCACCGCAATACCCCAGCTCCCGTACTCCACCACCGCATGCGATACAGCAACCGTGCCACGACCCGCTACCCGGATACCCCCCCAGTCGCCCGCCGACGGAGCAGCGCTGCTCGAGGTGAAGGTGATCTCAGAACCTACACCGCCGGCAACGACCAGGCTGCCTTCGACTAACAGCTCTGTTGTGCCCTGGAACCGCACCGTCGTATCCGGTTCAATCGTCAGGCTGAGTCCTTCCGGTACCCTCACATCACCGGTCACCTCTACCTCACCGTCCCAGGTCTCATCGCCACTCAATGAGCCCGATGTGGTGATCGCGTACAGCGAACTGGGGGCGCCGATCAGCAGCGCCAGACAATAGATACAACTCAGTAGCCGTTTAGAACGCATGGTTCTCTCTCCACTCGGGTGAAAAAGGTGTCATGATCCCGGTATACCTATTCATCAGCTTCAGGGGTGGTCGTCTCATCCGGACAGCTCGGGCAGGCGCCGATGATCTGGGTGCGCTCCCCCGCCGGCTGGTACATGGCATGCTGATTGCGCTGCGCACGGGCCAGCGCGGCGCAGCCTTCAGCCAGGAAAAACAGGGTCGGACGGCTTTCGGCACGCAGCGCATCACCATAGTGGCCGGCGCCTTCGCTGGTTATCAGCAGCACCCGGGCCGACTCGTCCAGCCCCTGCTCGTCAAACAGGGCAAGCAGGTCGTCACGATCAGCGGGGTCAATCACCGGCAGGGAGGCCGGCGCACAGGCGGGTGCGTCTTCAGCCGGCGCCGAAATATCCACCACCAGCGCATAGGTGTCGTCGGCCAGCTCGGCCAGGGCGGTGCCGGCCGGGGTCTCGGCAAGGATGCCCGGCCGCGGCCGGATTCCGTAAAACTTCCTGTTCTGCTGCGCCCAGGCGGCCAGCCCGCCGGCCAGGATGGACACCTCAAAGCCGTCCTCGGCCAGGCGGCTGCGTTCTCTGAGCAGTGGGCCAAGGGCGTCTCCCTGATTAACCAGGATAAGGTTCATGGTGCGCAGATAGGCCTTGGTCTTGATGAAGTGGGCGGCCACATTGATGGAGCCGGGAATATGAAAGCGCTCGAACTGATCGGGGCGGCGCACATCCACATAGATGGCGCGCGGATCACGCTCTGTAAGAGCAATTGCTTCGCTAACACTGAGCAGCGGTGGTTGCGCGGACCAGGCGGGCGCCGCCATCAACGCCGTCAGAAGAAACAGCAGTGCTCTTACCGGCCACTGAACTACGAGACAAGGCGGGGTCATCGATCTCCTCCTACAACATCCGCACCCGGAGCACGGGCGCGTCGCTGTGCCACCGGTAAAAAGGAATTGTATCAGCGTTGCCCGGCTGCACGAAAAAACTCAGATAGCTCGCCTCGTCCGTGTCCAGAACGCCGTAATAAGGGTCAGCCAGGTGCCAGCGGCCGTCGTAATACACCTCGGCCCATTCGTGAAAATCGTTGGCGGTAAGGCGCATGTCGCGGGGCGCCACATAGCCGCTGACGGCGCGGGCCGGGATCCCGTTGATTCGGCACAGGGAAATAAACAGGTGCATGAACTCGGTACAGTCACCGCGCTTCTTACGCATGGCATAGGCGGCGCCCCGGGGGGTATGGCTGAGGAGGTCTTGTCGATCTGAGTGGAAACCCAGGAAAAGGTGGCCGTGACCGTCGCCGCGGTGGTCTCCCGGCGAAGCGATGCAGCCTGGGCCTGAAGGGCCGGGTGGTTCAGCTCGATGTACTTCTCAGCATGTGTATAGTCGGTGGCAGTGGCACCACCGCCAGACGCTGCAGGCGGACGCCAGCTCACTTCAGCCTCGAAGGGGATGATCTTCACCCCGTACGGCGGGATCGAGAGATCGAACAAGAGCACCTGGTTGCCTGCCTCGTCACGGCTCAGCTCGTACGGCAAGCCGGCCTGGATGGTGGTACAGGTTTGGCCGCGGCCCGTGGAGGCCGGGGCGCGAACCATGAGCCGCTCCTCCTGAATCGGGCTGCCGCCGGTGTTAGTTACCTCCAGCTCATAGGCGATGCGCCGGGTAACGGCGGGGAGGCTGGCAGCAGGTTTATCATCCTCGTGAGCGGTGGTCAGATAGAACCATGCCCCGGTTGCACCAGCTCCGATCACCACCATGCCAAGCAGAAGGATAAGCAGCTGTTTCTTCATCACAGGTGGTTACCAGCCATGTCTCGTATCAAGGTTGACATCGAGGTGCAGGGTTTGCCCGTCTTCAACATTAAAACGGTTGGATGAGAAGAATCGCCACCTGGCAGGCGAATCGTACACCCGCAGCCGATAGTTCCTGGCAGCAGGCACATCGATACGAATCACCCCATTATCATCGGTGATACCTATCGAGTAGTCGCGGATATTTAAAAACACCTCCATGTTTCTGGCCGGTCGGCCGCCGTTGTAGGTGAATCGTACTTCAAGACGCCCCACGGGGACTTCCAGTTCTACACCTTCCCACCCAAACGGGGCGCTGTACTGTCGAGCCGCTGCGATAAACGGCACTCGAACCGCCACCTTGAAGCGGGCGTCCGGCAACATAAAAACCGCTTCACCATTTCCATCTGTTCTCTTCCTCCACTGCTGAGGCAAAATTCGGGCGCGAGGGGGAGAAAAGGATTCATCAAACGCATAGAGATATACGTTGTACGCATAATTAAACAGTGGCGCCGGTTCACCGGCGATGCTCCGGCCCACGACTTTTACCGTCACCGGCCGATGCTCGATCTCGATGACCGCCGTTGTGTCGCCTGCAACACCCAGCGGATCGGAGAAGTAGGTTTTATAGAGATATTCGACCCCGGCCAGATAACTGCCGGTGGGAACCGTCATGGTGACCAGTCCGCGCTCATCGGTTATCCCGGTGAACTCCAGGGGCTGTCGGTTCAGGTCAAAAAGCGTCACCGGCAGATTTGTCAGCGCTCTGCCGTTTTGATCGCTAACCAAAATGGTCACATCTCCGCCCCCGATCACCAGTTCCAGCTCCGCTTCGCGATACTGGTCGGCAACAAGGTACAGCTCGGCGGCATAATTACCTGCCTCAAAGCGGTACCCGCCCGGCGGCAGAAAAAGCTCCACAGCGCCTTCGGCGTTGGTGGAAAGCGAGAGCGGTAACTCGACACCGGCGCCATCCATCACCCGGAGCGGTACTCCATCGCGCGGTTCCACTTCATCGGGCAGCGATACCCTCACCGCGCCGCGCGGCAGCGTCATGGTAAGCGCCTCATTGCTGAAGGGGCCGCTCTCATACATGGTGGTATAATCCCATACCCGAACCTGAAACGAGCCGTACGGCAGGTAAAAATGCGCTTCACCCGCACTATCGGTCATGGTCTCCACCCCGAGTTCGCCTCCCGAACCGTCCAAGAGTGCAACCGGCGCCTGGG
The DNA here is from genome assembly GCA_016722945.1 of Desulfofustis sp. PB-SRB1. Classification (GTDB taxonomy): domain Bacteria; phylum Desulfobacterota; class Desulfobulbia; order Desulfobulbales; family Desulfocapsaceae; genus PB-SRB1. The sequence goes on along the minus strand of JAEQMT010000036.1, from coordinate 36,215 downwards.
AAAGAGAGCTGAGGTGGGCATCGTAGGCGGTCTGCAGGGTGATCGTTACCTGCCGGTGGTCGATCACCTGGGACAGGGTGCTGGTGTTCGGAATTGCAAACGGTTCGCTCCGCTGCTCTGTTCCCAGGTAAAAAACCACCGCCCGGTAGCTGCCGTCGGGCAGATCAAAACCGACGCTGCCGGCGGCGTCGGTGATGCCGGCATCACCAAAATCGGCTCCTTCGGCGTCGAGCACCGCTACCGTCAACCCCGCCAGCGGGGTACCGAACTGATCGGTATAGGTGAGCACCACGGCGCTGCCACGGGTATTTAGGGTGGTGGACAACTGCTCGAAGGCAGCTACCTGCACCACATCACCGGTATAGTAATACCCCTGGTATTCAGCCCGGAAACGATACGCGCCCGGCACCACCATAAATCGGGCCATGCCATCGCTGTCGGTGAACAGTGCATACTGCATCAAGGCGCCTGTTTCATCCAGCAGATCCACCCGAATCCCCGGCGCCCCCTCGCCATCGGCGAGCACCGCTACATCCACCAGACCATGTTCGATGGCAATGGTCGTATCCTGCCACATCAGCGTGTCCGACCAATAGGCCGTGTCAGCATAGGTGGTCAACGCCTTGTAGGTGCGTTGCGGTACCCGGAAGCGGGCAGTGCCCTCCTCCGTGGTAACTGCTTCCAGGTCGATCGGCTCACCGTCTGGTCGATACAGGTGCACCGGTAACCCGCCAAGCGGGGCGCTGATCCCGTCGCCGGCATCAGCAACCACCTGTATTGTTACCTCGCGGTGGGCAATCGTCATATCCACCGTGGTGTCCATGGTGGCATGGACAAACGGGTCACTCCAGAACTCATAGCCCAGATACTCAGCACGGATTTGATAGGTACCGCCGTTAGCGGTGAATTCGGCATACCCCTCGCTGGTGGTGACGGCACTCCGGCCCTGATCGTTGCCGTCTGTGTCAAAAAGCTGGGCGCGCACATCCGGCAGGGGGGTGCCTGACTCGTCCGTCAACAGGACCCGCAATCGGCCGTCCACCACACCGGTGACCCGGATATAATCCTCTACTCGGCGCGTATCCGTGTCCCCATCCGGCTCAGTGACCGTCAATGTTACCGGATAGGTACCGGGTACCGTGTAGGTATAAAAAGGGGTCTCCTGGCTCGAGCCGCCGCCGTCGCCAAAATCCCACACTCTGGTGGCGATGCCGTCTACTGATGTCGATTCATCCACGAACAAGACATCCAGCGGCACCGCGCCGCTCAACGGGGTCGCCGAAAATGTTGCGGTCGGAACATTGTCAATATCCGTCACCACCAGGTGGTAGCGTGCCGTCGCCTCCTGATCGTTGCAATCGCGGGCGGTAAATTCCAGCGGATAGTCGCCCGCCTGACCAGGCTCCGCATTCCAACGCAGGATCCCCGTGCCGTTGCCCAGATCGACAAATTCCGCTCCGACCGGCAGCCGGTCAACGCTGATCTCGATCTCACACTCCTGCTCCATGCTTAACGCACCCCAGGTGGAGAGCAGCTGGACCGGTTGGTCTGGATCGCCTACCCGGATAAGTACCTCGATCAATTCACCCTCTTTCTCAACCGGGATTTCATCGGTGAGAAACTCCGGCGGCTGGTCCACCGCCGATGGATCGAGAAAGGTAAGGGTATAGGATTCGGTGCCGTGGGTATCGAACAGGTTGAGATAATAGCTCCATTGATCTTCAACTCGCCTGCCGGAAATCCACCCATTGTTAACCGACAGTTTCTTGCCATCAGACCGGGTAACGTCGATGAGGAGTTTGGTACCGTTGAGTGGATCATCGAGTTGAAGGTACGAGAACCCGGCCGTCGGCGTGGTGGTGAGTGAATAGGTCATCTCCGGACCGGTGGCGGAGACGAAGGTGAGTACGCTGGTTGAGGAACGATCGGTGACCTCGGTGACGCCGGCGTCTGATTCATACACCGTGTATTGACCATCATCGAGTGCGAGAAAATCACGAATCTCATCGCGACCCGGTTCATCCACCAGCACATCGCGCACCAGTACATGGGTGCGGACATCTTCGATAAGTGAGGTCAACTCACCGCCAAATTCCTCGGCGTGGGAATATTGTGCCACAAATTCAACAAAACGGCCCGACAATGAACTGGTCATCAGCCACCGCCCGATCTTCGGTTGATTCGGTTCGATATCGCCGAAATTGATGAGCAGGGTATTGGGAATGAGCACCCCGTCTACCTCGCTGCCCTCAATCTGAAAATCCACCAGCAACCCAAGTTCGTTTTCGATGATCCGCGGCTGGGCCGAATCGATCTTGAAGTTGTAGGCCGTCCCATGGCCGTTATTCATCACCCGGACACCCAGGGAAAAAGGAATCGAGGGCTCGGTTGCATCGGTAAACGGGTCGTCGCCGTAGACATCGTCGGGAAGAAAATAATCGAGGGTAAACAGCGGCAGCGGCTTGACGTTAATATAGTCCGGGGTGACTTCGGTGATCTGTTCTTCACCGCCCAGTGTGTAGGTGAGACGGGCGCCAACAAAATAGAGGGTGGTCGGTACGGCGGGATTGACGGCGGCCGGGGCCGGCACGATCAGCCAGTGGATGTCCGCTTCACTGGCCGCACCAACGACGCCTGAACCGCTGACATCTTCGATGCCCTCCATCGAGCTGATTCTGATGAAAAACAAGGCATCGGGGTGATCCGGATTGCTGGTTGCAAATACCGGCACACCATCTTCGTCGGTAAACATAACCTCAACGCCGACCTGCTCCAGCGCCATGGTGGTCAGGCCGTTTTCGATATGCATGTGGGCATCGAAGGCCTGCCGCTCAAAGGTCACCTCCTGCTTGATCTCGATCTTGACCCGGGCGCACACCGAGTCCACCGCATGGGTCTGCTCCCGGCTTATCACCAGTAGCAAAAAAACGGACAGTACCAGTACAAGAGGATTTCTGAGCGCAGTCATGGGGCCTCTCTCCACAAAAAGGTTGTTGCACAGAATCGGATAACAAGAGACGAAATAGTGCCGGACAGATCGGCACGGAGGTAAATACACACCTGGCGAGAAGGCATATATCACGTTAGGTTGCCGGCGCAGCATCACTGCACCAGTGTGGTGGAAAATGGCTCACTCCTAACACTATTGAACGATAACGCCACAGCATTGTCAAGGTTAAAGCACAATTATTCTGCTCAGCAGGGATGACTCATTACACACTTTGCACTTTTACTGATCAATTTTAGGTAATGAAATTAGAGTATTATCTATTAGGTGACATACAGACTATTGTCATTTGAACTATCTCACTATTCGTTGCATGTAAGTGGCACTGGCAGTTATCCACTTTTCTATTGAGAAAAATTTCTTATATTTGAAAGTGTCGGCATCGTAATTATCCTTCGCTCCTGATCCAGACACTAATGAGTTCAATATGAATGACCAATTTCGCATTGGACGTGACTCCATGGGTGAGGTCAGGGTTCCCGTGGGGGTCCGCTACGGCGCTCAGACCCAGCGCGCCCTGGATAATTTCACTATTTCAGCAGAGCCCATGCCGGCCCGCTTTATCGAGGCTTTGCTGTATATCAAACAGGCGGCTGCCCGGGCAAATCAGGAGCTGGGTCTGCTTGACGATGACAAAGCAGAAGCCATCATCACGGCTGTCAGCGACCTGCTCGACACTGATTTTTCCCGCCATTTTCCGGTGCCCATCCTGCAGACCGGCTCCGGCACCAGCACCAATATGAACGCCAATGAGGTAATCAGCTTCATGGCGGCCGAACAGGGCGTGCAACTTTCACCGAACGATCATGTCAATCTCGGCCAAAGCTCCAACGATGTCATTCCATCGGCGCTGCTGGTGGCGGCGGCACGGCAGATTAGCTGCCTGGTGATTCCGGCCCTGGAGCACCTCGGCGCCACTATCCGGGCCGTTGCTCAGCGCAACGGTGATGTCATAAAAACCGGTCGTACCCACCTGATGGACGCACTGCCGATCAGACTGGCGGCCGAGTTGGAGGGCTGGGCGAGTCAGGTAGATGATGTGCAAACGCGTCTGCTGGAGAGTGTATCGCGCCTGAGCCGGCTTCCCCTGGGGGGCACCGCCGTGGGCAGTGGGGCAAACTGCCATCCCGATTTTGCCCCCCGCGCCTTGACTCATCTAAGCGCCGCGACGGGGATGAGCTTTACTTCCATGCACTCGTTTTATCAGGGACTGAGCAGTATCGACCCGGTGCTGGAAACCTCCGGGCATCTGAAAATCGGAGCCGCGGTTTTGATGAAAATCGCCAACGATCTGCGCTGGATGAATTCCGGGCCGCACGCCGGTATCGGCGAAATTACCCTGCCGGCCCTGCAGCCGGGCTCATCCATCATGCCCGCCAAGGTCAACCCGGTGATCCCGGAAGCGGTATGCATGGCCGCGGCACACATAATCGGCAACGATACCACCATTACCATAGCCGCCCAGGCCGGCAGTTTTCAAATCAACACCATGCTGCCCATTGCTGCCGCTGCCATTCTCGAGAGCGGCGAGTTGATGGCGGGAAGCGCCGCCTCACTGGCCGATAAAGCCATCACGGGCATGGTAATTAACCGCTTAGCAATGGCCGAACCCCTTGCCCTCAACCCAATTCTGGTAACCGCCCTGGTACCCTATATCGGCTATCTTGCCGCTGCTGAGATTGGCAAACAGGCACAGCAAGAACGTCGGCCTATCCTTGAAATCGCCAAAGAACAGACAGATCTGGATACCTCCCTGCTGGAACGGATACTCGATCCGGCCTACCTTGCTGATGGGTCAAAAAAACGATAACTCTCGTGCCCTCGGGAACTACCCAGACACAACCAGTGAACTTGCCAGCGCCACAACCATGAGAATGACGGCCGCTGCCGCCGCCCTCAGGCGTGGGCGGCGTTCGCGTTCGGCAAGGGCCGAACACACGAAGATTGCTGCCAATACATACAGGACAACGGCGCTCAGTACCGATAGTGCCGCAGCGCTGAGCAAAACACCCAGAACAGGCGAAAGTAAGGCAAACACCGCTTCCTGCATAGCAAAGCTCAGCACCAGCGCCACCACCGCCATGATAATGCGATAACGCTTCACCGCCCCCCCGGCCCCACCATCAGGCGCCACCCACCTGCACATCATGGTTACAACCATGCCGCCGGTTGCCAGAACCACCCCGAAAAGAGCGGCGACAGCCCCGCCGCCGATCAGATAGATGCCGGCAAACACCAGCCAGCCGGCAAGCGCGGCCACGCCAACCACACCGGCCAAAGATGAGGGGCGAAACAGCCGCGGGGAGATGCCGCACAACTGCAACAACTGTTTCCCATAATCCAAAACTACCCGTTTATTCATTTTGGAGAACCCCTCAAACCGGTCCTGAAAGATTATCGGGATCTCCACAACCCGCATATCAGCCCCCCCGGCAGCCAGAACTTCAAGACCGATCTTGAAACCGGGCACATCATCACGCAGTTGTTGAAGGCGTCTGGTCGGGGTGGCGAAAAATCCGGCCATCGGATCTTTGACATCGGTAAAAAGCCGGGCCGGAAGCGAGGCAGCAAAGGATGCGAACCGTCTGCGCGCCGGCCAGTGCGGGGTGGCGCCGCCCGCCACGTAGCGGCTGCCGATCACCATATCACATTCACCGGCGCTAAGCGGTGCAAGCAGATCGAAGATGGCCTCCGGAGGATGGCTGAGATCGGCGTCCATTACCACCACCCATCGATAGTGGGCCGCCCGGGCACCCGCTATAACGGCTCCGGCCAGACATCCATCATGGTCCCGGCAGACCAGCGAAACCGGCAGCCGGTCAAACCAGCCGCGCACGCGCTGGCGCGTATCATCTGCTGAGCTGTCATCCACCACGATGATCTCATAACAATAGTGTTCCGCGACCTGCATGGATTGAAGGCGCCTAAAAAGCGGATCGATATTGTCTTGCTCATCACGGGTTGGAATGATGATTGAAACCCCGGTTTTCATATCACCTGCAATGTCACCGATCCTCCGAACTAGCGGTGAGACCTCAATCCAGAAATTCGCTTCTCCACAGTGGTCGCGTTCAACGCCCAAAACGTGGAGATTCAATAACAACGAGGAGGGTAACATTCAAGCAATCAAAATGTGGTGGTTTGGTAAAAAAGCTAATTATACAATGGGCGAGGACCCAGCAAATAGCGTTCAACAGGCAATGGTACTTTCTGACCTTGCAGGCATACAATAGCGTCGATAGGTCAAAACGAGCGCATGGCAACGAAAAGCGAATGTAACGCTCAGTCGCCTGTGCTTTTAGCAGCACTGCATGAATTTTTCATGAAGGAGTGGAGTGCCCTGAAAGGATCACTGTGTTATCTCAAGAAGCCGGAACATTCTCTTCAGTTAGAGAGCGAAGGTAGCACAACGCCATCAACAAAGATGGCGGCGTAAAAACCCCAATTACGGTCATTGTGGAGTTGAACTGAAATCCATAATCATTTTAAATTACTGGATTCCCACTGCAGCCTGCCCTTGAGTGTTGTTATCGAGAGCGGGAATGACGTTAGCAAGCAATTTCAAGGTTTTTACGAGTTCATCAACAAAGAGGAAGGATAGAAACAATTTCCATTATTAATTGAAAACTCTTATTGCATGCGATTGAATTCAATGCGAAGAGTTACCAGTACGAAGCAGGATTTTCCACCAAAGGCGTCTTTGGTTGGCTGGATGACGCGGCACGGGCAAGGCATGATTGGAAAAGTCCTTGCACCGCCGGCTGTTTGGGTGGATAATCACCTCGCAAGCGGTCATCGTCATTTACTACAGGGAGCCTTGAAAAATGAGAATTTCCGTTCAAAATCAAGGCGCGAGGAAAATTTTACCGCAGGCATCGTACTGATATTGCCAGGATAATTTTTTTGAGCAACGATGAGATTGGGCGAACAGGCCATTTTGCAAGGTTCCCTACAAACAATACGGCATACCAATGAGTAGTTACTACAAAGATCCGGATCCCCGCGAAACAAAAGAATGGCTCGAGGCGCTGGAGGCGGTTATCGCCCACGAAGGCAAGGAGAAAGCCGACTATCTTCTGCGCGAGCTGACCGATCGGGCCCGCGCCCATGGCGTCGAGACCTCGCCCGGCATCCTCACCCCCTACACCAACACCATCGCTCCGGAGCGCGAAACTCCGATGCCTCCGGATTCCTTTATCGCCCGCAACGTCGCCGCTTATGTGCGCTGGAACGCCATGGCCATGGTGGCCCGGGCCAACAAGGATGGTCTTGGACTGGGCGGCCATATCGCCACCTACGCTTCGGTGTCGGCCATGTATGAAGTGGGTTTCAACTGGTTTTTCCGGGGTCCCGATGCCCCGTTCGGGGCCGACATGATCTATTTCCAGGGCCACAGTTCGCCGGGCGTCTACGCCCGTGCCTTTATCGAGGGGCGCCTGAGCGAAGAACAACTGGATCGGTTTCGGCGCGAGGTCGACGGCCATGGCCTGTCGTCCTACCCGCACCCCTGGTTGATGCCCGATTTCTGGGAATTTCCCACCGTCTCCATGGGGCTCGGGCCGATGGCCGCCATTTACCAGGCCCGCTTCATGAAGTACATGGACAGCCGCGGGCTCAAGGAGGCCGGTGATCGCAAGGTCTGGATGTTCATGGGAGATGGCGAATCAGACGAGCCCGAATCGCTGGGGGCGTTGTCGGTGGCGGTGCGCGAGCAACTGGACAACCTCATCTTCGTGGTGAACTGCAACCTCCAGCGTCTCGACGGCCCGGTGCGCGGCAACGGTAAAATTATCCAGGAACTGGAGGGTCGTTTTCGCGGGGCCGGCTGGCACGTCATCAAGGTGCTCTGGGGAAGCGAATGGGACAAGATTCTGGCCCGCGACAGCGAAGGGCTGCTGCTGAAAAAATTCGGCGAGATGGTGGATGGCGACTATCAGACCATTCGCGCTCGCGGCCCGGAATATCTGCGCCAGCGGGTGTTCGGCGACGATCCCCGCCTGATGGCGCTGGTGGATGACATGAGCGACAAGGAACTCTGGCAGATGACCCGTGGCGGCCACGACCCGCGCAAGGTGTTTGCCGCTTACACCGCCGCCGTCAACCATACCGGCACGCCCACGGTAATCCTGGTGAAAACCATCAAGGGATTCGGCATGGGCCAGTCGGGCGAATCGGTCATGGTGTCACACAACGTCAAAAAGATGGATGTGGATTCACTCAAACAGTTCAGGGATCGATTTGGGGTGCCGCTCGGCGACCATGAGTTGGCCGCACTGCCCTTTATCAAGCCGCCGGAGGACAGCAAGGAAGCGGCCTTTCTCACCGAGCGCCGCGCCGCCATGGGAGGTTCGGTACCGTTTCGCGCTACCACCCATAATGGTATTGAGTGTCCGCCGCTGGAGAATTTCAAGCAGTTGCTCGCCTCATCCAAAAACCGGGAAATCTCCACCACCATGGCCTTTGTCAGAATGCTCGGCATGCTGGCCAAGGACAAGGCCATCGGCAAACATGTGGTGCCCATCGTGCCCGACGAGGCGCGCACCTTCGGTATGGAGGGCCTGTTTCGCCAGCTGGGTATCTACGCGGTCCAGGGCCAGCTCTACGAGCCGCAGGATTCTGAAACGGTAGCCTGGTACCGGGAAGACACCAAGGGGCAAATTCTCGAGGAGGGAATCACCGAATCAGGGGCCATCTCATCCTGGGTGGCGGCCGGCACCGCCCACGTCAATTACGGGGTGCCGATGATTCCCTTCTATATCTTCTACTCAATTTTCGGGTTTCAGCGCATCGGCGATCAGCTCTGGGCCGCCGGTGACATGAAAACACGCGGCTTTCTGCTGGGCGCCACCTCGGGACGCACCACCCTCAACGGTGAGGGGCTGCAGCATCAGGACGGCCACGGCCTGCTATTCGCCTCCGCCTACCCTTCCTGCCGGGCCTATGATCCAACCTTTGGGTACGAAGTCACGGTACTGGTGCAGCGCGGCATTGAGCGCATGTTTGGTAAAGGCGAAGACGTATTCTACTACATCACCCTGCTCAACGAGAATTACCCGCACCCGGACATGCCCGAAGGCGTTGAGGAGGGCATCGAGCGCGGCATGTATCTGTATCGCGCACCGGCTCACGGCGATGCCCAGGTGCAGTTGATGGGCAGCGGCACCATTTTTAGAGAGGCGCTGGCCGCCGCCGACCTGCTTGAAAGCGATTTTAACATCGCCGCCAACGTCTGGTCCATTCTCGGGGTCAATCAGCTCTACCGGGACGGCATTATGGTGGAGGAATACAACACCATGCACCCGGAGGAAGAACCAAAAGAACCCTATGTCACCGCCCTGCTCAAAGAGCACCAGGGCCCCGCCGTCATCGCCAGCGACTACGTGATTGCCTATTGCAACCAGATCAGGCATCTGATACCACATCCGGTGACCATTCTCGGCACCGACGGCTACGGCCGCAGTGACACCCGCGAGGTGCTGCGTGCCTTTTTCAAGGTCGATCGCTACAACATCGTTATCGCCGCCTTGAGCGAGCTTGCCGCAATGGGAGAAATTGAACCAAAGAGAGTCACCGAAGCAATGCGGAAATTTAACATCGACGCGGACGCACCGCATGCGCTCACCTGCTAAAAGGAGATGGATTATGGCCCTTGAGAAGATAACGATTCCCGACTTTGGTGATGTTCAGGAAATCACCGTGGTGGAGGTGTACGTCAAGGCAGGTGATCAGGTTTCCGAAGAAGACCCGCTGGTGGCGCTGGAAAGTGAAAAAGCGGTGATGGATATCCCCAGCCCGTTTACCGGGGTCATCAAGGAGGTAAAGCTCGCCGAAGGCGATTCGGTAAAAAACGATGACGTCATCGCCATCATCGAGATCGACGGCGCCGCTGAATCCACCGAGGCCGAGGCCGACCAACAGCCACCTGAACCTTCGCGGCAAGAGCCCGAAGCCGAAACTACGCCTGAACCGGCCCAAGCCACCGACACTAAAGAAGAAGCACCAGAAGCAGGCCCGCCGCCCCATGCCAGCCCGTCCGTCCGCGCCCACGCCCGCACTCAGGGGGTCGATCTGAGCAGCGTGGAAGGATCCGGCCCCAAGGGCAGAATCCTTAAAGAGGATGTGGACAAGCAGGTTGGTGCAAAAAAACAATCCGCCGGCCAGCCCGTCAAACCCGCTGAAAAGCCGTTAGAGGATTTCAGCGCCCACGGGGAAACGGAGGAAATCGATCTGGGCCGGATCAAGAAGATCTCCGCCGAGCACCTGCATAACAGCTGGGTCACGATCCCTCATGTCACCCATTTCGACGAGGCCGACATCACCGAATTGGATAGTTTTCGCCATCAGCTCAACGAGCGGCGCGGTGAAGATGATATCAAACTGAGCCCGCTCATCTTCGTCATCAAGGCGACGGTGGCCACCCTCAAGGCGTATCCACTGTTCAATTGCTCGCTGGTGCCGGGCACCGCTACCGTGATAGCGAAAAAATACTACCACCTGGGCATCGCGGTGGATACCCCATCAGGGCTGGTGGTGCCGGTTATCAAGCACGCTGATCGCAAGGGCATTTATGAAATCGGCGACGAACTGAGATCGCTCAGCACCAGGGCGCGGGAGGGTAAACTCACCATTCCCGATATTCAGGGGGCCACCTTTACCATCTCCAGTCTCGGCGGGATCGGCGGCACCGGCTTCACCCCCATTATCAGCAGCCCGCAAAGTGCTATCCTGGGGCTGTCCCGCAGCTATCACAAACCGGTGTGGGATGGGGAGGCCTTTATCCCACGGCTCACCCTGCCCTTTTCGGTATCGTATGATCACCGGATAATCGACGGCGCCGAAGCGGCCCGCTTCTGCCAAGCCCTGGCCGCCAACCTCGAAGATCTGCGGCGGGCGCTTCTGTAAACGAACGGAGACTATTCATGGCAACATCTATCGACGTACAAGTCGCGGTTCTCGGCGGCGGTCCCGGCGGCTACACCGCCGCCTTTCGGGCTGCCGACCTGGGCCTTTCCGTCTGTCTGATCGAGCAGCACTCCCGGTTGGGCGGCGTCTGCCTCAATGTCGGGTGCATCCCCTCCAAGACCCTGCTGCATTGCGCCACCGTCATCGAGGAAGCGCAGGCCCTTAAGGAGTACGGAATCAGTTTTACACAGGAAGGGATCGATCTTGACGCGTTGCGCGCCAAAAAAGATTCAATCATCAGCCAACTCACCGGCGGTCTGGACTCTTTGTGCAAGGCCCGCAACATCATCAAGGTCAACGGTGCCGGGCGGTTGACCGACAGGAACACAATTGTGGTTGACGGCGCCGACGCACCATCTACGATCAGCTGTGAACACGTGATTGTCGCCACCGGCTCGCGCCCCTTTGTCCTGCCGAACACCCCCGATGACGAGCGGATCTGGGATTCCACCGATGCCCTGGCCCTGAAAACAATTCCCACGCGGCTTTTGATCATCGGCGGCGGTATTATCGGCCTGGAAATGGCCCAGGTCTATGAAGCGCTGGGCGCTGAAATCACCATTATCGAGATGTTGCCCCAGCTTATCGCCCCGGCCGACAAGGATGTGGTGCAGCCGCTGATCCAGAAGATCAAGAAACGCTACACCATTATGACCAAAACCAGGGTGGAGGGTATGGAGTCCACCAAAGAAGGCATTGCGGTGAGCTACGCCACCGAAAAAGAGACCCTCACCGACACCTTCGATGCCGTATTGGTGGCTATCGGCAGGCGACCAAACAGCTCCGATCTGGGCTTGAACAACATCGGGGTGAAAATCAGCGAGCGCGGATTTATCCAAGTCGATACCCAGCAGCGCACCAGTGTGGAACATATCTTCGCCATCGGTGATGTGGTGGGCGAGCCGATGCTCGCTCATAAGGCAACCCATCAGGGTAAGGTGGCGGCGGAAGTGATTGCCGGCCACAACGCCGCCTTTACACCGCTTACCATCCCCTCGGTGGCCTACACCAATCCTGAAATCGCCTGGATGGGGCTCACCGAAAAAGAGGCCAAGGAGCAGGGTATTTCCTACGACAAGGGCAAATTCACCTGGGGCGCCAGCGGCCGCGCTCTGGCCTCGGGAGCGACCACCGGCTCGTCTAAAACGTTATTTGACAAAGAAAGCGGCCGCCTCATCGGTGCCGCCATCTGCGGGGCCCATGCCGGCGAGCTGATCGCCGAGGCGGTGCTGGCCCTGGAAATGGGCGCCGATGCCGAAGACATCGCCAAAACCATCCACGCCCACCCGACCCTTTCGGAGACCTTCGCCTTTGCCGCCGAAATCGTCGACGGCTCCATCACCGACGCCATGCCTGCCAAAAAATAGCTATGATTACCCTTGTCGCCGGCTTAATTATCTTTCTCGGCGTCCACTCGGTCAGCATCATCAGTGAGCCGTGGCGTGACGGGATAGTCGCGAAAATGGGATTGGGGCCCTGGAAGGGGCTTTATTCTGTCCTGTCGCTGATTGGACTCATCTTGATCGTTGTCGGCTATGGCGCGGCCCGCGACACCACCCCGGTTCTTTACTATCCACCCATCTGGCTGCACCACCTGTCACTGCTGCTTCTGGCACCGCTGTTTATTCTGCTGGCCGCCGCCTACCTGCCGGGTCGTATCAAGCAGGCAGTCAAACATCCAATGCTGACCGCCGTAAAGCTCTGGGCTCTTGCCCACCTGCTTGCCAACGGCTCACTTGCCGATGTGGCGCTGTTCGGCTCATTTCTTCTCTGGGCGGTGCTGGACAGGATATCCTTTCGCAGGCGGGTGGCCCGCGCCATCCCCGGCGCGCCGGCGTCGCCGAAAAACGACGCAATCGCCATCGGTGCGGGGCTTCTGCTTTACCTCGCCTTTCTACTCTGGCTCCATAAACTGCTTTTTGGTGTCTCGCCGTATTGAACCAACGTGTTGGGTGGCCGGGCTATGATGAGCCCCAGTTCTAGTGGGAAAAAAGCCTGCCGCGGTCTCTGCGGAGATATGTGCAAAATAAGCGGTAAATCATTCAACTTCATCAATGAACCTGACATGATAAGGCATTAAAAAGCCTCTGGGACACGAAAAGTGGGCTTGCGGGGGTGATGCCAGGTGTCTTTTAACCGAATAGTTCACTGTGTGATCCAAGGCGTGCGAGTTTTAGCGTATCGCTGTCTTTACGGTAGATCAACAGCAAATCGGGTTTTATATGGCACTCCCTATATGTCGCCCAGTTTCCAGCGAGATTGTGGTCCTTGAGTTTTTACTGGAAGAGGCTGGTCAGCAAGCAAGAGTTCTATAATCGCGGCGATATCGTCATTGAGATTTTTTTTATGGCGGCCCTTTGATTCTCGCTTGAAATCTCGCTTAAATGCTGTTGCATACTCAATCGTCAGCATTGAGATCCGCCATTAAGTCATTAACACCGGCTACCTTTTTCCCATGGCCTGCTTCAAGCTCTTCGATCGCATCTTGCGTCGATTTATTTGGTGTTCTGATGTCAAATGGCATACATTTTTCTTCGGCAATTCTCACCATCAACATCCGGATAGCATCAGAAATGGAAAGCCCCATTGACTGAAGCGCTAAGGATGCCTTTCTCTTGGTTTCTGAATCTATCCTGGCACGAATAGATGTGTCGGCTGCAGTCCTCATTGTACACCCTCTTTGATTGTAGACATATTGTGGCTACATTATCTGTTTTTGCTTGAGATTTCAACAATCATTTTTCAACCATCCTGGTTCGGTCAACAGCATATCTGACGTGTTACCGGCAGCTCTGGAAATGGAGCCGGACGGAGCGAAATTACTGCTCAGCGATGATAGATAGGAAAAACAAGCAGAACTTCCAGGCGTTTTCACCGTTTGCGTACATCGCCGCAATAACTCAGCGTCGGCGCCGGCGAAGGATTAATCTGCTCGGCTCGGGTGTTACACCTCCGGTACCATGCGCATGATTGTACCGCTGTCGGTGGAAAAATAGACGTTTCCCCGGCTGTCTGCGGCAAGGGCCCGGATGCGCTCGTTCAGCGATTCCAGCAACCGCTCCTCATGGACGGGCATGCCGTCTTCATCCAGCACGATCCGGTTGATGTGACGAAGCTTCAGCGCCCCGACCAGCAGGTTGCCGTCCCAGGTGGGAAAAGCCGCACCTTCATAGAGCAGCAGGCTGCCCGGGGCAATGGATGGGGTATATATCTTGCGCGGGTCTTCATAGCCGGGCCTGCTGGTCGCCTCCCCCACCCGCATTGGGCCCCAATATTCTTTGCCATGCGAAATAACGGCCCATCCGTAGTTGAGGCCGGGTAGAATGAGATTGAGTTCGTCACCGCCGCGCGGGCCATGCTCGATGGCCCAGAACCGGTTATTGGCAGTATCATACACCATTCCCTGGGGGTTGCGGTGACCGTAACTCCAGATCTCCGGCAGTGCGTCGGGCTGATTGACAAAGGGATTGTCGGCGGGGACACTGCCGTCGAGGTGCAACCGCACAATCGTCCCGGCGTGGGTGGTGAGATCCTGGCCATTTTCCCGCACCCCGCGATCACCCACCGAGAAAAAGAGATGACCCTCTCCGTCAAAGACGATCCTGCTGCCATAATGGCGACCGGTGGAACTGGCCGACTCGGTAACCAGTAACTCCTCCCACTGTTCAAAGCTTTGCCCGTCCAAGCGGGCCCTGGCCAGCACGGTCACTCCCTGGCCATCTAGCTCTTTGGAATAGACGATATAGAGGTAATCGCCCCGTTGGTAGCCGGGCGGCAGGGCAATGTCGAGCATACCGCCCTGGCCCGAGGCATAGATATCAGGAACACCACCGAGCCGGGTCACCTCGCCTGTTGCAAGATTGAGCGTATTGATGGTGCCGCGCCGCTCGGTAAACATAAGTTCATCTTCTGAGATAAAGGCAAGGGCCCAGACCACTCCCAGATCCTGAGCCACCGGTTCGATCCGAAACCGCACCCCGTCTTCGGCGTCAAAGAGTTGAGCATAAGCGATAGTAGGTAACAGGCAGACAGTGGTGATAATGATTAGAATCGGGCGGTATAAATTGCGCATGGCATAACTCCTGTCATAGTAGTCTCATATGACATTTTCTAGTCATCAGCGGCCGCAAAGGCAATATGGGGTGGCGTGGACAGAATAGTTTTTACAGCATCATGCCTGTGCTTCCAGCCGTTTAATTGATGGCTTCTTAACAACCCGAGTTACGGTCATTGTAGAGTTGAACCTAAATCAATAGTCATATGAAATTACTGGATTCCCACTGCAGCCTGCCCTTGAGTGTTGTTATCGAGGGCGGGAATGACGGTAGCAAGCAATTTTGAGGTTTGTACGAGTTCATCATACTTGCTTTATATAAAAAGCTGTTACTACTTCGCGGCAAAAGGGGCTGTATAAATAATTCGATCAAGTAATTCCATATAAAACGAATATTATTCTTGACATATATCTATATATAGAATTATTGTCGTTTTCTATCGAGATAAACCAACCTGTTGGCTACCGGAAATGGACAAGACAAACTACCGTATTCTAAAGATATTGCAGGAAAAGGCACGCATTCCCAATGTTGAGGTGTCACGGCGCATCGATCTGGCCCCGTCGGCGGTGCTGGAACGCATCCGCAAAATGGAGCAGCAGGGTGTAATCGCCGGCTACGAACTGCGTCTTAACCCGGATCATTTCGACTGCGGGCAGATCGTCTTCGTTATCGTCCAGATACGTGGCCCAGCAGATCTGGATCCGGTCGGCGAATCCCTGGCCCGCCTTGAGCAGGTCCAGGAAGTGCATTTCATCGCCGGGGTTGACGGCTATCTGGTCAAACTGCGCTGCCGCAACACCTCCGATCTCAATACCCTGCTCACCGAGCGTATCGGCACCATTGACGGGGTAACTGCCACCAAAACCCACCCGGTGCTGTCTACCTGGAAAGAAACCGCGCAAATCCCCCTGCGCCATACATAAGGAGAACCCAGATGCCCATTACCGATGATTTCCGCGCCCGCCTGTTCCCGGTGCTGCCGCGCATTACCCAACACTTCGCCACTCCGTTTCATATCTACGATGAAGCGGGCATCCGCGCCACCGGCGCCAGATTGCGTGAGGCGTTCTCGGGAACCCGGGCGTTTCAGGAATTTTTTGCCGTCAAGGCTCTGCCGAACCCGGCCATTTTACGCATCATGAAGGATATGGGATTCGGGTTTGACTGCAGTTCCATTACCGAGTTGATACTCGCCCGGCAGGCAGGTGGCAGGCCAGAAGATCTGATGTTTACCTCAAACAATACCAGCCGTCATGAGTTTGAGGTCGCCGAGGCCGATGGCGGCTGTATCCTCAACCTCGATGACATCACCCTGATCGACAAGGTGCCCACCTTTCCCGATACCATCTCATTTCGTTTCAACCCCGGTGCCGAGCGCGACGGCAACGCCATCATCGGGGTGCCGGCCGAGGCCAAATACGGTCTCACCCGCGCCCAGATCCCCACAGCCTATCACCGGGCCAAGGCCCGTGGCGCCACCAGATTCGGCCTGCACGCCATGCTCGCCTCCAATGAGCTGGACTACACCTACATGGTGACCACCGCGAATATGCTGCTTGAACTGGCCGCCGATATCCAGCGGGCCGAGGGTATCACTTTTTCTTTTATCAATATCGGTGGCGGTTTCGGGATACCCTACCGGCCGGAGGAATCACCACTTAACATCGACGCCCTGGGCCGGGAAGTCACTGCGGCGCTCGCCGACTTTGAAAGATCACACGGCTACCAGCCGGCCCTGTTTATGGAGAGCGGCCGCTACATGACCGGCCCGCATGGGGTGCTGGTGACCAGCGCCATCAACCGCAAGGATATCTACCGGACCTACGTCGGCGTCGATGCCTGCATGACGGCACTCATGCGGCCCGGTATGTACGGCGCGTATCACCACATCGAGGTGGTGGGCAAGACGGCTGATACACCCACCGAAGTGGTGGATGTGGTGGGCTCGCTGTGCGAGAACAACGACAAGTTCGCCATCCAGCGCGAGCTGCCGGTAATCGATGACGGTGATCTGGTGGTCATCCAGGACACCGGCGCCCACGGCCACTCCATGGGATTTAACTACAACGGCAAGCTGCGCCCGCAGGAGTTGCTGCTGCGCGACAATGGCGAGGTCGAGCTGATCAGAAGAGCGGAAACGGTCGCCGACTATTTCACCACCCTGGACTACGAACCGGTATCACTGCGCCTCTGATGACAAAGCGCCTCGCCATGAACGAGACAGAATCATATAAAGGGTTTGAACTGGGGCCGATCAGGCCTCCCAGCGAGGCCGAGAGTCTGCTGATCCGGGTAACCAGGAACTGCCCCTGGAATCGGTGCACCTTCTGCCCGGTCTATAAAGACGCCACCTTCAGTCGCCGCCCGGTGGAGCATGTGCTCAGAGATATCGATACGGTCAAGCGGTGCGTGGATATCATCGTTGCGGCCAAGCGCAACGGCGATTCGCCAAACAGGACACTGGCGCAGAGCACGATAAGCGATCTGCATGCCGAACATGCCGCATATCAGTTTGTCGCGGGCGGCATGAAATCAATATTTCTGCAAGACGGCAACAGCCTGATTATCAAGCCGGAAGATCTTATCAGAATCCTGCGTCATCTTACCTTTTGTTTTCCAACGGTTACCAGAATCACCTCCTATGGTCGTTCGCAAACCATCGCCAAAATAAGCGATGACCATCTGCTGGAAATGGCCGACGCCGGCCTGAACCGGATCCATATCGGCCTGGAATCGGGTGCTGATCGGGTCCTGGCACTGGTCAAAAAAGGCAGTGACAAGGCCACTCAGATACAAGCGGGCACGAAGGTGAAAAAAGCGGGGATTGAACTCTCGGAATATGTTATGCCCGGTCTGGGAGGAAAACGCTACTCCCGCGAACACGCCCTGGAAACGGCGGACGCGCTCAATCAGATCAACCCCGATTTCATCAGACTGAGATCGCTTGCCCTGCCCCCCACCGCTCCCTTGACCCAGCAGTACCGATCAGGCGATTTTGAGCCAGTGGGCGAGGTGGGCATGGCCGAAGAACTCCTCTTGTTTATCGACGCGCTTGACGGTATCACCAGCACCATCGCCAGTGACCATGTCCTCAATCTGTTTAACGAGGTGGATGGGGTGCTGCCTGCTGACAAGGGAAAAATGATGCGGCCGATAGAAGAGTTTCTGAGGTTGCCACCTTACGAGCAGATGCTTTTTTGTATTGGCCGGCGAACCCATCGGGTGGCACGGCTGAAAGATCTGCGTAACCCAAGCGTCAGAAACAATGTTGAACGGCTTTGCGAGCAGATCGGCGCCACCCCCGATAATATGGACGAGAAAATCGAAAGGATCGTACAGCGGTTCATCTAATGATGGCGTCGTAAAAACTTCGCTCTACGTCGTCGTGGGATCGTTTTGACTTCTCGACGTACCATATGTACGCCTGCGAGGCCAAAACGACCACCACTCCTAGTAGAGCTGTATTTTTACCTAGCCATCTTAGCCTGCAAGTCTGACTTTTTACGACTTCATCATGTAATGATGGATACGGAGAAACCTCACAATTTCTTAACACCGTCACTACCGCCCTCGTTAACAACACTCAGGGGCAGGCTGGAGCGGTAATCCAAGTACAATTCAAATGATTATTAATTTGCGATTCAGCTCCACAATAAGCGTAATTGGGGGTTTCTACGAGCCCATCAAAAAATAGTTTCTACTCAACCGCGGCCAGCTCCGCTTCAAGCTGCTCCGGCGGCATGGTCCAAAACGGGGTGCCGTCGCTGCTCAATCGTACCTTGTAGGAGTAGCCGCTGTCTTTCTTGATCTTGGCGGCGACGAATACCGTCTCGTCTTCAATATCCATCCACACCCCTTTGATCTTAACCCAGTCTCCGGCCTGTAGCCCCGTTTCCCGGGCGGTGGCATACGATTTTGGGCAGACATGAACGAGCAGCCGCTCACCATCACCCTCATCCAGGTAAAATGCGGTGCCCGGCGCCATCCCCTTCATGGGCTTGACGGTGATGAATTTGGTGATGGTGCCCTTTATTGAATCTCTCTCTTTTGGATTGTAAAGCTGGTTGTATGGCGAATCGGTCTCCCATCCGGTTATGTCTTTATCGGCTGCAGCCACGTTACCAGCCATTACCCACACAATCAAAATTGCCGTTACAGATAAAATATTCATCAAGCGATTCATTATGTCCTCCGATCAAAAATAGTAACGAAGTTATAGCCATGTAAAAATTAACTCTAGATTTGCTAAGTGCAAGAGGCAAACACGGTATATAACGTGTACCATCTTTTCCTCTATGCCAAAGAAGAGAAGACGCCTACCCCATTTTCAATTTCTGTGGAGCGGGTAAGCGGTGTGGGTGCTGACCCGGCCAAGGGAAAGGAATCAGCGGGCGAATTGCCGTGGACATAGCAGGGTATGACCAAATTGTGTATACTGTTATCGAGCCTATTGGAACAAAGCGGTTTTTTGAGGACAAAAAACGCATTATTTGGAGATCTTACTCTACTTTGAAGCACTTGCTAAAGGGGAAAATACCATGCAAAAAAGAACATTGTCAGCACTGCTGGCAGCTATGTTGCTTTGGCTGGCAGGCTATATGTTGCTTTTGGTAGTCTATTAACCAGACAGCCAGATTGTCAGAAAAGACAGAACGAGCACGGACCTCCTGGCCGGAAGCCAGAAGTATCTGTCCATTTGAGTTGCCCTCCGTTGTTGCTGAACTCCTGACTTACACGGTGACGCCGTCGGCTAGAGAAAATGGCACCATCAGTCCAGATACAGCGCAGATTGTCAGGAAAGGAGACAGAACGAGCTTTTCCGTGACTCCTGCCACAAATTACACCATAGAATCCGTCGGCGGGACTTGCGGCGGTTCATTAGACGGTAACACCTACACCACCGATGCTGTCACGGCGGACTGTACAGTTGAGGCCTCGTTTACAATCCTGACTTACACGGTGACGCCGTCGGCTGGAGAAAATGGCACCATCAGTCCCGATACAGCGCAGGTTGTCAGAAAAGGAGACAGAACGAGCTTTACCGTGACTCCTGCCACAAATTACACCATAGAATCCGTCGGCGGGACTTGCGGCGGTTCATTAGACGGTAACGCCTACACCACCGATGCTGTCACGGCGGACTGTACAGTTGAGGCCTCGTTTACAATCCTGACTTACACGGTGACGCCGTCGGCTAGAGAAAATGGCACCATCAATCCCGATAAAGCGCAGGTTATAGCGTCTGGTGGCACAATTAGCTTCACTATTATCCCGGATATTGATTTTGCCATAGTTGACCCGGTGGGCGGGACTTGCGGCGGTTCATTAGTAGGTAACACCTACACCACCGATGCTGTCACGGCGAACTGTACGGTTGAGGCAAGTTTTATAGAATCAAACGCTGAGTTTGACTATATATCGGTGGTAAGTGATCCCGGCAGAAACGAATGGGATGTCCCTCTCTCCGCCGAAGAACCACTTGTACTGGAAGTGAGTGTAACCCAACCCGGCATCTGGAGTGCCACAACTGATACGGTAAACGGTGTGACGTATCGTGGTTCGGGGACGTTCAGCGGGCCAGGAAATCAGATGATCAGCCTCTACGGCAGCGGCACCCCGCTTGCCTATGGGGTACATGGCTATAGCGTGGCCGGCAGCACTCTAACAACCGATGTCACCACCATATGTGCCTCCTATGTGAGGCCGGAAGATACCGAGATTGTGGAGGTGACCGGTGCTGCCGGTAGAATCTGGATGGACCGCAATCTTGGCGCTCATCGGGCGGCGGAAACGCTTAATGACTGCCGCGCCTACGGGAATAACTTTCAGTGGGGTCGTCCGGCCGACGGTCATCATGAAATTGAGTGGTACAGCGATGCGTCGGCGGCCAGGCTAAACGGGAGCACAGCCACCGGAACATCGTTTGATAATGATCAGCCACCCACCGACCAGTTCATAGTTCCCAGTGGTTCATATCAATATGACTGGAGAAATCCCAAAAATGACGGTCTTTGGCAAAATGGGCTTAACGACCCCTGCCCGGCCGGGTTTCGGTTGCCCACAACCGAGGAGTGGCAGGCTGAAACCACGGCTGCAGAGATAGCCAATGGCTACGATGCCTTTAATAGCACCCTTAAAATGACCTTTACCGGATATTGGGGGGTGTATGATTATCAGCAAACAAACATCAGGCATGCCGGCGACCCAGCCAATGATAGCGACAGTGAAGGCAACTACTGGTCCAGTTCACCCGCATCGAGTCATGGAGGAAGAGGCGCCAGAAACTTCTACTTTACCGCGACATACATCAGTCACGGAGGTCCTTATCGGGGCTACGGATTGTCAGTCCGCTGCATCAAAGATCTTCCCGGGACATAGATACTACACAGACACCCTGCAAGCCACTTTGTTCCTGATCTAATAACCCTACTTACCTTACATCTTTGTGCCGCCTTTTAGGGCGGCACAAAGGATCACAAAGAAACAGACAAGGAAATAATTATGAAGGTCTTTGATTGCGTGGAGCAGCCCGCAACACCAATCCCACCCAAATCAATGAGTGCTGAGCTTATCGCGAAGCATAAAATGTAGGGCCTGTTCCACATGCAGCTCGGTGGTATCGTAGAGTGGAACCTGGCAATCAGCGGCGGTGATAAGCAGCCCGATCTCGGTGCAGCCGAGAATGACCGCCTCGGCGCCACGGTCGGCCAGCGTGTTGACGATGCGGCGATACCGCGCCCGCGAGTCGTCCTTGATAATGCCCCGGCAGAGCTCTGAAAAAATAACCCGGTCGATTATCTGACGGTCATCAGGTTCAGGTACGATACAATCCAAATTGAAACGGCTGGTCAGCCGGCCCCTGTAGAAATCCTCTTCCATGGTGAACCGGGTGCCGATCAATCCCGCCGTGGTGATGCCGTTCTTCTGCATGGGGGCGCCGGTAGCATCGGCGATATGAAGCAGCGGTACATTGAGCAGTGACTCCACCTCGTCCGCCACCTTGTGCATGGTATTGCTGCAGATCAGAATACAGTCAGCGCCGATGCGCTCCAGCCGCAGCGCCGCCTGCCCCAATTCGATGGCCGCCTCATGCCAGAGACCGGCTGCCTGCATCTGTTCGATTTCGGCGAAATCGAGGCTGTTCAGCAGAATCCTGGCGGAATGCAGGCCACCCAGATGTTTTTTGACCCCCTGATTCAATAGCCGATAGTAGGAGGCGGTAGACTCCCAGCTCAACCCGCCGATGAGCCCGATGGTCTTCATTGCTACATCCGTTCGTAAAGTTCGCGCACCCGGTTACGGCTCATCAGTCTCTGCCAGTCTGGGCCCAGACAATTTTCCCAGAGCGGCGCCAGCCCCAGAGCCACACTGATCATCTTTTCCATATCGGCCTCGCTGAGCGAAGCGGTTACCCCGGTCGGCAGGGTGATACCATGGCGATCCATCATCTCTTTAAACTCGGCCACCCCATCGTGGTAGAATTCATCGAGTTGCTGGAAGGCGATGCAGCAGCCGATCCCGTGGTGGATGCCGAGCAAGAACGAGAGCCCGTAGGACAGGGCATGGCAGGCGCCAACCTGCGAATAGGCGATGGACATACCGCCGAAGTAGGAGGCCATCATCAACTTGTCATCGCTATCGTCATGGTCCTCGAGAAACACCTGGCGGCATAACTCCAGCGATTTTTCCCCGTAGGCCCGGCTGAATTCGTTGATATAGGTGCCGTTGAGTGATTCGACATCGTGGATATAGCAATCCATGCCCGTGTAAAACCATTGATCCCTGGGAACGCCTGCCAGCAGTTCCGGGTCGAGCACGATCTGGTTGTAGAGCGTATAGTCGGAATTTATCCCGAGCTTCTTTTCCGGGCCGGTCAGTACGGTGGTGCGCGATATCTCCGCGCCGGTCCCGGCCAGGGTGGGAATGCCCACCTTGTAAACCCCCGGTGATTTGATGAGATCCCACCCCTGATAGTCAGTGGCCGAACCCGGATTGGTGAGCAGCAGCGAGACCGCCTTGGCGATGTCCAGGGTGGAGCCGCCGCCGATGCCGATCACCCCGTCAGGTGTCGAGGCGCCGCCTTGCTGCAATCGTGCAACCAGCTCATCGATGTAGGCAGTCTTCGGCTCTTCATCGACATTTACCGGCATGACGATGTCGCCTTTCTCAGCCGGTACGCGCTTCATCAGCGCCGTGTTCTCGAACACGTCATCCACCAGAAATACCATGGCGCCGCCGGTACGCCGGTCGGCGAGGATATCGTCCAGTTGGTTAAAACAACCGCGCCCGAAAATAATGCGCGGGACAATGGCAAAGTTTCTATACATGGAGTTTTTCCTCTCTTGTTGAGGACAATGGTAAAGCCCACTCAATACCTCAATTCAGTATAAATCACAACGTCTTGCGCGAGTCTATCGTGCAAATTAGCGACACTTCGTTTACAATGTCGCCTCAATCAATCACCATGCAGCGACAGCGCCCAATGCCCACCTATGATCAAAGAAGCGTTTTTACCTCCCTGAATCAGAACGGACCGCTGGCGGCTCGCGACCGGGTTGACATCGGCACGCGGTTCAGCCGGGAAAATAAAGGGTGGCTGAAAACCCTCAAGCAAGACCCGCTCAATGTCACCAAGTTTCGCGTCCAGCGCAGCCAGATACTGGAATTTCTCGATATTGAGAAGCTCCAGGACATTGCCGCCTTGGTAAAGGACACTCAGCAACGCAGACGGTGCAGTGAACGGGCCACCGGCCTGCTCGCCAATATGTTCGGCATTGACGGCACCCCTGAGGAGGTACGGTACCGGGTTAACGACTATGCCCGGTCAGCCGATTCTGTTATAAAATCGCTACAGAACAAGATCTTCGCACCCTACTCGTCGCATCTGGAGATAACCAACGAGGTGGAGATAACCGCCGATCCGGTGGATCTGCTGCTGATGGTCTTTGATGATCACTATCACAAAAAGGCCCGGTTCGAGGCGTTGCGCAAGCTCATTCTCATGAACTTGGCGGGCTCCATCGATCAGCGCGAGCGGGAAACCGACATCGAGACTAAATTCGCCCATTTTCTCGAATTTCTCAACCAGCACGTGTGGAGCAAAAAACTCAAGATCGGCGAACATGAGATCGTCTATCTCTTATCGCACCACCGCCGAGAGGATTTTTCCTGCACCGATCTGCAGGTGCTGAGCAGGCACGAAGCGGCGAGCCTGAACCTCGAGGAAGGAATGAAACGGACCCTGCTCAAAAGGCGCCGGTTCTCGATGGGAGATCGTGAGGTGCCCATCTACGTTTCCATCCGAAAAAAACCGCCCGCCGCGAAAATCCTCAAGCTCCTGAGGAAAAATGAGAAAAACCCGGCCGTTGCGGTGGATGATGAACTGGGGCTGATGGCGGTTCTCAACTCAATAGCCGATATCAAGGTATTTCAGAATCATCTTACCCAGAGTGCTACCAAGGCGGGATCATTCATGATCCTCGAAGATATCGCCGATACCCTCAACGGCGGTATGCACTACGGGGCGACGTCAGGCTCCAGCGCCAAGACGCCGATGCTGAAATTTTTTGCCCGAGTAGGAGGCATGCGGGTTGAATTCATCCTCCACACCAACCGGTCATGGGTCAACTACAAGTATATGCGTGATGTCGCCCATGACGAATATGAGGTGAAACGGATCTTTGATTCAGGCGTGGCCGAACTGCTCTTCCCCCATTCAATCTATTTCCTTGACCACGACACCATCCGCAACACAATGATTCAGTTTTTCCGCCAACAGATCGAAAATTCCTGGCACTGGCAGCAAAACGGTTCTCGCTAACCGCCAGGCCCCACAAGAAAACATTTATCCGTCAGGTATTGCCGCCCCATCAGCAAAAATGTGTCGTACCGCTTGCCTACCGTTTCCTCGGGAAATACCCGGAGCAGAAACGCAAGACAGGTTGTACGACATCCTCGCCCCATACCATTTCACTGTCGGCCCGGCGGCCGCCACGTCGAGTGTGCCGCCGCCCACTGCTCATGCCGCCAACTCCCATTCGGTGGGTTCCACTTCAGGCCTACCGTGAGCATTACCCGTTTCAAACGTCCCCATCACAATTGATGGCGTCGCAAAAACACCAATTACGGTCATTGTGGAGTTGAATCGAAATCCATAATCATTTGAAATTACTGGATTCCCACTACAGCCTGCCCTTGAGTGTTGTTATCGAGGGCGGGAATGACGTTAGCGAGCAAATGCAAGGTTTTTACAAGAGGATCACAATTGTTGCATAACCTTTTATAAATCCAACTCTAAAGCAATCTTAACCGGATAAAAACAATCCAGAGCTATTCTCACCATCACTGGCGGGCCATACCGCCATCTGTACCCCCTCTTTTCAAAACGTGGCAGTAGGATCCAAAGCATAATTACCCTCAAACCAATCCAGACAGGGGCGCCCCGGCAATGCTCATTCAAAAATTAACAAAGAAATTTGGCAGGGTCACGGCTGTCGACGAGGTCGACCTCAATACCACCACACCGCAGATGATTGGCATCATCGGCCCTTCGGGAGCGGGAAAATCGACATTTCTACGGATGATCAATCGCCTTACCCCCGCTACCAGCGGAAAAATCCTCGTTGACGACCGCGACATCCTGAAACTGGAAGGTGCGGAAAAACGGGCCTGGCAGCGCGACTGCGCAATGATTTTTCAACAGTTCAATCTGGTGCCGCGCCTGGATGTTATCACCAACGTCATGCTGGGTCGGCTCAATCGTCATAGCAATCTCAAAAGTATCTTCAGCATCTTCAGCAAAAAAGAGATTAATCAGGCGTTTAATGCCTTGAGCCGCCTTGGTATTGCCGAGCAGGCCCTGAAGCGTGCCGACAATCTCTCCGGTGGCCAGCAGCAGCGCGTTGCCATTGCCCGCGCCCTGACCCAGGAGCCGAAAATGATTCTCGCCGACGAGCCCATCGCCTCCCTTGACCCGATGAGCGCTCAGGTAGTGATGCAGGCACTGCGCGAGATAAACGAACGTGACGGACTGCCGGTGATCTGCAACCTCCATACCCTTGATACGGCGCGCTCATATTGCGACCGGGTAGTGGGCATGCGTCAGGGCAAGGTGGTCTTCGACGGCCCCCCCACCGAGCTTAGCCGCGACGTGGTGCGCGACATCTACGGCGCCGAACAGGAAATCGATGAATCGATGACCTCCACCAGCCTCGAGTCCGCGTCGATGCACCACTCCACGTCTTATCAGAACCACGGATTTGCAACCGCCTGATTGGTCTCAGTCAGGCTCAATTCACCAATAACAGAAGAGGAACGTCATGAAACTCAGAACATTAGCATTTATCGCCCTAGCCGGTATGGTGTGGGCGGGAAGCAGTCAGGGTGCCGAGGGTTTCACTGAATTTCGCATCGGTATTCTCGGTGGCGAAAATGCCTCGGACCGGCTGCGCAGCAACGAGTGTCTGCGGGAAAAAACCGAGGCAATCCTGGGAGTACCGACCAAGCTGTTCGCCCCTGCCGACTATAACGGCGTCATCGAAGGGCTCCTGGGTGGCAACCTGGATATGGCATGGCTGGGGGCTTCCGGCTATTCCAAGGTGTATCTCACCAACCCTGACGCGGTTGTCCCGGTTCTCACCAAGATCAACGACGACGGGTCCTTCGGCTATTACTCAATCGGTTTCACCCGAAAAGACACCGGAATTACCAGCCTCGAAGAGATGAAAGGCAAGGTCTTCGCATTCGGCGACCCCAACTCCACGTCGGGATACCTGATTCCCTCCATCGAGATTCCCGCCAAAGGCTACAGCATGGAGCCCGGTGAGTATTTCGAAGATGTTATTTTCACCGGTGGTCATGAGCAGACCATTATCGCCGTTTCCAATGGCGATATCGATGCCGGCGTCAGCTGGGCGGACGGCCTGGGAGACTGGGAAGACGGTTTTAACAGCGGCGCCTTTCGCAAAGCGGTGGACGCCGGGCTGGTGGATATGACCCAGCTTACCGAAATCTGGCGATCCAAGGTCATCCCGGAAGGTCCCATCGTCTTACGCAAGGATCTGCCGGTTGACGTCATGTTGAAGATGACCGGCATGATGGCGGCGCTGCCCTCCACCGACCCGGAATGTGCTTACGGTTTCATGGCCGGCAAGATCAAGGCAATCGCCCCGATCTCGCACGAAGACTACGAAGTAATCGTCGAAGCGCGCAAACTCAAAAGCCAGTAACTCTCCGATCACACTCCACGGGCCGTGCTCACAGCGCGGCCCGTATTTTTTGAGCAAACGATGAAGGACTCTCTGCTCAACCAGACGGTTGAGATCGAAAAGCGTCGCCGCCTCTATTCTCTGGCGATTGTCGTGATCAGTGCGGCACTGCTCGTGGCCGGTTACAAACAGGCCAACGCCATGAATTCAGGCCATTTTCTCGATGGGCTGAAGAAGTTTTTCGAATACCCCGGTGAAATCGTGCGAGAAGCGTTTCAATCGGGCAGCGAGTTTCCCCTGTTGCTGTATAAATTTCTCCCCGCCCTGATCGAAACCTTGAATATCGCCGCCGTTGCCACCTTGCTCGGCGGGCTCTTCGCGATGATATTTGCCTTTCTCGGGGCCAACAATTTAAGCGTCTGGCCGCCCCTGGTGCCGATTTCGAGAAGAATGATGGACATCATGCGGGCCTTTCCTGAGCTGATCCTCGCCCTCTTTCTTATTTTCGTGCTCGGCACCAGCCCGGTGCCGGCGATGATCGCCGTTGCCTTCCACACCGCCGGAGCGCTTGGCAAACAGTTCTCGGAGGTCAATGAAAATATCGACCTCAACGCCATTGAAGGATTGCAGTCCTGTGGAGCCAGTTGGTTCCAGCGCATGAAATTTGCCGTTCTGCCGCAGGTGCTGCCCAATTACCTGAGCTATTTCATGCTCCGCTTCGAGATCAACGTCCGTGCTTCGGCCATTCTCGGTTTCGTCGGCGCCGGCGGGATCGGTGCCGAACTGCGACGCACCATCGGCTGGGGACAAGGCGCCGGCGATGAGACCGCCGCCCTGTTTCTTTTGCTCATTTTCACCATCTTTATTATCGACCAAAGCTCATCATATTTCAGGACAAAACTGATTGTCGCGGAAAGCGGGGGAAACACCTGATGAGTGCCGGCACCGATGCGGCCGTCATCATCGATGGGCCCGATACAATCTTTGCTAATCTGCGCGCCCGCACCCTGCGCTCCGGTATAGTGCTGCTGGCGGTGCTGGCCTATCTGAGCTACACCTGGGTCGCCTTTGACATGAACGGGCTGATTGACAGCGCCAAACCGGAACGAGCGGTGCTGCTGGCCAACGATGCGGTCGCCCACAAGGTACACGTCACCAAGTCCATGCGGACCGGCGAAACCAAAGTGGCCATTGAAGGCGAACGCACCGCCACTTACGAGACGCCGCCGTCGTGGGTTGAGACAGGTGATGATTCCACCCGGGTCATATTAGGTGACGGCTACGAGGTGGTGATCTTCGACAACGCCATCGAAATGTATGTTCCTGATTACGGCACCATCACCGCCTCCATCATCGATAACCGGATCGAGACCATACTTCCCGAGGGCAAAGCGCCGCCGGACTGGCTGCGGGCGGTGCCGAGCAAGTTCGACGCCCGGCCCGATCTGAGAAAACGGGTGCAGATGTCACGGGCGAAGATTGAAGTTCACCGCTACTTCACCGGCTGGGAGAATTTCTTCTTTCCCTTCAACTCACCGCTTTCAACCTACAGCTTCATGGAGGTTGTCTCATTGATCTTCAATGATCAACGTCTCGATCCGGAGATGGCCAACTGGCGGCTGGTATTCGACACCTTCTGGGAAAACCCCGACTGGCAGCATGGCAACGTCTTTGTAGCACTTCTGGAGACCCTGCTGATGGCGGTTCTCGGCACGGTCACGGCAGCCTTTGTGGCATTGCCGCTGGCCTTTTTTGCGGCCCAAAACTTCTCGCCCTCTAACATTGTCCGTTTTTTTGTCCGCCGTCTCTTTGATCTGTTGCGCGGCATCGATATGCTCGTCTGGTCACTGATATTTATCCGCGCCTTCGGTCTCGGCCCGCTCACCGGTACCCTGGCCATTGCCTTTACCGACACCGGGGAGTTGGGCAAACTCTTTTCCGAGGCCCTGGAGAACACCGATGAAAAGCAGGTGGACGGGGTTCAGTCCACCGGCGCCTCCAAGGTCCAGGTGTACCGCTTTGGGGTGATCCCGCAGATCTTGCCGATTTTCATCTCTCAGACCCTGTACTATCTGGAATCAAATATTCGCTCAGCCACCGTCATCGGCGCGCTGGGCGCCGGCGGTATCGGCTTGATGCTGGTTGAGACCATCAGGACATCGAGGGACTGGGAGAACACCCTCTATCTGATCCTGCTCACCCTGTTTCTGGTCATCGCCATGGATAAAATCTCCGGTTCTCTGCGCAAACGATTGATTCAGGGCCGCAACGCACAGGGTTGAGCCTTGATTGCTACACGTTTTTTGAGGCTCGTTCCGAGATGTGTTGGTAAGGTGTGGACACCTTTCCTATCTGCACGGCCATGAACCTGACTCAAGAAGATCTGATCGACATAACCGAGGCGGCCGTAAAAGGCGCTGTCAGGGCCGGAGAGTATATCGCTTCGTGTGCCGGCAAAACGCTCACCCGTCATCAAAAACGAGCCACATACTTACCACATGAGCCCACGCTCGGTGGAGCAAGCGAGGCGGCCCGGTTGGTGACCGATGTCGATCTGACGAGTGAGCACATCATCATCGAATCGCTGCTGCCGGTTCTCAAGGGCTATGATATCGGGCTGCTCTGCGAGGAACGTGAGGATGATAACAGCCGCTTTGTCAAGGATTACTTCATCGCCATCGACCCGCTGGACGGCACCCTCCACTTCAGCGAAGGCAAATCCGGCTATTCGGTGGCCATCGCCCTGATTGATCGAAGCGGTGAGCCTCTTGTGGGGGTTGTCTTCGATCCGGCGGAACAAACCCTCTATCAGGCAACCAGAGGGTGTGGCGCCCGGATAAACGAACGGCCGTTTACGGTACCGCCCATCGCCGAAGATGCCACCTTGTCTCTTATTCATGACAGAAGTTTCGGCGCCCAGCCGATCTACCCGGCCATCATCGAGGCGCTTTCGGATATGGCCGCGAAAAACGGCTACCATGATGTTCACGCCTATGAATATGGCGGTTCGGTGATAAATGGATGCAAGGTGCTCGAAAATAACCCGGCCCTCTTTTTCAAACTGCCCCAGCCCGGCGCCGGTGGCGGCTGCATCTGGGATTTTGCGGCCACTGCCTGCATCTATCGGGAAGTCGGCGCTCACGCCACCGACGTGCGCGGCAAGGCCCTGCACTTAAACGGGCCCAGCCGCTACCTCAATCATCAGGGTGTTTTGTTCACCGGCGCCGCGGCGGTGCATGAGCATGCCGTGCATCTCTGTAAAGATCTGGTGCAACGACCGGGCCATTTCAACCACGAGAAAACTTCATGAAAACCAGCGTAAAGAAAGAGCAACCACCCTTAGGAACCACTCCTTCCATCCACCCAAGCGCCATAGTTTCCGACACGGAGCTTGGCGAGTGGACGGAGGTTGGCGCCGGAACAACCATCGTCGAATCCACCCTCGGCGATTACTCCTATGTCACCACCGACTGCGACATCATCTACACCACCATGGGCAAGTTCTGTTCGGTGGCCGCCCAGTGCCGGATCAACCCCGGCAATCATCCCCTGCCGCGAGCTGTGCTGCACCACTTTACCTACCGTTCCAGACAGTTTGAGCTCGGTGACGATGATCCCGATTTTTTCAACTGGCGGCGCGCTTCACCGGTCACCATCGGCCATGACGTCTGGCTCGGCCACGGTGCTATTGTCCTGCCCGGGGTAACTATCGGCACTGGCGCGGTGGTCGGCGCCGGCGCCGTGGTCAGCAAAGATGTCGCCCCCTTCACCATTGTCGGCGGGGTGCCGGCCGCACCGATCCGCACACGTTTCCCGGACTGGGTGATCGAGGGTTTACAGCGAATCTGCTGGTGGGACTGGGATCGCAATCAACTCAAAGAAAGACTTGGCGATTTTAGAAACCTGCCGGCGGAAGATTTTGTTCGTAAATATGATAACAGCTAATTTGAGTAATTTGAGCAGCGCGTGCAAGAGCAAAAGGGTTTACTCCGATAAATTTGCACGCGCCGCTCAAATCCGCTCCAAAAGTTTATTATTGACTCTGATAGCTATCGAGGGTTTCTTCTACCCTACCCCAGTCAAGGTGTTTCTCTAGTGGTATCAAAACTCTGGAAAAACGCGACCAATTGCAAGCGGTGTTTACAAGAACACCGAATACAAATCACAAAACATACATAGCTCCCGAATACCCAGCACCAAGGTAGGCAAGGCCAATCAGGGGAAGATAAAGTGAGCTCATCGGCCAGTACTTCTTTCCCATTCGTGCACCAACGTTTAGTAGGGTAGGCTTCTTGCCACGAAAACCAGAGTAAAAGGACAATAAATCTCGCTCAAAATTCTTCATTTTACATAACTCCTATTTGCTCGTGGCTCGTTCCTCGCAGGATCTGACCTTATTCGTTATGCCATTTTTTCTAGATGCTTTTTAACCCTACAACGAAAGTTATTTAAAATCATTTAATGATCGCAGGCGTCGTCTTCGATGCGAAAGATACGCTCTGTGATTCTTAACCTGCACGCTCTCAATCAGCGCCAACATTGTCATGGCGTCATAGTGGGCGATTGGCAGAACCGTTTCAATCAACATCCTAAGCTGCGACAGAGTAATAGACGGCGTTTTTTTCCCCCAACCGTATCTTGAGGTGCCAGAGGAAAAAATGCCCCAGCATACATGTCAGAATATGATGATTCCAGCCGGAATATTTACGAACTTCATAGTGGTCCATCCCCAGCTCTGTTTTCGTTTCTTCAAAGCATTGCTCAATAGCCCACCGCACTCCGCTCAGCCAGACAAACTTTGCAAGGCGAGTGCTGACCGGGGCGTTGCTGATAAAAAACGAATATTCCGGCTTGGGGCCGAGCGTTCGCTTGATGACCAACCACACTTCCTTTTCCGGCAATCCATCTTTTGACAATACAACCCGGCGCTTAGTGAATTCATACATAATAGGGCCTTTGGTGCCTTCGGAGACCTTTCGCCTGTACCAGAAGAAATCATTGATGCTTTTGGCAAGATCGATGAACGCAATGGGGGTCTTTGATGTATCTTCCAGAATTCTCCTGGTTTTGACCGTGCCCTTGTATTTGTATGTCTTTTCCCTGACGACGGGTCTTTTCAGCCAACAACGGGTGTCACTGGCCATGGATACAAAATAGGTGACCCCGGGAAGCCGATCAACCGCATTGATAAATTCGGGGCTTGAGCCATACAGGCTGTCGGTGGCAATGTATTTGAATGGAAGTATCCCCTCGTCTCGAATTGCAGTAAACATCTCAACCGCCAGTTGCGGTTTGGTTTTGAACTTGATATTTTCGGGTAAAGCGCATTTTTCCCGTTTTGCGGCATAGTCTTTGGTGAACCATTTCTCTGGAATGAAAAGCCGCTTGTCAATCAGGGCGTACCCCTGGGGGGAGGCATACGCCGCGAATACACCGACCTGACAATTATCCACCTTTCCAATGGTGCCGCAGTATTGTCTGGCTACACCGATCGAGTCGGATCCTTTTTTGACAAAACCAGATTCATCGAAAATGAGAATGCCGTTTGGATCACCCATATCATCATTAACCATATGACGATACTTGCGGCTTATTTTATCCTCATCCCATTCCGCGTCACTGATAAACCGCTGCATTGCTCTAACATTTCCGCCTTTGATATTAACGGCAATCGGTTCAATCGACTTCCTTTCAAGCTCACTGAATTGGCCGGCCATGTACTTAAAAAAATGGCCCCGCGACTCACTCCGGTGGAAACAGTCGGCAAAAACCTCATGATACCCTTCAAGTTCGGAATAAAAACCATCAATGTCTTTTGTGGTGATCGAGAATTTCGGTATTTCGTACGTGTGCTCAACGGATCGAATTGACGGCAACATAGGCCCACCTCCATGGTTTGGGTTATGTTGCGCAGTGTTACATATTGTGGCTATGACGTCAATATAAGTTTCGTTGTAGGGTTAAGGGGTTGCAATTTTCTGATTTCAAGAGCTTTTGGGCTTTTCATTGCATGCCAAAGATCCCAATCTTGCTGGAGCCCAAGCCAAAAGTCCGCCGACATGCCTACTACCTGGGATAACCGGAGTGCTGTATCTGGTGTAACTGATCGGCGGCCTTTGATAATTTCGTTTAACCGGGGATATGAGACGCCTAATTTTAGCGCAAGTTCAGTTTGGGTTATGTTAAGAGGCTTGACAAATTCTTCTAGAAGCATTTCCCCAGGATGTGTTGGAGGACGATTTGCTGGAAGCCTCCTTGCTATTATATTAGTGATAATCTGTGATTTCGACTTCATATGCATGTCCCTCCTCCCACATAAAACAGATACGGTATTGTTGGTTTATTCGGATACTGAATTGGTTTTCACGATCTCCTTTTAGTTGCTCGAGTCGATTCCCTGGCGGAACTTGTAGCTCAGCTAAATCTTGTACCCTGTTAATCTGGTCGAGTTTTCTCATTGCAACCGGCCAAAGAGATTGAGGACAGATTTTTCTTGCCGACTTGGAAGTTATTCCATCAAAAATATCTTCAGTTCCTTTACCCCTGAAAGATCTTATCATAGATCATATTATAACGATCATCCGTTATATTGTCAACTTCATTTATATTTTTAAGGCATAATGGCCAAGCTGGAACGTACGGCAACGGAGAGGTGAGCGGCCTGGTGCGTGCAGTGCTACAGGTCAACTCGACCGACTTGTGGGGCGAAGCCGCTACGCGGCAGGAACACAAAACATGCAAGCAGTTTTGCCAATTGTCGATACATTGGAAAACCAGGGTCAGTCCACTATTAAACCCCCTCTTAAGGCGAATCGCCAAGAAGATCGATTGCAATTAGCGAAAAATATCTCCGGCAAGGGCTGCCCCGGTTGCTGGCTGTCTATGACGGCGACGGCAATCTGTTAATGCGTTTGACTGTGATGATCGAAAGAGTGATTAAAGTATTACATTACCCTTTTTGCTTCATGGCGACGCTGATGCACCGATTAAGTGGCGGCGCACAGCGCTGTCCGCTAACACCGGTTGTTATCTTATTGCCTGTGCGTACTACCTGGCCTTCTCGATGTCCGATAGCACCCAACTGCGATCCATAAAAGCCTGCTTGGGTGAGTAGAGCCGGAAATAGGGGAACCAGGCGCGCCCCGCCTCGGTGGGAATCCAGTTTTTCGACTTGTCGCCCTCCGGCTTATCGGGACCGAAGTATATGTCGACCGAGCCATCCGGGTTCATGGCCAAGTCCATGCGCGAGGAGCGGTCGGCAATCCCATAGGAGTTGTTTATCAGGGTGCGGGTGCTGACCTCATAGGCGGTGACCGACCAAAAGGTCTCGGCGGGCACATCAGCGGGCACATGCAGTCTATAGTTTTTACTCCCATCGAGCCAATCGCCATCCTTGTCCTTGTAGGCCGCCAGGTAGACCTGGCCCTTTCCGGTCTTCTGCCCGTGCATGGCGGGGTCGTTGGTGACCGCTTCGTAGAACCAGGCGGCGCGTCCGTCCAGCTCGTCGTAGTATTCGCGCCGCTGATCGGGCGGCGAAACGGTGGCGAACTCCCACCGCGAGCCGTCCATGTAGTGCGCGTCTTCGAGGCGCTTGGAGAAATCGTTGGCCTTGGCCATGGCCTCGCCGACCAGCGCCGCCTCGGTCAGGATCGCCTTCTGCTCCGGCGTCGGCTCGAAGGGCTTGCCCTTCTCGATGCCAAGGGGCTTGAGCATGGCCATGAAGAAACGATCGCGTTCGGCGACCGGTTCCTTATCCAGCCACTCGGCCAAGCGCTCGAAATAGGCGAAACCCTTCGGCGCGGCCGCCATCCAGGACTTGCCCTCGGGGCGGATATACCCTCTTGGCTGCGGATTGCCTCGCTCGGCATAGGGGTAGACCTGAATCGCTTCGAGGTCCGTCAGGCGCTGGGCCTCATCGGTCGCCATCAAGCGTATACCGACCAATAGATTCATCGACGGCGATTTCGCCACCGTGTAGCCTTGTGCCTGGGCATCGGTTGGCACGTCTTGGCCTGGACCCACAAAGAGGTACTTGCCCGGCTCGGTCATCCGGGTAATGGCGATCTGCCACATATCGTGCGCCGCTCCGCGCACCTCCGCCTCCGGCATCACAACCACCCAGGGCCCCTCGGCCAGGTCGATGAACGGCAGTACGTAAGGCGTGGTCGCATTGTAGGTGAGCCCACCCAGCCGATCCTTGTAGCTCTCCAGAAAGACGGCCTGGCCGTTCTCGGCCCCGAGTTGCTCCGTGTGCGCGTATTGCCACTGCGCCATACTGGCAAACGGTATCGCCCAGATATAGGCCTGTACGGCCCGTTGGAAGTCCATTTCATTAAACAGCTTCTTGACGGTTTCATCGGTCGGGTAGCCGTTGGCGAAATCATGGGTGAATTCCAACTTGCCGATACGGGTGTCGATGGTTTCTGCCTGCAGTACGGTACTTGTCAGGATTGCTCCGATTGCTATAGCAATCAGCATTGTTTTCTTCATCATTTTGCACTCTCCGCTCTGTGGCTGTTAGTTGATCTTCTCGAAGTCGCCCGGCCGCCAGGAGTTGTCAAAGAAGGGCTGGGTTGGGCTGTAGAGCCGGAACAGCACGAACCATCCCTTGCCTGGAACGGTCCTGCGCCAATTTGATGCCGGGACGCCTTCAGGCAGCTCAGGGCCGAAGTAGAGATCGACGGATTCGTCGTCGTTGTACTGCAATTTATCCAGGGAGCCGATCGATGGAAACGGCTGGCCATTCTGCAGTCCCGATGCATTGGCAGCGTCATACAGCGTAATGCTCCAGAAGTTTGCCGCCGGAACGGGCCCTGGAATGTTCAGTTTGTAGGTACTGCCGCCCGAGAGGTAGTCGCCGTCGGCGTCGCGATAGGCGAAGGGGTATTTCGAACCCTTGCCGACCATGTTCATGACCATGGCTGGGCTGATGGAGTAGCCGATCATGAACATGCCGATTCGCGCGTCGACATTGATGTAGGA
>JAEQMT010000001.1 GCA_016722945.1 Desulfofustis sp. PB-SRB1 | reverse complement strand
CTCCGTCTTCATTGATGAGCCCACCATCCAATCAAGGCTGCCATCCGCCGGTGTTACCGCAGCGTAGGCGTCTACGTATTCCCTGACCAAAGATGATGCAACTAATGGCCGCATGGGAAAGGGCACCCAGCAGCGACGAGGGTCGTTTATCCTCCCAAACCGAGCCTCGTCCTGAAACATTACTCGTACCGGTAAGTCTGTTGTGTTTTTTCCCGCTGCTTCCGCCACTGTTTGGCAGATTTTTTTTTAAAGTCGTCTTGCGCTGCCGCATCACGTTTTGGATGGTAGGTGTCGGGTGCAATCTTGCGCCAACCATGCCTGGCGAGTAACCGATATACGGTAGAAGGAGCTATGGTACGCCCACATGCTTGTTCAAGTGCTTTGTGGATCGTGGCACAATAAACACGCCGCCTTTTTCCGCTTCGGCCACCCATGGCTCAAGAAACGCTTTTCTTCTTCAACCGTCATGAGTTGTCGGCGTCTGCCACCCCACTTTCTTTTTGCTCGGCCGGTGCCGTCGACTCGTTGGCGAATCTCTTTTTGCATCCTGAGAATTGTAGCGATACTCACGCCAAGTGATTCACCTGTGCCGGCATTGGTAAGTCCATGTTGTTTGGGGAGCAATACGCTGAGTCCGGTACGGAGTTCCTTGGCGGTCTTTGCGTGCTTAATAAGGTACATCGCTTCTTGCTCCATTTCCGTGGTAAGTTGCGCTGGTCGTGCCATTGCGTGCCTGCCTCCTTGGAGAAAGAGTGTTGGCAGAAAATGGTTGCAGGCACAGTGTATATTAATATCAGCTTGAATACTAATTAGAATTAGCTATTCTGGTATCATCAACGATGAAATGTCATACTCTGCTTCTCTCTTGGCTGTTTTGGGGATTGAAAACTAGGGGAACAGCCACGAAACGATGGGGAAAACCACACCAGCATCGCCAAACGCCTGATGGGAAAACGAAAGGCATGAATAATACAAACATGGATTCCGGCAAGGAACCCATAGAACGCGACCCCGACTTGGCGGCGGCGGAAATCGCCATGAAGCGGGCAGCCGTCAAGGCCCGGCAAAAGGCCCGGCAGGCGGGTGTGGGCGTCGTAGTTTGGAAGGATGGCCAGGTCGTCGAAGAGCGGCAGAACTCGTCAGCCGACGAGTGATTCCGTTGCTGAAGGCGTTCAACGACCAGTTCGGCAACATTGACTGGAAGGACGGCGACAAGATCGGCACGGTCATCGCCGGGGAGATCCCGGCCAAGGTGGCGGCGGAAGCGGCCTACCAGAACGCCATGAAGAACAACGACAAGAAGACCACCCGGATCGAGCACGACGCAACATTGCAGCGTTCATGATCGACCTCCTGGCCGACCACACCGAGCTGTTCAAGCAGTTCAGCGACAACCAGTCATTCAAGAAATGGCTTGGCGACACCATCTTCGGCGTGACCTACCAGCAACAGGCCGGACAATTTCTGCTGACGCTGTCCGGTTCCTGCTCGTAGCAATTGTACTTCAGCACGCCCTCCGGCTCACCGGCGCGGTTGCAAAGAAAAGTTTCTTGCGTGCAGTCAACTACGCGCTGGTAATCGTGATCGCCGGCTACTTGTCTGATGATCGACTGGAGATGAGATAACGTTCGGCTGTATCGGCATGGTTTGTTTCTGCATAATGCGGTACGCCTTTTGATTGACTTTGTAGAGCACGAGGTGTAATAAGTACGTACGGGTTATCCTATATGTACGTGTTATCGGGAGGTGCGTGTGAAAACCGTCAGTCCAACAGAATTGAGGAGCAACATCTACAAATTGCTGGATGAGGTGCTCAGCAGCGGGGTTCCCCTGGAAATAAACAAGGGCGGGGAGATATTGAGATTGTACCCGTTGCCACAACCAACAAGCTGTCCAACCTGGTTTCCAGCCGCATGTCATTGCTGGTAACCCTGATGATCTTGCGGATATCTGCTGGGATGGGGAGATGAATCTTGATCTACATTGATACTCATATTGCAGTCTGGCTCTGTGCCGGGGTAGTGGGAAAACTGAGCGACAAAGCAAAAGATCTTCTCAATGGCCATGAAATTAGAATTTCTCCAATTGTCCGTCTCGAACTGCAGTATCTTTATGAGATTAAACGAGTTACCCTGCCGCCAATGACATTGTTGCCGATCTTTCCCACTCAATTGGTTGAAAGTATGCGACAAAGACTTTAATGCCGTTCTACACAGGGCAATAGCGCTCACCTGGATCCGTGATCCATTTGATCGAATAATCGTGGCACACGCATTGTTAAACGAAGACTATCTCGTCACCATGGATCAGACAATGCTCGACAATTACACCAAGTCTATATGTTGAACACGTGTCGGCGCTCAGCTGATATCGGCGTCATTGTGCCGAACAATCCACGATCTATAGTGATGGGGTATCAAGTTGGTCAGTGGTAAAATCTTACATTGATTTTTAACAAAATTTCATTTCCAGGGCTCCCCTTAGAACAACCGTTTCAGGAGTAAACAACCATCGCCAAAGTAACCGGTAAACCCAGGGATTGAAGAAGTCCCAGCTCAAGGCGCTCAACCGTCTGGGCTCCCGAAATATCTCCCGTGATGACATTGTCAGCCCGGAAGCCGCCCGGACCATGGCTGAACTTTCTTTTGAGATGAACCGGCAGGTCGGCCTGTTGATCAATCGGCCGGGAAAATCGAGCAGGTCATCATCGGCGACTATCATGGTTTATTCATTCCCGCGAGTCGGTGCGGAACAATACAGGCGGCAGGCTCTGCGGCCTGCGGCTGGTGCACACCCATCCTGGCGGCGAGAACATCTCCGACGATGATCTGATGGATCTGCTTTTTCTGCGTCTCGATCTGATGGCGGTGCTCAAACTTGATCAGCACGGCTTGCCCGAACGCATCTACAGCGCTCATCTCATGCCGCTGTCGATGGACGGGGCTAACTGGCAGTATCTCGAACCGCTCCATCCCGCCAACCAGAAAGATTCCATTTATGAACTGATCCAGGCCCTGGAAAACGAGTTTAGCCGCATCAAGCAGACCGGCAGGGCCGAAGCGGGGCGCGACCGCGCTCTGTTGATCAGTGTCGGCACCGAGTCGCGCAGCCGTGCCGAACCAGCCATGCGCGAGCTGATGGAGCTTGCCCGAAGCAGTGAGATCGTCGTACTGGACAGCATCTATCAGCGCAGCAGAACGATTAATCCAC
Organism: Desulfofustis sp. PB-SRB1; assembly: GCA_016722945.1. GTDB lineage: Bacteria > Desulfobacterota > Desulfobulbia > Desulfobulbales > Desulfocapsaceae > PB-SRB1. The sequence continues at coordinate 1,828 of JAEQMT010000001.1, read as the reverse complement.
GCTTTATCATGGGACGTGGGAAACTCTCCGAGATTATTATCAGAGCGCTGCGTCTGGATGCCAACCTGCTGATCTTTTCGCGTGAACTCAATCCATCGCAGATCCGTTCCATTACCGAGTTCACCGACCTGCGGGTGATCGACCGTACCCAGCTCATCCTCGATATATTCGCGCGGCGGGCACGCAGCAGGGAGGGCAAACTTCAGGTGGAGATGGCTCAGCTCAAATATATGCTGCCCCGGCTCTCCACCAGAGATGACGCGCTCTCGCGCCTCACCGGCGGCATCGGCGCACGGGGGCCGGGTGAGACCAAGCTGGAGATCGATCGGCGCCGCATCAACGATCGTCTGGCCAGATTGACGCGGGAACTGGCATCGGTGGGCAGCGAGCGGTCGCGGCGGCGAAACCGGCGGCGCAAGCGCACGGTGCCGGTGATCTCGCTGGTTGGTTATACCAATGCGGGCAAATCAACCTTGCTCAACACCCTCACCAGAAGCGAGGTGGTGGCCGAGGACAAACTCTTCGCCACCCTCGATCCCACCAGCAGACGGCTGCGTTTTCCCGAGGAGATGGAGGTGATAATATCGGATACGGTGGGATTTATCGACGATCTGCCGGCCGACCTGCTGCGCGCCTTTCAGGCAACCCTGGAAGAGTTGAATGAGGCCGACCTGCTCATCCATGTCATCGACGCGGCCAATCCCGCCCATACCACCCACGTGGAGGTGGTGGAAAAGCTGCTGGGCGAGCTTGACCTGCTGGCGATTCCGCGAATCGATGTCTACAACAAGATTGATCTGGTTGACCAATCGGAACCTGATTCGGAGGGTGCTGTTCCTTCCTCGGCCATGATTTCCACGTCTGAGCCCAAATCGCTCAGCCTTGATGGTTCGTCAATTGCCATATGCGCCCATGATCCCGACAGTCTGGCGCCACTGCTGCGGGGGCCTATGAAATGTTGCGCGAAATCGTTCCACCAGAATTGATGGCGTCGTAAAAACCTCGCCTCAGGCCAAAATCTGTTCGCGGGTGAAGATCGAGCGGAGGGGAAAACCCCGGGCCGCCAGATTTTCGGCACCGCCCTCCTGGCGGTCCACAACGGTGGCGACAAGGCCGACCGCAAAGCCGGCTGCCTGAACCTGCTCGATTACCTGGAGCAGGGTGCCGCCGGTGGTGACCACATCCTCGACAATGGCAACCCGGCAGCCGGGCGCCAGGTTCTTCAGGCCTTCGATGGCGCGGCCGGTGCCGTGCTCCTTGGCTTTTTTGCGGACGATAAAGGCGGGCAGCGGATTGCCCTGAATATAGCTGATTAACGATGTCGCCGTAGCCAGCGGATCGGCGCCCAGGTCATGCCGCCCCCGCCCGGATGGGCGCAGGCTCGGCGGCGATCAGACGGTAGAGCAGGGTGCCGCACAGATACGCCCCCTCGGCATCCAGAGTGGTCTGTTTGCCGTCGATGTAAAAATCCGAGGTGCGTCCGGATGTCAGGGTAAAGGTGCCGGAACGATATGATTTTTCGACAAGTATGGTTTTTAGGCGCTGCCGTTCATCCATGGTGGGTATCCTGGTAGAGAGGAGAGGGGTGCAAAACGAGTGCTGAATAAGTACCGGGATTTTCCCGGCCCGGCAAAGAAAAAAGTAGCATTCTTTTCAGAGTGGGTGTTTGCTGCAGTGTTACAACAACCACCAACATCAAGCGGAGAGAGTATGTGCGGCATTGTCGGATACATTGGCACGCGGCGGGTCGTTCCGGTCCTGCTGGAAGGGCTCAAGCGCCTGGAAATATCGGGATATGACTCGGCCGGCCTGGTCTTTCACCACGAAA
>JAEQMT010000049.1 GCA_016722945.1 Desulfofustis sp. PB-SRB1 | reverse complement strand
ATGCTTTTATTTATTTATATATTTAATTATGTCATAAAATAGTGTATTCATTTTTAATAATAGGATTAAATAGTTAAAGCTTTAACTTCTTACATAAACCTAAATTGAGCGATTCTTCTGTTTCACACCTCTGAGGTGACTCCTGAAAGGGATTTTTCGGGCAATCAACCCTTTCTGGTGGCGTTCACCTGGTTACATGATAACCTCGACAAGAATATTAGGTGCTTATGTGTGTCAGGTGCAGGTGATTCCCCGTTCGCCGGTGCACTCCACCCTTTGACAGGCTCTGCCGCCTTGTTTTAGCCGCCTGTTACGGTAGCGCTTGAACCTGCCGACAGCGATGTAACAGCTCAGCAAGATTAAGCTGAGCGGCGCATGCCGCGGACACCTTCAGTACCGTCTCTTGTGGGCGTGACGAACAATTTTACCGGCGATATCAATCAACCGGCGGCGGATTGTCGTCGCATACGCGCCAGTCGGCACCACGTCATAGGCGACATCATACTTGTAACACTCCAGCAGATTATACCCCAGTACCATCATGTAGTACCATGCCGCATTGGCGGTGAATTGCTTGAACGGCAGCTGCTCATGGCCAAAATCCTTCAGAGACCGATCGTTCAGCTCATCGCTGCCGCGCCCGTGGTATACTGCCACGATAGAATGGGTGCTGGTATAGTCGGCCATGCCCGCACGCTCCAACAGCTCATCAATATAGCCGCCCTGGCTAAGATTGGTAACGATCACCGTATCCGGGCGGCAGTCAGGGATAGAGTTGTCTATGGTTGGCGAGAAAAGCGACAATAGAGAGCTCGTCGAAAGCGCTTCCAGGTTTTACAGGCAGTGCCGAATTCAAGGTACTCCCAGCCAACTTCATCGTTCTTGTGTCTGGTATACTGCTGCCATGCGCCGGCAGGGGCGCTACAGGCCACCGCCTTGACTTCGTAATACATCTTGCCCCCACACACGTAGCCGATTTTGAGGTGCTCGCATAACTCAAAAATCTTCTGATCAAAAAACCCGCTGTCCATGCGGATGATGATCGGCACATCGTTACGGTAGTGGCGGCGAATACGGCGCACCATATCGGTGATCATCCGGCGGGCCGTATCACCGTGGTTACCGTGCACCTTGCCGGGGCGAAACTCGGCGTCGATAATCAATCTGCCCCAGTTCATCTGCAAGGGCTGGAATCCTTTTTTCTCTGGTAGGTCGGGTAACCCCGTTGCGGCAGCGGGCGTCATCATTATCCATCACCATGCTGTCCAGTCCCAGTTCGACGACGGCCGGTCTGGTTTCACCTAGACGCCGGATAAATACCTGTGCCAACAGGCGTCTAAAAACAAGCACGTGGATGAGGAAAAAAGAGCCGAACATCCGTTTGATCTGATGCGATGATGCGAGCTGTGTCGGGTCGGTTTCTATGGCGGCGCCATAGCCATGATCTGCGGCCAGTTGATCGAAATGGCTGACATGGCGGCTGGTGCCGTCGAACATGAAGCAGAGCACCTGCTTGAAGAGCTCGGCTAACGGCAACCCTTTTTGCTTTTTCTCAGAGAGCCGAAATAACGCTCAAGCTTGGTGAATATACCGATCTGATTCATGTAGGCGACGCACGGGGCCAAACCAGCTCGGCTGGTCAGGCAGTCGGAGGTCACTTCAATGGCATCAATTTGGTGTTTCTTTTTCTGATTGTTGGCGGTATGTCTTTTCATTGAGTCCTCCACCTGATGGGTTGCGCTTCAATTGCTATCATTTATCTGATTTTAGCAATAATTATAGCATATTACATCGCGGGTTAAGGACTCTTTTTTTCAATAAATCGCTCAAATTAGGATAAACTAAACTTGAAAAATTGTCAACTACAAACGTTCAATATCGTGTGTGTCAACCAAATAGAATTGTCCGGTTTTTAAAACAAACTGAAGTTTCCTAGAAATTGACAACTTATCATCCTACGCCACCATGCGCAGCAGGGTTTTGACGAAAGATTTTTGTGGTGTTTTCGCTGGCGCCGGGCAAACTCTATGAAAATCCGGGCTCAATGCCGCTTCCGCAATTATCCTGCGCACATCCGAGAACGCAAATCCGGCTCGCCCTCTAATTTGTATGCCTGCGATCCGGGACGGTTTGCCAACCGGTCGGCATAGATCCATGTCAAGGTTGTGGCCATCATACAGAAGTTGAGATGATTAATTACTGAATCAGCATTTCGCACTTGAGATTGAGAAACTGCCGATCTCCTGCTTGATCTCCTTGAATCCTGCTTCAATCTTCCAGCGTGCCCCGTAATACTCAATAATCTGCTCAACAGAAAGCGTCATATCGGTGGTCATCAAAGCAACATATCGAGTCTTTCGATACACCCACACAACTCGCACCGGGCACTTAACATCGTTTTTACCATAACGGCCTGGGAGTACGCCTGCACCTCTCTGTTCTTGCCATACAGGAAAACACCATAGGTTCGAGCTTTGTCCTTCCCACCTGGCTGCACAATCACCCACGGAACCGAAACAGGTGCCATATTTTCGTGGCCGACCAGCCCTGGCGCCGTACTGGTGGTGCAGGGGGAAAATCATACAGCGTATTATTTTGAACGCATCCGAGAAAAGCAGATGGATACCCCGTTGCCCCCCACCATCTATCCTGGACCACAGACCATTGTTGCCAAACCAGCTATCCGTCACCACCACCACCGGTTGCTGAAATGATCTCGAATACCTGCGATCATCGCGGCTGCCTGTGACATCTTGCTTGCAAAACGAACCGCTTTGCCCGGTCGCGTGACCGGTGCCGACCGTAACTCGATATCTTTTCGCTTCAGGTAAAATCGAAAATCAAGGGGCAACCAGGCCCATCGTGAGTGTATTTGTTTCAACAACCCGATTGCCACAATGCACTGTGACCATGGATACGAGCTCTGATTTATCTGTGCTGCATGATCGTGAAAATGGGCGCAGCCAAAGATGTTCCTGCCGCATTTGGGATTGATGGAATCATCCAGCGCCACAATAATTCGTCCATCCGTGGCTGGTGCTGGAATCATGTGCCACATGGTGCGCCACAATCGTTTCCACGGCAGTGTTGAGCTCGCCATAAAACTATAAAACCGCTGACTCTGCAGTGTTAAACCAAACAGAGTGTGCAGGGTGCGCAACAGGTTTGAAGTGATTGATGAGGTAAATGGCACCACCACCGCCAGCAGGGTGTATGCAAACCAGAGCTTTCGTTTTTGCCCCTGAGCGGTAGTGGAAAATTGAGCTTGCAGGGGGTGGAGTAAATCGCGTAGTATAAACATGGTAGGCTGCTCCTGTTTGTGTATATTTTCAATTGGTTAGACACTTGAAGTATACACTGGGAGCGCCTACTACCGCAAGCATTATTTTGCCTTTTTAAGTAATAATATCAATATTTTACCCAACAAGGGGCGCCGCACCCTGACTTATAATATAAGCTAATTTATTTTTGTTCGCTTGGCAACTCCTAGCTCACATTTTCTAAACGCCAAATAAATTTCTAGGAAACTTCAGCTTTTAGATAATCTGGGGTTCAACACCCTCCCTGTTACTTTGTTACGCTCGTCTTAGCTTTACCGCAGCCTTGATCCTGATGGGTGACTGGGTGCAGCAGGAGTGATCGCTGACACAAAAGCGCCGAAATAACGGGTGCGGGAACGTGCTGCCTATCAGCGCGTATATAACCGGAACGATTGCTCTGGTTAGAAAAATCTTTTATCCTGGATGGTGAAGTCTTTTCTGTGACAAAAGGCTCATTAATGAATGGCCCCCAGCTTTCCAAGGTTCATTTTAGCTGGCCGCCTTATCGGGGAACTCTGATTTTTTGCTAACCTCCCAAGAACATGATAACAGCTCAATATGGCCAGAATGGAGAGAGCCGCCGAACCTTCCGGCCGGGTTTGGGCGGCAGGCGGTGACGGTTGGTTGTAACAACCGAGCGGCGGCGGAGCTTGCCCAGGTTGTATGCGGCGATCTGATTCTCAGTGATGCGGAGTCCACCCGGGCCCATTATGATATCGTTGCAGCCGGGCCCATGCCGATGTGGTCGTTGTGGAATGACGACAGGCGTCTGTACTTTGGTGCTTCGGCATACCAGCTGGCATACATGCTGCTCAACGAAATCATCTACCAGTGCGTGGCTGGTAACGACACACTCTATGCTATCCATGCCGGCGCCGTCCATAACGGTACCAAGACAATCATGTTGCCGGGTACCAGCGGTTCCGGAAGAGCACGCTGACTGGTTGGCTAGCGGGCAATGGCTACTACTACCTCACCGATGAGCTGGTAATGGTAGACTCAGTCGGCCGGTTATTCCCCTGTATGCGTCCGCTGGTTCTCAAAGAGTGGGCATCCGGTCCCCTGCTCAAGACACTGGCGGGACACGCCGCCTCCATGGTAAGCGATAATAAGGCAGCGGTTGTTCCCCATCGGCTGCTTAACCCTGTTTTTTCTCCGACCTGTCCGTTACTCTCGCATCTGATATTTCCCTACTACAGTGGCGCCGCGGTAACGCAGGTGAAGTCCCTTAGCCCGGCACGCAGTCTGGCAAAACTGCTGGAATGCCACGTAAACGCACGGCAACTTCGAAAAACTGGGAATCACCGGTCTTTCCCGTCTTATCCAGAGATGCACGTCGTACTCAATCGAATACAGCGATATAGCCCAGGCGGAGCGGGCAATCGCCGAGCTGGTGGCGGTCGCCGGGGCTCCACGGTGAATGATCAACGTATTCTCCACCTCTGCGCCCGGCCCACCGGCACACCGGAGCAATACAGCCTTCTGCGCCGGGTGTGCGACACCACCGCCGCCAATTGGGAGAGTCTGCTGCATCAGGCTGAACGGCAGGGAATGATCCCGCTGCTGCATCAGCATCTGAAAAAATCCGGCGCTACGTATCCGGTTCACATCGGCCGCAACCTGACAATTCTTGAACGGCAGCTGCACCATCGCTCGATGGTGCTTACAGGAGTTTACACGAGGTATCCGCGCTGCTCGCTAAAGCATCGATGCACCCAATTTTTCTCAAGGGATCGGTGTTGCGCCATACTGTGTATAAAGATCCGCGCCTGCGCCCGATGCGTGATATCGATCTGCTTTTAACGCGCAAAGATGCCGAGACGGCCCAGAAACTGCTGATTGAACAGGGATTTGAACAGTCCAAGATCGTCATCCCAGCCGATCATTTTCACCTGCTTGCCCTGTCGCGCCGTGAAAACGGGGTGACCATCACCATTGAGATCCACCATGGGCTGTACCCGCCCTGTCCGCCCTGGTATAAGCAGCCACCTGTTGCCGATTTTGTCGAGCGGGGAAAGGTGTTTGACGCGGGGGGGCGGGATTTGCTAAGTATGGGAGATGTGGACATGCTCAGGTATCTCTATCAGCATGCGATCCGTACCCCGCTGGTCTATGAGTCGTTTCGGCTGATCAATATCGCCGATATTATCGGCCAGGTTGAGACCTGTTTCGATACTATTGACTGGCGGTCGCTGGGCGAACGTTATCCGCAGTTACTCAATGGGTTGCCCCTGCTGCATCGGGTTGTTCCCTGGCGCTCGGACATCGCTGAGTATTTCAGAATTTCCCGTTATAATGGCCGTCTAAATCGTCCGCCCCACTCATTCAATGGCTGGCCTACGGTGAAATTTCGCCAACAGAGAAGCAGGGGCGGCTCGGTGATGGACCTTATGCGGGCCACTTTTTTTCCCTCATTATGGTGGCTGCGCATCTATTATGGGGTATCATCGTGGGTGAGTGTGGCGTGGTGCCTGCTGGTAACACATCCGCGCCACATATTGTGGTGGTATCACCTGCACTATGCCTATCTGATAACACCCGAGCAGAGCCAAACCGCGGAGGGTGCCGGTCAAACTACCCCATTATGGCTGGCAAAACCGATGGCGCTGTTACATAAATTGGCAGGGAAGCTCCGCTGAATGGTATATGAGCTTGTTCGTCGCCAAAGCTTAATTAACAGCAATATAATGCTAGGTTTTTTTGCGGGTATGGGGAGAAGATTAGATGTCGAGCTCCGGGATCATTTTGTCTTTTCGAACCGCCTTTATAATGCCTGCGAGGCTTAAACGCCTGCCACTTTTTGCATACCTGTCGGCCGAGCCATCGCTAACTCTACACTGGCACTTTACGTGCTTATGTCCATAATTGATTTGACAGCAGATCAAAAAAGTGTTTTAATCCATTTGTTTGTATGCTTAGCAGTAGGGTCCATTGTATTTGGCTTATCCCTCATTTCCTTTATTTTTTGCCGGAGGGCACCATGACTAGCTTTCCGTCCAGTAAATTGAGGCTCGAAAACTCGGTGCTCAGTCGTCGCACGGCGATCAAATCATTTGGTGCCGGCGTGGCTGGGCTCACCGCCTATTTTGCATTGCCACAGCGCTGGGAACATCCCATAATAGAGCAGATTATCCTGCCCGTGCATGCCCAGACAAGCGGCTTTACCCTGTCTGACCCCTGTGAGGTGAGCCTGCTTGCCGGTACAACTGAGAGTGATACCGTGCGGATCAGGGTAGAGGGGTTTGTTGCGCCGCCTACCGGGAGCCTTGCTACGCTCATTGAGGCAGTGTCCCAGGGAAAGGGGGAACCGACAAGCCTAGAAACCACCACCGCGGCCGATGGCACATTCAGCGGTGAGTTGCTAATCATTGGCGGTCCGGGCATTACCGCGGTGAGCGTAACTACTACGGTACAGGGTGCGACGGGCCAGGCCCAATGCGCGCTTTCGGTTAACAAGCCGAAACCGGAACCAAAACCGCCGGAGCCTCTGGTAACCATGCGGGATGAGCAAAGCATTCTTACCTGTGAATTTTCATCGCGGGGAAGGCCTCTGGAAATGGGTCCTTACTATTTCGATTTCGCTATAGAAATGGAATCTACCTCGGAAAATCTTGGCCGTGTTATAATTGATCCATCTAGCCTGATGACTCGTAGGTTGAAATTAGACAGCGGTGGCAGGTGGATCGAGTTTAAATTCACACCCAGGACTGGGAGTTATTGTGATCAAAACAGAACATTTGTTATCGATTTTGCCGATATGGTGACGACGGGTGGTGAGACCCTGGGTTCTCTGACTAATGAAACGAGCTTTGAATTTATGCTGGACTCAGCCGCATAAAGAAATTTTTCTAAGTCTAAATAATTTTTGTTCAACCTCGGAATCGACCCGGTTTTTTCTGATATGTGCATGATCACCTTTTTGTGTGATCTCTCATGCAGTTGTCTTTTCCCGCTCGATGGCGGTGTTGGGCCAGCGCGGTCATCCTGCCCGGCGCATAATTCAACGCGCTTGTTTATATGAGCATGAGATACGCTGGTCAGAGTGCCTGTCTTCTCAACCAGTACATCCTCGTATTTGCGGCGCAACATGAGCGGTGGCGCTATTTGTCCGTGAGCAAAAGGCCTGGCTTGGGTCAGCCCCTTGCGTAAAGAGAAATTACATCGGTTATGATGCCGGTCGATCGACAAGGGTGATAGCCCCCGCTTCGATCAGGGTCTGTAGGGCGCCGTGTACATCCTCGCGGATCATTTCCTTTTGCTCGGGATATGAATCTTCCAGACAGGTGATGATTTCGGCTACCGTTGCGGTCGCGCCGCAGAGCTGCCACACCAGATAGGCGGTCTGATTCATATAGACCGCTTTGGCTCCAGTCACCGTGTACAAGAGGACTTCATCCTCAAATGGCTCAACCAGATAATCTTCGTTTTGTATCGGGATTTTAGCATCAATCGGGATCGGCATAATGTTTTGAGCATGCAATAAGATTTCTTTGTATGGGGGGTAGAGGGTATGGGGTCAAGAGGGTATGGGGTCAAATCTTGTTTCTTGACAAAACGCGAACTCTTGCTTCTTTCCCTTTGTCTCATTTGCCGGTTAACACGGGCCTGATGCAAACAACAAATGCGCCCGTGTCTCTTTCCAGAATATTTTATTTCCACTATGATCGCAGCATATAAAGCGGTCAATGTGGGATAGCTCCTTTTTTAGCCTCTTCGTCGTTTCAAGTGGAATTGATGATATTGCCTATTGGTGAAGCGATCAGATAAATCATTGCGATGAACGTCATGGGGTTGCGATATCCTCGTGCTCTGGCACGGGCAGCCTGGAATAAGCTATTGAGCCCTTCAAGGCGTGCCGTGCTGTGTTGTGATTGCCAGCGTGCTTCGATGGCCGGGCGATGGCGGATGACTGTCTCAATAGCCTCGATCACCGGCTGTAACAGGGGGGAACGGTGCAACTCCATGCTCGACACATTCAGTAAGAAATGGCTCAAGCGCCACGTGGCAGCTCGAGGGGTGGCAGCTTTTCGTATCCATCGGAGTTTTTCCTTAACCCGCCAGGCAATCGCCGTGAAGAAGTCCATTCGCTCCAGTTCGGCAAGCGCTTCTTTCTGGTTTTCCGTTAAGGTGCCGTCAGCATTTTTCAAAGTGGCCCAGCGCGTATGTTTGGGAAGTTCCTTCTGTTTGGATTCAAGTACCCGAACTTTATTGACCGCCTCGGTGAATGTTTGTACCACATGGAACCAGTCAACGGTCACCGTTGCCTTGTCAAAGTATTCACCAACCCCGGCAAGAAAGGCTTTAGACATGTCGCACACAACCTCCACGATCCGATCAGCGTGACCTCCATGACGATGCAAAAACTGTTTGAATTGGCGAAGCACCTCTTTGCCCTTACCGACCGTGGCGAAGATAACGGGCTGTTTTTCCTTGTCCAGGTCGATAAAGACGGTCACATAGTTGTGCCGTCTTTTTGATGCAGTCTCGTCAAATCCAATGGCGGTAAGCGTGGAGAGGTCGAGTTTGTTCATGCTGACGGAGATATAATAAAAGACGATGCGCCACAATTTCTTATCGGTAATGCCGATGATCCTGGCAGCAGAGTTCACCGGCATCTCTTTCACCAGGCTGAGTGCAACCTGCTCGAACAGCAAGGTAAATTTGCTGCCCTTGCGTGCCCATGGAACCTCTATTTTCTTGACGCCGTGCTCCTCACATCTGATTCGTGGAACGGCGGCGGTGATGTAACAATGATGTTGGAAGAAATTAAGGTGGCGCCAGGTATTTTCCCTGAAATCATGGGCTTTGCATGGTTTCTTGCACACCGGGCAGGGGAAGGTTGCGCCACGATCTGTGCTGAGCGTAATCCGCAATTCATGGGGGGAGAGCTCTTGGTTCAGGCTTTGTCCGCTGATTTTCCACGGCGCTTCAATACCCAAGCCTAAGGAGATGATGTCATTACCGTTCATGATAACCTCGTGGTTTGGAGTGGATTTGGCTCATCATAACCAAATCCACTCCAAACGACGAGGAACCGTAATTGGGTATGACTGCAAAATGTCAAGGATAAAGATTTGACACCCTCACGTAGCCGGATTTGACACCCTCACGCAGCCGACACCCTCACGCAGCCTTACAGCCCCAACCACCCAGACTCAAAGGGTTATAAGTTATGTCAATAACTCTGTGTCAAGGTAATAGAAAATGAGATCACAGTGGGGAAGCCCATCAATCATGATCTGTACCGGCAGGTCGGTGGTGCTCGCCAATGAGCACTTTTTGTAGTATATGGTGATGAGTTGTAGTTTCGCATTGGCTGCAGGTATCTCTAGCCCAAAATCGAGTCCAATTTTCGTTTATGAGACGAAAACCAAAACTATCGCTGTCATCGGCGCCGTTTTACGTCTCTATCCTGGTGATCATCGCGCTGGGGGCCTTTGTCGGACTGTTCTGGTCGCTGCATGAGTATCAGGCCTACCAGGCATCGATAGACAATATCCGCGGCAACTACCAGTCGTTGTATCGGCAGCGGGTGCGGGGCGAGATATCACGGTTGGTGGACTTCATTGAATTTGAGCGGACCCAGGCCTATGCCGAGACCGAAGACGAGATCAGGCAGAAGGTGCAGACCGCTCATACCATTGCCTCTCATATGTATCGGTTCTATGGCGACGAGCTTACCAGTGAGACCCTTCGGGCAATGGTGGCGGAGATATTGCGGCCGATTCGCTGGCAAAACGGTAAAGGGTACTATTTTGCCGGCCTGGTGAGCGATGCCCGCCTGGAGCTGTTCGCCGATGACCCCTATTTTGAGGGCAAGGAGCTGAGTATCCATACAGATCAGCGCGGCAATCCATTCTTTGCCGGGATCATCGAGCTGGTTGTGGAAAAAGGGGCCGGTGTCATTCACTTCGATCTGGAAAAGCCGGCGTTTCCCGGACGCTATTTTTCAACCTATGGTTTTGTTAAATACTTCGCCCCGTTTGACTGGTTTATCGGCGCCGGCCTGGACATCGAAGACACCCAAACGCTCCTGCGGGAAGAGGTCCTGAGCCGGATGCGGGATCTGCGCGACGGCGGTGTCGAGGTGTTCGCGTTTCGCGACGACGGCACCATCATTAGCTATGATGATGAAATAATGGTGGGCCGGTCGATCCGTGAGGTGTTCGATGATGCCGGTGCCGCCTCCGGCGCACTGATGCTGGCCGCCGCCACCGGCCCGGAGAAAGAGGGTTTTTTGGGGTACCGGGGAACAGGGCGCGACTCCAGCCAAAGCGGACGTCGTCTTGCCTTTGTCAAAACATATGATGAGTGGGGATGGATTATCGGCGCGGCCATCGGGATGGATGCCATGGAGCGGGCGATTGCCTCCGAAACCGCGACCTATCGGCAGATATCGTTTCGCAATGTGGCCGCCTTCGTGGTCTTGTTCATTATCGCCGTTGGTTTGTTGCTCTACAGCTCATACGTCTATTCCCGCAAAATCAAAGCGGGGCTGATACTGTTCACTGATTTTTTCCGGGCCGCTGCCGACAGCAATATAAAGATAGACAGACAGGCGCTTGTGTTCGCCGAATTTGAGGAACTGGGCGTCCTTGCCAATCAGATGGTGGAAGACCGCGTCACCAAAGAGCGGCGGCTGATGCGCAACGAGCTTCGGCTGGATACCCTGCTGCGGCTTGGCGCCATGGATAAGCGGTCGCTGCAGGATATCTATGATTTCATTGTGCAGCGTGCCGTGCTCATCTCCGGCAGCAGGCGCGGATACCTGGCCATGGTAAACAGCAATCAGCGCTATCTGAGCTTGTGCGGCTACGTCGATGAGCAGAGAGCGGACAGCCACAGCCGGCTGCCGCACAACATCACCAGAGCGGTGGATGAGGGCGGCCTGCCCGCTCTTGCCGTACAGCGTGGTCGGCCGCTTGTCTGTAACGATTGTGCGATCCCGGCCCATCAGACATTTCCCTATCAGCGGACGGGCGATTATCACTGTGACGTGCCGCTGCTGGACGGTGGTCGAGTTGTTCTGGTGGTGGGCGTTGCCGGCGGCGGTGAACCCTATCAGGAGGCCGATGTCCGGCAGTTTGACCCTGCTGGTGGAAGGCATGTGGCTCCATGTGCAGAGAATGTGCGCGGAAGAGGAGATGGCCAGGCTGGAGAGAAAAATTATCGCGGTCAGTGAAGAGGAGCGCAACACCATCGGGCGCGACCTGCACGATGATCTCGGCTCACACCTCTCCGGTGTTGCCCTGTTGAGCAAGGCGTTGCACAAAAAGCTCGAAACCGAATCCCCCGAGCGCGCCCGCTCAATTGGGCGCTATCCGCACCCTGATTCAAGAGGCCATCGAGAAAACCCGCCGGCTGTCGCGCGGACTCTACCCGGTGCATGTGGTGGAGCAGGGGTTGGCGGCGGCCCTTGAGGAGCTGGCCCATGAAGCGGAGCAGCTCTTTGTGGTTCGCTGCACCCTTGAAATTGCCGATATCTGTCAGGGACTTGACCCTCACATTGCCGCCCAGATCTACTTTATTGCCCCGTGAAGCAGTATTTAACGCGGGTCGTCATGGGGCGCCGAAACGAATCGACATCATCCTTGCCTGCACGCTGAGGGGGCAGTGTGCAGGTCATCGATGACGGCTGTGGCTTTGATGAAAAGATGGTAAGAAGGGACTGGGACTGCACTCAATGCACTACCGCGCCCGGGCCATCGGCGCCACGCTCAATATTGTCTCGCCGCGTCATGGCGGGGTAAGTGTCCATATGTCATGGGAGCGATGATGAAATCACGAATCCTGATCGTTGATGATCATCCTTTTTCGCATGGGGATGCGGGAACTGCTTAACCAGGAAGATGATTTCCAGGTGGTCGCCGTTGCCGATGATATCGCCTGTGCCGGCAGTGCATCGGCGAACAGCGTCCCGACATCGCCATCGTCGATATCTCCCTGGCCGCCGATAACGGTCTGGATCTGGTTCGCGAATTATCGGAAGAACACACTGATATCTCCGTTCTGGTGCTCTCCATGCATGACGAATCGGTCTGGGCGGAACGAGCCCTCCGGGCCGGCGCCAAGGGATACATCATGAAAGATGAGGCGTCGGACTCGGTAATCACCGCACTTCGCACCATCCGGGACGGCTCCATCCATGTCTCCGAGGCGATGATGACCCAGTTGCTCTCCAGTTTTCAGGAAAACCCACAGTGCCGGGGGGCGGGGACGGTCGATCTGCTTACCGACCGCGAGTTGCAGGTCTTTCGTCTGATCGGCGCCGGCCTTGCCACCCGTGAGATTGCCCAGCAGCTTAATCTCGGCATCAAAACCATCGGCACCTATCGTGACCGGATACGGCAGAAACTCAATCTCAAGAGCGGCGCTGAACTGACCAGGCAGGCAGTGTTGTGGACGGAAAACCAGTGCATTTCCCGGTAGCTGTCCGGTAAGCAAAAACCCTACAAATTATCAGCACTGCACCTACCGAAAAAACAGCAATTTCCCGCTTTTATCATCCTCGCTTTTTTTCTATAGTCCATCCCATAAAAGGGTTGAAAGGCCTTCGGCGGTGACTGCCCATGGCAGGACACAGGGGTGTCCATGCCCTCATCTCGTCACCGGCCGCTGCCATTAATCGGAGGAGGTTTGCTATGAAGCAGAACAGTACGGAACGGCGCTCGTTTCTGAAAAAGGTCCTGGCCGGTTCCGCCATCGGCGCGAGTATGGCGATTGGCGCCAGGCCGAAAACGGCGAAAGCCGCCACCACGGGGCGCTCTGCCGACCGCGGTCAGGAAACCTTGTATCAGGAAACGGAAGCATTTCGTAAGTACTACGATTCACTGCGTTAATTTTTCGGAGGAAAGATATGGCACGCAAAAAAATCAGCAAAACCGGGGTTTCGTCAACGGCGAGAAGCCGGGTGACGCTTAATCCTAAATTGGCGCGGCGCTCCTTTCTCAAGTTGTCCGCCGCCACCGCCGCCCTTTCCGGAGCGGCGATGACCGCCAAGATGACCGGTAAAGCCAACGCGGCGCAAGCAGCCAACGATATGTACCCCGATTCACAGATGGTACGCTCGGTCTGCACCCACTGTGCGGTGGGCTGCGGGATTAACGCCGAGGTGAACAACGGGGTGTGGGTTCGCCAGGAAGTGGCGGCGGACCATCCCGTCTCACGTGGCGCTTACTGCTGTAAGGGTGCCAGTGCTATCGACATGGTGACCAGTCCGCAGCGTTTGAAAAGCCCCATGAAGCGGGTAAATGGTAAATGGCAGACCCTGTCCTGGGATCAGGCCATGGATGAGATCAGTGCGAAGCTCACCGAAATTCGCGATACCGACGGCCCCGACGCCCTGCACTTTAACGGCAGCGCCAAGGTCTCTACGGAGATGGCCTATCTGCAGAGGAAATTTGCCGCTTTCTGGGGGTCCAAACATCGACCACCAGGCCCGCATCTGACACTCCTCAACGGTGGCAGGTGTCGCCAACACATGGGTTACGGTGCAATGACCAACAGCCTGAACGATATCAGGCATGCAAAATCAATGATTTTTATCGGTTCAAAACGCAACCGAGGCGCATCCCGTTTCACTGCAGCATATTCTGCACGCCAAAGAGGTCAATAACGCGCCTATTATCGTGGTTGACCCACGCTTTACCAAGCTGGCCGCCAAGTCGATGAATTCGTTCGCATCCGGCCGGGCTCCGACTGCGCCTTCATCATGGGGTTGATCAACGAGGTGATCATCAACGGCTGGAGGACAAGCAGTTCATCAAGACCCGAGTCTCCGGGTATCCGGAGATGAAAGAGGTGGCCGCCCACTATACTCCCGAGGTGGTGGAGGACATCACCGGCATTCCCGCGGCGCAAACCAGAAAAGTCGCCAAGATGCTGGCCATGAACCGGCCCACCTCGCTAACCTGGTGCATGGGCGTACCCAGCATCATATCGGCTCATCCATTACCCGGGCCTTCTGCATCCTGCAGCTGGTGCTTGGTAACATGGGGAAATCAGGCGGCGGTACCAACATCTTCCGCGGCCATGATAACGTTCAGGGCGCCACCGATATGTGCGTGCTGTCGCACTCGCTGCCCGCCTACTACGGTCTGAGTGACGGTGCCTGGCAACATTGGTGCCGGTCTGGGACGTGGACTATGATTACATCGTATCGCGCTTCAAGGACAAGGAGTGGATGAATGCCAATGGATTCACCCTGGCGCGCTGGTATGAAGGGGTGCTGCAAACGACGAAATCACCCAGTACACCCCGATCAAGGCGCTTTTTCAGTGGGGTATCGGGCTTAACTCAAACTCCCAGTTCGCCAAGGTTAAAGAGGCTATGGACAAGCTCGACCTGCTGGTGGTGGTGGATCCTTTCCCACCGCAACAGCCGCCG
>JAEQMT010000009.1 GCA_016722945.1 Desulfofustis sp. PB-SRB1 | reverse complement strand
CCATTCCGGCTTTTTCAAAAGAGCGTCAAAGAACAATTTGTGCGACGGCTCATCAATCCAGGCGATGACGCTTTCTTTCAGAGTGTTTTCCCCTGCATACAGGTTTGCCTTTACCAGCGAGGCTTTAAGAGTTTCTTGAACAGCAAGGAAAAGGTCGCGGGGAGAATTAATCATGCCCGAAGCATAGCGATAAGCGGTCACAATCCCCTTCCGTTTATGGCCGATGAGCTTTTCAAGCAGGTCCGTTTTCTTTTTTAATGGCTCGTATCTGTCCCAGTATGCGTGGAGTTCTTCTTCCGGCACCTCAAGAATCTTTTTCAAGGCATAGGCGCATTGTGATTTGCCCGTACCGTAGGCACCCTCAATCCACAGAGAACGTTTCTCCTGCCGCGCCAAAACCCTCTCCATGTGGTTCAGCATTTCGCTGAACGTGACGTGCGGGTATGTACGCATCCAGAAGTCTGCTTTGGCGGCAGCGATGGCAGAGTCGTTGACTTGAGGGAAATAATCCTCGTCGATATCAAAGTATTCGCGGTAGGTATTAGCCATTAGCTGTACCCCCCTCGAACAGATCGAGTACATCCTGGGACGATTTGTCCTCTGCCAGCGTGATTTTCTCAAGGTCATGGGTGAACGATGCAGCGATAAAATCTGGATATTTTGCCGACAGCCCCAACAGAAGTGGCGTCATTTCGTCGCGGTCAAGCCCGAAAATGCGGGTTGGGCTGATGCCGTCGCGATCAATGCTTTCATTCAGGAGGGTGGCGAGCGTAAATTCTTTATAGTTATTGCATTTTTCGGCAAACTTAAACAGGCCGTACAACACCACACGAGGGTCAGTCACCGAGCATTTTGTACGGACGAGGTCACCGTCATCGCTAACAAAGCCCAAATGCAGGCTTGTGCCGAGTGGTGTCACGACCAAGCGTTTGTAGGATTTAGCAATTGACTTAGCGTCCTTCGGCTTGACATCAACAGCTTTCAGCATGTCCTCTACAGTCTGGCGAGCGTAGATTTTACCGATATCGAAATTGTTAATATACCACTCTATCTGAGGGTTTTCGGCAACAAGGTTGATGAGAATCAGACCTTGAGCAGTGTCCGTTTCCCAACCAATCTGTGAGATTAACTCGGCAAACTCCGTAAAGTGGTTCTTTTCATTTAAAGAGGCATCCCTGAGGAAACGCCTAAACATATCAAACATCATTGGTCCCAGCGTATGCTCCGAAAAAAAAGCACCCTTCAGTTCAAAATATGAACGTAACCACTCCGGCTTGGGAGCGTGGTCTGCGAATGAATTTAGACTTTTCATTGATTTCCCTCCTCCTTGTGGTTGCCGTAATGAGTGGAACAGCAGGCAGCCGCTGTCAATTGCGTGACACTCAAGACATCTAGAACAATTACTTATCTTAACTTGGTTTCCAGAAAAATTTATACATCCGTTTCGGCAGTTCGTTTCGCATACACCACAGCCAATGCAATACGAAGCTTTCCGGAATATTTGACGGAATATTTTCCCAAATGCGGGACGCTCTTTCAGCACAATTTTTGGGATATTTACAATATAGCCGTTGCTAGTTGCTTTAACGGAAAATAGTATCGATTCTCCATTAAAGTGAACGGAATAATCACCATTTTCACCACGTAAGTCTCCAAGTGTTTTCATCCATTCCATCCAATCACTGGCTGGTCTGGTAACGGTTATCTTAAGAATGTCCTTTGTGTTTTTTTCAATGCAACGAAAAACGTTGTTTGACAAATCTCGCCCATTGTTTCTGGCATTCCAACCACCGTTTAGGATGTAGGATTTTATGTTGTTCTTTTTGCTCTTGTCTACATCATAACTATCTTTGATAAATTCAACATATCTGTCGATTTCTGCCTGGTAGCTTCTGCGGCGTAAAAAGTCGCTTGTCCCACCTGTCATGGGGCAAAACAAACAACCCGCACGGGCATTGCCTTTCTTATAGGCTTTGTTAATCAGCACACCGTGCGCGTAGATATAAAGCCATATCTCAGCGGACGTCCATTCAAGAATCGAGTTGTGACTATACTGCCCTCTTTGTTTTGCGCCAAAGTTCTCGTACTTGTAGGTGCTTCGAGAAATGCTTTCTTGCGCCCGAACTCCAACAAAATCGAGCCCGACAAAAGTGTTTTTACCAGCCACTTCTCTCAGCTTCAACGTCTGCGGCGAACTTTTATGCACAGAGCAACACCAACGTAGCACGCGCGACGGGGGTCCGAATAACTCCCATGATTCCTTTGGTTCGAGGTGTGACCTAGCAATATAAAACGGTATACCGGCCTCGTCACAATCCTGCTTTGTCAGTTCGATGACTTCATACGTATCGGGGAATTCCATGCCTGTGTCGCCAAATACTACCACGAAGCTGCCTTTGGGCATGGCTTTCTGAACGAGGTCGAGTAGAACACAACTGTCTTTGCCACCCGAAAACGCCACATGGAAGAAGTCAAGCCGAGTCTTGTACTTGGCGTAAATAGCCACTATTTTTTTGACCGTGGTCTGCTCGATGATTTCAAGCATCTCTTTATTTGCTTCAACCATCGCCGCAATATCCACGGGGCGAAGCGCCAGACCATTCGGTTCCGGCATGACCGGTTTCCCATCCTCGCCGAGCGGAATTACAATCTCCGGGGCTGTATATATGTTGCCCCCTTTCAGTTTTGCGACCAGCATCCCGCGGTAGAAGTATCGGTTTGCTTCTGCCCACATATAGGGGTAATCGGTCTGCTTGTCATATTTCCAATACTTGTCAAAGCCTAACACGTCTAGTTCTGGCGCGTAAACCGGGCGGGGTTCTTTAGAAAATCCGGACGGTGTGGAATTTAGGAGGAGTCCACCCGTTTTTTTGTCGTAAGTGTACGAATACATCGTCAATCTCGACCTTCTCGTTTAACCTTTGCTTTGTTTATAATTTCGGCAACTTTTGCGGGTGTACTTTTGCCGATGTAACCGCTCTCAAATAAAAAAGCACCCACAGATTTAATTGTCAAAGGGACGTTAGAATTCACAACGGCATCGATCAGAATCTCCGTATGATCCATATCACAGCTTTTGCGGATGACAACTCCAGTGTTCCGTGAGTTAATCGTTGGAGTATCAAATCGAAATTCCCTACTAAAACGACGGCAATAGCTTTCAAGCAAGAACAAATTCCATGTATGACCGCAATGTGGGAAAGTCGCAAATGTCGTAAAATCCTTGAGTGGAAGATACTCATCCGTGAGAAACTGCCCGATTACCTGGTCAATTAGGTCGATAGTGAAGTGCAGGTATCTGTCCGCCATATAAGTGTCCCTGTCAACACGCACTAGCACGGCAGTGCCCACTGCCATTGCTACCTGGCTGTCTTCTCTGCCCGTCAATTCCCGGTAAAGGTTCAAGAGATCCTCAGTTGTGCATCGATCAATTCTTCGGCAGTATTTCTTCATGATGGTCAATGCATCAAAGCCCACTCCTTTGTGCGTGAGAATTTTCCCTCTATTTTCAAATTTGTCTGAAAGGCAGATGCGATATACCGCGCTGTGAACCGCTGTACTCGAGAGGTCGTGGTTGCGCCCCTCTATTTCACCAAAGGGCAAGTCAATCATCGAGGCATAGCCGTGTGCGTTGCATTCCCTTAAAGCGAATGCCCGAATTTCTTGCCTCTCTTCATCCGTGATTTCAATTCGACTGACGTGTGAAAAAGTTCCCGCGCTGCTCCAAATGAAGTTTCCGTTTTGACCGAGGTGATACTTTATCCTTTCAATGGGCACATAGTTCAATCGTTCAGCAAGTTGGTCGTAGGTCTGCAACACGTTGTCGCCCCAGACGCGGAGTATTTCGCTTTCAATGACGACAAAAATGGGAGCATTCGTATACCCGAAATAGGTCTTTGTGAATGAAAGATTGGGGAACAGGTGGCGTAGAATGCCAATGAGCATATCCTGGGAGATTACACTTGCGCCGAACAGCCAGTCTTCGTTTTTAGCATAAAATTCAGCAAAGAAGATGACTTTTGCACCTTCGGAGAAATAGTCCTGTGCCAATTTTTTAATCCGTTCTTTAGTTGCGGTCGAAACAGCGTACACCTTTCCTCCATGGACTGTGCCGCAAATGGCAAGAAACCTTTTCAGTTCCTCAGGAGGCAGTTCAATCTCCTCGCCGTAAAGCTCCGCAGCAAAAGACCTGAAGCGGACCATCTCAATATGAGAATTCAGCCTGTAACCATTGGTGAAATGCTTTGAAAGAACAGCAACCAGCTTGTTAATGACAGCAGGGTCAAACGCTGGATTTATTGGCTCAACGGGGGCAGCAGAGGCGGGGTGTGTGCAGTGCCCTGGGCAAGTGAAGTCATCACGGAGAAACGGATCCGTAAGCCCTTCTGCCTTTGTATGGGCAATCTGAGGCTCTTCCATTTCTTCACCGCCTGAAAAATGCTTGTCGATATGGTCCAAATCGAAATTTTTAATTAATTGACCGAGATCTATTTTTTTCTCCTTAAGTTCATTTGCAATCTTACGCAAATGAGCATTTGAGTATTCAGCTTCAGGGCTGACATTTTCCAACATCAACCTTTCACGTTCTTTTTCAGCTCGGATAGATTTCGCAATTTCCAACGCTTTTACTTGGCCATGCTTTGCTATTGAAACAGAGGTTTTCCCTTGAACGTATCAATTATTTATCCAAGAAACATCATCACTAGTGTCCGGTTAATATTAGAATAATTTCAGTTGCTTATAGCCAGGTTGGTCTGGGTTTTTGTAGTTCATCTCTGTAACAAGTTGATAAAAGGGTACTTTTTCGAAAGAGGTAACACTTAAAATCTGTAAAATTGTGTAGAGGCTCTCGGTGAGGTTGAGCCGTTTTTTCATAATGGCTACCAGGACATAAACGCAGACTGCTATCCAGACCTGAGTCTTCACCGCATTCTCTGAGGTGCCCAAAAAGCGTTTTATCCTCAAATGTTGCTTGATCCATTTGAAAAACAGCTCGACCTGCCATCGGCTTCGATACAGCTGAGCTATTGTTAATGCGGGTAGAGAGAAATTGTTGGTGAGAAAAACAAGTGTCTGTGTGGTGGCCGCATCGTGAAATTTCACGCGACGCAGAATGTCTGGATAATACTTGCTGGTATAATAACCACTCAGCGTGATTGTTTGATCGCAACGGAGGCCTGTCGTTTTGTCGACCGTATGTGAATATCGCCTTTTGTATTGCGTATTTGCTTTGGCGCGAGTCACGAAAAAAGCAGGCACTCGGTTGAAGGTGTAGAGTCGTTGGAAATCCAGGTAACCCCGGTCCATGACATAATATGCGCCTGTTTCCAACGGTAACAAATCGAGCGCGTTGACATCGTGCAGTTTGCCGTCGGAAATATGGATAAATGTGGGTATGTTTCCCCGTAGATCCAACAACGTGTGCAGTTTGACAGCACCTTTTTTCTTGCGGAAAACCGCCCAGGGAAACACTGACAAGCACAGATCGATGGTGGTTGAATCCAGAGCATATACCGTTTCGTCTAACTCTTCGAGAAACTGATCTTCCCGGTAGAGGTCTCTGGCAATAACGATGAGGTGTTGAGCAAGCTCGGCATAGATGCGCCAATCGCGCTTTTCGTTGGCATCGGCGAGCGTTGATCTGGAGACTCGTCCGCGGATACCCATGTGGTAGAGTTTCTTGTTTTGGGAGCGAAGGCAAATCTCGATATCTCGCAGACTTTCCCGGTGGGTGATCTGGGCAAACGCCATGCAGAGAAACTGATCGAGACACGTAAATGTTTTTACGTTGGAGTTGCCCTGGTACTTTGTAACGCAACGATGAAAGGTTGACAGCGGTATGAAGTCCATAACCTGCTTGAAAATCAATCGACCGGTAAACATCTGTGTCCCCCCCCAGGGTTTTACCGGGGATCATCCTCAGAAAAGGATGTGATTTCAAGTCGATTATGGCCATTTTGACGCGTATAGCATGTAATATTAAAAGGTTATACTGTGCTCAGAGAAAAACACCCGGACAGTAGTGAAACATCATATCTGTTCCTGATTACCACCAATCCTCAGCTAACTTCAGTTTATAACCAGGGACTGGCGGCGTACGGGCAGCTGCACGGATGAGCTTGGAATCATCTCTCCGACGTTAAATCGATTGTTAAAACGATAACAAAATTCAGCGATCATCAGAGAAGTTTGCGTCCGACAGTCGGTGCATTGATAGAGCATTCTGGTTTTTATGAAAAAATAACTGCGGTGACCACAGCGTGGGCAGCAAAACCCAGAGGGCCAGCGAATCCGATAGAGCGCTTCCCGCCATTGTTCTTCAGTGCCGTAGGTGGCGAGAAATGATGGTAAACTGAGTCCTTTTTGAAATTGTACGGTACTGCGTAGCATGGCATATCCTCCTGATTCATTGGGTTCATTTGATTATGCCATGCTAGGGGTCTCATATAGTGAGACTCTCAGAAATAATTCAGCTTAGCTGAGTTTTAGTGGTAATCAGGATATTCATTAACTACCAAGACCAACCAGTTACCCAATTTTCTGCTATATATCAGGACAAGTTTTGTACTTATCATGTTTACAGGATAACATCCATCTTTTTTCAAGGCTTTCCCACAATCAGGGGAAGCTCTGCGATTACAGGAACAGGGATTTTGATTTTCTGAAACTGGTGGGCGAGGCGGGATTCGAACCCGCGACCTTCGGCTTCGGAGGCCGACACTCTATCCAGCTGAGCTACCCGCCCATCTTGTGTTGTAGACCATGATGCATACGCAGGGGCCGCGAGGAGGATACCTCGCAGGCGACTGGTGAATTTAGCACAGGGGCGGGCCATCGTCAAGAATATCGACTTGTCTGTAAAGTAGCGGTTTTTAGTTGTTGGGTGGTTGTCTGCATTGGGTGTTCAGTCGATGCCGCTTGGCTACTCTGCATTCGTTTTACCTGATATGGAGTACTTCAGCGATCAGTCGTTATCGGAAATTTCTATTATTTTCATTCTAAAAATCGAAGCTTCCTGTTGGTAAATATCATCGCTTATGGTTACAAATAAGGCATGATTTACTTAACATAGTGGTGGAATTGTGCAAGCCTCTATCAACGACATGGTGGAGTTGACCCGAAATCCGTGATTAATTGAAATTACTGGATTCCCGCTGCAGCCTGCCCTTGAGTGTTGTTATCGAGGGCGGGAATGACGGCAGCAAGCAATTTTTGAGGTTTTTACGAGTTCATCAACTTAGTGACGGCCATTATTTTTTTATGACAGAGGAGATTCCCCCTTGGGATTTTGACGATGAATTTGACGGTGGTGAGGAGACCTGCGGCAGGGTCATCGTCAACCTCTATCTCTATATCCGCGACCAGGAACCGGGGCGCCGGATTCTGGTTATATCCAGAGATCCCGGGGCATACGTTGAGCTTCCCGCCTGGTGCCGGATGACCGACAATCAACTGACCGAGGTGCAGCACCCCTTTTATCTCATCACCCTTAAACCTTCACTGATCAAGGAGTAAGATCATGGCAAAAACATTTTGTGTCAGCATCACCCATTGTAAAACCGACGGAGACAAGGCAACCCTGGGATTCGTCGTGGCCAACGCCGCCCAGGGCAGCGAAAAGGAGACCCTGGTCTTTCTCAGCTCAGACGGGGTCTATTGCGCCGTTCCTGAAGAAATGGAGAAGATAAACGAGGGCGGCCCCTTTGCCCCGCTTAAGGATCTGGTGGAAAAGTTCATCAAGGCAGGCGGCAAGATCTATGTGTGTACGCCGTGTATGAAAAAGCGCGACATTGGTGAATCCGACCTGATCGAGGGTGCCGTTCCCGCCGGCGGCGCCGCCCTGGTGGAGTGGCTTGCCAACGGCTCGCCCTGCGTCTGCTACTAATACGGAGAGAGTGCACATGGATCAGGATGTCGCCACCATACGCCCCGACAACATGTTTGACGGCGGCGATCTGGACTGCGGTTCTGGATTGATACTGCTGATACGAGAGGCCATGTCCTCGGTTCCGGAGGGCGGCATCCTGGAAATGCGCAGCCGGGAGCCCACCGTTGCCGACGACCTGCCGCCCTGGTGCCGGATGTCGGGCCATGAGTACCTGGGCAAGTCCTCCGCTGAGGGCTACACCCGCTATTTCATGAAAAAGGGCGCCGGTGCGGATGAGGAGGAGGCCGCCCTGGAAGAGGACAAGAACGAGGCGAGAAACTACCAGTGGCGGCTGCGGGCACGGGTGACCGGTCACCTCAAATCCACAATTTACGCCCGCAATTTCTCCTTTGAGATTGGTCAGCCGGCAAGTTTTGAGGAAAAAGACGCCCATCCATCAGCGCTTGAATACCTGTTCGGGGCGCTGGCCGGCTCTCTTACCACCGGCTTTGCCTCCGAGTGTGCCCGGGCTGATCTCGAAATTGACGATATCGAGATTTCCCTGAACGGCTCACTGCACAACGTACTCGCTCATCTTGGTATCGAGGAAGGGGATCCATCCATCAAGGCGGTGGAGATCACCTGTTTCGCCTCCTCTTTTGATGATGAAGCACGGATCAAATCGGCCTGGCAACGGACGCTTGAGCGCTCACCGCTCTACGCTACCCTTGCCAAATCCACTGAAGTGACCGCCAGAATCACCATAGTATAGAAGAAAACTTATGGAACAGAACTTCCAGACAACCCAGGTCGGCTCCTGGCCGCGCTCTCGAAATCTCTTGAAGATGCTGCGCGGCTACCAGAAAGGGGCGGTCTCACGCGCCGATTTCACCGCCGTTGCCGAAGATGAAATCAGGCGCACCGTCGATTTACAGGAGCAGGCCGGCCTCGATATTCTGGTGGACGGCGAACATCGGCGGGAGAGTTTCTACGCCTTTGTTACCGAAAAAATCGGTGGCACCACACTGATGTCCCTGGCCGAGATGCTCGATTACGTGGAGGATAAGGCAGAGTTTGAGGAGATGCTGCGGACCATGGATATGCCCGCCTCGGCCGTGAAGAATCCCACCTGCATCGGTAAGCTTTCCAGGCGCGAGCCCCTTGCCCTGGAGGATTTTCATTTTATGCGCACGCTGACCCGTAAACCGGTCAAGATCACCCTGCCGGGGCCCTATCTCCTGACCCGCTCCATGTGGGTAACGGCGCTCACCCGCAAGGCCTACCGCAACCATAAAAAGATGGCTGACGACATCGTCAGGATTCTGCGCGACGAGTTGATCGACCTGCGTGATGCCGGCTGTGATTTCGTTCAGTTTGATGAACCGGTTCTCACCGAGGTGGTAATGTCCGAGGAGTGCGACCGACGGACCTTTATGTGAGCGACCCTTGCCACCCGCCGGGACGCGGGTAAGGAGCTTGCCTTCGCGGCGGATCTGATCAACCGGATAACCAAGGGTGTCGACGGGATACGAATCGGCGTCCATATCTGTCGAGGCAATTGGTCGAAACAGGAAGAAGTCCTGCTGCGGGGAGACTATGCCCGCCTGCTGCCCGCCCTTAAACCGATGAAGATCGATCAGTTCGTTCTTGAGTACGCCACCCCCCGCGCCGGCGACATCGATGTGGTGGGCAAAACACTTGCTGATCGAGAACTTGGGCTGGGCGTGATCAACCCGCGTACCGACGAGGTTGAACCGGTTGAACTGCTTACCGCAAAGGCTGAAAAAGCCTTAGAGTACTACCGGCCCCACCAGCTTTTCTTAAATACCGATTGCGGCTTTGGCTGTTTTGCCAGCCGCTCCGTCAACGAAGAAGAAGTGGCCTATAAAAAACTGTGCGCCATGGTTGCCGCCGCCAGGGAACTGCGCCGCAGGTTCAGCTGAGCTCGGTCGCGCCGCCGCCGATGTTCTCCAGATACTGCTGCCACTCAGCAGGCAGCAGTGTCTTCTTGGCATCGTTACACTGCTTACAGCAGGGTACCAGATTGTCTTTGGTGCTGCGTCCGCCCCGGCTCAGTGGAATTCGGTGATCCATGGTCAATTGATGATGGGCGAATCGGCCACCGCAGTAGTGACAAACCCCTGAGGCGGTCTTCTGCTGCCACCAGCGGGTCTTGCGCAACTCCCGCGCCTTGGCGCGCTCGCGCCTGATGGTCTGTTCGCTGACCCCGTCGAGCCAGGGATACTCATCCATCCACCAGTTCTCCCGCCAGCAGTGGTCGCGCCTCACCCACCAGATAGAGTGAGCCCGCCACCAGAATCAGATCATCCGCACCGGCCTTGTTCGCGGCGAGAGTGAGGGCCTCGGCCACGGTTTGGCAGAGAATGGTTTTTTCGTGATGGATAGAGTGAAGCCGCGCTCTCATCTCAGCCGGGGTGGCGGCTCGTTCACTGTCCGGCCGAGTGAGGATGAGTGTATCGGCAACACCGGCAATCCGTGCCAGCATCTTCTGATACTCCTTATCGCCCATGGCGCCCCAGATCACCACCAGCCGCCGGTAGGTGTAGTCAGCCTCGAGTACGGCAAGCAACCTGGCAAGACCCGCCTCGTTATGGGCGCCGTCCAGCAGGTAGGTGTGACCGTCACCCGAGCTAAGCAGTTCCATGCGGCCGGGCCAGGAACCAGTGCGCAATCCCGTCGCAATGGCCGTATCAGATATCATATATCCCTGCTCACGCAGACTGTGTATCACCGCCAGAGCGCAGCTCACATTATCGGGCTGCCAGCGGTTAGCGGAAGTGACGGGGATTTCGTTGAACCCGGTGCTCCCGCATCGCCAACGCCAGGAACCGGGCCCGGCCGGTTCAAGGGCAAAATCGATGCCGTTGGTGATCAGCGGCGCCGACAGAGCGGCACAGGTCTGTTCGATTACCCGGCGCGCTTCATCATCTTCCACCGCGCTTATCACCGGTCTGCCCGTTTTAATGATGCCCGCCTTTTCCGCGGCAATCTCGGTGATGGTCTCTCCCAGATACTGCTGGTGATCCAGCCCGATTGAGGTAATCACCGCCACCAGTGGATCAACGACGTTGGTGGCGTCCAGCCGCCCGCCCATGCCCGTTTCCAGAATCATCACATCACAGTTCTGCCGGGCGAACCAGCAAAAAGCCAGGGCGGTGGTGCATTCAAAATAGGTGATCGCATTACCCGCCAGAGCAGTGTGGATGCGTGCCATGATGTCGGTGAATTGGGCTTTATCGATATAGACGCCGTCAATGGAGAAACGTTCCCGAATGGAGCTTAGATGGGGCGAGGTATAGAGTCCGGTACGATAGCCGGCAGCGCTGAGTATCGCCTGCACCATGCAGCACACCGAACCTTTGCCATTGGTGCCGGCCACATGGACGGCGGCGCAGCTCCGCTCGGGGCTGCCAAGCCGGGCCAGAATCTCTCGGATCGCATCCAGCCCCAGCTTGATCTTGTGCATCTGCAGTGAGTCCAGATAACCCAGCGCCTGCTCATAGGTGGTGAGCACCGGGTTATCAGACACAAGGGAGGCGGGATCAGAAGCCATTAATCATCAAGGATGGTGAGCTTGGCGTAGTCCAGATGGAGCAGTTTGATCCCGTGCCGGTCAAAGGAGACTTCGAGGGATTTGGGCGGTGAAAGCCGCTGCACGGAACCCACCCCGAAAAAGGGATGATCGACCCTGGCCCCCCGGGAAAAGTCGTCCAGAACGTGGCGGCGCGCTGTTTTTTTGGGGGTACTGACCGGCTCCTGGGAAAAGCTGGACTCGATGGTGAACATGGAATCAATCTGCTGGGGTGACTCGATGCGCTCATAGCATGAGGGCGAAAGCTCCGATAAAAAGGGCGACATCCCCACCCGCTTAAAGCGGCGGTCATTACCCATCAATTCACGCGGATAGCACAGATAAAGATGCTCGCGGGCCCGGGTGGCGGCCACGTAGAGCAGCCGGCGCTCCTCCTCCCACTGCTCTCCCGGCATGGCGGCGGCATGGGGAAAACGGCCGTCGGCCAGCCCGATCACAAACACCGCCTGCCATTCCAGCCCCTTGGCGGAGTGAATCGTAGAGAGCACCAGGGTGTTATCTTCGCCGCGAAAGGCGGCCCGGTCCGCTTCGGGAGGATCGAGGGTGGTATCATCGATAAAGCGCTGCAGCTCGTCGTAGCCGGCCATGATGGTTTTGAGCTGATCCAGATCACGCTGCCTTTTGGGATAGTCATCTTGATAGAGTTTCTCAAAAACCGGCTGGTACCAGACCAGGGCACGTTCCATCAGATCGGCCGGGGTGTGCTCGGGCCGACGCAATTCGGAAAAGAGCTTGACCAGGGCGCTGATCGGTTTTTTCCAGGCCGGAGCGGCCGGATAACTCGCCAATGCGGAAAAGGGATCGGCAGCCTCGGCGATGGCTGCGGTAATTTTCTGGGCGGTTTTCGGGCCGACCTTGTCGATGGTGAGCAGCAGCCGATTCCAGGAAAGGGTGTCCACCGGGTTGACCAGCAGCCGCAATATGGCCAGGACATCCTTGATATGGGCGGACTCGGTGAGTTTGAGTCCGCCGCGCTTCTCAAACGCCACCGAGCGCCCACCCAGTTCCAGTTCCAGCTTGAAGGAGTGAAAACCGGAACGAAAGAGCACGGCAATATCCTTGAGATTGATCCCCTGCCC
Organism: Desulfofustis sp. PB-SRB1; assembly: GCA_016722945.1. Classification (GTDB taxonomy): domain Bacteria; phylum Desulfobacterota; class Desulfobulbia; order Desulfobulbales; family Desulfocapsaceae; genus PB-SRB1. The sequence continues at coordinate 209,814 of JAEQMT010000009.1, read as the reverse complement.
CTGCAATTCCAGCACCTTCTCCATCACGAAGGCGGCCTCGGCCCGTTCGTCACGCGCCCCGAAGAGATACGGTTTGCATCCGCCCGTATTGGTGGTGATCAGGTTCTTGGTGTATTTCTCGACGGCGTGGCGGATAATGTTGTTGGTCAGATCCAGGATCGGCTGGGTCGAGCGGTAATTCTGCTCCAGTTTGACGATACTGGTCTCTTTAAACACCTGGGGAAAGCGCATGATATTGTGAAAATCAGCGCCGCGAAACGAGTAGATGGATTGCGAATCGTCGCCCACCACCATGACGTTGTCATGGCGATACGCCATCAGCCGGACGATATCGGCCTGAATGAGATTGGTATCCTGATACTCATCCACCATGATGTAGGAAAAACGCTCGGACAACTCCGCTCGCACCGGCTCATGCTCAGCCAGCAGCCGCCGCCAGTTGATGAGCAGATCGTCGTAATCCATCAGGCCGTGATCCACCTTGAAGCTCTGGTAGTGGCCGCGCAATCGGGCGATATCTTCGGCAAACTCACCCAGGTGCGGGTATTCCTGATAGATGAGATCATCGAGCTCGACGGACTTATTGACCGCTCCGCTGATCAGGTTGATGATGAGCCGCTTGGTGGGAAACTGTTTTTTCGGGCCGCTCAATTCCAGCGAAGATTTGAGTAGATTGATAATGCCCTCGGCATCGGCCCGGTCGATGATGGTGAACCCGGCGCCATAACCGATGGTGCTGCCAAAGCGGCGCAGCAGCATATTGGCCACCGAGTGAAAGGTGCCGCCCATGACCCGGGCGCACGAGCTGTTGATGAGAATACCGGCCCGCCATAACATCTCCTGGGCGGCCCGCCGGGTAAAGGTAAGCAGCAGGATACGCTCGGGGGCGATGCCCTGATCGATCAGATACGCCACCCGGTAGACCAGGGTTCGGGTCTTGCCGCTGCCGGCGCCGGCAATAACCAGAACCGGGCCATTGGTGGCGGTGACCGCCTCATATTGCGCGTGGTTGAGTTCGTCGTGATACCGTGTCATGGGGCGCCATCCTACCACGCGGACGCTCACCCCGCAACGCGGTTGACAAGGGATGGGGGCTTTCCTATAGTCGCTTAAAATCCCAAACTTTCTGATATTTTTTACAGATACGCCTATGACACAGCAAAACACCCAATCGCTTTTTTCCGATGAACGGTGCGATGAGCTGCTGCCCCGCTCCCGTTCCGATGAGTTTTTCGAAGCGCTGTTCGGTGATCCCGCCGAGGGTTCATACGACATCGTCCTGCGCCACGCTGACAGTGGTGCGAACCAGCTCCGTTTTGAGTTGCAGCTGCACCAGCGACCCGGCCATTGTCTGGTCTGCAACCTTACCTACGGACTGCCTGAGGTGTTTTCCCGCCACCCCATCCTCAATATCAACGAACTGGTGGGCAGAATCGGCGAGGCGGCACAAAGTACGGTAGCCGACTGGCGGTTGGGCACTACCAGCCAGCGCAGCAGTGAAGTACACGTAATACCGCTGACTATCGAACTCGGCTAAGTCCTCTTTGCCGCCGTATCGGGATGGAGTCAGTCCATGACATCGGCGTGTTCTTCATCCTCGGTTTTCAAGGCGATAGTATCGACAGCGGCGATCCTATTGTCCGCGACATCACCGAACGCAACCTCAGCGGCGTCATCCTTTTTGGTAGATGCCTGCACAGCCCTGAAAGCCCCGGCAACATCACCTCTCCAGCCCAGCTGCGGGCACTGAATGCAGCGCTTTCAAGCCTGCGCGCCGAACCGCTGCTGATCGGCGTCGACCAGGAGGGAGGTGCCGTGCAGCGGCTTTCCGCGGGTAACGGCTTCTCAGACTACCCGTCTGCTTCGCAATTAGGATTACAGGGGATCGGGGCCACCAGCCGGGAGGCGGCAGGCTGTGCGCAGATGCTGCACGAGGCGGGAATCAACTGCAATTTCGCCCCGGTTACCGATGTGAATTGCAATCTCCACAACCCGATTATCGGCGCCCTGGAGCGCGCCTTTTCTTCAGAGCCGGAAGCGGTTGCCGACCATGCCGGCACCTGGATCAGGGCGCACAGACAATACGGGGTGGTATCATCGGCCAAGCATTTTCCCGGTCATGGCTCGAGCAGTGGCGATTCCCATCACGGCTTCGTGGATATTTCCGCCACCTGGCAGCCGGACGAGCTGATTCCATATCAGCGTCTGATTTCGGCAAACGAGGTGGATATGATCATGACCGGGCATCTCTTCAACCGCCGCCTCGACGCCGAGCACCCGGCCACCCTCTCCCACCGCACCATAACCGGTCTGCTGCGGGAGAAGCTGGGTTTTTCCGGCGTGGTGGTGAGCGATGACTTGCAGATGGGCGCCATCACCTCGCGCTATTGCTTTGGTGAGGCGGTATGGCGCGCGCTGGCGGCAGGTGTCGATCTGCTTATTGTCGGCAATAATCTGGTGTATCAACCCGATGTGCTGGTGGAGGCGCAGCAGGCCATCGCTGAGGCCCTTGCCAGGGGATGGCTGAGCCGCGGTCGACTTGACCAGGCTCGTGAGCGTATTATGGGTCTGCGTGGAGTTTTGGCGGGGTAATGATGGTGAATTTGTAAAAACTCTGAATTTGCTTGCTAACGTCATTCCCGCCCTCGATAACAACACTCAAGGGCTGGCTGCAGCGGGAATCCATTAGTTTCAAATGATTATGGATTTCGGGTCAGCTCCGGTATGACGGGCATATGGGTTTTTACGACGCGATCAGTAATGGTGGCAAAAAGAATCGAGTTTGTGGATTGCTCAACTTCTTTTTTGGTCGATCTGGAGATCGACCCTCCCGGTGGCGCCGCTTGCTGTTTGAACTATGGATCAATCTGATTAATTTAGAAGGTCGTGAGTTAGTATCAATTCAATGATGCTTTCGTAAAAACCCATATACCAGTCATAACGGAGTTGCCTCGACACTCATAATTAATTGGAATCACTGGATTCCCGCTTTCGCGGGAATGACGATAGCAAGAAATTTTGAGGTTTTTACGAATTCATCAATTCATTGAATAAACATATTTTCGGATCTCTCTTGATTACCCATCGCAAACCTGACATCGATTATCCGTGTGAGTGGGAATATACGGTCATCGGCGCCGATGAAGCGCGGTTGCGCGAAATCATCTTCACCGCCTGTGCCCCGTTGGTACCCGCCATTGCCCATTCACGTACCAGCCGCCGGGGATCCTATTGCAGCCTTAATGCCACCGTGCGGGTGGATGATGAGCAGCAGCGGGACGCCATTTTTTCCCGGCTGCAAGGGTATCCCGAAGTAAAAATGGTGATTTGATGGAATATGATGATACCGCGCCCCCCTCATCGCGGCTGATTGGTGCGCTGCGCGAGGCGGTAACGCTGGTGCAGATGGTGCTCTACAAGGAGGTGCGGGCCATGGTTGAGCACCATCACCCGGACATGGCCGCCACCAGGCGTGCCATGCTGGCCGGCGCCATCACCAATGAGGTATTCGGTACTCCCAATCCTGACCCCAGATACATGGAATTTGGCCGCGAAAACCAGGCTCTTATCGAACAGGAACTGCTGGGGCTCGCCGACAACCTCAGCCACCTCCGCGCCCCCCTCACCGATGCCCTGCGTATCCAGGCATTGTGTGACAATCAAGAAAACCGGCCGCAATCAGGGGCACTGGTAACCGCCGATACAATCGGCCTGCTGGAGACGGAGCGCGAGGTACCGCTGCCCTCTTCCTTTATGACCATGGTACGGGCACTGGGAGAAGAGCACCAGTTAATCGTCGCCCCGAAAGGGGCGCCACCGGATGAACCCTCTTCCGTGCATTGATAAAGATTGATGGCGTCGTAAAAACCTCTTATTACCGTCATGGTGGAGCTGAACCGAAACCCATAATAATTTAAAATTACTGGATTCCCGCTGCAGCCTGCCCTTGAGTGTTGTTATCGAGGGCGGGAATGACGGCAGCAAGCAGTTTTGAGATTTTTACGAGTTCATCATGATTGTCCGTGCAATTTTTATTCACAATCTTTCCGGGCCAGCCGTGCCGGTAAAACGCCGCGAATCGCGTTGCAGACAAACAGGGCATCGGCCGTGTTAATATCGGCAGGGGTCAGAACCGCTTCACGTACCGGTTTTCCGCCGGCACCGGCCAACAGGCGGGAACGCCTGACGCCGGGCAGCAGCCCGCACTGAGCGGCTGGGGTAAGATATTCTCCGTTCTTATAAACAATGAGATTGGTGATACAGCCTTCGGTCACTTCACCGCGACTGTTTACCAGCACCATATCAAACAGACCCTTTTCGGCAGCTTCGGCGTAAAATCGTTCATACTCGTCACGCCTGGTTGTCTTGTGGGAAAAAAACGGGGTATCGGTATCAATGGTCTCGGCGGCGATTCCGATCACCACCGGGTCAAGGGCCGTGGCCGCGGTAAAGTTGGTTGCGCCGGGCGGATCGCATGGAGTGGAATGCAGTTGCATTTCACCGTCGCTCTGCAGCACCAGCCGAACCCGGGCACAGCTGGAAACGCTTAGTGAACGGCCATAATCCTCCAGACTACGGCGGATTGTTGGTAGATCACACTGGTATTGAAAATACTCGGCCGCCTCCGCCAGCCGGGCGAGGTGATCTTCAATGAACTGGTAGCCGGTACCGGGCTGATAGAGCATGGTCTCCAGCAAGCCGAAGGGTACCATCGGGTTGGTGACGAACCGTGCCTTGAGCAGGCACTCTTCCCATTCCTGCTCTGGAATTGAGTCGGCCACGATACCTGAGCCGATTCCCATTTCCCCGCGATCGTTTTGAACAACCAGGGTGCGGATGGGGACGTTGAACACCGCGGTGCCATCCGGGGCGAAGTAGCCGATGGCGCCGGTGTAGACGCCGCGCGGCTGGGTTTCCAGCTCATCGATAATTTCCATGGTGCGGATTTTTGGCGCCCCGGTTACCGAGCCGCAGGGAAACAGCGCCTTGAAAAACATCCCCGGATCGATCCGCCCTTTCGGAAATATAGGAAAACCCGAGCCGACAACCGTTGAGGTCATCTGCAGCACGGAACGATAGGTCTCCACATCAAAAAGCGACTCAACGTGAACGGTGCCGCCGCCGATTTCAGACAGCAGGCGGGAGAGATCGTTGCGCAGCAGATCGACAATCATGACGTTTTCGCTGCGGTTCTTGCCATCGCCATGCAGGGCGCGGGCACGGGTTCGATCTTCGTCCGTACTGTGTCCCCGTTTACTGGTCCCCTTCATGGGGCGGGCGGTAATCCGGCCGCCTTCACAGCGAAAAAAGAGCTCCGGTGAAAAACTCAGGATAGAGCGTGTGCCGCTGCGTATCAGCGCCCCATAGGGAACCGGCTGGCTGCGCCTGAGCGCCTGGTAAAGGCCGAGAATGGAGCCGGTGAAGGAAAAGGTGAATTTGTAGGTATAATTGACCTGATAGGTATCGCCCGCGCCGATATAGGCAAGGATGCGCTCGATGGCGCGACAGTATTGATCCCGGCTCATGGAAGGAGAAAGGTCCTCGATACCATAGGCGAGGTCCACAAGATCCGGCTCAGGCAGCGGTGGGCCGGTGCCGTCGATTACCCGAGGATGATCATAGACACCGAATTCGGCGACGATATCGGACGTATGAGGCGGGCGACGAAATCTCTGGTCATGGAAGAATTCATAGGCCAGCCAGCCGGCCAGATGGTGGCCACGGTCAAGAAAATCACGCATCTTGTCGAAGAAATGACCGCGATCATCGCCGGCGTGACACACCAGCATCTGGTTGGGTTGGACGAACAGCAGAGACCTCTGAGGGCCTGATTGCGGTCTGGCGTTATCTAAAAAGACAAACTGGGAATCATCGACCAGCGGCGCCAGCAGTCTTACCACATCCTTGTCAGAGAGCACCCGGCGCCCCATATGGGAATCTTGGAAAATACTATTTTTCGCCCCCGCGGCCGGCCTTCAGATCCTCGTAATCCTGCACTGCTTCCAGCACCGCCTCATCTCTTTTTTTCTGCAGCTGGGTTACCTTCTCTTTCACCTTTTCCGGCCTGATCGTAAGCAGTGGACTCTTGGCGCCAAACAGTGTGTGGGCAAGGTATTCAAAGGAAAAATGCATCAACTCGACATCGTCGGTACGGATTTTTTCCAAAACCTCCGGGTCAACCTCGTAGGTGTCGAGAAAGGAGCTCTCAAAGATAAAACGGCGAAAATGTCCCAGATCGGTGGAGGCCATGAAAAACATGCGCTTGGCCTGCTCGGAAAGCGTTGCCTGATGACCAAATGATTTACGTCGCATGATCAACCGCAACCACTTTTTGTTCATCTCATCACGGACATCAACGCCCTGATCGGCCCGCCATTCGCCAACCGTCCACTCCTTATCCTCTTCATGCCCTTTGCAATGGTCTTCACGCACCAGAAAATAAAATTTGTCCTCATCGGCGGTCAGCTCATTGCCATGCTCATCCCTGCCGCCGCCCTCACGAAAATCAGCCATCCCCACCGGGTAGTAGCGGCAGGCGGTGGGCCGATCGGTATAGACGGTGCACCCCTGATCGGTGACAAAGGAACACTTATTGTCCGATTCGCGCATTTTGATTACCACGCCGGGCATATCGGTTTTTTCCAGATAGGTGGGCTCGGTATATTTATGGAGGAATTCAGCGGCGGTCATACCCAGCCGTTTGGTCAACTGAAGGATATCATAGGGGGTAAGGATGATTTTGATATTGCCGCAGCAGGCGGTGAAACAGCGTACTCCGGGGTGACAGCGAAAACGGAGTCGACTGTTCTCGGTCAGTTTGATCGGCTCAATATTGGACGGGTTGGTGGTTTTACCGAAAACGGTTTTTTCTTTACCGATTGTTTTGTTGATGCTCATGAAGTAATACCTCAAAAAAAACTGGTTCAGTTATCGGGTTGCACGATGCTGTGCATTCTGGTCACACAATAAGTATGTCCATTGCCATTAGCCATTTTATGATGGCTTCGTAAAAACCCATATTCCCGTCGTACCGGAATAGACCCGAAACCCATAATTAACTGAAATCACTGGATTCCCGTTGCAGCCTGCCCTTGAGTGTTGTTATCGAGGGCGGGAATGACGTTCGCAAGCAAATGCACGGTTTTTACGAACCCATCATTTTATACGGGTTGCCGGTTAGTGTCAATTGGTGGTGCCGATTAGACCTCCCTGATATGCGCATGGACAGTTTCCCATGGTGCTTTCTGCTTGCACTTGTCCAGCTTATTACTTATAAACTCAGCGACAGTCGCGCATCCGACACGCTGCCGGCGCCTCATTTTACCAAGGCTGAGCATTATGAAATTTCTTGTTCGATCCGTTGATCTCACCAAGGTCAACACAATAATCTACCACCTGCCGGACGGGCCGAGTATGAGCTTTGATATCGAAGGAATCGAAGAATACATCGACCTGGAACTGGAGCAGGGCCATTTCTGCGACACCTCCGACATCGACGGAATGCTTCACTTTTTCCCCAAGGGCAACGCCTGATTCCAGATTCTCCCACCTCTATGTCGAGAGTGCCTTGCAAAGGCACCCGCTACAATATTCTTCACCAACGGCGCACGATATCTGAGTATCAGCAATGATAATTGATACTAAGACCGATATGCATGTCCACACCTCGCGCTGCAACCATGCGGTGGGAACGATGGAGCAGTACGTTCAGGAGGCAATCAGAAAGGGCCTGAAGCGTATGGTGTTTCTGGAACATCTGGAGGAGGAGATTTCCTACTCATACAGGACCTGGCTTACGGAAGAGGATTTTGATGATTACTTCGCGGAGGGGGAAACCCTGCAAAAGCGATATCACGATGAAATCGAGATACTGCTTGGCGTCGAAGTCGGCTACAATCCGGAATGCCCACAGCGTCTGCTGACCCGGATTGCCGGCCGATCCTGGGATTGGATCGGCCTCTCCTATCACTTTTTTCGAGTGCCCGGCTCCTCCAACCACCTCAATCTGCTCTCCAGCAGCCGGCAGAGCCTCGATGCCATTAGCCGCTACGGCACAGCAGCGGTACTGAGCCACTATCTCGATGCACTTACCCAGGCGGCCGGGATAATCCCCGCCAATATGCTGTGTCACCTCGATGCCGGGCTCTCTTTTCATCCGGACATTACCTTTACACAGCAGCATCGATCTCAGGTCGATCAGCTTCTGCACACCCTGCGAGACCGTAACATCGCCCTTGAGATAAATACCTCCGGTCTTGCCAAACGATCACTGATGTTTCCAGCGCCCTGGATTCTCGATCGTGCCCGCGATCTCAATATCACTCTGGTGGCAAGTTCCGACGCCCACGCCCCGGCCCAGGTGGGCAGGTTTTTTTCTCAGATCGACACCCATTTCAACCAACCACCGTTTAATGCTTGAGCTTATTGCCGGTAATTTGCTAGACTATACGTTTGATGAACTCGTAGAAATTTTGAATTAGCCTGCTAACGTCATTCCCGCCCTCGATAACAACACTCAAGGGCAGGCTGCAACGGGAATCCAGTAAGTTCAAATGATTATGGATTTCGGATCAACTCCGCAATGACCGTAATTGGGATTTTTACGAAGCCATCACGTTTATTCTCTCAACACGTCTTTTCTACAACTAAATGCCGATACGCGGCAGCTGGCAAAGCGGAGTGAACCATGGGCAACGGCACCAACGGGGCAGAAAAGCAAAAAACAAAAAAAAACAACCTTAAGCTGCAGGAACTCACCGCCCTGCGTCACATCGATGCCAAGGAGGGCAAAGAAAAAACGCCGGTCTGGGTGAAGAATTCGCTGCTTGCCTACGAGATCGAGCTTCGCACCCTGCAGGTGGAGTTGATGAAGCTGCAAAAAGCGATGAAAAGCGACGGCCGCCGGGTATTGCTCATCTTCGAAGGTCGAGACGCCGCCGGCAAGGGCGGCACCATCAAACGTTTTACCGCCCATCTCAACCCGCGCTATACCCGCGTGGTGGCCCTGATCAAGCCCAACGAAACGGAGCAGACCCAGTGGTATTTCCAGCGCTATATCAGCCACCTGCCGGCCGCCGGAGAGATCGTCTTTTTTGATCGCAGCTGGTATAACCGGGCCATGGTGGAACCGGTAATGGGATACTGTACCGACGAGCAGAACAAGCGGTTTCTCAAGGATGTACCGTTGCTGGAGGAATTGCTGGTCAAAGACGGGATCGTCCTGTTCAAATTTTACTTTTCCGTTTCCAAAACGATTCAAAACGATCGATTTGAGTCGCGCAAACATGACATCCTCAAACAATACAAACTCTCTCCGGTGGATAAACTTGCCCAGCAATACTGGGATCAGTACTCACTGCGAAAATTTCAGATGTTGCAGGAAACCAACCGCTCCATCGCGCCATGGACAATCATCCGTTCCGACAACAAGAAACTGGCCCGGCTCAACTGTATGAAATTCGTCCTCAGTAAGTTGGATTATCAGGATAAACTGCCCGAAAAGGAGCTTGCCGTCGACCCCTCTATTGTCTATACCGGCATCGAAGAACTCAAACATATGGAAGAGCACCTGATGCAGCCGGAAAAACTGTTCGGCTGATAGGTATGATGAATCCGTATTAACCCTGATATTGCTTGCTTTCGTCATTCCCGCGAAAGCGGGAATCCAGTAATTTGAATTAATTATTGATTTCAAACAAGCCGAGAATGACCGATAGAGGAGTTTTTAGCACGACTTCACTAAACCGCCACCAGGAAAAACCATGAACTGCCCCGTCTGCCGAAGCCCCATGGTGGTGTTTGAATATGAGCAGATCGAACTTGATTATTGCACCGATTGCTTTGGGGTGTGGTTCGACAGTGGTGAAATCGAACTTATGCTCGAACATATCGGTCTCTCTGAGAACCAGATCGATTTGAATTTCGTCACCGTGGCCGGTACTGAAGCAATTCGACGCTGTCCCATCTGCCACCGGAAAATGGAGAAAATCAGTCCGAACGGTAAGTCCGTCGTGCTGGATCGATGCAGCAATGGCCACGGTATCTGGTTTGACGCCAATGAGATCATCGAGACCCTGCGGGTGCCGGACGATGGTCCCGGCCGCTTATCGCCAAGCAGTGAAGCACTGCTCGATTTTTTCAAACATGTCCTGAAAGAAGAAGCATAACCTACCCCTGCTCACCTGGAGGATCGTGCCATGACTGGATCACTCATTACTCTGGCTGTCATCGTCGTTCTCGCCATCTTCGTATTCAGTCTCTACAATGGTCTGGTGGGAGCCCGCAATGCGGTGCGCAACGCCTGGTCACAGATCGACGTACAACTCAAACGGCGCCATGATCTGATCCCCAATCTGATCGAAACAGTAAAGGGATACATGCAGCATGAACGGCAGACCCTGGAGGCGGTAACGGCGGCCCGCACCGCCGCCATGAGCGCCACGGGCCCGGCCGAGGCAGGTAAATCAGAAGGGATGCTCACCGCCGCCCTTAAATCCTTGTTTGCCGTCTCCGAGGCCTATCCCGATCTCAAGGCCAACCAGAATTTTCTCTCTTTGCAGGAAGAACTGACCTCCACCGAAAACAAGGTGGCCTTCTCCCGTCAGGCCTATAACGATGCGACCATGCTTTATAACAATAAGGTAGAGATGGTCCCCACCAATATCATCGCCTCAATGTTTAATTTCGAGAAATCGGAATTTTTTGAAATCGAGGTGCCCGAGGAGCGAGCGGTTCCAAAGGTTGACTTCACAACATAAGGATCGGCCACACCATGTGGGAGTTGATCCGCGCTAACCAGCGCCGTTCGGCCATGCTGGTGATAATCATGGCCGCCCTGCTCTTCGTGGTGGGCTATGCGGCGGCGGAGATAACGGTTGGGCCCGGGGCCGGTCCCATCGGTCTGCTCATCGCCTTTGCTATCTGGACAACCCTGAGTCTGGTGGGCTTTTTTCAGGGCAAGACCCTGTTCATGCAGGTGGCCGGCGCCCATAAAATCAGCAAAGAAGATCATCCCCGTCTGTTCAACATCGTCGAGGAGATGAAAATCGCCGCCCAGCTTCCCGCCATGCCGGACATCTATATCATCGATGACCCCTCCCCCAACGCCTTTGCCACCGGGCGCAAGCCGGAAGTTTCGGCGGTTGCGGTGACCACCGGGCTTTTGGCCAAGCTCAATCGCGACGAACTCCAGGGTGTTATCGCCCACGAGCTGGGCCATATCAAGAACCGCGATGTCCTCTTTATGACCATGATCGGCGTTATGCTGGGCGCCATTGTGCTGATCGCCGAACTCACCACCCGCTTTCTGTTTTACGGCGGCATGCGCAGGCGAACCTCAAACGGCGGCGGGCAGGCCCAGATTTTCATTGTGCTGATCGGCCTGGTGCTGATCATCCTGGCGCCGATCCTGGCCCGTATCATCTATCTTGCCGTATCGCGTAAACGTGAATATCTGGCCGATGCCAGTGCCGCCATTTATACCCGCTATCCCGAGGGGCTGGCCGGGGCGCTTGAGAAGATATCAGGCTCGAAGGAGAAAATGAAGCGCACCGACAAGGTCACCGCGCCCATGTACATCATCAACCCCCTGCAGAAACTCTCGGCCACCGGACTGTTCGCCACCCACCCGCCCATCGACAAGCGCATCAAAATTTTACGTGGGATCGGCAACGGTGCCGGATTTGCTCAGTACGATGAAATGTATCGTTCGGTGTCGGGCAGCAATTCCTCCATTATCCCCGCCTCGGCGCTTGCCGAACAGCCCGCCGTAGCCCCGCCTTCTCCTACCACCGGCACCGGTGCGGTACCATTGGCGGCAGCCGCCATGGTCGCAGCTGCCGGTATCTCTGCTCCCGCGACCGCACCTGAGGCTGATACAAAGATCAACCGAAGCCGTGACGCCACCAACGCCATCTGGCGCTCACGCAACTATCGATTCATCTCCTGCCCTTGCGGGGCGACGCTCAAAATCCCACCCGACTACACCAAAGCTGACGTGTTCTGTTTGCGCTGTAAACGGTTGCACAGAGTGGCATCAGCATAGCCCGTGATCAGAGGCTTGGGTAATTGAAGCGTTACTTGTCGGCGGTTTCGTTCATTTTCACGATAACCGCGATCCTCTGGGGAATTGCCCTGCTCGGCCAGATCATCCCGTTACAACAGTTCGGCATCATGCCGCGTACCCTGGTGGGGTTGCGAGGGATACTGTTTGCTCCGTTTCTCCACGCCGATCTGGTGCATGTGGCGGCCAACACGGTGAGTCTGGCGGTGCTGATGTGGGTGATGCTCACCGTGGAGCGCCGCGACTTTGTCAAGATAACGCTCTGGCTTATGCTGCTTGGCGGCCTGGGAACCTGGCTGATCGGCCGACCGGCCTATCATATCGGCGCCAGCACCATTATCTATGGGTATATCGGGTATCTGCTGCTGTTGGGTTTCTATCGAAAGACTTGGAGTTCGATTATTGTCTCGATACTGGTTTTTATCTTTTACGGGACCGCACTCTGGGGGCTGATGCCTCATTTCGGTTTCGTCTCCTGGGAGGGCCACCTCTCCGGTTTTGTCGCCGGAATCATTGTGGTCCGCACCCGCTATCGCCGCAACAGAAAATAAGGACGCCGGCAGAGCCGCCGGCGGGTTCTACGAGGTCAGCAACCGGTACATCTCCACCAGGCGATGCGGCAGCTTTGCCAGATCATCAACAAATATGTAGTTCCCCTCACCGAACAGGTGCGGCAGATAGTCATGGGACTGTTGGTCAACGGTAATACCGAAGGTGTGCAGACCGTCGCCACGCGCCTCCTGCAGCGCCTTGCGGCTGTCTTCGATGGCATATTCGCCTTTGTAATCGTCGTAATCTTCCGGTTTCCCGTCAGTGAGAATCAACAGCAGCCGGGTTCTGGCTTCCACCGTTTTCATCAGCCGTGCCGCCCAGCGCACGGCCGGCCCGAGCCTGGTATATTCACGCGCGGAAATAGCGCCGAGCCGTTCGCGCACCTCTTCGCTGTATGATTCAGTCAGCCGCTTGATGGTGAAGATCTCACAGCGGCTGCGGCGCATGCCGGAGAACCCGTAGATGCCGAATTGATCGCCAACCGTATCAAATGCCTCGCCGAGCACCACCAAAGCCTCCTTCAATACGGTGCCGATCCACCCTTCGGTGGAACTGGACATATCCACCAGAACGATGGTGGCGATGTCACGGTCGTTTCGCAACAACCGCACAAACAGATTTTCGGATGGGCTGATGCCGGCTCTGAAGTCGCAGCGGGCCTCAACCACCGCATCGAGATCAAGATCGACGCCGTCACTCTGGCGGCCGCTGAACCGTTGATCCGTCCGTAATTGTTCAAACTGACGGCGCAGATTTAAAATCATCGCCTGCCGACGGGCAAGCACTGCGGCGACAAAGTTCGAGCGAATGGATTCCACCGGTTTTTCCCGAACCTGGCACCAATTGAGACGATAGCCGGACCGCCGGTAGTCCCACTCATCCAACACCAGGACATTGTCCCTCTCGCTGGTCGCCCCATCTTCACCCTGTCCGTTATCACCACTGATCCCGCCCCCGGCAAGCCCGGCCGCCGCACTCAGATATGATTCAGGCATACTCCCCAGATCCGCCTCGATGGCCGCCGCCAGTCGCGCCAGCTCTTCGGGCAGCAGCCTCGATTCATTGTCACTGCTCAGCACCCGTCTCTTTCCCTCTTTATCCGCCGGCAACAGGACGAGAGGTGGAGCAGCCGAAGCGTCCCGACCTCTTACCCCCTCCATCTTTTCTTCAGGCTCAATCTGCCTTGCAAGCAGGCCGGCAAGCTCAGAGATAAACCGGTGACGGCGCTGAAGGCGCTGGCGCTCGCGTTCTCCAGCGGCCTTGGCAAAGGCAAGCTCCCCCACAAAGGCTAATACAAAAGGACGCTCATAGGGGGCGGATAGATCGGCGACGAGCCGGTATCCATCGGCAACCGCGGTGATGGAGTCAGCTGCCGAGTGATTCGTCGCCGCCATCCGGCACAAATGGATCGCACCTTGGGTAACCGGCTGGTGGCCAAACAAGATCGCCGTCGCCGCTTCACCAAGTAGTGTCGCCGGTGTATGCATGGTTGTATGGCTGAAATGTGCCATAAACTCATGAGACCGCTCAGCCAACTGTCGGGAAAGACCGACGAGTTCGTGGTGTATCCAGCGCATGGCGCGTGCCGTTTCAAAAAGCAGGTACAGGTCAGCGGCCAGCACGGGATGAGAAAAACTATTGAAAAACCGTATCACCGGCAGTGGTTCGACGATCTCCTTGCTCCGTGATGAATCTGATTCGGCGCCACCGGCGGCAATACTATCTGGTTGTGCATCAAGGGTTCCCTGGGCACAGAATCGTTGATGCAGGACAACCAGCAGGGTATAGGCGAGTCGGTTGACCGGCCGGGTGGAGAATTGATTCATCCTCTCCGGCAAAAAAATAGTGGTGGTATCGGTATGGGCCAAGAGATCGCCGGCCACCTGCATGGAATGACCGGCCACACCGCTGACAAATAGTGAGAGGTGTGAAGAAATATCAGCCAAAGATACCTCGCCATCTGCTTCAAGCGGCTCCAGAAAGGTGCGGCGGACATCACTGATCAGCGGCCGGGCGCCGTGCAGTCCACCAATTTCATAGGCACCGAGAATGGCCCGAACCCACGGCGCTAAATGGTGGGGTTTTAACAGGGTAAGGGCACCGACTCCATACTCGATGAAATAGAGACAGAGACTATGGCTGATCGGCCAGATTACCGGAACCTGCGCCAGCAGCATCTCCTGCTGCTGTTGGTGCAATTGAGAAAGCGGTAGCAGGGCATCATCCACCTCCCACTCGTTGGGAAGCGACGGACTGACAAGCCGGTAAAAAACCTCCCGACACTGTTGATGGTTCATCTCTATGTCCGGAAAAGGCCCCTGCTGAGGATAGCTGGAGCCTCCATAACGCTCGGCCGAACCACCTAAAAAACCGCCTCCACCATTTCCCCCAAAGCCTCGATTATGTCGCTGTCGTCACTGAGGCTCTGCACGATACCGGCGTTGCAGGCTTTCTTGATCTCGATCCCGTTTTGCACCAGAAGGGCAGTCTGAATAAGCAGCCGGGTCGAGGCCCCTTCCGGCAAACCCGACTCCTTCAGGCCGCGGGTCATGGCGCCGAGTTTGACCAGCCGGTTGGCAAACCCCTCGTCAATGCCTGATTCCCGCACCACAATCAGGGCCTCACGCTCCGGATCGGGATAGCTGAAGTTCAGGGAAACAAAACGTTGCCGGGTTGAAGGCTTGAGATCCTTGAGTACGCTCTGGTAACCGGGATTGTAGGAAACGGCGAGCATAAATTCGGCGGGCGCCCGCAGAATCTCACCACGCTTATCAATGGGCAGTTCCCGGCGGTCATCGCCCAGGGGATGGATGACCACGGTGGTATCCTTGCGTGCCTCGACGATTTCATCCAGATAACAAATGCCGCCGGCCCGTACCGCCCGGGTCAGGGGGCCGTCCGCCCAGATGGTATCGGATCCTTTGATCAGGTAGCGCCCCACCAGATCGGAGGTGGAAAGATCGTCATGACAGGAGACGGTGATAAGCGGGCGCTTGAGCCGCCAGGCAAGATAATGCATGAAGCGGGTCTTGCCGCACCCCGTGGGCCCTTTCAACAGCAAGGGCAGCTGCCGGCCATAGGCGGCCAGACCGATATCGATCTCGCTGCCCAGCGGCAGGTAAAACGGCTCAATCGTTATATGATGTTCTTCAATGCGCTGCTGCTTTAGCCCCATGATCACGACGCCTCACTTAATGATGGCGTTGTAAAAACTTCGCTCTACGTCGTCGTGGGATCGTTTTGACTTCTCGGCGTACTATATGTACGCCTGCGAGGTCAAAACGACCACCACTCCTAGTATAGCTTTGTTTTTACTTAGCCATCTTAGACTGCAAGTCTGATTTCTTACAACTTAATCAGTCAAGGAAAACTATCGCAAATACTAAGTGCGGTAGTCAGCTTCGGCAAGCGCACCCCATTAACCGCAAAAACCGGCTCAAGGAGCAAGAGCAGATCAGATTTTTCCTCTGATAATTGGATTTGCGTAAAACCCAACCAGCAAAACTGTTGCGGCGATACAAAAATGGATCAGTTCGATGATGCCGAACCTGAAGGTACTTAATGCATCGATATCGTTTCCCACACTCCACAGCGGCATGAGCATACTCAGGATCAGCATTAGCATATTGACAGCACTTTCAAAAAGAGCAAACAGACTGAGTGCAATAGGGCTTTTTAACACAAAGCCGCCAACAATAAAGCAGCCAATCATGTATCCATAGGGAAGATAGGGGAAATCCCCGGGAAATACTATTCTGAGATTCAAATTGCTAAACAAATACAACAGGATAAATATCGGGGTCAGGTAATAATAATTCTTGATAGATCTAAGAAACCCTCGCAATATGGCCTTTTCGCCCAATCTCATCGATGTTCTAAAATTTTATCCTGATAATATCAGCCCGGCCTACGGTAAAATTTTCCTCGCGCCTTGATCTTGAACGAAAATTCTCATTTTTCAAGGCCCCCTCAATTATTTCCAAAACTCCTGCAAAAGGGCCTGGATTTCTTCAGAGAAATTTTGAATATGATTATCGCTGAGCAGTCCCTCTCTCTGAAGAAACAAGATTTTAAACTTTGCATTTGAACGCCGCCAGTCGTTGAATCAGTCGGCCACGATGTCATCTAATTTATTCAGATGGCGATACAGCATGAGATATTTTTCATGCTCCGAAGAATCCTCTGAATCCAAAATCTCACGGCCCTCTTCATTGAGCTTTCCAATCCCGCTCCTGGATAGAATTACTCATTTCACCTCTCCAATCCTCAGTTGCTCTGTTCACTGATTAGCAATTTTTACTCAGTCCCCATCTTACTCGTTTTGTTGGAGTCGTTCCATCTGGGATTCGAGGCCGATCACCGTGTCCACCGGCAGCACGAAGGCGATGCCGGTGCCCGGTTTGTGAAACTCACCGGCGGCACGGATGGCTTCAAGCACCGGTTGCACCAGCGGCTCGTTGAGCAGAAACATGATGATGTCGGTCTGCGCCTCAAGGGTGAGGCCGAAAAACGATTTGGCCTCACGAATGCCGGTGCCGCGGGCGGGAATGATGGTGGCGCCGGTGGCGCCGGCACCCTTGCCGGCATCAACGACACGGTCGGTATAGGTGGGTTTGACGCTGGCCAGAACAACCTTGAAATGCATGACTCTCTCCTTGGTTAGCTTTGCTGCGGGCGTGGTATCTTTTTCCGGGAGCGATAATCGGTATACTGGGCATAGGCAAGTACCGATATTATCGGGAACAGTGAAGCAAACGCGATGAGGCCGAAGCCATCGATGGCCGGATCACGACCCGGCACCGATTTGGCAAGTCCGATTCCCAGCGCCGCAACGATAGGCACGGTAACGGTGGAGGTGGTAACCCCGCCCGAATCATAGGCCAGGGCAATAACCTGGCGAGGGGCATAGATGGTCTGGATGATGACGATGATGTAGCCTACCAGAATGTAGAGGTACAGCGGCGTGCCGCTGACGATGCGAAAAGTCCCCAGGCCGATGCCGAAGGCAACGCCGACCGCCACCACAATGCGCAGCCCCTGACGGTCGATGGTGCCGGCGGAAACTTCCTGCGCCTTGATGGCCACCGCCACCAGAGAAGGTTCGGCGATGGTGGTGGCAAAGCCGATGGTGGCGGCAAAGAGATAGATCCAGCCGTAATCGGTCCATTCCAGCAGATCCTCTTTGCCGCTTAAGTGAGTGATAAAGTCGGGATCGGAAAGTTGCCGCGCCATTGCCTCTCCCACCGGAAACAAGGCCCGCTCCAGACCGATGAGAAACATCGAGAGTCCCAGGATCACAAAGACCAGACCAACGAGAACATGGGGCAGCCGGGGAATAGAGGCGCGAAAGACGACAAGCTGAAAAAAGAAGATCAGCGCCACGATAGGAATTACGTCACGGATGGTGAGAAGCAGAGTGAGACCGAAGTCGATAAGCAGGCTCATAGCGTTTAGTCACTCCTAGGAAAAGACCAGCAAACCATATAACATGACAAACACCATGGGCAAAAGAGAGGCCATGGCAATCAGCCCGAATCCGTCCACCAGCGGATTGCGACCGCGAATAACGGTGGCCAGCCCAACTCCCAGGGCGGTGACCAGCGGTACGGTGACGGTGGAGGTGGTGACGCCGCCGGCATCATAGGCGATACCGATGATCTGCTTGGGGGCAAACATGGTCATCACCATTACCAGGCAATAGCCGCCGATGATCAGATAATGAATCGGGTAGCCTTTGAGGATGCGAAATACCCCGATGACAATGGCCAGCCCCACCGAAACGGCGACGAAGAGCCGCAACCCCATGGCATAGCCCTTCTGGCTTTCTTCAGAGGTATCGATCAACCCGCTGCCGGCCGCTATTTCGGCGGACTCGGCGGCAACCGCGATAAGTGAGGGCTCGGCCACGGTGGTGGCAAAGCCGAGGGCGAAGGAAAATATCATCAACCAGGCAAGCGAGCCTTTCCGGGCCAGGGCTTCGGCCAGGTTTTCGCCGATTGGAAACAGCGCTGTCTCCAGTCCCTGCACAAACAGGCTCAGCCCGACAACGACAAAAAGCGAACCGATCAGAACATCTCCAACCTGGGGCAACGGTTCACGAATGACCACCGCCTGAAAAAAACCGATGACCAGGACAATCGGTAACAGATCGACAACGGCGTCGCGCAGACGAACAACGACTATGAGAAGGATACGGCCGGTGGCGGTGGCCCGGAAAAACGTGTTATTGAAGCCTGCCACAACACTTTTTATATTTCTTGCCGGAACCGCAGGGGCACGGGGCATTGCGACCGACCTTTTCAGTTTCCCGGCGAATGGGCGCCTTAGCCTCCTGCTGGTCGCCGCCGGATTCGCGGTTCAGACGCATCTGCTGTTCCTGACGCTGACGGCGCTCCTCTTCAAGGCGCTCCACCTCCTCCTGCTTCATCAGCCTGACCCGCATGAGGTTGGTGACGGTCTGCTGTTTTACCGTCTCGATCATAGTACCAAAGAGATCGAAGGCCTCCCGCTTGTATTCATTAAGCGGATTTTTCTGGCCATATCCGCGCAGACCGATTCCCTCCTTGAGATGATCCATGTTGAGCAGGTGCTCTTTCCAGTGTGAATCCACCATCTGCAGCAGAATAATCCGCTCTACCTGGCGCATATTGTCAGCGCCATTAAGCTCATCCTGAGACTCTTTTGCCGCTTGCGCGACCTGTTCGATGGCCTGGCGCAGGTTCTCCTCCTTGAATCCGGCCCGCTCTTCATCACTCCAGCTCGGTTTACGCTGAAAAATTTCCTCAATCCGCTGATCACAGGTCTGCCAGTCCCATTCATCCGCCGTTACCCGATCCTGGGCGATCTCATCGACAATTCCGTCGATCAGATCAGCCGTCATATCGGCGATAACCTGCTGAACGTTGTCACCTTCCAGCACCTCACGGCGCTGCTTGTAAATGACCTCGCGCTGCTTGTTCATGACATCGTCATATTCCAGCAGGTGTTTACGAATTTCAAAGTGGTGGCCCTCTACCTTGCGCTGGGCATTTTCGATGGCCCGGGTAATCATCGTGTGCTCAATGGGCTCGTCCTCTTCCATGCCGAGCTTGTCCATAATCCCGGAAAGCCGGCCGGAACCGAAAATGCGCAGCAGATCATCCTCCAGGGAAAGGTAGAAACGCGATGAACCGGGATCGCCCTGCCGGCCGGAACGGCCACGCAACTGATTGTCGATGCGCCGCGACTCGTGCCGCGAGGTGCCCAGGATGTGCAGGCCACCCACATCAACGACGCCCTCGCCAAGCTTGATGTCGGTGCCGCGTCCGGCCATGTTGGTGGCGATGGTGACCTTGCCCAGCTGTCCGGCATGGGCGACGATCTCGGCCTCCCGTTCATGGTGCTTGGCGTTGAGCACCTCATGGGGGATTTTTTTCTTCTTGAGCATGGAGGCGATCTTTTCGGAGACATCGATGGAGACGGTACCCACCAGCACCGGCTGCCCTTTTTCGTGCAAGTGGGCTATTTCCTTAATTATCGCCCGATACTTGGCATCGATATTTTTGTAGATGACATCGGCGTAATCGGTACGGATCATTTCCATGTGGGTGGGCAGCACCACCACGTCGAGATCGTAAATCTTCTTGAACTCGGGCGCCTCGGTATCGGCGGTACCGGTCATCCCGGCAAGCTTGTCATACATGCGGAAGTAATTCTGAAAGGTGATGGAAGCAAAGGTCTGATTCTCCCGCTCGATTTTCACCTTTTCCTTTGCTTCCAGGGCCTGATGCAAGCCATCGCTGTAGCGCCTGCCCTCCATGGTACGACCGGTGAATTCATCGACGATGACCACCTGGCCGTTCTTGACGATGTAATCCACATCACGCTTGAACAGGGCATGGGCCTTGAGGGACTGGTTGAGATGGTGCAGATACTCAATGTTGCGCGGATCGTAGAGATTGTCGATGGTAAGCAGTTCTTCACCCAGGGCGATGCCGTCCTCATTGAGGGTCACCTGGCGAGCCTTCTCATCCACCGTAAAGTGGACATCGCGCTTGAATTTTTTCATGATCCGATCAACGTTACGATACAGATCGGTGGAGATATCGGCGGGCCCGGAGATAATAAGCGGGGTACGCGCCTCATCGATAAGAATGGAGTCGACCTCGTCGACAATGGCATAGTTGAACTGGCGCTGGCAGAAATCGGCGAGGTCGAATTTCATGTTGTCGCGCAGATAGTCGAACCCAAACTCGTTGTTGGTGCCGTAGGTGACGTCGGCACGGTACGCTTCACGACGCTCCTGATCCGGCATATTGTGAACAATCTTGCCCACGGTAAGATTCAGAAACTGATATACCTGGCCCATCCATTCGGCATCGCGGCTGGCCAGATAGTCGTTAACCGTGACGACGTGTACGCCTTTGCCGCTGAGGCTGTTGAGATAGACCGCCAGGGTGGATGTAAGGGTTTTTCCCTCACCGGTCTTCATCTCGGCGATATTACCCTGGTGCAGCACCATGCCGCCCAGCAGCTGAACATCGAAATGACGCTCGCCCAATACCCGCTTTGAGGCCTCCCGGATGGTAGCAAACGCCTCGGGAAGCAACTCATCCAGTGACTCACCCCGGCTGTACCGGTCCTTGTACACCTCTGTTCTGGCGCCCAATTGAGCATCGGTCAGGGTCGCCGTCTCCGGCTCCAGTTCATTGATACGGGTGACCACTGAGCTCATCTGCTTGAGCACCCGCTCGTTCTTGCTGCCAAATACCTTGGTGAGGGCTTTACCGATCATAATCTATGTAAGAAGAAGGAAGAGCAGTCAGTTTCGTGTTTCATAGAGCAATGCTTCCTCATCACAGTCGGGAAACATGGTGCAATTGAGACAGTCGCTCCAGATTTTATGGGGAAGTTCACGCTTATCGATGTCGTTGAACCCGAGTTTTCGAAAAAATTGCGGCTGATAGGTCAGGGTGAATACCCGGCTGATGCCCAGGCCAGCGGCCTCATCCAGACAATGCTCCACCAGACGGCGCCCTACCCCCTTGCCGTGGGTGGCCTCGACAACCGCCAGTGAGCGAATCTCGGCAAGATCCTCCCAGCAGATATGCAGGGAGCAGACACCGCTCAAGCCGGAGCCGTTTTGCTCAAAGACGACAAAATCACGAAGATGATCGTAGAGCGAGCTGATGGATCTGCCCAGCAACAGCTTTTTATCGGCATAGTGTTGGAGCAGACGATGAATGTGCCGGACATCGTCCATGCGCGCTTTACGGATCATTTCTTGCGTAGAATGCTCAGGCATGCTTCTCAGGGTTTGCTTTTCTTCGATTCATCCATGTACAACACCGGCTGTTCCTCGCTGATCGTGCCGGCATCAAAGTTGGTGGTCAGCGGCTCGGTGGGTTTGAGCAGCGACTGCCCGGCCCAGACGCCAAAAAGGAACATCCATAAAAAAATGCAAAAGCAGACGATGCCGATGCCGCCGATGCCGCCGCGGCTCACCTCGAATTTGATGCCCGGTTTAGCTTTGCCGCCTTTGCTCGCCATCCCTACATGGTTTCCGGAGCGTTGAGCCCGATCATCTTCAACCCGTTGCCAAACACCGTCTTGAGGCAGGTAGCCAGGGCCAGACGGGCGTAAGTCAGCTGTCTGTTCTCGCCAATTACCCGGTGCTTGTTATAATAGCTGTGGAAGTGAGCGGCAAGCTCTCTGAGGTAAAAAATCATCCGGTGCGGCTCCAGATTCAACGCGGCCTGTTCCACAAGGGTGGGAAAGGCGCCCATCAGCTTCAGCAGCTCGATCTCTTCTTCTTCCACAAGCAGGCGATAGTCGGCGGTGTCGGCACCCTCACCATAGCCCCGCTCGGTCGCCTGCCTGAGCATCGAACAAAGACGGGCATAGCCGTATTGCACGTAGTAGACCGGGTTCTCCTGGCTCTGACTGGCGGCCAGGTTAAGGTCAAACTCAAGCTGTGCCTCGGGCTTTCTCATCAGAAAATAGAAGCGGACCACATCGGCGCCGACTTCATCGAGCAATTCGTCAACGGTTATGAAGGTGGCCCTGCGGGTGGACATTTTCACCTGTTTACCGTCGCGCAACAGGGTTACAAACTGATGCAATACCACCGTAACCTTGTCACCGGCAAGGCCAAGGGCGGTAAGCCCGGCCACCACATCGGGTACGGTGGCGATGTGATCGGAGCCGAGAACGTTGATCAGCCATTCGAAACCGCGCCTGAACTTCTCCCGGTGATAGGCAATATCGGGTAGCCGGTAGGTGGGCTCACCACTGCTTTTGATGATGACCCGATCCTGCTCCTGGCCGCATGAGCTTGCCCTGAACCAGGTGGCGCCCTCTTGTTCATAGACCAGTCCCAACTCCCGCAGATCAGCTACTACCGCATCCACCAGACCGGCTTCGTAGAGGGAGCGTTCGTTATAGAAGTTGTCAAATTCGATACCGAGACGATGCAGAGAGGACTGGATCATCCGGAAAATAACCTGCTCGGCTTTGGCGGTAAAAGGCGCCGCAGATGTTTCATTCTTCAGTGCGTCACCCTGTTCTTCGACTAACTCGCGGGCGATATCGTAGATATAATCGCCCTGATAGCCGTCCTCCGGAAAAGGTGCTGATTCACCCAGCAACTCCAGGTACCGCGCCCTGGTCGACTCCCCCAGAATGCGCATCTGCCGGCCGGCATCATTGTAATAATACTCTCGGGTCACACCATGACCGGTGGCTTCCAGCAGCCGGGCAATGGAATCACCCAGGATGGCCTGGCGTCCATGGCCGATGGAAAGCGGCCCGGTGGGATTGGCCGAGACGAATTCCACCATTACCTTACGGCCGCCGCCGACACTACCATAGCCAAACCGCTCCCCCTGCTCGGCGACCGTGGCGATGACCTGATGCCAGGCAGCAGCGGCAACGCGGATGTTCACGAAGCCGGGCCCGGCGATATCCACTGAGTTGATCAGTTCGGTATGATCGGCCAGCCAGTCTCTGATGCGTCCGGCAAACTCGCGGGGATTACCCTTTTCAATACCGGCCAGAACCATGGCCAGATTGGTGGCGAAATCACCCTGGTTCTTGTGTTTGGGCGCCTCCACCACGTATTTCCCGGCCGCCGCCTCGCTCCACCATCCATTGTCGACGCCGTGTTGAAAACATTCGTCAACCAGCTCTTTGAGACGAGTTCTAATCATTGTTTCGATACGTAGAGGCGCTGATTGGCCGAGCCGACAGCACACAGGATTTCATAGCTGATGGTATCGCACCAGGTACCGATCTCATCGGCATCGATCAGATCATCGCCCTGAGCGCCCATCAACACCACCTCATCACCAGGTTGAACTCCATGGATGTGGGTTATATCCACCATACAGAGGTTCATACAGACCCGACCGCGAAGCGGCGCCCGTTGGCCGCCGATAAGCACCTGTGCCCGGTTGGACAGAGAACGGAGGTAGCCGTCGCTGTACCCCACCGGCAGCACCGCCAGATCCATATCACGCTCAGCTATATAGGTATGACCATAGCTGATGCCGCTGCCGGCACCTACGGTTTTAACCTGCAATACCCGGCTGGTAAAGCTCATCGCCGGCCGAAGCGCCGTGGTGCGATCGGCCGGGCGAGAGCCGGAACCATCGGGATAGTAGCCGTACAAGGCCAGACCGGGCCGAAATAACTCACCGCCATGTTCGGTGAAATACAACAGGGCTCCGGAATTACCAAGGGAGTGAGTCACCAGCGGCAGTTCATGGGCACCGGCGACCATATTGCGGAACGCGGCTGCGGACGCAACAGTGTGGGTGGAGCCGCGATCATCGGCACAGGGAAAGTGCGTCATCAGCCCGGCAAGATCAAGAGCCGGGTATTGTTTGAGGGTGGCGAGTACCTCATCGATCTGATCCGGCATAAATCCAAGCCTGCTCATCCCACAATCAAATTTCAGATAGACACCAATCCTTGTGTCGCGGCGAGCAGCCTCGGCCCCCGCCATTCTGATCATCTCATGGGAGAACAGCACCGGGGTGATTGAATGGGTAAAGCAATATCCCAGTTCGTGTTCGGCAACCCCGAGAAAGATGACGATATCCCCGGTGCAGCCGGCCTCACGCAGCACAACGCCTTCGCCGATCTCGGCTACCCCGAATTGGTTACATCCAGCCGCCGCGAAAATACGGGCAACCTCCACCATCCCATGGCCGTAGCCGTCGGCCTTGACCATGGCAAGAACCCGCCCCCCGGCTGGTACGGTTTCCACCAGCAGTTGATAATTGAATGCCAGGGCCTGATCATCAATGTAAACCTTGTTGTATGAATCGATCATATAATCTCGGTTTTTTCAGGGTAGTCGCGCCAGGCGCTCCAGCCATGACGGCTGGAGAGCAGCAGGGAAAAACCGATGGCGAAGACGACGGTGCCGACCAATGGCGGCGGCAACGATACCCGGCGCACGATTATTCCCATACAGATCATTGCCAGCACCAAGGCCCATGTCTTCCAAGAATATACCGCGCCAATGCAGGTGCGCTCACCAAATCTTTGAATTCGCGTAACAGCGCGGCGGGCCACTCTGTCTAGCAGAATGGTTGACTTGAGCAGACCGAAACCGAGCGCCACCACAAGGCACCAGAGAAAACCGGCCTCAGAGAGAATCATCCAACCACGTACCATGAGGATAGCACCCGCCACCGTCCAGAGCAGGGCGGTGCTGGCCAGATGTGTTCTTTTGCCGACTCCCGGTTTAAAGTGACTGAAACGTTCGTGCATAGCTGCCAACAGCGCCGTAACCACAAACAGTTACGCCCATTTCCCCACCCGGGGAAATGGGCGTAACACTAATGCGTAAAAGAAATAAGACTACATTTCAGTTACGGTAATCGCGTCCTCGGGGCACACTTCGATGCAGGTCTCACATCCCAGACACTCGTCGGCCTCGACAGGCTCGGCCTTGCCGTCAACCATTTCAAAAACCTGAGCCGGGCATGCGCCTACGCATTCCTCATCGCCGACACACTTGTCTTTGTCTACAACAACTTCCCACATAATACACCTCCAAAAATAAAAATAAATAGGCTAAACATTTCAAATGGTTAGCCAGCCTAAACTGATCATTAACGTCAGTTGTAACACACGACTATCCCCAATTAATGTACGGCCTGAGCTTTGTCAAGCAAAAACGATTCCTACCTTGTCGTACTTAACCATCACCATTTTTACCTTAACAGCAAGGTTGCACAGGCCGGCTTCAGTAGATAGTTTAGAATGAAAATGTGCAGTGGCGCAATCGCCCTGCGCACAACCGTTATCTCTTTGCTGAAGAGTCGATTATGGGCCAGTTTGAAGAAACAACCCCAGAAACACCCGCCCTGGAAATACGTGAACGCGCCATGGTGGAAGGGATATTGGAGGGAAGTCCGGACGGTGTCGGCGTAGTAGTGGTACGCCTTGACTGCGGCTGCCGGAAAATGGCCGCGGTGGATGAAAACGGAGATCCCGCCTCAAAAATTATTATGTACCGGGACGGCGCCGAGACCATCTGTGATACATGCAAAGATGACCAGGGTTCATATCTGCGTGTTACCCAGCAGTTTATTCACTGGCGCGAACCGGAACCACCCGCCAAGCAACAGCAGCGCATTGCCGCCAAGGTGATGGGCACCGGTACCACCACTACTCATTAAGAGACAACCGGCACCGTTTCACCACAAGTGGTGCCCATTCAGGGGTGGCCACCGCGTGGACATGGGTGTAGAGCGCCAACACGTTGTGTATGGTCAACCCATCGACGCCATTGATAAAACCGGTACCGCGCTCCATCTTGACGGCGAATTCGATGTGTGCATTGTCGTTGCAGGTTGTTGTTGAATAGCGAAACTCATGGCCCTTGACCCGGCTGCCCACCGGATAGAAGGGGTTTTTCCGCTCCACCACAAACTGGCTGTAGCCATGCGCCTGCGGCTTTTTGCTGAGGCCGAAACGAACCGGGAAAACACCCGCCAGCGGATAGTTTGTGCCATCATAGTCGATGCTTTCACCCAGATAGATCAGCCCGCCGCACTCCGCATAGATCGGTAGTCCGGCCATGGCGGCGCGGCGCACCGAATCGCGAAACGAGCTGTTTTCGGCCAACACCGCGGCACTGGTTTCGGGAAACCCGCCACCGATGTAGAGGCCGTCCAGAGGCGGCAGCTCCCGGTCGGCCAAAGCATCGATAAACACCAGATTCGCCCCCGCCCGCGCCAGAGCCTCGAGATTATCGGGATAGTAGAATTGAAAGGCGCTGTCCTGGATAACCCCTAGTCTTACATCCTTCCTTACCTCTTGTGCGGCAGGGGCGGAGATCTTTTTTACCAGGTTCAGCTCGGATGCGTGTTTCTCTACACTATCTAAATCGACGCCACGTTCCACCGTATCGGCCAGTACCGTCAGGGCCTTGTCAAGCTCGGGATATTCCTGGGTGGGAATCATTCCCAGATGACGCATGGGAAAAATATCAACCGGCAGGCGAGGTATGGCGCCCACCACCTGGATACCGGTGGTCTCGGTCACCGCCTCGACAATGATTGAGTGCTGGCGGGAGGTGGCCACCTGATTGAGAATCACCCCGGCGATGGTAAGCTCCGGGGCAAATTGTTGACAGCCGAGCACCATGGCAGCCACCGTTCTTGTCGTCTTGGTGCAGTTGACCACCAGCAGAACCGGCAGATCCAGCATGAGCGCCAGATCGGCGGTGCTGTAACCGGCCTGCGCGGTAACCCCGTCAAAGAGGCCGCGATTGCCCTCCACCAGAACAATATCGGCACCGGCTGCGTGGCTTGCGAACGAGTCTGTAATCTGCTCGGCGCTCATCAGGTAGGGATCGAGGTTGTAGCATGGTGCATCGGCGGCGCGCTGCAGCCACCCCGCATCAATATAGTCAGGCCCCTTCTTAAAAGGCGCCACCGTCTTGCCCCGCCGCCGCCACAGCGATGCCAGCCCCACCGAGGCAACACTTTTGCCGGAACCGCCGGCAAGTCCCGCCACAACAATCCCTTTGGTCATCTATTTTGCACCTGATTCAGCAATCTCAATCGACACCCAATGTTTATCATAATGACATCTGTAACCATTGAACCATCCCGCTACTCAACTTTTCGCACTAACACAATCAGCACAAGCACCGGCACCCCCAGCAATGCGGTAAAAAGAAAGAATCCGGGATAACCGACCGCGGTAGAGATGGTGCCGGAGTATCCTCCCAGCAGCTTGGGGAACAAGGTCATCAACGAAGAAAATATGGCATATTGGGAAGCGGTAAAGGAGATTGAGGTGAGGCTCGATAAAAAGGCGATGAACGAAGCCGCCGCAATGCCTCCGGCGAGGTTGTCAGCGGCGATCACCCCCCTGAGCAGCAGCAGATTTGGCCCCGCCTGGGCCAGAATAATAAACAAGATATTGGTGGCCGCCGACAAAAGCGCTCCCAAAAACAGAATACGGATCACCCCATAACGGGTGGTGAGCATGCCACCCACAAAAGTGCCGGCTATGGTTATGACCATACCAAAAACCTGCCCCGTTGTACCGATGGTGGGTTTGCTGAAACCAAGTTCTAAATAAAATACGTTGGCAATCACGCCGAGAACGATATCGGAGATCCGATAGGTACCGATCAGCAGTAAAATCAACAATGCCAGGCGAACCGGATAACGGCTGAAGAAGTCTCGTATCGGGTTGATATAGAAATCCTCCAGCATGGAACGTTTCACCAACCGTGCCGCGGTCAATGTCAGGGCGCCGATGAGGGCGCATATAATTGCCGTTAGAAGCCTCGCTGCCTCCACGAAAAACCCGATCACATGACCACTGGTGGGAAGCAACCCTCCCAGACTCTGTTTAGCGTGTACGGCTATGGATCCTGAGAAATAAAAACTGGAAATAAAAACCGTGGCGGAAATACCGAAGAGCAGCACGATCCTGCTATACTCGCTGGTTGAGTAGGTTTTATCAACTCCCGCACGATTTATTGCCGGTTCATCAATAGACAGGGTGGTTGCGATCCCCACCGCCATGCATCCGGCCATGCAGAGGTAGGTGAGTCTCCACGCCTCGTATGAGTACTGTTCCGCGGTAGAGCCGAAATAGGTGGCGAGGAGCAACGAGCCGGCGCCGGCAAAGATCATACCGATACGATACCCGGTCATGTAGGAGGCAGCCAGCAAGGCCTGCATATTTTTTTCGGCGCACTCAATACGGTAGGCATCGATGACTATATCCTGGGTAGCGGCGCTGAAACCGAGCATTACGGCGGCGCACGCCATCATCACCAGTTGACCGCCATGGGCGGTGGGATCGGTCAACGCCATCCAGCAGATGGCGACAACCACCAGCAACTGAGCCACCAGCAGCCAGCCGCGCCGCCGGCCCAGCCGCCGGGTGAGCCAGGGCAGCGGCACCTGATCGACAAGCGGGGCCCAGACGAACTTGAAGGAAAATCCCAGCGCCGCCCAACTGAAGAAGGTGACCGCCGCACGAGCTACCCCCGCTTCGGTAAGCCAGGCGGAAAGGGAAGAAAAGATAAGCAGCAGAGGCAACCCAGCGGAAAAGCCGAACATGAGCATGGTGACCACCCGTGGATGGCGTAAGCTCATGAAGGTCTCCCGCCAGCTTCGGGTGGTATTGCCGGGGGCGGAGGCGGTATCGGTCATGCTTGAGATTTCCGGCCGGGATGTGTATTATTTTCAGCTCTAACGGAAAAACCGGTGAATAGGGATGCTACCGCCGCGATATATTTTGTCATTTATCATGATCGTCGAAGGATATGAGTATCCGCGTCTATAACACCCTGACCCATAAAAAGGAAGAGCTCACGCCCATTGAGCTGGGTCACGTCAAACTCTATGTGTGCGGCATCACCTCGTATGACTATTGCCATATCGGTCATGCCCGCTCGGCACCGGTGTTTGACATGATCGTGAGCTCCCTGCACTGTCGCGGGATGCGGGTCACCTTTGTGTGCAATTTTACCGGTATCGACGATACGATCATCAATCGCGACGCCGAACAGGGCGCCACTCGGAACCTCAAACCGCATTGAGAAATAATTGAAATGACCCGCCACCCCGCCGTTGCCGGTCGGTTCTACCCCGGCTCAGAACAAGCGCTTGCGCGGCAGATATCCGGTTTCATGTCGCCGGGAAAACAGGCTGACAGGCAGGCCATCGCCGCTGTTGCACCCCACGCCGGGTACGTCTATTCCGGCGAACTGGCCGCTCAAACCCTTTGTGCAACCATCATACCAGAGCAGGTAGTAATTCTTGGCGTCAATCATCATGGACGCGGCGCAGCTGTCGCATTATCGGCAATGGACTGGGAGATTCCCGGCGCCACCATACCCCACGCCACTGAATTGTCGGCCTCATTGCAACGGCATTGCCCCGATATCAGCATAGATGAGCAGGCGCACCGGTTTGAACATTCCCTGGAGGTCCAGGTACCCTTACTGCGGGCATTGCAGCCCCGCCTGCGGATTGCCCCGGTCGCCTTTTCTCATCTAAGCTTTGGTGACTGTGTGCGCCTTGCCGAAGATATCGCGGAGGCGGTGAAACAGTGTAAACAGAGCACCCTGCTGGTTGCCTCTTCCGATATGTCCCATTACGAATCCCGGGCCCAGGGTTCGAAAAAAGATAAAAAGGCGCTTGCCCACGTGCTTGCCCTGGATGGAGAAGGGTTGTACAACACCGTCCATGGCGAGCAGATATCCATGTGCGGGGTAATTCCCGTTACCATTACCATCCTGGCGGCGCGCCATCTTGGTGCAAGCCGGGCCGAGCTGATCGGCTACACCGATTCCGGCGCGGTCAGCGGCGACACTGATCAGGTAGTGGGTTACGCCGGAGTGATAATCGAGTAAGAACAACCATATTCCCCGGGGAGGGCTGGCCGGTTTTTCCCGGTGGAACTCGTCCCCGCCGTTTCGTGATGAATTGGCCTTCTTCCGGCGGCGGGGATGTTCCATAACATTATTGACAGAGAAACATGCCTTCATCACGCCAACCATCACCCTCTTCGACGGGTAGTTCGCCGGCCGACGTCTCCAGTGAAACGATTCTGAAGATAAGCAAAGAGATTGCCATCAAGTTTATTGAGGTGGGAAGGCTTACCCCGGCTACCTTTGACGAGGGGTTCAGTCTTATCCATCGCACTGTAACGGCAACGGTTCGCCGTGATGAGTAGTCTTGATCCGGTTCTCCACCGGGCGCCGGAAGAGCTTTCTTCGGTTCACCTTATGGGTATCGGCGGCACCGCAATGGCGGCGCTGGCAGCCATGCTGCAGGAAAAAGGGGTGGTTGTGCGCGGCTCCGATAACCGTATCTATCCGCCCATGTCCGATTTTCTTGCGGCCCGGGCCATTACCGTACATGAGGGCTACCGGGCCGAAAATCTCGAGCCCGCACCCGATCTGGTCATCGTCGGCAACGTTATCACCAGGAACAACCCTGAAGCAGTCGCCCTGGCGGCCAGCCGTCTGCCCTATCTCTCACTGCCCCAGGCACTGGCGAACTATTTTCTGACTGACCGGCACCCCATCGTGGTCACCGGCACTCATGGCAAAACCACCACCGCATCCATGTTGGCCGCAACACTTTTCCGGATGGAGCGTGACCCCTGCTTTATGATCGGCGGAATCGTATCTGAGTTTGGTACCAATTTCAGGATCGGCGGCGGTCGTTACTTCGTGGTGGAGGGTGACGAGTACGACACCGCCTTTTTTGACAAGGAGTCCAAATTTCTGCATTACCGGCCCCGCTCCGCCATCATCACTTCGCTGGAATTCGATCATGCCGACATATTCGACAGCCTTGCCGAGATTGTGGCAATGTTTCGTAAATTCATCGCCCTGTTGCCCACCAACGGTATTATCGTGGCCCACGGCGACGACGATAACGTCCGCCGGGTGACCGCGCATGCCCCCTGCCCGGTGCACTATTATGGAGTCGGTGCGGACAACAAGTGGCGGCTTGGTACACCCGTCCATCGTGGCGGTATGACTTGCTGTGAATTATTTACCGACAACCGATTGTTCGGCATCATCTCCATCCGGCTGCCCGGTCTTCATAATTGTCTCAATGCAGCGGCGGTGGTGGCCCTGCTTGCTCACCACGGTTTTTCTTATGATCGGATATGTGGTGCGCTGGAACAATTTACCGGCGTCAAGCGGCGTCAGGAAATCCGCGGGACTATTGGCGGCATTACCGTTATCGATGATTTTGCCCACCACCCCACCGCCGTTCGGGAAACCCTTGCCGGTCTGAAACAGGCCTACCCCGACAGACGCCTGATCGCGGTGTTCGAACCCCGTTCCAACACCTCCCGCCGGGCCCTGTTTCAAGACGCCTACGCCGACAGCTTCGCATCGGCTGATCTCAGTATCATCAGAGAACCGGCCGGCGATAAGCCACTGTGTGACGGCGATATATTTTCCGCCGCCACCCTTGTATCGACCCTGGCCACACGCGGCAAACATGCCGTATGCTGCCGGGATACCGATGAAATTCTTGCTTTTCTGACCACCGAGCTGCGCCCCGGCGATGTCGTGGCCATCTGCTCCAATGGTGGGTTCGACAATATCCATGAGCGGTTGCTGGCTCAACTGCGGAAACAGTGTGGCTGATGGCAGCATTGCCGCCACGGATGTCTGAAATCATCCGGGACACCATCCTTTTCAAACATGTTGCATCAGCTATTGCAGAGCAGCGCCTCATTAAGGATGATGAACGAGTCGTGGTCGGCGTCTCCGGCGGCCCCGACTCGGTCTGCCTGCTGGTGATCCTTGCCGAATTGATCGGCGCCCACCGGATCGAACCGGTATACGTCGATCACGGTTTGCGGCCCGCTGAAGTACCTGCCGAAACAGCGCTGGTTCGAAGACTCTGCGAGACCCTTGGCTGCCGGCTCACGATCAGAGCCGTTGATGTTGAGCGCGAGCGCGGCAAAAGTGGTGAGTCGGTCGAACAATGTGGCCGGAGGCTGCGCTATGATACATTTACGGAGCTTCGCCGTGAACGTGGCTGTGCGGTAATTGCGGTGGGGCATACCCTTGATGATCAGGCCGAGGAGTTTCTGCTGCGCCTGATTCGCGGCACCGGCATGGCCGGATTGGCGGGCATGGCGGTGCGCAGCGGCGCGGTGATTCGACCGTTTCTACAGATCGACAAGAGCAGCATCCTCGCATTTCTCCAGGAACAGGAGATTCCCTATTGTTTTGACGGCAGCAACAACTCCACTGCATTTTTTCGAAACCGGGTCCGGCTGGAATTACTGCCGCTTATCCGGCACCGATTCAATCCCGACATAACCAGCAGCCTTGTCCAGACGGCCGATATCCTGCGCGAAGATGATACGCTGCTCGCCGAGCTGAGCGCCAAATGTTTTGCTGAGCATGCCGAACTCCTGGAAAACGGCGCCGAGATCAACATACATCGGCACGGATTGGCAAAAGAGCCACTCTCACTGCAGCGCCGGGTGATCGCCGCCTGCTTTCACCACTTTGACCACACCCCAACCTTCGCGCACATTGACGAGATACGTTCCAGATTAGTGAAAAATGGAACGAGCGGCGAACTGCACCTGCCGGGGCGGCTGCGGGCCCTGTTCTGGAAAGAGTATCTCTCTTTCATACAACTGCCGGCCACTGCCAACCCCCGCGGCAGTGCGTTCAACGGGATGGGAGAATCGATTATCTGCCATGGCGCGGGAGACTTTGCATGCCCGGCCATCAACCGGAGATTGCGCATAGCAGTGGGAAAGGGCATGGGTTGTGAGCCACCGGATACTTGGCTCTTCACCACGAAAAAAGTAAACTTTCCGGTGACCATTCGCGACCCTCTGCCGGGTGAAACCATGGTGCCGGAGGGTTCGCGCACCCCGAAAAAAATCACCCGGCTGCGCGGTGGCCTGAATATCGCCCCCCATCAACGCGCACGCTATCCGGTGCTGGTGGCGGGAGATGCTATCGTGTGTCTGCTTGGGGTGTGCGGCAGCGCTGATTTTGCCACTGACACATCTGATGAGGAGTGCATGACGCTTGCGTGGCAAGCCATATCTTAAACCGTGATGGCGTCGTAAAAACCCATATACCAGTCATAACGGAGTTGACCCGACATTCATAATTAATTGGAATAACTGGATTCCCGCTTTCGCGGGAATGACGATAGCAAGCAATTTTGAGGTTTTTACGAGTCCGTCAACCGTGGCCATGCTGCACCATTTCATCTGTTTTTGCGCAGCACCCGTTTGTCGCCGATACGCATGGTCAGCTTGAGGCGGTCGAAATATTCAAGAATGGGGATCGAGTATTTCCTGGTAAGCCCACTCAGTTCCTTGAATCTGGGCGCATTGATCTCTCCCTCACGTTCGATAAAGGCAACTACCTGCTCACGCAGCCTGCTTAGATGTTCCGCGTCAAAGTAGAGGCTTTCGCTTACCTTCACCAGGCTGCCTTCGTTGAGATGCAGATCGATCACGTTTTTAATCAGCGATTCGGGATAGTCCGCGAACCTGGCGAGAGTCTCCTTATAGGTGGCGGTAGACAGCCCCGTCGCCTGGTACCAGTGCAGGATATCTTTTTTCAGTTGGGCTTCATCGGCTTGTAATGCAACCTGATGATCGGCCATGCGAATCAGTGATTCTTCCTGGACAACGATACCTTTGCGCAATAATTCATTGAGACAATAGGCGAAAACCTTGGCGTCGATTTCCTGTTTGAAGCCGGAGCGCACCTGTTCTTTAGACATCCCCTCTTTAAGAGGATTTGCCAGATGAAACTGCTTGAGGGCAGCAACGATGGTAGCAATAACCTCATCTGCTATCTCAACCGCTACAAAACGCTGCACGGCGGTATCGACAACCACCATCTTTTTCTGTGAAAGCGGCTCGTTAATGGCCTTGGCAAGTGGTTTGCCGAACAAACCAAGTCGCACCGCCAGTTCATCCTGGGTGAGACCCGCCATCCCCGACTCGCTCAGCAGGGTGATGATCTTTTCGGCAATGGTGCCATCCTCCAGGGTGTTCAGCACCGCCGTGTTGACGCCACGATCCCTGGCGGTGAGCCGTTTTCGTTTGCGAACCGAACAATTGCCCAGCACGGTGCCGCCGCCAATGGTGATTACCGGTGAATATGAACGGATCACAAATCGATCACCCGGCCACACCGCCACCGGCTCTTCCAGTAGCAACTGCACGGAAGCGGTCTCTCCCGGCTGCAATTCATCTCGATCAAGCAGCGAGACCCGGCCGATACACTCGGCGGTGCCCAGATGCACCCGCACCCGGCGCCGATGTTTGAGGGCTCGATCGTTAGCACCGAGATAGGTCAGTGAACAATCCAACATATAGGTGGCGGCAAGGCTGCCAGGTGTTGCCAGCACCATTCCCCGGCTGATTTCTTCCGCCTCCAGCCCGTGCAGATTAATAGCGGTGCGATAACCGGCCTCAACTTCCTCCACCGAGGATGAATGCACCTGGATGGAGCGAATCTTGCCCACTGCGCCGGCCGGATACAACTTCAGGTCGGCGCCCACGGACGCCCTTCCCGACAAAGAGGTACCGGTCACCACCACCCCAAACCCCTTCATCATGAAAACCCGGTCGATGGGCAGCCGGAACGGGCCGTGGGTTTCAACAAAGTCCTGCTTGCCGACAATGGTATCGATAACGGTGATGGCCTCATCGATACCGGCCCCGGTAGTAGAGGAAATCGGCACAATTGGTGCGTCTTCCAAAAAACTGCCCCGGCAGAATTGATGAATTTCGTCCATCACCAGTTCCAGCCACTCCTCATCAACCAGATCGATCTTGGTGAGCGCCACAAACCCCTGCTTTACACCAAGCAGGGTGCAGATGTCGAAGTGCTCTTTGGTCTGCGGCATGATTCCTTCATCAGCGGCAATGACGAAGGCAAGCACATCGATCCCGGTGACCCCCGCCACCATGTTACGGACAAATTTTTCATGACCGGGCACATCGACGATGCCGACTCGATGACCACAGGGCAGATCGAGATAGGCAAAACCAAGTTCGATGGTGATGCCGCGCCTCTTTTCCTCCTTGAGCCGATCCGTGTCAATTCCGGTGAGGGCCTTGGTGAAGCTGGTCTTACCGTGATCAACATGGCCGGCGGTGCCGAGGACTATTTCCCGCATAAAAAGAGACTATCTCAGGTAAGGATTGGTTGATCGCTCGTCGCCGATGGTGGAGCGGCTGCCGCCGTAGCCGTGTCCGGGCCAGACAACGGTGTCGGCCGGCAACACCATCAGCCGGGAGGTGATTGATGAAATAAGCTGGGCATGTGAGCCGCCGGGAAAATCGGTGCGGCCGATGCCGCCGACAAAAAGCGAATCGCCGGTGAACAGATGCGGTGCACCATATAAACAGATACCGCCGGGGGTGTGACCCGGAGTGTGGATGACCTGCAGCCGCACCGTGCCGAAGCTGATTGAGTCGCCATCGCGCACCCGCATATCGGCGGGCGGCGACTCTTCCAGTCCGAGCATGCCGAAGAACGCCTTGTTGTTGGCCATGTTGAAGAAATCGTCATCCTCTTCATGCATGATGAGCGTGGCGCCAAAGCTCTGTTTGAGCGGCCGAATCCCGCATACGTGGTCAGGGTGGCCATGGGTGGCGATAATGTACTGCACGTCCAGTTGATGTTCGTCAACCGCCTGAACCAGCCGC
The DNA here is from genome assembly GCA_016722945.1 of Desulfofustis sp. PB-SRB1. Taxonomy (GTDB): domain Bacteria; phylum Desulfobacterota; class Desulfobulbia; order Desulfobulbales; family Desulfocapsaceae; genus PB-SRB1. Next base: position 173,501 of record JAEQMT010000009.1, on the reverse strand, counting down.
TGCTCATCGCCGCCGGGATCGATTATCACCGCCTTTTTTGTCTCGGGGCAGCTCACCACGTAACAACAGACCGCCATGGAGCCTACGATATACTGGTCAACTTTCATGTCTGTATGCACTTGAGTGTGATCATCAAAAAGATTTACCCGCCATGCGAACCGCATGAACCGCATTTCGAACCGCCCTGGGTGGGTACGGTCTGCAAGACAACCGGTGGCGCCACCGGCGGCAGTCGTTTTTCCACCGCCGAGACGATACGGGAAAACGCCTGGACGGCCGGACTCTGCTCATCTGAGCTGAGATAGGTGGTGCCATCGTCGCCCGCCGCCACGACCTGGGGATCCATGGGGATGCGACCAAGAAACGGCAGATCGAACTGCCGGGCGACCTGCTCACCGCCGCCGGATTTGAAGATATCGACGGTCTCGCCGCAATGCGGACAGACAAAGCCGGACATATTCTCCACCACCCCGACAACATCTATCTTTACGCTTTTACAGAAGCTGATGGATTTGCGGACATCGGCCAGGGCAACCTGCTGCGGGGTTGTAACCACCACCGCCTTGACCAGCGGAATCGTCTGCGCCACGGTGAGCGGCTCATCACCGGTACCGGGGGGCGAATCCACCACCAGATAATCGAGCTCACCCCAGTCCATATCGGCGATGAACTGCCTGATTGCCTGAATCTTCAGAGGGCCTCGCCAGATAATCGCCTCGTCGCGATCCTTCATCATATACTCAAGGGAGACCACCTTGAGGTTTTCACCATGGGTAAGCGGGGAAATGAGGCCCTCGGGTTCGGCGGGCGTTTCCAATACCCCTTGCAGGTTGAGCATACGCACCACATCCGGTCCGTGCAGATCCACATCCATAAGTCCAACCTTATGGCCCCTCTTTGCCAGACTCATGGCGAGATTGACCGCAACGGTAGATTTACCGACCCCGCCCTTGCCGCTCATCACCAGAATTTTATTCTTTATTTTCCCCAAAGAACGGGTGATGGCGTTGTCCTGCTGGGCGATATGTGCCTGCTGTCCCTCAGAAGTTGCATGTCCCCCCGCACTCCCACATTTTTTCGTCATAGTATATCTCCAAACATATTTCTAAGCTGATTTCCGTATGATGAGCCCGTAAAAACCTTGAATTTGCTTGCTAACGTCATTCCCGCGAAAGCGGGAATCCAGTAATTTCAAATGATTATGGGTTTCGATTCAACTCCACAATAACCGTAATTGGGGTTTTTACGATGCCATCACGTATATGCGCATGATTGTGATGCTTCAGCACACTAATGCCGCAACCACTATTTGCCAACCAATACCACTTCCCTCCGCACCATTAATCCGCTGTTTTTCTTGCGTTATCACCATTGAGTTCGTAGTATGGTCACTTTCCTCTTTACCTAGCAGCAAAAAACTACATTTACCAGATAATTCCGCCACCACAATTACATGCTCGGCTGGTTCAGACAAAAACGCGCTAAGCCATCTTCACCTGAAGCTCCCGAACAGGCGCCGGAAACGCCGGCAGCAGATGCTGAGCGTGCCAATGAAGACAATGATGATGGGCGGGTTGGTCAATCACCACCTTCGACGAAAGGGCACAATCGACAGACCAAACAGGAATCTGCCCCGGCTGCTCAGTCATTTTTCGGCAGACTTGCCACGCGGCTGTCCCGTACCCGAGAAGCACTTGGCCGGCGCATCGATGATCTGTTTCACGGCCGCAAGGAAATCGACGCCGATCTCTTTGATGAGCTTGAAGAAATCCTGATCACCGCTGATCTCGGCATCGGCACCACCACGGATCTTTTAGAGCATGCCCGGTCGTGCGTCAAGCGCGATAAACTTTCCGATCCACAGGCCCTCAAAGCCCTGCTCAAGGAAGAACTGATCCACTACCTCAACGGCCCGCGCCCGCATGAAGAGCTCACCCTTCCCGAGGGTTCCCCTTTCGTGGTCATGGTGGTCGGCGTCAACGGGGTCGGCAAGACCACCACCATCGGCAAGATCGCAAAAAAATTTCAGCAATCCTCCCGCTCCGTCCTACTGGTGGCGGCCGACACCTTTCGTGCCGCCGCGGTATCGCAGCTGCGTATCTGGGGCGAGCGCAACAAGGTCAGGGTCATCGCCCAGCAGGAGGGCGCCGATCCTTCATCGGTGGTCTTTGATGCACTTACCGTCGCTAAAAAGGAGCACTACGATGTGGTGCTGGTGGATACCGCCGGCCGCCTGCACACCAAGGTCAACCTCATGGAGGAACTCAAAAAGACTAAACGGGTGATGGCCAAGCAGCTCGACGGCGCCCCTCATGAGATTCTTCTGGTGATCGATGCAACCACCGGCCAGAACGGGATCTCCCAGGCAAAACTCTTTCACGAGGCAGTGGGGGTCACCGGTATTGCCTTAACTAAACTGGACGGCACCGCACGGGGCGGTATTGTCGTCAATATCGCCCGCGAGCTGCACCTTCCCATCCGCTTTATCGGGGTGGGAGAGCAGATTGACGACCTGCGTGATTTCGATCCCGATGAGTTCATCGAGGCACTGTTTGTCGACCACAACACCAATGGGGGCCGAAGCAAACCATAGATCACCATGCGATATCAACGTCAACAACCTCCCGGCTGTGGCGGCTGCCTGGTAATCGGCCTGCTGCTCGTGCTGATTACCGGCGGTGCCCCGGCCCTGCTTGATCTGCTGGGATTTCTCTTTTTCTCCGGGGTGACGGCGATCCTGCTGCTCTTTGCCCTGTTCTGGGGATTTTCCTATTGGATGCAACGCCAGGTATCAACCTATGAGGCCTCCCAGAGCGAGAGCCATAACCGCTTTGTCTGGCTGCTGGTGCATATTCTGGTAAAAATCGCCCAGCTCGACAATTATATCTCAAAAGAAGAAGTACAGACCATTCAGCGCTTTTTCCAGATTAACCTGCGCTATAACCAGACCAAGATGAACTGGGTGAAAAACCTCATTAAAGAGGCCACCCAGTCCACCGAATCCATGGAGAGCCTGCTGCAGGAGTTCAAGTCAACCTTTGCCTATGAACCGCGGCTCATCCTGCTGGAGCTGATCTACCAGATCGTCTACACCAAAGATCCCATTCCTCACAACGAGCTGGAAACGGCCAGGCGGATTGCCGAATTCCTGGCAATCTCGCAGTATGACCTGCGCACCATCGAGGCCAAATACGCCTATCACCAGAGACGTCAGGCGCAGGCAACCTTTGATTCAGACGAGCGCTATTACGCCATTCTCGGACTTGAGAAAGGCGCCGGCGCCGAGGACATCAAAAAGGCATATCGCCAGCTGAGTATGAAATATCATCCCGACAAGGTGCGTCACCTCGGTGAAGAGTTTCGCGCTATCGCCGAGGAAAAGATGAAAGAAATCAACGGCGCATATGACTATTTCAAAAAGAAATTTACGCTTTAGGGGAGTTCCGTAATGAGCATTTCTGAAAAAATGATCCGCTTTGGTGAACAATCTTCATGGATTCGCAAGATGTTCGAAGAAGGCGCCCGGCTCAAGGCGCGTTATGGCGCCGAGCAGGTCTGCGACTTCAGCCTCGGAAACCCGGACGTCCCCCCGCCAGCCAGATTTTACCAGGAGTTGAAGCAAACCGCGGCCGCTCAGACCCCGGGCCAGCACGCCTATATGCCTAATGGCGGCTTGCCATGGGTACGTGAGGCTATCGCCACCCGGATGAGCGCCGAGCAGGAGGTCGTGGTGGACAGCGCTGACATGCTCATGTGCTGCGGGGCGGCGGGTGGTCTCAACGTTATCATGAAGGCTCTGCTTAATCCTGGTGATGAGGTGATTCTGCTGGCCCCCTTTTTTGTGGAATATCGATTTTATGTAGATAATCACGGCGGCGTCAGCGTGGTTGTTCCCACCAGAGATGACTTCACCCCCGACGTGGAGGCAATCAAAAGCGCTCTTACCGAAAAGACCAAAGCGATCATCATCAACTCTCCCAACAACCCCACCGGCCAGCTCTACTCCGACGCCATGCTGGCTGAAATCGGCGACGTCCTGGAACAGGCGGAAAAACAATATAACACCACCATCTACCTGATTTCCGATGAACCGTACCGGAAGATCGTCTTCGATGATCTGGCGGTTCCCGCTATTTTTTCGAAGATACGCAACAGTATCGTGGTGTCATCTTTCTCCAAGGACCTCTCCCTGCCCGGAGAACGCATCGGCTATCTGGCCGTGCATCCGGATGCCGACAACAAACGTGCTCTGGTGGATGCGATGACGCTGGCCACCCGTATTCTCGGTTTCGTCAACGCACCCGCCTTTATGCAGCGGGTGTCGGGCATGCTTCAGGAAATATCCATCGATCATACGATCTATCAGCGGCGAAGAGATGTTTTCTGCACGATCCTCTCTTCGGCTGGATACGAGTTTATCCACCCGAAAGGGGCGTTCTATCTCTTTCCCCGCACCCCCATTGAGGACGACGTAAGATTCTGCGAGATCCTCCAGGATCAGAAAATCCTGGCCGTGCCCGGCCGCGGTTTCGGTGCACCCGGCTATATTAGGCTCGCCTTTTGCGTGGACGAAGCGGTTATCAGCCGGGCCAAGGAGGGGTTTGTCAAGGCCATGGCAGCGGCTTCCGGATAGCTCCGGGGTAATTGATTATTTTCGCCCCTTGGCGCGAAACACAAGCTGCAGCGGCGATCGATCCAGACCGAGGCCGGCGCGAAATCGATTGGTGAGATAGCGCTGATAGGAAAAGTGAACCCCCTTGGCGGAGTTGGTGACGATCATGAAACGGGGTGGTTTTGTAGCTATTTGGGTGGTGTAATAGAATTTAAGCCGCTTGTTCTTATAAATCGGCGGCCGGTGCGCCTCGGTGGCATCAGCCAGCAATCGGTTCAAGGCTGAGGTTTCAAAGGTTGCCGAGAATTGCCGGTAGACGGAGCCCGCGGTGGGAAAAATCCGTTTTATCCCCGCCCCTGTCTTCGCCGAAACCCTGAGCACCGGGGCAAACCCGACAAACGGCACGGCCAGGTTCAGCTCATCCATCAGTTCGGCGGCACGTTTTTTATCAGATGCCACCAGATCCCACTTGTTAAACAGCAAGATCAACCCGCACCCCCGCTCCTGGGTGTAACCGATAATTTTCGTATCCTGCTCGGTGACGCCCTCTTCGGCATCGATCAGCACAAGGGCGATGTGACATCGACTCAGGGCTGTCAATGCCTTGATGATGCTGAATTTTTCCAGCTTCTCGCTGGTCTTTCCCTTGCGCCTGATCCCCGCCGTATCGATCAGCAGATAGTGATGATCACCGCTCTGCCAGAGGGTGTCCACCGCATCACGAGTGGTGCCGGAGATATCTGAAACGAGCATGCGCTGCTGCCCCATGATGGTATTGATCATCGATGACTTACCTACATTGGGTCGGCCGAGAAAGGCGAGACGCAGGGTATTTTCAGGAAGATCAGCGGCCGGTTCGTGCTCAGGCAAACTCGCCGCCACCGCCACCATGAGATCGCGAAAACCATAGCCGTGTTCGGCTGAAAGCGCCCACAGCTGCTCGACGCCAAGCTCATAAAAAGGCGCCAGTTGTTGCTCTTCGACTTCCGGCCCGTCGATCTTGTTCACCACATACAAGAGTTGCCGGCCGAGCCGGCGCAACAACTCGATAACCTCGTAATCTGCGGCGATCAGCCCATCTCTGCCGTCCAGGATGAGCAGCACGACATCAGCCTCATGAACCGCGGTGATCGCCTGTTCACGGATACGATCCACCAGCGGATCCTCCTGGTTGGTGTCGATACCGCCGGTATCAACCAGCAGAAAAGACGCCTCCCCCCACCGCACCCGCTCATAATGACGATCCCGCGTCACCCCCGGAGTAGGATCGACAATGGCCCCCCGGCTCCTGGTAATCCGGTTAAACAAGGTCGATTTACCCACATTCGGCCGCCCCACCAACGCAACAACTGGTTCCGGGGACAGTTTATCTGTTTCTTCCGTTGGCATTCCTTTCTTCTTTTTCTCCCCACTGGGCGGCAAGCGCTGTGTATTTTTTTGCAAAACGTTCCCGTGCCGCCGATACGGTTGATCTAAGCAGGACAAAGGAAGCAAACTCAGGATGGTGCAGTCGGCGATCGAGCCCGGTCAGCGCAGGCATAAGATAGGTAAAGAAAAACGGCTTGCCCCGGGCCATACTCAAAAAGGCAAAAGCACCGATTATCTGTAGATTGCGCTGAACCGCCAGATAGGGATAAGAATCTCGTACCAGTTGTTCATCAATACCATCATGTTCGGCAAGTTTTCCCAGATACAACTCCCAGAGCTGTTGCTGCTCGGAATCGGTAAGATCCGCGTACGGATCAATCAGAAGTGAGGCAATATCGTAGCCTGGTGGGCCGAGGCGGGCCGCCTGGTAATCAATTATCTTCACCGCATTGTCGACAAGCATGATATTTCGCGACTGAAAATCGCGGTGCAGCAGTAGCGGAACGAAAAAACGGTGCGTCTTCCCGGCCAGCGCAGCGAATTCATCCGCCAATCCCGCCACCGCATCTTCTCCCAGCATCTCCAGCCAGAAGGCCCGGTAAAAGTAGTTAGATTCACGCTTTACCATTACCGACTCATCATAGGCGTCGGTATCATAGCACCATGATACATCAAAATCCCGCACGCCCCTGATCTGCAGGGCGACAAGTTCTGTAACAACCTGACGATAGTAAAGAAGCGCTCGGTTTCGATCCGCAATCAGACAATCATAGAGCCGCAGATTACCGCAGTCCTCAAACAGGATCAGACCGGAGCGTTCACTGTAACCATAAATCTTCGGCACCGATATGGAGTTTCGGTATAGATGATCCCCAAGTTTGTAGGCCGATAATGCCTCGGCGCGGGCAGTATACCCGTTATCGCCTGGAACAATACCAATACACAACGGCTCACCCTGAGAAAGGACCCGAATTATCTGTCGCATCGAGCCGTCACTTGCCAGCTTGATAAAGCTCAGATCCTGAACTGAAGCTGTCGTTGCGGCAGGTTCCGTGCCGACGAAAACATCCTCCAGAACTTCAATAATGCGTGTTGCCAGGCCAGGATTCATAATAGATTCTTGACAATGATAGCACAAACCAAGTGCATCTAGCGTAACCATCAGCTAGTTCTCTGTTGCCAGATAAGCAGACCACGCGGTATAAGATGGCGGTTGTTCATCCTTCTTCACCACACACCGGTAATCGCTCACACCTTTTAAGCCAATGAAATTTTTCGGCAATTCTATTATATATCTGCTGACACCGGTGTTGTGTATGGTTCTCTGCGGATGTATCAAGAGGTTTCAGCCGCCGACGGACAATCAGATAGTAGATGATATTCCTCAACAATTCATCACCCCTGATTCATCTGATCAGCCGATCTTCCCGTCTGAGCTTGACTACTGGTGGCGGCAGTTCGACGATCCGCTGCTTTCCAGCCTGATCGAGCAGGGATTGGAAGACAACTATTCATTACAGGCGTTGCGCGCCCGTCTTTTGCAGAGCCTTGCCGTAGCGCGGCAGCGTGAGGCCGACCGCTATCCTGAAATATTTGCACAACTTGCGCAAACCGCCGATTTCAACGAAGATCGCGCTGATACCTATACGCTTTTTGCCGGTTTCAAGCTCTCCTGGGAACTCGACATCTGGCAACGCCTGGCCGACGAAGCCAGAGCAGCGGTGCTGGACGCCGCCGCCCGGCAGGAGGAGACGGAAGACGCCGCTCTGCTGCTGAGCTCGGAGATCGGCGCCACCTATTTTCGCATCATCGCCCAAAACACTCAACTCAGCCTGCTCAACCAGCAGATTGCCACCAATCAGAAGACCCTGGAGGTACTGCGGCTGCGTTTTTCGCTGGGCAACTCATCGCTGCTGGATGTCTATCAGCAACAGGAACAGCTCATTGCCACCCAATCGGGCCTGCCCATCGTCAATGCCGAACTGGTGGGTCTCATAAATCGATGCGCCGTTCTGCTCGGCCAGGTTCCCCGGCACGATTACATTACTGAGGCGGATCAACTGCCCCCGCTGCCGCCCCTGCCCGCTCTGGGTATTCCATCGCGTCTGCTGCTTGACCGGGCCGATCTGCGCCGGGTGCGCAACCGACTGCTGGCGGCGGGCTATCGCATCGATGTGGCCAAGGCTGACCAACTGCCAAGAATCGGCCTGGACGTGCAGGCGGGGGTGCGGGATTCTGGGTTGCGGGCCGATGGTCTGTTTCTCAGCCTGCTGGCCGATATCCTGATGCCGGTTTTTGATGCCGGCAGACGCGAGGCCGAGGTGGCGCGAACTCAATCGGTGTACGATGAACTGCGTGCTGAGTTTCAACAAGGCTTCATCAGTGCCGTGGAAGAGGTGCAGACCGCATTGTGGCAGGAACAGTACCAACGTGAACTGATCGACATCAAGGAGGATCAGCTCAAAGCCGCCAGGGATGCCCTGCGTGAATCACAAAGAGGATACCTGCAGGGCATTAACGACTATCTGCCGGTGCTCACCGCGCTCTTTTCCACCCAGCGGCTGGAACGCGAGCTGGTTGCCCTGCGGCGCGATCTGCTGCTCATCAGAATCACCCTCTACCAGGCGCTGGGCTCCACCACCTATCTCACATCCTTTGAAGATGCGCACCAGAGCGATTCACCACCGGGCAATGCACCACATACCAATACAATCCCAACCGGTTCCACCACCTCCTGATGAAGACATTTCTCACCCTGATCGTCCTTGCCGCCTGCACCGCGGCCGGCTTCTATTTTTACCAGAACAAGCCCCAGGCCCGGCGTGCCAAACCCGCCCCGATTATTCCCGTGGTACAGACCATCACCCTGGAACCGGGCGATTATCCGATCTTTCTTGAGTCTTTTGGCACCGTTACTCCGGAAAAGGAGTTGACCGTGGTTACCGAAGTGGCCGGTATTGTCGAGGCCAAAAACCCTTCCGTGACTGGTGGCGGCCACCTTGCAAAAGGCCAGTTAATTGCCCAGATCGAGACCACCCGATACGATATTGTCGCCCAGGACCGACAGGCTGCGGTGGCTGAGGCCGAGCATGAACTGGAACTTGAAGCGGGACGCCAACTAATGGCCAGCCGGGAGCTCGCCCTGTTTGAAGAAGAGTCACTGCCCGAAGGAGCCGATCGCCGGCTGGTATTGCGCGAACCGCAAATGGCCCAGGCCCAGGCCCGGCTTGACGCCGCCCGTGCCAACCTGGAGGAAGCGCTGCTCAACGTAGCCCGTACCACCGTCACCGCCCCTTTCAACAGCCTGGTGCTGGAACACTTTTTTGAGGCGGGCCAGTACGTTACCACCCACGCTCCCCTGGTACGGCTTGCCGCCACCGACCGGTTCGAGGTGATCGTTTCGGTGCCGGTTGCCAGGCTGCGCTACATCTCTTTGCCTGATGATTCACACCAGACCGGCGCCACCGTCGCCTTTACCCTGGGAGACGATGCCAATTCCGATGCCATCCGCAAAGATGGTCACGTCACCCGGTTGCTTGGTGAAATCGACCCGGCCAACCGGATGGCGCGGCTGGTGGTGAGCATCGACGATCCGCTGGGGCTTAACAGCGCCCCCGCGATGCCGGAAAAATTATTACTTGGCAGCTATGTCCGGGCTGAAATCAGCTGCGGGGTGCTGCCGTCGGTGTATCGCATTCCGGCCGAGGCGTTACACGATAACAATCAAATCTGGCTGCTTGACCAGGGCCGGCTGCGCATCACAACCGTCGACGTCGCCTGGAGCAGGCGTGATGATGTACTCACCACCACACCACTGGCCGGCGCCCGGCTCATCACCAGCCGGTTACAGAATCCGCTGCCGGGTATGGAACTCAAAGTGGAGCCGGGGAGCAATGGTAATGAAATTTAGAGACAAACCAGAGGGTATTATCGCCATCTTCGTCGATAACCCTGCCGCCGCTCATCTTCTGATGCTGTTTTTCCTGATTGGCGGGGTGCTTGCTGCCGGCTCCATCAAACAGGAGGTTTTTCCCGAATTCGATCTTGATATCATCACCATATCGGTGGCCTATCCCGGCGCCAGTCCCGCCGAGGTGGAAAGAGGAATCATCGTTGCCATTGAAGAGCGACTCAGCAGTTTCGAATTTATTGAACGATATGAAAGCAGCGCCCAGGAAGGGCTCGGCACCACCACCATCGAACTGCTCACCGGCACCAACGGCGACAAGGCCCTGCAGACCATAAAAAACGAGATCGATCGGATCACCTCGCTGCCACTGGATGCGGAAGAGCCGATCGTACAACTGACCACCCGCCGCCGCGAGGTGTTGCGGATGGCGCTCTATGGAGCATTAACCGATACTGAGTTGTACCAGAGCGCTCACCTGATCAAGGATGAGCTCCTCAGCCGGCCCGGCATCAGCCAGGTGGATATGCTGGGTATCCGGGTCCCTGAAATCAGCGTCTCGGTATCTCAGCATATTCTCAATGAATATGGCCTTACCCTGGGTGATATCGCTGAGAGGATCAGCCAAAAAGCAGTGGATGTGCCGGCTGGGGCAATCAAGACCGAGGGCGGCGAAATCCTGATCCGCACCATGGAACGCCTCGATTTCGCCCGGGAATTCGCACAACTTGAGTTATTGGGTACAGCCGGCAGCAAGCCGGTGTATCTCGGCGACATCGCGAAAGTCGAGGAAAGCTTTGAAGACGTGGTGCGGCATAGCTACTACAACGGTGAACCATCGGTGGGAATCTTCGTCTATCGGGTGGGTGAGCAGACTCCCATCTCGGTATCTCGGGCCGTCCACGAATTTGCCGACGAGTTTCGTCCGCGGTTGCCGGAGGGGGTAGCCCTTACCATCTATAACGATCGATCCAGCTACTACCAGGCCCGCATGGAGCTGCTGCTGCGCAATGGGTTATTGGGGCTGATGCTGGTACTGCTCTGTCTGACCCTGCTCATGGAACCGCGGCTGGCGTTTTGGGTGGCCATGGGCATTCCTATCTCCATTGTCGGCTCCTTTATCATCCTCTGGGCGATCGGCGGCAGTATCAATATGGTTTCCATGTTCGCCTTTATCATAACCCTGGGCATCATCGTCGATGACGCCGTCATTGTCGGGGAAAATATCTTCTACCACCGACAGCGGGCGACAAGCGGGGTAAAAGCCGCCATTACCGGCGCCCGGGAAATGGCGGCGCCGGTATTTGTGGCGGTACTTACCAATATTCTCGCCTTTACACCGCTGCTTTTCGTGCCCGGCTCCACCGGTAAATTCTTTTCCATCCTGCCGGCGGTGGTGATCTCGGTATTTATTATCTCGTTTATCGAATGTCTCTACATCCTGCCCACCCATCTCTCTTACTCGCTCAAGAAAAACGGCGGTGCTTCCGCCATCGCCGGAATACCGCGCTTTTTCAATAACCGGCTGCACGGCTTTGTCAACGGAGTGTATGGTCCGCTGCTCTCTCGTACACTGGCCAATCGCTATCTCGTGTTGATCATCGCCACCGCCATACTGGCCACCGGTTTTTTCTACTGGAGGTTCGGCTGGATAAATTTTTCGTTTCGACCAAGCATCCTTACCGACAGCGTCGATGCGGAAATCGAGCTGCCCTACGGGGTTGCCCCTGATGAGGTGAATCGTATCGCTCTGCTGGTGGAGGAGGCCGGGCTGGCCGTGGTCGAGCGCAACGGCGGGGAGAATATTCTTGAGGGAGTGCGCCGGGAAATCGGACGCCGGGGCAGCAACCACGCCGAGGTTACCTTTACCCTGGTGTCGCAGAATGAGCGAGATATCTCCACCCGCGATTTCAGCCGCCAGTGGCGTGCCGAAGTGGGTGCCGTGCCCGGTCTGGAACGGCTCTTCTTCGATTATATGGTAGGCCCCGGCGGCTCCTCGGCCATCAATGTACAGCTCAGCCATCCCGACCCGGTGGTCCTGGAGACCGCCGCCGCCGAGCTTGCCGCCTTTCTTGGCCAGTATCAGGGGGTCACCGATATCGATGACGGTTTTGCCCGGGGCAAACCACAACTTGATTTTCAGCTCAGCCCGGAGGGAATTTCACAGGGCCTCACCGCCCGGGAACTGGGCGCCCAGCTCCGCCACGCCCTTTACGGAGCGGAAGCACTGCGCCAGCAACGTGGTGATGATGAAGTCAAGGTGATGGTGCGATTGCCCGAAGATGAACGCTCCAGCCTGGCCATCCTTGAGCAGTTGCTGATCAGGGTACCTGACGATACCCTGATCCCGCTCGCCCAGGCAGCCACCTTCACCACCAACCGGGCCTATACCGAAATAAAGCGGGTGGACGGACGCCGGGTGCTTAACGCCACCGCCAACATCATTCCCGGCCAGGCTAACGAGAACAAAATTCTTGCCGATCTGCGCGCTACCTTCCTGCCTGAGCTGCTCGCCCGGCACGGCGGTCTGCGCTACAGCTTCGAGGGGCGCGAGCGGCAGCGGCAAGAGGCAATCAAACAACTGGGAACCGGTATGTTGCTGCTCTTCCCGGTCGTTTTTGCAATTCTGTCGATCCTGTTCAGGAGCTATCTGCAGGCCGTAATTGTGATGTCCACCACGCCGTTCGGGCTGCTCGGCGCCATGCTCGGCCACATCATCATGGGCTATGATCTGAGCATCATCTCAATCTTCGGGATGATTGCTCTGTGCGGGATCGTCATCAACGGCGGCCTGGTGCTGGTGGCCACCGCCAATTCGTATCGTGATGGCGGGTTGACCCCGATTGATGCCGCGAAAGACGCCGCCATGCGCCGGCTGCGCCCGATTTTGCTGACCGCGGTAACCACCTTTCTCGGCCTCGCCCCGATGATCTTCGAGCAATCTATCCAGGCCCGTTTCCTGGTACCCATGGCGATCTCGCTGGGCTACGGGATCGTCTTTTCCACCCTGATCATCCTGGTTATCGTCCCCTGCCTCTACGTGGTGGCCGATGATATCGGCGGGTTGTTCAGAAAGATACAACGCACCGAGCCGCTGCTTTCAGAAAATTCGCCCAGCGGCACCGCTATTTCCGCCGCCAAAACCAGCGATCGGAATTATCGACATACCAGCGATGATTGCAGCGAAAACAGGTGAAGACATAGTCACTACCACTGGTGTTGTAAGGGGCATGCCTGCCAAAACCGTAGCCACCGCATTGCGGGCATATTCGCATATAATAAAACCGATAGTAGACCAGAAGAGTCGCTCCGACAACGGCACTACAAACAAGAAAGATAACAAATAAGCTCATCTGTTCTGTATCACTCAGCGTCAATACCGCAGCCGGCTAATCGTCTTTTCTGCCATCGGGATGACTGGTACCCTTTACCGCCCCCGGCTCACCAACGACAAAATCGTTCTCGAGGTAGTTCACTACCTCATCAGTTGACACAACCTTGGCGACGGTACTGCCGGCAATGGTAAGGGCAATCTGCTGATTGGCGGTGGCGGTGGCCACTGCGTCACTTACCACCACCACATCGTAGCCACGCGAACTGCCGGCATAGGCGGTGCTGAGAATACACTCATCGGTCCAGAGACCAACCAGAAAAATGGTATCTATCCCCACCTGCTTCAATTTCTCGTCCAGATAGGAGTTACCCGCATCATCGAAGTTCCAGAACATATCCAGGTGTTTGCCGTGATAGAACCAGCCGTCTTCAACCTCCTGGGGGGTCGGGGCAATCTCCGACAATACCTCCATACCGGGGGCGCCGGTAAAGATATATACCGCGTTTTCAGGATCCTCCGGGCGCAGACCGCGGGGGCCGTACCATCGATCCATGGCGTTGCTGATGCCGTCGTCGAAGGTCCGTGTCCAGGCGCTCCACATGATCTGGACTGCCTCGCTCCCTGACTGAGCGGCGCGAAACGAGTCAACCAGTCTGATCACATTCGGCAGGATCTCTCCGGCATAAGGCCGGTACTCTTCCTGACAATCATCAAGCAGCAGGGCAATACGCCGGGGCCGCTGGGCCAGTTCCCACGAGGCCCAGAAGCTCAGGGGCTGCTTATTGGGTCCGCCGGGCGTATTTTTGTAATTGTCCATGGGCGTCAGGGCCAGCTTCATATCGCGATTCCTGCACGGCTTTTGCAATGCATCTTTCAGGGTCACGATGTTTTCTTGCTTCTGTGTCATGATCATCCCTCCCTTTGCATTTTTAATATATTAGATGGGGGCTTACATCATCACGGCAGATACTCTTCCCGGACGGGGGTAAAGACCTCCAGTACCACCGCATCTTCCAGCACTTCCACGCCATGCTCGATGCCGCCGGCAATACACCAGCTATCACCCGGCTCCGCCTCGAACGAATCATCACCCGCAATAAATCGAAGCCGGCCTTGCAGCAGATACCCGGTCTGTTCATGCGGATGGGAATGGCGTGGCAAGGTGTGGCCCTGTTGGAGGTGAAATTTGCTCATCAGTGTTTTCTCGCCATGCACCAGGGTCTTGCGCCTGATCCCCGGCAACATTGGTATGTAGCCTTCATCATTGTGTTTGATAAACATGTGAGATTCCTTGTTTGTGTGAAATAGTGTATCCAGGTTGGCTTACCATCAGCCGCCTGCCGCCAGTTTTTTGCGCATATAGAGCCAGCCGCCGCCGTAGGCGCAGCCCATGTTGAGCGCAATCAAGACCATGGTAAGGGTGTCTATCTGCAATGACCCCAGAATAAAACCGATGGCGACGGCAATCAACGCATAAACCGTCACCCAGGTTACCTCGTCCCGGCCGGCAATTTTGGCACACAGATACCCCGAGAAAATCGTAATCAGGCAGCCGCCCGCCAGCAGCAGCAGAGTCAGGGGTGAGCCTATTCCCATCCGGCTCAGCCCGGCAAGGGCCGCTTCCGGGTCCACCCCCTGTCCGGCAAGGACAAGCAGATACAAAAAAGTGACGACTATGCTCAAAATAATCGTGGCGCCAAAATCAACAACCAGGGCAATTGCCACCGCCATCAGTGGCTGCCCCCTTTTAATGGGAGGGGATTGCGGAGAAGAGGGAGGCGTCTGGGGCGGGGTGTAGGGATCGGTGTCGTTATTCATGGGCATCGTGGGATCGGTTGTTTTACTTCAATAGAGGTAATGGGCTCGTACAAGCCTCAAAATTGCTTGCTGCCGTCATTCCCGCCCTCGATAACAGCACTCAAGGGCAGGCTGCAGCGGGAATCCAGTGATTTCAATTAATTATGGATGTCGGGTCGATTCCGGTATGACGGGAATATGGGTTTTCACGAAAGCATCATAGGTAATTATAAGAAATATTTCTGAAAATCCAAAAAATTCAGCTTTTCACATGCTGCTTTTTCTTCTTCAGGTACAGCCAACCTCCCAGATAGGCACTTCCAATGTTCAGCAGAGTAAGTATGGCACGGAAACCAAATGAAGCCATGGGAATTGGAAGGCTGAAAAGCAAAGTCAAAAAAGCATCAAGAGTGGAATACACTAGAATTACTCTGTATCCTGCTCCTCGTGAGATCCTCGCACAAAGATACCCGGACAAGATGGTAATCAGACACCTTGCCTTTTATAAGAATTTCTAATATATAATATAGTTTTTCCAAATCTAAAAAGGTGCAGCCATGGAAACACGTCATCTGCGGGTATTCGTTACCGTCTACAAGACACTAAGTTTTACCAGAGCGGCCGAGGTGCTCTATACCAGCCAGCCTACCATCAGTGAACATATGCGCAACCTTGAAGAACGGCTCGGCTGTAAGCTGTTTGACCGGCTGGGGCGATCCATCTCGCCCACCCCGGAAGCGGATTTGCTCTACCCGCAGGCGGTGAATATCCTCGATGAAATGCAACGGCTGGAGGAATCTCTGGCCGCGGCCGCCACTTCCGTCTCCGGGGAACTGGTTATCGGCGCATCGACCATTCCCGGGGCCTACATCTTACCCGCCCTGGCCGCCCAATTTAAAAAGAACTATCCAGCCGTCTCCTTTGAGATCCGCATCAATGACTCTGCCGGAATCATCAGCTCCGTAGCCGGTCATGAGATGTACTTCGGGGTGGTGGGCAGCAATATCCCTACCCCAAAGGTAAGCTTTACCCCCCTTTGCGGCGATGAGCTTGTCCTTGCCGCATCCAGTGATGCCGACATAGAGGATGAGATAAGCCTTGAAGATCTAAAGAACTATGATTTTCTTATCAGGGAAAAAGGCTCGGGAACCGGGCGAACGGTAGCGGCGCGTTTCAAAGAGCAGGGTATTGATATTGCCGACCTGCGCATCCAGGCGGTGCTGGGCTCAACGGCGGCCATCAAGGAGGCGATCAAATCGGGCCTTGGTGTATCGATTCTTTCAAGAACCGCAATCCGTGACGAACTGGCCCACGGCATTCTCCGCGAGGTATCCATACGCGGCTTGAATATGCGGAGAAACCTCTACATCGTCAGTATCGACAAGCGCACCCTGCCGCATCACTATCAGGTTTTTCTCACCTATCTGAAAAGCCAGGGGGAGCGCAGCCGGAACCACGAGAGGTAGTGCTACCCATGGGCAACCCGGTACACTTCTTCGATGGAGGTGATCCCGGCCAGAATCTTGTCGGCGCCGTTTTCAACCAGAGTGAGCATCCCCCGTTCACGGGCAAGCTCCCTCAATTTGCTGGCGCCTGATGTGGTGAGCACCAGGTTTTTCATGGCCTCATCCATGATCAGAAACTCATGAATTCCGGTTCGCCCCCGGTAGCCGGTATGATTACAGGCCTCGCAACCTCGGCCACGGTATACCGGCCGATGGTCGATGGTATGTTTATCCAATCCAACACGGACCAGTTCAGTGGGTGAAGGCGTATAGGGTTCTCGACACTGATTACAGATAATTCGTACCAGCCGCTGGGCCAGGATAGCGTTGATGGCCGAGGCGATCAGAAACGGTTCCACTCCCATATCGCGCAACCGGGTTATTGAGCTGGGGGCATCGTTGGTGTGCAGGGTGGAAAACACCAGGTGGCCGGTAAGCGCTGATTGAATGGCGATTTCAGCGGTCTCCAGGTCACGGATCTCGCCGATCAGGATAACATCTGGATCCTGTCGTACGATGGAACGCAGCCCCGAAGCAAAACTCAGATCGATCTTCGGATTAACCTGCACCTGAGCGATTCCCGGGATCCGATATTCGATGGGATCCTCCACCGTGATGATGTTTATCCCCACATGGTTGATGGCACTAAGGGCGGCATAGAGGGTGGTGGTTTTACCGGAACCGGTGGGTCCGGTAACCAGGACGATGCCGTTGGGCGCCTCGATAATGCGGGAAAAAAGCTCCAACCGGTCATCGGACATACCAAGGTCGGTGAGCGACATGCGCACCGAAGACTTGTCCAGCAGTCGCATGACCACCCGCTCGCCAAAGGAGGTGGGCAGTGTCGAAACACGGATATCGATATCCTTATTGCCGACCTTGATCTCGATACGGCCATCCTGAGGCAGTCGCTTTTCGGCGATATTCATCTTCGCCATCAGTTTGACGCGTGAGGTGAGCGCGGCGGCCACGTGAAAGGGCGGTGAAAACATGTCATAGAGCACGCCATCCAGCCGCTGTCTGATCTTCAGCGAGTTCTGATACGGCTCGATATGAATGTCTGAGACGTTGTTGCGCACCGCCTGGGAGAGCATCAGGTTGACCAGCCGGATAACCGGCGAATCGGAGGTGTCATCGAGCAGGTCGCCAACCTCCTCAATCCTGGAAAACAGGACATCGGGATCTTCCTCGTCGATGTCCTGCATAACCTCATCGGCATTGTTCATCGACGACATATCGTAGGCGTTGTTTATGGCGCGAATGATCTCCTGGCGACTGCTCAACACCATTGGACACATTCCCATCTTCAGGCGGTGGCGTACCTCATCCAAGGGCTCAAAACTGGTGGGATCGGTGGCGGCGATGGCGATTCGCTCTTCAGTGATCAACGGGATCATCAGATGACTTTTGAGAAAGCCGATGGGAAGATGGGCGGTAAATTCAGTGTTGAGCTGACCGGGGAGCGACTCCGCCACTTCCACCCCGAACTGGCTGCCAAGGGCGACGAGAAGCTCCCACTCGGTGATTGCCTTTTGCTTGACAAGAATCTCGCCGAGGCGCTCTCCGGTTTTCGTCTGGGTGGCAAGTCCCTGCTCCAGTTGCGCTTCACTGAGCCCACTCTGCTCCAGCAGAAGCTCACCGATTCTCTTAAAGAGGACAGCGCTATCTGCCAGGGGACTATCCGGTGTACTGACTACCGATACATTCATGACATCCGCCCTACATGGTTTCTACTGGGCCGAATCGAAATTCCGGGGCCAGAATCGTGCCGTATACCTGAATGGGCAGGGCCCGGCTGTTATATTTGCGATAGAGCAGGGTAAGGGCCTGAGCAGCAAGTTCGTTCTGGGCGATATACTCTTCGTGCGCCTGCAACTCACCACCAATGTCCAGCACACTCAGCTCCCACTGCCTCCCAAGCCGCACCATACCATTAAATTCACCAAAAAACTGTGATCCGGCGGCGGTACCATCTCGTATGGTGATGACCCCGTCCCTCATTTCCATGGTGCTTGCAAGCTCGGAAAAGGTGAGTTCCTCGGTGGCAAGGATCGGTCGTTTCAAGCCGATGGCGGCTTCGGTGAGCCGCCACTGGCCGCGCAGGGAACCACCCTTGAAGTTAGTTACGGCGCCGCGGAATGAGCCGGTAAAACTGAACAATCCAGTGATGCGGCGATCCAGTAAGGCAAACAGATCCGCCACTCTTTGCACATCAAGCCCGCTCAGAGAGATATCGGACATATCGATAGATTGCCAGCCATCTTCAATACGAACCAGCGAATCCAGTCGTGCCCCGATGGTTGTCAGGCCGACAAAAAATCGAGTAGTGGGCGAACTCAGGTCAGGACGCAGGGTCAATTGATCCACCGGCAGGTTGAGATCGCTTCTTTTATCAACCAGGGTTACTCCGGAAAAATCAAGGGTCAACGGGTAGCGATACGAGACATCCTCGATACTGAGGCTGAACCGCTGAGTTTTCTCTTCCACCTGTGCGCTGACATAGCCCAGAAAATCGTCGACGGGAAAGCGCAACACCAGCAAAAACGTGGTCAACCCAAGACCGTATATGATCAAGGCAAGGGTAAAAAGAACGTTTTTCAACATTGCCGATACGTTACCACTTCAGAATATCTCTTTTCTTTTTCACTATCGCACCCTCCAAAACCCGGAACCTGATACCTGATACCTGATACCTGATACCTGATACCTGATACCTGATACCTGATAAGAAAAATAGCAATGATCTTTACTTTTTCATATAGTAAAGTTGGCGGTGCTGTTAACCCGATAACGGCGTGGAATAATTGTGATGGCGTCGTAAAAACCCCAATTACGGTCATTGTGGAGTTGAACCGAAATCCATAATCATTTGAAATTACTGGATTCCCGCTGCAGCCTGCCCTTGAGTGCTGTTATCGAGGGTGGGAATTACGTTAGCAAGCAAATTTAAGCTTATTACGAGTACGCCAACTGTATGTATAAAGAATATTTCGGATTTCACGAGTATCCCTTTTCGATCTCGCCTGATCCGCGTTTTCTTTATCTGACCGCAATGCATCAGGAGGCATTGGCTCACTTGAGCTACGGCGCCCAGACCGACGGCTGCATTACCCTGCTCACCGGCGAGGTCGGTACCGGCAAGACCACCATTTGCCGCTGTTTTCTGGAAAACATCGATGCATCCACTGAAGTTGCCGTTATCCTTAACCCACGGCTGACGGCTCGCGGCCTGGTGGCGGCCATTTGCGACGAATTTCAGATCGCCCCTGCCCTCTCCCGGCCCACGGTAAAGGATTATATCGATTGCCTAAATCGATTTCTGCTGACAATTCATGCCGACAACCGGCAGGCGATACTGGTGATTGACGAGGCCCAGAATCTTGATCTTGAGGTCATCGAAATGGTGCGCATGCTCACCAATCTTGAAACCAACACGCGCAAACTTCTCAAAATATTTCTCATCGCCCAGTCGGAGCTGGCCGAGCAATTGACCAGCCCGGAGTTACGTCAGATCAACCAGCGAGTTACCAGTCGCTACCACCTCGACGGGCTTAATTGTGATGAGGTTCGCACCTATATCGCTCATCGGGTTGCGGTGGCCGGCGGCGGAAGGGCGCCACTGTTCAGTGGCGGCGCCATAACACGCATCTGTCGCCTGAGCCGCGGTATCCCACGTCTCATTAACACCCTGTGCGATCGTGCTTTGCTGGGCGCCTACGCACAGGAGAAAGAACGGGTCAATAAAGCTATAGTTGATCGCGCCGCCCGTGAGGTCTTTGGCCAGCCGGTCAACCGTTTGGCAGGGGTGCCATTTGCCGCGAAACCATATGTTGGTTTGCTGCTGCTCTTGCTGCTGATAGCGGCCCTCTCACTTACCCTGCCACAGACCTTGTTCTAGCCATGTCATATATCCTCGACGCATTGCGCAAGGCTTCTGAAAAACGCGCCAGCAGACAAAGAGAGGATGGTCCGCTTTACCTGCAGAACCGCCAGCCTGACAAAAAGGGTTTTAAGATGATGATTGTGGCGGTACTGGTACTTTGCACAGTTGCGGCAACCGGGTTGGTATTTATTGGCGGTCGATACTTCAGCTTCTCACCACCGGCGCCGGAACCAGCACCCCCTCAGATGAGCAGTGCTGAGCCGCTACAAGGCGTCACTGAGCCAAACACGAGCGGCGCCATAACCGACCCAACTTCCGAGCCCGCACCGAACAACGTGATCAGTGAGGCCGCGGAACCAGCGTCATCACCCGCGGTAACTCAACAGGCAGACACCCCCCATCTTTCCAACCCCTCAAAAACAATACCCTCCGGTGCGCTGCCTGAGCTGAAAGAGCTGCCGCTTTTTGAAAAATCGGTGATGCCTGAAATGAAATTCAGTGGTCACGTTTACTCGCAAAATCCACGGCTGCGGATGATCATGATAAACTCTGCCATTGTCCGCGAAAAAGAGATGGTTGGGCCTGAGCTGCAATTGATCGAGATCACCGAGACCGGTCTGATCATGCGGTTTAAGGATACTCGCTTTAAAGTCACACTGCTTGATTCACCTGCCGGGCAATAGTTTCTCGGAAGGCTGTATAAGCACCTTGGTGATTGCTGCTAAAAAGGCCAGAATATCGGAATAAGCAGGGTTGCCGCCACAATCACAAAGAGATTGAGCGGGACCCCCAGCCGCATGTAATCCGTAAAACTGTATCCCCCCGGCCCAAATACCAGAAGGTTGGTCTGATATCCCAAGGGTGATGCGAAGCAGGCGCTGGCGCCGAAACAAACCCCGATAATAAACGGCTTGGGATCGACGCCGATGCCCAGTGCCGTCGCAATGGCAATGGGCAGCAGCAGTACGGCAGTGGCGTTATTGCTGAGAATCTGCGTGGAAATGGATGTCAAGGCGACAATGCCGCCCAGCACCACGATGGGTGAGGCGCCGGTAAACAGCCCGAGAAAGGCATCGGCATAGGCCGCACTGGCACCGCTTTTCTCCATGGCCACTCCCAGGGCGATGGTGCCCGCGATCAGCAGGAGCACATCGGGCTGCAGAGCACGATAGGCATCTCGCATCTGCAGACAGCCGGTTATCACCATCAAAAAGGCGGCGGTAAGCGCACAGGTCATGATATCGGCCAGCCCCAGGGTGGCGGTACCGATCATGCAGATGAAGTTGACGATGGCCCAGATTGCCTTGCGTTTGTGGACTAATTCCTCATACACATCTTCAATGATGAGATAATCCCGCTCCGTTCGCAGCCGTGCCAGGGTGGCGTCGGAGCACCAGATAAGCAGAACATCGCCGGTTTTTAACCGCACATCCTCGATTGAGCGCTCGCTTAAATGTTGATCCTGCCGCTTAACCGCAATGATATTGATATGTTCATCTCTGGCCAGATCAGTATGAGCAAGACGCCGTCCAGCCAGGGCACTGCCCGGGGCGATGAGCAACTCCACCACAATCGGCGCATCTTTCTGGGCCCCCAGGGTCAGTCCGCTTTCACTGGAAGGGAGTTCGATCCCGTCCTCGTGCAGCAGCGCCACCAGATCATTGAGTGACCCCTTCACCAGCAGGATATCATCGGCTTCTATGGTCTTAGCATCACGCCGGGGATGATAGATACGCTTCCCGCTGATCAGCTCGATGATTTCAACCTCAGGGAACCGCTCGGCAAACACATCACCGGGGTGTTTACCGAGATAGTCGCTGTTTTTGAGAACCCTGAGTTCAGCAAGATATTTGCGATGATCGCCGTCCATCAGCTGGCAGGTGGGATTGGCCAGATTCGGCAGAATGCGCGGCGCCGCCACCAGCAGGAAACCAATTCCCGCCACCGCAATCGGCACTCCCACCACGCTCAGCTCAAACATGCTGATTTCGCCGTAGCCGTGTCGGGCGCTGAGATCGCTGACGATGATATTTGTTGAGGTGCCAATCAGCGTGCAGGTGCCGGCCAGAATGGAGGCGTACGATACTGGGATGAGAAATCGCGACGGACTCAGACCGAGATCGCAACACATCGCCATCACCACCGGGATAAAGAGGATGACAACCGGTGTGTTGTTGATAAAGGCCGAGGCCAGCGCCACCGAACCGAGAATAAAAAGCAGGGCCAGGCCAAGGTTATGACGCGCCACCTTGATCATCCGGCGGCCCAGGAATTCCAGCCCACCGGTACGCATCAACCCCTTGCTCACCACGAACATTGCCGCCACCGTCACCAGGGCCGGATTGGCAAAACCCGACACCGTCTCGGCCGGGGTGAGCAGGCCGGTTACGGTGAGCAGCACCATAATGCCGATGGCGGTCAGATCGACGGAAATTTTCTCGGAAATAAAGAGGTAAACCGCCCCGACGATGATAGCGGAAATAAGATAGATTTCCACCACCGATCACCACATCATCTTGTTGCTTTGCACTATCATTTAGCCAAGAGAAAAGGTTTGAGCGGCCTTTTCCACCAGATGTTCGGCGATGGGAATAGCCGAAGTGGCCGCCGGTGACGGTGCGTTACAGACATGCAGGGAGCGGTCGCCGCGGGCAAAGAGAAAATCGTGCACCAGCTTTCCCCGCCGATCTACCGCCTGGGCCCGGATACCGGCGGGATAGGGACGCAGGTCATCGATGGTCAGCGATGGACAATAGGCCCGGGCCCGGCGCAGATACCCCGGCTTGTAGAGCGAATCACGCATCTCGCCAAGGCCGGTGGAAAAGTTTCCATAGATGGCCCGCCAGAAACCGCCGAAACCGAACATTTCGGCAATATCAACGCCATCAATATTCACCTTTCCATATCCCTCCCGCTTGAATCCCAGCACCGCATTGGGACCAACCGTTACCGAACCGTCAACCATTTTGGTAATATGAACACCGAGAAAGGGCAACTCGGGATCGGGAATAGGATAGATCAGATGGTTGAATCTGCCGCTAAACGATGAGGCGAGCCGGTAGTATTCACCTCGGAACGGTACGATGCCGAAATCTATGGGCAGACCCATCAATTTTGCCAGCCTATCCGCCTGCAAGCCACCGCAGACGATCAGGTGTCGGGCAGAAAAACGGCGGGACGTGCCAACCAGTTCCACATGATCTTTATGTTCACGAATTGCGCGTATCGCGGTGTTAAGAAGAATGGTGCCGCCCGAATCGACAAAGCATCGGCCCATCCGAGCGGCTATGGCGCGGTAATCGGTGATCCCGGTTTCTCTGATAAACAGCGCCGCCAGTCCGGTAACCAGCGGTTCGCGCTTCTTCAGTTCATCGCCATCCAGACGCTGCGCCTCTATCCCGTGCACCTGGCAGCGCTTCGCCAGCGCCTCCATCCGTTCATATTCACGATCATTTGTTGCTACCAGCAGCTTACCACATTGCTCCCAGGGGAGCCTCCATCTCTTGCAGAATGAGTAGGTCGCCTGTAATCCCCGCCGGCAGAAATCGGCCTTCAGGCTGCCCGGTTCATAATAGACTCCGGCGTGGATTACCCCGGAGTTATGGCCGCTCTGGTGAGTACCCAGCTCACTTTCTTTTTCGATAAGAGCGATTGCCGCGCCATGAAAACGCTCCGAGAGTTTCCAGGCGGTGGCGGCGCCGACAATACCGCCGCCAATTACGATAAAGTCATAACACTTCACTCGTCATGCTCAATCATGATGTGGTGTACCGGCACCTCGAGCAACAAGGCCAGGACTTTATAGGTAAATCCCCAGAGATAGTAATCCTGCAATGGCACCACCGGCCGTTTGAGATCAGGCATCACTTCAACCACCTCGTGATTGGCCTCATTGACAAAGTGTTCAACGTCGAGCCACAGGTAACCCTCGATCTCCGCCTCTTCAATAACAACCGGCGGACGGGTCGGCAGGTAAAACAGATATGGCTGAACCCGCACCGGCATATGGACGGCGCCGCCGGCGGTAAGCGGCCGCAAAACCCCGGCGACGGGCACCACACCAAGATCGATACCGGTTTCTTCGCGTGTCTCTCGCACGCATGTCTGCTGTAAATCTGTATCACCGTCCTGCCACCGACCGCCGGGCAGGGCAAAATGCCCCGACCACGGATCATCGGCATTATGTCTGCGACGCACCAACAGGATCGCATCACGCGGAGCGCGAACACGGATAATTGCCACCGCCGCCCGCGGGGCCATGTTATCGTTGTATGAAGCTCGTGCCAGGACGTTCACATCGTATCAAAAAAGGGTTTTACCACGCCTTGTGAATAGTGATGAACTCGTAAAAACCTCAAAATTGCTCGCTACCGTCATTCCCGCGAAAGCGGGAATCCAGTGATTTCAATTAATTATGAATGTCAGGTCAGCTCCGTTATGACTGGAATATGGGTTTTTACGAAAGCATCAATAATAACCCGAACACCGCAATTTTGCCCATGCTAAAAGCATTGTGCCATTTAATCCAGCATGAAAAAAAAGATAGAACTATAAAATAACAAAGCACCGAAGCGAAGAGCTATCCCATACTCAAGAGAGACATAACCCTACAACGAAACTTATATTGACGTCATAGCCACAATATGTAACACTGCGCAACATAACCCAAACCATGGAGGTGGGCCTATGTTGCCGTCAATTCGATCCGTTGAGCACACGTACGAAATACCGAAATTCTCGATCACCACAAAAGACATTGATGGTTTTTATTCCGAACTTGAAGGGTATCATGAGGTTTTTGCCGACTGTTTCCACCGGAGTGAGTCGCGGGGCCATTTTTTTAAGTACATGGCCGGCCAATTCAGTGAGCTTGAAAGGAAGTCGATTGAACCGATTGCCGTTAATATCAAAGGCGGAAATGTTAGAGCAATGCAGCGGTTTATCAGTGACGCGGAATGGGATGAGGATAAAATAAGCCGCAAGTATCGTCATATGGTTAATGATGATATGGGTGATCCAAACGGCATTCTCATTTTCGATGAATCTGGTTTTGTCAAAAAAGGATCCGACTCGATCGGTGTAGCCAGACAATACTGCGGCACCATTGGAAAGGTGGATAATTGTCAGGTCGGTGTATTCGCGGCGTATGCCTCCCCCCAGGGGTACGCCCTGATTGACAAGCGGCTTTTCATTCCAGAGAAATGGTTCACCAAAGACTATGCCGCAAAACGGGAAAAATGCGCTTTACCCGAAAATATCAAGTTCAAAACCAAACCGCAACTGGCGGTTGAGATGTTTACTGCAATTCGAGACGAGGGGATACTTCCATTCAAATACATTGCCACCGACAGCCTGTATGGCTCAAGCCCCGAATTTATCAATGCGGTTGATCGGCTTCCCGGGGTCACCTATTTTGTATCCATGGCCAGTGACACCCGTTGTTGGCTGAAAAGACCCGTCGTCAGGGAAAAGACATACAAATACAAGGGCACGGTCAAAACCAGGAGAATTCTGGAAGATACATCAAAGACCCCCATTGCGTTCATCGATCTTGCCAAAAGCATCAATGATTTCTTCTGGTACAGGCGAAAGGTCTCCGAAGGCACCAAAGGCCCTATTATGTATGAATTCACTAAGCGCCGGGTTGTATTGTCAAAAGATGGATTGCCGGAAAAGGAAGTGTGGTTGGTCATCAAGCGAACGCTCGGCCCCAAGCCGGAATATTCGTTTTTTATCAGCAACGCCCCGGTCAGCACTCGCCTTGCAAAGTTTGTCTGGCTGAGCGGAGTGCGGTGGGCTATTGAGCAATGCTTTGAAGAAACGAAAACAGAGCTGGGGATGGACCACTATGAAGTTCGTAAATATTCCGGCTGGAATCATCATATTCTGACATGTATGCTGGGGCATTTTTTCCTCTGGCACCTCAAGATACGGTTGGGGGAAAAAAACGCCGTCTATTACTCTGTCGCAGCTTAGGATGTTGATTGAAACGGTTCTGCCAATCGCCCACTATGACGCCATGACAATGTTGGCGCTGATTGAGAGCGTGCAGGTTAAGAATCACAGAGCGTATCTTTCGCATCGAAGACGACGCCTGCGATCATTAAATGATTTTAAATAACTTTCGTTGTAGGGATAAGAGGTCCCCGGAAAATAATTGTAATCGACATCAACCGGCCCGGGATTATAGCCGAGGGCGGTTAGGAGCCGTTAAGCCTCTTTAATGTGTAGGGTGCTGGATTTTAGTGGAGCGGTGTTTGTCAACACACTTGGTGAAACTGGAACATAGGAGATTTGATAAGGACACCCAAATTGCCTTGCCTCGATAATTGCCTCAGGAGAAAATCTCGCTTCGGGGGGCTTCGGGGCTTTCGGGGCTATCGTCCAGTTGACCTCAATATAGTGACTTCTCGCCATTCTGCTTGTCCTTGCTCTGACCGGAGCCCTACTCAGTGTTTCGCTGCCGGAGATAGAGTGATTTTCGCTAAGCCAAGGAATCAGCGGACGCAACCAGAAAAAACCTTTCACTTTCGCGTAGAGATTACGCGTTTTCTCTACACTATCTCATCAGGTAATGGGCTACGGCCTGATAGGCAGGCAGTGACGTTGGATCGATGGCACTGTTGCTGGCCGTGGGATATGACGAAAAGCGCACGATTACCATGTGCGCGGCAGGATCCACATAGATGGTCTGGCCATGGACGCCGCGCGCCGCGAACGCTCCGTGGTCGTTGTGAAAAACCCACCACATGCTGCGATAGCTGCCGCCGGGCAGACTCTTGTATTCTGCCCTGGCAAAGGCCCTCTGATCGCCGCCGGCCCGGATGTTTTCCACAACTTTTTCAGGGAACAACCGCTGCCCATTTATTTCACCGCCGTTCAGCATGAGCAGGCCGATGCGCCCCAGGTCCCGCAATCCACCACTGAGCCCGCCACCGGCAAACGGGGTGCCGATGGCGTCGACAGTCATGTACCCATCCATTTCCGCCCCCATTTTGCTCCATATGCGCTCGGAAAGCAGGGTGGTGAGGTCAGTGCCGGTAACCCGCGAGACGATCCAGCCCAGTGCGTCCGAATTGACTGTCCGGTAGCCGAAGGCCTGCCCGTGAATACCGTCCTGGCCGACGGTCTGGAGGAACTCGAAATAGCCGTCTGGACCATCATATCCCGGCTGCTTGGGCAAAGGGCTGGCCGCCCGCGAATAGGCCCAGATATCCGCCTTCGGGTCGCCATAATCCTCACTGAAGTCAAGAGCGGTGGTCATGTCCATAACCTGGCGCACCGTAGCGGAGCCGAAAGCGCTCTGAGCCAACTCCGGAATGATGGTTGCCACCCGGGCCGTTTCATCAAGGGTGCCCTCGACGACCAGGATCTCGGCCATAAGGCCGGTCAGTGATTTGGTCATGGACATCGCGGCATGCTTCCCGGTTTGGGTCAGAGCTCCGAAGTATCGCTCGTAGACCACGCGGCCCTGGTGAATAATGAGAATCCCGTCGGTGTAGTTGTGGGCAAGTGACTGCCGCCAGGTCATCGGTTCACCGCCGCCCAGGGGCGTGAAGGTGACGGTGTCTATACCGTCATCAAGGGCATACTTCAGGGCGACAGGGGCACCGATACCGCGGCTTATCTGCTTTGTGGGCAATAGCTGGCGAATATGACATACACTCCAGCGTAACTTGGGAAAACTGAAGAAGTTTGATTCCGGCAGCATGATAAGCTTATCGGCTGGAGGAGGAAACCCGACCATCCACCCTATCGTCCGCGGGTCGGACTGCGCGGCGTCTGGATAGCTGATGGATTGAGCAAACACCGGATACCCGCAAACCGCTGTGACCAGCACGCAAATGAACACGTGACAAAGGTGCCTGGACACTTGTGGCATAGTTTATCTTTTTGTCTCTAACGAACTCTTCATGAAATTTCTCATCGTTACAAGCAAATACCACAATCTTTCTAAAAAGAGGAGTAATAAAATACCTGACTCAGGATGTATCGAAGATTGATAGGTAGAGTAGAGCACTGAATCAAAGAAAATTAGCAGAACGGATAATAACGAAAACGGGGTAGTTTTCTAACCACCCCGTTTGGATGACTGAAAGAAATATCGTCTTAATCAGGCGGGAAGATTGCGCAGCGCTTCGATACGGGTATCCAGCGGTGGATGGGTACGAAACAGGCTGGCAAGTCCGCCCTGGCGTGGCCGGATGCCAAAGGCCGCTATCTGCTCCGGCAGTTTGGAGGGTTCATTGTACTCCTTGAGCCGTTGCAGCGCCGATATCATCTTGCCCGGGCCAACCAGATAAGCTGAGCCCGAGTCGGCACGGAATTCACGCTTGCGCGAGAACCAGGCGACGATAAGCGAGGCAAAAAAGCCGAGGATCAGCTCCATGACGATGGTTACCGCGATATAGCCGAGGAAGCCGAGCCCGCCGCCCTCTTCATCACCGCGCAGGACGTTACTGATTACGCTGGCAACGATGCGGGCAAAGAATATCACAAAGGTATTCAACACCCCCTGAATCAAAGTCAGGGTAACCATATCGCCGCAGGCCACGTGGGTAATCTCATGGGCCAATACCGCTTCCACCTCGTCTTTATTCATATTTCGCAATAGGCCGGTCGACACCGCCACCAAAGCATTGTCGCGTTTCATCCCGGTGGCAAAGGCGTTCAAATCAGGAGCATCATAGATGGCCACCTCCGGCATACCGATCTCCGCCTTTTCGGCTTGGCGCCGCACCGTATCCATCAGCCACTGTTCGGTGGGATTGGCGGGCTGCTCGATGACCCTGGCGCCGGTCGCTTTTTTCGCCATCCATTTGGAAATCGCCAAAGAGATAAACGAGCCACCCATACCAAAGATAGCAGCAAAAATGAGCAGGCCAAGGGTGGAGCGTGTATCGACCCCAAGGATCGACATAACTATGCCAAGCAGGATTATAATCGCCAGGTTCGTCGCCAGAAACAAGATAATTCGCATGGTGAGAATCTCCTTATACTTTATTGTTTAGTCCAATGATAATTATTGCTTGTTACCATTTCCAGGGAACCTTGCAAAAGGGCTTTTTCGCCCAATTTCATGGTTGCTCAAAAATTTTATCCCGGTCATATCAGTCCGACCCGCGGGTAATTTTTCCTCGCGCCTTAATCTTGAACGAACATTCTCATTTTTCAGGCTCCCAAGTTATATCCCCGCCACTGTCTCGGCTAGCTGTCGTCCTAACTGGGGGAAACTACATCGGTAAAACGATGGGGGGCACCCCACCGGTAATCGCTGCCTTGGATCGTATGGGTGTGGGTGAGAAGGCGCAGCTCACCATCCCAGTCCGCCAGCCAGTGATGAAGAAGAAAAGCGGTGGGTTCCATGATAAAGCCAGCCGCCACATGTGTGCGCAGATCAAGATTGAGTTGCATGCCGACCCCCGGGCTTACGGTGAGCACGGTAGAGCCAAACTGGCTGGCAATAGGGCGGTGCAGGTGACCGCAGGTGATCCGTTGAATCTGGTCATGACGGGCGATAAGGCGAGCAAATGCGGCACTGTTGACAAAAGGCTCGGTATCCATACCCACTATGGATGAAACGCAGGGAAGATGGTGCATGAAAATCAAGGTCGGCTTCGAGGGATTTTGGGAGAGGGTTTTATCCAGCCAATCCAGCCTATTCTCATTCAACCCACCGCCATGCTCGCCGGTGATCACGGTATCAAGACCGATCAGGCGAACCGGGTATGTATCCACGGTATAGCAGATAGCATCCCCACCGCTCTGCTCGAGGGCAGTAGCAAGATAGTCATGATCGGCAAAAGCGTTCGCCAGGTTCTGCTTCTGGTCGTGATTGCCAGGCGTCAGATAAAACGGCATGTTCAGTTCGGTCAGCAATTGTCCGACAATGGCGTAGCTCTCGGGACTGCCGTCATCGGAAATATCGCCGCTTATTATAACCGCCTCAGGGGTGGGATCGAGCCGGTTCAATTCACCAATCACCTCTTGCAGGGAAGAAAGGGTATCAGCGATCCCATAGGCCGGTAAGCCGCCTCTGGTGATGTGAATATCTGATATCTGGGCAATCAGCATCATTATTAATTCACTGTCGTGGGGTTATTGAAATCAAGCTTCAGGCCGACACAATCACCTATCTGATAGTCATAACGTGCCACGGAATCAACACAAGATTTTCCCCCACAACCCTTTTTGATACATGAGGGGTCCTTGCTCCCGAATCAGATCGGTGATCATCCTTCCGGATCACTTCGCCAGCCGCGCAGACCGAACAGTACCGAGAACAGGGCAAGCAGGGTGAAAAAGGCGGAGACCACGCAAATAGTTGTAATCCCACCCGCTTGCCAGAGCATACCGCCCGCCACCACTCCGATCAGCCGGCCGATGCCGGCGGTAGCGTAGAAGCCGGCCATCATGGTGGCGCGGGAATCTGGCATTATCTCAGTGGAGAGGGAAAAACTGCTGACGATGGTGAATTCAAAAAACAAAAATATGAGAAACATGCCGATCATTGCCACCAGAATAGATTGAGCGATTATCGGCAGAAGCAGATATGAAAGAGCGGTTACGATCAGACCGATAATGACGGCACGCTTCTTGCCCAACCGATCGACAAAAAGCGCGGTTAACGCCTCACCGCATAACTCGGCAAGGCCGATAGCCATAGCGCTGAAGCCAAGGGTCACAATACTCACCAGAAAACGATGTTCAAACCACACCCCATAGACGACGAAGAGATTATCATTGGCCAGAGACACAAAAAAGCCAAAGGCCAGCATGCCCATCGCGCTTCGGTTTTTGGCAAGCTCGCTGAAAATCTTTACAATGGATTGACGACCCGCCGTCGAAGCTGCTGCCGGCCGATCCGCTGGGAAAAAGCGGGGCACCGCCAACCAGCTTAGTGCACTGAGTACTGCAAAGACAAAAAAGGCACTGCTGATGCCGAAGTTGTCGATTACCAGGGCGATGAGCGGAACACCGATGAGTGTCGCCCCGGCCCAGGATGTCTCAACCAGCCCAATCACCCTGCCCCGCCTGACATACGGTACATGACGGCCGATAAAGGACTGTGCGGCGGGATCGAACACCGTTTTACCCAAGGCGGCCAGGACAAGACCGAGAAATACCGGCCAGTATGAGGTTATCAGCCCACAGATCAACATGCCGACGGCAAGCATGGCAAGCCCCGCCCGCATCAGTCGGCGATTTCCCATCCTGTCCGCCACCGGGCCGCTGAACACGCCAAGCAATGAGGTAAACTGGACGGTGGCAATCATCGAGGTTATGGCGCCAAGCGACACCTGCAACTCACGGCTGAGCACCGGGGCGAATGGGTAGGCAAAGCGCCGCGCCGTATTCAGCAATAGCCGGAAAAAAATCAGAACGGCGATCTGATTGAACAAGCTGGGTTTTATGGTGGATTGTGGCAAGGACATCCCTGTTACCCAGACTCTAAAAAAAACTCAGACCGGCTGCTCAGCAAAATCCTAACCAGCCGGTCTTTTAAGTAGGAAGAAAAATTTTCAGAAGAGCGTTATCAGCAGACGCTGAGAAACAATTCTATCACGCTTCAGGCACGGCGACGGTATTTCATCATCACAACCGTGCAGGATAAGGCCAAGAGTACCAGAGAAATCTGGAGGGTTGAAAAATTGACGAAGATGTAGGCGATACACACGAACGGCAACAGGGCTACGCGAACCACCGACTTAAGGGTTTCTGATTGGGAAATGGCTCGTGCCACTGGAGGAGAATATTTGTAATAGGTGCTGATGAACAGCCTTCCCAGCTTATTGGTTTGCAAATATGAATCACGGAAATCGCGTAACACTGAGACATGTGGAGCCAACAAGGAGCCATGTGCGGCGGTGGCGATAAAGCACCCTCCGCCACCTCCGCCACCCCCGCCGCTTCCACTGCATGGCAGTACCGCGAAAAAGTTATTTGCAATTATACTCTGCCCAGTGTTGTCTGGATGTAACCCATCGGGAAAATATTGTCCGGGATTGGGAACGGCAAGAGTGGTGTAATTATCCACGTAAATCACATTGCGGCGCGATGTTTCACCCTGAATGAGAGGGTTAAAAACGTCAGGAATCTGCCGATTCTCCACTCCGCCCTCGGTATTGGGAGTAACCGCGGAAACAATTGGAATGGCGCCGGCCGCACCCGACTGATCCATCATCGATCCGAGGTTGGCCGCGGCGCTTTGGGCCGAAAAACCTTGCCTGGCATCGTTGGCGCCCTCCATGATCAAGATATAATGAGGAGCATGAGCGGCCAGGACACCGCCGATTCGATTCACCCCGCCAAAAGTGGACTCACCGCTGCGGCCTTCATTGATTACCACCGCATTGCACCCATTGGCATCGAGCTGCTGCTGCAGAAACACTGAATACGGCGTGAAACCTTCTCCAACGGTAATAGAATCGCCGAAGGCAACGATTCTCTGAGTCTCCTCCTGTCCCGAAGAAAAACCCGGCAAGATCATGCCGAGAATAAAGATAGTCAGGACAAAGAAAGTAAAAATAGTGCTTCGTTTACACCTAGCCTCAATCATTTGCTTGTGACCCGTCATTTTTAATATGTTGGGATATCCACTCAATAAATTCGCAGGAAGATATTGGTGTTGTCGGCAATAAAGGACGGCAATTCAAGATCTGGAATCTGATCCGCCTGCTCATCTGTCTGCTGTTCCGCCACTAACGCTTCAGCCCCCCACCTGCCATTTTCCCAGACTGATGCGACCGACTCATAACGACCATCCGTCAGCCGTTTCCAGGTTACGACAAGCCTCCCTGATTCTTCCAGATCGATAACCGGCAACGCATCCACCGTGTTGTTTGGCTGGTGCACGGGAATAGGCTCAGACCACTCGCCTTCCTTGTTGGTGGAATAGTAGATGTCGTCGAGGTCACCGTTGTTTGCTGACCAGACAACCCATGCCGCTCCATTTCCATCAAAAACAAAAGATGGGGTAACGTTTGACTGCATTGGTGAAGGCAATTTCTGAGCCTCTCCCCACTGATCGGCTGATCTGGTGGTATAACGAATTTCACTTGTTCTATTGTGGTAAGCTGACCAGAAAATCCATCTATCACCTTCTTTATCCTTTTCGATCACCGGACTGTTATTGTCAAAATAATCATCGGTTATCATCTCCGGCTCGGCCCACCCATCAGCCAGCCTTGTTGTAAAAAATACCTCTTTCCGGATACCGTCAGATTCACTCCACACAATATCGGCATCCACGCTCTGTTCCTTCTTATTTGCCGCCGATACACTGGATGCCAGCAGGAAGCAGATCACCAGAGTGCACAACATCAACTTTGGATGTATCATCACCATACTCGCCTTTTATTGAATATATGGAACTTCCCCAGCTAAACCCTATCACACAAAATGCTTTAATAAATTATTCTACACCCGATGTTACCTCTATGCAATAAGGGAGCCTTGAAAAATGAGAATTTTTGCTCAAGATCAAGGCGCGAGGAAAATTTTCCGCAGGCCGGATTTATATTCCGAGGATAAAATTTTCGGAACAACAATAGGGTTGGGCGAAAAGACCATTTTGCAGGGTTCCGATAAATGTTACCTATTAAGTCATCACCAGCAAAATCCCCTACCCGGATTAGTGAAGAAAAGAGCAGCAAAGCGTTTCACAAACGGTGCAAGCAGTTTTTAGACTTCACAATCCACCCAGGTTGCCGCTCGAGGAAAAGTAATTTGTGCCCGCATTCCGTGGTGTCTTCATTGACTTGACGGTCTCTGAATAATAGTATGAGTGCCTATCAGGGCGGACTCAATCACATTGGATCGGTATCATGTATGTATATTTTTGTTAGTCCGCAATGCAATCGTTACGAGGAGTGCTGAAAATGAGAGCCAGTGTTACTGATAACAAGGATCTGATGGCGCAGTTGATCAAAGGCGCATTTCTCACCGTAAGCGTAGATGATGAGGTAAATACCATGACCATCGGCTGGGCAACCATCGGTCATATGTGGCGCCTGGATGTATTCATGGTTGCCGTGCGGGATTCTCGTCATACTTTCAGCCTGATTGAAAAATCCGACAACTTCACCGTCTCGGTTCCGGCCGATGACTCATGTAAAAAAGCGCTGGCCTTTTGCGGTACGAAATCGGGGCGGGAGTATGACAAGTTTTCTGAATGCAACCTGAAGACCCTTCCCGGTCGTCATGTAAGTTCCCCGGTTATCGACATACCCGGCACTCACTTTGAATGCCGTATCGTCTATAAATCGCCCATGGAGAAAAGTCTGCTGGACGCCTCGCTCATGAAACTCTACCCCGACGGAGATTTTCATACCCTCTATTTTGGCGAAATTCTCGAAAGTTATTACATCTAACAACCATGAATATCGAAGAGCTTCACCGGGTTGGCGTAACCCTCTATCAACTGGACGAAAACCAGCACCCTGGAAAACAAGTTGAACTTACCTTTATCGTGGGCATCTCACCCGATGGTTTGAGTCCGTTTGAGATGGATATCTACGGCATGAAGGAAGGTGAGCAGAAAAATGTTACCGTACCAAGGGCCGATGCCCCGGATTACTTTGCCAATGTTTCCCAGGCTGTACAGAACATCGTAAACGATGCCCGGGCAGACATACCATTGCTCATCCACGTGAGAACGGTCGCAACGGTTTCGGCCGGCGAGGTTGTCCGCGCGGTTGCCGCCCAGGTCGGCGACGGTGGCTGCGGCGGCTCCTGCGGATGCGGGTGCTGAGCGCAGGAGCCGCTCCGTCTCTATCAGGTTAGCCAAGCATCTCCGATACGGCCCGGCCATATTGCTGGCAGGCCTTGAGTCCCTCATCGGTCTGCACCGTTTCTTCGGTCAGGTTGAGCGGTCCCAAAGTGGTCATATCCATCTTGAAAACATACTGCATGGTGTCGTAAATCATTGGCGCGGCTTCGCCGCTGTGGGTATGAGAACCAAACGCACCACCGATCTTGCCGATACAATTAGCCTGCTCCACCAGAAAGAGGAACTGCTTCATGTTGCTGGTCATATCCTTATGATAGGTGGGACACCCGAAAATGTAGCCGTCATAACCGATAATATCGGCCTCGTTGCGAATCTTTGAGATGTTGAGCATGGCCACCTCATTGCCCCCAAACCTCACCCCTTCGGCAATGTAATGAGCCATTTTCTCGGTTATGCCGGTCCTGCTGAAATATGCCACCAATACCTTTTTCATACTCCCCTCCTCGTTGCATATAAGCCGGTATACATCAGTGTCGGCGTGATGAGTGTATTGCCATCAGTGTAGAATGCGTCTACCCTAGTCTCTTTTGAACCGAGGCTCAACTAAATTTGTCGTTTTTTCGAGCCTCTCTTTTTCATCACATTGTGCCGTCTTCAATCAGCGTCTCTATTTCATGCCGATATTTTTTCAGCAATCCACGAAATTGATCGTAGCTGAGCTGCAACAGCCGGGCTGCCTTTTTGCCGTTATGGCGACTTTGGTTCAGTGCCCGCGTCAGCAATTCCAATTCATAAGCCTTGATCTTTTCCTTAAACCCCCGCGTTTCGGCAACAGTTTCAATCGACGGTCCAGTCCGAGAAGACCCTCCATCGCCTTCACCTGAAATGCGCGCCGGCTCATAGGGCGAGATAAACGGATCAAAGATAATTTCGTCGACCACGCTTTCTTCCGCACTGTATACCGCCCGCTCCACCACATTTTTCAACTCCCGCACGTTGCCGGGCCAAGGGTAGGACTTGAAGGCCCGCAGAGCTGAAGAGGAAAAGGTGACATCTTCACGCCCCAGTTCAAGGGCCATCCGCGCGGCAAAATGGGAAGCCAGCAGAACAATGTCTTCTCCTCGATGACGCAGCGGTGGAACAAACAGCACCTCAAAACAAAGACGATCCAGCAAATCAGGCTTAAATTCCCCCCGCCTCGCCATATCAGGCAGGTTCGCATTGGTGGCCCCGACAATGCGCACATCCACTTCACTCAATTGCGAACTTCCCACCCGCTCAAACGATCCATACTCCACAACCCGCAATATCTTTTCCTGAACGGTCAATGGGATTGTGCCGATTTCATCGAGAAACAAGGTGCCGCCATGGGCCGCTTCAAACCGGCCGATTCGACGTTTTTCCGCGCCGGTAAACGCACCTTTTTCATGGCCGAACAATTCCGCCTCGATCAGAGCAGGCGCCAGGGTCGAGCAGTTGAGGGTGATAAATGGGCCATCCCAGCGTTCCGAGAGATAGTGCAGCCGATGGGCGGCCAGTTCCTTGCCGGTACCACGTTCTCCGATCAGCAATACCGGGCGCTCCACCGGGGCAACCCGGGAAAGCCGCTCCTGAAAATCTAGAAATATTTCTGAGTGCCCGAGGGCATCACCATGGTGCATAGAATGTATGGTCTAATTAACCTATGAAAAGCAATTTATACTACTAATTGGCACTAAATACTAACACTTTACGTTCCTACTTCCAAGCAAACTTTTCGAGGTTTTTACTTAATAATAATTATTTCAGTATCTTACGCTCGAAATATAAAGTGGCATGCAACATGCTTTCCACATGTAAAGACGACCACACGTCCTCATGTGTCATGCTCCAGCCGGTGCCCCTATGAGGTAATCGTGGGTCAAAGCGAACGAAACAAACCAAAGGATTTGTAACAATCTCACGAAAACACAGTATCACCCCACAAAGGAGAACAGCATGGGTATTTTCACACGTTTCAGAGATATTGTCAGTGCCAACATCAATGCAATGTTGGATCGGGCCGAAGACCCCGAAAAAATGATAAAAATGATGATCAGGGAGATGGAAGACACCCTGATAGAACTGAAATCGGCGTGTGCCGGAGTGATTGCCGGACGCAAAAAATTGCAGCGCCGTCTGGATGAGATCAGTGAGCGACAAACATTATGGGCGCAGAGAGCTCAACTTGCCGTAGAAAAGGGCAGAGACGATCTCGCCCGGGAAGCGCTTCAGGAAAAACGTCGTTTTACCGAGATATCTGAGAGGCTGGAACATGAAATAAGCGAGCATAGCGGACTGATTAATCAATACCATGAAGATGTTCGTGCCCTGGAAGCGAAGTTGACCAGCGCCAAAGAAAAAAAACGGATGCTTATCGAGCGACACCGCAAGGCACGCAATAAAAAGCGTGCTCAGGAGGATATCAGGCGCATGGACAGCAGCGAGACCATGGCCCGCTTCGAACATCTGGAGAATAGAATCGAGAGGATGGAGGCGGAAGCCGATATGGTGAACTTCGGCACTACCGCAGGTGTTGCTGAACAATTCGATACCCTGGCGACCGATGAAGAGATCGAAAAAGAGCTTGCCAGGATGAAGGGTGAAACCTACGATACTCGAAACACCAGCCAATCAGATAATCAAGCATAACCATACATCCCATGAACAGCGTCATCATCGTTGCCATTGTCTTTGGCTCAATCGTCACCATTGCCGGCCTGCTCTGTGGTACTGTGCTGGTCATCGTGAGAATGCGTAAATCATCTTCCTCTTCCGCCGGTTCCGCCGACGAGGCACGGATGGTGCAGGAACTCTATCGGGGCCTTGAACGCATGGAACAACGGGTAGAGGCGCTGGAGACGATCTTGATGGATAAAGAAAAGTAGATGGAGACATCAATGAGTTCACATTACCGTAGCAAAGGAATCTATCGCTCCCGGGACGGCATGATCCTGGGCGTCTGCAAGGGTATCGCCACCCATTTTGATCTTTCTACCTTCTGGGTGCGGGTCATCACCGTATGTATGCTGCTGCTCAGTGGATTCTGGCCGATCGTGGGCATTTACCTGGTGGCCGCCCTGCTCATGAAGGTTGAGCCGACCCAGCCTTTTGCCGATGAAAATGAACAGAGCTTTTACGACAGTTATGCCAATTCACCAGGGGGTGCGGCACGACGGCTGAAAAAGCGGTTTCAGGACCTGGAGCGCCGCATTCGGCGCATGGAGGACAACGTCACCTCTCAAGATTTCGAGTGGGAACGAAAGTTTGATTCATAGCTCGCCACACCGAAATTGTCTAAACACCTCACCCATCCGGCAAACGGCCCATGGCCTGTGCCCGGATGGGTGACATACTTGTCAGAAGTCGATATGGCGCCGGCGCATGGCGCCATATGCTGGTTATAGAAAAAACAGACTAATTCGAGCTATTTCGGCGCACGTGGGTCTGGAAAAATGTTCCGCACATCCCTGGCGGGTTTTCGGGTATCTAATGACTGCGATTTCGGGGCGGATTCGGAGTGTTCCGGAGCCATCGTTTCCTGATCCGGCGCACCTCCTTTCTGATCGGCAGGGGTCAATTCTTCTGTCTCCGCCTCTTTAGCCTCCTCCTGCTCACCACCGGCGGGCGTGGGCGTCCCCTTTTCTTCTTCCGGCTTCGCTTCGGGTTGAGGCGGCGCCGCCTCTTCGCTTGTTTTTGTATCGGTAACCGATGATTGCTCCTCAACCAATGCTTCCGTATCCGCGGTCTTCGTACCCGCCTGCTCGGTCGTCCCGGTGGAAGAAGCCTCCGCATCCTCTTGCTCGACTATGCCGAGTTCTTCATGAATGGTTGTGGTAACGTCAACTTCGGGATCTTGCTTTGCCCCGCCAAAAAGCCCTTTAAACCAGAGCATCAGCTTTTCCCACCAGCTTTTTTCCCGCATGCTTTCGACAATCTGCTGGCGACGTAACTCACCATCGCGGATTTCCTCCGGGGTAAAATCTTTCCGGAAATAGTTCTCGGCCATTTCCGCATCCAGCGCTTTCAACTGATCATCCTCAAAAATGACAACCCGCACATCGACCTCCTGCCAGCCCAGTTTGGCGCAGGCGCTCAGACGTCGATAACCGGCCACCAGGGTGTAGTGCTCATCCACGACGATGGGGTTAAGCAATCCCAACTCCTGTATTGATGCCTGCAAGGATTCGAGATCGCCCAGTTCACGCCGCAACCGCCTGTTCTTTTTTACCTTGATCTGGTTGATAGCAAGTTTCATACGCTTATCCCTCGTCTTGTAGAGATGGTGATTTCACCCTGTTTACATGCCAAATGTTTCCGTCTTCTGGAACAGGTCATTTCGCTAGGATATGGCAACAGAGTTTTTCTTCTGTTTTGCGTTAATGACGAACCATACCATGGCAATTGCCTGAATTACCAGAAGCAATGTAAAACTCAGATAAAAGCCCTGGCCGTCATAGGCGCCGTCGGCAGTTAACGGCCACAATTCGATGATGGCGCCGATCAACCACTGGCAGACAAAGGCCATGACAAATACCAGCAAGTTCAAACCAGTGGTCACCCGGCCGGACAGTTCCGTGGCATACTCACGGGTCAAGGCCGGATAGGCAAGAATACCGGTGGTACCGAAAAATCCGAAACAGAGCCAGGCTGTTGTGTTCCACTCGAGGGGGACCACCAACAACATCAACTGGCTGATCATAAACAATGCCATCCCGGTAACCGCACAGATTGTCATGGATACGCCGCGCTTCACCAGCCTGCTGGTGATTGCGCCTAACGAAATGAAACCTGCGACCATCGCCACCGTTATCCACAAGAGTACCGTGGCTGCCGCCCCTCGCTCAAGCTGTACCACATCACGAAGCCATGGGCCGGCCCACAGCCCCTGCACGGACAAAAAGGTTGCCTGCGACATGGTCGCCAGCGGGGCGATGCACCAGAAAATACGGCTGTTAAAAACAGACCCGATTCCAGCCCATTGACCAGTCGGGCTTGGTGGGGTATCGGTTTGTGAATGGGGCAGCCGGGGAACGACCAGATAGAGGACAACAGCCACCAGCACACACAAAATCGCCAACCCGAAAAACAGGTTTCGCCAGTCAGTAATGCCCAGCAGAATCTCCACCGGGGCGGTGGCGGTTAGAGCGCCCAGGCCGCCGGCACCCATCTGTAACCCGTTTATCATCGGCCATTGTTCCTCTGAAAACCAGCTTGTATAGGCCTTGAACGCCGCCATCAGGCAGGCCGACACGCCAAAGCCGATAAGCGCCCTGCCGATAATTAACCCACTCAGGCTCTCGGCTGCGGCAAACACCACCGCGCCCAACCCGGCGAAGATCAGTAAAATCGATTCGGTTCGCCGTGGCCCGTAGCGATCAAGCAACACCCCCAGCGGCAACTGAAACGCCGCAAAAGAGATGAAATAGGTGGCGGTAAGCAGCCCCAGAGCGGCCGGGCCGATTCCTGTATCAGCCACCAGATCCGGAGCGATTACCGCGTTTACGACCCGAAAAAGATAGGAAAGAAAGTAGCCAGCGGCAAAGGGCAAAAAGACCCTGAGCAGAATAACCGGCTGATGCGCCATCAGTGTGCGGCAGGCAAAGATGCCACCAGACGGGGCAAGGTACTGGCCACGTCGCCATGAAAATAGAATACGCCGCAGTGATGCCGCTCCGGCGAATCCGTGTTGAAATACCACAGGTTACCACCCCGAGCAGTAACCAGCTCAGGCAGAAAAGCAGCAGGATAGACTTGGGCGGAAGTGCCGATAATCATCAGGATGTCGCAGCCGCCAAGCGCTCGTTCAATGGTGTCCATGTGGCGGACGGCCTCACCAAAAAGCACGACATGTGGTTTAAGTGGCTTGCCGCACACATCACAGTGGGGGATATCGGGCTGCTCGTAATGGTCGGGCACCACCGGTATGAGATTGCCGCACCACAGACAGTGCAGATGGTGGTGATCGCCATGCATTTCATAGACTCTGGTGCTGCCGGCGCGATGATGCAGGTGATCTACATTCTGGGTGATGGTGCCATGCAGAAGACCGCTTTTTTCGAGCTCAGCCAGGGCATGGTGAGCTTTGTTGGGGATTTTTCCGCACAGCGCTTTGCCCAACGCCCGATAGAGCAGCCAGGCCTTCTCCGGATTGGTTCGAAATACCGAAAGGGTCGCGTACTCCTCGGGCGAATAGATGCTCCAGAGTCCACCAGGGCTGCGAAAATCGGCAATCCCACTGGGCACCGAGATACCAGCGCCGGTAAGGGCAAGAACCTTGTCGGCCTCTCGCAATCGGTGCGCCGCCTGCCGGTAGTCTTCAGGGGGAGAATTTCTATCAATGACAATCATCGAACAATGGAGACCATCTCACATCAATGATAAAAATCATTTATACTTACCTGCATACCGTTGATACGCTCACTAAAAAGAGCACCATTTTCGGCAAATGTTTCGGTGAGTCCACGAATCATTGGCTCCATCACTTCAGGGTTGGCGACAAGCGCCCGCTCGTCCATAAAAACTTTTTTTATTTCAAGGGGATAACAGAGGTTTCCCGGGAAATTCAGATGGACGAATTCGGCCTGATAGCCACGCCCGCGAAAGACCTCATTACACACCGTGCGGTTTTCTATCCCCGGAAGTTCTATGTCGGCCATCTTTACAAGCAGGTGATCGAGGAGCTCGCCGTATCGCATGGTGTCGATGTAATGGGAGCCCATGTTGAACAGCGGCGGACTGCCGGCGATGCGGGCATAATTGTACGAGTGCAGATCGACAAAGACAAAGTTGCCGAACCGTTTCACCAGAGCCGTAAGCAGTTCAGTCACAATACGGTAATAGGAACCGTGGTGGGCAAGCAGCCCATTGCG
This sequence comes from Desulfofustis sp. PB-SRB1, assembly GCA_016722945.1. Lineage (GTDB taxonomy): Bacteria > Desulfobacterota > Desulfobulbia > Desulfobulbales > Desulfocapsaceae > PB-SRB1. Next base: position 131,474 of record JAEQMT010000009.1, on the reverse strand, counting down.
CTCAACATCACTCAGTGGCCGCCGCCATACTTTTTTCCCCAGGCCTCATCATAGATGCAGGCCTCAGGCGTCCGATTGAGATCACCGGTGTAGCGGGAGTCGTGGACAATCAATGAGATTGCAAAATTACGGGCAATCTCACCGGTGTGAGGGTCTTCTTCAAAAAGCCGTTCCTCGTCGGTAACCAGCAGGGCATCTTTATACATCTCGCGCACCCGGTTGCCATCATGGATGGCGGTGCAGACCATGGGGACGTAGCGTGAAATTGCAACACTGAAACTACCGTCATCCAGGGTTGCGTGAAACGGCTCATAGCGCCTGATAAGATCGACGATTTGGCGCTCGGAGTAAAGAGCAGTCTGGTTCTCCAGGATTGGTGCGTTCATAAAAAATTGGTAATGAAAAAATGCTGAATTGGAAAGTTTTCCTCTCCTGCCTGTGATTGAGGGACACTACATGGCGCTTCAACTAGGTAATACCAAGGACAGTTTTAACCACAGAGATCCCAAAAAACAATGCTTCAGATGTTAGTATAGTGCACCGTTATTATGGTTTCCCGGAAGCTGCTGAAGAAAATAGATAGCAGCAGAATTGAGCAACAAAGCCTCAAAGCTTACCCAGAAATGTATGTTTTTGCCTGAACCTCAAGGTCGTCAGCCATGCACGATATTGATCAGAAACCCGGCTGAAACCGCCATGAACATCACTGAACCGAGAAAGGCGAGTAGCAACGGGGTCTTGAAAAACCCTTTCAGCATGGCAACCTCGGGCAGGCTGGCCCCGGCTCCACCGATAATCAGGGCCACCACCGCCCCCATGCTCATCCCTTTGGCCATCAGCGAAGCGGCGATGGGAACCATGGTGGATACCCGCAGATAGAGCGGAATGCCCACCAGCGCCGATACCGGCACCGCCAGAGGGTTATCGGCACCGGCAATCTTCGTTACCAGATCAGCCGGGAGAAACCCGTGAATAATCGAGCCGATGCCAACGCCAAGCACAACAAACGGCAGCAACTTTTTGAACTGCCCCACCGCGTCGTCTAGAATGCGTTTCCACCTGTTTGGTCGGTATTGCGGAAACGGTGCAATACTTACGTTTGAACCGGCAGCCGAACCCGTTGCCGATGCTGAACAACATTGTCCGACCGTCTGCAGTCCGGCCATGTGAACAGGCTGGGGGATTGGTTTAGCCGAGGAGGCCGAGGACAGGGAACTCAATGGCTGCACGGGTGCGGGTGAAATGCCGGAACCCTTGATCATCTGTTGATCAATAAAGCGGGCAAACCCGAGTTTATGTAGCATAAAGCTGATCCCGATGGAAAGAAACACGGCGATGAATGCATAGATGATGGTGACTTCAACGCCAAGCAGGGTAAAAAACAGTCCGATAATCACCGGATTGACCAGCGGCGAGGTAAATAAAAAGGCCATGGTTGGGCCAAAGCCCGCCTGCGCCCGGAGCAGCCCCACCATCATCGGAATAGTGGAACAGCTGCAAAAGGGGGTAAGTCCACCCAAGAGCGAGCCGATAAAATAGCCGCGACCGCCGCGGCCGGATAGCCATCGTTTCACCTTTTCCTGGGGGAGAAATTCATTGAGCACTCCCACCAGAAAACTGATGCCGACAAACAACACGCTCAATTCGACCATGGCACTCACGAAAAATAGGCCGCTTTCTCTGAGCATGGGAATGTAGCTTGAAATCTCCATCTTTTTCTCCGCTATCTGAATCTATTCTGAATGTTTTGCCAGGCTGGCGAAATAGTACGCCACCACTTACCGCAGCTAATTGAATTCTCGTTTAAGGGTACAGCATTCGGAAAGAAGATATTGGGCAAGCTCGGCAATCGCCTCCATTTGCGGTTCACAGTAGAGGGTGCGGCTCTGACGCCGTTGATGCACCAGCCCTACCTGCACCAATCTGTTGATATGATGAGACAGGGTCGAACCGGGAATGTCCAGGGCTTTCTGAATTTCTCCCACCGGCAACCCCGCTCGTCCGGCTCGCACCAGCAGGCGAAAAATTGTCAGACGGGTACTATTGCCCAGTTCGGCACACCGTTTTGAGGCCGTATCTATATCCACTCGTAAATCCTCCAAGGTTTGCTGGCAGCATAATACGACCGAGAAACAAACCTTGTCAACGTTATTTCTAGAAATATGGAATAAAAGGCTAAGACCGTCATGATTCGTCGCATTTTTCAGGATAGGATAAATAGCATTAAGTGGGTCACCTGCTCAATGGAGCCCCTTGATCCTGCGACTACCTGGATAACCATCGATATTTATTTATTGCGTAATTGTTGGACTCAATTAGATACCTGTTGGGACTTGACCGACAGCCGGTTTATCATGATCCGGGTATTACCGAAACGCGCGCATCACCCGCCAAAATTCAGACAGTTATGGGTACCAGCACAAAGCCAACGCCGCCTGCTTCCAAACACCACTATAAGCCGGCGGGTAACGTGGAAGAAGAACTCGCCGCCGCCCTTGACGATATCCTCACCAACTGCACGCAATGCGGCGCCTGCCGGCGCGATTGCCTGTTTCTTCAGCGTCATGCACTCCCTTTTGAATTTGCCGAAGCGTTCACCAAGGGGACACTTGATGCCATGGCGCCATTTCGGTGCAGCCTCTGCCGGCTCTGTACAGCAGTGTGCCCGGAAAAACTCGACCCCAGCCGGCTGATATGGCACATGCGCTGTTATTTCATGCAGCAAGGCGCCGTTTCCATCCGCCCGTATCGGCAACTGCTCGCCTATGAACGCCTTGGCGGCTCCCGCCTCTTTGACCTGTTTCAACTCCCAGCGGGATGCGACACCGTGTTCTTTCCTGGTTGTGCGCTGGCCGGCTCCTACCCGCATGCTCTGCTGCACGCCATCTCGGCACTTCGGCAGCGGGTTGCGAACCTTGGCATTATCTTGAGTTGCTGTGCCAAACCCTCCCATGACCTGGGACGGATGGACTATTTTTCCGCCGTAATGGATGAGCTGCTCGACAGCTTCAGGCGCCGCCGCATACAGACGCTTATCACCGCATGCCCCAGCTGCCATCAGGTATTTTCCGATTATGGATCAACCTTGACCGTTCGCTCGATCTATGAATACCTGTCCACCCCGACTGGCGACGAACCAGCCACCACATTAACAAACCTTGCCATCCATGATCCCTGTGCCACCCGTTTTCACCCGGACATCCAGCAGGGTGTACGATCCGTGTTGTACAATCGTGGCTGCACCGTGCGGGAACTTAACCACCGGCAGGAAAAAACCTTCTGCTGCGGCGAGGGCGGTGCGGTAGGTTTCATCGATTCTTCCTACCAAAAAATGTGGGCGGAAAAACGATGCGGCGAGACCGGTAACGAGCCGCTGGTAACCTATTGCGCAGGTTGTGTGCAGACCCTTTCCCCACGTCGACCGGTACATCATGTCCTGGAGCTGCTGTTTGGCCCCAGGAATACAAAGATAAAACCGGCGCGACCACCCATCACCTATCTCAATCGCTTGTGGGTAAAGTGGAAGATTAAAAACATGAATATTATATGAGGCAGCCGGTTGCTTTTGAAAATTATAGGTATACTGTCCCCGGATAACACAAGTACCACGCAGCCAACAAAAAGCCCGCATGGATACCTTCTTATACTATCCCTCCTGTTTGCTATGGTCCTAAAGCGGCCAACCAGCCCCAGACGGTGAGGATGGAGGCGGCAGTGCCTAATAGAACGGCGGAAGCGGCCACCTTTTGTGCCGCTCCATACATGCTGGCGAAGATGTAGCAGTTGATCCCCGGCGCCATGGCGGCGGTGACCACAGCGGCGCGAAAATCGTTTATCTCAAGCCCGGTGGCACTTCCCACCCCCCAGACCACGGCGGGGTGGAAAACAAGCGACAAGGCGGCGACATAACAAATGGCCCGCACATCACCGCCAGGCCGGTACCGCACCAGTACCCCACCCAGCCCGAAGAGGGCCACCGGCAGGGCGGCCCGGGTAATAAGCGCGAGGGCATCGGTAAGCACGGCTGGCTGGGTGATAGAACTGATATTGACGATGAAGCCGAGCCCCACCCCGATTACCAGCACGTTACGAAACATCGCCTTGAGCACATTGCCGGCGGTATGCAAAACGGAGGTGCCATCGGCGCGGATAATCTCCATGGCAGTGACACCAACCCCGTAGCAAAACGGCGCATGAATGGCAATGATTGCATAGTTTGCCGCCAGCGAGTCGGCTCCGTAGGCACGCTCCATGATCGGCAGACCAAGCAGCACCGTATTGGAAAAAAGCCCGCAGAAGCCAAAGACGACGGCATCTTCCCAGCCGCGGCCAAAAAGAAAGCGGCCGCCCAATAATCCCGCGAGAAACCCTGCCGCCGCTCCACTGTAGTAGGTAGCCAGCAGAGGAATGTTGAAATCCTGGCTCAGATCAAGGGTTGATATCGCCGAAAAGAGTAAACAGGGAATGGCGAAGTTGATGGCAAATCGCATCAGAGCATCGATTGCCTCATCCGTCATCAGGCCACGCCAGACCGCCCCATAGCCGCACCCGATAACCAGAAACACCGGCAGGATAACTTCAAATAAGGCCTGCATACCCACAAACCTCGTTTTGCCAACCCGTAACAGGTTGAAGGCGTCGTAAAAACAAATATCCCGTCATACCGGAATTGCCCCGCCACCCATAATTAAAAATCACTGGATTCCCGCTGCAGCCTGCCCTTGAGTGTTGTTATCGAGGGCGGGAATGACGGCAGCAATAATTTTTGAGCTTTTTACGACGCCATCACTTATTGACAAGCATGAACCAGGCTGTTCCCGAAACTCTCCCAGATGACCAGATATTGACCCCGATCTAGGCATGAAGTAGTATAGCACAGCAAAGAGCCGGTGCGACAATTATTCGCCGCCCTGCCCTTTCGAATTTTGCGTGCCCGTAGCTCAGCTGGATAGAGCACCAGGCTTCGAACCTGGGTGTCGGGGGTTCGAATCCCTCCGGGCGCGCCATGATAGATTATTGCCTTGCCCGCCCTGCTGATTTTACTCTTGTAAACCCTCTATGCTTAAAACCATCGCCTCGGAGCGTATCCCCATCAAGCTCTGGCTTGACGACATCGAAGCAGAAGCGCTGCAACAGGCGCGCAATCTAGCCAATCTGCCCTTTGCCTTCCATCATGTGGCGATCATGCCCGATGCCCATTTCGGCTACGGTATGCCCATCGGCGGAGTGCTGGCCACCGAAAATATGGTCATCCCCAATGCGGTGGGAGTAGACATCGGCTGCGGTATGGCGGCGGTCAGAACATCGCTGTGCGGTATCGATAGACACAGCCTCAAGCACGTGATGGGCTCAATCCGCGCAACGATTCCGGTGGGTTTCAAACATCACAAGAGACCCCTTCCCCACGAAACGATGCCCGTCCCGCCAGAGCCTCGCCATCTCTCGATTGTGGAAGAAGAGTATGACCGGGCCCGCGCCCAGATCGGCACGCTGGGCGGCGGTAATCATTTTATCGAGATCCAGCGGGGCAGTGACGGCGCCATCTGGTTCATGATCCACTCTGGCAGTCGTAACCTCGGTTTCAAGGTGGCACATCATTACAACAAACAGGCCGCCGCCATGAACAAACGGCTCACATCACCGCTGCCGTCAAGCTGGCAATTGGCCGCCCTGCCTCTTGACAGCGAAGAAGGACGCCGTTATTTGGCCGAGATGGAGTACTGCGTCGCCTTTGCCGCCGCCAACCGCGATGTGATGCGGCTGCGGGTGGCCGAGGCACTGGTGGAACGACTTGGTGGCGACATTGAATTTGCTGCGCCGATCAACATTGCCCACAACTATGCCTCCCGGGAAACCCATTTCGGCACACCGGTAATCGTCCACCGCAAAGGAGCGACTCGTGCCGAATCCGGTGAGCTGGGCATTATTCCCGGCTCTCAGGGAACGGCCAGTTATATCGTGCGCGGTAAGGGAAATGCCGAGAGTTTCGCTTCCTGCTCGCATGGGGCGGGCCGCAGAATGGGGCGTAAACAGGCGCAGCGCAGTTTGAATCTGGACAAAGAAAAGCGCAGGCTCGATGAACTGGGCATCATCCATGCATTACGGACAAAGCACGATCTCGATGAGGCGTCCGGCGCCTATAAAGACATCGATACAGTTATCGCCAGACAAAAAGATTTGATAGAAGTGGTCGAGGTGCTGCGGCCGCTGGCAGTCATCAAGGGATGAAGAGGCGGCTCACTGGTATTACGGGGAAAGGCGCTCAATAGCCCAACCACCCTCGCTGCTGAGCCGATAGAGGAACCGGTCGTGAAGACGGTTCTCGCGCCCCTGCCAGAACTCGATTTCGGCCGGTACTACCCGGTAACCGCCCCAGAATGAGGGAAGCGGGACCTTGCCTTCGCCGAATTTCTGCTTCATTTCGGCAAATTTTTGCATCAGCATCTGGCGCGAACTCAAACCATGGCTCTGGCTTGAAACCCAGGCAGCCACCTGGGAATCGCGCGGCCTGCTCATGAAATAGCGGGCCGATTCGGCGGTTGATATTTTTTCAGCACATCCGTTAATCTGTACCTGTCGTTCCAGCTCAAGCCATACAAACAGCAGGCTCACTTTCCGGTTGGCTGCTATTTCATGGGCTTTACGACTGCCGTAGTTGGTGAAAAAGACAAAACCGTTTTCATCAAAATATTTAAGCAGCACGGTACGCTGGCTCGGCTGTCCGGCCGCATCAACAGTGGCCAGAACCATGGCGGTGGGATCAGGCGTGTCGGTGGCACGGGCCTGTCCGAACCAGGTGGAAAACTGTTGTATCGGATCATCATCCAGCGAGTTCCGGCTGAGACCGCCCTTGAGGTACTCCCGGCGAAATTGACTGATATCCATATGATGCGTGCTCCCGCATTTGATAAGTGGTGGGGATCTTTACTATCGAAGTTGTAAGTTACGATTCCATAAATAGAATCAACACGGCGCACCGCAAGTCAATGGCGCATGTAACGAAAACCTAACTCATCTCAATTACGACGCTCATATTTCAAAGCTAAACTATTACTTATTCAGGCCTACCAATACCACACTACTTTACGCTATGATCAGACGAAAAACGATCCAATCACCCAAAAAAAAGACCAAGATAATCGCCACCCTGGGGCCAAGCTCTTATACGGTTACTCATATCGAGGCGCTTATCGAGGCGGGTATGGATATCGCCCGCCTCAATCTCTCCCACGGCAGCCGCGAAAGCCACGCCCTTCTCATCGACAACGTCAAGCAGGCGCGGTCTAAGCACGGAACCTATACCGCGGTGTTACTGGACACCCGTGGCCCGGAAATCCGCTTTAAAGATCTGGGCGAAGGCGTCGAACTCACTGTCGGTGAAACGGTAGTGCTCAACGGTGGTGAACCAAAATCCGGAACCTTACCGGTTAATTATCCCGGCATCGCCGGTGATGTGGCGGTCGGTTCCGCTATTCTTCTGGATGACGGCAAAATGCGGCTTCAGACCATTGCAGTTGATGGATCGCTTATCACCGCCCGGGTCGTGGTCGGTGGCACCCTGCTTTCCCGCAAGCGAGTCAGCCTGCCCGATGTAGAGGTACGCCTGCCGTCGCTAGCCGCCGAGGATGAGCTGGACATAATCTTCGGGGTTGAACAGGGTGTTGATATCATTGCCGCTTCCTTTGTCCGGACAAAAGAGGATGTACTTGCTGTCCGCGAGGTAATAAAAAATGGTGGCGGCGAGCAAATCATTATCGCTAAAATTGAGAATCGCCAGGGTGTCGATAATCTTACCGACATCCTTGAGGCGGCCGACGGGTTAATGGTAGCCCGCGGTGATCTGGGTGTTGAAATGCCCGCCGAGGAAGTCCCCATCATCCAGAAGAAGATTATCAAGGCGGCCAATAGGGCGGGAAAGCCGGTCATTACCGCCACCCAGATGCTTGAATCGATGATCCTCAGTCCCACCCCAACCAGAGCCGAGGCGGGCGATGTCACCAATGCGATCTTTGATGGAACTGATGCGGTCATGCTCTCCGGCGAAACCGCGGTTGGTGCATATCCCGTTCAGTCGGTGCGGTTTCTGGTTAAAAACGCATTAATCAGCGAAGCCGCTCTCAACTACGATGCCATTTTGCTGGAAGGATTGCGACATCGCCGTCCGGTTATCACCGACGCCATCTCCTATGCCTCCTGCGCCACCGCCGCCGACCTCACCGCGGCGGCCATCATCACCGCCACTACCTCCGGCGCCACCGCCCGCCGGGTGGCACGTTACCGGCCGAAGACACCGATTATCGCGATCAGCCCAAACGAAGCCAATCTTCGCATGCTTCAGCTTTTCTGGGGGGTTATCCCGTTGCAGTGCCCCCTTGCCCAGACCATGGACGAACAGACCCTGCTCGTGGTTCAAACCGCTCTAAAGGCGGGGCTGATCGAACCCGATGATCTGGTGGTGATCACCGCCGGGTTTCCGGTACGGACCAGTGGAACCACCAATATGTTGAAGGTCTACGTGGTGGGTGATGCAAATGGTGGGGAAAAAAACGAATCGTGAGGGTAGAAAGGCAGCGCGGGCAGAAAATTTCAGTTAATCTTGCACTATGAGAATTGACGTTCAAGATCGAGGCGCGAGGAAAAATCTTACCGCAGACCGACCTGACATTCAGAGGATAACATGTTTTGCGTAACGATGAGGTGGGACGAAAAGGCCATTTCAGCTATACAATTTGCACCCATTTATGCTGGTAATTAACGAAGATATCACCATTTCCGAGCAGGAGATCAATATCGATCAGATTCGTGCGTCGGGACCCGGCGGGCAGAATGTGAACAAGGTTGCCTCAGCAGTGCACCTGCGTTTTCCCATCCACGAATCATCGCTTCCCGAAAGGGTCAAACAGCGACTTCTCACCCTGCCGGACCGGCGCATCAGCAGCGATGGGGTAGTGGTCATCAAGGCCCAGCAACACCGTACCCTGGAACAAAACAGGCAGGATGCCCTGCGGCGCTTGCGGCTGCTCATCATGAGCGCGGTGCATGAAAAAAAGGTGCGTCGCCCCGTCAAGGTTTCTCAGGCGGCACGTAGGCGGCGGTTGGAGGGAAAAACAAAGAGATCACTGCTTAAACAGTCCCGCCGTAAAGTCACCTCACTTGATTAGCCACCCTGCCGGTGCTCACCCACACCTTTTGTCATATCCAGGGTATCGGCCACGTAACCGAACGACGGTTGTGGGAGGCGGGAATCACACAATGGGACTTGTTGCACGATAAGCCGCACTTGGTGCGAGTACCCACCGATGAACTGCGCCATCTGCTTGCCCATTCCAGGCAGGCCCTGAAAGATAACCCGCACTTTTTTGCCGGTAGATTACGCCGCGCCGACAGCTGGCGGATCTTTCCCCACTTTCGTAACAGAACCGCCTATCTCGATATCGAAACCTCCGGGATGGGGCCGGAGACGGAAATTACCACCATTGCACTCTATGATGGTGTTACCCTGAACACCTACGTTCAGGGACGGAACCTGGGCGAATTCATCGCCGATATATCAAGCTACGATGTCCTCGTCACCTACAACGGAATCGGTTTCGATGTGCCGTTTATCGAGAACTATTTCACGATCTCATTGCCCCATGCCCATATCGACCTGCGCTATGTGCTGGCGCGGCTCGGCTGCCGGGGCGGGTTAAAGGGGTGTGAAAAGCAATTCGGCATTCATCGCGGCCTGCTAGACGGCTGCAACGGCGCCGACGCCGTTCGGCTCTGGCATATCTATCGGGCAACCGGTAATGAGGCGGCACTTGCCACCCTGCTTGCCTACAATATCGAGGATACGGTAAATCTTGAAAAACTTATGGTGGAGGCCTACAACAGAAACGTGGAAAACACCCCGTTCGGCTCCTCCCTCATTGTGCCCTGCCCCGCTCCACCGCCCCTGCCCTATCTCCCCGATTACGAGGTTTTGAGAGCTCTTGCCGACAACCAGCCGGAGCGCCGCACCTGATCGACGAATCCCGCCATGGAATCGCTGTGAAAATCGGGCTCGACAATCAGCGCCGGCTCAGGTGTTGCGCCAAATCCCATCTGGCCGCGACGCCGCTCAATCCAGGCGGTGGCAAAGCCCATCTCGGAGGCGGGGCGGATATCGTGATACTGACTCTGGGCGACATGCAAAATATCATCTTTGCTGACCCCGTGGCGGGCCAGTTTCTCCAACACATAGGAAAAAACCTGGTGACTCGGTTTGTTGATCCCCACCTCATCGCAGGTAACAGATTCGGCAAAGGGATCATCAAGGCTAGCGCTCATATACCGCAGGGCCCAGCTATCGGCGTTGGTGACAGCCACCAGCCGGAAACACTTTTTCAACTCCGCCAGGGCCGCCCGGGAATCGGCAAAGGCGGGCCACTGCCGGATTGATGAGCGAAAATCCATCCCATCATTCTCATCAGCGCTCATCCCCCAGCCGGCAGCCATATCGTTGCAGATCAACGGAAGCATGGCGGTGAACGGTTTTTCCGGTGATCGTTTCTGATAGTAATCCTCGCACACGGCAAAGGCGGCGAGAATTTCTTCATCGGTTTTGTCAACGGCGTGGCCTCTCAGCCACCGCCGAAACCAATCGATGATGCCTCTTTCAAAATCGATCAGGGTGCCCACCACGTCGAAGGTGAGGGTGGAGAAGCTATGTAGCGCCGGTTTAGCCATGATACTCGAAATTATCGTGGGGAAGATGCGTACAGGAAAACTCCAGCAATCTATTTTTTCCAAGAACCAGCCCAGCTATTACGCACCGAACCTGAACGAACATTCTCATTTTTCAAGGCTCCCATTAATCTTCAGCGCAACTCCCACGATTCGAGAAAGGGCCTCATATCGACATCTTCACCCTTTTTCAGGGGAAAGAACCGATCACTCTGCTCGATATCGAGCATGATCCGCTCACGATTGAGTCCCTGAGCGGTGGGCTCGTGATAGAAGGCGACCTTCATGGTGCCGTCATTGCGATTGGTTTTTAATTTGATGGAGACATCCTGGTACTTCCACTTGTAGGTGTAGAAATTATCCTGGGTGGAGGTCTTGATATCGGGCAGGCCGTAGCTCTCCTTCAGGTGGCGCATTACCGCGTCATAGGTATCCAGAGAGCTGATATTAACGTAGACGGAGTAGAATTTTTCACGATAGTACCCATAGATCACATCGCCGATAACGGCACCGTCAAGCTCATAGGAAAGACCGGGATCAGCATAAAAGACGAGGTCGCCCTTACGATACAGCTCCTGCAGACCGTCATGCTGCCAGACGTCATCACCCCACCGATATCCCATGAACCCGTCTTCGAGATCCGCCGCCTTTACCGGGAAACTAAAGATGAGCAGCGCGGCGCAAAAAGCTAACAGCAGGTGGATGGCTTTCATGGTTGTTACTCCCATTGTATTGAGGTGTTGGGTTGTGATGATACATGATGGACTCGGAAAATCCTCAAAACTGCTTGCTATCGTCATTCCCGCGAAAGCGGGAATCCAGTGATTCCAAATAATTACAAATGTCGGGTCAACTCCGTTATGACTGGTACATTGGTTTTTACGACGACACTATAAAAAGTAAGCACGGCAGCCCGACGCGCCGCGATTATTATTGCTGCGTTATGATGCATGGCAGCGGTACAGCGGATTAATAGCCGCGTGTTCGATCCACCAGGTGACTGGGCACTCTTCCCGCCAATATCTCCCGCATCCCGTCAACAATGGTGCGGGCGGCGCTTTGCGGATCGGTAATTCCGGCTACATGCGGGGTAATGGTAACGGCGGGGTGATCCCATAAGGGACTGTCATCGGCCAGCGGTTCATGCTCGAACACATCAAGGGTGACGCCGCCGATTGTTCCGTCGGCAAGACCTTGCAGAATATCGCCCTCGCGCTGCACCCGGCCGCGGCCGATATTTATCAAACAGACGCCCCGCTTCATCTGGCCGATCAGCTCATAGTTCAGCAGGCCATCGGTGTGCGGGGTAAGGGGCAGGACAAACAGGGCAATGTCCAATTGTCTGATAAATTCCGGTAACTGGGCCATACCGGAGTAACAGCTCATATTCGGCAGCTGTTTCGCGGTGCGTGACCAGCCCAGCACCCTAAACCCCAGGGTGTGCAGGGCCTCGGCGCAGGCGGCACCAATGGCGCCCAGACCAAGCACACCGACGACGCGCTCCTGGGCTACCGGGGTCTGTACAGCCCGCCACTGTTTCTTTCTCTGCATATCCTCATACAGCGGCGCCAGACGGTGATAGCGCAATACGTGCAGTACGGCATACTCTTTCATCCGCTGGGTAAGGCGCTCATCAACCAACCGAATAATGGGAACACCCTTGGGCAGGGTCGCATCACCCACCAGCGCATCCACCCCGGCACCCATATTGAAAATTGCCCTGAGCCCCGGTAATCCGGCCAAAGCGCCCGGCGGTGGGTTCCAGACCACGGCGAAATCCATCTGCTCGTCACCGCCAAGCTGGGTCAATGGATACACCCGTAACTCCGGCAGCAGCGCCCCCATCATCTCTTCCCACTGAGCCTGATCGTCAAGTTCGGAATAATAGGCAACTTTTATCTCAGACATACGTCGCTCCTTGGGGTGAGGTAACGGCCCTTTAAGGGAGCCTTGAAAAATAGCCTTTTCGCCCACTCCACTCGCTGCTCAAAAGATTTCATCCCTGGAATAAAGGGTCGGCCTACGGCAAAAGTTTCCTTGGCCTTCGATTGTGCACGAAAATTCTCATCTTTTCAAGGTTCCCCGCGGACTGGTTACGGCAGGTTGACATGTATCCCGGATTAGTATACACTTGTGAGTGTATACTAATACGTACGAGGATGATGTATCATGAAAGCCACCGCGAAGGATTTGAGATTCAAGACCAAAAAGCTCATCGACACCGTTAGTAGAGGTGAAGAGGTCATAATTACCTATCGGGGAAAACCCTGTGCAAAGCTTGTCCCATACCAGCAAGAGCAAAATGTTAGAGAACCTGATGATCTTTTTGGTATGTGGAAAGATTATGAGGCAACGAAAGATGTCGGTGACTATGTGAGGAAACTACGCCAAAAAAGATTCTAAAGGGAACCTTGAAAAACGGTCTTTTCACCCAATCTCCGTGTTGCTCAAAAAATTTTATCCTGGCAATATCAGCCATATGCCTGCGGTAAAATTTTCCTCGCGCCTTGATCTTGAACGAAAATTCTCATTTTTCAAGGCTCCCTAAATGATCATCGATACAGATGTTCTCATTTGGTATTTGCGTGGCGATAAAAACGCGTTTACCGCAATAAACGAGTGCACGGATTTCAACATTTCAGCCATAACCTACATGGAACTCGTCCAGGGTATGCGCAGCAAGAAAGAGTTGTATGAGTTGCGAAAGGCATTTCATGTGTGGAATACTAATATTTTGTATGTTTCAGAAGAGATATCGACTCAGGCAATGTTTTGGGTGGAACAGTTTTTCCTCAGTCACTCTGTGGAGATTGCGGATGCTCTTATTGGAGCAACCGCTCTTGTTCATGGACAAACCATCCTGACGGCAAACGTTAAACATTACAAGCCATTTAAGAATCTCCAGATCAAGCCATTCAAATCTTGTTTCCAACGGTAAGAGATAAAGGTTCCTCGTCGATTCTCTTTTTCAGAATAGCTTTCATTTGGTTTCCGGGGAGATAAAGCCTGATTGAATAATCCCGGACAACCTCTCGGCCAGTTCCTGGGTCTGGCTTTCACTAAACGGTGTCGCATCGACAGACGGGTGCACCGTGATCGTTACATTGCCCGGCCGCATCAGCCCGCCGTTTGCTTCCTTGAGCAGGTATGACCCATCTATGGTAACAGGAATAATGAGCGCTTTTGCGCGTATCGGCAGCTTAAGGCTGCCGGGTTTAAAGGTGTTCATCCGACCACTTCTGCTTCTCGTTCCCTCAGGAAAAATGATCAACGGGTGACCGTTTTGAACCTGCTCAACCGCCTGTGCAATGGCAGTCGAGGCGGCACGCCGATTGCTGCGATCGAGAAAAACGCAGTGGATCTCCCTCATCCAGCCGCTCATTATCGGCACATATTTCAACTCTTTTTTGGCAATAAATCCTGCAATTTTCGGCATATAACCGAGTAGCAGCGGAATATCGAAACCACCCTGATGGTTGGCAACTATGCAATATTTGCCGTGAGCTGGGATATTGCTCAAGCCGCGCACCGTCACCACTGCTCCGGCCGCACCAATCATCTGCCGGGCCCAGGACCGAACGAAATAATGCGCCAGGGCAGCTTCACGCTGTTTCATCCCGGCCAACCGCAATACCAGCAGTGGAATAAATAAAACCAGGCTCACCACCTGATAAAGCCAGAAAAAGGTATACCAGATAATCGTTCTAATCATGTGCTCTTAACCGGTGGTGAAGGGGGACGGCTGATGCAAGTAACGCTCTTATAGCGGGTTTCATTCCCACACTCCGGCAACCTTCGTGTCACACGCGGGACAATTGCCCTGCTTCATTAAGTGTTCCACGATCATATAGCCCCGGCGTTTGATCACTGTGTTCCCGCAGCCGGGACAACAGGTATTTTCGCCGCCACTGCCGGGGATGTTGCCGGTGTAGACGTGTTTGAGACCGGCGGACTGGCCAATATCACGGGCGGTGTGCAGCTTCTTCGGCGGAGTTGCCGGCCGGTCCAGCATCTGAAAGATGGGGCGAAAGGCTGAGACATGCCAGGGCAGTTGGGGGTCGATAGTCGCCAGAAACCGGGCAATGGCACCCAACTCCTCATCACTGTCGTTAAGGCCCGGGATCACCAATGTGGTTACTTCCACCCACACCCCGTGATCGAAGAAGTAGCGAACGTTGTCAAGCACCTGGGCCAGCCGGCCGCCGCAGATCTGGTGGTAAAATTTCTCCGAGTAAGCCTTCACGTCGATATTGATGCCGTCCACCAGATTACACAGGGCAGTGGCGGCGGAGCGGCTCATGTAGCCGTTTGAGACGAAGATGGTTTTCAAGCCGTTGTCATGGGCCAGCCGGCAACAATCGGCGGCAAATTCATAGAATACGGTGGGCTCCGAATAGGTGAAACTGAGCGATTCAGCCCCGGCCCGCAGCGCCGTCTCGACGATCTGGGCCGGAGTTCGTTGAGCATGGGGAAACTGTTCTACCTGGGTACCGCTTTGCGACAGCGTATGGTTCTGGCAGTGCAGGCAACTGAAGTTGCAGCCCACCGTGGCCAGAGAGTAGGTCAGCGAGCCGGGCAGAAGGTGAAACAATGGCTTTTTCTCCACCGGATCCAGATGCTCGGCGGCGATTTTACCGTAATTGAGGCTGTAGAGGACGCCGCCCCTGTTTTCCCGCACCCCGCAGAGACCGCGTCTACCATCCTCTATCACACAATGATGGCTGCAGAGCCCGCACACCACCGCCCGTTCACGGCCCTGGCGGTAGAACAACGCCTCTTTCATTGCCGGTCTCCGAAAGCCGACTCACCGCACAATATGCCGGGCGGGATGACGTCGCCTTTCTCCATCAGCCGCCAGTCGCCGTGCAGCCGCAGATAATGGGGGGTAAAACGGGCCTTGTAGGCCATGGCCGGCACGGTGGGTATGTAGTAGCCAAGATAGAGATGCTCTATCTGCTTTTCCCGGCAGAACTCGATCATGGTAATGATGTTGAAATTGCCCAGCCCGCGTTTGGCTTCATCGGGGTCGAAGTAGAAATAGACCGCATTCATCCAGTTTTCACCGATATCGGCGATCCCGCCGCCCACCAGACGGCCGTCCAGTCGATACTGAAACTCCAGGGTGGTGATAATATGGTTGAGGAAAAAACCGGAATAGTACCCCACCGCCGTATTGTGCTTGTGGGGGTATCGGGTACGCAGGAATCGCTCACACAGATCGAGACTTTCATGGGTCATCTGCACCGGTCCAATACGTACCTCAAGATCATCGTTGCGCCGCCTAACCCTGCGCTGAGAGCGGGTTGGTCGCCACCGCGACGGATCGATACGAATGGGAATGCAGCCCTGGCAATCGGGACAGTGCATGGTGTAGAGCATATTGCCGTTACGGCGGTATCCGGCATCGAGAAAGAGCTCCATCAGGTGATCGGTGAGGGGGCCGAACAGGGCCTGATAAAAAACCGCCGTACATGGCAACTGGTACGGACAGTCCATGGGAATGGAGACAAAATAGCGATCCAGCCGCCGGGAGATGCGGGCAAACTCCTGGCTGGAGTGTCTGTCGTAGGATGCCACCGGACGTATCCCGAAATGTTCTGCTATACCAGCCCCTGATCGAGCATGGCGTTCACCACCTTGACGAAACCGGCGATATTGGCGCCGGCCACGTAGTTGCCACTCTGGCCATAGCTGGTGGCGGCATCGACACAGGTCTTATGGATGGAGTGCATGATCTGTTTGAGCCGGTCGTCAACCTCATCACGCGGCCATGAGAGACGCATGGAATTCTGCGCCATCTCCAGCCCGGACACTGCCACCCCGCCGGCATTGGCCGCCTTGCCGGGGCCATAGAGGATGGTGTTGTCGATAAAGATATCCACCGCCTCCGGGGTGGAGGGCATGTTCGCCCCCTCACTGACCAGATAGACCCCGTTTTTCAGCAGGTTGTTTGCGTCCTTTTCATTGATCTCGTTCTGGGTAGCACACGGCATGGCGCACTGGGCCGGGTGATTCCACAGCGGATTATAGTCAAGGTTGGGATCCACCGGGGTATAGACCGCTTCCGGGTATTTGTCGGCATACTCATAGATACGGCCGCGTCGCAGATTTTTCAGCTCCATGACAAAGGCAAGCTTGTCCCGGTCGATTCCCTTCTCATCGTAGATGTAACCGGCGGAATCGGACAGGGTGACCACCTTTCCCCCCAGATCGAGAATCTTCTGGGTAGTGAACTGGGCAACGTTGCCGGAACCCGATACCAGACATGTTTTACCCTCCAGAGTCTCGTCGCGGGTCTGCATCATCTCGGCGGCAAAATAGACCACCCCGTAGCCGGTGGCCTCGGGGCGAATCAGGCTGCCGCCCCAGTTAAGGCTTTTACCGGTAAGCACCCCGGTGAACTCATTTTTGATCTTCTTGTACATACCGAAGAGATAGCCGATCTCGCGGGCGCCGACGCCGATATCGCCGGCCGGCACATCGGTATTGGCGCCGATATGGCGAAACAGCTCAGCCATGAACGATTGACAGAACCGCATCACCTCGTTGTCTGATTTACCCTTCGGATCGAAATCGGAGCCGCCCTTGCCGCCTCCCATGGCCAGTGTGGTCAGCGAATTCTTGAACACCTGTTCAAAGGCGAGAAACTTGATAATGCCAAGGTTTACCGACGGATGAAACCGAAGGCCCCCCTTGTAGGGGCCGATGGCGCTGTTCATCTCCACCCGGAATCCGCGGTTCACCTTCACCTGGCCGCTATCGGCCATCCACGGCACCCGAAACATCACCACCCGCTCCGGCTCGGTAATGCGTTCCAGTACCGCCTGCTGACGATATTCAGGGTTGCGGTCGAGCACCGGTTTCACCGACTCCACCACCTCTTTGACGGCCTGGTGAAACTCGTACTGCTCAGGATCGCGTGATTTGGTCATTTCAACAATGGCATCCATGGTTCTGTCTCCTTGCTGGATAAAAAATTGAAACTTTCTCCTGTTTCCAGAACTGATCCAAGTTCTCGATTCCCGCGTTCGCGGCAATAACGAAAGAGAGAAATTTCAGGTTCTTTACAACATGATTGGCTCGTAAAAACCTCAAAATTGCTTGCTACCGTCATTCCCGCCCTCGATAACAACACTCAAGGGCAGGCTGCAGCGGGAATCCAGTGATTTCAATTAATGATGGGTGTCGGGTCAATTCCGGTATGACGGGAATAAGGGTTTTTACAAGCCCATCACAACACCATCAGTCATTCAAAATTCCCGAAGCTCCGGGGCACACTCACGGTCGATTAAATCGGTGCGGCACATAATGATGCCGGTACTCATCTTGCCGTCACACTTTATCGTTACCCCCATGGGGATACGCACATGGCGCACCCAGGTGCCGTCGGCCACGGCCGGCTGGTCAAGCAGCCAACCCCAGTCGAAATAATCACTATCTTCCCGGCGCTTCCCGCCGTTTTGCTCATCAACGGTAAGATAGGGGATACCCAGGGAGGTAATGTTTTGAAAAAAGTGCGAGCCCTGGGATGGATCGGCACGCAGCATCTTGCCGCGCAGCTCGACAATCCCATGCACCCGTGAAATATCGCTCCACTGTACCGGGATCCCCAACCAGTGGTCGTTGGTACCCCAGCGACCCGGCCCGATCAGCAGATAAGAGCGACCGGCGGCCGCCATATTTCGATTAAAGATGCCGATTTCTCTGGCAATATCGCGGGTCGCCGCCGGATCGAAGCTGTCCGGCTTAACGAAGATCACATCAAAGATATCGCTCACTCGGCCATGGCCCAGACTCTGGGTGGAATAGCAAAACGCCTGCTCGATCTCGTGGGCGCAGATCCCCACATCGGCCGCCTCACCGCCGGTCACCATGGGACGAATCTGCAACAGATAAAACCTCGACTCGCCAAGCGTGTCGCCCATGGCCACGCCGAATTCAATCTCCACCTCACTGCCGATGGCCTGTCTGCCGATATTCAACAATTCCGTAAGGATCTCGGCCAGGGGGTAGGCCCCGTGTTTGAGCATCTGGGCGAAGGTGGGAATCTTCACACCCGCCATGTCAACATCGCGGATGCGGTGTTCCTCGGGAATATAGGTGGAACAGAGCAGCCGTATCGGTTCGTCAGCCGCACGCTGCTGCACCTGATAGCTCCTGAGGTTGCCCTGGGCGCGATTGAGGCAGCCGGGATCTTCCATGTTCAGGGCATAAAACCGGCGCTGACAGTTTTCCAGGATATCGTCCACCGAGGAAAACTGGATCAATTTCTGCGGGTGAGCCGGGGAGAAGCGCAGATTGCGTTCCCCCTCCACCACCGTTTTGCCCACCCCCACGGCAACGTGGGCGATACCTTCGGTGGGCAACATCCCCTGCACCGGATAATAGTTGTGCGACTGTGCCACCCCGGACAGGGGCGGATACCAGGCGCCGTTGTACAAACCACCCACCACCTCCTGGACAATGACGGCCATGGCATCTTCTCTGTTACTTGCTCCGGCTCCCCGCGAAAACGATTGCGGGCTCTCGAACCAAGTGGAGGCGTAGACCATCTTGACGGCACACTCAAGCTGGCTGAGCCGTTCCTCGAAACTCTCATGGTTGTTGGTCAGAAAATAGGTGGAGTAAAGCCCGGCGTAGGGACGGAAATGGCCGTCTTCCATCAGGCTGGACGAGCGCACCGACAGCGGTACCTGGCAACGCTCAAGAAAACCATGCAGATCACGACGCAACCAGTCGGGCAGGAGGCTGTCGATAAAGATGTCGGCAATCTGCTCATCATTCATCTTTCCATCAATATGAAGATGATTGACATCGATAAAATCATCAAAACCATCGGCGGAGATCACCAGGGTTTTGGGAATGTGAACCGGATACCGGGCGAGGATGGACTCTTTTTCCACCGCCTGCTGCAGATGCGCCCACATAAAGGCGAGGCCGCGCGCCTTACCGCCAATGGGCCCGGTGCCGATCTTGACGAACTCGGTGATCTCCGGGTCGTAACGATCCCGATTAAAGCCGGTCACCACCCCTTTCTGGCGCCGTCTGCGTAACTCCCGTACCCGCTCGATCAGGTTTTCTCGCATGGCTGCAACCTGATGGATATCGCCGATGAAATCGCGGTGCAGCTCACGTGCCAGCCGCACCTCCGAGCGTGCCATTACCCAGTTGGAAAAATGATTGCGCAGGGCGTGATACTGAATGGATTCGTCCGGCACCTCACGCAGGGCCTGCATAAATTCGATAAGATTCGAAGCGTGCCGGATGGGCGTGCCGTCCGGCCGGCGAAAAACAAAATCGCCAAAACCGAGATAGGTGGTAAAAAAGTGCTCCAGCTCGGCGCGCATATCAGCTGAATGCTTGGAGATAAAGACCGCCGGAATCGCCTCTGCCGCCTTCCTGTTTTCCTCCTCAGAAGAGATCATCAGCAGCGGCAGATCTGGTATCTCTTCGCGTACCCGCGCCAAAAAGCGCTCACCGGCCCGTCCATCTACCCTGCCGCCGCGACTGTAGCGTGCATCGGAGATCACCGCGAACAGATACGGCTTGTAGCGGTGGTAGAGATCCATCGCCTCTTCATAGTTGCGCGCCATGAGGATTTTCGGGCGGGCTCGCATGCGCAGCAGCCGGTGACGTTCGTTGATCGATTCATCGAGCACGGCCTGGGTCTGTCGTACCACCTCATGATAGATAGCCGGCAGAAAGAGCGACCGGTACTCGGCGGAATCCTCCACGTAGATAATCACCCGCACCATGGCACGGGCGATATCGTTGTCTACGTTGGCGTGATCTTCAACGTTTTTGATAATGGCCAGCAGCAGGTCATCCTCACAGCACCAGACAAAGACGTTGTCGATAACGGCAGGATCGTACTGCTGGGTAAGCGGGCGAATGGTGCGAACGTTGTGCACCAGCAGCACCACCGGCAGCCCCGGAAATTTTTGTTTGATCCGCGCTCCCAGCTCATAGGCATTCATGCTGCTGAGAAACGGCATGGTCACCACCAGATCGAAATGTCGCTGCTCCAGCAACTCCAGCGCCTCCTCACCCGATGACACCCTGGTCACCCGGGGCGCCTTGCTGAGATTCAGGCCGTGATATTCGTGGATGATCTTGGAGGTTATGGAGCCGTCTTCTTCCATGATGAAGGCATCATACAGGCTTGAGACCAGCAGAATCTGCTGGACCTTAAACGGCATCAACTCGTGAAAGACCTGAAAATGAGGGTCGAAACGGCTGGGCAAAACAGCTGCCGAAAGATTCATGTCAGACGATACCCCCGGTTGATGGACGGCTGAAACAATGAAAGTAGCTCTTTAAGCATGATGAAGAATTATTTATACCAAGGGCGTATCCGCCGCGCCAAGAAAATCAGCTCCTTTGGGCTTATAAAAGGATGATGGCGTCTTAAAAACCTTGAAATTGCTTGCTTTCGTCATTCCCGCGAAAGCGGGAATCCAGTCATTTCAATTGATTATGGAATCAGGGTCAACTCTACCATAACGGTAATAGAGGTTTTTACGATTTTATCAAAAAGATGGATTCCGTAAAAATGATAATATTTGCTCAAGGCCTGTGCGAAGATAGATAGAGACTCCTTAGCTTGGAATCGCATAATTCGCACATTCCATAGCCCTGTAGCGCTCATGATACAACTTGTTGCTCGATCTAACCTTATTCGTTATGCGATTTCTACTTTTTATAATTCCTATGCAATAGTGTCCGCACTTAAATCCTGTTCATCTGGCCAGATGATTCCGCAGAAAAAAGGTCTTACTTGCTTAAAATAGTTTATATCCTGCAATTGTTTCAACACACCTTTCGATAAATATGGTTTAACGTCAAATATTCCGGTTCGACCATCAGATAATTCAACAAATAAGGTATAATCATTATTTGGATTAACTGTTTTTACTTTTACCATTGCTCATCTCAGCGGTTCTATTTTATGTGGTTGCTGACCTTCAACTGCTTGCCTCCAGTTGGCCATTAAATCCTCCTGTTGGATTTCAAACCATGCTTATATCAATTAAACCAAAGTTGCTCCTTTGAATGCACCAATTGGCGCAATAGTGTCAAGTTTACCCATAACTTCGCTACTCAATTCAATATCCAGAGCGGCAAGGTTTTCGTCAATGCGAGACTTTTTGCGACTACCTGGAATGGGAATAATGTTGTCACCTTGCGCGATCAGCCAAGCTAGTGCAAGTTGAGCGGGGGTAATACCCAGATCAACAGAGATCTTTCTAATATGTTCAAAACGTTGCAAGTTATTAGTGAAGTTTTCACCTTGCATCTTTGGGTTATTATTACGGAAATCGCCGTCATCCAAATCTTTGACTGTTCCGGTTAAAAAACCAGCACCAAGTGGCGACCAGCAAACAAGTGCCGCACCGATACTTTTGACCGCAGGTAGAATTTCATGTTCTGCCTCACGTCGAAATAATGAATATTCGTATTGAACTGCTGAAATAGGGTGCACTTTATTTGCTCTAATGATTTCATCGGCTGTCACATTAGACAAGCCAATGGCTTTCACCTTGCCTTTCTTGACTGCATCAGCCATCGCTGAGACCGTCTCTTCAAGCGGAGTGTTGGGATCAAGATAGTGGGCATAAAGCAAATCGATTTGTTCAACACCAAGGCGTCCGAGACTATTATCAATGGCTCGGCTTACATAAGGCTTCGTACCGTTTATTGTCAGAGGGAACCCCCAGCCGGTATCTAATCGGCTACCCGTTTGGTCTTCTTCAAAGACTATTCCGAATTTAGTCGCCACAAAAGCATCTTTACCAGATTGCTCCATGGATTGTTTAATCAATATTTCATTATGCCCGGCACCATAGGCATCAGCAGTATCGATCATCATATTCTGATCGATTGCGTGAATTAGTGTTTCTATCGCTGAATTATCCTCGCTTTGGCCATAATAGCCCTCTAATACCATTGCACCGTAACCGATTTGCTTTATTGGCACTGAGTTGATGGTGAACATGATTACTCCTCGTGTTTGATGATTACTTTCTCATTGTCAATGGTTCAGCTCGTGGCTCGTTCCTCGCACGATCTAAGCTTATTCGTTCGGCATAAATCTGCTCATAAAATTTTTTTTAACAACAAAGGTTTTTACTGGGATGATACCAAACTCCAAATTTTCTATGATTCCGGTAAGTCGCTCACCGTCAACAAGCGCAACAGGCGCCCCGGGTTCCTGGTCAAAGTGTAATGACAGGTTCTATCTTTCTCTTCCCTCGCGGATGCTAACAACTATCTCCTGTGATGTGATCCTTGCTTTTATTGTTGATACATCTAAAGGTGAAAGAGCAGATCTTTCCGGGACTAGAGAGAAAGTTCTTCTATCTTTTCTTCGTATTAACACTTTTCCAGTAGCTTCAGCCTTTTCGAGGACCATTGCAAGCTTTTGGCGAGCTTCTGAATATGTATAAACTTGCATTTCAAACCTCCATAGTTTTAATCATTAAATCATGGGCAGATGCTTTTAGCCTTCGATCCAATGTCAGTAGCGGAGCTTTTTGCCTGGCAGCGCAATCTAAATAATAGGCGCCATATGCATAAATAGCGATTTGTTTGGATAAGTTAAGTACACTAACAAAATCAGTATCAATATATCGAATGGGGATGCTATTGAAAATCGAAATTCCTTTTATCGCTTCCTCAAGTGGCAGCCTCTTTTGTTTAAACATCGCCGAAAAAGCGGTGCCAATATACCAGGGTATAGATCCTGGACCAATTAGTGTGTTCCGCACTCTTCCCGACAGGGATTTTCACCCAGCAAGATGCACCAAGCTTTGCTCGGCGCGATACCATTAAGTTCAGCGGTAAATACCCCGCAGTGGTATTTGTCAGATGCATCGTCTTGTTAGCCGTATTGTTCTCTTGCTGTTATTGATTTTTTTAGGACCTTTACACAGAAATTATTCAGACTTTCTCCTTCTTGAAGCGCCTTTATAGTAAGGGCATGATGAAGTTCACTTCCGGTACGAAGTTGAAATTTTCCTGAATATTTTTTCCCAACGATTGAGGCAGGTAATAGCATACCGCCTTATTGATAGATTTCTATCCACTCAACGACATTTTTACACAATTATTTGTATATTTTTTCTTCTTCGCCATGACAGCAGGCCCCAATCCATCCAGGAGCAGAGCCAACATAGCACTGGTCTTCATCAGACCATTCAACAATTTTTAAATAACGATCTCGTTCTTTCATTTGTGTACATCCTCTATTTTTTTCCTGACTAGCTTTTCCTGGTATGGTTTCACATCATCGCCAAGTTTTCCAGAAATGGTGATGGCAAATCCTTTGTCGTGTAAAAAATTGCAGTGGCTACCTTTACCGCCACGATTAATAAACCCTGCTTTTTAAAGGTCTTTTATCTTACGTTCCTAGCAACCATAAATACTTCATCTGCCGAGTAAAGATTAGTAATTGTTGCCTCAATTTTGGCACCCAGCTCTTTTTGGTAAATTCTCTGAGCATCATTGTCAGCCCTCGTAGTGACAATGAGATGTTTCAAAGTTGCACCGCGACTCGCCAATTGCTTTTTGACAAGCGGTAGAGAAACACGAATGAGTTTAGTTCCCACTGTTGAACCCCAGATTATCTAAAATAAAACCAGCCTTTTTTGTCAGAATCTGTTAGCAGTGGGTGGTGACACTGCAGATTATTTTGATTTCTCGTAACGTTATTGTACACCCCTCATGAGTGGTGGCTGCCGGGGCCGTGGCAACGGCCCCGGCAGCCCTCCAGGCAGGAAACCTACTTCCTGAAAGGAGTTGCCTTGTGGTACTGTTTGTTGCCGCATCCGTCAAGGAAATTGCTCGTCTCGGCACCGCCTACCCCTGGAATAAACCATCGTGCTGTCCCCGGTGCGGTGGACGGTTGTGGTGGCATGGATTTGTTGTCGCCTGGTTTAGCTGCCGCTCTCATTGTGTCTATCTTCGACGTCTGTTCTGTTCGCAGTGCCGCGCCGTTCATCGGTTGAAACCACGGGGATATTGGCCCCGGTATCGCAGTTCCAGTGCTGAGATCCAGCAGGCAATTACCCACCGACAGAGCACAAAACGCTGGCGGCCCGATCTGCCGCGTTCGCGCCAACGCCAGTGGTGGCGTCGGCTAGGTCGGATGATTCGGCTGGTCTTCGGGATGTCCGCTCAGCTTACCCACCGGGAAGGATTCACTCGACTCATTGCACGAAACATCATCCCGGTTACCCAAGCAATACACCATGACAATCGACACATCCATGACCCACCCTACCGTATTGTAGCTCTGCCCGGCGGCCTCTGAGCATGGTATCGGCAGACAGACTCGGATAACCCGACTCTGATACCCCATACCCAGGAGGACGCCCATGGAAGACGAAGCCTTGCGTACCGAAGTTGCCCTGTTTCGCTTCGGAGTCATCAGCGAGTTGGTTGCATCACGACTCGAACCCGGTGAGTTGACCGAACTCATCTATCAAAAAAGTGAGCAGCACTGGAACATCCCCGGCTCTCATCGCACCCGGGTGTCGGCGGCCACCGTCAGGCGCTGGCTGCGACTCTATGAGCGGGGCGGCCGCGAGCTCAGTGCCTTGATGCCGGCCAGGCGGTGCGACCGGGGATGCTCTCGCACGGTCGATGATGAGACTCGCGGCGCCCTGATCCGGTTGCGCAAAGAACAACCAGGCTGGCCGGTCTGGCGGCTGGTGCAAGCACTTGCTGAAAAACAAGTAATCACACCCGGCACGACCCTGAGTCTCTCCACCGCCTATCGCATCCTCACCCAGGAAAAGCTTGACAGCGCCGCCCTGCACAAGCGAGCCCCGGTGGATCGACGGCGTTACGAGGCCGAATTCCCCAACGATATCTGGCAATCAGATATCATGCACGGCCCGCTGGTAAAAGGCACCGGCAAAAGGCGCAAAGCGTATCTGATCGCCATTCTTGACGATCATTCCCGGTTCATTACCCACGGCGAGTTCTTCTCTTCGGAAAAACTCGAATCCTGGCTCCAGGTCTTTCGCCAGGCCCTGCTTACCAGAGGACTGCCGCGTAAACTCTACGTGGACAACGGCGCCGCCTTTCGCTCACGCCATCTCGAACGAATCTGTGCCTCGCTCGGCATCGCCCTGATCCACAGCCGCCCCTATACCCCACAGGGGCGCGGCAAGATCGAGCGGTTCTTTCGCACCGTCAGATCCCGGTTTATCTCGCGCCTCGATGACCAACCCGACACCCTTGCTCAGCTCAATGACCGGTTCCAGCACTGGCTGGAAACGGACTATCTGCATCGGGTTCATTCGGTTACCGCGATGACCCCGTTCAACCGCTTTGCCGCTCATCTTGAAATGATTCGCGAAGCACCCGCTGAGCTTGCTGATCACTTCCGTAAAGAAGTGCGGCGCCGGGTCAGCAAAGACCGGGTCGTCACCATCGACGGACGACTCTTCGAAGCCCCGGTTCAATTGATCGGTGAACGGGTCACGCTCTTGTTCAACGATGATCGGCCGGAACGGGTCGAAATCTTCTGTAAGGGGCAGTCGTGTGGTCTGCTCAGGCCGGTTGATCTGGTGGTCAACACCCTGGTGAAACGAACCAAAAACGGCGGTGAAGAGATGCTCGCCAAGACCACGACATGCCAACCCGGACGGCTGCCCTTTGATCCTGGCGCCGACGGAGGTGGATCATGAGCTATCGAAGTTTCTTCGGCCTCAGTGCGGAGCCCTTCAGGGCCGATCTCGCCCTTGAGCAGGTACTCACCACCCCGGAATTGCTCGGCGTCCAGCAGCGCCTCGACTATGTTCTGCGCCTTGGCGCCATCATGCTCGTCACCGGCGAAGTCGGCGCCGGCAAATCAACCGCCGTGCGCTACAGCTGTGGAACGCTTCATCCCTCTCAGTACAAAACCCTGTGGGTCACCGCTTCGGCCGGCTCTATTCTCGAACTCTACCGCCAGCTCCTGGCCGAGCTTGATATCGCCACCGCATCGTCCTCACGGGCCGTATTGACCCGGCTGATCAGAACACAGATCGACAGCCTGGTCGCCGGTAAAAAGCAGCAACCCCTGCTGATTATCGATGAGGCCTCACTGCTGCGCCTCGATGTCTTTGCCGAACTGCATACCATCACCCAGTTCGAGGCCGACTCCAAACCGTGGCTGCCCATGGTGCTGGCCGGCCAGAATAACCTGGCCGAAAACCTGCTCTACCGCACTGCCATCCCACTGGCTTCCCGCATTGTTGCCAGAAGTCATCTGCCGGCGGTCACCCGGCAGGCGATGGGTGAGTATCTGGACCATCATCTCACCATTGCCGGAATAAAAAACTCACCCTTTACCGAACAGGCGGTAACCGCCATTCATCAGGGATCCGGCGGGCTCTTTAGAAAAGCCAACCATCTTGCCCGCGGCGCCATGATCGCCGCTGCCGCTGAAAAAACACAAGAGGTAACAGCGGAGCATGTTCGGTGTGCCGACTCGGAGCTGCTGTAATTCAACCATCAAACACAAGGAGCACATCATGAAACCTGAACAGACCATCCAGTTTCTTGCCGAATTGCTTGAACTGGCTGAAGAACTAAACCGTATCGTCAAACAGTATTGCCGACTCGTAACCACTGATCAATCTGGACACGGACACTACGCAGAGAAGAAGGACTCAGAATATGATGCATTGTTCTGAGTAAATCTGTACTCTAGTCGTGCCGAGATGCTCCCCCCGGGCGGCGCTACGCGACGCACGCCCGGGGGGGACGCCTGCAAAATATTCTGATATCACTGGTAAGATATTCAGACAAATGCTGTGCATTTAATGTGAGAATCAACACCAACCTGAGGTGGACCCCAAGTCAAGGACAATTTTCCCCTGAATTTAAGTTATTTCCCTTTCCTTTATTCGCAGCGGAGTAGCGCTGCCCCAGTTCCTCTTTCCGGTACCATTTCGGTGGAGCGAAGCGGAGCCGAAATGGTACCGGAGCTATCCGTGTTGAAATGATCCTTTATTTCCGCACCCCCGCCCGTGCCCGCTCGATAGACTGATGTGGGCGTAAGATAGCCCAACGCCTGATGGGGGCGCTCGTCGTTATAATAGGTGAAATACGCTCGGAGGCCACGGTACAATTCGGCAAAGAACTCGTACCCCTTGAGGTAAATATCCTCATATTTGACGCTGCGCCACAACCGCTCGACGAAAATATTATCCAATGCCCTGCCCCGTCCATCCATGCTGATCGCAATCTTCGCATCCGTAAGCACCTTCGTAAAAGCCGTACTGGTAAATTGAGCCCCCTGGTCAGTGTTGAATATCTCAGGCGCACCATACGTACGGAGTGCTTCTTCCAGGCAGTCGATACAGAAGCCTGAATCAAGTGTATTGGACAACCGCCAGGCCAAGACCCGACGAGAATACCAGTCCATGATCGCCACCAGATAGGCAAACCCGTGGGCCAACCGGATATAGGTGATATCGGCGCTCCACACTTGGTCTGGTCGCGTAATGGCCACACCACGCAGCAGGTAAGGATAGATCTTATGGGTGGGATGCGGTTTGCTGGTATGAGGTCCGGGCAGCATGCCGGCAAGTCCGAGTACCTTCATCAAACGCTGTACCCGCTTACGGTTGACCTGATACCCAGCATCACGTAACGATAAGACCATTCTCCTGCTGCCGTAAAAGGGACGGCGGGTGTACTCGGCATCAATTAACCTCAGCAGTTTCAGATCCAGCTCGCTGACCGGAGTGTCACCCTTCCAGCACCGATAGACCCCTGAGCGGGTTACTCCGGCCAGTTCACACTGGCGACTCAGCGATGGAGCTGAGGATTGGCCTGCTGGAGCAGGCTCTATCCAGGTTTGTCGAACGCTCACCGGCTCAGTCCGGACTTTTTTTTCAACCAGTCCAGCTCCATGTTCAACCGGCCGATTTCCGTGTATAATCTATCCGGCTCAGTGGCTTCGTCGCGTTTTTTGCGTCCCCGCTTGGTTTCAAACAGTGTCCCGGCTTGTTCGGTGATCGCCTTTTTCCAGTGGCCGACTTGCACCGGATGGACACCGTATGCCTGGGCAATTTCGTTAGTAGTCTGTACCCCACGGATCGCCTCCAAGCCAACCTTTGCCTTGAATGCCGCGGTGTAGGTCCTGCGCCTTTTTTCTGTCATTTTTCAGTATCCCCGTTATGGTGAGGAAAATAACTTAATTTGCTGTCCCATTTTTGGGGTCCACTATAACCCTCTCCCGTGATCATTGGGGTTAACAGCAATTTGTTCTAGTTCAAGAATTACCTGTTCACGGAAGCCACTTTTCTGCGTCCAGAGGATAAAGCCCTTGATATGACTACCATCGTCAGCCACGAAAAATTGCATGCGTGGATAAGCCGCAAAATTGCAAGATATCCAATCATTGGAATGCTCTTGCCTTGGGAAGGCAGCTCGATGTACTTCTGAAACTGCCTCGATATCGTACTCCTCCATTGAGCGAACCTTCATGACTTCTTATCACTTTAATTTGAGATATCTCGTAGTAGAAACGCCGGGTACCCGGCGCCCCCCACTCGGTGTCGGACGTTCGGTTTTCCCGCATCCGGTTCTTCGGTTGCACTCACTTCCGCGTGGATCATCACAGTTACCCGTTACATGGTCTAGTAGTTGATCACGGGGACGTTCACCCTGCAAGATGCACCGATCTTTGCTCGGCGCGATAAGGTTGAGGTGAGCGCGCCGAGTTTTGCGGAGCGCCAGCGGAGCATAAGCCGGACCGCTCAACCGCCTGGTTCGGCCTTTTTCTTTCTCAACTCCATAGCCTTAAGACTAATTTCTTCAACAGATAGATCCTCAAACAAGCCGTCTCTCCATTTCGTATAGTCAAATGGTTCTTGTTGAATTAAAGCGACAAACCGTTCCGCCTCAACCAAACCAAGAGATTTGGTTAAAATCTGAAGCCCTTTCACCTTTATTTCTGTATTAGTCATCATAATTATTCGTTCTCCTTAATAAAAAGGAACGGATCAACTATTTTCAGTTCCTGGACAAGAGAATCATTTCTCAAAACCTTATCGTTCGTCGTTAAAAAGTATTCACATTGAGAGAAAATAGCACAGGCTATATGGAAAGCGTCTAATTTGCTCAATCCAATGTTTGTGAGGTCATTGGCCTTGTTGACTATTTCAGCATTTTCTTGAACATCTGATACTGAATAAATTTTCCATTCACTAATTTGCCTTCTTCTTTCATCGTATGGATTGTTATCATTCTCTAAGTCCAGAATATAAGACCAGACCAGTTGTATCCGCTGAGCCCTAATATCATCTTGGATCTTCATATTTGCCTCAGATTCCAACTAAATCCTGAGCTGCAACTGGTCATCAAAAGGGCGGTTAAAACAGCAATTATCCAAGTAAATTTTCATATCAGACATCTCAAAGTAAGCTTGAAAAAATCCCTTCTTATGTTACATGCATAATGGCCCTTTATTTGATAGATTTCATCAGAGGCATCGGAAACCGAACGTTACCGTTGAGCCTTTTCGGAAGCCGCGCAGGGAGCCGGCGCGGATTTCGAAATAGGCTCCGACGGCTTTCTGGCCGTCTTCTCGTTGTCCTTGAGTTTCATTACTTTCTTGGTCTTCAGGTCGAGAACGAAACGTCTCGCACGCTCGTCTGTGAGGATGAGTGTGTCATCCTTCAGTATTATTGACGCGATGAAGACCCACTGGACATCCGCCTCTTACCAAGGGGTTGATCAATTCCTTAAAATTGTCTTTTCCCACAAAGTGTTTCCAGTCCTCGCGTCGACTGCGCGGACGTAAACCTTTCGACTATTGTCACTGGGGACAACGTACTGAACCCCGTAATGCACCACGGGGGCGATAGTAGGAGCTGCGGTTCGTTTTGCCAACGCTTGCGACTGAAGAACCAGCAGGGCTGTCTGTATGGATATGGCGTGTTTCATCTCCCTATAATTCGGCCAACGTCCGCCAGTGAGCAGCGGCCAAATGAGTTTCTATTCCGCACGGCCTTTACGTAAAACAGCTATCTTCACGCCGTCTGCTCCAGTGGCATTGTTATGCCAAGATCTGCCAGCATACATAAAAAGTTAGTTTCTGATTTACCAGCTTTTCTCAAATGGATTATATCCTGGTTCTTTGTAAAGGCTGCCTTTCCCATTAAGAATATCTGGCTTATAAACTTTTTCTGCCCAATTTTCCTTTTCAATTTCCTCGAAGGCCACAGAAACAGATTTTTTCTCACACTTTGCAATGGCAACAACGTCTTTGACTATTTCGTTTGCAAGTATTTTCTTTTGTTCCTCAGATCTTCCGGGATAAAGTTTCACAATTACATGTGGCATAGTTGACCTCCGATTTTTAGGGGGCATAACGTAAAATTAACCGGCGAGCTTAAGCGAGTCCGGTGGAATGATTTGATATGATTATTTTATTTTTCAAAACCAATAGCAACATCGATTTTCTCTAGGAAACGTTCAACACCTTCATTACTTTCTGCAAATTCAGGGATGGTTTGTTTTGTTCTTTCATATTCTTCTTGAAGATAATTTTTAAGCAATTCTAACCTCTTTTTTCTGTTTTTCATGCTATCAAACGAGAAGTCAACTACCTTCTGAGCTGTTGAATTATTATTAAAATATGTGTCAATTGGAATGCTTGATAAGTACTCAGTTCTTGATGCCAAAAATCTCAAGTGATAATAACCAGAAGCACCAATTTTTTATATAATCTTGACTAGTAATACCTTTAGTTCGCTGATGATCTGTGACTATTAATCCCCTGTTTAACAATATCTCTAGTGCCCAATTGATATCTTCTTGCGAATATCCCAATTTACTACAATGGAACTCAAGTTCTGGAACATAATGATATCCTTCTATTTTAAAAGCAGTCCTATCTTTTCTGCGATTACTAAGGAACTCTAAAATTTCTAACAAAATAAAATTATTAGATGTCTTGCTACTAGCCTGAACAGCAAGTAAATTTTGAGTATAGCCATGATTATCTGCAAAAAATTCATAGTTTGATCTCATGAGAACTCTAATAACTAGCCATTCAGGAATATTGAATTTATTCCCTTCAGTAATTGAAAAAATTAAATCATCACCAAAATATCCAGAGATTAGCCCTACAACGAAAGTTATTTAAAATCATTTAATGATCGCAGGCGTCGTCTTCGATGCGAAAGATACGCTCTGTGATTCTTAACCTGCACGCTCTCAATCAGCGCCAACATTGTCATGGCGTCATAGTGGGCGATTGGCAGAACCGTTTCAATCAACATCCTAAGCTGCGACAGAGTAATAGACGGCGTTTTTTTCCCCCAACCGTATCTTGAGGTGCCAGAGGAAAAAATGCCCCAGCATACATGTCAGAATATGATGATTCCAGCCGGAATATTTACGAACTTCATAGTGGTCCATCCCCAGCTCTGTTTTCGTTTCTTCAAAGCATTGCTCAATAGCCCACCGCACTCCGCTCAGCCAGACAAACTTTGCAAGGCGAGTGCTGACCGGGGCGTTGCTGATAAAAAACGAATATTCCGGCTTGGGGCCGAGCGTTCGCTTGATGACCAACCCACACTTCCTTTTCCGGCAATCCATCTTTTGACAATACAACCCGGCGCTTAGTGAATTCATACATAATAGGGCCTTTGGTGCCTTCGGAGACCTTTCGCCTGTACCAGAAGAAATCATTGATGCTTTTGGCAAGATCGATGAACGCAATGGGGGTCTTTGATGTATCTTCCAGAATTCTCCTGGTTTTGACCGTGCCCTTGTATTTGTATGTCTTTTCCCTGACGACGGGTCTTTTCAGCCAACAACGGGTGTCACTGGCCATGGATACAAAATAGGTGACCCCGGGAAGCCGATCAACCGCATTGATAAATTCGGGGCTTGAGCCATACAGGCTGTCGGTGGCAATGTATTTGAATGGAAGTATCCCCTCGTCTCGAATTGCAGTAAACATCTCAACCGCCAGTTGCGGTTTGGTTTTGAACTTGATATTTTCGGGTAAAGCGCATTTTTCCCGTTTTGCGGCATAGTCTTTGGTGAACCATTTCTCTGGAATGAAAAGCCGCTTGTCAATCAGGGCGTACCCCTGGGGGGAGGCATACGCCGCGAATACACCGACCTGACAATTATCCACCTTTCCAATGGTGCCGCAGTATTGTCTGGCTACACCGATCGAGTCGGATCCTTTTTTGACAAAACCAGATTCATCGAAAATGAGAATGCCGTTTGGATCACCCATATCATCATTAACCATATGACGATACTTGCGGCTTATTTTATCCTCATCCCATTCCGCGTCACTGATAAACCGCTGCATTGCTCTAACATTTCCGCCTTTGATATTAACGGCAATCGGTTCAATCGACTTCCTTTCAAGCTCACTGAATTGGCCGGCCATGTACTTAAAAAAATGGCCCCGCGACTCACTCCGGTGGAAACAGTCGGCAAAAACCTCATGATACCCTTCAAGTTCGGAATAAAAACCATCAATGTCTTTTGTGGTGATCGAGAATTTCGGTATTTCGTACGTGTGCTCAACGGATCGAATTGACGGCAACATAGGCCCACCTCCATGGTTTGGGTTATGTTGCGCAGTGTTACATATTGTGGCTATGACGTCAATATAAGTTTCGTTGTAGGGTTAGAATATCTGCGAACATCTCAAGTGCACGTCTTATATTTTTTCCTGAAAGTGCCTCTAAAATCAGGCTTATTTTTCTTTGTGGATTAAAAACCGAAAGGTAAATACTAAGAAGGTATTTTCCTATTTTGGTAGATGGATATGTAACTTGAATGCCATTCGGAAGTGTGTATGTGAGACTTTTATCTGTTTGGGCGGATAAATAACCGATTGCTAATTCAAGCCTTCTCTTCACTACATTTATAAATCTAGGTGGAACAATTCTAAAAGCAAAAGGTTTTAAAAATGCATCTAATGGTGGTGAATCTTTGTATGCATCAAATGTTTCATCTCTAAGCGACAAAAGTGAAAAACACTTATTTTTAGATCTGAACCATTGTACTGATTGAAAAACACTTAGTTGCTGGTCTCTGTCTCTTTTATCAACATTGTCAAAGACGACTATAATTGGAATATTTTTATCTTTTGAATAGTATCTAATGATACTCTCTGATAATTTTTCAGGATCGTCGTTCCATTTAGTTATGTCATTAGTAATCTTTTCTACATAAGTTTGATATACTTCTTCTTTTAATAGCTTATACGGGCCTTTTTCGCGTCTAGCAATGTCTGGTGCAAAATACCTTTTAAGGTTTTCAAAAGTGAAAAAGTCATCGTCACCATTTCTCAAAGAAAAATCATTTATAAATTCTTGACATATCCAAGTCTCTAAATCTGAAATATCTTGAGGTGCGGTGTTGAAATCCACCACAGCCCAAAGTGTATTATTCTTTATTTCTTCATTAATTAAATGTTTATAGTATCGCTCTATGAACATCGACTTTCCAGAACCAACACCACCAATTATTAAAATGAATGGGTCTGGAACGTCTCTTTTCGAAGTGACTGCTTTAGAAAGAGCTTTATCGATAATGTCGGCTTTATTTTTCGTAGTTTTTAATGATTCAACACCCCCTTTCAGCATTATTCTATCTTTAAGTAATGATTCAAGTGTAGAATTATATTTAGTAATCTCGTCAGAAGAGCAATAACCTCTTTCTAAAATTTCCTCCGACCATTTAGTTTCATCAGGGTCAAAGTATTTTCTCAAAATTGGAACTAAATCGGCGGCAAATGTATTAGGTGAAAGCTGTGAGCTCTGACGGGAAGGGCCACCAAGAAGAAAAAGAGGCTTATAACGATCTACAGCAATTAATTTATCTCTGACTAATTGAGCATGGGTTAATAGAAAGCTTCTGGAAATATTTAATTTCAGTGTTTCAAGATCTTTCAAGCCTTCTTTGAGATTTCTTGTTTCAAGAACATGTAACTCTTGCTCAGAATCCCATGGACCTAAATGGATTTCTATTCCATTTGATGACAATATATACTTTGCAGGATTTACATCTTTTGGATACCTTTTATTAATCTCTGTTGCATATAATCTCGCTTCTCTGTAGCCCTCTTCAGAAGGTACGCAAATATCTTTAGTTTCTATAATTAAGCAAGGAATACCTGCAATATAGATAATATAGTCCGGGTAGTACCCCATTTTCTTCCCTGCCCCTTTGTCTATTTGAGTCGGTGCAAGGTAATCTTTTGTTCGTATTTCTAAATCTGAATATCCAAGAACATTTTTGAGAAGTGGCATAATGATCTTCTGCTCAACATCACTCTCGCTTTCTATGCTTTCCAGCTCAAAAAGTGTCATTTAATTACCTGATTTTTAGTTCATCTCAGTAGTGTGTGTGATTTCAAGACATATCGCCGCGAATGACGGGCGGGGAGGACTGCCAGAGCCGAAGGCGGCGGCAGTTTTTCCCGTCCTCTGTCCATTCGTCTTGTTGGGCCTATTCCTGTCTTTGCGGTTGCTGTGTCACGGCCTAATCAAAGATGCCCAGCCCCAGTTCCTCGCTGAACGAAACAACTTCGTCCATGTCAGCATTTGCGATGCTTAGCATGACCACGCCATCATCTTCTCGCACGAGGAGATCACAGGTCGTACGTACTGTTCTCGAGGAGCCCGTCCATGTGTTGTTACTGTCTGGGTTCCTCGTCCACTCCGAGAGAGAGAACTTACGTTCGAGTAGCAGCATGAGCTCTTCACGCCTGGCGATCACTTCGAGCTTGGTTCCTTCGTAGATATCGTCGAAGTCACGAGCCGCGCCCCGCACAAGGACTTCTGTCCTGTTCATTCGATGCTCCACGTGATCATTGTAGACATGCCCAACGACGCTAATCAGCAACGCGGCTTTTAGCGCCGGCTGAATTAGCCTTGTTGGGCAATGTCCCATTAATTAATTGACCATGTCAAAGTCCCGTCATTTCGTGTAGATAAAACTTTTCGAGGCGCCCCGCTGAATGTGATTCCTTTTGCATGCCCCCCATATATTTGAGACATTTCTTGTGTGGCATGTTTTATTGAGCTATGTTGATTCTCACATTAAATGCACAGCATTTGTCTGAATATCTTACCAGTGATATCAGAATATTTTGCAGGCGTCCCCCCCGGGCGTGCGTCGCGTAGCGCCGCCCGGGGGGAGCATCTCGGCACGACTAGAGTACAGATTTACTCAGAACAATGCATCATATTCTGAGTCCTTCTTCTCTGCGTAGTGTCCGTGTCCAGATTGATCAGTGGTTACGAGTCGGCAATACTGTTTGACGATACGGTTTAGTTCTTCAGCCAGTTCAAGCAGTTCGGCAAGAAACTGGATGGTCTGTTCAGGTTTCATGATGTGCTCCTTGTGTTTGATGGTTGAATTACAGCAGCTCCGAGTCGGCACACCGAACATGCTCCGCTGTTACCTCTTGTGTTTTTTCGGCGGCAGCGGCGATCATGGCGCCGCGGGCAAGATGGTTGGCTTTGCGAAAGAGCCCGCCGGAGCCCTGATGAATGGCGGTTACCGCCTGTTCGGTAAAGGGTGAGTTTTTTATTCCGACAATGGTGAGATGATGGTCCAGATACTCACCCATCGCCTGGCGGGTGACCGCCGGCAGATGACTTCTGGCAACAATGCGAGAAGCCAGCGGTATGGCGGTACGGTAGAGCAGGTTTTCCGCCAGGTTATTCTGGCCGGCCAGCACCATGGGCAGCCACGGTTTGGAGTCGGCTTCGAACTGGGTGATGGTATGGAGCTCGGCAAAGACATCGAGGCGCAGCAGTGAGGCCTCATCGATAATCAGCAGGGGTTGCTGCTTTTTACCGGCGACCAGGCTGTCGATCTGTGCTCTGATCAGCCGGGTCAATACGGCCCGTGAGGACGATGCGGTAGCGATGTCAAGCTCGGCCAGGAGCTGGCGGTAGAGTTCGAGAATAGAGCCGGCTGAAGCGGTGACCCACAGGGTCTTGTACCGAGAGTGATGAAGCGTTCCACAGCTGTAGCGCACGGCGGTTGATTTGCCGGCGCCGACTTCGCCGGTGACAAGCATGATGGCGCCCAGACGCAAGACATAGTCGAGGCGTTGCTGGACGCCGAGCAATTCCGGGGTGGTGAGCACCTGCTCAAGGGCGAGATCAGCCCTGAAGGGCTCCGCACTGAGGCCGAAGAAAGTTCGATAGCTCATGATCCACCTCCGTCGGCGCTAGGATCAAAGGGCAGCCGTCCCGGCCGGCATGTCGAGGTTTCGGCGAGCATCTCTTCACCGCCGTTTTTGGTTCGTTTCACCAGGGTGTTGACCACCAGATCAACCGGCCTGAGCAGACCACACGACTGCCCCTTACAGAAGATTTCGACCCGTTCCGGCCGATCATCGTTGAACAAGAGCGTGACCCGTTCACCGATCAATTGAACCGGGGCTTCGAAGAGTCGTCCGTCGATGGTGACGACCCGGTCTTTGCTGACCCGGCGCCGCACTTCTTTACGGAAGTGATCAGTAAGATCAGCGGGTGCTTCGCGAATCATTTCAAGATGAGCGGCAAAGCGGTTGAACGGGGTCATCGCGGTGACCGAATGAACCCGATGCAGATAGTCCGTTTCCAGCCAGTGCTGGAACCGCTCATTGAGCTGAGCAAGGGTGTCGGGTTGGTCATCGAGGCGCGAGATAAACCGGGATCTGACGGTGCGAAAGAAGCGCTCGATCTTGCCGCGCCCCTGTGGGGTATAGGGGCGGCTGTGGATCAGGGCGATGCCGAGCGAGGCACAGATTCGTTCGAGATGGCGTGAGCGAAAGGCGGCGCCGTTGTCCACGTAGAGTTTACGCGGCAGTCCTCTGGTAAGCAGGGCCTGGCGAAAGACCTGGAGCCAGGATTCGAGTTTTTCCGAAGAGAAGAACTCGCCGTGGGTAATGAACCGGGAATGATCGTCAAGAATGGCGATCAGATACGCTTTGCGCCTTTTGCCGGTGCCTTTTACCAGCGGGCCGTGCATGATATCTGATTGCCAGATATCGTTGGGGAATTCGGCCTCGTAACGCCGTCGATCCACCGGGGCTCGCTTGTGCAGAGCGGCGCTGTCAAGCTTTTCCTGGGTGAGGATGCGATAGGCGGTGGAGAGACTCAGGGTCGTGCCGGGTGTGATTACTTGTTTTTCAGCAAGTGCTTGCACCAGCCGCCAGACCGGCCAACCTGGTTGTTCTTTGCGCAACCGGATCAGGGCGCCGCGAGTCTCATCATCGACCGTGCGAGAGCATCCCCGGTCGCACCGCCTGGCCGGCATCAAGGCACTGAGCTCGCGGCCGCCCCGCTCATAGAGTCGCAGCCAGCGCCTGACGGTGGCTGCCGACACCCGGGTGCGATGAGAGCCGGGGATATGCCAGTGCTGCTCACTTTTTTGATAGATGAGTTCGGTCAACTCACCGGGTTCGAGTCGTGATGCAACCAACTCGCTGATGACTCCGAAGCGAAACAGGGCAACTTCGGTACGTAAGGCTTCGTCTTCCATGGGCGTCCTCCTGGGTATGGGGTATCAGAGTCGGGTTATCCGAGTCTGTCTGCCGATACCATGCTCAGAGGCCGCCGGGCAGAGCTACAATACGGTAGGGTGGGTCATGGATGTGTCGATTGTCATGGTGTATTGCTTGGGTGACCGGGATGATGTTTCGTGCAATGAGTCGAGTGAATCCTTCCCGGTGGGTAAGCTGAGTGGACATCCCGAAGACCAGCCGAATCATCCGACCTAGCCGACGCCACCACTGGCGTTGGCGCGAACGCGGCAGATCGGGCCGCCAGCGTTTTGTGCTCTGTCGGTGGGTAATTGCCTGGTGAATCTCAGCACTGGAACTGCGATACCGGGGCCAATACCCCTGTGGTTTCAACCGATGAACGGCGCGGCACTGCGAACAGAACAGACGTCGAAGATAGACACAATGAGAAAGGCAGCTAAACCAGGCGACAACAAATCCATGCCACCACAACCGTCCACCGCACCGGGGACAGCACGATGGTTTATTCCAGGGGTAGGCGGTGCCGAGACGAGCAATTTCCTTGACGGATGCGGCAACAAACAGTACCACAAGGCAACTCCTTTCAGGAAGTAGGTTTCCTGCCTGGAGGGCTGCCGGGGCCGTGTCCACGGCCCCGGCAGCCACCACTCACGAGGGGTGTGCAATAACGTTACGAGAAATCAAAATAATCTGCAGTGTCACCACCCACTGCTAACAGATTCTGACAAAAAAGGCTGGTTTTATTTTAGATAATCTGGGGTTCAACAGCTATCTGAAAAAATTATAACGTCAGGGTTGCAGTATTCGAAAACATCTGGGCAATAACCATTTTCACGACCATGGTGCGGTGCTACGAAAATGTTTACATCTGCAAGCGCAGCAATAAAATTTTGGTTTTTTAATAACGAAAGCCAACCCTTCTTTTCGAGATCCCCTGGAAAAACAAACTTGACCTCCCTGCATTTCAGGAAAGTTACTAAGCTTATATTGTTTGTGTCAGGAAAATCATTGCTGTACGAATTATTAAAAATTCTAAAGCTAACGTCAGGAAATTCGGGAGCAGGGCTTAAAGGGCCGCCAGTAAATGTTTGAATCATATCAAGCATTGATTCCATAGCGGCGCTAACTGGTCCACCTTGCAACTTTAGTTGTCGAAGTTGATGACCTGAGATGCTTTTATTTCTATACATTGAACGAAGGCGAATTTTCTGCCGCAAATTTGGGAGGTCGCTCAAATGGTCTTCGTCGTAATTTGTGACAAAAAAATAATCAACTTTTGTTATTCCTATTCCAGGCAAGAAAGCGGAAGGCCGATAGTCGTCTTGATGACCACAATCCCATAGCATGGCATTACCATTCTGATGGAGCAAACTGATGCAAAGTCCATGACCGACATTATGAATGCTTAACTGCATTATGTTTCCTCCTTGTCTTGGTCATTACTGACAGCCTTTGATTGAATAGCGCAAGATATTATTAGGGAGATATAGTTTGATTGTTTTCGATATGAAAAGACAAAAAGCAAGGCAAGTAGTAATATAAAGATAAT
Organism: Desulfofustis sp. PB-SRB1; assembly: GCA_016722945.1. Lineage (GTDB taxonomy): Bacteria > Desulfobacterota > Desulfobulbia > Desulfobulbales > Desulfocapsaceae > PB-SRB1. The sequence goes on along the minus strand of JAEQMT010000009.1, from coordinate 91,695 downwards.
CGAAGTATAGCTAGAAATAGAAGGATAGGTTCTTTCCAAGAATTCTATAAATTTAAGAACAGCAAGGCAAATAAATACCGAAGATAGTGTGCGGTACATATTATTTGCTTCAGATAATAATTCGATTTTATTGTCACTGGATGCTGCTTTCAGGAAATCAGAATACGGTGCAAAATTAACAATTTTCAGCCATTTCAAAAGTGGCTCAAGGAATAGTGAGCCTATTCGGCTAATAACCAGCCCAATAAAGTAGTAGATAAAAACTCCGACCACAATGTCGTCAATAAGCAGAGAATATGATGTCAAACGATCACCTAAGGCCGCGAACAACACTCCAGGTAATAGGTAGTTAAAAATGTTATAAGAAGAGAATTTGTCTATCAGGTCTTTCAATTAGAGTCTCCTTTGCTGGTTTCTCTTTATCTGGTTAGTCCCAATTGATAAGAGTGATTATTTCTTCAGCGATCTCCTCAACAGTGTGAGTGGATGTGTTTCTTGCCAGTTTGTCAGCTAAGGAAGGACTATAATTAATGATTTCTTTTTTTGTTACATTATGCCAAATGGGTAGTAACACTTGGTCTCCACTGATAGTCTTTGTGACCAAACCGTCTAGTTCATAATTGGTCCATCCTTTCGTGAGAAATATCTTTGAGAAAACGACAATACCAAAACGGCTTTTGGACAAACCGGTGTCGATTTTTCTCCTGAGGCTATCTCCAATTTTTAATTCAAACTCGTCATACCAAACTTTGAGTCCACCTTGTTTGAGTGCATGGGCTAGGGGGCGAACTACCTCTTCTTTATCTTCTGAAGCGTGAGATATAAAAACATCGAATTCAAGATCTTCTGCCGCTTGAAATCCTGGTTCTCTATCACGAACAAGAGATGGAACAGATGAGAGTGGAGCTTCTTGTGCAGTCGGTAATGCTCCCGGTAATTGCCGAATAGAAGAACGAACAGTGCCTCTAAGACCAGCCATATCAACCGTAACGTGCCAATGTCCCGATCTTGGTACTTGAATTCTATATGGTGACCTTTTAACCAGCCCGCCCTGATAGCGATGACTTCGACCAGCTCGGTAACTATAAAAATTGGAGGAATCCATTAGCCTGACATTGGCTGAGCTACCCTGCAACGTCACTTCAATGATTTCCCCACCTCTCTTTTGACCAAGATCGTAATGTGTGAATCTCATTTATTATTTCCTGCCCAACGCTGCTAATCAGCCGCGTGGCTTTTTGCGTCGGCTGTATTAGCCTTGTTATGTGTCCTTGCTAAGGTTTATACCTTTTTCTTTTGCTATGTCCATTGCAGTTTTACCGAACTCAGATACTATATCTGTTTTGGCATTTGCGTTTAAAAGAGCTTTCATTACTATTTCGTTGTTTTGGTGTAATGCTACGTGAAGTGCTGTTTCACCCATATCTCCGATGGCGTTGATATCGATACCATTCTCAATAAGAAACAGTGCGTTTTCTGTTTCATTGCCCCAAATGAATACATGAAGCGGGGTGTCGCCATCACAACTTCTGCTGTCTAAGTTTACCTTCGCTTTGCCTATTTCAGATGGGAAAAGGTGATCAGACGCAGTTTGTAACACCTCTTCAAGTTTTTTCTCTGACCTATCTTTCATTTTTTAAGGCGCCACATAACGTTGTGTTCACAGGCCCGCGATGTTTGCGGGTCATGTGGAACAATTGGTTCGGCAATTATCATTTATACTTTCCAAGTGCAAATTGATCAATTACCCAGAGCCAATTACCGTCTGGCTGGCGCCTAGCAACTTCAGCTGTAATATCTCCATTACTGAGTTTGGACGAGGTAAGAGACAGGTCTCCGCTACACAATGCTTCAGTTTGATTGCTGGGCTCTAGCATTGGAAGATCGGCCAAAAAATTTATAAAAAATTCTCTAATTTGTTTTTTTCCAACAGCTATCTCACCTGCACCATCAGTCAATATTGCATCCGCTTCATAGAGTGCAACCAGCCCTTCAACATCTCCAGCGTTGGCACGTTCTACGAAGTATTTCTCAAGATCGTTTGGTTCTTTCGCTGGTTTATACATTATTTTGCAACCCAATTTTATTTTTCAGCCGAACGTTTAAGTTCACCGGCGCGCGATCACGCGCGTCCGAGTGTAACGGTTGGTTAGTGTTTTTATATTTTCTTTTTCAGAAGAGGGGTTGATCTTCCATTTATTGTAGATGGATATTCCTTTTCATATTGGAACCCCATTTTTTCATAAAATGTTTTAGAGTTTGGGTCTGCCAATACACTTATTTGCTTAATATTATTATCATTACATACTTTAATAAGGTGGGAGACCATATTGGTTCCAATTCTTTTACCAATAAAACTTGGTAAAATGAACATATGCTCAAGCCAAAAACCTTTGTTAATGAAAATACCGGAAACCTCAATGTCTTGCGGAAGATTGACGATCGAGTAATAACCTACAACTGATTCTTGAATTTCGGCAACGTAGACCCGGTGAATATTTATATATTCTGCTGTTATAGTAAGTTCGTTTCTCCAAATGTCGAAATACTCATCTGGGTAATCCCAGTAGCCCTTTGATTCGAATGATATTTCTGTAAGCTTCTGGTGCTCTGTGTATTTGGCCTTTCTAATGAGCATTTTGGGATAATATTGATTTTTATCACTAACGTATAATATCACGCAGCAGCTTTTTCGGGAGAAACGCCGGAAAATCCTCGTGCGATACTGCACGTCCTCTTTTCCATTTCCTCCTCTCCATTGGATGTTCTTCTGCGTACTGGGGGCGGAACGTACCGAAATGTCATATAAATGTCGGCCCCATACACTATAATATCTGATAGGCGAATCATTGACAAGATTAAAAATGGGGAGTCTCGGTGCGGCTTTTTGCGGAAATAGCCGTGTTATATCGCTGCCGTATAACTTGGGATTTTACTTCGACATAGCTGGCTCTTAGGAGCATTTTTAGGGGGTTTTACCCAGCCTTTGTGCAGCTTTTTGCGAAATATTACCACTTATACGGACGACTAAATAACTACATGTTATTGGATCTATGAGTAAAATAGTCAATAAATACAACAATATAGAAGTGACTGATTTTGGGGCTTGTCTGTGTAAAACGAATGCTGTTTTGTGATGTGCTCCCTGTTTGTGATGTATGCATAATGGCGGTTTCGAGTTGGCACGCCGAAGATGCTTTGTTGTTACCTCTTGTGTTTTTTCGGTGGCAGCGGCGATCATGGCGCGGCAGGCACAATGATTGGCTTTGCGAAAGAGTGCGCCGGACTCCTGATGAGGGTGGTTGCTAGAAAGGTGTTTTTTTGGTCGATCTGGAGATCGACCCTCCCGGTCTATGCTTTTTTTCGGTTACCGTCTATTGGGGCGGACGCACAGTTCTCTAAACCGGCGAATAGGATTCTCACATAACTCACATTCCTATCAGCTCATCTGGCATCCGTCGGTGTCACCATTGGCCGCCGAGGATGTTGTACATCAGCGGTTTGAATGCGGCTATGGTGAGGAAGACGAGCAGCAGTGCCATGGCGCCCGGTACTGCCCGGCGTTGGATGCGCTGGGCGGTGTCGGCTGCGCCGGGGTATCTGGCCGACCACCAGGTGACCGGGATGGTGATGCCGGCAATGACCGCGCCGTGCAGGCTCAGGTAGAGGGGGTAGCCAATCCAGCCGTAGGAGCCGCGCAGCAGGTCAAAGGGACAGCGGTGGTGCGGCATGGCGTACACATAGGGGCTGACAATAACGGTAATAACCACCACCGAAAGCAGGTAAAAAAGCGGCCAGCCAAGCCCGGCGACAAACGCCTCGGCACCACCGATAGTTTTACCATTGGCCATTTTGAGCCGCATAAAAATAGCCAGCCAGATAAGCACGCCAACGAGCGCACCGTAGCAACCCAGCAGCGGCAGTGTGGGCAGCAGGCCGATCAGGCTGAAACCGTTGGGGGTCGACTCGGCAAAGATCACCCCACAGCATGATACCACGATATCCGGGCGCAGCAGGGCGAGGTAGGCGGTAACCAGGCCGAGGTCGAGACAGATAAGCGGCAAGAGGGTCAGAATGAGCCAGTGTTTGGCTGTGGTGAGTGGATAGGTCGGCACGCTCAGGTCTATTCGGTTGATGGTCAGCCAGATAGCGGCACAAAAAAGCGTGACAATCTTGACCATCAGGGCGGGGACGCCGAATGAATTGGCGGTGAGCGCCCCGGTGGCACACATGGCGCCACTGAGCAGATCGGCAAAATGATCGGCGGCGCCGATCATGATGACAAGGCTTACCATCTGCAGCACCAAAGCACCCTGCACCAGCGCCGATGAGAGCCAGGTGCGCTGTTCCAGTTCGATCTGGCGGTTGTCGTCGGCCTCGAGATCCCAGTATCTGATCACCTGAACCGCGGTGAATGAAGCCACCAGCACCAGATAGAGCGAGATGAGGCCGGCCCCGAGCAGGGCGAGGGAGAACGGTTCAAACAACATGGCGCCGCATCACCCGGCGACCATGGCGCCGTCTTCCAGAATCAGGTGTCGATCGATCAACGAGGATTGAAACACCAGCGGATCATGGGAGGCGATCACCACGGTTTTGCCCTCGGCCCGGCACTCACTCATAATTGAGATGAACTGGGTGCTCAAAGCGCTGTCAAGATGGGCGGTGGGTTCGTCGGCCAGGATGATGGGCGGATCGTTGATCAGCGCCCGGGCAATGACCAGACGCTGCAGTTCGCCGCCGGAAAGCTCGGCGGCGGGCATGTTTTGTTTGTGGGTGATGTTGAGACGGGTAAGTAGCTGTCTTCCCCGCTCTTCGCTCTCTCGCTGTTCCACGCCCAGCGGCAGCAGGGGCAGGATGACATTGGCCAGCACGCTCATCGCGCCGATAACCGGGAAACGCTGCGGAATAAAGCCGATATAGTCGCGGCGATAGCTGGTGAGAAACCGATCCGGCAGGCGGGCCAGCTTGACGCCGGCAACCTCGGCCAGCCCGCTGGTGGGAACGAAGAAGCCGCCGATAATACCCAACAGGGTCGATTTACCCGAACCGCTGGGACCGCTGATGCATACCGCCTCGCCCTCTTGAACCGCCAGGCTGACGCCGCGCACCGCATGCACCTGGCGCGGGGTGTCGCGGTTGTAAAACTTATGAACCTCGTGCAGCCTGATAATCATCTTACAGGGTGGCATCGGCCCGGATCATCGCGCCGCGCCAGGCGGGTACGATGGTAGCGGCAAGATAGGGAACAACCGACATGACGAAAATGATGAGCACATCATCGAAACGGATCACCGGTACCGGCGACAAGGATGGCCGAAGCACCGACCAGCCCAGCAGCAATGGTTTGAACAGAAAGCCGTCGGTAAAAACGATATGCGCCCAGGCAAGTCCGGTGCCCACCAGAAATGCCACCACACAGACAACCAGTGATTCCATGAACCGGATTGCCATTACATCGCCGGTCTGCCAGCCCAGTGTTTTGAGCAGCGCCACCTCGCGGCGCTGTTCCGGACTCAGACCGGCCGCCTTATCCCAGGCGAGAATAACGAAGGCCGCCACCGTACCGATCAGACAGATCATCCCGAACCCGCTCCGCCAGCCAAAGGCCGCATTGTAGGTTTTACCAATCTGGGCTTTGGTGATCACCCTGCTGCCGGGCAGTTTTGCCATAAGCTTCTGGGCGATGGTGTCCACCTCCAGCGGGTTGGGCACCGAAATAAGCAGATCGGTGGCGTTGTGCGGCGCGAGAGCGAACAAATCACGGGCATCGTCGATGGCCATGACCATGAGATCATCGGTTACCAGCCCGGTTTGCGGTGCAAAGAGACCGACCACTGAAAACCCTTTGAGGGTGAGATCGGGCCGAAACAGCGAAACATTGACCCGGTCGCCAAGAGCAAGCATCTGGTGCACGGCTTGGCCCAGCACCACGGGAGAAAATTGGTTCTCCTCCACCTGCTCATCCGCGCTTACGGCCTGCATGGCGACACCCGGCAGCGGTTCGCCACCGGGGAAATCCTCCACCCCGATAATGGTGAAATTGGCGCCGCTGGTCTCATGAAAATAGTACCCCCAGACGCGGGGTTTAATGCTTCTGATACCGAAAACGGCTCCGGACTCCTCCACCCACCAAAGCGGTACCGGCATCTGCCGACCAGCCACAAGCCGCTGCACGGTGATGTCCGGCACGGTGGCCAACACCGCCGTGGAGGCCTGCTCGAGGCCGGCCACCATCAGCCGAAATGAGGCGATAATGAAGATGACCAGGCTGAACACCACGACGATACCGCCGTTTTTCCAGCGTGCCCGCCACAGGCTGCCCAGGGCGAAATCGAGCAGGTTACGCTGCCGCCTCAGCGAGATGAGATAACCGGGGCCCACAGTGAACCGGAGGGGAAATATTCAAGAGCCAAGGGGTGATCCATGAACGGCGCCACCTGATCGGTGACGGCCAAATGCCTGATGTATCTGGCCTCGGTGGCGATGCAGATGTCGCTGAGGCCAAGCCGCTGCACCTGGGCACGCATCAGTTCCTGCCCGGAGGTACGTGCGGCCAGCTGGACATGGGCAAGCCCTATCAGGATGAGCTGGCAGAACATGAGACCGCCGCCGATGATACCCAGCCAGGTTGACGGCCGCGGCTTCGACATCCACTTCATTGCTGGCTGTTCATGGCGCCGGCACTGTGGTCATGCTTCATGTTGCCTTTATTCTTTTTCATTTTCAGCATGTGCGCCTGCCGCATCTCGTTAATGCGCTCCAGGGTAATTTCCGTAAAGCTCAGGATGGTGTCACCGTTGTGATCGGCAAGAAACTGCTCGGCGGCGCCACGCTCGGCAAAGGGGATCAACTCATACCCCATGGGCCCCATCACATCGCTGCCCACCACGTAAAAACCACTCCGGCCGTCGATATACTCCTGCCGGTAATAGTCGCGCACGTAGATATCGGCATCATCCAGAGAAGGTGGCCCGCCGTAGACTTCCGGCTCAAAATAGTAGGCCATCATATCCTTGACCCCGTCAAAAAACACCGGCTCACCATCCACCGCATGGATCTGGGCAATCCACAGCGGGTACTTGGCGGGCATCATGCCGCATACCGGGCATCTGCTCTTCGGGTCGATGGGATCTACTGGCTCGGCTCCGGCCGGAACGGAGAGCAGAATACCAACAAAAACAAGAACACCCTTCACGATACTATTCATGTGATCAATTTCTCCTTAGTTACGATTGATGGCTTCGTGAAAACCCCACTTATGGTCATTGTGGAGTTGAACCGAAATCCATAATCATTGAAATTACTGGATTCCCGCTGCAGCCTGCCCTTGAGTGTTATTATCGAGGGCGGGAATGACGTTAGCAAGCAAATTCAAGGTTTTTACCAGTTCATCGCGATTAAGAGGATAGATACGGCCCGAGGATCTCGGCCAGCTCCGCCTTGCCGACACCGCCGACGACGGCGGTGATGATCTTCTGATCGGGGCTGATAAAAATGGTCTGCGGGACAATGGTCACCTGATAGCTTTCGGCTACCTTCATGTCGCTGTCGATGGCCACCGGGAAGGCAACATCGAGAACCTCGATGAATTCGCGCACCCGTGCTTCGGTTTCGTTGCCGGTGGCGACGTATAACACCTTGAGACCGCGCTCCTGGTACTGATCGAAATAGTAATTGATGGAGGGCGTATCGGCCCGGCAGTATTTGCACTCGGTATCCCAGAAACGCAGGATGACAGGGTTGCCCCGCCACTGGGCAAGTGAGATGGAGGCGCCGGTGAGATCGACAATTGCAAAATCAGGGGCCTGATCACCGATTTTGAGTCGTTTCGAGCTCTCCGGTGCACAGGCGGTAAGGCCGGCAACAGACAACCAGACAAGAATCTGGATGAAAAGTGCCGATTGCAGGCGAGAAATACTATATTTCATAACTAACTACCAGATATTTGATTGTTCCAGCTGCTCCGGCGTATTGATATTGCGCCAGGCGGACAAAAGATGAGACGGGATCGGCGGCGAAACGGCGCCGGGACAGTCAATAAGCCGGGTGATGCGCTGCTCCGCACTCTTAAGCAGTGTTTCCACATAGGGGGCGCACTGTCCATCGTACCAACTAAAAAGCGGTTCATGGCGCAAGGTATCGGGGTTGTAGGGAACAACCGCGGTCACCTCGGGCGCCCGTTGCATAAGTAACCAGTCCATCGCCTCCGCACTCACCAGCGGCATATCGCAGGCCGTCAACAACCACGAAACATCCGCCTTATACCGCATCACCGCCGCCAGCCCGGCCAGCGGCCCGGCCGCCCCTTCGGCATCGCCAATCACCCGCAGATCTTGCAAGGCAGCGGGGACTTCGCCCGCGCCAACCAGCACCACATCGGGTACCCGGGTGAGCAGGGCCGAAACGATACGCTCCAGCCAGGTTTTTCCGGCTGCATCGGTGAGCAACTGTTTTGCTCTGCCCATGCGCGAGCTGCGCCCGCCGATGAGCACACATCCCCATACCTTTTGTAGATATTTTTCCGCCGCATCGTTCATTTTGGGGAACCGGGTAATTGCCATGTCATGCCTGGTCATGGTACGAAGATACCCCTTGTCATGTCAAGCAATATGGTACCGTGAAGAGCCAAGAAGATTTTTCCCTTTCATCCTACGACTATCATTTACCGGAGGAGGCAATTGCCCAGTATCCGGTGGATGGTCGCGACCAGTCCCGGCTGCTGGTAATGGATAGAGCCAGCGGCGGGATCGAGCACCGCCTCTTTCATCAGATCCATACCCTGTTTAAACCCGGCGATGTGCTGGTACGCAACGATACCAGGGTATTTCCGGCCCGGTTGTTCGGCAGAAAAGAGAGTGGCGGCAAGGTGGAGTTGTTTTTGCTCCACTATCCCGTCCACATCAAGAATGGTGGTGAATCAGGCAACGCTGCCTACCAGTGCGAGGTGCTGGTAAAAAGCTCCCGGCCGCCGCGAGCCGGCATGCAGTTGAGGATCGCTGATGCAATCATCTTTGCACTTGACGAGAACCTCGGCCGCGGCAGGTGGTCGGGTACGCTGTTCACCACAACCGGTCATGATCTCGACAGCCTGCTCGCCGCCCACGGCAACGTACCGCTGCCGCCCTACGTGAAAAGAGAGGATGGCCCCACCGCAATCGATGTTGAGCGATATCAGACCGTTTATGCAGCCGAACCGGGCGCGGTGGCAGCGCCCACCGCCGGCCTTCATTTCACCGGCCCGCTGCTGGATAAAATCTCCCGGCTGGGGGTTTCCATAGCCTCCATTACTTTGCATGTAGGGCACGGCACCTTTGCCCCGGTTACCCATGAGGATATCCGTCATCACAAGATTCATCAGGAATATGTCAAGATTGGCGATGAAACCGCTGCGCTGATTAACAGGGCAAAAACACGGGGAGCTCAGGTGTGGGCGGTGGGAACGACAACGGTAAGGGCCTTGGAGAGTGCCGCCGTTTCAGAACATGAGATAAAACCGATTGAACAATGGTGTGATGTGTATATTACGCCCGGCTACACCTTTCAGGTGGTGGACAACCTGATCACTAATTTTCATCTGCCGCGCTCGTCACTTCTTTTTCTGGTGGCGGCGCTGTGCGGCCGAACAAGACTGTTGTCGGCGTACAGGGCGGCAATTGAAATGGGCTATCGGTTTTATTCCTACGGCGACGCGATGGCGCTAATTAAAAGTGGCAAAAAGGAGTAATCCGGCTGCAGAGGCGAAGCTGGGCGGGTTCTACTTCTCCGCCCCCACCGCGGCCGGGCAGCTGCCACATGACTCTTTCGCCGCCGTACAGGCCGCACCTTCTTTCTTGGTCTCCTCTTTTTTGGCGGGAGCATCTTTGGTGGAGGCATAGCCGTCCGCGTACCAGCCGCCGCCTTTGAGCAGAAAGGATGTTGTGGAGACGAGTTTTTTTACCGGTCCCCGGCAGTCTGGGCAACTGGTGATGGGAGGGTCGACAATCTTTTGCTGGATTTCGTGAATCTTCTGGCAGGCGCGACACTCATATTCATAAATCGGCATTGATAAACCTCTTTTTTTATGATGGCGTCGTAAAAACCCTTATTCCCGTCATACCGTAATTGACGTGACATCCATAATTAATTGAAATCACTGGATTCCCGCTGCAGCCTGCCCTTGAGTGTTGTTATCGAGGGCGGGAATGACGGCAGTAAGCAATTTTGAGGTTTTACGAATTCATCTTGTTATAATGATGGTGTAAAAAAAATTTGACACAGTGATAATGCCCGCCGTTGTTCTTGTCAATCCACAACAGGCACAAGCAGAACGTGCAATGGGAGCAGGGTAAGGATTTGCCCCTCATACCATTTCACCCGATAATTCCAATGGACAACCAGCGGCGAGTTTACTAAAGTCGCCGATTAAGAAGTTACATTACAGCCTGGGAGCCTGAACATGAGATTATCAACATTTGTGCTGCTTATTGTCGCACTGGTATCTCCTTGCTATGCCGACGACATTCCCGATTTTTCAGAAGGACTCTGGGAGATAACGATCACGACTGAAATGACGGGGTTCAACCTGCCGCCCCAGACCAACACCCAGTGCATGACAAAGGAGAACTTCGTGCCTCAGACCGGGGTAGACCGGCTCGGTAACACCGGATGCACCATGGAGCAGCGCATCGACGGCAGCAGCGTAAGCTGGAATTTCACCTGCGACAATGAGGGTGCAATCTCCCGTGGCACCGGTCGCGCCACCTATTTTCAGGATCGATCCGAAGGAGAAATCACCATCGTCACACAGGGTACGGAAATGGTAAGCACCTTTGAGGGGCGCTACCTCGGCCCATGCCCCTGAACCACCCGCCACTGTAGTCGAGCATTTATGAAATCCTCATTTCTCCCACTGATCACCATGCTAGCCCTTCTCGTGTTGGTATATGCCACCACCTGCTGGGGAGACGAGAAAATTTCCCCGGAACCGGAGCAAATTGCCGAACAACTGCGGCAGCGCTACGCGGGGATAGAGAGTTTGAGTTTTGATTTTGTCCAGCAAACCAGTGGTGAGATGGCCGGCAGAAGCAAGCGCGGGGCAGGCCGCGCCCTGTTCAGCTCACACGGTGCACAACCTCGGATGCGCTGGGACTATGACGAACCCGACTATCAGGTTATCATCTCCGATGGCACTACCGTATCCATGTATTTTGCCCAGCTCAACCAACAGATAATCGCCCCTGTCGAACAGGCTCAGACCGATTTGCTCTTCTCATTTTTTTCCGGGCGCACCCCCCTGGCCGAATCGTTTTTAATCACTGATGCCGATGATGCCGTGCTCTCCCGTCTCGTTTCGTTGCCATCGTTGCGGGTAATCCGGCTGCAACCCCTTGACCCGCGTACCAACATCAGCGCGGTGCATCTTTTCATCACCGATGAGTATCTGATTGAGCGGTTGGTTATTACAGATTTTTTCGATACCGTGACAATCATTGACATACAAGGCGTATTGATAGACCCCCTCGCCTCTGAGGATGAAGGTGCGATTGCGGCGCTGTTCACCTTCTCACCACCTGAGGGAACGGAAATCATCTACCAGTAGCTATCTGTTTTTATGCGGTAAGAGGAGCAATGTATGGCTCAGAGCGACGGAAATTTTGCTGAATTGTTGAAGCAGTCCGAGACCAGGGCGGTAAAGGCCCTGATTCCCGGCGAGAAGATTTCAGCCGTTGTCGCATCTATTGATCGCGACACCATCTTTCTTGATGTCGGCGCCAAGAGCGAAGGCATCGTCGATGCATTTGAGTTCGTCGATGAAACGGGCACCCTCACTATTGCTCCGGGCGACTCAGTGGAGGTCTTTTTCCTCAAGGTAAGCTCCGGTCAACTGCTTTTTACCAAACGGATCGGGACCGGCTCCGACAGCGCCCACTTCGAAGAGGCCTGGCGCGGCGCCGTCCCGGTTGTCGGGACCGTCAAGGGCGAAATAAAGGGTGGTTTTGAAATAGCCCTGGCCGGCGGTGTGCGGGGGTTCTGCCCCTACTCCCAGATGGGGCTGCGGCGGGTGGAAAACCCCGTCGAGGAGTATGTCGGGGCCCAGATGAATTTTCTCATAACCCGCTACGAGCCGCCCGGCCGCAACATCGTGCTGTCCGCCCGGGCGCTGATGGAGCAGGAGCGGGAAGAAAAACGCCGGGAGTTACGTGATCGTCTCGAAATCGACCAGGTGGTTGAGGGCACCGTCTCATCCATTCAACCGTTTGGCGTCTTCGTCGACCTGGGCGGTATCGACGGGCTGGTACCCGGTGCCGAGGTCGGCTGGAGCCGGGTCGACAATCTGGCCGAACATTTTCAGGTGGGACAACCGGTTAAGGTGCTCATCAAGAGCCTTGACTGGGACAAAGAGCGTATCGGCCTGAGCATAAAAGATACCCTGGAAGACCCGTGGCAAAAGGTTGAGGAGCAGTTCGCATCCGGCACCTCACACATCGGCGCCATCGCCCGGCTTGCCCCGTTCGGCGTTTTCGTTACTTTGGCGCCGGGCATCGACGGGCTGGTTCACATCTCGAAACTTGGTTCCGGCCGCCGTATCAGCCACCCCCGCGAGGTTGTCGAGGCCGGTCAGAACATGGAAGTAGTGGTGGAATCGATCGATCTTGAAAACCGTAAGATATCTCTGGCACCGGCCGACTACACCAATCCGGAAGAAGAGTCGCACAGCCAGGAACGGGAATTCAAGGAGTATCGCCAGAAGCAGAAAAAACAGAGCGACAATCAGCCCGAGGAAGGAAGCTTCGGGGCGCTGCTGCGTGCCAAACTGGCCCAAAAAAAACGGTAGATCGCCGTTACTTTGCCGCCGCCACTGCCTGCCGATACATCTCAAACATAATAACCGCGCCGGCCACCGAGCTGTTGAGCGAGTCAATCTCACCCGCCATCGGAATGGCGATGAGAGCATCGCACTGGCGCTGGACAAGGGGCCTGATTCCTTTCTCCTCGCTGCCGATCACCAGGCAGATAGGCCCGGTCAAATCCATCTCATAAATACTTGCGGCCTGCGGCTGCGCGGTTGCCCCGTAAATCCAGAAACCAATTTTTTTCAATGAGTCGAGGGCGTCACGAAGATTGACCACCCGGCTGATGGTAACGTGGGCCAGGGCGCCGGCTGAGGCCTTGGCGGCGGTACCGCCAAGGGGGGCGCTGCGCTCCCGCGGGATAAGGATATGGTCGATCCCGGCCGCGTAGGCCGAGCGGATCAGGGCGCCGAGATTGCGCGGATCCTGAATCGAATCACATGCCAGAATCCGCGGTGGCGGCGTCTGCCCGGCGCCATCTGACAAGATAGCGAGCAGCTCGGCAAAGGAGACCATATCGACGACGGAACCACGCGCCACAACACCCTGATGGACAGGTTCACCATCAGGTGCTCCGGTAATAACCAGCCGGTCAACCAGGGTATATCTTACCTGTGCCTCTTTCGCGGCGGCAAACAGCCGTTGCCACCCCTCACCACGCCGGTCGCGTTGTAAAATAAGCTCGGTAATCCGATGGGGATGGCGGGTCAGCAGTGCCAGAACGGGATGAATACCCCAGATCAGATCGTCACTGTACCGAACCCGTTTTTCAGCCGGGGCCGGCCGCCGCGATGGTTTGGTCAATGGGGTTCGTGCCATCTAATCGGCTCACCATCGGGACTGCGCCGCTGTTTCGCCCGCTCGGCAACGATAATGGCGCACAATGTGTCAACCGAGCGGTCAAGATCCTCGTTGACGATGAGATAGTCGTAGGTACCGGCCTGCGCCATCTCCTCCCGGGCCTGGCGAATCCGTCCCCGCAGACCCTTTTCATCCTCGGTGCGACGGCCCCGCAGCCGACGCTCCAACTCCTCCGGGGTGGGGGCCATGATAAAAATGGAGTAGACCGGCAGCGCCGACTGGCCGCGCACGATGGCGGCGCCCTGGACGTCGATATCGAGCAGCACATCGAGATTTTCGGCCAAAGCATCGCGCAGAGGAGCGAGGGCGGTGCCGTAGTAATTTTCATGCACCCGGGCCCACTCGATAAAGCCATGCTCGGCGATCATCTGTTGAAACCGGGAATCATCGGTGAAATAGTAATCCCGACCCTCGATCTCACCGGGTCGAGGCTGCCTGGTGGTGTGAGAGACTGAAAAGCTCAGCCTCGCCACGGTGCCGATGACGCGCTTGAGCATGGTCGTCTTACCGGCCCCGGATGGAGCGGAAACAATGATCAACTGGCCGCTCATGATGCTTAGATGGCGATAACTTCCGGTCCTTCGTCGCTGCTGGTGAGATGATATTCGGCTCGCAGGGCAGCAAGTCGCTGGGCAATGGTCTCGGTCTGCACGGAGGAGAGAATGACGTGGTTGGAATCGGTGATAATGATTGAGCGGGTGCGACGTCCCTCGGTAACATCCACCAGCCGCTGACTGTTTTTTGCCGTTTCCTTGAGCTTTCTGGCCGGCGCCGAACCGGTATTGATCACCGCGATTACCCGGCTTACCATAACCGTGTTGCCATAGCCGATATTTAATAGTTGCATTGATTACAAGAAGATGTAGTGATGTAGTTATTCGATATTCTGCACCTGCTCGCGGATCTTTTCCAGCTCACCTTTAAGCTCCACCGTTTTCCTGGCCATGGCGGCATCACCCAGTTTCGACGCCATGGTGTTTACCTCACGAAGAAACTCCTGAATGAGAAAATCCATGGTGCGCCCCACCGGATCGTCGGCGGCAAGCAGAGTGTCAAACTGTTCGAGATGACTGCGCAACCGCACGATTTCCTCGGTTACATCGCTTTTTTCCACAAGATACGCCACTTCCTGGGCCAGGCGAACCGGATCGATCTCCACCTCTTCAAGCAAGGTATTAATTCTCTGGCGCAGCGTTTCGCGCTTGCCTGCTACAACGGCCGGCAACTCAGCCTCAATTTCGTTGAGCATCGAGGTAAAGGCGGAGACCCGCTCACGCAGATCGACAGTCAACATATCCGCCTCGCGGGTTCGCATCGCCAGGCAATCGCCTAAAGCGTTTTCCAGGGCAGGGTTGAGCTTGTTCCAGGCCTCTTCGATATCAACGGAAGCCTGTTCTTTTTTAAGCACATCGGGCAGGCTCACTAGTTGGAACATCGTCAGCTCGTCACTAATTCCGAGTTCGCCGGCCAGCGCGTCCAGCTCTTTTTTGTAAGCCATGGCTCGCCCATAATCAATTGCCGGAGCGCTCAGATCGGCCCCATCACCGCTTGCGGAAAGCGAAATATCCACCCGGCCACGCCGGTGGAAGCGTCCCGCCAGCTTTCTGACCCTCTCCTCTAACCCGTTATATTCTCGTGGCAGCTTGATTTTAATATCAAGGTAACGGTGATTGGTGCCGCGCACCTCGGCAACCCATGATGTGGTTTGTCCGCTGACTTCAGCTCGGCCGTAGCCGGTCATGCTTTTCAGTGACATTATTACCGGGAAAAAAGGTTAAAAAGAAAAACGATGCATAGGATATCCCATGCATCGTTTTGATTCATCGCGGGATGATAAAGCGTAACTACTAATTTTGTCCGGCCATGGCTGCGTCAAGCTCAATAATCAACTTGTCGGTTATATCTATGGCCTGGCTGAAGTATGTAACACCGCTTTGTTCATCGAGAATCAGGGTGTAATTATTGGCCTTGCCATAGCTATCCACGACCTGTTCAAGGGCCTTGAGCATCGGGGTCAGCTCTTTCTCCTGAAGCCCCTTCATCTCAAACTGCGCATCTTCCTGCTTTGCCTCGAACTCACGCCGACGCCGCTGAAACTCGATCCGCTTCTCCTGTTTCATTTCTTCGCTCCAGGCGGAGCTTTTTTTCTCGATTTCCTCCTGCAAGGCAACGATTTCCTGTCCCTCAGCGTTTAACTGCCCGCGCAGCTCACTCATCTTTGCATCCATGAGATTTCTCGCTTCTTTGCCGGCGGCGGACTCGCTGAGCACCCGCTGAACACTCATAATTCCAATTTTCGCCTGCTGGGCAAGGGCGGGAGAACCGACACAGATAAGACAGGCAGCCAGCACGGCTGCATACATAAAAAGACCTCGTTTGACTTGCATGGCTAACTCTTTACACCTCGCTTATTGCTGAAATATCGTTGCCGCTCCGGCGCTCACCGACGAACACGGCAACCTTTACACTACCTGTTGATAACAAAGTCGGCCCGGCGGTTCTGCGCCCAGGACAACTCATCATTGCCGAACATTAACAGTCGTTCTTCGCCGTAACTGATGGTATCGAGCCGCGCTTCATCGATACCAAGGTTCGTCATATATTTCTTGGCGCTCAACGCGCGGCGCTCGCCAAGGGCCATATTGTATTCATTTGAACCGCGTGGATCGGTATTGCCTTCGATGCGCACGGTAAAGGCGGGGTTTTCTTTCATGAAATCACTGTTGATCCGCATCCGTCCTTCCTGATCAGAGCGAATATCGGACTTGTCAAAGTCGAAGTAGACCGGCAGCAGCCCTTCCGAGGTCCGTCCCTCGGAAATCTCCACGATCACCTCGGTCTCCAGCGGCTCTTCCGAGCCCTGCGCACTGCCTGCATCCTGCAACGAAGTCTGCTCCGGTTTCACCTCGTCATCGGTCTTTTTAGCACCACAGCCACTGATAAGAAACAAGCCGAAAAGTACAACGAAAACTGATGTTACAGAAATCCTTAGGTTCATGATTCCGCTCCCGCTAAATTTTACCAACGTATATCACCTGACCGCGGCCGATTTCAGGAAGGACGCCCAATTGACGGGTTCCTACCAGATCGATTAACAAGACGGCGCATTCTACCGGACATGGCGTCAAATTCAAGAACTATTTAGAAGACCACCATAAATGAGAAGTGTGTTTGATGAACTCGGAAAAACCTCTGTCCCCGCCATGCCGAAAAAAAAATCATCCTGGTTAAACCCTGATAAAACAGGTCCGCACCACCAGAAAATGAATTTTGATCTAGTTAAAGTTGCGGTTTCTGAGTAGAGTTGATTGTTTGTGTATTTGTCGGCAGTGAGAGTGCCGCTACTACTTTTGATACAGGAGAACACCACCATGGCAAAAATGCACGTCAACCCGAACCGGGCAACCGACAAGGCAGTGCGGGCCATCGATCGCAAGCGCGAGAATGAGCGCCGTAAGATGTTCATTATTGCCCGTGACCACGCCGAACCGCTTGCCACCAAACTCGTGCAACGCTTAATGGATCGCCAGATCATCGAAACGGTAAACGTGGAGTCGATCCAGGAATCATTCGCGGCACAGCTCCGCTCCCTGCACATGATGGACGAGTTTGACCTGCAGATGAAGGTCGCCCCCATCCGCACCCTCGTTCAGGATTTCAATATCGTTACCCTCTATCTCACCCAATTCATAATTGAGGATCTGGTGGAGCATCCCGATATCGGCGATGTATTCGGTGAGGATATCGATGTATATCGGGCCGTCGATTCCATAACCAGGGCATTGCGCCCACGGTGATTCATCCGTCCGAGATCCCGTCCCTGGTGTATGCCGACAGCGCCGGCAACATCATTGATTTCGACGAGATTTCCATGGCCGGCATGGCGGCCGGCGCCTACCGGCTGCCCGAACTCAGCGAATTAATCGAACTGCCCCCCGGCAGTGAGCTCTTTGCCCTGCCCCAGCGCCAACCGGTGGGGTTTGACCCACATACCCATGAACCGGTGTTGCTGGCCAATGATCCGCATCGATCAACAAAGAAGGTGCAGGCGGTGGCCGCTTTCATGGCCCCGGCCCATACTGCAATCCTGAGTGCTGCCTATCATTCAACACCTGACTGCGTTCGTCTTCCGCTCTACGCCTATACCGCAGTGGGCTGGCACGATGAGAGGTTCTGGGTGGCGGCCTTTCGAAGCGACCCGGACCAGCGCCAGGAACCACACCATTTCAAGCAAAGAGCAATCGATACGGCAACCTTCGCCCGGCTGGAGGCATACCGGGATAATCGACTTGTTCAGCATCTGGGCACCTGCTGCCTAAGCTATCAATGCCCGGCCGCACGCAATTTTTTTCTGGCTCGGTATGAGGCGCCGCTGCCCTGTTCACCTCATTGTAATGCCCGTTGTCTGGGGTGCATATCAAAACAACCGAGCCAAAGCTGTCCGGCCACCCAGGAACGAATCAACTTTGTTCCCACTGCCGATGAACTGGCCGAGGTGGCTCTTCTGCACATCGATACGGTGAAAAATCCGGTGGTGAGCTTTGGCCAGGGTTGTGAGGGGGAACCGCTGCTGCTGGCGCGTCTGATGGAAACGGCCATTGGTGAAATCCGTCGTCATACTGAACGGGGTACGATCAATCTCAACAGCAACGCGAGCCTTCCGGACGCGGTGGCGCGTCTGGCGCGGGCCGGGCTCGACAGTATCCGGGTCAGTCTGAACTCGGCCCAGCCGCGCTATTATGAAAGATATTACCGCCCGGCAAACTATTCATTAAACGATGTGATCGAGTCCATCGCCATCATGAAACAGGCAGGCCGCTTTGTCTCGTTAAACTACTTTATCATGCCCGGGTTTACCGACTCACACGACGAGACGACAGCGCTTTTCAACCTCCTGGAAAAGACAGGGGTCGATCTGATTCAGCTGCGCAACCTCAACATCGACCCTGAGTTCTACCTTAACGAACTGCGGGTGCCCGCCGATCTCGATGGACACGGAATGTCTGGGTGGCTGAGGCTGCTGAACAAGACATTTCCGGCGGTGCGAACCGGATATTTCAACCCCTGCCTGAATCCGGACACATAATCAGTGAAATACCACCTTGCAGAAACGGCGTTTACCCACCTTGATAATCAGCTCACCATGCGGTTCAACCGTAGCCTGCTCGTCGGTGATTTTTTCACCATCGATCTGAACCGCGTTCTGTTTGATCATCCGCCGACCGTCCGAGGTTGAACTTACCAGACCGATTTCCGCCAGCAGTTTCGGCACCCAGAGCGGTTCCGAATGGGTGAGGGTAACCTGCTGGATGTCGTCCGGCAGCTCCTTGTGAGCAAATACCGATTCAAAGTGGCGCCTGGCATCATCAGCCGCTACCGCTGAGTGAAACCTGGTGCATATCTCGTGCGCCAGCCGTTGCTTTGCCGCTTTCGGGTGGACGCGGCCATGCTCGATGTCGAGGCGCAGGGCCGCCACCTCCTCGTTGGAGAGATCGCTGAGCAGCTCATAAAAACGATGCATCAACTCATCGGATATGGACATTACCTTGCCGTACATCTCGGTGACGGGTTCGGTAATGCCGATGTAGTTGCTCAGTGATTTGCTCATCTTGTTGACTCCATCCAGCCCCTCCAGCAGGGGCATGGTAAGGACGATCTGCGGGGGTTGATTACGCGCCTTCTGTAAATCACGGCCCATAAGCAGGTTGAACAATTGGTCGGTTCCGCCCAGCTCCACATCGGCCCGCATGGCAACCGAGTCGTATCCCTGGATGAGCGGGTAGAGGAACTCATGAATGGAGATGGGCCGGTTCTGCTCGAATCGTTTCTTGAAATCATCACGCTCCAGCATCCGCGCCACGGTCAGCTCTGAGGCCAGCCTGATCATAGCGAAAGAATCAAGTTCTCCCAGCCAGACACTGTTGAAATCAATGATCGTGGTGTCGAGATCGAGAATCTTGAACACCTGCTCCTTGTAGGTTTCGGCGTTTTGCAGGATATCTTCGCGGCTCAAGGGCTTGCGGGTCTCCGATTTACCGGTAGGATCGCCGATCAGACCGGTGAAATCACCGATCAGGAAATGGATTTCATGGCCCAATTCCTGAAAATGTTTCATCTTCTGCAACAAAACGGTGTGGCCCAGATGCAGATCAGGCGCGGTAGGGTCAAAACCGGCTTTGATCTTCAGGGGGTTACCGGAAGAAAGAGATGTTTTGATTTTTTCACTCAGCTCGGGGCGAGAGATACAATCCACCACGCCCCGTTCGATAAGCGCCAGCTGCTTATCAACCTCGTCTTGTATGCCCGCCATGGTGCGCACCGCCTCCTATCATTTAGCGTATTCAACCGCTCGTGTTTCCCTGATCACGGTTACCTTTATCTGACCGGGATAGGTAAGCTGCTGCTCAATCGCCTTGGCAATATCCTGGCTCAACAGGACCGCTTCACTGTCGCCGATGCGACCGGAATCGGCAATGATGCGCAGTTCGCGGCCGGCCTGAATGGCATATGATTTCTCCACTTCATTAAAAGAATTGGCAATACCCTCCAGATCCTCCAGCCGCTTTACATAACTCTGCAACATCTCCTTTCTGGCGCCGGGCCGCGCCCCGGAAAGGGCGTCCGCCGATTGCACGAGAACATCCAGCGGCGAGCGCGGCTCTATTTCCTCGTGATGGGCGCCGATGGCGTAGGCGATTTCTTCCTGTTCCCCATATTTTTTTGCCAGATCGCGGCCAATGATGGCATGTGATCCCTCCACCTCATGATCCACCGCCTTGCCGATGTCGTGCAGCAGGCCGGCACGTTTTGCAACTTTCACATCCAGCCCCAGTTCCGCCGCCATAATGCCGCAGAGAAAGGCGACTTCGAGGGAGTGCTGCAAGACGTTCTGGCCGTAGCTGGTTCGATATTTCAACCGTCCCAGAATATTGATCAGTTCGACATGGATGCCATGAGCGCCCACATCAAAGGTGGCCTGTTCACCGGCCTCGCGCATTTCATTTTCAAGATCCTTGGTGACCCGTTCAACCACCTCTTCGATGCGCCCCGGATGGATGCGTCCGTCATTGATAAGCTGGGTGAGGGCAAGGCGGGCCACCTCACGGCGAACCGGGTTGAAGCCTGACAGAATGACCGCCTCCGGCGTATCGTCGATAATGATGTCAATACCGGTGGCCGCCTCGATGGCACGGATATTTCTGCCCTCCCGGCCAATGATCCGTCCCTTCATCTCGTCGCTGGGCAGGGCAACCGTGGTCACCGTCTTGTCGGCGACATAATCGCCTGCATAGCGGGAAATTGACAGGGCGATAATTTTCTTGGCCTTGCGGTCGGCCTCCACTTTCATCTCGTTTTCAATCTTGGCAAGCCGTTTGGCGGCATCCATTTTTGCCTGACTTTCGAGCATGTCCATAAGCTGCTTTTTGGCCTGCTCCTGGCTGAGCCCGGAGATTCTCGAGAGTTCTTCCCGATACCTATTGAGCAGATTATCGACTTCCTTGTCTTTCAGGGTAACCTCGCGTTCGCGGCGCACCACCCTGGTCTCGGCCTGATCCAGCTCAACCCGCTTGCGGTCACAGGTCTCCCAGTCTTTTTTCAGCAGCTCACGTTTTTTGTCGAGCTGGGCCCGCTCTTCCTTGAGTTCGCGACGGTCGGCCCGAAGCTCTTCCTCGGCGGCCTGTTTTACCTGGTAGGCCGCCTCCTTACTCTGCAGCAACGCCTCTTTTTTCAGCTGCTCGGCCTCGACGATGGCGTTTTCGATCAGCTTTTTAGCCTGGTCC
Source organism: Desulfofustis sp. PB-SRB1 (assembly GCA_016722945.1). Classification (GTDB taxonomy): domain Bacteria; phylum Desulfobacterota; class Desulfobulbia; order Desulfobulbales; family Desulfocapsaceae; genus PB-SRB1. The sequence goes on along the minus strand of JAEQMT010000009.1, from coordinate 70,220 downwards.
TTGATATTTTCGACGTGGCTTTCGACGACTCGCTTGCGAACGAAAAACCCTGCTACCACCCCGACAAGCAGACCGACAACCACAAAAATGGACGGATGATTCAGTATATACATGAGGTTATCCTACGGTTAAGTATCCGCGGCATAACCCGCAGGCTCCCGTTAGGACGGGAAAAGGGCAGTGGCACTAAGAGATGCGAGTCGTCCCGGACGAACCGACTACCGGTGCGTCATCCGGTGGGACTGCTGCTTGACGAGAAGAATGGCTCTATCTGATAGCTGATAATCCCTTCATCACGGATATATCTATAACGGGAAATGATTTGCACCCAGCGTCGCCAGGCACGAAACTTTCCCGGAATCTTCCTGTCATCATCGCTCGCTTCGCGTTCGCCATTGCCGTACCGCTTATGCCATGGCTTTGAGGCGACATCCCGGCAATTGTGGCCGACGGCCGCCTCTATCTAAAAACAACGACTCAGTGAGTCGTGTTGAAACTCATTTTCCCCACCCTGCCGTGTCTGTAGGACGTATTAGAACCTATCGAAATAGGTGGGATCCGCATACCCGGCGTCGAGAAACGTGACGGTCTTTCGTTGCGGGGCAGTGGTGGCTCCCTTAGGGTGAGAGTTGGCTCAAGAACACTACAAATCACCAACAGCGCAGGGAAAATCCCTATAACATTCCCCTATTATTCCTCCTTGTCTCTTGTAGAGGTCTGTATTGCTCCATCATAAGGCAGCCTTGAAACATGAGGGAATCTTGCAAAATGGCCTTTTCGCCCAATCTCATCGTTGCTCTAGAAATTTTATCCTCGGAGTATCAGCCCGGCCCGCGGTAAAATTTTTCTCGCGCCTTGATCTTGAACGAAAATTCTCATTTTTAAAGGATCCCATGAGTTTTCTCCAGGTCACCCCAAAACAGTGTGTTCTTACCAACACAGTACCATATCATCAGAAAAACCGAAACGTTTATTCATCATTGGTGTTGGTTGGCGCCGGTGTGAATGCACTGAGCAGCTTATTCATTCTGGCCAGCCGGCGGCCGGTTTCCTCACGATGCTGGGTATAATCGCGCTGCAGGGCCAGGTACTGGGCGGCAAGGTTGAGGCACGCCATCATGGTCATTTTGCTCTGGGCAACGGTAGAGCCGCCGTGTGTGCCATGCTCCTTGCACTGATTTCGAACGAGCGTCAGGATCGCATCGGTCTCCTCATCACTTGCCGCCGTATAAAAAGAAAATTCCTGGCCGAACAGATGAAAGGTAATCAGCCGTTCCGTTTCAGCCATGAAGTCCCCCCAGCAGCACCGGCACAATGATTACACAGGAAAAATCAGGCCCTGAACAGAGAACCCTGCACGCTGCCGCTCGCCTCGCCCCCATCCTCTGACTCAGGGGTCTGGGTCGCATAACGCTCAGCTTCGTCGCTTTGTACAAATACCTTGGAGTCGTCCACTTCTTTGGGCTCACCGGCACTACCGGTGTCACTGTGTCCATCTGGCTCGTAGACGTCGGGGGTTTGCTGGATTTCCTGTTCCCAGGACTCAATTCGCTCAATCAGAGCGCCGATCCTGCTCTGAATTTCACTGCGATCATCATCGATGCCGGTAAGTGAATCTTTGAGTTGCTGATTCTCTGATCTCAGTTCACTCAACTCCTGCTGCACCCGGTCATGCTTCGCCCTCAACTCCCGGTAGCCGGCCAGCAATTGGTCGATATTATGTTCGAGTCTGCTCAACTCATTCGTATCGTTCATGATCTCCCCATATTTTTTAACTTTCTGTTTACAATGATCGGTATCGCTCACAGTATACCATGGATGGAACACAGGCAAGCATGATGGCGTATCAAAAAATATTACAGCCGGGCACAGCGCCAGCTCAGCGGCTGCTCGCCACGGTACGGCATGACGCCGTGAAAAACCCGGGGGTCGGCATCAAACACCATGGGTAGAAACTGTTTGTCACCCTCCCACATGGGCAGGGTGTGGAGCTGCGTAACCGGGTGCCAGATCAATTCCCCGTCATCGTTCTTGGTAAAGGGCGTGCCGCGGTAGCCATCGATACGAAATATGAAGCCGAACCAGTCTTCCCCGTCACCGCCGAATCCTTGCCAGTTAATCGTACCCCGCAACACTACCTGTTCGCATGTAATGCCGGCCTCTTCATTAATTTCCCGGCAGATGCACTCATAAATCGATTCTTCCGCCAGTACCTTTCCACCAAGACCGTTAAACTTGCCGTAGTGTACATCCATCGTCCGCCGATTTCGGTGGACGAGCAGAGTGCTGCTCTGATCAGCGCTCATCACGAAACCAAGGGTTGCCAGAATCGGCGTATAGGTATTCATTGTACTTGCTGCCGGTGATTATAGAGGGGAGGTTGCACAATGGCCTTTTCGTCCTGTCTCATCGTTGCTCAAATAATGTTATCCTGGCAATATCAGTAATATGCCCGTGGTACCTTTTTTTCGCGCCTTGGTTCTGAAAGAAAATCCTCATTTTTCAGGGCTCCCTTGAATGTATTCAGTTTTTGGTATACATAGCGGTATTCATTGCTATTCTATCAATAGCCGTGAAGTTACACCACTAATCGCTCTCATCCCTCCGCAATGTTAATTCACCACGTGGTATCGAGTCCGGCCAGGCTGAGCCGGTTTATCGTGTACGTCTGCATTGTCTTTGTATGTTCGGGAAAGTGTATGGCCGAAGCCGGCAGCGGCGCCGATCCCGCCTATTTCCCACACTACCCGGAAATACACGCCAACGTAACATTCTGGGAACATGTTTATGGCCGTTACTCAAGCTCCATGGCGGTAATTCATGATCAGACAGACCTTGATCGGATATACCGGGTAATCAAGCTTAACCCACAAAAAACAAGCGCGGCCAGGAAAAGCAACCGCGCTCTCATTGAAAAAACTAAAGATCACTACGCCGCCATCCTCACCTCCCTGGCCGGCCCTAATCGTCCGCGAACCAGCGAAGAAAAGCGGGTTGCCGCTCTGTTCGACGCCAATGCAAGCAGCAGCCACTACCTCGAAGCGGCACAAAACATCCGCGCCCAGACCGGTATTAAGGAAGAATTTCGCCGCGGGGTCATCCGCTCAGGGGCCTACATGGCAAACATTAAGCAGATTTTCAGATCTTACGGCCTGCCTGAGGACCTTGCCTACCTGCCCCATGTTGAGTCATCGTTCAACGTCGATGCTTACTCCAAGTTCGGTGCCGCCGGGGCCTGGCAGTTCACCCGGGAAACCGGCTCCCAGTATATGAGGATCGATTATATCATCGACGAACGGCGCGACCCGCTGATCGCCGCCGATGGTGCCGCCCGTTTCCTGAAAAAAAATTATGAGCAGCTTGGCTCCTGGCCACTGGCAATCACCGCCTATAATTACGGCCCGGCCGGCATGAGGAGGGCGGTGGCCGAATATGGGTCATATGAGCGCATCTTCGCTCACTACCGGAAAGGACACTTCAAGTTTGCCTCACGAAATTTTTATGCGGAATTTCTGGCCGCGGTCAGAGTAGCAAAGATGTATGAACAGTCAGGCCAGTTGCGACTCGATCAACCCCGGAGCTATTTCATTTTCAGGACTCCCGGCTACACCAAAGCAGTGAACCTGATGCGGTATCTGCAGATCGATGAGCCAACCATGAGGCGATACAATCCGGCGCTGCGCGATCCCGTGTTTGACGGGACAAAATACATCCCCAAAGGCTATGCCCTGAAATTTCCCTCGCAACCGCAAATCAGCAATGCTCTGCGCAATCCCCCCGCCTCTCTTTTCAGCGGTGCGCAAAAGGCCAGCCGTTTTTATCGCGTCCAACCAGGCGACACCGCCGGGGCCATTGCCAAAAAACACGGAATATCGCTGCAGACCCTTCTGGCCATCAACCATCTCGGTAAAAACGGCTTTATTCAGGCCGGTCAAAACCTGCGTATTCCATCCGCCTCAGGAACGGATGAGGAGCTGGTGGTGCTCAACGACAACAAAAAATACGCCACCCAGCGGCAACAAAGCGCCGCCACTGGTGATATTGTCGTCGCCGGCAATCTGCAGGTGATGAACCCTCGCCGCCATAACGGCGCCATTACCGGTGAAGTGGAGGTGCAGCCTGATGAATCTTTAGGCGTCTTCGCCCGCTGGCTGGGTAATTCCGCGGAGTCGATCGGCCGCACCAACGGGTTGGCCGCGGATGAAGAGATTGTGCCGGGACAGCAGCTCACCCTTGTCTTCACCACCGTCGACCCGCAAACGTTCGAGCAGCAGCGATTTGATTTTCATCGCGAAATCCAGGAGGATTTCTTCGCATCCTATGCCATCGTCGGCTTTGATTCCTACACCGTCAGGAAGGGTGACACCCTCTGGTCGATCTGCTATAAGGTGTTCAATCTGCCCCTCTGGCTGATGAAAAAATACAATGCCGATATCGGCTTCACCACCCTCAAGCCGGCTACCCGACTTCTCGTTCCACAGGTGGAACCGCTCTGACGGGCGCACATACGCAAGGCGATGACCTGTATCGGGTAGTTTCAGGAAGACGCAACTCGCTGCCGATGAACACCGACAACAAAAATTTTTCCGCCGTCTCATCCCGCATTATCGAATGGGCCGATGCACCGGCGCCCGAACGGCCGCGCCTACTCGGCATGGTGCATGGCTTGACGAAAATTATCCTCACCACCCTGTTTGAGACAAGCAGTAACCGGCTTTCCATGCGCGCTGCCGCGCTGACCTATGCCCTGCTACTCTCCATGGTGCCGCTGCTGGCCACAAGCACCGCGGTGGTCAAAGGGTTGGGCGGGGGTGATCAGCTACGTACCGTAGTCTTTCACTACATAGACAGTCTTGAACAGAGCTCGGCAACGGTGTCCCGCCTGCTGCCGACCACCTCTGAGACCGACGGTTCCACAGACAATCAGGACAAAAACACATCAACCGATGGAGCCGGGCAATCTCCGCCGGCAACCGATCTCGTCTCGCAACTGCGCTCCATTGCCAACCAGATTTTCTCTTACGTCGACAAGACCAACTTCGCCACCCTGGGCACCTTCGGTATTGTCGGCATCCTGCTCTCCGCCGTTCTCATCCTGAACCAGATAGAAACGGCGATGAACAGTATCTGGCACGTGGCCAGTGGCCGCTCCATTTTGCGTAAAGTTTCCGATTACCTTACCCTGCTGGTGCTGACCCCCATTTCCCTAAATGTGGCGCTGGCGGCGGGCGCTGTTGTGGAGAACCAGTCCGCGCTACAACACATCGAACGCATCATGCCGGCGTCGTGGATTCAGGTTATCATTCTCAAGGGTGTTCCCGTCCTGTTATTGTCGGCGACATTGTACGTGTTGTACCTCTTCTTTCCGAACACCAATCCCAAAATTCGTCCCACCGCCATCGGCGCACTGCTGGCGGGTATCTTGTGGTTCATCACCCAGAACATCTATATCTCGCTGCAAGTCGGGGTTGCCAAATACAACACGATCTACGGCTCGTTTGCCTCCATCCCGCTCTTTCTTTCCTGGATGTACCTGGGCTGGCTGTTTGTGCTTATCGGCGCCCAGGTAGCCTATGCCATAGAGCATTTTGCCTCCTACTCATTGCTGAAAAAACCACTCTCTCCCGCCCAGCTCCTCAGCGCCGCCTTTGACATCGGTGAACTAATCAACACCCGTTTTCGGGAAAACAGAGGCGCCTCACTTGCTGCTATCAACACAGCCTGCTCCTCCTATCAGCCGGAGACGATCAACCAGGCGGTGCAACGGCTGGAGCAGGGCGGCATCATCCACCGCAATCCCGAAAGTGGCGAGTTTATGCCGTCACTGCCCCCTGAACACATCACCACCCAAAAAATCATTACCGCCGTTCTCGATGACCAAACCCCGCAATCCACCGGCGGACTGCTTGCCAGAGAAGCAATACAGAACATCGCTGGTCGCTCTCAGAAGACCGAACACCGCAAGACGGTCGCCGCCGATTCGTAGTATCAATCATTCTCCTGAGACCCGTCAGGCTCGATTCCCAGGGCATAGCATTCCGGCAGTTCGACCCGGAATTCGGTGCCCTCACCCGGTGCCGAGTCAACCGTGATTGCGCCATGGTGGGCGGCGATGATATCCCGGCAGAACAGCAGGCCAAGCCCACTGCCCGATTCTCCCCGGGTGCCCGGCACCGATGTTTGAGCCTCGCCCTGAAAGAGATTCTGCATCGCCTCACGGCTCATGCCGCTGCCGCTGTCGCGTACCGACACGGTCATGGAGCGGCCGGCAGTGGGCACGCAGAGTTCCACCCCGCCGCCCGGCCGGCTGAATTTAATCCCGTTTGAAACGAGGTTGTTGAGTACCACAAACATAAGATACCGGTCGCCGTAGAGCTTTGTCCGGCGGGGGATAGCATTGACCAGAGTGATATTCTTCTCATAGGCGGCATGGCGAAAATTGCTCACCACCTCATCAGCCATCTGAGAGACATCGAAAAACTTCCAGTCCAGACTCAAATCGCCTTGTTTGAGCCGATCCATGGTCAACAGGTTGTCGATCATGTGCAGCATTCGCTGGCCATTCTCCACGATGTTTTCAAGAAATTCGCGGTGAATCGTATGGGCAAACGTCTCACGCTCAAGAATACGTTTGAGCATCTGAGTCATGGAATAAAAGGGTGATTTCAGATCATGGGCGACCAGGGCGACAAAGCGGCTGTGGATGGTACCCGCCATCCGCGCCTGACGCCGCGCCTCTGCCAGAAATCGGCTCAGACGCTTCTGCTCGGTAATATCAACCGCCACTTCCAGGCCGACATATCTGCCGTCGTACCAGCGGATCGCCTGATCCTTGGCGCGGTACCATTTTTGCGTGAAGGGATTCTGAAACTCAGAAAAATGAGGCGGAGACGGTACCCCATGTTCATTTAAAAACTGATAGTTGGAGCAGAATCCACACTGATTGTCGGCGCCGGCATGTACATAGCGGCAGCATTTCTTGCCCACCGGATCGAAACCAAACAGGTTTTTCAGATAAGAATTTGCAAACAGGATTTCATGCGTGTCGATATCGGCCACAAAGATAATACCGTCGACGCTGTCAAGCATAACCGAAAGAAGCTCGTTGCTCCGGGCAAGCTCATTGGCACTTGTTGAACCGCTCAGCTCTGGCGCCGGATAAGAGGAATCCGAGACAATCTTCTCTGAGCCGGTCCGGTGGGAATGTTCTTTTTCCTTCGATGTGTCAGCCATACGGAACCTTGAAAAATGAGAATTATCGTTCAAAATCGAGGCGCTAGGAGCAGGTTACCGACCCTATGACCGTTAGTGCCGGGATAAAACTACCTTTAGAGCAATGCGAAGATTGGGCGAAAAGGCCATTTTTCAAGGTTCCCTTCAATCACTGGATTCCCGCATTCGCGGGAATGACGAAAGCAAGCAATTTTGAGGTTTTTACGAGTCCATCAAATATAGTCAACTCCTTAATGCTTTCGCTCCACCTTCAGAAGGACTTGAGGCGATACCAGCTGCCAGCCCAAAAAATCACCGTAACTGCGCGAATCCCGGAGTAAATGAAAATTTAGTAAATGAAAATTTAGTTATAAAATATAAGCACTTTTCTGAAAATAGTGGAAACCCTTTAGGGTACCCACTCAATCAGCCTGCAATTCGATGCGGAAAGTGGAGCCGCGCCCGAGCACGCTGGCAACACTCACCGAACCGCTATGGGCCTGAACGATATGCTTGACGATGGCCAGGCCAAGACCGGTACCGCCCAGTTTGCGGCTCCGGGCCCGATCGCTGCGATAAAATCGCTCAAACAGCCGGGGCAGATGCTGCTTGGCGATACCGCTGCCCTGATCAATGACGCTGATCACCACCATATCGCCATCATCACGCCCCTCCATCTCGGCACGCACCGTTACCGTATCACCTTCATTGCTGTGTATTATGGCGTTACCCACAAGATTGATGATGGCCTGCTCAAGAAGGGTTGCATTGATGGTTGCCGAGATATCGGCGGGACAATTGAGGCGAAGGGTAATCCGCTTTTCCTGGGCTTGCAGCCGGCAGGTGTCCAGCGCGTCTTCGAGCACCGGCAGCAGTTGCTGCGAGGTGAGGGAGACATCGCCCTCCTTGATATCACGCTCAACCCGCGAGAGCATCAGAAGATCCTCGATGATTTCGTTAAGCTGCAGTGATTGGCGAAAGACAATTTCAAGAAAACGGCGGGCATCTCCGGAATTGTCCATGGCCCCATCCAGCAGGGTTTCCACATAGCCCCGAATCGAGGTGATGGGGGTGCGCAACTCGTGGGAAACGTTGGCCACGAAATCGCTACGCATCCGCTCCAGCTGACGCAGCCTGGTAATATCGTTAAACACCACCATGGCCCCGCTGCTTTCCCGGTCGCCGCTATGCAGCATAACCACACTGGTCTGCAGAGAGGCCTCACCGGAACCCGTATCGAGAGCAATCTCATCTTCAAAAGGCTGGCCGTCCCGCATGATGCGACCAATCTGCTCGTGCAGGGCTGGATTGCGAATGATCTCCTGGACGATTTTGCCGTGTACCTGCTCTTTTTCAATGCCAAACAGAGCAGCGGCGGCATCGTTGATGATGACGATCCGCTCCTGCATATCTACGGCAATGACCGCCTCCACCATGCTGGAAAAGACCGTCTCCAACTGCTTGCGTTGACTCTCGATGGTGTCAATTTTCTCCTGGAGCTGGGCGGCCATCTGATCCATGGCGGCGGCCAGCAGACCGATCTCTCTGGTGGAGCGGCGGCCGCGCCCGGCAACAGAGCGTTTGCTTAATTCACCCCGGGCATATTGAACGGCGGTTCCGGTCAGTTCTTCCAGGGGTCGAGCAGTGCGTCTGAAAAACAGATAGGAAATCAACACTGCCCCCGCCAAGGCGGCCACACCCGCCAGGAGGGCGTGTACGATAATCCGGGAGCGCGGCAGCAGGGCGCGTTCAGCGGGAATTGCCAGACGCAGTGCGCCCAGTACCGTCGGCGAGGTTTGCTCCGTAGTGATTCCGTTACCCTTTCCATAAATCGGCAGGGCAACAAAGAGCATCAGCTCTCCTGAAACATTACCGGTCCGTACCTCTGTTGTGTGTCGACCGGCAAGTGCAGCCGCTATTTCAGGGCGGTTACCAAGATTGTTCAGGCGGGCCGGATTCTCACTGGTATCGGCAAGAGCGACTCCATCCGCCGCTGTCACCGTCAACCGGGTACGAGAACTCCGGCCGGCATCGATGCACAAGGTGCGCAACTCGTCTATGGCACCGTCTTGCAAAAGCTCACTGACCGGTGCTCTCAATAGTTGAGCACGGTGTTGCAAGGCAAAACCGGCCTGCTCCAGAGAGAAACGATCAACAGTGGTAGAAATTAGCCAGGCAACGAGGCCGATGGTGAGAATCAGAGTAATGAAGGTGAGCAGGAACATGTGCCAAAACAAACCGTGTTGTTTGACAAGCATCTGGTTCCCCTCAACGGTAATGCTGGTCGGAAAAAGTAAGGTGACAGGCAGCAATGTTGCCTTACGTACCACAAAACAAAGAATTTGGCACGCGGCAAGCACATCACGCCGCGTGAATCTTTGTCATGGGAACCGTGGCAAATGAGGATTTTCGTGCCAGGTTCCCCTATTGTTTTGGTCGATACCGGTAGCCCACGCCGCGTATCGTCTCAATGAGCGAGCCGGCTTCTCCCAGCTTTTTGCGCAACCCGAAGATCTGTACATCGATGGCCCGCGGGGTAATGAGAAAATCATAGCCGCGCACCGAATCGATAATCTGCTGGCGGGTAAACACCCAGCCGGGTTTGGCCGCCAACAGCGCGAGAATGCCGAACTCGGTCATCGTGAGGTGAAGCTTTTCACCCCCCAGCATGACCTCGTGGCGTCCCCTGTTGATTTCCAGATTATCCACCATAATGGTGGTCTGGTTATCTTCCTGATCACTCTTGTTTCGCTCAAAACCCCTGCGCAAGACCGCCTTGATGCGGGCCTCCAGCACCTTTGGGCTAAAGGGCTTGGTGATGTAATCATCGGCGCCGCATTCCAGCCCGGCAATGATGTCTTCCTCCTCACCTTTGGCGGTCAGCATAATAATGGGAATATACCGGTCATCACTGGTGGATTTGGCTCTGATCTTGCGGCACACATCAACACCGCTGATGCCTGGCAGCATCAGATCCAGGAGAATGCAGTCGATATCTTCTTTCAGCAGACACTCTAACGCCTCTTCACCGGTGTCGGCACAACTGACGTGAAACCCCGCCTTGATGAGATTATAACTGACCAGCTGTTGGATGGCAGCCTCATCCTCGACTACCAAGATGGTGACTTTGGCCATGATTTGCGGATATTCGAAATGTTTTGAATCTCGTTGCGCACCGGCACAAGCGTACATGAGCCCAGGTAAATCCGGGAGAAAGTGCCGGAAATATGAATCACCAGACGACTGTATGGCGCCAATACTTCAGCATTTTTTTGAGGGCCGCAAGCCATTTCACCGCACATAACGATTTCTTAACAGTTATCTAATCATTTGCAAATATTGCATCCGTATACTTGCGCGGGTTTCACACGGAGGCATGAGGGGGCCTGCACTCAAACATATAAAATGAGCAATACAGAAAGATGAGACCACACCATACGTTTCACATCGAGCTGCAAAAACTCAACAAGAAGATACTGAACCTCACCGCCATGGTGGAGGAACGGGTCCGTCGAGCCTCATCCATTATCCAGAGTTACGATGAAGAGCAGATGCAGGAACTCATCCTCACCGACTATGAGATCGACGAAATGGAGGTGGAGATCGAGGAAGACTGTCTGAAAATCCTTGCCCTGCACCAGCCGGTGGCTTCTGACCTGCGGTTTCTGGTTACCGTCATCAAAATCAACAACGAACTTGAGCGTATTGCCGATATCGCCGTTAACATCGCCTTACGGGTGCAGGCAATTTCCCGGTCTCAGAGTCGTGAACTGGTTGAACATATTGATTTTTCGAAGATGGCGGAAAAAGTCATAAACATGCTGAAAAACAGTCTGGATGCCCTGATCAATCGCGATGCCGACCTTGCCAGGGCGGTATTCAAACTGGACGACGAGGTCGACAGCTTCCGCAACGATGTGTACCACGAAGTCAAGGACATCATCAGAAACAACCCGGCCCATCCTGGCGGCTTGCTCAACACCTATCTGCTGGCTCGTCATCTCGAAAGAATCGGCGACCGGGCCACCAACATCGCCGAAGAAGTCATCTACCTGGTCGATGGCGTTATCACCCGCTCGACGATCTGACGGAAAACATCCATACCGGTCACCGCCATGATCTATTCATTTCTTTTTCCGCTCATCCTGTTGCTGGCTGCCGCCGCCTTCTGGCTTGGCTACAGCCGCTCCTTAAAAATCGCCGACAACCTGGGCGGAATAAAAAACCTGCACTCCCTGCCCCGCCATTACGGGATGATGACCGCGCTGGCCGGTCTGCTGCCGGCCCTGCTCATCTATCTGATCTGGGTATCGGTGCAGACCGGGGTTGTTGACGCGCGAATTATCAGCGAACTACCGGAATCCCTGAAGGTTGAGACAAAGGGCCAAAACGCCCTGCTGCTTAACGACATCAAAAACACGGTGGCGGGCAGGGGCAGCATCGGCCACGATCCGGCCATCGACGAGGTGGCCCAGCGTTACAAACAAATCAGGGATAATTACCGAATGGTGGTCTCGGCGGTTATCTTGCTGCTCATGGCCGGTCTCACAACATACTCCTACCGGGCAATTTCCAACACCCTACGAGCACGAAACATCGTCGAAGGTATCATCAAAACAGTGCTCATGCTCTGCTCGGCGGTGGCAATCCTCACCACCTTGGGCATTGTCCTGTCGGTGCTGTTTGAGTCGATCAGATTTTTTCGCATCATTCCCATTCGAGATTTTCTCTTCGGGCTGAGTTGGAGCCCGCAAATGGCCATTCGCGCCGACCAGGTCGGCTCGTCCGGGGCGTTCGGGGCGATCCCGATTTTTGCCGGCACCTTCATGATTGCCTCCATCGCCATGATGGTGGCAATTCCGGTGGGACTGCTCTCCGCCATCTATTTATCTGAATTCGCCAACAAGAAATTCAGAACCGTGGCCAAGCCGCTGCTTGAGATCCTGGCCGGGATTCCCACCGTGGTCTACGGTTTTTTCGCGGCCCTGACGGTAGCACCGCTTATTCGTGACGCCGGCGGCTTTATCGGCCTCTCGGTAGCCTCGGAGAGCGCCCTGGCCGCCGGCCTGGTAATGGGCATCATGATTATCCCCTTTGTCTCTTCCCTGTCCGACGACGTCATTCATGCGGTGCCGCAGGCTCTGCGGGACGGCTCCTACGGTCTCGGCGCCACTAAATTCGAGACGGTACGATACGTGATTTTTCCAGCCGCTCTGCCGGGGATCGTCGGCGGTATCCTGCTGGCCGTATCGCGGGCAGTGGGTGAGACCATGATCGTGGTGATGGCCGCCGGCCTCGCCGCCAATCTCACCGCCAACCCGCTGGAGGCGGTTACCACGGTTACCGTGCAGATCGTTACCCTGCTGGTGGGCGATCAGGAATTTGACAGTCCCAAAACCCTGGCGGCATTCGCCCTGGGTTTGATTCTGTTCATTTTCACCCTGTGCCTCAATGCCATCGCCCTATATGTGGTGCGCAAATACCGCGAACAATACGAATAAATACCACACACCACTAACTACCAAAGCCATGGATGCGCAACATAAAGAATCCCCGTTTTCCGGCGAGTTCAACAAGCGGCTGAAACAACGCTACCAGGCCCAGCAGCGCTTCAAGCTGCTGGGTATTTCGGCAATCATGTTTGCCCTGGCGTTTCTCGCGTTTTTGCTGATTACCATCATCAGCAATGGCTACAGCGCCTTTCGGCAGACCTATGTAGAACTCACCGTGAACTTTGAAAAGAGTATATTTGAAGGTGAGGATCTGGCCCGCGCCAACTACCAGGCTCTCATCAACCGGGCCCTGGACGAGAAATTCCCGGACGTCGAGGGGCGCCGGGCCAAGCGCACCCTGCACGGCATGATCAGCACCGGGGCACGCTATCAGCTGATGGACATGGTGCAAGACGATCCCGGGCTCATCGGCACCACTCAGACCATCTGGGTGCCGGCCGATGACGATATTGATATGTTCATGAAAGGCTACGTCGATATGTCGCAGCCGGAGTCCGATCGGCGCATCAAGGATCAGCAGGCGCAGTGGATCCAGACCTGGATCGATAACAACATGATCAAGCTGCGGTTCAACCGCACCTTTTTCACCTCCGGTGATTCACGCGATCCCGAACTGGCCGGAATCTGGGCGGCGGTTAAGGGCTCGTTTTATACCCTGGTTATCACCCTGGCGCTCTCCTTTCCCATGGGGGTGGCGGCGGCCATTTACCTTGAAGAATTCGCCCCGGTGAACCGGATTACCTCACTAATCGAAATAAACATCAACAACCTGGCGGCGGTACCTTCGATCATCTTCGGTCTGCTGGGGCTTGCCATTTTTATTAACTTCTGGGGGATTCCGCGCTCCACCCCGCTGGTGGGCGGGCTGGTGCTTACCCTGATGACCCTGCCCACCATTATTATCGCCGCCCGCGCCTCATTAAAGTCGGTGCCGCCGTCGATCCGCGAAGCGGCGCTGGGGGTCGGCGCCTCGAAGATTCAGACCGTATTTCACCATGTCCTGCCTCTGGCCATGCCCGGTATGCTTACCGGCACCATCATCGGTATGGCCCAGGCCCTTGGCGAAACGGCACCTTTGCTGATGATCGGCATGGTCGCCTTTATCGTCGATATTCCAGGTGGTTTCACCGATCCGGCGGCGGCGCTGCCGGTGCAGATATATCTCTGGGCGGACAGCCCGGAGCGAGGTTTCACCGAGAAAACTTCCGCCGCCATTATGGTCCTGCTGGCCTTTCTCGTGACGATGAACGCGCTGGCGGTCTATATGCGGAAGAAGTTTGAAATCACCTGGTAATTTCCCGGTTAGATAGGCTAATCGGGTGTTACTCATAACACAAGAGAAGGAGAATGTATCATGAAGGTTAAAGGTTTGCTTGTTGCCGGCGCCCTGTTCGCCGCAACCGTAGTGGGCGCCAACGCCCATGCCGCCCGCGACTACATCGCGATTGTCGGCTCATCAACGGTCTACCCGTTTGCCACCGTGGTTGCTGAGCAGTTCGGCAAGACCACCGACTTCAAAACCCCGAAAATCGAGTCCACCGGCTCCGGCGGCGGCCTCAAGCTGTTCTGCGCCGGCCTTGGTCCCGATCATCCGGACATCACCAATGCCTCACGGGCCATCAAGGCCTCTGAGCAGAAGACCTGTGCCGAAAACGGCATCACCGAAATCGTCGAGGTAAAAGTCGGCTATGACGGCATCGTCCTGGCCAACTCCAAGCAGGCAGGTCAACTCGACCTGAGCCGCAAGGATGTCTTTCTTGCCCTGGCCAAGCATGTTCCCATGGACGGCAAACTGGTGGAAAACCCCTACAAGACCTGGGCGGATATCAATCCCGATCTGCCCGCGGTGGCCATCGAGGTGCTCGGTCCGCCGCCCACCTCCGGAACCCGTGACGCGTTTGTCGAGCTGGTGATGGAAGAGGGCGTGGAAGAAGTTGATATGACCGGCATCAGTGAAGATGCCATGAAAGAGTTCGAGCCGGGCGCTCTGCGTGAAGACGGCGCCTATGTCGAGGCCGGTGAGAATGACAACCTGATCGTCCAGAAGCTGCAGGCCAACCCCGCCGCTATCGGTATCTTCGGTTTCTCGTTCCTTGATCAGAACGCCGATGTCATCCAAGGCTCCATGATCGAGGGCCAGGCCCCCACCTTTGAAAATATCGCCGATGGCAAATATCCGGTATCGCGTTCGCTATTCTTCTATGTTAAGAAAGCGCACGTGGGAACCATTCCCGGCATCGAGGAATACCTGGCTGAGTTTTCCAGCGAAAATGCCTGGGGACCGGAAGGATACCTCGCCGATCGTGGTCTGATTCCCATGCCTGATGGCGAGCGGGCACAATTTGCCGCTGACGTTGCCAATCTCACCCCGATGGCAATGAAGTAGAGAACAGACAAGACGGGTGATCAATCTCACCCGCCTGATATGCGAGCCGGGCGCCGAGGACAGCGCCCGGCCTGATGACGGAATCATCAAGGGACATAGACATGAAACCGACAGCCGGGGCCGATCAGGATAACAACACAGAAGACACTGGCACAGAGCCGGCCCGGAGAAAGGCGGGACCTGATCTCTATACCGAATTTCAACAGATTGTCGGCAACCCCTATGTCGACAATCCACGCATGGTCTGCCGCGATGTCTACGTATACTACGGAGAGACGTGCGCCATCAAGAAGGTGAGCATCGATGTCGCCTGCAATGAGGTGCTTGCCATGATTGGACCATCCGGCTGCGGCAAATCCACCTTTCTGCGCTGCCTCAACCGGATGAATGATACGGTCTCCATCTGCCGGGTAGAGGGCGAGATCAGGCTGGACGGCATGGACATTTACGATCCCAGCGTCGATGTGGTTCCCTTGCGTGCCAAGGTGGGCATGGTATTTCAAAAGCCCAACCCGTTTCCCAAATCAATTTACGAAAATATTTCATACGGACCCAAGATCCACGGGTTGACCAAAGATAAACACGAAATGGACGAAATCGTCGAAACCTCCCTCATTCGGGCGGGGTTGTGGGAAGAGGTCAAAGACCGTCTTAACGAGCCGGGTACCGGGCTTTCCGGCGGCCAGCAGCAGCGCCTCTGCATCGCGAGGGCAATTGCCGTGAGCCCCGAGGTTATCCTGATGGATGAGCCCTGTTCGGCGCTTGATCCCATTGCCACCAGCAAGATTGAAGACCTGATTGCCGAGCTTCGCACCCAGTACTCCATCGTCATCGTCACCCACGCCATGCAGCAGGCGGCCCGTGTTTCCCAGCGAACCGCCTATTTCCATCTGGGGAACCTGGTAGAAGTGGGCGACACCGATCAAATTTTTACAAACCCGAAACATCAACTGACGGAAGACTATATCACCGGCCGATTCGGCTGATCCATAGTCAAGTTCATTTTTCTCTCAGAAAAGATCCGGCGAGCTTGGCTGCCGGATTTTTTCTTATTATCCCACCCTTTTTCCGGGGACACCATACTTATCTGCCCCTGATCGCTTCTCCTGCCCTTGCCAATCCCATCGACACAGCGGGCAGCACCGATAGTATCCATTTCCATGAACACTACCGGATCGGCTATTTAAGGGTATCGTTAAGAAGTACGGCTTTGTCCCTTTTAAAAACGATCGCCCGTTGACATTGATTGGCAAACATTTTTCTCGGCTACTGGGGCAAATAAGGGAGGGGGGTGAATAGAGCCGGTGGAACCGATCAGAGATCGCAACGTGGAACTAATATCAAGGATTGAATTTTCTTCTCAACCACGGTAGGCTATAGACTCAAATTTAGAAGCTATTTACCGTCAGGATTAACGAGCATGCATCACCAATTCTGCATATGTCAGACTGATCCAATCTTGCTCAAAATCAGAGCACACTCATTCCGTTGCTCAAAACCAGAACCTCAATAAGGAGAACGACAATGGCAGATCCAAAAGAGATGTACCAGTGTCAGGTAAGTAATTGCGGATACGTCTATGATCCCGACAAAGGTGAACCAAAAACCGGTACCCCCGCCGGTACCGCCTTCAAAGCACTGCCCGATGACTGGCAATGCCCGTATTGCGGCTCTTCCACGAAAACATTCAGGCCCCTGGCCGGGCCGGGCTCTGTCCTGGTAGAAGGTATTTAACACGGCTCAACACTGGTTCGCCTGATCAAGCGGGCCAGTGCTGAACATTTTTATTCCGGGGACGCTTTATGTATCTTTGATCTGCTCGTTTTCGCCCATCTCCTGATGAATCATGGCCGATGGCGCCGGTTCCACGTTCCCGGCTCGGCAAGGGAAGCCGCACTGCTACAGCCTGTCGGCTCTGCGCCTGGCGTGCTTCCGGCGACAGTACCAGCCAATCGCCCCAAGGCAGATGTAACCCGGTGATTCCATTTTCCTTCGATCACCGTGACGGCGCTCCTGAAACATCGTTTTTTTGTCTGCAATTTTGAATACCTGCTGATCAGTCATGGCGCCTCCCCTTTGTTGAATGGTACCCGTTTCATGGACAAAACCCCATCGCCACGAAAAACCGATCTCTTCGTATTAATTGTATCACAAAACAGACCAAACATCACTCTTTTTGAAAATTCGTTGAGCAGGCAAAATACAGTGGATCATGTCTTGAAATACGATATTTTATAGTATCCTCAGGCACTCCGAGATTCGGTCTCTACCCTCGTTTTTTTGCTACAGCCCGGTTGGTCTGGCAGGTAAGCACTGAAATCGTCGATGTCTGACTGTGGCAGCAATCCCGTATCAGGCAATTACCGATCTGTGCCGGGCACCTTACCCTGAAAAACGGTTTTCAGGTGCCCCTCCCATGTCAGCCCAGCGCATTGCCAGAACGACTATTTAAGTGTATAGTGAAAAAGTTACAGAATACACAGAACTCTGCTGGCGGGATTATCAATGAAAAGCATACGGAATCAGCGCATCAAAGGCCCCGATATCGGCTATATCACCTTGACTGGGTCGGGTGTGGTCAGTTCATGCAACGAACTCGCCGCCGGATTCATCGGCTCTACGATGGCGCAGCTGCTTCATCAGCCACTGCTCTCCGCAATCGAGGATGACCATCGCTTTATTCCCCTGGTAACGCGACTGCGCAAGCCGCTCTCCGCCATTGTTAACGAACAGTTTTATCTGCCGGACTACTACAGGGGCGAGAAAGAAGACCTCATGGCCAGACTGGTAAAGCTTCCCGGCGAGGACGACACCATCCATGGTCTCTATATCGGACTGATTGATCGGTCGGCGGCGGTTACGGTGCGGGAGATGGCCC
The DNA here is from genome assembly GCA_016722945.1 of Desulfofustis sp. PB-SRB1. Taxonomy (GTDB): domain Bacteria; phylum Desulfobacterota; class Desulfobulbia; order Desulfobulbales; family Desulfocapsaceae; genus PB-SRB1. Next base: position 52,231 of record JAEQMT010000009.1, on the reverse strand, counting down.
TGAACTCCATCGCCGAGGGGGTGTTCACCGTCAACCATGAGATGAAGATAACCTCATTCAACGCGGCGGCGGAAAAGATGACCGGCTGGCGTCAGGATGAGGTTCTCGGGCGCCCCTGCAAGGCGGTCTTCAAGTCCAACATCTGCGGTCAGCTATGCGCGGTTTCCTCGGCAATCCAGAAAAATACCACCATGCACTACGACCGCGATGTCTACATTCATCGCAAGGATGGTTCGGCGTTTCCCATTGCGCTGAGCTCATCGCCGCTGGTGGACAGTAAGAACCGGATTATCGGCGGGGTCGAGACCTTTCGGGACATCAGCGAATCGATACGCAGCGATCTGATCATTGATGCCGTTGCCGACGGGGTGGTGACCTTTGACGACAAAGGCATCATCACCTCGTTCAATGAGGGCGCCAGCCGCATCACCGGCTGGAAAGAACATGAAGCGGTGGGACGCTCCTGTGACGAGCTTTTCTTTGCCGCTGACGGGGTTTCCGCCTGTCCGCTCATTGAGCGTCCCGATGGGGAGCCGTGCAATATTATCGACCAGGAGGGGTTCGTCACCGACACGGAAGGATACAATATCCCCATCTCAGTATCCATCACCCCCATGCTCGATGATGAAAAACAACCCATCGGCTGCGTCCAGACCTTTCGCGACAACACCAACGCCCTGCAGAACAAGTTAATCCTCGACTCCATTGCCGACGGGGTGTTTACAGTGGACCGCAACTGGCGGATCACCTCCTTTAACCTGGCCGCCGAGATTATCACCGGCTGGGAGCGCGAAGACGCCATCGGCCAGTCGTGCAGCGACGTTTTCCACTCTTCCATCTGCGGCAAGAATTGCGCCGTCGCCGAAGCGCTCTATACCGCCTCACCGGTAAGCAACCGCTCCATCACCATCGCCGACGTGGAGGGCAAACGAAAATCCATATCCATCAGCGCCGCACCGCTGGTCGATATAGTCGGCAATGTCATCGGCGGGGTGGAGACCTTCCGTGATCTTTCCGTTGAAGAGACCCTGCGCAAGCAGCTCATGCAACGCTACACCTTCGATGAAATCATCAGCAAAAGCCAGGCCATGCAGCGCTATTTCGGCATTCTGCCGGATATTGCGGTAAGCGACAGTACCGTGTTGATCCTTGGTGAAAGCGGTACCGGCAAGGGGGTCATGGCCGAGGCGATCGTCAACGCCTCGGCCCGCAAGGACAAGCCGTTTATCTCGGTCAACTGCGGCGCTATTCCCGATACCCTCTTGGAATCGGAACTTTTTGGATACCGTTCCGGCGCCTTTACCGACGCCCGTAAGGACCGAGACGGACGTTTTGCCGCGGCCGAGGGTGGAACCATTTTTCTCGATGAGATCGGTGATATTCCCCACCCCCTGCAGGTAAAACTGCTGCGCGTTCTGGAAGAGCGGGTATACGAACCGCTGGGCTCGAACACGTCCATTAAGGTTGATATCCGGGTGATTGCCGCCACCAACCGTAATCTCAAGCAGCTGGTGGAAGAGGGCCGCTTTCGTGATGATCTTTTTTATCGGCTCAACGTGGTAAATATCACCCTGCCGCCACTGCGCGAACGGCGCGAGGACATCCCCCTGCTGATTGAGCATTTTGTCGATAAGTTCCGGGCGGAAAAACAAAAAGATATTGCCGGGGTCAGCGACGAGGTCATGAAAAAGCTGATGCATCATGATTTTCCAGGCAACATCCGGGAGTTGGAAAACATCATCGAATACAGCTTTATTCTATGCCCTGGTGGGTTTATCCAGGAGCGCCACCTGCCGGAATCTCTGAGCGCCACAAATGGCGGGGAAGCAACGCAGAACAAGACCGATGCGGCCGGCCAAACCCTCGAGCAGATCGAGCGGTTCGCTATCCTCGGTTCGCTCAAACGAAACAAATGGAAAAAAATGATGACCTGCCGTGAACTGGGTATCTCAAAAGACACCCTGCGTCGCAAGATCGAGCGCTACAGCCTGGACAACCCGCTTGATTTTATCTGATTCTGAATTTTCGTGATGCAATCAAGGTTTACCAATTTCGCGAAGAATTATCTGACGAAATTGTTCGGTTCCGCTGATGTCGAACTAAACGGTAATCGGCCCTGGGATATTACCGTGCATGAGCCCCGTTTCTACAGCCGGGTCATGCGTGGCGGCTCTCTCGCCCTGGGAGAGTCTTACATGGATCAGTGGTGGGATTGCCGGCGGCTTGACCAGCTCTTTTTTCACCTGCTGCGCAGCCGCATCACCGCACGTGCGGTGGTTATGGCTCCCCAGCTGTTGAAAAATACAGCGGCACGAGCAATCAATCGCCAGTCCACCCGTCGCGCCTTCACCATCGGCGAACGTCACTATGACATGGGCAACGACCTGTTTGGCGCCATGCTCGATGAATCCATGAGTTATAGCTGCGGCTATTGGGCGGCGGCCGATACCCTGGCGGAGGCGCAACGGGCCAAGCTCGATATGGTCTGTCGCAAACTGCAACTGCAACCCGGCATGCGACTGCTGGACATCGGCTGCGGCTGGGGCGGGCTCGTCAACCATGCGGCCCGCCATTACGGCGTCAAGGCGGTGGGCATCACCGTCTCACGGCAGCAGCAAGATGTGGCGCTCAAGCGGTGCGCGGGTCTGCCCGTTTCCATTTTATTGCAGGATTATCGAAGTGTTACCGGTTCGTTCGAGGCAATCGCCTCGATCGGCATGTTCGAACATGTAGGGTTTCGCAACTACCGATCCTTTATGAACATCGTCCATCAGCGTCTCGCCCCGGACGGCCTCTTCCTGCTCCATACCATCGGCGCCAATGTCTCCACTCCCGCCGGTGACCCCTGGTTCGACAAATACATTTTCCCCGGCGGCATGCTCCCCTCGATAAAACAGATCGGCGCGGCGTTGGAGAGGCTCTTCGTCATGGAGGACTGGCACAACTTCGGCGTCGACTACACCCGCACCCTGCAATGCTGGCACGAAAATTTTGAATCACAGTGGGATACGCTGCGACCGACGTACGGTGATACATTTTACCGGATGTGGCGCTACTACCTGCTGGCCATGATGGGCAGTTTCCAGGCCCGCGTTAATCAGCTCTGGCAGATCGTCTTGTCGCCGCGCGGCAGGATCGAGGGATATCGGTCAATTAGATAATCATAGATTACATTGCCCCGGCAACAATGCTTACCATGCTCTCTAGCGCACGCCGCATCTCATCATGACCAGAGTAACACTGAGCCGCCGTGAACTGGCCGGCGCCCTTGGTGATCTTGGCACCCTGCTGCCGCTCTCCATAGGGATGATCGTCATAAACGGCCTCGATCCGGTGGCGGTGTACTGGGGCATCGGCCTCTTTTATATTTTCAGCGGGCTCTATTTTCGTCTCACCATGTCGGTGGAACCGATGAAGGTGGTAAGCGGCTATGCCATTGCCACCGGCATCCCCGCTGAACAGATCCAACTGGCCGCTCTGCTGCTGGGTTTGGTTTTACTGGTGATCCGTCTGAGCCGGATCATGGGGACGATACAGAGGCTGGTGCCACGTGCCATTATTCGCGGGCTGCAACTGTCAACCGGCTTACTGCTGGCCCGTCAGGGGGTCATTCTGATTGCCGGAACCGACCATCCCGCCCTGAGCACGGCCGCAGATTGGGGCCCGGTACCGCTGAGCATTATAATCGGTATGGGCTGCACCATTCTCACCCTGGCGCTGCTGGCAAACAAACGGTTTCCCCCCGCCCTGCTCATTGTCGGTCTGGGGCTGGTGCTGGGGCTAATCAACGATGGGCGGAATCTCACGGTATTGTTAGTTCCGGTATGGACGCTGCCTTCTTTAGCCGGCCTGCCGCCAATTTCCAGCAGCACCATCGGGCTGGTCATGCTTACCCTGGTATTGCCGCAGCTTCCCATGACGGTGGGAAACGCCATCATCGCCACCAGGGATCTGGCACATCGCTACTTTGGTGAAAACGCCCACCGGGTAAGCGCTGATAGGCTCTGTCTGTCCATGGCGGTTGCCAATACGCTCTGTTTCTTTATCGGCGGTATGCCCATGTGCCACGGCGCGGGAGGACTCGCCTCGCGCTATCTGTTCGGGGCGCGAACAGCCGTATCCAACTACGTGATCGGCGCACTGTTTATCGGCCTGGTGGTTTATTTCGGCGAAAACGTAGTGATAGCTCTCAAGCTCCTGCCGTCAGCAGTACTGGGCGTCCTGCTGCTTTTTTCCGGCATTCAGCTGGGGGCAAGCATAAGCGATGTGGATGAACGCAACGAGCTGTTCATTATCATATTGATGGTGGCCATCACCCTGGCCGCCGGCCTCGGCGTGGCGTTCATATGCGGGCTCGGGGTATGGTACCTGATGCGTGCCTTGCGGACATCATTTTAGATGATGCTTACGTAAAAACCTATATTCCAGTCATGCTGGAGTTGACCCGACATCCATAATTAGTTGAAACTACTGGATTCCCGCTGCAGCCTGCCCTTAAGTGTTGTTATCGAGGGTGGGAAGGACGTCAGCAACCAATTTCGAGGTTTTTACGAGCCCATCTTAGATAAAGCCTGAAAACACCGCGGTTATCTATATCAGCGGATAGCAACATCGATGCGGTAGCCTTGGCCTCACTTCTGCCGGTAGATGATGGTACCCACGTGCTCACCGGCCAGGGCTCGGGTAATGTTGCCCGGCACCAGTCCGTTTATCACCTGCACCTTGTCGATGACTTCACTGTTCTGAATAATCTCCAGACACGGTCGTTCGATAACCAGATCATCCTGATCGCGGGCAAGCAGCTCGGCAGCGCCGATCTCGCCAATAAATGTCGCGTCCGGATTTTTTTTCGGATCCTCATCGTAGAGTCCATCTTCATCCTTGATGAACAGCACCGTTTGCGACCCGATCAAATCGGCCAGGATAACCAGCCCCACATCGGTGCGATGAATGGGTATACGGCCCACCTGGGGCTTGATGGCGAAGTAGTCGTAGGGCGGCATGCCGTGCATCACCGGGATGATGCGCTCGGCAAAATAGGTGGGTAGTTTGACGATATCTGAATGTGATATCTTGACACCGCCCCAGGGTGAGAGCAGGGTGGCGATCATCAGGGCGTTCTGATCAGATATCATGGAGCCGAAACGGGCGATTATGCCGGTGGGCATGCCCATCTCCAGGCCGATGGTATAGATATGTCTGCTCCTGGTGCCGCCGCCGGTGGTGATGAGCATCTTGTGATCCGCCCGATTGGCGACGATCTCCTTGAGAATTGCGGGCAGCGCCTGGGCGCCGCGATCACAGATGGATTGTCCGCCGATCTTGACGATGGCAACATCGGGGTAGAGCCGCTGCTGCGGGGCAATGTCGAGGTTGTCGATAAACTCCTTGCTTACCAGGCTCTCACCCATGAGCCGGCTTTTGACATGGAGCCGGCGGCCGTCTTTATCCCTTACCAGTGCCATGGTCGCTATCCCCTTTCAGGACCGGAGTGATCTTTGTATTTACCCTCACTTGCCGCCTCAAGGCGGATCAGCTCGGCATCACAGGCGGCGGCAAGCTGCTCGAGTTCCTGCAGGCGAAAATGATTGCCATATACTTTTAGATCAAGCCCGGCCGCGGCAATGATCCGAAACCGGGGCAGTTTCGCCCCGTCCTTAATTTTTGTACGTTCACGATAAAAAAGTTTTCCAGACATATTCGCTCCTTGTCGTTTAGATTCACAGGGGAACTTCGATAATCTACCTTTTTTATAACCACATGAACAATGATGAACTCGTAAAAACCTCAAAATTGCTCGCTACCGTCATTCCCGCGAAAGCGGGAATCCAGTGATTTCAATTAATTATGAATGTCAGGTCAGCTCCGTTATGACTGGAATATGGGTTTTTACGAAAGCATCAACAATGATGGCGTCGTAAAAATCCCAGTTGCCATCATGGTTAAGCTGACCCCAAATCCAGAACTACTCGAGATTACTGGATTCCTGCTGCAGCCTGCCCTTGAGTGTTGTTATCGAGGGCGGGAATGACGAAAGCAGGCAATATCGGGGCTTTTACAGATTCATCAATAATCATTTTTTGCAAACTATCTAAAACCACATGAAAATCGTAGGGAAACGTAATACCATGGCAGCAATGTTTACGTACAACTGGATATCGATACCCTTCAGGTTTGCCGCACCAGCACTTATCGCGGCGCTGTGTGTCGGCATCTGGCCGACACCTGCCGGGGCGCAAGCGCTGCGTCTGGTGGCGGATGCCAATATCAGTGCCGGCACCGTTATTGATGAAACTTCTTTCAACGGGCTGTCCGGCCTCTTCTTCGATGAGAGGCGCGATCTTTTTTACGTGGTTTCCGATGATCGTGCTACCCATGATCACGCCCGGTTCTACACCCTTGCCATCACCACGGATAATGGCCGGCTGCACATCACGGATGGCGCCGTAACCTTTCTCACAAACCACGACGGTTCTCATTTTCCACCGGGCACCATTGATTTTGAAGGGATAACAATGCTGGCCAACGGCAACCTGCTGATCTGCGGCGAGGGCAACAGGAACCGCGCCATCGATCCGGCGATCCGCGAATTTACCATAGACGGCCGCCTCGTGCGCACCTGGCCCCTTCCCGGCCAGTTTCTCGGTGAAAACACAGATAACCGAGGCGTCCGCAACAATCTCGGCTTTGAATCATTGACCGCCACCCCCGATCGCCGCCACATCTTTGCCGCCACCGAGCAAGCCCTGATCCAGGATGGTGACATCTCAGGAATCTACAGAGGCTCTGTGGTGCGGATCATCACATATAACCAGCACGCAACCCCCATCGCCCAGTATCTCTATCAGGTAGAACCCTGGCCAGCCCCAGACGGCTTGCCGCGGCTCATCGGCGGCAACGGACTGGTGGAACTGCTGGCCCTGGATGAATTTCACCTGCTCGCGTTGGAACGGGCCTACCTGAAAAGCCTGGATCGAAACATTATCCGCCTGTTCATGGTCGATCTCACCGAGGCTCAAGATGTTTCTCATATCGATTCACTGGCCAACCACGACAGTCCGCTGACCTATGCGAACAAGCAACTGATTCTTGATTTCGACGAGATACTCCCGGAGCTTTCGCCTGGATTTCAATCATTGGACAATATCGAGGGGGTATCCTTCGGCCCGCCCCTGGCAAGCGGAAATGGCAGCCTGATTTTCGTATCGGACGGTAATTTCAACCCACCACAGCGCACCCAGTTCCTGGTCTTTGAACTGCTCCCGTGATCATCATGGAAACAGGCAACCATTGCTACGACTATATCGTCGTCGGTCTCGGCACCGCCGGCTCGGCAACATGTCTGGAACTGGCCCGCCGCAGAGTTTCGGTACTGGGTATTGACGCCCATCGGCCACCGCACCGCCTGGGCAGTCACCATGGCGCCTCGCGCAGTATTCGCCGGGCCTATCTTGAAGGGAGTGCATATGTGCCGATGGCCATGCGGAGCTGGCAGCTCTGGCGCAAACTGGAAAAAGACGCAACCATTGACCTGCTGGTCACCACCGGCAACCTGACCATCGGCCCTCCATACTCGCCGGCGGTTGCCGGGTTTTTGGCAAGTGCCCGGAAATACCAGATAGAACATGAACAACTTACCGCTCGCCAGGTTATGGAACGATTTCCCTGTTTTACCATGCCGGAAGATTTTGTCGCCGGTCTCGAGGTGGAAGCAGGCATTATTTTCCCCGAGACCGCGATAACCACAATACTCACCCAGGCACACCAGTCCGGGGCCACATTGCATTTCAACGAACAGGTCGAGTCATGGCAGGAAACAGCGGGCGGCGTCATCGTGCAGACCACCCAGGGCCGATACGAGGCCGGACGAGTTCTGGTCAGCGCCGGTGCGTGGACGGGCAAACTGCTGGGACTTGCCGAGCCACTACTGCGCCCGCATCGGGTGGTGGTGCATTGGCTGGAGGAACCGGATGCCCGCTTCCATCTCGGTCGCCTTCCGGTGAGTTTCTGGCAAATTCCGGTGGGAAACGATGCACAGACCAATGATCCATACAGAGAATTTTACATACTGCCGACAATACCACCTGATTCTCGTCTGAAAGTGGCCTTTCACAACGGCCTCGAACCGTGTGACCCCGATGTTCTCAGACGGGATGTCTTAACCGGCGAGGACGACGCCATCCGCGACGTACTTGGCTATTTTTGCCCGGAACTGCAACATCATCCCATACGTTCGGAGGTGTGTCTCTACATCATGACCCCGGACACCCATTTCTACCTGGGCAAACGGCCCGGCTCAAAAAACGTCTTCGGGGTGGCCCTGGCCGGCCACGGGTTCAAGTTCGCACCGGTTCTTGGTGAAATCCTGGCCGATCTGTTAACCGACACTCCACCCCGGTTCGACCTTACGCTCTTTTCACCGGCCAGGTTCTAGCCCGCCGGACTTGATCAAGCGCCACATCAAAGTCATCACCATGCCCACTCCTTTAGTGGCTAGGCACGATAGTGTGTACTTCGACTCCGGCCAAGACGGCGCAATGCCCTTTATGCCGATCTACCGGTACTGCATGCTGTAGAGGGCCTCGTAATCGCCTTTTTTCTCGATGAGCACATCGTGGGTTCCCTCTTCGACGATTGAACCCTGTTTCATGACGATGATACGATCGGCGTTCTTGATGGTGGAGAGGCGGTGGGCGATGACGAAGGTGGTTCTGTTTTTCATGAGGTTTTCCAGGGCGGACTGCACCTCCCGCTCCGATTCGGTATCAAGAGACGAGGTGGCCTCGTCAAGGATCAGGATCGGCGCGTTTTTGAGGATCGCCCGGGCAATGGAAATACGCTGACGCTCACCCCCGGAAAGCCGCGCCCCGCCCTCACCGATCACGGTATTAAACCCATCCGGCAGGGCCGTGATAAAGGATAGAGCGTGAGCCGCTTCAGCGGCGGCGGCGACCGCCTCGTCACCGGCTTCCATGGAACCGTAGGCGATGTTGTTGCGCACCGTTTCGTTGAACAAAATGGTCTGCTGGGTGACGATGGCGATCTGACTGCGCAGCGAATGCATGGAAACGTCTCTGATATCAACTCCGTCGATACTTATTGACCCGCCGGTAACATCGAGAAACCGAGGGATCAGGTTGGTAAGCGTCGTTTTACCGCTGCCGCTGTGACCGACGATAGCGAGGGTCTGGCCGGCGGGCACGACGAGAGATACGGATTTGAGGGCGTGGGTCTTGTCATCGTACCAGAAATCAACCTGATCAAAGCTGATCCTCGCACGAAATGGCGGCAGCGCTTTCACACCCGGGGTGTCGGCGATCTCAGGCTCTGTGTCGAGAATCTCAAAGACCCTTGTCGCCGCTGCGATTCCCTGCTGCATGGTAGAGTTTATCCGCCCCACCCGCTTGATGGGATCATAAGCCGCAAACAGACAGGCGATCTGAGTAAAGAAATCTCCGGCGGTCATCGTGCCGGCAAGCACCAGATGCCCGGCAACCACCAGAAATATGGCCATTCCCACCCCACCAATAAACTCCAAAACCGGATGCTGCAGGCAGCGAAATCTTGCATCGGCGATGGTGACGTCGACCAGCGATGAGAGTTGCTTGTCAAAACGCCTGTTTTCATGCTCCTCCATGTTAAAGGCCTTGACGATGCGGTTGCCGGTGATGGTCTCAAATAAAATATTGGTAAGATGAGCGGTCTGCTCCTGGGCCGAGGTGCTGAGGCGGCGGAAAATTTTGCCGAATTTTACAAGGGGATACCCAACGATAGGGAAAAACAGCAAACAAAACAGGGCCAGCTGCCAGTTGAGGTAAAAGACGATTCCGAGCATTACCACCACTGTGCACAAATCACGTAAGATGCCAACCAGTGAGGTCGAAACGGCATGCTGCATCAGGTTGACATCTGAGATGATGCGTGAAATCAGGGTGCCGGTGGGATAGGTGCTAAAAAATGAGAGCGGCTGTCGATGAATGTGGGCGAAAATTGCGGCGCGGAAATCGCGGATCACCAACAGACCAATCTGCTCGAGTAAAAAATTGTAAGTGTAGTAAAACAGACCTTTCACACCAAACACGACAATAAGGGTTGCCGCAAGGGGAAGGAGCAGATGTTTGCTCTTGGCGATAAAGATATCGTCGACCAGCGGCTTGAGCATATAGGTCTGGGCGCCGGTAAGCAGGGCCACCACCACCATGGAAACCATAGAGACGATCATCATGGTTTGATACGGTCTGATGGTCTGGTACAGACGAGAAAAAAATTCTTTGTTAGTCATGATGGTGATCGATGAAAAATCGGACGTGTGGTGCGCCTGGGGGTGCCCCTCTAATGCGACTCGGCGGGGATTTCTTCCGGTCTCGTCTTCCAGCGCCGGTGCATCCAGAACCACTGACCGGGATGTTGGCGTACACTGTTTTCCAGCATGAGGGTACAGCGTTGGATAATGGCATGGATATTTTCTTCGGTATCTCCCGCCTCGTAGTCGATCTCAATATCTTCAAATGCACAGGTAATGACACCGTCATCGCCGCGTACGGAGGAAACGTAGACGAGCGCCGCCCCGGTTTTCAGGGCAAACAAGGCCGGTCCCCTGGGAGTGGAGCAGAGCCTGCCGAAATAATCCACGAAGATTCCGTTGCGACCTGAGTCCTGATCGATCAAAATGGCCATCCCGCCGTTGCCGCGCAGAGTTTTCAGGACACCGCGCACCGACATCCCCTTGGACAAAATGGTTACCCCCATTTTTTCCCGATGGCCGTTTACCCGCTCATCGATATAGGGGTTTGCTATGTGGGCAACCACATAGGCGATAGGATATCCCTGGACGCTGGTGGCGCCGCCCATGTATTCCCAATTGCCGAAGTGCCCACCCACGAAGATAACCCCTTTACCCCGGTCGAAGGCTGTATCCAACACCTCTTTTCCTTCAAATCTGACAAACTTCAGTAACTCCTCTTTATCCATATAGGAAATACAGATGTGCTCAAAACAAAGCGTTGCCAGATTCTGATACGCCTGGCGACCAATGACCCGTATTTCCTGTTCCGTTTTCTCCGGAAATGCCCTGCGCAGATGGTCCAGTGTAACGGTTTTGCGGATGGGAACCAGATAGTAGATCAGATCTCCGGCCCGCCTGCCAAGCACCATCACACCGCTGCGGGGCAATCGCCGGATAATCCAGCCGAGCATCACCAGCAGTTTATATTCAAGATAGAAACGAATCTTTTTCATAACTTATATATGAAGTTCATAATCAGTCCAGCCCCTCTCATTATTCTCTTTTTACCGTGGGCGCAAGGGCCAATATTACCGCCTGTGGATGAAATCATGGCGTGGAGAAGATAGGCGCACCATGATTTTCCCCAACATATACACTGTCCCCGGAAAAGACCCTGAAAGGACATCTCTCTTGAGATTTGCCCCAGAGAAATAGTGGTATATTGCTTACCTATGGATATGGTAGCACTGTCGGTAGGTTGAGCCGGGCAGTTTCATCCTGTCCTGCTCGATGAAAGTCTGCAGCAGCGAATCCATGGCCGCCATGATGTTTGACTCACCGCGCAGCTCGAAGGGGCCGTGCTGCCTGATGGCGCAAATCCCCTCCTCTTTCACGTTGCCCGCCACCACACCGGAAAACGCTCGTCTCAGATGTGCCGCCAGGGTGTGGCTGTCCTGATTCCTGTGTAATTGCAGATCGGCCATGTGTTCGTGGGTCGGGTCAAAGGGCTGTTGAAACAACTCGTCGATGGTGAGCGACCAGTTATAGTGATAGGCGTCCCCGCTGCGCAGCCGATACTCCTCTACGCTGCTTATCCCTCGCTTCATTTCGATGGCAACCCGCTTGGGGTCGTCGATGATGATCCGATATCGCTGCTGTGCTTCAAGACCGAGGGTGTCTACGATAAACTGGTTAATCTCGTTGAAATAGTGTTCCGCCGAGCGCGGCCCGGTAAAGACCAGTGGAAACGGCATATCGATATTGTCGGGATGCAGCAGGATGCCGAGGATGTAGAGAATCTCTTCGGTGGTGCCGACCCCGCCGGGGAACACCACAATGCCGTGACCGGTTCTGACAAAGGCCTCAAGGCGCTTTTCAATATCGGGCATGATCACCAGCTTATTGACGATGGGATTTGGTGATTCAGCGGCAATAATGCCCGGCTCGGTGATGCCGAGATAACGGCCCGGCCCGGTGCGTTGTTTGGCGTGGCCGATGGTGGCGCCCTTCATCGGTCCCTTCATGGCACCGGGGCCGCAACCGGTGCAGATCTGCAGGCCACGCAGGCCCAGTTGATAGCCCACCTCCTTGGTGTAATCATACTCTTCCCGGCTGATCGAATGACCGCCCCAGCAGACCACCATGTCGGGCTTCTGCCCGGGCGTAAAGACCCCGGCGTTGCGCAACATGTGGAAAACAAAATTGGTAATATCGGGCGACTTCTCCTGGTCGAACCAGCGCACGTTGATGAATTTATCATGGGCATAGATGACGTCGCGCAGCACCGAAAAAAGATGCTCATTGATCCCGGTGATCAGCTCACCGTCGACAAAGGCATGGGCCGGTGCATTTTTCAGGGCAAGCTCAATGCCCCGCTGGTTCTTTATCACTTCAATGGAAAAATCGGCATAGTGGGCAAGCAGTTCGGCGCCGTCATCAATCAAGTCGCCGCTGTTGAGCACCGCAAGCGAGCAGCTCCGGAAGATATCGGCCAACTCTCCGGTGCTGGTGCCCATAATATGGTTTACTTCAAACCGGGACAGCGATTCCAGCTGACCGGCCGGTGAAATTTCGGCATCCGTGATGTAGGGTTTCATATTCCTTTGTTGTGATGGCTATGAAAAAAAAGATACTCTCTATACATTTCAGCACTATCAGACCATGATGAACTCGTAAAAACCTCAAAATTGCTTGCTACCGTCATTCCCGCGAAAGCGGGAATCCAGTGATTTCAATTAATTATGAATGTCAGGTCAACTCCGTTATGACTGGTATATTGGTTTTTACGAAAGCATCAGACCATGATGCTCTGGTAAAAATTCGATCTTGCGGTTAAGGATGGCTCAGTATTTTGCTCTCGCAGGCGTACACATGCTATGTCTGGAAGTCAACGCGATGCATCGACGGCGTAAAGCGAAGTTTTATGACGCCATCAGACCATATGCGAGAGAAACAGTAAATATCGCAGAGAACGCGCAATGAAAAAACAAGCAGTTGATGGATGTATTTTCGATCTTGACGGAACCCTGGTCAACACCCTTGACGGGCTCGCCGCTACACTCAACAGCGCACTTGGCGAGCATAGCCTGCCCGAACACCCGATCGATGCGTATCGCCATTTCATCGGTGACGGACTCGTCACCCTGATCCGACGGGCCTGCCCGCCCGACACCCCGGCACCGATTCTTGAGAGCTGCCGGCAACGGTTTAGAGAGATCTACGGGCAAAAGTGGCGAGACAGCGCATATCTCTATCCAGGTATTCCTGAAACCCTGCACAAGCTCAAAGAAGCAGGCGTGCGTCTGGCAATTTTGTCCAACAAACCCGATGAATTTACCCAGCAGTTCAACAGCTATTTTTTCGCCCCAGACCTTTTCGAGTGCTGCTTCGGCCAGCGGCAGCATGTTCCCAGAAAACCGGATCCATCCGGCCTGTTGGAAATCATCAAACTTTTAGGCCTCACCCCGTCCCAGGTAGCCTATGTGGGTGATTCGTCAACGGACATGCTCACCGGACGCCGCGCCGGTGTTCTCACCATCGGGGTGTCCTGGGGATTTCGCCCCACCAGGGAACTTCGCGAAACCGGCGCCCACCGGATACTGAACAAGCCGGAAGAACTGCTTGACTATCTTACATAAAATATTGCGTCCCCGTAAAATTCAGATGCAGCGATCGGCACCTGCGAATTTTCAAGAAATGTTGCATACATGATCGATACACTGGGAAAGATCGCCCGCGCTCTGTCAATTCTTCGTCTGCCGACGATTGCCGTCGGACTGGCGTGTGCCGGCGCTCTTGTAATCATCATTTTCACCTCTCAATCGCATGAAGAGGATCGATATCTTATTCCAAGTCTTGTCGGCGTGGTGTGGGCCATTGCAACATACATTTTTCTGGGAAGCTTCAGTGCAGTTCCTCCCAAGCCCACCACATCATGGTCATTTTTTCGGCGGGTAAGGCGTCATGTTGTACGCGCATGGTACGGGGTGCTCGCCATTGTCTATTTTACGACATCGGGATTCGCCCTTTGGATAACCTCTCGATTACTGTCAATCTGGATAAGAGACTATTTTGGATAAATATTGAGACCTTCAAAAACATCATTCGGTCTCAAACCTTCACTCTGCTATACAATCTAAGCTCCACCCAGAGGAGATCTGGAGCAGAACCCACTCAATTAAAAAAAGCTTCGATTTATTACGATAGCGTAAAAACCTCGTCCTTCGTCGTAGGATCGTTTTGACTTCTTGACGTAACCGATGCGCCATTGAGGTCAAAACGATCAACAATCCTCGTAGAGCGCCTTTTACTGAGTCATCCTAGGCTGCTCGGCTGACTCTACGAGTCCGTCATTTTTACGGTTTTGGGAACCTTGCCAGTTGAGCGGCGATGTCTTCCAGGGGCGGGCGTTCGTTGATATCGGAGACGATGATGTGCTGGATAACGCCGGTATAATCGATAAAGATCAGGGCGCGTTCGGCGGTACCGTCGGAACGCAGGATGCCGAAACTTTGGGCGACGGCGCCGTGCGGCCAGAAATCAGAGAGGATTGGATACCAGAGATCGCCCATTTCAGCAGTCCAGGCATAGAGGGTGGGAATATTGTCCACCGAGATGCCGAGCAGCACCGCCTGATGCTCGGCAAACATCTGCTCCAGCAGATTGTAGCCCGGCCACTGATCCGAGCAGACCGGCGTCCAGGCGGCCGGGACAAAGGAGAGCACGACGTTTTTTGTGCCCCGATAATCGGAAAGCGTGATCGGATCACCCCCCACCGAGGGCAGGGTAAAATCAGGGGCTTCGTCCCCCACCGCAACCTTAAGTATACTGTCGACGGGCTTCAGAGTGCCGGTCTGGTAGATCGACTCGGGCCGCAGCCCGGCATGACTTGGCACAACCGACACAAGAAGCGGGACAACCAACAAGAAAAAGAGTGTGCGTATCGAAATCATGATATCTCTCATCTGCCGGCGCGCTCCAAAAGCTCCTGGAGAAACCCCTCCGGGGTGTCAAATTCGCCGGAGCGCTGGACAATGATCTCAAATTTTCCATCCTCGTTTTTCCGACACCCCACAAACCCGGGCGTACCAGCACCCTCGAGCAATCTGTAAAGGGTCATATCCTTGTCGGCAAACAATGGAAAGGCAACGGTGAAGGTGTGCTGGTAGTGATCCACCTCGAATCTGGTATTGTTTGCCCCCAACCCGATCATCCGCATCCGCGGGCCGGATTGTGAGGTCTGCTGCATCAGAGTATAGAGTTCATTGACGGCCGGCGCGGCGGCATGGCAATAGGGACAATACATGCTGAACAGTTCGATCAGCAGGATATCCGCGTCAATATCATGAACGTTGAATTCTTCCGTGTCAGCCCCGGTTACCCCGAGATAGGCTTGATACTCACTTGATGAGGGCACCGGCAGGGTGAAATCGGGCAGCATTTTAGCAGCAGCTTGCTGAGCGGTTGCTGAACAGGGAACCAGGCAGACAACCCAGGCCAGTACCATGGTGATGAGACGTGTCTTTATCACATTACTCTCCCTAATTAATGATGGCGTCGTAAAACCGCGGGCTAGGTCTTGGGACGCGAACGGATCCGCAACTCGATGAGTTCACCCGCCTCTCCGTGCTTGATGGTTTCCGCAAACCCTTCCACAACCCCGGCCAGGGCACGCTGGACAAAGGGCTTAAGGACAATGGCGCGGCCATCTATGAGCAGATCGGTGCGGATCCGCCGGTGTCTTTCCGGGTGAAGGAAACGTTTTTCAATAAATTCGGCGATCTCCCGATGCTCATCGAGACGAAACACATAATCACCTGACACCTGCTGATCGGTGGCCACCGCAATCACCCCGGACACGGTTTTGCCGAGCCTCTCGCCAGGCCCGCGCGCCACCTCGATCTTGGCAATACGCGGATGGTGTTTGAACCCCTCGGCAATGACAATATCAACATCCGGCAGACAGCGATGGACAAAGCTGAGCAGACTCTGCTGCCGGCCGGTGAGCGTCATTATCGTCTGGTCAGGCGCCATCAGAACGATCGCGGCAGCGCCTTCATGTCGATAGGCAGCAGTGTCGGTGCCCTCCTGGTCATAATTGATGCCGCTCTGATGGGTGGATTTGACCGCGCCAACGCGGTAGCCGGCCTCGCTCAGATGGGCCACAACCCGACGTGCCAGAGTGGTCTTACCCGCGTTGTGACGGCCGATAAAGCTGACTATGGGGGTCATAAACGCCAGCCCATATCCACCCCCGGCACCCTTGCTTATCAACCTGGAACCAGCGTAACCCGCCTTCCCCTTAGATGGGATTTCTTCCATCGGGACGATATCTGCTGTGCAGAATCGCCACTTCCTCACTCGGCTTTGTACCGTCTATCATAGAGTGAATAGAGCCGGCAATGGCAAACAGTGCCATGTAGAGATGGGTAAGAAAAAAGGCGACCAGCACCATGGCCAGAACGTTGTGAACCAGCGCCCAGAGCTGCAGCTGATCGGTGGGCGCCGTCAGCAGGTACAACTGGTAACCACTGTAGGCCATAACCACGCCACCGGCGGTGGCAAACCAGAACCACATCTTCTGGCCGGCGTTAAAGCGGCCGGCTGGCACCGGTTTTTTCTCCTTGCTCAGGTAACCGCCAAGAATCAAAACCCACTTCACATCATGCCAGGCGGGCAGCATATCGACAAACCAGATCGCCAGCATGGCCAGACCGAACGGCGCAAAGACCAGGGCTGAGACCAGATGGGTCAGGCGGGCGAACATAATCGGCGCCCCACCGCCCAGATAGCGGCCAAAAATAATCACCAGCCCGGTAATGACCAGCAGGGTGAAAGCCACCGCCGCAATCCAGTGGATAATTCGGCTGATTATCCCAAAATAGGGAACACCGGGACCGGAGTGATCAAAATGCTTGGCGCCGACAATCAGATAATGAAGCAGAAAAACAGCCGGTATCCCCAGTATCAGGGCAAGGTAGATGGAGGAAAACAACCCCGAGGTAGCCTTGATGAAGGGTTCGCCGTAGCCCTGCCACTGGCTGGTCAACTGCTCGTTGATGGCGCCGTAGGCGGCAGTGGACGATTCCGGCGCAAAGGAGCTGAGCAACCCTACTTCATCCGCCATGCAGAGGGCGGCGCCCGCCATGGACCCGAGCGCGGCAAGTACAAAAAACAATTGTTTCATATTCACTCTCTATACACCAGCGGTGCGCGGACCAGAGATAGTTCCGGCATGCCCGCGCATCAGGCATGCCGGAATACGGTTCAAGATCAGCCCTGATAGGCCTTGTCCTGGCCCCAGGCATTTACCCCGGAGCCGCGCTTGAACTGACGGTCGCGGTATATGGATGCCACCGTGTTGCCGTCGCCGGCCAGCAGCGCCTTGGTGGCGCACATGGCGGCGCAGAGCGGCACCTTGCCTTCGGCAATCCGGTTCTGGCCGTAGAGCTTTTGCTCTTCGGCGCTGTGATTTTCTTCCGGCCCGCCGGCGCAGAAGGTACACTTATCCATCGCCCCGCGGGCCCCGAACACCTCGCCGGTGGGGAACTGCGGCGCCCCGAAGGGACACGCCATAAAGCAGTAACCGCAGCCGATGCAGGTCTTCTTGCTGACCAGCACGATGCCGTCCTCCCGCTGATAGAGGGCATCCACCGGGCAGACCGCGATGCAGGGCGCATCAGAGCAATGCATACAGGCGGTGGAAAACGATTTTTCCCCCGGCTTGCCCTGATTAATGGTGAGTACCTGTCGACGGTTGACGCCCACGGGGATATGATTGCCCTCTTTACAGGCAATCACG
The DNA here is from genome assembly GCA_016722945.1 of Desulfofustis sp. PB-SRB1. Lineage (GTDB taxonomy): Bacteria > Desulfobacterota > Desulfobulbia > Desulfobulbales > Desulfocapsaceae > PB-SRB1. The sequence continues at coordinate 34,205 of JAEQMT010000009.1, read as the reverse complement.
CAGCCGCCGCAGTCGATACATCGTTCGATATCGCATAAGAATTTCATTCGTGACATTGATCAATCCTCCCGGAGCTATGCTCGGCTCACGTTGCAGAGACCGTCTTTGGTCGCCTGGATTTGGGTAATAATGTCATAGCCATAGTTGGTGCAGACATTTGCCGATTCGCCCACGACATAGGGAGCATGACCTTCGGGATAATTCCCCGCCAGAGACTTTCCGGCAAGCATTCCGCCGAAATGAAACGGCATGAAAATGGTCTTATCATCAACCCGTTCGGTGAAAAACGCCTTCACCTTGATCTTGCCGCCTTCAGGCGACTCGATCCACACCATCTCACCGTCGCGAATACCTAAGTTGTTACCCAGCCGCGGATTAATCTCCGCATACATCTCCGGTTGCAATTCCGAGAGATACTTATTGCTGCGGGTCTCCGCCCCGCCACCCATGTGCTCGACCATCCTTCCGGTGGTGAGAACATAGGGGAAGCTCTTAACCAATTCGGGATTCTGCTCGCTCTTATACTTGGTAAATACCCGATAGTGGTTCGGCTTGTCCTCATAGGTGGGGTACTTCTCGATCAAATCCGGGCGCGGACTGTGCAGCGGCTCGCGATGGATCGGGATCTGATCCGGAAAGCTCCAGACCACGCAGCGGGCACGGGCATTGCCGAACGGGGCCATGCCTCGACCGATCGCTTCCTTGATGGTTTCCTGGGAGAGATCCGTTTTCCAGTTGGTGCCGGGAACTACATCCTTGAACTCGGGATAGCCGCCCTCTACCTCACTGCCCGGATTACAGACGCCCTTCTCAGCCAGCTGAATCTCTTCCCGGCCACTCATCACATAGGTGGCCACATCGCCGAACCGATTTCTGAAGGGCAGACCGCCTTCGGCCACCGACTTGGAGATGTCGTAGAGAATCGGGGTACCGGGATGCTCATCGGTCCAGCATGGCCACGGCATGCCGTAGTACTCGCCGTCGCACGGCCCACCCACGGCCTGCAGGGTCTCGATATCAAAGGTATGCCAGTTCTCCATATGCTTCTTGATACGCTCCGGAGACTGGCCGTTGTAGCCGATGGTCAATGCCCCCTTGTTGATCTCGCGGGTGATGTCCTCCGGTACTTCCTTGATATTTTTGTAGAACTCATCGGCAAAACCGAGGCGGTTGACCAGCTCCTGCATGATTGTATAATCGTCTTTGCAGCCGCCGATCGGATCGACGATCTTATAGCGCCATTGAATCTGGCGACTGGTGGAGGTCACCGAGCCGGAGGTCTCATACTGACTGGCGGACGGCAGCAGGTAAATATTGTCGCTCTCGCAGGCGGCGGCTGTTGCGGTGGGAAAAGGATCCACCACCACCAGCAGGTCGAGCTTGTCCATAGCCTCTTTAACCTTGGCGAACTGGGAGTTTGAGTTAAGCCCGATACCCCACTGAAAAAGCGCCTTGATCGGGGTGTACTGGGTGATTTCGTCGTTTTGCAGCACCCCTTCATACCAGCGCGCCAGGGTGAATCCATTGGCATTCATCCACTCCTTGTCCTTGAAGCGCGATACGATGTAATCATAGTCCACGTCCCAGACCCGGCACCAATGTTGCCAGGCACCGTCACTCAGACCGTAGTAGGCGGGCAGCGAGTGCGACAGCACGCACATATCGGTGGCGCCCTGAACGTTATCATGGCCGCGGAAGATGTTGGTACCGCCGCCTGATTTCCCCATGTTACCAAGCACCAGCTGCAGGATGCAGAAGGCCCGGGTAATGGATGAGCCGATATGATGCTGGGTACCGCCCATGCACCAGGTTAGCGAGGTGGGCCGGTTCATGGCCAGCATCTTGGCGACTTTTCTGGTTTGCGCCGCGGGAATGCCGGTGATGTCCTCCACCACCTCGGGAGTATAGTGGGCGGCCACCTCTTTCATCTCCGGATACCCGGAGACTCGGGTCTTGATGAACTGCTTGTCCTCCCAGCCGTTGATGATCACCTCGTTGATCAACCCCATGATGAAGGCGCAGTCGGAGCCCGGCCGGATGCGAACGAATTCATCGGACTTGGCGGCCAGCTTGGTAAAGCGTGGGTCAACCACGATAATAGGCGCGTTATTGACCTCTTTGGCGTGCAGAATATGCTGCAGTGAAACGGGATGCGCCTCGGTTGCGTTTGAACCGATAAAAATCATTGATTTTGCATGCCTGATATCGTTCAGGCTGTTGGTCATTGCACCGTAACCCCATGTGTTGGCGACACCTGCCACCGTTGAGGAGTGTCAGATGCGGGCCTGGTGGTCGATGTTGTTGGACCCCCAGAAAGCGGCAAATTTCCTCTGCAGATAGGCCATCTCCGTAGAGACCTTGGCGCTGCCGTTAAAGTGCAGGGCGTCGGGGCCGTCGGTATCGCGAATTTCGGTGAGCTTCGCACTGATCTCATCCATGGCCTGATCCCAGGACAGGGTCTGCCATTTACCATTTACCCGCTTCATGGGGCTTTTCAAACGCTGCGGACTGGTCACCATGTCGATAGCACTGGCACCCTTACAGCAGTAAGCGCCACGTGAGACGGGATGGTCCGCCGCCACTTCCTGGCGAACCCACACCCCGTTGTTCACCTCGGCGTTAATCCCGCAGCCCACCGCACAGTGGGTGCAGACCGAGCGTACCATCTGTGAATCGGGGTACATATCGTTGGCTGCTTGCGCCGCGTTGGCTTTACCGGTCATCTTGGCGGTCATCGCCGCTCCGGAAAGGGCGGCGGTGGCGGCGGACAACTTGAGAAAGGAGCGCCGCGCCAATTTAGGATTAAGCGTCACCCGGCTTCTCGCCGTTGACGAAACCCCGGTTTTGCTGATTTTTTTGCGTGCCATATCTTTCCTCCGAAAAATTAACGCAGTGAATCGTAGTACTTACGAAATGCTTCCGTTTCCTGATACAAGGTTTCCTGACCGCGGTCGGCAGAGCGCCCCGTGGTGGCGGCTTTCGCCGTTTTCGGCCTGGCGCCAATCGCCATACTCGCGCCGATGGCGGAACCGGCCAGGACCTTTTTCAGAAACGAGCGCCGTTCCGTACTGTTCTGCTTCATAGCAAACCTCCTCCGATTAATGGCAGCGGCCGGTGACGAGATGAGGGCATGGACACCCCTGTGTCCTGCCATGGGCAGTCACCGCCGAAGGCCTTTCAACCCTTTTATGGGATGGACTATAGAAAAAAAGCGAGGATGATAAAAGCGGGAAATTGCTGTTTTTTCGGTAGGTGCAGTGCTGATAATTTGTAGGGTTTTTGCTTACCGGACAGCTACCGGGAAATGCACTGGTTTTCCGTCCACAACACTGCCTGCCTGGTCAGTTCAGCGCCGCTCTTGAGATTGAGTTTCTGCCGTATCCGGTCACGATAGGTGCCGATGGTTTTGATGCCGAGATTAAGCTGCTGGGCAATCTCACGGGTGGCAAGGCCGGCGCCGATCAGACGAAAGACCTGCAACTCGCGGTCGGTAAGCAGATCGACCGTCCCCGCCCCCCGGCACTGTGGGTTTTCCTGAAAACTGGAGAGCAACTGGGTCATCATCGCCTCGGAGACATGGATGGAGCCGTCCCGGATGGTGCGAAGTGCGGTGATTACCGAGTCCGACGCCTCATCTTTCATGATGTATCCCTTGGCGCCGGCCCGGAGGGCTCGTTCCGCCCAGACCGATTCGTCATGCATGGAGAGCACCAGAACGGAGATATCAGTGTGTTCTTCCGATAATTCGCGAACCAGATCCAGACCGTTATCGGCGGCCAGGGAGATATCGACGATGGCGATGTCGGGACGCTGTTCGCCGATGCACTGCCGGGCACAGGCGATATCATCGGCAACGGCGACCACCTGGAAATCATCTTCCTGGTTAAGCAGTTCCCGCATCCCCATGCGAAAAATAGGATGATCATCAACGATCAGGATTCGTGATTTCATCATCGCTCCCATGACATATGGACACTTACCCCGCCATGACGCGGCGAGACAATATTGAGCGTGGCGCCGATGGCCCGGGCGCGGTAGTGCATTGAGTGCAGTCCCAGTCCCTTCTTACCATCTTTTTCATCAAAGCCACAGCCGTCATCGATGACCTGCACACTGCCCCCCTCAGCGGTGCAGGCAAGGATGATGTCGATTCGTTTCGGCGCCCCATGACGACCCGCGTTAAATACTGCTTCACGGGCAATAAAGTAGATCTGGGCGGCAATGTGAGGGTCAAGTCCCTGACAGATATCGGCAATTTCAAGGGTGCAGCGAACCACAAAGAGCTGCTCCGCTTCATGGGCCAGCTCCTCAAGGGCCGCCGCCAACCCCTGCTCCACCACATGCACCGGGTAGAGTCCGCGCGACAGCCGGCGGGTTTTCTCGATGGCCTCTTGAATCAGGGTGCGGATAGCGCCCAATTGAGCGGCGCGCTCGGGGGATTCGGTTTCGAGCTTTTTGTGCAACGCCTTGCTCAACAGGGCAACACCGGAGAGGTGTGAGCCGAGATCATCGTGCAGGTCGCGCCCGATGGTGTTGCGCTCCTCTTCACTGACCGCGATAATTTTTCTCTCCAGCCTGGCCATCTCCTCTTCCGCGCACATTCTCTGCACATGGAGCCACATGCCTTCCACCAGCAGGGTCAACTGCCGGACATCGGCCTCCTGATAGGGTTCACCGCCGCCGGCAACGCCCACCACCAGAACAACTCGACCACCGTCCAGCAGCGGCACGTCACAGTGATAATCGCCCGTCCGCTGATAGGGAAATGTCTGATGGGCCGGGATCGCACAATCGTTACAGACAAGCGGCCGACCACGCTGTACGGCAAGAGCGGGCAGGCCGCCCTCATCCACCGCTCTGGTGATGTTGTGCGGCAGCCGGCTGTGGCTGTCCGCTCTCTGCTCATCGACGTAGCCGCACAAGCTCAGATAGCGCTGATTGCTGTTTACCATGGCCAGGTATCCGCGCCTGCTGCCGGAGATGAGCACGGCACGCTGCACAATGAAATCATAGATATCCTGCAGCGACCGCTTATCCATGGCGCCAAGCCGCAGCAGGGTATCCAGCCGAAGCTCGTTGCGCATCAGCCGCCGCTCTTTGGTGACGCGGTCTTCCACCATCTGATTGGCAAGGACGCCCAGTTCCTCAAATTCGGCGAACACAAGCGCCTGTCTGTCTATCTTTATATTGCTGTCGGCAGCGGCCCGGAAAAAATCAGTGAACAGTATCAGCCCCGCTTTGATTTTGCGGGAATAGACGTATGAGCTGTAGAGCAACAAACCAACGGCGATAATGAACAAGACCACGAAGGCGGCCACATTGCGAAACGATATCTGCCGATAGGTCGCGGTTTCGGAGGCAATCGCCCGCTCCATGGCATCCATCCCGATGGCCGCGCCGATAATCCATCCCCACTCATCATATGTTTTGACAAAGGCAAGACGACGTCCGCTTTGGCTGGAGTCGCGCCCTGTTCCCCGGTACCCCAAAAAACCCTCTTTCTCCGGGCCGGTGGCGGCGGCCAGCATCAGTGCGCCGGAGGCGGCACCGGCATCATCGAACACCTCACGGATCGACCGGCCCACCATTATTTCATCATCATAGCTAATGATGGTGCCGTCGTCGCGAAACGCGAACACCTCGACACCGCCGTCGCGCAGATCCCGCATCCGGCTCAGGACCTCTTCCCGCAGGAGCGTTTGGGTGTCTTCGATGTCCAGGCCGGCGCCGATAAACCAGTCAAACGGGGCGAAGTATTTAACAAAACCATAGGTTGAAAAATAGCGTCCGGGAAACGCCGGCTTTTCCAGATCGAAGTGAATGACACCGGCCCCTTTTTCCACAACCAGCTCGATGATCCCGGCAAAGAATGGATTGCCGCGCTGATCTGTATGGATACTCAGCTCCTTGCCCTCAAAATAGGGGTCATCGGCGAACAGCTCCAGGCGGGCATCGCTCACCAGGCCGGCAAAATAGTACCCTTTACCGTTTTGCCAGCGAATCGGCCGCAATATCTCCGCCACCATTGCCCGAAGGGTCTCACTGGTAAGCTCGTCGCCATAGAACCGATACATATGAGAGGCAATGGTATGAGCGGTCTGCACCTTCTGCCTGATCTCGTCTTCGGTCTCGGCATAGGCCTGGGTCCGCTCAAATTCAATGAAGTCCACCAACCGTGATATCTCGCCCCGCACCCGCTGCCGATACAACGACTGGTAGTTGCCGCGGATATTGTCTATCGATGCCTGGTAGGCCTGATACTCATGCAGCGACCAGAACAGTCCGACAAAGGCCCCCAGCGCGATGATCACCAGGATAGAGACGTAAAACGGCGCCGATGACAGCGATAGTTTTGGTTTTCGTCTCATAAACGAAAATTGGACTCGATTTTGGGCTAGAGATACCTGCAGCCAATGCGAAACTACAACTCATCACCATATACTACAAAAAGTGCTCATTGGCGAGCACCACCGACCTGCCGGTACAGATCATGATTGATGGGCTTCCCCACTGTGATCTCATTTTCTATTACCTTGACACAGAGTTATTGACATAACTTATAACCCTTTGAGTCTGGGTGGTTGGGGCTGTAAGGCTGCGTGAGGGTGGTGCGTGGTGTCTCGGCTACGTGAGGGTGTCAATATCCTGAGCTACGTGAGGGTGTCAAATCTTTATCCTTGACATTTTGCAGTCATACCCAATTACGGTTCCTCGTCGTTTGGAGTGGATTTGGTTATGATGAGCCAAATCCACTCCAAACCACGAGGTTATCATGAACGGTAATGACATCATCTCCTTAGGCTTGGGTATTGAAGCGCCGTGGAAAATCAGCGGACAAAGCCTGAACCAAGAGCTCTCCCCCCATGAATTGCGGATTACGCTCAGCACAGATCGTGGCGCAACCTTCCCCTGCCCGGTGTGCAAGAAACCATGCAAAGCCCATGATTTCAGGGAAAATACCTGGCGCCACCTTAATTTCTTCCAACATCATTGTTACATCACCGCCGCCGTTCCACGAATCAGATGTGAGGAGCACGGCGTCAAGAAAATAGAGGTTCCATGGGCACGCAAGGGCAGCAAATTTACCTTGCTGTTCGAGCAGGTTGCACTCAGCCTGGTGAAAGAGATGCCGGTGAACTCTGCTGCCAGGATCATCGGCATTACCGATAAGAAATTGTGGCGCATCGTCTTTTATTATATCTCCGTCAGCATGAACAAACTCGACCTCTCCACGCTTACCGCCATTGGATTTGACGAGACTGCATCAAAAAGACGGCACAACTATGTGACCGTCTTTATCGACCTGGACAAGGAAAAACAGCCCGTTATCTTCGCCACGGTCGGTAAGGGCAAAGAGGTGCTTCGCCAATTCAAACAGTTTTTGCATCGTCATGGAGGTCACGCTGATCGGATCGTGGAGGTTGTGTGCGACATGTCTAAAGCCTTTCTTGCCGGGGTTGGTGAATACTTTGACAAGGCAACGGTGACCGTTGACTGGTTCCATGTGGTACAAACATTCACCGAGGCGGTCAATAAAGTTCGGGTACTTGAATCCAAACAGAAGGAACTTCCCAAACATACGCGCTGGGCCACTTTGAAAAATGCTGACGGCACCTTAACGGAAAACCAGAAAGAAGCGCTTGCCGAACTGGAGCGAATGGACTTCTTCACGGCGATTGCCTGGCGGGTTAAGGAAAAACTCCGATGGATACGAAAAGCTGCCACCCCTCGAGCTGCCACGTGGCGCTTGAGCCATTTCTTACTGAATGTGTCGAGCATGGAGTTGCACCGTTCCCCCCTGTTACAGCCGGTGATCGAGGCTATTGAGACAGTCATCCGCCATCGCCCGGCCATCGAAGCACGCTGGCAATCACAACACAGCACGGCACGCCTTGAAGGGCTCAATAGCTTATTCCAGGCTGCCCGTGCCAGAGCACGAGGATATCGCAACCCCATGACGTTCATCGCAATGATTTATCTGATCGCTTCACCAATAGGCAATATCATCAATTCCACTTGAAACGACGAAGAGGCTAAAAAAGGAGCTATCCCACATTGACCGCTTTATATGCTGCGATCATAGTGGAAATAAAATATTCTGGAAAGAGACACGGGCGCATTTGTTGTTTGCATCAGGCCCGTGTTAACCGGCAAATGAGACAAAGGGAAAGAAGCAAGAGTTCGCGTTTTGTCAAGAAACAAGATTTGACCCCATACCCTCTTGACCCCATACCCTCTACCCCCCATACAAAGAAATCTTATTGCATGCTCAAAACATTATGCCGATCCCGATTGATGCTAAAATCCCGATACAAAACGAAGATTATCTGGTTGAGCCATTTGAGGATGAAGTCCTCTTGTACACGGTGACTGGAGCCAAAGCGGTCTATATGAATCAGACCGCCTATCTGGTGTGGCAGCTCTGCGGCGCGACCGCAACGGTAGCCGAAATCATCACCTGTCTGGAAGATTCATATCCCGAGCAAAAGGAAATGATCCGCGAGGATGTACACGGCGCCCTACAGACCCTGATCGAAGCGGGGGCTATCACCCTTGTCGATCGACCGGCATCATAACCGATGTAATTTCTCTTTACGCAAGGGGCTGACCCAAGCCAGGCCTTTTGCTCACGGACAAATAGCGCCACCGCTCATGTTGCGCCGCAAATACGAGGATGTACTGGTTGAGAAGACAGGCACTCTGACCAGCGTATCTCATGCTCATATAAACAAGCGCGTTGAATTATGCGCCGGGCAGGATGACCGCGCTGGCCCAACACCGCCATCGAGCGGGAAAAGACAACTGCATGAGAGATCACACAAAAAGGTGATCATGCACATATCAGAAAAAACCGGGTCGATTCCGAGGTTGAACAAAAATTATTTAGACTTAGAAAAATTTCTTTATGCGGCTGAGTCCAGCATAAATTCAAAGCTCGTTTCATTAGTCAGAGAACCCAGGGTCTCACCACCCGTCGTCACCATATCGGCAAAATCGATAACAAATGTTCTGTTTTGATCACAATAACTCCCAGTCCTGGGTGTGAATTTAAACTCGATCCACCTGCCACCGCTGTCTAATTTCAACCTACGAGTCATCAGGCTAGATGGATCAATTATAACACGGCCAAGATTTTCCGAGGTAGATTCCATTTCTATAGCGAAATCGAAATAGTAAGGACCCATTTCCAGAGGCCTTCCCCGCGATGAAAATTCACAGGTAAGAATGCTTTGCTCATCCCGCATGGTTACCAGAGGCTCCGGCGGTTTTGGTTCCGGTTTCGGCTTGTTAACCGAAAGCGCGCATTGGGCCTGGCCCGTCGCACCCTGTACCGTAGTAGTTACGCTCACCGCGGTAATGCCCGGACCGCCAATGATTAGCAACTCACCGCTGAATGTGCCATCGGCCGCGGTGGTGGTTTCTAGGCTTGTCGGTTCCCCCTTTCCCTGGGACACTGCCTCAATGAGCGTAGCAAGGCTCCCGGTAGGCGGCGCAACAAACCCCTCTACCCTGATCCGCACGGTATCACTCTCAGTTGTACCGGCAAGCAGGCTCACCTCACAGGGGTCAGACAGGGTAAAGCCGCTTGTCTGGGCATGCACGGGCAGGATAATCTGCTCTATTATGGGATGTTCCCAGCGCTGTGGCAATGCAAAATAGGCGGTGAGCCCAGCCACGCCGGCACCAAATGATTTGATCGCCGTGCGACGACTGAGCACCGAGTTTTCGAGCCTCAATTTACTGGACGGAAAGCTAGTCATGGTGCCCTCCGGCAAAAAATAAAGGAAATGAGGGATAAGCCAAATACAATGGACCCTACTGCTAAGCATACAAACAAATGGATTAAAACACTTTTTTGATCTGCTGTCAAATCAATTATGGACATAAGCACGTAAAGTGCCAGTGTAGAGTTAGCGATGGCTCGGCCGACAGGTATGCAAAAAGTGGCAGGCGTTTAAGCCTCGCAGGCATTATAAAGGCGGTTCGAAAAGACAAAATGATCCCGGAGCTCGACATCTAACCCTACAACGAAACTTATATTGACGTCATAGCCACAATATGTAACACTGCGCAACATAACCAAACCATGGAGGTGGGCCTATGTTGCCGTCAATTCGATCCGTTGAGCACACGTACGAAATACCGAAATTCTCGATCACCACAAAAGACATTGATGGTTTTTATTCCGAACTTGAAGGGTATCATGAGGTTTTTGCCGACTGTTTCCACCGGAGTGAGTCGCGGGGCCATTTTTTTAAGTACATGGCCGGCCAATTCAGTGAGCTTGAAAGGAAGTCGATTGAACCGATTGCCGTTAATATCAAAGGCGGAAATGTTAGAGCAATGCAGCGGTTTATCAGTGACGCGGAATGGGATGAGGATAAAATAAGCCGCAAGTATCGTCATATGGTTAATGATGATATGGGGTGATCCAAACGGCATTCTCATTTTCGATGAATCTGGTTTTGTCAAAAAAGGATCCGACTCGATCGGTGTAGCCAGACAATACTGCGGCACCATTGGAAAGGTGGATAATTGTCAGGTCGGTGTATTCGCGGCGTATGCCTCCCCCCAGGGGTACGCCCTGATTGACAAGCGGCTTTTCATTCCAGAGAAATGGTTCACCAAAGACTATGCCGCAAAACGGGAAAAATGCGCTTTACCCGAAAATATCAAGTTCAAAACCAAACCGCAACTGGCGGTTGAGATGTTTACTGCAATTCGAGACGAGGGGATACTTCCATTCAAATACATTGCCACCGACAGCCTGTATGGCTCAAGCCCCGAATTTATCAATGCGGTTGATCGGCTTCCCGGGGTCACCTATTTTGTATCCATGGCCAGTGACACCCGTTGTTGGCTGAAAAGACCCGTCGTCAGGGAAAAGACATACAAATACAAGGGCACGGTCAAAACCAGGAGAATTCTGGAAGATACATCAAAGACCCCCATTGCGTTCATCGATCTTGCCAAAAGCATCAATGATTTCTTCTGGTACAGGCGAAAGGTCTCCGAAGGCACCAAAGGCCCTATTATGTATGAATTCACTAAGCGCCGGGTTGTATTGTCAAAAGATGGATTGCCGGAAAAGGAAGTGTGGTTGGTCATCAAGCGAACGCTCGGCCCCAGCCGGAATATTCGTTTTTTATCAGCAACGCCCCGGTCAGCACTCGCCTTGCAAAGTTTGTCTGGCTGAGCGGAGTGCGGTGGGCTATTGAGCAATGCTTTGAAGAAACGAAAACAGAGCTGGGGATGGACCACTATGAAGTTCGTAAATATTCCGGCTGGAATCATCATATTCTGACATGTATGCTGGGGCATTTTTTCCTCTGGCACCTCAAGATACGGTTGGGGGAAAAAAACGCCGTCTATTACTCTGTCGCAGCTTAGGATGTTGATTGAAACGGTTCTGCCAATCGCCCACTATGACGCCATGACAATGTTGGCGCTGATTGAGAGCGTGCAGGTTAAGAATCACAGAGCGTATCTTTCGCATCGAAGACGACGCCTGCGATCATTAAATGATTTTAAATAACTTTCGTTGTAGGGCTAATCTTCTCCCCATACCCGCAAAAAACCTAGCATTATATTGCTGTTAATTAAGCTTTGGCGACGAACAAGCTCATATACCATTCAGCGGAGCTTCCCTGCCAATTTATGTAACAGCGCCATCGGTTTTGCCAGCCATAATGGGGTAGTTTGACCGGCACCCTCCGCGGTTTTGGCTCTGCTCGGGTGTTATCAGATAGGCATAGTGCAGGTGATACCACCACAATATGTGGCGCGGATGTGTTACCAGCAGGCACCACGCCACACTCACCCACGATGATACCCCATAATAGATGCGCAGCCACCATAATGAGGGAAAAAAAGTGGCCCGCATAAGGTCCATCACCGAGCCGCCCCTGCTTCTCTGTTGGCGAAATTTCACCGTAGGCCAGCCATTGAATGAGTGGGGCGGACGATTTAGACGGCCATTATAACGGGAAATTCTGAAATACTCAGCGATGTCCGAGCGCCAGGGAACAACCCGATGCAGCAGGGGCAACCCATTGAGTAACTGCGGATAACGTTCGCCCAGCGACCGCCAGTCAATAGTATCGAAACAGGTCTCAACCTGGCCGATAATATCGGCGATATTGATCAGCCGAAACGACTCATAGACCAGCGGGGTACGGATCGCATGCTGATAGAGATACCTGAGCATGTCCACATCTCCCATACTTAGCAAATCCCGCCCCCCCGCGTCAAACACCTTTCCCCGCTCGACAAAATCGGCAACAGGTGGCTGCTTATACCAGGGCGGACAGGGCGGGTACAGCCCATGGTGGATCTCAATGGTGATGGTCACCCCGTTTTCACGGCGCGACAGGGCAAGCAGGTGAAAATGATCGGCTGGGATGACGATCTTGGACTGTTCAAATCCCTGTTCAATCAGCAGTTTCTGGGCCGTCTCGGCATCTTTGCGCGTTAAAAGCAGATCGATATCACGCATCGGGCGCAGGCGCGGATCTTTATACACAGTATGGCGCAACACCGATCCCTTGAGAAAAATTGGGTGCATCGATGCTTTAGCGAGCAGCGCGGATACCTCGTGTAAAACTCCTGTAAGCACCATCGAGCGATGGTGCAGCTGCCGTTCAAGAATTGTCAGGTTGCGGCCGATGTGAACCGGATACGTAGCGCCGGATTTTTTCAGATGCTGATGCAGCAGCGGGATCATTCCCTGCCGTTCAGCCTGATGCAGCAGACTCTCCCAATTGGCGGCGGTGGTGTCGCACACCCGGCGCAGAAGGCTGTATTGCTCCGGTGTGCCGGTGGGCCGGGCGCAGAGGTGGAGAATACGTTGATCATTCACCGTGGAGCCCCGGCGACCGCCACCAGCTCGGCGATTGCCCGCTCCGCCTGGGCTATATCGCTGTATTCGATTGAGTACGACGTGCATCTCTGGATAAGACGGGAAAGACCGGTGATTCCCAGTTTTTCGAAGTTGCGTGCGTTTACGTGGCATTCCAGCAGTTTTGCCAGACTGCGTGCCGGGCTAAGGGACTTCACCTGCGTTACCGCGGCGCCACTGTAGTAGGGAAATATCAGATGCGAGAGTAACGGACAGGTCGGAGAAAAAACAGGGTTAAGCAGCCGATGGGGAACAACCGCTGCCTTATTATCGCTTACCATGGAGGCGGCGTGTCCCGCCAGTGTCTTGAGCAGGGGACCGGATGCCCACTCTTTGAGAACCAGCGGACGCATACAGGGGAATAACCGGCCGACTGAGTCTACCATTACCAGCTCATCGGTGAGGTAGTAGTAGCCATTGCCCGCTAGCCAACCAGTCAGCGTGCTCTTCCCGGAACCGCTGGTACCCGGCAACATGATTGTCTTGGTACCGTTATGGACGGCGCCGGCATGGATAGCATAGAGTGTGTCGTTACCAGCCACGCACTGGTAGATGATTTCGTTGAGCAGCATGTATGCCAGCTGGTATGCCGAAGCACCAAAGTACAGACGCCTGTCGTCATTCCACAACGACCACATCGGCATGGGCCCGGCTGCAACGATATCATAATGGGCCCGGGTGGACTCCGCATCACTGAGAATCAGATCGCCGCATACAACCTGGGCAAGCTCCGCCGCCGCTCGGTTGTTACAACCAACCGTCACCGCCTGCCGCCCAAACCCGGCCCGGAAGGTTCGGCGGCTCTCTCCATTCTGGCCATATTGAGCTGTTATCATGTTCTTGGGAGGTTAGCAAAAAATCAGAGTTCCCCGATAAGGCGGCCAGCTAAAATGAACCTTGGAAAGCTGGGGGCCATTCATTAATGAGCCTTTTGTCACAGAAAAGACTTCACCATCCAGGATAAAAGATTTTTCTAACCAGAGCAATCGTTCCGGGTTATATACGCGCTGATAGGCAGCACGTTCCCGCACCCGTTATTTCGGCGCTTTTGTGTCAGCGATCACTCCTGCTGCACCCAGTCACCCATCAGGATCAAGGCTGCGGTAAAGCTAAGACGAGCGTAACAAAGTAACAGGGAGGGTGTTGAACCCCAGATTATCTAAAAGCTGAAGTTTCCTAGAAATTTATTTGGCGTTTAGAAAATGTGAGCTAGGAGTTGCCAAGCGAACAAAAATAAATTAGCTTATATTATAAGTCAGGGTGCGGCGCCCCTTGTTGGGTAAAATATTGATATTATTACTTAAAAAGGCAAAATAATGCTTGCGGTAGTAGGCGCTCCCAGTGTATACTTCAAGTGTCTAACCAATTGAAAATATACACAAACAGGAGCAGCCTACCATGTTTATACTACGCGATTTACTCCACCCCCTGCAAGCTCAATTTTCCACTACCGCTCAGGGGCAAAAACGAAAGCTCTGGTTTGCATACACCCTGCTGGCGGTGGTGGTGCCATTTACCTCATCAATCACTTCAAACCTGTTGCGCACCCTGCACACTCTGTTTGGTTTAACACTGCAGAGTCAGCGGTTTTATAGTTTTATGGCGAGCTCAACACTGCCGTGGAAACGATTGTGGCGCACCATGTGGCACATGATTCCAGCACCAGCCACGGATGGACGAATTATTGTGGCGCTGGATGATTCCATCAATCCCAAATGCGGCAGGAACATCTTTGGCTGCGCCCATTTTCACGATCATGCAGCACAGATAAATCAGAGCTCGTATCCATGGTCACAGTGCATTGTGGCAATCGGGTTGTTGAAACAAATACACTCACGATGGGCCTGGTTGCCCCTTGATTTTCGATTTTACCTGAAGCGAAAAGATATCGAGTTACGGTCGGCACCGGTCACGCGACCGGGCAAAGCGGTTCGTTTTGCAAGCAAGATGTCACAGGCAGCCGCGATGATCGCAGGTATTCGAGATCATTTTCAGCAACCGGTGGTGGTGGTGACGGATAGCTGGTTTGGCAACAATGGTCTGTGGTCCAGGATAGATGGTGGGGGCAACGGGGGTATCCATCTGCTTTCTCGGATGCGTTCAAATAATACGCTGTATGATTTTCCCCCTGCACCACCAGTACGGCGCAGGGCTGGTCGGCCACGAAAATATGGCACCTGTTTCGGTTCCGTGGGTGATTGTGCAGCCAGGTGGAAGGACAAAGCTCGAACCTATGGTGTTTTCCTGTATGGCAAGAACAGAGAGGTGCAGGCGTACTCCCAGGCCGTTATGGTAAAAACGATGTTAAGTGCCCGGTGCGAGTTGTGTGGGTGTATCGAAAGACTCGATATGTTGCTTTGATGACCACCGATATGACGCTTTCTGTTGAGCAGATTATTGAGTATTACGGGGCACGCTGGAAGATTGAAGCAGGATTCAAGGAGATCAAGCAGGAGATCGGCAGTTCTCAATCTCAAGTGCGAAATGCTGATTCAGTAATTAATCATCTCAACTTCTGTATGATGGCCACAACCTTGACATGGATCTATGCCGACCGGTTGGCAAACGTCCCGGATCGCAGGCATAAAATTAGAGGGCGAGCCGGATTTGCGTTCTCGGATGTGCGCAGGATAATTGCGGAAGCGGCATTGAGCCCGGATTTTCATAGAGTTTGCCCGGCGCCAGCGAAAACACCACAAAAATCTTTCGTCAAAACCCTGCTGCGCATGGTGGCGTAGGATGATAAGTTGTCAATTTCTAGGAAACTTCAGTTTGTTTTAAAACCGGACAATTCTATTTGTTGACAACACGATATTAATTTGTAGTTGACAATTTTTCAAGTTTAGTTTATCCTAATTTGAGCGATTTATTGAAAAAAAGAGTCCTTAACCGCGATGTAATATGCTATAATTATTGCTAAAATCAGATAAATGATAGCAATTGAAGCGCAACCCATCAGGTGGAGGACTCAATGAAAAGACATACCGCCAACAATCAGAAAAAGAAACACCAAATTGATGCCATTGAAGTGACCTCCGACTGCCTGACCAGCCGAGCTGGTTTGGCCCCGTGCGTCGCCTACATGAATCAGATCGGTATATTCACCAAGCTTGAGCGTTATTTCGGCTCTCTGAGAAAAAGCAAAAAGGGGTTGCCGTTAGCCGAGCTCTTCAAGCAGGTGCTCTGCTTCATGTTCGACGGCACCAGCCGCCATGTCAGCCATTTCGATCAACTGGCCGCAGATCATGGCTATGGCGCCGCCATAGAAACCGACCCGACACAGCTCGCATCATCGCATCAGATCAAACGGATGTTCGGCTCTTTTTTCCTCATCCACGTGCTTGTTTTTAGACGCCTGTTGGCACAGGTATTTATCCGGCGTCTAGGTGAAACCAGACCGGCCGTCGTCGAACTGGGACTGGACAGCATGGTGATGGATAATGATGACGCCCGCTGCCGCAACGGGGTTACCCCGACCTACCAGAAGAAAAAAGGATTCCAGCCCTTGCAGATGAACTGGGGCAGATTGATTATCGACGCCGAGTTTCGCCCCGGCAAGGTGCACGGTAACCACGGTGATACGGCCCGCCGGATGATCACCGATATGGTGCGCCGTATTCGCCGCCACTACCGTAACGATGTGCCGATCATCATCCGCATGGACAGCGGGTTTTTTGATCAGAAGATTTTTGAGTTATGCGAGCACCTCAAAATCGGCTACGTGTGTGGGGGCAAGATGTATTACGAAGTCAAGGCGGTGGCCTGTAGCGCCCCTGCCGGCGCATGGCAGCAGTATACCAGACACAAGAACGATGAAGTTGGCTGGGAGTACCTTGAATTCGGCACTGCCTGTAAAACCTGGAAGCGCTTTCGACGAGCTCTCTATTGTCGCTTTCTCGCCAACCATAGACAACTCTATCTCCCTGACTGCCGCCCGGATACGGTGATCGTTACCAATCTTAGCCAGGGCGGCTATATTGATGAGCTGTTGGAGCGTGCGGGCATGGCCGACTATACCAGCACCCATTCTATCGTGGCAGTATACCACGGGCGCGGCAGCGATGAGCTGAACGATCGGTCTCTGAAGGATTTTGGCCATGAGCAGCTGCCGTTCAAGCAATTCACCGCCAATGCGGCATGGTACTACATGATGGTACTGGGGTATAATCTGCTGGAGTGTTACAAGTATGATGTCGCCTATGACGTGGTGCCGACTGGCGCGTATGCGACGACAATCCGCCGCCGGTTGATTGATATCGCCGGTAAAATTGTTCGTCACGCCCACAAGACGGTACTGAAGGTGTCCGCGGCATGCGCCGCTCAGCTTAATCTTGCTGAGCTGTTACATCGCTGTCGGCAGGTTCAAGCGCTACCGTAACAGGCGGCTAAAACAAGGCGGCAGAGCCTGTCAAAGGGTGGAGTGCACCCGGCGAACGGGGAATCACCTGCACCTGACACACATAAGCACCTAATATTCTTGTCGAGGTTATCATGTAACCAGGTGAACGCCACCAGAAAGGGTTGATTGCCCGAAAAATCCCTTTCAGGAGTCACCTCAGAGGTGTGAAACAGAAGAATCGCTCAATTTAGGTTTATGTAAGAAGTTAAAGCTTTAACTATTTAATCCTATTATTAAAAATGAATACACTATTTTATGACATAATTACAAATATATAAATAAATAAAAGCATTAAATTTAAGGTGATGGCCATGAAAGATGAAAGAGAGAGTGCAATCAGGCGTGATATCTCGATTTCTGTCGTGTTCATCTTGCTTGGGGTTTTAGCCATCGTAAATATCAATTCCGGTGAACAAGGCAGGGTGGCAGAAACGGCCACTCTGACGGCTTCCACTCTACCTACAATATATGGCGCCCTACTTATTATACTGGCCGGTATTATCTTATTAGGGGCTTTAAATAAACTCCTAACTGGCAGGCAGAGCAAAGAGCCTGAAAGTATAAATGTCGTTTTCGATGAGATTAAGGCAACAGCCAGTCCGGCAGTGGTATTAGTACGTACTTTTGGAGCGCTAGCTTTACTCATTATTTATGCCCTGCTTCTGGCCTACATCAACTTTACTATTCTGACCGCATGTTTCCTTGCGGCACTTTTCGTTCTGCTTGGCCGGCGCAGTCCCTTACAAATTGGACTTGCTTCTGTACTTGGTAGTATTGGATTCTATATACTGTTTATTTATTTTCTCAACCTGCCAATTTAAAATGAGCTAAGACTATGATCGAAGGGATTTTGGCGGGCTTTGGGCAATGTTTGATGCCAATGAATTTATTTCTCATATTTATAGGAACGGCTCTAGGATTGCTAGTCGGCGCTTTGCCAGGATTCAGTTCACCCATGGCTATTGTGGTTCTACTGCCTCTTACCTATCACATGAATGCACTTCCCGCCCTGCTTGTCATGATAGGTGTATATGTTGGAACAAAGCTTGGCGGTTCGTTTCCCGCAATTCTTCTACGCACGCCAGGAACACCAGCCGGTGCATGCACAGCTCTTGATGGATACCCTATGGCTCAGAAAGGTGAGGCTGGCAAGGCTTTAGGGTATGCCACAATGGGCTCTACATTTGGTGGTGTCTTTGGATGGATACTGGCGATTACTTGTGTGCCTTTTCTTTCCAAAGTCGCGGTGAAATCTTCAAATGCTGATATTGCTCTTATTGGAATTCTGGGGCTGATCATGGTCTCAGCATTTGTTCGAGGGTCTATGGTCCGAGGACTTATAGGTGTAGTATTCGGTTTACTCATTGCAACTATCGGTCTGGATCCAATTGATGCAAGCCCTAGGTTTCTATTCGGAAGCTATGACCTTATTTCTGGTGTACCGTTTGCTGCTGCTCTTGTCGGTTTCTTTGGCATTGCTGTAGTGCTGTCTGATATTAAGATGGTAGGAACTCGTTCTCAATTGGTTACCAATAAAATTAACCTCTCCTTGCCCAAGCTCTCAGAGTTAAAAAAATATTGGTCCAATGTGCTTATAGGTGGGCTCTATGGTACAGGGTTTGGCGCTGTACCCGGCGTTGGAGCAGAAGGGTCCCCATGGATTGCCTATGCCACCGCGAGGAACAAATCTAAACATCCAGATAAATTTGGTACAGGAATAGCAGAAGGGATCATAACTCCTGAGGCTACCAACAACGCAAACAATGGCGGAACAATGGTACCCATGCTCACCCTTGGGATTCCTGGAGATGGTTCGACTGCCATAATGCTTGGTGCCATGATTCTACACGGGATCACTCCCGGTGTTACTTTGATGCAAAGTGATGGACCGCTCGTCTATGGCTTGCTGGCAGGATTACTGATCAGTACGATTTTCATGTTCCTCATTGCGTGGAGAGCTATACGCTACTTTATCTTCGTGCTGCAACAAGATCGCGCATGGCTTTTCCCATTTATCCTTGTCCTCACAACACTGGGAGCCTATTCAAGCATGAACACGATCTTCCCGGTTTATATAGCCATTGTATTTGGGGTAGTTGGATACATTCTTGAAAAATGCAATTTCCCGGTCGTGACAGTTGTTTTGGGAATAATTCTTGGTCCTATCATTGAGCAAAACATTAGAATTGCTTTGGCCCTTTCAGATAATGACTGGTCAACATTCGTAGGTACGCCGATACGGGTGATCATTGTGGCGATCATTGTTGGATTGATTGCGTATGAAATTTACAAAGGGATCCTGAGCTTTGGGGCTCAGAAAAGCACTCATAATCCCTAAAACCGGCAACACATCACTAGCTGAGGAGGATTAATTATGACTCAATTGAAAAGAAGGTTGTTTATTCTCATGGGCATCTTTTTAACCGCAGTTCTTATGATGTCTGGGCAAGTTAAAGCAGCAGAATACCCTGAAGACACAATTCACCTTGTTGTACCATGGAAAGCTGGTGGTGGTACTGACTCCATAGGCAGAGGGATCGCAGAAGCTATAAAGGAACAAGGGGTGAATGTGGTTGTCGACAACATTTCCGGTGCGGCTGGCATCACCGGATCTATCAAAGTAGCACGTTCGAAGCCCGACGGATATACGATACTTATGAATGGCGATACCGATATTTTGGCAGCGCTCACCTTTACTGAAGTACCTCTAAGTTTGGATGATTTTCAATATATCGGTGGTTTTTTCTCAAGTCCCACGTGGATCTTATCCCACAAGGATAGTGGTATAACGTCCATGGAGCAATTTCTGGAAGAAGCAAAGAACAATCCAGGCAAGATGACTCTTGGGTCAGCTACTCCCTCTGGTGCACAGATGATCATGGCTTCAGGGATTAAGGGACATACTGGAATTGATTTTCGTATTATTCCCTATCAAGGTGGAGCTGATTTGAAAAAGGCTCTTCTAGGCAACCAAGTAGATGCCGGTATAATCCATGCGCCAGTGCTTCTTACAGAGGCCAAGGCAGGTGTAATAAACGTGATTGGAACCGGGCAATCTCTTGAAAAAATTACCTATGAACCCTTACGAAGCGTTGCAACCTTAAATGATATTGGCATTCCAATTTCAATAGGAATCACACGAGGCATATACGTTCCTAAAGATACTCCTCAGGATGTTGTAGATAAGCTGATTGAGATAGTAACGCAAGCGGCATCAAGCAGCAACTTTGCAGCATTTGGTGAGAAATTTGGATTTGCACCTACCTGGATACCAGGTCCTGAATATGAAACTCAGATGCGCGAAGATCTCAAGCTCTTTCAAGAGATAAAAAAGAAATACATTGATAATTGATGAAGTCGTAAAAAGTCTATTATACCACAACCGTTTAATATTATTGTAAAAACCTGCAAAAAATTGTTTGCCCAAGACTACTTCCATGGTACAATATCCTTGTAATTTCAATACGATGCAAGGTGAACCCATGTTTAACGTAAAAACCCACAAACAAGCCTACCTGTTCGATCCCTGGTCTCATCTTGGCCCCAAAAGACGCACCGCTCTGAACACCTCATGGGCCGGCTTGTTTCAGAAACACATACTCCCCTCGCTGCCGGTTGACGCATTACGGAGCCACTACCATGAATACAACGGACGCCCGAGCAAAGAATTGTATTCCATGATGGGCCTGATGATTCTCCAGCAGATGTTCGATCTCACCGACGACGGGGCGGTTGAGCAATTCTGTTTCAATATCCAATGGCATTATGCCTTGAACATTGCCAGTTTCGACGATCAGCACGCCTACGTCAGCGCCAAGACGCTATGGTCGATGCGCGACACACTCTCTACCGAATCATTGTACCATGAAATCTTCACCGCTGCTCTGAAGACGCTGGAAAAGCTCTTCCAGGCAGACCTTGGCAAGCAGCGCATGGATTCAGTCCATATTCGCTCCAACATGCGCCACCTGGGACGGATTGGCTTATTCGTCCGAACCATCAAGAAATTCCTGCTGAACCTCAAACGCCACCACCGGCTGGTCTTTGACCGGCTCGACCAGGAGTTGGTCACCCGCTATATGAGCACCACCAGCGAATCTCTGTTTGCCATGGTCAAGCCCTCTGAGTCCAAGCACACCCTTGATCAGCTCGCCCGGGATGTGTATACCCTGACTCAGCATGGGGGCGCCGTTTCGGCGGTGCGCGATATGGCATCATTCAAGCTGCTGCTCAGGCTGTTCACCGAACAATGCGTGGTGGATCAAGAAACGGGCGGTGAACCGCGTGCGGTTGCCCGGCCCAACAAAGAAGTCCCTTCCGACTCGTTGCAAAACCCCTCAGACCCCGATGCGGGCTACAGCGGCCATAAAGGGCAAGGGTATCAGATACAGGTGGTGGAAAGCCATACCACCAATCCTGCGCACCAGAACACCGGCAAAGGCACGGATGAGGATGAGCATGAGGATGATGGTAAACGGCTGTCACTGATCACTCATGTCGCCGTTGAATCGGCCGACAAGCATGATTCTGCCGCTCTGATCCCGGCCCTTGATGATTTGCAGCACAACGATGCGCTGCCTGAAGAACTGCTTGCCGACTCTCTGTACGGCAGTGATGATAACTGCGAAACAGCGCACCAAGACTATGAGGTGAGGGTCATCGCCCCGGTTATGACCAGCAGCTCCGACAAGCTGTCTCTTGCTGATTGTTCCCTTGATGAACAAGGCCGGGTCCTCGCCTGCCCTGAAGGACGGGCACCGAAGACATGCAAGAAAACCAGACGCGGCTTCAGTGCTGCCTTCTCTCATGACTGCCTGCAGTGTGAGGTATATGACCGATGCCCGGTAAGCAGAGGAAAGAAGGCCTGCTACTTCCGCTATACAACCAAAGATATCCGCCTGGCACGCAGGAGGCAGGGTGAATCCACAGCCGGCTTTACAGAGAAATATCGCTATCGAGCCGGTGTCGAGGCAACGATGTCGGAGTTTGATCGGCGCACCGGGGTGAAGCATCTCAGGGTGCGGGGCATGAAGGCGGTTGGATTTGCCGCGGTGATGAAGGCCGTGGGGGTGAATATTTTCCGGGCGGCACGACAGTGGAAGCGGCGCTGCACGCCCATATCACCACAATGTGGGACAATGCCGGCCTGTTTTGCCTGGTGGAGTCGTTTCACGCATCAGTATGCGCCATTCATGACTACATTAAATGTCAGGCTTGCGGCGCTTCTGCCGACTCCAACGAATCGGCTTGGATTTCGATTTTAGGTTTTTACGAGCTCATCATAATTAACAACATATGAGATTTGAGGAGAAGATCCGTTCACTAGCAGATCTTCTCCTTATAAAGGATATGAAGGAGACACTATCATGGGAAAGATTCATCTTGGAACTGTCATCGACCCCCGTGGTCAGCAGAACACCAAGCGTCTACAGCTTGCCCCCCGACCAAGTTTAGAGGAACTAAGAAAAGGCCCAATTCTTTTCTATGACAATACAAAGCTTGCCTTCTGCAATTACATGGAGACTTTCACACGTCTGAAAGAACGATTGAGAGAAGAAGGTTTTACCAACTTTGTCGATTTTGTCGAGACAGTCCGGGGAAAATCAACTCAAGATCAAAAAGATTGGGCTGCATACATGGCAAAAGAAAAACCAGTTGCCGCATTTGTAGCAATGGGAGATATGGGAACAAGTTCAGCTACTACTATAGTAGCTATCGCTCTCGAAGAGTTGGGCATCCCAACCCTTTATTTCACGGCTCCTCCGGGCACAAACCTGGTAAGGGCAGTAGCCAATTATCGGGCGGGGCATCTATGTATTACTTCCGTAGATATTTACCAGGCAAGTACGATTGAGGAGGTCAGAGCAGAGATCGACAACCAGTGGCGGGAAATCATGGATGCCTTACTCCTCACTGGCGAAGACTTAGAAAAGCGTGCTGACCTGAACTATAAATTTGATAAGGATGTAGCGGGAAATAATGGACTTATTAACCTGACGGAAAGAATACAGCTTGATACTAAGGAGGCGGATGAACCGGCTGCTGGCATCGAGGAAATAACAGATCTCTTCAATGAAATTAAGATTGGTGATGGTTTACCAATAATTCCACCGTCTAGAAACCGTTACGATGAGATGCTCTCATATTGTCCTTTCGATCCTGACATGGTGATGGTCGAAGAAATTGGCCCAACCGGCAACGATATTCATGTTCGTGATCTTGTGGTTTCCGCTGTTATGGCAGGTTGCAAGCCGCAGGCTATGCCGATAGTGGTAACTGCATTTAAAGCACTGGCAAATAAAAAATACAATTTTCACCAGTCAGTGACCACATCACATCCCGGCGGTAATCTGGTGTTGGTTAGTGGACCGCTAGCCCAAGAGGTCGGCATTCATTCTGGTCAAGGATGTTTAGGGCCTGGATTTCCAGCCAATCTGACCATCGGTAGAGCGGTAAACCTTGCCATTATTAATACTTGCAGATCTATACCGGGTGTCGCTGATCTTGCAAATATTTCATCCCAGGCAGAATTGACGTACTGTTTTGCTGAAGATTCTGAATTATCACCATGGGAAACTATTAATGCTGAAAGATACGATGAACAGACAACTACAGTCTATGTCATGAAAGCTGAACCTATTCATGACATTATAGAATTATTAAGCAACAACGCTTATGATCTTCTTGACACCATCGTTCATTGTTCAACCACGCTTGGTTCAAATAATGCTTATCTTCCAGGTCCACTATTAGTGATCCTAACTCCTGACCATGCAAAGATGTTTGATCTCGCTGGCTGGACCAAAAATGCTATCCGTGAACATATCCATGCACGGGCTACCAATGAAGTTCCCATGATTAGAGGCCGCGGTATAGTGCCCGTACGACCGAAGTCCTTTGAGAACATGCATCCAATGCCAGTAACTCGCTTTCCCGAAGACATAGAAATTGTGGTAGTTGGAGGCAGAGGTGGTCACAATGGTGTTATTCTGCCGTGGGCATTGCATAGTGAAGGAATCGTAGAACCAGTAGCATTGCCGGACGGCTCATTGCCTCGGTCTATAGAATCCTTCAAACGATAGCAAAGAAATCTATAAACATATTTACTTCGCCGTACCAATAGCCTCCTGTGCTGATATACGAGTTCCTCCAGATGGAATGGGATAACAGTACATTGCTAATTCGTACAGCTATCAGTCATCGCAATATCAGGAGATAAATCATGAGTCGTTTAAAAGGAAAACTCATAGACCCAAGAGGCAAGCAGCCTAGGGAGCTAATGAAATTGGCACCACGGCCATCAATTGAAGAGTTGCAGAAGGGTAAGATTGTTTTTTATAACAATACTAAGCTTTTGCACAACAATTACATGACCATCTTTCATCATGTAAAAAAGAAGCTTGCCGATGAAGGAATTGAAAATGTAGTGGACTTCATAGAAACCCCAAGAGGTAAATCAAATCAAGATTTATTAGATTATGCTGCAAAACTGGCAGCTGAAAGACCAACGGCAGCCATTGTAGCAATTGGCGATATTGGGGTAAGCCCAGCTTGCACAATCATTACTATCGCTCTGGAAAAACTTGGCATCCCAACATTGTACATTACTGCTCCCCCAGGAACCGCAATTTCAAAAGCAACTGCACATTATCGTTCAGGACAGCTTTGTATTACCTCACTAGAAGAGCTTTTCCCTGGTAGCACGGATCATGAGATTGAGACCATGATTAATGAACAATGGTCATCAATGATGGATGCATTTTTATTGCCTCCCGGTGAAATTGAAAAGCGTGCAGACCTGCAGTTCGAGATTGATACTGATGTGACAGGTAAAGATGAGCCTGACGATATTGGCGAAAAGATTCAGCTTAGTGAAGTAGAACTTAAAGAACCAGCTCCCGGAATTCAGCAAATTATAGATGTTTACAATGACTTACATATTAGTGATGGGTTGCCGATTATCCCTCCAACACGTCGACGATATGATAAAATGCTCACGTACTGCCCATTCGACCCGGGTACAGTGTTGGCAGAAAAGATTGGCCCTTCTGGCAAGGATATTCTCGTTAGTGATGTCGCCATAGCATCTGTTATGGCAGGTTGTAAACCCCATCATATGCCTATCTTGGTGACAGCATTTCAGGCAATGGCAGATCCAAATTATAACTTGCTTCAAGCTGTCACTACATCACACCCAGGAGGAAATCTTGTTTTGGTTAGTGGTCCACTAGCCCAGGAAGTAGGACTATACGGAGGTCAAGGATGTTTAGGACCTGGTTTCCCTGAGAACTTAACAGTGGGAAGGGCGGTCAACCTTGCTTGCATAAACGTATGCCGTGCCGTACCTGGCATAGCAGACCTGGCAAATGTATCCTGCCAGGCTGAATTAACTTATTGCTTTGCTGAAGAGCCAAGTTTAACCCCATGGAACACCATAAATGCGGAATGTTATGATGAGAAGACAACCACTGTAATGGTTTTGAAGGCAGAAGCCCTCCATGACATTATAGATTTTTTAAGTTTAACTGCTGAGGATCTACTGGATACTATTGTCGACTGTTGCACAACATTAGGCAGCAATAACGCATACATAACTGGACCTTTAATACTAATATTGACCCCTGATCATAGCTGGATGCTTGATAATGATGGATGGACCAAAGACATGATTCGTGAGCATATCCATCAAAGGGCGACCAATGAGGTACCCATGTTAAAAGGCCGTGGAATCAAGCCAGTAAGACCCCCTGAATTTGAGAAAAGACACCCAATGCCAGTAACAAGATTCCCTGAAGATGTGCATATCGTTGTTGCTGGGGGGAGAGGTGGTCACTCAGGTGTTATTCTTCCATGGGGTCTGCATAGTGAAGCAATCATTAGAAAAGTTGTATTACCTGACGGGTCGTTACCTTCTTCGATTAAGGATTTTCAAAAATAGTAAATAGCTGATATAGAATAGCTTTTCGCCGAAACATGGAAACGCATGTTATCCTCGACTAAACTGAAGTTCCTTAGCAGAATTCTCCCAGATTCCAATTTTTTCAAAAATGGGGGGTCATCAAAAATGGGGGGTCAAATCTCGACACTTGACCAAAAAAGGGGGGGGTCAAATCTCGATCCTTGACACTTTGCAGTAATACCCAATTGCTCTATCTGCGATAGAGCTGCGGGAACACCGTATTCCCTTTCACCCGCAGTACCGCGAATACCCAGAGACCCAAACCACTACGACTACGAGGAACGGCTGATCCGCATCGTCGAGCAACAGCTGCATCCATCAAACCGCACCGCCGTAAGCGCTCAACAAACCCCTTCTTTTTTTATCCCTCCCCCCATGCTCTGTTGTGCTGAACTTTTTCAAGGAGGCGCATATGGAGCAGAACAAGCGATCCGGCAGAGATGCAAAACGCAGCTACTGGGGTGATCACATCGCAGGCTGGAAACAATCAGGATTGAGTCAGCAGGCGTACTGCCGCAAGCACCAGCTTTCCCTCTCGAGTTTGGCTATTGGCGGAGCCGGCTCAAGAGAGGCGGGGACGACCAAGCACGCTTTCACCCGGTAATGGTCGGCACCGGTACTCGGACAATCTCACCACAACCAGAGCACCCCGACTCAGGCCTGGGGGTCATACTCGGTAACGAGAGATTCCATATAACCATAAAGCAACACTTTTGCCCGGCGACCCTGCGTGAATTGATCGGGATTCTGGAGCAGCGATGATGACCGGCTCACCCGAGGGCTCGATGGTGTACGTTGCGGTGGGCGCTACGGATCTGCGCAAATCGATCAACGGGTTGGCACTGCTGGTGGAAGAGCAGTTCGAACTGAACCTGTTTGGTGGCAGCTTGTTTGCATTTTGCAATCGTCGTCGTGATCTGGTGAAGATCTTGTATTGGGACGGCAGTGGGTTTTGTCTGTGGATGAAGCGCTTGTGTTGATTCTCACATTAAATGCACAGCATTTGTCTGAATATCTTACCAGTGATATCAGAATATTTTGCAGGCGTCCCCCCCGGGCGTGCGTCGCGTAGCGCCGCCCGGGGGGAGCATCTCGGCACGACTAGAGTACAGATTTACTCAGAACAATGCATCATATTCTGAGTCCTTCTTCTCTGCGTAGTGTCCGTGTCCAGATTGATCAGTGGTTACGAGTCGGCAATACTGTTTGACGATACGGTTTAGTTCTTCAGCCAGTTCAAGCAATTCGGCAAGAAACTGGATGGTCTGTTCAGGTTTCATGATGTGCTCCTTGTGTTTGATGGTTGAATTACAGCAGCTCCGAGTCGGCACACCGAACATGCTCCGCTGTTACCTCTTGTGTTTTTTCAGCGGCAGCGGCGATCATGGCGCCGCGGGCAAGATGGTTGGCTTTTCTAAAGAGCCCGCCGGATCCCTGATGAATGGCGGTTACCGCCTGTTCGGTAAAGGGTGAGTTTTTTATTCCGGCAATGGTGAGATGATGGTCCAGATACTCACCCATCGCCTGCCGGGTGACCGCCGGCAGATGACTTCTGGCAACAATGCGGGAAGCCAGTGGGATGGCAGTGCGGTAGAGCAGGTTTTCGGCCAGGTTATTCTGGCCGGCCAGCACCATGGGCAGCCACGGTTTGGAGTCGGCCTCGAACTGGGTGATGGTATGCAGTTCGGCAAAGACATCGAGGCGCAGCAGTGAGGCCTCATCGATAATCAGCAGGGGTTGCTGCTTTTTACCGGCGACCAGGCTGTCGATCTGTGTTCTGATCAGCCGGGTCAATACGGCCCGTGAGGACGATGCGGTGGCGATATCAAGCTCGGCCAGGAGCTGGCGGTACAGTTCGAGAATAGAGCCGGCCGAAGCGGTGACCCACAGGGTTTTGTACTGAGAGGGATGAAGCGTTCCACAGCTGTAGCGCACGGCGGTTGATTTGCCGGCGCCGACTTCGCCGGTGACGAGCATGATGGCGCCAAGGCGCAGAACATAGTCGAGGCGCTGCTGGACGCCGAGCAATTCCGGGGTGGTGAGTACCTGCTCAAGGGCGAGATCGGCCCTGAAGGGCTCCGCACTGAGGCCGAAGAAACTTCGATAGCTCATGATCCACCTCCGTCGGCGCCAGGATCAAAGGGCAGCCGTCCGGGTTGGCATGTCGTGGTCTTGGCGAGCATCTCTTCACCGCCGTTTTTGGTTCGTTTCACCAGGGTGTTGACCACCAGATCAACCGGCCTGAGCAGACCACACGACTGCCCCTTACAGAAGATTTCGACCCGTTCCGGCCGATCATCGTTGAACAAGAGCGTGACCCGTTCACCGATCAATTGAACCGGGGCTTCGAAGAGTCGTCCGTCGATGGTGACGACCCGGTCTTTGCTGACCCGGCGCCGCACTTCTTTACGGAAGTGATCAGCAAGCTCAGCGGGTGCTTCGCGAATCATTTCAAGATGAGCGGCAAAGCGGTTGAACGGGGTCATCGCGGTAACCGAATGAACCCGATGCAGATAGTCCGTTTCCAGCCAGTGCTGGAACCGGTCATTGAGCTGAGCAAGGGTGTCGGGTTGGTCATCGAGGCGCGAGATAAACCGGGATCTGACGGTGCGAAAGAACCGCTCGATCTTGCCGCGCCCCTGTGGGGTATAGGGGCGGCTGTGGATCAGGGCGATGCCGAGCGAGGCACAGATTCGTTCGAGATGGCGTGAGCGAAAGGCGGCGCCGTTGTCCACGTAGAGTTTACGCGGCAGTCCTCTGGTAAGCAGGGCCTGGCGAAAGACCTGGAGCCAGGATTCGAGTTTTTCCGAAGAGAAGAACTCGCCGTGGGTAATGAACCGGGAATGATCGTCAAGAATGGCGATCAGATACGCTTTGCGCCTTTTGCCGGTGCCTTTTACCAGCGGGCCGTGCATGATATCTGATTGCCAGATATCGTTGGGGAATTCGGCCTCGTAACGCCGTCGATCCACCGGGGCTCGCTTGTGCAGGGCGGCGCTGTCAAGCTTTTCCTGGGTGAGGATGCGATAGGCGGTGGAGAGACTCAGGGTCGTGCCGGGTGTGATTACTTGTTTTTCAGCAAGTGCTTGCACCAGCCGCCAGACCGGCCAGCCTGGTTGTTCTTTGCGCAACCGGATCAGGGCGCCGCGAGTCTCATCATCGACCGTGCGAGAGCATCCCCGGTCGCACCGCCTGGCCGGCATCAAGGCACTGAGCTCGCGGCCGCCCCGCTCATAGAGTCGCAGCCAGCGCCTGACGGTGGCCGCCGACACCCGGGTGCGATGAGAGCCGGGGATGTTCCAGTGCTGCTCACTTTTTTGATAGATGAGTTCGGTCAACTCACCGGGTTCGAGTCGTGATGCAACCAACTCGCTGATGACTCCGAAGCGAAACAGGGCAACTTCGGTACGCAAGGCTTCGTCTTCCATGGGCGTCCTCCTGGGTATGGGGTATCAGAGTCGGGTTATCCGAGTCTGTCTGCCGATACCATGCTCAGAGGCCGCCGGGCAGAGCTACAATACGGTAGGGTGGGTCATGGATGTGTCGATTGTCATGGTGTATTGCTTGGGTAACCGGGATGATGTTTCGTGCAATGAGTCGAGTGAATCCTTCCCGGTGGGTAAGCTGAGCGGACATCCCGAAGACCAGCCGAATCATCCGACCTAGCCGACGCCACCACTGGCGTTGGCGCGAACGCGGCAGATCGGGCCGCCAGCGTTTTGTGCTCTGTCGGTGGGTAATTGCCTGCTGGATCTCAGCACTGGAACTGCGATACCGGGGCCAATATCCCCGTGGTTTCAACCGATGAACGGCGCGGCACTGCGAACAGAACAGACGTCGAAGATAGACACAATGAGAGCGGCAGCTAAACCAGGCGACAACAAATCCATGCCACCACAACCGTCCACCGCACCGGGGACAGCACGATGGTTTATTCCAGGGGTAGGCGGTGCCGAGACGAGCAATTTCCTTGACGGATGCGGCAACAAACAGTACCACAAGGCAACTCCTTTCAGGAAGTAGGTTTCCTGCCTGGAGGGCTGCCGGGGCCGTTGCCACGGCCCCGGCAGCCACCACTCATGAGGGGTGTACAATAACGTTACGAGAAATCAAAATAATCTGCAGTGTCACCACCCACTGCTAACAGATTCTGACAAAAAAGGCTGGTTTTATTTTAGATAATCTGGGGTTCAACAGCTTGGAACAGGATTGTTATCGCTGGCCCGAGGACGGCGAGGAGGTCATGGCGATGAGCGAACGGGCGTTGAGCTGGCTGCTCAGCGGTCTTGATGTGAGCCAGGCACATGGTCGCTTGGGGTATGGCTCGGTATCGTAAAAAACATCACAAAAAATATGATATTATGTTGATTTTATTCGTGAAATAATTGCCCAATGGTGGTAGTATGTGAGCATGATTAACACTGCTCATACACCTCTGCCTGAGACGGTTGCCGAACTCACAGAGATGATCAATTCTTTGGTTCGGGAACATGAGCGCTCCACTCATGAGAATAATCTGTTACGGGAAGAGATTCGGCTTCTGCGTGCCAAATTATTCGGCAAGAAGAGCGAGAAGCCTGCTCTCTATGATGAGAGTCCGCAATTGTCATTGTTCGATATGCCGGAGCCCGCCGAGATCGAGCCAGAACCCGAGACCATCGAGGTACCCGCCCACACCCGTACAAAGCGAGGAAGAAAACCCTTGCCGGAGGAATTGCCCCGGGTTGAGCTCGTCCACGATATAGACGAAGCGGACAAGCAGTGTGGCTGTGGTGCACCCTTGTCAAAGATCGGCGAAGATGTCTGTGAGAAGCTTGATATCATTCCGGCGGTGATCCGGGTAATCAGACATGTCCGGCCTAAGTATGGATGCCGGCAGTGTGAAGGAATTGAGACCAAGAACGCGACGGTAACGATTGCTCCGGCGCCGAAGCAGATTATTCCCAAAGGTATTGCCACCGCCGGTTTACTGGCCCACATACTGACTGCCAAGTTCTGTGATGCGCTGCCGTTTTACCGGCAGGAGAAGCAATTTGCCCGATTGGGCGTGGAGCTTGGCCGGGCGACCATGGGAAACTGGGCGATAAAGGCGGCTACCGCCTGTGGGCCGGTGCTGGCACTGTTACATACTGAAATTCGTTCCGGCCCGTTGATCAACATAGACGAAACAACGGTGCAGGTGCTTGACGAACCGAACCGTTCGCCGACCACGAAGTCGTACATGTGGGTATGCCGTGGCGGGCCGCCGGATAAACCGGTAATTATCTATCGCTATGCACCGAGCCGCTCATCCACGGTGGCCCAGGCATTGTTACAGGGGTACAAAGGGGTGGTGCAGACCGATGGCTATGTCGGATATGACTATCTTGATCACCACCCGGACGTACTCCATGGCGGATGTCTGGCGCATGTCAGGCGGAAGTTCGATGAAGCCAAAAAAGCGCGAGGCAAGACGGCGACCAAGACCGGCGGAGCCGATGTGGCGTTGCACTATATCGGCGCCCTCTACCGGATTGAATCCGAGGCAAAGAAGGCCGAACTCTCGGCAGAGGAGCTGGTAAAAATACGGCAAGAAAAAGCCAGGAAAATCTTTGCCGAATTTTACGCATGGTTGGCCAAAAAGAAAACCCAGGTGGTTCCCAAGAGCTTGCTGGGTAAGGCGGTTAACTACGCATTGAGCCAATGGGCTCGGCTACTGGTGTATCTCGATCACGGCTCTATGACCCCCGACAACAACCGGGCCGAGAATGCGATCCGCCCCTTTGTGTTGGGCAGGAAGAACTGGTTGTTTGCCGGCACCCCCGAAGGTGCTCAGGCCAGTGGTGATCTGTTCAGCCTGATCGAAACCGCCAAGGCCAACGGCCTGGAGCCTTACAAATATCTTCGCTATCTCTTTGAAAAAATCCCGTGTGCAACAAGTGAAGATGATTACCGAGCACTGCTCCCCAGTCAGCTAAAACCCGCCGATCTCGACATCGGTGATCGGGTGACGGGTGTTTAATTAAGCGCTTACGCACCGCCCACGGCGAAGATCTGCCTGCCGGGCTCAGCCGCAAGCCCGCCCTGCAATTCGTTACCGAATACCGCTACGATGCCGCTGGCCGGAGGGTGGAAAAGCACACCGGCCCCTCGTTTAACGGGATGCTTGAAGGCACAATAGACGATGTACGCTTTGAACAGGTACGCTATCTCTACGACGGCCTCGAAGTCCTGCACGAACATTCCAGCCGCCAGGATCATCAGACCAAGGCCTTCTACCGGGCCGGCGGCCGCCTGGTGGCCCAGTTCCGCTATGCCACCTCGGATGGTTTCGGCTCCGGTCAGATCCCGCGCATGTATCTTGATTATTACAGCCATGACGGCCTCGGCTCCGTCGCCACGCTTACCCATTATGAGGATGACGAGAACCATCAGCCCATCCGCTACCGCTACAGTGCATTCGGCGCCATCGTCCAGGGTGATTTTACTAACAACCCGTATGGCTACACCAGCCGCCGCTTTGATCATGAAAATGGTTTTTATCATTATCACTTTCGCAAGTATGACCCGCGTTACCGGGAACTGGCTCACTCCCGATCCCCATCGGGATTGGTGGCGGTATTAATTTGTATCGCTTTGTTCAAAATAATCCGGTAAACTTTGTGGAATGGTTGGGCGTTGTTATAGCAGTATGGGTGAAGGCTATGGTGGTGATCTTGGCGGAGGTGACGAAGTTGAGGGACCAGGTTCGCATCATGACCCGACACCTGGTGACCTCCGTGATGGGGGTACGGTTGGGATGCAAATAATGGAGGATGGGGGTTTTCGAAGGCCAGGGATCATTTCAATCCACCACAGTAAACCACTCAAGATTTACAATAAAGGTGCTTGGCGAGCATGGAATAACCGTATCCGTGCCGCCCGGTGGTTTTTATAGAGGACCAATAGATGGTTTCACTGGGCCTAATCGTAGAGGTGGGTTTGATGTAGTAAAACAAGATCCATCTTTGGAAAATTCAGTATTACAAATTAGTGATCATGGGTACAATCTTCCTGGGCCTGATTGGGGGAATGATGCAATTGGGGGGGGGGGTAAAAGATAGAGACTGGCTAGAAGAGCGGCACAACCAAAACCCACCTGACGAAAGCTGGGACGAGCTATTTGAACATTGTGAACAATGAAAAAAAAAACCACTGCCATTTCATCAATAGCTTTTTTTTCTTGGCACTTCTATCTTTTTTTTTAATATTGTATTTATCATTTGGATGGGAGACTTACTGTTGGTGGAACCCTACAATTGACACAAATTTTGCACCAAATTATAGCGAAGAAAGATTCTCTTTAATAAAACAGGGTATGACGGCCGATGAGGTAATTGGGCTAATTGGTGAACCATTAAAAAAATTCCCTTGGGAGATAATATTGAAATTTGGAGCTATTCACAAGACGGAAAAAGCAAAATTGGGGATTGGGCTTGGATAAATATAGGTGTTCTCTTTGACACTAATCATCGTGTTATTAAAACAGCTTCTTCAATTGTTTACGATTAATTCTAAATTGTGGATGGCAGGGGGGTCACCCATAAGAAAACGGGTCATCTATGATAAGTAAAGTCAAGAGGAAAATGGAGATTTCCTGGAAAAGGTGGGGGGTGTCGAAAAGGTGGGGTGTCAAATCTCGATCCTTGACACTTTGCAGTAATACCCAATTGCTCTATCTGCGATAGAGCTCCGGAAACACCGTAGAAGAAAACGGGTACAGACCACGTTTTTTTGTGTAGGCTCATCGCCTACACCGACCCGGAGGGCAACGAACGGCGCTTTGAATATGACGCCGCGGGCCACCTCACCGCCCGTATCAACCCCGAAGGCGGCACTTACCGCTATATCTATGACGATGAGGGCCGGTTGCAGCCGAGATCGACGAACTGGGCTACCAGATCTCCTACAACTACAACATGGACGCCCGC
>JAEQMT010000067.1 GCA_016722945.1 Desulfofustis sp. PB-SRB1 | reverse complement strand
GAGCGCCCAGATTCATTCCCGTATGCACCACCATATCAAGTGCCAGAAGCAATCCGATATAGGCATCTTTTTCCGGGGTATGACCGATAATGGAAATGCCGTCCGACTCCTCGAAACAGACAAGCGCTTTGCCGATGACCGGCTTGAACTCCTTAAAACCTACCTTGGTTTCATACACCTGTTCATCCAATCCGCGAGCCACCGCATTGGCCAGGTTGGAAGTCGCCACCGTTTTCGCCACCATCCCGCGTTTATGCTTGTATTGATGGAGGTAGTAGTAAGCCATGGCGCCGAACTGGTTCATGCTGATCTCCTGACTACCATCGGTAAAACGAATACGATCAGCATCCGGGTCGATAATCGCACCGACCTTCAGTGCTTTATCGCTGTCCCGCAGGGTAGCGGTAACCTTGCTCATACGACGAAGGCTCCGGACCAATACCACCAAAACTTACATCGGGCTCCGCCCGCAGATGCGTCAGGTGGACAGCCGCCTCTGCCAGCAATGTTCTCAGGTGAATACGGCTTGCCCCATGTACCGAATCGATTAGGGTCAGCGTCGCCAAGGTGTGAAATCAGAGCCTGATAATCGATTCCGGTGGGTATTCTTGTGCTATCACCCGCCGCTGCCACAACGCCAGAGCATCGATACCAGGATCTCACCCACCGGGGCGCCCACGCTCTTACCACCACCTCTTTGCCGGCCACGGCCTGCCTCGCCAGATCGGTGAGCACCGTAGTCAATTCGCCGGCGGCCGGTCCGCCATCGGCTGCATTGTATTTATAGCCGCCATATTCCAGAGGATTGTGCGAGGGGGTAAGATTGACGGAAAAGGCGGCGCCCAATTCCAACAACGCCGCGGAAAGCACTCCGGTGGCGGATTCCCCCGCCCAGTACACCTTGAACCCGTGTTCCACCAGCACCTCAGCGATAGCTCTGGCAAGTATTTCACCGCCAAAACGGTTGTCATAGCCAAGCAGACAACCGCGCCGGCGAGCCTCATCCAGGGAGTCTACGCCAAGAAAATCAGCCCGCTCGGGATAAGTCGCCAGCGATTCATAGAGACCGATCAGTGCTCTGGTTACCGCCTGTACCGAGTTGACACACACGTCTTTACCAAGAACCCCCCGCCACCCTGAAGTGCCGAAAGAAATTTCTTGAACAGGCGGTTCGGAGTTATGTATTATTTCATCACGGACAAGCTCATAAACCTGAGAAATTGCCGTTTCAGCATCTTTATCGCCATCAAGCTTTTTCTCAAGCAGGGCGCGAATCAAACCAAAGTAGTCACTGGCCCGGTGGTTGCCGGTCGCCACATAGCGATTGTAGAGATCAGGGTAGCCTTGTTCAATGTCCATGTTCGTTCTCGTCTTGCATATTTTTAGCCTTATCGATAAGCATAACCGGGATATCGTCCACTATTTCATACAATAAGCGACATTTTCCACAGATGAGCCTGGGCGGATCGTTGTGCGGAACTACCGGCCCTTTACACTTGGGGCAGGCCAGGATATCAAGCAGTTCTTTACTGATCATACAGATACACCTTCATAAATACATTGTATGAGAATTCTTGGCAAATGAGGACGGCAATGGTAGTCAATGGAGGTATCGCTTGCCATGCAACGCTTCAATAACGTTTGAGAGGAATACTACCATGTCAACCACCACCGCATTTATCGGCGGCGGTCAGATGGCCCAGGCCCTGATTGCCGGCATTCTCGAAGCCGGTATTCTTTCCCCCATAGCATTATGGTGGCCGAGCCGGACCACGCCCGCCGGCAGTTCCTGGCCGACACATACGGCGTCGACTGCCGCCCATCCGCGACCATGGTTGTGCCGGAGTCGGCCCGCATAATGATTGCGGTCAAACCGCAGATCATCACATCGGTGCTGAGTGAGTAAAAGAGCATCTTCAGGATCAACCGATCATCAGCATTGCCGCCGGAATATCGCTTGACTTTATCGCAGGTGTATTGACAATTACCAGCACCCGATCATTCGGGTCATGCCAACACCCCTGCCTGGTGGGTAAGGGAGCAAGCGCCTTATGCTGCAACGAGTCGGTAAGCGAAGAGCAGTATGCGCAGGTACGCGCCCTTTTCGATGCAGTCGGCG
The DNA here is from genome assembly GCA_016722945.1 of Desulfofustis sp. PB-SRB1. GTDB lineage: Bacteria > Desulfobacterota > Desulfobulbia > Desulfobulbales > Desulfocapsaceae > PB-SRB1. The sequence goes on along the minus strand of JAEQMT010000067.1, from coordinate 2,008 downwards.
TTACCACCCTGGTTGACGAATCCGCCATGAACGGGATAACCGCGGTCAGTGGATCCGGCCCCGCCTATCTGTTTTCTTTCGTCGAAGCACTCATCGATGGCGGCGTTAAAATGGACTGCCCGCGACACCGCCCGCACCATGGCGATCCAGACGGTGCTGGGCGCCGCCGAGATGCTTGCGCGAACCGATGAGCACCCGGCCCTGCTGCGAGACCGGGTCTGCTCTCCGGGCGGCACCACTATCTGCGCACAGCATGCCCTTGAAAGAGGAAGATTCCACAGCGTTGTCATGGACGCCGTCGAGGCTCCTGGCGCCGTGCCGAAGAACTCGCCGGCAGGTAGCGCGTTATCCGTCAAGGTACCCACATGGACTCATTATCACCGCAAGGTTTCACGGTGAAAAAAGCAGGAATTATCAGCAAAGCCGGTGATCACCGATGCCGCCGCCCATGCCACCCCTGATGGCCTGGCTGTCCGAGCGGGAATTCAGTGTTTGGCCAATGCAATCGAAGCCGATCTGGATATACTCATCATCCTCGGCGGGGACGGCACCCTGCTGCGAATTGCCGAGACCGCCGCCAGACTCTCGATTCCGGTGATCGGCATCAACCTCGGCAACCTGGGATTTCTTACCGAACTCACCAAAGACGAGAGCACCCGACACCCTGGCCGCCATCCTTGCCGGCACAGCCAATATGGAACATCGCTCGCTGCTCTCAACCAGGCTCAAAAGCGGCTCATCCTGGAGTTCACCGCGATATGCCCTCAACGACGTGGTAATCAGTAAAAACGCGGTGGATAGATTGTTCTATCTGGCTACCGGCGCCGATGGCCACCATATCACACCCTATCGCGCCGACGGCCTGGTCTTCTCCACCCCCACCGGCTCTACCGCTTATAACCTATCGGCGGGCGGACCGTTGGTACACCCGGATCTGGGCTGCCCATCCTGGGTAACCCCGATCTGCCCTTTCATGTTGAGCAGCCGGCCGATCATGCTGCCCCCCACCGCCACCATCACCTCACACTATCTCGCCCACGAAGGCGATGCCACGGCAATGGTAATTGTGGACGGCCAACAGGGGTGGGAAATGAATCCAGGCGACACCCTGGAGGTAAAAATGGCTGGACGACCGCCTCACCCTGATCACTTCAACCAGACGCGACTACTTCAGCATCATCCGCAACAAACTCAACTGGGCCAGCGGACAGGTGGGATAGTATTTCGCGACTTATGGCTTTTATGGAGCGAAGCCTTGAAACATGAGAATGTTCATTCAAGATCCAGGCGTGAGGAAAATGTAATCCCAGGCATATGATTAATACTGTCAGGATACAATTTTTTTGAACAGCAATAAGGTCGGCCGAAAAAACCATTTTGGAAGGTTCCCTCTAATGGGTACACATAATCAATCCTGATTACCACTAAAGCTCAGCTAAGCCGAATTTTTTCTGAGAGTCTCACTATATGAGACCCCTGGTATGGCATAATCAAATGAACCCAATGAATCAGGAGGATATGCCATGCCACGAAGTACCGTACAATTTCAAAGAGGACTCAGTTTGACATCATTTCTCGCCACCTACGGCACTGAAGAACAATGTCGGGAAGCGCTCTATCGGATTCGCTGGCCCTCTGGGTTTTGCTGCCCCACGCTGTGGGTCACCGCAGTTGTTTTCTCATAAAAACCAGAATGCTCTATCAATGCACCGACTGTCGGACGCAAACTTCTCTGATGAGTGGGACGGTGTTTTGGTTGCTTCCAAACTTCCGTTAACAATCTGGTTCCTTGCCATTTTCCTGATCACTCAATCAAAAAATGGCATCTCATCTCTTGCGTTGTCGCGAAGCACCGGAATATCGCCAACCGCTGCGTTGCGCATGAAGCATAAGCTCCAGCAGGCAATGAAGAACCATGACGATTCCCTTGCCCTCTCACGAGTGGTTCAGATCGACGATGCCTACTGGGGCGGTACCGCCATGATGGCTTGGTAGGCCGTGGTGCTTC
>JAEQMT010000028.1 GCA_016722945.1 Desulfofustis sp. PB-SRB1 | reverse complement strand
AATTTTCTTATTCCATCAAAAGCAATACTCCCGCCAAGTATGGCAAAAGCAATAATCATTATAAAGTTGTTTTTAGTGTGCTGAGCGCAAAGTTCACTGATAAGATTGGAAATAATCGAATAGTTATCAACAGTATATATTGGGCCTAAAGCAACTGCAATTGCAAAAAAGGTTACTCCAATTCGTGTTACATTGATCATTTAAAGTCGGTGGTTATACTTTTTTCTTGTACTGGTATAAGCGTATCTGTCGTAATTACATCACAAAACTCACCGTTAAGGCTGGCGATATGAATAGCATGGATATCTTCCGCTCTGTATTTTTTCCCGTCAGGACCTATTCTATCAAATGTCGCAGTAGCGTCTGAAACAAGTAACACTTTAAAGCCTAAATTGCCGGCCATCCGTGTAGTTGTTGAAACACAATGGTCTGTCGTTAAGCCAACAATCACGATATGTTCTATACCACAGCCTCTGAGGTGTGATTCGAGTTCAGTACCGATAAAAGCACTGTTTACTGTTTTCTTAAAGACAAACTCACCCTCAATCGGCGTAGCTTCTGGTTTGAACTGATATCCGGGCAGCTCAGGTCGCAACGGTGAATCAGGCTCCATAGAACAATGCTGAATATGTATTACCGACCTTTTCTCACTTCGCCACAAACTAATCAAGCGCGATATATTCGCTTCGGCTTTAGGGTTATTCCTCCGTCCCCATTTGGGGTCATCTAAGCCTTGCTGTACATCGATGATTATCAATGCGGTATTTTTTGAAATTGAATATTTCATTTTTTTCTGTAGGGATAACGGCCGAGAACGAATCACTCTATCCGTTGACCAGGTAAAGCGTAACGGAGCCTGATCGGTCGCTGTTGATCCTCGAGACTCGCAGGCCTGAGGGAGGAAGGTCTTTTCTTCCTGCCTCAGGTTGAGTATCGCAGCCGGCTCCAACGCTCTTGATCGGCTAGCCCTACCCAACGTAGAGTTCACTGGACCGCGCTGTTTGCGGGTCCAGTGGAACAGTTAGTTGTGTATATTATTGTATAAAATCAAGTATTAATTTGTAGACAGAAGATTCAAAAAAATACTTAATTATTTTATTAATTGCTGATAGTGAGGTTATCATTGTCAAAAGAAGTATAGCTACGGTCATCCATAACATACGATTCTGTAGACTTATATTTGTTTTAGCAAGATTGTTGGATGATTCTACCGATGCAATTAATCGACTTGCTTCGGCAATATTTCGTATAGATTTTTCATTTCTCACTATCAAATCAGCATGGTTCAACAATACATTTCGAATAGATGAAAACAGAGGTTTTTGGCGTTTCCGCATTTCATGACATGGCTTGAACTCATAAACGTCAGATAAGAAGTACTTCTCGTCATCACAATAATCTTTCAATTCATTTATGAACGGTATTGTATTTTTTTGTATATCAAGAAGTTGATGGTCGAGTTTTAGCAAAAATGAACTGCTGTACTCATAGTTACTGATATCAAGTTGACCATAGGCATCTCTTAATTTTGCAAGGCTTCTCACAAAAGTTTTGGCCACAATGAATAGAACCCATGTACCGAATGTCCGGTCTAGATAAGCTAAGTAACTAAGTAACTGTTGTTCTTTATCACTCCCATACGTTTTTAAGTCTACACTTGCTAAAGCTTTATTTATATTGCCAAACAGTACAAGATTGTATTTATTATCTTGTCTCATCCCTTCGTCGATTTGCAAGAATATCCCCTCTAATTCTTCACATTCCCAGCTATCAAAATCACTCTCCAGTTTAAGCATAGAAATATAATTTCCATACCATTTTCTCTCTTCAAACTTACTCTCAAAAGGAATAAACTTCTCAAATGTCACTAATTCACATATTGGAAATTCACCATCAAGAGCACCAGAAGAGAAAAGACCAGGGAAATTTTTTGAAAACCAAGAGCAGCAAAGATTTTTAAGATATTCTCTAGTAAGTGTTACAGCATCTTCTTTTTGATGCGAAACATTTTGCTCTATATACCCATTTTTTATAGGCTTTTTATAGGTCTCATATGTGTTTCTTAAAGGTGTTTCTATGGAATTAGCCAAATCTTCTGAAAGTATGAATTGGCATGCAAAAATGGTAGTACTGGGCAACAACTGTAATAGCGTGGCCTTAATGCAGAAAATTCCTTCTGGGAGTTTTGCTTTTTTAGTACCTGGCCAAAAACTCTTGGTTGACTCGTTTACTATATAACCAAGATTTAGCCAACCTGACCCAGAGCCCCGAGAGCGTAATTCATCCAAACTATGCTGAAAGTCAGAATTAATACTCCAGACATCCTCTTCCCATCCAAATTTACTTATTCCTTTATGAAAGCTTTCGATAAAACTTGGGGTATATACTTCAAACGCCCATAAAGCAGGGATTTTGACTTTTTCATCTATTGGCGGAGTTGTTTTTTCATTAGCCTCAAAGTCTCTCTTCTCAAGGTAATCTTCAAGTTCTATGTTTTCTGGCTTTTTGTCTGAGGCCATAAAATGAATTTACTCTGGCTTTAATAATGAAATCTAAAAAGTTATATTTTGTTTTTACACAACAAGTACTTATCTGAACGGATTGCGTCCAGATAATACGCAAATTGTGGGGTTAGCGATATTGCAAATAATGTGCCAAGTGATGATTCTCATTGTTGGGCTGGTTCAAAATCCATGGGGCTTTTCGCCTCTTTCGCTGTTTTACTTGGTATACAGTGGGTATAGATCATCGTCGTTCGTATATCGGCGTGGCCCAACATGGTCTGTATCGTGCGTATGTCGTAATTTGCCTGCAAAAGATGGGTGGCGAAGCTGTGCCGGAAGGTATGCGATGTTACCCGCTTGGTAAGCTTGGCTTTTCTTGCCCCATTTTTCAGCGCCTCTTGCACCTTTGAATCATGCAGGTGATAACGCCGGCGCTCCGTGGTGCCGGGTATGAGGGTACGTTCCTTGTGCGGAAAGAACCATTGCCGGATGAATGCTTTGGCTGCCGCCTGATAAAACAGAGCAATCGCGTAGGCGGCCTGGGTGCAGTGCCACTTGTTTGTTTTTTGGCCCTCAGTTTAGCGATACAGAGTCGAAGTTGCTCGGATGTATCTTCGGGGGAAGGGTATTTCCGGCGGAAATCAAGAAAAGAGCGCAGCCATTTCCGGTAATGGACAGGGCGGATTCGGTTACCGCCCGCTGATGTAACTCGTGTGGTGGGGATTGGCTGCAATACTTCCAATACTTGTGCTTTAGAAGTGGATCTGTTGTTCTCTGGGCCTGAAAAATGGATACCCTGACAGGGCGCCTGCATTTCTGTCAACACCTATCCTTTTTTCTGCGCTCTTGCAAGATTATTTCAAAGCATATGTTCTGATGGTGTCGTAAAAAGCCATATTCCCGGCATACCGGAATTGACCTGACATCCATAATTAATTGAAATCACTGGATTCCCGCTGCAGCCTGCCCTTGAGTGTTGTTATCGAGGGCGGGAATGACGGCGGCAAGCAATTTTGAGGTTTTTACGAGTCCGTCTGTTCTGGAGACGGTATAATCCGATGTGTCAACCGATCCGCAATTCAGTGTTAATCACTGCGCTCTTGCGGCGAGGAAAAAGGCGTCGTAGGTTGTAACATGGTTAGGTAACGGACGCCTTTGGGAGGATCGATTGCAAAGATCGTGATAGAGAGGCTGTTTTAAACGCCGGTCTGGTGACCGGCGCTCCCGGGGCTGCCGTGATTGGGTCGCCGCTTAGGCAGACCATCGGGCCGGTGAGCTTTGTTGATCACTCGTTTGGCGTGGATCAGCAGTGGGAATAAGGTGACTTTCCCTGTTTCAGCAGTCCGTTGATGGTGTCGATGATACCGGGCAGCTCAGCCATGGTGTCTATGACGAAGTGGGCGCCGGCTTGGATCAGGCGACTCCGTGCCGTGGCGATCTTGGCCTCGCGCCGGGCCGGCTCCATTTCCTCCAACTCCTTGCGACCGAGGCCGGTCTCATTGCCGGTGGCGGCCACGCCGACACTCCAAACCCCGCCGTTGAGACCGGTATGGATATCCACCACGGTATCGCCGACGTTGACCACGGCCTCGGGCGGATAGATATCGAGCAACTCCATAATGCGGTGTACCATGGCCGGGATGGTCGGCCCTGGCGTAGGTCGGAGGCGCAGAGATGGGCGTCGGGAATGTAGCCCGCCGCTGCCGCCGCCCGCACCACAACTTCGGCCGCCTCATGAAAATAGCCGGTGGTGGCGCCGATTTTGACGCCATTCGCACGCAATGCCGAAATGGCATCGGCGACATCTGGAATGAGCGCGGAATAATCGGGGAGAATGCGCAGCAGATGCGGCACGAAATCCTCATACATCGCGTCGATATCCTCATCCGTAGCGTTCTTACCGTGCACCGAACGCCAGAGTGCGGCACCTCGTCCATGGCCAGCACCGCCTCCGATATGGGCCCGCTTTTCCATGCCCATGGGGGCGCGTGCCTGTTCCATGGTGACCTCCACGCCGCACTGTTTAAAGCCTTCCATAAAGGCGATGATCGGCGCCTGGCAGCCGAAATCTACGGCGGTGCCGGCCCAGTCGAAGACCACCAGCTTGACGGGGCCGCGATACGTTCTGGTATAAGAAAAATCCTGATTGTGCATGTGTATCTCCAATAAATTGAGGGAACCTTGCAAAATGCCTTTTCGTCCAATCTCAGTGTTGCTCAAAAAATTTTATCCTACGGAATATCGGTCATATGCCTGCGGCAAAATTTTTCTCGCGCCTCGATCTTGAAAGAAAATTCTCATTTTTCAAGGTTCCCTAGATTGTTCAACCGCCTCTACCAGCGCCTCGATATCACGGGGAAAGACGTGGCCGATGGTGCCGATGCGGAAGGTGGAGTGCTCGCTTACTTTGCCGGGTAGATGACGTAGCCCCGTGTTTTCAGGGCTTCGTAAAAGCGCTTAAAGTCATAATCAGGGTGGGGCGGATTGTAAACCGCGGTGATAATCGGCGAGCGAACTGACGGGTTCAGCAGGCAGACAAAGCCGAGGCGCTCCATACCTTCTATGAGGATACGATGATTTTCCCGGTACCGCAGGTGCCGCGCCGCCACCCCGCCCTCTTCTTCAAATTCGACCCAGGGCCTGGGCAAAGGCGCGCACCGTATGGGTGGGTGAGGTGAAAACGCCACTTGCCATGGTGCTCTTCCATGGTCTGCCACTGGGCATGCAGATCCAGACTCAAGGAGCGGGCGATGCCGGCAAGTGAGGCAAGAATTGCGCGCCGGGCAATAACAAAACCGAAGCCGGGTACCCCCTGAATGCACTTATTGGCGCTGCTGATAAGAAAATCCGCGCCAAGTGTTGCCATATCGATGGGGACGCCGCCGAAGCTGCTCATGGCGTCGACGATGTAGATCCTGCCGTGTTCTTTCACCACCGCCCCGATTTCCTCGATGGGATTGAGCATCCCGGTTGTGGTCTCGCAGTGCACCACCGCCACATGGGTGATGGCGGGATCATCGGCGAGGGTTGCGGCCAGTTCATTGAGACCGGGCTGGGCCAGTTCTCCGCTGTCCAGGACGGTGAAGTCGATGCCGATACGCCGGGCGATCTCGGCAATCCGCAATCCATAGGCGCCGTTTGCCAGCACTAAAAGCCTGTCGCCCGGTGCCACCGCCGTGGTGATGACCGATTCGACGCTGAAGGTGCCGCTGCCCTGCATGAGCACGCTGGTATACCCCTCGGGGCGTTGGCGATTGCAAGCAGGCGGGCCCGGATAGTTTCGACAATTGCGTTGTTAGTCGTCGTCCCAGGTGCACCAGTCGCGCAGCATCACCCGTTTGACGCCCTTGCTGGTGGAAGCGGCCGGGAGTGAGCAGGAGGTAGGGATTATCGGGCATCTGGTCAAACGGCGGCCGTGGTCATGACGGGGCAATAAGGGGTTGACGGGAATCAGGTGAATCGGTTTTGATCCGCTATCGGTGACCCTTAGTACCAGATTGCGGGGCCCTGGTGGTTGTGAAATTGGTTATAATGTGGTGAGGATTTCGTTAAGAAGCCGGTTTGCCGGCGAATTACTGCTTTTCATTGATGATGGCGTCGTAAAAACTTCGCTCTACGTCGTCGTGGATCGTTTTGACTTCTCGACGTACTATGTACGACTGCGAGGTCAAAACGACCACCACTCCGTAGACTTATTACTTAGCCATCTTAACTGCTAGACGAGTTTTTACGAGTTCGTCATGGATGATGAAGTCGTAAAAACCCCAATTACGCTGATTGTGGAGTTGACCCGAAATCCATAATGATTCGAGATTACTGGATTCCCGTTGCAGCCTGCCCTTGAGTGTTGTTATCGAGGGCGGGAATGACGTTAGCAAGCAAATTCAAAGTTTTCACGAGTCCATCATGGATATGTTTCTATTGTATAAACGCACCTCGTCATGATTGTCCTTAACGCCCTGTTTCCCATCTTTGCGCTGCTTGTTTTGGGGGGCGGTGCTGAAGCGGGTCGGACTGACTGATGCCGCCTTTTTGAAAAGGCGGATAGCTGATCTACACCATATTCTTTCCCTTGCTGCTGTTCTGGAAAATCGGCGGCGCCGAACCGGCCGGTGATGGACCAATGGCTCTTTGTAGCGGCAAGTCTGCTAACATTTTGTATCATGTTTGTGCTCAGCACGCTGTTCATCATCCATGGGCCGGTGACCCCCTATGAGGCGGGTTCGTTTTCCCAGAGCTGCTACCGGTTCAACACCTATATCGGGGTGGCGGTGGTCATCAATAGCCTGGGGGAGGCCGGTATCGCCTATTTCGGGGTGTTGATCGGCATCGCCATTCCGGTCATCAACGTCTTTGCCGTGTTCGTTGCTCATCTGGTTCGGGCAGACCGCCGTCGCAGCACTTCCGCCCGCGCTGGTGGCCCGCGCGCTTAGTGGCCAATCCGCTGATTATCGGCTGTTTTCTGGGAATCGGCTATAGCCGGATGGTGGGTTCATTTCCGCTTTTTCTCGACAATACCCTGCAACTGGCCGCCATGGTGACGCTGCCCCTTGCCTTGCTCTCCATCGGCGGCTCGCTCAGTTTTTCCGGTCTGCGCGCCCACCTTCGGCTGGCAACCGTGGCCGCCGCGTTCAAGCTGGTACTGCTGCCGGCAACGGCCGCGGTGCTCTATGCCCTGTTCGGGCTGGAGGGAGTCGCCGGCAGACCGGGTTGATATTTTTCTGTCTGCCCGCCTCCACCGCAATTTACGTGCTCTCCTCGCAACTGCGCAGCGATACCGAACTGGCCTCGGCGGCAATTGTCATCTCCACGATTTTCTCATTTGTCAGTCTCGGTGGTCCTGCTGGCCGCCGGATGACGATGTGTTGGTGGCATATACCACAAAAATGAAGTTACTTGTGGTTAAGTCCGATCTAATCTGTTACGATGAGTGTTTTACAAAACTTCGCGTTTCGCCTTTGTCTGATCCTTTTTGATTTTTTACCAGAGTATCTCTTAGTATCTTGGCTTATGAACACCGCTTTATCTGTCTCATGTCCTTCGGCGGGCCGCCTGCTGCGCCCCTTTTAGTCCTGTTAACGGCCACCGTTTCAATCAATGCATATGCGGCTGGGGCCGCTGCGCCCGAAGAAGCTGATGCACTGCACCAGGCGCTGGCCAAACACCTTGCCTGCTTCCCGATTTCGCTCATCGGCTATCAGGAACAAAAACCGATGCTGGCCACCAGGGAGTTCTGCCTGGCAACCATTTATCTTGAACTCGGCGCCGGCCGCTGTGGGTAAGCCCGGATGGTCCCGGCGACAAGGCTCGGACTATTGTCGAGTTCATCACCAGAGCCGGCGATGAAGGGCTTGATCCGGTGGCCTATCAGT
>JAEQMT010000039.1 GCA_016722945.1 Desulfofustis sp. PB-SRB1 | reverse complement strand
AATCTGTTAGCAGTGGGTGGTGACACTGCAGATTATTTTGAATTCTCGTAACGTTATTGTACACCCCTCGTGAGTGGTGGCTGCCGGGGCCGTGGACACGGCCCCGGCAGCCTCCAGGCAGGAAACCTACTTCCTGAAAGGAGTTGCCTTGTGGTACTGTTTGTTGCCGCATCCGTCAAGGAAATTGCTCGTCTCGGCACCGCCTACCCCTGGAATAAACCATCGTGCTGTCCCCGGTGCGGTGGACGGTTGTGGTGGCATGGATTTGTTGTCGCCTGGTTTAGCTGCCTTTCTCATTGTGTCTATCTTCGACGTCTGTTCTGTTCGCAGTGCCGCGCCGTTCATCGGTTGAAACCACAGGGGTATTGGCCCCGGTATCGCAGTTCCAGTGCTGAGATTCACCAGGCAATTACCCACCGACAGAGCACAAAACGCTGGCGGCCCGATCTGCCGCGTTCGCGCCAACGCCAGTGGTGGCGTCGGCTAGGTCGGATGATTCGGCTGGTCTTCGGGATGTCCACTCAGCTTACCCACCGGGAAGGATTCACTCGACTCATTGCACGAAACATCATCCCGGTCACCCAAGCAATACACCATGACAATCGACACATCCATGACCCACCCTACCGTATTGTAGCTCTGCCCGGCGGCCTCTGAGCATGGTATCGGCAGACAGACTCGGATAACCCGACTCTGATACCCCATACCCAGGAGGACGCCCATGGAAGACGAAGCCTTACGTACCGAAGTTGCCCTGTTTCGCTTCGGAGTCATCAGCGAGTTGGTTGCATCACGACTCGAACCCGGTGAGTTGACCGAACTCATCTATCAAAAAAGTGAGCAGCACTGGCATATCCCCGGCTCTCATCGCACCCGGGTGTCGGCAGCCACCGTCAGGCGCTGGCTGCGACTCTATGAGCGGGGCGGCCGCGAGCTCAGTGCCTTGATGCCGGCCAGGCGGTGCGACCGGGGATGCTCTCGCACGGTCGATGATGAGACTCGCGGCGCCCTGATCCGGTTTGCGCAAAGAACAACCAGGTTGGCCGGTCTGGCGGCTGGTGCAAGCACTTGCTGAAAAACAAGTAATCACACCCGGCACGACCCTGGAGTCTCTCCACCGCCTATCGCATCCTCACCCAGGAAAAGCTTGACAGCGCCGCTCTGCACAAGCGAGCCCCGGTGGATCGACGGCGTTACGAGGCCGAATTCCCCAACGATATCTGGCAATCAGATATCATGCACGGCCCGCTGGTAAAAGGCACCGGCAAAAGGCGCAAAGCGTATCTGATCGCCATTCTTGACGATCATTCCCGGTTCATTACCCACGGCGAGTTCTTCTTTTCGGAAAAACTCGAATCCTGGCTCCAGGTCTTTCGCCAGGCCCTGCTTACCAGAGGACTGCCGGCGTAAACTCTACGTGGACAACGGCGCCGCCTTTCGCTCACGCCATCTCGAACGAATCTGTGCCTCGCTCGGCATCGCCCTGATCCACAGCCGCCCCTATACCCCACAGGGGCGCGGCAAGATCGAGCGCTTCTTTCGCACCGTCAGATCCCGGTTTATCTCGCGCCTCGATGACCAACCCGACACCCTTGCTCAGCTCAATGAGCGGTTCCAGCACTGGCTGGAAACGGACTATCTGCATCGGGTTCATTCGGTCACCGCGATGACCCCGTTCAACCGCTTTGCCGCTCATCTTGAAATGATTCGCGAAGCACCCGCTGATCTTACTGATCACTTCCGTAAAGAAGTGCGGCGCCGGGTCAGCAAAGACCGGGTCGTCACCATCGACGGACGACTCTTCGAAGCCCCGGTTCAATTGATCGGTGAACGGGTCACGCTCTTGTTCAACGATGATCGGCCGGAACGGGTCGAAATCTTCTGTAAGGGGCAGTCGTGTGGTCTGCTCAGGCCGGTTGATCTGGTGGTCAACACCCTGGTGAAACGAACCAAAAACGGCGGTGAAGAGATGCTCGCCGAAACCTCGACATGCCGGCCGGGACGGCTGCCCTTTGATCCTAGCGCCGACGGAGGGTGGATCATGAGCTATCGAACTTTCTTCGGCCTCAGTGCGGAGCCCTTCAGGGCTGATCTCGCCCTTGAGCAGGTGCTCACCACCCCGGAATTGCTCGGCGTCCAGCAACGCCTCGACTATGTCTTGCGTCTGGGCGCCATCATGCTTGTCACCGGCGAAGTCGGCGCCGGCACATCAACCGCCGTGCGCTACAGCTGTGGAACGCTTCATCACTCTCGGTACAAGACCCTGTGGGTCACCGCTTCAGCCGGCTCTATTCTCGAACTCTACCGCCAGCTCCTGGCCGAGCTTGACATCGCTACCGCATCGTCCTCACGGGCCGTATTGACCCGGCTGATCAGAGCACAGATCGACAGCCTGGTCGCCGGTAAAAAGCAGCAACCCCTGCTGATTATCGATGAGGCCTCACTGCTGCGCCTCGATGTCTTTGCCGAGCTCCATACCATCACCCAGTTCGAAGCCGACTCCAAACCGTGGCTGCCCATGGTGCTGGCCGGCCAGAATAACCTGGCGGAAAACCTGCTCTACCGTACCGCCATACCGCTGGCTTCTCGCATTGTTGCCAGAAGTCATCTGCCGGCGGTCACCCGCCAGGCGATGGGTGAGTATCTGGACCATCATCTCACCATTGTCGGAATAAAAAACTCACCCTTTACCGAACCAGGCGGTAACCGCCATTCATCAGGGCTCCGGCGGGCTCTTTCGCAAAGCCAACCATCTTGCCCGCGGCGCCATGATCGCCGCTGCCGCCGAAAAAACACAAGAGGTAACAGCGGAGCATGTTCGGTGTGCCGACTCGGAGCTGCTGTAATTCAACCATCAAACACAAGGAGCACATCATGAAACCTGAACAGACCATCCAGTTTCTTGCGAATTGCTTGAACTGGCTGAAGAACTAAACCGTATCGTCAAACAGTATTGCCGACTCGTAACCACTGATCAATCTGGACACGGACACTACGCAGAGAAGAAGGACTCAGAATATGATGCATTGTTCTGAGTAAATCTGTACTCTAGTCGTGCCGAGATGCTCCCCCCGGGCGGCGCTACGCGACGCACGCCCGGGGGGGACGCCTGCAAAATATTCTGATATCACTGGTAAGATATTCAGACAAATGCTGTGCATTTAATGTGAGAATCAACAGTGAGAGTGACGAACAATTTTACCGGCGATATCAATCAACCGGCGGCGGATTGTCGTCGCATACGCGCCAGTCGGCACCACGTCATAGGCGACATCATACTTGTAACACTCCAGCAGATTATACCCCAGTACCATCATATAGTACCCATGCCGCATTGGCGGTGAATTGCTTGAACGGCAGCTGCTCATGGCCAAAATCCTTCAGGGCTCGATTAGTCAGCTCATCGCTGCCGCGCCCGTGGTATACTGCCACAATAGAATGGGTGCTGGTATAGTCGGTCATGCCCGCACGCTCCAACAGCTCATCAATATAGCCGCCCTGGCCAAGATTGGTAACGATCACTGTATCCGGGCGGCAGTCAGGGAGATAGAGTTGTTTATGGTTGGCGAGAAAGCGACAATAGAGAGCTCGTCGAAAGCGCTTCCAGGTTTTACAGGCAGTGCCGAATTCAAGGTACTCCCAGCCAACTTCATCGTTCTTGCTTCTGGTATACTGCTGCCATGCACCGGCAGGGGCGCTGCAGGCCACCGCCTTGACTTCGTAATACATCTTGCCCCACACACGTAGCCGATGTTGAGGTGCTCACATAACTCAAAAATCTTCTGATCAAAAAACCCGCTGTCCATGCGGATGATGATCGGCACATCGTTACGGTAATGGCGGCGAATACGGCACACCCATATCGGTGATCATCCGGCGGGCCGTATCACCGTGGTTACCGTGCACCGTGCCGGGACGAAACTCGGCGTCGATAATCAATCTGCCCCAGTTCATCTGCAGGGGCTGAAATCCTTTTTTTCTTCTGGTAGGTCGGGGTAACCCCGTCGCGGCAGCGGGCGTCATCATTATCCATCACCATGCTGTCCAGTCCCAGTTCGACGACGGCTGGCCTGGTTTCACCCAGACGCCAGATAAATACCCGTGCCAACAGGCGTCTAAAAACAAGCACATGGATGAAGGAAAAAGAGCCGAACAGCCGTTTGATCTGATGCGATGATGCGAGCTGTGCCGGGTCGGTTTCTATGGCGGCGCCATAGCCATGATCTGCGGCCAGTTGATCGAAATGGCTGATATGGCGGCTGGTACCGTCGAACATGAAGCAGAGTACCTGTTTGAAGAGCTCGGATAACGGCAACCCCTTTTTACTTTTTCTCAGAGAGCCGAAGTAACGTTCAAGTTTAGTGAATATACCGATCTGATTCATGTAGGCGACGCACAGGGCTAAACCAGCTCGGCTGGTCAGGCAGTCGGAGGTCACTTCAATAGCATCAATTTGGTGTTTCTTTTTCTGATTGTTGGCGGTATGTTTTTTCATTGAGTCCTCCACCTGATGGGTTATGCTTCAATTGCTATCTTTTATCTGATTTT
>JAEQMT010000008.1 GCA_016722945.1 Desulfofustis sp. PB-SRB1 | reverse complement strand
TCTACCTCACCAGCGCCATTCTGGGCCGGAAAAAAAAGGACGTGGACCAACTGTACGATGTATCGTGGATTTTGCCGAACTTGCCGAGTTCATGGATACGGCGCTAAAGAATTACTCCTCAGGTATGTCCGCCAGGCTCGGCTTTTCAGTAGCCACCGCGTTGACGGCGACATCATCCTCATCGACGAGGTTTTGAGCGTAGGCGATGCCGGATTTCAGGAGAAATCAAGACAACGCTTGGAAAAACTGACCTCAAGTGGTAAAACCTTGATTCTCGTTTCACATGACCGTAAATCGGTCAAGTCCCTGTGCAAACGGATAATCCTGCTTGATCGAGGTAACCTTCTCTTCGATGGGCCAACCGATGAAGGGCTAGAACGTTATGATGAAATTCTTGCTCAGGGAATCAGCAAGAACACACGTTTCGTTGAGTCTGTTTGACCATTTTTTCTCATATTTCCAACCAGATAACAGACAAAATGGCCTATAGGGTACTTTAGAGGGATTGCGGTAGCTAATTTATTGCCAATTTTTTTCTTGAACATTACTCTATGTAGTGTTTACTTACCAGTGAGATAACAATATACCATAGCGAAAACTAAGATAAATGATTCTCAATAGATCGATTTTTCATCACACCTTAGTGCCCCTCATAGCTCTAACTATTCTCATGGTGCCTAGCATAAGGGTGCTTGCAGAGCAAAGTGCAGCCGAAAAAAGTATACTCCGGGGAGACCTTTGAAAATGTGTTAAAAGATCTCAGCTCACTGAGTGGATACCAGATAGAGGTACCAGAGGATCTACTTTCTATTAAGGTTTACGGAAAACTCAGTGTAGATGAAGTAGATCACTTCCTCTCTCGGCGTTCTTAGGGATTATAATCACTCATTTTACGTAAACGAAACGCAAAATACCATGATAGTCCGCGTCTTTGGCGAAAAACTAGGAGACTCGGTGCTGGTGGTCGGCGAAAACTGGAGGCAAAAAAATAGATATCTTTTACTGGCCTTCCCAAAGAAGAAGTTGCCAGAATGCATGAAGAGCGCCGACAGCGACTCGCTGAACCCGGCGCCATCGACGCTTTCACCGGCCTCCCAGTGGCAGAAGTGCAGGAAATGTTGCGCGAGCACCAAAAAAAGTACAGCGATCCTGAATCAATTGATGTGTTCACTGGTTAACGAGAAAAAAAATCGACAGGCTACACGCCAAAAAAGCAGAAGAGTTGAAGAAGCCAGAGGCCATCGATCATTTCTTCGGGACTTACAATTGTGGAAGTAGACGAATTGCATGCCAAATGGAGAGAGGCTCGGAAGGATCCAAATTACATCGATCCTTTTACAGGGCTAACGATATCTGAATTAGAAGAGATATACAGGCAGGCACGGTGATTAAAGCAGCAACAGTAGTTACTAAAACCTTCTGATATCTAAAATATCAGAAGCATTAACAATCTAAAAGGAGGAAAGTATGAAAAGATCGTCCAGGCTCTTGTGATTTGCTCATTTCTTGTAGTATCTTCATCAATGTCATTCGCGGTTACAACTTGTGGTCAGATGCAGATACAACTCGTGGAAGCTGCCGCATGTGGCTGAAAAATGTTACGGGATCTGCTTGTGGGAAACTAGCCAATAATGCAGAAATTCGGGCTCTTTTTAACGAGACACAAGGAGACAGGCAGCTGGCTGTAGGACTTACGGCATTCAGCTTAGATAAAGTTGTCTGGGCTAATTTTGAAGGAGATGGATCACAAAACAATCAAATTCTCAATGTAGTATCAGTAAGAAGATAGGATTGTTGCATTTATAGACAATAGGCTTACTCCAGTTTTTATACACAGGGGTGGATTGTAACCAAATATCCATACCTGTGCCTTGCAATGTATAGAGAAGTGGTATATCGAAAAACCACCAAGGCGTTATCCCAATAAACAAATCGACAACGATATTTTTCTTTGGTTTGGGGAGGCGACAACTACTCTGACACAGGGGGCCCCTCCAATGCCCATAGTGTGTAGCTTTTTCAAAGTAAGCGCTTAATTAAACACCCGTTCACCCGATCACCGATGTCGAGATCGGCGGGTTTTAGCTGACTGGGGAGCAGTGCTCGGTAATCATCTTCACTTGTTGCACACGGGATTTTTTCAAAAGAGATAGCGAAGATATTTGTAAGGCTCAGGCCGTTGGCCTTGGCGGTTTCGATCAGGCTGAACAGAATCACCACTGGCCTGAGCACCTTCGGGGGTGCCGGCAACAACCAGTTCTTCCTGCCCAACACAAAGGGGCGGATCGCATTCTCGGCCCGGTTGTTGTCGGGGGTCATAGAGCCGTGATCGAGATACACCAGTAGCCGAGCCCATTGGCTCAATGCGTAGTTAACCGCCTACCCAGCAAGCTCTTGGGAACCACCTGGGTTTTCTTTTTTGGCCCAACCATGCGTAAAATTCGGCAAAGATTTTCCTGGCTTTTTCTTGCCGTATTTTTACCAGCTCCTCTGCCGAGAGTTCGGCCTTCTTTGCCTCGGATTCAATCCGGTAGAGGGCGCCGATATAGTGCAACGCCACATCGGCTCCGCCGGTCTTGGTCGCCGTCTTGCCTCGCGCTTTTTTGGCTTCATCGAACTTCCGCCTGACATGCGCCAGACATCCGCCATGGAGTACGTCCGGGTGGTGATCAAGATAGTCATATCCGACATAGCCATCGGTCTGCACCACCCCTTTGTACCCTGTAACAATGCCTGGGCCACCGTGGATGAGCGGCTCGGTGCATAGCGATAGATAATTACCGGTTTATCCGGCGGCCCGCCACGGCATACCCACATGTACGACTTCGTGGTCGGCGAACGGTTCGGTTCGTCAAGCACCTGCACCGTTGTTTCGTCTATGTTGATCAACGGGCCGGAACGAATTTCAGTATGTAACAGTGCCAGCACCGGCCCACAGGCGGTAGCCGCCTTTATCGCCCAGTTTCCCATGGTCGCCCGGCCAAGCTCCACGCCCAATCGGGCAAATTGCTTCTCCTGCCGGTAAAACGGCAGCGCATCACAGAACTTGGCAGTCAGTATGTGGGCCAGTAAACCGGCGGTGGCAATACCTTTGGAATAATCTGCTTCGGCGCCGGAGCAATCGTTACCGTCGCGTTCTTGGTCTCAATTCCTTCACACTGCCGGCATCCATACTTAGGCCGGACATGTCTGATTACCCGGATCACCGCCGGAATGATATCAAGCTTCTCACAGACATCTTCGCCGATCTTTGACAAGGGTGCACCACAGCCACACTGCTTGTCCGCTTCGTCTATATCGTGGACGAGCTCAACCCGGGGCAATTCCTCCGGCAAGGGTTTTCTTCCTCGCTTTGTACGGGTGTGGGCGGGTACCTCGATGGTCTCGGGTTCTGGCTCGATCTCGGCGGGCTCCGGCATATCTGTTGATTCTCACATTAAATGCACAGCATTTGTCTGAATATCTTACCAGTGATATCAGAATATTTTGCAGGCGTCCCCCCCGGGCGTGCGTCGCGTAGCGCCGCCCGGGGGGAGCATCTCGGCACGACTAGAGTACAGATTTACTCAGAACAATGCATCATATTCTGAGTCCTTCTTCTCTGCGTAGTGTCCGTGTCCAGATTGATCAGTGGTTACGAGTCGGCAATACTGTTTGACGATACGGTTTAGTTCTTCAGCCAGTTCAAGCAATTCGGCAAGAAACTGGATGGTCTGTTCAGGTTTCATGATGTGCTCCTTGTGTTTGATGGTTGAATTACAGCAGCTCCGAGTCGGCACACCGAACATGCTCCGCTGTTACCTCTTGTGTTTTTTCGGCGGCAGCGGCGATCATGGCGCCGCGGGCAAGATGGTTGGCTTTGCGAAAGAGCCCGCCGGAGCCCTGATGAATGGCGGTTACCGCCTGTTCGGTAAAGGGTGAGTTTTTTATTCCGACAATGGTGAGATGATGGTCCAGATACTCACCCATCGCCTGGCGGGTGACCGCCGGCAGATGACTTCTGGCAACAATGCGAGAAGCCAGCGGTATGGCGGTACGGTAGAGCAGGTTTTCCGCCAGGTTATTCTGGCCGGCCAGCACCATGGGCAGCCACGGTTTGGAGTCGGCTTCGAACTGGGTGATGGTATGGAGCTCGGCAAAGACATCGAGGCGCAGCAGTGAGGCCTCATCGATAATCAGCAGGGGTTGCTGCTTTTTACCGGCGACCAGGCTGTCGATCTGTGCTCTGATCAGCCGGGTCAATACGGCCCGTGAGGACGATGCGGTAGCGATGTCAAGCTCGGCCAGGAGCTGGCGGTAGAGTTCGAGAATAGAGCCGGCTGAAGCGGTGACCCACAGGGTCTTGTACCGAGAGTGATGAAGCGTTCCACAGCTGTAGCGCACGGCGGTTGATGTGCCGGCGCCGACTTCGCCGGTGACAAGCATGATGGCGCCCAGACGCAAGACATAGTCGAGGCGTTGCTGGACGCCGAGCAATTCCGGGGTGGTGAGCACCTGCTCAAGGGCGAGATCAGCCCTGAAGGGCTCCGCACTGAGGCCGAAGAAAGTTCGATAGCTCATGATCCACCTCCGTCGGCGCTAGGATCAAAGGGCAGCCGTCCCGGCCGGCATGTCGAGGTTTCGGCGAGCATCTCTTCACCGCCGTTTTTGGTTCGTTTCACCAGGGTGTTGACCACCAGATCAACCGGCCTGAGCAGACCACACGACTGCCCCTTACAGAAGATTTCGACCCGTTCCGGCCGATCATCGTTGAACAAGAGCGTGACCCGTTCACCGATCAATTGAACCGGGGCTTCGAAGAGTCGTCCGTCGATGGTGACGACCCGGTCTTTGCTGACCCGGCGCCGCACTTCTTTACGGAAGTGATCAGTAAGATCAGCGGGTGCTTCGCGAATCATTTCAAGATGAGCGGCAAAGCGGTTGAACGGGGTCATCGCGGTGACCGAATGAACCCGATGCAGATAGTCCGTTTCCAGCCAGTGCTGGAACCGCTCATTGAGCTGAGCAAGGGTGTCGGGTTGGTCATCGAGGCGCGAGATAAACCGGGATCTGACGGTGCGAAAGAAGCGCTCGATCTTGCCGCGCCCCTGTGGGGTATAGGGGCGGCTGTGGATCAGGGCGATGCCGAGCGAGGCACAGATTCGTTCGAGATGGCGTGAGCGAAAGGCGGCGCCGTTGTCCACGTAGAGTTTACGCGGCAGTCCTCTGGTAAGCAGGGCCTGGCGAAAGACCTGGAGCCAGGATTCGAGTTTTTCCGAAGAGAAGAACTCGCCGTGGGTAATGAACCGGGAATGATCGTCAAGAATGGCGATCAGATACGCTTTGCGCCTTTTGCCGGTGCCTTTTACCAGCGGGCCGTGCATGATATCTGATTGCCAGATATCGTTGGGGAATTCGGCCTCGTAACGCCGTCGATCCACCGGGGCTCGCTTGTGCAGAGCGGCGCTGTCAAGCTTTTCCTGGGTGAGGATGCGATAGGCGGTGGAGAGACTCAGGGTCGTGCCGGGTGTGATTACTTGTTTTTCAGCAAGTGCTTGCACCAGCCGCCAGACCGGCCAACCTGGTTGTTCTTTGCGCAACCGGATCAGGGCGCCGCGAGTCTCATCATCGACCGTGCGAGAGCATCCCCGGTCGCACCGCCTGGCCGGCATCAAGGCACTGAGCTCGCGGCCGCCCCGCTCATAGAGTCGCAGCCAGCGCCTGACGGTGGCTGCCGACACCCGGGTGCGATGAGAGCCGGGGATATGCCAGTGCTGCTCACTTTTTTGATAGATGAGTTCGGTCAACTCACCGGGTTCGAGTCGTGATGCAACCAACTCGCTGATGACTCCGAAGCGAAACAGGGCAACTTCGGTACGTAAGGCTTCGTCTTCCATGGGCGTCCTCCTGGGTATGGGGTATCAGAGTCGGGTTATCCGAGTCTGTCTGCCGATACCATGCTCAGAGGCCGCCGGGCAGAGCTACAATACGGTAGGGTGGGTCATGGATGTGTCGATTGTCATGGTGTATTGCTTGGGTGACCGGGATGATGTTTCGTGCAATGAGTCGAGTGAATCCTTCCCGGTGGGTAAGCTGAGTGGACATCCCGAAGACCAGCCGAATCATCCGACCTAGCCGACGCCACCACTGGCGTTGGCGCGAACGCGGCAGATCGGGCCGCCAGCGTTTTGTGCTCTGTCGGTGGGTAATTGCCTGGTGAATCTCAGCACTGGAACTGCGATACCGGGGCCAATACCCCTGTGGTTTCAACCGATGAACGGCGCGGCACTGCGAACAGAACAGACGTCGAAGATAGACACAATGAGAAAGGCAGCTAAACCAGGCGACAACAAATCCATGCCACCACAACCGTCCACCGCACCGGGGACAGCACGATGGTTTATTCCAGGGGTAGGCGGTGCCGAGACGAGCAATTTCCTTGACGGATGCGGCAACAAACAGTACCACAAGGCAACTCCTTTCAGGAAGTAGGTTTCCTGCCTGGAGGGCTGCCGGGGCCGTGTCCACGGCCCCGGCAGCCACCACTCACGAGGGGTGTACAATAACGTTACGAGAAATCAAAATAATCTGCAGTGTCACCACCCACTGCTAACAGATTCTGACAAAAAAGGCTGGTTTTATTTTAGATAATCTGGGGTTCAACAAGATCTTCTCTGCCGATCTTAAGAAAAGAAGCGATAATTTTATAGGTGAGGTTGTGCTCAAGGGGCACCATGATCGTGCCGGTACCAGGTTTTAAAGAAATTGCCCCAACACCCTCACATGTGCACGTGCTTCCGTGAACAGGATAAACAATAGTGAGATTGCCTGGATAGAGAACAAAACTTCCGGCAACATCTCTGATGGCGTCATGGTAGCTGTGCATCTTATCAATGTCTTCGTCTTTCCAGCTTTCTATTACCCCCTGCTCGTCACTTCCGTAGAAACCGGAGCGTTTGCCTTTGTATTTGGCATCAAAGATGAGTTTTCTGCCTTGATACTCAATAACTATGTCTGGGCGAAATTTGTGGGAATAACTGTCGCCTTGATTGTAGCCACCCGGCTCAACCTGCTTCCGGATACCGGGAGAACCCGAATAGATATGATTGAAGAGCAGTGCGGCGCCATTTTCATACTCAACCCGGAGACCCTTTGTTAAATCATGTTGCAACGGGGAGTCACTGATAATCCGGCTTACGCTCTGAGCTTTAGATATGGTGTCCATAAGAGATTTCACCTGAAAAAAACACCAGTACTCGTAGAGGGTTGGCAGATCCTTTATTTCGATCAGATCCTGGAAATCGGTGGCAAGAAAATCGCAGCGGGTGGCAAGCTGCAACAGGGAATAGAGCTTGAATAGCTGACTATACCCATCTTTGCGCTGCAGAATTTGCGAGTTGCCGGGAATAAATTCAACAGCACCGACGTCCCGCCACATATTGTGTGACAGGACGTGGGAAATTTTTTGATGTAAAATATCAAGGTCCGTTGATATGTCCGGGTTAAAATAACCACCGCCGCGACCAACCAAAGAATTTTTCAAACCCTCCACTTTAGTTTGCAAGCTTTCGAGAAAAAATTTTATAAAGCGATTCTCATACGTATCGACCGTAAGGGTTTTTACCTCACGGCGCCCTGCAGACGGGAACAGATTTCTGCCAGTTGCATTGCGAAAAATGGTGCCAAGACCTGTTTGTGCGAGGGGGTGCCCCACAGCGAGTTCCTTTACCGGACCACCTGTCAAAGTCTGGATGATACCGCTGTTAACCCCCAGACACTGATCAATAGGGCAGGTTTGTATCTCCTTAACAAAAATACGGTGAGGCTCATAAGCCAGCATACTCCCTATCGCTTCGATATCAGGCGAATCGTTAAGCAGAAATTTCCGTAGAAAAAGATACTCGATAAAAGATGCGTCCCTGCCGAGGCCGCTTTTTTGGTAATGCTGCCCCACCGGAGTGCCGAAGCTGAAAATAAGAGAGGCATAACGTTCCGCGAGTTCATCGAGCATTGCCTCATAGACATCGGCGCTGATTTTTCGGTTGATGATCCGCAACCGCAGTTTGCCAAGCCTTGAAAGACCGACGAAATTGCCGAAATTCAACTCGATAAATCCAGGATACCGATTGACTACACATTTACTTTCGGCAATGGCGGAAGGGATCTGGTTTGAATAAAACCTGGCATAAAAAGTCTGCCACTCTTCAATTTCCAGCACCTCTTCGCACCCGTATTGTGCTGCCTCCTCTTGAGATTCGGGGAAAACAGGGCTGTCTGAAAATGCCATCTCAAGAGATGGCTCGTAGGCACTTACCGTCATCTTATTCGATAAAACCGGCATACCCTTGAACGGATAGCTGCTTGAGCATACGGGCGATTTTGTGGGCTGATCGTGGAAAACGAAATGTTTCGGGTTTTGCAGATGCCGTTTCTACCAGGTCTTCGGAAAAGGAAGTATCTTCGCCATGGCAGAAGCCAAGTACCTGTTGCATCGGTTCTTCGAGTTTTGCCCTGGTACCATGCATCTTGGGTAGAATTTTCTGGAGGACCTGGATATCAAATGCATCATCAAGGCAGCTCTTATCAACCTCCTGCAACGCGAGATTGACGAATCGCCCCAGTTCATTGGCGACGCGATAACCAAAGTGCAGGTTATACTGCTTCAAGATATCTGAAATATCGTTCACATATTGTCTGGCATCGCTGTTAAGATCGAGATAATCAGACTTACTGCAAAATTCTGAAATATCAGATAGAGCAAAAAATTTTTCGAGCGCATTTCCATTCAGCAGGGAAAAATTTTTCTGTTGAGAAACTGATTCACCGGCATAGGCCCTAAGATCTACTTCGTTAAATTCAATTACATTTGCTCTATCCAGGACCTTGGGACTGAACATATAGGTCGACTCATCCACATTGACGGTTCCGCTGAAAAACACATTGGCGGGGACGTAGATTTCTTTTGGAATCTCGCGACCGTTGACGGCGTGGACCTTTTTCAGTGGATGTAGCGGAATAGCTTCGCCCTTGGGGTTGTTCGAGGTTCGACTCTCCAGTATGCTGAGAAAATCAGAAAAGTAGTGTTCAACTTTGGCCAGATTCATCTCATCCAGAATCACGAAAAACGGCTTGGCAGGTTCTCCGGATGCGTCAAGCAGAAGTTCAAGAAGCCTGGTGGTGTGGTATCGTTCGTCCAGAACATTGTAATATCCGAGCAGTCCTCTATTGTCCGTCCAATCCGGCCTCACTGAAATAAAGGCAATTCTTTTCTTTTTTCCCTTTTCCTCTTCAGTCTGGCAGATATACTCAGCAAAGAGTTGGGCGATCTTGGTTTTCCCGGTACCGGAGATTCCTGAAAGAATAACAAAAGGTTTAGTTTTAAGAGATAGATAGTATCGAGACAGAACTTCTTGGCAGTAAAAGAGATCTCTTGAATCAAAAAAATCATATAAATTTTGTGAAGATTTCATGAGGTCAACTGTATCAGTCAAGGGGTTGTATTTGTAACTCATTCGTATTTAGATATTGTACATGGATTATTTGTACCAGTATTCTCTGATATTTCTTTCTGTGATTATTCGCCAGTTTGATTTGAGAGACTTACCTTGGTTGAAAAAATTCTTTTCAATTTGATTGAGTATTTTTTCTACAGGTGGATTTTCTCTAGATTTTGACCGTAACTGCTCTATTGCTTGATCTGCATCTTTTTTTGCAGGTAGGTCATTGGCTTCTCCATTCACTTTGTTGGTACCAGATACTAATTGCCTTGGATACCCTCTTGATACGGCATCAGCAATATCATTAAAAATTCCAGGGAGATTCTTAGGAGAAACTGAAGCTGAACGAGGGTTATTTACTGCATGAAAATTATTGTAACTGCCAAGTGATGGAACAAATCTGCCCCAGTCATTTTTTTTCATCATCGCTATTATTATTGCTCCTCTTTCAACTGCAAAATTTACTATTTCATTTGCAAATTTTCTTGAAGGAAGGGATTTGGAAAATTCATTTTCTTTCAAATCTCCACAATGATATGGATAAAGTTGAACTTCAAGGACATGCTTTGCTACGAGTTCACGGCTTGTGCGCTCAATAAGTGGTTTTAACTTTCTATACCAATATATCTCACATGGTGTTCCTTCGATTTTTGGGTGGAGAAAAAACAAGGGATAATCGATGTTCTCTTGGGTAACATTTTTACGCCACAAATTTTTATAAATATCGCTTGCGTGAACTTTCGCATCACCAGGTTTAAAACCAGGACATTTACCTAATAGAACAACTGGAGCTTCAAAATTACCAGCATACTGCTCGGGAAAAAGATCTACATGAAAGCGATTTTCTGGTTTTACTTCCCTGTTATAATCTTCAACAAATTCTCTGTCATCGGCAGCCACAAATGGACCGCTATTTAGGGGGCCATTTAATATACTTATCCAAGGGTTCATCTCGAACAATATTTCTGTTTTCATAGTAAACTATCCTCATCAAGTTGTTGGTTATATATGATTTTGTTGAAACTTTGAATATTCCCTTACCCAACACAACATATTAACCAGCGCCATCTCCTCAGTCTTTTTGCACCTGATTGACAGTAACAACGGATTGGCAACAAGAATTGCCAGGGATCTGGCTCTTGAAATTGCCACATTCAGACGATTTTTGCTGTACAAAAAACTTATGAAGCGTGGCATGTATTCCTCGCTGGATGTTGCCATGGAGATTATGACGACCTCAGCCTCCTGGCCTTGAAACTTGTCAACAGTCCCTATCCGTGCGGTCTCGGGCAACAAGTTCTGCAGTAGGTTAACCTGCATATTGTAGGGAGCCACGATCACTATATTTTCAAGAGTAATCCGCGCTATGTTTCCGTTCTTATCCTGGTACTGCTGGGTCAGCAGGTTGTGAACCAGTTCATTGACAGCTTCGGCCTCCGCTTCGCTTCGCTGAGAACAGCCGTCATGTTCCACCGGGTAAAAACTCACGCCGCTTGGCTTCAGAATAGGGTGGGCATGCGGAGTAAGAAGCAGTTGCCGTTTTACGTTGTCCTTCTCCGGCTCCAGTCTCCCGTTATACACCGCATCGGAAATGAACCGGCAGACATGCGGGTGCATTCTCCAGGTAGTCTTGAGGAAAATCCCATGTTCAGGAGAAATGGTGGCCTGATCGCCAAGCAGATATTGTAGTGAAGAATCTCCCGAACGTCCCGGGTGCACCCCCTGAACAGGCTGGCCAAGCTGCATCTGGTCACCAATCAGGATGATATTTCGCGCACTGGTGCCCATTGCCACTATATTTGCCAGGGCCACCTGCCCCGCTTCGTCGACAAACAGAAAATCCAGGGACTGATCCATGCCGTAATCAGAAAACAACCATGCGGTGCCTGCAACCAGCTGATAGCCAGGCGCCATTGCCTCATCATTTGTGTAAACGTCGTCGATAAGCCGTCCAGCCATTATGCTGTCAGGTTTGCCGGCGGTGCTCTTTTTCACCCCCCGAAAAAAGATGTTCCTTGCCACGGCATTTTCTTCTATCTTTTTCAGCAGATTGATGATGGCCTTGTGGCTGTTTGAAGTGATGCCGACACGATACCCTTTTTCGAGAAGTGCGGTGATAACGTGTGCGCCGCTGTAGGTCTTTCCCGAGCCCGGGGGACCCTGAATAAACAGGTAGCTCTCCTGTAAATTTTCAACAACATGGATGAGTTGTGGAAGAAGTTCCTTCGCTTCATCTATTAACGGTGTCCCCGGTTCATGCCCGGCGATACTGGGTGGTTCAGCGGCAAGCAGTGCGCCGACGGCCCGGTACCTGTTTGACCCCTCGAGCAGGTCGTCCGCGTAGCGAAACAGCGCCTCGGTAATTTTCTTCGTATTGTACGGCCTGCCCGGTCCGATGTTGATCTCCCGGTCAAGGGGCTCCGGTTTTCCATTATGTTTGAATGTGACAAGATTCTGATCTTCATCGATTACCAGGCTGGAAAGACTTCCCAGGGTTTCCACGCAAACGGCGGCATCACCGGTTTTAAGCTTTGTTTCCTGCTCAGGGAAAGAGTAGGTATAGAGTGTCGATCTTTTGTCCGGAACGGGAGGATAGTCTGGATGTATCACCAATCCGCCAAGGCATTCACCATCATCGATCAGCTCATCCACCGTCATTTCCTGCCTCGCAAACATTGCCCACCATAACGGCTTTTCCGCTCTTCGGTGAAAATCCAGCAGATAAAAGGCCAGTTCCCGGCGCAGGTTGTCGGTATTCCACTTATTCCTGTCCCCCGGCAGCCCGGCAAGGAGTCTCTGGTGGTATTCTTCAAGCCGTTGTTCATGAGGGCTCAAAGCAGCATCCGGCGGTGGCTTCAGTGCAGCTGTTTCATGAAGCCGGGGAAGCTCTTGCGGCCTTAGAGTTAGCAGCCACTGTCGTAATTCATAGGTTGAACGAACGTCGTCGCAATTATATTTCTCGATATCTGCTAAGAACCGTTTATCGCCGGTCTCTATCCATTTTTCATAAAATACGATGCTGGCCGCGGCGTCTGTCACCTTACCGGCACGCTCTGTGAGGTAAAACTGCTCGATATTCTTGAGTGAGTAGCGCGGTTCGGAAACTCTGATCCCTTCGCGCACCACTTTATACAGATCCACCAGTATTCCCCGGCGCAGGAGAGTATCGACTTCTGCTTCTCTCGTACCGTGAAGGGTCATCAGTTTTTTCAGGGCCGTCTCCTCATAATGCCCGTAGTGGTAGATATGGGCGTCCCGGTTGGTATGCAGGTGTGAAGTGATAAAATCGATAAACTGTTCAAACGCGTTTCGCTCTTCCGCACGATTGTGAGCCCAGAATGTTTTAAATCCTGAATTCCCGAGTTATTGTAACGAGGCAGGCGGCTCGACGCCTAGCTTAGCATAGAGTTCTTTTTGCCGAATCGTCATCTCGCCAACTTCAAGTCGCTTACCAGGACGCTCAAAACATTCAATCACATCCAACTCATCCAGAACTTCATGCATGGTAAAGTCTTTGAACAATTTCTCATCCTGCATTTTTTTGGTGATATAAGACAGGTAAATAAGGGCGACAAACTGAACAAAAAGCTTGCCATCCAAGCTTTGCTCTGAAGACACAGCCAGCCTGCGCAGATTAAGTCGCTCCTTCAAATTCTCAAATGCTTTCTCCACCAGATCTTTGTTCCGATAAATCTCAAGCGCCTCCACCGCGTTTTTAACATCGTTGCTCAACAGAGCAAAATAGCCATAGTACCGTTTTGCCTCTGCCAGTGTTTCCTCTTTGGCTATTACTCGTGTTCCTCGTACCGGTGTCGTTTTTACCTCAAAATACTTGTCATACTGCTTCTCATGATCCGGGTGGCGCGTTCCACTGACGAGTTCTTCCTGCAATTGAGCCAATCGGTTGTTAAAGGCTTTTTCATTTTCAAGTGCTAAGTCTGGAGAAAAATACAGGTGGAGATACATTCTACGATCCGCTCTGATAGTATCGCCCTTGTAGGGGCGGTCCTGAACATAGTTCCAGGTAATCGGCAAGCAATACGCGTACAGTTGGTATGTTTGATCGTAGTGAACCCAATTTCTCATCGTCTCCCGCACGCTATCCACATGCGTTCGCACCAGTTTCAACGACAGCTTGCCGGCAATGAGAAACTTCATATGGTGCTTGTACAACTCGTTCACGTTAGAGGCACTGAAAAAGCCCCGATCCAAGACAACCTTGATCTTCTTGTATCCCAATGCATTCATGTCTCCCAGCAGCTTTTTTAGCGTTTTTACATCAACAATGTTCCCGGTGAGTTTCCGGTAATAAAACGGCAGACGCGACTGCTGCCCGAATACCATGCTCACGTTGATCTGGGGAAGATGTTCATGGTCCTTGTTCTTGCCATAACGCACCTGCTTCAAACATTTTGAGTAGCTGGAAATAGAGGTGCTGTCATAGACCAGGTATTCCCGCTCCACCTGGCGCTTGCCTTGGAGTTTGAAAAAACGTTGTCTCGCTTCCTCGCTGATAGAGGCAAAAAGCTCACTGCTCCTCTGGGAAGCAATAACTTCACCAGCGGGGTGATGATGCAGTGTCGCCCAGTGGGGAAAACGACTTAAGGGATTCCTGTCTTCAAGGATCAAGTAGTAAGCAATCGAGAGTAGGTGCTTGTAAGAATGCGGAAAACAGGTCTTCAAATCATCGGTTACTCCCATCAGTTTGCCAATGTGGTCAAACAAGTATGTTGCTCCGAAAAAGCTCCTTGTCGTCTTGATCGATGGCACGGGTCCTCGTTTACCTTTCGGCTCGACTGTCGGTGCCTTTCTTTTCCGGGTCGGAACAATCTTGTGGGTTTGCGGATCAACCCTGCCAATACATTTGCGCTTTGCCCGGGATTGTTGCTTTTGCTTATCCCAGTGAGAAACTGACTCGTAAGCGTAGGTGATACCTGTTTTCTTGTTCGTTTGATAGACGATGGCTGCCATGGCGATTTCCCCTCCTTGTTCCTCGTTACACTATTATACATGTAACGAGAATAATGGCAAGGGAAATCGTCCTTATTTATCACTTTTTCATAGGCTTAGTTGTACTTCCTCGTTATATCTTTCCGGGAACTCAGGTTAAATAGTGGTTTGCCGGCGCTGAAAAAATAGATGCCGAAAAGATATTCGAGGCCGCCGTCCGTCAGCGGGTCTCCTTCCATATCAAAAAAAAGATCGCCTGCAGCAGGCTGGGGAAGCCTGGCAAAACCCTTTTTGCCAGGTTGCTGGGGGAGCAACTCGACCGGTCGCCGGCCGTTTTCTCTGGCCTGCAACTGCAGGGAGGCCTGCCCGCTCAGTTTTTCAAGGGTGGCAGTGGACATTTTTGCAACCTTTAGATCAGTGGTGCATGTGCCAAGCTCTGCAAGAGTGGTGATTCCGGCGGCTTGCAGTTTTTTGATCTGCAGTTTTGTTATACCGGCAACCTGGGAGAGGTGGTCATCTTCTATCCACCGTAGTTTACATAAAGTGCGCCAGCAGCAGTAGTCGCAATGGCTGCATGGAGACGGGTAGGTGTCCTGTTGCCGACCCTGCACAAAATCAGAGAATCGGGCCAGTATGGTTGTGAAATAGTATGCATAATCGGCATAATGCAGCGACTCTTCGGCTCTGTTGCCGAAGACAATATGCATTCTTTCCGGGGTAACTTCCTGAACACTGGAAAGCAGTGAAGAATAGCAGGCTGTCTGGATAATGAATTTTGTTTTGATTTTTCTGGCCAGTTTGGTGTCGATCACTTCATAGCTGTAATCGCCAAACCGTGAGGGAACCGGGACACGTCTGAGAAAATCTATATGCCCGAGCAGGGAATCTTTTTTCAGCGTCGCCTGGCAGATGATCTCTATTCCCGCGTCCATTGCCGAAAGTGTTGCTTCCCGCATCTGCTCTATTTCAGATGCCTGACTGGCGATATCACATATACTTTGATGGCGTGTTGCGAGCATATCCGAAAACGCTGCTTCATGGGCATACCCCCTGTCCTGCAGCAGTTGAACCTCTTCGCTCTCTTCATCTTTCGGCAGGGGAGTATCGAGGTTGATCAGGTCAAGCCTGGTCAGGTGTGCACACTCCAGAAAATTGACAATGTCGGAAGCAGCGTACAGTATGTCGCCTTGTATCTTCTGCACTTTAGACCAGCCTCCTTTTTTGCCGTGAACGGTTCTCGGGCTGTGCCCGTTCCCATGTGTCTTGTAACTCCATTTTTTTTATAGATGTCCGGGCTTTTTTCGTTTAAGCAATAACACAGGTGGTCAGACAAATAGCGTCGTACCAGATAAAGAGGGGGGTTTTTTTGGCGAAATATAAACCACAGCATGTCAGGCTTCTCTTTATCGACAAAAAAATCCGTTCAGGCACGTTCCCGAATTGCACCTCAATGGCAGAAGAATGGGAAGTCAGCCCGCGAACGATTCAACGTGATATTGACTATCTTCGCTACCAGCTGGATGCGCCGATTGATTATTCGGCGGGCAGGCGCGGATATTTCTATACTGAACAGCAGTACAAGCTACCCGCGATGGAGATACGGGAAAGTGACCTGTTCAGTGTCTACCTGGCGGAAAAGCTTCTTCGCCAGTATGAGGGGACGCCCGTTTTTGGCAGTCTTCAGTCAGTGTTTCGGAAAATTGAGCAGTCGTTGCCCGAAAAGATTTCCAGCATACCGGTGGATGACCAGTCAAAGTTCACCATCATCGCGCCATTCTCCACAACCATCGAGCCAGCCGTCTGGACAGCCCTGGTCAACTGCTTGAGGGCTTCCCGGCAGATAGAGATCGTCTACCGGGCGCCCGGCAAAGAGCCCACCGCACGAGTGCTTGATCCGTACCATGCTGTCCGCTTCGAGGGGGATTGGTACGTGGTGGGGCACTGTTACCTTCGTAATGAAATACGAACCTTCAGTTTTTCAAGGATAGTGTCGGCTGTTGAGACGGGAAAAAATTTTAAAATCCCAGAATACTTCAATTTCAAGAAGTTCTCAGGCAGCCATTTCGGAGTACACTGGGGGGAGGGCGAAATCAGGGTGAAGGTGAGGTTCAGCAAGCGTGTGGCCTGCTATGTCAGGGAGAGAAAGTGGCATTCGAGCCAGGTGATCGCCGAGAACGAGCATGGGGAGATTACCCTTACTCTGACGGTAAATCATCTGCTGGAACTGAAAAGATGGATTCTTTCGTGGGGCGCCGAAGCGCTGGTTCTGGAGCCCGATTATTTTGCCCAGGATATTGAGGCGACATTAAAGCAGGCGACAAACAATTATGTGATATGACATGATCTCTCATGACTATCTGAAAAGCCGGCACAGGCAGGAGCGAGCCCATTTTTCCAAATATCTGGATATCAGAATACACAGGGCATTGAGTTGGCTGCACCGCGCCGAAGCGTGCGTTGACGACCCCGATGCCAGTTTCATCTTCCTGTGGATAGCTTTTAACGCCGCATACGCCAATGAAATGCCGGCGGAATATTCTTCCACGGAGCAGCAGCGGTTTAATGAGTTCATTAAACGGCTTTTGCAACTGGACGAAAACAGGCGTCTGCACGATCTGGTCTGGAACGAATTTACCCAGAGCATACGGGTTCTGCTTGATAACAAGTACGTTTTTCAGCCGTTCTGGGACTATGCAAACAACAAATTAACAGAGCAGGAGTGGATTGAAAAATTCATCATCGCAAGGAAAACAGCCGCTCATGCGCTTGGCAAAGGTAACTCATCGACGGTACTTGCGGTTGTGTTATCCAGATTGTACACCTTGAGAAACCAGCTCGTGCATGGAGGCGCTACCTGGAAGAGCAGCATCAATCGTGAACAGGTCAGGGATTGTAACAGGTTGATCGGTTGCCTTGTACCGGCAATTATCGAGATAATGATGGACAACCCCGACGAACTCTGGGGCCAACCCTGCTATCCGGTGATTTAACTATGGCCTTGATGCAATACACTCCTTGAGGGGCGCAAAAGTTTGTCCAGACAGCCCGTGCAGGAGCAAGAGGATGTCGGTAGTCCCATAAGATTCATCGCAATGATCTGCCTCATCGCTCTACCTAGAGTCGCGATAAGGGATGAATGCGGAGGGCGACCGAGCACCATGGCTTGAGCGATTGGATAACAAAATCCTGGCGATGCAATCACCAGCAACACCAGCCGAGCGATGGCAGAGTCTCGCGGCCAACAAGAAGTGCCGCCTGCAGGAACTGCTGCATCGTGAACTGAGTTATTCGGGTATCATCAACGATGAAATGTCATACTCTGCTTCTCTCTTGGCTGTTTTGGGGATTGAAAATTTGGGGAACAGCCACGAAACGATGGGGAAAACACACCAGCATCGCCAAACGCCTGATGGGAAAACGAAAGGCATGAATAATACAAACATGGATTCCGGCAAGGAACCCATAGAACGCGACCCCGACTTGGCGGCGGCGGAAATCGCCATGAAGCGGGCAGCCGTCAAGGCCCGGCAAAAGGTCCGGCAGGCGGGTGTGGGCGTTGTAGTTTGGAAGGATGGCCGGATCGTCGAAGAGCGGCAGAACTCGTCAGCCGACGAGTGATTCCGTTGCTGAAGGCGTTCAACGACCAGTTCGGCAACATCGACTGGAAGAACAACGACAAGAATACCGCCCGGATCGAGCACGACGCGGCATTGCAGCGTGTCATGATCGACCTCCTGGCCGACCACACCGAGCTGTTCAAGCAGTTCAGCGACAACCAGTCATTCAAGAAATGGCTTGGCGACACCATCTTCGGCGTGACCTACCAGCAACAGGCCGGACAATTTCTGCTGACGCTGTCCGGTTCCTGCTCGTAGCAATTGTACTTCAGCACGCCCTCCGGCTCGCCGGGCGCGGTTGCAAAGAAAAGTTTCTTGCGTGCAGTCAACTACGCGCTGGTAATCGTGATCGCCGGCTACTTGTCTGATGATCGACTGGAGATGAGATAACGTTCGGCTGTATCGGCATGGTTTGTTTCTGCATAATGCGGTACGCCTTTTGATTGACTTTGTAGAGCACGAGGTGTAATAAGTACGTACGGGTTATCCTATATGTACGTATTATCGGAGGTGCGTGTGAAAACCGTCAGTCCAACTGAATTGAGGAGCAATATCTACAAATTGCTGGATGAGGTACTCAGCAGCGGGGTTCCCCTGGAAATAAACAAGGGCGGGGAGATATTGAGAATTGTGCCCGTTGCCACAACCAGCAAGCTGTCCAATCTGGTTTCCAGGCCGCACGTCATCACTGGTAACCCTGATGATCTTGTGGATATCTGCTGGGATGGGGAGATGAATCTTGATCTATATTGATACACATATTGCAGTCTGGCTCTGCGCCGGGGTAGTGGGAAAACTGAGCGACAAAGCAAAAGATCTTCTCAATGGCCATGAAATTAGAATTTCTCCAATTGTCCGTCTCGAACTGCAGTATCTTTATGAGATTAAACGAGTTACCCTGCCCGCCAATGACATTGTTGCCGATCTTTCCCACTCAATTGGGTTGAAAGTATGCGACAAAGACTTTAATGCCGTTCTACACAGGGCAATAGCGCTCACCTGGATCCGTGATCCATTTGATCGAATAATCGTGGCACACGCATTGTTAAACGAAGACTATCTCGTCACCATGGATCAGACAATGCTCGACAATTACACCAAGTCTATATGTTGAACACGTGTCGGCGCTCAGCTGATATCGGCGTCATTGTGCCGAACAATCCACGATCTATAGTGATGAGGGGTATCAAGTTGGTCAGTGGTAAAATCTTACATTGATTTTTAACAAAATTTCATTTCCAGGGCTCCCCTTAGAACAACCGTTTCAGGAGTAAACAACCATCGCCAAAGTAACCGGTAACACCCAGGGATTGAAGAAGTCCCAGCTCAAGGCGCTCAACCGTCTGGGCTCCCGAAATATCTCCCGTGATGACATTGTCAGCCCGGAAGCCGCCCGGACCATGGCTGAACTTTCTTTTGAGATGAACCGGCAGATCGGCCTGTTGATCAATCGGGCCGGGAAAATCGAGCAGGTCATCATCGGCGACTATCATGGTTTATTCATTCCCCGCGAGTCGGTGCGGAACAATACAGGCGGCAGGCTCTGCGGCCTGCGGCTGGTGCACACCCATCCTGGCGGCGAGAACATCTCCGACGATGATCTGATGGATCTGCTTTTTCTGCGTCTCGATCTGATGGCGGTGCTCAAACTTGATCAGCACGGATTGCCCGAACGCATCTACAGCGCTCATCTCATGCCGCTGTCGATGGACGGGGCTAACTGGCAGTATCTCGAACCGCTCCATCCCGCCAACCAGAAAGATTCCATTTATGAACTGATCCAGGCCCTGGAAAACGAGTTTAGCCGCATCAAGCAGACCGGCAGGGCCGAAGCGGGGCGCGACCGCGCTCTGTTGATCAGTGTCGGCACCGAGTCGCGCAGCCGTGCCGAACCAGCCATGCGCGAGCTGATGGAGCTTGCCCGAAGCAGTGAGATCGTCGTACTGGACAGCATCTATCAGCGCAGCAGAACGATTAATCCACGCTTTATCATGGGACGTGGGAAACTCTCCGAGATTATTATCAGAGCGCTGCGTCTGGATGCCAACCTGCTGATCTTTTCGCGTGAACTCAATCCATCGCAGATCCGTTCCATTACCGAGTTCACCGACCTGCGGGTGATCGACCGTACCCAGCTCATCCTCGATATATTCGCGCGGCGGGCACGCAGCAGGGAGGGCAAACTTCAGGTGGAGATGGCTCAGCTCAAATATATGCTGCCCCGGCTCTCCACCAGAGATGACGCGCTCTCGCGCCTCACCGGCGGCATCGGCGCACGGGGGCCGGGTGAGACCAAGCTGGAGATCGATCGGCGCCGCATCAACGATCGTCTGGCCAGATTGACGCGGGAACTGGCATCGGTGGGCAGCGAGCGGTCGCGGCGGCGAAACCGGCGGCGCAAGCGCACGGTGCCGGTGATCTCGCTGGTTGGTTATACCAATGCGGGCAAATCAACCTTGCTCAACACCCTCACCAGAAGCGAGGTGGTGGCCGAGGACAAACTCTTCGCCACCCTCGATCCCACCAGCAGACGGCTGCGTTTTCCCGAGGAGATGGAGGTGATAATATCGGATACGGTGGGATTTATCGACGATCTGCCGGCCGACCTGCTGCGCGCCTTTCAGGCAACCCTGGAAGAGTTGAATGAGGCCGACCTGCTCATCCATGTCATCGACGCGGCCAATCCCGCCCATACCACCCACGTGGAGGTGGTGGAAAAGCTGCTGGGCGAGCTTGACCTGCTGGCGATTCCGCGAATCGATGTCTACAACAAGATTGATCTGGTTGACCAATCGGAACCTGATTCGGAGGGTGCTGTTCCTTCCTCGGCCATGATTTCCACGTCTGAGCCCAAATCGCTCAGCCTTGATGGTTCGTCAATTGCCATATGCGCCCATGATCCCGACAGTCTGGCGCCACTGCTGCGCCGGGCCTATGAAATGTTGCGCGAAATCGTTCCACCAGAATTGATGGCGTCGTAAAAACCTCGCCTCAGGCCAAAATCTGTTCGCGGGTGAAGATCGAGCGGAGGGGAAAACCCCGGGCCGCCAGATTTTCGGCACCGCCCTCCTGGCGGTCCACAACGGTGGCGACAAGGCCGACCGCAAAGCCGGCTGCCTGAACCTGCTCGATTACCTGGAGCAGGGTGCCGCCGGTGGTGACCACATCCTCGACAATGGCAACCCGGCAGCCGGGCGCCAGGTTCTTCAGGCCTTCGATGGCGCGGCCGGTGCCGTGCTCCTTGGCTTTTTTGCGGACGATAAAGGCGGGCAGCGGATTGCCCTGAATATAGCTGATTAACGATGTCGCCGTAGCCAGCGGATCGGCGCCCAGGGTCATGCCGCCCACCGCCCGGATGGGCGCAGGCTCGGCGGCGATCAGACGGTAGAGCAGGGTGCCGCACAGATACGCCCCCTCGGCATCCAGAGTGGTCTGTTTGCCGTCGATGTAAAAATCCGAGGTGCGTCCGGATGTCAGGGTAAAGGTGCCGGAACGATATGATTTTTCGACAAGTATGGTTTTTAGGCGCTGCCGTTCATCCATGGTGGGTATCCTGGTAGAGAGGAGAGGGGTGCAAAACGAGTGCTGAATAAGTACCGGGATTTTCCCGGCCCGGCAAAGAAAAAAGTAGCATTCTTTTCAGAGTGGGTGTTTGCTGCAGTGTTACAACAACCACCAACATCAAGCGGAGAGAGTATGTGCGGCATTGTCGGATACATTGGCACGCGGCGGGTCGTTCCGGTCCTGCTGGAAGGGCTCAAGCGCCTGGAATATCGGGGATATGACTCGGCCGGCCTGGTCTTTCACCACGAAAACAGACTGACCACCTACCGGTGCGAGGGGAAACTGGCCAATCTCGAAAACCTGGTGGATGAGGTGATCGGCACTCCGGCCCATGTTGGGCTGGGCCACACCCGCTGGGCAACCCATGGCGCCCCCACGGAAAAAAATGCCCACCCGCATACCGACCAAAGCGGCCGGGTGGTGGTGGTGCACAACGGCATCATAGAAAACTACAATTCTCTGCGTGAGAATTTGAAAAAAGAAGGCTTCATCTTCTCCTCGGATACCGACACCGAGGTGCTCGCTCATCTGATTGCCCGCCACCTGGAAGACGATCTGGCCGATGCGGTACGCCGCGCCCTGGCCTTGGTTGAAGGAACCTATGCGCTGGGGGTGATGTCCGCTGATCATCCCGGCATGCTCATCGGCGCCCGCAACAACAGCCCGCTGGTCATGGGGGTTGTCGATGACGGCAGTCTGCTGCTGGCCTCGGATATTCCCGCCCTGCTCCCCTTTACCACCAAGGTCATCCTGCTCGACGATCAGCAGATGGCGGTGTTGTCGGCTCAGGGACCGGCGGTGTTTTCCCTAAAAACCGGCGCGGCGGCGCCTGTTACCGTGCAGACCATCGACTGGTCGGTGGCCATGGCCGAGAAGGGCGGCCATAAACACTTTATGCTCAAGGAGATATATGAGCAGCCGCAGGTCATCACCAATACCATCAGCGGGCGCGTCGATGCTGAGACCGGCGTGGTCGATCTGCCTGAAATAGCCCTTGATGAAGCGGCAATCCAAAAGCTTGAGAGAATCTACCTGGTGGCCTGCGGTACCAGCTGGCACGCCGCCCTGGTGGCCAAACAATGGATTGAGAAGTATGCCCGCATTCCGGTGGAGGTGGATTACGCCTCGGAGTTCAGATACCGCACCATTCTGGTCACCGAGCGGGTTCTGGTGGTAGCCATCTCGCAGTCGGGAGAAACCGCCGATACCCTGGCGGGTATGCGTCGGGCCCGTGAACTGGGAGGTCGGGCCATCACCATCTGCAACGTGGTGGGCTCCACCATGACCCGGGAGGCGGACGGCACCCTCTACACCCATGCCGGTCCCGAAATCGGGGTGGCGGCCACCAAAACCTTTATGGCGCAGCTGGTGGTGCTCTATCTGTTCGCCCTCTATCTGGGCCAGCGGCGACGCCTGGTGGATGACCAGACCTCGAAACGGTGCGTCAGGAACCTGGTGGCCAGCGCCGCCGTGGTTGAACGGGTTCTGTCGTTTTTGCCGGCGCGGATCAAGACCTTGATCGAATCGTATCACGATTGCCGGGATTTTCTCTTTGTGGGCCGCGGGCTCACCTTTCCCATTGCCCTGGAAGGCGCGCTCAAACTCAAGGAATTATCCTACATTCACGCCGAGGGCTATGCGGCCGGGGAATTGAAACATGGACCGCTGGCCCTGATCGACCGGGATATGCCGGTGGTGGCGCTGGCGCCCGGCGATGCGGTTTATCACAAGACCATATCAAACGTGCAGGAGATCAAGGCGCGCCAGGGTCGGCTGATTTTGATCGGTGATGAGGGTGACGATTTTCTCGCCGATCTGGGCGATCACGTGGTTGTTCTGCCCACCATCGATGAGGATTTGAGTCCCATTCTCTATAGCCTGCCGGCCCAGTTGCTGGCCTATGAAATTGCCAACCGGCGAGGCTGCGACGTGGATCAGCCGCGCAATCTCGCCAAGAGCGTGACCGTTGAGTAAGAGGTACCGGGGATTATGGGCGCACCGTTCGTAACCCTGGGTATTGATGCACTGGTAGACGGCGATCCGCCCTGGGCCGCTGATGCGCGCCTGGGCCTGTTGTCCAATCAGGCCTCGGTCAACGGCGAACTGCGCCACAGCCGGGAACTGCTGATGAACCGGTTCGACGGCCGACTCACCACCCTGTTTTCGCCGCAACATGGGTTTTACGCGGAAAAGCAGGACAATATGGTTGAATCGGATCACTGCACCGATGGCCTTACCGACCTGCCCATCTACAGCCTGTACGGCAATACCAGACGGCCGGAGCCGTGGATGATGGCCGATATCGATGTCTTGCTGGTGGACCTGCAGGACGTGGGGACCAGGGTCTACACCTTTATCTACACCATGGCCTATTGCCTGGAGGCGGCGGCTCAGCTGGGTAAACAGGTCATCGTGCTGGACCGGCCCAATCCCATCGGCGGTGAAAAAACGGAGGGCAATCTTCTTCGTCCCAATTGCCGGTCTTTTGTGGGCCTCTACCCGCTGCCCATGCGCCATGGGCTGACAATCGGCGAGATGGCCCGCTTTATGAACCAGGTAGGCGGTATCAACGCGCACCTCGATGTGGTGCCCATGCGGGGCTGGCGCCGAACCATGTACTACGAGGATACCGGCTTGCCGTGGGTGTTTCCGTCACCCAATCTGCCGTCGGTGAACAGTGCGGTGGTCTATCCCGGTCAGGTGATCTGGGAAGGCACCACTGTTTCCGAGGGCCGCGGCACGACCCTGCCCTTTGAGCTGTGCGGCGCACCTTTCTGGCGCCATGACGAGATTCTCGATGCACTCGATGAACGCGACATTGAGGGCTGTTTCTTACGGCCGGTCACCTTCGAGCCGACGTCCGGTAAATGGATGGGAGAGCAGTGCGTCGGGTTTCATTTCCACGTCACCAACCGCAGCCTGTTTCGCCCCTATCGCGCCAGTCTTGGTCTGCTGCGGGTAATTATGATGCTCTACCCGGAAAAATTCTCCTACAAGCAGCCGCCTTATGAATATAATTATGAGCAATTGCCTCTTGATCTTATCCTCGGCGATGAAGCAATTCGGCAGGGCCTGCAACAATCCGTGCCGGTTGCCGAGATGGAAGCGAACTGGCGTGCGGAGCTGAACGAGTTTACTGCTGCAAGAGAGAACTATTTGCTCTATTGATGGCGTCGTAAAAACCCTTTTTTCAGTTATACTGGAGTTGACCCGATATTGATAATTAGTTGAAAGTACTTGATTCCCGCTGCAGCCTGCCCTTGAGTGTTGTTATCGAGGGCGGGAATGACGGTAACAAG
This sequence comes from Desulfofustis sp. PB-SRB1, assembly GCA_016722945.1. Taxonomy (GTDB): domain Bacteria; phylum Desulfobacterota; class Desulfobulbia; order Desulfobulbales; family Desulfocapsaceae; genus PB-SRB1. The sequence continues at coordinate 29,734 of JAEQMT010000008.1, read as the reverse complement.
CAATTTTGAGGTTTTTACGAGTTTATCTCTATTGATTGGTGCGGTTTTTATGGATACAAGTTACTCCCTGGCCGAGCTTGCCCACCTTGTGGAAGGTGAGTTGGTCGGTGACGCTGAACTCCGGGTACGCGGCTTTGGGCCGCTCGATGAGGCCGGCCCCGAAGATCTGAGTTTTATTGTCAAGGCCGATATGAGCGGTGCCATGGCCGAATCGGAGGCCGGCGCTTTTCTTGTGCCCCGATCAGTGGAACAGAGCGGTAAACCGATTATCAGGGTGGCTGATCCATATCTGGCCTCGGCCCTTGTCCTGAACAAGATGCTTGCCAGACCCTTTGTACCAACCGGCATCCATCCCAGTGCCGTGGTCGGCGAAGGGTGCCGCATCGGCGAGCAGGTTTCGATCGGTGCCCAGGTGGTGCTGGGGGATCGGGTAAGCGTGGGTGAGCGTGTGAGTATCGGGCCGGGAACGGTGATCGGCAATGACGTTACCATCGGTGATGAGTGTATATTCAAAGCACATGTCACCATCGAACACGGCACCGAGATCGGTGCCCGGGTTAGTATCAGTCCCGGCACCGTTATCGGCGCCGATGGATTCGGCTACGCCACTGATGCCTCCGGCATCCATGTGAAGCGGCCTCAGCTGGGCATCGTGAGAATTGGTGATGATGTGGAAATCGGCGCCAACTGTTGCATCGACCGGGCCACTTTCGGCGTTACCTGGATACAGGCCGGTACTAAAATCGACAATCTGGTTCAGGTAGCTCACAATTGTGTTGTCGGCGAGCACAGCCTGCTTGTAGCCCAAGTCGGTTTGTCAGGATCCACTAGTCTCGGCCATCACGCCGTGTTTGCCGGGCAGTCCTCCACCACCGGTCATCAGGTAATCGGCGACCGGGTTATGGTCGCCGGGCAGAGCGCCGTCCACGGCGATCAGCCGGACGGCGCCCGATTGGGTGGATCACCGGCTTTCGAGGCCAAGCAGTACTTTAAGGCGGTATCGGTATTTTCCCGTTTGCCGGAGCTGGCGAAACAGGTACGGTTTTTGAGCAAGGAGTTGGATCGGATTAAGGAGCGCTTTGACAAGACGTAATGTGATCATGAAAGACATAGCCCTCGAATCACCTTTGGATGTAATGGAAATTATGCGGCTGGTGCCGCATCGTTACCCTTTTTTGCTGGTGGATCGGATTATCTCGCTGATCCCGGGGCAGACCATACAAGGATACAAGAATGTCACCATCAACGAGCCGTTTTTTCAGGGCCATTTCCCCAGCCGTCCGGTTATGCCGGGGGTTCTCATTTTAGAAGGTATGGCGCAGGTGGGGGCGTGTCTTGCCTATCACACCATACCGGAAGTGCTGAGCGGCAAAATAGTCTATTTTGCCGGTATCGACAAGGCCCGTTTTCGCCGGCCGGTGGTTCCCGGTGATCAGCTGCACTACCGGCTGGAAATGCTTAAACAAAAGCGTGCTGTAATCGTTATGGCGGGACGGGCAACGGTTGATGAGCAGCTGGTGGCGGAAGCGGAACTGATGGCAAGCTTCGCCTGATCGGGCGACCTACACACACTACACACTATGACTATTCATCCTACCGCGGTGGTTGATTCCACCGCAGAAATAGATACCGGCGCAACCATCGGTCCCTACGCGGTGATTGGTGCTCAGGTGCGTATCGGCGCCGACACGAAGGTTGAGCCCCATGCCGTGGTTGAAGGGCCGTCCACCATCGGCGCCCGAAATCTGATCGGCAGTTTTGCCACCATCGGCGGCGCGCCTCAGGACCTTACCTATCGCGGCGAACCCACCGAGCTGCTTATCGGCGATGACAATCAGATTCGTGAGTATGCCTCAATTCATCGCGGCACTCCAAACGGCACCGGGAAAACCGTCATCGGCAGCAATAATCTGCTGATGGCCTACACCCACGTCGCCCACGACTGCCGCATCGGCGACCATGTCATCATGGCCAACGTCGCCACCCTGGGGGGCCATGTCCAGGTCGGCACCCGGGCCTCCATTGGCGGCCTGGTGGCGGTCCATCAATTCTGTCGGATCGGTACCTTTTCTTATATCGGCGGAGTTTCCGGGTTGAGCCTTGATGTGCCGCCATACGTGATCGTGGCGGGAACGCGTAATCGCACCCGGGTATCAGGAATCAACAAGATCGGACTGCTGCGCAACGGGTTCAGCCGGGAGACCATCGGCAAGCTGGATGCGGCCTTTCGGATTATCTTTCGATCTCCCAACATGCTGCTCAAAGATGCTCTTGATCTGGCCCGGCAGGAGTTTCCCGACTGTCCGGCGGTACTGGAGATGATTGAGAGTTTTGAGATTTCCAAACGTGGAGTCGTGCGCCGTACCGAAGAGGATTAAACGGCGTGAGTGATGTTTCCGCCAACAATCGTATCGGCATCATCGCCGGGGGCGGCCAATTCCCGCTCCTGTTCATCGAAGCGGCCCGCCGGGCCGGTCGTGAGATTGTTCTGGTTGCTCACCGGGGAGAAACCGATGAAACGGTTGCCGAGGCAGCCGATTTCAGTTGCTGGGTAAAGCTGGGACAGCTGGGCAGGACCATTGAGTTTTTCCGCGGGCATCAGGTGGCTGAGGCGGTATTTCTCGGCGCCATCACCAAAACACGGATCTTTCGTGATATACTCCCCGACCTCACGGGCTTGAGCTTGTGGAATAAAATCGACACCCACCAGGATGACGCCATTTTGCGGGCCGTTGCCGCGGAGCTGGAGAAAAAGGGGATAACGGTTCTTGAATCGACCTGTTATCTTTCTCATCTGCTTTTTCCTCAAGGGATTCTCGGACGCAGAAAACCCAACGCCACCCAACGCGCCGATATCGAGTTTGGCTGGCGTACGGCCCGCGCCGTCGGCGCCCTGGATATCGGCCAGTGCGTGGTGGTGCGTGATAAGGCGGTAATGGCGGTGGAGGCCATCGAAGGAACCGATGCCGCCATTCGCCGCGGCGGCGCTCTTGCCCGGGAGATGGCGGTGGTAGTGAAACTGCGTAAACCGGGTCAGGATTTTCGCTTTGATCTGCCGGCAACCGGTGTCGCCACCATCAACGCGATGCGGGAGGTACGTGCGGCGGTATTGGCCGTGGAGGCGCATCAATCATTGCTCTTTGATGCAAAAGAGATGATTAGCGAGGCCGACAAGGCCGGCATCGCGGTAATCGGGATTGTCGAGCGAGAAGACGGCACCCTTGAGTATTGATGAACTCGTAAAAACCCATATTTCCGTCATACCGGAATTGACCCGACATCCATAATTAACTGAAGTCACTGGATTCCCGCTGCAGCCTGCCCTTGAGTGTTGTTATCGAGGGCGGGAATGACGGCAGTAAGCAATTTTGAGGTTTTTACGAGCTTATCAATTAGAATCGAGCCCATAACACCATGAAACAGGCGATGATACTGGCCGCCGGCCTTGGTACCAGGCTGCGGCCCTATAGCCTTATCCGTCCAAAACCGCTGTTTCCGGTGCTCAACAAACCATTGCTGATTGCAACCATCGAACGGCTTCAGCGGGCCGGTTTTACCCGCATTGTCGTTAACTGCCACCATCTGGCCGAGCAGATTATCGCGGCGGTGGGTGAGATTGATGGGGTCATCATCCAGCATGAGCCTGAAATTCTCGGCACCGGCGGCGGTCCGCGGCGTGCCCTGGAACACTTTTTTGATGCACCGGTGCTGATCACCAACGGTGATATCTATCATTGTGTAGATTTCTCCGGCATCTATCACACCCATATCCGGTCCGGTCGAAAGATCACCATGGTCCTGCATGACTGCCGACGCTTTAATCAGGTGTCGGTAAATTCAGCGGGGGTAACCGGTTTTGGTGACGCGGCAGGGGAACGGATGCTCGCCTATACCGGTGTGCAGGTCGTCAATCCGGAGGTGCTTGAGCCCATCAGAAACCACGCCTGTTCCTGCATTATCGACCATTATCGAGGTCTCCTGCGTGATTCGGTGTTCATTGGCTATCACGAAATATCTGATCCGCACTGGACCGACATGGGTACTCCGGGTGATTATCTCAGCCTGCATGGACGGTTGCTGTGTGGACAGACACCCTGGTGGGAGGAGTTTGGTAAGTATCGTGGGGTAATGCACCTCGTTGAGCCCACTGCCGCGGTAGCCTCATCGGTCCGCCTGATTGAGTGGAATTGCGTGGGCAGAGCTAAAATCAGCGCCGGTGCGGTGCTCTCCCGCTCGGTGGTGTGGGACGGCGCCGTGGTGAAGGAGGTGTGTAGTGATATGATTTGTATACCATCTCCGGTGCCCTGATTTTTCACCCATTCGGGGCATGGACCCCAACCAGCCCATGGGAGTGGGGGGGAGAAGCCTCTGGGCTGGTATCAACCGCTAACAATTGTTCAATCGGGGTTTCGGGAGTGAGGTAAATCTTTAGATAAGAGCGGCCATGAGACGTTTCCGGGAAGTGTTGGTCAAGCAGGACCGACCATTTATCTATTGATTCGCCTCCGTATGGCGCCAGAAAAGGATCGGCACCGCTCACATAAGGGGTTGTGGAGGTGGCAGCCTGCAGGGATGAATTGATTGTTTTATTGATTTCTTGCGAGGCGTGGCGAAATGATTCGATATGTTCCACAACGTATTCGGGGCTGGCGGCAATATGGCGGGGCAGTGGCAGCTTAAGCAGCGGGATCGGCTGAACATCGATTTTCTCGCAGCGCGTGAAGATCTGATCACCATCCTCTGGTGATGCCGCCAGCCACAGTTCAACCGGCGGGATCGGCGCCGCCCTGAGAAGGGTCAGCCAGGCCTTGAAACGTGTGTTGTCCAGACGAATACGATTGGCGCCCGACTCCGAGGCAGCGTCTGCCGGCGTGGCGAACATCGCATCATCGATCACCGTATCCGAGCCGCGCATTTCGGCCAGCATCGCCCGCTCCTGATCGCTGAGTGTGGCGAGTTCTTCTTTGATGGCCTGCTGCTGTTCGTCGAGGATTTCACCGATGGTAAGAACCAGCCTGGCCTGCCACAGTCTGTTTTCCGTTGTCTGCCCATCAGCTTTTTGGGCGGGGTCAGTCAGCAGCGACGAGATGATTGCATGAGCTGGCTCACCTGCACCCGTGCGGGCCGATTGGTCGTCGTGGGCCAGGGTCAGTGCACTGAGTTGGGCCGTGTAATCATCGGTGCGGTTTCTGATATCTTCAACTAACCGCAAAAAACGGGCACGCTGAGGGCCAAGCGGGGCCGGCGTATGTTCTTGACAGAGTCCACGATTAATGAAATGAATAGCGCCATCACCATCGTCATCGGCAGCACCGCGTTCAACCGCTCGCAGGTAGTGCAGTGGGGCACAGAACAGCATAAGCGGGGTTTGATTGTCATCATATACCGATAGTCGCGGAAAATAGAGGGTCGTACATCCAGTCATATGCAATCCATACAAGAAAAAATTAGATTTGGCCTCTCCGCCATTCTGTATCTGCTCTTTAACTTGAGGATAGGCTCCGACCTGGCATCAACCGCTACCGCAACCGGCTGGCAGATCCTCCAGACCGCACCGTTTGTGGCCGGTTTCGCCTATCTGATCATCGCCATCCTGCAGGCCATGGGGGATGGCTCGAAACTCCCCTGGGATCGGCGCCTGCGGCTGTTTTTTGCCATCGGTATTATGGCTGGTCTCATCCTTGGAATCTGGGAATATGGTGGCGTCAGTATACAGTATTGAGCTATTCGGCCTCCCTGATCTCATTGTAGGTGGCGCTCCTGGTCTTGTCAATTACCCATCGATGAGCCCACCTCGGGCCTCGGTTTAATCACCTTTTGCTATTTCTTGATGTTTTTCCTCTACAGCTCCAATCGCACCGAACGTCTGCTTCAGCGGCTGTTTGACATTATCGAGGCTGATCCGCCTGGACTGTTTTATACCGAGCGGTTTCTCGTGCAAAACCGTGGTATGGAGCGAATGCTGTGCCAGGCGCTGGCTGAGCAATTTGGGGTATGGGGCAACAGCTCGTTTTTCCTGCCTCTGGAATTTATCGACTTTCTGGCTGAAACCTCAGCCATCTCCGGGGATGCCGGCGGCTATGAGCGCGAGGTGCTGACCTGGCGCCTGGAGCACCACCTGAGAAACAGTAGCGAACATCCTGACCTTGCTGATTTGACCCGTTACCTCGACACCGCCCGGAGCGGGATCAAGCGCTACCAACTGGCAAGGCGGCTGGCTGATCTGTTTGATCAGTACCAGATTATGCGGCCTGATTATCTGCGGGCCTGGGAGCAGGAAAAGACGGTTGTCGGCAATGGTGCTGAGCGATGGCAGAGCTGTCTCTGGCGCCTGCTTCGCCGGGAATTGCCGGACGGTATGGATCGGGGCACGCTCCTGCAAACCATCAGCAGGGGGCTTGCCGATAGCAGGCAGCTATTGCCGCAACGCTTGTTCGTCTTCGGCGTGCATACGGCGGCGCCGCTCTTTTTCGATCTGCTTAAAACATATGCGCGGATCAGCACTGTCTATTTTTTCCTGCTCAGCCCATGCCGTATCTATTGGGGAGATAATCAGCCGCCCAGAGGCAGGTTGAAGCAAGATCTGGCCACCGCTGAGAAGAGTCAATCAGCATGGAGCCGACAGGATGACGGCATCCATCCGCTGCTCGCCAACCTTGGCCGCCAGGGTGCCGATTTCCAGGAATTGATACTAAATACGGTGCAAGACTATATCGAGGAGGACGATCTCTATTATGACCCGATAGAGCACGAACCGCCAACCCTGCTGCGCTGCCTGCAGTCGGATCTGCTCAATGGGATAGCCGGGTATCGATCAGATAGTTTGCGGGGCGACGACGATTCGCTGCTGGTGGTGAGTTGTCACTCACGGGTGCGGGAACTGGAGGTGCTCAAGCAGTATATCTACGCCTGGCTCTATGAAGACGAGGCCCTTGCGATGCATGACATTGTCGTCATGGCGCCCAACATAGAGCAGTACGCGCCCTATATTCCCGCGCTGTTTGGTGATCTTCAATATGATATCGCCGATTGCGCGGCTCGCTGGACAAACAGCTATATCCGGCTGTTTGCCATATTTCTCGAGCGTATCGGCGGCCGCTGCCTTCTCAGCGAGCTTATGGGGCTGCTGGCCTCCACTGAGGTGGCGCATCGATTTCACCTGAGCGAAGCAGATTGTGAGACCCTGCATCGCTGGGCGGCTGATGCCGGTATTCGCTGGGGGTTGTCCGGCCCGCATCGGCAGGAGGAAGGTTCATCCTCTTTTACCGACGGCACCTGGCGGGCGGGAATTGAGCGCATGGTGCTCGGCTTTGCCCATAATCGCGATGAACCCTTTGCCGGGATCGTGCCGTTTACCGAGATAGAAGGTTCTCAGGGAGAACTGCTGGGGAAGTTATGGGAATTTGTCGCCATCATTGAGCGTGCCCATGAGCTGACCCGCGAATCCCATACGACGACACAATGGTCCGCCCATTTGCGGGGCTGTGCCGAGGATGTATTCGGTGACACCCAGGAACCGGGTTTTCTCGAACTCATCTCGCTGCTTGCCGCGCTTGCCGAGGGTTCTGCATCATATCACCATGAGAAGGTTGAATTCATGGTGATACAAGAGTGGTTTGGTGATGGTGGGTCCCGTGGCGGCAGCAACTCATTTCTCAATGGACGGCTGACATTTTGTTCGATGCTGCCCATGCGTTCCATTCCGTTTCAGGTGATCTGTCTGCTTGGTCTCGATGATGGAGTCTTTCCAGACCCCGACATTGCGCTTCCTTTTGACCTGCTGGCACATCAGGTGCGCCGGGGAGACCGCAACCGGCGCGATGACGACCGGTATCAGTTTCTCGAAGCGATTATGGCGGCACGAAAGCGGCTCTATCTCAGTTACCGGGGCCAGTCGATCCGGACAAACAAGGATATTGCCCCCTCGGTGCTGATCAGCGAGCTGCTGGCCGGCATCAAGAATGATTACGGCTTCGACAACCTGGTTGTCAAGCACCCGCTGCAATCTTTCAGCAGGCGCTATTTCACCGGTGAGGATTCTTTGTTCAGCTACAGCCGGCGGGGGGTGCAGGTCGCCACGGCCATTGCCGATCCACCGCCGCAGGCCCCCTCGGTCTGGCTGGAAAAGCCATTGTTGAGGGAGGTGGTCGAAGAAATTGAGTTGCTCGATCTACTGCGGTTTTATGCCGACCCGCACACCTATTTCGTCCGCCATGTCATGGGCATCAACGTGGGCGATGATATAGATCTTGTTGATGATAACGAACCGTTTGTGATCGAGGGGTTGTCGCTCTATGACGGCAAGCAGAAAATCCTGGCCTCGATACTGGCGCATGAGGATCTTGATCCCCTGCTTTTCAGGCTCCAGCAGTTGCTGCTTTGGCCCCTTGGTGAACCCGGTCGTTTGATGTTTCAGCACACCGTGCAATCCTTGGGCGATCTTGCCCGATGCATTGAAGATGTCGATCTGGGCGAAAAAGTGCAAGATTCATGGGTTGACATCGCCTGTGGGGGGTATCGATTGGTAGGGCAGATCCCCAACAGCCACCGGCACGGGGTGCTCTCGTACCGTCCCGCGAGCATAAAAGGAAGCGATATCATGCGGGGATGGATCACCCATCTGGCCGCCACCATGATGTCGTCCGCACCGGTAACGACGGTAATCGCCGGTACCGATGCAACACTCACTATCCCACCAGAGATGGGGGCTGAAGACGATCTTACCGTTGTCCTGGACGGCTATATGCGGGGAAGAGGCGAGCCGGGTGCGATCTTTGTTGAACCAGCCCTGCATTACGCTCGCCAGGTCATAAGCAATCGGGCAAAGGGCAGGATGCAACCGCTGGAGGCAGCCCACAAATGGTTACGCGACGCACTTAAGAACAACTACAAGCCGGCGCTCTCTCTTCTTTTTCCCGGCTGTTCGGCGCAGGAGCTGTTGGGTGATGAGTTTGTCGGCTGGTGCACAGATGTCTTTGTGCCGCTGTATGAGCGTATGCTTGCCCACCAGGAAGGTGATGGCAGTGGCTGAGCACATCTTCTTTGATCCTTTCAGCAGCGAGTTGAGCGAGGGCACTCAGCTCATTGAGGCCAGTGCCGGCACCGGCAAGACCTACACCCTGGTGATGATGGTGGTGCGGGCGATTGTCGAGCTTGAGATCGGTATCGATCGGCTGCTCGTGGTCACCTTCACGGTGGCCGCCACCGAGGAATTAAAGGTTCGCATCAGAACGCGTTTGCACGAATGTCTAAGCTATCTGGCGGCCGCCTCCACGGGCGGCAATACCGGCAGCCTCGCGGGGTGTGACCCATCCCTGGCACGGTGGCTGGATGGGCTGGATGATCCGCACCGGGCGAAGAAGCTGATCGAACTGGCCCTCATCGATCTTGATCGGGCCGCTATTTACACCATCCATGGGTTTTGCCGGAAAACCTTGAGCGAGTACGTCCTGGAAAGCGATCATTTTTTTGATGTCGAGCTCATCAGTGACAGCAGCGAATATCTGCTTGAGATCGTGCGGGATTATTGGCGAAAACGGCTCTATCCACCTCGGATCCGTTACGTGCCGATTATCACCGCTGTTTTTGCTTCACCGCAGGCGCTCTACGACTCCATTGCCGGGGCTGAAAACCGGCTTGATATCTTGATTCCCGAGCCGTGGCCATTTGCCGATGCGGTGACGGTACTTGAATCGAGCTGGGATAAATTGAAAACCTGGTGGTCCAGCCATGGCGCAACGCTGGCATCACGATACTCCGATCTGATTGAACAGGGGTATTGCAAGGTCGCGGCCGAACGAGAATTCGCTGGCCGGCTGGAATACTGCGAAACCGCATTTACCGGAGATCACCTGTGCGAAGCTTCCAGATTGTCGTGGCTTGATGGTGATTCCATCATCGATGCCATCAATGCGAACAAGGTGGGTGGCAGTTCCAAAAAAGCCAGGGTTATCGAAAGCTGGGTGTTGCCGGAAAATCTGCTTACGGATTATGCGGATGCCTGCGAGAAGCTGATCTTGTGCATGCGTCTGGAGTGCGCCGATACGGTGCGCCGTAACCTCATCCCACGATTACAGGCGGCAGGGGTGCTCGACTTTGACGGCCTGATCACCCTGTTTGTGGAGGCGCTGGCCTCATCTTCAGGAGCAAGACTGACACGATTGGTAGGTACACGGTACAAGATGGCGCTGATCGATGAATTTCAAGACACCGATCAGAGCCAGTGGTTTATTTTTTCACGACTGTTTTCGTCTCCGGGAAACCGGCTCTACCTCATCGGTGATCCGAAACAGGCCATATACCGGTTTCGCGGTGCCGACATCGAGGCCTATTTTCAGGCGAAAAAAAGTGCCCGGAGCCGCTCTACGCTGTCCGCCAATTACCGCTCCCATCCGGCTCTGATTGCCGCGGTGAACCGGCTGTTCAACGCTGCCTGGATTGGCGGAGAAACCTTTATGCCGGTAACGGCAGCCCTTTCCGGCTCTGATGGGTGTCTGTGTGCCGGCGATGTGGACTGCTCGGGGATCGTCTATTGTCAGCTTGCTGAACGGCGGGAAAAAGATGGTACATGGTCGAAAGGGGCGGCGGACGAGCTCATTGTCGGCAATATCAGCCATGAAATAGCCCGGCTGATCGATGTTAACGGCGATATGGCCGTGGATGAAGCTCAAGAAGGCGCCCGACGTCCGGTCCGGCCCGGAGATATCGCCATTCTCGTGCGTACTAACGACCAGGCTGAGCGATATATGGCGGCCCTGCGCAAAGCGACCATCCCCGCCATCGTAACCAGTAAGATTTCAGTGTTTGCAAGTGGTGAATGTGAGGCTCTGCGAGCGGTTGCCCAGGCCGTACTGCACCCTGACGAACCGCTCCTTGTGCGCAGTGCACTGGCCCTTGACTGGTTCGGCCTGAGCGGTGACGAGCATTACCGGATATGTTCGGACTCCGTCAGGTTCGGGGAAATTCAACGGCGCTTTTCGGGTGGCCGGAAGCGTTGGCTGGCAGCCGGCTTTTATGCCATGCTTACCGGTCTCATCAGCGATGAACAAATCTATGAGCATCTGTGCAAAAAACCCTCTGTCGAACGGCGCATAGCCAACATCGAACATCTCGCCCAGTTAATCCAGCAGGCTGAGACCGAGAATCATCTGACGCCGCTGCAGACGATGCAGTGGCTCAGCAATGCGGCCGGCCGGCAAGCAATGGCGCAGGAGACCGAACTACACCTGGAAAGCGATCGTGAGGCGGTTCAGATCCTTACCTTGCACAGTGCCAAAGGCCTGGAATTTCCCATTGTGTTTTGCCCGCATCTGATGCATGCATCGTCACCGGCCAAAAAAGGTATGGAACCACTGCGCGTTCATACTGATGAGGGCGCCACCGGCTACGATTTTGGCTCTGATGATTTTGCCCTGCGCCGTGAGGAGGAAATCAACCAGCAGGGTGAGGAGGACTTGCGGTTGGCCTATGTCGGGGTTACCCGGGCCCGGTTACGCTGCTATCTTTTCTGGGCCGATATCAAAGGACGTGGCGCCACCCCTTCATCCTTTGATTCACCACTTGGCAGGCTGCTTTTTACCCAAGGGGCCGTCTCATTCAGTGCGCAGTGTAACGTCCTGGCTGAACAGACCAGTACAACGGGGACACAGTACCGGTGTATCGATCCGGATGAGGTTTTTACCCACTTCCCGCCGGCGATTGCCAAAAGTGATCAGGTACTGCACCGGCGGCAGCCAGGGACGCGTCGTCTGGTTACCAATCGAACGCGCACCAGCTTTACCGGCCTGGTGCGGCACACGGCGGCACATGGAGTTGATGAACCAGGCTCTTTTGATGAAGCGGCCTCCCCATCAGAACCGGTGGAGCATGGTGGACTGCCGCCTGGTGTCCGGTTCGGCAACGTCTTTCATGAGATGCTCCAGAAAGGTAATTTCGCTGATATGGCGGCAGGCAAGATCGACAAGGACCTGCTGGCGCACGTCTGCCGACGCTATCAGTTAGATATCGATGTCACTTCCGCCTGCCAGTTGATCATCAATACCGTTTCCGCCGAATTGACAACAGACCCGGGGGCAACCGGGTTTCGGTTGATGGATCTGCCGCCTGAAAAAACAGTCAAGGAGATGGGATTTACCCTGCATCTGCACTCCTTCAACCCCGACATATTCAATGCGTGCGCGGCCGAGGTGGCGGTCTTCAGACCAATCCAACACGCCACCATTGAGGGGTATCTCAACGGGTTTATCGATCTTGTTGCGGAGCATGATGGACGATTCTTTATCGTCGACTACAAGACCAATTATCTTGGCACAGCACCCGGCGATTATAGCAGGAATAGTATCATGGAGACCATGCGTCACCACAACTACGGATTGCAGTATCTGCTCTATACGGTGGTTATTCATCGGTACCTGTCCACCTTTGTTCCGCGATATCGGTATCGTACCCATTTCGGCGGGGTTCTGTACCCGTTTGTCCGCGGAATCGATCCACGCATCCCCGGCCACTCGATCTTTGCCGATATTCCTCCCGAATCGGTAATTACCGGTTTGGATCACTGTCTTGGAAGGGCTTCGCATGGCTGAAGCATCAACCCAGTCCATCGACCTGGCGGTTGCCGACTTTTTTTCCGGGCGCTGCGGTCTGGAGGGCGACGATCGACGCCTCTTTTACACGATCATGGTATCGCTGAGCGCAGCCCTCAGAGATGGGCACACCTGTCTGCGCTGCACAAAAGAGCAGCAGGAGATTCTGCTCCGGACTACGGTGGTCAGCAGTGACGGTTCCGGACCGCTGGTATTATCTTACGGCCGACTCTATTTCAGCAGATATTTTGATTATGAAACCAGCCTGACCAATCGGCTGGCGGATTTGTGCCGTGAAACTGTTGCTGTATCCCCTCCTGATGAGCTTTTCGCACAATTGTTTCCAACCGCGACGACCGGTGATGATATGCAGCTTTGTGCCGCCCGCATGTGCGCTACTCGGCGATTGGGGATCATCACAGGCGGGCCCGGCACCGGCAAAACAACGGTTGTGGTACGCATCTGTGCGCTGTTGCAGAGCTTTCATAACGGCGGACTGCGCATTGCCCTGGCGGCGCCCACCGGTAAAGGCGCCACCCGGCTGCAGGAATTGGTTCGCCACCAGATCCAGAGCCTGCCGATTTCAGATCGTATCAAGCCGGCAATGGTTGATACCGCCCATACCATCCATCGGCTGTTGGGGGCGAGTCGTCACGCAACCCGCTTTCGCCATCATGCCGGTAATCCGCTGCCGTATGATCTGGTGGTAGTGGATGAGGCCTCAATGATAGATCTTGCCCTTATGGCAAAACTGGTGGATGCATTGGGGGCACGAACGCAACTGATATTACTGGGCGACAAGGATCAACTCGCCTCGGTGGAATCCGGGGCGGTGCTGGCAGAGTGCGCTTCGGCACTGCCGGACAACCTTGTTGAGCTGCGCAACTCCTATCGTTTCAACGAAGAGATTCGGCGCCTGGCACAGGCGATCAATAACGGGGCCGAAGATGATGTCTGCGCCATCCTTGGCGATAACCAGTCTAAATCCTGTCTACTTGCCGAAGAGCGCTGGTTCGAGCAGGTGGTAGAACGCTATGCCGCATGTATGTCGGCAGCGCATGCAATTGGGAAGCCATCAGAGTATCCAGCACTGTTTCAGCGTTTTTCAGAGTTTCGCGTGCTCTGTGCATTGCGCAGGGGCCCGTACGGGGTGGCCGGATTGAATCAGCGCGTCGAGCGTGCCCTGTCGAGTCGGGGGCATGATATCGATCCGGGTGGCTGGTATGTTGGCAGGCCGGTGTTGATTACCAGAAATGACTATCAGCTCAATCTGTTTAATGGCGATATCGGCCTCTGTCTGCCTGACCCTGAGCATGATGGTGAACTCTCAGTCTGGTTTGAGACTTCAGCCGGCGGATATGTCGGCTATCCGCCCTCGCGACTGCCGGCCCATGAAACGGCCTGGGCAATGACTGTGCATAAGAGCCAGGGGACCGAGTTTTCCCGGGTGGTTGTGGTGTTGCCCGCTGAGGATAGCCGGGTCTTGTGCCGGGAATTGCTTTATACGGCGGTAACCAGGGCGAGAACGCAGGTGATAATCGTCGGTCCGGAACCAATTATCAGAACCACCGTATGCCGACGTACTGTACGGACGAGCGGGGTGGGTGAGCGGTTGAGAGCACTGCAAAACAAACAAGGAGTCCATAGACTATGATCGATTTTCTCGCATACCATATTCAAGAGGCGGGCCGCATGGCGCTTGACGCCCAGGCGAAATTGACCGCCGGCGACATCAGCTTCAAGGGGGAACGTGATCTGGTCACCAGCGCCGACAAGGCGGTTGAGAAGTATCTGGTTGACGCCATTATCAGCAGCTATCCGGAGCATGGCATTATCGGTGAAGAGAGTGGTTCTCATGGCGCTGATGCATCCTACTGCTGGATCATCGATCCCATTGACGGCACCACCTCTTATGTTCATCAGCAGCCATATTTTTCGGTGAGCATCGGCTTGCGTAAGGATAACACGATGATTGCCGGCGGCGTCTATGCCCCGGCCCTTAACCAGCTCTTTCTTGCCGAAAAAGGTGGCGGCGCCACCCTGAACGGGGCGCCCATCACCGTTTCATCATGTGAGAAGATGATCCACGCTATCCTGGCCACCGGTTTTGCCTGCCTGAGAAAACGCAGTGGAGCCGATAATCTGGCGGTTCTTGCCAAACTTCTGCCGAAAATCAGTGATATCAGAAGATGCGGTTCCGCCGCCATCGATCTCGCCTATGTGGCCGCCGGCAAATATGACGGTTATTGGGAACACAATCTCAATCTCTACGATATTGCCGCCGGCGCTCTGCTGGTCACCGAGGCGGGGGGAACGGTAACCGATCTGCGGGGAAATCAGGATTACCCGGCGAGCGGCATCATCGCCACCAATGGTGCCATCCATGATATACTATTACAGGGTGTTATTGTCTGATGATATGGCCGCAGGCATGCAGGCCAATAAAAAATTAACCGTTTGCTAATCATTTGCTAACGCACATGGTGTCTAGTTTCATGTCGTTGACACCAACTCCTTCTTTCTCCTAGTGTCATGTCAAGTTTCAGATGTTCAAAAATTGCGCCGTAATTTTGGTTTCCCGCAAGGCGCGAAAGAGGGCGCATAGCAGCGCTATGTAACCGACTGAGTAACGAAGTCGGGAAGCCAAAAGGACAAGCAAGATTGAACAGATGAGGCTTGACAGGACACTAGTCAACCCATTGCCTGATTCGGTTGGTGCGCGTTGCGTGATTCACCTCTTTCCCCGGGTTTTTGTATTTTATTGACGGACTACAACCATGATTGCCCTGCGTTCTACCCGAGTTTTGCTTAACACGGATCTGCTGCCGGCGGATGTCGTGATCGAAGGTGAGTATATCCTTGATGTCCTGCCATACGGCTCCGCGCCATACGCCATTGATCTCGGTGATCGTCTGCTCAGCCCCGGCTTCGTGGATCTGCACTCTGATGCGGTGGAAAAGGAAATTGAACCCCGTTCCGGCGTCTTTTTTCCGGTAGATGCCGCGCTCGTCGAACTTGATAAAAAGCTTGCCTGCTGCGGGATCACCACCATGTTTCATGCCGTTGCCTTCTATGAGGAATCGGTGGCGGGAACCCGTAAACCGGAGATGAGCGCCCATATTATCCGCTCCATTCACGAATTGAACAAACAGACGTTTCGCGTCGACAACTTCATCCATGTCCGTTACGAGGCGACCTCCTTTGGTTCGGTGGCGGCGATTGTCGATCTGATTGAATCGAACATGGTTCAGCTCCTCTCGTTTATGGATCATTCACCGGGCCAGGGGCAATATCGCCGCCTTGATAACTGGTTGCGGGATCATCAGGCAACTTTTGGGATCGACGAAGACGAAGCGAGACAGGTCATCGACATCATGGATGGCAAAAAGCATCTCTCAGCCGAAAAGCTTCAGCACCTGGCCCAGTGCGCCCGCAGCCGAAACATCACCTTGATTTCCCATGATGATGATGGTGAAAAAAAGATCGATGCCATGCGTACCCTGGGGGTGAGTGTCTCGGAATTCCCGGTTAACGAGGATGCCGCTTTTTACGCCCGCCGCCATGGACTTGCCACCGGTATGGGGGCGCCTAACGTGGTCCGGGGAACCAGCCATAACGATAACATCTCTGCCCGTCGCCTCATCGAAAAGCGGGCGTGCGATTATCTCTGCTCTGATTACCACCCGGTGGCCATGCTGCAGGCGGTCTATACGCTTAACCGTGAGCTGGGAGTCTCTTTAGGTGAATCCTTGCGACTCATCACCGCCAATCCGGCCAGAATCGCCGGGCTTTCCGACCGAGGCGAAATACGGCCCGACTCACTGGCTGATCTGGCCGTCATCGATGACAGCGGTATTGCCACGGTGGTGTTTTCCATGAAGTCCGGGATCCCGGTATTCAACGGCCTTGGTCGTGGTCTGGGGGCAGATACTTTGAACCATCGTGGATCATCGGCCATCAAAGAGGCGGCCCTTTGAGAGAGATGGGCCGGTTTTCGGATCTACATCCCCTGAAACGCTCTGAGCCATGAAACAGCCGGCAACAGTTCTGTATGATAATGCCCGGATCATCACCCGCACCGAGTGTGTGGAGGGCTCGTTGCTGGTTGAGCAGGGGAATATCGTGGCACTGGGCGAAACCGCCCACCATGCCGATAGCGTCATCGACTGCGAAGGTGATCTGCTGATTCCCGGTCTGGTGGAGTTGCACACCGATAATCTGGAGATGAACATCCAGCCCCGTCCCGGGGTAATCTGGCCTTCCATGACCGCCGCGGCATGTGCCCACGACGCCCAGGTGGCGGCGGCGGGCATAACCACCGTCTTTGATGCCATTGCCCTGGGCGATGTCCGTGGCGACGGGCTGCGCTCACACATCGTGTCCGAATCCATCCGGGCCATCAGTACTATAAAAAAGAGCGGACTGTTCAAGGCCGACCATTATCTCCATCTGAGATGTGAAATATGTTGCGAAACCATGGAGGAGATACTGCTCCAGCACGGCGGCAACGAGCATGTCCGGCTTCTGTCGATCATGGACCACACCCCGGGACAGCGCCAGTGGTCCAACCTCGATGACTGGCGCCGTTTTCATCGCGAAAAGAAATGGACCGATGAAGAGGTCCGCGCCATTCTCGACAACCTGCTCACAAGACAGCAACGCTATGCCGGGCCGCATCGCGCCCTGGCGGTGGATTTTGCCCGAAAACACAAAATCGTTCTGGCAAGCCACGATGACACCACCAAAGAAGATTGTCACCAGGCCGCTGAAGAAGGGGTACGCATCGCTGAATTCCCCACTACCCAGGCGGCGGCGCGAACCGCCGGGGAACTCTCAATGGCGGTGATCATGGGCGCTCCCAATGCGGTTCGGGGAGAATCTCACTCCGGCAACATTGGCACCCTGGAACTGGCCCGGCAGGGGCTGCTGGTTGGAATCTCGTCCGATTATGTGCCCGCCAGCCTGCTCCAGGCCGCCTTTGTTATTCACAACCGTTTGTCGATCCCGCTTCCCGAAACCATTGCCATGGTCTCGGCCAATACCGCTGAACTGGTTGGACTGGAGGATCGTGGTGAAATTGCGGTGGGCAAGCGGGCCGACCTTGTCCGGGTTACGCGGTGCGATGCAGAGCCGGTGATCAGGCAGGTGTGGCGCCAGGGCGTACGGATTGCCTGAAGATGGGCAATGTCGATGGCGTCCTGAAAAACAGGAAGTGCAGATATACAGGCAGTTTTGGTCATTCGGACTATTTGGTCGTAGCGGCTCGGTCAAAAAGTCAATTGAGATTCGTGGAACCTTAGAGCGCAGGGTTGATGGCATCGTAAAAACCCCAATTACGGTCATTGTGGAGTTGAACCGTAATCCATAATTACTTGAAATTACTGGATTCCCGCTTTCGCGGGAATGACGTTAGCAAGCAAATTCAAGGTTCTTGCGACGCCATCAGGGTTAATTAACGGCGTATTTAAAAAACCAGGAGAGCATATGCGGGAAACACGAGGACCAGGTACGCGTGAATTCACCAGGGCACTGGCCCTGATGCCCGATGAAGTGGTGCGCGAACTGCTGGAAGATTCTGCCGTCCTTGATTTCGAGATTGTCAGGGAACCGGCCACCGGGCTGATCATGCAGTCTGTCACCGACTGTTTTCAAGCCGACTTTCACTTGGGCGAAATCCTCGTCACCACCGCCGAGGTGATGCGCGGCACCAGCCGGGGCTGGGGCATGGTCATGGGTGATAATCCTGACCGGGCCATCCTGGCGGCATGTCTGGATCTGTTGTTTTCATCAGAAGAAGAGATGGCCATGGCGGGTGCGATTGCCGATAAGCTGCGGGTCTGGATCACCAAAGCAGAGCAGGCCGTTGCCGAAGAAGCCCGGCTGTACGGCACCACCCGGGTACATTTTGAATCGATGGCCGAGCGCTAACATGGACGAGCATCTCCTCACCCAGGCGCTGTTTCGGGATCTGCTGCGGGTCATGAGTCGGCCCGGAACAGTGAAGGCGTTACCACCGCGGATATCTTCCATCAGCCCGGAGCCTCTGGTGGCGATTGCGGCGACCCTGCTGGATCAGGAAACGACCTATGCGGTACTCGATGATGAGCAGCTGGATCGTGCCGTGCGATTGAAGACGGAGGCACGGACGGCGCCTCTTGAAGATGCCGATTTCATCTTTGTTCCCGGCGGCGCCAGCGGCGGCCGGATTGTCCATGCCCAGCGCGGCACTCTGGCCTACCCGGATACCGGGGCCACGGTGCTCTACCGGGTCGAATCGCTTGCCGAAGAGGGCTTAACACCCACCTTGGAATTAAGTGGCCCCGGCATTGCGGCACAGGCAAAACCCTGTATCGAGGGGATTGACGTGGATGATTTGGTGCTGCTCAACAGTATCAACGAACAGTATCCCCTGGGCATTGACCTCATCCTGGTGGATACCAGGCAGCAGGTGATGGCGCTGCCGCGTTCTACTCAGATCAAGGTCTGTGGAACCTGATGGTTCGGCAAAAAAGGTACATTCGCCATCACAACTAAGGAGAGGCTATGGCATATGTGGCGGTAAAGGGCGGCCGTGAGGCCATTGAACAGGCCTGTCGGCTCACCGAGTATCAGCGCCTCAAGGGTGAGTCAGAGCGGATCAGCGTGGCCCAGATTCGCGATCAGCTGGGGTTTCTCGTTGACCGGGTGATGGGCGAGGGGTCTCTCTATGCACCGGAGCTTGCCGCGCTTGCCGTCAAACAGGCCCGGGGCGACACCTTTGAGGCGGCTTTCATCCTCAGAGCCTATCGCACCACCCAGCCTCGGCTGGGCTACAGTCTCAGCGGCGATACCTCGAAGATGCGGGTCATCCGGCGCATATCATCAGCCTTCAAGGACCTTCCCGGTGGACAGGTGCTCGGGCCTACCGACGACTACAGTTTGCGGCTGATGAATTTCGACCTTGTGAACGAAGATGAGCAAGCCAATCGCCTGGCAATCAAGGAATTACTGACCGAGGCCGGCATTACCACGCCGCTGCCAGACACCTTTCCCAAACTGGTGGATCTGCTGCGTCGGGAAGGTTTGCTGGAGGAGACTGACAGAAGCGAGGCACTTATCTCCGACATCACCAGGCAGTCTCTGAAAATCCCCGCTTCCCGCTCCGCAGCCCTGCAGACCCTGAGCCGGGGAGAAACCGGCGGGCTGCTCTGTCTCGCCTATTCCAACATGCGGGGGTACGGTTCGGTCCACCCGACCATCGGCGAGTTGCGGGTCGGCTATCTGCCGGTGGAGGTGAGTCACCCGCATACCGGGGCGCCTTACTGTATCGGCGAGATCCTGGTAACCGAGGCGGAGATTATCTCGAAAAGTTACAACGACGCTGAAAACCCCAAAATGACTCTGGGCTACGGCCTCTGCTACGGTCACAACGAAACCAAGGCCATTTCCATGGGGGTGCTGGATCGGGCCATCCAGTCCAGTGGTCCCGGAAGCCCTTCCGAGGACCAGGAATTTGTCCTTTCCCATGTGGACGGTATCGAGTCGATGGGGTTCTGCAACCATTTCAAGCTTCCCCACTACGTCACCTTTCAATCCGATCTCGACCGATTGCGCAAAACCCTCGAGGAGCAGGACAATGGCTGAGCAACAAGGTGGTGCGGGAGGGACTCTATCCAGCAAAACGCTCACCTCCTATCTGCAGGAGACTCCGCCGGCCGGGCGGATTTCCACGACCAACCGGTTCGCCTTTTTAGATGAGGCGACCAAGATGGAAATCCGCCGCAAAACCCTCAAGGCGGTGGCCATCCCCGGTTACCAGGTGCCGTTTGGTTCCCGTGAACTGCCCATCGCCAGGGGCTGGGGCACGGGAGGAATTCAGCTGACCCTGGCGCTGATCGGCCCCGAAGATATCGTCAAGGTGATTGACCAGGGGTGCGACGATTCAGTGAACGCGGTCAATATCAGAAAGTTCATTCAGCAGGTCTGCGGGGTCGAAGTCACCGAGAAGACCGCCGAGGCGACGCTCATCCAGACCAGGCACCGGGTTCCCGAAGAGCCCATGGGAAAAGACCAGATACTGGTGCTTCAGGTGCCCATCCCCGAGCCGCTGCGCGATGTGGAACCGTCTGAGCAGGAAACCAGAAGGATGCATGGTGAGGCGGATTACAGCTCAATCTGGCTGCGGCTCTACGAAGATATTGTGGCCTATAACGAGATCACCATAGGGGCCCGCTATCCGGTGCTCGTCAACCGGCGCCATATTATGGACCCAAGCCCGATTCCCCGCTGGGACGTGCCGCTGCTGCACCAGTCGGAAACCCTCTATCTTTTTGGCGCCGGGCGGGAAAAGAGAATTTACGCGATCCCTCCGCACACCGAGGTGCATCCGCTGGAATTTGCCGACCACCGGTTTCGGGTGGAGCGGTTCAACCAGGGCTGTATGCTCTGCGGCGCCACCGACACCTATCTCGATGAGATTGTCGAAGGCTCCACCGCACAGCGGTTCTACACCTGCTCGGATACCGCCCACTGCCGGGCCCGCCAGGAACAACAAAACAAGGTGGTGGCGCCATGAACGAACCGGTATTGGCAATTGCCAATCTTGGGAAATATTACGGGCCGGGGTGTGAACGCTGCATCAATTCAACCGGCCCGGTTGCGGCAACCAATATCTGCCCGCACTGCGGCACGGTCATCGCCTGTCACGGCGTCACGTTCAGCCTGCAAAAAGGTGAGGTGCTGGGGATCGTCGGTGAGTCGGGCAGCGGCAAGTCAACGGTGATCAAGGCCATCCACTTTGATATCGAACCCTCCATGGGTGAGATGTATCTCAATCTCACCATCGACCACAGCCGGCGGGAGAACGGGCTTCTGGCAATTGTCAACGGTAAAAGGGGGTTTCCGGTGGTGGACGGGAAAGACAATATCTTCACCCTTACCCCTTTTGCCAGGCGCCAGCTTCGCAATGTCTGCATGGGCATCGTCTATCAGAATCCCATGCTGGGGCTGCGGATGAATTTCAGTGCCGGCGGCAACGTGGCCGAGCGGCTGCTGATGGATGGGTGGGACCATGTCGGTGAGATGCGGCAGAGAATTCGCTCCCTGTTTGAGCGCACCGAAGTGGACACCAAACGGATGGATGAGCCGCCCTCGTCATTTTCCGGGGGCATGCAGCAACGGGTGCAGATTGCCCGAGCACTCTCCACCGAACCGTCGCTATTGCTGCTTGATGAAGTGACCACCGGACTTGACGTCTCGGTACAGGCCCGGGTGCTGGATTTACTTCGCAGCCTGACCCGCGAACTCAATCTCGCCACCATCGTGGTATCTCATGATCTTGGGGTGATCAATCTGCTCACCACCAGAACCCTGGTGATGAAGAGCGGGCGGATCGTTGAATCGGGGTTGACCAACCAGGTGCTTGAAGACCCGCAGCATCCCTATACCCAACTCCTGGTGAGTTCAGCGCTATGACCCAGTTACTTGCCGTTCACAACCTTACCAAAACCTTTACCATGCACACCCTGCACAGCCGGGTTATCAAGGGGTGCACCGATGTTTCATTCACCCTTGCCACGGGAGAGGTGCTGGGGTTGTCCGGACCCAGCGGCACCGGCAAGAGTTCCATCCTCAAGTGCATCTATCGCGCCTATCTGCCCAGTGCCGGGGAGATACACTACTCTTCCGAGCGTCTCGGCCGGGTGGATCTGGGCCGGATCGACGACCACCAGATGATTATGCTCAGGCAGCATGAGATCGGCTATGTCACGCAGTTTCTCAAGGTTATTCCGCGGGTCTCGGCGGTGGATACCGTTGCCGAGCCGTTGCTGCACAAAGGTGTCTCGCTGGCCGAGGCGAGAAGCAGGGCCACATCCCTGCTCAAGCAACTGTATATCCCGGAAAATCTCTTTGATGCCTGCCCGGTCACCTTCAGCGGCGGTGAGCAGCAGCGGGTCAACTTCGCCGCCGGTGTCATCAGTTCACCCCGGCTGTTGCTGCTTGACGAGCCCACCGCGTCGCTGGATGTCAAAACCAGGCAGGCCGTCATCGACATACTCAACCGGCTCAAGGAGCAGGGCACGACCATGATCGCCATTTTCCACGAACACCAGATCATGGACGCCATCGCCGATAGACTCTACCAGATGAATGATTGACCAGTCGGCCACCAGCTCACTGTCTGATCCACCAGAGGCACAACCTTCCCACCATTCATCCAACCACAGCGCGAGGAATTGATGAAGATTTCACTCTCCCTGGAATACGCGGAATCGGGCACCCTCGCAGAGCGGCTTCACGCCGTTGCCGAGGCCGGCATACCGGCGGTCAATCTCGGCACCTCGCAGATCAGGCATCTGCTGGCCACCGCCCCTTCAGAGACGGAGCTGCTCAATGAGCAGATCACCGGGCATGGGCTCGCGGTGGACTGGGTGCATGCCCCGTTCCGGTTGGCGGTGCTGTATGATTCGAGCACCGAGCTGTACCAT
The DNA here is from genome assembly GCA_016722945.1 of Desulfofustis sp. PB-SRB1. Lineage (GTDB taxonomy): Bacteria > Desulfobacterota > Desulfobulbia > Desulfobulbales > Desulfocapsaceae > PB-SRB1. Next base: position 6,684 of record JAEQMT010000008.1, on the reverse strand, counting down.
ATTTCCATGGGGCTCATGAAAAGCGTCATCACTAGTGGTGCCGCTTTGAAGGCCGCGACGGTAATCGTCCACGCCATAAACAAGGATTTTCCCGCCGATATCGCCACCCCCAAATATCTCGACCAGCTGATCACAAGCTACCGCGTGCTGGTTGCCTTCGGTAACACCTATGGTGTGAAAATTGCCGTTGAAAATATCGACGAACCCTATTCACTGCCCATCATCGAAACCCTGCTCGCCGAGGTGGACGGCCTCACCCTCTGCTTTGACACCGGCCATGCCGAGAAGTACGGGGTGTGGGACAACTACCTTCCCGCCTATCTTAACAAAATTTCTTCCCTGCACATCCACGACAACCATGGCGAAGTGGACGAGCATCTGATCCCGGGAGACGGCACCATCGACTTCAGCGCGCTGCTCTACGGGCTGCACTCTACCGGCTATACAGGATATCTGGGAGTGGAGTGCGTCCAGCGGGTCAGCGATTATCCGGGCGACTTCTTGAGCCTTGCCTCACTCATCAAGACCAGAATGAGCAGATTGGAAAATTAGGTAAAAACATGCACATCCTTTTTTGGCAGTAGTGCCAGATACGTATGGCACGTTCAAGCCCCTTGTAGACCGCGGCCCATGAACAGCCAGGTGAAGCAACGTGAATGTTTGGCATATCAGCGGTTTGATCCCCTTCACCGACGTTTACATTACTTGAGGAGTCTGGTATTTTCTCGGTAATGGTGGGTGGAATACCTTTCTGGGTGCGAGCAATCTTCAAGTCTGTTTGGCTTTCTGAGCCTTGTTCGGGGGAGCCTTGCGCCATGAAGCTTTGGTGAAACGGACTGCCTTTTGGGCGAGATTTTTTTGCTGGTGAGGCTGTTTTTTTTCCGTCAATTTAATCAAGAAAGCATCCAGGCTCCCAGAAGATGTGGCGTCATGCTGGTATTTGCTGCAGAAGTCCACATAGAAGCGCAGCCACTTTTGGCAGGTATACTGGTCCTGATGAGTGATACCCTTGCCGATTAGAAATTCGCCATAACCATCTCGAACAGCTTATGGAACAACCAACATGAAAGTATCCTCAAGGATATAGTATATGAGTGTAGAACATGATTTTTTGAGTAATTATGCGGAATGATAGCACTAACAACTTGTAAATGCAACCAAATCTTTTGTATGGAATAATCAATAGGTTATTTGGGTTTGATAGAGCAGTTCCTGGAGCCAGTTGTGGGTTATTGGCTGGAACTATCATTCTGCAGAACACTCACTACTGTTACTTTTAAAGTTTCTACAGAATTACTTGCTATGGATGAGGAAATGAATCACGATGATGCCTCGCAGATATTATGGAAAAACATCCTTGAGCAGAAGAAGGAATATTCAAAGAACATCCCTGATCTTTACAAGATAATAATATCTGTTTCTGCGGTAATGCTGACATTGGTAACAACACTATATCCACAAACGGGTCTGCAATCAAATCTCGCAACTCTTCTTCGCGCAACAGTGTTTCTGATGCTCCTGAATATTGTGTTTGGATTAACAGCACTTTATGGTCGTTACCAAGTTCACCTTGACAAAGTAAATAGTATTATTCTGGAAGTGAAAAGACTTGGGGCTGAGAAGGCTCTGGAGTCCTTGAGCAATCCCAAAAACTCTTTAATTTTTCAAAAAAAAATATATGCTTGGTCGCACTATCTATCAGTAATTTGCTTTCTCGCGTCATTTGTGCTTTTGGCATGGTTTGCAATACTCAGAATAGGATGATGAAAAATACAATTACCACAACCATTCATTTCAGCGGATGAACCGCTGAACTCTGCGTTAGGCTACAAAAGGAAGTCATGAATACAGGCAAGATTTTAGAGTCATTCATAAGGCAAATAGAAAAAATACTTTTACCTCATGAATTCAAAATCATCTCAAATGAAAAAGTATTCAATGACGAAGGTATTCAAATTGCGGAGTTCGATATAGAAATAGAGGGAAAAGTTGGCTCAACGAATTTGAAGTGGCTTATTGAATGCAGAGATAGACCAACGCAAGGGGCAGCACCAGGCTCATGGATTGAACAATTAGTTGGGAGAAGAGATAGATTTAAATTTAATAAAGTTATTGCCGTATCAACAACTGGTTTTGCGGAAGGGGCAATATCCTATGCGAAAGAGGCAGACATCGAAATTCGCACAGTTACAGAATCAAATTTAGAACAAATTAGGGATTGGTTTTTAATAGAAACAATGTCCCTCTTCAAGAGAGGAGGAAAACTCGAAAATGCAACACTGTTAGTCGACCCAAATGAGCCGGAGGAGTCCCGAAATGCTGTTAAGGAAAAACTAAAAAACCAAGGGATGAATATCCCCATTTTGAGTTCTACTGACCATGATAGTACCATAACTGTTGTTACGGCATTTCAGTCAGCCATTAATTCAATTGAAGGCCTTTACGACCCATTAATCCCCCAAGGCGGAACTAAGCCTATCAAGCTCAGAGTCGCGTATCCAAAAGATGAAAGCCATTATTTCGTTAAAACCTCAAAGGGTAATGTGCGCATCAAAGAAATTCTATTTCATGGAGAAATTTCTGTAACATTGGAGGAAGTACCGATTGCGGCGGTAAAAAAATATCACAACTTGTCAGGCAGTGAAGATATTGCGACAACTGCAAATTTTAACTTTGACGTCGATGGCAATACTCTTGAAATCTCATTTAACAAACTTTCAGAAACTGGAGAAACACACGTTTTATTGCGAAAAATCAACGGCAAGGCCTAACGAATAAGGTTAGATCGTGCGAGGAACGAGCCACGAGCTGAACCGTTTGTTGGACGAGCCCGGCAGCCACCTAGAAAATAGCTTTTTAAGGGAGTGGTTTTTTAACGGGATTGTGAAGAAGCGAAAGCAGGGCTTGGCAGCCGTAATTGGTTTTTAAGACGTGGCTCAGAAAGCTCCAGGGTACACCGGTGCCGGCCGGTGCTTTTGTGGGCGCACGTATCCATTACCGGTTCAAGCCGGTTTTTTGCACTGCCACTGATGTCTTGTTTTGTATAGGCGGCCCTCCGTAGATTTTCAGGCAAGACAGAGCGTATTTTCGGGCGGCGGCTGTGGTAGCATGGTCATGATAATTTTCATCGGGGCGCCACAGCGGGGGCACGATATGGGCGGCCGTTTATTGCTATTCGGCACCAGCTTGTAGCCCGGCACCCGCAGCACCAGTTGCAAAAACCTGATCAGCTTTTTTTTGCACGGGTGCAGAAAGCCGTAGTCCCTGGTCCTGCGAAAGCCCTTCGGCAGCACATGGCGCATCAACAGAGCGAGAAACTGCTCGCCGGCAACTGTTTTTGTACGGTATTTCCCGGTTTTGGCATGAAGATATCGGTAGGTGACGGTGGTATCGGTAGAGCTGAGAATATCTTGTTCTCGGATCACCCCTCGATATAGATATCTGCCCAGATAGGCGAGCGCCTTTTCACCAGTGCCGACATGTTTGCAATCAACAACCCACTGCTGAGGGTTATTGTGAGGCGGACAGAGGTTTTCCTGGCGAAGGCCATGAAGAACCTTTGCCCTGAAGACCTGGGCCAACGCGGTGTGGTTGAAGAGGTATTTACCTGACTTAACCCGCCAGAGCAGGGTAATGCGGTTGATGCTTGCGGCCGGAACAATGACATGAATGTGTGGATGATAGTCAAGATTTCGTGCGTGGGTGTGTAAGATGGCGGTAAATCCAGCATCGCCGCCGAGCTTTGTGTCATTTCTGGTGAATGTTTTAAGCAGTTCCTTGACGGCCTGAAACATACATGCATAGACGCGCCGCTGATTTTTATACGCCAGATCTCGGAGTTGGCGGGGAAGGGTAACTGTTACCAGGTAATATGGTGCCGGCAGAAGCTTTGCTCGTTGGTTGTCAATCCACTGCTGACTTTCATGGCTCTGACAATGCGGACAGAACCGGTGCCCACATGAATGAGGGATGTAGAGTACGTGTCCGCACTGTTTTTCAGGGCACTGGGCCAGCATGTGCGGGCCGTGCTGGTCTCTGCAGTGGGCCAGAGCATCCAAGGCCCTGAGATGGCTGGGAAGGATGGTGTGCTGATAGGTAGCCAGGTACCGATCTTTGAATCGGCTGATGATCGTAGAGAGCAGGATCATGGCACAGCCCCCCAGCTGATGTCAAAGCTGTCGGCAAGGGTGTTTACCGCGTGGCGGGCACTGTTGGTGGTGTGAGTGGTAAGGTGGGTGTATCTGGCGGTGGTCAGGATGCTGACATGGCCGAGGATGTGTTGCAACTCAAGCAGATCAACACCTGCTTCCAGCAGATGCGTGGCATAGCTGTGCCTCAGAGAATGGCATGAGATTTTTTTTTATGCCGAGCTGGGTGACGACAGCTTTCATGGCACCCTGGATGCCGCCCATATCAAGCGGTCGATCAGCCAGCCGGGCATGCTTGAGTCCTCTTTTTCGACTGGGAAAGAGAAAGCGTGGATGCTTGTGCAGCGCCCAGAACGACCTGAGAACGGCCAGGGTTTTCTGAGGCAGTGGCACCAGCCGATCCTTATTACCCTTGGCATTACGAATATGAACCCGCATTGTCGTGGCATCAATATCACCGGTGGTGAGCCCGATTCCCTCACCAAGGCGCAACCCCATGCTGTATATGGTGAAGAAAAAGACCTTATAGCTGGTGATGGTGGTGGCGGCAAAGAGCTGCGTGAGTTGATCGTGACTCAAGATATCTGGGATGCGTGTGTTTTGTGGCGGCTTGACCAGAGGCAGATCACTCCAGGCCCTTTCAAGGACGTGCGTATAGAAGAATTTCAAGCCGTACAGATCCAGCTTGACCGCGCTCCATGAGCGGCACTCAAGCAGATCGTGAAAATAGTCAAGTAACTGATCTGAGCTGAGCGTATCAATCGGGCAATCAAAATAGTTACCGATCCGCCTGATGGCCCTGGTATAGGCGTCTATGGTTTTGGGCCGCAAGCCGTTGAGTTTGAGACATTTGAGATGTTTCTGGTAATACTTGCTGAAATGGGGATCGTTTGGCATGGTGCAGTTCATCGTACCCTCCTGTGTAGTAACATTGATCGGCCCGGCACTGCGGTATTGCACTGCCGGTGTGACTTGAGTAAGAAAATACCAGGAAGGTAGTAATTTCAACAGGAGCGTGAATCAAAGACCTGCCGCGGAGCGGCTTCGTCCAACAATGCCAATTAACGCGGACACAAAAAACTCGCCGGTTATTGGCGGCGTTCGCTTGAGAAACGACATGAAGAAACCTTTTGCCGACATCTCGGCAGATCTTGCCGGGATGATTGCTGACACTGAATTCCCATCCCTGGCGGCTGCGGCGATCTCGCATGGTCAACTTGTCGCTGCAGGGGCAAGTGGAGTCAGAAAGAGGGGAAGTACCGCGCAGGTCACCATGCAAGACAAGTATCACATTGGCTCGTGTGGCAAGTCTATGACCGCCACGCTTGCCGCCATTCTCGTCTCGGAAGGGAAGATCGCGTGGCAGACAACGCTTGCGGAAGCGTTTTCAGATCTCAGCATTCACGATGACTACAAAGCTGTCACTTTGCATCAGTTGTTGTCTCACTCGGCGGGATGTCCAGGGGAGGAGTCATGGGAAGAGCTGCGACTGCTGAGAGGAGCGCCAGAATCACAGCGACGACAGCTTGCAGAAGATACCTTGAGAATGCCTGCGCAGCACCCTCCGGGCACAACCTATCAATACGCCAATATCGGATATGCAGTAGCTGGCGCGATGCTGGAATCCGTCTCGGGTACGCCATACGAGGAGTTGCTGCGAGACAAGCTGTTTGCACCCCTGTCTATGCGCTCTGCGGGTTTCCATGCACCAGCCACGAACGGCAGGATTGATCAGCCGTATGGCCACAATCCTGCCCCCGTCGACCCGCAACCCGGAGGAGACTGTCCAGTTGCTTTGGTTCCTGCAGGAGACATTCACTGCTCCATTCTTGATTTCGCAAGGTACGTTGGGTTTCATCTTGGAAGCAGAGCAGGTGCGGTGCTGGGGAAGGATGAGCTTGCATTCCTTCATCGTCCAGCAAGCCCAGATGGCGGTTATGCGCTTGGTTGGTGCGTGTTGGAGCGACCTTGGGCAAACGGAAGCGCGCTAACCCACGCCGGTTCTGACGGAACCTTCTACTCTGTAATGTGGCTTGCCCCCAAGATAGACTTCGGTGTAGTGGCTGTCTGTAACATGGACGCGGAAGAAAGCCTGCCGAAGTGTGATGAGGCATGCGCTTTCCTCGGCATCAGGTATCTGAAACAACAAGAAGCGAACCAGTGAGTCGACACGTATTTTCAATGGCCGCGAACGGCCATTGAAAAACGGTCACTCAGATCGTTAGCTGGCTAATATGTGACCGGAGTATAGAAAATGAAAAGTGATCATGTTTCAAAAATAACTTCAGGTAGTTGTTTGTGTGGCCAAGTTCAATTTGAAATTCATGATGAACTGAGAGGTATAGTAAATTGCCATTGTTCAAAATGCAGAAAATTTCACGGGAATTTTGGTGCTTATTTAAGAATTGAGTATGAAAATTTGCACATTACCGAAGAGAAAGGTTTAAAATGGTATAAATCATCTGCTGATGAAACTCCGAATGTTTTCCGTGGGTTTTGCTCAGAGTGCGGCTCTTCGCTATTTTGGCATCCAAAA
>JAEQMT010000010.1 GCA_016722945.1 Desulfofustis sp. PB-SRB1 | reverse complement strand
TTTGGGACGTGATTGCAGATTTCTTATTGCGGGGTCAAATATTCCAGATGAAATAAAGATGAGACGAAGCGATACTGTAGCTGTGCTTGGGTTTGTCCCTGATCTCACAAATCTTTTGGAAAGATACTTATTTCCGTTGCTCCGCTCCGCTTCGGGGCGGGCTCAAAGGGAAAGTAATAGACAGTCTTTCCCACGGGTTCCGGTTGTCGGCACATCGGTAAGTATGGAGGGTTCTGGTCTACTTAAGATACGCATCTGCTCAGGGCTGATACGCCTGAAGAAATTGCGCGTCGATCGTGAAGTTACACAATGATCAAGACTTATGGGAGCGTCTATCGGTAAACGGGTTGAGCTTCTGCAGAGAACATTTTTCAATAGAGAAGGTTAAGACTCAATTACATACTCTTGTCAAGAGTACAGCCTAGAGGAGACTTGAGTGGCTATGAGCCTTTTCTTTGATATGGTTCCTCGTGGTTTGGAGTGGATTTGGCTCATCATAACCAAATCCACTCCAAACCACGAGGAACCTAATTCTTAGATTCATAAAAAAAGATAGGATTGACTATATCTGCGTCGGCAACACTTCTTTCTATAGATACTCGTCTTTTCTTGTTAACGGAATTGATGGTGACAACATCTGAAGTTGTTAGGCTTTTGGCTGAAAATGGCTTAAATAACAATTTTTCAAGGTATTCTTAAATGATTAAGAAAATTTATTTAATATTGACTACTTAGTTTTTAGTTCTCACAAGACTGCAACTCAATCACTAGTTGCTACCTTCACTAACAATAATTTGCGTGCAACACATGGTCATGTTTTGCGACACCTTGATTTTAAAAAGGGAGATTTTGATGCATACGTGAAGGAATATAGTGTTAAGAACAACAATAGGTTAAATATTGTTACGGTTTTTAGGGAGCCTGTCGAGAGATGCATATCATCATTTTTTCAGTCTTACGGTAGTGACTTTATCGATTTTGGTCATGTGAGTGGTATAGAAGAAACTGTCCTATACAATTACAACTTTAATCAGTTAAAAGAGCTTTTTTTAATGGAAATATCCGGAAAAAAACTTCGTGGTTATGATGAATCGGTGGATATCCTGTTTAATGAACTAGAAATTAATTGGCGGGAGGAAATTGTTAACAGTCAACAGTATTTCAAAATTATTGAAAAACCATGTTTTAAAATATATTTTATAAAATTCGATCGATTAATAAATGCATTTGATGAAAACTGTTTCACAACTTATAAATAGAAATGAAATCTTATCTATTCAAGGAAATATTTCTAAAAAGAAATGGTATAACGATATATATTTAAATTTTAAAGAAAAAATAAGAATTTCTCCAGAAATAATTGATAAATATATATGAAGATAAACGCAGCCTTATAAACTTTTTTTATCCCAATGAATTTGATAGGTTGAAAAATACAATAAAAGAGTTGTATCAATAAAAAGTTAATTTTTTTAGTTAATGAAGGTTACCTTTAATAGTGCCATTTTTTGATAAATCGTTGCTGAATAGTACCTAAATTGAGCGATTCTTCTATTTCACACCTCTGAGGTGACTCCTATAGTGGACCCCCCTTGACCACATATGAAAACCTTTCTATAAGTTTTCTCATGAGTAGCTCTCTTTTGTATCTGATTGATATTTGGTGATTTCGTAGCATAAGAAGAGGCTCATTTCACTATAAATATTGGGTTGCGGGCATCAGCCCGCGTTAGCTGTTAATCGAAGCCACCGCCTTTCAGGTGGTGGAGCATCCACTGTTGAATCCCAGATTATCTAAAATAAAACCAGCCTTTTTTGTCAGAATCTGTTAGCAGTGGGTGGTGACACTGCAGATTATTTTGATTTCTCGTAACGTTATTGTACACCCCTCGTGAGTGGTGGCTGCCGGGGCCGTGGACACGGCCCGGCAGCCCTCCAGGCAGGAAACCTACTTCCTGAAAGGAGTTGCCTTGTGGTACTGTTTGTTGCCGCATCCGTCAAGGAAATTGCTCGTCTCGGCACCGCCTACCCCTGGAATAAACCATCGTGCTGTCCCCGGTGCGGTGGACGTGGTGGCATGGATTTGTTGTCGCCTGGTTTAGCTGCCTTTCTCATTGTGTCTATCTTCGACGTCTGTTCTGTTCGCAGTGCCGCGCCGTTCATCGTTGAAACCACAGGGGTATTGGCCCCGGTATCGCAGTTCCAGTGCTGAGATTCACCAGGCAATTACCCACCGACAGAGCACAAAACGCTGGCGGCCCGATCTGGCCGCGTGTTCGCGCCAACGCAGTGGTGGCGTCGGCTAGGTCGGATGATTCGGCTGGTCTTTCGGGATGTCCACTCAGCTTACCCACCGGGAAGGATTCACTCGACTCATTGCACGAAACATCATCGCCGGTCACCCCAAGCAATACACCCATGACAATCGACACATCCATGACCCACCCCTAACCGTATTGTAGCTCTGCCCGGCGGCCTCTGAGCATGGTAATCGGCAGACAGACTCGGATAACCGACTCTGATACCCATTACCCCAGGAGGACGCCCATGGAAGACGAAGCCTTACGTACCGAAGTTGCCCTGTTTCGCTTCGGAGTCATCAGCGAGTTGGTTGCATCACGACTCGAACCCGGTGAGTTGACCGAACTCATCTATCAAAAAAGTGAGCAGCACTGGCATATCCCCGGCTCTCATCGCACCCGGGTGTCGGCAGCCACCGTCAGGCGCTGGCTGCGACTCTATGAGCGGGGCGGCCGCGAGCTCAGTGCCTTGATGCCGGCCAGGCGGTGCGACCGGGGATGCTCTCGCCACGGTCGATGATGAGACTCGCGGCGCCCTGATCCGGTTGCGCAAAGAACAACCAGGTTGGCCGGTCTGGCGGCTGGTGCAAGCACTTGCTGAAAAACAAGTAATCACACCCGCACGACCCTGAGTCTCTCCACCGCCTATCGCATCCTCACCCAGGAAAAGCTTGACAGCGCGCTCTGCACAAGCGAGCCCGGTGGATCGACGGCGTTACGAGGCCGAATTCCCCAACGATATCTGGCAATCAGATATCATGCACGGCCCGCTGGTAAAAGGCACCGGCAAAAGGCGCAAAGCGTATCTGATCGCCATTCTTGACGATCATTCCCGGTTCATTACCCACGGCGAGTTCTTCTCTTCGGAAAAACTCGAATCCTGGCTCCAGGTCTTTCGCCAGGCCCTGCTTACCAGAGGACTGCCGCGTAAACTCTACGTGGACAACGGCGCCGCCTTTCGCTCACGCCATCTCGAACGAATCTGTGCCTCGCTCGGCATCGCCCTGATCCACAGCCGCCCCTATACCCCACAGGGGCGCGGCAAGATCGAGCGCTTCTTTCGCACCGTCAGATCCCGGTTTATCTCGCGCCTCGATGACCAACCCGACACCCTTGCTCAGCTCAATGAGCGGTTCCAGCACTGGCTGGAAACGGACTATCTGCATCGGGTTCATTCGGTCACCGCGATGACCCCGTTCAACCGCTTTGCCGCTCATCTTGAAATGATTCGCGAAGCACCCGCTGATCTTACTGATCACTTCCGTAAAGAAGTGCGGCGCCGGGTCAGCAAAGACCGGGTCGTCACCATCGACGGACGACTCTTCGAAGCCCCGGTTCAATTGATCGGTGAACGGGTCACGCTCTTGTTCAACGATGATCGGCCGGAACGGGTCGAAATCTTCTGTAAGGGGCAGTCGTGTGGTCTGCTCAGGCCGGTTGATCTGGTGGTCAACACCCTGGTGAAACGAACCAAAAACGGCGGTGAAGAGATGCTCGCCGAAACCTCGACATGCCGGCCGGGACGGCTGCCCTTTGATCCTAGCGCCGACGGAGGTGGATCATGAGCTATCGAACTTTCTTCGGCCTCAGTGCGGAGCCCTTCAGGGCTGATCTCGCCCTTGAGCAGGTGCTCACCACCCCGGAATTGCTCGGCGTCCAGCAACGCCTCGACTATGTCTTGCGTCTGGGCGCCATCATGCTTGTCACCGGCGAAGTCGGCGCCGGCACATCAACCGCCGTGCGCTACAGCTGTGGAACGCTTCATCACTCTCGGTACAAGACCCTGTGGGTCACCGCTTCAGCCGGCTCTATTCTCGAACTCTACCGCCAGCTCCTGGCCGAGCTTGACATCGCTACCGCATCGTCCTCACGGGCCGTATTGACCCGGCTGATCAGAGCACAGATCGACAGCCTGGTCGCCGGTAAAAAGCAGCAACCCCTGCTGATTATCGATGAGGCCTCACTGCTGCGCCTCGATGTCTTTGCCGAGCTCCATACCATCACCCAGTTCGAAGCCGACTCCAAACCGTGGCTGCCCATGGTGCTGGCCGGCCAGAATAACCTGGCGGAAAACCTGCTCTACCGTACCGCCATACCGCTGGCTTCTCGCATTGTTGCCAGAAGTCATCTGCCGGCGGTCACCCGCCAGGCGATGGGTGAGTATCTGGACCATCATCTCACCATTGTCGGAATAAAAAACTCACCCTTTACCGAACAGGCGGTAACCGCCATTCATCAGGGCTCCGGCGGGCTCTTTCGCAAAGCCAACCATCTTGCCCGCGGCGCCATGATCGCCGCTGCCGCCGAAAAAACACAAGAGGTAACAGCGGAGCATGTTCGGTGTGCCGACTCGGAGCTGCTGTAATTCAACCATCAAACACAAGGAGCACATCATGAAACCTGAACAGACCATCCAGTTTCTTGCCGAATTGCTTGAACTGGCTGAAGAACTAAACCGTATCGTCAAACAGTATTGCCGACTCGTAACCACTGATCAATCTGGACACGGACACTACGCAGAGAAGAAGGACTCAGAATATGATGCATTGTTCTGAGTAAATCTGTACTCTAGTCGTGCCGAGATGCTCCCCCCGGGCGGCGCTACGCGACGCACGCCCGGGGGGGACGCCTGCAAAATATTCTGATATCACTGGTAAGATATTCAGACAAATGCTGTGCATTTAATGTGAGAATCAACAGATATGCCGGAGCCCGCCGAGATCGAGCCAGAACCCGAGACCATCGAGGTACCCGCCCACACCCGTACAAAGCGAGGAAGAAAACCCTTGCCGGAGGAATTGCCCCGGGTTGAGCTCGTCCACGATATAGACGAAGCGGACAAGCAGTGTGGCTGTGGTGCACCCTTGTCAAAGATCGGCGAAGATGTCTGTGAGAAGCTTGATATCATTCCGGCGGTGATCCGGGTAATCAGACATGTCCGGCCTAAGTATGGATGCCGGCAGTGTGAAGGAATTGAGACCAAGAACGCGACGGTAACGATTGCTCCGGCGCCGAAGCAGATTATTCCCAAAGGTATTGCCACCGCCGGTTTACTGGCCCACATACTGACTGCCAAGTTCTGTGATGCGCTGCCGTTTTACCGGCAGGAGAAGCAATTTGCCCGATTGGGCGTGGAGCTTGGCCGGGCGACCATGGGAAACTGGGCGATAAAGGCGGCTACCGCCTGTGGGCCGGTGCTGGCACTGTTACATACTGAAATTCGTTCCGGCCCGTTGATCAACATAGACGAAACAACGGTGCAGGTGCTTGACGAACCGAACCGTTCGCCGACCACGAAGTCGTACATGTGGGTATGCCGTGGCGGGCCGCCGGATAAACCGGTAATTATCTATCGCTATGCACCGAGCCGCTCATCCACGGTGGCCCAGGCATTGTTACAGGGGTACAAAGGGGTGGTGCAGACCGATGGCTATGTCGGATATGACTATCTTGATCACCACCCGGACGTACTCCATGGCGGATGTCTGGCGCATGTCAGGCGGAAGTTCGATGAAGCCAAAAAAGCGCGAGGCAAGACGGCGACCAAGACCGGCGGAGCCGATGTGGCGTTGCACTATATCGGCGCCCTCTACCGGATTGAATCCGAGGCAAAGAAGGCCGAACTCTCGGCAGAGGAGCTGGTAAAAATACGGCAAGAAAAAGCCAGGAAAATCTTTGCCGAATTTTACGCATGGTTGGCCAAAAAGAAAACCCAGGTGGTTCCCAAGAGCTTGCTGGGTAAGGCGGTTAACTACGCATTGAGCCAATGGGCTCGGCTACTGGTGTATCTCGATCACGGCTCTATGACCCCCGACAACAACCGGGCCGAGAATGCGATCCGCCCCTTTGTGTTGGGCAGGAAGAACTGGTTGTTTGCCGGCACCCCCGAAGGTGCTCAGGCCAGTGGTGATCTGTTCAGCCTGATCGAAACCGCCAAGGCCAACGGCCTGGAGCCTTACAAATATCTTCGCTATCTCTTTGAAAAAATCCCGTGTGCAACAAGTGAAGATGATTACCGAGCACTGCTCCCCAGTCAGCTAAAACCCGCCGATCTCGACATCGGTGATCGGGTGACGGGTGTTTAATTAAGCGCTTACTTTGAAAAAGCTACACACTATGGGCATTGGGAGGGGCCCCCTGTGTCAGAGTAGTTGTCGCCTCCCCAAACCAAAGAAAAATATCGTTGTCGATTTGTTTATTGGGATAACGCCTTGGTGGTTTTTCGATATACCACTTCTCTATACATTGCAAGGCACAGGTATGGATATTTGGTTACAATCCACCCCTGTGTATAAAAACTGGAGTAAGCCTATTGTCTATAAATGCAACAATCCTATCTTCTTACTGATACTACATTGAGAATTTGATTGTTTTGTGATCCATCTCCTTCAAAATTAGCCCAGACAACTTTATCTAAGCTGAATGCCGTAAGTCCTACAGCCAGCTGCCTGTCTCCTTGTGTCTCGTTAAAAAGAGCCCGAATTTCTGCATTATTGGCTAGTTTCCCACAAGCAGATCCCGTAACATTTTTCAGCCACATGCCGGCAGCTTCCACGAGTTGTATCTGCATCTGACCACAAGTTGTAACCGCGAATGACATTGATGAAGATACTACAAGAAATGAGCAAATCACAAGAGCCTGGACGATCTTTTTCATACTTTCCTCCTTTTAGATTGTTAATGCTTCTGATATTTTAGATATCAGAAGGTTTTAGTAACTACTGTTGCTGCTTTAATCACCGTGCCTGCCTGTATATCTCTTCTAATTCAGATATCGTTAGCCCTGTAAAAGGATCGATGTAATTTGGATCCTTCCGAGCCTCTCTCCATTTGGCATGCAATTCGTCTACTTCCACAATTGTAAGTCCCGAGAAATGATCGATGGCCTCTGGCTTCTTCAACTCTTCTGCTTTTTTGGCGTGTAGCCTGTCGATTTTTTTTCTCGTTAACCCAGTGAACACATCAATTGATTCAGGATCGCTGTACTTTTTTTGGTGCTCGCGCAACATTTCCTGCACTTCTGCCACTGGGAGGCCGGTGAAAGCGTCGATGGCGCCGGGTTCAGCGAGTCGCTGTCGGCGCTCTTCATGCATTCTGGCAACTTCTTCTTTGGGAAGGCCAGTAAAGATATCTATTTTTTGCCTCCAGTTTCGCCGACCACCAGCACCGAGTCTCCTAGTTTTTCGCCAAAGACGCGGACTATCATGGTATTTTGCGTTTCGTTTACGTAAAATGAGTGATTATAATCCCTAAGAACGCGAGAGAGGAAGTGATCTACTTCATCTACACTGAAGTTTCCGTAAACCTTAATAGAAAGTAGATCCTCTGGTACCTCTATCTGGTATCCACTCAGTGAGCTGAGATCTTTTAACACATTTTCAAAGGTCTCCCCGGAGTATACTTTTTCGGCTGCACTTTGCTCTGCAAGCACCCTTATGCTAGGCACCATGAGAATAGTTAGAGCTATGAGGGGCACTAAGGTGTGATGAAAAATCGATCTATTGAGAATCATTTATCTTAGTTTTCGCTATGGTATATTGTTATCTCACTGGTAAGTAAACACTACATAGAGTAATGTTCAAGAAAAAAATTGGCAATAAATTAGCTACCGCAATCCCTCTAAAGTACCCTATAGGCCATTTTGTCTGTTATCTGGTTGGAAATATGAGAAAAAATGGTCAAACAGACTCAACGAAACGTGTGTTCTTGCTGATTCCCTGAGCAAGAATTTCATCATAACGTTCTAGCCCTTCATCGGTTGGCCCATCGAAGAGAAGGTTACCTCGATCAAGCAGGATTATCCGTTTGCACAGGGACTTGACCGATTTACGGTCATGTGAAACGAGAATCAAGGTTTTACCACTTGAGGTCAGTTTTTCCAAGCGTTGTCTTGATTTCTCCTGAAATCCGGCATCGCCTACGCTCAAAACCTCGTCGATGAGGATGATGTCGCCGTCAACCGCGGTGGCTACTGAAAAGCCGAGCCTGGCGGACATACCTGAGGAGTAATTCTTTAGCGCCGTATCCATGAACTCGGCAAGTTCGGCAAAATCCACGATACCATCGTACAGTTGGTCCACGTCCTTTTTTTTCCGGCCCAGAATGGCGCTGGTGAGGTAGATGTTCTCCCTGCCGGTAAGCTCAGGATTGAACCCGGCGCCAAGCTCGATAAGCGGTGCGACTCTGCCGTTGACCTGACACATGCCGGTGCTTGGTTCGTAGATTCTGGCAATGAGTTTGAGCAGGGTGCTTTTCCCCGAGCCGTTACGACCGACGATGGCGATTGATTCACCAGGCGTTATAGCAAAGGATATATCGCGCAGCGCCCACAGAATTTTGTAGTCATGTTTGCCATGAATGCGCCGAAGAAGTGTTTCTTTGAGCGTTGATACCTGCTCAAAATAGACGCGGAAATTCAACCCCACACGCTCCAGATAAACCGATCCAGTCATATGTATGTCGTCACGCAATGGATTCCTGCCCAGCGGTTTATAGTGGTTGGCGCCGTTTCCTGTCTTCTTGATGAACTGGAACTATTTATTGTTAAACCCGAATTACGAAATGTTTCTCATAGCGGGAAAATACCAAAAAACCAATGATCAATGAAGTCACTGAGAGCGATACCGCGATCAGGACCGTTTCCAGGCTCGGGAGGTGCCTATGGTATATAGGGTCGCGAAAGCAGGCAATATAATAAGAGAGCGGGTTTAACAGAAGGAATTTTCGCATGCCATCAGGCATGAAATCAATGGTGTATAGAATTGGTGAGGCATAAAACAATGCCCGCATGAGTACATCGGTCATGTGGCTGAAGTCTCGAAAAAACACGTTGATACAGGCAAAAAAGAAGGAAAAACCGGTAACGAACACAAAAAATATCAGGCATGCCATGGGCAGAAACAGGATGGATGCGTTCAGACCTGGACCGATAATGTGCACCAGAAAGAGCAAGGGGATCAAGGCGAACAAAAAATTGATGAGATTTGCCAGAACAGTGGCCAGAGGAAGAATGGCCTTGGGAAAATAGACTTTGCGGATCAGGCTCCCTTTGCCGACTATGGACATGAGTGATGAACTGATGGATTGTTCAAAAAAATTCCATGGCAGCAGGCCGGCCAGCAGCAAAATGGCAAAATCTTCAACACCGAAACGAAACACCGTCGAAAATACCACGGTGATTACGCTCATGGTCAGTAACGGGTTCAACATGGTCCATACAAAGCCAAGAATCGAGCGGCGATAACGCAACCGCAGCTCGGTAACCACTAGGTTTATCAGCAGCGACCGGTATTCGTATACTTCCTTGAGGCTTGTCGTGATAGTGGTGTGTCTTATCATGAGCTGTGTTGCATTCATCTGCAATGCCGAAGAATTTGACGTTGCGATCACCATTGCCTGGCCTTTACGAAAAACAGTCCCTAGCCGGAGAATTAAAGGGCTCGGACAATTATACAAACGCCCGATTATCGCTTGTTATGCAGCTATGCCCTGTATCTCCTGCTGCCAGTGGGTGGGGCCGGTTTTGTGAATCGATTCACCGGTGCTGTCCACCGCCACCGTTACCGGCATGTCCACCACTTCAAATTCATAGATGGCCTCCATGCCCAGATCGGCAAAGGCTACGACGCGTGATTTTTTGATTGCTTTGGCTACCAGATAAGCGGCGCCGCCCACCGCCATAAGGTAGACGGCCCGGTGCTTTTTGATTTGTTCGATGGCGGCATCACCCCGTTCCGCTTTACCGATCATACCGATGAGCCCGGTGCGGGCAAGCATCATTTCGGTGTAAGAATCCATCCGGGTAGCGGTGGTGGGGCCGGCGGGACCGACGACCTCACCTTCGATAGGATCTACCGGGCCGACATAATATATAAAGCGGTTGGTGAAATCAACCCCGTTGGGAAGCGGTTCACCTTTGTCGAGCAGCTCTTTGATACGGCGATGAGCGGCGTCGCGTCCGGTTAAAATAGAGCCGCTGAGCAGTATCGTGTCGCCGGCCTGCCAGGACTGGATCTCTTCTCTGCTGATAGTGTCGATATTGACCCGTTTGGCTTCATTTTGCCCGCTCAGGGCAATCTCCGGCCAGCGATCGATGGCCGGCGGCTCAAAGGTGGCGGGGCCGCTGCCGTCCAGGGTGAAGTGGATATGGCGGGTGGCCGCGCAATTGGGGATCATGGCCACCGGCAAGGATGCCGCATGGGTGGGAAAATCGCGGATTTTCACATCCAGCACGGTGGTCAGACCGCCGACACCTTGCGCACCGATGCCAAGTTTGTTTGCCGCCTCATAAATTTCAAGACGCAAGGCTTCGACGGTGGTGGTTGGGCCACGTTCGATCAGTTCATGGATGTCGATGGGCTCCATCAGCGATTCCTTGGCCATGACCACTGCCTTGTCGATGGTGCCGCCCACCCCGATGCCGAGAATACCCGGGGGGCACCAGCCGGCGCCCATGGTGGGAAGGGTGCTGGTGACCCAGTCGACGATGGAAGCGGCCGGGTTGAGCATGGCCATTTTGCTCTTATTTTCCGAGCCGCCGCCTTTGGCGGCAACGTCGATAGAGATAGTCGAGCCGCTGACGACCTCCACATGAACCACGGCGGGGGTGTTGGTTTTGGTGTTGGTCCGAGCGCCCAGCGGATCAGCAACAATTGATTTGCGCAGTGGATTGCTGGGATCGCTGTAGGCCAGCGCGACCCCTTCGTCGATTATCTCCTGAAGCGGCCGGTCGGAATCGATACGGCATTGCATCCCGAGTTTGACGAAGACGTTGACGATGCCGGTATCCTGGCAGATCGGCCGCTTGCCCAGAGCACACATACGGGAGTTTACCAGAATCTGGGCAATGGCGTCCCTGGCACCATCACTTTTTTCGCGCTGATAGGCTCGGTACATGGCCTGGACGAAATCATCCGGGTGAAAATAGCTGATAAACTGGAGGCTGTCGGCAATAGAGGTGATGAGGTCTTCGGCTTTGATGAGGTTCATGAGTTTTCTCTTTGGAAATAGGTGAGTAACAATCAATGTCTGATTCGACAGCGGGCGTGATAAAAACCGGCGGCAACGGTAATGTTGGGCATCACAACGGAATCTTTACCAAGCACGGTTCCGGGGCTGGTCACCGAGTTACAGCCGGTCTGCACGCCGTCGCCGAGAATGGCGCCCAGCTTGCGCCGGCCGGAGTCGATGAATTCATTCTCGGCTTGTACCTGGACGTTGCCCGGGGTAAACTTGAAGTTGGCGAGCTTGGTGCCGGCCCCCAGATTCACCCCGCTGCCGAGAATAGAGTCACCGACATAGGCAAAGTGGCCGGCCTTGGCATCATCGAGGAAAATCGAGTTTTTTACCTCGGTGGCATGGCCCACCACCGCTCGTTTGCCGATCATGCAATTGCCGCGCAGGTAGGCACCATGGCGGATTTGGGCACCGTCATCGAGGATCACCGGGGTCTTGATAAAGGCACCGCTTTCGATGAGCACACCTGCACCGATACGCAGTTGGGCGCCGATAATGGTAACTCCGGCCATAATCAGGCTGGCGCCTTGCAGAATTTGTCCATTATGTGAAACCAGAAATTCTTCCACGCCTGCCGGGTCCAGATCGATAGTGCAACTATCACCGTCTATGAAACGTGATCCATGCACTACCACCGGCCGCGCCAGCGGCACACCACTATCTATCAGAGGTGATGGCCGGCAGTCCGCCAACAGGTTTTGCAGGTAAGCGCCGAGCTTGTCCAGGGCCGACCATGCCGGCAATTCGGCGTCAAAGAGTTCCTGGTGTTCACCTGATGCCTGGTCGAACAGATCGGTGATACCAAGCATGGGTGACGTCAACATATGGATACCATGGGATCTCGGTTGTGGTGATTTCGTAGTTATCATCCAATCAATAGTACAACAAAGCCTGAAACGGCAAGTATTTTAATTACCGCGAATATGGTCGATGACACCCGTTTGGAGTGGTTGACGCTGGTATGCCAGATGTTTAGTTTTGCATTTAAATTAGAACAATTTATGTGAATATCTATCGGCGTTTAGCCGGCTCGTAACTACTTACCAGGAGAATTTTGTGGAACTTGACGACTCCCTCAGCATCGGCATGGATGACCTTTCCGCTCATGATGAGGTGGAGATACCCAGCGAATTGCCGATGATGGCGGTGCGCGATGTAGTTATTTTCAACTACATGATCATTCCGCTTTTTGTCGGTCGCCCCAGTTCGGTGGAGGCGGTGAACGAATCCTTGAAGGCGGATAAGCTGCTCATGCTGGTTACCCAGCGTGATGCCACCAAGGACGATCCCGGGCCTGAAGATCTGTACGAGATCGGCATGGTGTGCATGATTATGCGTACCCTCAAACTCCCCGACGGACGCCTCAAGGTGCTGGTTCAGGCCATGTCCAAGGCGAGAATCACCGAATACAAGCGATCCGAGCCATCTTATCAGGTGGCGGTGGAGGTGGTTGAAGAGGAAGAACCTGGAGAGATTTCCGTTGAGGTGGAAGCACTGATGCGTACCGTGCGTGAGCAGACCGAGAAAATCATGTCGCTGCGCGGTATCCTCTCCGCCGATCTGATGATGATCATCAACAACATTGAGGATCCCGGCCGGCTCGCCGATCTGATCGGCTCCAACCTGCGGCTGAAAATCCCCGAGTCCCAGGCGATTCTCGAAGAGATCAATCCTCTCAGGCGGCTGCGGCTGGTGAACACCCTGTTGGGCAAGGAGCTTGAGGTTTCCACCGTGCAGGCAAAAATCCAGAACGAAGCCAAGGAGGAGATGAGTAAATCGCAGCGGGAATACATCCTGCGTGAACAACTCCATGCCCTGCAGAAAGAGTTGGGTGATACCGATGACCGGCTCCAGGAAATCGAAGAGCTGGAGGAAAAGATTAAAAAAACCAAAATGCCCAAACCGGTGCGCAAAGAGGCCAAAAAACAGTTGCGCCGGATGGAGATGATGCACCCCGACTCATCCGAGGCCACCATCGTCAGAACCTATATCGACTGGATTCTTGACGTGCCATGGAAAAAATCCACCAAGGACCAGCTTGAGCTGCCGCTTGCCAAACAGGTGCTGGACGAAGATCATTTTGGTCTGGAGCGGGTCAAAGAGCGCATTCTCGAATTTCTTGCGGTGCGCAAGCTCAACCAGTCCACCAAAGGGCCGATCCTTTGTTTCGTGGGGCCGCCGGGCGTCGGTAAGACGTCTCTTGGGCAATCTATCGCCCGCGCCATGGGGCGCAAGTTTCATCGCATCTCTTTAGGTGGCATGAAAGACGAGGCGGAAATCCGTGGCCATCGGCGCACCTATATCGGCGCCATGCCGGGACGCATCGTCCAGGGGCTGAAGACGGTGGGGTCCAACAACCCGGTTTTCATGATGGATGAGATCGACAAGGTCGGTGCCGACTACCGCGGTGATCCCTCATCGGCCCTGCTGGAGGTGCTGGATCCGGAACAGAATGTGGAATTTTCCGATCATTATCTGAATCTGCCGATGGATCTCTCCAAGGTGATGTTCATTACCACCGCCAACATGAGCGATACCATACCGGGGCCGTTGCTTGACCGGATGGAGGTGATCCGCCTCACCGGCTACACCCAGGAAGAAAAAGTCGAAATAGCCAACCGCTATCTCCTGCCGCGCCAGGTGAAGGAAAACGGCCTGAAAAAACGGCTGGTGCGGATGGGTGATGAGACCATTAACCGCATTATTTCCTACTACACCCATGAGGCTGGATTGCGCAACCTGGAGCGGGAAATCGGCAAGATTTGCCGCAAGATCGCCCGCAAGATAGCCGAAGGCGGCAAAGGCCCTTACACCGTCTCCACAAAAAATCTGGACACCTACCTTGGACCCCCTAAGGTGATTCCCGAGACGGAAATTGAGTCCCTGCAACAGCCCGGTTTGGTTACCGGTCTGGCCTGGACGGAAATTGGCGGAGAAATCCTGCATATCGAGGTTAATCTGATGCCCGGCAAGGGCAAGCTGATCATGACCGGCCAGCTTGGCGAGGTGATGAAGGAGTCGGCGCAGGCGGCGCTCACCTACTGCAGAAGCAGAACTGAGTCCCTCAAGATAGATAAAAATTACTTTGAAAAAACCGATATCCACGTCCATGTTCCGGCCGGCGCCATCCCCAAGGATGGACCCTCGGCCGGAATAACAATTGCCACCGCACTCTATTCCGCTGTCTCGCAAAAGGTGGTGAACAGTGATCTGGCCATGACCGGCGAAGTGACGTTGCGCGGGCGGGTGCTGCCCATCGGCGGCTTGAAGGAAAAAGCCCTGGCCGCGGTACGGGCCGGGGTCAAGCGGGTGATAATACCTTCCAGAAACAAGCAGGAATTGGTGGAGATTCCGGAAAACGTGCGTGACCAGCTCCAATTTTTTCCGGTTCAGAGCATGGATGAGGTGATCAGTATCGCCTTCGGTTCAACCACTCGCAAACCACGCAGACGCTCACCGGTTAAGCGGGAGAATCGGACCGCGCCGCCGGCGTGAAAGCGGGCCGACGGTGGCTGCTGTCCGCGGCGCTGGCGGTGGTGGCGGCACTTGGCGCCGGTATGGGCTGGTTTGCTCTGTATGCCTATTCGCCGGGGCCCCTCCAGAGTGAACCAAGCCGGATCGTTACGATCCCGCGTGGTTCCTCACTGGCCGAAATAGAGTCAATTCTCGTCGGTCAGGGGCTGCTCACGCCAAGCCGTGGATTTGCCCCACTGGCGTATCTCATGGATGCGGCGACCCGTTTGCCTGCCGGGGAGTTTGAGTTGCCCACCAACCAGACGCCGGTGGCGCTGATCCGCGGTCTCGAGAAGGCCCGGCCCATCCACTATGCGGTAACTGTTCCAGAAGGACTCACCATAGAGCAAACCGGTGCCGTCTTTGCCGATAAAGGAATTACCGATTTTGACGAGTTTGTCCGGCTTGCCGGCAGCCCCGCCTTTGCCATGCGCCTTGGACTGGTCGACGCCGCCGATCTGGAAGGGTACCTCTACCCCGATACCTACTATTTCACCAAGCCGGTCCCCGAACCCGAGGCCCTGCTGACAATGCTGGTGAATCAGGCTCTCGCGGTATATGACGAGGTGGGGCAAGAGACTACCGATTTGAGCCGTCATGAGTTGTTCACTTTGGCCTCGATAATTGAAAAAGAGACCGGGGCGCCCCAGGAGCGGCCGCTGATCGCCGGGGTGTTTTACAACCGGCTGGCTACCGGTATGCGGCTGCAGTCAGATCCCACCATCCTGTTTGGCCTCGGCCGGGTTGGCGGCGCCATCTCAAAGTCCGATCTGGACAGTGACACCGCCTATAACACCTACCGTATCTCCGGCCTGCCGCCCGGGCCCATCTGCAGCCCCGGCCGTGCCGCCCTGCATGCGGCGATGCATCCCGCCACCACCGATGCCTTCTATTTTGTCTCCAAAAACGACGGCACTCACCAGTTTTCCAAAACCCTGAAAGAACACAACCGTGCAGTTCGAAAGTACCAGCGGTGAGCCAGGTTCGGGTGCGCCGAGTAATGTGCATACACGGCTCTATAAAGTCCGGGAAGAACAAGACCGACCGCGACCATGGTATTTTTGAACCCCATGAGGTATAATTAAAGAATCGAGTCTGGAATTGCGTCTTGAGTTGGAACTGCGAAATTAACCATACCATCAAAGCGTCAGAGCAATAGAGATGAACCAAAACGTTATGGACAAATTAACAGCCGTTGCTGATAAGCTGCGTCGACGCTATACCGTC
This sequence comes from Desulfofustis sp. PB-SRB1, assembly GCA_016722945.1. GTDB lineage: Bacteria > Desulfobacterota > Desulfobulbia > Desulfobulbales > Desulfocapsaceae > PB-SRB1. The sequence goes on along the minus strand of JAEQMT010000010.1, from coordinate 885,759 downwards.
AGTCGGATCGGCGTGTTTGGTTCCCATGCCAGAGGCGATCACAATGGGGCAAGTGACGTCGATGTACTGGTGGAGTTTGCGGAACCGACGTTTGACAATTATATGGACCTTAAATTCGAATTGGAGGAACTGTTTCAGAGGCCGGTTGATCTGGTTATGGCGGATTCAGTTAAGCCTCGTCTCAGATCGATCATTGCCAAAGAGGTCATCTATGCCGAGGGATGAGCGCCTCTATCTTGATGATATCCTCGATTCAATTGCTCAGATCCGAGAATATTGCGCTGATATGAGCTACCACACATTCACTCAAGACAGGAAGACCCAGGATGCAGTGGTGCGAAACCTCGAAATCATCGGAGAAGCAGTACGACGTCTGCCGGAAACTTGCAAGGAACGTGCAAATGATATTGAGTGGCGTAAGATCATGGCGTTGAGAAATATACTGGCGCATGAATATTTCGGAGTGAGCCTCCCCGTGGTGTGGGATGTGGTTCAGCATAAATTAGGCCGCTTGGAAACGACATGTATGGTGTTAATGGCTGAACTCAATGGTGATGAGTAGTTTGCTTGTCCTTTGGGCTTCCCGGCATCAAAGCTCAGTCGGTTATATTGTGCTGCCATGCTCCCTCTTTTGCGTCATGACGCGAGGTCACTTTCGATTGTAAGTTAAACAAACTCAGTGGCAAAATCGGTCTGTTCAGGTAATCTATGCCGATGGACAGGTGTTACCGAACCCATAGCAGTGTGCTCCCCCCTTCCCACCAGCGGTACCCATGAAAGTATCTCTGCATCAGCTCAACCCGATTATCGGTGATTTTTCCGGCAATTGCGCCAAAATCCTCGCCGGTGCCAGGCGTGCCGCCGATGGTGGGTGCGATCTGGCCATTTTTCCTGAGCTCTGCGTTTCGGGCTATCCGCCCCTTGATCTGCTGGAGCGTTCCTCCTTCGTGGCTGACCATCATCACGCCGTGGCGGCTCTGGTAACGCAGTTGCCCGATATTGATGTGATGTTCGGTTGTTTTGAGTCCAATGATACACGTCCGGGAAAACCATTGTATAACAGCGTCATGGTTGCCCGTGGCGGCACCATTGTTCACAAGACAAGAAAACGGCTGTTGCCCGCCTACGACGTGTTTGACGAAAACCGCTATTTTCAGCCGGGCGATTTCGCTGGGCCGCTGCGCCTCGGCGACGCGGTTTTCGGGATCACCGTGTGCGAGGATATCTGGCACGACGCCGTCGATGAATATCAGGTAGACCCGGTTGCCGAGCTGTTTGAAACAACCGGCGAAGGTGGCAAGCCCCCAGATTTTCTCGTCAACGTTTCGGCCTCGCCCTTTGATCTGGAAAAAGGGGCGGTACGCGACCGGTTGTTCGGCGAGGTCTGCCGGCGCTACGCGAGGCCGCTTTTTTTCGTCAACCAGGTGGGCGGCCAGGACTCACTGCTCTTTGACGGGGCCAGTGCGGTTTACAATACAGACGGCACCAAGATCCAAGCGGCCAGCCAATTTGCCGAAGACATGGTCGTGGTGGAAACCGACGATTTTTCCGCATCATCCGCCGTCATCAACACCTCCTCCACCGTGCGGTTGGCTCATGACGCGCTGATTATGGGCATCTCCGACTATCTCGGTAAAAGCGGCTTTACATCAGCGCTGGTTGGGCTCTCTGGTGGCATCGATTCGGCCGTGACCCTGGCCCTGGCCGTCCGCGCACTGGGCCGCGAAAACGTTATGGGGGTTGCCATGCCGTCGCGGTTCAGCTCGGCCGCTTCCATCGAAGATGCCCGCGAACTTGCAAAACGGTTTAGATGTCGGTTCGAGGTGCTGCCCATTGAACTGGTGGTGGAACAGTTTCAGGGATTGCTCGCCCCCCTGTTTGCGGGTTGCGGCGAAGATGTTACCGAGCAAAATATCCAGGCGCGTGTGCGCGGCACCCTGCTGATGGCACTGTCCAACAAGTTCGGTCACCTGCTGCTGGCCACCGGCAACAAGAGTGAGCTGGCGGTGGGCTACTGCACCCTGTATGGCGATATGAGCGGTGGCCTGGCGGTGTTGGCCGATGTCCCCAAACAGCTGGTCTACCAACTGGCCTACTTCATCAACGAGCAGCGAGAACTGATTCCCACCTCCATCATCGACAAGCCGCCCTCAGCCGAATTGGCCCCCGGCCAGCGCGACGACGATGATCTGCCGCCCTACGAACTGCTCGATCAGATTCTTGAACTATACCTCGAAGAGGGGGTGGGCAGCGATGAATTGATCGAGCGTGGATTCGATGCCGCGGTCGTCACCGATATCGTCGGGCGAATTCACCGCAACGAGTATAAACGCAAACAGGCTCCCATGGGGTTGAAGGTGTCGAGCAAGGCCTTTGGCATCGGCCGGCGCCTGCCCAATGTTCAGAAGTATCTCAAATGAAGAGTTTTTTCAGCCGCTTCAGCGTTCTCCGGCGCCCTAAAAAACAGATCCTGAGCGGGGTCGCTTTCGTCGGCTTTATTATGCTGATCACCGGCGCGGTCTATCAGGAGCAGACGATCGAGCGCCCCACCCAGATGGTGATCACCACCGCCGGCCGGATCGATATGTGTCAGTTTTGCCATGATCAGGAAAAACTCGATCCCGCCCACGACGCCGCCGTGCTCGGCTGCGCCTCATGCCACCTTGGTGATCCGCTCGCCATCACCAAGGACAAGGCGCACGCCGGCATGATCCTCAACCCCGGTGATCTGCGCATTGTCCACAAAACCTGCGGGGTGAATGAATGTCATCCCGGTGATGTGAAAAAGGTGCACAACTCGCTTATGGCCACCAATCGCGGCATTCTCGGCACCCTGCTTTACTACTGGGGGGAGAGCGATTCCCAGGACACCGAGCTGACCGTCAAAGACCTTATCGATTCCGGCGAGAACTCCCAGGCCCTGGACTATTTTCGTAAATTGTGCGGCACCTGTCACCTCTGGAAACAGAAAAACGATCTGCCCGGCGTCCCCGCCTTTTTCAACGAAAAGGGCGGCGGCTGTTCGGCCTGCCACTACCGGATGCCGGCCGGACACCAGCGGCCCGGCCTGTTTGACGACGAGTGGGCGACGGCCACCGAGACGGAGCAGGTAATTCATCCGCTTATCGACCAGAAATTTGACGACCAGAACTGTATTCGGTGCCACAACCGCTCCGGCCGGATCGGTCTCGCCTATATCGGCGTCTTTGAGTCGGAAGGCTACGGCACCCCCTATGAGGATGGCGCTCTATCATCGCAGCAATTGCCGGGCGAGCGATTTTATCTGGAACTGGCCGATGATATCCACCACCGCAAGAATATCGCCTGCATCGACTGTCACACCCGCGAAGAGGTGATGGGCGACGGCACCAGCTACGCCCACTACGAGGAACAACTTGAGATATCGTGTGAGGTGTGCCACAGCACAAATCCCGGCACCACCCGGAAGAACAACCTCATGACCAACGTTATCGAGGAAGACGGACGCTGGAAGCTGTTGAGCAAACGCGATCCAAACATCGATTTCCCCATCAATCCGCCCGCCTCAGGAGTCTGTGACTTTGCCGGCCACAAGCGGGTCACCTGCGAGGCCTGCCACTCCACCTGGGTGCCGCAATGCTACGGCTGTCACGCCCGCCGCGACGCCTCAAAAACCCATATCGACAAGCTCAGCCTGGAAGAGACCCCGGGGCGCTGGGAGGAGGGCCGTTCATACATCCGCTATCTCAAGCCCATGCTGGCCATCTGGGGCGAGGAGGTGGTGGTGGTGACGCCGGGCTGTCAGGATATGGTCACCTTCGTGGATGAAGAGGGCAGTGTAACGGATAGTTTCAACCGCTTTACCATGGCCGCCATCAATCCCCACACCACCCAGGAAAAGGGCCGTACATGTGTCGATTGTCACGCCTCCACCAAGACGGTGGGCCTCGGTGAGGGAACCCTGCGGGTTAAAAACGGTGTCGTCCAGTTCACCCCGCAACATCGGGGCGAACCCACCGCCTCCGGCCACACCCCGGGTCTGGACACCTTCGTCACCTTGGATGGCACACCGCTTCAGCACGGCTCGCGGGAAAATCTGCGACCCTTCAACGGCGATGAATTGCGCCGCATCTTGCGGGTCGGGCTCTGCGTGGGCTGCCACGACTCCTATACCGATCCCGCCTGGAAAACCTATACCGAAGAGAGCGTCTGCCCGGATCCTCGCGGCGCCAGCGAATTTACCACCGCCCGCTGGCCGACCCCGGTTCCGCGGCAGGGGGAAGAAAAACTTTAGGAAATTTGTAATTTACATAAGGGAGGTACTCTATGAGCTATGAGAGCGTGATCATTGCAAAGGATAAGGAACTGATCGGCGCCATCACCCTCAACCGGCCCGAAAAACTCAACACCTTTACCACCCAGATGGCCACTGAGCTCTATCATGCGCTGCGGGAGTTTGATGATGATCCTGAGGTACGGGTTATTCTTCTCAAAGGGTCCGGTAAAGCCTTTTGCGCCGGCATCGATATCAATGAGCTTGAAGGCAAGACCGCCCTTGAATACCAGGCATGGATCGAGAAGATGGAGCAGCCGCTGGTTGCCATATCGAAAATGACCAAACCGGTGATTGCCCAGGTGCAGGGAGTCGCCGCCGCCAACGGCATGGGGCTGGCGGTGGCCGCTGACCTGAGTATCGCCGCGGAAAATGCAAAAATGGGATTGACCGCCATTAATGTGGGCCTCAACTGTGTCGGCCCGGTGATTCCCGTGGCCAGATCGATTGGCCGGAAAAAGGCGCTCGAGCTTCTGCTCTACGGCGATCTCATCAAAGCCCCACAGGCCATGGAGATGGGGCTGATCAACCGGACAGCGCCGGCCGACAGCCTCGAACAAGAGGCCTATGAATGGGCGGTGAGTCTTGCCAGAAAAAGTCCGGTGGCCGTGCAGATTGCCAAAAAGGCGTTTTACGCCGCGGAGGACATGAGCTATCACAAACAATTTGAGTACATGAACGAGGCCTTTGCCCGGCTCTGCTCCACCCACGACGCAAAAGAGGGGGTTGCCGCCTTTCTGGAAAAACGAAAACCGCACTGGAAGCAGTGTTGACCGACAACGACGGAGAGCGGAAAGATAGACAATATTGATGGGTTAATTGCGAAAGCCCCAGCACTGCAAAAGCCATAACCGTCTGTAGCGGCTTTTCAACCGGGTTGCTGTGTAGTCGATAGTCGCGTAAGAACATGATGGACTCGTAAAAGCCTTGAATTTGCCTGCCAACATCATTCCCGCCCTCGATAACAACACTCAAGGGCAGGCTGCAGCGGGAATCCAGTAATTTCAAATGATTCTGGATTTCGGTTCAACTCCACAATGACCGTAAATGGGGTTTTTACGACGCCATCAGAACATAACGGTTCTATACAATCCAGTGGATAAGCGTCCAGGAGCAGAAACCCGCTGATGTGCCGACAGCTAAGATGAGAACGACACAACCGGTTTTTTGGGATAACGGTTCTTCCTCACCATCGAAAAGCAGTATCGTTTCGATAACTCCGTCATCATCATCTTCGAACAGGTCGAGAGGATCTTCATCATAGCTCATAATCCATGCCCTCCTCATCGGCTTTTGAACTGCCAGCTGCAAATGGCCTCTTCCCCATCAGATTGTTGATTCTCACATTAAATGCACAGCATTTGTCTGAATATCTTACCAGTGATATCAGAATATTTTGCAGGCGTCCCCCCGGGCGTGCGTCGCGTAGCGCCGCCCGGGGGGAGCATCTCGGCACGACTAGAGTACAGATTTACTCAGAACAATGCATCATATTCTGAGTCCTTCTTCTCTGCGTAGTGTCCGTGTCCAGATTGATCAGTGGTTACGAGTCGGCAATACTGTTTGACGATACGGTTTAGTTCTTCAGCCAGTTCAAGCAATTCGGCAAGAAACTGGATGGTCTGTTCAGGTTTCATGATGTGCTCCTTGTGTTTGATGGTTGAATTACAGCAGCTCCGAGTCGGCACACCGAACATGCTCCGCTGTTACCTCTTGTGTTTTTTCGGCGGCAGCGGCGATCATGGCGCCGCGGGCAAGATGGTTGGCTTTGCGAAAGAGCCCGCCGGAGCCCTGATGAATGGCGGTTACCGCCTGTTCGGTAAAGGGTGAGTTTTTTATTCCGACAATGGTGAGATGATGGTCCAGATACTCACCCATCGCCTGGCGGGTGACCGCCGGCAGATGACTTCTGGCAACAATGCGAGAAGCCAGCGGTATGGCGGTACGGTAGAGCAGGTTTTCCGCCAGGTTATTCTGGCCGGCCAGCACCATGGGCAGCCACGGTTTGGAGTCGGCTTCGAACTGGGTGATGGTATGGAGCTCGGCAAAGACATCGAGGCGCAGCAGTGAGGCCTCATCGATAATCAGCAGGGGTTGCTGCTTTTTACCGGCGACCAGGCTGTCGATCTGTGCTCTGATCAGCCGGGTCAATACGGCCCGTGAGGACGATGCGGTAGCGATGTCAAGCTCGGCCAGGAGCTGGCGGTAGAGTTCGAGAATAGAGCCGGCTGAAGCGGTGACCCACAGGGTCTTGTACCGAGAGTGATGAAGCGTTCCACAGCTGTAGCGCACGGCGGTTGATTTGCCGGCGCCGACTTCGCCGGTGACAAGCATGATGGCGCCCAGACGCAAGACATAGTCGAGGCGTTGCTGGACGCCGAGCAATTCCGGGGTGGTGAGCACCTGCTCAAGGGCGAGATCAGCCCTGAAGGGCTCCGCACTGAGGCCGAAGAAAGTTCGATAGCTCATGATCCACCTCCGTCGGCGCTAGGATCAAAGGGCAGCCGTCCCGGCCGGCATGTCGAGGTTTCGGCGAGCATCTCTTCACCGCCGTTTTTGGTTCGTTTCACCAGGGTGTTGACCACCAGATCAACCGGCCTGAGCAGACCACACGACTGCCCCTTACAGAAGATTTCGACCCGTTCCGGCCGATCATCGTTGAACAAGAGCGTGACCCGTTCACCGATCAATTGAACCGGGGCTTCGAAGAGTCGTCCGTCGATGGTGACGACCCGGTCTTTGCTGACCCGGCGCCGCACTTCTTTACGGAAGTGATCAGTAAGATCAGCGGGTGCTTCGCGAATCATTTCAAGATGAGCGGCAAAGCGGTTGAACGGGGTCATCGCGGTGACCGAATGAACCCGATGCAGATAGTCCGTTTCCAGCCAGTGCTGGAACCGCTCATTGAGCTGAGCAAGGGTGTCGGGTTGGTCATCGAGGCGCGAGATAAACCGGGATCTGACGGTGCGAAAGAAGCGCTCGATCTTGCCGCGCCCCTGTGGGGTATAGGGGCGGCTGTGGATCAGGGCGATGCCGAGCGAGGCACAGATTCGTTCGAGATGGCGTGAGCGAAAGGCGGCGCCGTTGTCCACGTAGAGTTTACGCGGCAGTCCTCTGGTAAGCAGGGCCTGGCGAAAGACCTGGAGCCAGGATTCGAGTTTTTCCGAAGAGAAGAACTCGCCGTGGGTAATGAACCGGGAATGATCGTCAAGAATGGCGATCAGATACGCTTTGCGCCTTTTGCCGGTGCCTTTTACCAGCGGGCCGTGCATGATATCTGATTGCCAGATATCGTTGGGGAATTCGGCCTCGTAACGCCGTCGATCCACCGGGGCTCGCTTGTGCAGAGCGGCGCTGTCAAGCTTTTCCTGGGTGAGGATGCGATAGGCGGTGGAGAGACTCAGGGTCGTGCCGGGTGTGATTACTTGTTTTTCAGCAAGTGCTTGCACCAGCCGCCAGACCGGCCAACCTGGTTGTTCTTTGCGCAACCGGATCAGGGCGCCGCGAGTCTCATCATCGACCGTGCGAGAGCATCCCCGGTCGCACCGCCTGGCCGGCATCAAGGCACTGAGCTCGCGGCCGCCCCGCTCATAGAGTCGCAGCCAGCGCCTGACGGTGGCCGCCGACACCCGGGTGCGATGAGAGCCGGGGATATTCCAGTGCTGCTCACTTTTTTGATAGATGAGTTCGGTCAACTCACCGGGTTCGAGTCGTGATGCAACCAACTCGCTGATAACTCCGAAGCGAAACAGGGCAACTTCGGTACGTAAGGCTTCGTCTTCCATGGGCGTCCTCCTGGGTATGGGGTATCAGAGTCGGGTTATCCGAGTCTGTGTTCCCATATCACCGGCAGCAGGCGCCGGGTAGAGCTACAATACGGTAGGGTGGGTCATGGATGTGTCGATTGTCATGGTGTATTGCTTGGGTGACCGGGATGATGTTTCGTGCAATGAGTCGGGTGAATCCTTCCCGGTGGGTAAGCTGAGCGGACATCCCGAAGACCAGCCGAATCATCCGACCTAGCCGACGCCACCACTGGCGTTGGCGCGAACGCGGCAGATCGGGCCGCCAGCGTTTTGTGCTCTGTCGGTGGGTAATTGCCTGCTGGATCTCAGCACTGGAACTGCGATACCGGGGCCAATATCCCCGTGGTTTCAATCGATGAACGGCGCGGCACTGAGAACAGAACAGACGTCGAAGATAGACACAATGAGAAAGGCAGCTAAACCAGGCGACAACAAATCCATGCCACCACAACCGTCCACCGCACCGGGGCAGCACGATGGTTTGTTCCAGGGGTAGGCGGTGCCGAGACGAGCAATTTCCTTGACGGATGCGGCAACAAACAGTACCACAAGGCAACTCCTTTCAGGAAGTAGGCTTCCTGCCTGGAGGGCTGCCGGGACCGTGGCTACGGCCCCGGCAGCCACCACTCACGAGGGGTGTGCAATAACGTTACGAGAATTCAAGATAATCTGCAGTGTCACCACCCACTGCTAACAGATTCTGACAAAAAAGGCTGGTTTTATTTTAGATAATCTGGGATTCAACAGTGGATGCTCCACCACCTGAAAGGCGGTGGCTTCGATTAACAGCTAACGCGGGCTGATGCCCGCAACCCAATATTTATAGTGAAATGAGCCTCTTCTTATGCTACGAAATCACCAAATATCAATCAGATACAAAAGAGAGCTACTCATGAGAAAACTTATAGAAAGGTTTTCATATGTGGTCAAGGGGGGTCCACTATAGGAGTCACCTCAGAGGTGTGAAATAGAAGAATCGCTCAATTTAGGTACTATTCAGCAACGATTTATCAAAAAATGGCACTATTAAAGGTAACCTTCATTAACTAAAAAATTAACTTTTTATTGATACAACTCTTTTATTGTATTTTTCAACCTATCAAATTCATTGGGATAAAAAAAGTTTATAAGGCTGCGTTTATCTTCATATATATTATCAATTATTTCTGGAGAAATTCTTATTTTTTCTTTAAAATTTAAATATATATCGTTATACCATTTCTTTTTAGAAATATTTCCTTGAATAGATAAGATTTCATTTCTATTTATAAGTTGTGAAACAGTTTCATCAAATGCATTTATTAATCGATCGAATTTTATAAAATATATTTTAAAACATGGTTTTTCAATAATTTTGAAATACTGTTGACTGTTAACAATTTCCTCCCGCCAATTAATTTCTAGTTCATTAAACAGGATATCCACCGATTCATCATAACCACGAAGTTTTTTTCCGGATATTTCCATTAAAAAAAGCTCTTTTAACTGATTAAAGTTGTAATTGTATAGGACAGTTTCTTCTATACCACTCACATGACCAAAATCGATAAAGTCACTACCGTAAGACTGAAAAAATGATGATATGCATCTCTCGACAGGCTCCCTAAAAACCGTAACAATATTTAACCTATTGTTGTTCTTAACACTATATTCCTTCACGTATGCATCAAAATCTCCCTTTTTAAAATCAAGGTGTCGCAAAACATGACCATGTGTTGCACGCAAATTATTGTTAGTGAAGGTAGCAACTAGTGATTGAGTTGCAGTCTTGTGAGAACTAAAAACTAAGTAGTCAATATTAAATAAATTTTTCTTAATCATTTAAGAATACCTTGAAAAATTGTTATTTAAGCCATTTTCAGCCAAAAGCCTAACAACTTCAGATGTTGTCACCATCAATTCCGTTAACAAGAAAAGACGAGTATCTATAGAAAGAAGTGTTGCCGACGCAGATATAGTCAATCCTATCTTTTTTTATGAATCTAAGAATTAGGTTCCTCGTGGTTTGGAGTGGATTTGGTTATGATGAGCCAAATCCACTCCAAACCACGAGGAACCATATCAAAGAAAAGGCTCATAGCCACTCAAGTCTCCTCTAGGCTGTACTCTTGACAAGAGTATGTAATTGAGTCTTAACCTTCTCTATTGAAAAATGTTCTCTGCAGAAGCTCAACCCGTTTACCGATAGACGCTCCCATAAGTCTTGATCATTGTGTAACTTCACGATCGACCGCGCAATTTCTTCAGGCGTATCAGCCCTGAGCAGATGCGTATCTTCAAGTAGACCAGAACCCTCCATACTTACCGATGTGCCGACAACCGGAACCCCGTGGGAAAGACTGTCTATTACTTTCCCTTTGAGCCCCGCCCCGAAGCGGAGCGGAGCAACGGAAATAAGTATCTTTCCAAAAAGATTTGTGAGATCAGGGACAAACCCAAGCACAGCTACAGTATCGCTTCGTCTCATCTTTATTTCATCTGGAATATTTGACCCCGCAATAAGAAATCTGCAATCACGTCCCAAAGACTCCCGCTGCTCAAGAACAAGAGGCCATATCTCGTCAAGAAAATAATGTACGGCATCAACGTTTGGCGGATGAAGAAAACCTCCAATGAATAAAATATCACATCTTTCAACGAAAGAATGAATCGATCTACCTGCTATTTCCCGGACAATCGGAATACATGCGGTCTTCACATCGGGTGCAACTTGGCTCAGTAATTTTTTCTCAAATTTGCTAACAACAATTGTTATATCAGCAAGTTTCATTGCTAACAGTTCTTTTCTTTTCGTGATTGCAGCTTTTTCAAAATCGAGCACCTTGCCGCTTAACTCTGCTGCTCTTTCCAGGCGTACAAAATGAAGATCAACCGTATTGAAAATGATTGGTTTATCCGGAACGATGGCCCGCAGCATCGGCAAGTAATCATGGGCTACTCCTCGATAGATAAATATAATATCAGCCTTAGGTGCTTCAGCCTGAATGATTGATTGAAAATCAACATAAAACGGATCGTGGAAAACTCTAACTCCCATTCGCTGCAGGCCATGGATATAGCTGTTGGACGCCGTGGTACAGTACGGCAAAAAACTCACACTGTACCCCATTGAAAGCAGGATGCGCAGATAGTTAAAGGTATCAATTGATCCCGAATCCTGGTCAGGCAATGGGACAATTGTATCAATAAGAAGGATCCGTTTATCTCTTGTTCTATCAAGATAATTTCTTGGTATATTTTCACAGTTCCCGTGCGTTTTCAATACATCACACCATCTCTCAAGGAACAAAGGACGATTGGTGGTCTGATATTGTTTAATTCCCGCATCCAGTGAGCGCCCTGAACTCACACCCTCAAAATGCAGCAGATGTGACAAGGGTTGATAGACCACCCGCATGCATAGTTCTTCACGAATGCGAAATGCTAGGTCTGTATCTTCATAATAGGCATTTTGGTATCGCTCAGAATCAAACCCGCCAAGTTTCATCCAAATATCTTTGGGTATCGCTATTGAAGCCCCGGAGCAATAATCAACATCCCTGAGATAGTTGAATTCCGGATCCATCGGATCTCTCCGATTTCCCCAATTTAAACCGCTCGCATCTTCCCACATGATGCTCCCAGCCTCCTGAAGACGGCCATCAGGATAGACGAGCTTGGATCCGACAAGCCCGATCTTTGAGTCCCTTTCAAGTGTGCCAATCAACTCATCGAGCCACCCTGGCAAAACAACAGTGTCGTTGTTGAGCAGTACCAAATAGCGTCCCCGCGCCTTTGTGGCAAGCGTGTTACAGTTTTTGAGAAACCCTAGATTTTGTACATGCCGAACATAGAAAAATCCCGATGTGGCTATAGCTGATAATTGATGTGTCGAATCACTTGAACGATCATCTCCCACAATGATCTCAAAACTGTAATTACTTTTTTGCTCTAATATACTCACCAAGCAACTTGCCGTATACCTAAACTGGTTAAATACAGGAACGAGAATAGAAACATCCGGAACCTCTGTGTCCACCATGTTTGGGGAGGCAAGTAACGCTTCATTTAGCCGCTGTAGCCATGCGGCAACATCTTCCGGGGCAGGTTCGGGGAGTTTAGCTTCATCAGCGGAAGTGGGAAGTGCAAACTTGTTGAGATGATAGGCTAGCCGTTCCCATGTTGCATCATCATCCCTAGCCTTTATGTATGATTCTAATGACGCTTCAATGGAGTCATTCTTGGTGAATCGGCTAAGAACCTCACCTGTTCTATTGAGAAAAGCATAACCAAAATAGGCATCAGGCTCCAGATACGTCCCTTCAGCCCATTCATTCCACGCGTTGATGAATACCAGTCTTTTGCCTGCCGGCAAATGCTTGACGGCGTAATTGCATTGACTGTTCAACCAGTGCGCATAATTTGCAGGGGTGCATTCATTGTATACGATCCCTTTAGATCTGCGGGCTGAATTGTCCCACGCCAAAGTTACTCCTCGGAACCATTGATACCCTGGTTTTTCTTTCTTCAAACTCTCTTCCACCATGTTTTCGTATTTGTAGACTTCCGGTGGATCAATATGAGGAAAATAGTGAATATTCTCGATCCTTTTTTGCACTATGTTAAGCGGTGGAAATTCAATGGCCGCATCAAACCCAAATGTTCGCGGATCGTTGTGATCAAATGACTGTACCATCCCCATAAAGAGTTCTCCGATACCATTGTCAATACAGTAGTTCTGCCACCGCTCAATTGTTTCCTTGCAGTTTGGAAACAGATTCGGTCGATAAATTATCAACAAAGGCTTGCCGTCTATTCTAATATATCTAGTATCCCTGAAGAACGGATCAAGGGCGCGAATGAATAGAAGGTCATCATCGGGTGTGTGGTGCTGATCGATCAAAATTTGGCTTTTCCTGTGACCATCCCACTGCGTCGTCCACGGTTCATTTGCCCAGTTTATGCAGAATGGAAAATTATATTCTTGGTTTTCAAAATGGTTTTCCAGCGGCTTTCGCAGAACACTTTTCCCATTAAACCAATAATAGTGATAACAGAACCCGTATATACCGTGGTTTTTAGCTAGTTCTATCTGTCTTCGCAGAACTGATGGATTACGCAAGTCGTAATAACCTAATTCCCCCGGTAAACGAGGCTGGTAATGACCGGAAAATCTCGGTATTGCCCGGGTGGTATTTGACCACTCGGTAAAGCCTTTGCCCCAGTTTTGATCGTTTTCCGGAATGGGATGAAACTGCGGCAAATAAAGTGCGATTGCTTTTACAGATAAATCGGTGACTTGAAGAACTTTCTCATCTTCATAATACGGACCGGGGCGATGACTCTTAAAAACCGATTTTGTCAGCTCGCTGTAATGACCTTTATAACCTGCCGCGACCTGTTCTCTCTGTTTGTCATCTCCACCATGTGCGAGGAAATGGGCCAGCGGATTCATTCCTTTTTCCATAATTTCTGGGTGCACTTCAAGGTACGCATCCATATCGAAATCGGGATGAGTGGAAATACCGTGACGTGCACCTTCAACTAGATAATGCAGAAGAGGATTGGCATCGGGTTGATCGGCCAGTGAATACTCCTCACGATACCAGCTAGGGTCAAAGAACTTGTTCGGGTAATGCCCCTGTTTCCAGCCTAGTTCCAGCCAATACCACAATGGATTATGCCCTTCAGCCACAACCTCCGGGTTTTGCTCGATGTACCACTGCCAGTCAAAGAGACCTGAGTTGATCACGAGATTATAATCCCGCCGTAAACGTTTTCGGCGAATTGGGTGTAAACTCAAAACCCCTCTGAGTGACCTGGATATATCAATGCAGCGTGCGGTAAAGCGAGGCCACTTCGATTCGATCCTCAACATTGGTCTGACAAAAGACCACATATGGCTGGATTGGATGTGATCCAGGCGGTGTAGTAGTTTGTTTCTTTGATCAGACCTTTTGTGCAGGAGTTCGTTAGTTTGTTGATTGCGTTGCAAAACTTCGTTTTTTTGGGCAACCCCTTGCGCAAGCGCCTTGTCTTTCTCCGCTAACAGTTTCTCCAGCGCCTGATCCTTCTCCGCTGCCAGTTGCTCCAGCGCCTGGTCCTTTTCTGCAATAACTTGCTCAAATTCTTTTTTGGCCTTAACTAACTCCTGTGCGTTCCTCTCCTCTACAGCAACAACAGTGCCAAGGGCCAGTTCCGCCCTATTAAATTCTTCGCGGGTAGCATCAAGCACATCCAACATCTCTACATTGTCAGGTTCTCCCACCAGCTTTAGAAGGGCTGTATAGGCATCTTTGATCCAGGCGGCAAGAGAGGGGCTTTGTGTGATGGACTGGGGATTCCAGCTATGGTGCTTAAGTCGACTGTCAAGGAAATTGTCGATGTCAATTTCTGATTGAGCGGATCGCTTTGGCCATGAGAGATCAAGCGCGACGGATGCGCGGCTGATGAGCGCTCTCCAATCAGCTAACAATTCATCAAACTGAAATATAAATCGGGGAACTTCTCGAGTGTAATATTCCGCTTCAATGACATGGCGGAGCCAAAGCATATATGATTTCACGGGATTGAAATCATTTCGCTTTTTCAATGAAGCGGCAACCTCTCGGGGATTACGAATGGGGAGCAAGACGCGAACATCAGCGGAAAATAATTGTAGTGTATTTATCCAAAACGGCACCAGACGGCACATTCGAGGATCTTTGAGCACAAAAAAATAGGATGAGCCGAAGTCTTTTTGCAGGTAATCGATACATCGTTTGGTGAAGTTTTCAGCGGCTGGGGAATCATACCAATCCGGGTTAAACCTTCGCCAGTCATCCCAGTACGATCCCCCCGAAGCCAGAAGTTCCTCGTGCAACATGTATAATTCAGTTGATTCCCAGAACCCCAGATCATTCTCATTTTTTGACGATGGCATCAATTTTTGCGGCAAGTCGGCACCTAGCAAGCTGGCAACCCGCGTTACTGCCGATGTACCGCTTCGGTGCATACCGAGCACGAGAATAGCTGTTTTTCTATTCGTGTCGGGAAAATCTATACGTTCACCAACTTTACTGATTTCTGATGGCATCACGATAACGTCGCTTTGATTATTTAGAAAAGGTGCACACTCTTAGACGAAGCACAAACAAAATATCTATGGGTAAGGAAGCACTTATGAAAAAGAAGCACGATGTTTTAGCCAATATATCCAACTGTGTCAATTGCAAGGGAAAGACCAAACGCATCACTTTGTTCGTTAAAGACCATTTCCGACGAAAATAGTATTCAGCGCCGCCTTTCTAACTCACGTCGAAACAGACCATTGCTTTCAAGCTCTGTAATTGGCTGGGTAAAGGTGAGTCTTGCATGCGTGCCGGGATTGGCTTTGGCTAGCAGCTCACCGTTTTCATTGTGGATGGTTTTGATCTGGAGTCTTTTTGTGTCCAGACCGCGTCCCATGTATTCGAGCATTTCGCCTGGGTGAAGCGGGTTGCGCACCTCTACAAGTACATGGGGTGGTGATAGTGCCTTGATCACCGCCACCGGCTCGTAGGACTGGGGATGGCGGGAGCAGTCGTTAAGCATGGCGCTTTCATCAGGGGTACCGTCGATAAAATGGGTGCTGGCGGCGCGTGTTCCGGTTTTTGCAAGCTCGTCACTATAGTGCTGTGGGATTTTGATACGGCCGGGGTCATCCCACGCCTCGGTCGGCAGCGTGGCGAGGTAATCAAGGGCGGCGCGATATACCCGCACGACCGCTCCGACGTAAAAAATCGATCGCATCCGACCTTCTATTTTACAGGCATTTACCCCGGCGGCGACAAGTTCGGGGAGTTTTTCCAGCAGGCACATATCCTTGGCGTTGAACACATAGGTGCCGTGCTCATCCTGTTCCACCGGAAAATATTGACCGGGCCGTTTTTCCTCCACCAAAGCGTATGAATAGCGGCACGGCTGGGCGCAGTCACCGCGGTTCGCGTCCCGGCCGGTGAGGTAGTGGGAAAGCAGGCATCGTCCCGAATAGGATATACAGACGGCGCCATGAACGAAGATTTCCAACTCGGAGGAGACCCTTTTCCGAATCCTTTTTATGTCCGCAAGGCTCAACTCTCTGGCCAGGTTTATCCGCCCAACCCCCTGCCCCACCCAGAAATTGGCCGCGCCGCTGTTGGTGACGTTGGCCTGGGTGGAGAGATGAATGCTGAGTTCCGGGGCAAACCGTTTAACCGTCGCAAGCACTCCTGGGTCGGCGACAATCACCCCATCGGCACGGCTTTTGACAATGTTTTCGATTTCATTATCGAGTTTGTCCATGTCAGGTTCATGGATAAAACTGTTTACCGTTACATAGACCCTCACTCCACGTTCATGGGCGTAACGCACCGCATGCATCAAATCGTCGCCCGTAAAGGTTCCCGCCCGTGCCCGCAGGCTGAGACCGCCGCCCAGATAAACGGCATCGGCGCCATAATGAATAGCGGTGACCAGCTTTTCGAAACTTCCCGCCGGGGCAAGGAGCTCTGGCATGGTTGGGGCGCGTGTGGTAGATTTTTGGTGTGCAGACATTAGTGAACCTTGAAATAATATTTTTTCGCCCACCACCATGAACTGTTCCGCTATTGGTCTCGCCATGAGCGGCGGGGTTGATTCCACCGCCGCCGCCGTGCTGCTCAAGCGCCATCACCCTGTTGACGGATTTTTTATGGATATCGGCCAATCCGATGGCGCCGAGCAGTTTAGTCGCTGCCAGGCGATTGGTAAAGCCCTGGCAATCGAGATACACTATCTGGATCTTCGAGAAGCCTTCCGCGAGCGGGTGCTTAATTATTTTACCACGACATATCTCTCGGGAAAAACTCCTAATCCATGCGTAGTGTGCAACCAGCATATCAAGTTCGGGCTGCTGCGGGAAGCCATTCTGGCAGCCGGCTATGAAGTGATGGCAACCGGTCACTACGCGCGCATACACCGCTTTGATGATGGCTACGGTCTTATCAAAGGAATCGATACCAGCAAAGATCAATCATATTTTCTCAGTCGCATCGCCCTGCCGTTGCTTGCTTCAGTGCGTCTTCCCATGGGCAACCTGACAAAAGCTGAAGCGTACCGTATCACCGCTGAACATGGTTTGACGGATTGCTTCGGCAAGCAGAGCCAGGATGTCTGCTTTTTGGCGGACAGCACCGTTGCCGACTTCATCAGTGCACGAACGGAAGGGGCCATGCAGCCGGGCCCTATTTCGACCACGACAGGCGTGGAAATCGGCCGCCACCAGGGGTTGTACCAATACACGATAGGGCAGCGGCGCGGCCTCAACCTTCCCGATCACAGCCCCTGGTATGTAATCCGCATAGATAGCCTCCATAACCGGTTGATCGTCGGTAAAGAAGATGAGTTGTATACGCAAACCGTCCAGTGCCGTTCACCCTATTGGCTGGTGGATAGGGTGCCGAAACCGGGAACCGTACACACCGCAAAACTCCGCTCCACCCATGGCGGCGCCGAGGCGCGCATCGACGTGGTTGATGAACAGATGATGACCCTTTATTTCACCACGCCCCAACGAGCCGTCTGCCCCGGTCAATTTTGTGTACTATACAAGGGGGAACGGGTAATCGGCTCGGCCGAGATTGAGTCTGCGTGGTAGCATAACCATGGCAACCATATATCTGCATTGCTTCGGGTGCAAAGTCAACCAGTTCGAACTGGACGCCATCGGCAGCGAATTGATCACGCACGGATGCATCCAGACCTCCGATCCCGCCGAGGCCGACTGCATTATCATCAACACCTGCGCGGTTACCGCCAAGGCCGAGGGAGCCGCCCGCCGTTTTATCGGCCATATGGTGCGCCAGCATACCCAGGCGCTGGTTGCCGTCACCGGATGCTGCGTGCAACTTACCATGGATCAGCTGCGATCATGGCCGGAATATGAAAGTGGACGGTTACTTCTCTTTGATAACTATGAAAAAGCCGGACTTGCAAATGTACTGCTCAATACAATACAAAACGGCAGCAAGTCCATCCCCGGCGACAATGATCAGGCTTCGCTTACCGCACCGCGGATACACCACCATACACATCGCACCAGAGCGCTTCTTCGCATCCAGGATGGCTGCGACAACTATTGCAGCTATTGTGTTGTCCCCCATCTGCGTGGGCCCAGCGTCAGTGTGCCACCCACCGAGATCGTCACCCAGGCCCGAAGCTATGCGGCGGCCGGGTATCGTGAGATCGTTGTAACCGGCATCAATCTTGGCGCTTATGGCGCCGATTGTACTGAAAAAACCGATATTGCAGCGCTCATGGGAGAGCTGTGCGCCCTCTTTCCCGATATCCGCTTTCGCCTGTCATCCATAGAGCCGCGGCAGCTCAGTACGGGGTTGTTGAAGAGTATGCAACAATCTGCTAATTTCATGCCGCATCTGCACATTCCCCTGCAAAGCGGCGACAACGATATACTGGCCCGGATGAATAGAGACTATACCGCGCAATGGTTTGGCCAAATGGTTGCCGATGTTCGTCGGGAACTGCCCCATGCGGCCATCGGTATTGATGTGCTGGTGGGTTTTCCGGGCGAATCCGATGCCCATTTTGATACTACCCGTACCCTTCTCCAACAGATCGACTGCTCCTATCTGCATGTTTTCCCCTACTCGCAGAGGCCACGCACCCCGGCAGCAGGATTTGCCGAACAGGTTCCTTCCTCCATCAAGACAAAGCGAGCGCAAGTGCTGCGCGAACTCAGCGCGCACAAGCGCCACCTCTTTTACCGGCGTCATCATAACAGTGTCCGCCACGTACTTATTGAAAAACATCGTCAAGGCTCCATGCTGCACGGCTATACCGACAACTACATCGCCGTCGAACTGACAGGCGACGATAGCCTGATGAACCGTGTTGTTCCGGTGAAACTGGAATATACCGGTGCCGAGCGCATGCGTGCTGCTCTTGCGAGGTAGGTCATGCGAGGAGAGATCATTGCCATCGGCGACGAGCTTACTTCCGGTCGCATTCTTAACACCACCAGTGGATTTGCCGCCCGCAAACTCTTTGATGCCGGGTACACCATCGGTGCCATGTCCACCATTGGCGACACCGTTGAGCTTATCGGCGAGGCCCTGCTACGGGCCATTGGCCGGGCTGATTTCATCATCGTTACGGGTGGGCTGGGTTCCACCGATGACGATCTCACCAATGAAGCCGTTGCTCAAGCCTTGGGTCTGCCCACCAGAGCTGACCCGGAGCTTCTTGGCAAAATCAGAGAACGGTTGGAACAGAGACAGGCGCCGCCACACTCTCCACTTGAAAAAATAGCCTGGCTCCCTCGAGGCGCACGACCATTTGACCCATCCGCCCGTACCGCCGGCTACCAGCTTATCCACGCCGACACCCCAATCTTTTTTCTCCCGGGTGTGCCAGGTGAGATGAGACAACTCATGAGCCAGGCGGTTTTACCCACCCTTGCTGCCTGGCAGGCGGGCTCGAGATTGAAGACCCGGCAGCGAATTTATAAAATCTTCGGCATCCCCGAATCCGAGGTTAACCGGCTGATTACCGGCCTCAACCTGCCGGCTCAGGTGAAGATCGGCTATTATCCGGTATTTCCCGATGTCCACCTCTCGATTTTGATACGAGGAGAGCCCGGGACCGACACCAGACAAGTTTTTACGGAGAGTTGCACCGCCGTCGAAACACTGCTGCAAGAGGCAATTTACGGCACCGAACAGGATGAGTTGGAGATGGTGACCGGCGCCATGCTTGTCCGCGCCGGCCTGCGATTTACCGCGGCGGAGTCGTGCAGCGGCGGCCTGCTTTGCCAACGGATGACCTCGGTGCCTGGCTGCTCGACCTACTTTCTCGGCGGAGTGGTCAGCTACGCAAATGAGCTGAAACGAGATTTTCTCGGCGTAAGCGAGGAGTTGCTTGTTCGCCATGGCGCCGTCAGCGCCGAAGTCGCTCAGGCCATGGCACGCGGTGTTCGCCTTGCAACCGGCGCCGATCTCGCCCTTGCCCTCACCGGTATTGCCGGCCCGGACGGAGGCTCACCGGAAAAACCGGTGGGTACCGTCTATCTCTGCCTGGCCGACCATGAGCGTGAATACACCACTCTGCACCATTTTCAGGGTGAGCGCCACCACATCCAAACCCTTGCCGTGCAGCATGGCCTCAACATTCTGCGGCTCTATCTCGCCAAACGGCTGAGTGGCGAAGAGTACATCGTTCATACTTGATGTTTATCTCTCAGGCCGCTATGCTGGCCCGATAGTAAAAACGAAACCTTTCACTTCCATTTCCAGCACTTCATCTATCAGGGAGATCCGCCCATGGCAACGGTTGATAAAAATAAATTGAGCAGTGTGGAAAACGCCCTCAGCCAGATCCAGCGCCAGTTCGGCAAAGGCTCGATCATGCGGCTCGGTTCTCAGGAACTGGAACCTATACCGGTTATTCCTACCGGTTCTCTGAGTCTGGACATTGCTCTGGGAGTGGGCGGCTTACCGCGCGGCCGGGTGACCGAGATTTACGGGCCGGAGGCGAGCGGTAAAACCACTCTCGCCCTGCATGCCATCGCCGAAGCGCAAAAAGTGGGAGGCACCGCCGCCTTTATCGATGCCGAGCACGCCCTGGACACCAGCTATGCCGAGCGACTGGGGGTCAATATTGACGATCTGCTCGTCTCCCAGCCCGATTTTGGTGAACAGGCCCTGGAAATTGCCGAGATCCTGATTCGCTCCGGAGGCGTCGATATCATTGTCATCGACTCGGTGGCGGCGCTGGTGCCTCGGGCTGAGATTGACGGCAATGTCGGCGACGCCCATGTCGGCCTGCAGGCACGTTTGATGTCGCACGCCATGCGCAAATTTACCGGGGTACTGAGCCGCAGCAAGACGACTTTGGTGTTCATCAACCAGATCAGGATGAAGATCGGGGTAATGTTCGGCAACCCGGAAACCACCACCGGCGGCAACGCCCTCAAGTTCTACTCGTCGGTGCGACTCGACATTCGTAAAATCGGCCAGATCAAGGACGGCCAGGATGCCATCGGCAACCGTACCAAGGTTAAAGTCGTTAAGAATAAGGTAGCACCACCCTTCAAGACGTGTGAATTCGACATCATATTCGGCGAGGGGATTTCCGCCTCCGGTGATGTGCTGGATTTAGCCGTGGAGCAGGATATTGTCGACAAAAGCGGCGCCTGGTATTCCTACAAGGACGAACGTATCGGCCAGGGCCGGGAAAACGCCAAACAGTTCCTTGCCGATCATCCAGACATGCTCAGTGAGATCGAACAGAAGGTGCGACTCGGTTACGGTCTAAAGGCCACCGTTACCCCGGACACGATAGGCGAGCAGGACGCACCGCAATAAATTTCACCTTTGCGGCCTATCAGATTCGGTTGCCTTACCATCGACCAGTTCTGATAGTATTGCCATATGATGGACTCATAAAAACCTTGAATTTGCTTGCTAACGTCATTCCCGCCCTCGATAACAACACTCAAGGGCAGGCTGCTGCGGGAATCCAGTGATTTCAATTAATTATGGATGTCGGGTCAATTCCGGTATGACGGGCATATGGGTTTTTGCGAAATCATCACCATATAAAGCCTTGTATCATATCTGCTATAATTACCGATGACCAACGCGACAAATTTTGACGTAATAATTGTAGGCGGTGGGCCCGCCGGGCTGTTTGGCGCCTATTACCTGGCCGAGCACAGCAACCTTAAAATTCTGGTGATAGATCGCGGTAAATCGCCCCTTAAGCGATCCTGCCCGATCAAGGACAACGGCTGTATCCACTGCAATCCCTGCAACATCTTATGCGGGATCGGCGGGGCCGGGTTATTTTCCGACGGCAAGCTCAACTTTATTCATAAACTCGGTAAAACCGACCTCACCCAGTTTCTTTCCGAACCGGATGCCAAAGCGCTGATCGATGAAACCGAGGCCATATTCAATCGGTTCGGTATGGACGGCCAGGTATTTCCCACCGACCGCGAACAGGCCCGCCGCATTCGCAAGGAAGCACGGCGGTGCGGCATCGACCTGCTGATTATCAAACAGAAACATCTCGGCTCCGAGCATCTTCCCACCCACATCAACGCCATGGCCGACTATGTAGCCGACCGCGGCGTGGAGTTTCATCATCTGGAACAGGCCCTTGACATCGTGGTGGAAAACGGCGCCGTCACCGGCCTCATCACCGATCAGACAACATACAGTGCCCCCTACATCATTATGGCTCCGGGCCGTGTTGGTGCTGAGTGGATTGGTCAGGTTGCCCGTAAAAACGGCATTCAGGTTGACCAGCGCGGCATCGAGGTAGGCGTCCGGGTAGAAGTCCATAACGAGATTATGCAGGATCTGTGTGAGGTTATCTACGACCCCACTTTTTTTATCCGCACCGCCCGCTACGACGACCAGACCCGCACCTTCTGCACCAATTTCGGCGGCTTCGTGGCCCTGGAAAACTATCAGAATTTCGTCTGCGTCAATGGCCACGCCTATATGGACCGCAAAAGCAGCAACACCAACTTTGCCTTTCTCTCCAAAGTAGTGCTCAATGACCCGGTGGAAGACAATCAGGCCTACGGCGAATCCATCGGCAAATTGGCCACACTCATCGGCGGCGGCCGCCCCATCCTGCAACGCTACGGCGATTTGCGGCGGGGCCGGCGCTCCACCTGGAACCGGGTGCGCAACAGCTATATAGAACCAACTTTAACCAACGTAACCTGCGGTGATCTGGCCATGGCGCTGCCCGACCGCATCCTCACCAACATTATGGAGGGTTTACAGCAACTGCACCAGGTGGTGCCCGGTGTCGCTAACGATGAAACCCTGCTCTATGCCCCGGAGATCAAGTTCTTCGCCACCCAGGTAGACACCGATAAGAATCTGGAAACTTCGATTTCAGGACTCTTTATGGCCGGCGACGGCCCCGGCGTCGCCGGCAACATCGTCTCCGCCACCGCCACCGCCCTCATCCCCGCCAAGGAGATTCTCGCCAGGAGATAATCCGGTCTCTGAGCCTCTATTGGGGAGCCGTGAGGATCGAATCTCGGCCTGAACGTAAAGACCAGGTTGTTCTTGACATATTACCGCTTTTCAGTATATTCAGTTGCTACAAATATCCAGCAATTGCTGTATTATCATTTAACATCGACAGGAGCTTGTTATGCAGAAATGGGAATGCCCGTGCGGCTATATTTATGATCCCGAAGAAGGTGATTACGCAAACGGTGTCGATCCTGGAACCGCCTGGGAAGATCTGCCGGAGAGCTGGGTCTGCCCGGTCTGCGGCGCTGAGCAGGAAGCATTCTGGAAGTATGACGGCTGATTAAGCCGCCACCCGCCGCCGGTAATTGTACCGGCGGTTTTTTTATTGCCCCTGAGTTAGGGGACACATACAAATACATGCACAACTAACATAAAGGAGTTCATACCATGAGCCCAATTGTCACTGAACCGGCCCCGGATTTTACCGCCACCGCGGTAATGCCCGACAATAGTTTCAAGGAGGATTTCAATCTCGCTGATTATCGCGGCCAATATGTCTTGCTGTTTTTCTATCCGTTGGATTTCACCTTTGTCTGTCCCTCGGAGATCCTCGCGTTCAATCGGGAATTAAAGCAATTTGAGGATAATAACTGCCAGCTTGTGGGCATATCCATCGATTCTCATTTTTCCCACTTTGCATGGAAAAACACGCCTATAAACGAGGGCGGCATCGGCAATATCGGTTTCCCACTGGTCTCCGACCTGGATAAATCCATCTCACGCCGCTATCAGGTGCTGCTTGATTCGGGGATTGCCCTGCGCGGTCTGTTTCTGCTGGACAAGGAAGGTATTGTCCGCCATCAGGTAATCAACGATCTACCACTGGGCCGAAACGTGAACGAGGCGTTACGCATGCTCCACGCTTTACAGTTCACCGAGCAGCATGGTGAAGTGTGTCCGGCCAACTGGCAGCAGGGTGAGGATGCCATGAAGCCCACCAGAGAAGGGGTTTCCGAATATCTCGCCAAACACGGCTAAGCGCAATGCAGGTGGGCGACCGGGATTGACCTGGCGCCCGCCCCATCATCTTCTTGCCTCCCACCGCGGTTCATGGTAAGCATTTCTTTCAATCGATGAAGAAATAGATACTTTTGTGCGGGGGAGCGGGTGAGTCACCCATCCACACCAGCTCGAATACTCATCATTTTTTTCAGCCTCAGCGGCCAGAGCCGCGGGCTGGTCAGCCTTTTTGCACAGGGAGTGCGTGAAACCGGGGCAACCGCTACATCGGTGCAACTCAAGCCCCTTGCCGATGTGCCCTACCCCTTTGGCTCAATCGGCCACACCCTTCGGCGAATGGTTATCACCTTCCTGCGCCGTCGTGTCCCTATCGAGAACCTGCCGTCCCACAGCTTCGCCCGGTATGACTGTATCGTGCTGGCCGGGCCGACCTGGTCATACAACCCAAGCGGCCCGATTTTATACATGCTGGATCGTGACGGTAAACGAATTTTTAATCGACAAACGGTGCTGCCCCTCATCTCCTGCCGGGGGCACTGGAAGATTCACAACCACTTTCTACGAAAAAGATTGCACCTACTCAGGGCTAATGTGTTGCCCACCATCTGGTTTACCCACCCGGTTAAAGAGCCTTGGAGCACCATTGGCGTCTTTTTGAGATATTCAGGATACCGCCCCGAGGGGATGCACCTGTTGAAGAAGCGGTACCCTCGCTACGGACACACCAGGAGTCAGCTGCTGGATGCCCGAGAAGAAGGCATCAGGGTTGGGAACATGGTGATCCAGGCAAAACAGGCAGGTGCACCAGCCATCAGCTGCCGCGGAGATGCCCCTCACGAGAGAAGTTCTAACTCTTCAGAAGCCCGGCCAACAACGGCTCGTTAAACCCCACGTAGAGATCGGCGCCGTGGCGCACCGCCGGTGCTCGCAAGTTGCCTGTTCGCCCGGTAGCCTTAGCAGTCAACTCTTCGCGGTTGGTCTCATCCGGGTGATAGACAAAGACGTTTTTGGAACCACTGGCCACAAAAACACGTTGTGCCGAGGAAAGTAGATCCCACACCTGCTCAGGACCGACGGTCTGGGTTGAGGCATTTACTTCCTCTTCAATTACCGCATCATTGTGCGCAAACGCCGCCCGGGCCTTTTTGCACGATACTCAGCCACTTCTCAGATACGCCCAGGAAATATGCATTACTGATTTCTCACGGTAGTTTATAGAGAGAACTACTATTTCTTCTTCATTTTTGCCGCGCTCTTGGTTTTACCGTTTGATTTGCTTTTCTTCGCGCCCTTTTTGCTTTTCTTGTCCACCGGGCAGGCGGCGCATTTCTTCTTGCCTGACGAGTGCAGGCCCAAGCTTACAGCCAACGGACACCGACTACAGCAGCTTCCTTTCTTCTTTAGCTTTCCGCAACATTTCTTCTTCAGCTTCGGTTGCGCCCCCATGATATCACCCTATTGCATTGCCGTAATGGTGGGAACTTTTGCATCTGCTATACATCCTACCCCCTTGCGTGCTGTTACGATTCCTGAAAAAATGAGGATTTGGTTAGATTGGTAACAACTATTCATCCCGGTGCAAGGCCATACTGGAAAATTAGCGCTCAGATGCCAGGCGGCGCCATAAGTGCAGCCAGTGACAGGAGCAGCAGCATGGTCGCCATAAAAGAGTTGAAGACGATAAATAAAAGATCATAGGATGGGTTGCCCTTATACAGCCTCACCGAGAATCCGACGAGAAAGATCAGGCTCGTTACACTTGTCAGCCACCATAAGGGTGTTGCGCTGCCGACCAACTGCATCAAGATGACATGAACAACGACGACACAGGCACCCGTCCAGACCACAATCAACAGACGAAGCGATGAATCCGGTGCACAATCGATAAAAGACGGCAGAACGGAGCTGCGATAGTCGGCTTTGTGCTTGAGCATAATGAGCAGAAAATGCGGGATCTGCCAGAGCGCCAGAAGCATCGCCGCCGCGCCGATCAATGCTGATACGGGCTCTCCGCCGGCCGCCAGCCAGCCGATATAAGGCGGGATTGCACCGCACAAAGCACCTGGTATTATCGCCCAGATGGTGCGATATTTAAGCGGCGTATACACCGCGTTGTACAGAATCACCGCCACACATCCAGCCACCGCCGGGCCAGGGGTGGAAAACGAAACTAACAATATAATGATACCACCGGCGAGCAGGATTTGGGCTTGCCGTAGTCCAGCCGCCCGACTCATCACCCCGCTGGCAAGCGGTCTGCCGCTGGTGCGGCGCAACAATGTATCGACATATATTTCCTGCAACCCATTGAGGCTGACGGCACCGGCCGCCAGCATAAAGATCCCTCCACATACCGGAACCACACGCCAATCAGCACAACCGGCCGCAAGAATAAAGCCAAACAACCCGGAACCCGCGACCAGCAGGCAGAGCGGAATTTTTGCCAGACGCAGGTGATTGATAAGCATTGGCTGGATAATGAATGCTGAAATGCAGGAATCAACTGCGCTTTAAAAGCGTTAGGGGTGAGGCAGGCCTTCTCTTGAAGCGTCTACTACATGGATGGCTTTTTCCTGCGCACAACACCCCCGCTAAGATACGGATGCACAGGGAGCAACCTGTCAGTACGAATCTTCTTCCAGCCAGGCGAGGTATTCTTCTTCGGGAACGATCTTGAGCTTGGCAAGCATATAGGCGTGATCGATGCCGCAGTATTCGGTGCAGAGGATATCAAATTCACCGAGCCGATCGGCATTGAACCAGGCATAGGTGGTCATGCCGGGAACCGAATCCACCTTAATCCGATATGATGGAATGTAAAAGCTGTGGAGCACATCCCATGAGGTAATGTTGAGTTTTACCGCCGAACCATAGGGCACCACCAACTCCCCTTCGGTCTCCTTGTCGTTGGGATATAAAAAAATCCAGGAATACTGCTGACCACCGACCTCAATCTCAAGCGCGTCTTCGGGAAGAGCACGAAGCCCGAGATAGGCTTCCCATCCCACCCAGAACATAGTCAGGGCGATGACCGTGGGAATCGCCGTCCACACCACTTCAAGATTGAGATTATCGCGAATATCGGTGGGTATCGGATTTTTAGAACGCCGGTATTTGATTACAAAATAGACCATCACCACCCCGATACCGACCAGAAAAAGAAACGATACCCCGATGATATACCAAAATGCCAGATCTACGCCTCTTACCGGATCCATGAGAATCTCTTAATATCAGTGCTTAACGGAATGCCACATCCCAGAATGTGAAGCTGATCATAATCGCCACCACAAAAACGGTGGTGATGAACGATACCTTGATGGTGAAACCCTCGTAGCGAATATGCATGAAAAAAAGCAGCACCAGGGTCGCTTTGGTGGAGGCGACAGCCAGAGCAATGGGAACGTTGAGAAATCCCCAATCGATGTAAGAAACCCCTACAGTCAGCCCGGTTAACGCGATGAGCCCGGCCAGCACTGTCGCCAGAAAACGATAGCTCAGCACGTGATGCTCGTCAGAGTGGTCGTTGTTCGTCATAAAGTTCTCCAGCTTTCAGAGAAGTTAAAGTCAGGTTGGTTGGTATTCCTCACCCCCGGCCCGCTTCCGAGCGGGCCGCGTGAGCATCTACAAAACCAGATAAAACAGCGGAAACACAAAAATCCAGATCAGATCCACCAGGTGCCAGTATAAACCGCTGTTATCGAGCATCGAAATGCGCTCGGCTGTAACCCTGTTGTTTATGACCATCACCAGCGAAATTGCCAGCAGCACCATGCCGATGATGACATGTATGCCATGCAGGCCGGTTATCGTGTAGTACAGGCCAAAAAAGATCTGCAGGCCGGGTTCGCTGTCAAGCAGGTAATCGGAATTGGGATAGAGGCCGTGATGAAACTTGGCCCCCCATTCGAAGTACTTATTTATTAAAAAGGTCAAACCACACAAAAGGGAAAACAGCAGCAGACCGATCGCATGATTCTTCTTCCCGTTACTGACAGCGGTGATGGAAGCCGCCACCGTGAAGCTTGAGATCAACAGAACCAGGGTATTGGCGGTACCGAAAATTCGGTTGAGTTCCAGACCGCCAGCCACGAAATCATCGGGGTAAAAGTGGAAATAGACGGCATACAGGACAAATAAACCGGCAAAAAGGATTATCTCCGAGTAGAGAAATATCCACATCCCGATTTTAATACCGGTTCTGTCGATCGCTTTTTCCATGCGGTGTCCTTACTATTTTGCGGTGTGTGCGGTTGCTTTGCCCACAACTTCGGAAAAGTCGTATGGATACTCCATGACCTGGGGTTGCTCAATAAAATTGTGCACCGGCGGTGGCGAGGGAACCTTCCATTCTAGGGTGGTGCCGCCCCATGGATCGGCCGGCGCCGCAACCCGCTCGCGGAAACTGAGCCACAGGTTGACAATGAGCAGCATGATCCCGAACACCATGATAAATCCGGGAAAGCCGGAGAGAAAGTTGCCCAGCTCAAACTGCGGTAAATAATCAAAATAGCGGCGCGGCATCCCCATAAGCCCCAGAATCAGCATGGGTACATAGTGAAAAACAAAACCCACCGCGGCAAGGGTAGCGCCGATATAGGCCCGCTTGAAGTTGTACATCAACCCAAACATTTTCGGCCACCAGTAGTAAAGTGCGGCAATGAAGGCAAAGCCGGTACCGCCAAACATGACAAAATGAAAATGAGCCACCACAAAATGGGTGTCATGAACGTGAATGTCGGTGCCGGCGGCGCCGAGCACCAGTCCGGTCAGACCGCCAACGGTGAACAGATAGATGAATATTAACGAGAGATAAAACGGCGGTGTCATCTCAATCGAGCCCTTGTACATGGTCGACACCCAGGAAAAGACCTTCACCGCCGTTGGAATAGCAACCAGAAAGGTAAGCAGCGAGAAGACAAAAACCGACACATCGCTCATACCGCTGGTGTACATATGGTGCGCCCATACCAGTGAGCCGGCGATGGCGATTGCCATGGAAGAGACGACAATGCCCTTGTAGCCAAATATTGCCTTGCGTGAAAAGACCGGAATGATTTCAGAAATGACCCCCATGGAAGGCAGAATCATGATATAGACCGCCGGATGAGAGTACATCCAGAACAGGTGCTGATACAACAGCGGGTCACCGCCTCGATTGGGATCAAACAGGCCGATGTCGAGCAGGCGTTCGATAATGACCAGCACAAAGGTGATGGAAACCACCGGCGTTGCCAGAATCTGTACCCAGCCACTGGCGTAAATTGCCCAGGTAAAAAGTGGGATCTGCATCCAGCCCATCCCCTTGACCCGCATACGATGCACCGTGGTGACAAAATTTAGACCGGTGAGCATGGACGACATGCCCAGGATAAACGCGGCGGTAACGGTGAGCGATACATTACTGTCCGTGGTCACCGAAAACGGTACATAAAAGGTCCAGCCGGTATCGGGAAATCCGCCTCCCCAGAACAGCGAAAATACCGCGAAAAACCCGCCGAACATATACAAATACCAGGAAAACAAATTTAGCCTCGGAAAAAACACATCATCGGCACCGATCTGGATTGGCAGAATAAAGTTGCCGAAAATAGCGGGTACGGCGGGAATCACGAACAGAAAAATCATGATCACCCCGTGCAGGGTAAAAGAAGAATTATACACCTGGGCACTCATGATTGTTTCGCCGATCGTCATCAGCTCGGTGCGAATGGCAAGACCGATAAACAGGGCAACGATAAACCAGAAAAAAACGGCCCAGAGATACATGAGCGCGAGGCGCTTGTGATCATGAGTAAGCAGCCATGCCCTGATCCCGGTTTGCCCTGGAGGCGATGAGGTCTCATAAAATGATTTGTACGTCGTCGTGGTCATAATGCACATCCGAAACTAGAATTACGAAAGAGAAGAGGGAGATTCCCTCTTGAAGAGGTAGCGAATGGAAAACCAGACCGCCGCCACCCCAAACAGACCAAGCATGCCGAATTTAACTAACTGAAACGGCCCTTTATTTGCATTTGGATCGTAGTTGAAACAATACTCAAGAAACCGCTTGATAGATACGACGGGATCACCGCTTTTCGCCTCCACCAATGCCAGTTCTACATCACCTGGAATAAATTTACCATACACGTACTTGATGACGGTGCCGTCCGCACCGACACTCACCAGAGCGGTGGGGTGCATAAAGGTGCCATCCGGCAACGGTTTGTAGGTATAGCCGATGGTATCGAGTACCCGGTCAATCTGATCCTGAGCACCGGTGAGAAATAGCCACTGCTCAGGAGGAAACCCGTTGTAGAGCAGGGCAAGATAATTCTGTTTGGCCGAATTGGCCTGGGGGGGGGTTTCCCGATGATTGAAACTCAAGGCAATGACCCGGTAATCAGCTCCCGGTTCCAACTTCATCCGGTTCAAAGCCCCGGCCAGATTGGCTAGGTTTATACTGCAACTGTTAGGGCAAGTGAAATAATTAGGGATAAGGATTGTGGGCCGGTCGATCAGCTCACCAAGGGTAACCGTGTTGCCGTTTTCATCGACAAATTCGGCATCAAGGGGAAGCTTCACCCCCGTCCGCTCGACAAGTTCTACTTTCCCGGCCGTTTCCGTTTCAACCGGCTGATTTTCGGCGCCCACCGGGTGTGAAAACAGCATCATCACCGTCAACATCGCCACGGTCAGCGCCTTTGAGAGGAACATTGCTCAGTACTTACTTGGTGGCTCCGGTGGCCAGATTTACCGTCATCTCTGCGTTGTATGTATGGCGTACGCGAAAACTGTCGCGATCGGAGCCGTATGCCATCAGCAGCATGGTATCACCATCGGGAACCAGTTCTCCGTCGAGGGCATCGCCGGATTTGAGCGGGAAGGTAAATTCAATGGTAGTGGTACCACCTTCTTCACTGCCGCCCACCACGGTAACGTCCTCGGTACCGCCTTCTTTCTCATCGCTGGCGTGAGCGTTGTTGCGGATGCCGTGATGATCGACAACAGTGACTTTATCACCTTTGACGTATCCGAGGATAAAGTTGGCATCCTTCATAGCCTTGCTGGGATTAAAACCAACCGCCACCCAGCCCTTGGTGGGTGCCGACATCTTACCGTGCAGCGTATCCCCGTCGATCTTCCAGGCAAAACTCATGTCACCCGAGGTGACCTCGTGCTCGTAATCCTGCGCCATGCTGGTAACACCAAAGATGACAAGGGCAGCACCGACAAGAAACATGACAATTTTTTTCATCACAACAACCTCCATTTTCGTTTTTGCTAGTTTTTGGGGAATAAAAATATCGTTTTTGTTAAATTTCCTACACTTTACTATAGTAACCACATCATCCAACTTTTTAAGGGAAAAACAGACTGTATCATAATAAATTCATTCCCCCAACTCAAGCCCGGCAGAGCATGGAATGCGGGTAAAATGCAAAATTTAACGACCTTCTTAACCATGCATTGCCCTGCCTAACCCCGCGCAGTCGTACAACAGCGACAATTGGAATTCCGCACCGCTTTTTTGAGCTTGCCCACAATGGCCTGTCTGTGGTTTAATGACTGGATTGACGATTGACATGTAGCAGCGTTTCCCCGGCACCCCTGCCCGAAATTGTGGTGCTCATTCGATCTTATCTTGCCGGCATATCTAAAGCCCGGCTCATCCAGCAATGAAAAGGAGAAAAATCATGGCTCAGAAACTTGAAGTGTACAAATGTAACATCTGTGGAAACATCGTCGAAGTACTGGCAGGCGGCCCCGGCGCCCTGGTCTGCTGCGGTCAGGACATGGTGCTGAAGGCGGAAAACACCGTCGATGCCGCCACCGAGAAGCATGTCCCGGTGGTTACCAAGGTTGAGGGCGGCTATGAGGTTTCAGTCGGCTCCGTAGCCCACCCTATGGAAGAAAAACACTGGATCGAGTGGATCGAGCTCAACGCCGGCGGCATTTCTTACAAGGAATTTCTCAGCCCGGGCCAGGAGCCCAAGGCATTTTTTCCGGTGCAGGCAGCCGAGGTTGAAGTACGCGAGTACTGCAACCTGCATGGCCTCTGGAAGGCATAATCCGGTACAAACTTAGTACATCAGCATCAGGCGGGCTAAAGCCATGCCCGCCTGATGCTTCCCACAGAGCTACATGGCAACACCCCTTCACCGGATCATCCGCCCCACTTCGCTTAAACATCGTTCCCCGCAGTTCGCAGCCAAATCCAGGGTGAGTCGCCATCACCCCTTGAAGTCTATTTCTTCGTGCGAGCCGTCGCACACCGGCTTCTTCTTTGATCCGCCGCACCGGCACAGGGTGTAGTGATCACCATCGGGCAAGAAGGAATCCGAATCCTGATCATCGATCAAGGTGATTTTCCCCTGGCAGAGCAGCGGTCCATCTTTTTCCACCACTATTTTTGTCTGGGAGTAGTAGTTCTTGTAGTGCTCATCACCCACAATGTAGCTGAGCGCCCCGGACGGACATTTTTTAATGGTGGCGATAATCTCCTCCACCGGCGCCGCATCTGGCTCATATTTTGGTTGATCATGGGTGCCGAACACCGGTTCCAGCTCTCCACAATAACCGATGCCCATGCACAGATAGCGATCATAGACAATGGTGATATCCTTACCCCGATAGTACTCCAGCTCCGGCTTGTTAGCATCTTCACGCTCACCGACAAAGCCGATTTGGGCATGGGTGCCGTCACACATCGGTTTCATGGAAGATTCACCGCATCGGCACAACGAGCAGACTCGGGGGGTGGCAACCGTTTTACCATCGCTTCCCACCAGTTCTGTATCCACCGCCATCAGCGGACTGTAGGTACTGAAAATAATCTGACTTGGTTTCATCCTTTCCTCTTTTAATGGTGTTTGATCAGTTCCATATAACCCCGGAGCCGGCCCGGCGATGCCTGGCCTGATTCTGCACCGGGTTCAAAATGGCGAAGGCAGAACATATCAGAAAATACCTTATTCAGCAAAATCGATGAGGAGAAATAAGTGCTATTTGAGAAAATGTTTTCCCAGCGCGTACGTTTCGTGCCGCAGATAGGCGGCAAGTTTTTCAGGATCGTGGTAGTTACCGATCTCATTCGGGCCGATGATTCTGCCCAGCTTGAAGCGAATCTCTTTTTCGTGTGGGTAGACGAACTCGCGAGGCAGAAATGCACTTCGGATGATCGGATTGAAAAACCCGATTAGCTGGAACAGGATGGAATTTCTCCCATGAAAGTACAAAGGCACCACGGTTGCCTTGGTGGCCAGTATCATCCTGAAGATATTGGGGTTCCAATCCGGATCGAGGATACGGCGCTGCCTGAGCTTATATGATGAGACCTCACCGGCTGGAAAAATCTGCACCATGCCGCCCCGGCGCAGATACCCCATAAGCTTTTTCATCTGGCCCACGTTTTTCTTTGTTGCCCGGGAATTGTCGTAGGGATCGATGGAAAAAAGCACCTTGGTGAGTTCGCGGATACGCGACAGCATGAAGTTGGCGACAATGGCGAAATCATCCCGAATAGCCTTGAACAGCGGCACCATAAGAAAGGACTCAATACCGCCAAACGGATGGTTGGAGACGACCACCAGCGGTCCCTGAATATCCCGGTATGGCTCTAATTCCTCATCATGGGGCAGGGTAAAGCTAACGCCGAGCTCACGGGCACAGGCATAGATAAAATCCACCTCGGAGAGGTTCAGGTCGGTCACGTTTGCATATGCCTGATTGAGCCGCCGTACTCCCAGCATGCTCTCCAGAGGGTAACGCATCAGTTTATAGAAAAACCGGAACCGGGAATCGGCCAAGACACGCTCGGTATCCACCAGGGTATAGCGCTCTTTTGTAACAATATTACTCATCAAACCACTGCCTTGTCCGCAGACAAATGCGAACCAGCATGAGCATAACCGGTACCTCGATCAGTACCCCCACCACGGTGGCCAGAGCGGCGCCGGAAGAGAGACCGAACAGCATAACGGCGGTGGCAATGGCAACTTCGAAGTGATTGGATGCGCCGATCATCGCCGCTGGCGCCGCATCTTCGTAGCGCAAACGTAAAAGCCGCGCCGCCCCATAGCCCAGAGTAAAGATCAGCACCGTCTGGATAAAGAGGGGCACTGATATCCAGACAATGGTGAGCGGGTTGGCCAGAATAACTTCACCCTTGAAACTGAACAGCAATACCAGGGTAACCAGCAGGGCGGTGATGGTCACCGAGGTGAGAATTCCCAGAAACGACTCCTGAAACCACTGTTCGCCCTTGGCCTTGATGAGCCACGCCCGTGAAAAGAAACCGGCCACCAGCGGCAATGCCACGTAGATTGCCACTGAAAGCAGCAATGCCTGCCACGGAATGGGCAACCGGCCCACACCCAATAAAAAACCACCCAGCACCCCGTAAAGCACCAGCATAGTCAAAGAGTTGAGGGCAACCATCACCAAGGTCAGAACGTCATTTCCGCGGGCCAGATAACCCCATACCAGAACCATGGCGGTACACGGTGCGATGCCCAAAAGAATGCACCCCGCGAAGTAGCTGCGCCACAACGGCACCTCAAGCATTTTCACACCTTCGTGCAAGACCACGGTTCCCGCTCCATGCACAGCGCCAACGGGTAAATCAAGGCCAAAAGGCATTTTCACGAGATCCGCTGCTTCAGCACCGATAAATCCCCTGAACAAAATCCCGAGAAAGAGCAGTGCAACACCATACATGGTAAACGGCTTTATCGCCCAATTGATGATAAGGGTAAGCAGCACCGGTTTTGTGTTCCGTCCGGCTTTGACCACCCTGGCAAAATCGATCTTCACCATAATCGGGTACATCATGAAAAACAGACAGACCGCAATAGGAAGCGAAACCACCGGCGCCCCGTTCACGGTGATGGCCATGGAGTCTAACTGGGTCGCCAGATCTGGAGCGACCCTGCCAAGCAGGATGCCGCCGATAATGCACAATCCAACCCAGAGGGTAAGGTAGCGTTCAAAGAGGCTGGTCATGGTGCGTGACTGGGTTTGCTCAGCAGAAGACATATGGGAACCTTGCAAAATGGCCTTTTCGCCCAACCTCATCGTTACTCCAAAAAGTTTATCCTCGGAATATCAATCATATGCCTGCGGTAAAATTTTCCTCGCGCCTTGATCTTGAACAAAAATTCTCATTTTTCAAGGCTACCATATTCTTGATGCGTTTTGAGTTTACTGGTAGATGCACTCATGATTGCCATGGTTGCTCGCAGGATGACGTCTCCTTTGTTTTGAGATATTCTCCTAACCGACGAGAGTCCGTCCGAACTTCGGGCCATGAGGAACCATATTCTCGCACGGTATGGAGCAGTCTTGTTTGAATCGTATCCTCAGTAATGACCTGATAGTACATCCACGCCCCTCTTCGTTCACCTTCCACGAAACCGGCATTGCGCAGTATGGACAGGTGGCGGGAAACCGTTGATTGCGGAATCACCAGTGATGTCATGATATCGCATACACAAAGTTCACCATGTTTCAACAAAAGCAAGACTATCCGTAAGCGAGTTGCGTCGGACAGCGCTTTAAATACTTGCGTGTGGTGTTGTATCATGAGTTTCCTGGTTCCAACCCCGCTGTTGATTCTCACATTAAATGCACAGCATTTGTCTGAATATCTTACCAGTGATATCAGAATATTTTGCAGGCGTCCCCCCCGGGCGTGCGTCGCGTAGCGCCGCCCGGGGGGAGCATCTCGGCACGACTAGAGTACAGATTTACTCAGAACAATGCATCATATTCTGAGTCCTTCTTCTCTGCGTAGTGTCCGTGTCCAGATTGATCAGTGGTTACGAGTCGGCAATACTGTTTGACGATACGGTTTAGTTCTTCAGCCAGTTCAAGCAATTCGGCAAGAAACTGGATGGTCTGTTCAGGTTTCATGATGTGCTCCTTGTGTTTGATGGTTGAATTACAGCAGCTCCGAGTCGGCACACCGAACATGCTCCGCTGTTACCTCTTGTGTTTTTTCGGCGGCAGCGGCGATCATGGCGCCGCGGGCAAGATGGTTGGCTTTGCGAAAGAGCCCGCCGGAGCCCTGATGAATGGCGGTTACCGCCTGTTCGGTAAAGGGTGAGTTTTTTATTCCGACAATGGTGAGATGATGGTCCAGATACTCACCCATCGCCTGGCGGGTGACCGCCGGCAGATGACTTCTGGCAACAATGCGAGAAGCCAGCGGTATGGCGGTACGGTAGAGCAGGTTTTCCGCCAGGTTATTCTGGCCGGCCAGCACCATGGGCAGCCACGGTTTGGAGTCGGCTTCGAACTGGGTGATGGTATGGAGCTCGGCAAAGACATCGAGGCGCAGCAGTGAGGCCTCATCGATAATCAGCAGGGGTTGCTGCTTTTTACCGGCGACCAGGCTGTCGATCTGTGCTCTGATCAGCCGGGTCAATACGGCCCGTGAGGACGATGCGGTAGCGATGTCAAGCTCGGCCAGGAGCTGGCGGTAGAGTTCGAGAATAGAGCCGGCTGAAGCGGTGACCCACAGGGTCTTGTACCGAGAGTGATGAAGCGTTCCACAGCTGTAGCGCACGGCGGTTGATTTGCCGGCGCCGACTTCGCCGGTGACAAGCATGATGGCGCCCAGACGCAAGACATAGTCGAGGCGTTGCTGGACGCCGAGCAATTCCGGGGTGGTGAGCACCTGCTCAAGGGCGAGATCAGCCCTGAAGGGCTCCGCACTGAGGCCGAAGAAAGTTCGATAGCTCATGATCCACCTCCGTCGGCGCTAGGATCAAAGGGCAGCCGTCCCGGCCGGCATGTCGAGGTTTCGGCGAGCATCTCTTCACCGCCGTTTTTGGTTCGTTTCACCAGGGTGTTGACCACCAGATCAACCGGCCTGAGCAGACCACACGACTGCCCCTTACAGAAGATTTCGACCCGTTCCGGCCGATCATCGTTGAACAAGAGCGTGACCCGTTCACCGATCAATTGAACCGGGGCTTCGAAGAGTCGTCCGTCGATGGTGACGACCCGGTCTTTGCTGACCCGGCGCCGCACTTCTTTACGGAAGTGATCAGTAAGATCAGCGGGTGCTTCGCGAATCATTTCAAGATGAGCGGCAAAGCGGTTGAACGGGGTCATCGCGGTGACCGAATGAACCCGATGCAGATAGTCCGTTTCCAGCCAGTGCTGGAACCGCTCATTGAGCTGAGCAAGGGTGTCGGGTTGGTCATCGAGGCGCGAGATAAACCGGGATCTGACGGTGCGAAAGAAGCGCTCGATCTTGCCGCGCCCCTGTGGGGTATAGGGGCGGCTGTGGATCAGGGCGATGCCGAGCGAGGCACAGATTCGTTCGAGATGGCGTGAGCGAAAGGCGGCGCCGTTGTCCACGTAGAGTTTACGCGGCAGTCCTCTGGTAAGCAGGGCCTGGCGAAAGACCTGGAGCCAGGATTCGAGTTTTTCCGAAGAGAAGAACTCGCCGTGGGTAATGAACCGGGAATGATCGTCAAGAATGGCGATCAGATACGCTTTGCGCCTTTTGCCGGTGCCTTTTACCAGCGGGCCGTGCATGATATCTGATTGCCAGATATCGTTGGGGAATTCGGCCTCGTAACGCCGTCGATCCACCGGGGCTCGCTTGTGCAGAGCGGCGCTGTCAAGCTTTTCCTGGGTGAGGATGCGATAGGCGGTGGAGAGACTCAGGGTCGTGCCGGGTGTGATTACTTGTTTTTCAGCAAGTGCTTGCACCAGCCGCCAGACCGGCCAACCTGGTTGTTCTTTGCGCAACCGGATCAGGGCGCCGCGAGTCTCATCATCGACCGTGCGAGAGCATCCCCGGTCGCACCGCCTGGCCGGCATCAAGGCACTGAGCTCGCGGCCGCCCCGCTCATAGAGTCGCAGCCAGCGCCTGACGGTGGCTGCCGACACCCGGGTGCGATGAGAGCCGGGGATATGCCAGTGCTGCTCACTTTTTTGATAGATGAGTTCGGTCAACTCACCGGGTTCGAGTCGTGATGCAACCAACTCGCTGATGACTCCGAAGCGAAACAGGGCAACTTCGGTACGTAAGGCTTCGTCTTCCATGGGCGTCCTCCTGGGTATGGGGTATCAGAGTCGGGTTATCCGAGTCTGTCTGCCGATACCATGCTCAGAGGCCGCCGGGCAGAGCTACAATACGGTAGGGTGGGTCATGGATGTGTCGATTGTCATGGTGTATTGCTTGGGTGACCGGGATGATGTTTCGTGCAATGAGTCGAGTGAATCCTTCCCGGTGGGTAAGCTGAGTGGACATCCCGAAGACCAGCCGAATCATCCGACCTAGCCGACGCCACCACTGGCGTTGGCGCGAACGCGGCAGATCGGGCCGCCAGCGTTTTGTGCTCTGTCGGTGGGTAATTGCCTGGTGAATCTCAGCACTGGAACTGCGATACCGGGGCCAATACCCCTGTGGTTTCAACCGATGAACGGCGCGGCACTGCGAACAGAACAGACGTCGAAGATAGACACAATGAGAAAGGCAGCTAAACCAGGCGACAACAAATCCATGCCACCACAACCGTCCACCGCACCGGGGACAGCACGATGGTTTATTCCAGGGGTAGGCGGTGCCGAGACGAGCAATTTCCTTGACGGATGCGGCAACAAACAGTACCACAAGGCAACTCCTTTCAGGAAGTAGGTTTCCTGCCTGGAGGGCTGCCGGGGCCGTGTCCACGGCCCCGGCAGCCACCACTCACGAGGGGTGTACAATAACGTTACGAGAAATCAAAATAATCTGCAGTGTCACCACCCACTGCTAACAGATTCTGACAAAAAAGGCTGGTTTTATTTTAGATAATCTGGGGTTCAACACCCGCACTTTCGGCATGAAATATGCCGTAGCCGAATTTCTTGAGATACGCTTCAGCCATTTGGCTTCTGCCGGAATTATGTTCACAAACGAAAAGCACGTTGATCATGATTATCCCCCTCGTAGTCAAAGTTTGGGCATTCGAAAATCCAATATATCCACATATCCAAATATATCAATGCTGCCCAACTCAAACACTCATGTGCATTGCAGTGCGCTGTCGGTAAGTTCCGGTCAGGGGAAATAAGAGCGCAAAGCCTAACTTATTTGTACCTCTTTTAAAACGATGAGCTTGATCAGGAAAGGTTTTTGTTTTGCGATTCCGTGGGGTCAGATAATAAGGCCGGCAACAATTCAATATAGGCCTTGATCTCATCGCGCACCTGCCGATAGCACCCTATCTGGGCCTCTTCGTCGCCGCCCGCCTCGGCGATTTCACGGGCCAGGCGGGGCGGATCGGCAAAACCGGCGTGCACCCTTGTGGTCTGAGCGGAAAAGAGCGGGCATGACTCATGAGCATGGTCACAAACGGTGATAACCACATCGAAGTTGATCTGTTTCAGTTCGTCTACATGTTTGCAGCGATGTCCCGAGATATCCACGCCCGCCTCGGCCATAACCGCAACCGCCGTCTGATTGAGGCCATGAGTCTCGATCCCGGCCGAATAGGGCTCGATGATATCGCCATGCAGCGCCCGCGCCCACCCCTCGGCCATCTGCGACCGGCACGAATTACCGGTGCAAAGAAAAAGAATCTTCAACATGTACCGGGCTACTGATTGATCAGCACCGGCAGCGGTTTCGGCGCGGTCTGATCGGGTTGGGGAGCTTGGGATTGCTGGGTTGCCGGCAGCGGGGTGTCAAAGATATCCTCCGGTGCCATTATCTGCTCGCCGCCCAATTGTTCAGCCCTTTCGGTCCGTTCCGCCTGGGCCCGCTCGGCCCGTTCCAGGGCCGGCAACAGGGTGGGGTCGACCTTGTTCATTTCAGCCTCCACCCTGCTGATATTGCCGCGTACCTTATCACCAATTTCGGCATCGGGATAATCGATAAGAATATCCTTGAGAACCCGGCGTGATTGGACGAGCAGATCTTTTTGCACCATCGGATCGGTGGTCTTGGTATAGCTCACAAAAAGTTCAGCGGCACGTCGCCGTTCGGCGGTGGCCGCGGCCAGGGAAAGCTCTGATATCTTGAGCTCGGCCTGAATGCCATACTCAGTGTTGCGCAGCTGCGAGTAAGTGGCAATGGCGGCCTGATATTCACCGTTTTGGGCAAGAAGCTCCGCCTCGTCCCACAAGCGGCGTGATTCCTCCTTCTGCATTACTTTCAGGCTCTCGCGCTGGATTGATTCGGCCAGGGTGATGTCATCAATTTTTTGCAAGAGCAGTTGCAGTTTTTCCGCCGTGATCTTGCCGTCCGGCACCATCGTCAGCAGTTCCAGCCCCTCCTGATAGCTGCCGGCTTCGGCAAGCTCGTCGGCCTCACTGAGCAATTGGGCAAACCAGAGATCGGCGCGTTCGCTCACCTCCCGGGCAATGGCGGCAGCATTTGGAGCGGCCGGCGACAAGGGATAGGCCTGTTGGAACCCCTCGGCTTTCCACGCCGTCTGATACCCGTCGCGGGCCGGCTGATAGGCCACATAGGCCTGCAAAAGTGTACCATATTCCTCCGACGCCTGGCTGGCGGGCTGTGCCAAAACGGTGGTATTTGTCTGAGCCCACTGTGCTACTTCACCCAAGGCCTCGTAATCAAGCATGATCTGCCGATAGTATGGTAAAGCACTAAAATAGTCGCCGTCAGCCGCATACAAATCGGCAATCATCTTTTTAAGAGCAATTCCCCTGAAAGGAACCGCATCGGCTTGGGTGAGCGCCTCGATAACCATTTCATACTGGCTGGCTGCTTCGCCGAAACGCTCCTGGTGGACAAGGGCCCGGGCGTATGCGGTAACGACCTCAACGCCTAATGCCTCCTGCTGATACGAGGCCAGTTGTTCATATTCGCCGACAATCCGGTCATACTCAGAGGCCTCGGCCAGCGCTAAGATCGACGCCTCGATCAGTTCGACATCAACGGTTTGCTCAACCTCTTGTGGTTGTCCGGGAAGAGAGACCGTTGTGCCGGCAAGCAGTGCCCCACACTCACCGTCAACAAAAGCAATGTCACGGGCCAGCAGATCAACGATAACCTGACTGTCGGATGCGGAATCATTGATAACCGAGGATGGTCGCGCCGCGATAGTTCCATACCCGGCAGAGATGTTCTGCAGATCGCGAAAACAGTTGATCATCAACTCACTTTCCCGCGGATCAAGGGCCTGCACCATTGACTGCTCATCGAGCACCCGCCACCGCGCCAGTTTCCGATCATAGGCCGCAACCCGGCTCCTGGCCTGAGCAGCACTGATGGTGACCGGGGGCGATGTAACTGATGGCCGAGCTTGTTGGCCCGATGACGGCGATGGTGCGGGGGCACTGGTACCGGGAACATCATCTTGGCTGATCTGCCCCACATCGCGCTCGGTGATAACCGGTTGCACCGGCTGGGTCGGCTGTTGCCGGGGCGGTTGGGTTACGGGAGTCTTGCTTTGGTAGGTGCAGCCGGAAAGCGCGAGACAGAAAATACCACAGAGCAAAAAAGTGCGGCCGAACAACATTGAGTTACCTCATTGATAATGGATATGACCGGGAAAGGGTACCGCCGTGATACTAATAAGATGAAGCAAAAAAAGCAAAATGCAAAAGCCCACCGAACAGGTCATTTCACTCATTCATGCTCAATGATTGCTCCTCAAGGGGCCGATTCTGTTCCTCATCGCCCAGAACAAGAGCGGCGGAGCGGTCAACCTCATGCTCCCAATATGGTGAAAAAAGTCGTGTATTCTGGTCGTCGGCAGGGTTTTGGGCTATCGTCATGATTGACGGTTGATACCGATTCAGCGGGTCGATGAGCCGCGGCGGCTGAGCCAGGATACCGCCGTTTTCCGGTACGATGGCAAGATTGACCAGATCCGGATCGGCCCGGTCAATGGCCAGGCCGTAAAAGGTGAGATCGACTGGATCCAGGGTTGCCACATAGTTTTCTTCGGCAATGATTGCGTTGACGATCCCGATCCATGCCGGCAGAGCGCCCAATGACCCGGTGACTCTAGTGGTGCGGCGACGCATCGGTTTGTTATCATCATAACCGGTGTAGACCCCCACGGCAAAACCGTCGGCCAGAACCAGGCCGTTACCATCGGGATGAACTGCCGGCAGATAGCCAAAAAATGAAGCGTTGGTGTAGCGGTTTGCGGTCCCGGTTTTTCCCAGCAGCGGAACCGAAAGACCAATATCATCGGCGATTGCGTCAGCCCCTCCGGTGCTCAACCTAACCTGCCGGTCGGCCTGTCTGCCGGTGCCGAATTTCACGGTATTTTCCAGAATATGCCCCACCTCGAGGCTGGTGGTGGAAGTAAGCGTTCGTTTGCGCGTCGGCTCGGGCCGGTAGATGACCGTACCATCTTCTGATTCGATTCGATCAATAATTGCCAGGGTATTGTTTATATCACCTGATTGCTCATAAAACAGGGCCGTTTCACCTGTTGCCAGAGCCTCGTAAACCCTTGTCGTTTCCAACAGGCTGACAACATTTGCCCCCAGCGGAAAAGAGAGCACCGGTTGGAGATCACTCTCTATACCCATCTCACGACCCAGTCCGATGAGATAATGTAAGCCCACCAGAATCCGGTAATCGTCAACATATTCCAGCACCTCTATACTGTAAGGCGGCAGTTTGAGCAATCCCCGGTAATCGGCCTCCAATTGCATGCGGGTAAAATCAAAGGCGGCAACGGAGATGCGATTATCAAGCCTGATCTCCTCAAAAAAGGTTTTTCTTGCTGATGTATCAAGCGTCTGAAGAAACTGGAGCAAACGATCACGGTTAACCATGCGTCCGCCGGTCGGCGCCTCGGCCGTGGCCATAAACAGATAGGCCTGCTGACCGGGATCAAAGATAAGGGTTGGTCGTCTCGAGCCGGAAAATGCACCGCCTGACGGATCCTGTGAATTGAGAAAAACAGTGAGCTGATCACGCAGCCGCTCAAGGCGCAGAAAATTGTTTTTCAGCAACCTTTTACGCAGCAGCAGCTCGCGCTCCTCATATTCAGGATAAGAGCCCTGCCCGCGCAAGGTCGCCAATTCTTCATCGAGCCGGCGATCAAATTCTTCAAATCGCGTCCCGTAGTGGAGTTGTCTGATGGTCTCATACTCCTGTTCCAGTCCCTCAAACAGTAAATCCGTATAGATATGCTGCTGCATCTTGCGAAACGCCGCTTCTTTTACGGCGTCTCGATCCATCACGATGCCGTAGCGGTCTCGCAAACGTGATTGAAACAGCCTGTAGGGCTCCAACTCCCCTTTCGCCTCACGTCGCGCCAGCCCAAAACGATCAGCCACCGCCAGTAGTTGCGTACGGCTGAGATGGTCGCAAAGATGGGCGGTGAGCCACACCGAGGCGAGGTTTTCCGATTTTACCCCGGCCCAGCTCATGGAGACCGGGTTGTGCTCTATCCCATGGTCGGGACGAGGATAGTAGGGCATATTCTGATAGACAAAAACATCACGCTTATTGGGCAACTGGTCGGTGGGGTACCAGCCCAGCTGCATGGCGGCGGCATAGACAAACGGCTTGTAGGAAGAACCCATGGTGCGCCTGCCATAGACGGCGCGATTGAAGAACCTGTTCTCGTTGCCGCCGGCCACCGCCACAATCTTACCGTTACGCAGGACGATGGCGCCCCCCAGCACCTCACCGAAACGTTGCAGATCAAGCAGCGGCTCCTCTTCTTCAGATACCTGGCGAACACTTACCCATACCTGGTCGTCCGGTTGTAACTGGGTAAGAAACCGGGCGGTATCCTCAGCTTTGGGCTCACTCCAGCGATTGTTATCAAACTTGACCCAGCCATCGACCATGGCCGCGATCCCGGCATTATCGATCACCCCGGTACCCATGTCTTTGCCCAGCTCAACCGTGACCAGGCGGGAATCATCGGTATCATCTACTGAGGTGACCCTGCCGAAAAGAAACGCGCCCGGCTTCAATTCACTATCGCCGCTATATTCCCGTCTCGCCAATTCCTCCTGGACCGTCTGCCGGTCATAGCCGCGCAGTCGAACATCGAGATACGAGAGATGCGTGCGCAGCGCCGCAAGGGTTTTTTCCTGGATTCCTTTGTTGACCGTGGTGATGATACGGATGCCCGAGGTGGAGATATTGTCGATACCCTGGGCGGCAAGGGCCTCGATGAGATCCTCTGAGCTCACCGCCTCGGTGGCCAACTCCATGACATAATCAAGAGAGTAGCCGAAAGAACCCTGATTAAAAGGAACATCACGGGCAATGGCCTGTCTGAACTGGGATTCGTCGATCATTTCCAGTTCACGCATCTGGCCGAGAACGTAATAAACCCGCTGCAGACCGCGTTGCTTGGCGGCGGCGACATCCGCTTCCGTCTGCTTGATGAACGGGTTGTAGGCGTTGGGTCGTTTGACGCTGCCGGCGATATAGGCCGCTTCCAGCAGATCCAGTTCTTCGGGTTTTTTGTCGAAGTAATAGCGGGCCGCAACCCCCAGCCCGTGCCCGTTACCGCTTACGTAGAATTGATTGGCATAGAACTCGAGGATCTGCTCTTTGGAATAGTGGTACTCAAGGCGCAGGGCGTAGAGCAACTCCTTTAGTTTTTCCTGGATAGATCTGTTTTTGCGCTTGAACAGATTTTTTGCGGTCTGCTGGGTAAGCGATGAGCCGCCCTGAACGATGCGACCCGCCTCCACGTTGCGAACCATAGCCCGGGCGATGCCCACC
This sequence comes from Desulfofustis sp. PB-SRB1, assembly GCA_016722945.1. GTDB lineage: Bacteria > Desulfobacterota > Desulfobulbia > Desulfobulbales > Desulfocapsaceae > PB-SRB1. Next base: position 840,987 of record JAEQMT010000010.1, on the reverse strand, counting down.
ACATCGAATCCATAGTGGCTGAAATAGCGGTTATCCTCGGCCGCCACCAATGCATCGATGAATTGCCGCGGGATTTCATCGAACTCTACATACTGCCGGTGGGCATCGGCAAAGAAGACCCCCAGCCGGGTGACTCCATCGTTGTAGAGCACCGGGCTTTCACGACCGAGAATTTTTTTGATGTTCTCCTCGGCAACGGCCGGCCCCGGCTCAACCGCGACAAAATAGTACAAGACGCCGCCACCCGCCAGAGCACTTACAAAACCGACGATAAGCAGGGCGATGCAGAGCTTCTTGAGTAATCGTAAAATTGTTCTTCCCACCTGTTGCAACTACCTCTAATGAGTGGAAAAAATGCAGGTTACCCTGATAATGTACTTGCCTTTACCATACATAAACTGCTAGTATAGCAAAGTTTTACCAAATTGGTACCCACAAAAAGAAAGAAGAACCCGCATAATCTTGGCACCACTGCAGGCGGGTAAGCCATACATACTACTTGCAGCTTATGATTACCTTTTTCAGGAATTATCCGGTCTCCATTATACTGCTCTTATCTTTATTGGCAGGTGGAGGGTGTAGCAAACACACCGGCCTTACCGGCCATGGCGAGATGGTCTCCGATCCCGCCCCAATGATGGCCGATTCCGATGGTGATCAGCCACCGGAGTTGCTGGAAACCGAGGTCTGCCTTAACCAGGAACTCGCCGCTCTTGAACAGACGGGAGATTGGGAAGCCGCGGTCGAGACGGCAGGCGCCGATGATGCGGTATCAACCGGCGAACCCGTAGCGGTCGTAACCTATGATTTTCCGATCATGGTAAACCGCCAGGTGCAGATGTATCTCGATCTATTTTCTGATAAACAGCAGCGCTATTTCAAACGATGGCTGGCCCGGTCCGGGCGTTACCTGCCGATGATGCAGGAAATTTTTACCGAGTATGGTCTGCCAGGTGATCTGGTCTATCTGGCCATGATTGAAAGCGGCTTCAACCAAAAGGCATGCTCACCATCGCGTGCGGTGGGTCTCTGGCAGTTTATGGCCCCCACCGGCAAGCAATATGGCATGCAAGTCACCCGCTATCTGGATGAACGACGCGACGCGGAAAAATCAACCCGGGCCGCGGCGGCCTATTTGCGTGATCTCTATGATGAGTTCGGCGACTGGTATATAGCGGTAGCGGCCTATAACGGCGGTCCGGGCACCATGCGCAAAGCTATGCATCGGGCCAATTCAGATGATTTCTGGAAAATCGCTCAGAAACGCTACATTAAACTTGAAACCAAGCGGTATGTGCCCAAGCTGATTGCCGCTATCATGATCGCCAAGCAGCCGCAACAATACGGCTTTACCGACGTTACCTACGAGGCGCCGCTGGCCTATGAGACCTTTGCGGCCGGGCCGGGGCTCAGCCTGAAGGCGGCGGCTCTGCTCAGCGAAAGCTCTTTAGATGAGCTTGCCGCCCTTAACCCGGAACTGTTGAAAAATATGACACCGCCGCAGGCGCCTGACTACCAGCTAAAAGTTCCGGTTGGCACCGCCAGTGTTGCCGAGGCGAATCTTCCGCACCTCCATCAGATCGCCGCCCCCATTTACCAGATCCACGTTGTCAAAAAGGGCGAGACACTATCCCACATTGCCGCACGCCACAAGGTTTCCACCGATCTGATCGTGACCTGGAATGGGTTGCCAAGTGCCCATAAACTCAGCATTGGCCAGGAACTCACCATCATCAAGAACGATTTCGATCTTCCGCTGGCAACAACCGCACTTTCACCTGTCGCTCAACACCAAGGCACCGCCATCGTTCTTGCCGACCAGAAGAAAACCGCACCGAAGCGCCAGAGAGAACAGGCCCCCGAACAATGGTATCTGGTAAAAAACGGCGACAACCTGTGGACCATTTCTAGGCAATTCAATACCTCACCGGCGGCTATCAAACGGTGGAACAACTTGACCTCAAACCGCATTTATCCCGGTAAGCGGTTATTGCTACGTGATGTGTAGATTTTTGGTCAATTGACTCCAGACTCCTTTTTTCTATCCACCCTACCCGCCGCCTGATCAGCGTTCCGTTATGAGCGATATAGAGTATCCACGCGGCTTATACGGCCCTGATGTCCACCTGCTTGAGCATGGCGGAAAAACGATTCTGCTGATCGGCACCGCCCACGTTTCACAACAATCCGTTGATCTGGTGAATCAGGTGATTCACGCGGAACAACCGGATGCGGTGTGCATAGAACTCGATGAACAGCGGTTGCAGGCGCTTACCGAGAAAAAAAGGTGGCAGAATCTCGATCTCAAGGCGGTAATTCGCCGCAAGCAGCTCTCCACCCTGCTGGTCTCCATGGCGATGGCCGCCTATCAGAAAAAGCTGGGCGACAACCTCGGCATCCTCCCCGGCGCCGAATTGCTGTCCGCCGTTACCGCCGCCAGATCATTGGGGATCCCGATTGTCTTATGCGACCGCGATATTCGCATCACCTTGCGCCGAGCCTGGAAAACAACATCATTCTTCAGAAAATTTTATCTTATCGCCGCCCTTGCCGCCGGCCTGTTCGACTCCAAAAAACTTGACGAAGCCGAGCTCGAGCAGCTGAAGAAAAAAGATGTGCTTGCCGAGATGATGGCCGAGATGGGTGATGCCCTGCCTGAGGTAAAACGCATTCTCATCGACGAGCGTGATATCTATCTCGCCGAAAAAATAAAAACATCAAGGGGAACTCGGCTTGTTGCCGTAGTGGGCGCCGGTCACGTGGAGGGTATCAAAGCTCGACTTGCTGAAGACAACCGCGCCACTTTGGCCGAAATCACTGCCATACCACCGGTATCGCCCGGCTGGAAGATTGCCGGCTGGCTGGTGCCGGCGCTGATAATTTCCCTGCTGGTCCTGGTGGGAATCCAGCATGGCGCTGAGGTGGCGGGTCAGAACCTGGTATTCTGGATTATGGCCAACGGCATTCCCGCCGCCATCGGCTGCGCTCTAGCCCTGGCTCATCCCTTCACCACCGCCGGGGCATTTGCGGCGGCGCCCATCACCAGCCTGACACCGGTTATCGGGGCGGGCTACGTTACCGCCTTTATCCAGGTTATGACCCAGCCGCCGGTGGTCCGTGAGTTTGAACAGGCAGGCGCCGATATGTCTACTTTTTCCGGCTGGTGGCGCAACCGGCTGCTCCGGGTCTTTCTGGTATTCATCCTGACCACGGTAGGCTCGATCATCGGCACCTATGTGGGCGGTTACGAAATCGTCAAAACACTGCTGAGCTGAGCCAAACTGTAGTATTGATATCGTGATAACACCTCTCACCAATAACCACAAAAAGCATCTTCGCGGCCTCGGTCATACCCTCTCACCACTTGTCTTGATCGGTAAAGAAGGGGTTTCCACCACACTTATCGGTTCAATTGAAGATGGTCTGCAGGCCCACGAGCTGATCAAAGTGAAGATGGGTAAAGGGTGCCTGCTCGACAAAAAAGAGACGGCGCAATCAATTACCGCGCAGACCGGCAGTTCTCTGGTGCAATTGATCGGCAAGACCATGCTGTTCTATCGCCCCAATCCCGACAACCCCAATAGTATCTCGTTGCAGTTGCCGTAGGCGAAGTTTCTGTAACCTCACCGTATTTTTTGAGCAAGCCATGCGGTTTCAGCCGGAGTGGCACGACCGCTCTGCATTCGGCTGAAATATAGCCGCGATTGCCGTGAAGAAATCGCGCGTCCAGCTCTTTTTTTCTTTTATTTTTCGCTCAGCACGGTAGAGTTTTGGGTAATAACACGTTTGCTGATTTAGTTGCAGCATGTCTTCAATAACCGAAATAATGGAGATTTTTATGAAGCGCTTGGCGGCGGCAACGGCGGTTTCGCTCTTTTTTATCGGCCTTGTGCACGGTATCGGCGGCGCCCAGGAACTGGAACTCAGCGCCGAAACCGAAGATTGTCTGGGATGCCACGAATACACTCATCCCGGCCTGGTTGCTTCCTGGCTGAAAAGCAGGCACAGCCGGGTTACTCCGGCCCAGGGTATGGAACGAGCCGAGCTTGAGCGCCGTATTTCTGCTGAATCAGTGTCGGCAGAGCTGGCGGATGTGGCGGTGGGCTGTTATGAGTGTCATTCGCTGCGTACCGATCAGCATGACGATTCATTTGAGCACAACGGCTACCAGATCAATGTCATCGTCTCTCCTGATGACTGCGCCACCTGCCACCCCGTCGAGGCCGATCAATACACCCGCAATATCATGGCGCACGCCTACGGCAACCTGGTAAACAATACCCTGTATCAGGATTTCACCACCGTGGTAAACAATCACTACACCTACGAAGACGGGGCCCTGACGATCGGTGAGATGGATATGCTCACTGAGTATGAGTCATGTCTGTACTGCCATGGCACCAAAGTTGAAGTAACCGGGGTTGAGGTTCGCGATACCGATTTCGGTGAGCTTGAGTTCCCGGTACTGGAAGGCTGGCCCAACCAGGGAGTGGGACGAATCAACCCGGACGGTTCCATGGGCGCCTGTTCGGCCTGTCATACCAGACACAGCTTCTCCATCGAAATGGCCCGCAAGCCCTACACCTGCTCGGAATGCCACAAAGGCCCGGATGTTCCGGCTTACAAGGTATATGTGGTCAGCAAACACGGCAATATCTTCAGCACCAAGAAAGAAGAGTTTGATTTTGACGCGGTGCCCTGGACCGTGGGGCAGGATTTTACCGCCCCCACCTGCGCCGCCTGCCACGCCGCCCTGGTGGTGGACGGCGATGGCGAGATAATCGCCGAACGCAGTCATCAATACAACGACCGGCTTTCCTGGCGGTTGTTCGGCGTTCCCTACGCGCATCCCCACCCTATCGACGCAAATCTTGATAATGTGGTCAACTCAGAGGGGTTGCCGCTCCCCGTGGAGATGAACGGAGAGCCGGTTGCCGAGTTCGTCCTCAGTCCCGAGCAACAGGAAGAACGCACCGCGACCATGAAGGCGGTATGCAATTCCTGCCACTCCACCAGGTGGGTGAACAATCATTTTATCCGGTTAGACAATACCATCCATCGAACCAACGCCATCACCGTGGAGGCCACCAAAATCCTCTCCGACATATGGGCCGGCGACTTTGAACAGGGGCTCTATCAGGGCGGCAACATCTTCGATGAAGAGGCAGAACGGATGTGGACTTCGGTCTGGCTGTTTTACGCAAACTCCACCCGCTTCGCCTCCGCCATGGCGGGTGGCGGCGACTACGGGGTCTTTGCCAAAGGGCGCTACCAGACCACCGAGCAACTCACCAACCTGCTTGAGAGGCTCCGGCTTTATGAGGCCCTGGCAGATGAAGAAGAGTAATGGTTAGAGCAATCGATACTGGCGCTTCATCTCCTCATATACCAGGGTTGACACCTGCCTGATGACGTTGCCGCGGGTAAGCATCCAGTTACCGTAGTTTTTTGGTCGGGAGTCACGCTGGATAACGCCAACCACGATGTAGGGATAGCGTTTGCCGTTTCGATCGCGAGGTACCAGAATTCCCATATCGCCGCAGAGATGGGCGGTGGAACCGGTTTTGTTATAGACCAGGGTCCCCTGGGGAATGGGTGTGCCGTCGTAGAGCCGATCTCGCCCCGGCAGCGACATAAGCCGCCGGATCTCTTGATGATACGGTACCCCGCCGTCCCACAGGGCATGCAAAAAACGAATATAATCGGCAGGTGCGGCACTGTTTTTATAGGTCTTGCCGCCGGCTGGAATATACTCGGTGATAATCGTTTTTTTGAAAATATCTCCATAGTAATGTTTCAATATCCGCTGGCAGTTCGCCGGCCCTCCGGCCATCTTCATCACCCAGTTGGTCGCCGCGTTGTCACTGCGCTGAATCATCCGCTCCATTTTGTGGCGGCTTTTCGGGCCATATATCAATGAGCCCTCTTTTACCTTATGAAAAAACGCCAGGGCCACAAATGGCTTAATCATACTGGCAGCCTGGAAGACATGCTCGGCGTTGATATCAACTATGGGCCGTTCAGCGGTGAGATCGTATGCTACCCAGCCGGTCATTTCATCTGAAGATAATTTTCCCTGGCGGCGCAGCTTTTTGATAAAGGTTTCGATATCACTCTCGATAGGATGTTCGATCCCGTCGTCGACCACGATTGCGGTTGAACCCGCTGCCGGCAGGATTTTGCGCTTTACCGGGGAAATCGTCACCACCTCGATTTCTTCCGTGCCTACATCCTGCTGGGGGGGCGGTGCCGACACTGCCCGCGGCGCCGGCTGAACCGGTTGCTTCGGTGAAACAGCCGCGGTTGAATCGGCAAGAAGATTCAGATAGCTCGACTCACCATATACCACCGGGTTATTGACCTCGGCTAAAATGGTGGTGCCGATCTTCTTTTTCTTCAGCAGTCTGGCATGGCGCTTGGCCACCTGGTAGGTTGCGCTGCGTTCTCCCCGGCGCCGATAGATCAGGGTGTAATTCTCCGCGTCCGTCTGTTCGATGTAGAGATCCTTGCCCACCTCACTGCCGAGATTTACATAGACTTTACGATATAACTCCTTCATGCTCTCGAGGTTCGGGCCCAGGGCATAGCCGACATTGAACAGCCGGTAATAGCCGGTATCCTCCACCGCAAAACACTCCTCCAGACCGGCGCCGCGCAGAATTTCACTGTGCTTGACCATGGTCTTGGCCGATGACAGGGAATCACCGTTGAGATCGTAAATCAGCCCATAGCCGCCGCTTTCCCGGCCGACGATATGCAGTTTCTTGGCGGTTTTCGAATCAAACAGTTCCTCAACCTGCTGCTGATAATCAAGCACGGCCTCAATGTCATCGTGCCAGATATAACCGATATCAAACCTATCGGTGCAAAATGCCGGGATCGAGGAAAAACAGATAATTAGTGCGGATACGACTGTAACAAAACGATTCATATAACTGATGAAAGAGTATAATTCAGGCAGTCAGCAACCGTTGCCTTTTTTTGGCTGAACGGTGTTACCAGATGCAGCAGGATTACGCTATTTTTTCCGTCAAAAAATGATGGCGTCACAAATACCTTTTTTAATTGCTTGCCACCGTCATTCCCGCCAAAACGGGAATCCGGAAATTTCAATTAATTTTTTTTCAACAAGATCAACACCTCTATGACGACCACAGAGGTTTTTACGATGCCGTCAGAAAATAATCAACATCTAATAAATGGGGATTGTGCCGTTTTCTCTTAGTGGCATACTTCATACCGACAACAAACTGTTATCTGGCCTGCCGGCCGGTTGATTGGTCGCCACTTCTTTGCTATGGTGAAACATTAACCCGGCACTTTATCCCATACTATTTTTTGTCGCCTATGTCACATAGAATACCCCTCATCATCCTGACTGCGTTGTTTTTTGCCGGCTGGCCTGCCCAAGAAGCACTATATGCCGCCGAGCAGGAAACGGCCCAGGGCAAGGAACACTCACCGGTACAACTACCAGAAACAGAAGAAGAAGAGTTTGTTACCATCGGAGATACCAGGTACCCGATTCCAGAGCCGTGGATTGGCAACCGGATTGAGGCGCCGGTTCTCGCCTTCGAATCATTCGCCAGAATACCACCGGCCAACACCCATGAGCAGTCGGAAATCTACGTGATTAAAGAAATAATCGAACCACTGGTAGCAATGTGTAACGCCGCCGAAGATGAGGGTATCAACCTGCAGGTGCGTTCCGGGTATCGCAGCGAGCGCTACCAGAAACGTATTTTTGTCCGGATGCTGGCCGAAGGCCGAACCTTTGATGATATTATCCGGTACGTGGCGCCGCCCGGCTATTCCCAGCATGCCCTCGGCACCGCGGTTGATTTTTATCCCAGCAACTGGCGCTTTGCCGACACCATGCAATACCAGTGGCTGCTCGAAAACGCGGCTCGATTCGGTTTTACCGAGACATATTCGCAATATAACAGACTGAGAATGCCGTGGGAATCGTGGCACTGGAATTACACCGGAGCACCCGATTCATTGGTACAGCCTGATACCCAATTAAACGGCAACACCACCTATTAAGAACATTAATGCGCAACAATGAGGTTGGGCAAAGTGGCCGTTTTTCAAGATTCCCCACATAAGGAGAACACAATGCACGTAGTGATGGATATCTCCGTCTCCCCGTTCGGGGTCGGTCTTTCGTTTTCACAATACATTGCCGCCTGCCACGAGATTTTTGAAAAAGCCGGGCTGAAAACCAATCTGCACGCCTACGGCACCAACGTGGAGGGAGAATGGGACACGGTATTTGCCGCTGTTAAGCAGTGCCACGAAACCCTGCACGAAATGGGGGTGGTACGGCTGACCAGCACGATCAAGGCAGGCACCCGCATCGACAAAGAGCAGAGCATGACCGACAAGATCGACAGTGTTCAAAAGCGGATGTGATCCGGGCGGATACCCCGCACCGCTCACAAGGCAAGTTCTATAGTGAGCGGGCAGTGATCCGACGGCCGGGCGTGTGCGGCGCAGTACCCTTCATCGCCATAGTCAGCGCCCCATGCCTCCAGCCGTTTCGGACCATCCGCAAGGCGAGATAATAGATCCTTTGTGATCAGGAAGTGATCGATTCCACGATGACAGGAACGCACCGTATAAGTTGATCCATCCGGTCGCCTGCAGGTTCGTTTCTTCGGCCCAGCGATGTCCGGCCACTCGAACACCAGCCAGGCGCCCGGCGGCTCATTGTCGGACAACTCCTTGAACATTGAGCCGATGGGGGTATCAGGATAAATGGGGGTGGCCGGATCGCCGCCATCGAGCCGCGCCGGCATGCGACTGCGCAGCTCTAATGCCAGATCGCGGTTGAAATCGCCCACTATTACAAAATCCTCATCCTTGCCCACCCGTTCATCGAGCCACCGCTCCAATACCACCACCTGATCACGAAGAGTTGCACACGCCTCATGCACCCGGGCCGGCGCCGACTTCTCCGGTGCATCAAGTGGTGACTTCCGGCATGACGATTTGAGATGCACGTTAAGCAGAAAGAGCGGTCTGTTGTTATAGACAATCTTTAGTTCCAAACCGGGACGACTGCGATATGATCCTTGCCGGCATGAACCGGGATCATCTTTCACCCGTCGATCCTCAGGCCCACATATCGCCAGATCATCGACGGCGCGGGTTCGCGCCGCCGCGGCCAGCTTGTTTCGTACGGCAAAGCCCACCCCCATGGAACCATCGGTCGGCCCGGCAAAAAAGAGTTTATAGTCAGTCTCGGCAAAGACCCTGGCCATGGCGTCACGATCACTTACCTCCTGGAGCGCAAAGATATCTGAATCAAGTTTTTGTGCTCGCTTTTTGAGCGCGGCTACTTTGATCGCATAGTGTTCTGGTGTCTGCAGTGGCAGCGCCTCTTGGTAACGCTGGGATGGCCAGTTAAGCCCATTATGGACGTTGCAAAAGGTGATATCGGCAGGCTTGCCCGCCCGCCGCGCCTTTTTCTCGTCCCAGTTGATCTGAGGACTGCCGCAGAAATCACGCCACCGTTCGTATGCCTGCTCACTCATCATATGCTCAAGATTCCAGGTAGTGATCCGCAACGGTGGCCGAGCATCCGCCAACCGTGCAGCCAGCCCAACAGCCGCAACGACGATGGCGATGGTGCATATCAGAAAATTTTTCATACCAAATGTTGAAGATCGTAGGGATGGTAAACGCGGGACGCAGGATACTTCAATCAAATGATTCATCATGGCAAAGATTTCATCGGAAAACAAAAGCTCTTTTCATAACATGAAATTACCACCATTACTCCTCACTCGAACAGCGTGTTGCCCAATCTACATGCGAACTGTATTTAATTGTTTGCTAATATATTGACAAGGGCCGGATCATGCCCGATAGTCTTTTCACTATCATTTGAGGAGGCATATCATGGACGATGAAAAAATTCACGATGTGATCATCGTCGGCGGCGGACCGGCCGGCTTGTCCGCCGGTATCTACGCCATGCGGGCCGCCCTGGACACGGTCCTGATCGAAAAAGGCGCCTACGGCGGCCAAGTATCCACCACTAAAGAGGTGGAAAATTATCCCGGCTTCAAGGAGATTGGCGGTTTTGAGTTGTGTGAGAAATTTCTCGAGCACGCCCAGGCCTACGATATCGAAACCGTCCAGCGGGAAGTGACCGGCACTGAACCCGGCGTTTCCCACCACACCGTTGTGCTTGACGACGGCAGCCGGCTGCATGCTCACGCCCTGATCCTGGCCGCCGGCGGTACCTCGAAAAAACTGAACATTGCCGGCGAAGAAGAAAATTTCGGCAAGGGCGTCTCCTATTGCGCTACCTGCGACGGGTTTTTCTTCCGCAATAAGGAAGTTGCGGTTATCGGCGGCGGTGACACCGCTCTTGAAGATGCCCTCTATCTCGCCAAAATTACCAGCAAGGTAACCCTGATTCATCGACGCGACGAATTCCGCGGTAGCCGCATCCTGCAACAGCGGGTGTTCAACGAGAAAAATATCGAGATCAAATTCAACACCGTGGCCACCGCCATCAACAGCGATGCAAGTGGAGTCACCGGATTATCACTCAAGAATACCCAGACCGAAGACACCCATGACATTGGCGTAGAAGGGGTCTTTATATTCGTGGGTTTTTCGCCGAACAGCCAAATCGTCCCGGCCGGCATCAAGTGCAATACCACCGGTTATGTGATCACCGACGAGAAGTGCGAAACCTCCATTCCGGGCGTCTTCGCAGCAGGCGACCTGCGACAGAAATACGCCAACCAGATCGTTTTAGCCGCCGCCGACGGATGTACCTCGGCACTGGCCGCGGCCCACTACATTGAAACCTGCAAGGCAGCCGGAATTAGCGATAAAGAGGGGCAATAGGCTCCTGAACACATCGGGTTCGGTACCATCGTTACAACGCCGCAATTGATACTCTAGACCAATTTCCAGCCTCATTTCTCTGCTTCTAATTACGTTACTGCTTAATTGCTGTGTCCAGAGTAATTCTTGATACACTCGTGAACCGTCTGACATGCAGGCTGAGACAGCTAAGTAAAAGCACGGCACGTAGGATTGGTAGTCATTTTGACTCGCAGGCCTATGTAGTACATCGAGAAGTCATCGCGATACCACGACGAATCAGAGCGTAGTTTGTACGAAGCCATCAATTTTTCAATGGGGAGGAAGGGCCAAACGTTCCTCAAGGTATCCAGACCGCCGGCGCAAACCCCTCAAAACGAGGGAACTTTGCCGATTACGGCTCGCAAGAAAGTTCTTCCACTTCAGGCAAATGTACCCCCAGGGTCTGCAAGGTTTCGCTAAGTTGCTCTTCGGCCTGTGAAGTAAGCATCTGGTTGGATCCGTCCCGCACCATTTTACCGACCGCTAGTGCCTGGCCTATTTCTTCACTGGTCAAACCGTTTTCTACCGCCCACACCAATGCCTGCTCCAAGCACGGGCCGCATTTTACGGCGCGGGCCGCACCAAGTATGATCATGAATTTTGCCTTGTGATCCAGTTCCATTTTGGTCTCCTTAATTGGTTGTTTACCTATGTGACGAAACCAAAGCGGAAACCGTTACATCCATATCAATTTTTTGTTCGAAAATTTTCATAAAGAGGGCCATCCGGGTTCCAATCGCAGGACAAAAAGTTGCCTTGGCCATTAGAGACCTCGCAATTGGCGTCGATCATTTCCTTGAGCCGCTTGCGGGCACGATGTAACCTTACACGAACCGCATCAGGGCTGAGTTCCAACCTCTCCCCAATCTCCTGAGTGTTCAATCCGAGCAAATCTCGAAAGGTGATGATCTCCCGGTAACTACCGGGAAGCCTGTCCACAAAGGTTCTTATTCAGGCATTTTGCCGGCCAAGTTCAAGTACCTCCTCGGGCGAAGCGCGGTCATCCTCGATAAGCCGTTGATATCCTGCTGCAGAGGGGGTATCAGCTAAAGTGACACGCTTCTTTTCGGCCGCTGTCTTACCGCGAAGGTAATCCAGGGCCGTGTTCATGGCAATTTTGTAATCCCAGGTGTCCATTGAAGATCGTCCCTCGAAATCCGCCATGGACTGATTGAGCTTGATGAGCACGGCCTGAGTCACGTCTTCGGCGCCCTCATCTCCCACGAAACGCCTTAAGTAGCGAATTATTTTGTGGCGATATTCGGTGTAGATCTGCTCAAAATCAAACTCTGTCACGTTTCCAGCCCTCCGCGGTAGTTTTTAGATCATACCTGCCTGTATTTTCAATCAGAACTGGTTGCCTCGAACCTCTCTGTCAAAAAGCTGATATACATCAAACTCGTTAGAATTTCGTAGGTTCAGGCATTGCAAGCCAAGCCAACCCAGATACAGCGACAAAAGACTCCAGATCGACATCATTTTTCGATAAATACAGAGCAACCGAGAACCTTGAAACAGTCAATTTCGGCCAATCTCCGTATGTTCGGGAGATTTTATCCTGGAAATAGCAACCCGGACCGCGGCAAAGTTTCTCTCCCACCTTGATCTTGAACGAAAATTCTCTTTTTCGGGACTCCCGATAGCTTGATTTACTGCTGAGAGAGTTGTTCCAAAAATGCATCCAGCGGTATAAATAATGATTGCTTGCGCAAGAATGAGTCGGAAAGGCCCAGAACTATGGTAAAATGTCCTGTTTTTTCCAGCTCGTAGTACTGCACGGTGCCGCCGCACGCTTCAACCCGTTGCCGCAACTCCCGAGAATTCTCAGGATAGACCAGCGTGTCGCCGGCACCGTGAAAAAGCAGCATCGGCGATCGAGACGAGCATCCGAAGGTAACCGGGCGAGCCCGATCGAGAGGTTCGACTCCTTCAAAAATCGGTCTGGTGTTTTTGAATTGCAGCGGGTTGAACCCATACGGACCTGCCAGTCCGACCATGCCGCGAATAAATGAGGTGGGCAACCCGGTCTGCTCAACATAGCGATGATCCAGAGCGAGCAGCGCGGCGGTGTGAGCGCCTGCTGAATGGCCCATCACCACCACCCCGTTTTCCGCCTGGGTGATGTGCTCTGAAGCCCAGGCAAGAACCCGGGCGCCATCTTCAACAAAGGCGGGAAATTTCACCTGAGGGTACAGGCGGTAGTCTGGAATCACCGTCACATACCCCCTGCCGCTGATAGCTTCGCCGACAAACCGATACTTTTCCTTTGCCCCGCTTGTCCAGCTTCCACCATAAAAAAACACGACAACGGGAGAACCTTCGGTGACCTCATCCGTCATATAGATATCCAGTTCTTGTCTGGTATCGATGCCATAGCTCATTGAGCTCCGGATTATCGATGCGCTCTTTGGCGAGACCATGTTGACGGCATCCAGAGGTGAACACGCGGCGACAAACGTACTGAGCAAAGCCACGCACACAGTGGACACGGGATTTTTTGCCGTCATGATAACAGGCTCCGTGTTTCGTCCGGGTAAATCCATCGCTCAACGAGGCACGATACAATCATGTAAACAGACCAATCATCTCTGATCATTCCTGATGGCTACATAAGGGAACCTTACAACATGGCCTTTTCGCCCAATCTCATCGTTGCTCAAACAAATATTATCCTCGGAATATCAGCCATATGCCTGCGGTAAATTTTCCGCGCGCCTTGATCTTGAGCGAAAATTCTCATTTTTCAAGGTTCCCAGATGTTTACAGGTTGTGAAATCGATTCGAGGCGTGGGACAATTTGTCATGGCGAAACCTACCTTTTCTCATGTTTTAACCACCTGAATTATAGAGAATTTTAGAGGTCTTGCCTTCTTTTTACGAAATATACAGGCTAGCTCTCGTCGATAGCACGGTTGATAAAATCAACCAGTGGCTGCACGGCGGCGTACGATGAGACGATTATGTCGACATAATGAGGCGCGGTAAGTTCCTCATCGGTTGCAAAGCGTTGGGTGAAGTAGCCTTTGTATTTGAGATAGGCAAGCGCCTCGCTGTCCTTGGCAAATCCGCGCGGCGGGTTTTTCAGTTCTCCGGAAGGCTGCACGCTATCGGGGAACATCGTGCGAAAATCCTGTTGTTCAATTATTTTCCTAAATTCATCAAAGCGCTGATCGAGACGCTGCCTGATTTTCGTCAACACCGCCGTCTCAGGCATATAGATCCCGCCGCCGTAAAATGATGCAGCCGGCTGGATATTGATATAGTAGCCGGCGGAGGGACTCTTCTTGCCGCCTTTGTTCATGAAGGCGAAAAAATTCGTTTTGTAGGGCGTTTTATCTTTGGAAAAGCGGATATCGCGGTTGATCCGCATCACACAGCGGGCCGGCTCCAGGTGCGAGCTTTCGATCCCCGGATCGATGGCGCTCAGCCAGTCAAGCAACTCGCCCACCACCGCCAGCACCTCGCCGCTTGCCTGCTGGTAGCGGTGACGCTGTTCATCAAACCATTTCTTGTTGTTATGTTCAGAAAGCTCCCGAAGAAAATGCAAAGTGTCGGTGGTGATCATCATGGCCTCTTACCTCTTCGTCCGCAGGCGGTTTACCAGCAGATCATCATTGATGATTTTCTCCTTCATTGCCAGCAGTTCATCTATATCCCAGGTGCTGCTCAGGTAGCGTCCGCTCGCCCAGTCCGCCCGACCGCTGCACAGTCAGACGATAAAACCCGCCGCCAGTTCGGGAGCATCAGTCAGATACTGGTGGATATGCTCGGGCATATTTCTGGCCAACTGGGTGTCCACCCCGCCGGGATGCAGCGCAAAACATTTCACACCTTCTTCGCCATGATCGGCATGGATAAACTCGCACAACCGGTTAATGGCATGCTTTGATGTCTGGTAGTCCGAGGCGCCCGGCAGCAAGAGCTGCGCCCCCACCGAAGACATGAGGATCAGGTGGCCGCCGGTGGCGCCCTTGCCGGCATGAGCGCGGGCGGAATTAATCAAATGAGGAAGGCAGTAACGGGCGACCAGATAGACCCCTTTGACATTGACCTCCCAGGTCTTCCACCAGCTCACCGGATCTGACTCGGCGATCTTCAGCCACGGGCCGAGGTATCCGGCATTGGCATCGACAACATCGATGGCGCCAAACCTGCTGACGCAATCATCCACGGCAGCCTGCACATCATCAGCTTTGGTTACATCAGATACCATGGCGCCACATTGCGTATCAGGATATGCCGCGGCTACAGCCGCCTTTACCTGGGCGAGAGCTTGCTCGGATCTGGCGGTGAGATACATTGCCTTCGCCCCGGCCTGGGCGAAAGCAAGTGCCACAGCCCTGCCGATGCCGCGCGATGCCCCGGTAATAAAAACCACCTTACCGGCGCAACTTCCTTTCAAGGTGGTGGCGGGATCGATCGCATCATATGGCGCGTGATGCTCACCAATTGTGAGAAACTGACTATTGAGTGAACTCATTGGTACTCCCCTCACTGATTATCTGCGCTCTCGTAAAAGCATCTGGGTTATTCATGACGGGGTCTCTCAGGCTCCCATAATGAATTGAATGTACTGGATTGCCGTTCAAGCCTGCCCTTGAATGATGTAATCGAGGGCGGCAATGACGCAGGCAAGCGAGCGTTAGCCCATCACTTGCTGGTAGACCCGGTGAAAGTTACCTCCCAAAATTGCCGTGATTGCCTCATGGGAATAGCCGCGTTCCATCAGCCCACTGGTAAATGCCGGCAGATGGCGATGGCTACTGACAATGTCAAAGGCCGGCAGCGCCTTATCAAGCTGAAGAAAATCGGAGAACCCGTTGCAGATATCAAAGCCGATGCCCACGTGGTCGATTCCACAGATGCCGACCACGTGATCCACATGATCCAGCAGGTCGGCAACGGCAGCATTCTCTTTGTCCGGGGCAACAAACATGTTAACCGAGTTCATCCCCATCACCCCGCCGTTTTCCGCCAGCATTTCTATCTGCCGATCGGTGAGGTTACGCTTGGTATCGGCCAGCCTCCTGCAATTGGAGTGAGAGGCCACCACCGGGTTGCCGGCGATTTCCATAACATCGGCAAACCCCTCATCGTTGATATGACTCAGGTCGATCACCATGCCCAGTTGCTCGGCCCGTTCCACCAGCTTTACCCCGTACGGGGTCAGACCTCCTTTCCGGCCTTCTCTCACCTCTTTGAAAAAGGCTCCATCGGCGGCAAAATTGCGGCGGCTCCAGACCAATCCCAGGGCCCTGACCCCCAGTTCATAAAAGATTCGGAGAAGTCCCAGATCATTTTGCAGCGGATCGGCGCCTTCAAGTGATAAAATCAAGGCCACCTCCCCCGCCTCGCGGGCCGCCTGAGCCTCGCCCATGGTGCGGCAGAGTCTCATCAGCCCCGGCGATTCCTCGAGTTCTTCATGTATGTAGGTGATCTGATCAAGTGCTCTGCGCAGCCCCATCTCGGGCAGGAAATAGTCGTGGATAAAGATGGCTCCAACCACAAGGTCTACCCCGCCGGCCCGGAAGTCTTCAATATAGCTGGTTTCAATCACCCGCCTCTCGCCGCGCTCGCGACGCATGGCAACGTCCAGGGGCAGGTCGAAATGGGCATCGATAATAAAGGACTTGCGATGAAGTGTGGCCACCCGCTCGGTTACATTGGTTTTCATGCTCTGTTGCCCTGTTGGTTTAGCAATGGTGGAAGGGTCACGGCTCTCTTCCAATAATCCCGGTAATCCCCAACCCCGGCTCCTCCGGCAGATCGATGCAAGAGCCTCGATAGCTGATACCGCCGGCACATGGATTGGACGCGCAGAACAGCGGCGCATCCAGATCAAACAGCGAAATCGCCCTGGTGGCCGCGGTCAGGTGGGCGGCCGCGGTCACACTGAGATGGCACTCCATCATGGAGCCGATCATGCAGGGGATCCCGGCGGCCTCGGCAATGGCGGCAATCTTTCTGGCGTTATAGATCCCGCCGCATTTCATGAGCTTGATGTTGATCCCGTCCACGGCTCCGATTCTTATGAGTTCCAGAACGTCGGCACCGGTAAAAGCGGATTCATCGGCAAAGACGGGAAGCATCAGCTGCCCTCTGATAAAACCAAGATCGTGGATGCGGTGGGCAGCCACCGGTTGTTCGATGAGTTCCACGGGGATCCCGCGCCGCTCTATCTCGCGTCCCACAGCGACGGCCTCCTTACACTGCCATCCCTGATTGGCGTCAATTCGCATGGTGGCCGTATCTCCTACGGCGCGATAAATTTGGTCAAGGCGCTCAATATCAAGGGCCGGCTCATTGCCGAGCTTGATTTTCAGAACCTTGAACCCCTCGGTAAGGCGCGCCCTGCTCTCTTCGGCCATTTTTTCGGCGCTATCGAGACTGATGGTGATATCGGTTGCAAGGGGCTGGACGGCGCCACCGAGAAACCGGTACAGCGGCATCTTCACTGATTTAGCCAGCAGATCGAAAAGCGCCATGTCCACCGCCGCCTTGGCCGCGTAGTTGCCCACCAAACACCCATTGAGGCGCTGAAACACCCGTTCGTACTCGGTCAGTTCCATCCCCGCGATGGCAGCACCGATATGATCAGCAGCCGCGGTGATGGAGCCCATCGTCTCACCGGATATTACCGTGGTAGGCGCCGCACTTCCATAGCCCATAAGGCCGGAATCGGTCTCGATACGAAGCAACACATTTTCAAGGGTGGTCACCGTTCTAAGCGCCGTTCTGAAAACCCGCTGCAAGGGGATGGAGATCGGCTCCGTGGTGATGCGAGTGATTTTCATAGAAACTTCTGTTCAACAATAGATTTGAAACCAGACCCGGCTGATAGTGAGGTGTCTTTCATGGATGTAAGTATCATCTAAGATGCTTTCCTAAAAACCCATATGCCTGTCATACCGGAATTGACCCGACATCCATAATTAATCGAAATCACTGGATTCCCGCTGAAGCCTGCCCTTGAATGATGTAATCGAGGGCGGGAATGACGGTAGCAAGCAATTTTGAGGTTTTTACGAACTTATCATCTAAAAATCCTGAAAATTATCGATTGCCGCACGATCGTACCCCCGGCCGGCGATCAGAAGCTGACGGGTGTAGTCTTCGGTAATATCACCATTTCGCAGCTGCTCTCGATTGATAATCTCCACCGTCTTGCCCTGCTTCATCACCGAGATGGTGTCGCACATATGCGAGACAATCGCCAGATCATGGCTTACCAGCACGTAGGTGAGACCGCGTTCCCGGCGAATCTCCCAGAGCAGGTTAAGCACCTCGGCCTGGATCGACACATCAAGGGCCGAGGTCGGTTCATCCAGCAGAACAATTTCCGGTTCAAGGATCAGGGCCCGGGCCACCGCCACTCGCTGACGCTGCCCGCCGGAAAGCTGGTGCGGGTAGCGAAATCTGAATTGCGGGCCAAGCCCCACCTCGGAGAGCACCCGTTCCACCCGCTGGTTTGCATTGCCGAGCTTATGGATGGCAATGGGTTCTTTCAAGGTGGCGTCGACGGTATGACGTGGATGCAGCGAGCCGTAAGGATCCTGAAACACCATCTGCACCTGCCGGTAAAACGAAATCGTTCTTTTGTGGGTCAAGGGGATGCCGTCCACCACGATGGTACCGTCCCAATTGGTCAACAGCCCGGAAATACAATTGAGTACCGTCGATTTGCCGGAACCGGACTCCCCCACCAGCCCGAAGCTGTGCCCTCTGTCTACCTGAAACGATACATCCTGAACCGCCTGATTGCTGTCTTCCCCGTGGCCGAACACGACATTGAGATTATCTACCCGTAGCACCGATCTTACCCGCTTATGCTGAGATACTCTTCATCGAGCCACGCCTCGTCACGCATCAGCACCGGCAGCAACCCCCGCTCACCGTCGATTCTGGGCAAACAGTTAAGCAGGCCGCGGGTGTAGGGATGACGTGAATTATGCAGCTCATCGGCCGCGATAATCTCCATAATCCTGCCGCCGTACATGATGATTATCCGGTCACAGAACGAGGACACCAGTTCCAGGTCGTGCGATATGAAAATAAGGCCCATACCGCGCTCACTCACCAGATCATCGAGAATGGCCAGTACCTGGAGCTGCACGGTCACATCGAGGGCCGAGGTCGGTTCATCGGCAATCATCAGGCCTGGTTTGGGAATGAGCATCATGGCAATCATGATCCGCTGCCCCATCCCCCCGGAGACCTCATGGGGATAGAGCCGGTAGACCTGCTCAGGATTGCGGATCCGCACCGCCGCAAGCATGTTCAGGGTCTGGTTCTTTGCCTCCCGGCTGCTTACCCGGTGATGAATCGCATACGCCTCACGGATCTGCCTACCCACCGTGTGTACCGGATTGAGCGAGTATTTGGGGTCCTGCATCACCATGGAAATGCCTTTGCCCCTGATCCGCCGCATCTGTTTCTCGGTGCAGCCCTGCAAATCCGCCCCCTGGTAAGCAATCTGGTCGGCCTCGATCCTGGCGTAAGAGGGCAGCAAACGCAGCACCGCCCGGCCGGTGACCGATTTACCCGAGCCCGATTCACCAACGATGCCGATCTTCTCCCGGCCCATGGTAAAAGAGACGTTTCGTACCGCCGCCACCTCTTTTTTAAGCGAGGGAAAGGTCACCCAGAGATTTTGTACGCTCAGCAGCGGTTCGTGTACGGATTCAGTCATGGCTGTAATCAAGTATCACTCTTGGGGTCGAGTACTTCGCGCAGGCCATCACCGAGCAGGTTGAAGGCCAGACTCACCACGAAGATTGCGGTGCCCGGCATGGTGATGAGCCACCACTGATCAAGAATGTATGAGCGTCCCGCCGAGGTCATCGCGCCCCACTCGGGCGATGGCGGCTGGGCACCAAGGCCCAGAAAACCAAGACCGGCGGCGGTGAGGATGATGCCCGCCATATCGAGAGGTGACGCGAACGATCAGCGATGACAGGCAGAGCGGCATGATATGCTTGCTGATGATGCGCAGTGGCCCGGCGCCCTGCAGTCTGATGGCCCGGATAAAATCGGAGTTGCGTATGGTGATGGTCTCCGCCCGGGCGATCCGGGCATACGGCGGCCAGGAGGTGATGGCAATGGCGATGATGGCGTTTTCGATACCGGGGCCAAGGGCGGCGACAAAGGCAAGGGCGAGGATCAGCTTGGGAAAGGCCAGGAAGATATCGGTAATCCGCATCAATACCGTATCGATAATCCCGCCGAAATAGCCGGCCGCGGTCCCCACCACGATCCCCACCGGGGCGGCGATCACCGCAACCAGTAAAATAACGTACAGGGTCAGCCGGGAGCCCCAGACGATACGAGAAAAAATATCTCGGCCAAGCTCGTCGGTGCCGAACCAGTGAGCCGCCGAGATGGGCTGCAGCCGCTCCTTGAGATTGGCAGCCACCGGGTCGTAGGGGGCGATCAGCGGCGCACACTAGAGCGGTAAGCACGAGAATCACGATGATCAGCAGACCAACCACGGCAAGACGATTACGGGAAAACTCAACCAGCCCCAGAAAAAACCTGCCGGCGGCGGCCTGAAAGGCTGAGCCCGGGGTGTCGGTGAGGAGCCACGTCCCTGACTCCCACTATCCGTGGCGAATCTGTCTTGCATATCGCTATCGTGCCCGCGGATCCATGACTTTGTAAAGAAAATCGGAAAAGAGGTTGATGCCTAAAAAGATGGAGCCCACCACGATGGTGGCGCCCAGCACCGCATTCATATCGGCGTTGAGCAGCGAAGTGGTAAGATAGAGCCCCAGCCCCGGCCAGGCAAACACCGTCTCGGTCAGCACCGAGCCCTCCAGCAGCCCGCCGAAACTAAGCGCCACCACGGTAATCAACGGGATGGCGCAATTACCCAAGGCATGCACCCAGATAACCTTCCATTCAGCCACTCCCTTGACCCTGGCGGTGAGAATATACTCCTGGCGAAGCTGCTCAATCATAAACGAGCGAGTCATGCGCGAGAGATAGGCCATGGAGTAGTAGCCCAGCAAAGCAGCCGGCATAATGAGATGCCAGATCGCATTTTTCATGATATCCCATTCGCCGGCAATGATACAGTCAATGATCATGATACCGGTGACCGGTTCGACGATATCCTCATAAAACACATCCACCCGGCCGGGGCCGGGCAGCCAGTCAAGCTGGGCGTAAAAGACCATCAGGGCCATCAGCCCCAGCCAGAAAATCGGCAGGGAATAGCCCAGCAATCCGATTACCCGGGTAATATGATCGAGGATGGAGCCACGCCGCACGGCTGAGAAAACACCCAGCGGAATGCCCGCCAGAACTCCGAAAATGGTGGCCGTGACGGCAAGTTCGATAGTGGCCGGAAAGACCCGCAGGATATCCTCGGTAACCGGTTTGGCGGTGAGCACCGAGGTTCCCAGATCGCCATGCAGGACGTTGTCGATGTAGATAAGAAACTGCTTGTACAGCGGCAGGTGGAGGCCCATGGCGATGCGGGCCTTTTCATACACCTCCGGGCTGGCCTTGTCGCCCACCACGGCAAGCACCGGATCGATGGGGACCACCCGGCCGATCAGAAAGGTGATCAGCAGCAGACCGACAAAGGTAGTGGCAACGACAATCAGCAGCTTCAGTGATTGGCGGGCTATCGTTACCGGACGCCAGGTGGAAAAGATCCGCTTCATCAACTCAGCACACTCCAGTGCATCCGCCTGCTCCCGATAACAGCCGACCTGGCGGATACATCCCAAAACCCGCCGGCAGGCATGAGCCGGCCGACGGGTAGGTGCTGCTACTTGGTGATAAACTGGTAGAAGTTGCTGTCAAAACTCGGCCCGAGCACGAAGCCTTCCACATTGGCCCGCTTGGCCAGTATTTCTATGTCCTGAAACATGATGACAAAGGGCGAGGTCTGCTGATGCTCGCGCTGCAGCTCCAGATACATCTCCGCCCGCTTATCCGTGTCTCTCTCCAAGACGGCGGCATCGGCCTTTTTGGTCATCTCCGGGATATCCCAGGAGTTACGCCAGGCCAGCGGTTTAGACTTGGCATCATCTGAGTTGTCCGGGTTCCGCGCGAAGGTGTCGGCGTTGGTGTGCGGATCCATATAGTCCGGTCCCCAGCGGCCGATATAGATATCGTGATTACGGGCCCGATATTTGGTGAGTGTCTGCTTGCCCTCCCCAGGGATGATCTCCAGGGTGATACCCGCCTGCGCCAGGGTGTCCTGAATGGACAGCGCCATCGAGGTGGTCGGCTCATTGTTGCGGGTATCCATGGTCACGGTAAAGCCGCCTTCCAGACCCGCCTCCTTGAGCAGGGCCTTGGCTTTTTCAACATCGAGGGAGAACGGGGTCTCTTCCAGCGCACCAAGAAATCCCTTGGGCAGAAATGCCTGGTGAATGGTGGCGGCACCATCGAGAATGGTGGACTCCATCCCCTCATAATCGATCAGGTACTTGAACGCCTGCCTCACCTCCGGCTTGCTGAGGTACTCATTTTTCTGGCTCAATCCCAGATACCAGACGGCGCCCTTGGCCTTCTTGCGGATGACGATATCATCATTGCCGGCCAGCCCTTTGATGTCGTCAGGTCCCAGATCGCGGGCGATGTCGATATCACCTTTTTCCAGCAGCAGCCTCTGGGTGGAGGATTCGGTGATATGCCGAACGATGATCCGATTGAGCTTGGCCTTCTCACCCCAATAGTTGTCGTTGCGCTCATAGATCAGGGTCTCAGAGGGTTTCCAGTTCCTCAACACGAAGGGACCGGAGCCGGCATAGCCGGTTCTGAGCCAGTTGTGCCCCATGTCACCATCCTGCTCGTGCGCCTGCAATTCCTTCATATCAACCACCGAGCCGGCGGTAGAGGTCAGGCAATAGAGAAAGAAGGTGGGTGCATACGGCTTGTCGACGGTGATCTGCACCGTATAGTCATCGATCTTTTTAATGGTCTCGCTCACATTTTCCGGCGTGAAACCGAACTGGGTCAAAATAAATGCCGGTGTTTTGTCGAGAATTACCACACGCTGCAGGGAGTAGACCACATCATCGGCGGTAACCGGATTGCCGGAGGCAAACTGGATACCTTCTCGTACCTTGAAGGTGTACACCATGCCGTCATCGGAGATTTCCCAGCTCTCGGCAATGCCGCCGGAGATATCGCTGACGTTATCCACATCGAAGGTGATCATCCGGTCATAGGTGTTGGCGGCATATTCGGCACCGGAAAACTCAAAGATCTCAGCCGGGTCGAGGGTGATGATGTCGTCAATCTGCGAAGCCATCACCAGGGTGTCTTTCGGGGTCGCCGCCTGGGCCGCCTGAACCGCGGCAAAGAAGCCCACCAGCGCATACAACAGCAGTTTTTTCATAATCCTCTCCTTTCATTGTTCACCGGGTTGTATTGTTTTCCACAAAACAACGGCCATCACGGCAGCCGCTCACAGCCGAGCGGGCACAACCCTTACCCCGCACGCCTCATACCACATCATGCATATTTGCCGGAATGTGGTAGTCATTTTCACTGTCTTAGGCAGACACGTATCGCCCGCCTCCCTCTTTCGGCAGACTATTACCCAATGTAATCACCTTTTCACAAGTGTTTATCTGATTCGTGCCCGGCAAGCAGGGCGGATCACGCCCCACCTTGTATGCATTGAGCACCGTGTAAAAAAGTGCGTTTTCGGAGGTTTTCAAAACGAGCTGTGCGAAGCCGGCGCCTTAGGGCTGCGCGAACGATATCGCTCCGACTGCGCCCGGCCCATTTATTCGTTCAATCAAGAAATGTAGATAGTTCGTAGTCGATTCTGATAGTGGCCCTGAGCCTCACCAATTAGAAAACTCGTCAAATCAAGCAGGTTCACTATTCATACAAGACCATGCAATGCGGCAAACGGATCCCAATCAGGGTCACGATGCCAATCATATTCGGTATACACAGCTATTTTTTCAGCAACCTCTTGCCCAAGTAATTTTTCGATAAGCGCAAGAGACATATCCATGCCTGCCGATACGCCGGATGAGGTGAAAAACCTGCCGTCTTCCACCCACCGTGCCTGTTTTTTCCATATCACCGACGGGCCCTGTGAGGCCACCCAGTCAAATGCTATCTTATTTGTCGTTGCACACGCACCATCAAGAACTCCGGCTTTGGCCAGCAGCGCACTACCGGTGCAGACCGAAGCAACAAAGTGGGCCTGTTCAGCATTTCTTTTCAACCATGACACCATTACCTCGTTATCAACTTCCCGGCGCGTTCCCTGCCCGCCGGGAACCAGCAAAATATCGAGGTGAGGCGCGTCATCAAAAGAATGGTCAACCACCGATTGCGGCCCCTGCCTGCTGGTTACATTCCCCCCATTTTCAGAAACCAGCCGAATATCGAAATGCTCAGGTGCCGCACCAAACATCTCAAGGGGACCAAACACATCAAGCAATTCAAAATCAGCAAACAGCACCACACCAATCGTTTGTTTCATACGCAAGATATTTCCACCGGCAAGAAAAGCCGGAACGCTCTCAAATTAAGCACCTCGATACAGCCAACGGTTACCACACCGGCTCCATAAGTGGTGGTATCCCCGCGGGCCTACATGGCCGGAGGCACGAAAGCGAAGACCCGTGCCGGGCTGCCGGAGCCGCCTTGTATGGGCCAGCCACCTATTACCAGGGTAGCGCCGAAAGGGGGCAACTGGTCAAGACCGGCTAAACATTCAAGAATCATCCCATTGACATCGTAGATGGCAAAACTGGCGCCGAAATCCTCGTCGTTACCGGGATCCGCACCATGTGTGTCGGTACCCAGCCCGACGATTCCTCGGTTGGCGATGAGAAACTCAACAGTCTCCGCACCAAACCCCGGCCAATGCAGAACCTTGTTATCATCGATACCCAGAAACGTTTTCGGTTCATCCCACTTGTCTTGCCAGCCGGTGAACAGAATTACCACGCTGCCCGAGGGTATTTCCGTGCCATTCTTATATTCCCACTCTTTTACGTCGTCAATTGATAACCGGTAATCCGCATCCGCGTGAGCGATCTCACGAATATCGATAACAACACCCGGCACCACCAGTTCCCGGGCCGAAAACATCTCCGCGCTCCGGGCGCCTTTGATAAAGGTGTTGGGGGTACCCCAGTGCGTAGCGCTATGCTCTCCAATCGAGAGGCGGTTGATGAAGTACATATCGTTTTCATATGTCGCCCAAGGTGTCAGCTCAAACAGTGGGTCGCCTGGCCAGATAGGCATGTCGGGGGTAAACGGCTGGGTCAGATCGACGATTTGCCAGTTTGTGAGCGTCGCGATTGCCTGTCCATCTGTGTTGGCTCGGGCTGTATGCGCCGCAATTGTGATAACCAGGGCAATCAGCAGCAGGTTGCAATGGCATATGGTGCGTTTCATGTCAGGATCTCCCTTTGCTGTGTTTCTTCTCTACCCCACCCAGGTGTATTTTTTGTGCCGTATCTCTTCGAGCTTTCTCCGCATCTCTGCACGACCGGCAATAAACAGCTTTCGTATTGATATTACCCTTGGCCACCTCATACCACCATTTTTGTTTTTCCGCCCGCCACACATACGGCAATACGATGTGACGGTATTGCCGGTTGTCTGCAAGGTAAGGTTAGAGACTTTCCCTCACCCCTTTATCTCAGAAGAACATCCTAATTTTCCAAGGCTCCAAAAAACAGAGGGAATTGTTGGCCGGCGTTCCACCTCTTCTCTCAACCGTCATTGCCGGCTCTTTCGTGGTTTTTTATTTGAATTACCCCGCGTAAAGGGGTATGACATCTGCGGTTTGCCTATGCGGATCGAGGTGTCCCGCGTGGCCGCGGGCCGTCGTTGAACCCTTGCATAGGCTGTAGCTCCCCTTCTTATTGACCGCATTACCCCTTGGATAGTTATGGTTTTACCGCGTATACAAGACGAACTAATCGAGCTTACCGAGACGCTCATCCGCATTGCCTCAGTGCATTCGCGCCCTGCTGAGATCAATCGATGTGCCGGGGTTATTGGTGATTGGCTTGACTCCTTTGCTATCTCTTATGATCGGCATGAGCATAACCAGGCGCCGGCAATCACCGTGTTGCCCCAAGACGGTTTTGCCCGGGTGCTGCTACTGACCCATTTTGATGTGGTGGAGGTGAACGATCCCGCGCAGTTTGAACCGCGTCTGGTAAACGGCAGCCTCTATGGTCGCGGCGCCATCGATGACAAATACGCGGCGGTGCTGTCGCTGGTGCTCTTTAAAGAGCATCTTGCCCGGTTGCGGGCGGCGGGCAAAGAGCAACGGGATATGGCCTTCGGCCTGGTGATCACCGGTGATGAGGAGTTGGGCGGGTTTAGCGGCGCCGCCCATCTGGCCAGGGATTTGTCGGCTGATTTTTTTATCGCCATCGATGGCGGCAGGCCCGATCTGATTGTCACCAAGGAGAAGGGCACGATCCTGCTTAAACTTACCGCCACCGGGCGCGCCGCCCATGCCGCCAGGCCGTGGCTGGGGAAAAACGGGTTTACCATCCTGGCCGATGACTATCAGCGGATCCGCACCCTTTTTGCCCCCACCAGCGACGATCACTGGCACAAGACGGCGGTGCTCACCAAGTGCCGGGCCGGTAACGGCTCTACCAATATTGTGCCGGAGACGGCCACCGCCACTTTCGACATCCGCTATACCGATCACGACGATGCCGATGAGATTATTGCATCCATTCGCGCCGCCGTCCAGTCAGACGTTACGGTGCTTGAAACCGGAGGAATTTTTGACGGGGGTACTTCCCCCTACCTCGATTTGCTGGTACAACATGCGGGCAATCCCCGGATCGGCTTTGAACACGGCGCCTCCGATGCCCGCCATTTCAGCACAAAAGGCATTCCCGGGGTAATCTGGGGAGGTGACGGCGAGATGTCGCAACACACCGATCAGGAGCATATCGTGCTGGAAAGTTTCTTTCACTGCTATGACTGCCTGGACCGATTTCTCACCGAGGTGGGGGGGAGCCCATGAGTGCGGCAGCCCCACTGCTGGAGGTGCGTGATCTGTGCACCCATTTCTTTACCTTCGAGGGGGTGGCGCGGGCCGTTGACGGGGTTTCGTATCGTATCGAAAAAGGCCAGGCGGTGGGCATTGTCGGTGAGTCGGGGTGCGGCAAGAGCGTTACCGCCTCCTCCATCATGCGCATTGTTCCCGAGCCGCCCGGCAGGATCGTGGCCGGCTCCATATTATTTGACGATCTCGATCTGGTAAAGCTGTCGCAGAAAAAGATGCGCCGCATCCGCGGCAACCGTATCGCCATGATCTTTCAGGAGCCGATGACCTCGCTCAACCCGGTCTACACCATCGGTGATCAGATCGGCGAGATGTTTCGGCTGCACAAGAAGATGAGCCGTGGTGATGCCCGCGACGCCGCCGAAGAGATGCTCACCCGGGTGCAGATCCCGGCGCCCCGCCGCCGCCTGGACGAATATCCCCATCAACTCTCCGGCGGGATGCGACAACGGGCGATGATTGCCATGGCCCTGGCCTGCGACCCGGAACTGCTGATCGCCGACGAGCCCACCACCGCCTTGGACGTAACCGTACAGGCGCAGATTCTTGATCTGATGCTCAAACTCCGGGATGAATTTGACACCTCCATTCAGATTATTACCCACGATCTGGGGGTGATTGCCGAGATTTCCGAGAAGGTGGTGGTGATGTACGCCGGTCGGGTGGTGGAACAGGCCGACACCGCATCGCTGTTCAGCAATCCGCTGCATCCCTACACGCATGGGCTGCTCAACTCGATTCCGGTGCTTGGCAGCCGCGGTGACAGCGGCAGGCAGAAGCTTGAGGAAATAAAAGGCATGGTGCCGAGCCTCTATGAGATCGGCACGGGCTGCGCCTTTCGTCCACGGTGCACCCATGCCATGGAGATCTGCGCGGCACAATTGCCGCCTTTGGCGCCGGTGGAGGGCACCCATTCGGTGCGCTGCTGGCTCCATATCGATGACAAACAAGATGGCTGAAACACTGCTCACCGCACAGGGGCTGGAGGTTCATTTCCCCATTAAGAAAGGGGTTCTGTCGCGCACCGTGGGCCATGTCTTTGCCGTGGACGGGGTTGATTTTCATCTCAAACAGGGCGAAACCCTGGGTATTGTCGGCGAGTCGGGCTGCGGCAAAACCACCGCCGGGATGGCAGTGATGGGACTTACCCCGGTCACCGGCGGCACTATCTCATTTCAGGGGCGAGACATCAGCTCGTTTGGCCGCCGTGACTGGCAGCGGTACCGGCGTACCATCCAGCTTATCTTCCAGGATCCCTACTCATCGCTCAACCCGCGCATGACGGTGAACCAGATCCTGGCCGACCCCATGGACGTACACGGGGTCTTTACCGGGGCTGAACGGAAAAAACGCATCGCCTACCTGCTGGAAGCAGTGGGACTCTCCCCCGAACAGGGGCGCCGCTACCCGCACGAATTTTCCGGGGGTCAGCGCCAGCGCATCGGTATTGCCCGGGCTCTTGCTCTGGGGCCCTCCATCATCATCGGCGATGAACCGGTGTCGGCGCTCGATGTGTCGATCCAGGCACAGATCATCAATCTGCTGCTCGCCTTGAAAGAGGAGTTTGATTTGTCACTGATCATCATCTCCCATGATCTGGCCGTGATCGAATATCTCTGCGACCGCATCATGGTGATGTATCTGGGCAAGATCATCGAGCAGGCGCCGTACCGGCCGCTCTATCATGCGCCAAAGCACCCGTACACCCGGGCGCTGTTGGCCGCCGCCCCGGTGGCGGATCCGGGCCGTGAGAAACAGCGGATTATCCTCACCGGCGATGTGCCAAGCCCGATCAACCCGCCGTCCGGCTGCCGGTTTCATACCCGCTGCCCGCATCGCATGGCGATATGTGATACAGAGGAACCACGGTTTCAACCGGCAGGTGAGCAGCATCTGGTCGCCTGCCATTTATACCCCGAGCATCCGCTCGAATAACCCGCCATATCATCACACAAGGAGGAACCATGATGAGAAAGTTGTTCGTTGTCCCGCTGCTCACCCTGGCCCTGGCCGCCCTGCCGGCCCTGGCTCTGGCCAAGGCGGAACTGGTGATCGCCACCGATGCCCCGCCCAAGTCGATGAATCCGCATGCCTATTCATCGGACGCCAACCTTTCCTACATGTCCAACTTCTTCGATGGACTGCTCCAGCGTAAGGCCCCGGAAGGCGCCCTGGTTCCGGCCCTGGCCACCTCCTGGGAACGGGTCGATGACCTCACCTGGAAATTTGATCTGCGTGAAGGGGTGAAATTTCACAACGGCAACGATTTCACCAGTGCCGACGTCAAGTTTACCTTCGAGCGCATGAAAGACCCGAAATACTCCAAGCTGCTCAATATCGCCAATTCCATCGCGTCCATCGAGACTCCAGATGATTACACGGTGATTTTCACCACCGTCAAACCGGTGCCCTGGTTCGCCGAGACCATGCATCAGAATTTCATCGTCGATGCCGAATCCTCCGCCGACCGTGATGACGGCGACTATAACACCATGCCCATCGGCACCGGTGCCTACAAACTCGATGAGTGGGTGAAAGGCTCCTATGTCCGGCTGATTGCCAACCCCGATTACTGGGAAGGGGCTCCCACCTATCAGGTAGTGGACATGCGTCCCATTACCGAGGAATCCACCCGCTTTGCCGCCCTGGCCGGCAAGCAGGTGGACATCGTCAACGGGGTTCCGGTTAATCTCTATGAGCGAGTCAAGGCTATGGATCACGTGGAGGTGATCTCACAGCCGGCACGGCGCGCTATCTATATGGACATCAGCAACATGGCCGACACCCCCTTTGCCGATCTCAGGGTGCGCCAGGCAATCGCCATGGCCATCAACGAGGAAGAGATTATCGAAAAAGTGATGAGCGGCCAGGCGACCCTTGCCCATCAGATTCCCGATCCGCCCACCATCGGCTATGACGCCTCCATCAAGCGGCTGGACTACGACCCGGAAAAGGCCAAACAACTGCTGGCCGAGGCGGGCTATCCCGATGGATTCCCCATCACCATCGCCGGCCCCAACGACCGCTACGTGAATGATGAGAAAATCTGTGAGGCGGTAGCCAAGTATCTGGCCAAGATCGGTCTCGACGTCACCCTGGATGTGAAACCCAAATCGATCTTCTTCGATGAGCTGGCCGACAAAAAGCATCGGTTCTATCTGATCGGCTGGTTCGA
Organism: Desulfofustis sp. PB-SRB1; assembly: GCA_016722945.1. Lineage (GTDB taxonomy): Bacteria > Desulfobacterota > Desulfobulbia > Desulfobulbales > Desulfocapsaceae > PB-SRB1. The sequence continues at coordinate 810,892 of JAEQMT010000010.1, read as the reverse complement.
CGGCTCCTTTGATTTCGGCCGCTCAGCCGAGAAACTGCTGCACACCCCCGACGATGCCAAGGGCATGGGCGTGTACAACGGTGCGGTCTTTTCCGATGCCGGGATCGACGAAGCCATTATCGCCTCGTCCTCGATTATTGACCGGGCCGAGCGTGAGGCCGCCCTGCAGGCCATCAACCGCCAGTCGGTGGCCGATGTGGCATGGATCCCGCTGCACTATCAGCAGGATCTGTTCGCCGTGGTGAAGGACAAGGACATCACCTTTATGCCGCGTTCTGATCGGTGGGTTGTGGTTAAGGAAATCAAGTAACACTGCTAAGATATCCAGAAAGGCGGGAGCCGATTAAAGACTTCCGCCGACAATAACAGACAAGCAAATGGCCACCTACCTGATCAGACGACTGCTGCAGGGCATTATCGTCTTGCTTGCCGTCTCCATGGTGTGTTTCGTCATGTTTCGCTACACCGGCGATCCGGTGTTGATGCTGGCGGGCAAATATGCCACCCAGGAAGAGCGTGAGCAGGTGCGCGTCGCCTACGGGTTGGATCGGCCGGTGTATGTGCAATACTTGAGTTTTCTGGGTGGCGCCGTTCAGGGTGATTTCGGCAAGTCCTATGTGTCGCAGATCAGTGCCTTGAGAATGATTCTGGAGCGTTTTCCGGCCACCTTCGAGCTGGCTCTGGTGGCCATCTCCATCTCATTTGTGCTGGGGGTCGGGCTGGGGGTCGTGGTATCCATCAAACCACGGGGCTGGCTCAGCCGGATCATTATGGCAGGCTCGCTCTTTGGCATATCGATCCCCACCTTTTTGATCGGTATTCTTCTGGTCATGGCGTTTTCCGTCTACCTGGGACTGATGCCCTCTTTTGGCCGGGGCGACACCGTGCAGATCGGCTTCTGGCGCACTGGGCTGCTCACCGCTTCGGGCTGGTATCACATAATTCTACCGGCCCTTACCCTGTCAGGCTATCAGTTGGCGGTGCTGATTCGACTTACCCGGGCGGGCATGCGCGAGACCCTCTCGGAAGAATACATCAAAACCGCCTGGGCGAAGGGGCTTGCGCCGCACACGGTGGTGCTCAAACACGCCCTGCGCAACGTGATGATCCCCATCGTCACCATCACCGGGCTTTCCTTTGGTGAGCTGATCGCCTTTTCCATCGTCACCGAGACCATTTTCCAATGGCCGGGGATGGGCAATCTGCTGCTCACTTCGATTTTCGAGACCGACCATCCGGTGGTGGTCACCTACATCATGCTGGCCGCGTTCATCATTCTCACCATCAATATTCTGGTGGACGTGCTTTATGCATTTTTGAACCCGCGCATTCGCTTCGATTAGGTGGACGCTATGAAAACGATCATGCAATCGCGGCGTATGCACTCTTTTCTGGGTGATCCATCGGCCATCCTGGGCTTGATCATCCTTCTCTGTTTTCTGTTTTGCGCGCTGTTTGCCGGAATGCTGGCGCCCATGAACCCTTATGATCTCGCCTCGGTGGATCTTGCCAACTTCCTGTTGCCGCCGTCGTGGATGGACGGCGGGATGAACGCGTTCCCGCTGGGCACCGATGATCAGGGCAGAGGAATTTTATCCACCATTCTCTATGGACTGCGCACCTCGCTGATCGTCTCCGTTTCGGTGGTCACAATCTCCTCGATCATCGGCATCGTTCTGGGCATGTTGGGTGCCTATTACGGCGGTCTGCTGGATGCCTTCATCATGCGGGCCGCCGATACCGTGTTTGCCTTCTCCACCACCCTGATCGCGGTACTGCTGCTGGGCATGTTCGAAAGCCGCGGGCTGGGTACGGTTATCCTGGCTATCTGCATTGCCGACTGGGTGAAATACGCCCGTACCATCCGCGGCTCAGTGCTGGAGATCAAGAACTACCCCTATGTGACGGCGGCCATCGCCAGCGGCGCCCGCGATTTTCGTATCCTGTTCAGACATATCCTGCCCAACGCCCTACCCCCCATCTTCGTGGTGATGGCGGTGGATATGGCGGTGGTTATCATGCTGGAGGCAACCTTGAGTTTTCTGGGCGTCGGCGTGCCCCTTACCGAACCCTCGCTGGGGATGATGATCGCTATCGGCAAGAACTATATCTATGCCGGCATGTGGTGGATGGTGCTCTTCCCCGGCCTGACCCTGATCGCCATGGTGGTGGGCATCAACCTGTTCGCCGACTGGCTGCGCGAAGAGCTCAACCCGAAGCTCTAAATTATGAGTGCATTCTGGGCCGGGCTGTCGCTGGGCCTCAGCCTCATCATCGTAATCGGCTCGCAAAACGCCTTTGTCCTCAAACAGGGACTCAAGCGCCGGCATGTCTTTGTCATCTGCCTGCTCTGCGCACTTTCCGACGCCATCCTGATGGCGGTCGGGGTTTCCGGCTTTTCCTTTCTGATCACTGCCAACCCCTGGCTTGAAACCATTGCCCGCTACGGCGGGGCGCTTTTTTTGTTCACCTACGGGATGATTAGTTTCTATTCAGCCATCTCCAAGAATCAGACCCTTGCTCCGGCCGGAGAAGGCGGCGCCCTGCTGCCGGCAATTGGTACCTGCCTGGCATTGACCTGGCTCAATCCGCACGTCTATCTCGATACGGTGGTGCTGTTCGGGGCGGTTTCCACCCAGTATGCGGAACAGAGACTCTTTTTCTTTCTGGGCGGAGTGAGCGGTTCGTTTCTCTTTTTCTTCACCCTGGGCTACGGGGCAAGACTATTGCGGCCGCTGTTTGCCAGCCCGCGGGCATGGAAACTGCTCGATACGGCGATTGGCCTCATCATGTGGACGATTGGTTATTCCCTGATCTTTGGCATATCTCATCAATAAAGCCCTTGAGCTCGGCAAGTACCCTGGCGCGGATCGGGTCGCGTTCCATGAGCAATTCATGCTCACCTTCCTCGAAGCGATTCTTCCGGCAGTTTTTCCGCGGGGTGCAGAACTCATCCATGGGGGCGACGCTGACCAGTCGATCACGTGCGGAAAACTGTACCAGAGTCGGCACCTCAATCTCTTGTGCAACCTCTCTTGCCAGATCAATGGCACGGTACGCCTGATAGAGCCAGCCGAAGGTGGGTGCTCCCAAGGCAAGGCCTTGCATATCACTCATCATCGTCATGGTGCGGGAAAATCTTGTTTCGTCGCTGGTCAGCACGTTGTTTTTAAAATCAATCGCCACAAACGGCCCGCCGCCCCACACGTAATGCTCGCCGTGGCCCAGCGAGCATTGATAGGCGCTTATTTTCTCGGCCCCCCACTCCGGCAGATACCCGGTATTGATGCCCAGCATCGGTGAGTGGTGGATCATTCCCGCCATAAGGTGTCCATGTGTGGCGGCGGAGAGGGTGGCAATGGTGCTGCCCATGGAATGGGTGAGCAGGATGAACGGCACTGTTTGCAGGGGGCGCACCTGTTCTGTAATCAATTGAGTGAGATCATCCACATAGGTGGTAAAATCATCGATGTGACCTTTATGCGGGTCTTCCAGGGGGCGATCCGAGCCACCCTGGCCGAAATGATCGTAAATCCACAACTCGGCATGCATATCCTGCAGATCCCGGCACACCTCCGCATATTTTTCGATGAACTCGGAGCGGCCGTTGACAATGAGGATCACGGCACGAGGCTCCGCTACCTTCTGAAAGGCAAATCGAATCTTCGCACCACGGGGGGTGGTCAGCCAGTCAAAGGTAAAGCATCTCTTTTGCCAGCCAAGCAATTCGTCGAGCCCTGGGTCGTCGCTGTGGCGATATTTCATTCCAGATAGTAAACAATCATTGCCCTTGATCACCTTGCATGATATACTAATTTTATTGTTCAATTACAATCCTTTGCAACCCATCCGTGGGACACGATGCTATCCGGACCATTGTCAGCCACGCTGGAGCGCCGCCCATGAAGAGCCCATCCGCCACCGCGACCAAAAGCCGCACCAAGAAAAACGAACTGATCAAGGTACGCGAAGTCGATGAGTTGGTGCAGCGCCTTCTTGAGATCGAGACCGAACTCAACTCCAACATCCCGACAACCTTGTGGATCAGCGACCTGCACGGCGAGGGTGATCGGTTCAAGTCTATCCTGCGCGGGCGCTTCGGGGTGCTGTATCAGACCTGTCGGGAGGCCCTGCCCAACACATTTACCCCAGACAAGATTCAGTACCTGGTGCGCATCATCAGAAAACAGCAGTACATTGCTGATCCGGCCATGCGCATGGATACCCAGGACGTCATTCTCTGTCTCGGCCAGGTGCTCAAGTATAAACTCACCAATATCCGGTACCGGCTGGAAGATGTTCTGCTGCCTGAATTTCAGGATACCATCGGCCGCATGCTGGCGGGATCATCATTGCCCAACCAGATTTTTGAAGAAGAGGTAATTACCGCCCGGCTCATCACCCATCTCTGCATGGCGATCCGCAACGTCCTGCTGGACCGCATCCAGGTGCTGGGCGACGTTTTTGACCGGGGGCCGCAGCCTGATAAGATCCTGCGGATCATCTCCTCCATGCCGTATCGCCGCATCGTCGATTACGTCTTCGGTAACCACGATATCTTATGGATGGGGGCGGCGTCGGGCAACAGATCGCTGGTCGCCGAGGCGATGCGAATCACCTTTCGTTATGACCATTTCGAGTTCATGGATCGACTCGGTTTTGATATCACCACATTGAGCGATTTTGCCGCTGCCACCTACCCGGCCGACAAGGTGACCGGAAAATTCAAGGCCAAAACCGAGCGTGGCCGTGCCATGGAAAAGGCATTGGCGATCATCCAGTTCAAACTCGAAGAACAGACCATCGCCGATTTTCCTGAGTATGATATGGCTGATCGGTGCTGGCTGGACCGACTTGCCGAGATGCTCGCCGGCGGCAATACAGACGGCCTTAACGACACCTATTTCCCCACCCTGGACTACCAAAACCCCCAGCAGCTCTCCGGCGCGGAGCAGGAGGTCATCGATGATCTGGTGGCTCAATTCACCACCAACAAAAAGCTCATGCGGCTTTTGGGTTATCTGTTCAGCTTTGGCAAAACCTATTCGCTTTACTCCAATATTCTAAATATCCACGCCCTGGTGCCGACCACCGAAGATGGCCATTTCGAGCAGTTTCTCGGCCACCGGGGTCGCGGCCTGCTCGACTATATCCAGCAAGTTATCGACCGGGTGGGCCATAACTACCTCACCGGGGCGCCGCAGCGGAAGGAAGATCAGGCATTGTTCTTCTACCTCTGGTGCGGGCCGCGCTCTCCGTTTTTCGGCAAGCATGCCATGAAAACGTTTGAGCGCTATTTTCTCATCGACAAGGATAGCCACGTCGAGCACACCCTCTATTGGCAATCAAATCTTGCCAATCAGAACTTCAAGGAAAATCTGCTCAAAGAATTTGGAGTCAAACGGGTGGTATACGGCCATACCCCGGTCAACTACCTCAAAGGCAAGCATATGGCCAGCGAGGATGGGGTGGCAATCAACGTGGATGGCGGTTTTGCGGCCGCCTACTACAACCGGGGCCACTCCCTGGTACACACCCCGCACCAGCTCTACGGCATTATCTTACCCACTCCCGACGAGATCAAAGAGGCCGAGCGCACCCTGGAATCGGTACCGCTGGACATTGAGCTCATTGATGAATTCATGCAACCCATGAAGGTAAAGGATACGGCTGAAGGCACCGCTCTTGCCAGAGAGCGTGACGAGCTTATGGATAAAATCAGGGAACTGGCCAATGAAGCCCATAATGAGCTACTGACTCCATTGTCGGGAAAGGGGTAGGAAATGGATACCAACTACGGCATGGAAATCGTTCGCGCCACCGAGATTGCCGCCCTTACCGCGGCCAGGTATCAGGGGCTGGGCAACCATCGGCAACTGCTCAACTACGCCCGGGGCGCCATTGCCAAGACCCTGAACCGCCTGAAAATAGACGGGGTGGTAATCAACGATCGGTTTCCCGGCGTGCCCGACATCGACCCCATGCCGGCAACACTTGGCAGCGGCGGCCCCACCATGGATGTTATGGCCATTGCCCTGGAGGCGCATCACAGTGCCGCCGCCGGCGGCAACAACGCGACCTCTTACGCGGTCATCGCCCCGTCAGGCATTATCCAGAAAGTGCCGAACCTGAGCATGTATAAAATCGTTGTCGGACCGGAGGTCGGCAGTGTGGTCGATATCAACCAGCCGCCGGTGGTCAACGTCAAGCGGGTGGCCCGTGCGCTGGGTAAATACACCGAAAACGTCACCGTCTGCATGCTCGATCATGCCCGTCATAAGAGCCTTATCAAAGAGGTGCGCCAATGCGGAGCACGGATCAAGCTCATTGACGAGGGCGAGCTTTCCGGCTGTCTCTCCGCCATTACCGGTGAGAAAACAGATATCTATCTGGGCTACGGCTATGCCCCGGAAGGAACCTTCGTGGCCGCCGCCATCAACTGTTTGGGAGGCTATTTCGAAGGCAAGATTTTTTACGAAAACGATCGCGACCGGGAGAGCGCCACCGCCTTCGGCATTACCGATTTCGACAAGATATTCAAGGTTCAGGACCTGATCGGCTCACGGGAAGTCGCCCTGGCCGCCACCGGGGTCACCGATGGGGAATTTCTCGAAGGTGTCCGCTTTACCGCCAACGGCGCGGTTACCAGCTCGTTTATCGCCCGCGCTGAAACCAAAACCTATCGCAAGCTGGAAACAAGACACTTCTTCGACTACAAACCGGTATTCTAGACGCGTTAAATCTTTTCGTAATCATTTTCTCACACTATTTGCCGTTGCGTTTCTGAAAGCATATGGCATGCTATGGTGTACTACCTATATCCGCAATGGTATCTTTTCTGGACATCGTGAACGACAACGCCTTTATCCCATCACAACTGCTGGTTGTGATTACCTGCGTGCTGCTGGCTCTCTTTCCCGCCACACTCAATGCCGGGCCGGTAATTGACCGCATTCGCGCCAACGACGAACTGGTGCTCGGCACACCAGGCGATTTTCCGCCTTTTACCGTGACTTCCGTGCATGGTGATCTCATCGGTTTTGATATTTCCCTGGTGCGTGAGCTGGCCCGCAACATGGATGTAGACTTTCGCGTCGAACGAATCCCGTTTGCCGGGCTGATTCCCGCCCTGCAGGCCGGTGAGGTGGACATTATCATGGCCGGCATGAGCATGAGCGCCACCCGCAATATGGAAATCGCCTTCGTTGGCCCGTACGGCAATTCCGGCCAGGCCTTTATCGGCAGGGATGAGGTGGTGCAAAGCCTAACCGAACCCCTTGATCTCAACCGCAAGGGTCTGCGCGTGGGCGTGCTGCGCGATACCACGGCTGATTTTACGGTGCGCACCGTGTTGCCCAGAACCGAGGCGGTCTATACTGAAAGCCTGGATCAGGCAATGATTCTGCTGCTCAACGGTGCTATCGACGGGGTGCTCTCCGACTATCCCTACTGCAAGGTCGCCGAGTATCGCTACCGGGACGAGGGCATCCAGGTGTATGAAAAGATACTGAGTTTTGAACAGCTCGGCATGGGGGTATCGCCGGAAGACACCCTGTTTATCAACCTGCTGGATAACTACCTCACCCTGATGACCAGCTCCGGCGCCCTGGAGGCCATGCAGGAATATTGGTTTAAAAACCGTTCCTGGGTGAAGGACACACCCGACTTGATGATGTTCAGAGACTTCTAACCAGCCGCCCTTATGCCCCTACTCAGCGGGTATCAGCCGACTCAAGAGTGAGTGAGCATTGACAAGCGCCCCATTTTTTTATACCCCTTGCAGGTATAAGATTTTCCCTGTCACCTATATTAGTGCCGATAAACCGGATTAACCCCCATAAACCAACAGCACATACGGAGTTTACCATGGCCCAACCGATCGTCCCTGCCGGATCAATTCTGCAACGAGACAAGCAAAGCTATGCCATCGTGCCGCGCATCCCCGCCGGCCTGATGAACCTCACCATGCTGCAAAACATCACCACGGTGGTGGAAAAATATGAGATTCCCATCGTCAAGATCACCTCGGGTCAGCGTATCGCCCTGGTGGGGATGAAACTTGACCAGCTCGACGATATCTGGCGCGATCTCGGTATGGACCCCGGCAAGGCCACCGAGCTCTGCCTCCACTACGTCCAGGCCTGCCCCGGCACCGAGGTCTGCCAGTTCGGCGTTCAGGATGCGCTGGGACTGGGCATTCACCTGGAAGAGTACTTCAGCACCCGAGATTTTCCCGCCAAGGTAAAGATCGGCGTCTCCGGCTGCCCCTTTACCTGCGCCGAATCAAACGTGCGCGATGTGGGTATTGTCGGCAAAAAATCGGGCTGGACGGTGAGTTTCGGCGGCAGCTCCACCCGTGCCCCGCGGGCCGGCGATATCCTCGGCGAAGGACTCACCGGTGACGAGGTCAAGGCCTTGCTGGACCGCTGCTTCGACTACTACTGCGAACACGCCAAGAAAAAAGAGCGTACCGCCAAATTCATCGACCGCATCGGCCTCGACACCTTCAAAGAGGCGGTACTGGAAGGCTAGAACGGGTGGGGGATGGAACCATGAAAAAACACCATTCCCCCTCATCCGAGCTTGATGCAATATTCATCAAAAGCTTACTGGAAGCTGAGGGTATTTATTATTTTGTTCACAACGACTATTTTGGTTCGCTAAACATCAGCCCCGTCATCCCATTATTCAACGAAAAAACCATATATGTCGCCGAACGAGATGCAAAGACCGCCGGCGAGGTTATCTCAGCCTACCTCGATGAGCATCGACCGATTTCAAAAGAGACAGAACGGGTCGACTCCAGCTACAACCTGTCGGCAAAGATCCGAATAATCGTCGAGGTACTGCTCTTTAACTGGTTTATACCTCCCATAAAAACAAAGCATTAACAACCGGTGCAATTCCATTTTTTCCAGCCATTGCCATAAATATTAGTACCGGAATTCAATTACCTGGGCAGACCAAACAATTATTTACCGTCATATCATGTAAAATCCGTGTTGGTAAATGATGCTCGCCGCATTATTCTAGCACGGTAGTATCTGCAACACTTTGCCGGTAGTTCGATCACCCGGCTCTTCTTGTTATCCATACCTTACGAGAGTACTCATGAGTGCAGGCTTCGTTCATCTTCATGTCCATACCCAGCACAGTCTGCTGGATGGGGCGATCAGGGTCAAAGACCTGCTCGATAAATGCAAAGAATACGACATGGATGCGGTGGCCGTTACCGACCACGGCGCCATGCACGGGGCGTTGGAATTTTACGTAGCGGCCAACAAGGCAGGAGTCAAACCGATCATCGGTTGTGAGGTCTACATCGCGCCGGGCAGCAGATTTGAAAAAACCACCGGCGAGGCCGGCGCCTCGTATCACCTGATCCTGCTGGCCATGAACTATCAGGGCTACCGCAACCTGATGAAACTGGCCAGTATTGCTCAGTTCGAGGGGTTTTACTATAAGCCGAGAATCGACAAGGAAGTGCTCGCCCAATACAACGAGGGTCTGCTGGCTTTGAGCGCCTGCCTGCACGGCGAGGTTCCCTGGCTGATCAGCCACAATCGATTTGACGAGGCCCGCCGGAAAGCCATCGATATGCAGCAGATGTTCGGCGACCGCTACTATTTTGAGATCCAGGAAAACTCCATTGCCGAGCAAGCCATCGTCAATAAAGGACTGATGGAGTTGCATAAGGAGCTGGGCGTCACCCTGCTGGCCACCAACGACTGCCACTATCTCAACCGGGAAGAGGCGCATGCCCATGAGGTGTTGCTCTGCATTCAGACGGGAAAAACCATAACCGATCCGAAACGATTCAAATTTTCCACCACCGAGCTCTATTTTAAGCCGCCTGACGTTATGAAGGAGAAGTTCTCCTACGTCCCCGAGGCGATCACCAACACCACGTCGGTGGCGGCGCGGTGCGATATTGATATCGAGCTGGGCGCCTACCATTTTCCCAATTTTCCGGTACCGGAAACAGAGACCCTGGAGTCGCTGTTCACCAGAAAATCCCGTGAGGGTCTGGAAAAACGATTTGCGGCCATGCGGGCCCAGGCAAAACTCGACCCAGCGGATGAACCCACCTACCGGCAGCGGCTGGAAACGGAAATCGAGGTAATCAACACCATGGGGTTTGCCGGCTATTTCCTCATTGTGGCTGATTTCGTCAATTGGGCAAAGGATCGTGACATCCCGGTGGGGCCAGGCCGCGGTTCAGGCGCCGGCAGCCTGGTTGCCTATTGTCTGGGCATCATCGATATCGACCCCCTGCCTTATGGGCTGCTGTTTGAGCGCTTCCTCAATATAGAACGTAAATCACTGCCCGATTTTGATATTGATTTCTGTCAGGATCGACGCGGCGAGGTGATCGAATACGTTCGCAATAAGTACGGCGGCAGCGACCATGTGGCACAGATCATTACCTACGGCTCGATGAAGGCACGGGCCGTTATCCGCGATGTGGGCCGGGCCATGGATATTGCCTTCAGCGACGTTGATAAAATCGCCAAACTGGTGCCGGAACAGCTCAAGATGACCATTAAAAAGGCGCTGGAACAGGAGCCCCGGCTGGGTGAGGCGGCAAGCGCTGATCCTAAAATCGCTGAACTTCTGAACGTATCGCAGACCCTCGAAGGGCTCGCCCGCCACGCCTCTACCCATGCCGCCGGGGTGGTGGTGTCGCCCCGGCCCATTGTTGAATATCTGCCGGTCTGTAAGGGGAAGGACAACGAAACCCTGACCCAGTACGATATGAAACACACCGAGCTGACCGGGCTGATCAAGTTCGACTTTCTCGGGCTCAAGACGCTTACCGTCATCCACAAGGCAAAACAGCTTATCAGAAACGACAAAGAGGTCGAGCTGGATATGGACGTCATTCCCATGGATGACGAGAAAACCTATCAACTCTTGCGTGACGGCGATTCGCTGGGCGTGTTTCAACTGGAAAGCAGCGGCATGCGCGAGCTCATGGTAAAGATGGCGCCCACCCAGTTCACCGATCTCATCGCCCTGGTCGCCCTGTATCGCCCCGGCCCGCTGGATTCAGGCATGGTGAACGATTTCATTGAAACCAAACATGGCCGCCGCGAGCCGCACTATCCCCTGCCCCAGCTCAAGCCGATTTTAGAGGAGACCTACGGGGTCATCGTCTATCAGGAACAGGTGATGAAAATCGCCAACGTGCTGGCCAATTACAGCCTCGGCGATGCCGATATTCTGCGCCGCGCCATGGGCAAAAAAATACCCGAGGTAATGGATCAGCAGAAAGCCAAATTCATGGCCGGTTCCCGTGATAATGAGATCGATCCCGCCACCGCTGAATATATCTTCGATCTGATGGCAAAATTCGCCGGCTACGGGTTCAATAAATCTCATTCCGCCGCCTACGCGCTCATTGCCTATCAGACCGCGTATCTAAAAGCGCACTATCCGTCACAATTTATTGCCGCCCTGCTCTCCTGCGATATGAACAACACCGACAAGGTGGTGCTCTACATCAACCAGTGTAAAGAACATCAGATCGAGGTACTGCCGCCGGACATCAACGAGAGCGTCAAGGATTTCAGCGTCAAAGATGATCGCATACGATTCGGCCTGGCAGCGGTAAAAAATGTCGGTGAATCGGCCCTTGACTCTGTTATCGAGGAGCGCCGGAAGGGCGGACCATACCCATCGCTGGCGGATTTTTGCAACCGTATCGATCCGCGCCGGGTAAACAACCGGGTCATCGAAAGCCTTATCAAGGCCGGCGCCTTTGATTCCACCGGGGCAAAACGCTCGCAGCTCATGCACATTCTTCCCCAGGCCATGGAGCAGGCCAAGGCGCACCAGCGCGATCGCCACAGCGGCCAGATGTCGCTTTTTTCTCTTGCCACTGAGACCGGCCCCACCGCCATCACCGAGATTGAACTGCCGGATATCGACGAGTGGGCCGAACAGGAAAAACTGCTCTATGAAAAAGAAACGGTGGGATTTTTCATCACCGGCCATCCCCTCGATGATGCACTGGAGGAGATCAAAACCATTACCGATGGCGATATTGCCAGTCTTTCTCAACTCGCCGATGGGCAACCGGTGCGGGTGGGAGGGCTCATCCGGGCGGTTCGCCATCTGAAAAGCAAGCGCGGCGAACCGATGGCCTTTGTCACCCTGGAAGATATTCTGGAGGCGGTTGAGGTGCTGGTATTTCCCGAGGCCTTCAAGCTATGCGGGCCACTGCTCTCATCCACCGAACCGGTGGTGGTTCGCGGCACCGTCCAGAAGGAAGAACGGGGTCTAAAGATCATTGCCGAAGAAATTGACCCACTGCCCGCCGCCCGCGCCAAATATACCGATACTGTTGTTGCCGCCATCGACGGCGCCACTCTCACCCGAGAGGTGTTGGAACGGTTCAAGGAGCTTATCTTTACCTATCGCGGCGACTGCCCCATCAACCTGACCCTCCATTTTGGTGGTGAGGGCGAGGTTGATCTGAACGTGAACAAAGAACTAAAAGTCCGTCCCTGCCGGGAGCTTGATATCCAGATTACCGAGCTGCTCAACTATCAACCGTTCACCTATACCCGAACCGTGCTAAGTTCCCCACAACGTAAAAAGAAGGGGTGGTCCAATTGGAAGGGCCGGTAATTTTATTTCATTTTTGTAATTACTATTTTTTACCCTTGATTGGGAGCTACTAATTTGTATAGTGTCCGCCACAAAGAGGCGACTTTATAATTACGCGCTTCATTACCCACGGGAGGCAGAACATGAAAAACATTCCAGCTATATTCACCGGGCTCCTGGCAGCTTCCGTTCTGATGGCGGCATCAGTGGCGGTTGCCGAAGACGAAATCTTTATCGGCGGCGCCCTGTCGCTCACCGGTGTCCAGGCGCCCCTTGACGAACCGGGTCTGAAGGGCGCTGAGGTAGCGGTTAAATATCTCAACGATCGTGGCGGTATTTTAGGCAAGCAGGTCAAGTTTGAAAACATCGACGGTAAAAGCGATCCGGTCACGGTAGGCAACAACGCCGTCGATCTCATCGACCGCGGCGCCCAGTTGATAGTTGCTCCATGTGATTTCGACTTTGGCGGCCCGGCCGGCCGTGAGGCCCAGAAATCGGGGCTGGTGGGAATCTCCACCTGTGCTTCCGATCCGCTCTACAGCTCCTGGTCGCTGGGCGACAAACAGTTTACCCTGTCCATGTGGAACACCACCATGGGAGCAGCGGCGGCCGAATACGCCTTTAACGAGCGAGGGTGGAAGACCGCCTACGTCGTCACCGACCAGTTCATCGCCTATACGAAGAGCCTGAGTAAATATTTTGTCGAGCACTTTGAGGCCATCGGCGGCACCGTACTTGCTGATGACGCCTACACCCAGGGCGATCAGGATTTTTCAGCGCAACTTGCACGCCTGCGTGGTTTGGAGAGCCAGCCGGACGTTATTTTCATCTCATCCTACATGCCGGATCTGGCCACCATAATCAGGTCAATTCGTGAAGTAGGCATCACTTCACCGATCATGGGCGGCGACTCATACGACGATCCGGGCCTCTGGGAGGCCCTTGGTGAGACCTTCGGCAGTGATGTCTATTTCATTACCCACACCTGGATGGGGTCGGAAGCGCACCCCGAAATGGATCAATTCATCGCGGCCTATCAGGAGTTCTACGGAAGCGCGCCGGATACCTCCTTTGTCGCCACCGGCTGGGACACCATTATGCTGATGGCGCAGGCGGTGGAAATAGCGGGAACCACCGATGGCGAAGCAGTGGCCGCTGCCCTGGAAGGCAATGAATTCAGCCTACTCACCGGCACATTAAGCTACAGCTCGGCCGAAGAAGGCCACGCCCCGGATAAGTCGGCGGTACTCGTCGGCCTGAGTGAAGGCAAGCCCTCATTCATGGGCTGGCGTCGTCCGGAAAACCCACCGGCGCCTTAAGCTCTGCCAGCGTGCGGGCCGGCTGTACGGCCGGCCCCTATTCGTCTTTTCCCGTGCTCATACCCACCATCAGGCACCTTTCATGACCGGTCGCCATGTCCAATAGGCGGTTGCGGATAAACGAGGTCAGCGTTGAATTTTCCGGTCTTCGCGCCCTGGACAAGGTGTCGTTGACCATTGAAACCGGTGAAATCCTCGGCCTGATCGGCCCCAACGGATCGGGGAAAACCACCCTGGTAAACGCCATCACCGGGCAGGTGAGACCTTCTACGGGAGCCGTATGTATTGGTGATGAAGAGATCACCGCTCTTTCGCCGCGGCGTATTGCCTTAAAGGGCATAACCCGGTCATTTCAGCAGGTGCGTTTGTTCAATGATTTGAGCGTGGTGGAAAACGTTGCCGCCACCTCACTGGCAAAAGGGCTGTCCCTGCGTGCCGCCAGGCAGACCGCGCGGGAACTGCTGGTGGATTTCAACCTGTCGGACTTTGGCGATATGGCCGCCGGTGCTCTAAATCATGGGGATAAACGGCGGGTGGAGATTGTCCGGGCATTGGCCGGCGACCCTTCGTTTCTCTTGCTCGACGAGCCCGCCGCCGGTATGAACGAAACCGAAAGCGACGCCCTGCTTGCCACCCTGGCCGAGCTACCGGCCAGCAGAGCACTGGGAATACTCGTGATCGATCATGATATGTCCTTGATTATGAGGTTGTGTCATCGACTGCACGTCATCTCGTCGGGAAAAACCATCGGTGAGGGGTCGGTGGAGACGGTACGATCACTGCCGGCCGTGGTTGAGGCGTATCTGGGAACTTCGGAAACTTCGCCCTGACCATGCTTGTCGTTGAAAATCTCGTAGTCCGATATGGCCCGGTTGCCGCGGTCAAGGGTATCGATCTTGCGGTTGGTGAAAACGAGATGGTGAGTCTGCTCGGCGCCAATGGGGCGGGAAAATCCACCACCCTGCTCGCCATAGCCGGCGCCATCCGACCCCATTCCGGACGGATATTGTTTGACGGCGCCGATATAACCGGTATGAAAGCGGAAAAAGCGGTAGCAGCGGGTATCGCCATGGTGCCGGAAACGCGCGACGTCTTTGCCGATCTCACCGTACGCGAGAACCTTCTGCTGGGAGGATTTATCCATCGGCGCAGGCGGGCCGCCTGCGAACAGGAGATGGAATCGCTGATGACGATGTTTCCGGTATTGCGCGAACGCATGCATCAGCCCGGCGGCACCCTTTCCGGCGGCGAGCAGCAGCAGCTCGTTATTGCCCGCGCCATGATGGCCCGCCCCCGCCTGCTGCTGCTGGATGAACCGTCACTGGGTCTGGCGCCGCTGATCGTCAACCACATCTTCGAGCTGATCGAGAGGTTACGGCGCACCGGAATAGCCATCCTGCTGGTGGAACAAAACGCCACAAAAGCCCTACAGGCGGCTGACCGCGCCTACGTCATGTCACTGGGCACCATTGCCATGTCCGGAACCGGGGCCGAAGTTGCCGGGTCGTCCGATCTTGAATCGATCTACCTGGGCAGATCGGGGTAAGAGGTATCCATGGACGTCGGTACTATTCTGCAATTCACTCTGGACGTGCTCAACCTTGGGAGCCTTTACGCCTTGATGGCGCTGGGCCTGGTGGTGATATACGGCATTCTCAAACTGGTCAACTTCGCCTACGGTGAGCTGGTAATGGTAGCGGGTTACACCCTCTATCTGCTCAACGGCTCACCGCTGCCATGGCTTATCATGGCGCTGGTGGCGGTATGCATGGCCGTGATCGGCGGCATCACCACCGATCTGGTGGCCTTCAGGCCGGTACGGGCCAACTCCCTCACCGCCATGCTGATTACCTCCTTCGCCTTCTCCACTCTCTTGCAGAACGCCGCCCTTCTTTTTATTTCGCCTCGGGCGAGAAATGTCCCCCTGCCGGAGATTTTCACCCAGTCGGTAACCATGCTTGGCGTCATCATCCCGGTACGCAATCTCATCACCATCGCCAGTGCCTTCATTCTGCTCGGTGCCTTTACCCTGGTGATGAAACGCACCGTGCTGGGGATGGCGCTGCGGGCCGCCGCCTCCAATTTCACGATGGCGCGGATGGTTGGTATCCCGGCCAATTTCATCATTACCGTCGCCTTTGCCATCAGTGGATTGTTCGCCGGCGTCGTGGCGATGCTCTGGCTTGGCCGGATCGGCGCGGTGGTTCCGGGAATCGGCCTGGAACCGCTGCTGGTCGCCTTTATCGCCTGCGTCATCGGCGGCATGCGCAGTCTGGTGGGCGCCGTTGTCGGCGGCTATCTGCTGGCACTTATCGATGTCAGTTTTAATTACGCCCTGCCCCCGGATCTTCTCAGTTTTCGTGATGCCTTCACCTTTACCATGGTCATCGTTATCCTGCTGCTGAGACCATCGGGACTTATCAAGGGACCCGACACCGGCAAAAGGACGTAGCGCACAGATGAACCGTCATCTCGTTACTCTGATCTGTATCACCCTTCCGGTGGTGCTATTGGTAATCGCCGCTGAACTCATCGACGATCGGCTGCTCACCAGACTGGCCACCACCCTCTGCATCAATATGATCCTGGTGCTGGGATTGCAGATATTTACCGGAAACTCAGGTATTCTCTCCTTTGCCCATATCGGTTTCATGGGCATCGGCGCCTACACCTCCGCTGTCATCACCATGCCGGCCCGGCTCAAGTCTATGGCCCTGCCTGAGCTTTATCCGATTATGCAGGGCGTTCAACTGGATCCGCTCGTGGGTATGGCGATTGGCGGAGTGGTGGCGGCGCTGGTGGCGGCCATCGTTGCCTATCCGCTGATGCGACTCTCTGATGCCGCCGCGGTTATTACCTCTTTTGCCCTGTTGATGATCCTTCACACCATCATGGTGCACTGGAGCGAAGTCACCAACGGGCCGCGCACCCTGTTCGGTATCGTCGAAGCCACCACCCTCCAATTGGCTGCGGCAGCTGCCGTAGTGGCCGCCATCGGCGCCTATTGGTTCAAGGAGTCCCGGGTGGGCATCCTGCTCAGAGCAGTGCGCAACGATGAGGTGGCGGCGGCTGCCATCGGCGCTCACATCCCCCTGCTGCGTTGGCGAGCCTATGTTCTGAGTGCCTTTTACGCAGGCATCGGCGGGGCGCTCTGGGCCCATTTCATTACCTCCTTTTCGCCAAACGCGTTTTATCTGCGGGAAACATTTGTTATTCTCGGTATGCTCGTCATCGGCGGCCCGGCCACGGTCTCCGGGGCGGTGTTTGGGGTATTCTCCGTTACCGCCGTATTCGAAGGTCTGCGTGCCCTGGAAAAGGCCATTAACGCGGCAGATCTCTTTTCCTCCACGGTGGTGGGCTTGACTGAAATAATCTTAGCCCTGGTCATGCTGATTGTGCTCATCCTGAGACCGGGCGGCATCATCGAACGCAACGAGTTCGGCACCCTGGCCAGATGGCCGTTCATGAAAAAACAAAATTCGTCACGAGGAGAATGATATGTCATGGAAAAGTGATTTTCGTTCGTTTTACTACGAGGGCGCCCCCGAACCGGAAGAGATGTCTTTTCTTCCGGAGGAAACCGCGCTTCTGGTGATCGATATCCAGAACACCTACCTCGAGGCCAAGGATGATGCCCATGAAGCGGCACGCTGGCAGCCGTTTATGGAGCGCATGAACGAAGTGGTCATCCCTAACACCGCACGGCTCATCGACCATTGCCGCACCAGCGGAGTGGAGGTGCTGTTTGCCAGGATCGCCTGCCTGAAGGACGACGGCAGGGATCGATCGCTCAGTCAGAAAAAACCGGGCTGGAACTATCTGCTTCTGCCAAAAGAAAGAGAGGATTCCCAGGTGGTACCCGAGCTGGCCCCACAGGCAGACGAGATCGTGGTCTGCAAGACCACCGACAGCGCCTTGACCGGTACCAATCTACGCCTGATTCTGCACAACATGGGGATCAAGCACGTTATCTGTGCTGGCATCTTTACCGACCAGTGTGTTTCTTCCACGGTTCGAAGCCTCGCCGACGAGAGCTTCAACGTGGTGGTGGTGGAAAACTGCTGCGCGGCTGGCACCATGGAACTGCATGAAAAAGAACTGGAGATCATCAATATGATTTACTGCCAGGTGGCATCGCTTGATGAAACAATCGGTTTTATCAATGCATCTTCATAGTAGTTTACATGTTTCTCCTTACTCGTACCGGCGCCGGAAAAACTCCAAAAGCGCCGGTGCGAGCGATACGCATCAGAGAATGTAGCGACTCAGATCCTGGTCACGCACCACATCGGCCAGCTGAGCGCGTACATAGTCGGCGGTAACCGTGAAGTGTGATTCTTCCCGCTCCGTCGCGTCAAAAGACAACTCGTCCAGCACCCGCTCCAAGACTGTGTGCAGACGACGGGCGCCGATCTCCTCGATACGCTCATTGACCTCCACGGCAATTTTCGCCATCTCCTCGATCGCCTCGGCCTCAAACGACAGCGTTATCCCCTCCGTGGCAAGAAGCGCCGTATACTGTTTGGTCAATGCGTTTTCCGGTTCAGTAAGGATTCTTATAAACTCCTCTTTTCCCAGTGGTTGCAACTCCACCCTGATCGGAAAACGGCCCTGCATTTCAGGGATCAGATCAGATGGTTTGCTCACATGAAAGGCACCTGAGGCGATAAACAGAATGTGATCGGTCTTCACCAGGCCATACTTGGTGGAAACGGTGGTTCCCTCAACAATCGGCAGCAGATCACGCTGCACTCCTTCTCGCGACACATCGGGGCCATGGCTGCCGCTTTGCCGGGAGACGACCTTGTCGATCTCGTCAAGAAAGATAATTCCAGCCTGCTCAGTGCGTTGCAGGGCTTCTTTGGTGACTTTATCCATGTCAACCAGCCGCTCCATCTCCTCCTGCTTGACGGCCTCCATGGCCTCCGGTACCTTGAGTTTTTTCTTGTTCTTCTTGCGGGGAAAAATCTTGCTGAAAGCATCCTGCAGTGATGACTGCATCTCCTCCATGCCGGACGCCCCCATGATTTCAACCATGGGGGTCGATTTTGCTTCGGTCAGCTCCAGTTCCACCTCGCGCTCGTCAAACTTGCCGTCACGCAACATCTGCCGAATCTTGTCGCGGGTGGAGTGTTCCCGGGCAGCGCCGATGGCCGGGGTTGCACCCTCCTGTTTTACCATGGTGAAAGAGCCGGCCCCCTCCGGCCCGGTGTCGGACAGCGGGCTTGACTGGTTCGCCGTAGGCGGCAGCAACACATCGAGGATCCGATCTTCAGCGGCGGCCTCGGCAATCCCCTCGAAACTTTGTTTTGCTTCGTTTTTAGCCATGTTGATGGCGATCTCAACCAGATCACGAACCATCGACTCGACATCGCGACCAACGTAACCCACCTCGGTAAACTTGGATGCCTCAACCTTGAGAAACGGCGACTGCGCGAGAATTGCCAGACGCCGGGCGATTTCGGTCTTACCAACGCCGGTAGGACCGATCATGATGATGTTTTTCGGGGCGATCTCTTCTCTCAGCGGCGAGGGTACCTGCTGGCGCCGCCAGCGATTGCGCAGGGCGATGGCGACGAAGCGTTTGGCATCGGCTTGGCCGACGATGTATTTGTCCAGTTCGGCAACGGTCTGTTTGGGCGCCAGGGCCTGATGGTCGATCATAATGTTTCTATCACAATTGATTGGTTAGTATAGATGCACAGCGAGGCGGCGATTTCCATGGCCTTGGTGCAAATCCGCGCCGCGTCCAGCTCACTTTCATTGACCAGGGCCAGAGCAGCGGCATGGGCATAGGGGCCGCCGGAACCAATTGCCAGCACCCCGGTATCCGGCTCAATAACGTCACCCGTACCGGAGATGAGCAGGGAATGGTCTTTGTCAACGGCGATTACCATGGCCTCCAGACGCCGCAAATACTTATCAGTGCGCCAATCCTTGGCAAGCTCAACCGCTGAGCGCAGCAAATTTCCGTTATACTGCTGAAGCTTAGCTTCAAGCCGGTCAAACAGGGTGAGGGCATCGGCGGTGCCCCCGGCAAAACCGGCAATCACCTTGTCCTCATAAAGCCTGCGTACTTTGCGGGCATTATGCTTGATGACGTTGGCGCCAAGCGTTACCTGGCCGTCACCGGCCATAACCACCTGACCCTGGTGACGCACCGATAAAATGGTGGTTGATCGAATCTTCATAAAAAAGTTTCAACTCCTGAGATTCTTTTCCTGGGGATATTGCAAAATGAGCTATTTCATCCAGGATCGAGGCATGAAAGAAATGTCACCGCAACAAAGAAGAAAGATTTTCCTGGAAGGCATTTCTTTAAAAACGGTTTCTGACAAAAAGAATAAGCCGTAAAATTACTCTGTAGAAGCTCTTCCATCACCCAATGGATGAGATTCATCATACACCCTGGTCAGGTGATCCAGGGTTACCTGGGTATAGCGTTGAGTGGTGGACAGACTGACATGACCAAGCAACTCCTGGACGGTACGCAAATCGGCCCCCATCTCCAATAGGTGCGTGGCGAAACAATGCCTTAGGGTATGGGGCGTTACCGGTTGGTGCAGACCACAGCAACGGCCGTAGTGGGATACCAAACGTTCTATGCTCCTGGTGCTGAGACGGCCGCCGCGGGCGTTGAGAAACAGTGATTCCACATCGATTTGAGTATTTCCTGATGACGTAGTAAGGAGTGAAAGACGCTGCGGTGCCCATTTGCTAAAAACTTCGATTGCCGGTCGTCCCACCGGAACCAATCGCTCTTTCTTTCCTTTGCCCCTCACCCTAAGCATACCCTGTTCGAAATCAAGATCGTCGAGATTCGCCGCCGCCAGCTCCGCCACCCTTATGCCGGTGGAATAGAGCGTCTCCATAATGGCCCGATCGCGATACCCGAAACGGCTTTGTGGCGAAGGGCACTCAAGCAGGGAAAACACCTCATCGACGCTCAGATAGTCCGGCAGACGGCGACGCATTTTGGGCCCGGCTATACCTTCCACCGGATTTATCTCCACCTTCTTTCGGCGTTGCAGAAACCTGAAAAAACTGCGCAGTGAGGAAAGCTTGCGATTAATGGAAGCGGGATTATTACGATCGCTCAGCGCCGCCACAAATGAGCGGATATGCGCATTGGTTATTGTTTCCGGGGACAATCCATTAAGAAAACCGGAGCATTCCAACAGGTCACGGCGATACCCGCTGATGGTGTGATCGGAATAGCCTTTTTCAACATGCAGCCAGCGACTGAACAATTCTATTTCCTGATCCATTATCGGGTGCAATTGGTGATGAGTTTGTTGCGTCGAACATGTGAGGGCGCCTTGAGGATTTTGTATGATTACGGGCAAACAGCGGGGCAACAGCAAAAAACACCTGTTGCCAACAGCAGCGGTCGATACTATATACTTTAAGTCGCCATAAGGCGATTTTCTTTTGTGGAGCTACCCGTTATCAGCTTATCTTTTCAGCAAATCCAGAAAGACCTCCATGGCCAGAAAAACATTTGAAACAGCATTGTCCCGCCTGGAACAGATAACAGAAGAACTGGAAAGTGGTGATTTAAGCCTGGAAGATAGCCTGAAAAAATTTGACGAGGGCGTCAAATTGGCGGAATATTGCAACGCCAGGCTGAGCGAAGCTCGTACCAAGGTAGAGATGTTGTTGGAAAAAGACGGCCGGCTGCAGAGCGAGCCCTTCGAAGAACCAGGCGATGAATCTTAAAGAATATCTGGCAACAAACCGGAAGCGCATCGACGATGCCCTGGAAATCCTTATGCCGCCCCCAACCGGGCCGTTTGGTGAACATGTCGCGGCAATGCGCTACAGCCTCTTTGCAGGCGGCAAACGGCTCCGACCACTGCTATGTCTGGCGGCGGCGGAGTCCGTTGCAAAGGCGCCACACCAGGCGTACGACAGTGCCATTGAGGTGGCCTGTGTCCTGGAGATGATCCACACTTACTCGCTCATCCATGATGATCTGCCGGCCATGGATGATGACGATCTTCGCCGCGGCCAGCCCACCAGCCACAAGATGTTCGGCGAGGCGGCCGCTATTTTGGCCGGCGACGGATTGTTGAGCTATGGTTTTGAACTGCTGGCTCGACCCCATGCCCACCTCGATCCAAAACGACAGCTGCGCATCATCGAACTAATTGGTCACGCCTCCGGCCCGTTTGGCATGGTCGGCGGCCAGTCACTGGATATCTCCGCTGAAAACGAGGATATCTCTTATGAACAGCTGCAGACCATCCATCGCGCCAAAACCGGTGCATTGATCGAAACCGCCCTTCACACCGGAGCCATTTGCGCCGGGGCGACGGATGTTCAGGAGCGAGCTCTCAGCTCTTACGGGGCGCACCTCGGTCTGGCCTTTCAGATTACCGACGACCTGCTTGATGCCACCAGCACCAGTGAGCAGCTGGGTAAAGGCGCCGGTAAGGATGATGAACGGGGCAAAGCAACCTACCCCCGATTTTTCGGGATCGAGGAGACGAGGCACAAAGCCCGGACAAGTGTGGATAAAGCAATTGCAAAGCTTAAAGAATTCGATGCCCGAGCCGAGCCGCTGCGCTCAATTGCTGAATACGTCTACACAAGAACGAATTAGGATATCCGCCGGCCAGCTGGCCATCGGCCTTATATTGGTTATATGTTTAACATAATTTAAAATTTTTCACGGGAACCTTTGATGCTACTGCAAGATACCTCAATTAAACAGAAGATCATCACCCTTGACCAGGTTAATTCGCCGGAAGATATTCGCGACCTTTCGGTGCCCGAGCTGGAACAGCTTGCCGCTGAGATCCGCGAGGTTATCATCGATCAGGTGGCTACCAGCGGCGGCCATCTCGGCCCCAGTCTCGGTGTTGTCGAGCTGACCCTGGCTCTGCATTATGTATTTGCCACTCCCCTCGATCGGCTGATCTGGGATGTGGGGCACCAGGCCTATGCCCATAAGCTGATCACCGGTCGCCGAGACCAGTTCCATACCCTTCGTCAATATAAAGGAATCAGTGGATTTCCTAAGATCACCGAGAGCGAGTATGACGCCTTTGAAACCGGCCACTCATCCACTTCGATCTCGGCCGCCCTGGGCATGGCGCTTGCCAAAGACATCACCAAACAGGACGGGCGGGCAATCGCGGTAATCGGGGATGGCTCGATGACCGCCGGCATGGCATTTGAGGCGCTCAATATGGCGGGTCATCTGGACAAACACCTCATCGTCGTTTTAAACGATAATGAGATGTCCATCTCGCCCAACGTGGGAGCGCTCAGCAGCTTTCTCAGCCGTAAGCTGTCCGGTCGAACCATGCGCCGCCTGAAGGATCATCTGGTGGAGCGGTTAGGACAGCTCTCCAATGTAGGTGAGCAAATTCTCAACGTCCTCAAAAAAAGCGAGGATAGCTTCAAGAGTTTTTTCACCCCCGGTATGCTCTTTGAGGCACTCAAATTTGACTATATCGGCCCGATTCCCGGCCATCAACTCGATGATCTCATCGATACCCTGGAAATGGTGCGCGATACCAAGCACGGACCGGTTCTGATCCATGTCCTGACCAAGAAGGGCAAAGGCTACGAGCCGGCGGAAAAACAGCCCCACGCATTTCATGGCATCGGCCCCTTTGACCGTACCACCGGTGTCAAGAAAAAGGGGAACAAACAGCCCATTACCTATACCCAAGCCTTTGGCGACGCCATTGCCGCCATCGCCGAGGAGAACCAGACCGTCGTCGCCATTTCCGCCGCCATGGCCGATGGAACCGGGTTGCGCGGTTTTGCCAGAAGGTTTCCGGAACGGTTTTTCGATGTGGGTATCGCCGAACAGCACGCGGTGACCTTTGGTGCCGGGCTCGCCAAAGAGGGGATGCATCCGGTCATCGCCATCTATTCTACGTTTTTCCAACGCTCCTACGACCAGATCATTCATGATGTCTGCCTGCCCAAGCTGCCGGTCACCCTGGCCATTGACCGGGCCGGGGTGGTGGGCGATGACGGCCCCACTCATCACGGGGTGTTCGATATGTCGTTTCTGCGCATCGTTCCCAACCTTGTACTGATGGCCCCCAAGGATGAACGAGAATTACAGGATATGCTCTATACCGCTATCCGCCACAACGGCCCTTGTGCCCTGCGGTATCCCCGCGGCGCCGGGGTCGGGGTCGAACTGGGCGAGACTTTCTCCGATCTTGCCATCGGCAAAGGTGAACTTTTACGCAAGGGTTCCGATATCGTCCTGCTGCCGGTGGGCAACCGTGTCCATCCGGCCCTTGCCGCCGCCTCGCAACTGGCAGAAGCAGGCATTGACGCTGCTGTTATAAACCCCCGGTTCATCAAACCGCTTGACCATGAACTGATCTGTGATATGGCGGCCTCCACCGGCCGGGTCATGACCATCGAGGATAATGCCGCACATGGCGGTTTCGGCGCCGCGGTGCTGGAATTACTCAGCCAGTCCGGGCTTAGCCACATCCATACGAGAATTCTCGGCCATCCCGACAATTTCATCGAACAGGGACCGCAGGCAACCCTGTGGTCGCTCAGCGGTATTGATCAGGAAGGGATCGTCGGTGCCGCCACCATCTTCGTCAACAATGGGTAGTATCTTCACTTACCGATAGTTCTAAAGGCTACCGGTAACGCCAAGCGTGAGTAATGAAAATCCTCAGCGTCTCCGATCGGGTGACGCCGGAGCTTGTCGGCCCGCGCGGAAGACGCCGGTACGATCAATTCGATCTGGTCTTTGCCTGCGGCGATCTGCCACCTGAGTATCTGAGCGCTCTGCGCGATACCTACGACGCCCCCCTGCTCTATGTACTGGGTAATCACGACATCCGTTTCCACCGCGCTCCGGTGGGCTGTATTGACCTGAGTCGGCGCCTGATCACAATCAACGGGCTGAGCATTCTGGGCTTCTCCGGCTCGCGCTGGTATAACGGTAACCCGTACCAATATCGGGAAAAGGAGATGAGAGCGCAGATCAGACGATTATGGTTTCAACTCTGGCGCACGCGTCAACTCGATGTGGTACTGACCCATGCCCCGCCGCGCCATATCCACGATGCCGAAGACCGCTGTCATCAAGGTTTTGTCTGCTATCGAGAGCTGATCAGGCAATATTGCCCCCGCTATTTCATCCACGGCCATATTCATCGTCACTTCACCGACCCAAGCCAGCGGATCACCGCTCTGGGGCAGACCACTATCATCAACACCTATGGCTTTCATATCATCGAAATATAATCCGATGGAGGCTCTAAAAGGGCTCTTCACCAAATCGACACCGAACGAGACGCCGATAAATCCAAATTTCGACGCGGTGCGCCGGGAGGAAGAAGCGTTTGCCACCATCGAGCGCGGCGTATCCGAGGTTGCCCTGGAGAAGATAGTCGGCAGCGTCGGTCGCTATCACGATTTTGACGCCCATTTCAAGCCCAAGAGCTTTAATAGTGATGACCGGGTGGATTCCATCAGAAAAGAGATGGCGCGGGGGAAATCATTTCCCCCTATTTCACTCTATCAGATCAAGGATCACTACTATATCCTCGACGGTCATCATCGCTTCTCCGCCGCTACCCAGCTTGGCCACACTACGATCAAGGCACGCATTCTCGAACTGCTGCCATCCAAGGACACCCTGGAGAACCGTCTCTACCTGGAAATGGTCGATTTTAAGGATCGGTACCATCTCAGCGCCGATATCATCCTCACCGAGCCGGGCCAGTACCGATACCTGGCTGAACAGATCGACGAACACCGCGCCTTTTTATCGGAGCAGTCGGGCAAACCGGTGGAATCGGCACAGGCCTCGGCGGACTGGTACCGCACCATCTATCTGCCCCTGAAAACCATCATCGACAACAGCACGCTTGCCGAGGCCTTTGCTGACCGTACGGTGGACGATCTGTACCACTACATTTCCCTGCACCAGTGGAAATTCGGCAAATCCCGTCATTACGGTATCGGCATTGACCGGCTTATTCCAAAAAACATGGAGCAATTCAGAGAGAAAATGGCTGAGCGAAGCGAGCAGGAATACCCCGAAATGCGGCGTGAGATAGTTGCCTTTATCCTTATCAATGTGGAGGGACGCCACGAGACCAAGATTATGGAAAAATTGTTTGCCCTTGATGAGGTACGCGAGGTGCACAGCGTGCATGGGGCCATTGATCTGATCGTCCGCATCCGGTTGATGCGTGATTTATTGTCGTCTGATGCGGAGCTGCTTTCCCAGTTCATCCACGGCACCATCCGCCAGTGGAACGGCATCATCAGCACACAGACCCTGCTGCCGGGTGAGTCAATGGTTAAGCAATAGTACACGAACTAATATGGGAGCCGTGAAGAATGAGACTTTTTTCAAGATAATCTTGCTCTGTACTGCCGGTGTAACGGTACACAATGTAACTCGTCCACTTACCTTTCGGACATGACAGAAAAAAACGATATTATACTTTTGGATGGAGGAATGGGGCGAGAACTAGAAGCACAAGGCGCTTCGATTGATCCCCCATTATGGTCAGCACATGCATTGTCCACCAACCCGGAGATTGTAAAAAATGTGCATAAATCATTTATTGCGGCCGGATCTCGGGTAATAACCACAAACACGTATGCCGTCGTTCATTATCATTTGAAACATGCACATAAATCAGACGAACAGCCTCACTTGCTTGATCGTGCCTATAACATCGCGCGCAGCGCACGAGATGAAACAGATTGCACGGTACGAATCGCGGCATCACTGCCTCCTTTGTCCGAGTCGTATCGTGCTGATATGGTGCCCGATGATGACCTGCTGAGGAAGGAGTACACACTGCTGATCAACCATGCAATCAAGCATCAGGCGGATATTTTATTGGGTGAAACCCTGAGTCAGGCAAGAGAGGCGAGAATTATTGCCCAGTTAGCCGTTGAAATCGATATTCCTCTCTGGATCAGTTTTACGGTAAATGAAGCAGGCAATCTTCGAAGCGGCGAAAGCCTGGAAGAGGTTGCGGAAGAATTATTAGAGTACGGTGTCACTGCTCTGTTGGTAAACTGTTCAACCATCGAAAATATTGAACGCGGCATCGATATATATCAAAAATTGCGACAACGCCGTTTTTTTCAATATGGCGCCTACGCCAACCGCTATCAAGAGATACGAAATGACTATACACTCGCCTTGAAATCTACCGCTATCAATGAAGATATATCACCCGCGGACTACACTGGTGCAGTCAAATCATGGATCAACAAAGGGGCGTCAATTATTGGCGGTTGCTGTGGAATCGGCCCCGACTATATCAGCCATATCCGTCACAATATAATAAACCCTCAGGAAGCCTGACTTGCAGGCCAACCTGGGTCCGAGACTTATCTGTCTTGAACACCACGGATATGTGGCGAAAAGGTCATTTCTCCATGTTCCCTCACTATTGCAATGAAGCTATGATCACCTCAAAGCACAAACCACAGATCTATTTTTGATGAATTCGTAAAAACCTTGAATTTGCTTGCTACCGTCATTCCCGCGAAAGCGGGAATCCAGTGATTTCAATTAATTATGGATGTCGGGTCAATTCCGGTATGACGGGAATATGGGTTTTACGAGAGCATCAATCCTACTAACCGATACCGAAGATGAAAGGCAAATTATGGTACAGCGAAAAGAAATACATGACCGGGTTCTGGCCGCCACGTCCACGGATGAACTAATGGCCTTCTATGGTGAATGGGCCGAATTGTACGATCATGACCTGATTGATGAACTGGGATACGTCGCCCCGGTTATGGCCGCCACCGTGTTGCAGCAGCATCTAACCATGGCGGAGCCGGCTATTCTCGATGCCGGGTGTGGAACCGGACTCGTGGGAGAAGTCCTTCACCGCGAAGGATTTACTCGCCTCGACGGGCTTGACTATTCAACTGAGATGCTGGCTAGGGCAGAGCAAAAAAAGATCTACGGTACATTACTGCATGAAGATATGACCGGCCCTCTCGATATTGCCGATGACCGCTATGATGCGGTCATCAGCGTCGGCACCTTTACCTGCGGCCATGTCGGCCCAACCGGCCTGTATGAACTGGTGCGCATTACCAAACCATCAGGGCTGATCTGTTTCACCGTCCGTGAACAGGCCTGGCAGGAAGATGACTACCACCGGGTTCTCACCAACCTCCAGACCCAGAAACGGTGGCAGCAGCGTGAGCTGCGCCCGGCCCCCTACATTCAGGACGAGGGGTCAACCTGCATGATCGGCTGTTTTCAGGTTCTGGACTGATTTTTCCACATGGAGACAACACTTCAGCGTCAGGGCGCCCAGATGGATGGCCGCATTCCTGGCTTGACGGCCTCACCGAGAAGGTGCTGACCGCACCTGTTTGAAGACCGAAGATGTCTGGAAAAATCAGACTCCACAGTTTGATCACTGCACATAATCACAGCCATCACACCCGGTAATACTCTTTATACCACTCAACAAACTTACCCACCCCATATTCAAGGGAAGTGTTGGGCTGGTAATTGAAATCACGGGCCAGATCATCCACGTCGGCATAGGTGGCGGGCACATCGCCCGGCTGCATGGGCAGCAGTTTCTTTTCAGCGGTGATGCCCAGACATGTTTCCAGCACCTCGATATAGCGCAGTAGCTGTTCCTTGTTGTTGTTGCCGATGTTATAGAGTCGGTAGGGGGCTGAGCTGGAGGCCGGGTCGGGACAGTCGCCACGCCAGTTGACATTGGGCGTGGGTATTGTATCGATCACCCGGCATACCCCCTCGACGATATCATCGATATAGGTAAAATCGCGCTCCATGTTGCCGTAGTTAAACACCTCGATGGGTTCACCCGCCAGCATTGCCCTGGTGAACAGAAACAGGGCCATATCCGGCCTTCCCCACGGCCCGTATACGGTAAAAAAGCGCAATCCGGTGGTGGGCAGCCCATAGAGGTGGCTGTAGGTATGGGCCATCAGTTCGTTTGCCTTTTTCGAGGCGGCATAGAGCGATAAGGGATGGTCGACATTGTCGTGTACGGAAAAAGGCATTCCGGTATTTGCCCCGTATACCGAGCTGGACGAGGCATACACCAGATGGGTGACGCCGCCATGGCGGCATCCTTCCAGAATATTGGTGAAACCGACCAGATTGGTATCGACGTAGGAGTAGGGATTGATCAGGGAATAGCGCACCCCGGCCTGAGCCGCCAGATTCACGACCACATCGAAACTATAGGCGCTGAACAGCACCGCAATCTTCTCCCGGTGGGCTATATCGAAGTTCTCATGGGTGAATTGCTCCGCCTCACATAATGCGGCCATGCGCGCCCGCTTGAGGCCGGGATCGTAATAGTCGTTGAGATTGTCCAATCCGACGACACGATTACCCATGGAAATGAGGCGATTGGTGAGATGAGCCCCGATGAAACCGGCGGCACCGGTAATGAGAATAGTCTTCATAATCAATCTTGCCGCAAACAATTATCGCTCATAACAGAAAGCCCCTGAACCAGCCAGTCCAGGGGCTTTCATGGTACAAAGCCGCTGATTAGTCGTCAAAATCCCCTTCCGGTCCCTTATCGGTGGTGAGCGTTTTGGCCCGCTCGATAATCTGCTCCCTGGTCCACTGGCTGGGGTCTTCTATCCGGGTACCTTTGGCGCCGATATCATACGAGCCGGCATCGGCAATGATTTCCATGGCAAGCGGAGCGGTATCGGCAGCGTTAAACACCGACACCAGCATGGTGTAGACAAATTCCTCCACCCGCCTGCTCATCCTCTCCCGGATCCGGCGTGGCTGCGCCATGAGCCAGTTATCGATGGGAAGATTGAGTTTTTTATAATTGCCGCCGCTCCAGCCGTTTTTCTCAGCCAATGCTTCCATCTTCTCCCATATTTCAGACGTTACTCCTTCTTCCGCAATCTTGATGAATCCATCATTCTCACCCTGGGCGGCGTTGCCGGCATCGTTGACCTCCAGCCCCCACGACACCATCTGCAGGGCGGTGGCAACATTGGCCTTGGTGGTGCGGGTTTTTTGGGCTATCTCGCGCAATTTGGCTGAGCTGTTGCCCGAGGTGCCATGCTGGGCGCCGGAGACCTTATAGGGTTCGAGGTGGCGATGGATCTCGGCGGTGAGTTCCACCTGTATTCCTTCACCACTAGCCTCAATGCCGTGCGCGGTTCCGTTGTTCAGTGCGATCCAATCGGGAAAGATATCGTAGGCATTCAGCCCCTTGATCAGAAACGAGGCGTCATCCACCGTGGACAATCCCTGCTCACCCTTTATTTCGCCGACCTCCGTCTCCAGCCCCGCCCATCCGGGAACGAAAGGGTTCAGTTCGATATTGGTCAGCAGGTTCTGATCATCGGGCATATGTGAGGCGTCAATGGCAATCGAGGTGATGCCCGCTTCAAAAAGGGTGGGAATCTCAATCTTGGCCGCGGCCACCTCATCCGCTGATTTCAGGCCGTAGTGATCGGCATGCACCGCCACCGGAATGGTTATCCCCAGCTCATTGCAGGCGCCGTCGACCAGCCGGGCGATATTGTAAAAGTTGACCGGACAATAGGTTGATTCGGATTTGGCGATCTCGATGATCAGCGCGGCATTAGCCCGCTGGGCGGCCTGCAGGGCGCCGCGGATCACGAAATAGCTGCGGCCGTTGGCGGCCATGGTAATCGCCTTACCCTTGGCCAGCAACGCACGGTCGATAATCTTGCCGCTGACCAGCAGGGCACGTGAATGGGGAAACAATTCCCGCACGTTGGGCGGTCTGCCCACTGCTAATGCTTGTTCAAACAATGTGTGTGATGACATACGAACCTCCCAACGGCGTTACCCGTTTTCTGGTTATCATTTCGATCAGGCGTGTCGAAGAAAAGCTGGCCCTGCGATGGTGCGGCAATAGCCAATAGATAATGCACGGCCACCCATAAATCCAGGCACCTCTCGCCACGGTTCAGGGGTTTTTCACGGAGAAACCGGTGAACGTCTTGCGCCCGAAAAACCATACGGCAATGACGCTGACCTCGTAGAGTACCAGCAGCGGGACTCCCATCATCAGCTGATTGACCACATCAGGTGTTGGGGTAAGAATTGCCGCAATGATAAAATTAATCAAGATGGCGTATTTTCGATGCCGATTCAGAAATGACACGGAAACCAGTCCCACCCGGGCAAGAAATACCATCAGCACCGGAATCTGAAAGATAAAGCCAAAGGCCAGAAGCAGCCTGGTGGCAAGGGAAAAATATTCACTTACCGCCGGCAGCGACATCAGATATTCATTGGAATAGCCCACCAGAAACTTGAAGGCGGGCGGGAATACGATAAAATAACCAAAGGCGGTACCGCTGAGAAAGAAAACCGTGGAAACAACGGAAAAGGGAATGACCACCCGTTTTTCATGGCGATACATTCCCGGGCTGATAAATCGCCATATTTGCTGGAAAATGACCGGTGAGGCCAGTAGAATACCGCATACCAGCGCGAGTTTTAGATAAAAAAAAAGCCTTCCTGATACGAGGTAAATATAAGGCTTGAGTCCTCCGGCAAGACCCTGGTGAGGGGTTTGAAAAACCAGGCGCCGATGGGCCGGATAAACAGGTAAGAGAGGCAAAAACCAGCGAAAACCGCGGCAAAACTGACGATCAGGCAGGAACGCAACTCCCGGAGATGTTCGGTGAGCGGCTGCTCTTCAAATTGGTGTGGCTGTTCGGACATAATGGGATCAATAGTGTATAATTGTTGAGGGCGTGCATACCACCCATTTACGGATTTTGCAACGACATTGCCGGCTTTGAATCACCACACATTGTGGAGCCCTTAATTGAACCGTCACTATCGAATCACCCAAATACCTTGGATAAACATAATATTTCCGGCCTATGGATTCTATTCTTGTCGTAGATGACGAACGAAGCATGCGGGATTTTCTCAAGATCCTGCTGACTCGCGAAGGATACAAGGTGCATACCGCGCCAAACGGTACTGATGCGCTTAAGACAATCGCCGATCAAGCAATTGATCTGGTGATCACCGACATTCGCATGCCTACCATGGGCGGGCTTGAACTGCTGGACAGGATAAAACAACGCAACACTTCTCTGCCGGTCATCATGATCACGGCCTTCGCATCGCCGGACGATGCCGTACAGGCCATGAAAAACGGAGCTTATGACTATATTTCAAAGCCCTTCAATGTAGATGAAATAAAGACGGTCATTAAAAACGCCACGTCTCAGACCCCTTCTCGTTTCGCCCCGGAACAGAACGCCGACGATTTTCCTGAGATTGTCGGGGAAAGCCGGGAAATGCAGAAAATATTTGAGCTGATTACCCGGATTGCACCTTCCCCGGCCACCGTCATGATTTACGGCGAATCCGGCACCGGCAAGGAACTGGTGGCACAGGCCATTCATAAAAGGAGCACGGTAAAGGATAAACCGTTTATCCCCATCACCTGTAGCGCCATTCCCGAAGATCTGATGGAGAGTGAACTTTTCGGCCACATGCGGGGTTCGTTTACCGGCGCCATCAGCGACAAGCTCGGCCTTTTTCAGGAAGCCCATAACGGCACCGCGTTTCTTGACGAAATCGGCGAGCTCACCCCGATTATTCAAACCAAGCTGCTGCGCGTGCTGCAGGAGCGCGAAATCAAACCGGTGGGCGCCACCCGTCATATTCCCATCAATGTCCGTATCATCGCCGCCACCAACCGCGTGCTCGAAGAAGAAATCGCCCACGGCCGATTTAGAGAAGACCTTTTCTATCGGCTGGCGGTCGTGCCGATACGAGTTCCCGCTCTGCGCGAGAGAAAATCAGATATCCCCCTGCTCATCGATCATTTCCTCGCCAAATATTCCAGCCAGCTCCACAAACAGGTACGCGAAATATCCTCCTACGCACTTGAAGTACTGATGAATTACGACTTTCCCGGCAACGTCCGGGAGTTGGAAAACATTATCGAACGAGGCGTCGCGCTGGAATCGTCAAACATCATTTTACCGGAAAATCTTACCCTTGCGCAGACGGCCAGGCAGCAAAGCTCAACCCCCGCTTCTTCCACCTCAAACACGCTGGTTGCAATCAGCAAGGAAGAACTCTACGAACGCGGTCTGGATGAGGTTATAAGCGAGGTTGAAAAAAAATGTATCGAGCATGGCATGAAGGCGGCCGGCAATTCCAAGACAAAAGCCGCCGACATGCTGAAAGTGAGCTTTCGTTCCCTGCGCTATAAAGCAAAAAAATATGGAATGTAATCTCTTTTATGCAACCAGATTCAGATAACACCCCGCTTGCCCAAAAACTGTTCGGCAGCGCTACCCTCCAGCAGCAGTTTCTATGGATGCTGGTCTTGCGGGTGTTTCTCTACTCGGTACTTCTTGGCGCTGATTTTCTTTTTCAGGATGAGCGGTTCAACGTCATCGCCGTGCCCATCGGCATCTTTGCCTTGCTCGTCATAGCGGTGTATGGCTCGGTTATCGGTTCTTCGGTTATTTTTATCCGAGGAATCTACGACACCAGGAAATTCGGCTTTATCCAGATATTGCTTGAAGTGGGGTTTGCCGCCACCCTTATCTATCTATCAGGAGGATCACAGTCAGCGTTTATTTCAGTCTTTTTCTTTGCCATAATCACCGGTAGTCTGCTGCTCCCGCTTAAAGGCGGCCTGGTCGGCGCATCATCGGCGACGCTGCTTTTCGGGGCAATTCTACTGCTGGAACATCTTTTTATCCTGCCTGGATACCTGCGCCCCCAGATGGAGATCACCAGCGGCTTTCTCAAGGTAAATCAATTTGCGATTCACGGCCTGATGTTTTTTCTGGCGGCAACCGTCAGCGGGTACATCGGTTTGCGCCTGAAAAGCACGATTGCCGAGCTCACCAGTTCACGCCACGACTTCAACCGGCTGGCGGAACTGCACCAGAAGATCTTTAACTCCATCTCCACCGGTATCATCACGGTCAATAACCACAATGAAATAACCTCGGCCAACCCGGCTATCGAGAGCATAACCGGTATCACACTCGCCGAAATGATCGGTAAAAAATATCACACCATTTTCCCGGCATGTGAGCTCACCGAAGATAAGCCGCGAAGCGTCTGCGATTTTCTCAGACCGGACGGCATTCAGATTCGTATCGGCTACTCCTGCGCCGCACTGCGGCCCGGCCGGCACCCTGATTTCACTGATGACCAGAAGGAAGAGACAATGGTTGTTACCCTCCGTGATATCAGTGAGGTTGAACGGCTGGAGCGGCAAATGCGCCAATCGGAAAAGCTCGCCGCCATCGGTATGATGAGTGCCTCCATAGCCCACGATTTTAAAAATCCACTCAGCGCGATCTCAGGTTCCGCCCAACTCCTTATTCAGGATTTTTCCAAAAGCGATGTCGTCAGCCGGCAAAATCATGAGCTGACCACCATCATCTTGCGCGAATCAGATCGACTTGTCAGAAAGATCGGCGATTTTTTAAGTTTTGCCAGACCTGATTCCATCGACCGGAAATGGTTTATGCTCAAATCATGTCTGCAAGATGTACTTCAGGTCTGTGCCGCTGACCCCGGCTGGCCGATTTCGTGTCGCTTCTGTATTGATATGGAACCGAATTTTCGGATTTGTGCGGATGAAAAACAGATATATACCATCATCTCTCATCTTATCTATAATGGTATGGCGATGGCACCGGCGCAGGACAAAGAGATCACCATCCAGGCGCGAGACAGAAGGCTGCCTTCCGGACAAACCGAAAGCATCATCACCGTCTGCGACAACGGGCCTGGAGTTGAGGCGGGGCACGAATATAAGATTTTTGAGCCGTTTTACACCACCCGTCCGGACGGCACCGGCCTGGGCCTTGCCATCGTGAAGCAAAAAGTGGAGGCACACGGCGGTACAATCACCGTCAGCAACGAACCCCAACTAGGCGGCGCCTGCTTCAGGATAACCCTACCTTACCCGGAGACATAGACGCACCTGATCAATCGGTTTCTTTCCACACCCGGGCCCCCACCGCACATAATTTTTCCACCAGGTTCTCATACCCCCGTTCCAGATGATAAATCCTAGATATCTCGGTGCGTCCAGCCGCCGCCAGGCCGCCAATCACCAGGCTGGAACTGGCCCGTAAATCAGTGGCCATGACCCGGGCACCGTTAAACCCCCCCGGACCGAGCCCTCGTACCGCGGCGGTGTTTCCCTCAATACGGATATCGGCGCCCAATCGGCGTAGCTCGGCAACGTGCATGAAGCGGTTCTCAAAGATCGTCTCTTTGATGACACTCATACCATCACAGAGACACATCAAACTCATGATCTGCGCCTGCAGGTCAGTGGGATAGCCCGGATACGGCATGGTTTTAATATCTACCCCTTTTAAACGGGCACGGCTGATCGGGTCGGCACGGACGGTGACGTGGTTGTCAACGGTTACAATATCTACTCCTACCTCCGCCAATTTCTCCAGCAAAGCGGGCAAATGATCGGGACGACACCCGCTCACCACAACTTCGCCGCCGGTGGCGGCAGCCGCGATGAGATAGGTTCCCGCCTCGATACGATCGGCGATAATCGCAACCGAAGCCGGATGGAGCCGATCCACACCATGAACGATTAACTCGGCAGTGCCACGCCCCTCGATGCTCGCCCCCATGGCGGTGAGGGTATCAACGAGATTGGTTACTTCCGGTTCGCGGGCGGCATTTTTGATAATGGTATCACCTTCCGCCAGGACGGCCGCCATGAGGATGTTTTCGGTTCCGGTAACCGAGGGAATATCGAAATAGACGGAATTTCCTTGTAGCCTCCCAGCCGCAAAGGCCTCTACATACCCATGCTCCAGGCGACAGGTCACGCCAAGCCGCTGAAAACCTGAAATGTGAAAATTTATCGGTCGAGCGCCGATGGCACAGCCGCCGGGTAATGACACCTTGGCACGACCCAGCCGGGCAAGCAGCGGTCCCAGTACCAGCACCGAGGCACGCATGGTTTTAACCAGGTCGTAGGATACCTCGGCTTCAGTGATATCGCTGGAATCGATAGAGAGGGTCGAACCGTCGCGTCGATGCCGAACACCCATTTCAGCCAGCAATGACAGCATGGTGCGGGTATCCCGCAGATCCGGCACATTGGTCAGCACATGCTCACCGCCGGTCAGCAGGGTCGCGGCTATAATCGGCAATGCAGCGTTTTTGGCGCCGCTGATGCAAACCTCGCCGTGAAGAGGTCGTCCGCCCTCGATTATCAGTTTATCCATAGCATTCCACCTTATGTTCGCCGGACATGGAGCACCCGATCCCTGCCCGCATAATCCTGCTCTATGAACCGATCACAGGTGAAATCGGGCCAGGTGGAGGCACAGAGCTGAAGCACCTGATCTGCCTGTTCGGCGCCGATTTCCATAAACAGTTCACCGCCCGGAGCCAGCAGCGCATCCGCCGCCTCTACTACCCGTTCAATTACCGTCATACCGCTGGCACCGCCGAAAAGTGCCTGGGAAGGCTCGTAACTGGTAATTTCCGGCGCCAGCTCATTCCATTCAGCCAAGGTCACATAGGGAGGATTAGCAACGATAAGAGAAATTTCAGAGCGGGCGCCAAAACATGAACCTGCATCGGCCTGAACAAAGCTCACCAGTTCATCCACCTCGTGGCGCACCGCATTATGGCGGGCGACCTCAAGGGCAGTTCGCGATATGTCCACTCCGATTACCGGCAGAGCCATCTGGCGGGCAATGACAATACCGATAACACCGCTGCCGCAGCACAGATCAAGGCAGATGCGAAAATTCTTCGGATCTGCCCGCTTAAACACCAACTCGAGCAGAAACTCCGTTTCCGGACGTGGAATCAGGACATCAGGGGTCACGGTAAACGGCAGCGACCAGAATTCCCATTCGCCCAGAATATACGCCAGTGGCTCGCGCCGGCTGCGCCGCTGGACAAGAGTTGCGAATTTTATCAGTTCTTCGACTCCCACCGCTCTTTCCCGATGGAGATACAGGTGAGAAACTGATGTATTGAGGATGTGGGCAAGCAGCAGTTCGGCGTCTCGTTGCGCACCTGTTACACCGTTTGCACCAAGCTCCCGGGCTGCCGCCGCCAGCGCGTCGGTAACGGTCAAGGTAACCCCTCGTCAGCAAGACAAGCAGATTTCGCTCCCTGCGTATTCAACAAATCACAGTCCTCGGACAAGACTCAGATCATCCAAAAGATTTGCCCCGAAAACAACGAAAAATATCACCCGATGACCGGGTTCAGGAAACATGGGGGTCTTTGCACCAGCCTACTGAAATTGCTCCTCGTTGATCAACTGTAGACGCAGCGCCTGATCGTG
Source organism: Desulfofustis sp. PB-SRB1 (assembly GCA_016722945.1). Taxonomy (GTDB): domain Bacteria; phylum Desulfobacterota; class Desulfobulbia; order Desulfobulbales; family Desulfocapsaceae; genus PB-SRB1. Next base: position 773,640 of record JAEQMT010000010.1, on the reverse strand, counting down.
AGTGATAAGCGGTTCAATAACCTCGTCAAGCTTGCCGCCGGTAATCGCCTCCAGCTTGTAAAGGGTGAGATTGATACGATGATCGGTCAATCGTCCCTGCGGAAAGTTATACGTACGGATGCGCTCACTGCGGTCGCCGCTGCCAACCTGGCTTTTGCGATCCTGGGAAATTCGCTCGTGCTGTTCCTGTTCCAGCCGATCCAGCAGCCGTGCCCTGAGAACGGTGAGCGCTTTGGCCTTGTTTTTATGCTGAGATTTCTCATCCTGACAGGTAACCACGATACCGGTGGGCAGATGGGTGACACGCACCGCGGAATCAGTGGTATTGACACTCTGACCGCCCGGCCCGGAAGAGCGGTAGACGTCGATTTTCAGCTCATTGGGATCAATCTCAATCTCCACCTCCTCAGCTTCCGGCAAAATCGCAACGGTCACCGCCGAGGTGTGCACCCGTCCTTGGGTCTCAGTTTCAGGCACACGCTGCACACGATGTACACCACTCTCAAATTTCAGCTTTGAATACACCATGTCACCGCTGATTTGCGCGATGATTTCCTTGAAACCGCCGATGCCAAGCGGACTGGACGACATGATATCGACCTTCCAGCCCATTATTTCGGCATACCGGGAGTACATCCTGAAGAGATCGCCAACGAACAAGGCCGCCTCATCGCCACCGGTACCCGCCCTGATTTCCAGGAGGATATTTTTCTCATCGTTAGGGTCTTTGGGCAGCAAAAAGAGCTCAATGCGCTGATCGAGCTCTTCCAGCTTTTCTAAAAGCTGCTCCACTTCCAGCCCGGCAAGCTCCCTCAGCTCCGGATCTTCATTATCATCATTAAGCAGAGAACGGTTATCGGCAAGTTGCCGGTTCAGCTTATTGTGTTCACTGAGCAGGGCATTGAGCCGCACCAACTGGGCGTGATCCTTGGCAAGGCGCTGGTACTCCTTCTGGTTGCTGATCAATTCGGGATCGGCAAGGCGATCCTCCATGACGGCAAGCCGGTTGGGTACGTCGGCAAATTTATCAAGCGATAAAGACATGGGGCGTTACCGGATTAAAAAATCCGCGATAATCGAGACGATCATCGCGGATGTTCATCGGGACAAAACCTAATCCCGGCCTGACTTATTTAGCGCCTTTTTCCTCGTAATGCTTTGCATAGCGGCGTCTAAACTTCTCGATACGACCGGCTGTATCAACCAATTTCTGCTTTCCAGTGAAAAAGGGGTGACAGGCGGAGCAGATTTCCACTTTCAAGTCCTTCAGCACCGTGCCGATTTCAACGGTATTACCGCAGGCGCACTCGGCGGTTATCTTATGAAAGTCGGGGTGAGTATCTGGTTTCATACATAGCTCCTCGGTTAATTATTTCGTTATGTCCTAAGAAAACATAATTCTATACAATAAGATTTCGGTATCCACAAGCAAATGATAGTCTCGCATCAACCATTCATGGCATCGAGAAAATCGATGTTCGTCTTGTGCTGTTTCAATTTGTCGAGCAAAAACTCCATGCTGTCGGCGGGATTCATCGCCGCAAGCAGCTTCCGCAGAATCCACACCCTGTTTAGCACCGCGGGTTCCAGGAGCAGATCTTCCTTCCTGGTACCCGAGCGCTTAATATCGATGGCTGGAAAAATCCGTTTATCGGCCATCTTCCGGTCCAGGATCAATTCCATATTGCCGGTTCCCTTGAATTCTTCAAAAATAACCTCGTCCATCTTCGAACCGGTCTCGATCAGTGCCGTTGCGAGAATGCTGAGACTGCCACCCTCTTCAATGTTTCGGGCGGCACCGAAAAACCTTTTGGGCCGATGCAGGGCGTTGGCCTCGACGCCACCGGAGAGGATTTTTCCACTGGCCGGCGTTACCGTGTTGTAGGCACGGGCAAGCCGGGTAATGCTGTCAAGCAGGATGATCACGTCTTTTTTGTGCTCCACCAGTCGTTTGGCCTTTTCAATAACCATCTCGGCCACCTGGATATGGCGCTGCGGGGGCTCGTCAAAGGTGGAGCTGACTACTTCCGCCTCCGCTACACTGCGCTGCATTTCGGTCACCTCTTCGGGTCTTTCGTCAATCAGCAGCACAATGAGATAGGTCTCTTTATGATTGTGCACGATTGAATTGGCTATTTTCTGCATGAGCACCGTTTTCCCGGTTCGGGGAGGGGCTACGATCAATCCGCGCTGGCCTTTACCGATCGGCGCGAACATATCGATGATGCGCATGGAATAGTCTTTCGGCTGCCACTCCAGGACAAATTTTTCCTCGGGATGGAGCGGGGTCAGATTGCCGAAAAGAGTTTTCTGTTTGACCGCCTCGGGGGGATCGAAATTTACCGACTCCACCTTGAGCAGGGCTAAATAACGCTCGCTCTCCTTGGGCGACCGGACAAAGCCGTCAATGACGTCACCGGTACTCAGGTTAAGTCTGCGAATCTGCGAAGGTGAGACATAGATATCGTCCGGCCCGGGAAGATAATTGTAATCCGGTGCCCGCAGAAAGCCAAAGCCGTCAGGTAAGATTTCAAGAACACCGTTGCCGCGCAACTTGCCGCCATTGCTTGCCTGCGCTTGCAGGATCGCAAAAATGAGTTCCTGTTTACGCATGCCGCTGAACCCTTCAACGTTCAGTTCGCGGGCAAGCTTCACCAGTTCCTCAATTTTCTTCAACTTGAGTTCCGCTAAATTCATAACAAAAGAGTTCTCCTCTGAAGCAGGTGCGACGGTTAGGTGTCTTTCACCTGCCGCTACCCGTACGCGGACGGCGGCTGAAAACACCGCTTGATGGAAAATACCCGGCCGGATTTAGATCCGGCCCGGCTCATGCACATCTCTATGATGTAACGACAGCGCTTTATATTGATTATTGGATGATGCTATGACTTGTTATTGCGCAGTTTATCGCAGTGATTTGTCAATTGAGTTTATGCCGGTGCGCACGTTAAGGTCAAGGAAAGGTGGTATAATACAGATATTTTGCAACTCGCCGATCAGAGACTCAGATACAATCTACTTTGATTCGGTGTTATTTCGGTCCTCTGCTTCAAGCGCGCGCAGCCGAAAAAAAATGGTTCAGTAAATGTTACTATAGTGGGGCAAGTAGTGAGAATTGGATATTTAATGCGTTTATACGTACTCACTTAGCACGTGTCAAGCATTTAGCGCGATGATCCCCTCGCTTTTTACCTTTAATTGCAATAATTCGGTACGATTCACGCAACTCTATCTAAGCTTTTGGTTTCACTTCAGGGAGCCTTGCAGAATGGCCGTTTCACCCAACCTCTTTGTTGCTTAAATAATTTTATCCTTGGAATATTAGGTACATGTCCGCGGCAGAATTTTCCTTGCGTCTTGATCTTGAACAAAAATTCTCATTTCTGATGGCGTCGTAAAAACTTCGCTCTCCGTCGCCGTGGAATCATTTGGACTTCTCAATGTACCACATATACGACTGCGAGGTCAAAATGACCACCACTCCTAGCATACTTATTGCTTAACCATCTTAGCCTGCAAGTCTGACTTTTTGCGACTTCATCAATTTAAGTTTTCCTGCAGTGCCGAACGGGGTAACATCTCAAAGTCGCTTTAACTTCAGCATACCGTTCTCACGGTTTTACCGCCCGTTTGATTGCACTGCTTAGCTGTGCGACCTGCCGGGAGGTCTGCTCGAAGGTGCCCGAATTGTCGATGACATAATCGGACATAGCCGCCTTGTCAGCGGCCGGCATCTGGCTTGCCATTATGTTGTGCACCTCCTGCACGGTTCGCCCGTCACGGTTCCGCACCCGCGATACAGCGGTCTTTTCATCGGTAACAACGCACACGATAAGATCACACTCGTGCTCCCAGCCAGCCTCAAAGAGCAGGGGAATGTCGGCAACCACGAAGGCCCCCTGATCACCTTGAGGCAGAACTTCGAGCAACCGTGATCTCACCAGAGGGTGCAGGATATTTTCCAGTTGGCCGCGTAGCTTTTTGTCAGTAAATACCGCCTCAGCCAGTGCATCGCGATCAAGACTCCCATCACCACTGAGAAATCTGGTTCCCCACCGCTCCACGATTCGGCGATAGCCGGCTTCCCCAGGCTCCATAAGATCTCGACACTGTTTATCAGCATCAAAAAGCAATACATCAAGTTGCCGGGCAAGCTCAGTGGCAACCACACTCTTGCCGGCGCCGATTGTTCCAGTCACACCGATGAGCATGATTCTGCTTCCAGTTTATCCAGGGCCGCCACGAAATCCTCCGGCAACGGCGCCTCAAGGAGCATCTGACGACCATCCGCGGGGTGAACAAAACCAATTCGCCAGGCGTGCAACATCTGCCGGGGAAAATGAGATGCAGCTGATTTCGGCCCATAAAGATCATCGCCCGCCACAGGATGGCCGATATGGCGTAAATGGACCCGAATCTGGTGAGTTCGGCCGGTCTCGATGTTTACCTCGAGCAGACTGAAATTTGCAAAAGTCCGCGCCACCCGCCACTTGGAGACGGCATGTTTACCATCATGTGAACGGACCGCCATCCAGGTGCGATGCACCGGATGCCTGCCGATGGGCGCGACAATTCTGCCATCGGCCGCACCCGGAACGCCGTGAACAATGGCAAGATATGTTTTGTTGACACGCCGATCCTTGAACATCCGCGCGAGGGTGCGATGTACATCTGGTGTTCGGGCCACCAGCACGACCCCGGAGGTGTCCTTATCGAGTCGATGGACAATGCCCGGCCGAGCACTATCACCGATTTCGGCGAGCTCTTTGAAACGGTAGACAAGCCCATTGACCAGGGTGTGATCCTGGTTGCCGGCGCCGGGGTGTATCGCAAGCTTTGCCGGCTTGGCAATAGCCAGCAGCCACTCGTCTTCATAGAGAACAGAAAAATCGATGGGTTGCGGAACCACACAGGTATCAGTTGGCGTCTGGGCAATGGAACCGATAATGGTGTCGCCTGCACGCAAACGATAGCCCGCCTTCACCACGGCGCCGTTAACGGTGATATGGCCCGACTTAATGGCCGCAATACATTGTGAGCGCGAAAAAGCCGTATGACTGTTACTCAGATAGTGATCCAGCCGAACACCATGGCCGGCGTTGGATACAACCATCGGCGGCAGCGGTTGATCGGTCGGTGAACTCACCGCAAGTTTTTACAGTAACGAAGTGTGGCCAACCAGAGCGCTGCTTAGTGGGCGGAGAAGATAGCCTCTATTTTCTGGCTGATTCGCTCTTCATCCACCTCTTGGGCGATGGAGAGTTCACGGACAATAAGAACCTTAGCAGTATCGAGCATCTTGCGCTCACCATAGGAAAGCTCTTTGTCGGCGCTCAATACAAAAAGATCACGCAAAACCGCGGCAACCTCAAAAATGGAACCGGTCTTGATTTTCTCCATATATTCGCGGTACCTTCGATTCCAGGTTTGTGTATCGATCCGCACTTCCTTGGTTTTCAGGATCTCGATGACCTCGTTGGCCTGTTTTTTGTTGACAATAGAGCGGAGCCCGACGCTGTTGCTGCTGGCGGTGGGAATCATAATGGTCATTGAATTGCCGATAATCTCCATGACATAAAATGTCTGATCGATCCCCGCCACTTTCTGGGTTTCAATTGCTCTGATGACACCGACACCATGGGCTGGATAGACAGCCATATCGCCTTCTACAAACACGTCACTCTCCCAACGATAAACTGATTTACGCCGGTCGCTCTGCAATTCTTACGGATAAGCGTGAAACGATGCACCCTTAGTGAAGAATTCACGGCCGGCTGATGAAGATGGCCCACGGCCACATTTTGGTGAATTACTACCTCAGACTTCTATACTATCATATAAATGGTAAAAATGCTCATGAATTTATCGTGGCGCGTTCATTGGGTTGCAACGCCCCATCAAAACCATCACTTGAGCCATAGAACAAAGTTCTTACGACACCTGGGAGCCTTAAAAATGAGAATCTTCGTTCAAGATCGAGACACGAGGAACATCTATCCGCAACCATCTGCCTGAAACTGCCGGGATAAGATGTTTTGAGTAATGCTGAGATTGGGCGAAAAGGCCAAATTGCAAAGTTCCCGTCATTGTTTAAGGCTGTTGAGCAGGGTACGAGCCCGGCCTAGATCACCATCCATGAAAAAGCCCAGCCCCTTGCTCAGCTGCTCAAAACGCTCATCTAAGAACTGCCGCTGCTCTCTGGAAAAATCGGCCAGGACAAAGGATTCCACGGCCATTCGTGGATCACTGTGATCGTCGCCGGGTCGGCCGATGCCGATTTTCAATCGGAAAAACTCCGTATCTCCCAGCTGTTGGGCAATCGAGCGGATGCCGTTATGCCCGCCGGCGCCTCCCCCGTGGGTCAGCTTTATCCGGCCAAACTTCATATCAATATCATCGTGCACAACCAGCACGCGGTTGGGGGCAATGGAGAAGTATCGGCAGACTCCGGCAACCGGTCCGCCGCTCTGGTTCATAAAACTCATTGGTTTGCAGAGTATCAGGGAACGGCGCTGCCAGCTCAATCGAGCAATTTCCGCCTTCCACCTGCTCACGGAAAAATTGTGGTTATGCTGGTCGGCAAACCAATCCAGAAACATAAAGCCGACATTATGCCGGTTTTGCTGATAGCGTGGCCCCGGATTACCGAGACCGGCTATAAGATAGGTTTCGTCCGCCATGACGGATCCACAAAGCCGCCATCCCCGCACCCGCGCAGGAAGGCATCAAGGGGAAAAGGGCGGCGCCCCCCAGAAGGCGGGCGCCCGCCACGAGATTAAGGAGCGCTGACGCGGGCGAAAACCTGCTCGGCGGAGGTTATGAGGGAGACATCAGCCGGCAGATCGATATCGCCGACGGTGATGCTCTGCCCGATCTGGAGGCTGCTGATATCAACGGTGCACGAGTCGGGAATAGTAAGAGGCAGTCCTTCAACCTGGATCCTGGTGGTTTCAATTGAAACAATACCGCCCCGGTCCTCACCTTTGGATTTGCCTTTGGGCCGAACCGGAACGAAAAAGCTCGCCCTCTTATTGAGATCAATTTCAAGAAAATCGGCATGATACAAAGTGTCGCGAACCGGATCGGTCTGGATCTCCTTGACAATCACATGCTTCTGACTGCCATCATCGAGGGTAAGGGTCAAAACCGCATTTCGCCCCTGAATGTCGATCAATTCATTAAACAGGACCTTGGTTTCAAACTGCAAGGCCACCGCATTTTCACCGCCTTTATAAACAACCGCCGGGGTTTTGCCGGCGGCCCGGAGCCGACGCATCGGCCCCTTGCCAAATTCATGACGGGCTGCCCCACTCAATTCTTTAGTAATCATATAGTGCTCCTCAGACGTCTTCCTGGTTATGTGTCAGTGTATTAAAAGGACTAACCCCTCAGCGCGGGTGCCATCGGATATAAACAAAAGGCCCTGCATACCCGTTAGTCATCTATTCTTTTACCGGCGCTCCCATCCGTGCCATCGGTTGCATAGCCATCCCGTTTCCACCAATCTATGCCCCCCAACAACTCTTTGACCTTGAACCCCAGTCTGGCCAACTTCAGCGCCCCATTGGTTGAGCCGTTACAGCCAATACCATCGCAATAGGTGACGTATAATTTTGACTTGTCAAGATGGACTGCCGTCAATGCAGACATGGTTACGTGCGGAAAATGCAAAGCTCCGGGTATATGCTCCAACTCATACGCCTGGCTGGAACGGGCATCCACAACAACGATGTCTTCGTTGTTTTTCAACTCCTCGAACAGATCCCACGAATCCGTTTCAAAGGCAAGTTTCGCCTCGTAGTAATCAATCTGATCCATGCAGAACTCCTATTCAGCGACGCTAGACAAACAACGAACTAACCGAATCCTCGTTATGGATGCGGTGGATCGCTTCGGCCAACAGCGCCGACACGGAAAGAACCTTTATCTTCTCGCAACCACGGGATTCGCCTCTCAGCGGAATGGAGTTGGTAACGATAAGGCTTTTAATATCCGACCCGGAGATGCGCTCCACCGCCGGTCCCGAAAGTACCGGGTGAGAGCAACAGGCGTGTACTTCCCGGGCGCCGCTTTCCGTCAATGTTTTAGCCCCACTGCACAGAGTACCGGCGGTATCCACCATATCATCGACAATGACCGCCGTTTTGTCGCGGACATCACCGATTACATGCATCGCTTCACACTCGTTGGGCTTATCTCTTCGTTTGTCGATAATCGCCAACCCGCACTTAAGCCGTTTGGCGTAGGCCCGGGCACGCTCAACGCCACCGGCGTCGGGCGACACGACAATCACGTCTGTAAAGTGTTCTTTGATATACTTGATAAATACCGGCGCGGCGTAGAGATGATCGACGGGGATATTGAAAAAGCCCTGAATCTGTCCGGCGTGCAGATCCATGCAGAGTACCCGGCGTACCCCCACCGCCATGAGCATTTCGGCAACCACCTTGGCTGAGATCGGCACCCGGGGAGCGACCTTGCGATCCTGGCGGGCATATCCATAGTAGGGCAGCACCGCGGTGATGCGGCGGGCCGATGCCCGGCGCAGGGCGTCACACATGATCACCAGTTCCATCAGATGATCATTGACGGGTGTACAGGTGGGCTGGATGATGAATGAATCGGTGCCGCGCACATTCTCTCTGATTTCGATGAAAATCTCACCATCACTGAACTTACGGACATCGCAGGCGGAGATCGTCATCTCCAGATGTTTGGCTATCTCCTCCGCCATGGAATAATTGGCGTTACCGGAAAAAATCTTCATCACGTTATTGCCCATTGCCTGCCTTCCATTTAACCAGAGGGTTTTCAAAACAATGGCTGGGGCGGTAGGATTCGAACCTACGGATGCCGGGATCAAAACCCGGTGCCTTAGCCACTTGGCTACGCCCCAGCGCAAGCGATGACGGCAAAAAGAGGATATTTGCCGTCGATTTTCCCAATACGCTCCATCACCCGAACCGCATGTTCCGCGTGACGGCGCTCACGAAACAATCCAAACACCGTCGGCCCGCTGCCGCTCATCAATGATCCGGCGGCGCCATGCCCATCGAGTACGTCTTTGATCCGCTGAATCTGCGGATAATGCTTGAGTGTTACCCGCTCAAGGTCGTTGTCCAGCCAGGCGGGATCAAATGACCCGGCTGGTAATTTTCTGAAACTTGGGAGATTAAAATTCCTTGTTTGAAAAGTCAATGGATAATTCTCATACACCCAGCTGGTGGCCACCGGAAAACCTGGATTGACCAGTACAAAGAGATACTCCTCGACGGGCGGACACGGCTCAAGTATATCACCAATCCCCATTGCCAGCACGGTGCTATGATCGTCCGCGAAAAAGGCGACATCAGCACCCAACGGCCTTGCCAGTTCGATAAGCGTTTGCGTCGTAAACGGGCGCCCGTGCAGGATGTTTAAGCCGCGCAACACGGCGCCGGCATCACTGCTGCCACCCCCCAGCCCCGCCGCCACCGGTATTTTCTTGCTGATCCTGATATGGACGCCGAATCGGCCTCTGCCGGCAAAGGCATTATAGAAGGCGTAAGCGGCCTGAACGGCACTATTGCCATCATCGGTGGGAACGGCCGGGTTATCGCAGCTGCAACTGATCCCTGGCGTGTCACGTATGGTGAGGCGCAACTCATCTGAGAGATCCAGCTTCTGCATCAGGGTGACCAGTTCGTGGTACCCATCAGCCCGTTTACCGATGATGTGCAGAAACAGATTTATTTTGGCCGGCGCCTTAATTCTCAGAGGGTGGGCCGAATCCGTCATCTCGTCCGCGATCTCAGAAAAACGTCGACAACGACTATTTTCGCACCGCCTTGACGAAGCGCAGTTTGACGTCATAGAGGATGTTGTTGAGCAACTGCTCCTCATCCTCGCTGAGGTTACCCTTGGTTTTCTGCTGAAGTACAGTGAGGGTGTCGATGGCGTGCCGGGCAAGATCGATCTCCACTGTTTTTGCCCCCGTCCGCGGATCGGGGATCTCACCCAGATGAAACAGTGCCGAGGTGTTCAGTGACATGACAAAGGTGGAAAAGGTAACCTCCGGCATGACGCAGCCGCCCTTCGTATCGGGAACCTTTCCCTCCTCGCACAAGCAGTCCTGTATGTTTTTATCTTCACTCATCGCATCGCTCTTAATTGCTGGAAAATTTGTCTCGTTTCGTGGTTAACTCTGCCCGATGTCATAGCGCGAAAGCTCAAGTGCCTGAGCCCCGTATATATTCGCCAGACCGCGAACCTTGTTCAGCACTTCATCAGTAATCACTGAATCGGTTCCGAGAAATATAATATTTTGATTGCTGGTCTCCTCACGCCCCACCGTCATCCGCGAAATATTGACGCCGGCCCGCCCCAACTCGGTGCCCAGAGCGCCGATCACGCCCGGTACGTCATTGTTGAAAACCAGCAGCATCGGCCCAGCCGGCAGCGCCTCGAGACGGAATGTGTTGAGCCTGACCAGACGCGGTTCATTTTTGCCAAAGACGGTGCCCACCAGCACATTCTCTCCGTCGTCGGCCAGGACCTTGACGGTGAGGGTGTTGATGAAGTCGTCGGTGCGGTTGGTACGCGACTCGATCACTTTGATCCCTCGTTCCCGTGCAATAATCGGCGCATTCACATAATTGACGGCGTCTTTGATGATGGGGGTGAACAGCCCTTTGAGAAAAGCCACCGTAATCGGTCCGGTGTCCATCTCCGCAAGGCCGCCGCCATATTCCACGGCAATTTCCCGGACGCCGCCACGAGCCAGTTGCATATGCATGGCGCCCAACATCTCCGCCAGGGTTATGTATGGCCCCGTTTTGGCGAGGACCTCGGCGCTTACCGACGGCACGTTCACCGCGTTGGTTACGGTGCCGTTTTTTAAGTAGTCGCCAATCTGGCGGGCGATGGCCACCGCCACATTTTCCTGGGCCTCGCTGGTGGAGGCGCCCAGATGCGGCGTGCAGATAAAATTGTCAAGCGCCAGCAACGGGCAGTTCTCCAGGGTAGTGGGTTCCTGGCTGAACACATCCATGGCGGCGCCGGCTATTTCACCTTCTTTCAGGGCCTGGTACAGGGCATCCTCATCACATACCCCGCCCCGAGCACAGTCAATAAACATTGCATCTGATTTCATGTTTTTGAAAAACTCGGTGGAAACGAGATGTTTGGTTTCCTTGGTAAGCGGCACATGGACGGAGATATAATCCGCCTGCCGGGCGAGCTCTGCCAGAGTGGTGAGTTCCACCCCGCTTTTTTCAGCGATCTCCTGTGGCATGTGCGGATCATAGGCGATAGCCTTCATTTTCAACCCCTGCGCCCTGTTCACCGCAATGGAGCCGATACGGCCAAACCCGATGACGCCAAACACCTTGCCGGTCAATTCGCGGCCCATGAAATTTTTCTTCTCCCACCTGCCCGCCTTCATGGATACGGTTGCCTGGGGAATATTGCGCGACAGCGCCATCATCATGGCGATGGCATGCTCAGCCGCGGTGGTGGCGTTGCCGTCCGGCGTATTCATCACTACCACGCCCTTTTCCGAGGCAGCCCCGATATCGACGTTATCAAGACCGATCCCGGCCCGGCCCACTACTTTGAGTCGTTTTGCGGCGGCCAGCAGCTCGGCGGTTACCCGGGTGGCACTGCGGATGACAAGCCCCTCGTATGAGCCGATGATGTCAATAAGTTCAGCCGGACTGAGCCCCGTCTTTACATCCACCTGAAAACCGGCCCGAGTGAGTATGTCGACCCCCAACGGCGATAAGTTATCGCTTACCAGAACCTTCATGTTCCCTCTCTAAATTTGGTATTGATCCTTAAATCTAAAAATTAAATGGTTAACCCATAATCATAAATTGTTTTGTCCATCAAAAACAAGCAGAAAGATTATTCAACGAAATCAGTTAGTTCAACACGGCGGAGAGATGATTTACCGCACCATCACGCAAAATCGTTGATCAAAGCAAATCCACCCGCTATAAACGCACTGCCGTTGCCCGCGGCAGCAGCACCGCTTTGCATAGTATCGATTGATGATTAGTTAATTGAGCTTTGGGGAGCTTTGAAAAATGATAATTTTCGTTCAAGATCAAGGCGCGAGGGAAATGTTACCGCGGACATATGACTGATATTGCCAGGATAAAATTTTTTGAGCAACGCGGAGATTGGCCGAAAATTCTCATTTTTTAAGGTTCACTTTAGTCAGTCTGCTTCCCTAGAACTTGTATAGATATCACATGACAAAGCCAGTTCGTGTTCGTTTCCCGCCCAGTCCCACCGGCTATCTGCATATCGGCGGCGCCCGCACCGCTCTTTTTAACTGGCTCTTTGCCAGAAAGCATGGCGGATCGATGATCCTGCGCATCGAGGACACCGATGCCGAGCGCTCCAGTGAATCATCCATTACCGGTATCGTGGAGGGGCTGAAATGGCTGGGGATAGACTGGGACGAAGGCCCTTACTTCCAGAGCGAGTTCGGCAATGAACACCGGACTGCAGCTCAGCAGCTGCTTGCAAATGGGCATGCCTACAGATGTTTTTGTACCAAAGAGGAGCTGGATGCCAAACGTGATGCCGCTCTTGCCGCCAAAACCAAAGTCGGCTACGACGGCGCCTGCCGTAACCTGAGCGAGGCCGATCTCAGCGCCCGGCAGGCGGCCGGGCAGCCATCGGTGATCCGCTTCAAGGTGCCGGAGCGCACCGGCACGCTGGGTTACGACGATGTCATCTTGGGGCGCATCGAAACAAATTACCAGGAACTGGACGATTTTGTCATCGTCCGCTCCAACGGCGCCCCGCTTTATCTGCTCTGCAACGTGGTCGACGATATCCGTGACCGGATCACCCACGTCATCCGCGGTCAGGATCATAAGGATAATACGATCAGGCAGCTCCTGCTCTACGAAGCGCTGGCGGCGGAGCTGCCGACATTTGCTCACATGCCGTTGACCCTTGATCCGAAACGGGCGAAGATCTCAAAACGCAGCCACGGGGAAATCGTTGCCGTGCAGTTTTATCGAGACCACGGCTTTTTACCCTGGGCCTTCAACAACTATCTGGTGCTGCTGGGCTGGTCGCCGGGCGATGATCAAGAGTTTTTTTCACGATCCGAATTAATCGACGCCTTCAGTCTGGAGCGGATATCCAAGGCCCCGGCTATCTTCAACTACCATAAAAACGACCCCAAATTCTTCACCGACCCCAAGGCTATTGCCATCAACGAGCACTATCTGCGCACCATGCCCGTGGATGAACTGGCGCCGCTGGTACAAGCAGAACTCGTGGCGGAGAACATCTGGCGGCAGAGCTACGAGCATGAGGATAAAGCGTGGTTCCACCACACCATCGATCTCATCCGGTCCCGCTTTCATACCGTAAAAGATTTCATCGGTGCAGGCCGTGCCTACTTCAGCGATGATTTTGTGGTGGACGCCAAACCGCTTAACAAAAACATCCTCAAATACCCGGATCTTGAAAATTGGCTACCGGCACTTGCCGACGAGTTTACCAGACTGGCCGATTTCTCCCTGACCGAAACCGAGCGGGTTACCCGGCAGTTTGCCGACTCGGTGCAGGTGAAACCGGGAGTCATCATCAACGGTGTGCGTACCGTGGTAACCGGGCAACTGGCCGGGCCGTCACTCTTTGACATTCTGATTACCATCGGCCGCGACAAGGTGATCCAGCGGCTGCGCAACACCCCGCGCCTTTACCAGTAGAATCTCCCATGAACGAACCGCACACCAGCGAAGCCAAACCACTGGATTTTATCCGTCAGATCGTCGCGCGCGACCGGGAAAGCGGCAAACACCCCGCCCCCATCACCCGATTCCCGCCCGAACCCAACGGCTTTCTGCACATCGGCCACGCCAAGTCGATCTGCCTCAATTTTGGAATCGCCGGCGAATTTCAGGGGCGCTGCCACCTGCGCTTCGACGACACCAACCCCACCAAAGAAGAAGAAGCCTATGTCACCTCCATCAAGGAGGATGTGCGCTGGCTCGGCTTTGACTGGGGGGAGCACCTCTATTTCGCCTCTGATTATTTCGAACAGCTTTACCAGTTCGCCGAGCAGCTCATCGAGCAGGGCAATGCCTATGTCTGCGATCTTAGTGCCGAGCAAATCAGGCAACTGCGCGGCACCCTCACCGAGCCCGGTACCAACAGCCCGTATCGGGATCGCCCGGTGAGCGAAAATCTCGATCTGTTCCGGCGCATGCGGGCCGGTGAATTTGATGACGGCAGCCGGGTGCTGCGTGCCAAGATCGATATGGGTTCACCGGTGGTGCTCATGCGTGACCCGGTGCTCTACCGGATTCTTCGGGCGCACCACCACCGCACCGGTGACAGGTGGTGTATCTACCCGATGTATGACTTTACCCACTGCCTCTCCGATATGCTGGAATCCATCACCCATTCGCTCTGCACCCTTGAGTTTCAGGATAACCGGGCCCTTTATGACTGGGTACTGGACACCCTGCACACGCCTATCCATCCGCGCCAGTACGAGTTTGCCCGGCTCAATCTCAGCTACACGGTCATGAGCAAGCGCAAGCTGCGCCTACTCATTGAAAACGGCCTGGTCGACGGCTGGGACGATCCGCGCATGCTCACCATCTCCGGGCTGCGGCGGCGCGGTTACACACCACGGGCGATCCGCGGTTTCTGTGAGGAGATCGGGGTGGGTAAAAAACAGAGCTGGATCGACATGGGCGTGCTGGAGAACGCGGTACGCAACGACCTCAACGAGCACGCCCCACGCGCCATGGCGGTGCTCAAACCGCTTACCGTAATCATCGACAATTACCCGGACGATCAGGTGGAGATGGTCACCGCCGCCAATCACCCCAAGCGGCCCGAACTGGGAAACCGTGAGCTGCCGTTTTCCCGGGAGATTTTGATCGAACAGGACGATTTCATGGAGGATCCGCCCGCAAAATTCTTCCGTCTCGGACCCGGCCGTGAAGTACGGCTGCGCTACGGTTATAACATCACCTGCACCGGCTATGAAAAAGATCCTGAAACCGGTGAAATCAGCGTTGTGCACTGCACCTACGATCCCGCTTCAAAAGGGGGAACCCCGGAAGGACGCAAGGTCAAAGGGGTTATTCACTGGCTCTCCGCAGCCCATGCGCGACCCTGTGCGGTGGTGCTCTATGACCGGCTTTTTATGGAGGAGGATCCGGAAAGCGACAAAGAGACTGAGTTTACCGAACATCTCAACCCCGACTCACGCCGCTTGCTGCAAGGCTGCTACATGGAACCGGCCCTGGCTGATTTACCCATCGGTAAGCCGGTACAGTTCGAGCGCCAAGGGTATTTCTGCAAGGATCAGCGCCAGGAAGACCCGCTGGCGCCGCTTTTCAACCGTACCGTAACCCTGCGCGATTCCTGGGCAAAGCTGAGTCAAAAATAAGCTGAGAAACATCATGCCGACTATATCCATGCGCCGGATGGCCAAACAGCAATCAGGCACCATCCGCGCCGTCAAGGCCGCCGGAGTTCTCGGCCGCCGCCTCAGAGACATGGGGCTGGTGCCCGGTGCGGAAATCATCATCCAGGGCCGCGCCCCCCTCAACGATCCGGTGGCCCTGCGCCTGAAAAACGGCGCCACCCTCACCCTGCGCAACAACGAAGCGGATTTTATCGAGGTGGAGGTGTAGATCTCTGCCCCTCCCCGGTTCACCAGTTTGCCGTCAAAATAAATAAACTGTCCCCGGAGGCGGTTGTCCCCGGAGGCGGTTGTCGGCGGCCGCCGCATCAGGTGTTGAGCATACTATATTTTCTGCTCAACCAGTTCGAAGCACGGCAGACAAAGCGTGCGCCCGCCAAAGCGGCGGGTTCTGGATTCCATGGCGTGTTCTCCGCAACCATCGCAGGCAAGGCTCTGCAGAATTCGTGCAGGGCGCGGCGGCGGACTATCCGATGCCTCACACGAGAACATCTCCTTTAACGATGCCCCCATATAGAGTCGCTTAAGCTCCACACGCAGAACGGCAATGCGCTCTTCTTCGGTCCGGGTGATTTCACCGTTTTGTTTCCTGCTCATGAGTTCAGCCAGTTCCGCGCCCCTTCCCTTATGCAATTCGGGATTAAGGAGAAGTCTGATACCTGTTCCGCTGGGTCGGTGGAAAAACGAAAAGGCCATCTTGCCGTAGTCACGGTGAATCAGGTTTCCTTTCCCCATGGTACAGCCGGTCAGGTACTGGATTGCGTCAACTCCGCACATGTCGGTTTCCACCACGGCCACGAGATCCGCGGGATCAGCCCCGGCAAATCGCTCGAGAGCTGCTTCCGCGGCGCGGATGCCAATGGCCAGCCCGGGGCAGCTATGTCCGTGGAATGTTGTGAGGTGTTCAATGGTCTCAGGATCAATGGTGCATGACATCTCGGTATACTCCCCTAATCAATTTATTTGCGCCGCGCTCCTCGTCGGTAATGGTGCCGGGACATCCTCACAGAGCGGCACGACAAGGGGGCGGCCGTAATGGTGGTGGACCGCCACCGGAAGGCCGTAAACGGACTCGATCATCTCGGCGGTCATTTCCTGTATCGCGCCGGCGGAGTGAATGCGCCCGCTTTTGAGAAACAAAAACTTGTGGGCGAAGCGCAAAGCGGTGTTCAGGTCGTGCATGGTCATCACGGCGGCTATCTGGTGTTCGTCAACGACCCTTCGAATCATGGTCAGAATATCGATCTGGTTTTTCAGGTCAAGCGAGCTCGTCGGTTCGTCGAGTAAAAGGATCTGGGGCTCCTGCACCAGAGCCCGGGCAACGGACACCTTCTGCAACTCACCGCCGCTGAGCGTGTCGATATAGCGCAGACGAAGCGCATTCAGATGAAGGCGGCTGAGAGCGGCATCAACTATTTTTACATCCGTATCTGAAACCTTCCAGCGAATGTGAGGCTTCCGGCCCATAAGAACGGTATCGAATACGGTGAGACGGGCAACCTCGCTGCGCTGCGCCACGTATGCCACATCCCGGGCAATATCGCGAGGGGAGAGTTCCAGGACGCTGCGCCAGTGAACATAGACAGCCCCGCCCGTCGGTTTGTGGATGGCGTTCATGCATTTCAGCAGGGTTGTCTTCCCGACTCCGTTGGGCCCGAGGATGGCCAGAAGCTCGCCCGCGCCCAGGGAGAACTCGATTCCCTCCAGCACCGGATGAGAGTTGTAGGAAAAGGCGAGCCCCCTGACATCAAGAATCATTTCCGCCTTCCCCTGAGTATGAGCAAAAGAAAAACCGGGGCGCCCATGAACGCGGTGAGCACCGATACCGGTAAAACATGAGGAGCCAGCATCAGGCGGGCGGCCGTGTCTGAGAGGAGCAGAAGCAGCGCGCCAATGAGCATGGCGGCCGGCATCAGAAAACGATGATCAGCACCGATGATCCTGCGCACCATATGGGGTGCAACCAGGCCGACGAAGCCGATGATACCGAGAAAAGAGATGATCACCGCCGTCAGAAGCGAGGCCAGCAGCATGCCCACCAAGCGTAACCGCTCGACCCGGACACCGAGGCCTTTGGCGGTTTCGTCGCCGGCATCGATCGCGTTGAGGTTCCAGCCATTGGCAATGAAATAGACAAAGCACACCACGCAGACACCGGCAATAACCGCGAGTTCGGTCCAGGTTGCCCGGGCCGTGTCCCCAAATGTCCAGAAGACCATGGCCGCCAGCTGCACATCATCGGCGAAGTATTGAAGAAACATCGTGCCCGCGGTGAAGAGCGCTCCCAGGGCCACACCGGTCAGCACCATCACCTCAGGGCTGGCGCCGCGCACTCTTGATATCCCGATGATGACGGCGGCAGCCAGCAGGCTGAAGATGAACGCCGCCAGCGTGGTGACGTAAGGGTTGGTTATGCTGACGGCGCCGACCGTCTTGGAAGACATGACACCGCCGCCCAGAACCATGACGGCGAACGCCGCACCGAAAGCAGCGGCGTGGGAGATGCCCAGGGTAAAGGGCGAGCCCAGCGGATTACGCAGGATCGACTGCATGGTAGCCCCTGCCGCGGCGAGACCCGCTCCGGCAAGTACCGCGGCGACGGCCTGCGGCAGTCTGATATTGATGACGATGATATCCGATCGCTCAGATACCGCACTCCCCAGAAGGCTTCGTATGACCTCGACCGCGGGTACTTCAGCAGCCCCCATGGATAGTGAAAACACCAGGGAAAAGATGAGGGCGGCTGTAGCTCCGGTGATGAACAGCACCTTCCTGCCGACATAGCGGCGATACTCCTCAGGTATTTCCCCATCGCCAAAATGCATGGCGTCACTTCACGGGAATGTTTCTGAAAACGAGGTTCTGGAAGGAATCATCCATAAGCCCGAAAACAGGTTTATCGACGAGAAACCGGTAGATCTCGTCGGCTTTCTGCCTGGGGTCGACATCTTTGAAACGTTCGGGGTAGAGAATGGTGCCGATGAAATAGGCATTGGCGAGGATCGAGCCGTAGTTGGCGGTGTACCAGTTGTACGGCAACACGCCGAAAACCCGATTATTTTCGACAGCAGACAGCAGGCGGTAGGCCGGATCCGTCCTCAATTCGTGCAGTCCGCCCGCCCCCTCGCCCATCTGCAGAGTCGCGAGGTCGAGAAACAGGTATTCGGGATCCCAGGCAACAATCTGTTCTTTGGAAACAGTGGAGTTGCTCAACTCCTTTTGGGAAAATGACGGGTCAAAGGCACGATTGTTCGCATTGAGCAGCACGAACGGGGGATAAGCCGGTTCTGTTGATTGCAGGCCATGGGGGCCTTTGAAGGCGACCCCGCCGAGGAAGACAGCCGGGCGTTGTTCTGCCGCAATGTCAGCTGTGCGGCTCTGCAGATCGGCGATGGCACCATCAATGAAGGCGATTACTTCTTCGGCCCGCTCAGTTTTGCCGACGATATCGCCCATCAGCCTCAGCGTTTCATAGAGTGCGGGGCGCAGATCGCCAAGGTTGCCGTAATTGAGGGCAACGACAGGAATACCGGTCTTGTCCTGCAACTCCTGTGGATCATATCCCATCGAGGAGGTATAGGTCTTCAGCACGACCTGCGGCGGCGGTTCAAGGGTGAGGATGAGCTCCGGGTTGTCATGGCCGCGAAATTCTCCGAAAATCGGCATTGTTTTGAACTGAGGGTTGGCCAGGGCGTAAGGCCGTGCAGCAAATTTGCTGCGGCGCCCTTCCATGTCATCGACGCCCACGATCATGTCCTCGGCCTGCAGATACGTTAACAGGCGAAGACAACCGGAACCGGAACAGATGCCCCGGTCAACCGTCTCCGGCACCGATACAACTCTGCCGAGGGCATCGGTAAACGTTCGGTCGGCGGCACCAGCAGTGTGGGAAACAAGCAGACAAGTTACCAGGACAATGAAAATGCGCATAAAATTTCTCCAATGGCTGAAATGAGAATAGTAACACGAATAATTATTTTGTATTACTGGTTATCATCTCCTTTTCGGCTTGTCAATACATACTGATAACGGGTGTCGTGAGAAAAACCGGAAAAATGTATTGGTTGCTAACATGGCTGGATGAAAAAGATGATGCCCCCAAAAACAAAAATTCCCGCCGACCCCTGAAGCCGGCGGGAAGCTATCACCTGATTATGGGGTAAAACGGTTGTTCAATGTTCCATGCCATTTTCCAATCATTGGCCGATACCGCTCCACCAGCGAACCGCTGACCACGGTGAGGGCACCAAGGGCGATGAGAAACACCCAGGCAAACGTGGTGTTATCGGCCACCGCCTGCCAGCAACCGGCGGCAAGCCCACCGGCCACCATAAAAACACCGGCAAAAAAGGGGAATTTCTCACCTTTGAGAAAGGCCATAATCGCATACCCGGAGCCAACCGTCACGCCGAGCACGGTCAGTGCCGGATGGCCATCGACGCAATACACCATGGTCAGGGTAACCGCGGCAATAAAGGCCGACCACGACCACCCACGGGTAGCACCGATACCCGGCATACTGGCCAGCGCGGCGATCAGTGCCGCCGCCGGCAATCCGAGAAAAGCGATTTTCCCGGCAGGTGATGAAACAAATGTTTCCGCACTGGGTATTGCGCAGAGCAACCATCCCATGACGATGGTCAACAACCCGGCGCTTTCGACTATTGTTTTAACACCCGAACCGCTGAGATACCCTCTGACACCGGCAAGCAGTATATAGCCGACACCACTGACCAAGGCACCAACGAAGACATTATCAACTCCATAATAGAGGCTTCTGGTAAACATCACCATCAACGGCGCCACCATCATCAGACGTACCGCCAGCCCCTCCAGATTATGCAGTCGCACCTCGTTTTTGCAGTAGATGGTATCAATGGTCTGCAGGACAACGATCAAAATCAACAGCAGTGGGCCGATAATTGAAGTCTCCCTTATCGGTATCAACAGTGCCGCGTTGGTAAGAAAAAACAGCGAGGTAAAAAGATATGCCCGCTGCCCGGCAAGAATTCTGAAACCGTAGTAAACAAGGGGCGCCATCAGGACAGAGGTAATGGCGATGTGAAGCGCCACCGGCCACGCCGATGCGGAGGCCGCCATAAACACCCGCGGCATCTCCACATCCATTGGCGCCACCTGGTTCAAGAGCATGCCGCCGAGCTGGGAAAACAGCACCGGCATGGCGGCGATGGTCAGCCCCAGGAAGGTTCTGGCCCCCCGAGTTTCCCGCAGCCGAATTGCCAGATAAAAACCGGTAATCCCAAAGGCTATGGCAATACCCAGAAAGACGTAATGCCGTGCTACCAGATTGATTGTTTGAAAGCCCTGCATCATGAAGATGGCGGCCCCGCCCGCCAGGGCCGCCACCCCGAGCCAGCGCAACAGGGCCGGAAGATAACGAAGGATGCCAAAGCGTTGTGGCTCATCGGTGAACTGAAGCTCTTCGGCAAGCTCCAGCGTCTCGCCCTGGATAAACATGGAATCAGCACCGCCTGAGTGGCCAACCTGCTCTCCCCTGAGTGAAGTGGTCATCGTGTTCATGACGGTATGTCCTCCTTTTCTGCTCCACCTTGTGATGCCGGATCTGAGTCAGCAGTTACGATGATCTCATCGAGCATCTGTTTGAGTTCGTCCCGCTGCTCCTCGTTCTCGAATGTTCGGGCGAATTCGTCGACGTCGTGGTGGTGATCGATATCGAAGCGAATTTCTTTTTCCACCACGCTTGTTTCCCAACGGGTCAGCAACTCGTCAATCTCATCGGCACGGCCAAGGCCGTCGCAGCTCACCACCTCAACCGCCTCGGCACAGCTCTGGCGGCACCTGAGGGCATGTTTTTTACGGCGCAGCAGACGGATTTTATCCTCGATCTCGGCAAGAACCTTGCGCAGCTTCCTTTCAACCTCATCAACCTCGGCAGCATCACGGGTGGTTTGCTCAATGTCTTTTCGCACCTGTTTTATTCTGCGCACGCACTCGATGGCGCCATCTTCGTTTTCGGTGGCCATTTTTCTGGCCCGTACTTTCCACTGCTTTTCGCTTTGCGTGAGCTGCCCCAGACGCGTATGCAGCCTGTCCCGGTCGGCTCGGACCCGGCCAAGCTGAATTCGGGCGGCGGCGGCACTGCGCTGCGCTTCGGCAATCATGCTTGCCGCCACCGCTTCATGATTTTCCATCTGCCCCACAAGCTCTTCCATTTTTGCACTGACACCGAACATAAATCGTTTAATGGTTTTCATATATCCTCCTCCTGGTAGTAATGAACCGTCTGTCTGGTACGGTATTGCTGATTCAAAAAGCAACTTGCAGGCCAGCGATGATTATTCTCTTAACTACCTGGTATTGTTGTATTTTACAGAGAAATACTTGTGAACAATTATACATTTGTGAACAAATAATGAATGCAATCATACATAAAATGCATACCGGTGAGGTCCAATGTGCCGATACCGCGGTGCCGTCGGGATGAAGCTGACGGCAATGATAAATTTCATGGTTCAGGGAAAACGGTATTGAAAAAACCTAGACGTGTCTCGCTTCCTCGATTTCGTCAAAGCGAGAGTTCCCCTGCTGCTGCTCAGCTATCTGGCGGAATGTATGGTGGCGCCGCTGGTGTTTGCTTTTTTTATCGTTCTGTACGAAAGCGATTCACCACATCTCCTTTTCCATGAAGGACGAAATTCACCAGCATGAAATTTAGTTACTTTTAGTATATACTGTCCCCGTAATAAAAAAAGTCTTGCGATTATTTTGCACTGTGCTAGTGTTGTCGTTTTATTTTACAACAATATCTGATAGATATGAGAACCTTGAAAATGAGAGTTTTCGTTCAAGATCAAGGCGCGAGGAAAATTTTACCGCGGGCATATAGCTGATATTGCCAGGATAAAATTTTTTGAGCAACGCGGAGATTGGGCGAAAAGGCCATTTTGTAAGGCTCTCAAATGGGAGTGCCAGGCGATAGAGTTAAGGCCTGGAGGGTGATTTTCAGCACAGGGATGTCGTATGAAAGGTTTTATTGTTTTTCAGATTATGGGTGCGCTTCTGCTGACCCCGACTCTGTTATGGGCGGGAGAGAGAACGTTTACCTACGAGGCGAGTGAGATCATTGAAAACAGCTTCGAAAATATCATCGATATTTCTCGCGACTTCGAAAACTACTGTAAAGAGTGTAAGTATGAAGTAGAGGAAGTCGTCTGCCAGGACCTTATTGAGCAAGGCGATGATTCCCACGTCTATTTCTGGACACACTCGGCAAGTCTGATCGGCACCTATAAATACTTTTCCACCAATGAATACACCTTCGTAGACGAAGACACCGTCGTCATCACGACAAAATACCCGGAGAAACAAGAGGCCGACAGATTGCGCAAGACCTATGATCTGGAGCACAATACGCCGTTCAGCTTTTTCTCAGCCACCTGGATTATTGAGCGAATCTCGGAAACCACTTCACGGGTCTCGTTTGAAGGGGTGTTTCAGACCAACAATCCCCTTGCCGGCTTATTCAAAAACTCTATCCAGGACGGGATCGAGGGATGTGTCGCCGATTTTCTCAACAAGTTCTATATAACAAACTAAGTGTACCGGCACACTACCTTTTAACGTCCGGCTGCATCGGCAATGCAGCGTTCATACAGTTCCAGCATCCGGTCGGCAAGAACCGACGCCGACCACTGTTTAGCGTGCTCACGACCGGCTCGTGACAGGGTCTCGCCAAGACCCGGCTCACGCAGCAACCGCAGGCAGCATGCGGCAAAATCGGCCTCATCGTTACGGGCCACCAAATACCCTTTTCCGTTGTCAAGAATCTCGCTGGTTCCCATTTCCGACAGAGCAACCACCGGCGTACCAATTGCCATACACTCGAGCAGCACCAGCCCCTGGGTTTCGGTGCGCGACGAAAAAACAAATGCATCACCGGCGGCAAAGCAATCCTGAAGCGCTCCGTCGCGGCTCAGATACCCCACAAACCTCACGTTATCGGCCAGTCCAAGGTCGGCACACAAGCGCTTGAGCGAACGCCGTGCCGGTCCCTCACCCACCATGGCCAGCAACACATCTGGTATTTCGGCACGTACCCGGACAAGCATGCGCAGCAGAAACTCACTGTTCTTCTCAAATGCCAGCCGACCGATGTGGAGAAGCAACGGGCGGTGTTGTGCTATCCCATGAGCACAGCGAAACCGCAACCCTTCGCCACTGCCGAACCGGTTGAGATCGATTCCGGTGGGCACAACCTCCGCCGGGGTGGTAATGCCGTAAGCTCGCAATACCTTCATCATAGCCCACGACGGCACCGCCAGCAGATCGACACCATTGCACTGGGCCTTGGAAAATCGCCGGGCGATCAAGCGCAGTAAAGCGGAGGGAACAAGTGGCACATACTTATCAAGGTACTGTTCAAAAAAGGTGTGATAGCTCACCATCTTCGGTAGCGACAGCCGGCGTGCCAGACCAAGCCCCAGATAATGGGCGATAAACGGGGTGTGAATATGGACAATATCAAACTGAGCGGCTGCCAGCCGGCTGTGATACTCACGTACCAGCCCCCAGCGCAACATCCGATCCTCAGGATCGAAGAAGAGATGGCGGGATGGAATCCGGATCACCGAAAACGGCTCCGGCTCGGCGTGACCATAGTCTGGAGCAATCAGCGTTACCTCGTGCCCCTTGTCGACGAATTGGCCGGCAAAATTCTGGATAGAGGTAGATACTCCGTTGACCCGGGGAAAATAGACGTCGGAGATTATCAGTACACGCACGATGAATGAAACACCAACACGCACCGCACCATACGGGCGGCACAGGAACCATCAATGAATGTGAGATAACGGGTAAAACCCACTGCAGCTCGCACCTTCGTTATCCGTAGACAAGCAACACAGCAGTTGGTCTGATGAGGCACCCACGAAAATAAACCACCGCATCAGTTTTACAAGAGGTGTACGACATTGACGATGAGAGAGTTGTAACCCAGCAAAAAAATCCCCTGCTACAGACAACGACTGTAACAGGGGAGTTTTCTCCGCTATCGGGTATGAGCCATCACTTCTGATGAAATCGTAAAAAGTCAGCCTAGCCGCCTAGGATGGCTAAGTAAAAACAAAGCTATACTAGGAGTGGTGGTCATTTTGACCTCGCAGGCGTACAGGTGGTACGCCGAGAAGTCAAAATGATCCTTTGAGCCGTAGAGCGAAGTTTTTACGACGCCATCACTTCTTATACGAAGTGTTATCGCTTAACCCCTCTCTTTGGCGCGGATCGAGATAGCCGTTCTCGATTGCCGAAGCGGTCCACTCTTTAAACAGGGTGTTGCGAAACTCGATCTTCGCCTTGACCTCTTTCTCCAGATCGACACCGGCAAGCTGTTGCGCCTTTTCTTTTGTGGAAAAATCAGGCACTTCGTAATTCATCACCCCATGCGCGGCGAGGATACCGGCAAGCTCGATGCGGGCCCGTGATCCTTTGTCGATGGCAATGCCAAGAACCCGCAGCGTCTCTTCCGGGGCATGGATGTAGCCGCCATGGCTGGCAATGGCATAATCCCAGAACCACTGGCCGGAACGCAGCAATTGCAGAACCTCCGCCATTTCAGCCTCGGTGGCGCCTGCTTCCCACGCCCTGCCTGCTTCCAGATGAGCGGTGGCAAGGGTATTCATCGCTATTTGATTAAGCTGTTCTTTGCGCTCGTACTTGATTGCCAGGGTCTGCTTAAGCTCTTCTTCAGTCTGATCATGGCAGCCCAGGCAGCTCTGTTTGATATGGGTGATCGGGTTGCTTACCGCATGATCGGGCACGCCATCCTCTGTTTCGGGCATATGGCAGTCAGAACAAGAGACCCCGCGGCTGTAATGAAGGCCGGTGGTGTAAAGTTCGTAATCAGGATGCTGGGCCTTGATCATCGGCGCCCTGCTGATCCCGTGCGTCCAGTCGACAAAGTCCATGCCGTCGTAATACGCCTCCGCCTCTTCGGCGAGAAATCCCTGATCCCACGGCAGCGTCACCACCAGGGCTTTCTGCTCGGCCCCCGCCTTGTCGGTGTACTCGGTGGGCTTGAAATAATACTCAACATGACACGGCGCACACGCCAGTGTGCGAATTTCCGAATCATCTATGTCACCATAATCTTTTGGACTTGCATCCAGGGCGCGCTGTAAATAATCGCGTGTTACCACCAGTTCATAGGTCTCACTGTCGTGACAATCCGCACAGCCGATGGCATTGACCACCTGATCTCCCAACCGGGCCCATTTGCCGGTGAAAAACTCATTCTCCCCCACCTCGGTAATCACCCGCTGTACATCAGGCGATTTGCAGGTCCAGCATGCTGTCGGCATGGGGCCGTCAGTGGGGCCGGTGGGGGCGCCGGTGCGCAGGGAGTTGGCATTGCTCAGCACGCCAAACATGTGTCCGCGTGCCTTGTTATAATCTTTGGCGAAACCGTACCCCGCCCAGAGGATGACCATCTGCGGGTTCTTTTTGAGCATATCGATGATCTCATCACTTTCGCCCGTCCGTCGCCAGGCCTCGTAAAAATCTGGAAATTCCTCCTGCCAGTCTTCACTTTTCGCCCGCACGGGTGATCGTTCCGCATCGCCATGGCTATCGGCGCCGGCCAGCGAAACCATCCCCGCTGTCGTAAAAGCGCTCAATATAGCTCCAACAATCAGCGTGTTTCTGTTCATGGTACCCTCCATGTGTGAGTATTTGAGCCACCAAGCAAGGGGTGACCTGAGACACTGTCAGGCTGGAAACGATGCCGCGCCGTTGCATCCGCTAAAAACACCGCTGCCCTCTCTTATGGTTCCCAAGTGGTTTCAGAGCATCCAACTATTGTACCACAGCCTGCAAGAAATTCTTCTCTTTTCTGGTTAGCCGCGCCTCTAAACAACGCGAATAGCTTAGCAAGAAGCCTTGAGTATTGGTACAGCTTGGATGATCATGAACAGATGGCAGAAAACGAACGGCGCAAACAGACTGCTGCTTCGATCCTCCCCTTACCGTTTGACGTGTCAACCAATAACGACACGACCCCGGCAAAGGTTGCTTCGCTCAAGATCGGCTGCTGTTTTCCTCACGCCACAGCCGGAACCAGTGCAGGGCATTGAGCACTAATCCATGGGTAATCGGCTGGGTTGCAACGGCCTTGAAAATCTCGGCTTCGTGGATCAGAAATGAGCTGATATCTTCCATCTCATCAAAGGCGGGCGGTGTAACCTGCCGCGCCTGATCGATCAAGACGGTATAACAGCGGTTGTTCTGCAATGCCGGATTTGGCTTGACCCATCCCAGCATCAGCGGCGGATCACCGGCAAAGCCGGTTTCTTCAAGTAACTCCCTGGTCCCGGCAGCCTCGGGGGTTTCACCGGGATCGACGGCGCCGCCGGGAATTTCCACCTCCACCTGGCGGCTGCCGTAGCGAAATTGGCGAATCAGAACGATCTCAGCAGATGGGGTGCGGGCGATGATATTGACCCAGTCCGGTGCTTCAAGACGATAGAAGGTTCTTTCTTTTTGTCGTATGCGATGAAAAAGACGACCGGCGGTAATCGTACCAATGGGAGTTTCCAGCAATTGGCGTGGTTCATCAACCTGCCAATCCGCGGGCTCGGATGAGTTTGTCATGGTATTTCGTCAATGTGGGGTAAGTAATTCCTTTGCCAGTGCCGCTGCCGCCCAGCCGGAACAGACCGCTCCTTCGACTCGGGGACCGGCAAAAGCATCACCGGCGAGGATCAGCGGCGGTTTTTCACATACCATAAGACAGGGTTCGGGATACACCTGCCGTGGTTTGCTGTATCGCCAGCCATGCACCTGGTAGTCGATAATGGTAACCTTGCCAATGTAGGGACGAGCGGCTTCGAGCAAGGTTTTGCCGACGGCCCGCCGTTCATGCTCCCACCGCGCGCTACTGAATTCAGCGGTGGCGTGAATGGTAAGCCCCGGGATTGGCGACGTACCTTTCTGCTGATTATCGGCGATCCATGCCAACGGTTCTTTTAGAGAAGCCGCATAACCCGGCGGTGGCAGGGCAGTCGGAGCGTCACAGCAGGCCAGCACCGCAAAACACGACTCATAGGTGAGCATTTCAAGTTGTTTGAGAAGCGATACCGGCAGGCTCAGCTCGCTTGCCTGCAGCAGCGCGATGATTTGCGGAACCGGCGGGGTCAGGATCAGTGCTGCTGCGGTTATCTCGCTGCCGCCGGCCGTTATAATTCGCCACCCATGGTGATCCTGATCTATGGTGACGACCATGGTATTCAACTCGACCGGCACGGTTTTGCCGAGCATTTTCGCCAAGGTGTTCATCGCCGGTACCCCCCGCCAGCGACGATGACCGTGGTGCTTTCCGGTGAACCAGACAGCCGCCCTCCCCTGTTCCTGCCACTGGCTGAGCAGGATGCGGTAGCGTTGGGTGCGGGCGGTGCTGAATTGGGCCCCATGATCGATGAGCGCCTCACCGAACCGCCGGCTTGCCACCCGCCCGCCGAGGCCACGACTTTTTTCCACCACTATCGTCCGCACTCCGGCACGAAGCAGATCCTGTGCAGCCGCCAGTCCAGCCATACCGGCGCCGACGATGGCGACCTCAACCGTAGCAGTAGCAGTCATCAACAAAAGAAAAGCAGAAAAAGGTGATTCCGAAAGATCGGTCCGAGTTACTAAAGCGCATGGGAAAAAACGACCTGCCTGGAAGTGAACAAAATTTCTTTGTAACGAATTTGCATGCTACGGCTCATTCTTTTCGTAAGCAAACTCATCTGTGCCGCCCCTTTTTTTAGTAAGTATTGCGAGTATTAGTAGTACTACCAGTGCAAAAAAAGCGGGCACTATCAACCATTCCATGTCGTTTCCTTTTTATGCGTAATGATAAGCTGACCTTTCGGAGCACATCCCCCTCAGCCGGGCAAACAGCTTGTCGATATAGTTGTCCCGATCATTGGTCATAAAGAGCACGTGCATATCCTCGAGTTCGTCCTGTGTGTTGTCCCACTTCAGTTGCGGGTATCGCGTCCAGGAAAGGATGAAACTGTTGAGGACCACGGTGGGGTCTTCCAGCCGCCCTTCGACATCCTTGATCCGTTTGTGAAACAGAACCTTCTCGCTGGCGGGGCCTTCGTGCAATAGACCGTGTGGCTCTATGAAGGTGACATACTGTTTGCCGCCCATCAGCATCCACAAAATGAAATCCGGATGAAAGTTGCCCGCCTCGAAGAATCCCACGCCCTTGCCCCGGCTCAGGTTCCTGAGCAGGAATAGTTCGCAATTGGCGATTTTTGATTTTGGATTTTTGATGTTTTCATCCACATATTTCTTCAAGTCTTCGACAAACTGATATTCGCTCTCGCCCAAGGCGACGGGCAGGATGGTGATTTTCCCTCCGCGCCGGACGTGAAAGAGCGGCTGGAAGAGGTGCGTGCCGAAATTACAACCGTGCAGATCGCCAACCTTCAGCAGATCATCCTTCTTCTGCTCCAGATCCTTCTTGATCTGCTGGATTCCCTGGATGACCTGTTCCTCATCGCCATCAACGATGAGCTGGTAGAATTCCTCCCGCGGGATGTTGTCATCATCCGGCGTCAAGTCACGTAGCCCCAGACGCGGTTCGATGTATTCCCGTTTACGATAGTTGTAGTAGTGATCGCAATATCGCTTCAGAAGCTCGGTCGCCACCTGCTGCAGCAAGAGCACGCCATCAAAGGTTGCCGGGTTCAGATGGGTTGCGGGCAGGTAAAGGGTGTACCAACTCGGGTCCCCAAGCAGGCGTTTGATGCCAGCCTTGGTGATATTGAGGTTGTACCAGCCCCGTTCGCGCTTGAATCGCTCCAGCTCGAAAAAGAGCGTGTCATAGTCCAGCAGAGCCACATGCTGTTCACCCAAGGAGACCTTGTCCTTCTGGGTCGCCAGGGATGAACCTCGTGACTGCATGGCCTGAATGCGCGGGTACCAGTCGGCGACCACCGGGCGTAGCGTCATGTGGTCGGGGATATCCCCGACAGTGGGTACCGCCGCATCTTTCTTGAAATCGTATTCCTTGCCGTCCGAAGACTTCCGCTTGGGACGGAGGATTTTCAACTTCTTACCGAAGTCATAGGTGACATTGAGCGGGATGGTGATGATCTTGCGGCGCTCGTTGCCGGGTAAGCCTTCCTCTTTGAGGAAGTCGCGGAACTTCTCCATGAAGTCGGCCTCGATACCGAACACGCCCAAGGTCTCCAATTCCTCGATGAAGGTCGGCCGAAGCGGCGCATGGGAATGGCCGCTGCGTTTGAGGCTCCACTCATACCCCTTCAAGCGGACACCACGCCCAAAGAGCTGAATGATCTGTGAGCCCTCCGAGCGGCCAACATGCATCAGGCCCATGGTGCTGACGCGCCAGCAATCCCAGCCTTCGACAAATTTTTTCGAGCCGATAAGCAGGTTGACCGGTGAGGTGGAATCCTTCACGGAGCCAAACATCGCCTCGGTAAAGTCACTGTCTTCCACGCTCAGTCGTGTGCCGTTTATCGCCGCCACTTCGGCCACGTGGTCGCACAACCTCTTGGCATCACCAACGTTGATCAGACCAAACGGCGTCTCGCTTGTGCCCACCTGCAGGGCCACTTCGCCGGATTCCCCTTTGATGCGAGTAAGTGACAAATGCCCGCCCGCGGCATGGTTGAATAGCCTGGCGAGAATATCCCGGTAGAGGGTGTGGGCGGTTTCGCCGCCATTCATTGCCCGGGCCAGATAGGTGAAGGCCCCGGCAAAGATGTCGTTCCCATCCTTGTCCAGCAGGCCGGTATCCTGGCCTTTGCCGGTGATGATCTGGTGCATGCGTTGCAATGCCACCTGCTGGTTGTCGAGAAAGTCGGCGATAAACTGGATGATGAGCGCCACGTCGGTTGCCACGATCTGTTCATCCTTGCTCATCTTACCCGAGGAAACCGTGCTGCCGACAAAGACCCACAGCGGCTTTTCCAGATTGAACGGCTCGAAATCTTTGGCCTTTTCCTCGTAGATCCGGAGTTGCTGATAGAATTTCAGCAGGCAGGCGGTCATGTAGAGGGACTGGGTCTGCTCGAAAGATTCCGGCAAGTTCAGGATCTGATAATCCTTGCCGAAACCGTCCTCATAGAACCACCGGTAGGAGTAATCAAACAGAACCGTCTTGGCGTAGCTATTCTCAAAATCGGCATTGCCGGATGCCTGAACGGCCTGCTCGAAGGTGGCCGAATACTCGAAGGTGAACCCCTTGGCGCAGAGATCGGAGCGCCGGGTGAACCAGACGCCTTCCTCTTTGCCGCTCATGCCACGATGCCCCTCGTCCACCAGAAGCAGATTCTGATCTCCCAGGCTTCGCGTGGCGATGGTGTTCGGTCCCTCCTGATCAGCCAGCTTGGTAATCTCCAGCACATCCACCCGCGCAAGGCCCTGGGCCAGGCCGAAGAGGCCACCTCGGGATTGCAGGTAGCTGCCTGCCGAGATATCGCTCTCCCGCAATTCGGTGATATGTTGCTCCGAAAGGCGTTCGTTGGGCGTCAGCAGGATAACGCGGGAGAGTTCCTTATCCTTTCCATGCCTTGCGCAGTAGTGCCGGTATTGCAGCAGGTTGACGTGCATCAGCAGCGTCTTGCCGCTGCCGGTGGCGTTCTGCATACAGAGCTTGTTCAGGTCATCCTCATTGTAAGGCGGCACATCGGCGTAATCGTCCCAGTGGCGGTTGAAACGCCGGGCGAACGCATTGAGATCGGCGAGCATCCCTTCACGATTGCCAAAAAAGCGATCCAGGTAGATTTCAACAAAGATCAGGGTCAGCCATTGGTAATATTTCCACCCAATGGGGCGGTGACGCTTTTCATTGATCGCCTGGGTATGACGGACGATGTTCTGCTCATAAAAAAGAATCTGTTCCTTGCTGAGAGCGCACCGTTCATTCCAGAACAGCTCACTGTTCACCAAGTTGTGATAAAATTTATGGATATTATCCGCATCCAACCCTTCCATCCTCGAATCTCGGATCGGAGCTGCCAACCTATGGAAAGGACGGACTACTTTTCCATTAACCTTATGCTCCACCAACGGATCGATTCCGAACAGACTGACAAGCCACTGGTTGAGCAGTAGCTTGTTTCTGAATGAATGTGGCCTCGGCCCTCTGGCTTTACGCTTCGCCATCTTTGCTCTCCACCAGTGATTCCAGTTTCGTAAGCCAGGCGTCAAAAAGCGGGCACGCTTCCCGCATTTTGCAAATTCCGATTTCTTCAGCTATAGCAATGCCGGTAGAAGTTTTCTTGAAACGATCAGACAGCCCATCCAGTCTTTTTGAGGGTGCTTTAGTGCTATGGTCGTTAATCTGTTCCGGTTCCTTACACTCCTCAAGGATCGCGTCAACTTGCCGTCGAGCGACCCCTAACTTTTTGGCGATGCATGCGGGATCGCTGAAATATAATGCTTCAATCTCATACATAGACACATAGGGTATGAACCGACTTGACTGATTTTGCTTCGGGAAAAGCTGTTGAACTTGTTCAGCCGTGGCCTGATTCATAATGGCAGCTTTTTGGGTGTGATCGATTTGCCGTTTCGATTCAGCATACCCCGGCCAATCACCGCGGATGCCGTAGTAATCGACAAGAAGCGTAATCCAGGTATCCCTTCTTTGCTTGAGATGCCTTCCGATGTCATTCTTGGCTCGTGCAAACTTTACATCACCACCTCTTTCACCGGGCTTATCCAGAATGATTGGAGTCAGATACACACTACGGTCTGCCAAATACGGTGCAAGCAAATGTTTGACGAATCGCTGTTCCGTTGGCCCCTCCACAAGCACAACCACTTCCGCATAACTACTCATTGGTTGTGCCTCCCTGGATCACATTTTTTGTCCAGAGTTCGCCGACTGAATAGACCTCCAGCCATTCATTGAAATCCGAGTGTTTCAGCCGTTCAAAAGACGATTGTCCCTCTTTGCGGTTCACCACGACGATATCCTCGATGGAAAACTGATCGAGCAAGAGAGGGGATTGCGTTGCGACAATGATCTGTGTTCGTTTAGCTGCGTCTTCAATGAGCTCACCAAGGATTCGTATCGCTTCTGGATGCAAGCCTAACTCAGGTTCATCAATGATGATGGTGGATGGCTGATTCGGTTGTAGAAGTGCCGTGGCGAGGCAGATAAAGCGAATGCTGCCGTCTGAGAGGTGATAAGGCTGCATGGGATAATCGGAGCCCTTGGTTTCCCATGTTAGGGAAACCTTAGTCTTTGGCCCCAACTGTTGAGGGTCGAGTAGAAAATCGTCAAAAAAAGGAGCAACCAGCCGGCATGCATTCAGTATTTCGTCATAATAGGCCTTCTTTTCATTTCGGAGACGTAGCAAAAACGGACCGATGTTGGATGCGTCGAATCGTAACGCTTTATTGTCCTCAACAATTTCAGCATGCCGCATGGCTGCTGTCGAGCTGGTGTCGTGGAAGTGGTAAATTTTCCAAGAATTAATAGCATCGTAAACAGGTCTGCTGTATTGGCTATCAGAAGAAGTTCCTTTCGCTTCTTTGACCAGGAGAGAGGAGCTGTTATTGCTGCTTCCAAGCTCCCACCAACCCGTGCGGCCAGGGGAGTAGAAGCGCGCTTCATCCGTTAGGGCAAAACCTTCTCCAGGTCCAGGCTTGATGGTAAAACGAAAACCGCGCACTCCAAAACGGGTTTCGAACTTCATTTCCTGAGTTGCTTTTCGCCCATTGTAAAGTAGGTCGCCAATACCGCCGCTATCACGGACGTAGTCAGCAAGACTCCCTTCAATCAATGCCTGAAGCATGCGGAAAAAGGAAATCAGGTTGCTTTTCCCCGCTCCGTTGGCTCCGACAAAAACATTTAGGTTTTTCAGTTCGAAATTCTCAAGCTCTCGAATGGACTTGAAGCCGCGAATGGTCAGCTTGTCGAGCGAGTTTCCCATTTATATGACCTCCATATTCCACATGCGCTTCATGAACTCTTCTTCGATGAGGCGAACCTTCCAGTTCTCGTCATCAAGCTTCAGATTGGGCAGATTGTTGGTGCCGTTGACGTAGATGGTGTCGAACTCGAAATCGCGGGTGCTGATGCGGTTCTTCTGGAACCATTCATCCAGCATCAGGTTGTCCTGCTCGATGTCGCCGGTGAGTGTGCGCCAGACGATCAGGACCTTCTCCCGCCGGCCATTGTTGGGATTGGCCGGGTCGGCGGGCGTCCAGCCCTCGACCGTGCGGAACCACCAAACAGGATTGCTGATTGCAGATTGCGGATTTTCGATTGGCTGTAATGTCCCATCAAGGACGAGTTTGGTTTGTCGGCCCTGTGGCACCGCGGGGTCTTCGACGCGCATAAACGTGGCGGTGCACTCCCGCGGTGCGGCGTAATGCACCACCCGCAGGCCGATCAGATAATTGAAGGTCTCGATCAGATCCACCGCACGGGTGACGTATTCGTCCGTCCCCGGCTTTTTGACCTCCAGGGTGTAGCTGGTCGGATCGACAAAGGCGTCGATATTGAGAAGTGATTGACTGCCCCGGGTCTCCACATCCAGCAGGTAGCGGAGCATGTAGTCTTCTTTGAGGGAAGGGTTTTTTAATAGCGCACTATTGCTCGGCCCGTCATCGAAGCGCAGGTTGTTGAGCGTATCCTCGTAAGATTCCAAACGGAGGTATTTGCAGCAGTGGGATATGCCGGTATGGCGCGCTTTGGGTTTGCCGTCTTTCCAGCTTTCGGAATAAACCACTTTGGCAATGCGGGGCTTCAGGACGGTATCGAAATAGTCGCCCATTTCGACGAGGATGAATTTGCGGTTTCCGCTATCTTCACGGTTGATGTTGATGACAGCATGGCCGGTCGTGCCTGAGCCAGCGAAGTAGTCGAGGGCCAAATCAACATTAGTTAACTTTAGACATCTCTCAATCAGCTTTGCCGGTTTTTGTGTTACAAATCCTGTGCGTTCCGATGCAAAAGTTCCTATACCTGCGATATCGCTCCAATTGTTGTCCAGTGGAGCTCCTGAATTTTCATCAAGGTATTTTTTATATACTGGGTATTTTGAATTCTCAGTCCATATTGCATCTCCGCTAGCAATTAAGCGATCCAACTTTTCCCGAGAATATGTTTTCATAGGATTCCATTTGAACCGTCCCTTTTCATCCTCCTTGTCATATCTTTTCATTGCTCCATCAGAATACGGTCGTAGTTCTTTCTTATGTTCAAAATCATTTGATTTTGCATACCAATATAGGGTGTCCAAGTTTGAAGGGAGTTTGCGAGACAGCCCCTTTGATGAGCCAGAATTGAATGTTCTTACCCAGGCGATTCGATTAATACGTAAAGCTTCTGTGAAAATTGAATCCAAGATCATTCTTAAATGATGTTCTTCGTAATCATCAATTTGTGCAAATAAGCTCCCTTTATGTTGAAGCATTGATTTTGAAGATGATACTCGATCACTGATCATAGTAATCCATGATGAATATTTGTAGGCGTCTTTGTAGTAAAAATCAGGATCCGAACCGGTGTTATACGGCGGGTCAATATACACGCACTTCACCTGCTCGCGATACCGCTCCTGCAACAGGTTCAACGCCTGAAAATTCTCCGAGTGAATCAGCAGACCATCACACTGCTCATCGAAATTCTCAATCGATGCCACCAGCCGGGCCTTGAAGCTGTTATCGAAGAAGCGGGTATCCAGCACCAGCTTGTTATTGGCCTTGAGGAACTCGACCGTCAGAGGCCGAGAGAAACCGGGACTGTGCAGATCGGCCTGAATCTCGTCGATGGCAAACAGTTTGATCCACTCGTCACACTGCCCATCACAGGCGGCCACCTCCGCGTAGAGTTCCTCGGGAACCCGGTCGAGGGTAATACAGTAGTTGGTTTCGACAATGAATTTCTTCTTGAGCCAGAGCTTTTTCTGAAAATCCTCAAGCTGGGCGAGAAAGTCGATCAGCTTGCCGGCGATTTTGCGTAGCACCTTGATTGTCGCCAGATAGCTTTCCACCGCCGGGGCGTCGGCATTTTCGATGTCATCAAGGCGCATGACCTCGTTCTTGATGTAGAAGTCCAGCTCCCGGCGCAAAAAGCCGCCCAGATCCTTATGGATAAAATAGTCCATGGTGTTGCGGGCGGTGTACTGGTTCACATACTTGGCGAGCACGGGGCGCTTCTTGTCTTTCTCGGTTGGTGCGGGAATCTTGAAGAGGCGCAGATATTGTTCGATCTGTTTTTCGTGTTCGCCACCGGTTGCAGCCATATTTTCAAGGTGCTCCAGGATGGTCGCCACCGCCTCGGCGTTGCGCTTGTCCCGCCAGGTGTTTTCCTGGCCGGTTTTTTCGGGATCAGGCCGGTATTCAAAATTGACGACCAGCTCGCCGGTTTCGCTCAGGGCGACGGGGTCTTCGGCATGCAGGATGAAGAATCGCTTGTTGGCCTCGGAGGCCTTGACGTTGCCGTGCTCGCCCTCGGTGGCCTCGACGACGCGAAAATGAACCATCCGGGGTGCTTCAATGCCTCCCATCGGCAGACTTCCCTGGGCTGCTCTGACTTCCTTCGCCTGCCCCAAGTCAAAGGTGAAGTTGGAAAAGTACTCGGCGCTCTTGATGTAATACTGGTCGGCGTTGGCCCAGTGCAGCTTCACCTCCTCGCCGTTGTAGGGCACGGCAAAAGGCGCCGCCTTGCCGGAGGTTTCCCGGGTGTAATAGCGGCGGGAGATGAAGTCGCCATCGTCGTAATAGCGTTCAAAGAAGCGATAGAGGTGGTCATACACCTCAGCCTCGGCGCCGGCGGTATCCTTGGCCGCATCCAGCGCGGCCTTGGCTTTCTGTACTTTGGGCGTTTTCTCCGGTTCGGTTATTCCGTATTCTTCCTTCGCCTCTCTGAGCGTGTTGTCGTAAGCGGCTTGCAATTCAGCCTTGCGGACCTCGTCCATATCAGCGAAGGCATCCGCCACGATTTTCAGCAGGTCGGTGGTGATGAAGTCGTGCACTTCGGCACTCTTTGCGTGCATGATGCGGTAAAAGCCGAAATCAAGATCCGGCTGGTCGAGCTGGAACAGCTCGGAAAGCTTCTTCAACAGGCGACTGCGAAGTTGTTCGGCGCTGGGCATATTAGTGGTTCTCCTTCTTCAATTGCCGTAGCAAGGTTGGTTCCACGAAAGAGCAGGCCGGCTGTGGGCGCCGTGTCCGTGCGATCGGCTACGCTACTCGTAAAACCGTTGTCGCGCAAAAACCCGAAGGCCTGCTCTACTTCCACAACGAATGTGGCTGAGTCGGGTTGTTTCATCTTCTCTATGCGGAACGTCAACATTCACCCGGCGGCGACGAGAGAGTGTCCATTCAAAACAAGCCCGACTTCGCCGCTCGGGCGCATGTATACTTATTTGACCAGCTCTTTGATTAGGGCTTCCATGTCGCGCTCTTTCGTCTCCGCGACGATGGAGGGATTAGGCTGATGAATGTAATACAAGCGAGTATACCGAGGGTTTTCCGGAAATGCATCATCGCCCCAAAGATGGCACTCCAGAGTCCCCAGCAGGCCATCGTCCACGAACAGAATAAACCCGCATCCATATTCGAGACCGTCTACATCAGCACAAACATCGTCGATGACGATTCGCATCGGCGGTTCAACCCGTGGCAGGCAATCTCGAACCTTGAATGAAGTGAAAAAACCGACCCCAGTATAGTCGCGACCTGAAACGTAGCTGCGATGGAATTGTCGCCGCAGCGTTTCCAGAGTCGGGTGCTCACCCGCAAGCAGCATTTCCATAACCCGACGTTCGATTACTTCAATGTTAAGCATTGATCAAACCAAATAGCGATGAGTTAACCAACCCTGAGCTGCGAAACGGCACAAGTCAGATGGAACTCTTAACTGGGCGAGTAGGGAACCTTTAAAAATGGTTTTTTCGCTCAATTTCCGTGTTGCTCAGAAAGTTTATCCTCGGAATATCAATCATATGCCTGTGGTAAAATTATCCTCGCGCCTTGATCTTGAACAAAAATTCTCATTTTTCAAGGCACCCATTAATTTGCAGCCCATTGCATGTTGAGCTTACGTTTGTTGACGGCGCAATCACGTAAATAGAGGTTAATTAAGGTCTGATAAGGGATGCCTGTTTCTTCCGTTAGACTTTTGAAATATTCCACGGAATCTCGATCAAGGCGAATTGTAACGGGTTGTTTTAAATATTTAATGTATGGATTTTTTCGTCCTTTTATTTTTGAAAAGTCGTAATTATCTCTCATTTCCTTTATTCCAGTATTCTTTTTCTTCGGCGTTATTTGCTTTAATTGTTCCAACTATTTTTGATGGCTTCGTAAAAACTCCAATTACGGTCATTACGGAGTCGAATCGAAATCCATAATTATTTGAAATTACTGGATTCCCGCTTTCGCGGGAATGACGTTACCAAGCAAATTCAAGGTTTTTACGATTTCATCATTTTTAACGGTCGTTTTACCGGGGTTTTTAGTGGTTCATCATACTTTCTCGACCGGCGGAGTTAGAACCGATACTCCAGTTTGGTGAAGATTCGGTCGTTGTTGCCGATGTCGTTGAAACCGGGAAAATCGCCGCTTCGATAGAAGACCGTGCCGCCAGTGATGGCGGCGTGTTCGTTTAGTTCATATTCCAGCTGGGCGCGGGCGAAACCGCCGTCGGTGAGCAGCAGGCCAAATGATGAGAGCAGGATGGTGAGCTGCAGCCGGTCGTTATAAAAATCGCGGGTCATCCGCAGGGAATACTGGGTCCAGTCCTGCTGCTGGCCGTCGGGCGGTTGCGCCATTTGCTGCTCGAAGTCGAGAATGTGACGATTGGCACATTCCGCGGAGATCATCGTTTCATCAAACCCACTGTATTCCAGCCCGGCCAGAATATCAAAGCGGTCCTTGTCATCCTCGGTGGTGGCGTAGCGCAGTCCCGACCAGTAGGCGGTTTCACCTTTGACCAGCCAGTTGCCGGCGGCGACGGTAAACGCCCCGCCGAACATGGCGGCACGATCGTGGTATCTGAGCAACCCGCCCGACCCGCTGATGCCGACGTAGCCCACCGGGTCAAACACCGAAGCGGCATAGAGCGACATATCCCAGCCGCTGAAGATCCCGTTCACGGCCAGGCCGAATTGCTGATCTTCAAGGGACCAGTCAGGATCGTCGCTCTCAGAGATGGCGCGGTTAAAGGGAAAGAATTCGCCGTTATAGACCGGCAGCTTGGTAAAACGCGGCTCATGGATGAGCAACCCGGTCACGTTCCAACCATCTTTGTAATAGTCCAGCCTGGTTATGGTTACCGGCAATCGCAGAAACCGTACATCAACCATTCCCGGCACCCGCTGATCAAGGGGATTGATGATGTCGGTGACGCGGATGGTGTCGGAACTCCCCCAGACCACGATCTGGCGACCACACTTGATATCCAGGGACGGAAAAAGAGTGCCCTGCAGGTAGGCCTCCTGGAGTTCCAGTTCGGTCTCGTACTCGTCCAAAAATGCGTCGGTGTAGCGGCTGCGCTGGCCGTTAAGGCTGTAGGCCGCGTCATAAAACGCGGTGACCCCCACCCTTCCCCGCCAGCCCCGATACTGGGTATCGGCAATCAGCTCGCCGGTGGTGCGCAGCATGGAGAGGCCGCGATAATCAGGCTCACCCGGCGCCGGTGGTTGCTGGGCGATATTGGCGATTGCCCAGAGGCTTACCCCGCCTTGCAGCTCCAGCCAGGATGGCAGGATCGGGGGGGCGGGCGGCCGCGGATCATCTGCCGTCAGCGTCTGATCACTAAAGCCATCGAGCAATTCATCCAGGGGTGGATCGGTGCGGTTTGTCTCTTCAAAACCCTCCAGCAGCTCGTCCAGCTCCGCGGTAATTCCAGAATCAGCGGCGCAGAGGGTAAGCAGAATAACGGCCCCGCAGATCAGGCCAAAACCGTTGGAAAAGACCTGGGAACCTTGCAAAATGGCCTTTTCGCCCAATCTCATCGTTGCTCTAAAAATTTTATCCTGGCAATATCAATTATATGCCTGCGGTAACATTTTCCTCGCGCCTTGATCTTGAACGAAAATCCTCATTTTTCAAGGTTCCCATCTGTCTACAATCCTTTTTCAAGACGGCGGACGGTGAAGAGGTCGTCATCGATCTCCTGGTTGAAGGTGATGTTCTCAAGCTGCAGCAGGGTGGAATGCAAAACCCGCTTGTTTTTCGTGGTCTTCATTGAGATCTCGGTGGCCACCCAGATATCGTCTATTTCCTGCAGTTCGTTGACCTCCATATACTTCACCCGGCCACCCTCGCTGAGCACGTGGATAGCGCGGATCACCATGAAATTATCCTGCCGCACAAAGACAATGGATTTGGTGTAGCCGTAGCGCTCTTCCACCTCTTCTGAAACCGGCAACGCCTCCACCAGCCACACCTTGTGCTCGCCCACCATATCTTCTTTGAGCAGGGTGTAGTTCCACTCGTCCAGCACCCGGCGGGTCATATCGGCATAGGAAAAATCAGAGCCCATGAAGGAGGAAGACTTGTCGGAGGTTGCGATGCGCTTGGTACGGCGCAGATCGGGCAGGTAGAGCCATTGGTCGTCATCGGTGGCGCCGCTGTAATAGTCGTAGGTGAGAAATCCGGTGTCCTTGACATCGGCGGGTGAGAGGAAGAACTGCAGCCGTTGGGTATCTTTGCCCTGATCCTTGCTGAACATCTTGATTCGGCGCACCCGTTCGTTACCGTTTCTATCGATCAGGGTCATGGTGGTGTCCGAGGTCTGACTGTCGCCGTCGTCGCGTCCGTCTACCTGCTCCATAATCCAGCGGCCGTCAATATCGGCGCCGGATGCGGTACAGGGCAGGCCGAGCAGGCACAGGGCCAGCAGCATATTCGTTACCAGTTTGTATGTTCGCATGGGGATCCTCAGTTGTTATGAAGAGGTGTTGAGACGCGGCTTGCCCCCCACCGCCAGGGCCATCAACGCCGGCGCCAGACACAGATCGGCGGCCAGGGCCAGGATGATGGCGGTGCCGGTGAGCAGACCGAAATAAAAGAGGTTGTTCATGTCGGCGAACATGAAAATGAAAAAGCCGATGGCCAGTACCACCGAGGTGGTGAGCATGGCTCGGCCGGCGGTCTGCAGGGTACGGTGGACGGCGGAACGCACCTCGCCGCTCTGGGCAAAATATTTTCTGAAATTGTAAAAGAAATGGATGGTGTCGTCCACCGCGATGCCGATGGCGATGGAGGCGATCAGCATGGTGAACATGTCCAACCGCACCCCCAGCCATCCCATCATGCCCAGTAAGGTGAAAATCGGGATCAGGTTGGGAATCATGCTGATGAAACCGAGCTTGAAGTTGCCGATCAGCACAATCATCAGCACCGTGATAACCACCAGGGCAATTCCGTAACTCTGGGCGGCCGAATACATGGCGGCGTGAATGATCCGACCAAACAGCGACATGATACCGGTG
The DNA here is from genome assembly GCA_016722945.1 of Desulfofustis sp. PB-SRB1. Taxonomy (GTDB): domain Bacteria; phylum Desulfobacterota; class Desulfobulbia; order Desulfobulbales; family Desulfocapsaceae; genus PB-SRB1. The sequence goes on along the minus strand of JAEQMT010000010.1, from coordinate 732,738 downwards.
ACCCGCACCGTCATCGGTTCACCGCCGGGCTCGACCCGGCCATCAAATCCGGTGGTGAACCGTTTATTGACATCGTCGATGAAGGGCACGTAGAGCAGGGCGTCCTGCCAGGGCACCTTGAGGGTGACGCGGGCCACCCGAAAGCGGCTGTCCACCACATCCTTGAGGTCGTCGGAGCCGGAATTTTCGAACAGCAGCAACTCCTGGGCAATGAGGCGCTCATTGTCGGCAATCGTGTAAAAGGCGGGATCGTTGCCATGCAGGGCCTGGTGGATCTCCTTGACGATGGTGGTCAGCGACATGGTCTTGCCGATAAAGACGGTGCCGCCCCGGTAGTCCGCCTCGAGCTCTTTGCTGATTGTATCGATGGCTTGTAGAATCTCGGGATTGTAGAGCCCGTTTTCGATACCGGTATCCACCAGCACCTCCAGCACGACGCTGCCCTTGAGTTCACGGTCGATCACCTCGGTGGCCTGGCGGATGCCCAGATCTTTGGGCAGCCAGACAAGGCCATCGTGGGAAAACTTCACCCGGACAATGCCCGCCGCGCCCACAACGGCAATTAAAGCAGCCACCACCAGCACCATGCGATACCTACGCACGGAGAAATCGGCAATGGACTCAAGCAGCCGATCGATGGCGCCATGGGTCGCTCCCGCCTGCTGAGATCCTTTGTCAATGGGCAGCAGGCTGAGCAGACAGGGCAGAATGGTGAGGGTGAGAATCAGGGAGATGACCACGCCGATGGCGGAAAACATACCAAGATCGGCAATCGGCGCCACCTTGGCAAAGGCAAAGGAGGCGAGCCCGGTGGCGGTGGTGAGTGAGGTCATGACGATGGCAAGCCCGGAATGGCCAAACGCGGCAATCACCGCCTGATTCTTCGGCTCACCCCTGCGCATATACTGAAAGGTGAGGCTGAGCACATGCACGGAACCCCCAACCCCAACCGCCAGCAAAAAGGAGGGCAATATTGTGGTGGGCAGTTTGAAGGCAAACCCGAGGCCGGCCATCAGCCCCACCGTGGCGATCAATGCCAGGCCGACCACCAGCAGAGGCAGGGCCACCCCGCTGAACCGGCGAAACATGATGTAGAGGCAGACACCGATGATGAGAAGGGCGAGCTTCATGAACCGTTTGGCATCCTGCTGCATGTAAAATTTGATGGCATGCAGGTTCACCGGCGGCCCGGCCGTATGGATGATGAAATCATCATTCTGATAACGCGCCGTTACCGCATGCACCGCCTCCACGAATGCATCGTTCTGGATGTCGCTCAGATAGGTCTGCTCGGCGGGTGCGGACGCAGCGATCTCATCGAAACCGGCCAGCAGATCGGCGGTATCGCTCACCCCGGCGTCGCCTGCATACACATCGCTTTCAATAAGCAGGGTGGTAAAGCGGCCATCCTCGGAGACAAGTTGGTTGAGATACAAAGGATTTGCCAACACCTGTTCGGCAAGGGCGGTAAAGCCCGCCTCGTTTTCGGGCAGCTCGGCGAGCAGGTCGTCAACCAGCAGTATGTCGCCCTCACCCCTGGTATTGCGCACGTTGATCAGCGAGGTGATATCGTTGACGTAGGGCACCTGTTCGGCCAGATCGTCATGAAGTTGTGCCAGGGTGTCGAGAAAATCGGCGGTAAAGATATGGTCGCTCTCGATGGCCAGCACCAACATGTCGTCGCGCCCGAACTGGTCTCTGAAGTCGTTGTACACCGATAAAATCGGGTCGTTTTCGCGAAGAAACCCCTCATTTGAGGTATCGAAGCGAAGATGCCTGATCTGAACGCCGAGAGCGCCCACGACGCCAAAGACGATTATCAGAACGACAATGCGGTGGGTGATAATGAAGCGGGCCAGGGCCGCAAAAAATCTCTCCACCCCTTTGCCTGCCAGATTCATTACCATGATACTCTTATCCTTTATTCAGGTTCTGGGGGCTGCACCGACGGCGCTTTCTCAGGCGGCACCACGCTCCCAGCTTATCGCGGCGCCCCGTCACACCCTCGCAATGCATCTAATCATGAGTAACGGCACGAGTCAACGAACAATAGGGGCACCCTTGCTCAGATATCATGCTTCCCGCCATTATCACCTTGTCTGTTGCCCTTTTCCGTGCTACATTTGTCCTGTTGCATTTTCAGCGCCTCTCCATCAGCGGGGGGTTATGTTCATACTTATGCAAACCGGGAGGAGAAATCATGGACAAAATCTTACGAATCGATGTGGGCGCCGACGGCGGCCCAGCCCTGCGTGAAGAGCCGGTCGGTGACTATGCCGGGATTGGCGGCCGCGCCCTTACCTCAACCATCGTCTGCAAGGAAGTTCCGGCTGACTGCCATCCACTTGGCCCGGAGAACAAACTGGTTATCGCTCCCGGCCTGCTCAGCGGCACCGCCGCGGTTACCTCCGGAAGGCTGTCGGTGGGCTGCAAAAGCCCGCTTACCGGCGGTATCAAAGAGGCCAACTCAGGTGGTCAGGGCGCCCAGGTACTGGCCCGCCTGGGCTATGCGGCCATTGTTCTGGAAGGTGAATGGAACGGTGAAGACCTCTACAAGGTCACCATCACCAAGGACGGCGCCACCATCGAAACCGCCAACGAGCTGAAGATGAAGACCAACTATCAGCTTATGGAGAAATTTCAGGAAACCTACGGTTCTAGTGGCGCGATGCTCTCCATCGGCACCGCCGGTGAAATGCGGCTGTCCAACTCCACCGTTGCGGTTACCGATAAGGAGGGTCGCCCCACCCGTCACGCCGGTCGCGGCGGCGTTGGCGCGGTGATGGGTTCCAAAGGCGTCAAGGTGATTCTGCTGGACGGCGCCGGCACCAGCATGCGTCAACCGGTGGACAAGGAGGCCTTCAGCGACGCCAATAAACGGTTCAACGAGGGATTGAAAAAGCATGCGGTCACCGGCCAGGGACTGCCCACCTACGGCACCAACGTTCTCACCAACGTTCTCAACGAGGCGGGTGGCTACCCCACCTACAACTTCAAACAGGGCAATTTCCCCGATGCCGACAAGATCAGCGGCGAGACCCAGGCGGAACTCGAAATATCCCGTGGCGGGGTATCTACCCACGGCTGCCATCGCGGCTGTTCCATCCAGTGCTCCGGCACCTTTCTTGACAAGGATGGTAATTACGTCACCAAGCAGCCGGAATATGAGACCGTTTGGGCCCACGGCGGCAACTGCGGCATCTGCGATCTGGATGCCATCGCCACCCTGGACTATCTCGATGATGATTTCGGCCTGGACACCATCGAAATGGGAGTGACCATCGGCGTGGCCATGGAGGCCGGTCTGCTCAAGTTCGGTGATGCCGACGGCGCCATCAAGCTGGTGAAGGAAGTGGGCGCCGGCACCCCGCTGGGCCGAATCTTAGGCAGCGGCGCCGCCACCGCGGCGCGTGCCTATGGTATTGAAAAGGCACCGGTGGTCAAGGGCCAGGGCATGCCCGCCTACGACCCGCGCGCCGTCAAGGGAATCGGCGTCACCTATGCCACCAGCCCCATGGGCGCCGACCATACCGCCGGATACGCGGTGGCCACCAATATCCTCAAAGTCGGCGGCGATGTTGATCCGCTCAGCTCAGAGGGCCAAGCGGCACTCTCACAGAACCTGCAGATTGCCACCGCTGCCGTCGATTCCACCGGTATGTGTCTGTTTATCGCCTTTGCGGTACTCGATCAGCCGGAGACCTTCCAGGCCCTGATCGACATCATCAACGGCTGTTACGGACTGAGCCTCACCGCCGACGACGTGGTGGCGCTGGGCAAGTCGGTGCTTGAAAAAGAGCGTGACTTTAACGCCCGGGCCGGTTTTACCGCCGCCGATGATCGGCTGCCGCGCTACTTCAGGCGGGAGCAGTTGCCGCCCCATAACGTGGTGTTCGATGTGCCGGATCAGGAGCTTGATCAGGTATTTCAATGGTGATGAACTCAACATGCATATGAAGTGACATCCTTTCCGGCCATTGACATACAGATAACCCCGCCGCTGCCGCCCCCCCTGCTGAACCTGTTTCAGCGGGGGGTGCTCGTTGAGGTGGAGCTTGGTGTCGATGTGCTCAGCCTCCTGCGCGGCGAATTCTGCCTCAGTGAGGATGGTATCGCCAAAATTCAGACCATTTTCTGGCAGGGAAAACCGGTGGATGATCTGAGCGGCTGCCATATCAGCGAGGGCGGCATTCTCGCCCTTTCCGCCGCCCTGCCCGGCCTGGTCGGGGCATGTCTGCGCCGGGACGGCGCCTGGGCTGCCCTGCGCGACTCCATCTCGCACAATGGTGAAGCCGTAATCGGTGACAAGCAGCGTGGTTTTATCACCGTCAGGCTGTTCAACTTCATGATGCGCGAGGTGGGGCCTTTGCTGCTGGCGCGGGGGCTGGTGTGCGAGAGCGAGCGGTTTGTCGACGTCCTGGCACATCCGGCACTTTTTCTATCGAACAGCCGGATCAGCCTGGATGACCAAGAGGTTTCAGAGGCGGCACTCGCCGAGCTGCTGTCGCAGCCAGGACACATCATGCTGCGGGTCTCAACGCCCTGAACACCAGACCGGGATCATGATCATAACTCTCAATTGCTTTGCCTCACTGAAGCCCTACACCCCTGACGGCGGCACCCTTGAACTTGCCGAGGGCACTACCGTGGAAGCGGTACTGACACGGCTGGGCATACCGCAAGAAGAGATCCGGCTGATTTTCGTCAACTCCGTACATGTCAGTCCCGATACCGTCCTCAAGGATGGCGACCGGCTCGGCATATTCCCGCCGGTGGGCGGCGGCTAGTCAGAACAGACCGCATCAGGGAAGTCTGCACGCATGATTATACACCAGCTGCGCAATGCAACGATGGTGATCGAGGCCGCCGGCCAGCATATCCTGGTGGATCCGATGCTCGGCGGCAAAGGCTCGATTCCGCCGTTTTCATTTTTTCGATTCCGCCCCAAACGCAACCCCCTGGTTGAGTTGCCCAGAAACAGTGATGAAATTCTCCACCGGGTTACGTTCTGCCTGATCACCCATTGCCACACCTTCGGCCGCAAGGCGTTGAATCATCAGGATCATCTCGACCAGGCTGGTATCGATTTCCTTAAAAAGCGCCGCATCCCCATCATCTGCCGCACCCAAGATGGTGATTTTATCAAGAAGCTCGGTTTAACCGTCAGTGATGCGCTTGCCTACGGCGAGCCGCAGCCATTTTGCGGTGGCGAGATTATTGCAATTCCCGCCCGTCACGGACATGGCTGGATTCATCACCTGATGGCAAACGGAACCGGGTTCGTCCTCAGATTGCCCGGCGAGCCGTCACTGTATATCTTTGGAGACACGGTGTATACCACCCAAGTAAGAAAGGCTGTCGAGCAGTATCGCCCCGATATTTTGGTGGTTGCGGCATGGGGAGCACAACTCGATATTGGCGGGCCGATACTGATGCAGCTGGATGAAATTGTCGAGGTAATACAGCATGCCCCGAAGATGGTAATCGCCAACCATCTCGAAGCGCTCAACCACTGCCCCATAACCAGAAAACAGCTGTATGACCGTCTCAAAAATGAGGGGCTTCTGGAAAAAGCTGCCATCCCTCTGGATGGCGAAACAATCAGAATTGATGAGCAATAAGCGATGACGGCAACACTGGCCGCTATTTTCACGTCTTCATTCGTAATCGCACTTTCCGGCGCCCTGATGCCCGGTCCGGTGCTGACCATCACCATCACCGAGAGTACCCGCCGGGGTCCGTGGGCCGGTCCGCTGATGATGCTGGGTCATGGCATTCTGGAGCTTTTCCTGATCGGCCTGCTACTGGCGGGCCTGGCCCCGTTTCTGAGCCGTGGCGGCGTTTTTGTGGCGGTATCCATTGTCGGCGGCGCGATATTGCTGGGGATGGGAATAATGATGCTGAAAAATCTGCCCTCCCTCACCCTGCACAACACTGGTGAACAGCGAGGCTCATCCAATCTGGTTCTCACCGGCATCGTCATGAGTGTGGCCAACCCCTATTGGCTCATCTGGTGGGCCACCATCGGGCTTGGCTACATCATGTACGCCATGCAATTCGGCATAGCCGGCGTCATCGCCTTTTTCGTCGGCCATATCTTCGCCGATCTTGCCTGGTACAGCCTGGTATCGTACGGAGTGGCAAAAGGCACCCACTTTATGAGCGATCGCATGTATCGTGGGCTGATCGGTTTTTGCGGCGGCTTTCTCGTGCTGTTTTCCGTCTATTTCTTCTACAGCGGTATTACCGGTTTATAGCTGTCAGTTTTCCTTAACCAGTCCTGAGCTGTAGAGGTTTGCCGCCGCCAGGGCAAGGGCGAGAATCGACGGGCCGATGATCAGCCCCCAGAACCCGAACGTGGCCAGGCCGGCCAGGATGGCGAGCATGATCAGTATCTCGTTCATCCGATACTCGAACCCGAACATACGCTTCAGAGTGCCGATAAAAATCATCCGCAGTACGTTATCGATGATAAATCCCATCACCACCCAGGCAAACACCACGATGATCAGGGCGTTGCCCCAAGCCCCGGCAAGAAGTTCCATGATAACCACGGGAACATAGACCAGGGCGGCGCCGACAATCGGGATCACCGAACAGAAACCGGCCAGAACACCCAGATACACGCTATTGTAGCCCGGGAAAAAACTCATCAGGAGACCGAAGGCAAGGCCCTGGGCCACCATATTGAACAAGGTACCGTAGAGCACCACCGCCACGGTGCCGGTGCATTCCCGCAACAGATACCCTTCATGCTCGCTGCTCATGGGATTGAGTGCCGAAACAAACCCGAGAATCTGCCGGCTGTAGCCGTTAAACAGCAGATAAAATACGAGTATCCAGATGATCTGCATTATCAGGCCGCCGATGCCGGCAAGCACACTGGCTGACTGGTTGACCAGTGTGCCGATCATCGGCCCTCTGGCAAAGGCGAGTCCCTGCTCTTTAAGCTGACTAAGCGGCTCTTTAAGCAGGGGAATTTCATCCACCAGCGCCGTTGCCTTATCGATAAAGAGCGCAAGCGTCTGCCCGAGCTCGTCCAGATCAAGACTCATCACCTGGTTATAACTGGTGGCGACAAAGTAGATGAGCGGGAAAAAGATCAGCAGCAGAAATAAGGCGCTTAAAATCAAAGCGGAAAACCAGGTGGCGTTGACGCCGACAAAGGCGGGGCGGAGAACTTTTTCACACAATGCGGTCAATGCCAGGTGGGCATGACTGGTGGCAAGGGCCAATACGGCCGCCACCAGTATAAAATTAATGTAGGGGCGGAACATATAAAACGCCGCCGCCAGCAGAGCCAGGGTCAGCCAGACGATAAAGGTTCTGTCCTGAGAAACTTTTTCTAACATAAAATTATCTTACTACTGGTTTGTTTTTCGATGGATTGCGCGAGATGAGCCACATCTCATCAATACCTGATTTTCCTTTCATCGGCGATTAAAATTACTACTGTATGAAGCATTAACTCGCATTGGCACAATATCCGCACAAGAATAGAGGGGACCACACCATGAAAGAGCGCTTTACCACGACCTGGCAGCAGGATATGTCCTTCATCACTCAGCTCGGCTCCCATGCGGTGCGCACCGAGGCCACGATGGATCATGGCGGCACGGGCGCGGCACCCGGGCCGAAGTCTCTGCTGATTGCCGCCTTGTCGGGCTGCACCGGCCTCGACGTTATCTCCATCCTGAAAAAGATGAAGGTCTCCGTGGATGAGTTTACCATCGACATAGAAACGCAGGAAAGCGAAGAGCATCCGCGTGTCTACACCGCCCTTCACCTCATCTACCGGTTTACCGGCCACGAACTTGACCCCAAGAAGCTGGAGCGGGCGGTGCAGCTTTCCCAGGAAACCTACTGCCCGGTCAACGCCATGTTGAAAAAGGCGGTTGCCATCAGCTATGAAGTTCGCATCATAGACAGCCAGCTGAATATGATTGGTGCTTAAGGAATTACCCACCACAACCTAACAATATAAAACATCACGTTATGAAGGCATCTGATCTGTTCGTCAAGTGCCTGGAGGCCGAAGGAGTCCATTACATCTTCGGCATTCCCGGTGAGGAGAACCTCGACCTGCTCAACTCCATCAAACATTCATCCATCCAGCTTATCGTCACCCGGCACGAGCAGGCCGCCGGTTTCATGGCCGCCACCTACGGCCGGCTCACCGGCAAGGCCGGGGTCTGTCTGGCCACCCTTGGCCCGGGCGCCACCAATCTGATCACGGCGGCCGCTTACGGGCAACTGGGCGCCATGCCGATGTTCATGATTACCGGGCAGAAACCCATCAAAACGAGCAAACAGGGGCATTTTCAGATCGTCGACATGGTCGACATGATGCACCCCATTTCCAAATACACCAAACAGATCGCCAGTGCCGAGAATATTCCCACCCGGATTCGCGAAGCTTTTCGGCTGGCCCAGGAAGAACGGCCCGGGGTCGCCCATATCGAGCTTCCAGAAGATATCGCCGGGGAACTGTCCGATGCCGAAATCATTGAAAAATCGGTAGTCCGCCGGCCGCTGGCCGAATCCAAGGCAATAGAGCTGGCCGTTGCGATGATCGAGCAGGCAAAGCGTCCCCTGCTGCTTCTGGGCGCCGGCGCCAATCGCAAATTCTCCAGCCGTATGCTGCACCAGTTTGTCGACAAACTGGGTATACCATTTTTCAGCACCCAGATGGGCAAAGGGGTCATCGATGAACGTCACCCTCTTTTTCTGGGAAACGCGGCCCTGTCAGCCGGCGACTTCGTCCATCGGGCCATCAGCCATACCGACCTGATTATCAATGTCGGTCACGATGTGGTTGAGAAACCACCGTTTTTCATGCAGCAGGGCGGATTCAAGGTCATCCATGTCAATTACCAGAGCGCCGCTGTAGACCCGGTCTATTATCCGCAGCTGGAGGTTATCGGCGATATCGCCAACTCCGTATATCAGCTCAGCGAAGCCATAACCCCGCAGCCACATTGGAATTTCAGTTACTTCCGGGAAATCCGCCAGGCCCTGGTCAATCATTGCCGGCACGGTATCGATGACGAGAGATTTCCCGTATATCCCCAACGTCTGGTGCATGACATCCGCGCGGTCATGCCCGACGACGGTATTATCGCCCTGGATAACGGCATGTATAAGATCTGGTTTGCCCGCAACTACCCGGCCTACCAGCCAAACACGGTACTGCTCGACAATGCCCTGGCATCCATGGGAGCCGGTTTGCCCTCCGCCATTGCCGCCCGCATCGTCTATCCGGAACGGGAAATTCTGGCAATCTGCGGGGACGGCGGCTTCATGATGAACTCCCAGGAGATGGAAACTGCCGTTCGCCTTGGCCTTGATCTCATCGTTCTGGTATTGTGCGACCGAGGGTACGGGATGATTAAGTGGAAACAGACCCATATGGGATTTGATGATTTCGGTCTCGATTTCAACAACCCCGATTTTGTCGCCTATGCCCAGAGCTACGGCGCCCATGGCCACCGGCTGACGGCGGCTGCTGAGCTGGCGCCGCTGATTGAATCGTGTCGCGCTGAAAAAGGCGTGCACCTGATTGAGATACCCATCGACTACTCGGACAACGACCGCATCCTCAATTACGAGATCAAGCAGATCAGTAAATTCCTTTAGAGGCGGAGCATACCATGAGACATTTGCACAACCTTGTTCCCGGCGCCCAAGACAGCGGTGAAGCACTTGAAATCGCCTCACCCTATGATTTCTCCACCATCGGCATTGCCGATCTCGCCAACGAAGCAGCGGTAGAGCAGGCCCTGGCCATTGCCGACGAACTCTTTCGCGACCGTCACCGCTGGCTGCCGCTGCCTGAGCGTCTGGCGATTCTTGAGAAAACAGCTATCATCATGCGCGATGAATTTGATCGGCTGGTAACCGATGCCGTACGTGAAGGCGGCAAGCCGCTGCAGGATTCCCGGATCGAGGTAAACCGCGCCATCGACGGTGTCCGCCTCTGTGTGGAGACCATGCGCACCACGGCGGGATCGGTGATTCCCATGGGTATCAACGAATCTTCCGCGCACCGGCTCGCCTTTACCACTCTGGAGCCAATCGGGCCGGTGGCCGCGGTCAGCGCCTTTAATCATCCCCTCAATCTCATCGTCCACCAGGTGGCGCCGGCGGTGGCGGCCGGTTGTCCGGCCATCGTCAAGCCGGCCGGTAAGACCCCTATTTCGTGTTTCAATTTTGTGGAAATTCTGCATCGTGCCGGTCTGCCGGAGGAGTGGTGCCAGGCCCTGGTCATCAGTGACCGGCAGTTGGCAACCTACCTTGCCACCAACACACGGATCGGATTTTTATCTTTTATCGGCAGCTCACGGGTGGGCTGGCTGCTGCGCTCACGGCTCGAACCGGGTACCAGGTGCGCCCTTGAGCATGGCGGTGTAGCGCCGGTCATCCTCGCCCCTGACGCCGATATGGATGTAACCCTGCCGAAAATTCTCAAGGGGGGATTTTATCATGCCGGTCAGGTCTGCGTATCGGTGCAGCGGGTTTACGTGCAGCGCGGCTCCGCTCGCCTCTTTGCCGAGCGTTTGGCGGAGGCGGCAACAAAGCTGAAGGTGGGTGACCCGCTTCTGGCCGACACCGACGTCGGCCCGCTCATCGATGTCAATGAGGTCGACCGGGTTGAGGAGTGGGTTCGGGAGGCCGAACGGAGCGGCGCCGAGGTTCTCTGCGGCGGCGAGAAAAAAGCAAACAACTGCTATAGTTGTACGGTACTCTTCAATCCCCCTGATGATGTCCGGGTAAGCACCCGGGAGGTATTCGGGCCGGTGGTCTGCATCTATGAATACGACGAGCTTGACGAGGCCATCCACCGCGCCAACAGGTTGCCGGTATCGTTTCAGGCGGCACTATTTACCAAAAACATCGATATTGCCATGCATGTCTATCGACGGCTCAACGGTTCCGCCGTCATGGTCAACGATCATACCGCATTCAGGGTGGACTGGATGCCCTTTGCCGGGCTGCAGGACTCGGGTTACGGCACCGGCGGCATCCCCCACACGATCCGCGACATGCAAATCGAAAAAATGCTGGTGATCAACTCTTATGCACTATAGATGCGCTATAGAGGGAATTTTGCTGGGCTGGTGGAGCTATCCTACCTGCTGCCCCAATGCACGGCGATGGTGCCGAGCATGAATTTTCTGAATCCCACCACGCTGAACCCGGCCTCGGTGAAAAGTCCGGCCAGCTGATCGGCCTCGTAAAAACCCATGGTTGAGCCGGTGAGGTACTGATAGGCGCCATGATCACCGGCCACCAGTCTGCCAAGCAGCGGGATGATTACCCGAAAATGGAAATTGGTCAGCGGCCGCATGAGGCCGCGGGGCGGCGTTGTATCCAGACACACGACCCGGCCACCCGGCGCCAGAACCCGGTGCACCTCGCGTAAGACTGCTACCGGTTCATCGACGTTGCGCATCAGGTACCCGAAGGTGACCGCGCTGAGTGAGCCGGAACGAAACGGCAATTGATAGGCATCGGCCATCTGCCAATGAATCGGCAGATGAGAAAAGCGCTTTTTCGCCACATGCAGCATAATCGGTGAAAAATCGGCACCGACAATTGTGCAATGGGGATGGGAATGGTGGGCGGCGGCTGTGATATCACCGGTGCCGCAGGCCAGATCGAGCATCGCGCCATGATCTTCCAGACCGCTCTGCTTGACCACAAAACGCCGCCAGCGCTGGTCCTGGCCAAGAGTCATGAGCCGGTTCATCAGATCGTAGCGCCAGGCGATGGCGTCGAACATGCGGCGCACCTCTTCCCCCCGGCTCATGGTCACCTCCAGATGATCGGGGAGCGGCTTTGCGCTAACACGGGGCAAAGCCCGGCGCCCGCGGAAATCCGATAACCTCGCGGATATTAGCCATACCGGTGACGCACTGCATCAGACGCTCAAAGCCAAGACCGAATCCGGCATGGGGCACGGTGCCGTAACGGCGTAAATCGAGATACCACTGGAGCGACTCAATATCGATGCCGCCCTGCTCCATGCGTTGCAGCAGAACCTCATATCTCTCTTCACGCTGACTGCCGCCGATAATTTCACCAATACCGCCGATCAGCACATCCATTGCCGCCACCGTCACCCCGTCATCGTTGAGCCGCATGTAAAACGGCTTGAGGGTGGCGGGGTAGTCGGTAACGATGAGTGGTGCCTGAAACACCTCTTCCACGAGAAAGCGCTCATGCTCCGACTGCAGATCCATCCCCCATTCATGGGGGAACTCAAAGGAACGCCCACTTTTGGCAAGCTCCTCGATGGCCTCGGTGTAGGTGATCCGGACAAAGTCGGCTGACGCCAGTTTACCCAGTTTGGCCAGCAGCCCTTTTTCCACGAACCGGTCAAACAGCTCAAGATCCTCGCCGCAGGTCTCCAGGTTCGATTCAATGAGAAAAACCAGCAGTTCACGGGCAAGCTCGACGGCACACGCCAGGTCACAGAATGCCATTTCCGGTTCCAGCATCCAGAATTCGGCAAGATGACGGCTGGTGTTGGAATTTTCGGCGCGGAAGGTGGGGCCGAAGGTGTATACCGATCCCAGCGCCGAGGCATACACCTCGGCCTGCAACTGACCGCTGACGGTAAGACCGGCCGGTCTGCCGAAGAAATCGCGTGCCTGCTCCCGTGGCGCGGTCTGCGCCGACTGTTCGGTTATCACCTGAAAGAGCTCACCGGCGCCCTCGCAGTCACTGGTGGTGATGATGGGGGTATGGATAAAGGTGAATTGACGCTCCTGGAAGAAGCGATGGACCGCCATGCTTAGATGCGAACGGACCCGGGCCACCGCCGCCAAGGCATTGGTGCGCGGCCGCAGATGGGTGATCTCGCGCAAAAACTCAAAACTGTGGCGCTTTTTCTGCAGCGGATAGTGGGCCGGGTCGGCCCATCCCACCAGCTCGATCCGGTTCGCCAGCAGTTCCACCGACTGCCCCTTGGCCGGCGATTCGCGCAGCTCGCCGTTAACGATGACACTGCAGCCGGTACTCATTTTCTTGATTTCATCCTGATAGTTGGCCAAGGTGCTCTCGGCAATCACCTGCAACCCCCGGACGCTGGAACCGTCGCCTATTTCGAGAAAGGAAAAACCGCTCGCATCGCGTCTGGTTTTCACCCAACCGGCCACCGTGACCTGTTCCCCCACCGGCTGGCGGGCGAGCAGGTTTTTAATCAGCTCTCTTTCCATATCCCTTTGTCTCTTGTGTTACGTGATGTTCTTAATCTCTTATCAGCAAATAGTCGGTGCGGACATTGCCCAGGGCATTGAACAGCGACCGCCTGGCATGAGGTAATTGCTGGTAGATATGCGCCAGGATTGAGCGCACCTTCTTGCGGCAGGTATCGCCTTGGGCCGGGCAGATACTCTCCATCGGACTAATGCCAATATGGACGGCAAGCTCGTCGATCTCTTCTTTACTAAGATAAGACAACGGCCTGATTATTGATAAGGTTCCACCAAATAAATCCTGCCGGGGTCGCATGGTGGAGATATTGCCGCTATACAGGGCGTTTAAAAAAAAGGTTTCGATGATGTCATCCTGGTGATGACCAAACGATAGCTTGGTAGCGCCGCGCATCCGGGCGAATTGAAACAGCTGGGTGCGCCGGTTGCGGGCGCAGGTGTAGCAATTATCGCCGGTTTCCGGGCTCCGCGATATACCTGGAATCACCTCCAAGGGCAGGCCCAGGCTGCTGAGTATGTCGGTGAGCCGCGCCACATAGCCGGCATCATACTCACTCATGATATCGACGAAAACCGGGCACAGATCGTAGTGTATCGGCGCCTTTTCCCGCCACCGGTTCAGCGCCCACGCATTTACCAGGCTGTCGATTCCGCCCGATACGCCGATAACTACCAGATCACCATCGGCCAGCATATCCCAATCCGACAATGCCCGACCGATGTTCCGGCGAAGTCGATCCGACATGCGCTGGGTGGCCATACACGCTTACCCGTTTGACTCGAAGTAGGGAGACCTCGCCAGGGTTTCGGTTACTCCGATGTCGAGCAACTCCTCCACCGTCAGCCAGCGCAGACCGCGCGAAGGGGTAAGAACGTTCTCCAGGACGGATTGCTGAGTTTCTTCAAATGATGCCCGCCACAAGGTGGTTCCATCGGCGATATTGACCAGATGCATGGCAAAACTCACCGAGGCCGGTCTGGTGACGCCAAATGATCCGCCGATACGTTGATCATAACGAAACAGGGTGGTGCGCATGACGCCGGTGCAGTCCAGCTGGGCGCCGATTGTTTTCAGCAGGGCCGTTTCAGAGCCGAGATTGGCCGGCAAAAGGCTTGTATATTGCTGGGAACTAAGCAATCTGACATGATTGTTGCCCACCAGCTGGTCTCTGATAAGCGTGCCCATAAAGGCGGCGCCATCCTGAAGGATGGCCGCCTCCTCAAAGCTCATGTCGCTCTTACCCTCGGTGCCGATTTCAACCGGTAAAACAGCAATACAGCGCACCCGGTTACGAGCCTCCAGCCGCTGATCGTCGGTGGGCAGGTTCTGTTTCGGCGCGCAGCCGGTAAACAGCAGTACAATACCGGCCAGCACTACGGGTAGATAAAAAATGCGAACCTGGTTCATAGGTGCCTCGCGTCGATTGGGTTGAGTAACGGCTACAGGCTGCCTTTGGAGGAAAGCACCCCGGACTGCATGGCATGAGGGGCGATTGCCTGACGCAGGGCGTGAGCAAATGACTTAAAAACGGCCTCGATAATGTGATGGCCATTTTCACCATGCAGCAGATCGATATGAACGGTAAAACCGGCGTGCTGGACGAGGGCCCGAAAAAACTCCTTGACAAGGCAGGTATCGAAGTTGCCAACCTTCTGCTCAACTATCGCTACATCAAAATGCAGAAAGGGGCGGTTTGAGATATCCACCACGGTGCGAGCCAGGGTCTCATCCATGGGGATGTAGCTCGTCCCGTAGCGCCTGATTCCCCCTTTGTCGCCCAGAGCTTGACCAAACGCCTGGCCAAGGCAGATGCCGATATCCTCGACGCTGTGATGGTCATCGACACCGATGTCGCCCTTGCAGGTTAGGGTGATGTCAAAACCGCCATGTACGGCAAGAAGGGTCAGCATGTGATCCAAAAACCCGACCCCGCTGGCAATCTCATGGATGCCGGCACCGTCACAATCCAGCGCTACTGATATATCGGTTTCAGCGGTTGTCCGTGAAACGGCTGCGCATCGATTTTCCATAGTCATTGTCACCCGGTTACGCTTTTGTTTGATGTTCTCGTACTCCCGCCGGTCGCATTGCGTTCACTCTCGAGGCTCCCCTTCTACCACAGAACATGGCCGACACCAAGGTTCCATGATTGTTCGGGAAGCGAACCACCGCAATGCGCATACCATAGCCCATTTTCTTTTTTTCTGTTGACTTTTTTTGTTCATCTCATTAAAGCTTTAAAAGTTAAGGGTTAGAGCGGGAATAACTCAGTGGTAGAGTGCAACCTTGCCAAGGTTGAAGTCGCGAGTTCGAATCTCGTTTCCCGCTCCATACGCGCGTTTTCAGGTTCGATTTCTATCGAACCTTTTTTTATAAGCCTTACCCATCGAGGGAAATGATGAAGACCTATATCAGCCCGCCCGGCGACATTGAGCGGAAATGGTACGTCATCGACGCCAAGGATAAAGTACTGGGTCGATTGGCCACCGAAATCGCCAGTCGTCTGCGGGGAAAACATAAACCGACTTTTTCCCCGTTCATGGACAACGGCGATTTTATCATCGTAACCAACGCCGCCCACGTCCAGCTCACCGGGGCCAAGTGGGATGACAAGAAATACTATCACCACACCGGCTACATGGGCGGCATCAAAGAGACATCGGCCCGCGAACTGCTGACCAAACACCCTACTGATCTCGTATTCAATGCGGTTAAAGGGATGCTTCCGAAAAACAAACTGGGCCGGGCGCAACTGAAAAAACTCAAGGTCTACGCCCAGGCCGACCACCCCCACGCCGCTCAGCTGCCAGAAGAGCTGGTAATTTAGAACATTTGGAGAATTCACTTATGGCTCAACGTTTCTACGCCACCGGTAAACGTAAAAAGGCCGTCGCCAGGGTATGGCTTACCCCCGGCACCGGCACCGTTTTAGTGAACCAGCAAGGCCTCGAAGAATATTTCGGAGGAATCAATCTTACCCATAAGCTGATCAAACCATTTCAAGTCACCGACACCACCGATCGCTTCGACGTGGTGGCGACCCTGAAAGGGGGCGGCAAATCGGCCCAGGTAGACGCCCTGGCACACGGCATATCCAAAGCGCTGATGGAATCGGATATGGAATTGCGCACCGATCTGAAACGCGCCGGGCTGATCAGTCGCGATCCGCGCAACAAAGAGCGCAAAAAATATGGACAGAAAGGCGCCCGGGCCAAATTCCAGTTCTCCAAACGATAGTGGTGACCGTTATATCTTTCTGAATGCACCTTTTTTTGTTCTCGTCTTCATAAGGGGGAATAGCAGTTGATGCTGTTCCCCTTTTTTCGTTGTCCACCACAATAGAGGACACTTTCTCATGATTAACGCGGCCATTATCGGCGCCTCAGGTTATACCGGCAGCGAGTGTGCCCGCCTGCTTGCCTGCCACCCGCGGGCAACTCTGAGCGCCATTACCTCCCGCACCCATGCCGGAAAAAGATTCGATGAGATGTTTGGCCATCTGCGCGGCCACCTCGATCTTGCTTTTGAAGAATTCGAACCTGCCGCTTTGGCCGAACGGGCCGAGATATTCTTCTGTGCCGTGCCTCATGCCAGCGCCATGCACATCGTGCCTCAGCTGCTCGCGGCGGGCAAAAAGGTGATCGATCTGTCGGCCGATTTTAGGCTGCGCGACCAACAGACATATGAAACCTGGTATCAACCCCACACCGCCCCGCGGCTGCTTGACCAGGCGGTCTACGGTCTGCCGGAGCTGTACAGAAAAGAGATCGGCAGCGCGAAACTGGTCGCCAACCCCGGCTGTTACCCTACCAGCGCCATTTTAGGTCTTACCCCCGCCCTTCGCCATGGTCTCGTTGATCCCGATGGCATCATCATCGATGCCAAATCAGGTATCTCCGGGGCCGGCCGCGGTGTCTCGCTGGCAACCCTCTTTGCCGAAAATCACGGCGGTTTTCAGGCCTACAAGATCGGCGGTAAGCATCGTCATATCCCGGAAATTGAGCAGGAATTGAGCAAGGCTGCCGGTCGCAACCTGCGGGTCTCTTTCACTCCGCACCTGTTGCCTGTCTCACGCGGCATTCTCAGCACGATATACGCGCCCTTGAACGATGCGATTTCAGATGAACAGCTCTTTGATATCTATCAGAGCTTCTATGGGGAGTGTTATTTCGTGCGGGTTCTTCCACCTGACCGCACCCCGTCTATTCAGCACGTACGCGGATCAAATTTCTGTGATATCGGCCTTGCCGTCGACCGGCGCACCAATCGCCTCATCATCACCTCAGCCATCGATAACCTGGTTAAAGGGGCTGCCGGACAGGCGATCCAGAACATGAATCTCATGTGTGGTCTGGATGAAACGGCGGGGCTTTCCCAGGTTGCCCTGTTCCCTTAAAAAAACAAGTTGTTAGAGGATTGTTTTCAGCCCCTCTATGCGGCGGATCAAACTTATTATTTCGTTTGACGGCACCGGCTATTTCGGCTGGCAGCGACAAAAAGAACTGCCCACCATCCAGGCGGAAATTGAGCGAATCCTGGCACGCATCTGCAACCATCGCATCGTTGTCAATGGCGCCGGGCGAACCGATGCAGGGGTTCACGCACTGGGCATGTGCGCCCATTTTCAGACCATCAGCACCATTTCCATAAACCGCCTGCAGGCCGGCTGCAACAGCCTGCTACCCGCCCAGATTCGGATCACGGACGCCTGCGAGGTCGCCCCGGATTTTCATGCCCGGTTCTCGGCCCTGGCCAAGACCTATCGCTACACGCTCTCCACCGGTGCGGTGCAGTGCCCCCTGACCCGCCTCTACCAGGTTCATTATCCCTACCACCTCAACCCTCAGGCCATGCGTCACTGTCTGGCGATGATCGAGGGGACCCACGATTTCACCAGTTTTGAGACAAGCGGCACCCGCGATATACACTACACCAGCGGCAAAGGCCCGTTTCGCACCATATACGCGGCCCGCCTGATGATTGAACCAGCTGAAACCTACCACTTTATCTTCACCGGTGACGGTTTTCTAAAGCAGATGGTACGCAATCTGATGGGTACTATCCGTGATGTGGGCAGGGGTAAGAAAACGGTGGAAGAATTTGCCGCGATCATGGCGGCAACCGAACGCGGTGCCGGCGGTCCCACCGCACCGGCACACGGCCTCACCCTGATGACGGTACACTATGAGGATTACCTGGGGTCAGGTCTTTTATTTTGGTGTTTTTAATTCGTTTTGAGTTCTCGGGCTGTCCAGTTGGCAAAAACACCAAAATAAAAGACCTGACCCCAAGATCATCACCGTTTTTGGGAAACTAAATGGCGGGCCAGAAGAGACTGCAACTTCCAGGGTGACGAGAGGCAGACGTTTTCTTCATCACAGAGCGACATGACATCGCAAAAGGCGAGAAATTCAGCGAGGGCGTCGGTCACGGTCAAATCTTTTCTGCTGATAATATGGAGTTGACGTTTCATATCTACGCCCTCCACCCTGAGGCTTTTAAGCCAGCCATTCTCCACCTCGCGGCACATGGTCAAGGCCGACATGCAGGCAATGCCCACGTCCGATTCAACCGCCCGCTTTATCGCTTCGGGATGTCCCGCTTCCATGACCACGTTTATCTTATCCAGATAATCTTTTAATCTTTCCTTGAGGATGGCCCTTGTGCCGGAACCCTTCTCCCGCATAATCCACCGGCTTTCCGTCAGATCGCGGGACAAATCGAAACTATCGTGGTTGGCAAGCGGATTGGAAGGCGCCGTCAACACTACCAGTTCGTCGGCAAACCAAGGCCTGGCCTGGATGGCGGCGGCACTGATTTTACCCTCGACAAAGCCGATGTCGGCATGTTTCTCCAGCACCATGGTTTCCGCCACAGAGGTATTGTAGACCAGCAGATTGACGAGGACGTGCGGGTGGGCCTTGCGAAAGGCGCCGATCAGATAAGGCAGAATGTAGTTTCCCAGCGCCGAGCTGGCCACCACGTTGATTGCGCCCCTGAGCGAATCGTTGCGCTCGGACATGATGGACTCGATGCTGGTGATCTGGGTAACGATATCCTTGGCCAACGGCAACAGATAGCGGCCGCGGGAATTGAGCACCAGGCTACGGCCGTGCCGGTCAAACAGCGAACCGCCAAGCTGGTTCTCCAACTCAGCCAGGGCCATACTGACGGCCGACTGGGTAACAAAAAGTTTTTTGCTGGCCTTGGTAACCTGCGCCGTCTCGGCCACCGCGATGAAAATTTCCAGTTGCCTGAGGGTGATTGCCATGATTTTAATTCAGTTTAGCTGATATATAGTATCTTTTTTGCCTACACTAAGTATCAGTTTGTTGCCAGACAATTCTGGAATGGATCAGAAATGTTCCCACCTCGCTTGAGTAGAAGACGGGTTATACACCATAAAAAAAATTGACACCGTTTTAAGTATTTCTTAAGATGGCACAGTTGCAAGCCTGAAAAAATATAAATACCTATAATAATTGAAGATATTTCTTCAATTGTGAACCGTCCCTCAGCTTTCGCATTTTAGTAAAAACGTCTGAAGGACGAGATTTACGGGGAAAAAACGGTCGGCGCTTACCCATAGAAACCCAATGGACTTCTCAATATTTCAGTACCGCGACGATATTCTCTGGATTACCGCGTTTGCCATGGGCGGCTTTGCCTTCGCGCTCGGGCCGATCGCCATTGTCTATCTGTTCATGCCGCTGAAAACCAGGCAGATAGATGCCCGGCGCGACCAGTTCATCGAATGCGGGATGGAGCCCATCGGCGACAGCTGGATCCGCTATGGCGTGGTCTTTTATCTCTACGCGCTGATCTTTCTTGCCTTTGACGTCGATGTGCTCTTTCTCTTTCCGGTGGCGCTGGCCTACAATGACGGCCCTTTTGTCTGGCGCGATCTGATCGAGATCGTGATTTTTGTGTCAATTCTCTCCCTGGCAGTGGTCTATGCCTGGGCGAAAGGAGTATTTAAGTGGGAACGCAGAAACTACCGCCGGCCCTAAATACGGTTCCGGAATCGTTTGTTCAGTTTGCCCTGGCGGACAAGCTGATCAACCTGGGCCGCGCCAACTCATTGTGGCCGCTGACCTTCGGCATCGCCTGCTGCGCCATCGAGATGATGGCCACCGGCGCCGCCCGTTTTGATCTGTCCCGCTTCGGCGCCGAGGTGTTTCGCCCCTCGCCCCGGCAAAGCGATGTGATGATCGTGGCCGGCACCATCTCAAAAAAGATGATGCCCGGCATCAAGACCCTCTACGACCAGATGCCCGAACCAAAATGGGTCATCGCCCTGGGCAATTGCGCCATTTCCGGGGGGCCGTTCGTCTACGAGGGACAATACGGCATCGTCGAAGGCGCCGATCAGTTTCTGCCGGTGGATGTCTATATTCCCGGCTGTCCGCCCCGGCCGGAGGCGCTAATCGAAGGCATCATTGAACTGGAACATAAGATTACCGGCTGGCGGCGGTGGCCAAAAGTGGAACCGCAATGGCTGGATGAGCCGAAATTCCCCAATACCCCATGAGCATCCTGGAAAAAACCATACAGGCGTTTGCCGAGCTGTTCCCCGAAGAAGCAGCCGCCACTGTTGCCGTCGATGGAACTGCCGAGGAGCAGACGGAGAAAGATAGCGAGGCTGAAGGCCCGGTGGTCGCCCGTGATTACGCCACCCGCGGCTTTCATCTCGATATCGGCGTTGCCCCCGATCAATTGGTACGGGCCGCGGAGATTTTATTTGCGCTTGACTACTTCATCGAATCCATCACCGGCGTCGACTGGCCGAAGGAAAAGCAGATAGAGGCGGTGTATGATTTCTGCCGCTACGATTTCGACCTCTGCCGGGTGGTGGTGCGCACCCGCACCCCGCGTGACGAGCCGCGACTGCCGACAATTACCGGAATCTATACCGGGGCCAACTGGCACGAACGGGAGACGCACGATTTCTTCGGCGTGGTATTTGACGGCCACCCCAACCTCATCCCCCTTCTGCTCCCCGAAGACGCCGATTTTCACCCGCTTTTGAAGGATTTTACGGCATGAACCAGATGGATCTGATCGAGCTGCAACCGGACGAAACCTTCGTTCTCAACGTCGGTCCGCAGCATCCCGCCACTCACGGCGTTTTGCGGGTAAAGATGACCATGGACGGTGAATACATCTACGACGCCGAGACGGTGCTTGGATATATCCACCGGATGCATGAGAAAATGGCGGAAAACCGCACCTACGCCCAATACATGCCGAACATGGGCAGGCTTGACTATCTCTCCGCCATGGCCTTCAACCACGGCTATGCCCTGGTGGTGGAGCGGGCCTGCGGGATCGAGGTGCCGGAACGGGCCGAGTACATCCGGGTGCTCACCGTGGAGCTCAACCGGATATCCTCGCACCTGGTGTGGCTGGGCGCCTTCGTTCTCGATCTGGGCGGATTCACCCCGCTGATGTACTGCTTCGACGACCGTGAGTACATCCTCGATCTGCTCGAATCAATCACCGGTTCACGACTCACCTACTGCTATTTTCGTTTCGGCGGCCTCTACAACGACATCGACGAACCCTTCATCGAGGGTACCCGCAGGTTCGTCAAGCGGATGTATAAGGAATTGAAGATGTATGCCAAGCTGGTCACCGGCAACATCATCCTCATGAAGCGGTTGCGGGGGCACGGCATCATCGATCAGAATATGTGTCAGCGCTACGGCGCCACCGGCCCGGTGGCCCGCGGCTCGGGGATCAACTACGATGTGCGCCGCAACGAGCCCTATTCGGTCTATCCGGAGCTTGATTTCGACATCCCGGTAGATGATGGCTGCGATTCCTACGCCCGCTATCTGGTGCGCATGGAAGAGATGGTGCAGTCGCTGCGCATCATCGAACAGATTCTGGCCAAGCTGCCGGAAGGCCCGATCAACCCCGCGAAAAAACCAAAAATCATCAAACCGCCGCCGGGCGACTATTACGCCGCGGTGGAGACGGCGCGGGGCAATTTCGGTATCCGGTTGGTCAGTGACGGCGGCAAGAACGCCTACCGGCTCAAGCTGCGCTCCCCCACCTACTCCAACATGCATCTGTTTGACGAGGCCTGCCGGGGCATGCTGATCGCCGACGCCCTCGCCTTTATGGGCAGCCTCGATCTGGTTATTCCGGAGATGGATCGATAATCATGGAACTGAGTCTATTAAACGCCTTCATCGCGGTTTTCATCGCCATTGCCTTTGTCGGCGCCAATGCCGCCTATCTGGTCTGGTGGGAGCGCAAAGGCGCCGGTTTTTTCCAGCGCCGCCCCGGTCCCACCGAGAACGGGCCGTGGGGACTGCTGCAGCCGCCCCTGGACGGCATCAAACTGATGACCAAGCAGTTGCTGATCCCCGGCGGCGTCGACAAGGCGATCTTCATGGTGGCGCCGGTGCTGGCCATGTTTCCTGCCCTTGTCAGCTTCGTCACCATTCCGTTCAGTTCCTCCATCCAGGCCCACACCATCGAGGTCGGGGTACTGCTGATCTTTGCCTTCGCCGCCCTTGGTTCCATGTCACTGCTGGTGGCCGGGTGGAGTTCACGCAACAAATATGCGATGATATCATCGATCCGGGCGGTATCGCAGACGGTTGCCTATGAAATACCACTGCTGATTACCACCATCACCGTAGTGCTCATTGCCGGTTCGCTGGAACTCTCGGAAATAGCCGCGGCCCAGATGGGCGGCATCTGGAACTGGTATATCTGGCCATTTCAGAAATCGGCCGGGTTCAATATCTTCATGCCGATCTCCTTCATGATCATGTTTATCTGCTCGGTGGCCGAAACCAACCGCGCCCCCTTTGATCTGGGGGAGGCGGAAAGCGAGCTGGTGGCGGGCTTTCACACCGAATATTCGAGCATGGGATTCGGTCTGTTTTTCATGGGCGAGTACGCCAACATCGTTATCGGGGCGTGTTTAATCACCATCTTGTTTCTGGGCGGCTGGGCCTGTCCGTTTGGTGATCTTGGCTTCTTCCCTTTCACCCATCACGTCGGCTGGTTTCTGCTCAAGCTCTACCTGATCATCTTCGTCTTCGTCTGGATCCGCTGGACCTTTCCGCGCACCACCATTTACGGGCTGCTGAATCTGTCCTGGCAATACATGATTCCGCTTTCCCTGTTTAACCTGCTGCTGACCGCGGCGCTGATCAAGGTGTTTGCATAATGAGCGGCTATTTTACCGATCTCTGGGGCGGCGCCGTCAGCCTGCTCGAAGGCATGTGGGTGACCCTCAAAGAGTTTCCCAAACGGCCGGTAACCGTCGGCTATCCCCATGAACATCTCAAGATGTATCGCCGCTTCCGCGGCCATGTCGAGCTGATCGGCGGGGAAGACGGCTCCCCCAACTGCATCGTCTGTTCCATGTGCGAGCGGGCCTGCCCGTCAAACTGCATCAGCATGACCGGGGAAAAGCCCGAGGGCAGCAAAAAAAAGGTGCTCACCAGCTATATCCTCGATTTCACCACCTGCTCACTGTGCGGCTCCTGCGTGGAATCGTGCAATTTCAACGCCCTGAAATTCTCCAACGAATACAATCTCGCCTCCACCCGGCGGGAAGATTTCATCATCGATCTGCTCGAGCGGCTTGCGGAGCAAAACAAAGCATCCGGGGGCGGCGATGATTGAGACTCCCAGCCTGTTCAGCGCCGACGGCCTGGTAGGACTGATTTTTCTGTTCATGATCGTGGTAACCTTTTGCGGCGGGTTGCTGGCCGCCACCGCCGACCGGCTGGTGCGGGCCTTGTCCGGGCTGGTTATCTGCTTTACCGGGGTGGCGGGGATCTACTATTTTCTCAACTCACCCTTTATGGCGATGATGCAGATTCTCATCTACGTAGGAGCGGTGTGCGTCACCATCTCCTTTGCCATCATGCTCGCCTCACCGGAGCAAAAGCAGCGGCGCGGCACCGGCTCGGTGCTGGCCGGGCCCATCGGCTTTGCCGTCGGCGCACTCATTTTTGCCGGGATGAGCGGACTGGCGCTCACCACCAACTGGCAGCAATTCGACAAGATCAACGAGGGCTCGGTAAAACAGATCGGCCATGAACTGCTCACCACCTACTCGATGGTATTCGAGCTGATTTCGCTGGTTCTGCTCATCGCCATTATCGGCGCGGTGGTCATTGCCCGGGGCGGGAGGAACCAGTGATGCAGCTTCTTGTCATCCATCAGTACCTGGGCACCTACCTGGTATTCGGCGCCATGCTGTTCGGCCTCGGCATTTACGGCCTGCTCGCCCGGCGCACCCTGATCGGTATGCTGATCGCCGCCGAACTCCTGCTGGCCGGGGTGTCGATTAATTTCATGGCGTTTAACCGGTTTCTCACCCCGGATCCCACCGTCGGCCAGATCTTCGCCCTGTTTATCATGGCGGTGGCCGCCGCCGAAGCGGCCATCGGGCTCAGTATCGTGGTGGCGGTGTATCGCCGCTATCGATCGGTGGATTCCGAAGATATGGTCAACCTCAACGGGTAGGAGACGGCACGAAGCTATGGATGCCAATACAATCACCAGCCCCGTCCTGCTCGTCGCCCTGCTGATCCCGCTCATCGGCGCCATCGGCGTGATGATCAAGGGGTATAACGAAAACCTGCGCGAGGCCATATCCTGTGTCGCCTCATTGTTTCTGCTGGCCAGCGTGGGGTGGCTGATCCGACCCGTTCTCGGCGGCAAGATCCTCGTTCTGGATCTCTTTACCATCGTCGACGGCGTCAGCGTCACCCTGCGGGCCGACGCCATGTCGATGATTTTCGCCCTGGTCGCCTCTTCGCTGTGGACCATTGCGGTATTTTATTCCATGGGCTACATGCGGGGGCTGCGCGAACATGCCCAGACCCGGTTCAACGCCTGTTTCGCCATCGCCATTTTCGGCGCCATCGGGGTGGCCTTTTCCGACAATCTCTTCACCATGTATCTGTTCTACGAGATTGTCTCGGTCTGCACCTATCCGCTGGTCGCCCATCATCAGGATAAGGAGGGCTACGACGGCGGCCGTAAATACCTGGTCTATCTCACCTTCACCGCCAAGGCCTTTTTATTGCCGGCGATGATTCTCATCTACGTGCTCACCGGCTCGCTTGATTTTGCCACCAACATTGCATCCGGCATTATCCCGGCCGACACCGGCAAGGGGCTGGTCATCATGCTCTATGTGTTCTGTCTGTTCGGCTTTGCTAAAAACGGGATCATGCCCTTTCACCACTGGCTGCCCGGCGCCATGGTCGCTCCCACTCCGGTCTCCGCCCTACTCCATGCGGTGGCGGTGGTCAAGGTCGGGGTATTCTGCACCACCCGGGTGATGCTCTACGTGTTCGGCATTGATCTCATGGCGGATCTCAACCTGGGGGTGCCCACCGCTTATTTCGTGGGCTTCACCATTATCGCCGCCTCCATCATCGCCCTTTCCAAGGACAACCTCAAGGCGCGGCTCGCCTACTCCACGGTGAGCCAGTTGAGCTATATCATCATGGGGGTGGCGCTGCTGACGCCTGCCGCCATTCAGGGCGGACTCATCCATATCGTCAATCACGCCTTTGCCAAGATCACGCTGTTTTTCTGTGCCGGCGCCATCTATGTGGCCGCCCATCGTAAGGACATCTCGGACATGGAAGGGCTGGGCAAGGTGATGCCCTTTACCTTCGGGGCCTTTGCGGTGGCCTCGCTATCGATGATCGGGGCGCCGCCGGTGGCCGGTTTCGTCACCAAATGGAACCTGCTGGTGGGCTCCGTGGAGGCCCATCAGATCGGCATCGTCCTCATCCTGCTCGCCTCCACCCTGCTTAACGCCGCCTATTTCGCCCCCATCACCCTGCGGGCGTTTTTTGGGAAACGGCCGGCGAGCGCGGGAGTGAGCGGCATCAAGGAGGCGCCGCTGTCGATGCTGATCCCGATCCTGATCGCCTGCACCATCTCGGTGATTATCGGCATATATCCTGGTTTTATGATGCAGTTTGTCACCGCCGTTATCGGGGGCATGCAATGATTCAGCTAATCGATTATCTGAAAAACAGGCCGACCACGGCGCGGCTCATCTTTGTGCTGACAGTGGCCGTGATCATCGTCTGGTCGCTGACCGTGGACACCTCCCACGGTCATAGCTGGTTTGAACACTATATCCCGGCATTCTGGTCGTTGTTCGGTATTGTCTCGGCGGTGGTACTGATCTTCGTGGCCCGCTGGTACAGCAGAGCGGGCATCGAGCAGGAGGAAGACTACTATGACAACTAGCTTCTTCCTGCATCCATCACTGCTCTTTATTGTCGGCGCCGTCTTCCTGCCGCTTGTCAAAGAGCCGTTTCGCCGGCTCTATCTGATACTGGTGCCGATTGCCGCCTTTATGGTGGTCGTTTATCTCGGATTCAATCAGGGCACCTATGGCCAGTTCAATTTCATGCAGTGGCAGCTTGTCTTCGGCCGGGTCGATACACTCTCCAACATCTTCGCCTTCATCATGGCGCTGATGGCCATTTTAGGCACCATCTACGGGCTCCACGTGAAAGAGGCCTGGCAGCATATGGCGGCCTGGTTCTACGTGGCCGGCTCCATCGGCGCCATCTATGCGGGCGATTATCTGAGCCTGTTTCTATTCTGGGAGATGATGGCCTTTGCCTCCACCTTTCTGGTCTGGTTCAACAAGGACGACGCCGGTGCCCCGGCCGCCGGCATGCGCTATCTCCTGGTCCACACCTTTGGCGGTCTGCTGCTGCTTATGGGCTTTGTGCTGCGCTATCAGGCCACCGGCTCCATCGCCTTTGAACTGCTCGACTACGACAACGCAACACTGTCCACCTGGCTGATCATGTCCGGGCTGATGCTCAACGCCGCGGTGGTGCCGCTGCACTCATGGCTGCCGGATGCCTATTCAAAGGCCACCATCACCGGCGCCGTTTTCATGTGCGCCTTTACCACCAAAACGGCCATCTACACCCTGGCCCGGGCCTGTGCCGGCTTTGATATCCTCATCATCCTGGGGGTAGTCATGGCCGTGGTAGGCATCATCTACGCCCTGCTGGAAAACGATATCCGCCGGTTGCTCGGCTGGGAAATCATCTCTCAGGTGGGCTACATGGTGGCAGGCGTCGGCATCGGCACCGCTCTGGCGATTAACGGCGCCGCCGCCCACGCTTTTGCCCACATTTTGTACAAGGGATTGCTGTTCATGGGGGCGGGCGCCATCATTCATACCACCGGTACCGCAAAATTCACCAGCCTCGGCGGGCTCTACCGCAAAATGCCGCTGACCATGCTGGCAATGATTATCGGTGGTGTGTCGGTATCGGCCTTTCCACTCTTTTCAGGCTTTGTCTCCAAATCGATCATTATCGCGGCAAGCTATGAGGCCCATATCCTCTGGGCCGGATTTGTGCTCACCATGGTCTCCGCCGGTACCTTCCTGGTGGCCGGGCTGCGCTTGCCGAGCCTGCTCTTTTTCGGCGAAACCAAGCTCGACAGTCAATGCTTCGAGGCCGCCGCCGATCCGCCCTGGAACATGCAGCTGGCGATGATCGGGGCAGGGCTGCTCTGTTTTGTGATCGGCGTGTATCCCCTGGTTCTCTACTCGATGCTGCCCAACCAGGATATCGCCTTCTACCACCCCTATGATCTGTACCATCTCAGCGAAACTCTGCAGATACTTGCCTTTACCGCGGTGGCCTTCTGGTTCTTCCACAAAAAACTGGTCGGCCGGGATAGGATCTATCTCGATCTGGACTGGTTCTACCGGCGCGGCGGCCGGCTGTTTTTATGGCTGGCGGTGCACCCGATTCAATGGTTTGACACAATCTGGGGCAAGGCCTACCGGGTGGTGGGACTCACCAGCCTGATGACCACCGCCCGGTTCTGGGGATGGTTCGACTGGCACGGCATCGACGGCATCGTGGACGGCAGCGCCCGGTTGGTGCGCGGTGTGGGCAGAGGCGTGGCGAAATGGCTGCAACGCGGACAGATTCAGCAGACCCTGTGTCTGGCTATCTCGTTTGTGGCCATCGTCTTGATAACCTATATCTGGATTGATTAATCGCTTACAAGAGTACATAATGGATCAACTGCTTCTCAATCCCGGTTTCCCGCTGCTCAGCGCCATGGTGTTTCTGCCGCTTGTGGGCAGTTTCATCCTGCTGCCGGTAAAAAGCGACGAACAGTGCCGCATCGTCTCCCTGGCGGCCACCGGTCTCGTCGCCCTGCTTTCCATTGCTCTTGTCATCGGCTTCGACAACTCCACGGCGGCGTTTCAATTCGGCGAGAGCTATCGCTGGATACCCTCTCTTGACATCAACTACACGGTGGGTGTAGACGGCATTTCCATCCTGCTGGTGGTGATGACCGCGCTCATCATGCCCTTTTGCGTGCTCGCCTCATGGTCTTACATCAAAAAACGGGTCAAGCCATTCATGATCTGTTTGCTGATCATGGAAACGGCCATGATCGGGGTCTTCGTGGCCCTTGATTTCGTGCTGTTCTACATCCTCTGGGAGGCGATGCTGATTCCCATGTATCTGATCATCGCCATCTGGGGGGGGCCGCGCAAGGTGTACGCCTCCATCAAGTTCTTTTTATATACCCTGGCGGGCTCCATCCTTCTGCTTGTGGCGATTATCTGGCTGGCCTGGCAGAACGATTTCTCGTTTTACATTCCCGATATGATGTGGCAGCCGTATGCACTCAGCGCACAGATCCTGATTTTTCTCGCATTTTTCCTGGCCTTTGCCATCAAGGTGCCGATGTTTCCCTTCCACACCTGGCTGCCCGCCGCCCATGTTGAAGCACCCACCGCCGGCTCGGTGATTCTTGCCTCCATTCTGCTGAAAATGGGAACCTACGGGTTTTTACGCTTTGCCCTGCCCATCGTCCCCGATGCCACCTTCTACTTGATGCCCTACGTGCTGTGGCTCTCCATTGCCGGCATCATCTACGGCGGGCTGACCGCGCTGGCCCAGCAGGATATGAAAAAATTGATCGCCTACTCATCAGTGGGCCATATGGGCTTTGTCACCCTGGGTATTTTTATCTTAAACAAGCAGGGCATCGAAGGCGCCATTTTACAGATGGTCAATCACGGCATCACCACCGGGGCGCTGTTTCTTTGCGTCGGGATGATCTATGAACGCACCCACAGCCGTGATCTGCACGTCTCCAGCGGGGTCGGCCAGTACATGCCGGTGTTCGTCACCTTTCTCGCCTTTTTCTCGCTCTCCTCGTTCGGCTTTCCGGGAACCAACAGTTTTGTGGGTGAATTTCTCATCCTGGCCGGCACCTTTGAATTTGATCTCACCCTGGCCCTGGCCGCCATTCCCGGCGCCGTGCTGGCCGCCGCCTATATGTTGCGGATGTTGCAGAAGGTGATCTGGGGCGGCGCCAACAATCCCGACCAATCGTATCTCACCGATCTCAATACCCGGGAAATCGTCACCCTGGCTCCGTTTCTGCTGTTTGTCCTGTGGATCGGCCTGGGCCCGAAGCCGTTTCTTGCGATGATCGATGTGAGCGTGGTCGAATTGCTGGCCGATCTTGCCGCCCATAAGAGCGAGATGCTCGCCGCCACCCTGGTGCACTAATGCATACCCTGACCGAAACCGGGCATAGATAAGCCATGACACTATTTCTTCCCGAACTGATCCTGCTTATGGGCAGTCTGGTGCTTTTCGCGGTAAGCCTCGGCACACCAAAGCGAGATACCCTGCGCAGCCTGGTTGTGATCCTCACCACCCTGGTGTTTCTGACCAGTGTGCTTGCCCTGAAACAAAACGGTACGCTCTTTTTCGGCGCCTATAGCGTCGATATCTTCTCACAGCTCTTCAAGGTGCTGATCGCCTCCGCCACCCTCGCGGTAATCCTCTTCTCACCCAGCGGCGGCGGCATCAGAGAAGATGTTACGGCGGAATATTACATGTTTCTGTTCATCGGCGTACTGGGGCTGATGATGCTGGTCTCCTCGGTGGAACTGCTGGCCATCTTCGTGGCCCTGGAACTTTCCAGTTTCGCGGTTTACATCATGGTGTCCATGCGCAGCCCGGCGGCGGACGGCATCCAGATGGAAGCGGGCATGAAGTATCTGCTCTTCGGGGTGATGGCAACGGCCTTTATGCTCTTTGGCATGAGCTATATCTTCGGGCTGACCGGCTCCACCTATCTGAGCGACATCATCGCCGGTCTCGACAAATTGTACAACCAGCCCGCCGCCCTGGTGGGGATGTTGATGATTCTGGTCTCCTTTTTCTACAAGCTGGCCATCTTCCCCTTTCACTTCTGGGTGCCCGATGTGTATGAGGGCGCCGCCAACGAGACCACCGCCTTTATCGCCGCCGTTCCCAAAATCGCCGCCGCCGCCCTGATGATCCGGCTGGTGGCGATGATCAGTGCCGATGGTGAGATGGTGGCAAACCTGCTGCTGGTGCTTGCGGTGGGCTCGATGTTTTACGGTAATCTCTCCGCCCTGGCGCAAAAGGATGTGAAACGGCTCTTGGGGTTTTCCGGCATCTCGCACGCCGGGTTCGTGCTGTTCGCCCTGATCACCTTTCAGGAAAACGGCTACGCCCTGGCACTCTATTATATTGTCGGCTACGCGGTCATGACCCTTGCCTGTTTTCTGGTCATCTGCAGTCTTACCCCGGATGGCCGCAACCTCGAAATACAGAGCTTCAACGGCCTCTACCAGCGCTCCCCGCTGCTTGCCTTAACGCTTACCATCGGCTTGTTCGCCCTTGCCGGCATCCCGCCATTCGTGGGCTTTACCGGCAAATTCATGGTGCTTTATAACGGCTTAAAAGACGGCTACCTTATTGCCGTCATCCTGGCCGCCATCAACACCGCTATCGCCATTTACTACTATCTGTCCATCGTCCGCGCCGCCTATTGCACCGATCAGGAAACCAGCAGCGAGGCGATGCCGGCCCAGTCAGCGGCGATTTCTTTCACCTCGGTGGCTCTGTTGATTATCATCATTGCCATGGGCGTGGCGCCGGCCCCGTTTCTGGCGATCTCCGCATCCGCCATCGGCGCCATATTGTAGGCGCCCGCCGGCACCGGCAGGCCGGAATATGGTGATGGCGCCGTACAAATTTCGTGGGAGGCCGACCCGGCGCCATTGATGGATATCTGGTTTGTTCTGATCTTAGGCGCCATCATCGGTAACTATCTCTTTTCGGTGGGAATCTCCCTGCTGAACCTCGCCGCCCTTGGCCGAACCCCGCCACCCGCGGTGAGCGATATTTATGACGACGAAGAGTACCAGCGCTCCCAGCACTACACCAGACAATCAACCATCTGCTCCATTGTCGAAACCACCTGTTCGGTGGTGATCCTGCTGATTTTTATGGGCGTCGGCGGTTTCTCCCTGCTGCAAAAATTAAGCACCAGCGTGAGCGACTCCATCTACCTCCACGCCCTGCTCTTTATCGGGCTGCTGTTGCTGGCTTCGACTTTTATCAGCCTTCCCTTTGGCTGGTTCAGAACCTTCGTCCTGGAAACGCGCTACGGCTTCAACCGCACCACCGTCGCCACCTTTATCATGGACAAGATCAAGGCCGCTCTGGTCGTTACCATCATCGGCGTCCCTCTGCTGATTGGCGTTATCTGGCTCTTTACCAGTTTCGGCGGACTCGGTTGGCTCTATTGCTGGCTGGCAATGATCGGCTTTACCGTCTTCATGCAATACCTGGTACCCACCGTTATCATGCCGCTGTTCAACACCTTCACTCCCCTGGCAAACGAAGAACTCACCCAATTGCTGCAAGGCTATGCCTGCCGGCAGAACTTTCGGATACAGGGGATCTACGCCATGGACGGTTCCAAACGCTCCAGCCGGCTCAACGCATTTTTCGCGGGCATCGGCCATGCCAAAAAGATCGTCTTATTCGATACCCTGCTGGAAAAACTCACTAACCAGCAGATTCTGGCGGTGCTTGCCCATGAGATGGGCCACTACAAGAAACATCATATCTGGAAACTGGGAGCGGTTGCCATCCTGCAGTCCGGTTTCATGCTCTATCTTTTCTCACTCATGGTAACCATACCGGGCCCCTTTGCAGCACTTGGTATGACGCCTTCCATCGCTGGCGGCATGGTCATTTTTACTATGCTCTATTCGCCTATTTCCATAGTCACTGATCTGATCAGCAATGCATTGTCGCGCCGTTTTGAATTCGAGGCGGACAGATTCAGCGCAACGACCACCGACGACCGTAACGCCCTTATCGAAGGGTTGAAAATATTGAGCCGGGAAAACCTCTCCAACCTCACCCCTCATCCGGCTATGGTCTACAGCCACTACAGCCATCCGCCGGTAGATGCCAGGATTTGCGCTCTTAACAAGCTGTCGGTGGATGGAAAATGAATCTGGACAACTCAATGGTGGAAAGTTGCACCACTATTAGTTACAGTGAGTCGATAAGAGTTCTCTGAGCGCTAACCCACCACACCCAGAGGAGCATGCCATGAACAATAATGATTTCAAGAATCCGCTGATCCAATCCGGGGCGATTTTACTGATCGTCTTTATTCTCATTGCCTTGGTAGCAGGCTCCAATGAGGGCGGCCTGGGCGGCGGCATCGTGGCCCTGTTCTCGGGGCTGGTTTCCGCCATTTTGTTTGTCATCGGCCTGAGCATTGCCATTGTGGTGTCAACGGCAGTACTGATCACCATTTTCTTTATCGCGATGTATATCCATTCCGCTGATCGCGCCCGTGATACCTACGGCCGCTTCAAGGCGATAGGCGGCTCCTATATCCGCGAACTCTCATCTTCACAACTGGTGGCTCGATTCAGCAAGAGCGGCGGCGTCACATCGCCATCACCGGATATGGACGGCCGGACATCAGTGGCATCCTCCCCCCATGCCGCACCATCCGATAACGCTTCGCTTACCGCACCACTTGCGGACATCGAGCAAAGCGTGGCAGACCTGCACGCCACCCAACAGGCAATTGGCGCGCAAGTACACAGTCTCAATGGATTTCGTGAATCTTCCGTGGAAAAACTCGAGGCCCTGGCCCAGGAAGTACAGCAGAACCGTCTCGAATTACAGCGCCTGAGTGATCAGTATCAAGATGTACAGGATGCAATCGAACGGCTGGCGTCAAGCCGGGGCGAGTCACCCGCCACCGACACCATACCGGGACTGTTCAGCTATATTGAAGGTTACGACGATCAGCAGGCAGTCGTCGCGGCAGTGCATGAGGCGGTGACCAAAGATCTCACCTACGCCCAAATGGACGAACACTTCAAGCAAACCTTGACCCCGGAGCTCTATCAGGTTCTCGCCGACCACCCCCGCCTTACCAAGGATTACATTCGCGAGATAAAGCGGACGATACAATAACCCAAAATAAATGTCGGGCTGGGGATTTTCCACTATCCCCAGCCTACCAGCCACCATACACCCTACCGAAATGATGGGGTTGCTGAACCGTATAGGGTGTGCGCCAATCGGATAAGCCCCAAAATCAGTAGCATCTAACATGCTGTAATTACTATCTTCTGACTTCTATTTCTCAATAAATTGTAGTTATTCAGTCATCCGTATAAGTTGTGATATTTCGCAAAAAGACGTACAAGAACCAGGGAAACCCCTCAAAAATGCTCTTTTTACCAGTTGGTTGGGCTAAAGAGATGAAAAAGAAACTGATTATCGTAGTTTCATTCGTGGTTGTGTTCGCCATCGGGTGTCTTCTCGGTGCGTTCTTGCAACACCTCCGTGGTGGATACTGGCACAAGGTGCTTAAGACAGAGTCATTCCCGTTTCCGAATGGAGAAGTCACCCTCAGCTACACTGCTGAATCCATTGGCATGCCGTTTCTTGATCCGGAAACATCAGTTCTCACCGTCAAAACTGAATACGACTTGCCCATCACCGTGTACAAAGCGAAGCGGATGTTTCAAGAGTCCTCTCCACACGTCAAAGACGTGAAGACAGCGAATAATCAGGTCACATGGCAGGACGGAATCAACACCTACCAGCTAACGGTAACAACAATCAAGGACCAAGCCGAACAATCGGATGGAGAAGCGACTTCGCAAACCGCGCCGAGCGCGGTTCCCGAAGCGTCTCATCCGTGACGGTTCGACTGAATTATAAAAACCTAATAACAAAGTTTGCTTGGAAAAAATTTCAATGATAAAGTCAGAATCAATTTCAGAACGAAAAGAGGATTTCTTTGTTCAAGCATCTCTTGATATCCTCGGAAAAGAGATCCAAGAGGTTCCTTGCAAGATATATCTTCCTGAATCTACAATGGATAAACCATATTTCTGGTTTCGTCCATCAAAAATCCAATTTGATATACTCTCGAAAACTAATAAAACTTCATTTTCTGCAGTTTTAGACGGATTCAATTCTAAAAAAGAAGTTACAATTATTTCTCCAGAGGTGTATCTTTCTAGTAAATCAACAAGATACTGGGGGCCTAATTCTTCTGAATCAACATTGAAAGGGGAACCGCAAAATCTTAAAGTGGTTCAGGTTATAAATTTAGCAGATAAAATAGAATCAAACAGAGGTTTCTTGAATATTTGGATTAGTCCAAATTCTCTTCTTGAACCTATCTTGATGCCACAATATCATTATCACGGTGATATTAAATATGATCGAGTTGGTCAAATTGAATTCGAAATTTCAGAGAATTTAATTGTAACTTTCGACAAGCATTTTAAAACAGCTACTCAAAAAAATGGAGATCTCAAACAGTCTTCTTTTTTAGTTGGGTGCGCAGAAGTTGATTCATTACAAATTAATGATACAAAATACGAAAATGAAATAATGTCTTTGGTTGATAATTTTTTGATGGTCGCCTCTTTAGGATCAAGAACCCGTACTGCTTGTCTGGGTTGGGAAATTTTCACTAATAATCATATCGTTAAATTTTACCGTAGTGAAATATCTTTCCCTTCTGGAAAAAGTGAGTTTCTAATTAATTGTGCGTTTCCTGAAGATTTAAAAGGATCGAACCACACTCATAGCTTGATTGATAGATCATGCTTTCAAGACTATCTAAAAACATGCTTCCCTGCTCTTCTTTCATACCCCAACCCAGAAATATTGTGTGACGCAATAGTCAATCTTGTGCCTGGACGAAAAAGAACAATTGAAGAATCATTCTTATCTATGTTTTCTAGTTTAGAATCGTTAATTCTTGATTTCCGAAAAAGAAATAATCTTGAATATGTTATTGCTGATGAAGAAGAATGGAAGTCGCGAAAAAAAGAAATGCACGAATCAGTGACAACGATAATGAAAAATTACTCTGGAGAGCAAAGGTCTTATGTATATGGAAAATTGGATGAATTAAATAGAATTCCACTACGAATTGTTTTTGAAAAATTTTGTAGCGAATATAATATCAATGTTTCAGACTTATGGCCCCTTTTCAGAGTGGATGGTATTATAGGGTTGTCGGATATTAGAAACAAACTGATTCACGGCGATATAATATCTAATGATTATATTAAAATGCTATCAGAAGCAAATAGCAGTTTGCAATATATGCTTGAAAGAGTACTTTTAACTATTTTGGAGTATCCCATTGATAAATCTGATGTCTCAAAAACGCTATTATTTTATGATCAATTTCGATTAAATTGGACAGTTGATGAGCAAATAAAGTTCACAGATTATATTGATAATTTGTAATTCCTAATTTGATCAAATATCGAATCGGGTAGCCGGGGGAATCTCTCCCCCAGCCCCCACACCACCTAGCAAGCGGGTCCGCACTAGGCGGTTCCCAGAGGTTACCGAGCCGTAGCCGGGTAATGGATGTTTACCCATAGATCTTTAAGGCAAATCAAACCTTGATCCCTGAGCCATTGATTGGTCATACCCGATTGGGTGGCCAATGTGCGGGATAATCTCCATGGACCTTTGCGGCTCAAACCGACGGAGATAGCGGTACGCAGGAATGTCCCGAGCTTGGTCAGCTCGCGAACCTTGGTACGGCAGTAACGCCACTGTTTCCAGTAGCACATGCGTACCCTGCGGCGCAGCCACTGGTCGATTTCGGGTATGGTGTTTAACCCTCGCGGGATCGGCCTTGCTTTCGACTAGTATTTATGTTCCTGTCATCACGACAGTAACTGGGTTTACATACAGGGGACTTGCACCCCATAAGATCACGCCCATGCCGGGCGTACACCAAGCCATGCTACCGACGGCTAGTGCCGCGGCAGATGTCCACGTTCTGCGAAGATAATCATGGATAATAACATTTTACCTATTAATGTAAGTGACTCAGGAGACTATCCATATGCCGGATTCTGGAGGCGATTCGGAGCTTTCTGGTTAGACTTCGTTATAGTTTTGCCGTGGGTGGTTCTTCTGCAGTACTTTAACAACTTGAGCAGATTAGGCGTCTTTTATACCATTATTCCTTCTTATGTCTTCTTTTTCATCTATTCAGTCTACACTGTGAAGCGGTGGGGTGGAACCCCGGGCAAACTTCTGGTGAAAATTGTTATAAAAAGAAAAAATGGCAAGAAATGCGATTGGAGAGAAGCTATCCTAAGAGAATCCGTTTTGTTGGCATTAGGAATACCTGGAGCAATTGCTAGTTTAGTTTTGACGCTTCAGGTCTCTGACCAGCAATTCGCCTCGATGACATGGATGGAGTTTGCAGAGTATAGGCAGCTTAATATGCCGGAATGGCATGTTCCTTTTTACTGGGGTACGCAGATATGGATCTGGAGTGAATTCCTAGTTCTTCTCATAGACAAAAGAAAGCGCGCCTTGCATGATTATGTTGCAGGCACGGTGGTTATCCAAAGAAAGTTCGAGAAATGGGCAGAATCGGGATAGGACTCCTCATTACTGAGGAGCCCTCCCACACCACCCGGCATACGGATCACGTACCAAGGCGGTTCGGCTGATCAGGAAATCAGTATCCCGGCAGGTATAATCCTCGCCCAGTGAAGCAGCTTTGTGGCATGGCAATAGCGACCCACTTGATTTTACTCATACGCCAATACTTCTTGCGGGCATTTCCGCGGAGCATGGCGTCCTCATGAGCAATCCCAAGCTTTTCCAGGTTAGCTACCCTGGTCTTCGGGTTCTTCCATTGTTTCCAGACAATACTCCGTAATCTCCGTATTATCTAGATTTTCAGTCCCTTGAGGAAGGATTTGGCTTCCGTCAGACGAAAGTATCCCCACCAGCCAAGGACATAGTGATGTAACTCCTGGATTACCTGTGCTCCGGCCTCCTTCAGTCCCCCATCTCGCGATGACGCGCTTGCCATCGGCTAATAATTTATGTTATGCTTCAACAATATACATCGGAACGCTTATTGGTAAATTGAACCCCATTAGTTCACGCCCGTGCCGTGCGTATACAACATGTTTCCCCAGACCCGCTGAAGCAGACAGGTAAACTTACCGTTGGGCGATCAAGAAAGATTTCCAGAGAGAAAACAGATGAACAGACAGCTAACCGCGATCATAGAAAAGGAAGGTGACGGCTATGTCGCTTTGTGCCCGGAAGTAGATGTAGCCAGCCAAGGAGATTCAATTGCTGAGGCAAGAGACAACCTAAGGGAGGCTTTAGAACTCTTCTTTGAAACCGCGTCAGCTCAGGAAATCGGCGCACGATTACACAAGGAGGTCTATATTACTCAAGTAGAGGTGGCAGTTGGTTAAGCTGAAGGTCTTGTCGGGAAAAGAAATCTGTGGAATCCTCGAAAAACACGGATTCTTGAAAGCGCGCCAACGTGGAAGCCATATCGTTATGCAAAAACAGCTTCCGGGAAGAACCATTACCGTTCCGGTTCCAGACCATAGAGAAATTCGGACAGGAACCTTGTTGTCTATAATCCGCCAATCTGGAGTCAGCCGCTCTGAGTTCGAGTAAGTCACTAATTGCCCACATCGGGTAGCCGGGGGAATCTCTCCCAAACCCAAAGCATCGCGGTACTCGGCGGCCCCTGCCATCTAAAAATGTTCTTGATTTGACGTAGACTCATAAATATTATTGACCGATTGCATAGCCTGGAGTTAACAACAGGCTATTACCGGCACCGACTGGCTGGCTGAGATTTCTTCACAGCCACACTCACAACACGCGCTTATTGATAAGTGCCAACTATCTCGCGTAAGTACGGGATGACCATTGGGAGGGGACTAGATGAAAAAAAGTGTACTAGCATTTTCCGCCGGTCTCGGCATGTTTACCGCTTCAGTAGTGGCTGCACCGACAGCGAATGCTGAAGATTTGACGCTCTGTTGGGCAGCCTGGGATCCGGCCAATGCACTGGTGGAGTTGAGCAAGGATTTCGAGGCTCAGTCCGGCCACAACATGAGTTTTGAATTTGTTCCGTGGCCCAATTTTGCCGATCGTATGCTCAACGAATTGAATTCCGGCGGCAAACTGTGTGATCTGATGATCGGCGATTCACAATGGATAGGCGGTGCCGCGGAAAACGGTCATTACATCAAAATGAACGATTTTTTCGAACAGGAAGGAATCGATATGGCCGATTTCATTCCGGCTACCGTCACCGGATATGCGGAATGGCCTAAAGGCACCCCCAATTACTGGGCACTGCCGGCTTTCGGAGATGTTGTCGGCTGGACCTATCGTAAGGACTGGTTCGAGCGCCCTGAACTACAGGCCGAGTTTCAGGAAAAATATGGTCGCGCCCTTGATGCGCCACAAACTCTTGAAGAGTTGAAAGACGTTGCCGAGTTCTTCCAGGGCCGTGAAATTGACGGAAAAACAGTCTACGGCGCGGCAATCTACACCGAACGCGGCTCCGAGGGAATCACCATGGGCGTCACCAACGCCCTGTACAATTACGGATTTTTGTACGAAAATCCTGAAAAACCCTATGAGCTTGAGGGGTTCGTCAATTCTCCCGAGGCCGTTGCCGGTCTGGAGTATTACAAAGAACTCTACGACTGCTGCACACCGCCCGGCTCCTCGGACTGGTATATGTCTGAATGCATTGATGCCTTCAAATCCGGCCAGGTTGCCCTGCAAATGAATTTTGCCTTCATCTGGCCAGGCGTTGAGTCCGATCCCAACGTTGGCGGCGGCAAATCGGGATATTTCCCGAATCCGGCCGGTCCGGGTGGGCATTTCGCGCAACTGGGCGGCCAGGGAATCTCGGTTGTGGCATATTCCGACAAGCAGGATGCCGCCCTTGAGTATATCAAGTGGTTCGCCCAACCCGAAGTTCAGAAGAAATGGTGGGAAGCGGGTGGTTATTCCGCACTGAACGCGGTGGTAGAGGATCCCGGTTTTGCCTCCAGCCAGCCATACGCACAGACTTTTCTTGACTCGATGGCGATTGTCAAAGACTTCTGGGCGGAACCCGCCTACGCATCTCTGCTGTTGCCCATGCAGTCACGCATTCACAATTACGTCATTGCCGGTCAAGGCACCGCTCAAGAGGCCCTTGACGGTCTGGTCAAAGACTGGAATGAGGTATTCGAGGATGAGGGTCTGAAATAGAGCCCGGCAAACCTTCTTGTTCTACAATTGAAGCGGGGCGGGAATATCTGATTCCGGCCCCGCTTCATTGATATGATTGCGGGATTTCAAGGTGTCTGACCACCATAGATCACATCGACCTGAGCCCGGCTCTACCGCTCTCGTCCACCGGGTTAAGGGGCTATCGGATCGTGCAATTGCCTGGCTGTTTATACTGCCGACAATAGTAATCCTTCTGGCAATCAATATATTTCCGCTGATCTGGACAATATATCTCAGTTTCACCAACTACCGGGTCAACCGGCCCAACAAGGCCGTCGATTTCGTCGGGCTGCGCAATTATGAAAGGATTTTGTCGGACACCGATATCTGGATCACCATGCAGGCTACCGCCCATTTCCTGTTCTGGACCATCTTTTTTCAGGTGCTGATCGGCTTTGCGCTTGCCTATCTGATTAATAAAAAATTCAAGGGAAATGATCTGTTAACAACCATCATCGTGCTGCCGATGATGCTCTCTCCCGCCGTTGTGGGCAACTTCTGGACATTTTTATATCAGCCTCAGATCGGGTTGTTCAATTACGTGGTAAGTTTTTTCAGTGGCGTCGACCCATCGCAATTCTCCATGATCGGCGATGTCGTACTTGCCCCGTGGGCCATCGTGATTGTCGACACCTGGATGTGGACTCCGTTCGTGATGCTGATCTGCCTGGCCGGTCTGCGCTCAATACCAGACTCGATATATGAGGCGGCGGAATGTGACCGGGCCAGCAAGTGGCGACAGTTCTGGACCATCACCATTCCCATGGTGTTGCCGTTTTTGATGCTGGCCGTGCTCTTCCGGGGTATTGAAAATTTTAAGATGTTTGACCTGGTCGTGCAGTTGACGGGTGGTGGTCCCGGTTCGACCACTGAACTGACCTCCATCAATCTCAAGCGCGAGGCGT
The DNA here is from genome assembly GCA_016722945.1 of Desulfofustis sp. PB-SRB1. Taxonomy (GTDB): domain Bacteria; phylum Desulfobacterota; class Desulfobulbia; order Desulfobulbales; family Desulfocapsaceae; genus PB-SRB1. The sequence continues at coordinate 692,138 of JAEQMT010000010.1, read as the reverse complement.
TTGAAAAATGGCGAACCGGGTATGCCTCGGCCTATGCGGTGATCCTCTTTGTAACGGTATTCGGGCTTGCTTCCATCTACGTTAAAGCGCTTAATCGAGTGAAAGACCGATGAGCTTTTCGGTAACCGAGCCATCTAAACGGCAGAAATGGTTCGCCGGCATCGTGGTTGTCTGCTACACCCTGATCACCTTGATGCCGCTGGTGTGGATCATTACCACCGGGTTCAAGTCATCACCTGATTCAATCGCATATCCTCCCAAGGTCGTTTTCACTCCCACCGTTGAGGGATATGTAAACCTGTTTACCACCCAGACCAGAATGAGTCCCGGTGTTATTACCGAGCCCCGCGATCATCTTCCCTGGTACGAACAAATCGTCCGCAAAAAAGGCAATACCATTGTCGGGCCATCGCGGTTTTCCGAGCGTTTTTTCAACTCAGTCATAATCGGTTTTGGATCGACGTTTTTCGCCATCGTACTTGGCACGACGGCCGCCTATGCCTTTTCCCGCTTTCGGGTGCCGCTGAAAGATGACCTGCTGTTTTTTATACTCTCCACCCGTATGATGCCGCCTATTGCCGTGGCAATCCCGATTTTTTTAATGTTTCGCAACCTCGGCCTCAACGACACCCACGCCGGAATGATACTGCTGTATACCACGGTAAACCTATCGCTTGCGGTATGGCTGATAAACGGGTTCATCGATGAAATCCCCATTGAATACGAAGAGGCGGCACTGATAGACGGCTACACCCGCTTTCAGGCATTTTACAAAGTTGTCCTGCCGCAGGCGGCAACCGGGATCGCCTCCACCGCAATCTTCTGCCTGATATTTGCCTGGAACGAGTATGCATTCGCGGTACTTTTGACCTCGGGCACGGCGCAGACGGCGCCACCCTTCATTCCAACAATTATCGGCGTAGCGGGACAGGACTGGCCGGCCGTGGCGGCGGGGGCAACCTTGTTCCTGCTGCCGGTTATGGTATTTACCATCATTCTTCGCCGTCATCTCCTGCGTGGCATAACCTTTGGAGCGGTGCGCAAATGAACAAGTTTTTCGAAGGCCTCATTCACCTGCGCCGGGGTTCGTGGGAACTGGTGGCGTCGCTGCTCATTGCAATCGGTGTATTCATGCTGATGCAGCCGTTTATGCTGATCCTCTACACCTATTCGTTTGTTGTGCTATTGACGGGCACGGTGATGTTTATCGTCGTCAGCCATTTCAGGCAATAGAACGTAAAATGGCTCAAATCAAAGTCAAAAACCTGCGAAAGGAATTCGGCAGTTTTACCGCCGTCGAGTCTTCTACCTTCACCATCGAAGACGGCGAATTCTTTATGCTGCTTGGTCCCTCGGGGTGCGGTAAAACCACAACCCTGCGTATGATGGCCGGACTTGAACTCCCCACCAGTGGCGAAATCCATATTGACGGCGAGGATGTGAGCAACAAACGGGCCTCTGAACGAGATATTGCCTTCGTCTTTCAGATGTTTGCCCTCTACCCGCATATGAGTGTTGGCAAGAACATGTCGTATCCGCTGCTCAGCCAGGGAATGCCGCGTGCCCAGGCGCGCGAGAAAGTTCTTGAAGTCGCCCGTATTCTCGGCATAGAGCACAGCCTGAAAAAACCGGTAAGGGGTTTGTCCGGCGGTGACCGCCAGCGGGTGGCGCTTGGCCGGGCGATTGTTCGTGAACCAAAAGCGTTTTTCATGGACGAACCGCTGGGCGCATTGGATGCGGAATTTCGTGAGCATATGGCTACCGAGTTACGGGCCTTGCACGACCGTATCGGGGCAACCACGGTGTATGTGACCCATGATCAGATGGAAGCCATGCAAATGGGCGATAAAATTGTGGTTATGAACCATGGCGTCATCGAACAGTTTGGCGATCCACAGCAAATTTATGACTGGCCGGCGACTAAATTTGTCGGCGAATTCATCGGTTCGCCGGCGATGAATTTTCTTGATTTTCATGGTTCCGTAGCGCGTGGATCAACCAGTGTGCTGCTGGGTGATTGTGAGATGTCGATACCGGAATCGCTCGACGAGTATAGTGGCGCCGTCACCCTTGGGGTGCGCCCCGAGCATATCCATTTTTCCGATCACTCATCGTATCGCGGCGAGGCTATTGCGGTGGAATACCTGGGCACAACCCAGATAATCACGATCCAAACCCCCCATGGCATCATCAAGGCGCGGGTATCTTCGGAAGTGGCGGTCAACTCCGGCGAAACACTCGGTCTCACATTTGATGCACGTACCCTTTCACTATTTGAAAGGACAAGTGGCCGTGCCTTATTATCGGAAACAAACAAGGCTGTTATAGGAAATGGCTGAAGTAACCCTGCATCAGGTGACCAAGACCTTTGGTGATACGGTTGCCCTTGACCATGTTTCACTCACCATTGCCGATCATTCGTTTGTTGTTCTTCTCGGCCCCACCGGCGCCGGTAAAACGACTACGCTGCGAATGATATCCGGGCTTGACAAGCCCGATAGCGGTGACGTGCGTTTCGACGGGACGAGCGTAAACAGATTGATGCCGGCGCAAAGAAATGTTGCCATGGTATTTCAGCAATACTCACTGTACCCTCACCTCAGCGTCAGGGAAAACCTTGAGTTTCCACTCAAATCACCATTGTTGCGCATGGCCGCGGATGAAATCGCCAAGACCGTCGCAACCGTTGCTGAAACCCTGCAGATCACCCACAAACTTGATAACAAGGCAACAGAGCTTTCCGGCGGTGAAATGCAGCGGGTGTCGATTGGTCGCGCTCTGGTGCGCAAACCAAACATCTATCTGATGGATGAACCACTGAGTTCGCTTGATGCGAAATTGCGAGCCGATCTGCGGATCGAGTTAAAACGTATCCAGGCACATCTTGGTGCGACCCTTCTTTATGTCACCCATGATCAAATCGAAGCCATGACCATGGCAACCCATGTCGGCGTGCTCGACGCGGGTAGATTGGTGCAATTCGGCCCGCCCCGAGAAATTTACGAAAACCCCATCAGTATATACGCGGCCAGTCGATTGGGACAACCACGCATTAACATATTACCCGCCGATGTGTTTGGCGGCGCCCCCTCAGGCGCATCATTCATCGGCATGCGACCAGAGCAGATCGTGCAAGGCCAAGGAGAGGAAGGCCAGGTCACTCGAGTGGAGAGATTGGGCGATCAAACAAGGCTCTATCTTCTGATAAAAGGCCATGACCTGGTCACCGTGACCGAGGCTCATACTACACTGAAAAATGGTGATGTTGTAAAAATACAGCCCAAACATGCCTTCTATTTTGATCAAGAAGGTAATCGGGTCAACTGACTGGAGAAGAGATATGGCTCAGTTCATCAACAGCAAAGAACATATTGTAGTTGAGGCAATTGACGGCATCGTTGCGGCCTCAGGCGGAACACTGGCACGTCTGGACGGCTACCCGCACATTCGGGTTGTGGTTCGGACCGACTGGGACAAATCAAAAGTTGCCCTGGTCTCCGGCGGCGGCTCAGGCCACGAACCATCGCACGCCGGATTTGTCGGCCCGGGAATGCTCAGCGCGGCGGTGTGTGGAGACGTATTCGCATCGCCCAGCGTTGATGCGGTGCTTGCCGGTATTCTTGCGGTCACCGGGCCTTCCGGGTGCCTGCTGATCGTGAAAAACTATACCGGCGACCGCCTGAATTTCGGTTTGGCCGCTGAACGGGCCCGTGCTTTGGGGCTCAATGTTGCCATGGTTATTGTCAATGACGATATTGCTCTGCCCGATCTGCCGCAGGCACGCGGCGTTGCCGGTACCCTGTTCGTGCACAAGATCGCCGGCGCCATGGCCGAAGCCGGCGCCGACCTGTCCACCATAGCGGCAACGGCACAAAAGGTGATAGCCGGGATAAAAAGTATCGGAATGTCGCTTGACACCTGCACCGTTCCAGGATCACCCAAGGAAGACCGGATCCCGGCCGGTAAGGCCGAACTGGGACTGGGCATCCATGGCGAGGCCGGAGTGGAGCAGGTTGAGTTCACTGGTGCTTCTGAGGCGGTGGCGGCAATGGCGGCCAAATTGGCCACCGGCGGGGAGGATGGGCCACATGTTGCCTTACTCAACAATCTTGGCGGAACCTCTTCGCTGGAGATGGCGGTTGTTCTTCATGAGGTTATCAATTCCAGGATCGGCAAAAACATCAGCCACGTGATCGGCCCGGCGCCGCTGATGACTTCTCTCGACATGAGAGGTTTCTCCTTATCAATATATGCACCTGATGTGGAGGAGCTTGCATTGCTGGCAAAGACCACACCATTGCCGGCGTGGCCCGGCCTTTCATCGGTAAAGCCGGTAACGGTTCTGCCCCTCTCAGCCGATATTGCCCCGCCCGCGATAGCGGCTTCAGAAGATGAAGCCACCAAGGAATTTATTAGTGCATGTTGCCGGGTTTTGCTGGCCGCGGAAACCGATCTCAACACCCTTGATGCCAAATCAGGTGACGGCGACACCGGTTCCACCCTGGCTACCGCCGCACGGGCGCTTATCGAGACAATTCCTCGCCTGCCCCTTGCCGATCATACTCAATTGTGTCGGGCAATCGGCCTTGAACTCAGTCAGGCCATGGGTGGTTCATCGGGTGTATTGCTGGCGATATTCTTTGCTGCTGCCAGCGATGGATTATCAAGGGGTTTACCCATGCGTGAAGCCTTGCAGGCCGGGCTTGACCGCATGCAGGAAATCGGCGGTGCCCGGCGTGGCGACCGCACCATGGTAGATGCCCTTGCCCCGGCCCTCGAGGTTCTGGATAACGGCTTTGGTGCGGCCGCCACCGCCGCCCGCGCAGGCGCCGACCATACCGCCACCATAGTCAAGGCCAAAGCGGGAAGGGCTTCTTATGTCAGTGCCCACCAGCTTGAAGGGCATAACGACCCCGGCGCCGAAGCAGTGGCCCGATTATTCGAACACTTGGCGCAAAAATAGGATATGACCACCGGCTCTGTCTAACACTGCTACTGGTGCAACGGTTTTTACCGTTGCACCTATGAACAGTTCCCGTTCTTGTGTCAGGGAGCATCTCCCGGCTACCGCCAGTAGTAATTCCATCTGTATGCAAGTTCCACCGGCTTGTGCGGTTTCAGGGTTGCCGTCCAGGTAATGCGGCCGACGCCGTTGAAATGGTGCCACCACCATGGCCATTGAAAATAGCCCCACCAAGAGGGATAGACCCCGCTGCTTGCGCCAAAACTCGGATCTTCAAGGACGTTTACCATTTCAATGGCGCCGCCTTTTCCGACTGACTCGACATTACCGAGCACGTCGCGGGTTACCTCCACGGTTACCTCATCGTCACGAAAACTGGTCAGGGTGATCGTCCCGGCCAGATCGATCCGGCCGTATTGATCGTCCTGCCACCGGGCGGCATTGGGGGTTCGGCTGATCTCGCTATCGCTCTTCTTGACGCGGATATCCACCGCCGAGGTGACGGTAAGATCGGTATCGACGCCCGGCGCCGCATATCTCATCAGCCCCTGGGCAAGTACCCGGTCGTCCCTGAGAATGAGGGCCGGCGCGGTGGTGAGGGGGTATTCACCGGTGTTGAAGAGCCTGATCTTGTGCATAACGGTAGGCGTATTGAACAGCCTCGCCAGTTCAGCCTGCTGATTGCCGCCAATAGTGCGCCACAACTCCATTGGCGGGGCAAAGGGGATATCAAGGGTATAGACATCCTCATACTTCATGGTGAACTCACCGATGGTGAGCACCATGCGCTCGCCCTTTTTCATGGTGAGGTGTTTTACCGCAAAGATGAACAGGTCCTCGTTTTTACCCGCCTCACCCACCTCCGGCCCCAGATCAAGAGCGGGTTCAGGGGCCGGCTGATTGCCGCGCAGATGGCCAGCCGAGGCAATCTGCTGCGTCATGATGGCGTTGGAAAAACCATACGCAGTCTGGGCATCCTGCTCGAAATAGGGTGAGAGTGTTGCCATGGTCTGCTGCAATGCCATGGGATCAAGGGTATCCTTGAAAGCAAAGGTGGGCACCCCGATGACCAGATGCGCGGTAACATCTTCCAGATCGGCAAGTTCATTAATCAGGGTGGCCTGCAGCCGCACCAGTGCCGTGCCCTTACCGTCGATTTCAACCTTGTAGCCGGGTATCCAGCGAATGCCGCGCTGCAGGTAGAGCAACCCCACATCGGCGTGGCGGCCGGGGCCGGCGGCACCCCAGTCCAGCTTGAGGGTGAGCAGATTACGAAACTGCTCCTGGGCCACATCCAGGTTAAATTCCTGGGTGAATTCGATATCCTGGATACGATCAAAGGCGACCACCTTCACGCCGGCCTCGGTTTCAAGCAGTACCACATCGCCTTTTTCGGGGAGCATCTCGCCCGTGTAAGGCGGACTGAGTGCTTCCAGTTCTTCACCGTCCCGGCTGGGCACCGAGGCAATGACCGCCTCATAGGAGGGCTGGGTATCGCCGGCGGCAACTTCCGTAATAATTGCGCTGACCCCGACGTTTGCCTCGATCAACTCCCGCAGGGTAAGCGCCGTCTGCTCCGCCACAACCTTGCGCCGGCCGGCCGTCACCGCACTGAGTTTTACAGCCTCATCGGCTGAAAACGGCCAGAACGTGCCGATAACAGGAGCAGGCAGATGATCCAGCACGACACTGCCGGCCTGATCGGTGGCCATAACGCCCCGATGCATAACGAAGGCATGGCCATCCTTAAACACCGTGATCTCTTTCACCGGCATCCGCGCCATACTCTGAAACGAAACCGGGGGCTCGGCCATGGCGATTTCCGCCACAAGCAACAAAATCATCAGGCATACTCCGATACAACGAGTCATGGCATCACCTTTTGTTAATGGTTTTGTTTTCAGATACCGACTCCAGTCAGACAATCAACTACCAATGACTGCTGAATCCGGGCGGGCAAACAGCGCAACACTATTGTAGGGAACCTTGCGACATGGCCTTTTCGAACAGCCTCTTCCAAAGGCAAAAACCCAATAGATGAGGGAAATGACCGTAACAAGGGCGATTTTGTAGGTGACTCTTGAAATATCCATATGCTATTGACCTTTGAGATGATTTTCCAGAAATCTCAGATAGGTACACCCTATCATATTTGACCGGCATTGGTGGTACAAACCTCTCTCATACCCTGCCAAATCACCACCATTGTGCCTGACGGAACCGAACCGCCACTGTCACCTTGGCTCTTGAAATTATCAAAATACTCTGTTTTCTTCAAAGATGGCAAAATACTACTAAAGGGCTCAAGGCGCCGTGGAAAAACACAAAGTATCGATACAGGCAGATCGCCCCGCCGATCAACAGAACCCGGAATCGCTGATCCGCAAGGTAATCAACACCTCCGCCTTTCAGAATTTTTTCAACACCATCTCAAACGGCGGTTTTCTGCTGCTGGCGGCGGCGATTGCGGCATTTATCTGGTCCAATATCGATGCCCACTCCTATCATGATTTCTGGCATATCGAGGTGCGCCTCACCCTGGGAGCGTATGAGCTTTCCCATTCCCTGGCCCATTGGGTAAACGATGGGTTGATGACCTTTTTCTTTTTCACCGTGGGTCTGGAGATCAAGCGGGAGATGCTGGTGGGCAGGCTCTCCGATCTGCGTACCGCGGCCTTGCCCATTGCCGCCGCCGCCGGCGGTATGATATTTCCGGCTCTGATCTATGCAGTGCTCAATATGGGCGGCTACGGATTATCCGGCTGGGGCATTCCCATGGCCACCGATATCGCCTTCTCCCTTGCCATCCTGTCAACCTTGGGCAACCGGGTCCCGCTGGGAATCAGACTCTTTCTCACCGCTTTTGCCATCGCCGACGATCTTGGCGCCATTTTGGTAATCGCGCTGTTCTACACCCCGCAGATTCATCTGGACTATCTTGTCGCCGCCGCCCTGGTGTGCCTCTGCCTGTTTATCCTCAACCGGCTCTGGGTAAAGGTCGGCGTTGTCTATCTGATATTCGGCGCACTGCTCTGGTTCATGGTGGGCCATTCCGGGCTGCATGCCACCATTACCGGGGTATTGGTGGCCGCTTTCATCCCGGCCCGCAGCCGCTACGATACCTCGGTGTTCATGCGACTGGTGCACGAGCGACTGGAGCATATTGAAAGCGAAAGTGAAACGGGGGGCCACAGTGTTCTCACAAACCCGACCCACCTGGAAGCAGTGCAGGCGATCCACAGCGCCTGCGGCCGGGTGGAGACGCCGTTGCAGCGGTTGGAAGAAACGCTGGAGCCGTGGATTGCCTATCTGGTGCTGCCCCTGTTTGCCCTGGCCAATGCGGGCGTGGTGCTGGGCGTCTTGGATTTGGGCGCGGCCCTGAGCCATCCGGTAACCATTGGGGTGGGTACCGGCCTGGCACTCGGCAAACCGATCGGCGTTACCCTGTTTACCTGGCTGGCAACGAGGATGCTACGGGTAGAGCTTATCGGTGGATCGAGCTGGCAGATGATTATCGGTGTCGGTTTCTTAGGCGGGATCGGTTTCACCATGTCGCTGTTTATCGCGGCGCTCTCTTTCACCGATCCGATCCTGCAGGAATATGCCAAGATCGGCATTATTATCGGCTCGCTTATTGGTGGTCTGTGCGGTTATTTCCTGCTTCGGTTTGCTTCCTATGGCAGGGCTCAGACGCTCAATTCAAGACCGATGGGACAATGATCGGAGCCGTAGACGTCGTTGAGGATGAAGGCATCGCGCACGGCGCCGTTGGCATAGAGATCTTCGGTCACGAAAAAATAGTCGATCCGCCATCCCGCGTTCTTCTGACGGGCGGAAAATCGATAGCTCCACCATGAATACTTAACCGTGTCGGGATACAGCGCCCGGAAGGTATCCACGTAGCCGTCGGCGAGCAGTTCATCGAGCACGTCACGCTCGATACGCAGAAAGCCCGAGCGTTTCTCGTTACTTTTTGGATTTTTCAGATCGATTTCATTATGCGCGGTGTTGAAATCTCCGGTGATAACCAGTGAGCGTCCCTGTTTCCTCAAACTGTCCGCATAGGCAAAAAAGTCGCGGTAAAAATCAAGCTTGTAGCGCAGCCGCTCATCATCTTTCTGACCATTTGGGAAGTAGACATTAAAGAACACAAAAGAGCCCATATCATATTCGATAACCCGGCCTTCGTTGTCGAAGCGATCGATACCAAAACCTACCCGTACCGAGACCGGTTTCACCCTGGTGTATGAGGCCACCCCGCTATACCCCTTTTTTACGGTGCTGTGCGCCCAGTGTGATTCATAATCACCCAGGCTGGTCATCTCATCGGTGAGTTGAGGCTTCTGGATTTTTGTTTCCTGTAGGGCCAGGATATCGGGCTGCATTGCCGAAATCGCCTCGGTGAAGCCTTTACCGAAGACGGCGCGAATACCGTTTATGTTCCATGAGATAAGTTTCATTGTTGGGCTCCTTACGTGTTCGTTATCGCTCATTTTTCGATTTTTCGTCAAAAATTTCGCCGATTATTTCCATCTGACGCCCCACCGCGCCCCGGCACGACCCGGCTACCTTGCCCGCTGCCTGGCCGGCGGCGGTCAAACTATTGCGATTATGGTACAATTGTTCAATATGGGTAAAGAGATCGGTGGCCGAGTCAATCTGAAAGCCGCCGCCCTGGTCAATAAGAGCAGTGGCGCCGTCTTTGAAATCCTCCACATGGGGACCGAAAAAGACCGGTTTGTGGCGGCGAGCCGCCTCCATCAGATTATGCCCGCCATATTCGGCTATACTGCCCCCTATGAAAATATAGGTTCCCACTTCATAGAGATCAGCCAGATCCCCCATGGTGTCCACCAGAACCAGACGATGACGGCGGCTGTACTCTTCACTGAGCGTGCTCAGTTTGTCGTAGCCGATCTTCATCTGCGCGAGCAGTGCCTCGATCTCCGCTACCCGCTTGAGATGTCGGGGGGCGATCAGCCATACCATCTCCTGAAGATCTGGGCGGCCCCCGAATTCTTCAAGGAGCAATCGTTCTTCCGGAGAATGGGTTGAACCGGCGATAAAAACCTCATCTCCAGCCTCCAGGGAAAGTCGTTTTCGATATCTCTGGGTGACACCCTCTCGGCGATGTGGAGGGGGGTAATCATACTTTATATTGCCGGTTACCCGCAGCCGCGAAGAATCAGCGCCAATCTCTAAAAATCGGCTGCGATCCTCATCGCTGATCACGCCGATCCCATCAAAGCAATTAAGAACAGTGCCAAACAGTGTCCGCCACCGCCGATAGCGTGGCAATGAGCGGGTGGAAATACGGCCGTTCAAAAGTGCCGTGCCGATTCCCCGGCGATGCAGGGCGGCAACCAGCAGCGGCCACAATTCCGTTTCCAGACAGACATAGATGGTCGGCCGCAGCCGTTTTATCGCGCGCTCGACAACAAAGGGAACATCGAGCGGGGCAAGCAGACAGAAGACGCTATCGGGCAGGATGGTGCGGGCATAGTCGCGCCCGTGAATGGTCATAGTGGTTAAAACCACCGAGGACTCCGGCCAGTTCCGCGTACAGTGATCGATCACGATCCGGGCCGCCCTTACCTCACCGATGGAGGCGGCGTGGATCCAGATGATCGCACCGCTCTTTGATGACCTTATTACAGGCGTTGCAAGTGCCAGCCGTTCGCCAAGGCCGCGACGATGTTTGCCCGATAATATAACAATGAGCAACAAAACAGGAAAAAGCGTCCAGAACAGCAGGCCGACGATTACGCGGTACAGAGCAATCATGAAATTCACTTTTAACCGTTTATGCTGCGTGATGTAATCTTCCCGGCTGCCTGGTGAAAAACCACAATAAACATGGCCGTGCCCATCTCGTCAACCACGCAGGGCACGGAAAAACCGGTTCACCTTGACACTATACGACTGATCGAGTAGTGAGTGCCCCACTGTAGCATAACCGGAATCAAGGAGTATCGTATGCACCGCATTGTCTCCGCCTTATTTCTCATTTTCATCATTTCCCCAGGTATCGCCATGAGCCAACCCAATCTTCCCGATGGACTGTACGCAAAATTCACCACCACCCGCGGTGAAATCATAGTTTCTCTGTTTTATCAGCAGACTCCCATGACCGTTGCCAACTTTGTCGGCCTCGCCGAGGGAACCATGCAACTGGGCGCCGGCGCCGAAAGGCAGGATAAACCATACTACAAAGGGCTCACCTTTCATCGGGTGATTGATGACTTCATGATCCAGGGCGGCTGCCCGCTGGGCAGCGGCACCGGCGGACCGGGCTACAATTTCCCCGATGAGATCGTGCCTGAGCTGCGCCATGATAAACCGGGCATTCTCTCCATGGCCAACGCCGGCCCTAACACCAACGGCTCCCAGTTTTTTATCACCCATGGACCGACCCCCTGGCTGGACGGCAAGCACACCGTCTTCGGCGAAGTAGTACAGGGCCAGGACGTGGTAAACACCATCCGCCAGGGAGACGTGATCCTCAGCCTGGAGATACTCAGAGTGGGCGGTGATGCCGAGGATTTTGCCACCGGCCAGCAGGCCTTTGAGCAATACCGGGACGAACTGGATGAACGCCGCCAGGCCCGGCTGGAGGCGGCCCAGGAAGCGCAGCGCATCAAACTCGAGGTACTCTACGCCGGTGCCATCACCACCGACAGCGGCCTGAAATACATTGTCACCGAGCCGGGCGAAGGAGATACTCCTACCAACGGCACCCGGGTAACGGTGCACTATACCGGCAAATTCCTCGATGATCGGGTGTTTGACAGCTCGGTATCACGCGGAAAACCCATTGTTTTTGAGGTAGGCACCGGCCGGGTGATCAAGGGCTGGGACGAGGCGCTGCTCACCATGAAAAAGGGTGAAAAACGTACCCTTATTATTCCACCCGAGCTTGGTTACGGCGCCTCCGGCCGCGGCCCGATTCCACCCAATTCGGTACTGGTGTTTGATGTGGAGCTGGTGGATTTTCAGTAGCGGAGCCCAAACATGATAAACTCCTAAAAACCCCGAAATTGTTTCCTTTCGTCATTCCCGCGAAAGCGGGAATCCAGTCGTTTCAATGGTCTACTGACAACCAATCAGGACGAGTATGCCGAACATAGAGATTTTTACAAGTCCATCAAAACATTACAGCCCAATGTCGCCGGCAATATCCTGCATGGCGGCAAGACTCAGCTCGCAGAAATCGGGCACGCTGATACCGAGCAGTTCGCATTCGGCAATGATGGCTCGATCGGCGCCACGGGCGAAGGCCTTTTCCTTATAGCGTTTCTTCACCGATTTGGGTTTGACGGCTGCCAGTTTTCTGGCTGGATTGACCAGTGCGGCGGCAACGATCAGCCCGGTTATGGTCTCGCCGGCGGCAAGGCCATGGTGCAGGGGCGCCGTGCGCCCACGCCCCAGATGGGCGCTGAGGTTATGCAGTTCGATAGCCTCGATGATATCCGGATGAACCCCTCGCTTCGTGAGAATGGCCGCGGTCTGGGTGGTATGAACGGCCAGATCGGGTTGCGCTTCGGCATCGAGATCATGAAGGAGTCCGGTGAGACCCCATAATTCTTCATCTTCGCCGAGATGGCGGGCCAAAGCACGCAATACCGCCTCGGAAGCGAGGCTGTGATTTACCAGATGGTCGTTGTTCAGGTGCTCTTGTACCAGCGTCAGCGCTTCTTCACGGTTTATTCCAGTTTCCATGACACAATAATAGTTCAATAGATGCAGCCGATACGCTCGCGTACCTTCTCGAGGGTGGGTATCGCCTGGACCCGGGCCTTCTCGGCGCCGTTTTTGAGGATGCGGCGCAGCTTGCCGGCATCATCCAGCAACTCCTGTTTTCTCTTCCGGGCAACCTCGAAGTGTGCCTCGATCAACTCAAAAAGCTCAACCTTGATGTACCCGTAAGCGGCGCCGCCATTGAGATAGAGTTCACGAACCTGGTGCAGGCGGGCCGGTTCGGCGAAAAGGCTGAAAAGCTGAAACAGGATGCAGGTGTCGGGGTTTTTCGGCTCCTCCACCGCGGCGCCATCGGTCTTGATTGCCATGATCTGCTTTTTCAGCGGTTTTCCGCTAAGAAAAATGGGGATGGTATTGCCATAGGATTTTGACATCTTCTGCCCGTCAAGGCCCGGCACCACCGCCGTCTGTTCATCGATGGCGGGTTCCGGGACGGTGAAAGTATCGCCGAAGGTGATATTGAATTTATGGGCAAGGTCGCGGGCCACCTCAAGATGCTGCTTTTGATCCTTGCCCACCGGCACCCGGTCGGCCTGATAGAGCAGAATATCGGCGGCCATCAGCACCGGGTAGGAAAACAATCCGTGGCTGGGACTGATACCCTTGGCGATCTTGTCCTTATAGGAATGGCACCGCTCCAGCAACCCCATGGGGGCAATGGTGGACAGCACCCAGGTCAGCTCGCACACCTCGGGAACATCTGATTGGACCCAGAAGGTGCACTTGTCCGGGTCAAGCCCCAGGGCAATGAAGTCGGCCGCCGCCTCCAGGGTACCGGTGGCCAGCCGCTCTTTGTCATGCACCGAGGTGAGGGCGTGCAGATCGACGATAAAGACAAAGAGATCGGAGCTCTCCATATGGCCGATCATCGTCTTCATCATCCCGAAATAATTGCCGATATGGAGCTTGCCCGAGGGCTGGATGCCGGATAGTATTCTCATTGCCGCAAGTTGTAATGATGTCGTAGAAAAAGGGGGAGAAAGGATTGTACCCTTCACCCCCTCCGTCAGGTTAAGAAACAGATTTGATGCGCGTTATTTTACTTCTTCGTAGTCGGCATCAACTACATCATCGTCGCCCTTGTTCTGTTGCGAATCACCACCGGTACGGGCGCCGCCTTCCGGCCCGCCACCATCGGGGTTATCCTTGGCGGCCTGGGCATACATCAGCTCCGCCAGTTTATGGGAAGCAGCGGTAAGGGCTTCGGTAGCTGACTTGATGGCGGCAACATCATCGCCCTGCAATGCGGTTTTGAGATTTTCGATCTCTTTTTCCACGTTACCCTTGGTTTCAGCATCTACCTTGTCGCCCAGATCCTTGAGGCTCTTTTCGGTGGCGTGGATGAGGGCATCGCCCTGATTTTTCATCTCCACCAGTTCGCGCCGTTTTTTGTCATCCTCGGCATGCAGTTCCGCATCTTTTTTCATGCGCTCGATCTCGTCCTCGGTGAGACCGGATGAGGCGGTGATCCGGATTGACTGCTCCTTGCCGGTGCCCAGATCCTTGGCTCCCACGTGCAGAATTCCGTTGGCGTCAAGATCGAAGGTGACCTCGATCTGGGGCACGCCGCGCGGTGCCGGCGGAATATCGGTAAGCTCGAAGCGGCCAATGGTCTTGTTGTCCTGGGCCATCTCACGCTCACCCTGGAGCACATGAATGGATACGGCCGGCTGATTGTCGGCTGCGGTGGAAAAGACCTGGCTCTTCTTGGTGGGCACCGTGGTATTTTTTTCGATCAACTTGGTGGCCACGCCGCCAAGGGTTTCAATACCAAGGCTCAACGGGGTGACATCCAGGAGCAGGACGTCTTTGACATCGCCCTGCAGAACCCCGCCCTGAATTGCGGCACCGATGGCAACCACCTCATCGGGATTTACTCCCTTGTGAGGGGCCTTACCGAATATCTCTTTTACTTTTTCCTGGACGCGGGGCATCCGGGTCATACCGCCCACCAGGATCACCTCATCGATATCGGACGGCTCGACGCCCGCGTCTTTCAGTGCGGTCTTGCAGGGGCCGATGGTACGATCCACAAGGTCTTCCACCAGGCTCTCCAGTTTGGCCCGGCTCAACTTGACGTTGAGGTGTTTAGGCCCGCTGGCGTCAGCGGTAATGAAGGGCAGGTTTATATCCGTCTCAACGGTGCTGGAGAGTGCCATCTTGGCCTTTTCAGACTCTTCCTTGAGACGCTGCAGGGCCATCTTGTCGCCGCGCAGATCGATTCCCTGATCGCGCTTAAACTCATCGGCCAACCAGTTGACAATGCGCATATCGAAATCTTCGCCGCCCAGAAAGGTATCACCGTTGGTGGATTTTACCTCGAAGACGCCATCACCGATCTCCAGGATGGAGATATCGAAGGTGCCGCCGCCCAGATCGAATACCGCAATTTTCTCCTCGTTTTTCTTGTCGAGGCCATAGGCAAGGGAGGCCGCGGTGGGCTCGTTAATGATGCGCTGGACGTTGAGCCCGGCGATCTTGCCGGCATCCTTGGTGGCCTGGCGCTGAGAATCGTTAAAGTAGGCCGGTACGGTAATGACCGCATCGGTGACATCCTCTCCCAGATACGCCTCGGCGGTCTGCTTCATGTTTGCCAGAATCATCGCGGAAATCTCGGCCGGGCGATACACCTTGCCCTCCACCTCGATGGAGACGGACTCATTGGTTCCCTCAACAATCTTGAAAGGGCTGATGCTGATTGATTTCTGTACCTCGGCGTCCTGAAACTTGCGACCGATAAGCCTTTTTACCGCGTACAGGGTGCGGGTGGGGTTGGTGACTGCCTGACGCTTGGCCACTTGGCCCACGAGACGCTCATCGTTGTCGGCAAAGGCCACTACCGATGGGGTGGTGCGATTACCCTCGCTGTTTGCGATTACGGTTGGATCACCACCTTCCATTACCGCCACGCATGAGTTGGTGGTACCGAGATCGATTCCAATAATTTTTCCCATAATGTTACTCCTTGTTCAAAACCTGTTAGTGCTTTTCAGTGGTATTAATATGTCATGTTCAGTGTTCGATATCACATGCCTAAAGTGCTCACTTACCGCTGATTGTCAAGCGTCTCATCGCGATTGACGGCACCGTGAAATCTTCGCTTCACCGCTCAAGGAATCGTTTTTTCCTGTTAGAAAGCCATCACGATTGACTATCCGTGCCGTCACCTCCGGCTGCGCCGGCCGACACAACTACCCGGGCGGCGCGCAACAGCCTGTCCTTATACTGATATCCTTTCTCAAATTCGGCGACGACGTGATTGTGCGGTATCGTGTCGCTTGCCTCCATGCTCATGGCCTCATGAAAGGTGGGGTCAAACGGGGCGCCAATGGATTCCACCGGCTTCACCTCAAGTTTTTCCAGGGTATCCACCAGGCTCTTGAGGGTGAGCTTGACCCCCTCGTGCAGGGCTTCGAGGTTTTTTTCGGGATCGACCCCATCCACCCTTCCCTGCTGCAGGGCACGCTCGAGGTTGTCCACCACCGGTAGCATGGCGCGTAGAATATTTTCTCCTTCATATTTCAGCCTGGCCTGGCGCTCCCGCTCCATCCGTTTTTTGTAGTTCTCAAAATCTGCGGCGATTCTCAACACCTGATCGCGGAGATGATCAGATTCCCGCAACGCATCGACCAACTCTTCCTCGATGGATTTTTCTTCCTGCTCAGCCCCCTGGTCGCCTTGGCCGCCAATGGTTACGTCAATGGGTTCACCGGATGTCTCGGGTTGCTGATTCTCCTCGGTATTTTCATCGTACTTTTCCTGACTCACTAAGACCTCCTTCTGGCCGTCTGTTTACAATGCTAATTCAGATAATCTGGTTTAATTATTTCAACGAGTTACCATCGCTGTTTGCCGTTTATATCATTGTGCCCGACGATAAGTAGCTCGGTTTTGACTGTCAACCCGTACAGACCTCACATAGCCAGCAGCCTCGGCATAGTTTGACGCGACGCCAGGGATGAGCAGGCCCGCCAATATGAAGATAAAGAAGAACGACTCACCCAATCATGAGTGAGCACAAAAAGATTAGCGGAGAAGTTCAGGAATCGGAGTCGTAGCTGGTGATCTTTTTAAGAAGGGTTTTGCGGGTAATGCCCAGCCGTCTGGCCGCTTCGCTTTTATTGCCATCGGCCTCCGCCAATGTTTGTAGAATAAGCGCCTTTTCAGCCTCCTGCAGGGTGGCCGCCGGGCGCGGATCGACTATAGTTTTTGCCTGGGCTTCACGCTGGATATGCAGAGGCAGACTTTTTTCGGTGAGCTGTTCGCCGCGCATGAGGATGATGCCCCGCTCCATGGAGTTTTGCAGCTCTCGTACATTGCCCGGCCATGAATAGGCCGTCAGAACCTGCCGGCATTCGGGGGTGAGCGAGGTAAAGCTACGCCGGTTTTTTTCGGCGTAGCCGGCGGCAAAATGGTGTGCCAGCAAGACAATATCATCGCCTCTGTCCCGCAAAGGGGCAATCTCCAGGGTGACGACGTTGAGACGATAGTAGAGGTCTTCGCGAAACCTCCCCTGCTCTACCTGTTCCAACAGGTTCCTGTTGGTGGCCGCAATGATGCGCACGTCAACGGTAACGGGCTGGTCGCCGCCCACCCGCTGGACCTCACCCTCCTGCAAGGTGCGCAGCAATTTCACCTGCATGGCGAGACTGGTTTCACCGATTTCATCAAGAAACAGGGTGCCGCCGTCGGCCTGGCTGAAAAGCCCGTCACGCTGCCTCTCGGCGCCGGTGAAGGCGCCCTTTTCGTGACCGAACAACTCTGATTCCAGCAGGTTTTCGGCAAAAGCGGCGCAGTTCACCTTGATAAAAGGGTGTTTCGCCCGGTCGGAGTTGGCATGTACGGTCTCGGCCACCAGTTCCTTACCGGTTCCCGACTCACCGGTGATAAGCACGGTGGCCTGGGTGGGAGCAACAAAGGAGATGGTTTCAAGCAGCTCTTGCATCACCGCCGACTCACCGATGATCCTTGTTTTCAACCCCGTCTGCGGTTGTGCGGGCGCGGCATGTTTCTGGGCCGCCACCTGGGAACCGTCCAGGGCCCGGGAAAGGGTGATCCGAAGCCGGTCAAAATCAAGGGGCTTGGTGAGATAATCATGGGCGCCCTTTTTGATCACATCCACCGCGTCATCGATGGAAGAATAGGCCGTCATGATTATCACCGGCAGAGCCGGAAAATCGCGATGAATGCGGGCAAAGGCCTCGTAGCCGCTCATTCGTGCCATGCGCACGTCCATGAGCACGGCATCATAGGATCGGCTGTGCACCGCCTCCACGGCGGTATCGCCGTCATCGGCCTCGACACACTGCCATCCCCACTGATCCAGCATGGAGCGCAGCACGTAGCGGTGCACCTGTTCATCATCTACCACCAGCACCGTTTTTTGTTTTTTCGTTGCACCCATCACTCAACCCTGTTTACCTGAAGCGTAAACCATCCCGTTCGGATTGGATACCCGCACGTACCGCTTTATATACCAAAACGGGAATCGGTACAAAACTACTTCACGGCGAGGCCATGAACAAGATGATCCTTATCCTCACCACCGGCGGCACCATCGATAAGATATACTTCGATGCGCTCAGCGATTATCAGGTGGGTGAACCACATATCATCACAAATCTTCAGGAAATGCACATCGGCGTCAGCTATCGTGTCGAGCAGCTCTTTCGCAAGGACAGCCTGGAAATCACCGATGATGACCGCCGGCTGATCCACGATGCGGTGGCCCGCGCCCCGGAGTCACGCATCCTGATCACCCACGGTACCGATACCATGACGCTGACCGCCAGAGCATTGCACACCATAGCCGGTAAAACAATTGTTCTCACCGGCGCCCTGCAACCCGCCCGGTTCAGCGGCAGCGACGCTTTGTTCAATATCGGCGGCGCCCTGGTGGCGGTGCAGCTGCTTGAGCCAGGCGTGTACATCACCATGCACGGCACCGTATACAGCGCTGATCAGGTGCGCAAAGATCGGCACCACAATAGATTTACCGTGATCGACTCGGTTGAAAACGACTCGTCAACACCCTGAACTCACAAATTATGTCTAAGGAGCCGCCCGCGTATGAATCGAGATTACATAAACAACGGGACGTTGCTGGCCCTTGTTATCCTCATTTCCGTGATATTTCTCGTGATGATCCGCTCGTTTCTGATGCCGCTGTTCATGGCCGGGCTGTTCTCCGCCATGGCCAGACCCGCCTACCTGTGGCTGAATGATCGTCTGGGGGGGCGAAAGATGCTTGCCTCGGTGCTTACCATTGTGGGGATCATCATCCTTATTCTCGCCCCCTTAAGCCTGCTGATTGCCGTCATTACCGCGCAGGCGATCAGCGTCGGGCAGACGGTGCGGCCCTATATCCAGGAGATGATCAACGAGCCGCGGAGCTTTTTTCATTCCGTTGAGCAACTGCCGTTTTATGACCAACTCATTCCCTACCAAACCATTATCATCGAACGGCTCGGCCAGCTTGCCACCACCATCTCAAATTTTCTTATCAACTCCCTCTCCTCGTTCACCCTGGTGACCATCAACGCCATCATCGGCACCATCATCATGCTCTACGTCATGTTTTTCTTCTTTACCATGGGAGACAAATTGCTGGCCAAGATTCTTTATTTCCTGCCCCTCCAGGATCATGACGAGCAACGACTGCTGTCCAAATTCACCTCGGTGACCCGGGCCACCATCAAGGGCATGGTGGTTATCGGTGCCCTCCAGGGCGCCATCTGCGGCTTCGGGTTCTGGCTGGCGGGTATCGAGGGCCCGGTGTTCTGGGGATCATTGATGGCGGTTTGCTCGGTGATACCGGCATTCGGCACGGCCATCGTGTGGATACCAGCCACCATCATCATGGGGGTAAGCGGAAAATTCGCCGGGGTGGCCATCCTCATTGTCTGCTGCGGGCTGATCGCCGGCAACCTCGACAATCTGCTGCGCCCTCGCCTGGTGGGCAAGGACACCCAGATGCATGACCTGTTCGTACTGTTCAGCACCCTGGGCGGCATCTCCATGTTCGGCATCCTGGGCATCATCATCGGCCCCATCATCGCCGCATTGTTCATCACTGTGTGGGAGATGTACGGAGATGTTTTCAAAAGATTTCTACCGGAGGTTAAGATGCAGATCAACGGCCAGAACCCCTCCGCTGCCACCGCGGCCAACGGCACTGATACGCCGGATGGTGAATCCTGAGCTTTTTCTCTTTCTCATGCCGTTGTTACCGATATTCTCGCAAGAACATCGAATGTGGTGTCAACCGTCTTTCCCGCGAAAGCGGGAATCCAGTACATTCATCTAACTCTGGGAGTTTGATCAAAGCCAGAATGACAAATATGGCAGTTTTTACAACACCATTATGAATATCGAAATTGAGCGAAAATTCCTGGTTCAAGGGAGTGACTGGCAGAGCCAGGCAACCGGCGTATTATGCCGCCAGGGCTATCTTGTCGCCCTGAAAACCCACAGCGTCCGGGTGCGCATTATGGGCAACGAGGCCACCATCACCATCAAGGGCGCGACCAGCATCACCACCCGGATGGAGTTTGAATACAAAATCCCGATGAGCGATGGAGAAACCATGCTGGCCCAGATATGCCGACGACCGCTGATAGAAAAGTACCGCTATACCCTGATGTTTGCCGGAGATGAATGGGTAATCGATCAGTTTATCGGTGACAACGAGGGCCTCATAGTGGCAGAGATCGAACTGCGCTCAGAAGATCAACACTTCGCCGCACCGCCATGGCTTGGCAGGGAGGTTACCGGCGACAGCCGATATCTCAACTCCGCCCTTGCCGCCCTGCCATTCAACCGGTGGGATGAAAACCGTTAGCTATTCAAGCTTTGCAGTATCTTCTTGACCTGGTTGCCGTCGGCCCGTGAACCAAAATGTGCCATGATCGGCCGCATCGCCTGCATCGGCTGACTGAATTGGGAAAAATCAATATTGGCGGCAATCCAGGCGGAAATCTCATCGTCTCCCGCCTGACTGGGTAGATACCCGCCGATCACCTCGATAAACGGTGATTCCTCTTTGCCGGCAGCAGCCAGCAGTTCGCGCTCGGCCTTGATCAGCTTGCGGATAATGGCGTAAACCTGCTCATCGCTCAGCTCCTTTTCCGGCTGCCGCTGAAACTCACCCAGCAACACCCGAATGGCGGCGGTCCGCTCCGGCTCACGGCTCTTAATGGATACACGTAAATCCTGGGAAATTCTTTCATGTAGCTTCATGGTCACACTCTTTTGGGTAACGTGGACAACAAGAGGTCAAGAGAACACAAGATTTTCTCTTTAAATCCAGCAGGTCATCTGGTAATTTTTGGTGCTATAGCAGCGATAATATTGTGTTCCTCAATAGAGTAATACCAACTATGGGGTAAAAGTGTAGTGCTTCGGAGGTTAGAACTCAACTACTTAAAAGAATAGATTATGCTTGCTCCCCCCTGTGCCAGAGTAATTACCACCTCCCTTGAGATGCCAAATTAGTGAAAGAGGCGCCACTATAGCAGAGATAATGGTCCTTCTGCCGGTGGGTACACGGCAATATGGTATAACACATTTATGCCATTGTTCCGAATCGTAATCATGCCGCTGAGAGTTTGTATTAATTAGAGGTGAGGTAAGATTTTGGGAGCCAAGCTAAACGCAATTGACCAAGAGCAAGGTCGGCCGCTCTCCCGTCGGTCACCGTTCAAACGAGTAGACCAATTCCGCCAGGTTGGTTTCAAATGAGTTGCTGGTCTGCACGGAAAATCCTGATCCGAAATTGTAGCTGACATTGAACAGACCGTCGTTGGTGAAGAGATTAAAATCATAGCTTATGGAGAGATTGTCGGTGAGCTGTTTGAGTATAACCACCGATCTGTCGTCGCCGCCATCGCCACTTGAGACGTAGAGCTGAGCATCGGGCAGTATTCCCGTGAGCTGATCAAGCAGCCGATTTCCGCCGCCCAGCCCGGCCCGTTCCAGGGCCGATGCGACGATGCCGCTGGAGCCCTCGCCGGCGCCAAGTGGTCTGTCCAAAATTAGGTAGGAAACAATATCGCTGTCTTCCATTGCCGGCGAAGAAAACAGCTCGACCCGATAGTCATGGACGAACCCGCTTACCGCTATGCCGACGGTGATCGGCTTCTGCCCCGCTTCGCGGGCGGCAAAACTCTTTTCAGCGCGGATATCCAGTAAAGGATTGTCCACCGAACCACCGTTGAAAAAGATCCTTCCCCGGGAGATATCCAGAGGCCGACCATAAATGAGAAACGTTCCCGTGGTTACGTTGAGTTCGCCGCGGCCGTAAACAGGCTTACCCGAGGTACTGTTCACGACCATGGTGCCGCCAAGCGAAACATCAAGCCCATAGCCCGTTAACTGGACCTGATCACCGAGGATTACATCGATGCTATAGGTAAATGGCCAGGAGGCGTTTTTCTTGTCCTCGTCAACGATAACCACATCAGCGGAAGGAGATACCGAGCCCACCATCTGCTCGGGAGAAAAAAGGGCCTGATCTATCACCGTGCGCCCGGTAAGATCGCCGCCGTCAGGCCCATCCGCAGGAGCAGATCGGGGCCGGCAGTAATCCGTTTGTCCCGCCGGTTGACAATCAGGGCTTTGTTGCCGCCAATCTGAGTCTCAAACCGCCACTGCTCCCCCGACCAATCGAGGCTGCCGAGTGCCGTTAGGTTCCCCTCCCCGGCCCGGCCGGAAAGATTGATTGAGAACGTTTTACCGTTACCGTTGATGGCCCCGGTCAGATCGTGCAGGGCGGAGCCCAGCTCAGGAAAGCGGAGCTCGCCGTTTTGCAGAGACAAGGTACCGGAAAGGATGGGATCGCGCAGCCGCCCGCTTACATTTATATCGACATCCACCGTACCGGATGGGATAACGAACTCATCACTTAATAAGGCAATGGCGGAAAGATCGGTAAGCCGTGCCCGCAGCCGGCCATCCGCAACCATATCGACCAGGTTGAAATCTGCATCGGAATACCCGCTGAGCGACAAATTCGCTTCAACCGCGCCGCCGCCGGTAAGGGCCGATGAAAACGATGTATCAATCCGCTCATCAGCATAGCTGAGCGAAAGCCTGGGTGCATAAAAATCAAATGAATCAAACCCATCGATACCCTCGATAGACATTCGTACCTGGACGGCGCTGAGCATCGCCTCCAGTTGCGATACGACGCCCCCGGTACCGTAGACAAGGCCGTTGCCGGACACCTCCGCCGTGGTATCGACGGGGGAAAGACCCCATTGCGAAAGCATCTCTGTATTAAAAACAAATTCGCTGAGCGCAACCCGCCAGGCTGAGTTCTCATCGATGGAGGCAGTCAGGCAACCACCACCGGCAGTGGATTGCATACAGAATCCATCCAATGCTCCCCCTTTTCTTCCCGCTGTCAGGCGGGCAGCATCACGCAGCCGCCAGGCGCCGAAGCGGACATGAGTAAGCATCGCCCTGTCGATATCTCCATTCCACTCATAGTCGGCAGAAAGACCGCCGCGACCGCTCAACTGGATATCTCCATCTCCTGCAACCAGGTCGAGATTGATCAGGTGATCGGTAACGGTTCCGTCAACAGTGGTATTGGCCTGATCGATCTGAACCATGGAGGTAGAGAGGCCGTCGACGGTGATATCGGCACGCACCAGTCCCCTATCACCAAAGCCGATATCCCCGGAACCGGATAGTTGTTTCAGGCTGAAATCAGCCATGGCAATGTCTTCACCGCTGGTGGAAAAAGTGAGGCGCAGATCATCTCGCGGGCCGGTCAGAGCCCCAGAAATATCGAGGCTGCCGGCCAGCTTCGGGACAATGCGGTGCAGCTCTGTGCCGTGAAAGGAAAAATCAAGATCGACCTCTTCAGCCCCCGCTCCGGAGACAGTGACGGTGTTGTCGCCATTGGCCAGCATCAGCTCGGCATGAATCAATTCTGTATCGGTGAGTGAAAACTTACCGGAACCGGTGAGTTCATAGCCGGCCAGCTCCCCGGACAAGGAATCCAGACCGACATCCACCTGCAGCGAAGCAGCGGCCACGGAACCGGAAGTTGAGACAGAAGCCTCGATCATGCCAGGCGGCAGAAACCCGGTGATTGCAGGGTCAAAATCGCGCACCGCACCGTTCATTTGCCAACTCAGTCCATCCGTCCACTGCAGGGAACCGTCGACCTCGACAACCCCGGTGCCGGCCCCCAGATTGGCGCCGGTAAGGCGCAGGCCGGATTGATTACCAACAATGTGACCGGTTGCCTTTATGGTGGCAATGGGCTCGGGCGCATGTACCTCCATAGACTCGATATCTACAGTGTAGCTCACCTTTTGTTCGGCCAGTTCACCGTGGGCCGATATTTCGGCGTCAATAGGCGCGGTGGGAAGCTCGGCAAAAAAGATGGATGGCTCCACATCTACGATATGAAGGTTGGACTGCCACTGTATCGGCTGCCTCAATGACGTCTGCGCGGTGACGTGCACAACCCCCTCACCGTGATGCAGGGTAGCGTCACCAATTACAAGAGACGTGCTATCGCCCGAAAAGGATGCCGTCAGATCGACATCGCCCAAATCAGGCGGTGTAAGTGTTGCTGAGACTGTTCCCTTGAAATCTTCACCGGTGCCCTCCGAAGAAATGCGCATACCCACCTGAGAAGCCGGCCAGTGCGGCGAGAGATCAGCGGGTGAAAATGATTCCGCGGTAAGGTTTAACCGCCAGGAAAAATCTGAAAACGGATCAAACAGTTTCACCTGGGCATCAACCCGACTGGGATGCAAGATGGCAAGATCAGCGCGGCAGTTGTTGGTTGGACCGTTGATTGTGAGGGTACCGTTTAACCGGTTAAAATCCTCAGGGTTCAGCCACCATGTGCCATGTGCCGACACCGCCATCTCAGCTGTGGTATCGAGCTCACCGTTAAACGTGCCGCCATGGCTATCCGCCCGCCAGGAAAAATTCTCTACCGCGAGCTTCTCACGGCGCAGGGAGAGGGCCGCACTTGCTTGGTGAACAGCGATGGATTGGGCGCCGTCGTCAATGCGCAGATCTTCAATGGCAATAGTGTTGACGGTGATTGCAAGTGGCGGATTCAAGCCACCGGCCGATGGCCGCCTCCCCTGCCTGCTGCTGCCATCACCACTTTCTTTTCTTTCTTTTACAACCACATGCACCTCTCTGGCCAGAATCGTATCGACGTCGAGATGACCGGAAAGCAATTGTGACGGTCGCCAGTCCACGGCAAGCAGGGAAAGCTCAGCGGTGGCGCCGGTAGTTTTTATGACAACATCTTCGAGGCGCCATTTCCCCGCCAGCCGACCATGCGCGGCGCCGACCCGAAACGTTTCGCCACTGAACCAGCCAAGCGAACGCATCGTGAATGTCAACCCCATATTCGTGGACAACATAAAGACCAGGGCCGCCATCATAAGCAGCAGGGAAAAAACCAGTACAGAGACAAGGCGGCGGACTTTCATAAATCGGCCCCCACCGTAAAATAGACGTATTGGGGGCTCCCCTCGTCTTTGAGTGGATAGGCGAAATCAAAGCGGGCCTGGCCAAACGGCAAGGCCAGCCCGATACCAAAACCGACCCCGTGGGCAAGACCGTCGCTGATATCGCTGAGGGCATTGCCGGCGTCATAAAACAGGCCAAGCCGCCACATCTGGGCAATCTGCCGTTCGATCTCGATTCCCCCGGCCAGAAGATATTTACCGCCAGTTTCAAAGCCCTGCTCGTTTTCCGGCGCCAGACTGCGAAAGCGATAACCACGAACGGTTCGCGGCCCGCCGGCATAGAAGCGTACCGATGGTGGAACGTCTTCAATGTCATCAACCAGAAGCACTCCCAGGGCGCCGCGGCCGAGCAATCGCCAGCTGGGTATCGGGCTCAAAATCAGCCTGCCGTCCACCCGCGCCCGACCGAAGGTGGCATCGGAAAGCAGGTTGTCGCTGGCCCCTGAGATTTCCACGCCGAGGCGCAATCCGTTTTCGGTGGTTACCACATTGTCGGCGATGGCCACCGATCCTTTCAGCGTTGGAACGACCAATTTATTGTCGCCGGAGGTGTTGCCCACCGTATAATCCTCCGACAACCACTCCAGGGAAAATCCGTAGGCCATCATTTCGCTTACGTACTCGTAAGCGCCACCCACTGAAACCGCGTCGATAGTGGTATTTTCCCATTCCTCTCTGTAAATAGCGCCACTTCCCACCAGGATATTAAAACGGGGATCGGCAATCGGGATACGATACTCCACCGCCAGAGAACTCCGCAATTGGCCGATCAGCACCGAGCTGTTGAGGTGATGACCATGCCGGTTGAGCAGCCGATTTTTCCATTGGGCGCGAACGTAGGCTTCGGTGTCGGTGGCGTACCCCAACCCGAAACTGAACAGATTGTATTTTTCCAGCTCCTCCAGGCGGACGACCACCGGCACTTCACTTCCCGCCCGGTTGTCAATCACACCCTCAACTGAGGCGAACTGGAAGAAATCGGTGCGATTTAGGGCCCGCTGTGCCTCCAGCAAAACTTGCGGATCGTACGGCTCGCCTTGAGAAAACCCAAGGTAACGGCGCAATAGATCATCATCGAGAATGGACTGATCGGCGATGATTGTGCCGATGCGGGCCTGCTCGCCGGTATGGAAAACAAGAATGATAGTACCGGTGTTGGCGCTGCGATCTATCCTGATTTCGTGGACATCGAAACGGCCGTCGATAAATCCAGCCAGAAAAGCCCGTCGACGCAACTCCCGCTTGCCTGTATCATACAATACCTGGTTGAGAACATCACCTTTGTGGAGGTTGAACAATGATTGTGGATTTGCCAGGGCGCTGTAATCTCTGCCTGGCCCGGTGAGGGTGACCGAAATTGATGCGACAATAACCGGTTTACCCGGCTCGACGTGATAGTCAGCTCGCCAGATATCGTCTGTTCGGCTCAGTTTCGACTCGACGGTACTATTGTAATAGCCGAACGGTTCAAGTGCAGTCCTAATATCGGTTTCGGCAAGCCGGTGCAGGCGGCGTATCTCCGCCTCAGAGAGTATGGTATCGCGCCTGAACACATTGATGCGCAGCCGAGCCATGACGTTGTCATAGAGTTCGCCCTCCACACCGGTTACGAAGACCTCCACATTAGTGGGAGCATCTTCCTCGCCGCACCCGGTTACAGGTATACACAAGGCGCACCACAGCACCAGAAAAGAGATCAGGACGGAGATTGGGGCGCGAAAATAGTGTACCTGCTTAAAGACCAAAGAGCCGGGCGACAATAACAAAGGGGTACTCCCCATCTAATAGATTGACCTGTATAGAGATAATTCGCGGCACCAGATACGGGCAAGCATTGCCACGGACGCCAAAAGTTGCATTGAATATAGGGAACCTTGCAAAATGGCCTTTTCACCCAATCTCACCATTGCTCAAAAAATGTTATCCTCGGAATATTACCTATATGCCCGCGGTAAAATTTTCCACGCGCCTTGACCTTGAAGGAAAATTCTCATTGTTCAAGTTTCCCTGTACTGTAATAAATTTGACATCCGGCCCGTATACCAGTAAATGCAAGACTTCGGGGACAGGCTTCATGTGTCATTGAAGCCTGTCCCCACTATTTTACCACAAACAAAACCAACGACCCATGTCTCATGAGCACCACTAGTGATATACTGAGCCAACGACGGGAAAAGGCAGCGGCTCTCGCCGATCTCGGAACAACCCTGTACCGCAATGATTTTAGGCCGGACCGGCGCATCAGCTCGCTTCTGGCGGAGGGCGACCACCTGCAGCCCGAGCAAAGCGACCCGCACAAAGAGCAGCACCGGATCGCCGGCAGAATAATGGCTTTGCGAAAATTCGGCAAGGCGGCCTTTGCCACCGTTGCCGACAGCAGCGGCCAGATGCAGGTCTATATCCGCCGTGACGTCATCGGTGAGCCCGGGTTTGAGTCATTTAAGAAGTATGATATCGGCGATATCATCGGCGCCACCGGGCATCTCTTTTGCACCAAGACGGGTGAGGTGTCGTTGTATGGTAATCAGGTTGTCCTGCTCACCAAGTCGATGCAGCCTCTACCGGAGAAGTGGCACGGCCTCAGTGATGTAGAGACCCGCTACCGCCAGCGCTACGTGGATTTGCTGGTCACCCCGAAAAGCAAAGAGACCTTTCTGCGCCGTATTGAAATCATCAAGCTTATCCGCGAGTTCTTCACCGGCCACGACTTTTTCGAGGTGGAAACGCCGATGATGCAGACCATTCCCGGCGGCGCCACGGCAAAACCGTTCAAAACACATCACAACGCCCTGGGAATCGATCTCTATTTGCGCATCGCCCCGGAGCTTTACCTCAAAAGGCTGCTGGTGGGCGGGTTTGAGAGGGTCTTTGAGATAAACCGGAACTTTCGCAATGAAGGGCTGTCTACCAGGCATAACCCGGAATTCACCATGCTGGAATTCTATCAGGCCTATGCCACCTATGAGGATTTGATGGATCTCAGCGAAGAGCTCATCGCTTCGATCTGCGAAACGATATGTGGCACCCTGACCATAATCTATCAGTCCCAGAGCATTGATTTCACCCGGCCATGGCGACGTCTGAGCATGGATCAGGCGCTGATTGACATCGGCGCCGTTGATCCTGATGATCTTGACGATGAGAGCAGGGTGTTCAGCCTCGTCCGCAAACACGGTATCACCCTTGATAAACAGGCCGGCATCGGCAAGGCAAAAACAGCGCTTTTTGAACATCTGGTGGAGGACAAACTGGTTGACCCCACCTTCATCACCGCGTACCCTACTGAAGTCTCCCCTCTTTCCCGGCAGAATGAAACCAACCCCGAGATCACCGATCGTTTCGAGCTGTTCATCGCCGGTCGAGAGATTGCTAACGGATTCAGTGAATTAAACGATCCCGTTGAGCAGCTTCAACGGTTTGAAAAACAGATCTCCGAACGAGGAGATGACGAAGAGATTCATCCGGTGCTCGATACCGACTACATTCGCGCCCTGGAATTCGGCTTGCCTCCCGCCGCCGGCGAAGGAATCGGCATAGACCGGCTGGTCATGCTGCTTACCGACTCTCCTTCGATTCGAGATGTGATTCTGTTTCCCCATCTCAAACCGCGGTAACCGCTTCCCTGAGCAGGCCCCGAGATATCGATCTAAGACTCTCTATGTACGAGCTATTCATCGGCATGCGCTATCTGCGTGCCAAACATCGTCACGGCTTCATCTCGCTGATCTCTTTTATCTCGGTTGCCGGCATTACCGTGGGGGTGATCGCGCTCATCGTGGTGCTGGCGGTTTATGCCGGCTTTACCGGCGGGCTGCGCGATCAGATCCTGGGTATCAATTCTCATATCATCGTCCAGCGCACCGAAGGATATATTACCAACTACGATGCGATGAGAGAGAACATCCTGGCGGTTGACGGGGTAATCGGCGCAACTCCGTATCTTTACACCCAGACCCTTTTAAGCGGCAGCGGCGGCGGTTCGGGCGTGGTTTTGCGGGGTATCGACCCGGCCACCGCTGGCGACGTCATCCACCTGGAATCGCAATTGCTTGTGGGCTCGCTGGACTCACTGGCATCAGCCGATGATGAACAGGTACCGGGTATTATCCTGGGCCGGCAGCTCGCCCTTGACCTGCGTGCCGGCGCCGGCCAGAAGCTGCGTCTGCTGAGCCCCTCCGGACCGCTGACCCCGATGGGAGTGATTCCCCGGATCAAAACATGCCGGGTGGTTGGCGTCTTCGAAACGGGCATGTTCGAGTATGATTCTTCTCTTGCCTACATGTCGATTTCAGCAGTCCAGCAGTTTCTTGAAATTGGCGACGTGGTGCACGGCTTTGAAATAAAGGTGGCGAAAAGTCAGCTCAACAAGGCTGATCGTATCGCTGAAGCGATCGTTGCCGCCCTTGGCCCCGGCACCATCGCCAAGGACTGGATGGCCATGAACCGCAACCTGTTCGCCGCATTCAAGCTTGAGAAAATCGGCATGTTTATCTGCGTGGCCCTGATAATTATCGTGGCCTCGCTGAACATCATCAGTGCATTGACCATGGTGGTCATGGAGAAGGGTCGTGATATCGCCATCCTAAAGGCGATGGGGGCAAGCTCACAATCGATCATGAAGATCTTCTTCCTGCAGGGAATGGTCATTTCACTTACCGGTACGGTGCTTGGGGTGCTCGGCGGGCTCGGCCTGTGTGAGCTGCTTTCGCGCTATCAGTTTATCGAACTGCCGTCCAACGTCTATCCCATGACGACCCTGCCCATCAAGGTGCTTCCCGGCGATGTGGCCATCATCGCGGCCTGCGCCGTGCTTATCAGCCTGCTTGCCACCCTGTACCCGTCCTGGAAGGCGTCACGGGTCAAACCGGCCGAGGCCCTGACATGAACAATGCGCTGCTGGAAGCCGCCAAGATCGGCAAGGTGTATGATAACGGCTCGCTTACGGTTGAAGTACTCAAGGGTGTCGGGTTAACCGTCAGCCATGGTGAGATGATCGCCGTGGTGGGTGCTTCGGGTTCGGGCAAAACTACCCTGCTGCAGATTCTGGGAACCCTGGCGGCGCCGAGCAGCGGCAAACTGTCCTATTGCGGGGAACGGCTGGATACCAAACCGGAACGGAACCTGGCGCAATTTCGCAATCGCCATATCGGCTTCGTTTTTCAATTTCATCACCTGCTGCCGGAATTCAGTGCCCTGGAAAACACCATGATGCCTGCTCTGATCAACGGCACCTCCCGCCAGAAGGCGGCACTAGCAGCCCAAGAATTGCTCACCCAGGTTGAACTCGACACACGTATGCATCACCGGACCGGTGAATTATCCGGCGGTGAGCAGCAGCGTACCGCCCTGGCCCGAGCCCTGATCATGCAACCCTCACTGCTGCTGGCCGACGAACCCACCGGCAATCTCGATCGGCGTGCCGGTGACATTGTGTTTTCCCTGTTGCACGACCTCTGCCGTCAGCGCGGCCTCGCAGTGGTAATGGCCACCCACAACGAGGATCTGGCCAGACGTATGGACCGGCGGCTCACCCTGGCTGATGGTCTGTTGTCCTGAAGACACGGCATCGCGCTCATTTGGTCTTTCCCGCTGTTTTTTGATGATTAGTGTTGACATTATTGCTTTACGCATACTCTCCAAAAAACTGACAAGGAAACCACCAGCCATGAACCACACTGACCAGCTTCTCGTCTCATTTGCCGCCGATAGCCTCGCCTTGGGTGCGCACTGGATATATGATCCGATTAAAATAGACATGGAATTCGGCCGGGTCGATTCATTGCGTCAGCCCCTTGCCGACTCATTCCACAAAAGAAAAAACAAGGGTGATTTCACTCACTACGGGGACCAGGCTCTGCTTCTGCTCAGCTCGATTATTAGCCACCAGGGGTTTTCGCTTTCCGGTTTCGCTGACGACTGGAAAGAGATGATGAACAACTACACCGGCTACATGGATGGAGCCAGTCGAAAGACCCTGGAACATATGGACAGCGGCGCCGCCCCCGAAGAATGCGGCTCGCCGTCAAACGATCTTGGTGGTGCGGCACGAATCGCGCCGCTGATCTGGCGCTATCATGACGATCAGGAAAAACTGCTGGAATCGGTGCGCCAGCAAACCGTCTTAACCCACAACAACCCGGCAACCATTGCCGGCGCCGAATCTCTGGCCCGTATTGTGTTACTGGTTCTGCGCGGCACAACCCCCGTGGCGGCGATCAATCAGGTGCTGACAGAAGGTATCGGCCATGAGGAAGTGGCGGAAAAAATGCGGCAGGCATGCGAGACTGCCGGCGCTGACACAACTGCCACGATTCAACGCTTCGGCCCGGCCTGCGGGATAACCGCGGCCCTGCCCGGTGCCATCCATCTGGTCTGTTCCTATGAGGATGATCCTACCTCGGCGCTGATTGCAAACGTGATGGCGGGCGGCGAGTCGGCGGCACGGGGCATGGCAGCCGGCATGATCCTGGGCGCTCACCACGGCATAGAAGCGATACCGCGGCAGTGGCTCACCGAAATGAATGCGTACAAACACATTACCGAGCTTATCCAGCGCTGATCGCCGCTCCGCTTGAGGGTACTGCCTAGAGAACACCTATATGTAGCCCTGCTCTCGCAAATACAACATTATTTCCTGTACCGCTTCCAATGGGGTGATATTGCTGGTATCGATGGTTATATCGGGGTTTGAAGGGGCGATGTAGGGATCGGTTACCCCGGTCACGCCGCTCACCACCCCCGCCCGCGCCCTGGCGTATAATCCTTTGCGATCGCGCTGTTCGCATACTTCAAGCGGGGTTGACACGTATACCTCGATATATCCGCCATAGCGGGAGATGAGCGCCCGGTTGGCGCGGCGCGGCTCATCGTATGGGGCAATCGGAGCGCACAGGGCGATGCCACCGTTTTTGGTAATTTCACCGGCAACGAAGCCGATTCTGGTAACGTTGAGATCACGGTGATCCCGGCTGAAAGTCAACTCAGAAGAGAGATTCTTGCGGACGATATCGCCATCCAGCAAAGTAACCGGGCGGCCGCGCATCTCCATGAATTTGACCAGCAATACCTTGGCGATCGTTGATTTCCCCGACCCCGACAGCCCGGTCATGAAGATGGTGAATCCCTGGCGCGAGCGCGGCGGAAATGAATATTTCAGTTCGGCCACCATATCGGGCCAGGCAAACCACTGGGGAACCTCCTCGCCGGCGCAAATCATCTTTTCCAGGTCGGCTGAGGTAATTGAGCGTACCCCGTTTTCAGAGCCGGCAGCCATGGGAAAATATTTTTTAGTCGCCTTATCGAACCCATAATCGCGCTGCGGCACCATCGCTACACCGGTGCTCTCCGCATGATCGGCCACCAACTGCTGGGCGGCGCCTCTTTCATAGAACAGCCTGCCGCCATTGCGGCGGCCAGCGCCGGGATCGGCATGATCTTCAGATACCATGAAGTGGCTGCATCCAAAATTGCGCCGCATGATTGCCTGCAGCAGCGCCTCACGAGGCCCCGCCAACCGGGTGGCAAATGGTGACAGCCCGAGGACGATGAGATTTGGCGGAAACTTCTCGGTGAACACCTGATAGCACCGAATATGGGTATAGAAATCGACATCTCCGGGATGATCGAGCCCCACCACCGGTTGCAGAAAAATGGCCGACTGGCACTCTTTGGCCGCGTCAATAACCATCTCCCGATGGGCGCAGTGAAGATACTGCTCGGTGTGAAAGCCGAGAACCCGCCGCCACCCGTTCATGGTAAAACGGCGTACCGTCTCCGACGGGGTCAGACGAAGTTCAAGAAAGTCGTAATGAATGGGAAGCGAGACTCCTTCGAGCGTACCGCCCAGGTAACAGGCCCCGGTCTGATTGAAAAGGCGGCCAACACCGGGGTGGACCTGCGCATCCGTTGTCCCGTATACCCGCTCGGCCTCCTTGATCTTATCGGGCCGCCAGATGCTTTCCACCCTCAGCAGCGCCAGCAAAAAACCTTCCTGATCATTGAGCGCAATCCGTTGACCGATGGTGAGCGAATCAGCACGGGACTCATCGACATCAAGACAGATGGGAATCGGCCAGATGGTACCATCGGGCAGGGCCATATGCTCCAGCACCGACTCGTAGACAGACTCGGTCATAAAACCGGTAAGCGGATAAAAGCCACGGTTCAGCAGCAGTTCCAAGTCAAAGAGCTGCCTCTCGTTAAGATCGAGGGCGACCGCCGTCAGCGCCTCACGCCGCAGTTCCCGGCCGCGCTGAAAATGAACCACCAGAGATTCCGAATATTCGTCTGTTTTCACCTATCCACCCGTTATTGCAACAGAAACAATCATCTAATGATCAGCTAAGATCAGTTGGTTGCGGCCCGGTTCAGACTGCTGAGCAACGCCTTTACCGATGCGATAATGATATCGGTATTGATGCCCACCCCCCAGAATCGTTTGCCATCTTCTGTTTCTATTTCAATATATGCCGCGGCCTGCGCATTTGAGCCGGTGTTAAGGGCATGTTCATGGTAGGCACGGAGGCTGAACTTTTCAGCCGTTTGCTCCTGCAGGGCATTGGCAAAGGCATCCAGCGGGCCGTTACCGTTTCCGGCTATAGCAATTTCGTGGCCGGAGTTTTCCAGGGTTGCTTCGACCTGGGCAAAAGAGTGCTGCTCGCGTCGGTCGGAGTGCCGCTTTACAACATGGAAGGTATGCAGGTCATACGGTTCGTGAGCGTTAATATAGGTATCGCGGAAGGCCTGATAGATCTCATCACTTTTGAGCTCACGCCCCTCTGCCTCACTGATAGCCTGAATGACTTTGCCAAATTCGGGATGCATTTCTTTTGGCAGTTTCAGGTCAAATTTGTTTTCCAGGATATAGGCGACGCCTCCCTTTCCCGACTGGCTGTTTATTCTGATGATGGATTCGTAGGTGCGGCCGACATCGGTGGGGTCTATGGGCAGGTAGGGGACATCCCAGAGTTTGTGATCAAAGTCGGTGTAATGGTGCATCCCCTTGTTGATGGCATCCTGGTGAGAGCCGGAAAAGGCGGTGTAGACCAGCTCACCGGCGTATGGGTGGCGTGGATGTATGGGAATTTTGTTAACCCGTTCGGCCACCTCGATGAGGTGGTTGATGTCGTGCAGGTCGAGACCCGGATCAACACCTTGCGTAAACATATTGAGTGCCATGGTAATGAGGTCGACATTGCCGGTGCGCTCACCATTACCAAACAGCGTCCCCTCAACCCGCTGGGCGCCGGCCATGAGGGCAAACTCGGTCGCCGCCACCGCCGTGCCACGATCATTATGGGTATGAACGCTGATAATGGCGGCGTCACGATCTTTCATGTGGGTGCAAAACCATTCAATCTGGTCGGCGTATATGTTCGGCGTGGCCATCTCCACGGTGGCCGGCAAATTTAAGATAACCGGTTTCTCGGCACTGGCACCCCACTCGGCCATCACCGCCTCGCATACCTCGAGGGCAAAATCGAGCTCCGTGCCGGTGAAGCTCTCCGGCGAATATTGATAGCGAAACTCAGTCTCAGGATATTTTTCAGCCTCCTCTCTGACCAACCGCGCCCCTTTTACGGCAAGCTCGACAATCTGTTGTCTGGTCATGTTAAACACCACCTCACGCTGCACTGTCGAGGTGGAGTTGTACAGATGCAGGACAACGCGCCTGGCACCCCTGGTGGACTCGAAGGTTCTTTCGATCAGATGCTGCCGGGCCTGGGTCAATACCTGAATCCATACCGAGTCAGCAATGAGCCCATTTTCGATCAGGTGACGGGTGAAGTCAAACTCCACCTGAGAAGCCGAAGGAAATCCCACTTCAATCTCTTTAAAGCCGATCTCCACCAGCAGGTTCCATAATTCAAGTTTCTTGGTAAGACTCATGGGTTGAATCAGGGCCTGATTGCCGTCACGCAAGTCAACACTGCACCAGGCGGGGGGGTGCTCGATTCGACGATCCGGCCAGCTTCTTCGGGACAGCGGGACGGAGGGATAGGGTCGGTATTTGAGCGCGGCGTGCTGCATCATGAGAGAGTCTCCATTTGTTGCTGATATCCTCACGCTGGTACGCCCTGCCGAACGCACCACGAAAAAAGCCGCGGCTTACGCCGCGGCTTCGAGTCGATTTCTGGCCTTGGGCCTACAACTCCACCGGTTCCACGGCGCCGGATATGTGCTCCCCGGGTAGTAGTAGAGAAAGTATCAATATCATAAGTTGGATAACGTTTTATTATTAGCTGGGAATTGTATACAATCTTATCCTCACTTGCATAATAAATGTCAAGGCCAATATCGCTTGCCTTACCTGTCGGGTGATATGAGGATGTTTCGTTTTTATCGCGATACCATGGTTCGGCGGTTGACATCCATCCGGGCGACTTCTATACTTGCGGGCTTTCCGGCTGAAAAACCAGCCTTATCTTTTGTAGATCATTTTTGTTCGCTGCCTTGAGGAATTACACCATGTCACAACTCACCGGCGCCCAGGCCATCGTCTCATGCCTTCTGGAAGAAGGGGTTACCACAATATTTGGTTATCCCGGCGGGGCGGTCATCGATCTGTACGATGAACTCATGAACAGCGAGAAACTCGAGCACATTCTCGTACGCCACGAGCAGGCTGCCGTTCATGCCGCCGATGGCTATGCCCGTGTCACCGGAAAGGTCGGGGTGGCACTGCTTACTTCTGGACCCGGCGCCACCAATGGGGTCACCGGCATTGCCACCGCGTATATGGACTCCATCCCGGTGGTTATCCTGACCGGTCAGGTGCCGACCCCGCTCATCGGCAACGACGCCTTCCAGGAGGTTGATATCGTCGGCATCACCAGGCCCTGCACGAAACATAATTATCTGGTGGGCAGTAAGGATGAACTCGTCCAGACCCTGCGCGAGGCCTTTCATGTTGCCCGCACCGGCCGACCGGGCCCGGTTCTGGTTGACCTGCCAAAAAACATCATTAATGGATTGATCACCTATGAACCGCCGCAGCCGATCAAGATGGACAGTTACCAACCCAACACCGAACCGCACCCCGGACAGATCGGCAAGGCCTGCCGGATGATCATGGAGGCACGCAAGCCGGTGCTCTACGTCGGCGGCGGGGTAATTCTGGCAAACGGTCACGAAGAACTGGCGGAACTGGCTACCAAACTTGATATACCGGTCACCATGACCCTGATGGGACTGGGCGCCTTTCCCGGCAACCATCCACTGTCCATGGGAATGCTGGGCATGCACGGCACCTACACCGCGAATATGGCGGTGGCAAAATGTGACCTGCTTATCTCGGTGGGCGCCCGTTTTGATGATCGGGTAACCGGGAATCTCGAATCATTCGCCCCCCATGCCAAAATTATCCATATCGATATCGACCCCACCTCAATATCGAAAAACGTTCATGTGGATGTACCCATCGTGGCCGATTGCAAGCGCGGCCTGGAGGCCATGAATACCTGGTTCAACAATCAGCAGGACATATCGGTGGCGCAGGAAAAAGGAAAACATCAGCAGTGGTTTGACAAGATAAAGACCTGGAGCGACGCCCATCCATTGGGATATATCGACGACAACGACAGCAGCATCAAGCCGCAATACGTTGTCGAGATGCTCGATAAGCTAACCGGCGGTGATGCAATCATCACCACCGAGGTGGGCCAGCACCAGATGTGGGCCGCCCAGTTCTATAAATTCAAGTTGCCGCGTCATTTTCTCACCTCGGGCGGGCTGGGCACGATGGGTTATGGTCTGCCCGCGGCCATTGGCGCCAAGATCGCGATGCCTGAAAAAACGGTAATCGATGTCGCCGGTGATGGGTCTATCCAGATGAATATTCAGGAACTCGCCACCGCCCGCCAGTACAACACAGCGGTCAAGATCGCTATTTTGAACAACAAATACCTTGGCATGGTACGCCAATGGCAGGAGTTGTTCTATGATAAACGATATGCCTCAACCGGGATGGATGTAGCCCCCGATTTCGTCGAACTTGCCAAGGCGTACGGCGCGGTGGGGCTGCGTGCCAAAACGAAAGATGAGGTGGTGCCGGTTATCAAAGAGGCACTGGCAACGGATAATACGGTAGTGATGGATTTTAACATAATCCGGGAAGAAGGCGTATTTCCCATGGTACCCGCCGGTAAGGCAAACACCGAGATGCTACTGGTCTGATGATAACCCGTATGAATAACTTACCATGAAACATACCCTGTCGGTATTGCTGCAAAACAAACCAGGCGTGCTCTCCCGGGTTACCGGGTTATTCAGCGGTCGTGGATTTAATATCGAAAGCCTGTGCGTGGCCGAGACCATCGATCCCACCGTATCGAGGCTCACCTTGGTTACCTCCGGTGATGAGTCAATCATCGAGCAGATTACCAAGCAGCTGCACAAATTGATCGATGTCATCAAGGTTATGGACACCAGCGAAGGGGTTTACGTAGAGCGGGAGATGGTACTGATTCGGATGAAGGCGGATGCCCAGACCAGAGCTGAGGTATTACGGATCATAGATATCTTCCGGGGAAAGGTGGTTGATGTTGGCCAGAAAAGTTATGCCGTAGAGGTAACCGGTTCGGCATCGAAGATTCAGGCGGTGATCGATATCCTGAGACCAATCGGCATCAAGGAGATTGTCCGTACTGGAACGGTGGCCATCAGCCGGGCCGGTATGTCGAAATAATTATCAGGAGAAGTCGGTAACGATCAACCATTTTAAGCATCTACCAACCCTGAGAGATTACCCTATGTTTACCAAAAAGGATTCATACAACGTGGCAATTGTCGGCGCTACCGGCGCGGTTGGCGGGGCCATGCTGCAGACCCTGGCACGGCGCGGGTTTCCCATCGATGAATTGCGGTTGCTGGCGTCACAACGTTCAGTGGGACGGACGATTTCTTTTCAGGGAGAAGATATTGTTGTCCAGTTGCTGACCAAAGACGCCTTCAGCGGCATCGATTTTGCCTTGTTTTCAGCGGGCGCCGCCCGTTCGTTGGAATTTGCGCCGGCCGCCGCGGCGGCCGGCGCCATCGTGGTAGATAATTCAAGCGCTTTTCGCATGGAACCGGATATTCCCCTTGTCGTACCCGAGGTTAATGGATCGGCGGCGGAGCAGTATATTAACCGGGGGATCATCGCCAATCCGAACTGCTCCACCATTCAGATGGTGGTTGCCCTCAAGCCGATTTACGACGCGGTGGGCATCAAGCGTATCGTGGTCTCCACCTATCAGGCGGTTTCCGGGACCGGTGCCGCCGCCATTGCTGAACTCGATGCCCAGGTCCGCGCCTACTCAGCGGGAGAGCCGCTTCGCTCGGAAGTTTACCCGCACCAGATAATATTTAACTGCCTGCCGCATATCGACTCCTTCCTTGAAAACGGATACACCAAGGAAGAGATGAAAATGGTCAACGAAACTCGCAAGATATTTGGTGATGACACTATCGGAATCACCGCAACCGCCGTGCGGGTGCCGGTTGTGTACGGCCATTCCGAATCGATAAATATCGAAACATTTGATAAAATCAGTGCCGACGAGGCGAGGGCACTGCTGGAAAACGGCGCCGGCATAAAAGTAATCGATGATCCGGCCCAGTTACGCTACCCACTGGCAACCGAAGCCGCCGGTCAATTCGAGACATTTGTCGGCCGTATCCGTGAAGATGAGTCAATTGCCAACGGTCTCAACATGTGGGTGGTATCGGATAATATTTTGAAGGGAGCAGCGCTCAATACAATCCAGATAGCAGAGCTGTTCATCTGATGTGTCGCTGAGATGCGAATTATCGGCGGCGTCGACAAGGGACGCAGACTCCACCCTCCTCCCGCCACCTGCACCGCCATCCGGCCAACCGCTGATCGCGTTAAAGAGGCACTCTTTGCGATAATCGGTGATTTTGTCCGTGATGCAGTTGTATTGGATCTGTTTGCCGGAACCGGGGCATTGGGATGCGAGGCGCTCAGCAGAGGCGCCCGCCATGTTCATTTTATTGATAACGATGTCCAGGCATTGAACATTATCTATCGCAATATTGACTTGATGACCCGCGGAACTGAGCGCACGACCGTGACAAAATTCGATTTACGCAGACGCTCACTTGCCAAGAAGCTGGCAACGGCCACATCAGATCAGGGCTTCAATCTGGTTTTTATCGATCCACCTTATCGCGGCACATTCATCGAGCCACTGATGAATACGCTTGCCGACGGTTCTCTGCTTGCCAATGAGGCATGGGTCATTGTCGAGGAAGAGAAACAGCATCTGCCGCAGAAACCTTTTACAAACTTTTCCCAGACCCAGATACGCAGGTACGGAGATACCGAATTGGGAATCTGCCGGTTCATTTCACCACAACAGGAAAACAGGCCATGAGCACAGCCAACATCGCCGTCTATTCGGGCACCTTCGACCCCATCACCAACGGACATCTGGATCTGATCAATCGAGGGCTGAATCTTTTTGACAAGATCATCGTCGCCATTGCCGTTAATCCCGGCAAACAACCGCTTTTCGACCTTGCT
Source organism: Desulfofustis sp. PB-SRB1 (assembly GCA_016722945.1). Classification (GTDB taxonomy): domain Bacteria; phylum Desulfobacterota; class Desulfobulbia; order Desulfobulbales; family Desulfocapsaceae; genus PB-SRB1. Next base: position 652,384 of record JAEQMT010000010.1, on the reverse strand, counting down.
GAGCGCCGGGCCATGATCGAGGCGTGCTTTGCTGACGGCGAGGCCGTCGAGGTTGACTGCGTTAGTGGGCTGATTGTTGAATACGCGGTAAAACGCGGCGCCCGCGCCATTCTCAGGGGAATGAGGGCAGTCTCCGACTTCGACTATGAGCTGCAGCTGGCGTTGATGAATCGTAAACTCAAACGGGAAGTGGAGTCGGTTTTTCTGATGCCTGGTTTCAGGTGGATTTACATCAGTTCTTCCATCGTCAAGGAGGCGGCCCGATACGGCGGCGATGTGGAAGAACTGGTACCCGTGCACGTCTATCAGGCGCTGCAACAAAAATTCAGTAAAGAATCCCGAGAAAATGAATCCAAGATGTGCTGAGGACGCTCGTGTTCAGACGTCGTTTACTGCTTGTCGCGGGGGTTGCCGCCGCACTCTACCCGATGCTGCAATTTATCAATTTCCGTCTGCCCAGAAAACCTCGCGTTGTGCAGATCAACCAGAACGTCGGTACTGATGGCTCGCTAACTACCGATGAGCTGATTGTGTTTACCGATGATGCCGGAGCCTGGGCCGTTTCAAGAACCTGCACCCATCTGGGCTGTCGGATCGCCGTTAAACCAACTGAGAATATTCTAGAATGCCCCTGCCATCAGAGCAGATTTACCCCTCAGGGCCGGGTAATTCGTGGGCCGGCGAAAAAGAGTCTCACCCGGTATCGTGCTGAACCGATGGAAAATGGACCCGGTTTCAGGGTAATCATCCAATAGATTTTCCGTGCGCTTTCGAGAGTCTGCTTTTATTACCGGAATCAACTGGGGGGACTGGAGTTTCGTCTGCCTCTATCTCTCGATCGGCTCAGGAATTGCGGTTGGCCTGCACTATGATCCCTCAGAGCCATTTTACTCAACTTCGGCACTTGACCTGTTGGTGCCCTATGGGGCCTTCTTTCGATCCCTGCACTTTTATTCCAGCCAGCTTTTTTTCTTGTTCGCCCTGGCTCATTATGTGAGCGTATTCAGTCGTACCGAGCGCTATCAGTTTCACCGATTTGTTTTTCTCGTATTGACGCTACCGATTATTCTTCTACTGCTTTTTACCGGCTACGTATTGCGCGGCGACAGCACCGGGTTTTCCGCCGGTATGATCGCTGAAAGCATCGTTCTGACCATCCCATTTATCGGCAACACACTCAACAATCTTTTCTTTGCCATTAGCAGCAACGGCATGCAGCGGGTGTATCTTCATCATATCATCACCTTCGATGTGCTATTTTTACTGCTGGCATGGCACCATGTACGTCATTATTCAACCAATCTTATCGACCATGGTTTGCTGGTTCTATCACTTTTAATATTCTGCTTGGTGGTGCCGGCACCACTGGAGCCACATCTTCCCGGCCAATTTTATATAACCGGGCCATGGTTTTTTTTAGGCCTTCAGGAGCTGCTCAGATATCTACACCCCTTTGTCGCCGGGGTGCTCGTCCCCTTATCATTTTTGGCTTCACTTATTTTTCTGCGGGCAAATCGCCGGTGGTTTCGGCCGCTTTTGATATTCATCTGCTGCTGGCTGCTTGTGTATGGCGGGCTATCAGTGATGGCACTCACCCTGCACTGATGACGATGTAATGGGCAGCTAATAAAGGGGTATCAGCAAAAAAAAAACGCCAATGGCTCGTGCTAAAAGCCTATAGTCAGAAAAAAATGGGGAAAAAATACTAAGAGGCAGAGCCGTTACGGCTCTAGTTGTTTGCGCAGACTCTTGATTTCGGCAAGAAGAGATATTCGAAGGGCCTCAATTTCCTGCCTTACAAATTCTGTTATTGTCTCACCCTGCTCGCCGTTGCTGATTTTTTCTGTATGATCCAGAAAGGAAGAGTCACCGGAGCCTGCATAGGTCTGCTCAACCTGCGGCAGGATGGACGAATCAGAATCTTCCGCTGCTGTTACATCTTCATCGACTGCTCCAATTAAAGTGAGGCTATCGGCGAAGCCATCATTATCTATGTCTCGTAGCTCGCTTTGCGCAGATGTCTCCACCTGGTAAGCGGGCACCTCGGTAGCTGTTACATCTGCAAATCCGGAAGATACTGGTGCGACGACGTTTTGAGTAGAACTGATCAATGTTTCGGCAGTAAGGATCGACGATGCCTGTGCCTCGATTATTTCCTGTTGCCACGCTAATACCTTGCCTGTCTGCTCGCGCACTTTCAGCTGGAGCCGCGAAAAGTCGGTTGGTTCCGAATAGATGGTTCTAAATGCAGTAAAGACAGAAGAAAGCAATGCATGGGAATCAGCCTGGGCCTTGAATCCGTATGTTTTTATATGCTGATTGACGGTTTGCAGAAGGGTCAGGAAAATCGCCGCCGTGGGGTCGTTTTTTAAACTGTTCTGAATGCCATCTATTTCCAGAGAGATATAGTCATTTATCTCGTCATCGATGTCGATCGCCAGGGCCTCAATACCGTCGCTGAGCCCATTAAAAAGGTTCTGGTCTATACCTTCCAGCCATGGGGCCGGTACTTCGATGGGTTCCCCCACAACCGGAACTACAGCTATTGTTTCGTCTGATTCCTGCTCTTCTATAAAAAAATCAGCAACAACAAGTTCTTCCGTTTCATCGCTCTTCTCATCTTTAAACTCGGCCGGCGTGATGACAGCGGCGGGTTCGCCCTCTTCCTCAGGGACCACACCATCCGCCTCCACTGAGATATCATGGAACGGAGTTTCCTGCTCATCAAAAATAACTTCAACCTCGGGCTCCTCATCTTCTTCACAAATATCACTACTATCATCTGGCTCTTCAGCAAAGCCTGCCAGGGCGGGAGTCAATTCAGCAAAAAAAACATCTTCCTCATCGGCATCGGAAGTGAACTCATCGAGATCATCCGGCTGGTCAGCGGGAAGAGGCTTTTCTGCTATGCCATCGCTTATCGGGTCAAGTTCTGCTGCTGCTTCTGCCGCGTCACCCTCTGCTACAAATTCGTCATCACTGTCCTGCTCGCCAAAAAAGAAATCGAGACGTTTTTCCAGCTCGCCTGGAAACTCCCCGTCGTCTTCATCAATTTCATGCTCATCGTCATACTCCGACAATGCCGGGGCGAGATCAGTGTCTAGGTCGACCGGATACGCTTCATCGGAATCATCTGCGAGATGCTCATCCTCAAAATCGGACAGAGCCGGAGTCAATGCTTGGGCTATATCCTCGCCGCTATCTTCTTCATCTTGATCAGACAGTGTGGAAACGCTTTCGAGATCCAGGATGTCGAATTGATCATCTTCACCCGGTATCTCTGAGTCGATATCGACGCCGGCCAAAGCGGCCTGCACCTCGTCATCACCATCGCCTAAGGTTATTCCAGGCTGCTCATCGGTACCATCGCTCGCCGTTTCCTGTATGGATACAGCCGGAGTTGGAAAATTTTCATTGGCCAACTCTTCTTCATCCACAAGAGCCGGGGCAATTGTACCGTCAGCGGTGGTTGGCAGAGCATCCTCTTCGGTGTCATCGTCTGCTTCAGACTCAACATTGACGCCGCGCAAAATTTTTTCTTCGTCGATGGGCTCTACGGATTCACCGAATGCTTCATCACTGAAAAAACTATCAACCGTTTTTAGGGTTTCCTCAGAGAAACCGGTAGAATAATCATCAACATCTGATGGATCGGCAAATTGGTCAACATCTTGATCTTTTGGGGAATCAAACAGAACATCGAGACGATTGGCAAGATCATCTTGAAGTTCCGTGTGCTCGGCCGATGTTTGCTCACGGTTCATGAAATGAGAAAATTCTCCGTCCGAATCCGCGTCAGTAACACCATCTAGGCCAGCGATCTGCGTGGTTTGCCGATCACTGGAATCGTCATCGATGGTCGGTAAAATAAGCCGCTTGAATTCAGCAAATTTTTCAACCTCGGGATCGATAATCGCTCTTTTTTCCGCGGCACTTAAACGTTGCGAAACGATTTTCTCCAACCCGATATACAATGAATCAAGCAGATTAAAGCTATCTACGTGTGCATTACTTCTCTTGAGCTTTATATAGCCCCCGATCGAGTCCATTGCCCGTAGAAAAAGCAGCCGGGATTTGATACCTGAAAAGCTCTGCTCTAACTCACGCAGTTCTTTGCTTAGATCATGAAGGGATAGATCGGTTATCTCCCATTCCAGGGCCAGAATCGATGCCTTTAGATTGAGCAGTACGGGAGGAGTTGCCGTATCATGAGAAGTCAACAGTTGAGATGATACAGGCGAACCATCTGGTTCGATGCTGGATTTTTTGCTTTTGCTGATGAAATCTTTTAACTTTTCAAATTTTTTTAAATCGCCCCTGGAAATGAGCTTTTTTTGTTTATCATCGATGTCTGGATTAGTTGCTAATTTTTCAAGGTTATAGAAAAACAGCAACAATAAATGAGCGGCACGGGGATGTGCCTTGGTTTTATTCTTGTAGATGTATTTACCGAGTTTTTCAAGGAGCTGTAGATATGTGCAGACATATTGATTGCTCTCCCAAACTTCTCTTAGTCGCTTAGTTTCCTCATCAAGATCCAGCAGATATTCATCGGTTATTTCCCAATCAATTGATAGAATAAGTGTCTTAAGACGATCCAGTGATTCGTCGTTTTCATCTGGAGAATACAACAGATCATCCAGATCATCTTCTGATGAGCCGAATTCACCATCATCGAGCCCAACGGTTAAATCATCATCAAACTGACTATCTGAATAATGTTCCACGTTAGGATGCTAGAAGAGCTTTTTCTGGATTGATATGACCGTAGCCGTAATAATTTTCTTCAATGTTTTCGGTACATTATATCCTGTCAGCGCGCTTGCTTCAAAATAGGGTACGTTAAGTTTACTGTTTAGATCTTTCTGCAGAACCTCGATAGGCAGGGTCGGGATTCCATGCTTGGCCAAATCGACCTTATTATACTGCATCACGATGGGAATCCGAAAAATACTCTGATTGTACTCCTTGAGATTTTCATGCAATTGATTGAGCGATCGAATATTTTTCTCTCGCTGTTTTACCATGGCATCAGCCACAAAGACAATACCATCGACGCCACGCAATACAAGCTTCCTGGTGGCGTTATACTTAACCTGGCCGGGAACAGTATAGAGCTGTATCTTTATATCGTATCCTTTGATTTTGCCCATATCAACAGGCAAAAAATCGAAAAAAAGCGTCCTGTCACCATGAGTCTTAAGACTGACAAGATCAGAAGCAATCTGGCTCCTGAATGCGTTATTGATATACTCCAGATTGGTGGTTTTTCCACACCGTCCCGGCCCGTAATAGACAATTTTTACCTGGACGACTTTTTCTTTTAGGTTAATGAAGCTCAACCAATCGTCTCCACAGATATATGATCTTAAGGGAACCTTGAAAAATGGCCTTTTTGCCCAATCTCATCGTTGTGTAAAAAATTTTATCCTCCGAATATTAGGCATATGACTGTGGTAAAATTTTTCTCACGCCTTAATCTTGAACGAAAATTCTTATTTTTCAAGGCTCCCTGAAAAATTAAAACCACAGAGCCATCTAACTGTCTTTCCAGAGTTGACCAATCTGCTCAATTACATCAACAACATTAAGCCGCAGAAAACCAAGTGATATATCCTTGCCGAACATGGATATCAGCAACAGATCATTGTCGATTTTGCTGAAGTGAATATTTGACTCCTGTCCTTTGTGGAAGAGCAGAGAAAATTCCCTTTCTCCCACCAGCTTTGCCATCGCATCAACCGTTGCAAAGTTGCCGGCGGCAAGGGCGGCAAAAGAATAAATATCGTACTTATGTTTTTTGCTATCTTTGGTGGTAATTATGTTACCCGCCATGTCGATGATAATGACACAGTCAACTCCCAGCTTGATCAACTTTTCGGTAAGAATTGCATCAATTTTCTCAAGCTGATCCTGGCTCACTATCCCATAATTCATATAGTTCTCCTAACTTTTAGAATAAGCGTTCAGGTTTTTTCCCCAACCGCTTTGTTGCTCGAGAAATCCCACTATGTGGTTTATGACGGGTTATCTTCCATTATCTTACTCATAGTTAAAAACAGATGCTTTTAAAGGGCAAGATTTCGTATTATAGAAGAGTTTCACCACCTTTCCAGCCCGACAAGCTGATCTTAGATTGCTGCCAGTATACGACAGAAAATTGCAGAGTAGAAGATTTTTTTTTGAAATTCCCATATTTTGGCAAAAATATATTCACGGAACTTCTTTCTCGAACAAGCATCTTTTACCATATCAGTAGATATCGGCAACCAAATTGCCATTGCCGATCTTACCATTCTCTGCTAAGGGAAGCGGCGAATTTTATAGACAAGGACCACGAAATACCAATGACCGCACCACCCCACGCATCACCGTTAATTGATACACACTGTCATCTCGACATGTCGCAATACGACGGTGAGCTTGAAGATATCATTAACCGGGCGAACACAGGCAATGTTGCAGGGATCGTCAGCATCGGCATAGATGTATCAAGTTCTCTAGCAAACATAACGATTGCAAGACGCTTTTCCTGCGTCAAGGCAACCGTCGGCATCCATCCGCACGACGCTGATAAGGTAACGGACCGGGAACTAGCCGATCTAATTGAGCTGGCCCGCGCCCATCAAGATGAAGTTGTCGCCGTAGGCGAGATAGGCCTTGACTATTTCAAGGCCTACAGCAAACCGGAAATACAACGAGACGTATTCAGAAAACAGCTGCGGATTGCAAAACAACTTGATCTCCCGGTTGTGATACACGACAGAGATGCCCATCAAGACTGCTTTACTATTGTCAAGGAGGAAGGACCTTTCCCAAGGGGTGGAATTATGCACTGCTTTACCGGTGCATTGCACTGGGCCAGGCGATTCATCGACGAGAATTTTGCGTTATCCGTCGGAGGCATCACAACGTTTCCAAATGCAAAGACGGTAAGAGAGATTGCCACCCATATCCCCCTTCAATCTTTGCTGCTCGAAACAGATGGACCGTTTCTCGCCCCTGTTCCATATCGCGGCAAACGCAATGAACCGGCGTATCTGGTGGAAATAGCGGCGCTGGTAGCAAAGCTCAGAAACATATCGATCGCCACGCTAGCACACGCAACCACCCGTAACGCCCAGAGAATCTTTAACTGCCGGTTTACCGCACCTTCGGAGGAAACTTCGTGAGCATCGCCCGTAACCTTACCACAATTCGCGATACCATCGATACCATCGCCATTCGCTGCGGCAGAGCCCCAGCCTCCGTATCGCTGGTTGCCGTTTCGAAGCGTTTCCCGGTTGAGGTAATTTTGGAGGCTTACCGAGCGGGGCAAAGATGTTTCGGCGAAAATTACGTGCAGGAGGCGGCGGCAAAAAAGACAGATGTGGACGGCATCGTCGATCTTCACCTGATTGGACACCTGCAAAGCAATAAGGTAAAAGAGGCCGCCGAAATATTTTCCATGATTCAGACGATAGACCGGCTCAAAGTTGCCCGCACCCTCAATAGATATCTCCGAGAAAAAGGCAAAAAACTAGATGTTCTCATGCAGGTAAACATTGCCGGAGACACCAATAAGTCAGGGGTTTCGCCGGATCAGGCAATCCCTTTGGCCGAGCAATTGCACCAATTTGATCATCTCTGTTTCAAGGGACTTATGACCATACCTCCCTATAGTCAGGAGCCCGAAGATGGTCGCATCCATTTTTCCGGGTTAAGAAAGCTGGCTGATACCATCAATCATCGTGGCCTGTTCGCAGCTGCAGATAGGGTTGAACTATCCATGGGCATGTCTCACGATTACCACATTGCCATTGAGGAAGGTGCAACCATCGTGCGGGTGGGAAGCGCTATTTTTGGCCAAAGGCCACAAAATCTTAGATAAGACAAAGGACAATCATCTTATGAAAATCTGCATGATTGGCACCGGCTATGTCGGCCTGGTAACCGGCACCTGTTTTGCCGAGTTTGGTCATCACGTAACCTGCGTGGACAAACTTAGAGACAAAATCACCAGGCTGCACCAGGGTATCATGCCCATATATGAACCGGGCCTGGAAAAACTTGTGGAAAAAAACTGTAGCGACGGCCATCTTACCTTTACCACCGATCTTGCCGGCGCCGTTTCCGAGGCAGAGGCCGTTTTTATTGCTGTCGGTACGCCAACCAGCCGGCGAGGGGACGGGTATGCCGATTTGACCTATATCTATGAAGCCTCACGTGAGTTGGCTCCCCATATAAAGGGTTTCACCGTTATTGTCGACAAGAGCACCGTCCCCGTCGGCACCGCCCGCCAGGTTGCCCGGATCATCAGAGAGATGAACGGAAAAGCTGATTTTGAAGTCGCCTCAAATCCGGAGTTTTTACGGGAAGGAGCGGCCATTGCGGACTTCATGAGGCCGGATCGGGTGGTAATCGGGGTGGAATCTGAACGAGCCGAATCTGTTCTCCGCTCCATTTATCAGCCACTTTTCCTGCAGGAGACACCCATTGTCACCACCTCCATTGAAACGGCAGAGTTGACAAAATATGCCGCCAACGCCTTTCTTGCAACCAAGATCAGCTTTATCAATGAGATGGCGCTGCTCTGCGATACCATCGGCGCTGACGTTGTCTCTTTGGCTCGGGGGATCGGTATGGACGGTAGAATCGGCACAAAATTTCTCCACCCCGGTCCCGGATATGGTGGCTCGTGCTTTCCCAAAGACACGGTAGCGCTTCTGAGAATCGCCCAGGAAAATGGGCAAAGCCTGCGCATCGTCGAGGCGGCGGTAGATGTAAACGGCGCCCAAAAGGCCAAAATGGTGAAAAAAATACGCGATGCGCTGGGCGGCTCCGAGGCAGGTCAAACCATTGCCGTACTAGGGCTGACGTTTAAGCCGGAGACCGACGATATGCGGGAGTCGCCCTCCCTTACCATACTCCCGGCGCTTATTGAAAAAGGGGCTACCATCAGGGCGCATGATCCCCACGGAATGGCGGAAGCCCGGGAAATGCTGCCGGCAAACGTATATTACGCCGAGAACGCCTATGATGCCTGCACGGATGCCGATGCCTGCATCCTTATGACCGAATGGAATCAGTACCGCGCCTTGGATCTGGACAGGCTTGGCTCAATCATGAAGCGTAAGGTATTTATTGACCTGAGAAACGTCTATCAACCAGCAGAGGTAAAAGCCAAGGGATTTTCCTATACCGGGGTGGGGCGATCATAAGGCCTCAATGCCCCGCCACTATCTCCTTAACGTTTTCTTTTTGACGCCCGCTTGGATGCCTTGAGCGGGTTTACCTTGACTTTTGCCACCTTGATTTCCGGTTTACGGTGGGTGGCAAAATTACATATTCCGTTGCGCCACTTGGCGGCGGGATTGAGATAGGTCTGGCAACGTTTGGCACCATCTTCCTCGATGACGCGATCACATCCCTCACATTGCTCAACTATTGGCTGAAAGACAGCCTTTTGCTCATCTACGACAGCATTCATAAAAGGTACCAATGGTTAGTATTTTTACGTAAAGACCTGTTCATGATGCATAATACTTCGATGAAAGGTAAAAAACCTATATGCCAGGTCTCTTAAAGGTCTATAGGACACATCTTATTAATGCTACATTCATTAAAATTCAAGATATTGTTGCCTGAAGCTGCACGAAAATACAACACGCGGTAGAGAAAAGGCACAAAACTCTCCCGTCAGAGGGTATAGTGGCACCGCAACAGTTCGCCCCAAACCCACACGATTTGCAAGCGAACCTTGTAACATGGCCTTTTCGTCCAACCTCATTGTTGCTCAGAACATGTTATCCTCGGGATATCAGGTCGGCCTGCATTACGTTTTCCTCGCACCTTAATCTTGAACGAACATTATCCCTACAACGAAACTTATATTGACATCATAGCCACAATATGTAACACTGCGCAACATAACCCAAACCATGGAGGTGGGCCTATGTTGTCGTCAATTCGTTCCGGTGAGCACACGTACGAAATACCGAAATTCTCGATCACCACAAAAGATATTGATGGTTTTTATTCCGAACTTGAAGGGTATCATGAGATTTTTGCCGACTGTTTCCACCGGAGTGAGTCGCGGGGGCATTTTTTTAATTACATGGCCGGCCAATTCAGTGAGCTTGAAAGGAAGTCGATTGAACCGATCGCCGTTAATATCACAGGCGGAAATATACGAGCAATGCAGCGGTTTATCAGTGTCGCGGAATGGGATGAAGATAAAATAAGCCGCAAGTATCGTACTTTGGTTAATGATGATATGGGTGATCCAAACGGCATTCTCATTTTCGATGAATCTGGTTTTGTGAAAAAAGGATCCGACTCGATTGGTGTAGCCAGGCAATACTGTGGCACCATTGGAAAGGTGGATAATTGTCAGGTCGGTGTATTCGCGGCGTATGCCTCCCCCCAGGGGTACGCCCTGATTGACAAGCGGCTTTTTATTCCAGAGAAATGGTTCGCGAAAGACTATGCCGCAAAACGGGAAAAATGCGCTTTACCCGAAAACATCAAGTTCAAAACCAAACCGCAACTGGCGGTTGAGATGTTTACTGCAATTCGAGACGAGGGGATACTTCCATTCAAATACATTGCCACCGACAGCCTGTATGGCTCAAGCCCCGAATTTATCAATGCGGTTGATCGGCTTCCCGGGATCACCTATTTTGTATCCATGGCCAGTGACACCCGTTGTTGGCTGAAAAGACCCGTCGTCAGGGAAAAGACATACAAATACAAGGGCACGGTCAAAACCAGGAGAATTCTGGAAGATACCTCAAAGGCCCCCATTGCGTTCATCGACCTTGCCAAAAGCATCAATGATTTCTTCTGGTACAGGCGAAAGGTCTCCGAAGGCACCAAAGGCCCTATTGTGTATGAATTCACCAAGCGCCGGGTTGTATTGTCAAAAGATGGATTGCCGGAAAAGGAAGTGTGGTTGGTCATCAAGCGAACGCTCGGCCCCAAGCCGGAATATTCGTTTTTTATCAGCAACGCCCCGGTAAGCACTCGCCTTGCAAAGTTTGTCTGGCTGAGCGGAGTGCGGTGGGCTATTGAGCAATGCTTTGAAGAAACGAAAACAGAGCTGGGGATGGACCACTATGAAGTTCGCAAATATTCCGGCTGGAATCATCATATTCTGACATGTATGCTGGGGCATTTTTTTCTTTGGCACCTCAAGATACGGTTGGGGGAAAAAAACGCCGTCTATTACTCTGTCGCAGCTTAGGATGTTGATTGAAACGGTTCTGCCAATCGCCCACTATGACGCCATGACAATGTTGGCGCTGATTGAGAGCGTGCAGGTTAAGAATCACAGGGCGTATCTTTCGCATCGAAGACGACGCCTTCGATCATTAAAGGATTTTAAATAACTTTCGTTGTAGGGTTATCATTTCCCAAGGTGCCCATAACGGCCTGTAATACAGCGGAAGCGATGAGGGGTCACTGAAAAATCAGGACAAAGTGGTTCAGGAGGCGTATGGAGTTGTAATATAAGATAATCTAGGATACAATTTTTGATCATTTAATTTAGCGGTAGATCAATTGAGGATTTCAGGAGCTTCTCATGCCCGTATACGTCTGGCGCGGAAAAAACCAATATGGCGAAAAGCGCAAAGGAGAGGTTGAAGCAGCAACCCCTGAGGCTGCCGCTACCGCGGTTAAAAGGCTTCGTATCAGCGAGGCTAAAATAAAAGAAAAACCAAAGGATCTCCTTGAGAACGTATCGTTTCTCCAGAAAAAGGTTACCCCAAAAAGATATTGTCGTTTTTACCAGGCAACTCGCCACCATGATCAGTGCCGGCCTTGCCCTGGTCCAGTGCATTGAAATCCTTGCCAAGCAACAAGACAACCCCACATTCAAGAAAGTTCTGATCCAGATCCAGACAGACGTGGAATCAGGCACCACCTTTGCCGATTCCATGCGCAAGCACCCTAAGGCCTTTGATACCCTCTACTGTAATATGATCGAGGCAGGTGAAACAGCGGGTATCCTGGACACTATACTCAACAGACTGGCCACCTACATTGAAAAAGCTCAGGCATTGAAGAGAAAGGTCAAAGGAGCGATGACCTACCCCGTAATCGTTATTGGAATTTCGATAGTAATCCTCGGTGTTATTTTGGTATTCGTCATACCGGTTTTTGAGAGTATGTTTGCCGACATGGATGCCACCCTGCCCGCCCCAACCCAGCTTGTTGTAAGCATGAGTGATTTTGTTAAAAATAATATTGTCATCGCTATTCCGATTCTCGGTATACTGATTTTTCTATTCAGTAGAATCTACAAAACCGAGAAAGGTAGGGCAAAAATTGATCAATTTGCCCTGCAATTACCATTGATCGGGTCCTTACTCAGAAAAGTGGCGGTAGCAAAGTTCTGTCGTACCCTCGGCACCCTGCTGCAAAGCGGCGTGCCGATACTTGAATCCCTGCAGGTGGTCGCCAGAACGGCCGGCAATATGGTCATTGAACGCGCCGTTCTGCGTTCGGCTGAGTCCATTGCCGAGGGGCGGCCCTTGGCTGAACCACTTGATGAAAGCGGCGTTTTTCCTAATTTAGTGGTACAGATGATCGATGTGGGCGAATCGGTGGGCGCACTGGATGCAATGCTTGCCAAGATATCTGATTTTTATGATGAGGAAGTAGATCAGGCGGTGGAAAACCTGACCGCGGCCATCGAACCACTGATGATTGTCGGGTTGGGTGGTATGATCGGCGGTATAATCGTGGCCATGTATCTGCCGATTTTTCAGATGGCCGGTAATATTTAACCGTTCATAACACCTACATTACCGAAAACCAAGAGAGAAGATATGACACTGACAAAAGCAGACCTGGTACAAGAGGTATACAAAAATCATCAGGAACTCACCAAGGCAGAGGCGACCGAATCAGTCGAGACCCTTATTCGGTTGTCCAAGCAGTCTTTGATTGACGGTTCCGATCTACTGCTTAGCGGATTTGGCAAATTTAACGTCAAGGAAAAAAATGCCCGGCGTGGAAGAAACCCGCAAACCGGCAATGAACTCATTCTGGGACCCCGGCGCGTGGTAACCTTCAAGCCATCTGGTATTCTCCGGGAAAAAATCAACTCCTGAGATGAATTCATAGTGGGCATCTGTTTCATTAAGGGTTTTCGCGAGATGGCAACACGTTTCCCAGTGTCCGGCATTTACTTTGCTACATTACAGGTAACCAACCAATCTTGCTGATCCCCCGCACCGTCCCGCTCACCGTCATTTCCTCTTTGCGAAGGTGGAGTCTTCACCAGGATATCGATCCCGCATTCAACACCCCTCTGGTTGACTCAATAGGGCAATTCGGCATCATTCACCCGCCTATTATGAGAAAAGAAGGGAAGACACCTTCGAGCTCATATGTGGCGCAAACCGAATGGCAATTGCCCATCAGCTTAACCTGACGCATATTGTATGTCTTGAGGTGGATGTCCAGGCTTCACCAGATCATCTTCTTGGGTTGATCCTGGAGGATCAACGACGCGGGGGGGGACCTTTCGGTCATGGAGAAGGCACGCTTTCACGCCCTCTGTGATCAATATCTTGATCACAAGAAAGCCCGCGCCGTAAAAGCGCGAACAGACATCGGGAAAAAATCCACCCATTCCCATTACAGTAAGCTGCTTGAACTTGAACTGCTCATCCGCAACGGACTCCACTATGGCCATATCTCGGAGCGGTCGGGTTTTGCTATGTCTCCCCTTGCCACTCAGGATCGTCTCGCTCTCGCTGAATTCTTTGTCCGCTTTCAGGTAGGCGCCAATAAACAACTGAAATTTATAGACACCTGCAAAATCATCAGCGCTACCAGGCAGTGCTCCATTGCCGATATCTTCAATGACCCCGAACTGATTTCACTAGTCGCCGGCGGCCAAGAGACAAATATCCCGCAAACCGTCGACCGGATTGCCAAGGCGCTCAATGCACGTGCACATCCACTTAGTGTTCAGGCAAAAGGTGATTTTGATCGTTACAAACAATCTCTGGGGCTGCCGACTCACTGCACAATCACCCCCAGTCAGGCATTTGAGAACGATACGGTGTGGCTTAATGTTGCATTCAGCTCACGCGACAGCCTGAACGCTCTATGGCCACAATTGAGACCACTGCTTGCCAAAAAAGTTTAAAAGAACCAGAAAATGAGAAAAGGATGAAAAGCCCATCACCTATAAGGGAACCTTGCAACATGGTTTTTTCACCCAATCGCAGCGTTGCTCAAATAATTTTATACTGGCAATATCGATCATATGCCCGCGGTAACATTTTCCTCGCGCCTCGCGCCTTGAACGAATATTCTCATGTTTCAAGGTTTCCATAACAGACGTCCCCCTCGATCAGGACATCGCTGCCATATCGACGAGCCTTTGAACGGGTGATCCGCAGAGAAGAGGAAAAGGGCTCATCGCACTCGATCACCGAATTACCGCCGGTGCCGCCAAAAAACGGTGCATAGAACAGATAGACCCGATCTACCAGCTGCCGTTTGATAAACTCTCCGTGGACCCTGGCACCCCCTTCAACCAGCACCGACATGATATTTTCAGCGGCGAGTAACCTGACAATCCGGTCAAGGTCGAGTTTGCCGTCACGACCGCATGCAACGGAGAATACCCTCACCTTTTCCGAGCGCAGTCGATCAGCCTTTGCACTTGCGCAATCCGGCCCACAAAATATCCAGGTAGCGGCGGCGGAATCGGCGTGCAGAACCCGCGCATCCTCATCTATACGCAGGTGTGTATCAAGAATCACGCGAACAGGATCATTACCCCGTTTGCCGGGTATACGAGTAGTGAGCAACGGGTCATCGGCAATCACCGTGCCAATGCCGACCACCAGAGCGTCATAGTGATCCCGAAGGCGGTGCACGAACCGGTGTGACTCCGGTCCGGTAATTGTCGCTCGCCTGCCTCTTTTGAGGGAAATTTTTCCATCCAGGGTAAGCCCCGCCTTCATGGCAATTAAGGGCAATGATGTGGTGATGTACTTGATAAACGGTCGAATCAGCTCCCTGCACTGCTCCTCAAGCACCCCTTCGTCAACTGAAATTCCATTGCTTCTCAGGTAGTCAGCTCCCCCACCGATAACGCGCGGGTTTGGATCGCTCACCCCGATTACCACCCGGCGAATCCCGCTTGCCAGGATTCGCTGGGTACACGGCGGGGTTCGCCCACTATGGTTACATGGTTCAAGCGTTACATAAAGTTCTGCCCCACGTGCCAATTCTCCGGCCTGGTCCAACGCCATCACTTCGGCGTGGGGAGCTCCCGCTTTTTTATGATACCCCTTACCGACAACTCTGTGATTGTTGACTACGACTGCACCGACACAGGGATTAGGAGAAGTACGCCCCTGCCCTTACGTCCCTCGATGAGGGCAAGGCGCATATAGTGACGATCAGGTGGCTCCGGCATGATCAGGAAAAAAATTGCGGCGAACTATGCTTCCTTTTCTCGTGCATCGAGCAATAGCTTCAGCTCATCCATAAATTCGTTGACATCCTTGAATTGTCGATACACCGAAGCGAAACGAACATAGGCCACTTCGTCAACGGTGGAAAGTCGCTCCATCACCCACTCTCCGATGGTTGAGGTGAAAACCTCCTTAGTCCCGCTGTCCTGTAACTGATGCTCTATTTCGTCAACGAACTGGTCAATGGCATCTCTACTGATGGGCCTCTTTTCACATGCTTTTTCAAGCCCGACAACCATCTTCTGGCGGTCCCATGGCTCTCTTCTGCCATCTTTTTTGACAAGCATGGGCATCATCACTTCAAGCCGCTCATAGGTGGTAAAGCGCTGATCACAGGCCAGACAATGACGCCTTCTTCTTGTTATGGTACTTTCCTTGTTGAGCCGGGAATCGATAACCTTGTTATCAATAGTATTACAGTACGGGCATTTCATGGGTCTCTCCCCTGTTCAGGATTTTCAGCTGAGCACGTAATAGAAAAACCGGCGACATCGTGTGATTTCGCCGGTTGGAAAATGTTCTGTGGTCTGGCTCAGGAAAATTTGGCAATCCGCTTTAGATGTCGACCTCCGTCAAATTCCGTTTGCAGCCAGGTTTCAACGATTGCCCGACAAACCCCGGAACCGATGACCCGCCCGCCCAGACACAGCACATTGGCGTTGTTATGGGCCCGACTCATCCGCGCCGTATACTCATCGTGGCACAGAGCGGCACGGATACGAACATCACGGTTCACCGCCATAGCCATCCCGATACCGGTTCCACAGATGAGAATAGCCCGCGCAGCCTGGCCCGAGACCACAGCCTCGCGAACGTTTACAGCAACATCAGGGTAGTCCACCGACTCCGTCGAAACACATCCACAATCAATGATAGAGTATCCCTTCTCCCGCAGAATTTCTATAATTTCCAGCTTCAGATTAAAGCCGCCATGATCGCTGCCGATTGCGATTTTTGTTAATGAATCGCTCACGGTTCAAACCGTTTCATGGCCACTACACCATTGGTGCCGCCGAACCCGAAGGAGCTGGAAAGCGCCGCGGATATCGCCATGGAACGAGCTGTATTGGGTACATAGTCAAGATCACATTCAGGACTTGGCCGATGCAGGTTGATGGTCGGCGGGGCAATCTGATCACGAATTGACAGGGCCGTGAAAACCGCCTCGATGCCACCGGCGGCACCCAGCAGATGACCGGTCATCGATTTAGTTGAACTCATGGCCAACCCATAGGCGGCGTCACCAAAAACGGTTTTGACGGCAAGGGTTTCACATCGATCATTGAGCTGGGTGGAGGTGCCGTGGGCGTTAATATAATCAACCTCATCCGGAGCAAGTCCGGCATCATCCAGGGCCAGGCGCATAGCCCTGACCGCCCCTTCACCATCTTCGGGCGGTGCTGCCACATGATAGGCATCACTGCTCAGACCATAGCCAATGATCTCAGCGATGATCGAGGCATTTCGCGCCAGTGCGTACTCTAACTCTTCAAGTACGAGGATACCAGCCCCCTCACCCATGACAAAACCGTCACGCTCTTCATCAAAGGGGCGCGAGGCGGCAGCCGGCTCATCATTTCGCCTTGACAAGGCTTTCATGGAGGAAAAACCGGCAATACCGATCTCACATAAGACAGCCTCGGTGCCACCGGTCACCATCGCATCGCACAGCCCATATTTTATGTGTCGATAGGCCTCGCCAACGGCATGTGTACCCGCCGCGCAGGCAGTGGTAAGGGTTAAATTGGGCCCCTTAATGCCGATTGCCATGGATATATGACCGGACGGCATATTGGCGATAGCCATCGGAATAAAAAACGGACTGATTCGTTTTGGACCACGATCAAAGAGAATTTTATGCTGCGCGGAAATGGTCGGCAAACCGCCCATTCCGCATCCGGTAATGACGCCTACCCTGCCACAATTCTCATCGTCTATAACCAGTCCGCTGTGCGCCAGCGCTTCGCGGGCGGCAACCAGACCATACTGGACAAATAGATCGATATGCTTGGCATCCTTCTTGTCGAAAAAATCCTCGGAATAATAATCCTGTATCTCAGCGGCAATCTGAACGCTGGATGCCGAGGCATCAAAACGAGAAATGTTGACAACTCCACTTTTACCGGCACAGATGGCAGGCCACGCCTTTTGTACTCCAATACCCTGGGGAATAATGAGGCCGGCTCCGGTGACAACTACCCTGCGATATTGCATTTCCTCAACGATAAAATGATTACATCAATGAGCAGGAATTGATTCTGCAATGGACTATTTCTTGAGATTATTGACATAGTCAACCGCATCCTGGACGGTCACGATCTTCTCCGCATCCTCATCGGGAATCTCAATGTCGAATTTTTCCTCCATCGCCATGATCAACTCAACGAGATCGAGTGAATCAGCACCCAGATCATCAACAAACGAGGCGCCAGAGACAACCTTATCTTTTTCTACACTGAGCTGTTCTACAATGATATCAATCAGTTCCTGATCTATTGCCATGACTTTCTCTCCTTAATAACAGTGCGCTCGGTAAACGCCTTAGTGGTATGTTAAAGCAAGTACGCTCAATGGGTATAACCCACCTATGATACACCATTTTTCGTGCAAATCAATTTCGTAGTTCATCATTTTGCACGCCCATGTCAAAAACAGCAGCTACCCCATAAACATGCCGCCGTTCACATGAATTGTCTGGCCGGTTATGTAGGAGGCCTCATCGCTTGCCAGAAAAGCGACGGCAGCCGCAACATCAGCCCCGCCACCCAGCTTAGCCAGTGGAATCTGACTCAACAACTCGGCGCGTACTGAATCGGACAACTTCTGGGTCATTTCAGTTTCGATATATCCTGGAGCAACGCAATTGACCGTTATCGCACGAGAACTCAACTCCCTCGCCAGTGTTTTTGTCATCCCCACCAGAGCGGCCTTTGCCGCCGCGTAATTGACCTGGCCACCATTACCGGTTGCTCCCACAACTGAACCGATAGTGACGATCCGGCCGCTGCGCTGTTTCATCATCGGCTTGACTACCGCCTTAGTACAGGCAAAAGCACCTTTAACATTAGTGCTCATCACCGCATCCCAATCATCCTCTTTCATCCTGGCGAGTAACCCGTCACGGGTAATTCCCGCATTATTCACCAAGATATCAATCACCTTGATCTCACCCAACAACCGGGCGATAGCCGCCTGGGTAGCAGAAAAATCGGCAATATCAAACTGAATCGCCGTCGCCTTGCCGCCGCCGGCGACAATATCAGCAACCGTCTGCTGGGCCGCCTCGGGCCGGTTTACATAATTTACGTAAACATGCGCCCCGCGCTGGGCCAACAAAGAACTGACGGCCCGGCCGATGCCACGGCCGCCACCGGTAACAAGGGCTGTTTTTTCATCTAATCTCATGCGGTTCGTTGCCTCTCAATCTCAGCAATGAGCTTTGGGATCACCTCGTATAGGTCACCTACGATACCATAATCGGCCACATCAAAAATCGGGGCATCCGGATCTCGATTGATGGCCACTATCGTTTCGGAGGACTGCATGCCCGCAACATGTTGAACAGCACCGGAGATGCCGCAGGCGATATAGAGTTTCGGCGCCACCGTCTTGCCGGTCTGGCCGACCTGATGCGGGTAGGGTATCCAGCCGGCATCAACAACCGCCCGGGAGGCCGAAACCTTCCCTCCCAATACTGCTGCCAGCTGGGCAAGCAGCTCAAACCCCTTCTCGTCTTCCAACCCTCTGCCGCCCGATACGAGGATATCTGATTCCTGGATATTGATTGCCGCCCGCTGCTGGGTTGATGATTCCAGGACTTCAACGCTACTGGTAAGCTGCACCTTCGGGATGACATCGTTGATTTCGCCGGTACGCTGTGAATCAAACGGCAGCTGCTTCATCACGTTCGGGCGAACCGTTGCCATCTGCGGTCGTGCATCCTGGCAGACGATGGTCGCCATAACGTTGCCGCCGAAGGCCGGTCGTGTCTGCAGCAGCGCCCCATCTTCCTCTCTGATGCTCAGACTGGTGCAATCAGCCGTCAGGCCCGCGTCAACCGTGGTCGCCACACCGGGGATAAATGAGCGGCCTATGGCGGTTGCCCCGGCAAGAACAATTTCCGGCTTATGGGCGGTGATAAGCTCCGAAAACGCGGCTTCGTAACATTGATCGGTAAAAGCGGCCAGAGCCGGATGATCGATCCGATAGACCGTATCGGCACCATGTCCGATCAGGCCGGCAGCCGCATCACCCGTCTGGTGGCCCAGCAGAACCGCGGCCAATTCAACCCCACGCTGATCGGCGAGGCTGCGCCCAATGCCAAGCAATTGCAGCGAAACATCGGCCAATCCTTGATCACCAAACTCAGCATATACCCACACCCCTGAAAAGAGATGATGCTGGGGGTGCTGGGATTTCTTTTCTATCTTCAGGCTGAGGGCCTCAACCTCACACTGCTCGATACAGGCGCCGCACAGATTACAGGACTGGCCGACCACCGGCAAGCCATCGGTCATGGTAATGGAGCCGAACGGACATTGATCTTCGCAGATTCCACAGCCGATACAGCGGGTTTCGTCAAGCTTCAGCATTGCCGCATTTCACCTCACAAAAGATATGGCTTGATGCTGGCAACCAGGGCGGCAGCCTGTTCATCCACCGTACCGCTGAGCATTGCTCGCTTGCCGCGCGGCTGGGGCGCAAACACCCGTACCACCTGCGTCGGTGATCCGGGAAGACCGATAGAGGCCGGATCGGCATCGATATCCTGTGCGTTGAGGGTGGTGATTACAGCTTTTTTAGCACGCATTTTCCCCTTTAAAGACGGCACCCGAGGCTGATTGATATCTTTGACTACCGTCATCAGAAACGGGTAGTGGGCCCGCAACACATCATAGCCGCTATCCATCATGCGTTCCACCACCAGATGCTCACCGTTTGCCTCGCGGATGTGCTGAATACAGGTGGCGTAACCAATCCCCAATCGCACCGCAAGGCCCGGACCAACCTGGGCGGTATCACCATCGATGGCCTGCTTGCCGCAGACAATCAAATCAAAATGACCGATTTTCTCAATGGCCTTGGCCAGCGTGTAGGCGGTTGCCCAGGTATCGGCACCAGCAAATTGTCTATCAGATATCAAAAAAGCCCGATCCGCCCCACAGGAAATGGCCAGCCGCAGCACTTCCTCGGCCTGCGGCGGTCCCATGGAAATGACCGTGACCTGGCCGCCAAACTGTTCTTTCAGGGTAACGGCGGCCTCCAGGGCGTGCTGGTCATAGGGGTTGAGAATGGATTCAACGCCTTCTCTGGCCAGGGTATTGGTAACCGGGTCAAGACGGACATCTTTTGCATCCGGCACCTGCTTGACACATACAATGATTTCCATATAGCCGTGCGCCCCGTCTTACCGGTTATATTCCTTGTTGAGTTCCTGACCGATAACATTGCGCTGCACCTGGTTGGTCCCTTCATAAATCTGCAGAATCTTCGCATCGCGCATCATTTTTTCGGCCGGATACTCGCACATATACCCATACCCACCCATAACCTGCACCGCATCCGTCGTCACCTTCATGGCTACATCAGTGGCAAACACCTTTGACATGGACGAAACCTTGGACATATCTTTCGGATGGGCATCGATATGACGGGCAGCCGCGTAGGTGAGTGCCCGTGCCGCCTCATTGTGGGTGGCCATATCAGCCAGCAGATGCTGCACCGCCTGAAAGCCGATGATCGGGCGGCCGAACTGCTCACGCTGTTTGGCATAGGTGACGGCCATATCGATGGCACCCTGGGCAAGGCCAACACCAAGGGCGGCAATGCCGGGCCGGCTGGAATCGAGGGTTTTCATAACGGTTATAAAGCCGGTACCGCGCCGGCCGATGATGCGGTCTTTGGGAATGCGGCAGTCCTTGAATATTAACTCGGTGGTGGAAGATGCACGGATCCCCATCTTCTTTTCCTTTACCCCGCAGGAAAACCCGGCATCGCTATCCTCGACCACGAACATCGAGGCCCCGCGTGCCCCTTTGTGTTTATCGGTTATGGCTACGACCGTGTAAATCTGTGCTTCACCACCATTGGTAATCCATTGTTTGGTGCCGTTTAACACCCATTCATCACCATCGAGCACCGCCGTTGTTCTGATCCCTGAGGCATCGGAGCCGGCATTTGCCTCGGTCAAACCGAAGGCCGCGAACTTCTCACCACTTGCCACCGCCGGCAAATATTTCTGCTTCAACTCTTCGGAACCGCCGATCATGATTGGGTAGGCGCCCAGAGCACTGGCCGCAAAAGCTGTGCCAACGCCGACGCATCCCCGAGCAATTTCCTCAAGGGCAAGGACGATATCAAAACAGCCGCCGCCATAGCCGCCGTATGCCTCGGGAATCGGTACCCCGAACAGGTCGGCCTGGGCCATTGCCTCAAGAATTTCCCGGGGAAACTCATGATTTTCGTCAAGCTCGGCGCGTTTGGGAATGATCATTTCATCCGTGATCTGCCGGGCGATGTCCACAATCATCTGCTGTTCTTCACTTAAAAACCGATCCATAGTCACTCTTTCTCCTTTACCACCTGATCAGCGTTGCGCCCCAGGTTAAGCCGCCGCCGACCGAGCAAAACAAAATAGTATCATCAGCTTTCAGCCTGCCGGCCCGATTCGCCTCATCCAGGGCAATGGGGATAGACGCGGCCGATGTGTTGCCGTAGTTCATCACATTGAGAAACACCTTTTCACGCGGCACCGCCAGACGCTCGAGCAATTTAGATAAAATCCTCATATTGGCCTGATGGGGAATAAGCAAGGAGACATCAGCAAGGCTCACCCCGGTATCGTCGAGCACCCTAAAAACCGCTTCCTCCATCGCCTTGACCGCGAATTTAAAAATCTCCTTTCCTTCCATGACCAAAAAAGCGCCCTTATTGCCGGCTACCTCAATATCTGCATTGGTGCTTGGCGCGGTGTGCATGTAAAGCAACTCCCACTGGCTACCGTCGGTGCCGTGGCTGCTGCCCAGCACCCCTCGCCGGGCGTCTTCGCTGTAACCGAAAACGGCGGCACCGGCGCCGTCACCAAATAAAATGCAGGTGTTGCGATCCTGCCAGTTAAGGCGCGATGATATGGCTTCGGCCCCGATTATTAGAACCTTGGCCTCTTTTCGTGCCTGGATATGGTGATCAGCGATATCGATCCCGTACAGGAAGCCGGAGCAGGCCGCGTTGATGTCGTAGGCTTGGGCATTGACGGCGCCGATTTCATGCTGCACGTAGCACGCACAGGACGGCATAAGCATGTGGGAACTGATGGTGCCGACAACGATGAGTTCAATCTCTTCAGCGGACAATTGGGCCGTGGCAAGGGCCTTCCGGGCCGCCTTCGCGGCAAGCTGGTAAGTCTTCTCACCGGCTCCGGCAATGCGACGATTTTCAATGCCGGTCCGGGTTCTGATCCACTCATCGGTGGTATCGACCATCTCCTCCAATTCAACATTTGACATTACCCGCCGCGGCAACCAGGAGCCGGTTCCAAGAATTATCGTACCCATCAGATAGCACCACTGCGCATGGATGGCGTACTGAGGTTGCGGGAGATAACCTCGTTTATATTCATCTGCTCCATTTTCATCGCTTCTCGCAGGGCGTTTTTAATGGCATGGGCATTTGATTTACCATGACACACAATCCCGGTTCCATTTATGCCCAGTAACGGCGCCCCGCCATATTCGGCATAGTCCAC
Source organism: Desulfofustis sp. PB-SRB1 (assembly GCA_016722945.1). GTDB lineage: Bacteria > Desulfobacterota > Desulfobulbia > Desulfobulbales > Desulfocapsaceae > PB-SRB1. The sequence continues at coordinate 629,155 of JAEQMT010000010.1, read as the reverse complement.
CCGTTTTTTAAATCGCCTGAAAGCGGGACGGGCCAACAGATACCCAATCTTTGCGAGAAAGGACTTGAGAATCTCGTCGCGAAGCATCTTCATGACGGCTTCAGCCAACCCCTCGCTGATTTTAAGACAGATATTGCCGACAAAACCATCGCAGATGATAACGTCCACATCACCACGAAATACATCCCGACCCTCGACGTTGCCGATGAAGTTCAATGTGCTTTTGCTGAGTAGATCATAGGCCTCTTTCACCAGAGCGTTACCTTTGCCCGATTCCTCTCCGATGGTAAGCAGTCCCACCCGTGGATTCTCCGATCGATACATACTTGACACCGAACCGGCCATTACTGCAAATTGGTACAGATGGGCCGGTCGGCACTCGACGTTGGCACCGACATCCATGATCACTACCGGCCCCTTTAGGGTGGGAAAAATCGATGCGATGCCCGGCCGTGCAACATTCTTGAGCCGACCCAGTTTTCGTATCGCCGCCGCCAGGGTCGCACCGGAATTACCCGCACTCACTACGCCCTGCACATTGCCGCTTTTAGCCAAATCAAAAGCGACCATGATTGACGAGTCTTTTTTGGTTCGGATAGCATCAACGGGGTGTTCACCCATGCCTACAACCACGGGGGCATGGACAATATGCAGACGATCACGTACCTCACTACGAATGGAAATAGTTGCCAATTCACGAGTGATGACCTTCTCATCGCCTACCAGACTGACTTCAACATCTTCTAGCTCAACCGCAAGCACGCCCCCCGCGATCAGCTCACGCGGGCCATAGTCGCCGCCCATGGCATCCAAGGCGAGATGCATAGATACGCGTTTTTAGAGTTCCGTATCCAGAACGTAGACGGAACGCCCTTTGTATTTCCCGCAATTTCCACAAAGTCTGTGCGGCAACTTGGGCTCCCCGCAATCCTGGCAGCGGGAAAGTGCCGGACCTAAAAGCGCGTGATGTGAACGGCGCAGACGGGTTCGTGCATGTGAATGTCTTCGTTTCGGCAATGCCATTGTTTTCTCCCTTATGACGCAGCCACCTGGCAGCGGCTATGTACCCTTGATGTTTTGTAATACTCCAAATACTGATTCGATTCGTTTACTGGAACAACTGCACTTCTCATTGTTTAAGTTTGCGCCACAGCCTGCACAAAGGCCGCGGCACCCTTCACCGCAGATCAGCTTGTGCGGAATGCAAAGATATATCTGCTCGCGTAAGATATCATCAACATCTAAAATCGGCTCAGCAAGCTCATCGATCTCGTATGCTGTAGCGCCGTTTTCACCACTATCATCGCCTACCCTTTCAGGCTCCTGCGCACACCCAAGATGATAGTGATAGGTGAACGACTCGTTCACCGTTATATCAAATTCTCCCAAACATCGATCGCACTGTTGCACGACCGTAGCCAGCATAGTCCCGTTCACCACCACTACTCCGTGTTCGGCAAGATGTACTTCCAATGTTGCCGAAACACCACCAGCAATCTCAAACCCCGCACAAGCTACCTGGCAACCTGGACCGAATGTGTAAGTAGTGTGCGGCGCGGCAAGCCGGTCAAGGGCAATTTTCATAGCAACTGCCTTTCCTTTGGAAAGGGATAAAACTAAAAAGTATAACTTATGAGGATTTTATTTCCAGCAAAAAGTAGGGTTCTGAAGATGTGGGCGGGAAGAATTATGCCGCAAATCTTAGCAGCAGCACATTTTTCCCTCAGCAAAAAGGCCGTTTGAGAGATAAGTCATACCAAACAATTCCTTGTTGGTGCTGATTGCAATAAAATAAGCCTTTGTGTGGGTATGATTTGGCTCTGTGGGTTTGCGAGCACGGTTTCGACCAGTGGCAAATATTCGGGAACGGCCGACGATTTACAGCTCGAAGGATCTATTTTTTTCCTCGATTGCCTTGATCAGCCCTTCATATTGTTCCTTGCGAATAATAGCGCGGAACTGCTCCATGTAGTTTCGAACTAAGCTGACCCCTTCAACATTGATATCGTATACCAGCCATTGAGCTTGCACCTGCTGCATGATGTAGTGGACCGGAATCGACTCTTGTCCATCGGATATCAAGGTGGTTACCTGGGCCCGCCGTCCCTTTATCCTCTCACCCACGAAGCTCACCGTTTCACCGCTGTAGCTTTCGAGTGTACCGACATAGACATTTTCCAGCAGTTTGGTCATCTGGGTGACAAAGTAATCACGTTCATCATCGCTGAGCTCATTCCAGGTTCGACCGAGCACCCGGCGCGACATCTCGCGAAAGCTAAAACCGCTTGATATAACTCCCATAATTTTCTCACGTCGCTCGGTTTTGTGGTCCTTGCCTTTGAGCGAGTCATCAGCCAAGATCGAAACAAGCTCGTCAATAATCGGCTTCAGTTGCTCGGTGGGTCCTCCCTCCGTAACGCTGAAACCGGGCACGGAAACGAGCAAAAAAACAAATAACATCGATGCTTTAAATTTCATACCTATCTTCCCCGCATCAAAGCCAGGTACATGGGGAACTTGCGATGTAACCAATTCGCCCCATCTCATTGCTGCTTATAAATTTTATCCACAAAATGTTTTTCAAGAATCGCACAAAAGAAATCAACGCTGGTTGATAATTGCCCGCCGGTATTCGAAAAATGCCTGCCTCGCCGCCACATAAGGATCGATGGAAATGCGCTTGAGTTCTTCATACACGTCTGGGCTCAATGAGAGGGTGTTCACCCGGTCAACGGCGATATAGCCGGCCGTTAACCCAACCCCACCCTCCACCCATGGAACCGGATGAAGGTAGGCGTCACCCACCAGACCGAAGCTGTCACGAACATTGGAAGGCCCGAAAAACGGCCAGTTGATGTAAATTCCCTCACCGATCCCCCATTTCCCAAAAGTCTGCCCAAGATCGGCATCACGCGGCTGCAGACCGAAATCAACCGCCGCCGGATCACCCAGTCCGCCGACACCCAGCGTTGTATTGATGAGAAAGCGACCAAGAACGACACCGGCATCGTCGATTTCACCCTGTAAGATGTTATTTACAAAACTTATGGGTGAGGCCAGGTTGGCAAGAAAATTGCCGATAATCAGCCTGATGTCCCATGGCAATACCGCACTGTATACATTCGTGACAGGCTTTAGCACCCAGAAATAGAGCCTGTCATTGAATACGAAAAAAGCGCGGTTCAGCGGCTCAAGGGGATCACTAATTTCGACGAGTGGCTCACTGAAGTAGAAATCATCCTCAAAAATCGAATCTCCCAATACCTCGGTGGAATCGTTAAAAAACGGGTCATCCTCCAGAAGATCAGGGCCAAATCCACCGCCAGCCTCCTCGGCCGACAAATTGGAGTCAAGCTCCTTGGCCGGATCAGCGGCACCGGTGCGTTGCGTAACGGCAACCAGTGCCAATAGCAGTGCGGAGAAAAAAAGTACACGCGCGAGTAGGGCTTTAGAAGGTAAGCTCATTGGGCGCTACCAAAGGCGAACTTGCTGATCAAGGACTCTATATCCACCGAAGACTCAGTATCGACTATTATGTCGTTTTCGCCATAGAAATCAAGATCTCCACCAAGGCTGATCTGAATATATTTATCGCCGATAATTCCCTGTGATTTTACCGAAACGATTGAATCAAGAGGGATTTGAACATCGTTGTTAACACGTAAAATGAGCATGGCGTAAAAGTCTTCATTGAGATAGATGCGACTCACCTCACCAACCTCAACGCCTGCAATCTGAACTGAAGCGCCTTTTTTCACCCCGGCAACATTAACAAATTCCGCTTTCACCTCGTAGGAATCGCCACGATCAAGCAGGGGAACCTCGCCAAGATTAACGGAAAGGTAGATGAGCGCAAGAAAGCCGATCACCATAAAAAGGCCAACGATGATTTCTCTTAATCCATGTGTTCCCATGTATCTACCCAGAAAAAATGGTTCTGTTACCGCGTTTTGTCGATATACTCTCTAAGGTATTTTATTTCAGTACTATAGACATTATCAACGTCATCAAACACGTCCACCGTGCCGTTGTGTAAAAAAATTACCTGATCCGCCAGAGTAAAGATTTTTGGAATGTCATGGCTGACGATAACCGCGGTATACCCGTGCTTTTCATGGGTGGCCGCGAAAAGATCGTAGATATCATGCTTCATGACTGGGTCAAGCCCGGTGGTTGGCTCATCAAAGAGTAAAATCTCCGGCTTCAGTTGCAGGGCCCGTGCCAGACCAACCCGCTTCTGCATGCCACCACTGAGTTGAGCCGGGAACTTTTTTTCATGGCCGGCCAGTTCCAGTCGAGCCAGAGTCTGCATCACCTTTTCCGCAACCAGTTGTTCCGAATCACTGGTGCGTTCACGCAGCGGTAACGCGACATTATCGAAAACAGTCATGGAATCAAACAACGCCGCGCCCTGAAACAGCACCCCGAACCGGGTGCGCAAACTGGTCAAGGCAGTGCCGGTGGCATTGCCGACATCGACATCGCCGACATGGATATGCCCTTCATCGGCCATCATAAGCCGCAGGATCAGTTTGAGGGTAACGCTTTTTCCCTGCCCGCTGCCTCCGGCAATGACCGTGGTCTTACCCGCTGCTATGGAAAATGAAACCCGGTCAAGCACAACCTGGCTTATCCCGCCACGGGAGGAGAAGCTTTTGCTCACGCCGGCAAACGATATGGGAAGACCACTCATAAAATGATTGCCGTAAGGAGATAGTTGAAGATCAAAACAGCTATGGATGAGAGCACCACCGCCTGGGTTGTGACCCGGCTTACGCTCTCAGCCCCAAATCCGGCACCACGTATCTGATGAACAAAATACCCCCGGCCGGTACTGATCCACACTACCAGCAGGGCAAAGACAAACGATTTGATTATACCCAGCTGAATATCGTGGTTGGTAACGCTTACCTCCATACCCTGCTGGTAGCTTCCGGGGTTGACTCCCATCAGGATAACCCCGGTGAGGTACCCTCCCATTATTCCAACCAGGTCAAACAGGGCGGTAAGAAGCGGTACGGAAATAATGGTGGCAAGAAATTTGGGGGAAACGACAAACCGATAGGGATTGATCGCCATGCACTCCAGGGCATCGATCTGTTCAGAAATCCGCATTATGCCGATCTCCGCGCACATGGCTGAACCGGCGCGGCCGGCAACCATCAGCGCGGTCAAGACCGGCCCAAGCTCCATGACCAGCGACAATGACACGGCCGAACCAAGCATTCCCTCGGCGCCGAATTTGCTCAAAGAGTAATAACCCTGTAAACCAAGCGCCATACCGGTGGATATGGCGGTAAAAAAAATGACCCAGAACGATCCCGCCCCGACAAACTGGATCTGCTTGATCAGCTCGGCCCATCTGAAAGGACGGATGAATATGCCGCGCAATGAATTCAGAAGAAACAGACTCATCCTTCCGAGATCACTCAGGACATAGAGCCCACTCTCGCCGAGCCTGCTCAGAGTTTGGCCGACCATATTCATATCGTGTGCTGGTTTGATTACCGACTATCTATTTTTACAGCAGAAGAGACCCCATAACGGCCTCACTCACTCCACCCTGTTGATCTTAGTAAAATCGGTGGTAGAGTCAACGGCAAAGAATACCAGCTTCCCACAAAATGGAAAACAGGAAAATCTTACCATTGCTCTCAAGGCGGTGAGGCATCTCATTGATAATGACAGATTCGGCCACCACCACATTAATAGATTCAACCTCGGATCTTGAAGAGATCGCCAGGCAGGCACGTACCGCCGGGGCAATTGGGGTAGACACCGAGTTCGTGTGGGAACGTACTTTTTATCCGCGCCTCGGTCTCATTCAGATGGCCCTGCCCGACGGCCGGTGCTTTCTCTTTGATGTACCGGCAATCGGCAACCTGGAACCTTTTGCAGCAGTGCTGGCTGATGGCTCGGTAGTCAAAATTTTCCACGATGCGCAGCAGGATCTAACGATTCTTGCGGGCGCCACCGGGAAAACGGCAAAAAATATTTTTGACACCAGGCTCGCCGCCGGTTTCTGCGGCCTCAGTTCAACCAGTTCCCTGGCAACCCTTGTCAACACAATACTGGGGGTTGGCCTTACCAAATCACACACTCGATCAGACTGGCTCAAACGTCCCCTCAGCCCGGAACAATTGTCTTATGCGTGTGACGACGTCAACTATTTGGTGCCGCTTCGCTTTATCCTGCTCGGCCGCATTACCACCCCTGAAACAAGACATTGGCTGGCTGAGGAACTTCTCGGATTAGCCGACAAACAGCTCGCAGACGAATCGGATGACACCCGCTATCTCAAGGTCAAAGGAGCACGATCACTTGATCGCCGCGGTCTGGCCATTGTCCGTGAACTTTACCGGTGGCGTGAGTGTGAGGCAATCCGGCGTGATCGGCCACGATCGCACATCATGGCGGACAAGACCATGGTCACTATTGCCAGACTCCGTCTCAACAGTATTGACAAACTGCGCCAATCAGGAGCGCTGAACGAGCGCAAGCTGCGAACATATGGAGCTGGTATCGCTTCATGTGTGCAGAAGGGCTATAAGGTTCCGTCTGCATTGCTGCCTGAAAAAGAAACCCGACACCCGCTCTCGGAAACAGAAAAAAAAGCGTATAACCTTCTCAAAACACAGGTTGAACAAAAATGCACTATGCTAGGAATAGATCCCGCTCTCATCGCCACCAGCAGCGAGCTCAAGGAAATTGTTTCAGCAAACAAGAGAGCATCACTGGGCAGAGCCAGACGCCTGCTCACCGGCTGGCGCGGCCACTTCCTGGCCGATATAATCCCTCTGATTAATCCATCATTACTGAAGTAGCTGCTCCAGCTTGGTAATCAATTCCCGTTCCGCCGGAGCCCCGATCATCTGATCAACCAGCACCGAGTTTCTGAAAAAGAGCAGAGTCGGCACCGCTCTTATCTGATAATGGGCGGACGTTCCCGGATGGTGGCTGGTATCTACCGTGGCCACGATCAACCGCCCCACATAACTGCATGCCAGATTGATAATAATGGGGGCCAGGGCTCGACACGGGCCGCAGGTGGGGGCAAAAAAATCGGCAAGCATCGGTATTGGCGCCGCTTTGAGGAACTGCTGGAAATCGTGGTCTCCCAATGGCACCGGCAGGGCCTGATTGGAAAGATCAACTGCTTCTTTACATGTGCCACAACGAGGATTTAGGTGCTGTTTTTTCAGCAAGATCCTGTTTTTTGCGCCGCATGAACGGCAGCCGGCAATTATTGTTTCCATATGAGCAATGAACAAATGTGTTGGGTAAACGTCAATGTACCACTATTAGTGAACAGGTCGTATTCATTCGCGCCGGCTGAACTGCATCGCCTGCCTCCGTCTTCACCACTATATGCATACTGAGACGCTATTACAGCCATCAACGCTGATGAAATCACCAAGTCCCCTTTTCCCGTCATAGCGGAGTTGGGCCGACATCTATGATGAACTGAAATTGTTTGATTGCCGCTGAACCCTGCCCTTGCATGGTGTGATCAAGGCCGGCAATGAGGGTAGAAAGCCATTGCAAAGGTTTTAGCCGGCTCATCATCCATGATGGATGTAAAATCCCCTACCCACATTTTCCGCCAACTCCGGTCAGTACGCCCCACCCGCAAGGGAGCAGGGTTTCCTGTGATAAGGGTCAACAGAGATCTTGAATTGAATTCGGTATAGTAGTATAAATATGTGTTTTTGCGCTGGGCACAGAACCTCATGCCCTGTCTGCACCCTGAAACAATCGCTTAACGCCGACTGAACAGCCATGTTTGAAAATCTAACCGACCGGCTCGAGGGGGTATTTAAAAAACTCCGCGGCCACGGCATTCTTACCGAAGAAAACATCAAAGATGCCATGCGGGAAGTGCGCATGGCGTTGCTTGAGGCCGATGTAAATTATCAGGTGGCGAAGTCTTTTGTGGACACGGTTGCCGAGAAGGCGATCGGTGCGGAGGTTTCCAAAAAACTATCGCCTGGTCAACAGGTTATCAAAATCGTCCATGAGGAGTTGGTTGCCCTGCTTGGCGACAACGCCGAGCCCCTCAAACTTGATGGACCTCAGCCGGCTGTCGTAATGCTGGCCGGCCTTCAGGGCTCCGGTAAAACAACCACCGCGGCAAAATTGGCCGCCCAACTCAAACAGCAGGGTCGGCGCCCCTATCTTGTCCCCGCCGATGTCTATCGACCCGCCGCTATTGAGCAATTACAGATTCTCGGGGAACGAATCGGGGTTGCGGTTCATCCCGCCACCACCGAGGAGAATCCGGTTGATATCTGCCAGGCTGCCTTTCAAGAGGCCCGGCTGAATCGCTACGACACCCTGATTATCGATACCGCCGGTCGTCTGCATGTCGATGATCAGTTAATGAGCGAGCTTGAACGGATTCAGGCAACAATAGCAATACATGAGATCCTTTTCGTTGCCGACTCCATGACCGGCCAGGACGCGGTTACCGTCGCCGACGCCTTTAATGCGCGGCTGGAAATCAGCGGCGTAATCCTCTCTAAAATGGAAGGTGATGCACGCGGCGGCGCGGCACTCTCCATCAAACGGGTAACCGGCAAGCCCATCAAATTCGTGGGTGTCGGCGAGAGCCTTGATGCCCTTGAAGTATTTCACCCGGACCGGGTGGCATCGCGCATCCTTGGTATGGGTGATGTTTTAACCCTGATTGAAAAAGCAGAAGCGGTTGTCGACAAACAAAAAGCCGATGACATCGCCAGAAAGCTAAAGCGAAGTGAATTCACCCTGGAGGATTTTCTCGATCAGATCCAGCAGATAAAAAAAATGGGTTCGCTTGAGCAGATCCTGGGCATGGTTCCCGGCATCAATAAACTCAAACAACTCAAGGATGCCCCTCAACCGGATGAGCGCGAACTGAAAAAAACCGAAGCAATCATATACTCCATGACGCCCAGTGAACGGCGCAATCATCGTATCATCAACGCCAGTCGCAGACAGCGAATTGCGACCGGTTCCGGCACCGGCGTTGCCGATGTCAACCGGGTTCTGAATAACTATGGGGCGATGCTCAAAATGCTCAAGAAAATGCGCGGCAAACCATCAATGATCTCGGGCAAGAAACGCCGCAAAATCCCCAAAGGGATGCGGCGCTGATAGAGCTGTTCATGGTCCATACCGGGTTACCTTGAAACATGGTGTTTTCGCCCAACTTATTCATTGTGCATAAAATTATACCCTCCAAGTAGCGGGTATATGGTTGCCGTAAAATTTTTCTCGCACCCTGATCTTGGTAAAATATTTTTTTCTACTGCTCCCGCTAATTTTGATGGCGTCGTAAAAACCAATGTTCCCGTCATACTGGAATTGACCCGATATCCATAATTAACTGAAATCACTGGATTCCCGCTTTCGCGGGAATGACGGCAGCAAGCAATTTTGAGGTTTTTACGAGTTCATCAATTTTTTGCTTCGTCAAAAACTGAGCAGCACCGGCCCATAGAGCCGGATATAAAACAGTTACCCTTGCTTCAATTGAGGTAAAAGATTATCTATTGCGATTTACAACCTTCAACTACCTGGTTCGAAAATCACATACAAAGGAGTTAACAGCATGGCCGTACGTATCCGCCTCACCAGGCTTGGCAGGAAGAAAAAACCGTTCTACCGCATCGTCGTGGCCGACAGCGAAAGCCCCCGTGACGGCAAATTTCTCGACATTGTCGGCACCTATGATCCAATGCAGGAACCGCACGCCGTCTCGGTGAACAGGCAGAAACTCGATGAATGGGTCGGTAAAGGGGCCCTGCCCACCACAACGGTGAAAAGCTTGTTGAACAAGGCCGCACTCAGCGCCGACAGTCAATGAAAACGCTGGTTTCGCATCTTGCCGGGGCTCTGATCGACACGCCGGAGTCAATGACGATTGAAGAAAAACAAGACAATGACTCGATCACCATCGAGTTACGGGTCGCCTCCGATGATATCGGCAAGGTCATCGGCAAACAGGGTCGCACCGCCCGTGCAATCCGCACTCTTCTCAGTGCCGTGGCTGAACGGGACGACAAAAAAGTACGCCTCGATATCATCGAATAGGGGGATGAGGCTGGGGTGGCCACCGCCTTTTGCCAGGATACCGAACAGTACACTGTGGTCGGCCGCGTCGTCAAAGCACACGGTGTTAACGGCGGCGTCAAGATCAGACCGTATCACCCATACGGCAACCATTTTGCCGCGGCCGATAGGCTCATACTGGCCGGCGATAAAGGCAGACGAACCACTCCACTGGCAATAACCCACAAACACGGCATCTCCGGCAACACCATGGTCGTGCACCTTGAGTCAATTGACAGTCGTGCTGAAGCAGAACTCACCATCGGCATGGATGTCTTGATTTCGGTGGAAAACCCGGCGCCATCTCCTGAGTCCCCGGCATCTGATACATGGCGTGGGCAAACCGTTTCCCTCGGCAATGGAACCGTTTTAGGAATCGCCGCCGGACTCTTGGATAATGGCGCCTCGGGCCTGCTGGTTGTGGATACTGGTGAAGCAGAACTGCTTATCCCAGCCTGCCCTCCCATTATCCGCCGGCAGGGAAACGGGGTGATAGTTGTCGAGCCGCCACCGGGGTTGCTTGAGATCAACCGGTGATTTCCCGTAACAGGGTCGATGCGCTTTTCAATACTTTCCATTTTCCCGCATCTGCTTGATTCCCCGCTTCAGGAATCGATTATCGGCCGAGCCCGGAGCGATGGTCACGTGGTGATCGATATTTTAGATATCCGAACATTTACCGATGACGCTCAACACACCACCGATGATCGCCCCTACGGCGGTGGTGAGGGGATGGTCATGAAACCCGAACCACTGGCCAGAGCGGTTGCCCATGCTCGCACCGGCGACGAATCACCGGCCCGCGTCATCCTGTTGAGCCCACAGGGTCACCTTTTTACTCAGGGTCTCGCCAGGCAACTCAGCCAAGAAAAACATCTTATTCTCGTCTGCGGGCGATACGAGGGAGTCGACGAGCGCTTTCGATCGGACTGTGTGGATGATGAAATTTCCATCGGCGACTATGTGCTTACCGGCGGAGAATTACCGGCCATGGTCGTTATCGACACAATAACCCGCCTCTTGCCCGGCGTGCTGGGCTGTCCTCAATCAGCAGAGCAGGATACCTTTTCCCGGGGTCTGCTCAAACATCCGCAATACACAAGACCACGCTCATTCAACGGCCATCCCGTTCCACCTGAGCTGCTGGGTGGAAATCACCGGGAGATTGAGTCGTATCGATTCCTTACGGCAGTACGAAGGACCCTTGAACGCCGCCCTGACTTACTGGCAACGGCACGATTTACCAGCGACGAAAAACGTCTTCTGGCCCGGCATGGCCTGGCAGACAAAGTGGCGGCGCTGGCCGGTACAGACCGATTGTGATGGCGCCGCCCATGGTGCTGGATATTGTATTGCTCCACTATCCGGTTCTTAACAAACAAAATAAGGTCATCGGTTCGGCGGTGACTAACCTCGATATTCATGACATTGCCCGAGTTGCGCGGACCTTTGGGGTCAGGCGCTATTACATCGCCACCCCCTATGAGGATCAACGTCGATTCATCGGTGATATTGTCGCGCACTGGCGCACCAGCGTCGGTAAAAACACACACTCTTCCCGGGGAGAAGCACTCGGCCGGGTTTGTGTGGTGGAAGATCTCGAGCACGCGGTGGCAGACGCCACCGCCCGCCATGGTAAAACGCCGTTTGTGGTGGCAACCAGCGCTACCAGCCAAAGCAACGAAATAAGCTACACCGCATTACTTTCAAGACTGGCCGGTAAAGCCGAGCCGATGCTGGTCGTGTTCGGTACCGCCTATGGCCTGGCCCCCGATGTTATCTTTTCAGCAGATGGTTCGCTTCCGCCAATAGCAGGGATTGATGGGTATAACCATCTCTCCGTCCGCTCAGCCGTATCAATTATCCTTGACCGATTGCTTGGCAGCGGTAATAGTGCGTAGTTTATTATATTAGTTTATACCAATTGAGGGAATAGCTCATGAACAGTGTAATCAATCGGATTGACCAGGAGCAGATTCGTCAGGATCATCCGGAGTTTCGGCCAGGTGACACGGTCAAGGTGCATATTCGCATCATCGAAGGAAGCAAAGAACGGGTGCAGATTTTTCAGGGAGTGGTAATTAAGCGAAAGCGTGGCCAGATGGATGGTTCATACACGGTTCGCAAAGTTTCACACGGGGTTGGCGTCGAAAAAACCTTTGCCCTGCATAACCCCCGGATTGAGAAAATTGAAGTCGTCTCGCGTGGCCGTGTGCGACGGTCGCGTCTTTATTATCTGCGCTCACGGCGCGGCAAGGCGGCTCGAATTCGCGAACAGCGGGTTCGCTAAAGACAATTTTCCTTTTTTGGCGGGTGGTGCCCGGTAAACCCCGCCGGCAACAGGCGTGTCAGTCAGCAGTGATATTACCCCGCGACCGTTATGGCCGACTGATAGCGAAGATGGGGATATTTTCCATTTTGAAAAACTGTTCGCCAATCGCGGTTTCACGCAGATAGCAGGGGTTGACGAGGTTGGTCGGGGGCCCCTGGCCGGTCCAGTCGTGGCCGCCGCGGTCATATTGCCGCCGTCCGCCGGCCGCCGTATTTTTCCCGATTCAAAACAGATAAGTACGATCAAGCGACTTGAGCTCTTCGACGCCCTCAGAGCGCTTGATCTTCCGGCGGGTATCGGGGTCGTCTCCCCTGCCCAGATTGATCGTTGGAACATCCACCAGGCCTCTTTGCTCGCCATGGGTCTGGCTGTTGCCGGGCTATGCAGAAGCGGCGCCGCGGTTGACTGCATCCTGGTGGATGGAAAGTTTTCCCTGCCGATTCTCATTGCCCAGCAGCCGCTCATTGGTGGTGACCGGCGCAGCGCCACCATCGGTGCTGCCTCTATCATTGCAAAAATTACCCGAGACGCGGTAATGAGCAGTCTGCATCACCAGTTTCCCGCCTACGGCTTTGCCGAGCACAAGGGATATCCCACCGCCTTCCACCGGGCGGCCCTTGCCGTCCATGGCCCTTCGCCGGTTCACCGAAAAACCTTCAAGGGTGTCTGTGTGGATGTCTGAACAGCGTATGGCATTTGCCCGGGCCGCGGAAGAAAAGGCGGTGAAATATCTCTGCCGGCGCGGGTATGTTGTTTTAGCGCGGAACTATCGATGCCGGCAGGGAGAAATCGATATCGTGGCAATGGATAATGACACGTATGTCATCGTCGAGGTGCGGGCCAGAAAAAACTGGTCGCTTGGCCATCCACTTGAAACCATTACCCCCCAAAAACAGCGGCGACTCAAAATGGCGACGCTTTATTTCCTCTCTGAGCGTAATCTTAATGATGTCCCGGTGCGCTTTGATGTGATCAGTGTTACCGGCACTTCATCGCTTGAGATTGAGCATCTTAAAGATGCTTTTGAAGCACAATAGCAGGCAAAACCATGACGCATCCGAAAGAAAAGAAGCCACTGGGCATCACCATGGGATGTCCGGTCTCCATTGGCCCGGAGATCATTGTAAAATGGTTTACTCAAGCCGGTGAAAAGGCGGCTGACAATATTGTCGTACTCGGCGATATCGGTGTCCTGCGTGCCACCGCGGCTCAACTTAAAACAGATATCGAGATACAACCCTGGCTGCCGGGCGCCGAGGTGGTTCCATCCTGTCTCAATGTGTTACCGCTTTCCTCCCTGCCGCTCGCCGCGCTAACTCCCGGTCGTCCCGACAGCATTACCGGCAAAGCCATGGTCAACTACGTACTCAAGGCTATTGATCTCTGTAAACACGGCCATCTCGCCGGGATGGCAACAGGCCCGATCAACAAAAAAACGATGCATGACGCCGGCTTTCACTATCCCGGCCATACTGAACTGCTTGCCCAGCATACCGGCGCCGACCGCATCGCCATGATGATGGCCGGAAGCAGATTACGGGTGGTTCTGGTGTCAATCCACTGTCCCCTGGCATTAGCGCCGGAACTCCTCAAGAAGGCCGATCTGGAAAGCCTCATAGCCCTTACCGATCTCAGCCTGAAAAGAGATTTCGGCATTACCCGACCCCGCATCGCGGTGGCCGGACTGAACCCGCACAGCGGCGAAGAAGGGCTCTTCGGTAGCGAGGAGCAGATGGTGATCCAGCCGGCCGTTGCGGCTGCCCGCAATACCGGTGTCCACATTACCGGCCCGCTGCCTCCCGACACCGTCTATTACCTTGCCTCACACGATAGATTTGATGCGGTCATCAGCATGTACCATGACCAGGGGCTGATCCCGTTCAAGCTGCTCCACTTCCATGACGGCGTCAATGTCACTCTGGGCTTACCCATTGTCCGCACTTCGGTGGATCACGGCACCGCTTATGATATTGCCGGAACCGGAACGGCCAATGCGGAAAGCCTCTCGGCGGCAATCGCCATGGCCTTCTTAATCGTCGCCAACCGCACAACGGCATAACTGGCATGTCCCCTCATTCTCTAGGCGGTTTTTTCATTGTGTTTGAGGGAATTGACGGCACTGGAAAATCCACCCAGATTAAGCTACTCGCCCACTTTCTCAGAAGTCTCGGACATCACGTGGTAACAACGGCGGAACCCACCCGAGGAAAATTCGGCAGGCAAATCAGAGCCTTATACAGGAATCGCGGACGTATCAGCCCGCGGGAGGAACTGGAACTTTTTATCGCCGATCGCCGGGAGCATCTACATCACCTCATCCTTCCCGCCCTGCGGAGAAACAGTATCGTCATCTGTGATCGATATTTCCTTTCTACCGCCGCCTATCAGGGCGCACGCGGTTTTTCCCCGGATGAGATAATTACCCGCCACGCTTTTGCACGGCAGCCCGAACTGGCACTCATTATCGAAGCACCTATTGATCAATGTTTGCAAAGAATCACCACGGCGAGAAAAGAAACACCCAACGATTTCGAGCAGCGTACATCCCTTGAAAAAGTAGATTTCGTTTTTCGTCAATTGTTCTTACCATATATTTGTAGAGTAGACGGCAGTGGATCGATAGTGGAAGTCCAAGCACAGATAATGGAGCATGTCACCACCTTGCTCAGAAGTAGGTTAACATATTTACCGCATAGCTAATGTCTCTGTTCCGTTTTTTTCTTTTCTTATTGTGTTCCAGCCTGCTGGCATCCTGTTCACATAGCCCGCACACTGGAAATTTCGAACCAGCACAGGCTGTGGAACAGGTTGCCGTCAGTCCTGAATCAAGCTGTGCATATTTTAACTTTCTGTGGGGCAATCATGCTGAATATCGAGGGAAATTCGAAGAAGCGTTAGCCGCCTATGAAAGAGCGCGGATCTGCGATCCAGGTGCTCATCAGATAACCCTCAGGCAGGCAACACTTCTTGCTGAAATGGGCAGGCTGGAAGACGCCGTCGCCACCCTTGAAGATCTTCTCGCCAGCACCGAAGACAACCTGCCGGCCAGACACCTCCTTGCCCATCTCTTTGTACAATTGCACCTTGAAGAACAAGCGGTGGAACAGTATGAACTGATCCTGGCGGATCGCCCCGGCGATGACCAGGTCGCCTTCATTCTTGCTCAATTGTACCAGCGTCTGGGCAACAACTCTGCCGCCCTGGCTCAACTTGGTGAGCTGATTCACGGCTCCGAGTCAGCCCGGGCGCGATACCAGATGGCGTCTCTCTATTTTGAGCAAAACCAGTATGATCAGGCTCTGGCTATCCTCGATCCAATTGATGCGAAGCAGCCCTATTTCCTGGAGCGGGTCTATCTTAAAACGAGAATTCTGGATACTAAAGAGGCCGCTGATTCTGCTCTGGCCATGCTTACCGGTTATCTGGATGACGCCTCCACCCGCCACCCTTTGTTTTATCTGTTGGCCTCGACACTCTATCGGGAGAACGGCGATACCGGCAAACAAGATGAATTGATCACCCAGGGGGTGCGTCATTTTCCCAATGATGTAGATTTGCTTTATGAGTACGGGGTTTTACTGGAGCAGAAAGGTAACACCGACACGGCATTGACGGTAATGGAACGCATTATCATGCTTGATCCCGACCATGCCGACGCATTGAACTTTATCGGCTATAGCTGGGCCGATGATAATCGCAACCTCGATGAGGCCTTGGCCTATATTGAACGTGCCATGTGGCTCAAACCCGGAAACGGCTATATCCAGGACAGCCTCGGCTGGGTTCATTTCCGTCTTGGCAACCTCAAGCAGGCGAAGATAGAGCTCTTAGAAGCGCTCGACTTAATGCCGGAAGACCCACACATTCATGATCATTTAGGTGATGTATACCACGCCATTGGTTTGCTTTTCGAGGCTCGCGCCCACTATGAAGCAGCCATCTACCTGTTTACGGAGCCTCATAAAAAAGATGTGGTTCGACGGAAAATTGATGCCCTTCCCCAGTGTTAGAGTCGCCAACCCGGCAACTGCCACGGCGTTACTGATCATAGCGCTTTCCTTCATGCTTGGAGGGTGCGGCGGCCGACCGTGGGGCAAAGTCGTCGACGAGCAGGCGCGTGAAACGCTGATTGCAGAGTATCTGCGCTACAGTTCCGCGGTGGGACGTTGCAAGCTGCCGCTTGGAGCCGAAGCCCTCATCGATGCCCATAGCCGCTTTGATCAACAGCTCTTCGCCGGCAGCCTGGAAATTGCCCCGCCGAACTTTCTGCGCTTTACCACCTATAACCCGCTTGGTCAGCCGGTAATCATTCTAACCAGCCGGGGAGATATTTTTCAGGCTATAGACGTTTTTGAGCGCCGTTACCGCGCCGGCCGTCTCCGCTCTTTCGCTCTCAGATACGAGCTCCCGCCCCATATTCTCACCGGCCCCTGGTATCACTGGCTGACGGGTCAACCCCCGGACCCGTCGCTGATCGTCGACCAGATCCGAACGGACCGTGACGATCGCGGCATCTGGTTTGAGGTGAGCAGCCATGGTGAACCCGCTTACAGTGAGCAAATCCTTGTTGATCTGAGCATGAACACCATAGTAGAGCGGGCGGTGGTAGACGCCGACGGCAAGACGGTTGCAACGATTTCATATCAGGATTGGCTTGTGCTGGGATCATGTCCTTTCCCGCACAAGATCGCCATCAGCGGTTTAACCTTCGGCGCCGGCCTTACTGTCGAACTTACCGACATCAATGTCAGTGAAAGCGATGCTGAACGTTTCACCCTGAAAGCGCCGCCCGGTTATTTAAGGACTCTCTATCCTTGATGAACCCGTAAAAAGGCAAAACAATCCCACGACGACGTAGAGCGAGGTTTTTACGACGCCATCACCCTTGAAGGTGTTGTACAAAGAAGTGGAGCCATTACCGCCACGTCTTATGGTATGCAATCCCACGCAGAGGCAAATCCTTGATATAAAACTGTTTATAAAAAGGTTAACCTGATGGATACCTTGAAAAATGAGAATTTTCGGTCAAGATCAAGGCGCAAAGAACATGTTAGCGCAGGACGACCGAATATTCAGAGGATAAAGTTCTTTGAGCAACAATGCGGTTGGGCGAAAAGGCCATGTTGCAAGGTTCCCCAATGTGGGTAAGCAGGGGGGTGAGGACTTAAGTTTTTCAGGAGGTTGCCTAGCCGACTAACTCAGTCACGATGACCACGAAAAGGTTTTCTTCCTTGAAAAATAGTTGCTGCAGATCGTAGTTGCGGTTGGGAACCAGATGCAGCACCACCCTGATTTTATTAGGGTCGGTGTGTCGGGCTACCCGAATACGCTGAACAAATTTTCCGCCGGTACCAAGATTTTCCGGCACATTCTCGCCAAGCGACATGTCGGCGAAATCAAAAACAACTCGGGGATCATCCTCCTCAAGGGCAAACACCTCCGGCGGGAAAAAATCGTTGAGCCGGAAAAACACCATCTCACTGTTGTTCTCGGTCAACTCAAAAGTGATTTCCCGCAACATTGGGACGGGTATTTCATCCACCGGCGCGGTATCGGCTAATTGCTCGCTCTCCTGTTCGGTGGCACCTTGATCAGCTTTCCCCTGAGTTGGGTTCTCAGCATCCGGCTCCGGTATAAGCTGATCAGCGGGAGGAACCGATGGTTGCTCTTCTCTATCTTGCTGGGTATCGGGCTCATCATGCTCTTCCGGTGGCAGGGGAAGCGGGGCGCCATCTGGAATTTCAAGCCAGGATGGGGGATTAAACGGGGTTACCGGCTGGGCATTGAGCTCCTGCTGATCTGGGGGCGGCGTCTGCTGCTCCAAAGATATCGAAGCTTCCGATACTGGAACGGGCTCTTGGCTGAGAAGCGCTTCATCTTCAGCAGTCGCCGGGTCTTCAACCGCCGCGACCGGAGGCTGGGGAGCTGGCACCAGCACAGGTTCTGGCGACGTCCCCACAGCCACCGTCGTCCCGGTCTGTTGCTCCGCCTCCACCGGTTCTTCCGCTGGTTTCGTGGTGAATGGTTTATCCGTGGACTCAACGGCCGCCACATCGGTACCGACAACTACTCGCAATTGCTCTGTCTCTTGAGAAAATCGATACGAATACTCCCAGGTAAGCTCGGCACCCAGGTCAACCACCACTCTGGTTTTAGGAGGATCGGCATGAATGCCTATCCGTATTCCCCGAACCAGCTCGCCATCGACATCAATCTGGCGAGCGTCTCCTGCAAAAGAGGTAGAAAAAAGATCGATAACCAGGCGGGGGTTTTCGCCGTCTAGCCGAAACAGATTCATCTCCGGCTCGCCGTCAAGCAACAATACCACCTCTTCGCTGCCTTCACCGGTAGCGACAAATAAAACGCGAAGCAGCGAAGCCTCCGCGCCGACCGCCGCCTGAACACCTGCACACAGAAACGGGAGAAAGCCGCACAATGCTGTCGCCACCCCAAAAAAGAGGCGCCACGAAATATTCATTACCCTGCCGCAATAACCTAATATTGTATGATTATCTGCCCCAGCCGATACTTTTGGTTGCTTACTCCATGATGAGTTAAAAAGTCAATTCATTTCACCAGGATGCTGCTACCATCAAAACTCACATTCATTGGTGCATAACGAATATTTCCATTACTTATGGGTGCCTTGGAGAATGAGAATTTTCGTTCAAGATCAAGGCGCGAGGAACATATCACCGAATGCCTGACTGATATTAAGTGCGTTAGATTTTATTAGCAACGACTAGATTGGCCGAAAAGGCCATTCTGCAATATTGCCATATATCACGCCACCACTGGAAAAAAAAATACATAGTAGTATTATTCAGATCTCTTACCGTGTCGTCAGGCCGCCTTCTGTGGGCCGACGGCGATACCGATCTGTTTGTCGGCAGCAGACACGGAAACACTTACTACTTTCGTCAGAATGAAATGACCTCTTCCTGGCCGATGTTCATGCCAGCCGCTGGCACGCTACTGGGTTTCGCTCCGATAAACCAGCGATCAATCAGCTTTGCCAGCGGCGATACGGTGGTGCGTCACAGCCTGCGGAAAAACGAGAAGAGCGGACCATGAAATTTCTCCGACCCTAACCAAGATACTTGTGGAATCATCTTCCATCCTCTCACATGTCGCCAAGCCCGGGCGCTATCTGGGCCATGAGGTAAATCGCCGACACGCCCCGGCTGCAGACGGTGATCTGCTCTGCGCCCTTGTCTTTCCGGATCTGTATGAAATCGGGATGTCCCACCAGGGCCTGCATATCCTCTATAATTTGCTCAACAAACTGCCTAATGTCCACGCCGAACGATGCTATTGCCCCGCTCCCGATGCCGAGAATTATCTGCGTTATCATGCCATACCACTTACCAGCCTGGAGTCGGGACGACCGCTGGCTGATTTTGACCTCATCGGTATCACCCTCCCGTATGAGCTGAGTTATACCAATATCCTCACCATTCTGGATCTGGCCCAGATCCCCTTTCAGGCAGCGCATCGATCAGGAGACAACCCCATCATCATCGGCGGTGGCCCGCTAGCCTTTAACCCGGAACCGGTAGCGGAGTTTTTTGACGCTATCCTGCTGGGTGACGGTGAAGACGCGATTGAAGAGATCGCCCGAAGCCTGCTCGCGGCCAAACATAGAAACGTGGGGCGCTCGGAACGGATTGATGAGTTGCGGGGCCTGGCTGGAATCTACCTGCCGGCTGATTTCATCCCAAAATATAACGCGGATGGCTCCATTTATTCTATTTGTTCGCTTCATCCTGAAAAGATGAAGATACGAAGAAGGGTTATTTCGCATCTGGATCGCATCGACCATCTGCTGCACCCGCTGGTGCCAAACATCGACATTGTTCACAACCGGCTTGGTGTAGAGATTGCCCGCGGCTGTACCCGCGGCTGCCGTTTCTGTCAGGCGGGGATTATTTACCGGCCGGTTCGTGAGCGCGGCATCAATGAAATCATGAGCAGTGTCGAGGCAGGACTGGCCAACTCAGGTTTCGATGAAATAGCGCTGTTATCTTTGTCAACGGGGGATTACTCCTGCCTGTCCGATCTGGTGAAAACGCTTATGCGGCGGTTGCGAGAAAGCCGCGTTTCGGTTTCGCTGCCATCCATGCGGGTGGGCACCCTGGCGCCGGAGGTAATGGAGGAGATCAAATCGGTGCGAAAGACTGGTTTTACTCTGGCGCCGGAGGCGGGGAGCGAACGGCTGCGCCGGGTAATCAACAAGGGAATCAGCGAAGACAATCTGCTGCAAACGGCGATTGACGCTGCTCGCCATGGCTGGCGCCGGCTCAAACTCTATTTCATGATCGGACTGCCAACTGAGGGTGAGGATGATATCGCGGCAATCGGCTCGCTGGTGGAAAAAACCCTGGCAACCTGCAAGCAAGAGGGGTTTTCGCGAATCGGTTTGACGGTAAGCGTCGGCACCTTCGTGCCCAAACCGCACACCCCGTTTCAATGGGAGCCGCAACTTTCTCTTGAAGCCAGCAGAAAGCGCATCGGGCGCCTTAAAACGGCAATCCGGAATAACAAGATCGTCGTTAAATATCACAACCCCGAGCAGAGCTTTCTGGAAGGGGTCTTTGCCCGCGGTGATCGTCGTCTGGCCGAACTCATTATTGCCGCCTGGCACAACGGTGCGCGGTTGGACGGGTGGGAAGAGCATTTTGATCTCGCCACCTGGCAGGCGGCCGCTCATGCCCGCGGTCTGGAGTTGACTCACTATCTGCGCCGCCGCCATGATGATGAGGTGCTGCCGTGGCACCATCTGGACAGCGGCGTCAGCGAAACTTTTTTACTAGCTGAGCGGGACAAAGCATATAGTGAGGGGGCTACGGCTGATTGTCGTGGCGGCGACTGCCAGGGCTGCGGCCTCTGCGATTTCACCAGTATCGCTCCCGTTACTTACAGCCGGTCGAATACGATAACAAAACAAAACGAGCTGAAGTTCCCGCCACAAAGCCAGCCCGACCCGCACGCTCCATATCGCTATCTTCTTTCTTATTCACGAGTCGGCGATGTTCGCTTTCTCGGCCATCTTGATTTTATTCGCATTATGAACCGCGCAATCAGGCGGGTGGGCATCTTCACCTGTTTTTCCCAAGGGTTCAACCCGCAACCAAAACTCTCCTTCAGCCCCGCTTTACCGGTCGGCACCGAGTCGCTGTGTGAATTTTTTTCCATGCAGACCCCCGAGCCGCTGGAGAGCGACTCGGTGTTGCAATCGTTGAACCAGACCTTGCCCAGTGGTATCACCATTACCGGCATTGCTCAATCACCTGGTAAAATGGCGAACGATATTGTCTGCCGTTACGAAATCACTCCAGCCAGACCACTTACTAAAGAGCAACGGGCCTGTTGTGAGGATTTCACGGCAGCGCGGAATTATATCATCGAAATCATACGCAAATCCAAGCCACGGACTCTGGACATTCGCCCTCTGATTCCCCACCTGGATTGTGATGGTGAGCAACTGGTGACGCTTGACGTAATACATAAAAGCTCGATGCCGTCGGTAAAACCTGAAATCGCACTGGCGCACATTGTCCGCGACGCCACTCTACAGTGCACACGCATCGTCAAGGTAAGCTGGCGACCGCTTGATGCCGATTGGGACTTGCCGCACGGTTAGCGTCCATGGTAAGCAGGTCTTTCAAGGGAATCTTGCAAAATGGCCTTTTGCCCAACCTCTTCGTTGCTCAGAAAATGCTATCCTGGCAATACAAGCTATATGTCTACGGTAAGGTGCTCTTGGCGCCGCGGCATTGAACGAAACTTCTCATTTTTCAAGGGGCTTCTTACGTAGCTCTTTTCCCGGCATAACAAGACAACCTTGCAAGGAGCAGCCATGAACAAGAAAATTGTCCTGCGCGATGATGAAATACCCCGCCAATGGTTCAACATTATCCCTGATCTGCCGGGCGGCCTGGCGCCCCCGCTGGATCCCGAAACCAAAGAGCCGATAGGTCCGGAAAAGCTTGCCGCGGTATTTCCCATGGGGCTGCTTGAGCAGGAGATGTCGCCTCATCGCTATATCGATATCCCTGATGAAGTCCTCGATCTGCTGATGATCTGGCGGCCAACCCCGCTGGTGCGGGCGACAAATCTGGAGGCTGCCCTCAAGACAAAAGCAAAAATTTATTTCAAAAATGAAGGGGTATCACCGGTGGGCTCGCACAAACCAAACAGTGCGGTAGCCCAGGCCTATTACAATAAAAGAGAAGGGGTCAAACGTCTGACCACGGAGACCGGCGCCGGCCAGTGGGGCAGCGCCCTGTCCCTTGCAACCAATAAGTTCGGGCTGCAATGCGTTGTTTACATGGTGAAAATTTCCTTTGAACAAAAACCGTATCGCAAGTCGATCATGCAGACCTACGGTGCCCGTGTCGTTCCCAGTCCAAGCCTGGAAACCAATACCGGCCGCATGATGCTTGACAAACTGGGCGACACCCCCGGTTCACTGGGCATCGCTATCTCCGAAGCCCTGGAAGACGCTGCAACCCATGATGATACCAAGTATGCCCTGGGTTCAGTCTTGAACCATGTGGTACATCACCAGACCATTATCGGGCTGGAGGCGAAAAAACAGATGGCAATGACCGGCGATTTCCCCGATGTGATTGTTGGCTGCTGCGGCGGCGGTTCAAATTTCGCCGGGCTCGCCGTTCCCTTTGTCCCAGATCATCTGGACGGTAAAACCATTCGTTTCGTGGGTGCCGAACCGGCCTCCTGCCCCACCATGACCGGGGGCACACTTGCCTATGACTTCGGCGATACCGCGCAGACCACGCCTCTGCTCTACATGTATACTCTGGGCCATGATTTTATCCCGCCTGGAATCCATGCCGGCGGCCTGCGTTATCACGGCATGTCGCCAATCGTCTCGGCGCTGGTACGCGACAAGATTGTCGACCCGATGCAACTCCCCCAGACGGAATGTTTTGCCGCCGGCGTCATGTTCGCAAAAACCGAAGGCATCATCCCGGCGCCGGAGACCTGTCACGCCATTGCCGGGGTAATCAGAGAGGCCACCCGCGAGCCGGAAAAACCGCAGACTATCCTGTTTAACTTTTCCGGCCATGGCCTGATCGATATGGCCTCGTATGACAAGTATTACGCCGGTGAATTGTTCGACTATGAATATCCGGCGGAGGCAATCGCCAAATCCATAGCCGGTCTGCCATCGGTTTGATTAACCTCTGGGTTCCTTGAATAATGAGTATTTTCGTGCAAATTCAAGGCGCCAGGAACATCTTACCGCGGGTATATTGGGTTTATTGTCAGGATTAACTTTTTTGAACAACAAAGAAGGTGGGCGAAAAAAAGCCCATGTTGCACGGTTCTCCCTGGTAAAATGTGTTGCCAGAGTCTTATATATGACTTCGGCTGCGGCATGGACGCTTATCATTGCCGTTTGCCCGCCGCTGGCTGCTGAAAGCCTCGGCAATGCTCCATGTATTGAGCACATCAGCAACGGCGCCTATCTGCTGGGAGATGCTGAGACACCGGTATCGAGCTATAACGAAGATGCCCTGTTCATCCCCGCCTCGACCCTGAAGATCGTCACCGCCCTGGTAGCCCTGGAGACCCTCGGCCCCGAGTATCGATTCAGCACTGCTTACTACATCGATGAAGACAACCGGCTCACCATCCGGGGATTCGGCGATCCCTGGCTGATCTCCGAAGTAATCGCCGAACATGGACGACAGCTTAGACTACGCGGAATTACCCATATCAATGAAATAATCATTGATGATTCCGCCTTCAGGTTAGAATTTCCTCAGAACTGGCAGCATCGCTCGGATAATCCATACGATGCGGAAAACGGAGCCATCAACGTTAATTTCAACACGGCGGCGATACGAAAATTTGAAGATGGCCGTGTTCTTTCAGCTGAATCGCAAACACCCACCGTTGCTATACTAACGGCATTAGGACAGGGCGTAGCGGTTGGGTACCACCGGATAAACGTTTCAGCCGCCGATGCGGGCGGGAACAATCTTCGTCTGCGCTACGCCGGTGAAATCTTTGCGGCACTCTTCCGACAGGCCGGAATCATGGTGGCGGGAGCAATCTCAATCAGGTCAACAGCACCACGCGGCAGGCTCATCTACAACGCTCACACGCCCATACCATTGAGCGAAGTCCTGCGCGCCTGCCTTACGTATTCAAACAACATGATTGCCAATCAGATATTTCTTGTCTGCGGGGCGGAACGTTATGGCTATCCCGCGAACTGGGAAAAAGGAAGGAGAGCGGCCGCGACAATCCTTCAAGACCTGGCACCACGTGCCAAGTCGCTAATACACATCGAGGAGGGAAGCGGTCTGTCACAAGCTAACCAGGTTACCGCCGACGCCATGGTAGAAATTCTTGCCCTCTTCAAGCCTTATGCGGATCTTCTGCCGGAACAGGACGGTATACTCGTGAAGTCGGGCACCCTGAGCGGGGTATACAACTACGCCGGCTATCTCAAAGCGGAACATCATCTTGATCCGTTCGTGATCCTCCTCAATCAGCGGAGCAACAAACGGGATGAATTGCTCAGCTGCCTACTCCATTATGCCGGCTTGCGAACGGCAGAGCGCCGGCAATCGCCCTAGATCTTGCAATATATGAGGTGTTTGGCTACACTTCCGCTTCACCTGCGATCGGCGGGCAAGCGGTACACAAATATCATTTTATCTGAGGGAGAACATCATGAAACCTGTAATGCTTAGCAATGGTTGGCTTATCACCATCATCGGTGTTGCCCTGCTTTTCACGGTGACAGCCTGCACAACCCCTGAGGGTAATGCCGATGACGGCAAACGGTGGTACACCATGCAAAAATGCTACGCCTGTCACGGCGATACCGGCAAAAATGGGGACGGCCCGATCATCGATGCCAACAATATCAGTTTCAGCGCATTTCTTTCCGCGGTGAGAAACGCCGGCTCACCCATTATGCCGAAGTATTCGGAAGAAAAGATCCCCAAACAGGATGTAGCGGATATATACGCCTGGTTGAAAACTCAGTAATAGAGGTCGAAACCCAAAATGCCAGAACAAGAAAGAAGTTGAGATTTGCCGGGATGCGCTTATCGTTGGGTCAGTGACAACATACATATTTTTGCTCATAACATAACGGGAGATGCTCCATGATAGATTCAATATATAATCTCGTGGCCATGTTCGGCTACACTCATCCCCTCCATCCCGCCCTGGTGCATCTGCCCATGGGGCTGGTGATCGGGGCCGTTCTCTTTTCATTCGCGGCAATTAAATGGCCGCATAAACATCTCACCACGACGGCCTCGCACTGTATTGTATTGGCTCTTATTTTTATTGTGCCGGTCTATATAACCGGTGTGTTGGACTGGCAATACGGCTGGGGGGGAGATGTCTCGGGGCTTTACATCACCAAATTGGTGCTTGGCGCCATCCTGGCCTGTGCGCTGGCATACACCGTCTTTCGTCAAACAAAAGGCGCCTCAAACAAGGAACTGCGCATCCTCTATCTGGTGTGCCTGGCGATTTGCGCTGGTCTTGGCCACACCGGCGGCGAGATCGTCTATCCCGGCTGGTACTCGGGTTAGTTTTCCGAATCCTGGCGATTTAGAGAGATGACGCGCCCACTGCCCGGAGCGGCACTGTCTTAAGGTTCAGGGCGGCGCACCTGACATGGCGGCGGATACATGTGAGCCAAGAGAAGTCATGCGAATTGCCATTGTCGCTGATATTCATGGTAATTTCAGGGCATTGCAGGCCGTTTTAGCTGATATCGATGAGCAGAATATCGAGGGTATCATTTCTCTTGGAGACAATATCGGGTATGGCCCGGAACCAAATGAAGTAATTGATCAGTTGCGGGCGCGAGGGGTTCTTTCCGTTATGGGAAACCACGAACTGGCCCTTTTCAACCCTGCCTGCTACAACCGGCTAAACCCAATTACCCAGCAGTCAATCGATATTACCAGAGAACTGCTCAGCCCCGCCAATGCCACCTGGGTGAAGGAACTGCCCTATGTTGCACTGCGCCATGAGGCCCGATTCGTCCATGGGTGCCCGCCCTCCTCGCTCACCACGTATCTCTTTCACCCCTCACCCACCCGGTTGTCTCGTATATTTTACAGCTATGATGAGCGGATCTGTTTTTGCGGACATACCCATGGGCTTTCCCTCTTTACACGCAACAAAGAGGGCATCATCCACACTCACTCCCTTCGCCCCGGCACCACCGAGCTTTCACCAAATGATCGGCACCTTATTATTCCCGGCAGTGTCGGTCAGCCGAGAGACAGCAGTGATAAAAACGCTAAATATTGCATTTGGGATATACCGGCTGATTTCATTATGCTCCGTTCAATTGCCTATGATGTCGCCACCACCGTCCGGCTGATCCGTGAACGGGGATTGCCGGTGGTCAACGCTTCCCGTCTGCAATGAGCAAAACTCCACAAACCGTCGGACGCTATAGTTTACTCAAACGCCTTGGCAAAGGTGGCATGGGGATTGTCTTCAAGGCGCTCACCCCGGTCATCGAGCGTGTTGTCGCCCTCAAGGTTCTTGAACCATCAGAGGCCATGCAGATTACCATGGACGCTGACCAACTCGAGCAGATCTTTCTTACCGAAGCGAAAACCCAGGCATCATTGCATCACCCTCATATCGCTTCGGTATGGGATTTTGACCGCGACCAGCAGGGCAGACCGTTCTTCACCATGGAATATATCTGTAACAACCTCGGCATCATGCTTGGCGAGCGTTTCGAGGTGGAACAGCCCTCACGGCCTATTGCCGCGGAAAAAGTACTTCAATACGGAGTTCAGATGCTCGATGGACTCGACTACCTGCACCATCGCCAGATCGTGCATCGAGATATCAAGCCCCACAATATCCTGGTAACCGATGAAGACCGGGTAAAAATCTGTGACTTCGGCATGGCATTGGTCTCAGGCGTCTCCTTTGCCGGGCCACCGAACATGCAGATCGGCTCACCCTATTACACCCCGCCAGAGCAGCAGAAGAATCCCCATCAGGTAGACCACAGGGCTGATTGTTACAGTGCCGCGGTTTTGCTCTATCGGATGTTGACGGGCAGCCTGCCGGGTATGCAGAGTTTCCCCTTGTCGCTGATCAATCCCCGCTATGATGAACAGTGGGATCAGTTTTTCCATATCGGTCTGCAATGGGATCCGGACAAACGGTTTCAATCCGCCGCCGAAATGAAAGAGAGTCTGCAAAACCTGAGCTTACATGCTCCCCTCTGCCCGGTTACAACAGCGCCGTTCCCTTCTCTGCCGGTACCTGAGGTCTTGCGAGATTCGCCGGCCAATCTCTGCGGTGCACGGGCACGTCGCCAGCTTGATCTCACTGAGCTCAATCGTCCCCGACGTTATATCGATTCAGATTTTCGGGAGCACCAGCATGGTATCTTCGATCAGGCCACCGGACTGCTCTGGCGACCGGGGGGCAGCGACTTTCCGCTCTCATGGAAAGAGGCCTGTCACTACATACATCAACTCAATGACCACCCCGAAGCCGCGATACGGTCCTGGCGCCTTCCCACCATCAGTGAGTTGCTCTCTCTGCTGGATGAGTGCTATAACCAGACCGCACCGGAACTCTTCAATCCAGGCAAGCAATGGATATGGAGCAGCGACGCGCACGGCTCCCAAGAACGGTGGTTTCTCAACAGTGACATGGGCTATGCCGGTATTCAGGACGAGGATTGTCCCTGCTATGTGTTCGCCGTTACCACCATTGATACCTGGTAGCGACGCTCTGGAGATTATGGATATACGTCCGCATCGCTGAGCGGTGGGGCGGCGCCATCCTTGGCGGAGAGACGGGGAGTTACCTCATCGGGCCAAGAAATGGCCAAATCCGGATCGTTCCAGATGATCACCCGCTCATCATCAGGGTAATAGAATTCGGTAGTCTTATAGAGAAAATCGGCACGCTCGGAGAGCACCAGAAAACCGTGGGCAAACCCAGGCGGCACCCAGAACTGGCGATGATTGTGTTCACTGAGGCGTACCCCGGCCCAGAGGCCAAAATACTCAGATGATCGGCGCAGATCAACGGCAACGTCAAAGACCTCTCCCGCCGTTACCCGCACCAGTTTACCCTGCGGTCGACTCAACTGGTAGTGTAGTCCCCTGAGCACGCCACGGGTCGAACGTGAATGGTTATCCTGCACGAAAGACCCATGCAGACCGGTGGCCTCCCGCCACTTACGCTCATTGAAACTTTCCATAAAAAAGCCGCGCTCGTCACCAAAGACGTCCGGCTCGACAATCAACACCTCCGGTATGCGGGTTGGCAGTATCTTCACCGCGACTCACCGCCCATGATCTATCCGATACGAGCCGTCGCGCATCGTTGCCAGCCACTCGGTATTCGTGAGATACCACTTAATTGTAAGCTTCATGCCCGCCTCAAAATCAACCGCCGGCTGCCAGCCAAGTTCGTCTCGTATCCGTGAGGCATCAATGGCATAGCGACGGTCATGGCCGGGGCGATCAGTGACAAAGGAGATGAGTGAGCGTCGCGGCTCGCCCGAGGCCAGCGGGCCCACCTGTTCATCGAGCAAATCACAAATCAGCGTTACGACTTCGAGATTGGTTTTTTCGCTGTTGCCGCCGATATTATACGAGCGTCCTGGTCTGCCTCTTTCCAGAACTCTGCACAGTGCCCGGCAGTGATCTTCAACGTAGAGCCAGTCACGCACGTTCCCACCATCACCGTAGACGGGCAGGAATTTGCCCTCAAGAGCATGAAGGAACATGAGGGGAATGAGTTTTTCAGGAAACTGGAAGGGTCCGTAATTGTTGGAACAATTGGTTATGACAACCGGTACGCCGTAGGTGTGGTAGTAGGCTGAACTGAGATGATCGGACGCCGCCTTTGAGGCGGAATAGGGTGAGCGCGGATCATAGGGCGTTTCTTCATGAAAGGCGCCGGTTTTTCCTAATGATCCATATACCTCGTCAGTGCTTATGTGCAAAAAACGCACATCCCGATGTGCATCCGGTGAGTCGTTCCACATCATACGGGCCGCCTCCAGCAGCCGGAAGGTGCCGTGAATATTGGTATTGATAAATTCATCAGGGCCGACGATGGAGCGATCCACGTGCGATTCGGCGGCGAAGTGGACAATGTGGGTAAAGTGCTCCTGAGCGCATAAAGAGCCAAGCAGTTCACCATCACGGATATCGCCATGGACAAACCGATACCGCTCCCCTTCTTCAATTCCCTTAAGACTGGCGGGATTACCAGCATAGGTCAGGCTGTCGAGGTTTACAATCCTCGCCCGTGGCCACGCCCGGCGCATAAAATGGATAAAGTTGGCGCCGATGAAACCGCACCCCCCGGTTACCAGAACCCTTTGCTCTGTTATATCGGTCATAGCCTCGAGGATTGAATAAGTGATAGTATCGTAATAAAATAAACTGATCCCTTACCGCGCCGTCATAGGTCCTGGTCAACAAATACCAGAGCCTGCCCTTCGTTAAGGGCAACGGCTATCTTTTTGCGTGCCCCGGTTATAATGCGTTGCACCGTACCTCGTGAAATCCCCATTTTCAGGCCGGCCTCCTGCTGGGTAAACCCCATGCCGTCACACAATTTAAGTGTTTCCAATTCATCTCGATACAGCGGCACCTGGGTAAGAGCATCAAGCGGCGTGCCGGTTGGCTTGAAAGCCCGGCCGCGAAACTGCCCGGAACAGCGTCGTATTTTCCTGGGACGAGGGGACATGGATGTGAGTGCACCCGTCATCGGAGTTCATCTCGATGCCGGGTAAGGTGTTAATGGTTTATCGCACCGTATGAGTATAATGAGATATTACGTGCTCCACCGTTAAATTATTTATCTATACGGGTCAAGTATATTTACCCACCTCACCATTATCGAGGCGATACCGAACAAGAAATGGACACACCCACCCCTCTCAGGTACTATGTCCGGAATAATTGCCGTACAGTTCCGGGAGCATATACGTTTTTCCATACTATCAGAGTCTAATCCGTCGCCATGTCGCGAACAATTCGAATATATTTCATCATCTTCCTTGCTGCCCTGACCCTGCTGAGCACGAACTTCGTCGGCGCCCAAAGCAGAAACACCAAACCACTTTTTACCGATATTATCATTACCACTTCAGATACTCATCTGCTGCTGTTCGCGGAATTGCAAAACGGAGTATCCGACCAGATGATAGAG
This sequence comes from Desulfofustis sp. PB-SRB1, assembly GCA_016722945.1. GTDB lineage: Bacteria > Desulfobacterota > Desulfobulbia > Desulfobulbales > Desulfocapsaceae > PB-SRB1. The sequence continues at coordinate 598,515 of JAEQMT010000010.1, read as the reverse complement.
GGACTGCACAGCGGCATCCCGATCAGGTTCTCATTTTTCGTTGAACTGGAGAAGCTCCGATCCATGTGGTTCAACCGGCAACTCACCAGCCACCAGTTTTATCATACCCTGCGCTACGACACCCTTAAGGAGATCTATATCATCGAGGCCGATGAGCAGAACCGAGACCAATATATCATCGAAACGCTCTCCGAAGCGATTGCTTTATTCAGTGAAATCAATGGGATGAAAGTGACGGAATTAAGCGGGCTGGAAGCCGAAGGCACCTATCGCTTAAGACTCAAGGCCACCATGGATGAAACCACCCTGCCGCTGAGCCTCCACAATGTTCTCCCATTTATGAGTTGGTGGGATTTAGACACCCCCTGGCATTCCATTGAATTTCGCTACTGATGGTAACCGGCAGCAGAGGATTGAGCCCACTCTCATGGCGAACCGAATCAACACGATAGCAGGCCAACACCCCCGGGAAGACGGGCAGCGGGCAGCGGAATTGCCCCCCCCCTACAAACCGCTTATCACACAAGCGGAGCGGTACAAGAAAAAAAAGCTGGTGCGCCGCGTCATCGGCTTCTGCATCTGCCTGATCCCTCTTTTTATCTGGCTGCAGGCACGACTGTTCAATGCCGATGTTTCTTTGCCCGTCAACAGCAATATCATTATTTTCGCCCTCATCAATCTCAATGTCATTCTTATTATCATTGTCGTCTACCTGGTGTTGAGAAATCTGGCCGAACTCCTTTTCGAGCGAAAACTCAATATTCTCGGATCCAGGCTTCGAACAAAGCTGGTGGTCTCCTTTCTGTCTTTGTCCCTTATTCCCGCCGTTTTGTTGTTTGTGATCGCTCTGCAATTTATATCATCAAGCGTTGAGTACTGGTTCAACTTCCGGATCGAAGATTCCCTCAACCAATCGCTCCAGCTTGCCCGCGATCAGATAAGCCACACCCGGGAGCAGGCAGCTATTGCCGGTGAGCGGGTCGATACTCGCCTGAGCGAACTATGGCCGAGCCGGCCTGATAGCCGGCAACTGGCCGCGACTCTGGCCGACTCACTGACCCTTGCTCCGCCGGGAATTCCCGCCGCCCTCACCCTCATCTCAACTCTGGACGGCACTGAGCTCATGGAAACCACCACCGATTTTCAAGGTGTTCTGGTACCCGATATTCCCGCCGCAACCGTGCAACAGGTCAAAAATGAAAACAGTATCAAGTCGCTGCTGCAAGACTCCAATCGGGGTGAGCTCATTCGCGACGTCCGCAAGCTTTCATCTCAACAAACCATCGCCCCCCCATTCATCTTGATCACCACTCTTCTGATCGAACAGGATAAACTTGAAAAAATGGCTCAGATCAGCGAGGGGATCGAGAGCTACCGCCAGCTCAAACTGCTCAAGGGCCCGTTTAAATTCTGGCTGCTGCTTGTATTATTGCTGGTGACCCTGCTTATCTTCTTTGCCGCTATCTGGTTCGGCTTGCGTATTTCCCGCAGTATCACCGAGCCGGTGGACAATCTGGTGGCGGCCACCAGACGCATTTCCGAAGGTGATTTCAATTTCACCATGAAGCCCCACTCCGAAGATGAAATCGGCCAGCTCATCACCTCATTCAACGCGATGACGGCCAACATCAACTTCAGCAACCAAAAGCTGGCGGAGGCCAATCAGGCACTTGCCCAGAGTTCGCTGGAGGCGGAGCAACGGCGGCGGCACATGGAAATAATTTTGCAGAACGTCTCCGCCGGGGTGATATCGCTTGATGATCACGGCCGCATCACTACCGTCAATCACTTTGCCGAACATCTTCTGGGCATAGAACGGGCCAACTTCATCGGTATTACCTATCGCGAGGCCATGCCGCGAAGTTACGCCCTGATTTTTGATCGTTTTATCGAAGAACTTTACATCAGTGATAAAACCTCAATCGAACGCCACCTCAAGGTAACCCTGAATCGCACCAATCTCTCACTGCTGATCAAGTTTACCAAACTGGAAAACGACGAAGGCAACCCGCTCGGCTTTGTTCTGGTCTTTGACAATCTGACCAAACTGGAAAAAATGCAGCGCATGGCGGCATGGCGTGAGGTGGCGCGGCGTATTGCCCACGAGATAAAAAACCCGCTCACCCCCATTCAACTCTCCGCCCAGCGTTTGCGGCGGCGCTATCCGGAGATTCTCAAGGCCAACGACGAGGTCTTTGATCGCTGTACACAAACAATCATCACCCAGGTGGAAGAAATCCGCCGCCTGGTTACCGAGTTCTCACAATTCGCCCGCATGCCTACACTGAAAAAAAGCGTTGCCGATCTGCCCGCCCTGATTCGCGACACCATGGTATTGTATGAAGAGGCGCATGACGGTATCAGCTTCACCTTTACTCAAAAAAATGTGGTTGCACCCTTCATGTTCGATCCCGAGCAGATCAAGCGGTGTCTGATAAATCTGCTCGACAACGGTGTCGCCGCCTTACCCGAGGGCGGTGAAATCGCGATCACCCTTAGCGCCAGCGCGGTTTCACGCCGGGTAACCATTACCGTTGCCGACAACGGCAAAGGCATAGACAACCATATAAAACAAAAACTGTTCGAGCCCTACTTCTCAACCAAAAAATCGGGAACCGGCCTCGGCCTCGCCATTGTCTCAACCATCGTCACCGACCATAACGGCACTATTCGTGCTGAGGACAACGTGCCACAGGGGGCCATATTTATCATCGAACTGCCCATGAGCGAAAAAATCGACGACAGCCCGGACGATGAGCCGGTTGAATATCTCTAGGGTCTTGCATATACGTATGGTGCAATGAAGAAATCGGTTTTAATCATCGATGACGAGCCGGGGATCCGGGAGTCGTTATCAGGTATCCTCGAGGACGAGGGATTTTCCCCGTTCAGTGCGGAAAATGCTGAGCAAGGGTTAAAAATCCTGGCCGAGGAACGGGTCGACTTGGTGCTGCTGGATATCTGGCTCGGTGAAGGGATGGACGGTATGAGCGCCCTGCACCATATCAAATCCACCTACAATCTGCCGGTTATCATGATTTCCGGCCACGGCACCATCGAGACGGCGGTGCAGGCGGTGCAGAGCGGGGCCCAGGATTTTATCGAAAAGCCCCTTTCATACGACAAAGTCATTATTTCCATCGGCGCCGGGCTGCGTGTCGCCCAGCTGGAACAGGACAATCAACTGCTGCGCGAGCGTGCGGTCAAAAAATCATCGATTACCGGCGAGTCACAGGCAATCAGGGAGTTGCGCACCCAGATCGAAACGGTGGCGCCGACCGATTCCTGGGTGCTGATCCGCGGCGATCACGGTACCGGCAAGGAACTGGTGGCGCAAACCATTCACCAGCTCTCAAAATGCTCCCATCGACCGATGATTGAAGTCAATTGCGCGGCCATTCCCGAGGAGTTGATCGAATCAGAATTGTTCGGCCACGTCAAAGGCTCGTTTACCGGCGCCCATACCCACAAGCGGGGCAAGTTCGATCAGGCCGACGGCGGCATCCTGTTTCTCGACGAGATCGGCGACATGAGCCTGAAAACGCAGGCAAAAATTTTGCGCATCCTGCAGGAGCAGAAATTTGAACGGGTCGGCGGGCAGAAAACATTCGAGGTCAACGTCCGGGTACTGGCGGCAACCAACAAAGATCTTGAACAGGAGATCAGTGAAGGAACCTTCCGTGCCGATCTCTTTTACCGCCTCAACGTGGTGCCGATCCGGGTCCCCAGCCTCGATGAACGAGTCGATGATATTCCGCTGCTGGTTGCCGATCTGCTGACCCAGCTATACGAAAAGGGACTGCCCCGCAAAACATTTTCCAGCGAAGCCCTGCAGGCCATGATGAACAGCCGGTGGCCGGGCAACGTCCGTGAGCTGCGCAATTTTATCGAGCGTCTCTGCATCATGTGCCCGGAAGAAAACATCGATGTCGGCCACGTAACCCCGTTTTTAGATGGGGCGGCTCCGCAACCAGAGGTTGGCACCGCCGGAAATACTCTCATGTTGGTGGGTGATTTCAAAGAGGCACGCCGCTTGTTTGAACGTGACTACCTGGCCGCGAAGCTTGCCGAAAATCAGGGAAATATCTCCAAGACGGCGGAGCTCATCGGTCTGGAACGATCACATCTGCACAAGAAACTGAAAACCCTGGAAATCATCGAATGATAAGTTGATAAAGGAGAAAACCATGCTCTTCCCCGAATATCGTGCCCGCCGCCTCAGGCGCACCGCCACGCTTCGCGCCCTTACCCGGGAGACAAGACTCGACCCCGGGCAACTGGTCTACCCGCTGTTTGTCATCGAGGGTAAAAACTCTCGCCACCCGGTAGCATCCATGCCGGGCGTGTATCAATTGAGCATAGATACCCTGGCCGCTGAGGCCCGGCAGCTTGTCGCACTGGGTATTCGCGCTGTCATCTTATTTGGCTTGCCGGCAACCAAGGATCACAGCGGTTCTTCCGCCCACGCCAAAAACGGCATCATCCAGCGTGCCATAAAAGAGCTGAAAAACACGGTTCCGGAACTGGTGGTAATCACCGATGTCTGCCTCTGCGAGTACACTGATCATGGCCATTGCGGCTTTATCATAGACAACGAGGTGGATAATGACGCTACCCTGGAAATTCTTGCCCGGGTTGCCGTCTCTCACGCCCGGGCCGGGGCCGATATCGTGGCCCCGTCAGATATGATGGATGGTCGCGTGGCTGAAATTCGTGCCGCCCTTGACGAGGAGAATTTCGTCAACGTCCCGATCATGTCCTATGCGGTAAAATACTATTCCGCCTTCTATGGGCCGTTTCGCGAGGCGGCCGATTCGGCCCCCCGGTTCGGCGATCGGGCAAGCTATCAGATGGATCCGGCCAACAGCCGGGAGGCGATCCGGGAGGCCACTCTGGATGTGGAGGAAGGTGCTGATATTCTCATGGTCAAACCGGCTCTGGCCTATCTTGACATCATTGCCAGGCTGCGCGACGAGTTTGACCTGCCGCTGGCGGCATATCAGGTAAGCGGAGAATACGCCATGATCAAGGCCGCCGCCGCCAACGGCTGGCTTGATGAAGAGCGGGTCATGGCCGAAACGCTGATCGGCATCAAGCGGGCCGGCGCCGACATCATCATTACCTACTTCGCCAAGCAAATGGCGCAATTGCTGGCAAAGGGTCAATTCTGATTGGCTACTCTTCTTCTGCCATTTACGCGGACTCACCCCTGGAAGAATAGTTATTGTCACCTTTTTCAGGGTCAAGATGGAGTTCCCGGTAGAGGCCCGGTGGTATCCGCCGTCGAATGCGCTTGATGGCGGCGCCTACCTGCTGGGCCGGGAAGCCGGCCAGCGTTGATTTTTTCTTGTCGCGATAGCCTGTTATTTCCATGCCCGAGCGCCGAACAACAAACCGGTGGCTCCACTCAACCTCGATGGCATGTGGAGTTTCATCGATGGAAACGGTACAGGGTTTCCCTCCGTCCGCCAGCTTGACGCAATCGGACTGGGTAATCTCCAACAGCCACGCATCACCTTCGGCGGTGGACACCAGCACAAACACGCCCAGTTCCCTGACTTTTTGTTGTCCTGCTGATGCCGCCCCGATAATTTCCTCAACCGCCGCCGAAAGCGTGGTCTCGGTCGGTGGTGGAGCAGTCGCGGCAGTGGGAGTGGTCTGCCGTTTCAGCCCACAGCAGCGCTTATATTTATTGCCGCTGCCGCAGGGGCAGGGGTCATTTCGACCGATCTTCGCCATTGCCCGCTCCTACCCGCACTTGGAGTAGCCACACGCCCGGCACGTCTCGCACCCCTCTTCAAATACCAGCTGGCCGGAACACTCCGGACAGACGCTGGAAAATCCGTGGTGGGTGCCTGCCATGAAGGATTTGAACAATTTACTCAGTTGTGAGGGCAAATCCTGCATGTGACCGCTGGAGCGATCAAGCTGTTTGATAATTTCACCGATCGGCACGTTAAATCTGAGGGCCAGGGAGACGAGTCGGCAGGTGGTGGTCCACATGGTAGATTTGTCCTTGAGATCGAGCCGGTTATCAAAGGGAAATTTGGCAAAAACCTCCATGGGCTGCTCGTCTTCACCAAAACAGACGATGATGTAGACCGACTTCTGGTCCTGATCTTTCAACCGGTACCGCTTGGCACTCAGCACATCGGGCAGTTTGCGTTTACCGTTGGCGCTTACCACCGCCATGGGTTCGCCCTTGTCCGCCTCCGAACGCGCCTTGGTGTTGAGCACCTGGGCATCGCGTGAACCGTCACGATAGACGGTGAGCCCCTTGCATCCCAGCTTATATCCCTGCAGGTAGGCAAGCTTGACGTCCTCGCGACTGGCGCCGGAAGGCAGGTTGATGGTTTTTGAAATGGAGCTGTCTACCCCGTTTTGCTGGAGAATGCCCTGCATTTTAATATGATCTTCGGGGCTGATGTCCTGGGCGGTGCGAAATATCTCCTGCCATTTCTCGGGAATTTCAGCATGGCCGATGACCGTACCGCTGTCGGCAACCTTTGCCATCAACTCCTCTGAATAAAACCCTTCGCGCACGGCAACTTTTTCAAAATGTTTGTTCACCAGCATGAGACGATCACCGTCCATGACATGTTTGATCATGACAATGGAGAAGTAGGGCTCACAGCCGGAGGCGCAATCGGCAATCATCGATACCGTGCCGGTGGGTTGTATCGAGGTCAGCGCGGCGTTGCGCCGGGCCGGGTAGGTATTGATTAATGGATCAAAGGCGGGAAAAGGGCCAAGGGTCTCGGCCAGACGAATGGATTCGACCTCGGCCTCGCGCCTGATGAAACGCATCACCTCCGCCGCCGTCTGCCGACCTTCATCGCTGCCGTAGGGAATTTCAAGCCCTATAAGCATGTCATGCAAGCCCATGATGCCCAGACCGATCTTGCGCGTTTTCAAGGTCATGTGACCAATCTCGGGGATCGGGAAACGATTGCAGTCGATGACCCGATCAAGAAAAACGGTGGCGGTATGGACGGTCTGCGCCAGCCGTTCATAGTCGATTTTCTGGTCAACGACAAAATTACCAAGATTAATTGAGCCGAGATTACAGCTCTCATACGGCAGCAGCCACTGCTCACCGCACGGGTTGGTGGCCTCAAAATTGCCCAGCTGCGGGGTTGGGTTGTCCCGGTTGGCCGCATCGATGAAGAGCACGCCCGGTTCACCGTTAAGCCATGCCAGGTCGACGATCATCTCAAATACTTCGCGGGCCTTGAGCGAGCGCCTTACAATCTTGGTAGAGGGCTCAACCAGATCATATTCGGTATCGTGCTCAACCGCCTCCATAAAGGCGTCGGTAATGGCGACGCTGAAATTGAAGTTGTTGAACTGGTTCTGATCCTGTTTGGAGGTGATAAAATCGAGGATATCGGGATGATCAATGCGCAATACCCCCATATTTGCCCCACGCCGCTTACCCCCCTGCTTAATGGTCTCGGTGGCGGCATCAAACACCGCCGCAAAGGACAATGGGCCGGACGCTACGCCCTGGGTGGACTGGACCGAGGCATCTTTGGCACGCAGCCGCGAAAAGGCATAGCCGGTGCCGCCGCCGGTTTTATGAACCAGGGCGCCGTTGCGTACCGCCGAAAAAATGCCGTCCATGGAATCTTCGATGGGCAGGACAAAGCAGGCGGAAAGCTGGCCGAGATTGGTGCCGGCATTCATCAGACAGGGCGAATTAGGCAGAAAGTCGAGATGATAGAGCAGCTCAAAAAAACGCTCTCGTAACTCCTGGTGATTCTTCGGCTTGTTTTCACCCAGGGCAACCGCATCAGCAACCCGGCGGCATAGTTGGTACCAGTCCTCGATCGGATTACCTTCCGCATCCTTTAGGTAATAGCGTCGCTGCAACACCGTTTCCGCGGTCTCGGTCAACACCTGAATGGCACTATCGACAAGCATGAGTATCGCTCCCTTAACGTTGTGTTTGGTCTGTAGTCGGGAATATCAACGAACTTCCGGGAACCGGGTAAGCCGGCCTTCCCGGCCTTTCCATTTCACCGGTGCCTCTACACCATATTTATTGATCGAACAACCGAAAAACACAATATATAGTATAGAATTAAAAATATCGGCGGATATTCAATAAGATAAATTTGATCGACTCGCAAAAAGCAAGTGCTGCAGTGTATGATTTTATAGCCCGTCTAAGTTAGTTGTCCTTAATCTTGTTACGCCTTATTGACAAATATCTTGACAGAATCCGCAACACCCTGTACTAAACCACTGTAAATACATACCATTGAACTATGAAACAGTTTTTTGCAAAGAGATGCAACGGTCGCCGCAGTGGTGCCGGCAATAAGGGTATGTCGTGTCGTAAAGCACGGCTGAGCGAGAAGAATGGCCGCGGCCCCATGCGGGTATGCGAAATAAACGGCAATCGCACCCATTGTGCCCGTCTTGCTTCTATGGGTGTCTATCCGGGCAGCGAGATCGAGTTGCTCTGCCCCGCTCGCGGCGACACCTGCCTGATCAGGGTACATGGCGGGACAATTTCACTTGATCGGTGCACCTCGGATAATATTGTGGTAACGGAATAAGCAAAACTCTGGACCATTTTTTTTGCCGCTGATCTTAGGGTTTCCTAATTTTTCGCCTGATGCAAACAATACTCATCATACTCATCGTCACCGCAAGCGGGCTCTACGTCGGACGGTGCCTCTGGCTCTATTGGCGGGCCGTTCTCGCTGATGCTCCAGATTCATGTATTAGTGGAGGCGGCTGCGGCTGCGGCAACGGTTACGGCAGACGAGTGTTCCCCATTGATTCCATAAAATAGCTCTCGATGGCAGCTTTTTGCTCGGCGGTGCCGGCCGTGTTCTCCTTGCATCCACCTGTCGGCCGATGAGCGTGCAGCGTAACGATATATCCCATACCATTGCCCTTGCCGGTAACCCTAACGCGGGCAAAACAACCCTGTTCAATCAACTTACCGGCGCCAGGCAGCACGTCGGCAATTACCCCGGTATCACGGTTGAACGCAAAAGCGGTTATCTGCGGGTGGACGACGAGCTTATCGCGGTGGTGGATCTGCCCGGTACCTATTCACTCACCGCCTACTCGGCCGAGGAACTGGTGGCTCGAGATTTTCTCGTTAACGAGCGGCCGGCGGTTGTCATCAACATCGTCGATGCCGCCAACCTGGAGCGCAACCTCTATCTGAGCGTTCAGCTTCTTGAACTGGGGGCGCCCCTGGTCATCGCCTTAAACATGATCGATGTGGCGACATCACGCGGGATCAAAATCGATACCGAGAAGCTATCTGAGATTCTCGGCGTACCGATAATCCCCATTGTTGCCAGGGCGGGCACCGGAACCGACATACTCATGCAGGCTGCCATAAAGGTGGCTCGTAATCCGCCTGAATGGAAACCGCTCACCATTTCCTATGGTGATGACCTTGACGGCGCCATCATCGAACTGACGAGGGTTATCGAGGAACATGAATTTCTCACCGATCGCTATCCGGCTCAATTCACTGCCGTAAAATATCTCGAGCAGGATGAGCAGATCCTCGCCCTCGGGCGCGATAAGAATCCAGATATTGCCCGGATGCTCGAGAGTGTGGTGGAAAACCTGGCGGCACATACCCACAAAACTCTTGATGTCTACCCGGAGGTGATTGTCGCCGATCATCGCTACGGCTATCTCAAGTCCCTGCTCAGAGGTGGGATTATCACCCACACCGCCGCCCCGGATCGGCTCTACGCCTCGGATCGAATCGACAAGATCGCCACCCACCGGATCGGCGGGCCGGCAATCATGCTGGCGGTGCTCTATTTCCTCTATCAGTTCACCTTTTCCTGGAGCAGCATGCCGGTTGCCTGGATGGGAGAATTGTTTGTCTGGCTGGGGGAGATGGTGGATGGCGCCATGGCTGACGGGCCGCTCAAGTCACTTATCATATCGGGGGTCATCGACGGGGTGGGCGGGGTTCTGGGTTTTGTGCCGCTCATCATGTTCATGTTTTTCGGCATTGCCCTGCTGGAGGATTCGGGCTACCTCGCCCGGGTGGCCTATATGATGGATCGCATCTTTCGCATATTTGGCCTGCACGGCTCCTCGGTCATGCCCTTTATCGTCTCCGGCGGTATTGCCGGGGGCTGCGCGGTGCCCGGCGTCATGGCCACCAGAACCCTGCGCTCGCCCAAAGAACGGATGGCTACCCTGCTCACCGTGCCTTTCATGAATTGTGGCGCCAAGATTCCGGTGCTGGCCCTGCTGATCGGCGCCTTTTTCGCCAACCATCAGGCCTTGATGATGTTTGGTTTCACCATGCTGGCATGGGTTGTCGCACTGGTGGCGGCAAAATTTTTAAGAACGACCTTTCTGCGCGGCGAGCCGACTCCCTTTGTCATGGAGTTGCCACCGTATCGATTTCCCACCACTCGCGGACTGCTTATCCACACCTGGGAGCGCACCTGGCAATACATCAAAAAGGCGGGCACGGTCATCCTGGCCATTTCAATCCTGCTCTGGGCATTGATGACCTATCCCCATCTGCCCGAAGAACAGCAGCGCTACTTTGCCCAGCAAAAAGCGTCAATCAGCCAGGAACTATCGTTGCTCGACCCCATCTCAAAGACCGATAACCACAGCCTCCTTGCCGAAGAGCTCAGGCGGCTTGATCAGGAGCAGTCGGCCCAGGCCCTGCGCTATTCAGTAGCTGGGCGTATCGGCCACGGACTGGAGTCGATCTCCTCCTGGGCTGGTTTTGACTGGCGTACCAACATCGCCCTGCTGGGCGGTTTTGTCGCCAAAGAGGTAATCGTCTCTACCCTTGGCACCGCCTATTCCATGGGCGATACGAATCCCGAAGCGGCGGCCTCGCTCAGCCACCGGCTGACCCGCTCACCCTCCTGGAATCCGGTGGTGGCGGTGGCGGCGCTTATCTTTATCATGTTCTATGCCCCCTGTTTCGTCACCGTGGTCTGCATCGCCCGCGAATCCTCATGGCGCTGGGCCGCCTTTTCCATGGGCTTCAACACCATCTTCGCCTTCGCCCTGGCAGTGGCGGTATATCAACTGGGCATGGCGCTGGGTTTTGGATGAGCGGTGGGTTGGAAATAGAGCTATCCCCACACCTAATAATCTTGTGTCTTGGCAGGAGGGTTGGTATGTACCGGTACCGTTCGGCAAACCAATCTTAGAATTCCATCACGCGTGGACGCCCGCCGATCTTTTCGGGGTAAGCAGCTTCACCACATACTGGCAATCAAACAGGCACTCACCTCCCTGAAGTGGTGCTGAATTTCCCGGCTAGTCCGCGTGTAAGATCACACCTCCACCACACTGCCGCCCCGGCGTGGGTCACCGGCCCCGGTCTCACCGGGGATGACGGCGTGGACGCCGCCGAAATAGACATCGAGATCATCCCAGACATTGATGGGAGCATAACGCTTCAGCTCAGCCAGCGCCTCATCGGAAAAGCCCGGCTCAATCTGCACCGCTTCGCCATCCCAGAAGAGCCGCGGCGCCTCCACCGCCTCTGTGAGAGAGCGTCCATAGTCAAAGACCTGGCTCAGTACCTGGCCCATGGAGGTACGGATGCGTTTGGAACCACCGCTGCCGATCACCAGCCGCACCGTTTCATCTTTTATCAGCAGTGACGGCGACATCATCGAGGCCACCCGCAGCCCCGGCGGATCAAGGTGAAAGCCGTCCGGATGGAGGTCATCTTCGCCCATCATGTTATTGAGCATCACCCCCGTGCCGGGGGCGATGTAACCGGAGCCTTCCCCATTGGAAAAGGTCATGGACGCGCAGTTGCCCATTTTGTCGGCCACACTGATATGGGTGGTACCGCGACTGAACAGACGAATGCGATCAATCGAGGAAGTAACCGCGGCGTGATCGGCCAGAAATGAGGACAGATGGGAATCGGCGCTGAATCCATCAGCGCGGAGCCGTTCCACCTCACGCATCAACCCCAGGGTCCTGACCAGATAGGCGCCATCACCCCACCGCTGAGCGCCAACACCAGAATGTTCCAGCAGACTCAGGGACAAACCGATCATGGCGCCGCCTACCGATGGCCCGGGACAGGTGAGCAGTCGGTAGTCGCGATAGTTTATGGCCAACGGTTTGCGCTCATACACCTCGTAAGCACGCAGATCTTCGGCGCTCAGCAGGCCGCCGCCCGCTCTCATCTCTGTGTCGATACGACGGGCCAGTTCACCCTCATAAAATTCCCGGCCATGATCATGGGCAAGCTGGTCGAAAAAAGAGACCGCATCAGGATTTTTAATGGTGTCACCCGCCTGAACGAACCGACCGTCTCTTTCATAAAGAGAGCGGCCCCGTTCGGTCATCGTCAGGATGGGGTAGAGCAGCGAGAAAAAGTTACCCTGCTGCTTGTTGAGTGTATGGCCGCGGGCAAGTTCTCTGGCCGGTGCGATTACCTGGGCAAGCCCCATGCGCCCCAGCCGCCGGTGCACATGAATAAGGCCCTTGAGGTTCCCGGGCACGGCCACCGAACCAAGCCCGACGTTGAAGTCCTGGGTGGAACCACTGAACTGGATGGTAACCGGGAAAAAGTGCAGATTGTCTCGTTGCGGCTTTCGCCCCATACCGGGGGTGTTGACGAAAAAATCAAAAAAAAGCGATTGCCCCCGCCGCTGATCATAGCCCACCAGCAATCCACCACCGCCAAGGCTGGTCAGAGACGGTTCCGCCACGGCGGCGGCAAACCCCGCCGCCACCACCGCATCAAAGGCATTGCCGCCTTCTTTTAAGATTGTCGCACCGGCCTCACTGACCAGGGTATGGCCTGAGGCGACAAGTGCCTTGCGGTATCTGCTCATTGCCAGAATCCTTTGTGCAAGGTACCGATAACTTGTACAAAATCGTTGGTTTCAGCAAATGATCGGCGCATGAGCTCAGCCCCGGTGCCACGGGTGATGATCGTATCAAGTGGATCAAGATAAGAATCTCCACCTAATTGATGGCAGAACCGCTCAGTCCGGTCACGCAGCCGCCGGATCGCTTCCGCCACGCTCATGTTCTCTGTCCCCAACAAGCCAAGCGGATCGACGAAACGCCCCCGGCTGCCATGCCGCACCGCCTGCCATTTGTTGGCACTGAGCAGTAGCAGGCGCAGCGGACGGGCCTCCTTGACCTCCTCACCAAGCCAGGCGACAGTAGACTGGATGAGGGCAACCAGCGCGAGGATGTCGCTAAACCGGCAGGGCAGGTCGCAGATTCTGATCTCTACGGTACCGAACCGATAATTGGGGCGGCAATCCCACCAGAGATCGCGGGGTGATTCGATGATGCCGTGGTGGATCAGATTGTGTATCTCTTCACTATACGCACGCCAATTCTCAACATACGGGTAAATCCCCGCCATGGGTAGGGACTCGAACAATTTGGTGCGGTAGGAAAGCAGGCCTGTGTCTTCACCCTCAAAAAACGGCGACGAGCAGCTCAAGGCAAGAAAGAGCGGCAGGTAGGCCTGCAGTAGATTGTTCACGCGCACGGCGGTGTCACCGTCGGCCAACCCCACGTGGATATGCAACCCTTGAGTGATGAAGCGGCGCCCGATCAGCTGTAATTCCTCCATAATACGCTGATAACGCTCTTCCTGGCTGGTCTGCTGCTCGGCGGCGCGGGCAAATGGATGCAGGCTGGCGGCGAACAGGATGCACTCATGTTCATCGGCCAACTCCTCCATCAGTGTGCAGGTCTGCAACAGATCGTTCTCCACCGCCCGCACACTGGGGCAGACGCCGGTCTGTATTTCCAGAATCGAGGTGATGAATTCCGGGGCGATACGCGGTTGCAGTTGCGCTGGGGCGCTAGCCTGCAATATGGGGCCGCGTGGCGAAAGGGCGAAGTTGCTCTTTGCAAGGATCTGAAACTCGATTTCAACACCGAGGCTGAATGAATCCGTGGAGTTGAATTGCAGTGTCTTGCTCTTCATTAAGCTACTCGATCCTGATTGCACCTACCCGTTCGTCCTCACCGGAATCCTCACCACCCGGGTTTTCTTCCGCCGCCTTATTCACCTCATTTAAATCAAGATGGGGATGTGGTGCGGCTCTCGAAGGTGTCGATACCGGCGCTGGCGGTTCATCCTGGGTTAGATGAGCAATGGGTGGCTGATCCCGATCCGGCAATTCATCTTCAGGCTGGTGGGCAACCGGGGGCCGAACATGAACATGCGGGGCCATTTCGCCTACGGCAAGGGGCTGTTTGAAAAAAGCGATAACCCCGTCGTGCACCTCCAGTACGGAAATCAGTTCCCAGCCGGCGGCGCCGAAATTATTGAGCGCTTCCTCTATCTCAGATTCATCGAAAAAGGCGCTGCCGATCAGCCCACCTTTTTTCATTTCAAAATGAACCGCCTTATATCCCCATTTCATAGCCATTGCGCCTGGTTAATTCTGATGTTCGCGAAAAAACCCTAATTATCGTCATGGTGGAGTTGCACCGGATTCCATCATTATTTGAAATTACTGGATTCCCGCTTTCGGGGAATGACGTGAACAAGCAATTTTGGTTTTTTTTTTGACCTCATCAATTATGATGTCCCCCAACTACCCTATATATAGTATGCCATGAAAAATTACTGGGCGCCGACAAAGGTGTCATTGACAAAGAGCCCTTCGTAGCGATTGCCGTCCGGTAAAATCAGAATGCCCTCGCCATCTCTTCTGCCGGCGGAAAATAAACCGTCATAGCGTGATCCATCGGCGCCGATGAGAACTCCTTCACCATGGGGCAGATCATCCTTGAAATTGCCGGTATAGACCGCACCGTTTTGATATTCCAATCTTCCCCGGCCATTAAACGTACCGCCGCGGAACTGTCCGGTGTAGCGGCTGCCGTCGGCAAAAAGGTAGACGCCGCTGCCGTGAAAAAAATCATCCTTGAACTCGCCGGTGTAGGTTGTTCCGTCAGGATAGGCATAACGGCCGGAGCCGTTACGTCTGCCGGCAACATATTCCCCTTCATAGCTTCTGCCGTCAGCATAGCGATACGTTCCCCGGCCATTGAATACGCCGCCGCCAAACTCTCCTTCATAACTGTCGCCGCCGGAGAACTCAATAATGCCGTCGCCTTCGAATAGCCCCTCCCGTACCTCGCCCCGATAGTGGGAGCCATCGGCAAATATATAATCAACCGTACCACTCAGCGGACGCTCTGGATCACTACTAACATATAAGACTGCATCGCGTTCAATAACGGCATCACCGGTGATCAGCAATACCTGTTCCGTAACGATTTCTGAAGCAGGCGTCTGCGCGGTTTCAACCGACGCCGTCGTCGGGACGGCACCGCCGTCAACCGGAGTAAGAGCCATCTCATCACCTGCCCCAGAAGCGGCAACGGCCATATCAGCTGCAGCGCCGGAGCTATCAACTGGTTCAACGGTAGAGCTATCGAGATCGCTGCCCATATCCACAGCCACGATTTTAGAGCCGGTACCAGTCATATCTTCTTCATCACCCTCCGCAGTCGCCGCCACCGATGCCTCAGCAAAAATATCGACGCTTTCCACTATCTGCGGCTCACCGTCAATAAAGGCGCCGGTGAAGATTTCACCATCACCATAACGCAATTCACCATAGCCGTTTGGCAACCCGTCAACAAAATCCCCCTTGTAATATGCACCATCAGCGTACCAGTACTCTCCCTGGCCATGCATTCGGCCATCGTCAAAGTCACCCGTATATCGGCTACCATCGGCAAATTTCAGGGTACCGACCCCCTGCGGTACATCTTCGACGAAACCGCCTTTGTAGCGCGACCCGTCCGTATAGATAAGCTCGCCCTGGCCGTTTCTTCTGCCGTTCTTGAAGGTGCCGGTATAGCGCCTGCCGTCACGGTAATCAAGGGTCCCTTGACCGTGGTACAAATCCGCCGCAAAGCCGCCATCGTAGATATCGCCCGAGGCCGACTCAAAGTGGCCCTGACCGTGTCGCATCTCACCACTGATTTCACCGCTGTAGCGCGATCCATCCGGATAGAGACGAGTCCCCTTACCCGATGGCTTGCCGTTGACAAAATCACCCTCATACCAGCTGCCATCCAAGAAGATGAGACGGCCGTAACCGTCGACGATATTGTTGCGGAACTGGCCCGTGTACTCCCGGCCATCGGGATATAACAAAATTCCCTGACCATGAAACTGGCCATAGCTGAACTCGCCCCGGTAACGCAGGCCGGACGGCAGAACAAGCGCCCCCTGGCCATCAATTACCCCATCTTTGAACTCCCCCTGATAGCGTCTGCCGTCGGCCCCTTCAAGTAGGCCTCTGCCCTCCATGACGCCATTGCGGAAGGTGCCGCGATACACCGAGCCGTCGGGAAAATACATGGTTCCTTCACCGTTGATGAAGCCGCGTGAAAACGTTCCTTCATAACGGCGCCCGTCAGGGCTCTGATAGACTCCGGTTCCGTCCCGGCAATTTCCCTCAAGACAGCTTGCATACGCGCCCAGGGCTGAAAAAATCAGGCCGATACCCACGAACAATCCAAGTTTGGCACCCATGCTCATACTCCAACACCTCTTTAGCGATAGCATCGTCATAACTTCGCCTTAGCTCGTGGTGGCCCCTGCCGCATCGTACAGTGCCCGCACCTCGGAGCCGATGACTCTAAGTCCCCGGGCAATTTCATCATCGTCCTGGGAATAGGTAACTCGAATACACTCCTGGCTATGTTGCCATGGTTCACTAAGGCCCACGAAAAAATAGTGGCCGGAGACGATCAGCACGCCTCGGCGCTTGAGGCGGTGATACAGCTCCAGACTCGATATCGGCATGTTCTCAAACCACACCCACAGAAACATCGCACCCTCGGGCCGGTGCACCCGATACGGAATGCCGCGCAATTCTTTGTGCACGCAGGCAAGGGTTTTGTTTGCCTTTTCCAGGTAAAACGGCTTGACTACTTTTTTACCCAGCTCGATGATGTCTCCGTTTTGTACCAGCTCTTCCACCAGCAAGGCGCCGAAACTGCCCGGCGCCAGTGAGATCACCGCATTCATGGCGGCAAGCGATTTGATGATGTGCCGGCTCGCAATGACGATACCGGTTCGCACCGCCGGCAGTCCCAGTTTCGACAGCGACAGACAGATAATGATCCGTTCATCCCAGAAAACAGATGCCTCGGTATAGACAATATGGGGAAAGGGCAGACCGTAGGCGCTGTCGATAATAAGCGGGATGTCGTGTTCTTCGGCAAGGCCGTGCAGACGGCGCAACTCAATGTCGGTAACCACATTGCCGGTGGGGTTGGTGGGCCGCGAGAGACAGATGGCGCCGGTCTCCTCACCGATATCGAGTCCGTCAAAATCGACCCGGTACTTGAACTGGCGGTCTTCGAGATACTCGATATGCGGTCTGGTAGAAATAAAGAGATCATCATCGATCCCCAGATCGGCATAGCCGATATACTCCGGCGCCAGGGGAAACCTGATCTTTTTCATGGTACCATCCGGATAACGTCCACCAAACATATTGAGCAGCATGAAAAACGCGGTCTGGCTGCCGTTTGTCAGGCAGATATTTTCCGGCCCCACATCCCAGCCATACTCGCGGCGCAGCAGTCGTGCACAATGCTCATTGAAACGAATATGCCCCTGGGAAGGATCGTAGATGTTTATCAGCTCACGAAACCTTGTATCGTCAGCGGCAAGGGCGGCCAGTTTTTCCTTGAGCAGCCTATGGACGGCGTCAATATGGCCGGGATTGCCGCCGCCCATCATGATTAAGTCATCGGCACCACTCATGGCCCGGCCAAGGTCGTCGATCAATGAGGCAATACCGGCGTCACTGCTGAGTTTGACGCCAAATCGAGATAGTTTCACGGTGATGGGATCAACAGTCAAGTAGTCAGTTGGGTGACGTTCGCGCCCGCATGTAGTCACTTACCCGCACGATTATATACAATAACAGTAAGGAAAATAACAACCTGCCCCATAATATGCCCGCCAATTTCGACCCGATCGCCATCATCAGCAGGGTATCCTCCACCAGTCCATGACAGAGCGACATCAGAGCGAGGGAATTGAATATCTCCCGCTTCTCCATGACCCCGGTGGTGGTTTCCCTGATAATCAGGGCGCCGCCGTAGGCGAGTCCCATGATCATGCCCACCACGGTAATGGGCGCGGCCCGATGGCTCATGCCGAAAAACGGTAACACCGGACTGAGCAGTTTCTCAAGCAAGGCGAGCACGCCAAGACCACGCAGCAGCCGCATAATCACCAGGATGCAGAAGATCACCACCACGATGATGCCGATATTGATAATCTGCGCCTCGATCCACTGAGCCAATCCCTGGCCGCCATCACCGGCCTGAAAAAATATCACCGCCGGTTCCTGCCACACCTGCAACAGTTCAGCAAGATGATACAAGAGCATACCATACACCAATGCCCCGCCCAGCCTGATAGCGGCCATGGGAACCAGCCCGGCGCCGGCCTTTTTGGTGATGATCAGTTCCACCGGCAACGAGTGGGCAATGAGCAGCATGGCGCCGAGTATGGTGACCTGGGCGCCACTCAATTCAAGAGCGGGCGCCAGGGCGGCAAATGCCGCAATCGCCCCGTAGAGGGTGGTCAGCATACCGGTTGCCCAGACAAAACCAAGCTCGCCCGGCAATCCCACCAGCCCCATAAGCGGCTCCATTACCTTGCTGACCACAACGATGAAGCCTAGTTCCGCCAATATCTTGGTAAAAATAATTACCGGAACGGTAATCTTGATCAGCTCCCAACTGGTATACGCGGTTTCGCGCCCGATATCGATGAGCTGCGCCCGGCACTTGTGGATCAGGGACATGCGGATACAAAGAAATCAGCTAGAGGGTGCGCTTGGGATAGTCGAAAAAGCGCAACATCCCGTCTCCTGCGGACATCAACCGCCACTGATCCACCATGGTGTCGATGGCAACAATGCCACAGGTGGGCACGTTGCCCAGGCTTGCACCGGTGAACCATTCGGCAGCGGATGTCATGCCGTGGTTGTGGCCCACCAGCGCCACCGACTGGACGGTATCATCAACGCCATGGAGCACGGAGACAATTCCTTCCATGGCAAAGCTATAGAGGTCCTCGACAATGACCACCAGGGATTGGTGGTAACCGATCGCCCCGGCGATCGCATCGGCGGTGGCGCGTGCCCGGACGGCGGGGCTGACAAGCATCAAATCAGGGCAAATCCCCGCTTTTCGCAGCCGCTCTCCCATCATCGGAGCATCACGGATGCCGCGCTTGTTCAGAGGTCGATCGATGTCTTGCAGATGCGGATCACGCCAACTCGATTTGGCGTGACGAATGAGATAGAGATGCCTCACGAACCTGATCTCAATTCAATTTCTTGCCACAGCGCCTGATAATAAGAGGCCGCCAGCGATCGACCGGTACCGGCGCCCACCGGTCGACGGGTAATCCCCATCTTCTCGATCTCGGCCAGATACAAAATAGCGCTGCTAAGAAAAATGGGGTGGTCGGAATATTTTCTCATGATGTCGGCATGCATGGATTTGCGTTTTTCCACCATGGAGAAGAAAGCCAGCAGTTTGTCGCGCCGGCACCCCAACTTGCGCATCAGCTTCAAGAGCTGATCCAGGGCCAGAATCGACAAGGTGGTCGGCACCACCGGGACGATAATGAAGTCAGCGGCAACGATGATATGCTCGGAGAGCACTGTCAGGTTGGGCGGACAATCAAGCAGCAATACATCGTATTCACGGGCAAGCGGGGCAAACAATTCCACCAGGGCGCTGCCGCCCGTTTTGATTCCCCGGTCATTGAGGGCCACGTCAAGCTTACGGAAGGAAAAATGGGCTGGCAGGAGATCAAGGCCGGGATAGTCGGTGCCCCTGATATACGACTCTGCTTCGCCCGCCAGCAATCTGGCACGATTAAACCGTTTTTTCGGCTTGATACGATAATAGTAGGAGGCGGATCCCTGTGAATCCATATCGCAGAGCAGCACCTTTTGTCCGCCATGGGCGGCAACATAGGCCAGATTTACGGCAGCGGCCGTTTTCCCCACTCCCCCCTTACTGCTGTATACGGCGCAAATAATCATCGGCTTGTGGTAGAGCTGCATCCAGGCCGCTTACCGGTGACCATGGACTTGAGCAATCGGATGTTTTGGGATGTTTTGTTCAGTGGCAAACGCGGCGTAGGTAGCGTTGAATTCTCCCCGCACCACCCTGTGCCGGTCGGCAAGCACGGCAATCAACCCGCCCAAAGCGGCGGCGAGTTTCATGGTGCGTTTACCCCGTCCGCTAAGTTCATCGAGTTTTCCCAACAGCATATCCTGCTGAACGGACAGATCGTTGAAATCGCCAAGATTGTCCTGCAGTTTTTTCATGTGCCTGACAAATCTGCTCATATCTTCCGGTGCATAAAAACTGCTGAAAAATTCTAGCAGATACCTGAATTTCTTGCCGTTGATGCGCAGTCGATGAAGTACCTCATCAACGCTATCATCGGTGATCGCGCCGCCGTCACGGACAAAACGTTTAAAGCGCTTGAGAATAAGCTCATCAACCAGTTTCTTGCACCGCCCGGCCCGCATCTCGGTAAAGAGCGGCGACTCTTCATGGGTACAGAATTCATGCAAGCGTTCATGCAGCCGCTGATACCGCTGAGAAGCAAGTGCCCCCCGCAAAGCGCTGAGGTGGGCTTTACGGTGCCCCGCCAGTTCATCGAAAAATGGTGCCAGTCCACCACTGAGGCTGGCCGGGATCATGGTGCTGTAATGCTGACGGGCAAGCAGATAGACATCGATATCACGGACCGGCCCGGTGACACTGCCCAGCCACTTGAATTCCTGCTGAAACCAGTCGCACTCGGCCTCGGGCAGCACCTTTCTGAAAAGGCTCAGAAGTGAACGGGCACGCCGCACCGCAACCCGGAAATCGTGCAGAAACTCGGAATCGACATCATTCATGACCCCGTCATGATTGCGTTTCATGGTGCCGGCCAGATCGAGGAAAATGGCGCTTACCGCCCGGCCGATGGGTATCTCGGGCGGCAGGGCAATGGCAAACTTGCTGGTGTAATCAAGCGGTGTTCGGCCGCTCACCGACAAGCCGTTTATGAAGCGTGAGGCCTTTTGGGCCGGGGCTTGGCCACCGCATGCCGCACCAATTGAGGTTGCTGTATCATACTGCTCATCATATCCCCGCACCTCCTCGAAGCTCACCCCATGCATATGCAATTGGTCGCCGTCGACGCCGTCCACCACGGTGGTCTCCACCTCCACCCGGACAACGATCTTCTGATCTTTATTCAGCAAACGATAGCAGGCGGTGCTCAACTGGGCACTAAACAATGGAATCAGGGCCCGTACCCCAATGATCGGCGCCAGCCACTCGGCAAGGGGAGAATCGGCGATATCCCACCAGAAATATGATTCGGCGGGAGCGGCAGCCGCCCGCCCAACGGGTGACTCATTTAAAGTGCACAAGCTGATGGTATCGGCCCCTGCATAAAACAACCGCTTGGCGCGGTACAGACGCCAGTCGAAGGTATCGAAATAGCGGCGGATAGTGTTGGTTTCGTCGAACTGCTCAACGATAAAATGTTCACCAAGCCGCTCAATCAACGCTGAGCTCTGATTCGCCTCACCAAATATCAAGGCGGTACTGCGCGGTTTTCTCATCTCAACTCCGATAATCGGCGTTAATCTTTATGTAGTCATAAGATAAGTCACAGGTGCGCACCGCCGCCGCGCCGCTGCCCTGATGAAGGTCGATGGAAACGGTAAAGCGCGGGGCCCGCATCGCCTCGGCCACCTGGGTCTCAGCCTCTTCCCCTACCCATACGCCGCCGCGTACCAGCATGATTCCCTCGCAGGCGATATCCACCAACTCCGGACGAAACCGCACTCCGGCCCGCCCCATGGCGGCGACGATCCGCCCCCAATTGGGATCTCCACCAAAAAATGCGGTCTTCACCAGGCTCGAGTTGGCCACCGTGCGCGCTATCTGTTCCGCCTCATGATCATCTTTAGCGCCGCCCACCGCAACTCTCACCAGCTTGGTGGCGCCTTCGCCGTCGGCCACGATCTTTTCGGCCAGCTCGTCCAGCACCTCGGCAAGGGCCGCGCCAAAGTCATGACAATCCGGGTGATCAACATCTTCAATCCACCTGTTGCCGGCGTGGCCACTGGCCATGACCAAGACCATATCATTGGTTGAGGTGTCGCCGTCAACGGTGATGAGATTAAAGCTGGCAGCTACTGAGTTTTTCAGACAATGGCGCAGTTGAGGGAAGCTGATACGGGCATCAGTCATGACGAAGGCCAGCATGGTTGCCATATTGGGCATAATCATTCCAGAGCCTTTAGCCAGGCCACCAATAGCGACCTCTTCGCCGCCAAGCTCAATGGTCCGGAAGGCGGATTTTTCCACCGTGTCAGTGGTCATCATGGCGCGCGCCACGTCAACGGCGCCATCGTGGCGCAACCCCGCCACCAGTTCTCCCATATGCGCTTCAAACCCGGCAACCTTAAGCCGCTCACCGATAACCCCGGTGGAAGCAACCAGCACCTCGTTTTCATCGATACCCAGATGTTGCGCCGCCAGTCCGCAGGTTTTGTGAGCATCAGCCATCCCAATCTCGCCGGTACAGGCATTGGCGGAGCCGCTGTTGACGAGAATGGCTCTTGCCTTGCCCTGCTTGAGCCGCTCTATATCGAGAAGCACCGGCGCCGCCTTTACCTGATTGGTGGTAAACATGCCGGCCGTCACCGCCGGCTGGTCGCAGACGATAAGGCCCAGATCCAACCGGTTTTTATACCTGAGTCCGGCTGAAACAGCGGCGAAAGAAAAACCGTTTATGATCATTACGCAATCCAGTATACTTTTCTCATTGGTGCCGATTCGCACGGCACGCTCGACATTACCCGTGATTAACTCGTAAAAACTCAGTCTAGCAGTTTGAGATGGCTAAATAAAAACACAGCTATACTAGGAGTGGTGGTCATTTTGACCTCGCAGGCGTACATGTGGTACGTCGAGAAGTCAAAACGATCCCTTGAGACCGTAGAGCGAAGTTTTTACGACGCCATCACCCGTAAAGAGCCATCAAATGTACCTGATCCCTTAATTCATGCAATCAGTGATCGACGAATATGACAAAAAACTCTCAATCAGGTGCCAATAACCCCGCCGCCTCACCTCTCCATGAAGAAAAAGCGACCATGCGCATCCTTATTGTTTCCGACATCCACGGTAATTTCCCGGCCCTGGAGGCGGTTGCGAAGCAGTGCGGGGACGTTGATCTCATCCTCAACGGTGGTGACACCACCGTGTATGCTCCCTTTCCCAACCAGACCATTGATTGGCTGCGCACCCATCGGGCCGTTTCGATCCTCGGCAACACCGACCGTCATATACTGACCCTGTTGGCCGGCGATACCTTTACCCATCCGAAAAAGGCGGAAAAACGGATCATGTACGGGGCAACCGCCGCTGAGTTGAGCAAGGAGAATGGTGCCTGGCTGAAAAGCCAACCTCTCTGGCGCACCATTGATCTCGCCGCCGAGGACGATGGTCGTCATCTGCCGAAAATCGGTTTATTTCACGGCTCACCAGTGAATCCGGATGGTTTTCTCTTTGCCGACACACCCGACAGTCGCTTTGCCGAACTGGCCGGCGCCACCGATCACGACATTATCATCGTCGGCCACAGCCACTCACCATTTCACAAACACATAAACGGCGTTCACTTCATCAACCCCGGCAGCGTCGGACGGATGTTCGACGGCAGCCCAACGGCAAGCTGCGCCGTGCTTGAACTCTCAGGTGAAGATATCGCTGTTTCCCATCTGCGTCTCGACTATAAGGTAGAAGCGGTGGCCGCCGAACTCACCCGTCTGCGCTACCCCGCCATCTATGCACGCATGTACCGAATCGGCAGAAAATTGAACTGATGTACAACGACAAAAAGCTGGTTTATCACTGATCGCCTGCTAAAATTCGACGGCCCGGTAAAAGCCTTACAATAGCTAGTAACCGTGATTTTCTCGAGAGCGGGAACTCATAAGTTAAAAGGGTTCCTTGAATAATGAGAATTTACGTTCAAAATCGAGGCGCAAGGAACAATTACCACGAACATATTGTGAGTCTTGCCGGGATAACATAGTTTAAGCAATAAAGATGAAGTCGTAAAAACCCATATACCGGTCATAACGGGGTTGACAAGACATTCACAATTAATTGGAATCACTGGATTCCCGCTTTCGCGGGAATGACGATAGCAAGCAATTTTTAGGTTTTTACGAGTCCGTCAATGAAGCGTTTGGCAGAAAAGACCATTATTGCGGGATATCCTCAAGTAACAGGCGTTTTTGGGCTGCTTTGGTGGGGCGGGGGCAGGCCCCCGCCGGTAAGAGAGCTCAGTGTATCAATCCGACTTGATTTCAATGATCCGCGGCTTGGCAGCTTCTGATTTGGGCAGATGCAGGTGAAGGATACCGTCCTTGAGTTCAGCCCGCACCTGTGCCACATCGATGGCCTGGGGAACCGAAAAACTCCGTTGGAACCTGACATCGCCAAATTCACGCCACCCTTTGATGCCGTCTGAACCTTTGGTCCGGGTACCGGTCAGGACCAAGGTACCGTTGTCTATATTGACGGTTATTGCTTCTTTGGTAACACCCGGCAACTCCACATGAAGCAGGATTTCGTCATTGTTTTCATAGATATCAACCAGAGGGATCACCGACTGCATGTTGGCCGCCGTCTCGGCTGTGCCGCCATCGGCCTGAATCATTTTGTTTGCTTCCATAAGTAACACCTCCCCGATTCGATCCGGTTAACTAATTGAAATTTCTTGCGGTTTTGCCGGTTCCGCCTTGGCAAGCGATAATACCAGCACACCATGCTGGAGTCGCGCCTCAACCTTGGCTGAATCGACATCGGCCGGCAGGGTCAAACTTCTGGTGAAGTTCAGTGACGAGCGCTCGTTTCTGTGGGTGGTATAGCCGGCGGGCGCTTCAATTGCCCGGGTCCCGGTTATCTCCAGGTAATTGCCCTGAATCTTGACCGATAAATCGTCCTTGCCGATTCCCGGAACTTCGGCGCTTAACTCAAAATATTCGCCCATGTCAAAAAGATTTGTTCGCGGTGTTGTACCCGTTACCGAACCACTTTTTTTCAAAACCTGATCGAATTCGTCCAGCCCACTCTCCAGGCGCCCCCGGAGAAGCCCCATGGCGTCGATCGCATTGAACACGCGGTCTAAATCGCTCCATCTAGTTATCATTGCATCCTCCAATCATCTGAGGTGGGCGGGTTGAAGACATTGTACTCCCCGCCTCACCCTTGCTAAAGGGTTAACTCCGCCACCACCCGTCCTGCGCCAGCGACATAGGGCCAATCATGTCTCATCTGCGAACAGAACCAGCCTCTGCCAAAGACTCAGTGTTTACTCATCCAGCCTGTAACCGGAAAAACTAGCACGGCAAGATTTTAAGACCAAATAGGTGCCTGTCAACAATCAAATAATGAATTGATTTATTCCATTACTTTTACTATATTTCTCGTTAAATAATGAGAATAGGGGTTAATAATGACTGAACAGCGCAATATTCAGGGCGACTCATCGGCCGGCCCGCCGATTTTAAACGCCCATGAACTCAAGGGCAAACAGTCGGTGCGGGCGACATTCAAGCTTTCACCGCAAATCATCGAGCTCCTCAAGGTGGCTGCATCTCATCTGGGCGTCAAGCAGAAATCAATTATCGATCAATTGGTGGATGATCAGAGTTCCCTCAGCCTGGTGGCAATCAGCGCCAAAAAATCAGCGGATGTCGATGGTGAGCGACGGCCGAAAACCATGGTGCTGAGCAGATCAACCCTGACCCTGCTCGAGGAGATGTCAAAGCGACATGATGTATCTCGGGACGTTCTGATCGAATTTTCTATTAACCGGCTCATACCTTTTGTCGAGGCGGAACGGGAGAAACTGGCGGCGCGTCGGCGGTTGCTCAAGGAGTTACAGGAGTATCGTGAGCATGGGCGGGAACTGCTGAGAAATGCCGATCGCCGGCTTGGCTCCGATGATCCATTTCGCCACCGGCTGGAAAAAATTGTTTCTTATGCGGAAAGAAATTACCAGGAAATGAAAAAGCTCGTCTGAAAAAGGCCCCACAACGATGCAGAGCGAAGTTTTTACGACTCCATCATGCTATGGGCACACCCAGAGTGACGCCTTTTCTATCCTGCTGATCAATTTGGCGGTGGCCCCGCCGGATAGCCGGATATCCTTCAACAACCCCTTGTCCCGGCCGTGCAGGCCGACGGCCACGGCTGCATAGTGCCCCTTCGCCGCTTTGCCGAGAATACAGTTCGAAACGGATATGCCCCACTCCGAATCGGTGCCGATACGTTCATTGGAAATATCGTGACCGGCAAGAATCTCTCGGGCCCGGCTGAACGCGATATCATGGTCAATCCCGGCGCCGTTATCAACGACATACAGGGTGATGGAATGCTGTGTCTGGCGGGTAAGAATATAGCCTACGTGATCAACCACGCGGTCCGAGTTTTTTGAACCGTCGAGGCACACCAGAACGTTTTTGCGGCCCTGCTCTATTTCCGGACAGATCCATAAAGGGGTGGAAAAAGAGGGATCATTGACAATGGCCTGGGCAATCTCGTCCGCCGGCCGCTCAAAAAACCATTGCAGGGCGTATGAGGCTCTTTTGCCGAGGATGATGGCATCGTAGAGTCCGCCGGCCCCCTCCGAAAGAATGTCTTTCACCTTGCCGAACCGCTCGGCAACCGTCTTGGTGATAATATCATCCACCGACATCTGGCTGGAACCGAGCATGTCGGTGGCCCGATCCAAGGATTTTCTCGCCCCGAAACTGAGCCGTTTGGCAACCCGCGCATCCGGTTCATCCCACATCTGCAACAGGGCCTTGTTCATATCGTTACTGTCGAGCCGGCAGATGTGATACAAGGTTAACTGGTGCCGTGACTGCGGCAGAAAAAACGAGCAGAGAAACTCGATGGCGGTCAACTGATCAAAGTCGTTGCTGACGGTGACGAGGAACTTTTTCTTCATATATTCTTGTTGTGTTTTATGTGGACATCCAGGCGGTTACGGGAGAAAACCGACAACGGCAAGGGCCGTACCTGAGCACAATCTGGTCGCCTGTCGCCGATTTCCGTTCAAGGCAGATGGCAATGGGCCCGGTTAATCGGCTGTTTCATGCCGTTTTCATCTACCGATACATAGGTGAAAGCCGCCTCGGTTACTTTGAATTGCCCTGAGTGGCGGCCCGCTTCGTGAATGACGGGACGCACCCATACCTCGAGCCTGATGGTAACGGAGGTGGTGCCGACCCGGGTAATGGAGCCGAAACAGCTGACCACGTCACCTACATGGACGGGTTTTATAAAATGGATTGAATCAACCGCCACCGTCACCACCCGCGACTGGGTGACCTCTTTGGCAAGTATTCCACCGGCGATGTCCATCTGCGACATGATCCAGCCGCCAAAGATATCACCGTTGGGGTTGGTATCCGACGGCATGGCCAGCGTCTGCAAAATCATATCGCCGCCGGGACGGGAGGTTGGTGCATCAAGAACCGACACGGTAATGAATCTTGTCCAGGGTAAAGCTTCAGGTACTCAAGGGGCGACGTAACCGCGCCCACCTATTCACCACCCGAGAGGCCGGCGGTATAATCCACCGGTACCGTTACGCCACGTCCGCCAAGCTCACGATCCATCATCAGCAGACCATGTGGATTTTCTCCCACGAGTCTGAGCTGGGCGAGGATGTCGTTGTCCGTTTCTTCCTCTTCCACCTGCTCCGTAACAAACCACTCCAGAAAAATCTGGGTGGCGTGATCCTTGTGGGAGATGGCAAGTTCCATCAGTTCGTTTATGGACTGGGTGACGAATTGCTCATGGGCGAGGGTCTTTTCAAACATATCCAGGGGTGAGGAAAACTCGGCCGGTGGCGCCGCGATCGACTGCAGATCTACCTCGGCTCCCTGGCGCTGGACATACTCGTAGAATTTCATGGCATGAAACATCTCTTCGTGATACTGGGCCATGAACCAGGTGGAAAAACCTTTCAAGCCCAGATTGGCACACTGATTCGACATGGACATATAGAGATACGCCGAATACATCTCTTTGTTGATCTGCTCATTCAAGGCGGTTGCCATTTCATCTTTAATCATCTTGTTCTCCTTAATAATGGGCAATGCTAAGGGATTGCTGGTCGGTGGCTCATTTCATATGATCACCGTGGAAATATCGACTCTATGTTAAGAGGGACATAAGGACCGCACAGGCCATCTGTTTTTCTTATCTGGCACTGTATTAAGCGATAGATGATTGTCAATGTCCGGGAAGCGCGGGCACCTGGTCGCGGAAACGGCGCTACAAATTTATTTGGCACCCACAACCGGCGGCGAGCCGGGATCCGTGCTTGCAAGAATTTTTATCAGCCATCGTCGGCAACATCCGTGCCGACACAGCAGGTGTAGGGATTAATGGTGAGAACCGGGCACAGGGCCGAGCGCACAACCTTGTCGGCAACGCTGCCGAACATCACCTTTTCAAGCCCCTTATAGCCATGTGTTCCCATGACAATCAAATCGGCGCCAATTTCACCGGCATAGCTCACGATCTGTTCCCCGACATCACCCATCAGCACCTTGCTGGCGACGGAACCGACGCCAAGATTATGAAATTCGTCGGTAAGCTCGCCCAGAAACTCCGCCATTTTCTCCTCAGCACCGGCAACCAATTCCTCTTCCAGGTTGGGAACCTGTAACTGAGGTACGAAGAAACCGGAATACGCCTCAAAATTCTGCACCACGAAAACCAGATCAAGATCAGCCCCGAAACGACCGGCGATAAATCCGGCTGAATCGGCGATGAGTTTGGAATTGTCGGAAAAATCAATGGGAGTTACCACCTTTCTGATTCTGCGTATCCGTTTCATTTCATCCTCCTGTATTGAATTGGAGTTTATGTACCAACTATAACACATTAACAGATTTTTCGCAGCATCAGAGGTGGAGCAGTTCCCCTATCGTGAAAAATGATTGAGGCGAACAGGGGCCGCCCCCGTTCGCCTCAGAAGGTGTTGGATTTATCCGGCAACCTGGCTCAATGAATCGTTTACCGCGCCGCTGTCTTTGGTAGCCAATAGTTGTGCAAGCCGCTCGCTGACTCCTCCAAACAGCTTTCCGAGCGCCCACCCGACACCGATCATAAGCGGGATAAGGCCATAGACAACCACGGGAAAAAACCATGCCACCACAATCACATCCGCAAGCCAGTTCATTGTTCTCCTCCTTTGTTGAATATCAACGACCGCGGCTTCCCCCGCACCCCGAAAAATCTCTTCAGGATACAATTGTGCTCCACCATACAACTTCACTCTGACAATTTTCTGACACGGGAAAACATCTATGAGATTTTCAGAAAGAATATCTAAGATATTGATATATGATAATTTGTTTAGAATTTAGCTGAATTATTAAATTATTATGTAAAAAAGACGACCAAATACCGATCTGTCAGGATATACATCAACCAAGAAGAGTCGAGGCCATGGCCTGGCCTCACACGGGCAAACCGGCAGACACTTCCACCAGATCCCGGCATGCAGCGCTACCGCGTCCAGGTACGGACCATTTTCCACGCAAGGCTGCGGGTTTTTCGGCAGGTGTGAGGGTGCGCATGGATATATCCGCGCAAGAGGTGCCAACGACAATCGATATTTGTACCGTATCGACACTAATGTAACATTTTAAAATATTTTATTACATAAACGTAATTTTTATGATTATCTCTTTGCTCTCTAACTGACTGAAATTAAATGTATTTCTAATTTATCTCAGGCTGGCTTGGTTTTTGCTGTATCTGTTCACGTTATTCACCCACAACTCAAATGGAGGAACACACGTGAACATGGCAATGAAACTAAAACCAAAAACCTATTGGGGCGGCGCCATCTTTCTCGCCGTCCTGGCCGGCGCCATACCGGCCATGGCCGAAGACACCGATGTCGCGGCAACGTTGGTCAATCTCGCTTATTCCATCGATACCTTCTATTTCCTGGTGACCGGTGCCCTGGTCATGTGGATGGCGGCCGGCTTTACCATGCTGGAAGCTGGTCTGGTGCGAAGCAAGAATACGGTGGAAATTCTCACCAAAAACGTCGGCCTCTACTCGATTGCCTGCATCATGTACATGATTGTCGGCTACAATATTATGTATGGAGACAGCCTTAACTCGGTTATCCCCGGCCTGAGCTTCTTTCTTGGCCCTGACAATAGTGTTGACGAAGTACTGGCAAGCGGCGGCGATATCTATTACTCAAATCTCGCCGATTTCTTTTTCCAGGTTGTTTTCGTGGCCACCGCCATGTCGATTGTCTCCGGCGCCGTTGCCGAGCGTATGAAGCTCTTCTCGTTTCTGCTCTTTGCCGTGATCCTCACCGGCTTTATCTATCCCGTCCAGGGGTTCTGGAAATGGGGCGGTGGCTTTCTCGATGGGTTGGGATTCTCCGACTTCGCCGGCTCCGGTGTGGTTCACCTGTGCGGCGCCTCAGCCGCTATCGCCGGCGTTCTCCTGCTTGGCCCGCGTAAGGGCAAATATGTGGATGGGCGGATCAACGCCATTCCCGGCGCTAACCTGCCGCTGGCCACCCTCGGCACGCTGATTCTCTGGCTGGGCTGGTTCGGCTTCAACGGCGGCTCCGAGCTGATTATTTCCAATATCGATGAGGCCAACGCCGTTGCCATAGTCTTCGTCAATACCAACACCGCTGCCGCCGGCGGCCTGGTGGCGGCGCTGCTGCTGGCCCGCGCCTGGTTCGGCAAGGCGGATCTCACCATGGCGCTCAACGGCGCTTTGGCCGGATTGGTGGCCATCACCGCCGAGCCGCTGGCACCAAGTCCGCTGGTCGCCACCATTATCGGCGCCATCGGCGGTCTGATCGTGGTTGTCTCGATCATCTTTCTTGACAAGGCAAAAATTGATGACCCGGTGGGCGCCATCTCGGTGCACGGCGTGGTCGGCGTCTGGGGTCTGCTGGCAGTGCCGTTGAGCAATCCGGACGCCTCATTTGTTGCGCAGATAATCGGTGCCGTAGTAATATTTGGCTGGGTGTTCGGTACCAGCCTGGTTGTCTGGGGCATCATCAAGGCGACCATGGGTATCCGTATCAGCGAGGAAGAAGAGCACGAAGGATGCGATATTTCCGAGTGCGGTCTCGAGGCCTATCCGGAATTCACCAAAGATTGATACAAGGAGTCATTCATGAAAAAGATCGAGGCAGTCATCAAGCCCTTCAAGCTCGAGGAGGTGAAGGATGCCCTCACCACCCTCGGCATCACCGGTATGACGATTTCAGAAGTAAAAGGGTATGGGCGCCAGAAGGGTCATACCGAAATGTACCGGGGGGCTGAATATAAAGTAGAATTCAACCCGAAAACCAAGATTGAGCTGGTGGTCGACTCTGATATGGTCGACAAAACGGTGGACGCCATTCGTCAGGCGGCGATGACCGGTAAAATTGGCGACGGCAAGATCTTTGTCCTGCCGGTGGAAGGCATCGTCCGGATTAGAACCGGCGAGCAGGACAAAGAGGCGATCTAACGCCGATTAAACCCATAACCTCAACCTCCTCCTCCCCCGCGTCTTCTCCGCCGTCTATCTGACGGTGGGGAAGACGCACTTTTTTTCTCGGAGTCCGCTCCTAACTCCTACTTCCTCATGTATCTTTTTCCGCTGTACAGCTTCCCGGTGCGGCGGAACGGATATCGCTTTGATGCCTGGCGATGGAGATGATGGTCTTCAGGTGTTCCTGCATCGCTTCCGGTGCGGATTGGCTGAGTCCTTTTTCTGATTCCTCGACGATGGCGCGAAACGCGGCGCTGATTTTATCGGTGGCAAGCATGACTATCTCCTGGTGCCTTATGTTTCACCTGATGGGAACCTTGCAACATGGCCTTTTCGCTCAACCTCGTCGCTGCGCAACAAATAATATCCTCGGAACTTTGGGGCCGCCCGCGGTACCATGTTCCTGGCGCCTCGATCTTGAACGAACACTCTCATGTTGCAAGGATCCCTAGTATTTCATCACGAAAACAGGATTCGTGATGACTTCATGAAGAAAACAAATAATGCAGCAAAGCCGGTAAGAAAACTGTAGGGAAGCACCAGATCTTTTTTGGTCAGGGTGCTTCCTTTCAACCGTTCGGTAATCCGATGAATGGCATACAATGATGCGAGAAACCCGCCCACCACGGTAATCACCTGAAGCAGGGCGGAGGCATCCGGGCTGAGCAGGCGTGTGCCTTGAGCCACCAGCGGCCGACCGATAATATCACGCACGTTGGCCACCAGACGCCACGACTCGCCGACGAACAATTCAAAATGAACAGCAAGATACACCCCTAAAATAATCGGGATAAATCCATAGCCCATCAACGGCAGGATGGTGGCCCGATCGATGTTCGTCAGTCTGGCCTGAATCAGCGCCATCAGGTAGTAACCAATCTGAAAGATGGCGATAAGTGCGAAAAACAACATGGTGGCCACCGCCCACCACGGGATAAATGACAATGGTGTCGGCAAGCTGCCGTGCAGGTAGGTGGCCAGCCCGTAAAATTGTTCATGAAGGGCAAAGGGAAAAAAGATTGCCCCTAAGGAGACAATGAGAAAACTGTCGGCCCGGCGCGGGATTTCGATATTCCACAACTCCTGCGGAGCCATCCGCACGTTGAGCTGAATCGATTGCTTTGTACAGCTTTTCATGCACTGGCCGCAGACGATACAGTCCCGGTTATTATCTACCATAAAGGGATGGCGAAACATGGGACAGCCCTGTTCATCGTTGTCTCCCGCATAGCAGGCATGGTCACTGCACTGGTTCATGCAGAGATGGCGGTTGGAACGCACCTCCAACACCGCCGGCATGGCGAAAATGGCATTGATGGCGCCAAGCGGGCAGAGGTAGCGGCACCAGGTGCGCCGCCTGAAAAAAACAGAGAAGATCATGGAGCCGGCCGTAACGGCGAGGATGATCCACGCTGAAAGCACCGGATTTCGATAGGCATTCCAGACGATCTCCACCCACATAACGGCGATACACAGGGCCGCCATGATCCAGCCCGAATATCGTTTAATGAAGAGCGGGGTCTGGCGGGTGGGTTTGATGATTTTCTGCAGTAGATGGCCGGGCATGGCAAGGGTGCACACCGAACACCAGAGGCGCGCTAGAAAAAAGAACGAAAAGAAGAGCAGCGGCCAGCCGATCACCCAGCTCAGGGTGATGCCGATGTTTTCCTCCGGGTTTTCCGGGCCCAGCAGCAGGGTGCCGATAGATACCAGCAAAACTATACCGACAATCGCCCGCGGCAGGGCAGGAAAGAGTTTGCTGTTCATTATTGCCCGCACCCAGCCGAGCCGAAGCAGGTTGAATTCCCACTTTCCCTCGCTTTTGGGCAGTCCCAGGAGAATATGATCGCTGCGCAGCTCATCACCGCGGTTCAGCATCACCGCCCGCTGGATTACCGTGGCAAGCTCGGTGAGGTTGCCGGGCCAGTCGTAATTCATCAGAATCCCCAGGGTCTCCGGGGATACGCTTTTGATGGTTTTGCCGTATTCAAGATTGAATCGGTTGAGAAAATGACCGATGAAATAGGGAATGTCTCGCTTGTGAAAACGCAGCGGCTGCACATGATAGAGATTGGGCGCCAGCACCTGCTCCAGATTCTTGATGATATGTAAATCTTTCTTCAAAGCCTCCAGAGAAAAATTGCTGCTGAAGATCAACCGTGCCTGCAGGGCAACTAAATTATCCCCACCGATGGGGGTAAAGGTCATGGTGGCTACCGCCTCGGCCAGCTTTTTTTGAATAGGCAGCGGTATTTTATCGGTATGGAGCAGAACTATCGTTCCCCGGCTGAACTGCTCGAGCACCCCGGTTTGCCTGGTTCGGGCGAACGGCGAGGAATCATGACGGACGCCGAAGAGCTTTTTTATCAACTGCTCGCCATTGTAGTCGCGGACATCAAGTTCAAGATAGGGTCCCTGGGCCTGATTGCCGTGCAGGTGAATCTGCTTGGCAATCATACGCCGCCCGGTGCCGGGCTCACCGGTGAGAAGAATCGGCTCATCGGTTTTGGCAAAACGGCCGATTGCCGCCTGAATATCTCGGGCATGCTGCGAGCGGGTGACCCGATCGGCGCCGTCTTCAGAGCCTCTCTCAGCCCCGAGCATGGCAGCCATCTGATCTTTTTCCCGGCTCGATATGCTGACCGCGGCCCGGCCGTCCGCCTGATTTTGAAACGATACCCGCAGGCGCTCGGCAAGCATCTTTTCAAGACGTTCACGCAGCACCCCATGGCTGACTATCAATGCCCGCAACGATTCATAGGAAAAACAGATCAACACACCGTCGCAGACAGCACGGGCGCTCAAGGAACGTGCCTTCTCGGTAAAAAAAGAGGTTTCTCCGAAATGGCCGCCGGTGCTGACCTTGCCGACAATGGCCTGCGCCCCGTCTTCACCTTCCAGCACCAGTTCCACCTCTCCCACCACCACCAAAAAAAGAAAATCGGCCTCATCGCCCTTGCGATACACGGTCTCCCCCTCACTGACGTGACGCACCTCGGATCTTCTGGCAATGAGGCGCATCTGCTCAGGGGAAAAACCGCGAAAAAGTTCCGTCTGGCCCAGATGCTCGGCGATAAGGGAGGTAATCATGAGAAAAAAGAGGGGCAGCCGTTGTACATCATCTACGAGCGAGGCGATGTCGGGAAAAGAGATGCGAGGCAAGCACTGAGCTGATCAGCGGTGCTACCGAGTAGACGTCGATCAGGTCACCGGAGACGACGCCGGGCACGGTATCGGATCCAATAACCTTGACAATGGGGCTGGCGCCAAGTTTTTGCCGCGCCTCACCGGCCAGAACCAGGTGTGTGGCCATGGCAAACACCTCCCGGGCGCCGGCGTCCAGACAACGGTTCGCGGTCTGGACGATGGAGCCGCCGGTTCGAATCATGTCATCGCAGACGATCACCGTCTTGTCCCTCACCACGCTTGATACCTGTGATACGATGGTCTTATCGGTATCGAAACGATCCTTGTCGGCAGCGGTGTGAGAACAATTGAGCAGGCTCGCCAGCCTCGCCACCCGCTTTGAGAACCCGTAGTCGGGTGAAACCAGCACCAGATCATCGATACCGAGACTTTTGATCTTCTTCACCACCAGCCGGTCGGTCCAGACATGTTTGGTGCGGACTTCGCCGGTATGGGCGTGCAGCACCGCCTCGGAATGCAGATCGATAAAGGCGACAAAATTGGGCCGTACCCGGTAGATCTGTCGGGTGCGGGTAATCCCCTTGGGTATCTCCCAGGAATTATGTTTGGCCCGCTCCATGGTGGAATAGCCGAGAAACGGAATAATTACGCTGATGGAGGCGGCATTCCAGTAGCGCCCGCCCTGGATGAGATCAAGTATCTCGAGATGGGCCTCGTCTGTGTGGGTGCTGCCGACGATAACCAGATGTTTCTCGGCAATATCAGCGGGAAAGGCATGATAGCGCTCACCATCGGCGAAACGTTTGGTGACCATCTCTGAAAAAGATACCTGAAGATCGTCCGCAATCGCCCGGCCAAGTGCGGCTGAGCCCTCACCGGCCACGAGTACTACATCATGTTGTACTGGTCTCTGTTCCATGGTGCATTAGAAACGAAATTGAGTTGTTACAGACGCTGCACAATCGCCTCGCCCATGGTTTTCGTATCAACCGATGGGGTGTTCGGCGGGGCAATGTCGGCCGTAAACATACCGTCTTCCAGGGCCTTCTCTACGGCCTGCTCAATAGCCGCGGCGGCCCCCTCCCAGCCGAAGCTGTGACGAATCAGCAGCGCCGCCGAGAGAATCTGGGCGATGGGATTGGCGATCCCCCTGCCAGCTATATCGGGGGCGGAGCCGCCCGCCGGTTCATAGAGACCGAATTTGTCGGAGTTGAGGCTGGCTGAGGCCAGCATCCCCATGGAGCCGGTGATCATGGCCGCCTCGTCGGAAATGATGTCGCCAAACATATTGCCGCAGAGCATCACATCGAACTGAGACGGGTCACGGACAAGCTGCATGGTGGCATTATCCACGTAGAGATGATTGAGACTCACGTCGGGGTAGTGGTCGCCGACTTCCGTTACCACCTCGCGCCACAGCACCATGGTGGTCAGCACGTTTGCCTTGTCGATTGAGGTAACGATTTTCCGGCGCTGCCTGGCGGCAGCAAAGGCCATATGGGCAATACGCTCGATTTCATGACGGCGATACACCATGGTATCAAAGGCGCGCTCATCGGAGCCGCTGCCATCGCGCCCTTTGGGCTGGCCGAAATAGATGCCCGAGGTGAGTTCACGCACCACCACGATATCAAACCCGTCGCCGACAATATCGGCGCGCAGCGGACAGGCCCCAGTCAAGGGCTTGAACACCCGGGCCGGACGCAGATTGCAGAACAGATCAAAATGTTTGCGCAACGGCAACAGCGCCGCTCGTTCCGGCTGCTGGTCAGGCGGCAGGGACTCCCATTTCGGCCCGCCCACCGAACCAAACAGCACGGCATCTGATGTTTCGCAGATGGACAGGGTCTCGGAGGGCAGCGCCCGGCCATGTTTATCGATTGCCGCCCCGCCCACGTCAGCGGCGACAAAGGTGATCTTATGCTGAAATTTTTCACACACCCGCTGTAACACCTTCTCCGCCTCGGCCATAACCTCGGGACCGATACCGTCTCCCGCCAATACCGCGATGGTTTTCATATGATTATCCCGTTCTAAGATTTAGGCGTCAGCTTCACCCTGAAACACGAGTAGCGTCCGCCGTGAGCCGGAAAACGGCAATCTGTATTCATCAATGTATTTCAATGCAAAGCCGTGCAACCGGCGCACCTTTATGGGCAGCTCATCCTCATAAGCGTGTCCCTTCATGAAGATAACCCGGCATGAGCTGGCGGTAAAGCGCTCACAGCACGTTAAAAACTCGCCAATCTCCATTACCGCCCGGCTGATTACGCACGTCGTCCCAGCACTGTTTTCCACCACTGAGCCATCGCCAAGTCGGCCGTTGTGCACAAAAACGTCATCCAGCCCCAGTAGACGGATCACCTGACGCAGAAAGGAAACCCGTTTCAGGCGAGGCTCAATGAGGTGTACGGTCATGGCAGGCGCCCCGATTTTGCACACCAGACCGGGAAACCCGGCCCCGGTGCCGACATCGAGCAGCCTGTCGGAAGCACCAAGCAGCCTCAGTGGCGCCAGACAGTCTATGAAATGCTTTTCAACAATCTCCTGCGCAGAGAGGTTTCTGGAAATCAGGTTGACCTTCCTGTTCCAGTGTGCCAGCTCCTTAAAATAACGATACAGTGTATCGAGACCGGCGGGGCTCATCGCAACGCCCAGAGACTCGGCCCCTTCGCCAACCATGGCCGCAAATCGTGCATTATCCATTACCCGGCCGGCCCAGGCTACGATAAACGCCGTTTCACCGAAGCACCATGACCGTCCAGACCCTCAAGCTCGGCCATCCTGATGATATGCTCGGCGTCACCGGCCAGGGCGGCGGGTGAATAGGAGATCAGTGAGCTTCTTTTGACAAAGGTCTCCACCCCGAGGGCCGACGCGTAGCGGGCCGTTCCCATGGTGGGCAGAACATGGTTCGGTCCGGCGAAATAGTCCCCCGCCGCCTCCGGCGTATGATTCCCGCAGAAGATAGCCCCGGCATGCTTGATGTGGGGAATCCAGTTCCAAGGATCATCGACCTGCAACTCCAGATGCTCGATGGCGATGTTGTTGGCCCAGCCGATTGCCTCACCGACATCGGCGGCCACCAGGATGCAGCCGCGATCTCTCAGCGACCGACGGGCAATGTCGGCACGGCCCAGCCCGCTCAGCTGGCTGTCGAGCGCCTTGTTGATCGCCGCCGGATGGTGCGATTGAGTAGTAATGACGATGGCCAGCGCCAGGACATCATGCTCTGCCTGGGCAATCATATCGGCGGCGATATATTCGGGGTTGGCGGTCTCATCGGCGATGATGAGCACCTCAGAGGGACCGGCAATCATATCGATGCGCACCTTACCGGCAACCTGTCGTTTGGCCTCGGTCACCCATTGATTGCCGGGACCGACGATAACATCCACGGCTGCTATACGCTTCGTGCCGAAGGCAAGGGCACCGATAGCCCAGGCTGAACCCGCCTTGTACACCTCATCTATGCCGATATGGCGGGCGGCCACCAGCAGATAAGGATTTATTGAATTATCGGGCGCCGGCGGGGTAACCATAATGCACCGCTCGACCCCGGCGATCTTTGCCGGTATTGCGTTCATCAAAACGGAAGAAACCAGCGGTGTTGAACCACCTGTGCCACCCGGCACATAGAGCCCGGCACTGTCCACCGGCCTCACCAGCCGGCCGACAATGGCGCCGTCATCACGGGTAAGCAGCCACGAATCTTCTTTTTCCCGCTCATGAAAACTCCTGATGCGCGCGGTGGCGGCGCTCAGTGTTTCAAGAAAATCATCGCTTACCTTTTCCGCGGCGGCGGCGTATTCACCATCGCTGACCCGCAGGTCATCAAGGGTAAATTCAGGGGCATCAAACTGGCGGGTAAAGTGAACCAGCGCTTCATCACCATCACCGCATACCGATTCAAGAATCGTTTCGACTTTGGCGCGATAGTGATCATCGACCAGTTGAAACCGGTTGATCAATCGGGTGGCGGCTTCGATCCCGCCGGATTCGTTCAATTTGTATGCTTCAATCATTTCTATGGGTTATGATGCCATCAAATTAATGGTGGCGGGGGATTTCTCTTTGCAGATGAATGTTTAGTAAATATAGTTTTTGATCAGCGCGAATCAATATATTATTAGCACACCACAAACCCACATGCATCAGCGCTTCTTTTCCAGTCCTCAGCCGGTGGCACTACTATAGCTTACTTTTACTATGGATTTTGAACCGAAATGGATCGCCTGGGAGACCACCAGGCGCTGTAATCTGCGCTGTATTCATTGCCGTTCCTCCTCAGCTCTGGAAATCAAGGGCCACGAAGATTTCAGCTTCGCCCAGGCAACCGCCGTTATCGATGATATTTCTTCCTATACAAAACCGGTGCTTGTGCTCTCCGGTGGTGAGCCGCTGTTGCGCGATGACATCTTTGAGATTGCCCACTACGGCACCGACAAGGGATTACGCATGTGCCTGGCCACCAACGGCACCCTGGTCACCGACGAGACCTGCCGGCAGATACAATCAGCCGGTCTCAAGATGGTCTCGCTCAGCCTCGATGGGGCAACGCAGGAAACGCACGATGACTTCCGTGCCCAGGCCGGCGCCTTTGCCGGAACCATGCGGGCCATGGAGCTGTTTCGGCGTCATGACATACCGTTTCTCATCAATTCGTCATTTACCGTGCGCAACCGCACCGAAATTCCGGCTATATTCGAACTGGTCAAGCAGAGCGGCGCGGTTGCCTGGTACATGTTCATGATCGTGCCCACCGGCCGGGGCGAGGATGTGATGGATGAATTGATTCCCGAATCGTTGTACGATGAAATTCTGGAATGGCATTACCAGGTTGAGAAAAAAGAGACTGATCTGCTCATGCGCCCCACCTGCGCCCCGCACTACTATCGAATTGTCCGCCAGAAAGCCAAAGAAGAAGGGGAACGCTATACCCGCCGCTCGCTCAGCTTTTCCACCGGCGGCTCCAAGGGGTGTCTGGCCGGCCAGCTCATCTGCCTGATCGATGTCGACGGCGAGGTGCTGCCATGCAGCTACTTCCCGCTTTCAGCAGGCAACATCTACCAGCGTGGATTTAAAGATATCTGGGAACATTCAGAGCTTTTTACCACCCTGCGTGATTTTAAGAACTACAAGGACAATTGCGGCCGCTGCGAATACGTCAACGTGTGCGGCGGATGCCGCGCCCGGGCCTATGCCGTCACCGGCGACTATCTCGCCCAGGAACCATACTGCAGCTATGTTCCGGCACGAATAAGAGCCCAATAATTATGACCTTTAACGATACCTTTCTCAAGGCATGCATGGGCAGGCCGGTGGAATACACACCGGTCTGGCTGATGCGCCAGGCCGGGCGCTATCTACCGCAATATCAGCGGGTTCGCACAAATCTAAGCTTTCTCGAATTGTGCAAGAACCCGGAATTATGCGTGGAAGTGACCCTGCAGCCCATCGATTATCTCGGGGTGGACGCCGCCATATTGTTCTCCGACATTCTCATCCCCCTGGAGGCTATGGGGCTTGCCCTGGAGTTTCACGAGGGACGCGGCCCGGTACTGCCGGAGCCGATACATGGAAAAGCGGCGCTTGATCGGCTGATCGTACCGGATCCCCGGGAAACGATGGGGTTCGTGCTAAAAACCATAGAGCTATTGCGCCGCGAGTTGTCGGTTCCGCTCATCGGCTTTGCCGGTGCTCCCTTTACCTGCGCCACCTATTCCATTGAGGGCGGCAGCTCCAAGGTGTTCTGGGAAACCAAGAAAATGATGTTTGCCGCCCCCGAGCTGTTTCACGCCATCATGGCAAAAATTACCCAGACCACCATCTCATATCTGCGCGCCCAGGCCGAGGCCGGCGCCCAGGCCCTGCAACTGTTCGATTCATGGGCCGGCATCCTGGCGCCCGGCGATTACCGACACTATGCCCTGCCCTACGTCGAGCAGATTTTCACCCAGTTGCGGGACTGCGCGGTGCCGCTCATCTATTTCATTAACAACGGCGCCACCCTGCTGAATCAATGCGAATCGATCGCCGCACAGGTAATCGGGGTGGACTGGCGCGTAAATATCGGCGAGGCGGCCCGCCTGGTCTCCCCCAAGGTTGTCCAGGGCAACCTTGATCCCGCCGCGCTGCTGCTTCCGGAACCGCAGCTGCGCACTCGCCTGGAAGCACTGCTGGCTGATGCCGAACAGGCCACCGGGCATATCTTCAACCTGGGCCACGGGGTCAACCATTTCACTCCCCCGGAAAAGGCAAAGCTGGTGGTTGATCTGGTTCACCAATTAAGCGCTCAACCGGATCACCATTGATGATCAGTACCATACCCCGTATCCCCAGTGTCTCCCACTGTCTGGCGCTGATGGATCAGTATGGGATGCTGGCCAACATTCGTGCTCACTCATTTATGGTGGCGCGGGTGGCGGAGACTATCGTCTCTCATCTGGCGGATGGTGGCGGCGAATCCCCACCCCCACCTGACAGAAATATGGTCATCGCCGGTGCCCTGCTCCACGACATTGCCAAAACCCTCTGTCTGGACGGCAGCTGCAAACATGCCGAAGAAGGCAGGCGCATCTGTGAGTCGCACGGCTATGGTGAGGTGGGCGGGGTGGTTGCCGAGCATGTGGTGCTTAGTGAGTTTGCTTTCGAGCAGTACAAACGCGGGCGGTTCGGCCCCAAAGAGATTGTCTTCTACGCCGACAAGCGGGTCAAGCATGATACCATCGTCACCCTCGATGACCGCCTCGGCTACATCATCGCCCGTTACAGCGATGGCACCCCGGCCACCGAAACCCGTATCAAAGAAAATTTCGCGGCCTGCCTGGAACTGGAATCGTATCTCTTTTCCTACTTGCCGTTTGCCACCCACCAACTGGTCACCAACCTCACCACCCACCACTTTGGCTGAGCGCACCGGCCCTGCCGTCATCACTATGGTAAAAACTCATGAACGATACCCTGAGACCGCGCATAACCCCGTTCTATGTTGCCGAGCGGTTTGACGGCGAATTATTGCTTTACTCAGCACGAGGCCGCAAGGCCATCTATCTCAACGAAACAGCCTGTGCGGTATGGACATTGTGCGGGAAGAACATGAACATTGGCGAGATTATCGAGTATCTGCGGCAGACTTACCCGGACGCACAAGACCGGATCAGAGACGATGTGTACCACGTCCTAGAAGAACTGGGGAAAAAAGGGGCCATCGATTGTGTTGATGGGTAATCATAACAGGATATATCGCACCGGATTTTGGGATCACCACTTTGAAATCCACTGCAACAATGACGATGTATACAGTCTGGCAGAATTGCTTTTTGCCGACTTTCCCGGAGCACAGAGAGGCGCCCGGACGAAACGCTACGCTATTTGTGCCTCCGGCGACGTGCCGGTGTACTCTTTCCGGGACGGCGATAAAAACCTCTACAGCGGCGGCTCACGCTATTGGCTGGCCTTCCTTCTGGTTAACCGGGTGATGTTTGACTGTATCGACTCCAACAACAGTCATCACGTGCTGCATGCCGGGGCCGTCTGTGATAGTGCCAGGTGCATTCTTTTCCCGGCAAAAAGCGGCAGCGGTAAAAGCATGCTCACCGGCTGGCTGGCGACCCGCGGCTACTGTTACCTGACCGATGAAATTGTTTTTCTCGAACCTGACGGGACCGTCCTGCCAATGACCCGCCCGGTGGATGTCAAGATCAGCCCGGACCACCATTCATGGTTTCTGCAAGGCCATCCCGATGGGGTCATCAGCGGTGATGCCGGGTCCATGATCCCGCCCAGACTGCTCAATTCTCTCTCGCCACCGCCACGGCCGCGCGTAAGGTCTATCATCTTTCCGCATTTTGTTGCTGACGCTGAATTCACTCTCGATGAAATCACACCAGCCAGAAGCAGCCTGAATCTGCTGTACTCCCACCTCAATGCCCGTAACCTGGGAAAACGGGTCGCCCCGGAGATATCGTCTATTACCCGCAGATGCCGGTCATTTCGTCTTACCTACGGTAATTTTGATCAACTGAGCCAGATATTTTATGCCAACTCGAAGTTATTTGAGTGACCACACTTCAAAGGTCCTCATCAGGGTCTTGGAAAAAAAGTCCTCCCTCACGTAGTACTTATTGTGGAAGTTTCGACAGTGAATAGGTGTGGTTTTCAAGCATTACAATTGAAAAAAACCCACTGATTCGGGCCTGCAAGGCTAACTAC
Source organism: Desulfofustis sp. PB-SRB1 (assembly GCA_016722945.1). Taxonomy (GTDB): domain Bacteria; phylum Desulfobacterota; class Desulfobulbia; order Desulfobulbales; family Desulfocapsaceae; genus PB-SRB1. Next base: position 555,495 of record JAEQMT010000010.1, on the reverse strand, counting down.
CAGCGCCCTTGACGCCCATCTTATTTGCAAGGTTACCTTCCGCCCAATGGATAGAACTTCTGTTGGTTTCTTATCCCTGAAGTTCTCAGTATAAATAAACTTCACTCTGTATGGCACATCAAAAAGGGCCATTTTTCCTTTTCATTTACAGCCTGCCGCACGAAAGCAGTACCACTCTTTTTATGAAGCATTTGGTTGATGCGGATGCCAGATGGAGCGTCTCCTCTGCCTAAACCTATTTGACAGTGAACATCGCCACTATTTAGGTGGTATACTCAGCCCAATATACTTATCGTCATCACCACCATGCACCCTGGCAGTAAAATCAATTTGATACGCGCCAAACGGATGAAAACCAAATGTATCTAGTATTAAACGACCATCTGCATCTGTGACAAATCCCGTTTCACTTGATGGTAATTCGTATTTATTTTGATCGCTTCCGCCTCTCCTTTGCATCGTCAAGTCAATGGGAACACCGGCTTGAGCAGGATCAATTGTAATTACCAAGCGATATCTCACGTTGGATTTATTCCGATTTCCGCTTAAATACTCTCCCATAAAATCTGTAACCTCTGGGGGATCGGGATTAGGATCAGGATCGGGACCCGACGATGGTGAAAGAGCAATGGAGCAGTTCGCCGCACCGGTAGCCCCCTGCACACTAGTGGTGACGGCCAGTCCGGTTATGCCGGGCCCGCCGGTAATGACGATTTGTTCACTGAAGGTGCCGTCATCGGCGGTTACCGTCTCCAGACGCACGGGATTTCCCGCCCCTTGTGGAATGATCTCAATCACCGTATCCAGGGCACCGACGGACGGAGTGACAAATCCGTCAATGCGTATAGTGATCTCTGCACTTGCGGTCGTGCCGGAAAGAACCGCCACGGAGCAGGGGTCGGAAAGAGTCAGGCCACTGGCCGCCGCGTGAACCGGCAACATTATCGACTCAATCAGCGGAGTGCTCCATTTAGCCGGCATGAGATGGTATGCGGCAACCGTAGATACCCCTCCGACGATTGTCTTTACTGCCTGACGACGACTCGAGTCATTTGGGTCCTTGCGAAGCGTCTTTTTATCTGCTTGTTTCATAAATAGCCATTCTTTGCGCCTAGATCAGATCGAGGACATGTATTTTTTATCAAAAAGTAGCAAAATACGGCGGTATGCTTGTTATGTTAAATAGGGCGAAATGAGAAAAATTCAAGCAGACAGGCATAGTGATCCCGCAAATTCATTTATTAAGGCAATCTTGATAATTGGCCTTTTCGCCCAGACTTGGGTTTGCGGTCTGTAAGTACATGAATCACCGCAAACCATTGCTGTTGGTGGTTATGCGATGCATAGCAAGATTCGGCGTGTGTCTACAAATTCAAGCTGTTTTTTCCGCGTGTATGAGCTGCTTTGGTACCTTTATCTTTAATGATTTTAATATGTTTCTTGCCTCTGTTGTCACTTCGTTGCGCATAAGCACACGATACTTTAAATCAAAAAATTCTGTGATCTGCAGTGTCTCCAAATTTCGCTGGATATGGTGCCACGACATGCCGCAGGTCATTTCAGCGATCCGTTCGATAAGCAAGGCCAGTACGCAAATTTTGACATGACTCACAATCCTTCGGGAGGCCCAGTGGTACATCGGCACCATCTTTATCTGGGTACGTTTCAACGAGCGGAAACAACGCTCGATCACCATCAGACTCTTGTAACCGCACGCCGCATCCTCGAGACTAATGGTATCGTCGTTGGTTTCAATTACCCATTTTCCATCATACTTTGCCGCTGTTGATTCTCACATTAAATGCACAGCATTTGTCTGAATATCTTACCAGTGATATCAGAATATTTTGCAGGCGTCCCCCCCGGGCGTGCGTCGCGTAGCGCCGCCCGGGGGGAGCATCTCGGCACGACTAGAGTACAGATTTACTCAGAACAATGCATCATATTCTGAGTCCTTCTTCTCTGCGTAGTGTCCGTGTCCAGATTGATCAGTGGTTACGAGTCGGCAATACTGTTTGACGATACGGTTTAGTTCTTCAGCCAGTTCAAGCAATTCGGCAAGAAACTGGATGGTCTGTTCAGGTTTCATGATGTGCTCCTTGTGTTTGATGGTTGAATTACAGCAGCTCCGAGTCGGCACACCGAACATGCTCCGCTGTTACCTCTTGTGTTTTTTCGGCGGCAGCGGCGATCATGGCGCCGCGGGCAAGATGGTTGGCTTTGCGAAAGAGCCCGCCGGAGCCCTGATGAATGGCGGTTACCGCCTGTTCGGTAAAGGGTGAGTTTTTTATTCCGACAATGGTGAGATGATGGTCCAGATACTCACCCATCGCCTGGCGGGTGACCGCCGGCAGATGACTTCTGGCAACAATGCGAGAAGCCAGCGGTATGGCGGTACGGTAGAGCAGGTTTTCCGCCAGGTTATTCTGGCCGGCCAGCACCATGGGCAGCCACGGTTTGGAGTCGGCTTCGAACTGGGTGATGGTATGGAGCTCGGCAAAGACATCGAGGCGCAGCAGTGAGGCCTCATCGATAATCAGCAGGGGTTGCTGCTTTTTACCGGCGACCAGGCTGTCGATCTGTGCTCTGATCAGCCGGGTCAATACGGCCCGTGAGGACGATGCGGTAGCGATGTCAAGCTCGGCCAGGAGCTGGCGGTAGAGTTCGAGAATAGAGCCGGCTGAAGCGGTGACCCACAGGGTCTTGTACCGAGAGTGATGAAGCGTTCCACAGCTGTAGCGCACGGCGGTTGATTTGCCGGCGCCGACTTCGCCGGTGACAAGCATGATGGCGCCCAGACGCAAGACATAGTCGAGGCGTTGCTGGACGCCGAGCAATTCCGGGGTGGTGAGCACCTGCTCAAGGGCGAGATCAGCCCTGAAGGGCTCCGCACTGAGGCCGAAGAAAGTTCGATAGCTCATGATCCACCTCCGTCGGCGCTAGGATCAAAGGGCAGCCGTCCCGGCCGGCATGTCGAGGTTTCGGCGAGCATCTCTTCACCGCCGTTTTTGGTTCGTTTCACCAGGGTGTTGACCACCAGATCAACCGGCCTGAGCAGACCACACGACTGCCCCTTACAGAAGATTTCGACCCGTTCCGGCCGATCATCGTTGAACAAGAGCGTGACCCGTTCACCGATCAATTGAACCGGGGCTTCGAAGAGTCGTCCGTCGATGGTGACGACCCGGTCTTTGCTGACCCGGCGCCGCACTTCTTTACGGAAGTGATCAGTAAGATCAGCGGGTGCTTCGCGAATCATTTCAAGATGAGCGGCAAAGCGGTTGAACGGGGTCATCGCGGTGACCGAATGAACCCGATGCAGATAGTCCGTTTCCAGCCAGTGCTGGAACCGCTCATTGAGCTGAGCAAGGGTGTCGGGTTGGTCATCGAGGCGCGAGATAAACCGGGATCTGACGGTGCGAAAGAAGCGCTCGATCTTGCCGCGCCCCTGTGGGGTATAGGGGCGGCTGTGGATCAGGGCGATGCCGAGCGAGGCACAGATTCGTTCGAGATGGCGTGAGCGAAAGGCGGCGCCGTTGTCCACGTAGAGTTTACGCGGCAGTCCTCTGGTAAGCAGGGCCTGGCGAAAGACCTGGAGCCAGGATTCGAGTTTTTCCGAAGAGAAGAACTCGCCGTGGGTAATGAACCGGGAATGATCGTCAAGAATGGCGATCAGATACGCTTTGCGCCTTTTGCCGGTGCCTTTTACCAGCGGGCCGTGCATGATATCTGATTGCCAGATATCGTTGGGGAATTCGGCCTCGTAACGCCGTCGATCCACCGGGGCTCGCTTGTGCAGAGCGGCGCTGTCAAGCTTTTCCTGGGTGAGGATGCGATAGGCGGTGGAGAGACTCAGGGTCGTGCCGGGTGTGATTACTTGTTTTTCAGCAAGTGCTTGCACCAGCCGCCAGACCGGCCAACCTGGTTGTTCTTTGCGCAACCGGATCAGGGCGCCGCGAGTCTCATCATCGACCGTGCGAGAGCATCCCCGGTCGCACCGCCTGGCCGGCATCAAGGCACTGAGCTCGCGGCCGCCCCGCTCATAGAGTCGCAGCCAGCGCCTGACGGTGGCTGCCGACACCCGGGTGCGATGAGAGCCGGGGATATGCCAGTGCTGCTCACTTTTTTGATAGATGAGTTCGGTCAACTCACCGGGTTCGAGTCGTGATGCAACCAACTCGCTGATGACTCCGAAGCGAAACAGGGCAACTTCGGTACGTAAGGCTTCGTCTTCCATGGGCGTCCTCCTGGGTATGGGGTATCAGAGTCGGGTTATCCGAGTCTGTCTGCCGATACCATGCTCAGAGGCCGCCGGGCAGAGCTACAATACGGTAGGGTGGGTCATGGATGTGTCGATTGTCATGGTGTATTGCTTGGGTGACCGGGATGATGTTTCGTGCAATGAGTCGAGTGAATCCTTCCCGGTGGGTAAGCTGAGTGGACATCCCGAAGACCAGCCGAATCATCCGACCTAGCCGACGCCACCACTGGCGTTGGCGCGAACGCGGCAGATCGGGCCGCCAGCGTTTTGTGCTCTGTCGGTGGGTAATTGCCTGGTGAATCTCAGCACTGGAACTGCGATACCGGGGCCAATACCCCTGTGGTTTCAACCGATGAACGGCGCGGCACTGCGAACAGAACAGACGTCGAAGATAGACACAATGAGAAAGGCAGCTAAACCAGGCGACAACAAATCCATGCCACCACAACCGTCCACCGCACCGGGGACAGCACGATGGTTTATTCCAGGGGTAGGCGGTGCCGAGACGAGCAATTTCCTTGACGGATGCGGCAACAAACAGTACCACAAGGCAACTCCTTTCAGGAAGTAGGTTTCCTGCCTGGAGGGCTGCCGGGGCCGTGTCCACGGCCCCGGCAGCCACCACTCACGAGGGGTGTACAATAACGTTACGAGAAATCAAAATAATCTGCAGTGTCACCACCCACTGCTAACAGATTCTGACAAAAAAGGCTGGTTTTATTTTAGATAATCTGGGGTTCAACAGCCGCCTTACCAACGGCAGCCCGGTCAATACGAATGAGGCCACCTTTGGTGGTTCGCAGATATTTCTTGAAACGGCGTGATGCCAACAATTCAATAGCCCACTGGGCAGTTGCTGAGTGATCCTTGTGCGTGGCCAACTCAGCTTCAAGCAGCTCGATTATTAGCTGTCTGTGGCTCCGCTGCCTTTGCGCTTGTTTGGGGTTATAACAGAGGATGTAACGCCTCCGCCTCTCACCATCGCCGACGATGATCTCCTTGGCATAGAGGTTATCCTTAAATTTGGTGTAGCGGCCACGTTTACTGAGAACCTTCAAATTGATTTCAGAGATACTGGCCATACGACAGGCCAGAAGATATTTCCCACAAGCTTTGGCCAGTTCAACGCGGTTATCTTCGGAGTTCATCCCCGCATCGGCGACAAACATTGCCCGACCCAAGTTCCAGCCTCTGAGATCGGCGCGAACTTTTTCTACCGTTGTGACATCGGCGGTATTACCCGGCAACACCCAACTACGCACCGGGATACCATCGCGGGTCACCGCCAGAGCAACGACGACCTGCGGTGCCCAACCGCCTTCTTTACAACGGCCAAATTTACGTAATGTGGCGTTGGGGTCGGCTTCAGAATGGTCTTCAGCATCGACCTGGAAAGAAGCGGTCGTCGTATCGTAAAAGATCAGATCGACCTCCAGGTTGAAAAGGTTGGCCGTGTTGAAAAACACGGTTTGTTCAATGGTATCGATATTGGCGTGAAGCAGGTCCATCGCTTCATACATATGCCTGAGCCTGAGGCTTGCACAAGAAGGCAGGTAGACGGTGGACAGCCAGCGGTCCCATACCCCGAGTTTGGATTCGGGGTCACATAATCGGTTAGTGACCATGGCCAGAATTGCTCGTTCGTAAGGAACTTGACTACCGGTTGCCTGTTCAATACTATTGAGCGTCTTTTTCAAACCGAGCCGTTCCCATAGGGTCTCAATGACCAACGGGCACCCCAGAGCAAACGTTTGCTTGATCTTCAGATCAGGCGGTATACCTATTGCTTCTCCCTCTGGTAGCAACACGTCTTCAGCCAATGGATCAGAGATATGCAACCCACAGACCCTGGCGATAGATCGACACAGTCGTACCAGTTCAAGACGGTCAAGTTGGTCGGCTCTACCAAAGTTATGGATGATTTTGGCGACCGGTTTGCGAGTCTTTGGATGGCGCTCGTTGTGGGCAATCTGAAAGTACTCGACGACCGAGCCATCTTTGTTGGTGCGTTTTGTTGTTCTCAGGTACATGCTTACGTAAATAGCATGTATAGACAGCTAATGCAAGGAAATAAATACAATTCGTGTGCCTACATATTTCAGCTCACACCTGACATTTGGCTCGATATATGTTGTTGAAATTTAGCGATTTTGACTTATCTAATGGAGTGAATTCGACCGATTTTGTGCCTACTGACCGCAAACCCAAGCCAGATTCTGCGTTGTTCGAGAAATTTTATCCTCGAAATATCGACAATGCCCGCGATAAGATTTCTCTCACGCCTTGATTTCAAACTAAAATTCTTATTTTTTAAGGTATCCTTAACTCTTGGGCGAAGATCGGCAGAGAGTTTCTATAACCGACGAAATGACGGTAGCGCTCGATGGCATCACAGAGTAAGAAGCCACCCAAAAAGAGGTTTTCTGGAATCCTTGGTGCCCTCCTACGTGTTAAGGCATCATGAACAACGTCACCTTCGGTATTCTGGCGCTCATCTATGCGTCGCTCTTCTACTACTGGTCGTGGCGCTATCAGCAGCGGCACCGCTACAAAACAGCCATACTGCTGATGATTGCCGGCGCGGTTGGTTTGTACGGCTACGTGATCGCCGATTTTTTCCTGCACTACTGGGATGAGCGCTACCACGCCCTTGTTGCAAAAAATCTGCTCAAACACCCGTTTATCCCCACCCTCTACGACAACCCGGTACTGCCCTATGATTTCAGAGAGTGGTCGGCCAATCATATTTGGGTGCACAAGCAGCCCCTGCCCCTGTGGGGAATGGCGGCCGGGATGTGGGTGTTCGGAATACATGAGATCGCCCTGCGCATTCCTTCGGTTATTCTCGTATCTATTTCCATCTCCCTGGTGTTCGCTATTGGAAGCTATCTCTTCAATAGACGTATTGGATATTTTTCGGCCTTTCTCTTTTCGATAAACGGCCTGGTCATCTCTTTGATGTCGGGGAGGAGGACAACCGATCACGTCGACATCTTTTTCATGTTCTTCGTGCTGCTCGCCATTTTCCTGAGCGTCCAGTATTGCCGAAAACAGAATCGTTATTTCGCCCCGCTGATCGGCGTGAGCATCGGCCTGGCAATTTTATCAAAATGGCTGCCGGCGCTTATCGTCCTGCCCATCTGGTTGCTCCTGGTATTAGACACCTCACATTGCAACCGAAAAGAAGCGGCCGTTGATTTGTGTATAATTGTCGCCACATTGAGCGTAGTTTTCCTGCCCTGGCAGTTTTACATATTCGAAACATTTCCGAAAGAGGCCGGATGGGAATCGAAGTACAACTTTCGCCACCTGACGGAGGTGATCGAAGGTCATTCCGGCTCTGTCTTTTTTTACCTCAACCGGATCCGCATCAACTACGGGGAGTTGATCTACCTCCCCCTGGGGTGGTTCTTCTACCGGACATATCGGCAGATGAGCAACAAAAAGCGACTTGCCGTCCTGGTCTGGTTTATGGTGCCGTTTGCTTTTTTTTCCGCGGTCACCACTAAAATGCAGGGATATCTACTGTTTGCCGCGCCGACTCTTTTTTACATGACCGGGGAGTTTTTTATACCCTTGCAGACAGCGGAAATCACCGAAAGTGGAGATGGTTGCGTATCACCATCATGGCTGCTCTTATCATACTGCCGATCCGATACACTGTGGAACGGTTGGAAGTTTTCGAGGTGCGGGACAGAGACCCGCAATGGGTTGCCGACTTGCGCGCTCTGCACGAGAGTGGTGCTGATCAGCGTGCCGTTTTGTTTAATTACCAGAACCCCATCGAGGCCATGTTTTACACCGATCTGAAGGTCTATCCGCATATCCCGGACAAAACAACCATCACCAAGTTAATCGATCAGGATTACAGGGTGCTTGTCAATGACGATGGTGGGCTTTCGCAAGCAGTTATGCAGATGAGCGATATACTCCTGGTGCGCCTCGCAACCCGCCCTGAAGATTAATCAACCGAATTGGCGGGTACGAGAAAGTTGGCGAGTAAATTGGGGCACATCTCTAATCTTGGTATATCGCTTTTATATAACCAAATCACCCGCTTTTGAATATCTGATCTCGCCAATCACCTGAAACGCTCGCTCATCATTCAAACCGGGAAAGAATCTCACGGGCGATAATGAGCCGCTGGATGTCGCTTGTTCCCTCGTAGATGGTGGTGATCCGCACGTCGCGGCTGTAGCGCTCGATGGGGTAATCACTGGTGTAGCCGTAGCCGCCGAGAATCTGCATGGCATCGTAACAGGCCCGGTTGGCCGCCTCGGTGGCAAACACCTTGGCCATGGAGGCCTCCTTGGCAAAAGAGAGCCCCTGCTCTTTACGGTAAGCGGCCTGCATCAGCAACAGCCTCGCCGCCTCAAGCTCGGTATAGCGGTCGGCTATCTTCCACTGGATTGCCTGGAACTCGGAGATCTTCTTGCCGAACTGGACCCGCTCCAGGGCATACCCGGTGGCCGCATCCATGGCCGCAAGCCCGATACCAAGCGCCAGCGAACCAATACCGATACGACCGCCGGCTAACTCCGCCACCGCCACCCGAAAACCGTCGTTCAATGTCCCCATCAGAGCATCCCCGGGGATTCTGCAATCCTGAAAATGCAGTTCGTTGGTTGCGGATGCGTGCTGTCCCATTTTCTTCTCGGTCTTGCCGATTTTCAGGCCCGGTGTCCCGGGTTCCACGAGAAAGACACTGATCCCCTTGCCCTTGGCGGCGGTGGGATCGGTTATGGCCCAGACCACGAATACTCCGGCATAGGGTGCTGAGGTGATAAAAATCTTGGCACCGTTGAGCACCCAATGATCCCCGTCGCGCACCGCGCTGGTGCTCATTGCCGCCGGATCAGAACCGGCCCCCGATTCGGTAAGGGCAAAGGCGCCGGCCAGATACTCACCGGAGCAGAGCCTGGTGATGTAATGCTCTTTCTGTGCCACGCTGCCCAGCGACTGGATAACCTCACTCACCATATTGTTGACCGACACGGTAACCGCGGTGGAGGCGCAGGCCCTGGCAATCTCGGTAATGGCGAGGCTGAAGGCCACCACCCCGGCCTCGGAGCCGCCGTAGCTATCCTCGATGTTAAGCCCCATGAAGCCAAGTTCAGCCAGCTTTGTAAGATTTTCAAAAAAGCTCTGCTGATTGTGCCCCTGATCCAACTCGGCGGCTACCGGTTCCAATTCGGCCTTGGCAAATTCCCGGGCGGTATCCTGAATCAGCTTCTGTTCTTCACTCAGCTCGAAGTTCATGACAATTTGTGTATTCTTAAATTTCTAAAAGTTTGCCGGCCGCTTCTCAAGAAACGCCCGCATCCCCTCTTTCTGGTCGGCACTGGCAAAACAGATGCCGAAAAGCTCGCTCTCGTAGCGGCAGGCGCGGTCAATATCCATCTGCATGCCACCACGCACCGCCTCTTTGCACAGCCTGACCGCAAGCGGGCCCTTGCGGCTGATTTTCTCCACAACCTGTAGACATTCATCCATAAGCTGCGCCGCGGACACCACCCGGTTCACCAGGCCGATGCGACAGGCCTGCTCGGCATCGATAATCTCACCGGTGACGAGCAATTCCATGGCATGGCCGGTTCCCACCAGCCGAGGTAGACGCTGACTGCCGCCAAACCCGGGAATAACGCCGAGGTTAACCTCAGGCTGGCCGAAGCGGGCTGAATCGCTGGCAATCCTGAAATCACAGGCAAGGGCAAGCTCACAGCCACCACCCAGGGCAAAGCCGTTAATCGCACCGATCACCGGCCGGGAAAAGGTTTCAACGGAGTTCATCACCCGCTGGCCAAGCTGACCGAACTCGCGGCCTGCCAAGGTGTCCATATCCTGCATGGCGGAAATATCCGCACCCGCCACAAATGCCTTGTCACCGGCCCCGGTAATGATAATCGCGGCGATTTCACGGTCTTCCTCAAGGGCTGTAAAACAGGCCAGCAGTTCTTCCAGGGTGTCTCGGTTCAAGGCGTTGAGGGCCTTGGGACGATTGATTGTGACGATCGCGGCCCGATCTTTTTTCTCTGTTATCACGCTGTTCATGGGCATGTTCTCCCGGCTCAGTTAGGTGTGCTCCACATTAAGGCTCCAGGGTAAATCTCCAGGCGCAGAACCATTCGGGCGGATGTTCATCGGGCGGACAACCGATACACTCGGTCTTGATTCGAGCATCGATTGCCCGGGCAAAGTAGCTATATTCAACGAGCCCAGCCGACTTGCAGGGGTAATCGGGCAGGCCGCGACGCTGCCGGGCCTGCTGCACCCGGCATTCATCCATCCTGAAGATGAAGCTGGTATCACTCTCATCGACGATGGACTGGATGTTGATGGTGGCATACACCCTGAATCCCAAGGCCTGCTTCAGCCCGGCCAGACCTGCCTGTTCGGCCAGGCCCAGTTGGCGTTTGATGGCAAACGCCTCATAGGGGCTGAACTGCGCCCAGCAGGAGTCGTTGCACCGCTTCGCCTCACTCATCCCCTCCCGCTGTTCGATGGCCTGAAACCAGACCCCGTCATTAACCAGCCAGTTCTTGGCCAGCCGGTCACGCACTTGTGCCAGCAGCTCGGGCTCCATGTCCAGCAGCGGGGCAGGAACGCCATCATCCATTTCAAATCCGAACAGCCCACCCAGATGTTTCATCTGGATGGAGAAACTGGTGGTAAATGCTTCATGGAGGATATCAAGGGCCCGCTCGGTACCCATCTGATGCTTGACCTCGGCGAACCAGAGGGCATGATGCACCATGATACGATGAAAAAGCTCGATAATATGAGCGGCGGTATCACGATGATCCAGCTCGGCGCTATGGGCGGCACTGGTCTTTTGTAACCTCATCTGCTTCCTCCGTATTGGAATATGCCGGCTTTCAGTTAAACCGCAACGATGCCATTCTCAAAGGTGGTAAACGGGATCAGGCCGTCTCTTGTGACCTTGAAGGTGTTTTCGATTCCCACCACCCCGGTGCCCGGGATGATCACCTTCGGTTCCATGGCAATCACCATGTTTTCCCGCAGGGCAAGTTTCTGGCCCTTGGCGATAAAGGGAAACTCGTCCAGCTCCAGGCCGACGCCGTGACCGGTAAAGCGGATTCGCCGCTCACCGGCGCCCATAAAATAGTCGGCATACCCCGCCGTCTCCGCCCGGCTAAGCATGAGTTCATAGATTTCGCCGGAGCCCACCCCCGGTTTTGCCGCCCTGGCGGCTGTTTCCTGCAGATCGAGCATCGCATCGTGGGTCCGGCAGAGATCATCGGGTAGCCTGCCGAGACAGAAAATCCTGGCATGATCGGCCAGATACCCGTTGCGGGCAAAGACATAGTCCACCAGAACCGGTTCGTTGCGGCGAAGCTCACGAAAACCGGCGCCCTGGCCGATGGCCCCGCTCACCCCCCGGCCACCGGTGGGTGAGGCAAGATAACTGGGCACCGCCGCCGCATCGCCAAACATCAGGTGACCGTAAAACAACTCGTTGTTCCAGAGCCGCATCCTGACGATTCCCTGGTGGCCCAGGCCGCGTGCGTACCCCTCCAGCTCACCGGCCAGACCCACCTCGGTTTTTCCTTCCTCCAGCAGTTGCGGTACTCTGGCCGCAACCTGGTCGGCCAGGGTGGCGGCGGCACCGATCAAATCGCATTCATAATCCGATTTAACCGCCCGCAGCAGGCGGATAAAAAGCGAGATATCGCTGATGGCGACCCCACTGAAGATATCTTGGTACTGAAAATAGAGATTGGTGGGCAACACATCGAGTTCCAGACCCAGGGAACGCGGTGCCGGATAGCCGAAATCGGCTACCACCGCCGGTATCTGCTTCACACTGGAGAGTGGATGAACTTGAGCCAGCGGCGATTCGGCCCGGGCCCGCTCCACACTTTTGAAGACCAGCAGCAGCGGATCCCCCTCGCGGGGCAGATAGAGCCAGCCCAGCTGCGAGGTTGCCCCGAAGTAAAACAGATCCGTCTTCTGGACGATAAGCGCCGCATCGAGTTCTTGTTCCACAAGCACACGGCGGAGTCCCTCAATGCGGGCCTCAATCTCGGCGCCGGGGGTCAGAAGCGCTATCTGGTGGTCTTCGGCCATGGGTTATATTCGCCGGTTCATGAATATTTGTAAAATCCACGACCGCTCTTTCGTCCCAGCCAGCCGGTTTCCACATATTTGCGCAGCAGCGGGCAGGGCCGGTATTTGGAATCTTTGAAGCCGTCATGCAGGGTCTCCATAATCGCCAGACAGGTGTCGAGCCCGATCAGATCAGCCAGCGCCAGCGGCCCCATGGGGTGATTCATGCCCAGTTTCATCACCGTGTCGATATCCTCTTTGGTGCCGACCCCATGGTAGAGGGCAAACACCGCCTCATTGATCATCGGCATGAGGATGCGATTGGCGATAAATCCCGGATAATCGTTGGCCTCGGCCGGGGTCTTGCCGAACTCTATAGTAAGCTTCCAGGTGATGTCGAAGGTCTCCCGCGAGGTGGCCAACCCCCGGATGATCTCCACCAGTTTCATCACCGGCACCGGATTCATGAAGTGCATGCCGATTACCTTGTCCGGCCGGCTGGTCTGCGCGCCGATCCTGCCGATGGGAATGGAAGAGGTATTGGTGGCCAGGATCACCGGTGGCGGGCAGGCCTGGTCAAGTTCTTGGAAAATCGCAAACTTCAACTCCTGCTTTTCCACCGCCGCCTCCACCACATAGTCCGCCTCAGCCATATCGGCAAGGGTTGTGGTGGTCCTGATCCGTGCTACAATCGACTTACCTGTCTCCTCGCTTATGGTCCCCTTCTTTACGCCGCGGCCCAGGTTCTTTTCAATCGTTGCCAGACCAGCGTTTAGAAGATCCGCACTGATATCGCTCATGATCACCATGAGCCCGCTGGCCGCCGCCACCTGGGCAATGCCGTTGCCCATCTGGCCGGCGCCGACCACGCCAAAGGTCTTTATCTCCATATCTTCCTCCATGGACGGCAGGATGCCGCCGCTTTATCGATGTACCACCAGTGCCACCGCTTCGCCGCCACCCAGACAGAGTGAGGCAAGGCCCCGTTTGAGCTGGCGCCGCTCCATCTCGTAGAGCAGGGTGGTAAGAACCCGGGCGCCGCTGGCACCGATCGGATGGCCCAAAGCGACACTGCCACCGTTTACGTTCACCTTTTCAGGATCCAGTTCAAGCACCTTGTTGATGGCAACCGAAGAGCCGCTGAACGCCTCATTAATTTCAAACAGATCGATATCGGCCAGGATGATACCCTCTTTTTTCAGAACCTTGGGAATGGCCAGAATCGGCGCCACCAGAACATGCTCCAGCTTGATGCCGTGCGAGGCTTGGGCACCCACCGCACCCATCACCGAGCAGCCCAGCTGCGCCGCCCGCTCTTCGCTCATGAGCACCACCGCCGCCGCCCCATCGCTGATAATCGAGGCATTACCCGCCGTTCCCACCCCGTCTTTGGTAAATGCCGGGCGCATGGCGGCAAGGGTTTCATAACTGGTGTCAACGGGACATTCGTCTACCGCGAACAGATCCGGCTCCGCCCCCTTGCGGCGCACCACCGGCACCGGTGCAATTTGGCCGGCAAAACGTTCATCGGCAATGGCATCAAGGGCGCGCCCATATGATTGCGCAGCAAATTGGTCTTGCTCCTCACGGCTCACCTGCCAATGCTGACTAATAATCTCATTAGACATGCCCATGTGAAAATCATTGACCACGTCCCAGAGCCCATCATGCACCATGTGATCCTCGATTTTCCCCGGCCCCATGCGGTGCCCCCAGCGTGCCTTATCCAGGTAATAGGGCGCCATCGACATGTTTTCCATGCCGCCGGCCACCACCACCTCGGCATCGCCGCACTGAATCGCCTGGGCCGCCAGCATCACCGCTTTGAGCGATGAACCGCAGACCTTGTTCACGGTAATGGCCTCCACCTCGGCCGGCAGACCGGCCTTGATAGCCGCCTGCTTTGCCGGATTCTGGCCGTAGCCGCAGGGCAGAACTTGGCCCATGATACACTCGTCCACCACCACCGTTTCGATACCGGCACGAGCAATGGCCTCACTGATAACATGGCCGCCCAGTTCGGTGGCGCCGACCTTGGCAAGTGAACCACCAAAACTACCCAGCGGTGTCCGCACCGCACTGACAATTACTGCTTGTTTCACAATATCCCCCCTCATCTGAGAACCACCGGCCACCGCCACCCTTATTCTCGGCAGCCGGCCGGCACCGTTTTCATTGCCATCTATATCCGCCCAGTTATGTATATTGGGAAGCCCAACTGGACGCCACCGCCCAAAACCGACCAAGCGCTCGGTCGGCTCATGCTCTCTATTTACCCGATTACAATATGATGTCAAACAATTTCAATAGCGCCACCAGCCAAAGCAGGCAAGCACCTTCCCGAAAACGGGCCAGCCTGATCCAGACGATACGCTAAATTCTTGATGAAGTCGCAAAAATCTTGAAATTGCGTGTTTTATTCATTCTAACCCTCAACTATACCAATCAGGGGCACGCTTAAGCGCAAACCAATTAATTTACGTGGTGCAATTCCATGCCGCTATTTATCATAAGACAATCTGCTTGCAGAGCTCTGCTCTGCTCACCCCCCACCACCGCGCGGTAAAAAATCCTTTGACAAAGATCAGCATTTATTATTCTATGTCGGATGGAACCGACCGAGCGCTCAGTAGACTTGGCAACTCCATGGCCGTACGTCGAAAATTGGACGAGGGGGACGGTCGACGGGCACCCAGTAGTGCACTGAAATTTCAGTTAAAAACCGAGTGGGGGAGGAGGCGACATGACAATGCGGAACCTGTATGAAGCGGTAATGGAACTCAACCAGATGGACGACAACAAGCAGAAGGAGGAGGCCGCCAAGTCGTTTTTCGAGAAGCTCAACACCATGGAACTACCCGAATATTTCAACTGGGCGGAGGAGGTGTTCGATGGTATGCACGTGCAGAACCATCCGGATAAGACGGCCCTGCTCTGGACCGATATCCATACCAGGGAAGAACGCACATTTTCCTACGCCGAATTTGCCGCCAACGGCAACCGGGTTCTCAACATCCTGCGCGGCGCCGGGGTGGATAAGGGAGACAACCTCTACATGATGGTGCCCATCGTCCCGGAGACCTGGTTCGCCAGCTATGCCTGTATCAAGGGCGGCATCATCAATGTTCCCACCGCCACCACCATGACCCTGCGGGAGATGGAGTTTCGCTTCCAGGCCTATCAGCCCGACGTGATCATCGCCTCTGAGATGTTTACCGACATGATCGATGAAGCGCTCACCTCCACCGGGTCACGGGCCAAGATTAAGATTGTCCTGGGCGAAAAGCCGGGCTGGAAAAGCTTTGCTGAGCTCGAGCAGGAATCAGCCGAGGCAGAGGCCGCCAAAACCCGTGCGGACGATCTGCTCTTCTGCTTTTTCACCTCCGGCACCACCGGCCTGCCCAAGCGGGTGGGTCACACCGCCGTTTCATATCCCGTGGGGCATCTCTCCACAACGGTGATGGCGGGCACCCGCCCCACCGACGTGCACCACAACCTGAGTGCGCCCGGCTGGGCAAAGTGGGCCTGGAGCTCGTTTTTCGTTCCGCTCAACATCGGGGCAACCGCCACCGCGTTCAACTTCAGCGCCCTTGACGGCCGGGCTTACATGGAATGTCTCGCCAATCACAAGGTGAATATATTCTGCGCCCCGCCCACCGCCTGGCGGGTATTTATCAACATCGACACCTCCGATCTGGACTTTTCCAACCTGCGTGAGTCCATCGGGGCCGGTGAACCGCTCAATCCCGAGATCATCACCCAATGGCACAAACTGACCGGCACCGAGATCAGGGATTTCTACGGGCAGACCGAGTCCACCGCCATGATCGGCAACGGCCCCTGGATGAAAGGACGAATGAAGAAAGGGTCATTTGGCTATCCCTCTTTCATGTACGACGTCACCCTGGTGGATGACAGCGGTAAGGAGGTGAGTGAGCCGAACGAGCCGGGCTTCATCGTGGTCAGGCTGGATCGGTGGCGCTCCATCGGCCTGTTTACCGAATATATCGGCAACCCCGAGAAAATGGCCGGCGTCTTCATCGACAACTATTACTACACGGGTGATCGCGCCTCCATCGATGAGGACGGCTACTGGTGGTTCGTGGGCCGCAGCGACGATGTGATTAAATCTTCTGATTACCGGGTCGGTCCCTTCGAGGTAGAGAGCGCCCTCATGGAGCATCCGGCCGTGGCCGAGACCGCGGTGGTCGGCGTGCCCGACGAGAAACGGCACCAGCTCGTCAAGGCCTATGTCATCCTCAAGGCGGGCAACACGCCGTCGCGGGAACTGGCCCTGTCGCTGTTTCAAACCTCCATTGACATCCTGGCCAAATTCAAGATCCCCCGCATTATCGAATTCGTCACCGAGCTGCCGAAGACCCTCAGCGGCAAAATCCGTCGGGTTGAACTACGCAAGCGCGAGGTGGAGCGTCAGGAAACTCAGACCGGGGCGCTTGGCGAGGAATTCTACTACTGGGATTTCCCTGAGCTGAGCTCCAAAAACAAGCAATAACCAGCAAAAGAGCACTACTCATGAACTTTGAACTGAGCGAAGAACAGAGTCTGATCCGAGAGACGGTGCGTGAATTCGCCGAGGCGGAGATTGCCCCATCGGCAGCCGAGCGTGACGAGCAGGAACGTTTTGACCGGGGGCTGATGTTTGATTCCCTGGCCGAGCTGGGACTCACCGGCATTATTTTCCCGGAGCAGTACGGCGGGGCCGGGGCCGACTATCTTTCCTATGCCATCGCGGTAGAGGAGCTGTCCCGGGTCTGCGCCTCCACTGGGGTGACGCTTTCAGCCCATATATCTCTGGGCGCCAATCCCATCTACCTGTTTGGCAGCGAGGCCCAGAAAGAGAAGTTTCTCAGCCCCCTGGCCGCCGGTGAAAAGATGGGCGCCTTCGGCCTCACCGAGCCGGCCGCCGGCTCCGATGCAGGCGGAACCAAGATGACCGCGGTGAAGGACAACGGCCAGTGGGTGCTGAACGGCACCAAGATCTTCATCACCAACGGCGGCGATGCCGAGACCTACATCGTCCTGGCCCGCACCGATAAAGACGCGCAAAAGCATCACGGCATCAGCGCCTTTATCGTTGAAAAGGGCACCGAGGGATTTGGCTTCGGCAAAAAGGAGCGGAAAATGGGAATCCGCTCCTCACCCACCATGGAGCTGGTCTTCGATGGGTGCCGAATCCCGGCCGATAATCTGCTTGGCGAGGAAGGGGCCGGTTTCAAGGTCGCCATGAAGACCCTGGACGGCGGCAGAATCGGCATCGGCGCGCAGGCTTTGGGCATTGCTCAGGGGGCCTTTGATGTGGCTCTTGAGTACGCCAAGGAGCGCAAGCAGTTTGAAACCGCCATTGGCTCTTTTCAGGGGGTGCAGTTTCAGCTTGCCGATATGGCCACCCAGATCGATGCGGCACGGCTGTTGCTCTACCGGGCGGCGTATCTGGCCAGCAGCGGGGCGCGCTATTCGCAGGCCTCGGCCATGGGCAAGCTCTTTGCCAGCGAGACCGCCATGCGGGTAACCACCCAGGCGGTTCAGCTGCTGGGTGGTTACGGCTATACCCGCGAATACCCGGTGGAACGAATGATGCGCGATGCCAAGATAACGGAAATCTACGAGGGAACCAGCGAAATCCAGCGGCTCGTCATCGGTACCTCGCTGCTGCGCTGATTGCACCACCAGACATTGTTATGGATTTGACCGACACCAAAGAGGTCGCCACCCAGATCAAAAACCGGGAGCTGGTTCAGGAGCGGCGCCGCCAGATCGTCGATGCGGCGGTGCCGCTCTTTATCGAGCACGGCTACCACAAGACCACCACCCGCGCCCTGGCCAAAGCCACCGGCCTTTCCATCGGCTCGATGTATGAGTACATCTCCACCAAAGATGATGTGCTCTACCTGGTTTGTATCGCTATTCACGGCGAGGTCGAACAGGCGGTCAGGGAGGCCATGGACCGGCCCCTTGCCGGCAAGGTGGCGCTGGCCGAGGTGATCAGGAAGTATTTTCTGGTCTGCGACCGGATGAGCGATCATATCCTCTTGATGTACCAGGTCACCCATTTCCTGCCCCGCAAGTGGCAGAAAAAAGTGCTTGAAGCCGAACTGCGGATTACCGATGTCTTTATCCAGGCGATGGTCGAGTTGCGAAGGCGGGGCGCCTTGGCCGAGGTCGATGACGATACCATCGATCTTATCGGTCACAATATATCGGTGCTCGGTCACACCTGGGCCTTCAGGCGCTGGTATTTCGCCAAACAGTTTACCATCGAGCAATACATTGAACGGCAGACCAAATTTATCATGAACTTTTTGGTCGGCGCCACCGTCTGAGCCCCTTTTCAGACAGCGGCGCACACCACATCTGCTGACCCACGAGGAACCGGCATGAACGCACCCATCAGCATCTATAAGCCCACCCACAACGTCCGCGTCATCACCGCCACTTCACTGTTCGACGGCCATGACGCTTCCACCAACATCATGCGCCGTATCCTCCAGGATTCAGGCGTCGAGGTGATCCATCTGGCCCATAACCGCTCCGTCCAGGAACTCGTCAATGCGGCCATCGAGGAAGACGCCCAGGGCATTGCCATGTCCAGTTATCAGGGCGGCCATATGGAGTCGTTTAAATATATGGTGGATCTACTCAGGCAGCGGGGCGCGGCGCATATCAGGGTGTTCGGCGGCGGCGGGGGGGTCATCGTGGCGGATGAAATCAAGGAACTTGAGGCCTACGGGGTCACCAAGATTTACTCCCCCGAAGACGGGGCCGCCATGGGGTTGCAGGGCATGATCAATCACATGATCGAATGCATGGATTTTCCTACCCTGAGCCACCATGACCTTGACATATCCGTCCTGCACCATGCCAACCGCAACAGCCTCGCCGCCTTTATCACCGCGGTTCAGCAGGCGAAGCAATCGGATCAGGCCGAACTTCGCCGACTGCTTGAGCTGATCGAGCCCGCTGCCCGCCGGCACAACCCGCCGGTGGTGGGCATAACCGGAACCGGCGGAGCCGGGAAATCATCGTTGACCGATGAGATTATCGTGCGCTTTCTGCACGATTTCAAGGATATGAATATCGCGGTCATCTGCTGCGACCCTTCCCGCCGCAAGACCGGCGGGGCGCTTTTGGGCGACCGGATCAGAATGAACGCCATCACCAACTCGGAGCGGGTCTACATGCGCAGCATGGCCACCCGGGATTCCGCCTTCGAGGTTTCCGAGGCGCTGGCCGAGGCGATCATGGTGGCAAAGGGCGCCGGGTTCGACCTCATCATCGCGGAAACCGCGGGTATCGGCCAGGGTGACTCGAAGATTACCGATCTGGCGGATGTTTCGCTCTATGTTATGACCAGCGATTTCGGAGCGCCCTCCCAGCTGGAAAAAATAGACATGCTCGACTACGCCGATATCATCGTGGTCAACAAATTCGAGAAAAAAGGCAGCGAAGACGCCATCCGCGACATTCGCAAGCAGGTTAAGCGCAACCGCAAGGCCTGGGAGACGGCGGCCGAAGAATTCGAGGTGTACGGTACCATTGCCTCCAAATTCAACGACGACGGGGTGACCGCACTCTTCCACGGACTGATCCGTCAACTGAACGAGAAATGTGCGGTCTCCCTGACACCTACTTTGCAGTTGCCGCCGGCAAAGATTTCATCATCCAAGACCATCGTCATCCCGCCGGAACGGATCAGGTATCTGGCCGAGATTGGTGATGCGGTTCGTTCTTATCACGCCCGAACCGCTCAACAGGCCGCAACCATCCGCGACGTTAATCACCTGCGCCGTAGCGGTGAATTGCTTGCCGCCGGATCGCCAAAAGGGCAGGAATCCCTCATCGATGCTCTGGCCGAAACCTGCACCCGGCTCGAGCGCACCATCGACGCTGACAGCCTGGCGACGCTTGAAGAGTGGAAAGAGATTCAAGAGGCCTACAGCGGCGATGAACTGGTCTACCAGGTTCGGGGTCGCGAGGTGCGGGTACCGCTGTTCACCACCTCGCTGTGCCACTCGCGGATTCCCAAGATCGCCCTGCCGAAATTTTCCGAACCGGGTGACATCTTCAGCTGGCTCAGAAAAGAGCACCTGCCCGGCTATTTTCCTTATACCGGCGGGGTATTTCCGCTCAAACGTACGGCCGAGGATCCCACCAGGATGTTTGCCGGTGAGGGCGGCCCCAACGAGACCAACCGAAGATTCAAGCTGCTGTCCGCCGACTCGGAGGCGAAACGGCTGTCCACCGCCTTTGATTCCGTTACCCTCTACGGCTGGGACCCTGCTGAGCGGCCCGATATTTACGGAAAAATCGGCACCTCCGGAGTGAGTATCTGCACCCTGGACGATCTCAAGCTGCTCTACCACGGGTTTGACCTGATCGCCCCCACCACCTCGGTCTCCATGACCATCAACGGGCCGGCGCCGATCATCCTGGCCCAGTTCATGAACACCGCAATCGACCAACAGATCGATCTGTTTCGTGAAAGCAACAACCGGGAACCCGATCAGGGTGAGCGCGAAGTGATCCGCGCCGAAGTGCTCAGCCAGGTGCGGGGCACCGTGCAGGCCGATATCTTAAAAGAGGATCAGGGCCAGAATACCTGTATCTTCTCCATCGAATTCGCCCTCAAGATGATGGGTGACATCCAGGAATTTTTCATCGACAACAAGGTTCGCAACTTCTATTCGGTCTCGGTCTCGGGCTACCATATCGCCGAAGCCGGCGCCAACCCGATCACCCAGCTGGCCCTGACCCTGTCCAACGGCTTCACCTATGTCGAATATTATCTCGCCCGCGGGATGGATATCGACCAGATCGCCCCGAACCTCTCGTTTTTCTTTTCCAACGGGATGGATCCGGAATACACCGTGATCGGACGGGTGGCACGGCGCATCTGGGCGGTGGCGATGAAGGAGAAATACGGCGCCGAATCCGGTTCCCAGCGCCTCAAGTACCACATCCAGACCTCGGGCAGATCACTGCATAGCCGGGAAATTCAGTTCAACGATATCCGCACCACCCTGCAGGCGCTGTGCGCCATCTACGACAATTGCAACAGCCTGCACACCAACGCCTATGACGAGGCCATCACGACGCCCAGCCAGGAGTCGGTGCGCCGCGCCCTTGCCATCCAGATGATCATTAATCGGGAATGGGGGCTGGCCAAGAACGAAAACCCGAACCAGGGCAGTTTCATCCTCGAGGAGCTCACCGATCTGGTGGAAGAGGCGGTCTTATCAGAGTTTGATCGGATCACCGAGCGCGGCGGCGTTCTGGGCGCCATGGAGACCGGCTACCAGCGCAGCAAAATTCAGGAAGAATCGATGTATTATGAGGAATTGAAACACTCCGGCGAATATCCGATCATCGGGGTCAACACCTTTCGCAACCCCGATACCGACGTCGATGAGGAGGCCGCCACCCTGGAACTGGTGCGTGCTTCCGACGAGATCAAACAGGATCAGCTCCGCCGCCTGGACGATTTCAAGAAACGTCACCAGGATGAGGCGCCGGCGGCCCTCGCCCGTCTCAAGGAAGTGGCCCTTGAGGGTGGCAATATCTTTGCCGAACTGATAAATACGGTACGTTGCTGCAGCCTCGGCCAGATCACCATCGCCCTCTATGAAGTGGGCGGTCAATATCGCAGAAATATGTAAATAATGGACGGCGCAACAACGGGTATGAGTTAAAAATAAATCTCGTTATGGCCGATGAGGCTGATCCGTTTTCTGAGCTGATTGATCTGGCCCAGCACCTTTTCCAGCATCTCTTTTTCCATCTGACTCAGGGCCCGGACATCTACATGGTTATCCGGCGGTTCACCGGCGTCAATGCGTCTCACCTGGTGCTGCAAGCGCAGCTGCATAAGAAAATTGTAGGCCTCCACCACCTCCTCGTACACCTCTTTCTTGATGAGCTTGCGGTGGTGCAGCTGATCGAGACGGTGCAGGGTATTGGTGCTGGTGAGGGCGCCGTATATCGCATAGATACGGGCAAAACCGACGACCTGGGCCATCACGTGCTTGATATTGAAGGTATGCGGGTGGTCGCCGCCTGACTCAACCGCGACTTTTCCGAAGAAATCGATGGGCACCTTGAACAGCAAGGTGTTTTGCGCCATCTGGTAGAGAAAGGCCTTCTGCTTCTCGGTGCGTGCCAGAATATGGGTGCGCAGACTCTCGGTCAAAGCCCTGTCGCCATACATGCACCTGAGGTCGAAAAAGATACTGACCTCCATCAGATTTTCCGGTCTCGATTCGCTGATCCACTGGGAGAAATAGTCCTGCCAGGTTGCCAGGGGCCGGCACCAGCGGGGATTCATGGCCATCACCTCGCCCTTACAAAAGGCGTAGCCCACCTGGTCGAGCCAGGTGCAGACCGTTTTCCCCAAACCAAGAAAATAGTCGTGTACCGCGGCATCGCTATCCGCCGCCACATTCTCATAGATAATGGCGTTGTCCTGATCGGTGACCAGGGTCTGCTCGCTTCTGCCTTCACTGCCCAGGCTGACAAAGGCAAACGAACAGGGGGGTGGGCCGAGTTCCGCCAGGGCAAGGGCCATCAGCCGCTCCAGAACGCTGTCTGAGATGGCGGTGATCACCCGGTTGATATTGACCGCATGGGCGCCGCTGTCGGTCAGCGCCTTGATGATCCGGGGAATTCTTGCCTGACTGGCACCAATTTCCTCAACCGTTACGGCCCTGCCGATCTGCTCGATGATAACGGGAGCGCCATAGCGGTACATGGCCAACAGGTCATCACTGCCGATCACCCCGCTAATCCGGCCATTGTCGTCAACCACCGCGATCTGGTCGACGCTGCATTCGTGCAGCAATGCCAGTGCCTCAAAAACCGGCGAATCCGCACTGATAGTAAGCAGGGGGGAGCTCATCAGCGTTGCCACCGGCGTATCGACGGGAAGATCCAGGGCAACCACATGGCGCCGCAATAAAGAATCGGTGAGGATGCCCGTTTCCCGGCCTTGTTCATCGCCCACCAGGATGAAACGGCTGCCATTCTCGGTCATCTTCCGGGCGGCATCCTGCACCGTTGTATCCGGGGTGCAGGTGATAAACGAGGTGGTGACGGCGCCTCCCACCGGTTGATTCATAAAGAGCAGCGATGTCTGCAGTTCAACGATCAGCCTCTCCCGGGCATCGGCGTTGCGCTGCTGACGGCTGATATCTTCGGCCAGACAATCGCAGTGCAGCCCCCTGCCCCGTTCATCCGTGGCCAGCACCAGCGACAGCG
Organism: Desulfofustis sp. PB-SRB1; assembly: GCA_016722945.1. Lineage (GTDB taxonomy): Bacteria > Desulfobacterota > Desulfobulbia > Desulfobulbales > Desulfocapsaceae > PB-SRB1. Next base: position 531,899 of record JAEQMT010000010.1, on the reverse strand, counting down.
ACACGGTTCGCGGCTCAGAGCCGGTGCTCTTTACCCGGCACCCTCGCTCCTTGACGACCCCATCCGCTTCGATTACTTCGGCGATCCCGCCGTCGGTCAGGTCATCTTCGATGAGATCGAGAAGATCAACCCCGATCAGAGAGGCTGGGTCGGCGTAATTGAACAGGGCGGCAACAACCGGATTGGCCTCGAGAATAGTAAAACCGGCCGTGGACGTGGTGCGAAATACCCCAATGTCGAGATGCTCGGTCAAGACCCGGTAACGCTCCCTGCTGGCATCCAACTGCGCCTCGATCAATTTCGTATCGCTCACATCTTTGGCAGCCAGGACAATCACCTTCTGGGTACCCAGATCCTTTCTGCTCAGGCTCAACAGGGTCGGTACCGATTCGCCCTGTTTGGTGCGCAGCACCACCTCATGTTGGCCGGCGGGGATGTATCCGTGCAGGGCCTTTGCCAATAGATTTCGGCCGGAGCCATCGGCGGAATCGGGATCGAAAAGCTCCGTTGGGTTGATATTTTCGAGCTCCAGAACCGAATAGCCCAGCAGGGTTTCCATCCCCTTATTGGCGTAGATGCAGGTGCCGTTATGCAGCATCATGATCGGATCAACCGCCGTCTCCACCAGGGTCTTGTATTTGATTCGTGACTGTTGCAGATCAATCTCCGCCCGGCGCCGCCGCCGCTCCGTAGCCAGGCTGCGCAGCACCACCGCGGTCAGCAGCAGGGCTGAAAAAGAGGCGGCAATCAGGCTCAGGCGAAGCAGGCGGGAGCTGATTTCGTCGATTTTCGTCTGAATGTCATCGAGGAAAATGCCGGTACCCACCACCCAGCCCCACGGCTCGAACCGTTTCACATAGGAAAGCTTTGGCACATCCCGCGGGGTATCGTATTTCTTGTTCCAGATATAGTCGATAAAGGCGCTGTCTTCTTGGGCCACCGCCCGGTTGATCTCCATGAACAAGCGCTTGCCGCCGGCATCCTCAAAATCGCTGAGATCGGTGCCGATCAGCTCCTTGGAATAAGGATGCATGACCAGGCGAGGATGCAGGTCGCTGATCCAGAAATAGTCCAGCAGGTCTTCGCCGTAGCGCAGGTGCTCAATTTCTTCAATCGCTTTGCTCTGGGCTTCCTGCCGGCTGAGCAGCCCGTCTCGCTCCTGCTGTTCGTACAAGACGAGAATAGACCAGCTTACCGTGGTCAACTCGCGGATCATGTCGCGTTTGCCGTCGATGAAGCTTTTTTCAAAGGCGGGGAGAATGATGATATAGGCGGCCAGAACGAAGACTGAAACGGCCAGCACGGTGGGCAGGATGATGCCGAGCACGAAGGTGAACCACTGCCGCCGGCTGATCGTCTCACTCATGGTCCTGCTCAGATGAAGAGCTGGCCGCGGACGGCGGGGCCCTGTTGCAGCCGCTTCTGATGGTTTGCCAGACAGGCAAGACCGCGATCATCGGCCTCCAGATCAAATGTTTCAGGATTTTTCCTGATTGCCGAGAAGAGCGCGTCCACCAGGGCGGGATCAAACTGACGCCCGGCTCCTTCCCGCAGATTTACGACGGCGTCTTCCAACGACATCCGGGCAAAATGTTTGCGCCCCGCCAGCATGGTTTCAAAGGCATCGCAGACGGTCAGGATCCTGGCGCCCAGTGGAATACGGTCCTCTTTCAGCCCATCGGGATAACCGCTGCCGTCAAACCGCTCGTGATGATGACGAATCAGTGGCGATACGTCTTTGAGAAAATGCAGGGGCTCGATGATACGGACGCCGATGACCGGATGCTGCTTGACCACATCCATCTCACGTCTGCTTAAAATGCCCAGTCGTTTGAGAATATCGTCATTCATGCCGATCTTGCCGATATCGTGCAGCAGACCGCCATGATGAATGGTAGCAGCCTCCGCGGCGGACAGGCCGAACTCAACGGCCACGGCCCGGGCAAAGCGGGCCACCCGCACCGAGTGGCCGTGGGTGTTCTCGTCCTTTGCCTCCAGGGCAAGGGCAAACCCCTCCACCATCTGGTGCAGGTTCTGGAGCATTTTCTCGTCATAGCTGAGCGACTTTTGCAGGGCAATGGCGCCCTGCTCACCCAGGGCATTGACGATATCTTGTTCCTTATCGCTCAACTTCCGCTGATCGTAGAAATAGACGGCAAGAATGCCGCCAAGTGAGCCGATGATGTCGAAATACATGCCGTAGATCGAGCCGACACGGCGTTTGCCGATGCTGTCGCGCACCGGAATACGTCGGTCCGAGGTGGCATCCTCGATAAAGGTGCGCCGGCCCGGTTCCGTCTTAAAAATTGTGGTCAGCTCCGAAAAATTGACCATTGACAGGTTATGGTAATAAAAGCCGGATGACACCTGCGCCTCGATGGTCGCCCGCTCCATATCGATGATCCAGTAGATACACCCGCGTGCCCCGAAAATCGCCTTAATATTTTCTACGATATGTTCGAGAATTTCCGTGGTGTTCTGGCCTGAGTGAATTGCCTTGCTGACCTGGGCGAACACCTTGAAAAATTCTTCATAATCGCCTTGCATTGCCCGTCTCCGTATTCTTTTTGACGACTGCTTCGTCTGAGTTTACCGCCTGAATGTCAGATAACTCGGCGCCTTTCAAGCGCTATGATCTCGTTCTCATCATAGCCCATTTCCCGCAAAATGTCGTGGGTGCTACCGCCAAATGGATCGGGTTTTCTCCGCTCAGCCGACCCGGGAGTGTCACTGAGTTTAATCGGTACGCCGATTATGGTGCGTCTTCGCGCCGTCTCATCGAGGTAGGACGAAATCATCTCCCGGTAGCGGAAATGGTCGTTTTGCAGGACATCTTCGAGAGATTCCACCAGGCAGCAGCAACTGTTTTCATCGCGCAGCACCGGCCCCAGTTCGGCAACGGTTTTTGAGCTGAACAGGGCGCGCATGGCGTCGATCACCTCTAGACGCCTCGCTTCATCATACTGCAGCTCGATAAGTTCCTCCACCCCGAGCAGCGTGCAGAGACGACGCCAGAATCTGGTTTCCAGCGCCCCCACCGCGACATAGCGCCCATCCGCGGTTGCGTAAGTATTGTAACAACCATAGCGGTGACTGAGCAACTCTTCGCCGCGACGCGGAGAAACAGTTCCGGTTCCCTGCTCACTGAAATGCAGGGGCAGGCTGAGAAAGCCAAGCAGCCCGTCAGTCATGGATATATCGATGAACTGCCCCCTGCCGGTGCGCGCTCTGGCCAGCAGGGCAAGGAGAATGCCGATTGCCGCCTGGAGACTGCCGCCGCCGATGTCGGCAATCTGAACACCGGGGATAACCGGCGGCGTCCCCGCCGGTCCGTTAAGGCCGAGAATACCGGCCATGCCGAGGTAATTGACGTCATGGCCGGCATGGTTGCAACATGGTCCGCTCTGACCGAATCCGGTGATGGAACAATAGATGAGGCCGGGATTAAGTGGGTTCAGACACTCATAGTCAAGCCCCAGCCGGCTCATTACCCCGGGGCGAAACCCCTCGATGAGCACATCACTTCCTTTCACCAGCCTAAGGAAAATCTCTTTGCCCTCGGCTATTTTCAGATTCAGACACATGTGCCGCTTGTTGCGGTTCAGTCTCTCAGAAAACAGTCCGTCCGATGCAAACCGGCGATCTTCTATGGCAATCACCTCGGCCCCGTGATCCGCCAGCACCATGGAACAAAACGGACCCGGCAGCATACGGGAGAGATCGATCACCTTGACCCCCGCCAGACTTCCTGGGTGCTCAGTCACCTCTGGTGTCCTCTTACTGGTCAAAACCACACGCCTTAATGGGCAATGGAAAACAAAACCTTACTTGAGCAGTCAAAACGATTCCGTCAGCCGTGGAGCGGTTTTTTTTGTGATGCCATCACCATTTTCCCGCACTTAAAACGGTACAGATAAAAAACGTTGACAATTTTCCTGCGGCACATTTATATGCGCCAAGTTTTAAAGAGTGAGCGCTCGCTCAGTATCGTTCTCTTTACCGGGTATTGTCTCAAAGCGCTCATGATTTTTCGTAAGGGGGGCCGCCGTTACACCGTAGTATTCATTACTGCTTTTCTCCAGTTAACGGCACGCTGGCTTCTGATTCAACGGTGTCGGTTCACAACCGGAAAAGGCGGGGCGAAACGGTGAATCAAAACCGACCGAGCGCTCGGTTTTGATTCACCGATTGCATGCATGGTAAAGCTCGCCATGAAGCAAGACCTCGGTGAACGGCAACAGCCTGATGGTGGAAAACAGCAACAGCACGCCCGTTGCAAGACGGCCGTTTCAGGCAAGCGGCTTACGGCGGTCACGCTGCTGCTGACGTTTTTGGTACAATAGGTGGGGGGTCCGTACCGGAGCATTGGCGAAGCGGTTGGTGTTCTCCAGAGCGCTTCGGGCCATACGGGAAACCAGAAAACGGATGTCAAAGGAGGAGAGCATGAATAGTGCGTACAAGAAGGAAATACGCTACACGCTGATTTTCAGCGCCCTGTTACTTGTCTGTGGCCACATGGGCCTGTTGTTCGTTGCCTTTCCCGGGCTTCAGGACCGGGTGATTTTTGGTTTTCCCTCGCAGTACATCATCCCGATTATCTTCGGCTGGCTCGTTCTGATGGTGGTTGTCGGCATCCAGGCCAAACTCACCAACGACCTGGATGATGAAATCGAGGCGCTGAACAGCAACTCCGCTGAAAACGCAAGCTAAGGAGACAGACATGGAACATGAACAGTGGGCATTGGAAAATCCCGTCCTGGGGATGATCTTTGTCGGTGCATCCTTTGTTGTTTTTTACCTGATCGGCTGGTATTCCCAACGGATGGCCAAATCATCCACCGACTACTGGACGGCCGGTCGTTCAATCGGCTCCATCACCAATGGACTGGGGATGGCCTCGAGCTACATGAGCCTGGCAACCTTCATGGGGGTTACCGCCCTGATCCTCAATCTCAAGGTGCCGTTCGTCTACATGTGGATTCAGTTCGCCCTGTCAATCCCGCTCATCACCCTCTGGTACGGTACCCCGCTGCGCCGCATGGGCGCTTTTACGCCGGCCCATTTCGTGCGTGAACGCTACGGATTGCGAACATCATACATTACCGTATTTTTCATGATTCTCATCATGGTGATGTACGCCCTGGGGCAGATGATCGGGGTTGCCAAGGTGTTTGAGATGCTGTTCGGCATCAATTACACCCTGGCACTGATCTGCGGCGGCGCCCTGATTGTCGGCTATGTCACCATCGGCGGTATGTACGGCACCTCGTACAACGCCGCCTTCCAAATGATTTTGATGGGGGTTGCCTTTATCGTGCCGCTGGCGGCAATCATGAAGGCGCTGGGCAGTTCAGGCTGGTGGTTCCCACCGCTGTTCTACAGCGACATGGTGCCGACAATGCTCGAAGCAGTGCCCGATTTCTTCGACATGAAATACGGCATCAAGTGGTACGCCTCACTCATCCCCTGCTTTACCCTCGGCGCCATGGGGCTGCCCCATCTCGGCATGAGAGTATACACCTCGTCCAACCTCAAGAGCGCCAGGGGAGCCATGGTCTGGTTCACCTTCTTCTGCGGCATCGTCTTCAGCTCTACCTACACCATGGGATTTTCCGGGGTTTTCTTCCAGGCTACTTCCGGGGCATCCATTGCCCCCACCGATTTTGACAAGATCACCCTGATCCTCAACTCGGTCTTCAACCCGCCCTGGGTACTGGCATTCGTCATCGCCGGTGCCATCGCCGCCGGCCTGTCGACGATCAGCGCCAATCTCATGGCAATCGGCGCCATGATCGCCCAGGACATCATCGCCACCATCAAGCCGAATCTTTCCGATAAAACCATGAAAATAATCGGCTATCTGGCTATTTCCGGTGGCGGTGCGGCCTCAATCCTGATCGCCCTCAACCCGCCCAATTTTCTGGTGGTCAGCATCCTCTGGGCGTTCGGTCTGGCCGGTGTCACGGTGGCGCCGCTGGTGATGCTCGGGGTATGGTGGAAACCCGCCAACCGCTACGGCGCCACCACCGCGGTGCTCGGCGCGGGGCTCACCTATATCGCCGTTTCGCCCTACGTTTTTCCCAACATTGTCATCGCCGGCGGCCTGCCGGCCAAGGTCGGCATGTCGGGTGCGCTGCTCTGCGTTCCTCTGTGCTTCTTCCTGCTCACCACGGTTTCCATGATCACCGAACGGATGCCCGGGCTCATGGCCAAGATCCCGCATGAGCAGGACAAAATGCTGGTGGAGAAGATTCACGGCTGGAACGACTACAGCGAAGAGCGGTACAACAGCACCGCCGCCGGCGTCATCGTTGCCGTTGTCAGCCTGCTGTTCTGCATCTGGGCGATTCTGCCGGGCGGCTGGTAATCTCTGAACACGCCAACTGAAACTCGTTTACACCCCCTCCATGAACCATTCATGGAGGGGGTACCGTTTTATCTTTTCTGTTAGCTGGAATCCTTCAGCGCCATGAATTATCTCCAGATTATCAGCGGCGCCGCGCGCGGTGAAGATGCCGTCTTTCAACGTGCCGTGGACGGCACGGCGAGAAGCTACGCCCTGCTCAATATCATCATTCTCGGCATACTCTATGGCCTGTCAAATCTTGTCGGCGTGTATGCACAGGGGGTCGAACTGCCGCTGGCTGGGGCGTATCTCTTCATCACCCCGGCCCTGTTCGGCATCCTCGGCATCGTCACCATGTGTGGCGCCACCATTGGTCTTTGTTTGGTGTACTGGGCTGCCGCCAAGGGGTTCGGCGGCCCCGCCGGGTTTGGTCTGGTGCTGGATCTGGTGGGATTGTCGGCTGTCCCGTTTTGGGCGTTGGCGCCACTTCTCAATTATGCCATCCAGTTTGCCCCCAACCGAGAGATACCCATTAGCCTGCTGATTCCCATTGCCCTCGCCTTTTTCTGGACATTTAACGTTGTGCGTAAAAGTCTGGTGGTGGGCCAGGGACTGAGCATGGGCAAGGCAACTCTGGCAGTCGCCAGTATGTGGATATTCAGCACCAGCGCGGTCTACCTGTTTCTGCCATAGCAATACCGGCAGGACAGCAGTTCAGAGTCGCACACAACCACTGAGATACATATAGCCTCCCGGGAACTATCAGCTATAACATCACTAATCGGGGCCTATGGAGCCACGGACATAGTCAAGGTAGTCGCCAAATACGGTTTTGTTCGCCCGTTGCAATTCCTTCCGATGACTGATCATCTGCTGGTGTGCGCGGCGTCGCCGGGCCTGTTCAGCCTTCCGCATGGTCTCATAGAGCATATTGGCAGATGTATCCGGCAAGAGACGGCCGGGAAGTTTGACAAGGGGTAGAACACCTTTGAAAAATCCATAGATCGGGGCCTGATCGGCACCATACTCAGTGATGATTTCCATCAGCGGGTAATTGCTGATTTTCCGGTTTTCGCAGGCGGCCGGATCCAACAGCAACGCCCGTGCATACTGAGGACCGGCCGGTTCTCCGCGACCCTGCTGCCACAATGCTTCGGCCAGAAACAGGTGGAGCAAAGCCGTATCGGGATAATGCTCAACCAGCAGACGCAAGTTCGCTTCCGCACGCTGGTAGTCGCCACGCAGTAAATGCAGGTAGCCATGGCACAGGTCAGGCGGATCATAGAAGGAAGGATGATCCGGCAACAGCGTTGCCAGAAATTTCAGCAGGTGCTGCCGCAAGTTGCGGTGGTGCTGCGATTCCAGAAAATCAAAGCCACAGAACATCCGCCACAGATGCCCAACGGAAGCAGGTGAAGTGTCACCGCCGATACCCTCAATAGCTTTCTGCCAATAGACGACATCGTTGATGCCTCGTTGCGCTTCAGTATACTCAGGCCTGATGTCAAGGGCCTTGGTAAAGTGGCTGCGAGCCTCGTCGAATTCGAACCGGGCCAGACAGGCAAAGCCCTGTGCGGAAGCAATTATGTGTAAATCGAACAGGTTGAGCTGTATCACGCCGATACTCTCTCACTTCTGTTGCAGGGGACAAGAGGGTAGCAAGAACTTTTCAATAATCTCAACATTTTCTTTTGTCTTTACAAGAAATATACATAAAACCTCAAATAGAAAAAGACCTTCTCTCTCAGGGACTGAGCATGCAACCGGTTGGTATCCTTCCTGTGGCCTTAACCGATACAAACAAAAATCAATAAAACAGTATGCCCATTGTAGAGATATCCACCTATCGCGCCCCTCATTTATTGACCAACGGTCATCTGCAGACCGTTTACCCCAAACTCTTTCGTCGCGTCGGCTCCGGTTGTCCGGTGCGGGAGCGGCTGGAACTGGACGATGGCGATTTTCTCGATGTGGACTGGCACCGGGCAGGTGGATCGAGAAAGGTGGCGGTGCTGAGCCACGGACTGGAGGGCAATTCAGCCAGCATCTACATGCGCGGCATGGCTCGCTGCCTCAACTATCACGGGTGGGATGTGCTGTGCTGGAATTTTCGCGGCTGCTCGGAGGAGATGAACCGGCTTGCCCGGTTTTACCATTCCGGCGATACCGATGACCTGCACACGGTGCTCAGCCATGCCCTGGCCGCCCGCGCTTATGACCATGCCGCCCTGGTAGGGTTCAGCATGGGCGGCAACCAGATCCTCAAGTATCTGGGAGAATCACCAAAAAGGATTCCGCCGGAGTTGGTCGGGGCGGCAACCTTTTCAGTGCCCTGCCAATTGGCCGACGCCGCCTTTGAGATCGGGCGCTGGTTCAACCGGATCTATCTGATGTACTTTATGTGGAGCCTGCACAAAAAGGTGCGGATGAAAGCAAAGAGGTTTCCAAAACAATACAGTACCGAGGGATTATCCGGCACAATGAGGTTTGAAACCTTCGATGACCGGTTCACGGCCCCCCTGCATAGCTTCGCCAGCGCTCAGGACTACTATGAGCAGAGCTCATCGGCCCGCTACCTGGATACAATCACCGTTCCCACCCTGCTTGTGCAGGCAGTCGATGACCCGTTTCTGCCGGATTCTTGCTATCCACGCACCCAAGCCATGGCAAGTAAGCACCTGGTGCTGGAAATCCCCGCCCATGGCGGCCATGTGGGCTTTATCGAGGCAAACACGCCCCCCTTCTACTGGTCGGAGACGCGCACCGTGCAATTTCTTGAAAACCTCTGCTGAACGACAGGCCGCCTCAACACTTTTCGGCTGGGCGACGCTCCGGCACATAGGTCTCTTCTATAATCCCGTCATTCCACTCTTTGGAAACATAGAGGGCACAGTAACAGCTGCCATACTCGGTTACATCGGGTTCACGGTAGACACAGGGGCAGATGATATCGCGGTCGGCCTCGCGGTCTTCCTTGGCGATCCGGCAGGGACAGCACATGTAGCCGTAGCGATCTTTATTGGTGAGCAACCCCTCAAGCAGAAAGAGGGTTTTTTCCTTGTCCTTGTTGAAAAAAAATCCCTTCGGTTCATTGACCCGCCGCAATTTTTCGTAGAGTTCTTCAGCATTCATGGCGCGATTCCCAGCTCCTCCATGATCACCTTCTTCTGAAACCCGATGATCGCCTTGTTGCCGATAAAAGTTACCGGGAACGCCTTTTTTTCATTAAATGGAGCCATCTTCGTGAATAACTCTTCACGCTCTTCTTTTTCCATCAAATCCACGTTTGTGGCGTCCACCTCCACCCCGTGAGATTTCAGCATGTCTATCAACGCTCGGCACTGCATGCAGGTGGTTAGCACCAGCATTTTTACCTGTTTTTCACTCATTAACCGCTCCTTTTATGTTCAGAAATTTTTTTTCTACTCTGGACCTTCGACTACACCAGAGATAACAGATATGACCGTAAATTACCACTGGTTCCGGTGAGGCCAAGCTTTTTGCGGATCTGCTTGCGGTGGAAATTAACCCCGCTAACGGAGACCATCAACACATCGGCAATCTCGGCGCTGGACCTACCCTCCCGCACCATGACCGCAACCTTGAGCTCCTGCGGCGTTAGAACGGTAGTCAGCGAGGTAAGCCGATTGAGAAAAGGAGCGGCGATATCACTGAGACGCTCTTCGACTATCTCGACAATTGTCCGCTCGCGCTTTCCCAGACGGGCATCCATAAGTTCCTGCACGTAAGGCAGAACCAGAGTACGGACGTTGGCGAGCATATTTTCTTCGAGCTGCTGCCGGTCTTTCTGCCGATGGTCTAGCAGGACTTTGAGGGCGATGTTCGATTCCTGCAGTTTCTCCGCCTGATCGCGCAGGTGCCGCTCCTGGGCGGCGAGTTCCTGGTGCGCCTTCATGAGCGGGGTGATGTTTTCGTGCGACAAAATCACCTTGTTCGCGCCCGGTTCACGAAACCGTACCACACGCAGGGCAAACCAGCACTGCTCGGTGGGCGAATGACAGGGATAGTTTATGAAAAACTCCCTGATCTCACCGGCAATTACCTGCCTGATGCCGTCACCGATAACGCGGGCTTCAACAACATCCTGGGCGGCCGCCTGGTCGCAGGAATGCAGATAATTCAATCCGACACACGATGGTTCCACCTCAATGCCGTTATTGAGCCCGTATTCACGCCACGCCCGGTTGGTCTCGATGATATCGCCATCCTCATCAAGAATGGCGATATGGGCCGAAATGGAATCCAGGGCAAGCTGGTATATGTTTGAAGAAGCTTCGCTCATAATTGATTTATTGGTAGCATAAACTACCATAGTACTACCTTTTCAATCCTATTGAAAGAGAAAACATTCGACATAATCTATTTGCCATTGTAGTCAAAATAAAACAATGGAGGAAGCCATGAAGGGTGGATATGAATCAATGGTATGGGTACGTGATAAAGATGGAAAAGAGTATGCATGCTACGCAGATGACCTCAAAAACATCAAACGGAAGGATGAGTTGACCCCGGAGGAAATTGAAAACTGTATGGACGTAAGCCAACTGGTAGGCACTGAACGATGGTAGCAATTAAGCTGCGATAACTATGTGAGGAAGCCATGCGAATCAAACAAGAAGGAATCGTGTGGATAACAGACAAAAGCGGCAGGCAGCTTGCCTGTTTCGCGATAGACGAGAATCAGCCATTAGCGGCCACACCGATTCACAAGAATTTTGACGAACTCACTCAGTGTACCGATATAAGCAGGTTTATAGCAGAAGCACCGGAACACTGATTCACATATAGCCGCCCGCGCTCGCGGGCGGCTCCATTTATACATTAAGCTCCTGTGCTCCCTGTTGCTCAATAAAGTCTGCCAGAGCACGGTACTGACGAGCCCCAATCAGCATATTATCGCCGACGACAATGGTCGGCACCGCTTTAACTCCTTGTTCGCGGGCATTTTTCCAGTGGCGGTCAACCTCAGGGGCATATGCACGGGTTGCTAGAACTTCTTCGGCACCATCGGGATCGAGCCCGGCCTGCCGCACGATGCCGAGCAGTACCGGGGTGCGGGCAAGATTCTGCAATTCGACGAAGTAGGTACGAAACGCTTCTTCGTGAAACGCCTCACCACGCCCCTGTGCCTCCGCCCAGCAGCCAAGCTCCTGAGCGAGCCGGCTGTTATAGGTCATGGTTCGCTCGCCATAGGGAAGATTAAGCGCCCGGGCATTTCGCCGCAGATGTTCAAGCATGTCCCTGGTTGGATATGGATAGCGTGAGTATATCTCCTCTAAAGAGCGCCCTTCCTCCGGTGTGTCGGGATGGAGGGGAAACGGGTGCCAGACAGTGGCGATATCATATTCCTTGTGCAGTCGTTCAATTCGCCTGGTCATAAAATAGCACCAGGGGCACACATAATCAGAGTATAAATCCAGGGTGATGGTCATAGCAGGCATTATTTCATTTCAGGGCGCACAGCGGGTGTTTGCCACGGTGGGGAAAACCCATGGCGCTGCAGGTTGCTGATGCCGCGCTCCATATAGTTACCGACGGTGGCCACGCCGTGCGAATCATCCCCTGGTACTACCGCTATCCCAAGTTCGTGCGCCCTGTTCAATATCGACTCGGTAATATAGGGTTCATCGGCCCCTTTGTAGAGGGCGCGAAGATTATAATCCATGATCAGGCGTAACTCGGCAATAAGCTTCAGGTTACGCTCAACCTTGGCGGCGATGGCAGGTTTACGCAGGCGACCACGATAGCCGCGGTCAAATATCCGAATAATATCAAAATGGCCCACCACTGCCGGTTGCAGACAGCGCACCATCTCATACTGGAGATCGAAATAGGCCTCGTAGAGCTCATCAATACCGCCGCTTGCAGCAACCGCCTTGGCATATTGCTGAGGAGAATAATCGAAATTGATATCGTTTACGAAGTGGATCGAGCCGACAATATAGTCCGGTTCAAAAAGGCGGCACAGATGGGGAACAAACTGATGATAATCGCGATAGGTCTCTATCTCCATGGCCGCGAAGATAGTGATGGAATCACGGTATTTTCCCTGCAGGCGGCGACATTCACGCATGTAGGCGCCAAACCTGGCCAGTAGAAACTCAGGGGTGAGCCCCGCCTCTTTCTGATCCGTATACAGCAAATCGTCGCTGTAGGCGGGGGCATGTTCGGTTATTCCCACCCACTGGAAATCCTGAGCGATATATGCCCGGATCACCTCCTCAAGGGTGTCGGCGGCGTGGTTGCAGAACTCTCCGCTGTGACCACCGTGCACGGATACTTTGCTGATCTCAGTCATGGATGATTGGAGCCGGTCTCACCCTGAGAAAATGGTCAGGTATGCCATCGGGTTCATATACGCTTTCCGGGTAGACGTTGACGCCACATGTCACACTTGTATTTGCGGCATGAAAAACTGCACCGGCTTCATACTAAACCCTCCTGCTTTTTACAAGTGTGCTCGTTTCATTATGTATCCTCAATCAGTTCGCTGGAAAACTCCCTTTTATCGGCAAAAATAGAGACCATGGGGGATGAGCATGAACAGGGAACTCTTTGCAAAACAAGATAGTGTTGTTTTTAATTGTGCATTTGCCCATAAACACTTGTCACAAGAGCGCTGAACAGGTACAAATAGCATAAATTTTTCCGAACCACCCGCATGGTCGAAAGACGTATTCCACGGCCCGCGGTACAACCGTGAGACTATAACTCAAACTAAGGAGGCAGTATGGCATCGGTAAAAGGAACCAAGACCGAAAAAAACCTGCTGGCGGCGTTCGCCGGCGAATCTCAGGCACGAAATCGCTACACCTACGCCGCTTCAGTGGCGAAAAAAGAGGGGTACGAGCAGATTGCCGCAATTTTCTTGGAGACGGCGGAAAACGAGCGCGAGCACGCCAAGCGCTTTTTCAAGCATCTTGAAGGCGGCATGGTGGAGATCAGCGCCGCATATCCGGCCGGAACCATTGAAGACACCCTGGAAAACCTGAAAATGGGCGCCGCCGGCGAGCATGAGGAACACACTATCCTCTACCCCGGTTTCGCCGACGTGGCCGACGAGGAAGGGTTTCCTGAAATCGCCGCAACCTTCAGACTCATTGCCGCCGTCGAGGTTGAGCATGAAGCACGCTACAACAAGCTGATCGCCAACGTAGAAAACGGCGAGGTATTCAAAAAATCGGCGCCGGCCCGCTGGAAGTGCCGCAACTGCGGATACGTCCATGAGGGCGAAGAGGCCCCGGCACTCTGCCCGGCCTGCCTGCACGAGAAAAAATATTTCGAGATCAAGGAAACCAACTACTAATCCCACCCTCCCGCCGGATGCACCCGTGTCCGGCGGGAGTTCTTTTGCGTTGTTCCCGGCTCGAGTCTGATATATGCGGCCTGATTCATTTTTATCCACCCCGTTACCCTTTCCATGGATCTGATTAAAGCACGAGTCCGGGGGCTTGGCACAACGCCCTACACCGACTGGTTCGATATTGCCCCCGGCACCACCTGCCTAGCCGATGAGAACCCGGAGCGGACTCATCTGCTGCTGCGTGCCCTGGCAACCATCAATCCCCTGTATGATTGCGTCATAGAGAACCCTTTCAAAGGGTTTCCAGACACCGAACAAAGAGGCGGGTATAGCAAAAAGGTGCATCCTGAAAAACGCACCATCGCCATATCGGTATTCAGTGCCGACAGCACCCTGGTGGAAGCGCTTGCCGAAATCAATGAGCTGCTATACGAAACAGACCGAATCGAGGTTGGGCGCCGGCTCGATTACTCGCGCTGGCTTAACTTTGTGGAGCTGGCGTCTTCATCCAGATTCAGTGAGGTAGTCGATGAACTCAAACTGCTGAGTGAGCGTTATGAGCACACAGTGCCCGAGACGATTGCGGCAACCCCGCCCACCCATCGCATTAGCGGTGCACTCATGGAGCAACTCGGTGAGTGGGTGCAGAGCTGTGCACGCAACGCAACTGAACATGATACCCTTGCGGCACAGGTGCTGAATACCATCTATCGCGCCCGGGATTTTCAGCTCGCCCGCCTCGTTGTTGCCAAACATCTGCCCCGGTTCATCCATATCGATAAGCACCTACCACCTGATCAACGCGCACAGTCTGTGGCGGCCGAACATGCCTCTTCCCAGATTGGTGGCCACCGACTCAGCCAATACTTGGTGGAAACGGGTTTGGATGAATTTTTAGGTGTCGATCAGAGAGGAGATGATGGTGAGGTCCGGATTCTTCACCACGCTTTGAGCGATGCGCACCCGCACTGGCAAGGTGTGCTGAAACAGGCCGGATGTGCGGCGGCAACGACGACGATGGTTGACAAGGTACAACCGATTCTGCTCGTTTCACTGGGGAGCATTGATGCCACTCCCGGTGCGGCTGTCTTGGATTTTTTCAGAGTGCTTGGCAAACATTGCCAATGCATTTACGGATGTAACCTGCGTCAAACTGCTTTCATGACCCAGGCCGGAGCTACTTACGATATTTCAGATATCAGCGAAAACCCGGCGGACGCCGATTAAGGCAGCCCGCCGGATTTGAGCAAGGGATCATCAAGAGACAATCACCAGCGGCTTGATTTTCTCCAACTTCTTTGGGCCGATCCCCTTTACCTTCAAGAGGTCATCAACACTTTGAAAGCGGCCGTTTTCCTTGCGATACGAATCGATCGCTTCAGCTGTCTTGGAGCCGATGCCGGGTAGACTCATCAGAGTATCAATATCGGCGTTGTTGACATCTACTTTGGCGGCAACGGCAACCAGTTGTCCCTCCGATACGTCCGCCGCATTCGCGGCCAGCACCGATTGTCCGAAAAGGGCAAAAGCACACACGCAAAAGATGGTCAGCAGGGTATTTTTCAGATTCATCATGTCCTCCTGTAGAGCAGGTTTTTCTCTTTTAGGGGTTTTTTCCCCGCGGTAGTCAAATCTCTCCGGCCAGTGAGATATTGCGCACCACTCTACCCTGCCCTGCTGACATTTTTCTGACGATACCCAAAAAGGGTAAGAACAGCTGCTGAGCCACTCCCTTATCTTGCGTGTAACAACTTGAAATATCTACTATTATAAATTTCTAGAAAATTATAGTAAACCCATACATCGAACTGATTTAAGCGAAAATATCGGCCTCTTTCAAGGCCTTGGCCGCTCTGGCGAGGTGGACTCCATGTTTGCCGGTGAGGGCAAGTACCTCCTCGCTGACGCCGCCGTGATTCATGTCCTCATCGGCGCTGCGGCCATAGGGCCCCCATTGCAGACCGCCTTTCTTGTATCCCTCGATCATCTTCGGCAGCGGCACGAAAATCATCCCCAGTTCGGCGAAATTATTGAGCATGGCTAGAAAAGTCAGTTCCACGCCGCCGCCGGCGCCCCCGAAGCCCCCACCGGAGGCAAAAACACCAACAACCTTGCCGTTAAGCTTATCTTGCATCCATAGCCCCGAGCAGACGGTGTCGATCATCTTTTTAATACGCCAATCCATGGAGCCCATATGTACCGGGGTACCGATGAGCACCCCATCGCTGCCGGTGAAGTCATCGGCGGTGACATCTTCGGCCTTTTTCATAACTACGGTTGTGTCGGCCAGGGCCGCTATGGCATCCGTTGCGGCCTGGGCCATTTTTTCGGTATTGCCGTAATCACTCGCGTATATCACCAGTATTGATGTCATGTTCGTATCTCCTTCGATCTTGGTCTTTCCTTTGTCATCATCATTGATGACCCCGCCCAAGGCTCACGACTCGTTATCGCACTTTTTGTCGGTTTCATCTTTGCTGACGGTAACGCTGTTCTCGCCCGCCACCGTCACCCCGCGTGATTTGAACAAGATGTTGAGCTCTAACAGCTCGTCATCGATGTGCTCTTCTTCCGTCTGCTCGGAATGATCCGGCTGGCTGTACCATTCCTCCCGCAGTTTCGCGAGTTTATCAATAGTCATTTTGGCATTCCTCTGATTGCTGTGTAGTAAAAGTTCTTTTTTTAACTACTTACTATAATTACGCATCTCTCTCAGCGCGAAATCCAGCCGCCGCATAGCGGAAATAGCTGCCCGACAAAACAATTTGCCGCCTCCGCACACAGATACGCAACAAATGATGCATCATCTTCAGCGGTATCCAGGCGGCCAAGGAGCACCTGGCACCGACAAGAGCCATAAAAACCTTATCCCATTCGTCATCGCTTACCTCGGCAGCGGCGATGGCGGGTGTGGCAATGACGAGGTTTATGACAAGCACACCCACCCTGCCCGCACCGTCATCGGCGCCGCCCACCTGAAAAATAAGCTCTCGGTACGCAATGAGTCCTGAGATGAAGCAGCATTGCCCCGATGCTCAACAGCAGGTGAATCGATATAAGTTGATATTTCTGCGAAACCATGGCCCCTCACACTGAATAACCTACTTCAGAGTAAGCACCCCTTGGTCAATTTCCAGCGCGCCGGGACATGGTCTTTATTTTTTTGGATTGCAGAGCCTGGAAAATAGATTGAATAACTTGTCACATGGATCAATCATTCCTATAAGTCGGAAAAGATTATATATCCAAGCTAACACCAGGATCGAGAAGATTATGGCCACCATACAGATAAGCGATCGGGCTCGCAAACAGATTGCTCGTTATGCCCAACCCGGCAGCGTGGTGCGACTTACCGTAAAGGCGGGAGGCTGTGCGGGCATGGTCTATGACGCCGAAATTGATACTGAAAAAAGAGAAAGTGAGGTAATCATACTGGTCGACGATGAACTTACCGTCGTTGCCGATAGGGTGAGTCTGCCCCTTCTTGAGGGTCTCGTGGTTGATTATTCCGATGATCTGATCAGCGCCGGCTTTCGCTTTACCAACAGCAAAAACGAAACCAGCTGTGGGTGCGGCGCCAGCTTTGCCTTGGCCGGGTTTCCCCAACTCGCGGACAAAGGAGCCCCCCTGCCATGAGTAATACGATTTCACTTATGGGCGGTAAATCGGTGCACTGCATTAACGAGCAGCAGATGCAGGAAGGGCTCCGGCTGGCTAAAAACGATCCGGAATCATCGCCCCGCATTCAGCGCTTGGTGACCATGGCAGAGGCGGAGCTAACCCGCAACGAAAGAGCCGCCCTGGCCTTCAAACTCATCTCCGATCTCAAAACTGCCTGAGCTACCAACCACCCTTTGTTGTTGACATTGCCGCGCCGAGGCACCCGGCTCTACACATCGTTCAAACAGATAGAATGGGGGTAGGGAGGAATTGATACCATGCAACCCTGGTGACAGTTACTTCGGAATTAACCCAACTTTCCACAAATAGCTCTTGAAGATTGTTAACACTTGCTAAAACAGGACTTCTTGAATGCAATAAGCACCATAAAACAGTAACTTAGTTTTCGGATTGTTATTGTAGTGACATAATATAGTAAATAGTTCTTGACACGCCTGGTTTTGTCTGACATACTCGCCCGTATGTATATCAGAAGAGCCCAAATCAAAAGCAGAAAAGATGGCGGAAAGTATTATACCTATCGCCTTGTTGAATCCAAGCGAACCGCCACCGGTGTCAAGCAATATACCCTGCTCAATCTTGGCACTGATTTCTCCCTGCCGCGCGAGCAGTGGCCCGATCTGGCCAGGCGCGTTGAAGATATCCTGAGCGGCCAACAGTCATTGTTTGAAATCGATAGTGATATAGAAAAAACAGCCCAGGATATTGCCGCAAAACTGATCGTATCACAACATAATACCAGCCAGCCAGGTGGTACGGATTACCGCGAAGTCGATCTTGATACCATTGACCTGAGCAGACCCCGCAGTGTTGGCGCGGAACATGTCAGTCTGGAAGCACTGCGCATGCTTGGACTTGAAAAGAAGCTTGCCGAACTGGGGTTCAACGCACCACAAACAGCCGCTGCCATCGGGACGATCATCGGCAGAGCCTGCGAACCCGGCAGCGAGTTGGCAACCCATCGATGGCTCCGGGATCGCTCCGGACTGGGGGAGCTCATCGGCTATGATTTCGCCACGCTAAAATTGCATGAAATGTACCGGATTGCCGACCGGCTCCTTGCTCGCAAGGCAGCTCTTGAAGAGCATCTTTTTCGCCGAGAGCAAAGCCTGTTTGGTCTGCAAGAGACCATTACATTATACGATTTGACTAATACCTATTTTGAAGGGCAAAGCCGGGGCAATGCACTGGCGGCCCATGGTCACTCCAAGGAAAAAAGAGCCGATTGCCCGCTGGTTACGCTTGGCCTGGTGCTCGATTCCAGTGGTTTTCCCCGGCGCAGCCATGTCTATAAGGGTAATGTGAACGAGCCCGGTACGCTGGCTGACATGATCTCCGGATTAGAAAAAGGCTCCTCTTCTTCCGGCCACAAGCCTACCGTGGTGATGGATGCCGGCATTGCCACGGAAGATAACCTCAGCTGGCTCACAGAGCACCACTACCCCTATCTTGTGGTGAGCAGAAAGAAGCACCGTGAGTTTGATGAGGCTTCATCGGTTGTCGTAAAACAAGATACGGAGTGTACGGTGCGGGTTCACCAGGTGTTTGACGAGAACTCCGGGGAAACACTGCTCTATTGCCATTCCACACAGCGTGAGAAAAAGGATACGGCGATCAGCAATCGTTTCGTCAGCCGATTTGAAGAAGCGTTGGAAAAGCTGCGTTCCGGATTGCACAAAAAACAATGTCTGAAAAACTATGACAAGGTGATGGGGAAGATTGGCCGCATGCGACAAAAGTATGCCCGCGTCTCCAGACAATTCACCATCTCCGTGACAAAAGATGAAGCCGGCGGTAATGCGACTGAGATTACCTGGAAACGACATCCAGCAGCGGCGACAACCGACACCCATCCAGGAGTATATTGTCTGCGAACCAGTCAGACCGGGTGGGATGAGTCCAGATTGTGGAAGACCTATACCATGCTGACCGATCTTGAGGCGGTATTTCGTTCGCTGAAATCTGAGCTTGGTCTTCGACCAGTGCACCACCAGCTGGCAGAACGTGTTTCATCTCACCTGTTCATTACCGTATTAGCCTATCACCTTATCCACACAATCCGGATAAGACTGCGCACGGAAAAGATCACTTACAGCTGGTCGCGGTTGCGGAAATTGTTATCCAGTCAGGCGCGGGTAACGGTGTCCATGCGGTGCTCCAATGGAGACACGGTTCATGTGAGGAAAAGCACCCGTCCTGAACCGGCTCAGCAGCAAATATATAGCGCTCTAGGAGTGGCAAGCCAGCCTGGGCAGGTAATAAAGACGATCATATAAAATGACAAAAGTAGTGACATAAAGAGTATGTGGTGGGGACTAAATTACCGAAATTACTTGAATTTATAACTTGACCGTGCAAAGTTGGGTTAAGGGAACCTTGCAAAATGGCCTTTTTGCCCAACCTCATATTTGCGCAAAAAAGTTTATCCTCGGAATATCAGGTCGGCCTGCGGCAACATGTTTCTCGTGCCTTGGTCTTGAACGAAAATTCTCATGTTACAATTCTGCCTAAATATTAGGCCTGTTTAGCAACTCAATTAATATGGCCCGGGAGGTGAAAAATCGCGGCAGAGTGCTTTAATCTCGGCGCTGACTCGCTGCTGCTCCTTTTCGTTCTCGGGTTCTGTGAGAACCCGGTTTATCCAGTCACCGACCCGCCTCATCTCCGCTTCTTTGAAGCCGCGCGTGGTTACCGCCGCGGTGCCGAGGCGGATGCCGCTTGGGTTGGTGGGCTTGCAGGTATCAAAGGGAACCGCATTGTAATTGACCACCAGCCCGGCCCGATCCAGTGCACGCGCCGCCAGCTTACCCGATACCTGCTTGTTGCGCAGATCCACCAGTACCACATGGGTGTCGCTGCCGCCGGTGACAAGATCAAAGCCGTGCTCATTCAGCGTCCCAGCCAAAGCCCGAGAATTGTCGACAATCTGGTGGGCATAGCGGCTAAACTCCGGCTGCAAGGCCTCTTTAAAGGCCACCGCCATGGCCGCCGTGCTGTGATTGTGCGGACCACCCTGGATACCTGGAAACACCGCCTTGTCGATTGCCTTGGCATACTGCTGTTTACACATGATGATGGCACCTCGCGGACCGCGCAGCGATTTGTGGGTGGTGGTGGTCACCACATCGGCCAGGGGTACCGGCGATGGATGGGCGCCGCCCGCCACCAGTCCGGCGAAATGGGCCATGTCAACAAAGAGCAATGCCCCCGCCTCATCGGCAATGGCTCGATACCGTTCAAAATCAACCACCCGCGGGTAAGCGGAGTGCCCGGCGATAATGATCTTGGGCCGGCATGACAGGGCCTTTGCCCGCAGCTCATCATAGTCGAGCAGCCCGGTATGGAGGTTTATACCATATGTTTCGGCGTTGAAGTAGCGCCCGGAGATGGAGACGGCGGCGCCATGGGTCAGATGACCGCCATGGGGCAGCGACATGCCCAGGATCGTATCACCGGGCTCTAAAAAGGCGAGGTAGACCGCCAGGTTGGCGGGAGAGCCGGAGTAAGGTTGGACGTTGATGTGTTCGGCGCCGAACAGTTCTTTAGCCCGGTTTATGGCCAGCAGTTCCACCTGATCGACAAACTGCTGCCCCTCGTAGTAGCGTTTGCCGGGATAGCCTTCCGAATATTTATTGGTGAAAACAGAACCGGTGGCCTCCAGCACCGCCATTGACACATAGTTTTCCGAAGCGATCAACCGGATATTATCAAACTGACGTTGCTCTTCGGCCTTGATTAAATCAAAGATATCTCTGTCTGCCGCGCTGAGTGCGCCTAAATCATTGTTCATGGGAGTCCGTTCATTCATTACGACAATTATGGTGAATAGTGCTTTTTTATTAATATGGCTGTTTCTCTGTCTTCAGGTAAGCCGCGCTTTTTAAAAAACTCACTGAGTTTTTGTTTTTCTTCCACGCTTTTTTTCTGGGCCAGATCGGCTTTGCCGGTGATTGATTCGATCCGCACCGCGACCACCGCGCAGATACTGTAGGCATCGGTGTCCGGGGTGATCGGCTGAAACCCGCGTCCCTTGGGCTCGTGACTTGCCACCAGGGCGTTGAGAGCGCCGCTTTTTTCCCGAGGTTCATCAACGATTTCAGCACGCCCGCGGATAATAACGCAATGGTAGAACTGATGCACCCGGCATCCTTCCGGGTAGTCGCCAAAATAGTCAAGATCGAGATAAGACAGAGGGATGTCCACGGTGAAACAGACACGCGGATCTCGTGCAATATTGTCGAGTTTCTCGCCGGTGAGAGCGCAATGAAAATAGATCGATCCCTGCCAATAGACGTAATTGAGCGGGGTGATGTAGGGAAAGCCGTCGGCCCCGATGGTGGCCAACCGGCCGATACGGGCCCGGTACAAAATTTCATCAATGGCAGCTCGGTCGGTAATTTCCAGCTGTTTTTTTCTCATGATCTACTCCCACAACCGCAAAAGTTCACCGATTCCCCGACGGGCCAGCCCATGCATGGCGCTGAACTGCCCGTCGGTGAGCGGGGCACCCTCCGCGGTTGCCTGCAGTTCGATCCATCGGCCATCTACACGCATAACGAAATTGCCATCCGCCTCAGCGGCGGAGTCTTCTTCATAGCTGAGATCGAGCAATGCCGTCTGCTTGACAATCCCCACCGACACCGCCGCCAGCGGCACCACCACCGGCATCTGGATAATACGCATCTCATCCACCATGCGGGCGATGGCGCAGCGCAGTGCCAGAGCGGCGCCGGTGATAGCCGCGGTTCTGGTGCCGCCGTCGGCGTTGAGTACATCACAGTCGATACGCAGGGTGTGGGTTCCCAGCGCAGTTAAATCAACCATCATCCTGAGGCTGCGCCCGATGAGACGTTGAATTTCCATACTTCGGCCCGATCGCCCGCCATGCTCACGTCGCGTCCGGCCGGAGACGGCACCCGGCAGCATTGCGTATTCGGCGGTAACCCAGCCCTGGTTTAAGCCATCGAGAAAGGAGGGAACCGCATCTTCGATACTCACCGCACAGAGTACCTCGGTGCCGCCGGCCTTGATCAGCAGCGAGCCATACGCCCGGGGCTGAACGCCGCGTTCAATGGAAAACGGACGCAGTTCGTCGGGAAGGCGTCCGTCGGCACGGGTAAACGCATTCTCTGCCATCTGGCTCACCATTTACAAGGCCCGTTTATCGATAACCCGGCTGCCCTTGCCGTTGAAACGTTCCAGGCTGCGCTCTTCAACCAGTTTCACATCGACACTGACGCCCAGCTCCGAGGCGAGCCGTTTCTTGATGATGTCGATAATGGTGCGCTGTTTTTTCATCTGGTCAAAAAAGATAGACTCCACCACCTCCACCAGCACCGTTACCTTGTCCTCATGGTGCTCACGCTCGACAATGAGGTTGTAATGGGGCTGGGTTCCCTCGATATCGAACAGAATCGTCTCGATCTGGGTGGGAAAGACGTTCACCCCTTTGATAATCAACATGTCATCGGTACGTCCGGTGATGCGCTCGATTCGGTGAAAGGTGCGCCCGCAGGGACACGGCTCGGTCAGCAAGCGGCTGAGATCGCGGGTGCGATAACGAATCATGGGAAACGCCTCCTTGGTGAGGGTGGTAATCACCAGCTCACCGATCTCCCCCGGTGCGACCGGCTTGAGGCTCACCGGATCGACGATTTCCACGAGAAAATGGTCTTCGTTGATATGCAACCCGTTGCATTCCAGGCACTCGCCGGCCACCCCCGGTCCCATCACCTCGGAAAGACCATAGTTGTCGGTGGCGACGATACCCAGCCGCTCGTTGATCTCCAGGCGCATCCGCTCGGACCAGGGCTCGGCCCCAAACAACCCGTATTTCAGGGAAAGGCCGTTGGGGTTGACCCCCATGTCCATCATCACATCAGCCATTTTCAAGGCATACGAGGGTGTGCACACCAGGGCGCTGGACTTAAAATCCTGCATGATCTGAATCTGTCGCCGGGTATTGCCCGCCGAAATGGGAATAACCGAGGCGCCCAGCCGCTCCGCCCCGTAGTGGAGGCCGAACCCGCCGGTAAACAATCCGTAGCCGAAGGCAATCTGGATGACGTCATCCTTACCCACTCCGGCGGCGGTGAGTACGCGCGCCACCAGATTCGTCCAGGTGTTGATGTCATTTCCGGTATACCCCACCACCGTGGCCATACCGGTGGTCCCCGAAGATGAATGAATCCTTACCACATCGCGCAACGGCACGGCAAACAGCCCATACGGATAATTATCACGCAAATCCTGCTTGGTGGTAAATGGCAGCCGGCTGAGGTCACTCAGGTCACGAAGGGACTCATAGTTAAACTTGATGTTAAAAAATTTATTGCGATAAAACGGTACATGAGTACCCACCCGATACAGGGTGGCCTGTAACCGCTCAAGCTGTAATTGCTCAAGATCGGCCCGGTCGATTGTCTCCTGTTCCGGCTCCCAGTAGCTCCATTGTCGCTCGTTGCTGTTCACGTTTTCATGCACTCATAAGAATTGATAAAAAAAAATCTTTCTCTCGTCCGTCTTTAGATTACAGGCACAGGTACAGTCCAGTGGCGCTCCCCGCCACATAAACCCCGTTACTCTATTTTTTCCCGGCCCAGATAGGCACGCTGAACGTCGCGGTTTGCCAGCAGATCGGTGGCGGCACCTTGTAAAATGACCTTACCGGTCTCAAGCACGTAGCCACGATCAGCGATGGTGAGTGCCGCTTTGGCATTCTGCTCCACCAGCAGCACCGTTTTACCCTCATCGCGCATGGCGGCAATAACCTTAAATATCTCCTGGACAATGAGCGGCGCCAACCCGGTGGACGGCTCATCGAGCATGATCAGCGACGGCTGAGCCATCAGCGCCCGCCCCATGGCCAACATCTGCTGCTCACCGCCGGAAAGCGTACCGGCATACTGGTGCCGCCGCTGTCTGAGCACCGGAAACAATTCATACTGATGTTCCAACCGACTGGCGGTAGCAGCGGCACCGTCTCTGGCCCGGCACCGTCCGCCCAGGATCAGATTTTCCTCTACCGTCAGCGGGGCAAACACCTGCCTGCCCTCAGGCACCATAACGCAGCCAAGGTGCGGCAATTGATGGGGCGTAACCGTGCCCAGGTCTCTGTCGGCAAACACGATTTCTCCCGACTGGGCCTTGATAAGTCCGGCGATGGTAGAGAGCAGTGTTGTCTTACCGGCCCCATTTGCACCGATAATGGCGACGATTTCACCATGTTTGATGTGCATGGATATATGCTTCAGCACCCTGAGCTTACCGTAACCCGATTCAAGGTTTCTTATCTTCAGCATCGCCCGTCACTCACCGAGATAGACTCTGATCACTTCGTCGTTTTGCTGAATCGACTGAGGAACGTCCTCGGCAATTTTTTTGCCGAAGCTGAGCACCACCACCTCATCGGAAATATCCATCACCAGCGACATGTCGTGCTCCACCAGTAAAACGGTAACACCCTGTTCGCGGATCGATGAGATCAGCCGCCCCACCTCTGCGGTCTCATAGATATTGAGCCCGGCGGCTGGTTCATCGAGCAGCAGCAGAGAAGGCTGCAGGGCCATCGCCCGGGCCAGTTCAACGGCCCGCTGCTGGCCGAAGGCCAGGCTGGTCGCTTCGCAATCAGCGAAGTCGCTCAACCCCAGGCGATCCAGAAGCTGCAGAGCCTGCACCCGCAGACGCCGCTCTTCCCGACGACCGGCGGGCATCCGCAACATGGAGCCGATAAATCCGGTCCTGGAGCGGACATGCAGGCCGACCATGACATTTTCCAGCACGCTCATATCACTGAACAGTTTGATATTCTGAAAGGTGCGGGCAAGGCCCAGGGAGGCGATCTGATGCGGTTTTTTCCTCGATATATCGCTCTCAGCAAAGAGCACCTGGCCGCCGCTTGCCGGCACGGTGCCGGTAATCAGATTAAAAAGGGTCGTCTTGCCGGCCCCGTTGGGGCCAATCACCGCCTTGATAAGACCACGCTCGACACCAAACGAAACGTCGTTGACCGCGTGCAGGCCGCCGAAGCGCTTGTGCAGACCACGCAGTTCCAGAAGAGCCATTATCCACCCTCCCTGGAGAGGCGGCGTCTGCCGATTGTCGCCCTTACCCTGGCAAGCGGATTAAGACTCAAGACACCCTTGGGGGCAAAAAGCATGATAACGATCAGGATCAGGCCAAATACCGCATCATCATAGGTGCCGAACACGCCGCGCAGCGACATGAAACTGAGCACTACCCCCATCAGCAGCGCCCCGTTAAGATTGGCCATGCCGCCCACCGCGACAATGGCCACGTAGCGTACCGATTTCATCACACCGGCCTCGGACGGGCCGATGCCGCCGTTATAATGGGTAAGAAATACCCCGGCCACGGCGGCATATACCGCTGAGATGACAAACACTTTCAACTTGAACCGAGCCGTATCCACCCCCATCGCCTCGGCCGCCTCGGGAGCGGCGTGAATGGCCCGCAGGGCCCGGCCTACCCGGCTGTCGATGAGATTTCTCAACAGAATCAGCCCGATAATCAACACCCCCCAGGCGATGTAGTAGTTCTCCACCCGGGCGGAAAAATCACCGCTGACGGCGAGACCGAAGGGCAACTGAAAGGGAGGCACCTCGGAGATACCGTCGGCCTCACCGAAATAACTGCTTGCCAGGGCCACCCGGTAGACGATGATGCCGAACCCAAGGGTCGCCATGGCCAGGTAATGACCTTTGAGCTTGAGTACCGGAATACCCAACAACCAGGCAATGAGCGCCGCCGCGCATACCGCCGCCAGCGCCGCCGCCCACGGCGCAACCACCAGCAGTGAAGAGCCGTAGATATCCTGGGTGCTCACCAGCAAGCCGAGCTGTTGCAGCGCCTGGACGAGCCCCGCCTGGTTGTACTCGATCAAATTGTGGGTGGTAAGCGCCGCCGAAAGGTAGCCACCGATGGCGAAAAATCCGGCATGGCCCAGAGAAATCTGGCCGGCATAGCCCATGAGTACGCTCAGCCCGATAATCAGCAGGCAATAGTAGGCGGCCATGGTCAACTGGGTAAGGTAATAGCGTGTATCGCTCACCTCGGTAACCAGTTGCACCGCCACCACCGCACCGATCAGCAGACATATGGGGAGCAGGCGACGCATGGTTAAAACTCTTTGAGCCCGGCACTGCGGCTGCCGAACAACCCATGCGGCCGGATGAACAGGATGAGCAGCAACAAAGAGATGGCAATCGCATCCTGAAAGGCCAGTGGAATGATATGTACGGAAAATGCCTCGATAATCCCCAGCAGCAACCCCGCTCCCACCGCCGCCATGGAGTTGCCCAGACCACCCAATATCGCCACCGTGAATCCCTTGATGGCAAGCCCGGTGCCGTTGTCATAGGCGGTTGAGGTGATGGGAGAAACCACGCACCCGGCCAGGGCGCCGATGCCGGCGGAGAGCATGAACGACAGGGTCACCATGTTGCGGGTATTGATGCCGCACAGGGTAGCCGCGGTACGGTTGGCGGCGCAGGCCCGCATATCGCGCCCCACCGAGGTGGTCTGAAAAAAAATACTGAGAATAATCACCATGCAGCCACAGGCACCCACCACCCAGAGCACCTGTGGTGAAATGCGGGCGCCGGCAATGGTGACTGAGGTTATTTCATTGCCGACAAAATAGGGCAGCGAGTGAATCGACTCGCCCCAGATATGCAGGGCCGCCTCACGGGTCAGAATGGAGAGGCCGATGGTGATGATGATCATCCGCAGAACACCGGGGTTGACCAGCCAGCGGATAAAGCAGATCTCCAGCAGGGCGCCGAAAATCATGGTGATAACCACCGCCGCGACAATTGCCAGCGGCAGCCCGAGAACCGGCAACAACGAGATGGATATCATCCCCCCCAGCATGACGAACTCGCCCTGGGCAAAATTGATAATGCCGGTGGTGTTATAGATAATATTGAAACCGATGGCAACGATCGCATAAATCGAGCCGTAGGTGATGCCGGCAAAAAGATATTGGATAAAGAGTTCCAGCGTCATCTTCCGCGAACCTGCTCCACCATCTGGGCTTCAAAAAAAAGGGCCGGCAAAGGCCGGCCCGGATAGAGTCTCAGCGCTGCCGCTCTACTGGGCCAGCGGCACGAATTTACCGGCCTTGACGGTGATCATCTCAAACGAATCGATATCAAGGCCGTTGTGGTCATCGGCGGAAAAGGTGAACACGCCGCCGGTGCCGGCCAGCCCGGAGATACCCTCGATGGCATCTCGCAACGCGGCGCGATCGGTACCGGCCTCTTCGATGGCCGCCTTGAGGACAATATAGGCGTCATAGGCGTGGCCGCCGAAGGTCGAGGCCTGCTCATCGAAGTTCTTCTCATATTCGGTAATATAAGAGGTCAGCACCGCTTTCTGGGGATGATCGTCGGCCAACTGATCGGCAATCAGCAGCCGACCGGCCGGAAAGATAATACCCTCGGCGGCGGCGCCGGCCGTCTCCACGTACTTGATATTGCCGAAACCATGGCTCTGAAACAGCGGCACATCCCAGCCCGCCTGGCGTATGTTTTTGGCAACGATGGCCTGAGCGGGAACTATGGACCAGTTGACCACCGCCTGCACATCGGGATTGGCCTTGATCTTGGCAACTACAGCGGAGAGATCGTTGGCGTCTTTGTCATACACCTCCGCCTCGACGATTTCGATTCCCATTTCCGGGGCAATGGCGGTCAGCTGCTCCTTGCCTGCCTTACCAAAACCGGTATTGCCGGCCAGCACCGCGATCTTTGCTATCCCCATATCCTGCATGGTCTGATAAATCTTGCGTACCGCAAACGAGTCATTCTGCGGGGTCTTGAACACATAGCGGGCCACCGGATTGACGATGACCTCGGCGGCGGCGCAGGAAATAAGCGGGGTGCCGGCCTGTTCAAATATCTTCTTTACCTTCATGGTTTCGCCGGAAGTGGACGGTCCGATCACCGCCACCACGCGTTCTTCCTCGATGAGCTGCTTGGCAAAGGAGATGGCTTTCTCCGGGTTGGCGCCGGAGTCCTTGATGATGAGTTCCACCTGCTTGCTGTCAATACCGCCCGCGGCGTTGGTTTCTGCCACCAGCATCTCCAGAGTTCGTGCCTCAGGCCCGCCGAGAAACGAGGCGGGTCCGGTCACCGCCAGGATGGCGCCGATCTTTATGGTGTCCGCGGCCATTACCGGCGAGGCCGAGATACACAAGGCTGCAAGAGATACAACGAGAGTTCTAATGTTCATGCTTCCCCCTTTACTTCATGGTTGACACCGGAGCGGTGCCCGGCTTTTTGGCGCGGCGATATGATGCCGCCTCACGCTTTATTACAGGTTGTAGATCTGACTGCTTCTGAGGATGGTGAAGCCTTCCGCCTGCAGGGCCTCGATGGCGCGATCCATCTCATCGAAGCGAAAGATCAGCACCGCGTTTTCCCCGGTTTTATTCACAAAGGCATACATATACTCGACGTTGAGACCGGTCTCTCTGATGGCTTTCAGCACCATGGCCAGCCCGCCGGTCTTGTCCGGCACCTCAACCGCGATCACGTTGGTTTTACCCACCGTGAAACCGCCGGCACGAAGCGCCGCTTCGGCCTCGCTTACTTTATCGACAATCAGGCGCAGGATGCCGAAATCAGCGGTATCGGCCACCGAGAGGGCACGAATGTTGATGCCTGCCTCGGCAAGAATCTCGGCGATCTCCGCCAGGCGGCCCGATTTGTTTTCTAAAAACACGGCGATTTGCTCGACTCGCATACTCTCCTCCCTCCTCAGATATGACGCCGGTCGATAACCCGTTGGGCTTTGCCCTCGGAGCGCGTAATGGAACGTGGGTTGACCAGTTGCACCCGGCAGGTAACTCCCAGAATATCCTTGATATCATGGGTAATTCGTCGCCTGAGTTGTTCAAGCTCTTTGATTTCGTCGGAAAAGAGCGAATCGCTCACCTCCACTTCCACCGTCATTTTGTCCAGTGCCCCTTCCCGCTCAACGATGATCCGGTAATGCGGCTCCACCCCGTCGGTACCCACCAGGACATGCTCGATCTGCGAGGGAAAGACGTTGACCCCGCGAATGATCAGCATGTCATCGGAGCGCCCGGTAACCTTGTCCATGCGCACCAGGGTACGTCCGCACCGGCAGGTTTCATAGAAAAGCCGGCAGATATCCTTGGTCCGATAACGGATAACCGGAAACGCCTCTTTGGTGAGGGCGGTGAACACCAGCTCGCCTTTTTCACCGGGCGGCAGTACGGCGCCGGTGACGGGATCGATGATTTCCGGCAGGAAATGGTCCTCAAACACGTGCATACCACCGGAACTGTCCAGACACTCCATGG
Organism: Desulfofustis sp. PB-SRB1; assembly: GCA_016722945.1. Taxonomy (GTDB): domain Bacteria; phylum Desulfobacterota; class Desulfobulbia; order Desulfobulbales; family Desulfocapsaceae; genus PB-SRB1. The sequence continues at coordinate 502,199 of JAEQMT010000010.1, read as the reverse complement.
CTACGCCGGGTCCGATTACCTCAGAGAGCCCGTAGATGTCCACCGCCTTGATAGACAGCTTGCGCTCTACCTCGGTGCGCATGGACTCGCTCCATGGCTCCGCCCCGAAAATCCCCACCCGCAGGGCAAGAGATTCGGGATCAATCCCCATCTCGGCCATGGCATCGGCCAGATTGAGGGCATAGGACGGGGTGGAAAGCAGCACCGTGGAGCGAAAATCCACCATGATGGTGATCTGCCGTTTGGTGTTGCCGCCGGAGACGGGGATTACCGTTGCTCCCAGCTTTTCCGCCCCGTAATGAGCCCCCAGCCCACCGGTGAACAACCCATACCCGTAGGCGTTGTGCACCATATCACCGGTGGTGGCGCCGCCGCAGACCAGAGCGCGGGCCATCAGATCGGCCCACAATTCGATATCGGCTCGGGTGTAGCCCACCACGGTGGGTTTGCCGGTGGTGCCTGAGGATGCATGGACCCGCACCACCTCGCTCATGTCCACGGTAAACATGCCGAACGGATAGTTTTGCCGCAGATCATCTTTGAGCGTAAAGGGCAAGAGGGCCAGGTCATCGAGGCTGGTGATATGTTCCGGGGTAATGCCCGCCTCCTTCATCTTGCGCCGGTACGGCTCTACCGTCCGGAAAACGCGCTCCACCACCTTGCGCAGCCGGGTGAGCTGGATGGATTCCAGTCCCGGCCGCGGCAGGGTTTCGATTTCCTCCTGCCAGTATTGGGTTGTCATCTCCCTCTCTTTGAAAGAATTATCCTACCCGTTGCCCGCCTGCCGGCCGGCACGAAACGAGAACAGATTCTGCTCATAGAAGCGCGGCGGCACCCGCTCTTCAATGAGGGCCTCCAGCATCTTCTCCTCCACCGGCAGATGTACCGACAAGGCCCCCACCAGCGCGACGTTGGCGGTCCTGACCTCACCGCTTTGCTTGGCGATGGCAAATGCATCCACCTCGATCACCTTGATATTTCGCTGCCGCAGTCTATCAAGCACCTGTTCCGGATAGTCGGCCCGGCCGGTTGCCACCGACGGCGGCAGAATGCGCTGGGTATTGACCAGCACCGTGCTGCCCGCATGCAAATAGGGGAGATACCGGACCGCTTCGAGCATCTCAAAGGCCATCTGAATATCGGCGCCACCCGGCTCGATGAGCGGAGAATAGACGCGGCTGCCGTAGCGCAGCTGGGCGGTAACCGAACCGCCGCGCTGAGCCATGCCGTGTACTTCGCTTTTCTTTACGTCGAAACCAGCGGCCAGTAGCGCTGTGGCGGTCAACTCGGAGGCCAGCAGAATGCCCTGACCGCCGACACCGGAGAATAAAATATTGGTTGTTTCGCTCATGAATTGATGTCTCGTGGGGTGATGGCGCCAAATTTACACAGCGAGGCGCACTGACCGCAGTCGTTGCACAATACCTCGTCGATTTGCGAGTAGCCTTTCTGGCTCTTCTTGTACCCGCGTGCCTCCGCCTCGCCCTTGGCAAAAGGCGTCCAGCTGATAGCGGGACAACCGATGCGGATACACGAGGTGCAGCCGACGCAATTGTCGATATTGGTAAAATAGGTGATGGGTTTCTGGTATTTCAACTCAGGCAATAGGACGCAGGGAGCCTGGGAGATGATCACCGAGAGCTCATCACGCTCGATCTCGGCACGGATGATTTTGCGGCTCTCAGGCACCTCGTGCGGGTTGATTACGGACACATGGCGAACCCCCAGCGCCTTGCAGAGCGCCTCAAGATCAATCGACTGGGCCGGCTCACCGGAAATGAGGGCGCCCGAGGCGGGGTTTGGCTGCTGACCGGTCATGGCAGTGGTGCCGTTATCGAGGATGATGAGGGTTCCCTTGGAGCCGTTGTATACCGAATTGATCAGGCCGGTAATGCCGGAGTGGACGAAGGTTGAATCACCGATCACCGCCACGATCTTGCGGTTGCTATCAGCTCCCAAAGCCTTTTCCAGCCCGTGCGCGATGGGAACCGAGGCGCCCATGCAGACGGTGGAATCAAGAGCGTTGAGCGGCGGCAGAAATCCCAGAGTGTAACAGCCGATATCGCCGGAAATAAATACATCGAGCCGCGACAGGGTAAAAAAGACGCCACGGTGCGGGCAGCCGGGACACATATTAGGCGGCCTGGGCGGCAGCTCTTCCGGGCTGAACGATTCGCCGCGCAACCGGGCCGGATCGATGCTCTGTTTCACCACCCCGGTATTGAGCTCGCCAATGGCGGGAATGACATCCTTGCCATGGCAGGAGATACCCATGGCCTTAACATGGATCTCCCAGAACGGATCGAGCTCCTCCACCACATAGAGCTCATCAACCGAACCGGCAAACTCCCGTATCTTTTGCTCCGGCAGCGGCCAGACCATTCCAAGCTTGAGGATGGAGGCCTCGGGGAATGCCTCCTTGACGTACAGATACGAGACCCCGCCGGTGATAAAGCCGCGCTGTGCGTCTCCTGACTCGATCACGTTGTTACCACTATCTTCGGCTATCTGCCTGCACCTGGTCATCCGCTCTTCCACGTAAAGCCTTCGGCGACGCGCCATGGCAGGCAGCATTACGAACTTTTCGGGATGTTTCTCCAGACCGGGAGCAACCATTGGTTGCAGTCTCTCACCAGGCGTCACCACCGCTTTGACGTGGGCAATCCGGGTAGTGATCCGCACCAGAACCGGACAATCCAGCTCCTCGCTCAGTTCAAAGGCCTCCTTGATGAACTCTTTGGCCTCGGCCGGATCGGCCGGCTCCAGCATGGGCAGTTTGGCAGCGAAGGCGTAGTTCCTGCTGTCCTGCTCATTCTGTGAAGAGTGCATATCCGGATCGTCGGCGGTAAGCACCACGAGCCCTCCCCGGCCACCGGTATAGGCGGCGGTGAACAATGGATCGGCGGCGACATTGAGGCCCACATGCTTCATCGTGGCCATCGCCCGAACACCACCAAACGAGGCGCCGATAGCCACCTCGAGGCCGACCTTCTCGTTGGGCGCCCATTCGGTATACACCCCGTCATACTCGCTGAGGTGCTCCATAATCTCTGTTGACGGGGTGCCCGGATATCCCGAGGCAACCTTGACCCCGGCCTCGTAGGCGCCTAAAGCAATCGCCTCATTGCCGGACATCCACACCGTTTCTGCCTGTTTTTCTGGTATCATTGGGTGTATAAGGAATCTTTGTGAATCGTGACTTTCAGCCTGGATTGTTTCACCATGAGCTGAAAATGGCCGCAAATCGTACCCTAATAAGGCGGAATCGGGCAAGTTTTTTTTCCTGCGAGATGCTCCGCACCATTGGCTCACTTTGCAATGCAAAGACTAACAAAGACTGCCCACACCGCTGCCACCATGCGCATCCTGAGCTGTAACCTCCTCTTCGTCATGTTTTATCGGTTGATGGCTTCGTAAAAACTTCAAAATTGCTTGCTACCGCCATTCCGGCCCTCGATAACAACACTCAAGGGCAGGCTTCGGCGGGAAACCAGCAATTTCAAATGATTATGGATTTCGGTTCAACTCCACAATGACCGTAATCGGGGTTTTTGCGAAGCCATCACTGATAACACCACTAATACTGATATAGCTCTTTTTTTTACCGCCCGGATACCTTATATTCAATTGATACAATTATCTGGTAACGTTTGCAGAACCCTAACTGGAGGACATGCCATGTACGTCGGCCGCATAATGCACACCGATCTCATCACCGTCTCACCCAACGCAAGCCTCGTGGAGGCCAATGAACTGGTGGAAAAACACGGCATCGATCATCTGCTGGTGGTTAACGACGAAGGCACCCTCGTGGGGTTGCTCTCAGACCGTGATCTCAAGCGGTACTGGGCCTCACCGGCCACCACCCTGAGCGCTCATGAGTTGAGCTATGTTCTGGAAAAACTGCCGGTAAGGATCATGATGATCAAGGCCATCGTGACGGTGTCGCCCGACACCACCATCGAGCGAGCCGCCTTCATCATGCAGAATCACAATATCAACTCGCTGCCGGTGATGGAAAGCGGCAAGCTGCTGGGCATCATCACCTCCACCGATGTTATGGACGTGCTGCTGGAGGCCATCGGCATGCAGGAGGATTCGGTGCGGCTGATCATCCTGGTGCAGAACCGGATCGGCACCATCGCCGAAATAACGGCACTGCTCAGCGACAACCAGATAAACATCGAAAGCCTGATCACCTGGCCCATGCGCCGCTACCCCGGCGTCCACCAACTGGTGGTACGGCTCTCCGGCGAAGACGGCCCGAAAGCGGTGGCGGTGCTCAACCGCGCCAAGTTTAAGGTAATGACCCGCTACGTGGAGGATCTCACCCCCTACCTGCCGGAGGGATTCGCTTCGTAACTATCGAGGCAACTACTTCAAAATAAGGTATCTCAAAAAGAGGTACCACCCCAAGACCGTCTGCGAGAAAAACACGTCACCCGTGTTGATCAGTAGTCTCTCTGATAGTCTTAGATGGCAACGCCAAGAGATATCATGTAGGCCTATTATATGCTGGACTTGCTATTTCTTTCACCGCGCCACTAACTGCTCGAAGGTGGCTAGCCAGACATTATGGGAGGTAAGATCCGCTGATTGCCAGCATACCTTTTGCCCTTTCCAATCGGGCTGATACGCTTACAATGCCTGCAGACTGGTTGATATTGTCCGCAATGGCCCGGCATTGATCTCGCAATATACACCCTTTACCCCATAGTCAGTTACGTTGTTTCTCGTTTCGTTGAAGAAGAACTCTGCCAGGCATCCGGGTCAAGGTCGAGATCGGCGAACTTGGCCGCGTCGAAAACCGGAAATTCAACACCCCGTTTGAGTTGTTGACGATAATCGGCCAGAATCCGGCTCAGGGTTGGAAACAGCATGAGCAGGGCGAGCAGGTTGACCACCGCCAGAATCCCCATCATCGGGTCGGAGAAGAAAAAGACCGATGTCGCTCCTGGAGCGACTGAACCGACAAACAGGATTGCCATGACCAGGATCCTCAGGGCGTTGACCGCCAGCGGATTGTCGGTAAGAAAAGTCAGGGCATTCTCCCCCAGGTAATAATTGTAGATGATCGAGCTGAAAGCGAACAGCAGAATGGCGAACGTGAGAAAATACTGGGTCCATGAACCAAGATGAGAAACCAACGACTGCTGGGTCAACACCACCCCGTCGATGGATTCCGCCCCGGGAACGTAGACGGTGCCCAGCAAAATGACAAACGCGGTACAGCTGCAGATGAGAATGGTGTCGATAAACACCGACAGTGACTGGGTGATTCCCTGGGCAATGGGATGATCCACCTGGGCGGTAGCGGCGACGTTCGGCGCCGAGCCAAGGCCGGCTTCGTTGGAAAACAGGCCACGCTTGAGCCCCTGGGCCAGGGCCGCGCCCATGCCGCCGCCAACCATCTCACCAATCCCGAAGGCGTTGCTGACGATGGTGATGATAACACTGGGCAGATCACCAATATTGATAACAATGACGATAAATGACATGGCCAGGTAGCCAATTGCCATAATCGGTACCACGACATCGGCGGCCATGGCGATCCGGCGAATTCCACCAAACACGATGAACCCCGCGACCACGGTAAGAAACAGACCCGTCCATAACCTGGGGATTCCGAGGCTGTCCTGGGCCGCACCGGCCACCGTATTACCCTGAAACGCGTTGAAGCCAAGAGCAAATGAGGCGATCAGGCACACCGCATAGATCGCCGCCAGCCATTTATATTCTTCGCCAAGGCCAAACATGATCGTTCGTGCCGGCCCGCCCCGGTAGGTGCCGTCACCATTGGAACGCTTGAACAACTGGGCCAGCGAGCACTCCACCAGGCTGGTGGCCATGCCGATAAGAGCAATCATCCACATCCAGAAAACCGCCCCCGGCCCGCCCAGGGTAATCGCCACCGCGACCCCGGCGATATTGCCGCCACCCACCCGGCCACCGACCGAGAGCAGCAGCGCCTGTCGACCGGAGATCTCCCTCTTGCCCGAGTTGTCTCCTTTGTTGAGAAGCACCCCAAACATCCGTTTGAAGAACTGAAACTGGACAAACCGGCTGGCAATAGTGAAGAACACCCCGAAAATGACCAGAAAAGGAATGAGTGACCATCCCCAGGTCAGATCGCCGATAATCCCGAAAAATTGTTGCAGCAGTTCCATATCTACCCTCCGTTAACGTTGATTGAAACGAATCACCTGATTATCACCATGCCGGTTTATAACACTTCCAGGCAACCCTTGAATTTGGCAGGCGATGGTTCGGCACTATCGATTTTCCACACTTTTCTAAAGACAGCTGCACCGCCCGGATCATTCTGATTGAGAACCGCGCTTATCTGATATTTCAGTGAAAGGGCCTTTTCGCCCAATCTCAGCGTTGCTCAAAAAATGTTACCCCGGAATATCGGTCATATGCCCGCTGCTAATCTTTCCTCCCGCCTCGATCTTGAATGAAAATTCTCATTTTTAGATTTTCTTATTTTTTGTAAGCGGGTTTTAGATCTCTAAACATTGGATAAAGCTTAACATTGAGCGTTTTCAATTCAGCTTGTTCACAGGTGGCCGTTGCTGCCACCACCGCATCAGCAAGCCCCACCCCATGAGATTTGTTGAATTCTTGTTTATAAATTCCGCCCATTCTGGCAATGTTAACCGTCAGGGGTATAACTTTGAATTGAGATATGAATGCATCCAAAATGACCAACTCACGGTTATTTTTTACCCCGGCATAGAGCTCGGCAACGACGATGGAAGGAAAAATGATGTGTGATGATAATTTTTCGACAAACAAGACAGCCTTATCAGAGCCACGCAAGAAATCAATCAAAACATCAGTATCAACCACCATTGTATTCGACATAGCGGTTACCTATCCCATTGGCCTCGCAGGACTCTGAATTCGGGAAGGTCTTGCCGATTCTTCCATATTCCCGCGGCTTTTTTCAACGCCAGCTCCTTATGCTTGCTGCCGGTTTGCTCGATGAGACGGTCAATAGCTTCGCGGATAATTTCACTCTGCTTTTTCCCTACATGTTTGGCTATTAAAGCCAGTTGCTCACGCTGTTGTTCAGTAAGATAGACCTGTGTGCGAACCATTTTTCACCCTCCTTGTGTGTATACATTATATGTACATGTACATGGTTGTACCGTCAAGCCTTCAACCACCAGAGTTAAAATGACTCCCATGCCTTTATCACTGCTTTATTGTTTCACTGAAGTCGAGGATAAACCATTTCGTGGCGGGGTTGATGAAGATGTGGCGCAGCTCCCGATTGGCGCTGTCTCTGATGAAGAGTGGGCCTTAGCCACCCATCACCTGTCGCGGCCAGAAATGTTTTGACCCGCGGCTTGTTAAGCAGCGGGGCAAAATTGCTCCGTCGAACCGTACCGACATGACACCCTTTTTCATCCAGTGCCAGGGCGAGCAGAAGAAATGCATATCGATCCGGACAATCGTAGTAGATGGTTCTGCCTTTGGGCAAAGCCTCCCGGATAAATGAAATGGTCTTTCTGTCCATAGCGCCGTCTGTTTCGGTGATACATCCAACCCATTAATTCTATGCGTCTAAACAAAAAAGGGGGGATGCGGTATTCGCATCCCCCCTTCGTGCACCCTGAGAACGCCGCGGAAGCGGCGTTCTGGATCATCTACATGCTTACCAGCGCTCGGTTCCTACCAGCTGGCTGACATCCATGCACTTTTCTTTTTCTTCGTCGGTAAGTTCTTCCTTCGTCTTGATCTTGCCTTTAAGATCGTCGGCGTAGCAGGCATATTCCTTACCGTCTTTGTCGCGAATCCATACCATTGCTTCGTATCCACCTGTTTTTTCCGGATCAGCCATTGTTTTCTCCTCTTATATTCATGGTTTATGGTAAAACTACTACTCCTAAAACTATTATGCGGGATTAGTTCTTTTGCAAGATATGAGAGATATTTTTACCTTAATCAGAGCAATATGGCAACAATTAAGATAGAGTGAGTATTCATGACGACCTCCCGCCTTAGAGACGATATCGCCGCTCTGCTCGCCGCGCAGCGCCTTGCCGTGCTCGCTACCCAGGACCAGAACCAGCCGTATACCAGCCTCATGGCCTTTGCCCACACCGCCGATCTTTCCACCATCGTGGCCGCCACCGGCCAGGAAACCCGCAAGCACGCCAATATTATGGCCGAGGCGCGGGTCTCTCTACTGTTTGACAACCGCGCCAATTCGGAAAACGATTTCACCCAGGCCATTTCCCTCACCGCCATCGGCACCGCAACCCCGCTCCCGGTTTCCAGCTATCCACACTACAGCGCTCTCTATCTTGCCAAACATCCAGCCCTGCGCTCATTTCTCGAATCACCCAGTACGGTATTGCTCATCATCATCATCGAGCGCTATCTCATGGTGGACAACTTTGAACACATCCGTGAAATGATAGTGACGCCGTAGAAACAACACTGCGCTGCGGAATCCGCCATAATCTTATCCACGGCTTCCGTATTGGCGCTGATTTTGCATGACAAACAATGATGGATTCGTAAAACCTCCTATTACCGTCATGGTGGAGCTGACCCGAAACCCGTAATTAAATGAAATTACTGGATTCCCGCTGAAGCCTGCCCTTGAGTGTTGTTATCGAGGGCGGGAATGACGAAAGCAAGCAATATCAGGGTTTTTACGAATTAATCAACAATAAGGATGGCTCCTGCCACCGCTTGCAACACTTATGTGGTATAATTGGGGTACATATGGGCGTTAATGCATCATAAGTGTAGTATCCATCGTGGGATATAGGGGCGTCATGAAAAGAGCACCAGATTCTCTCGCAGTTCACGACCGCGACCTTACCGCCCGTCACGCCCTGCTTCTGCGCGACATCAATCAGCTCAACGCCATCTCCTGGCGCAACCGGCCACGCCGGGATATCCTCATCCGCTGCGGCGAGATCCTTGCCTCCCACGGCAATTATCCGGCGGTAGGGGTAATTCGACGCTCACCCCGGGACGGTCAATTAACCACCTTCTGCCTGACTCCCGACCCCGGATACCCCTCCCGGGGCCACCCCATTGCCCTGCGCGGTGATCTAAAAAAACTGGTACTGCAATGTCAGCATGAACAGGCGGTAAAGGCGATATCGCACCTGCGGCCGGCCCGTCGCCTAATGGTTGACCGGGTCCCCATCCGCTACCATGCATGCACCGCCTTTCCACTGATACACCAGGAGCATAGCCACGGCGTAACCCTCATCTTCTCCACCGATATGGATGGGCTGGACCCCGGTGAATTTGAATTTCTGCAAACCGCCGTGGCCGACATCTCCCTTGCCCTCTACGCCCATGACGTGACGCACAAGCTCAAGGCGCAGCGGGATTTCAACACCGAGATCATCGATACCATTCAGGCCCTGATGATTTCCATCACCCCATGCGGCCACATTACCCGTTTTAATCCGGAGGCCGAGCGGGTCACCGGGTATCGCCAGGAGGAGGTATTCAACCGCTACTGGGTGGATGTCCTGCTGGTCCCGGAACAGCGGCTTCATTACCAGAAAGTGCTCTCATACCTGCTCAAAAGTGACAGCAGCCAGCTGAGCTTCCGGGCGGATCTTCAGACCCGCGCCGGCCGGTATCGCACCATCGACTGGTACGCCTCGATCAAACCCGAGATCGAAGAGGGCACCGTCGGCATGGTGCTGCTGGGCATCGACATTACCGAGCGCCTGGAAGCTGATCGCGCTTACGATACGGCGGTGGCTAAATGGGAAAACATCTTCACCACCATCCAGGATCCGGCCCTCATTGCCACCACCGCCGGGGAGATTCTAGATGCCAATCACGCCACCTTTACCGCCGCCAGGAAAAATCGTGATGAAGTAATCGGCAAAAGTATATGCGAGATTTTACACGGCGGTCACTCGGAAAACGCCGTGTGTCCACTGGAGGGTCTGCTGGCGGCAGGCAAGAGCAGAATTCTGCACACTCACCTCACCGGCCTGCACGGCGATTACCTGCTCACCTTGAGTCCCCTGCGCAGCGGCGACACCGACGATGAGGCATTTCTGCTGGTGGCGCGTGACACCACCGAAGAAGAGCAGCTCAAGGCCGAATCCCTGCGTTCCTCCCAACTTGCCGCCATCGGCGAGTTGGCGGCAGGCGTTGCCCATGAAATAAACAACCCGATCAACGGTATCTTAAATTACGCCCAGATGATTGAGGATCTCGTCGAAGATCTTCACACCCGTGAAATTTGCGGCAAAATAATCGATGAAGGCAAGCGCATCGCCATGATCGTCCGCAACCTTCTTGATTTCTCCAGGCGACGGCTGACCGAGCCGGAGCCGCACCAACTATGCGCCTTGATCGACAGCTGCGTTGATCTGGTGTTTCACCAATTGCACCGCGATCACATTATCATCGAACGCAACCCCTGCTACCAGCTCCCCCTGGTATACTGCAACGGGGCGCAAATCCAGCAGGTGCTGCTCAACGTGATCAGCAACAGCCGCTATGCCCTCAATAAAAAATACCCCGGCCCCCACCCGGAAAAGAAAATCGTCATGTCCACCTCAACCGCACCGCGGACAAACAAGGGGTTTGTCCGGCTGAGTGTGACTGATTTCGGGGTCGGCCTTGAGCATCACGAGATCGAACGGGTGTTTGATCCGTTTTTTTCAACCAAACCGGAAGGCGAAGGCACCGGCCTGGGGTTGAGCATCAGTTACGGCCTGATCCGGGACAACGGCGGCGCCATTCACATTACCAGCGAACGGGGGCGTTGGGCCACCGTCACCATTGAGTTGCCGATCATTGAGGATGAACATGACAACGCTTAGCAGCCCCGGGCAAACCAGGGCTAGTCTTTGGATTTCAGTGGTGGTGATATCACACAGCATATTCATATCATTGATATTTTATCTTCTCCAAGGGTCGGGCGGCACGCCCATGCTTATCGCTCCATGGTTTACCATTACCGTCCTTGCCGGCATCATGATTGCCGCGTTGCTCGCTATCCAGCGATCCGGGCAGAGCCGCTATGACTCGCTGGTCACTGAACTGGAACAAACCCGGGTCGCACTGGCCCAGACAAAGGCCACGTGCGAGGAACGCTCAGAAAAAAAAGAGCTGGAGATAACCGTTATCAACGCTTCCCTGAACCGGGAAATCGCGGAGCGCATGCAGACCGAGGCGCATGCCAAAAAACTGCGAAAACAATTCGAACTCATCCTCAACTCGGCGGGAGAGGGAATTCTCGGACTTGATACCGATGGCAACTTCATATTCGTCAATACCGCCGCCGCCCTGATGGTCGGCTACGAGCCCACCGAGTTAATCGGCAGGTCCCACCATGAACTGATACATCACAGCAAGCCGGATGGATCGCCGCTGCATACCGGGGAGTGTTTGATACAGCAGGCGTATCGCGACGGTGTCGTCCACTCAAGTTCAACCGATGTGTTCTGGACCAAAGACGGCGCCAGTTTTCCGGTGGAATACGTCTCCACCCCGATCACCGAAAATGGTGATATCCGGGGAGCGGTGGTGGTGTTCAGGGACCTCAGTGCATTTGAACCATAAATCTACCAGGCATGGAACATGCCACAAGGATGGAGGTTTGACTATGGCTGATGAGCGCAATACTACCGGTTCCATCCTGATCGTCGACGACGAATCGAGTCTGCGTGAAACCTTTGAATTTTTCCTCACTCGGGAAGGGTATCAGCCGGTGTATACCGCTTCGAATTTCGATGAAGCGTTACGGATCATCGGCGCCAACGCCATTGATCTGGTGATCAGCGATATCGTTCTCGAGCGGTCCAGCGGCATTGATCTGTTGAAAAACAGCCGGGAACTGGGGATCAACTGTCCATTCATCATGATTACCGGATACCCGGAAGTGGAAAGCGCCGCCGAGGCGGTGCGGCTGGGCGCCTTCGATTACCTCACCAAACCCATCGACAAGCAACAGCTGCTGCGTTCCGTTGGTATGGCCCTGCGCCACCAGCACCTCGAAAAACAGCGCCGTATCGCCGAACAGCAGCGGGAACGGTACCGGGTACTTCTGGACAAGGTATTTAAAAGCGTCTCCGATGCCATCATTGTGGTGGACGCGGAACTTACCATCGTAAAGCTCAACGATGCAGCGGAACGGCTTTTCGCCGATTTTCTGCCCGGTATAGGGGAGGGTTCACAATTAACGACCGAGGTTGACCGGGACGAATTTTCCACCCTGCGCGCCGATTTGCTCAGAGTCCTGAAAACCGGCGAGGATATCGGCGAACACTGTTTTGAATGCAAGACCATCACCCTCAAACCGAGAATTCTGAGCATCTGCACCTCACCCATCAGACAAAACAGGACAACCTATCTGGGCGCCGTCGTGGTTATCCGCGACATGTCCAGGCGTTCTCATAATGCAACGAGCCGGCGGGCCGGTTTTCATCGCTTTATGGGCGCCAGTGACGCCATGCAGAACGTCTACACCACCATTGAACACGTGGGCGCCTCCGACACCACCGTGTTGATTACCGGTGAGTCGGGAACCGGCAAGGAACTGGCCGCCGAGGCCCTCCATCGGGAATCGAAACGGCACGCCGGACCGTTGATTAAACTGGATTGTACGGCAATCACCGAGAATCTTCTGGAAAGTGAGCTCTTTGGCCATAAAAGAGGCTCCTTTACCGGCGCCGACCGAGATCGACCGGGCCTTATTCTGCAGGCCAGGGGGGGTACCCTGTTTCTCGATGAAATAGGTGAAATCAGTGCCATGACTCAACTCAGACTGCTGCGTTTTCTGCAGGAAAAAACCTTCTACCCGGTAGGCAGTGATACCCCCATCGAAGTGGATGCCAGAGTAATTACCGCCACCAACGTCAACCTGCGACAAAAGGTGGAAGAGGGTTTGTTCCGGGAAGATCTCTACTACCGCCTGCGGGTGATCGATGTGACACTGCCGCCGCTTCGCGAGCGAAACGGTGACGTGCGCCTGCTGGCACACCATTTCGTCTCTCTCTTCGCGAAAAAAGGGGGCAAACCGGTGAGCGGTTTTTCCGACAATGCCATGTATCTGCTTGAACGGTATCCATGGCCGGGCAACGTCCGCGAACTGGAACATTGTATCGAACGGGCGGTGGTGTTGAGCAAGACCCCCACCATCACCACCCAGGACCTTCCCGAGGAGTTGCGCACCCAGACACCCGCCGTGTCCTCCCCCGCCCCTCGCATTGATGATCTCCCGCCAACGCCGGTGGATAGTGAGGCCTACAAGATGACGCCGCGGGCGAAAAGAGATGACATCGCCCATACCATTGTCGCCACCCTGGCCCGATGCGGCGGTAATAAGGCAAAAGCGGCCCGGCTTTTAGGCATTGACCGCTCCACCCTGTATCGCAAAATCAGAGAACACAACATCGACCTTTCCGCCATCGCCCTGGAATAGGGGGCTCAGCGTATTTCCCTCAGTAATAGCAGGAGCCTCGATGGTCAAAACATGCAATAAGCTACAGGGCGCAGAACCAGCAGGGAAACGAGGCAAGACGGGCCATTTTCAATACACCCGGCATCACGGTATACCATACCACGCCGTACCGAAATGCAGGGTAAGAAATCTGCACAGAACATATATAGGTTGTGGGAAACCGCCAGCACACCCCTGGCCCAGGCAGGACAGGGTTTCCCGGCAACTGATCCCCTTTTACCCGGTGCCACACCTGTGTTGCAACACATGTGTGGCAGATGAGCCGGGTTATCGCACACCACCACTATCATCTACCCAGGTGACAAGATCAGGTGGTATCCAACCGCCATTTATACTCTATAACTAATCGTAATCATTATGCTTTAATCTTCATCGCCGATATCGTGTTTATCTGCGTCATTGCACTATTTGGGCACCGATTATGCATTGACTCAAGATAACCGCGTTCATGCCTGCGAGGTAACCGTACAGGCGTCAAGGAGCATGACCATGATCACCCCGACCCGCGCCGCTATCGGACTGCTAATTGCCATTTTCTTCGGTGTCGTACTGATCAATCTGGCCGTCATCAGCAACCGTGTGCCGGAACAATCCTACAGCACCTTTCTCTTTGAATTGGCAGGCGGCAACATCGCTTCAGTACACATCAAAGGCGGTGAGATTGTCTATACCGACCAGAGTAACCGGGAGTTTAACACCTTTGCTCCCGATGTGGGCGCCCTGCTGCCGCAGCTGGAGCAGGCCGGCATCGAGATTTCCACTGAAAAACAAGGGGAGCTTGTCGGGCTTTCCCGCGACCTGCTCATCGTCCTTGTGCTGCTGGGCGGCTGGCTCATTTTCACGGCCGGTAAAAACAATACTTCCACCCGGTTTGCCCGCACCAAACAACTGAGCCAACGATGCGACACCTGCCCGGCCGTCAGCTTTAACGACGTGGCGGGAATATCGGAGGCACGCGAAGAACTGAAAGAACTCACCGATTTTCTCCGCACTCCCCAGCGTTATGAAAAACTGGGCGGCCGCATCCCCCACGGGGTTCTTCTGGAGGGTCCGCCGGGAACCGGCAAAACCCTGCTGGCCAAGGCTATTGCCGGGGAAGCATCAGTGCCGTTTTATCACCTGAGCGGCTCCGACTTCGTGGAGATGTTCGCCGGCCTCGGCGCCTCCCGGGTACGTGAGCTGTTTGCCGAAGCCAAAAAACATGCGCCCTGCATTATTTTCATCGATGAAATCGACGCCATCGGCGGCGCCCGCAGCGGCGGGCCGCGCAGCGGTACCAACGACGAACGCGAGCAAACCTTAAACGCTTTGCTGGTGGAAATGGACGGATTCGGCTCTGAAGCCACCGTCATCGTCATGGCGGCCACCAACCGTCCCGACATCCTTGATTCGGCCCTGCTCCGTCCCGGCCGCTTCGACCGCCGTATTTCCCTTACCCTGCCCGACGTAAAAGAGCGGCTGAAGATTCTTGCCGTTCACGGCGCCCGGGTGACCATTGCCGCTCAGCTTGATCTCTCGGTAATCGCTCAGGCAACGCCTGGTTTCTCCGGGGCGGAGTTAGCCAACCTGGTGAATGAAGCGGCTTTACTGGCGGCACGAAAAAACCATACTTCCGTGGAATTGGCCGATTTTGAAGAGGCAAAAGACAAGATCATCATGGGAATTGCCCGCAAGACCGCGGTGGTTTCCGAGAAAACCAGACGGCTCACCGCCTATCATGAAGCCGGCCACGCGGTCATCGCCGCGCTGCTCCCCGATGCCGACCCGCTGCACAAGGTCACCATCATCCCCCGCGGCCATTCAGTGGGGCAAACCACCCAGATCGCCCTAGACGACCAACTCACTTTCTCAGGCGAATATCTGCTGGACCGTATCACCATTCTCATGGGCGGCAGACAGGCCGAAGAGCTGATTTTCGGCCAACAGAGCTCCGGGGCAAGCAACGACATCAAACGCGCCACCGCCATCGCCGCCCGCCTGGTCTGCGAGTTCGGAATGAGTGAGCGGATCGGCCCCATCTATTGCGGCACGCCCTTTGATACCGAGACCCACGATCAGCAATGCATGATGCAGAGCGAGCAAACCAGGCGCGAGATAGATCATGAGATCCGCCGCATCATCACCCAGTGCGCCAGCGTCGCCGGCAAACTTATGCAAGAGCATGACATGTTCGTCCACATGCTGGCTGAAGCCCTGCTCATCCATGAGACCCTGGATCGAGATGAAATCGATATCATCTACCGCTGTTATCTGAACCGCATCGGAACCGAACAAAACACCATGAAATCGCACCACCACGAGAGGATCGCGGCATGAAATATTTCCTGTTTGCAGCCATGGCCATATCCATAGGGGCAATACCTGCCGGCGGCGCACCGCCACCGGAAGATGAGCCTCCCCGGCTCATAGTCCTGGACTCACTTGCGCACTTCTACGAGCCGGTACGTTTTGATCACCAACTGCATATAGATTATGCCGATTGCGCCGAGTGCCATCACCACACCACCGCGTCGCCGGCCACCGATCCCCGCTGCACCATTTGTCACACCACCGCAACGGCAGGCGCAAGTGTTGCCTGCCGCAACTGCCACGGTACAAAAAGGCCGTCTGGAGAAGATGCAGCTAAACCGCGGCCTTCACACCGGTATCACATCGATATTGTCAGCCTGGCCGGAGCCTATCATATAAACTGTCTTGATTGCCATCAGGCGGTGGATGCCGGTCCCATCGAATGCATTGATTGTCACGCCTTCACCGAGGAAGGCAAGAAATTCTTTCACCTTACCGATTCATTACTCGGTTCACCGAAAAACCAGGGAGCAGACCAATGAAACGGATCAGTCGTCGAAGCTTTTTCAAGGCCGGCACAACCGCTGCGCTTGCTGGAATTCTTGGGTTTAAGAGTGCCCCGGCACAGGCTCGGGCATTTTCGGGATACGCCCACAGCAAAGCAGTGCTGGTGGATCTCACCCGCTGCATCGGCTGCCGGAGCTGTGAAGCGGCGTGCAACAAGGAACAGGGTTTGCCGGCGCCGGCAACACCGTTTACCGACCAGTCGGTGTTTGCCGATACCGGTCATCTGGGCCACCGCCGGCCCGACGACAAAGCCTACACGGTGGTGGATCGCACCGATTCGCCGCTGGCAGACCATCCGCTGTTTCGCAAGATCCAGTGCAACCATTGCCTGGAACCCTCATGTTTGACGGCCTGTTTTGTCAATGCCTACACCAAGACGGCGCAGGGGGCGGTCATCTACGATCCATCGGTGTGCGTCGGCTGCCGCACCTGCATGGTTGCCTGCCCATTTTCCATACCCGCCTTTCGCTACGACAGCGCCCTGCATCCGCGCATCATGAAGTGCCAGTTCTGCTACGAAACCCGTCTCCAATACGACCGGCCGCCGGCCTGCGTCGAGGCCTGTCCCCGGGATGCCCTCACCTTCGGCGAACGGGAGAGCCTGTTGCGCATCGCCCGCCATCGCATCCGCACCCGCCCGGACGAGTATGTCAACCACATCTACGGGGAGCACGAGGCGGGCGGCACCTCATGGCTCTACCTCTCACCGGTGCCCTTTGCCGAAGCGGGATTTGACACCACCGTTCCCACCGAGCCGATTATCAACTACGTCAAGGATTTTCTTGCCATTGTGCCGATGGTGCTGACCATCTGGCCGGCCCTGTTCGCCGGATTTCATCTGCTGGCGCGCAGAAATCGGGTTCACCCGGATAGTGCCGACACGGAGATAAGCGATGAATAGTGTAACCAGTCCGGCCCGCGAAGATTTTACCCCGACATCCGCCGGCGCCGCTGCCGACGGACTCACCATAAGCCAAAAGCTGCTGCTGGGAAAAAGCTGGCGCGACTATCTGCATGGCGGTCTGATTAACCCGGTCAACTGGGTGCTCGCCGCGATTCTAAGTGTCGGCCTGCCGCTTTTGGCCATACGCTATATCTACGGGATCGGCGCCGTTACCCACGGCTCCCAGGATTACCCCTGGGGAGTGCTGCTGGGGTTTGGCCTGTTCGGTATGGTGCCGCTGTCCGCCTCCGGCTTTCTGCTGAGCACCGCGGTGGAAATTTTTGAAAGAAAAGATTTTAAACCCATTGAACGTCTCGCCCTGCTCAATGGGCTGCTCGGCTATTTCTTCGCGGTGGTGTATCTGCTGGTGGATCTGGGCATGCCGTGGCGTTTGACCTACCCCATGTTTATTTCCCTGGGACCGGCCGCGGTACTGTTTCTCGTCGCCTGGCACGTTGCTACCTATCTATCCGTGCAGGTTGCCGAAATGATGCCCGCTTTTGCCGAATGGATGGAGTGGCCGGGGCTGAAACGGTTTATCAAGAAAATCGCCATCGGACTGACCATTGCCGGTATCATTCTTTCCACCCTACACCAGGGGGCGCTGGGGGCACTGTTTTGCTACGCCCCGCCAAGATTCACCCCTTATGGATAGCACCGGAATTTCAGTGGCTGCACTTTTTTGTCTCCTCCATATTCGGGGGATTGTCCATGGTAATCGTGGTCTCCACCCTCGTTGCCCGGACCATGACCTGGCGATGCGACAGCCGTTTTCTCGACACCCTTGACGATTTGACCATCAAACTGGCCAAGGGCGCGGCGCTGGCCATGATCACCTATCTCACCATCAAACTGGTGGGTGTCGCCCACGATCAAGAATGGGCCTATCTGCTCAGCGGCTGGGGCGGCTATTTCTTACTAGAGATTGTTATCGGCGTGGTGGCGCCGATGATCATGTTCGCCTATGGGGTGCGGCACCACCACCTGCCGCTGATCCGGGCGGGTGCCCTGATCGCGGTGGCGGGAATTATCGTCAACCGGCTCAACACCGCCATGGTCGCCTACAACTGGCGGCTCTACCAGGAAATCCCGCGATGGAGCGAGATCTGGTTGGTGCTCACGGTGCTCTGCATCTACTTCATGGTCTACCGCTTCATCCTCTACCGGCTGCCGGTGCTGTATTCGACGGATAGATGATACCTTCAATGAGATTTTTGCGGGAACCGTTATAAACGGCCGTTTCACCCAACCTCATCGCTGGGTAAACAATGATAGCAAGATGTTTCTCGCGTGTTGATCTTGGACGAACATTCTCATATTGCAAGGCTTGTTGCAAGGCTCCCTAGAGACCTAAAGTCTCGATTGTTGACCTGTTACCGCAATGATTTCAGAGGGTTAATGAATGCAGAAGTGGGCAACACGGCAAGCGTTGCATGCTTGCAATCGGCGAGGTTTAACATGACCATGTAACGCCGCTTTGCCCGGCCGCCTCGTGCACAAGGGCATCTTCACCATCGCGGAATTTCAATTCGGCCACATTTTCCAGCACGTCACGATGGTATTCAATCACTTGTATGAGGTGTAATCCCGTTGCACGACCACCACACGACTGTAGTATTGTGCCACACAGGTGTGCACCCCGATCTCGCCCTTGCCACCATCTCCAACGCTCTCCCAGAGGTTCATCTTTATATAATAATTACAATATCTTATAGAGTAAAAAATATTCACCACTGTGTTCATACTGGCATCCTTAATGCAATAAAGAGGGCAAAGGATAACCGATCACCCTAGCGATGGAGGATGCCATGAAAACTATCACCAAAACCACGACGCACAACAAAACCACCCTCGAGCGCGACATCTCTTCAGTCCTGTTGACGGTCGTCTCCGCCTCAGCCGTAATTGCCGGCATCTGGGGCGCCGCCTGCCTGCTCAGCGGCCTCGTCAACAACGGGGTGATGGGTCTGGTGCGCGGCTACATTACCGCCATAACCGGCCACTAAACAATGATGAACTCGTACGAACCTTACATTTGCTTGCTAACGTCATTCCCGCGAAAGCGGGAATCCAGCAACTTCATTTGATTATGGATTTCGGTTCAACTCCACAATGACCGTAATTGGGCTTTTTACGAAACCATCAAACAATCGCTGAAAGAAACGACTGAGGATACGGTTATGAGACCAAACATACTTAAAATAACGGCAATCGGTGTGTTTTTCATCTGCTGTTCATGCGGCGTGTGGGCGGGCATCGCCATTGTGGCCGCCCTGCACCACGTCAACTGGCAGGTCACCGAACTGCTGCGTCAATACATGATCGCCACCGGTATGATCAGGCCGACCCACACCCTGGTTGATTTCTATACCCAGATAAAGGGTATTGAATATCTCATCTGTGTCGGCTTTTTCGTCGTTTTCCCGCTGTTTTATCGCTACGTGAGCAAGGAACGTCCGCGGGTGCGCACCGGCAAATGAGAGACTTACCTGATATCCTTGCCGCCGTCCGCCAGGATATGATTGATTTCGGCGAGATCCTTGGTGCTTAGCCGCAGCTCGGCGGCGGCGGCGTTTTCCAACACCTGCTCAGTTGAGCGGGCCCCCCACCAGGGCATGGGTGCAGCCGGGCATGGCCAGGGTGGCGCGATGACGCTCGGCGATGGGCTGCAGTCGATCAAGAAAATCACGTACCCGCTGCCGGTTGCTCACCGAGAACCGCGGCGCCACCTGACGTTGATCACCTTCTGAAAACTCCCGCTCGGGGCTGAGCTTGCCGGTCAGCAACCCCTTGACCAGCGGGGAAGAGAGATAACGGGACAGATTTATTTTAAACTTTTCTCGGCCGGCCGGGACCCCTATTTGACAATCTGATTTTCAACTTCCTCTCCAATTGCTCCCTGAACCGGTTGCCGCCGGTGACTTGATTGCGCTGGATGGAAGCCCTGATCAGTTTTATTTCCTCTTCAGGTATCGTCTGAACAACATAGTCTTCATACGCTTGCTGCCGTTCTGCAGCACTATTCCCCAGTGCCGTGTATACACAATCATAATCCACTGCCGGATCACGCTTCATACCTATTTTTTTGGCAAAGCTAGACCATTTATATGCAGATGGCTCTTCAACCATACCTGCCCGGACAGGGTTCAACTCAACATAGCGACAACAGGAAAGCAGGTATTCATTGCTTGAGACAATGCTTGATTTAAACCGGCCCTCCCATAAACTGCCTGATCGTTTTTCAAGCCTGTTGACATACCTGGTCTGCCGTCCCGCCAGACGTTTCATCAACAGTGATAATGACTCAGGGGTATCCCCAGGATTGACAATCAAATGCACATGGTTGCTCATCAGGCAATACGAATATATCTTGCAGCCAAACTCCTTCTTAAAGAAAATCATATTCCTACGGTAATAGGCAAAATCATCATCGGAGGCAAAGACAACCTGACGGTTATGTCCGCGTTGCATCACATGATGCGGGGTGTTGGGTGATATTACTCGTGCTTGACGTGGCATACTCTGCTTATACTGCTAAACAGGTCATAGGGGCAATAAAATATATCTGTCCCCTTATTTGTCGGGTGAGGCTCAGCGTATTTCACCAAGATAACCACCGTTCTTCATATCGAAGATAGTGGCGGCAATGGAGCGTGGGAAAAAGAGGATATCGTTCATCCGGGAGCGATCAACCCATGCAAAGCCCATCTGATCCGGGTCCGGCGAAGCGCCCTGACATACCTCTTCACCATCCACGAGCCGGCACCGAAAAACCACTTCCACCTGATGAAAGCCGGCAGGCAGTTCGGTATCGTGGTGCCGGTCGGCGATAATCTCACGGACGAACAGCAGCTCGTCGATATCGATGCGCACCCCGAGCTCTTCGTACAGTTCACGGTGCAAACACTCGTGCAGGGTCTCGTTGGCCCGCTGGCCGCCGCCCGGCAGGTAGTACCAGTAGCCGCGATGATCGAAACATTTGATAAGCAGCAAAGCGCCGCTTTGCTCGATCAGGGCGCGGGCGGCAATACGCGGACGGGGTTGATTCTTCACCGATGCGCCGCGCCGATTGATCCAACCGCCGCGCCGGTCTCTTTCATGGTATGATAGAGCCAGGCCATGCGATCGATAAACCACAGTTTGAACGTGATCATCAGCAGCCAGCCTCCCAGCGCCGGCCAGAACCGGCCGGAGAGTAACCCCCAGACCGCGCCAATCAAAGAAATAAACGCAAAAAATGTCAAAATGTGGGCAAACCTGACGTGTTCAGCGGGAATATCAAACTCATCCCGGCGGCAAAATATCCGCTCTCCAAGCACCCCCCGGGTCATCCAGGCGCGGTCGTCCGCGGGTGGTGGGAATATCCGGGGATTCAACCACGTCCACAGGCACAACGGAACAATCGTGATCAACGACCACCAACCGATCCAGTGAACACTCCACAGAGCACAGAACCAGAGGGGCGCGGTGGCCAGCCGCGTCCAGCCGCTCAATGGATTGGCATGGCTCGCCCAGACCTTTTCATTCATACCCATCAAGCGAGAAGCGATGCGATCGTATGCCATAACGGCTTTCTAAAGCTCCAGAAGCAGATTCCTGCCGCCGAGAAAAAACACCCACACCATAACCGTGGCCCAATGAATGAGAACAGCCACCCACAGACACCTGGTTACCGCATAACAGTATCCGCAAGTTACACCCAGGGCCGCCACAATTAACAAAAAAGAGGGGTCGTATGAGATGTCCGATGCCGTTCTGCGCAGCAAGAAAGCACCATTGAACGGGTGCCAGAGGACAAACAGCACAGTGCTCAGGCCAATGGCCAGCCATGTCCGGACCGCACCTCGATCCGCTATGGTACGGGCAATGAGGATGCCGCGAAACACAAATTCCTCAAGAAACGAGGGAAACACCAGCAGAGAGACGGGTAAAATCCACCAGAGCCGTGAACCAACAAGCTCCAACTCAAGCAGGCCGGAGCCAAAACCCACTGCCGTAGCCCAGCAACTATACAAGAAAACAGCCACCCATACCCGCCGCGGCGGGCGGCGCGGGTATTCCCTCAGCCCGGCCAGGGGATTAGCCAGCAGATAACGCCAGAGCACGGTCATGTGAGAGTGTGGTCGTGCTCCTTACCTGGGAATGTTTCATCTATTTGCACAGTCTGAGCCGCCTATCATCACCAGACCCGCCAGCCACGACGTGGCCTCACGCTCCGCCCGCTGATCACCCGCCGTTATCCGGTGCTGCCAGCCGCAGCTTTTCATCAAGGCGCCCACGTTGATGCCGTAACCGGACATTGAGCCGCGGGCACTGTCTGGATGGCGACAGATCCCTTCAAGTGAAGTTTTTCGGCACGAGGGGTACTGGCTGCAAAACGCCTGTTTACAAGAGCCGCCGGCAAACCCCGCGGCCTCAGCACAACCTGCTGCCAGGGCTTCGCGTTCAAGAGACGCCACCAGCTCGTAGAGGAATCTGCTTACCTCATGCATCTGCTCCGAGAGCAGCACCCCGGTAGGCAGATCGATGCGTACCACCAGTGCGTGCGCACAACGCTTTTGCAGGGAGCGAAACACCGGCGGACCACCCACATGCGGCGGACAACTGGCCGACAACCCGTAGTGGGGGCAGCGCGGTTCGCCGCAGCGACGGGCCAATTCATCATCGACGACAATGTCATCCGCTGCAATTACCGCGGCCGCACTTGCCCCCCGTGCCAGGGCCTGTTCTGTGAGAATCTGGAGGACAGCGGCTGGCATCAGCTGGGATTTACCCCTTTAGAAAATCGGCTCTTGGCTGAATCTGACTTTTTCCCCATGGCCAGTAGCTCCATTCACATCAGCATCATCAAACCAACCGGAACGAACAGCATCGCGTTGATAATCAAGGCAAATATTTTCAATCTTTTTTCTTTCTCGTTTTTACTTTTCGATAACGCCCCAATGATGAACCCAACAACTGTGGCAATTGCACAGACGAGCACTAAAAGTACCTCTTCAAAGGCACCTGGTTCGAAAATCGCAAGTGGCTGGCGTTTCGCATCTTTATAGATAGAACGCACATACCATGAACCACAAACAGCCGATGCCCATGATAAAACTCCCACAAACACACTTACCCTAACCACTCAGCCCTCATCCTGATGTGACAAATATACATCTATATCAATGTCAGAGTGTCTCTGGTAATCCGCTTATCGTTTCTTTTCTCACCCGCTTCGTGAGCAATCAGCGGTTTTTCGGGCTTCCAGCCCTGCACTTTCCGGCACCCGGCACCTTCTACCCACCAGCATGAGCCTCTAGCTGCCCACCACCGTCAGCGAACCGCCGTCAACGACCGTCACATCGGTGCAGGCAAGCGGGTCTACGCCGTGCAGGCAGCCGATGTTGACGCCGAACTCTCGTGGGTTGGAGCGTCGCCGGTGGTGCGTGTAAATGCCGCAGTGAGAACAGAAAAAGTGCTCGGCGACCCTGGTGTTCCACTGATACATACTCAGATGTTCGGCGCCGCTGATGATCCGTATCCTCGTTTCCGGCACCCCCATCATGATCGCTCCCTTGCGGCGGCACAGTGAGCAGTTGCAGCGACGCAGGTTTTCCAGGCCGTTATCGAGATCGACCTCAAATGTCACCGCCCCGCAGTGACAGGTTCCGGTTTTCGTTTCCATGTCTTCTCCCTGTAAAGAGGATCCTATCTTTTTACTGCGGTGAATCCCTCACCTGATATCCTTACCGCCCTCGGCCAGAATCTGATTGATCTCGGCGAGATCCTTGGTGCTTAACCGCAGTTCGGCGGCAGCGGCGTTTTCCAGCACCTGCTCAGTTGAGCGGGCCCCCACCAGGGCGTGGGTACAGCCGGGCTGGGCCAGGGCCCAGCCGATGGCAAGCTGGGCCAGAGTGGCGCG
Source organism: Desulfofustis sp. PB-SRB1 (assembly GCA_016722945.1). Classification (GTDB taxonomy): domain Bacteria; phylum Desulfobacterota; class Desulfobulbia; order Desulfobulbales; family Desulfocapsaceae; genus PB-SRB1. The sequence continues at coordinate 478,028 of JAEQMT010000010.1, read as the reverse complement.
ATGACGCTCGGCGATGGGCTGCAATCGATCAAGAAAATCACGTACCCGCTGCCGGTTGCCCACCGAGAACCGCGGCGCCACACCACGCTGATCACCTTCTGAAAACTCCCGCTCGGGGCCGAGCTTTCCGGTCAGCAACCCTTGGGCCAACGGGGAATAGGCCAGAAAGGCAAGATTCTTGGCGCGGGCATAGGGAAGATTCTTGCCCAGATGTTTGCGGTCCAACAGGGAGAATAGTTCCTGATCGCTGTCGAGTTTGCCAGTGTCGCGGTACATGTCCATCTGCTCGACATCGGCATTGCAGCAGCCGATTGCCCTGATTTTGCCCTCGTCCTGCAACTCCATCATGGTCTGCACGCTCCATTGAATGGGTGAAGTGGAATCCTGCCAGTGGGTCTGATAGAGATCGATATGATCGGTCTGCAGCCGCCTGAGGCTCTGCTCGATCTCGTAGCGGATCACATCGGGGGCGAGGCACCGGTATATCTTTCTGGCGCCGTCGGTGGTGGGCTGCTTCTCATCGGAGGCAAAAAAGAAGACGCCGCGCTCCTCGTGCCAGATGAGCCCGCATTTGGAGGCCAGCACCACCTTGTCGCGCCGGTCTTTGATGGCCTTGCCGACAATCTCTTCGGAACGGCCAAACCCGTACACCGGGGCGGTATCGATAAAGTTCATGCCGGCGTCGATGGCGGCATGGATGGCTTTGATCGCCTCTTTTTCATCCGCTCCGCCCCACATCCAGCCGCCGATGGCCCAGGCGCCAAAGGCAACACGGGAAGCGCTGATGCCGGTTGTGCCGATATCCTTATATTTCATGGTATCTCCTTCGGGTTACTCTGTTTGTCGTTGCTCGTATAAAAATCTGACAATAACACCGATTTACCACCCGACAACCCATTCGCCATGGCGGTTGACAGATACCGGTAAAACCCATTAGTCTGCGCCGCCAACTTTACCAGAAAAGAGGATAGCCATGTGGAAAGATATTGAAGCCGCCCCGCCCGATGCGATTTTCGGCCTTACCGAGGCCTTCAAGAAAGATGAGAGCCCGGATAAAATCAATCTCGGTGCCGGAGTATACAAGAACGAGCAGGGTATCACCCCGATTTTTGCCTGCGTCAAAGACGCCGAGCGCATCCTGCTGGGCCGTGAACAGACCAAGAGCTACCTGCCCATATCCGGCGATCCGGGCTATGGCATCTGTGTCCAGAATCTGCTGTTCGGTGCCGACAGCGAGATCGTAACCGGCGGCCGGGCGGCCACCGCCCATGCCCCCGGCGGCACCGGCGCCCTGCGCATGGGAGCCGAGTTGCTCAAGCGGTTCAGACCCGCGGCCACGGTGTGGCTCAGCGGTCCCACCTGGGCCAATCATCGGGCAATCTTTTCCGCCCCTGGATTTGCCATTAACACCTACCCTTATTATGACGCCGCCACCAGGCAGCTTGCCGCTGATGATCTGTTATCGTGTCTGGCTACGATTCCGGCCGGCGACATCGTCGTCCTGCACGGCTGTTGTCACAACCCCAGCGGCGTCGATCTTGATACAGCACAATGGGAGCAGGTCTTTGCGATCAGCACAGAGCGGGGATGGCTGCCGCTGATCGACTTTGCCTATCAGGGTTTCGCGGATGGCATCGAGGCCGACCGCACCGCTATCGAGCTGTGTGCCCGTACCGGCGGCGACTTTTTTGTGGCAAGCTCGTTTTCCAAGAATTTCGGCCTCTACAACGAGCGAACCGGGGCATTGACCATCGTCTGTTCCAGTAAAGAGGAGACAGCGGTGGCCATGAGCCACCTCAAGGCCACCATCCGGGCCTGTTATTCCACCCCACCCGCCCACGGCGGTCTGGTGGTCAAGACAATATTGGAAGAGCCTAATCTGCGAGGTTCATGGGAACAGGAACTTACCCTGATGCGTGAGCGTATTGCCGCCACCCGCACCGCACTGGTGGAGGGGCTGGCGGCCCACGGGGTAAAAGAAGATTACCGCTTCATCGCCAACCAGCGCGGTATGTTCTCTTTCAGCGGGCTTGATGAACAGGCCGTTGCCTGGCTGCGGGAGGAGAAATCGATTTATATAGTGGGGGGCGGACGCATCAACGTGGCCGGTCTGAGCAGTGCCAATATTGACTATTTCTGCGCCGCCATGGCGGAAGCGATAAACCGGTAACTGAAAACCAGCGGGCGGCGGCGCCCGCTGGTCAGTCGTTAATGGCGGCCGGCATGCACCATGGTGCCGCCCAGATGACCGGCCAGCCCGGCGGCCCCCACCATTACCGCACCAAGCAGCAAATATATCCAGCGGCCCGCTCCAGCCAGCACCTCCGGATCGATAATTCGCCATACCACCATGATGGTCAGCAAGGTGGTAACTACCATGGCGGCGCCGATCTTTATGATAAAGATAGTCGTGGTTGCACCCCGGTAGCGTTTCAGCCACACCACAACACCGGTGATGAGTACCGACGGCATCACCAGCAGTACGAAGAAGAGACTGATAAAAGCGGCATACTCAAACCCCGGCGCCCCCAGAAACATGGCGGCCGCAATAAATAAAAGGGCCATGGGCAGAATCCCGTTGGGGGTATGCACGGTAATCGGATGCAGATGATAATCAAGAATGAGCCCGGCGATGCCGCCCACTTTCGCCTCCGGCGGTGGTGCTCCCGCTGCCGCGGCGGGTGAAGCGGCGGCGGGGGCGGCGTCCTCTTCCACCACCTCCTTGAAAAATTCGGCGCCGACCCCGCAGACCGGGCACTTCTCGGGGGGCTCGTCACCCTCGTGGATATAGCCACAAACAGTACATTTCCATTTTTTCATGGGGATCCTCCAGTAGTAAAATTTACCTGGTTATACCGCCAATCACGACCCGGTGCAACCGGGTAATATGCTCAACCATCGGTCTGATCGGGGGTGTAACCGAGTTCAGCGTCGATCCCATCGATCTTGCTCTGGGCCTCTTCCCAGCGCCCCAGCCACCGATCGAGCCGACGACTGCACTGCTCATAGTCGGCGCTGGTCTCTTTCCAGCGCTGTTCATCCTGGTAGAGACCGGGATCGGCCATAACTGTTTCCAACTCTTTTTTCCGTTCTTCTAGACGCGCCACCTTCTTCTCGGCTTCGGCCAGTTTACGTAGCAACGTCCCGGCCAATTCGGTGCGCCTGCGACGCAATTCGGCCTTCTGCCGACGCTGCTCTTTTTTACCGTCACGCCCGGACGATGAAGCACCGGTATCAGACTGAGCGGCGATATCAGCGTCGGTCTCCAGCTGGTCTCGCTCACGACAGCGCTGAAGGTATTCGGTAACGGTGCCGGGATAGACGGTTACCGCACCGTTTTTGACCTCAATGACCTTGTTGACGAAACAATCGAGAAAGTAGCGGTTATGAGAGACCACGATGATGGTGCCGTCATATTGACGCATCGCTTCCTGGAGAACCTCCTGGGAGGACATATCGAGGTGATTGGTAGGCTCATCCAGCACCATGCAATTAGCGGGAGTGGCAATCATCCTGGCCAGGGCGAGGCGGCTTTTCTCGCCGCCGGAGAGCACCGCCACTTTTTTATCCACCGCCGTACCGCTGAACAAGAAGGCGCCGAGCAGCGAGCGGATACGGGTAATGGTCATATCCTCAACCGCCTGGGAAAGGGTCTCGAATACGGTGAACTGGGGTGAGAGTTCCTGGGCCTGATGCTGACCGAAATAGGTGAGACGCACCCCGGCGCCGAACCGACGGGCACCGCCGGAGGGGTCGAGCTGGCCGGCAAGTATCTTGACCAGGGTTGATTTGCCGGCCCCGTTCACCCCCACCACCGCTACCTTGTCGCCGCGTTGCAGGTGCAGCGACACGTGGGAAAAGACCTGTTTCTTGCTGAAATGTTTGCTCAAATTCTCGGCCATCAGCACATCGCGACCGCAATGGGGCGCCGGTGGAAATGCAAAGTTGACATGCCGCTCATCCTCGGCCAGTTCGATCAGCTCCATGCGGTCGAGCTGCTTAAGCTTGCTTTGCGCCTGCCGCGCCTTGGTTGATTTGGCCCGAAACCGCTCGACAAAACGCATGGTCTGGCGGATTTTGGCCTGCTGATTGTCATAGGACGCCTTTTCAATACGCCGCCGTTCCTCTTTTTCGCCGAGATAATAGGAATAGTTACCCTTATAGGAACTCAGCCGGCCCATACTCAGCTCCCAGGTCTGGGTGGTGATCCGGTCAAGAAAAGAGCGATCGTGGGAAATCACCACCATGGCACCATGATAGGAGTCCAGATACGATTCGAGCCAGGTGAGCGAATCGAGATCAAGATGGTTGGTGGGTTCGTCCAGAAGCAGCAATGAAGGCGCCGCCAGCAGCATCTTGGCAAGCTCCAGCCGCATGATCCAGCCGCCGGAAAACGAACGTACCGGCGCATTCAAGTCCGCCTGCGAAAACCCCAACCCATACAGCACTTTTTCTACCCGGGCGCGGATGGTGAAGACATCGGCCGCCTCCAGCCGATGCTGGAGTTCGCCCTGTCGGACCAGCAGATCATCGAGTTCGTGCTCGCCTTCAGCGCCTTCGGCCAGCACCGAGTTAATGGTCTCCAGCTCATTCTGCAGTCCCAGGACATCGCCAAATGAACCCTCCGCCTCGGCATAGAGGGTAGTGGCGGAATTAAGCCCCCCCGGCTCCTGGGCAAGATAGCCCACCGTGAAAAACCGTGACCGGGAGACAACCCCATCATCGGTGGCGGTTTCACCGGCCATAATGCGCATGAGGGTCGATTTGCCGGCCCCGTTCACCCCGATCAGGCCGATGCGGTCATGGCCGTACACCACCGTGGAAACATCTCGAAAGAGATGTTTGTCGGAAAACCGGATGGAGAGATTGTTAATGGACAGCATAGTGAAGTTCGTTACGGTGCAAAGACGGATCACGGTGAACCGTGATGGTTCGGTCTGGAAAACGGCGGCAGAGACGCTGCATGTTGACGCGCCGCTGCCCAACAAAGGCGGAGTAATCCTTGCCGGTTACGGTAAAGCTGATGTGCTCACCGGGTTGCGAGGTGGCCAGCAGCCGTCTGGCCCGGCCATACCAGTCGGCACTGATGACCAGTTCGCCGAAGGCGGGGTGATACGGCCCGGCCATTACCTGCCCGGCAAGAGAGTCGGTCGGCTGCAGGCCCATCCGGATAACCTTGATTCCCGCCTCCAGCAAACGGCGCCGCGCCAGTTTCGTAAGGCAGACGGCGCGGGCGAGACTCAGGGGGTGATAGACGCCGCTCACGTACCAATTCGCCAGGATAGTTTGTTTCAATACCAGCAATGGATAGAGTCTGACACAATCAGGACGTTCCGCGATAGTTTGGCTGATTCCCGCCAGAAACGAGCCGGTGGATTCACCGGGCAGCCCGATCAGAAGCTGCACGCCGACCCGCAAGCCGGCAGCCCGCACCGCGCGCACGGCGGTTATTGCATCGTTGGCCAGATGTCCCCGGCGGGCTGTTCGCAGGACATCGTCATTAAAGGATTGGATGCCGATCTCCACCGTATCCACGCCATGCTCGCCAAGATAGGCGAGCATAACCGGGTCGAGACAATCGGGCCGGGTGGAAATCCGGATCGAGTCGATCCGCCCCGCATCTCTTTGCGCAGTGGCGGCGGCGAGCAACCGATGACGCACGCTTTCATCCAGGCAGGTGAATGAGCCGCCGTAAAAAGCCAGCTGCACCATGCCGGTGGGCCGTGCCCGGTCTCGCCACCGGGCAACCGTTGCCCGCACCTGCGCTTCGATGGAAACAGGGGCTCGGTCGGCGGAAGTGTGGCCGGTGACCACGTGTTGATCGCAAAATAAACAGCGGTGTGGACACCCCTGATGGGCGATAAAAAAGGGGATGATCAGGGCCATGCAGCGCTACCAGGTGGTCCAGGGCTTTTGTCGCAGAGCCGCCAGGGCCGCTTGCTGTTCCGCCTCCTTTTTCGAGCCGGCACTACCGCTGCCCAGCACCTCGCCGCGAAACAGAACCGAGGTGGAAAAACGCTTATCGTGCGGCGGCCCCTGCTCCCCGTCCAGCCGATAGGTGGGCGGTTCATTGAACAGTCCCTGCAGCACCTCCTGCAGGCTGCTCTTGGCATCGGAGACATGGACGGGTTTTTCCTCAAGGGAAGAACCAAACAACCGGCCAACAAGATCGGCGGCGGGTTCATAGCCGCCATCCATGAAGACGGCGCCGATAACCGCCTCAAAAGCACAGGCCAGGATTGACGGCTTGTCGTTGCCGCCCGCCCCCTGCTCCCCCCGGCCAAGTTGGATACAGTTGCCCAGATCCATGGTGCGGGCCATCTCGGCAAGAAAGGATTCATTTACCAGAGCCGCCCGGAAACGGGTCAGCTCACCCTCGCGCAGGTGCGGATGGCGGTCGATGAGGTGTCTTGAAACGGCAAGATCGAGCACCGCGTCGCCGACAAACTCCAGGACCTGATTGTCGCGGCCGGGAGAGCCCGCCTCAAAGGCGGCGGAGCCGTGCACCAGGGCCTGGGCAAGCAGCTCAGGCCGCTGGAAACGATACCCCAGCCGCTCGCTGAGCTCATCGACCATCCGGCGTTCCGATCTATTCATGGTTGTTGAAAATGCAATGTGCTGAAAAATATTTGACCTTGCCTCTGAGGTTATCTATGGTATGGTGTGATGTTCAACGGCGGCGTAGCCAAGTGGCTAAGGCAGTGGTCTGCAAAACCATTATTCAGCGGTTCAAATCCGCTCGCCGCCTCCAGTGATTCAAGGGGACTGTCCGGCACCGGGCAGTCCCCTTTTTGTATATCTGCAACTCTATCCACGCAAGTCGAGACGACGGCCCCATGTTCGTGCCAAGAGCTGTTTGCATCCGCCGACCTCAGGTTGGGCCAAGCTGACGGTCGCGGTACTCGCTCACCCAGAAGTAATACACGCCGCCCACAAAAGCCCCTGCCAGCGGGCCGAAAAGCAGCCCCCATGGATTTATCAGAGAAATGGCGGCGGCAATCGCCAATTCCACTACCAGAGCCGCGACGCAGTCGAGCCAGTAGGTGTTTTTCCCGGCCCGGCGACGCTTTGCCGCCATTACCAGGACAATAGTCCACATACTGCCCCAGGCCAGCATGACCGCGAACACAAAGAGCAGGACGTACACCATATTCGAGCTATACCTTAATTCCCCATATATCGGTGGCGTACTCTCTGATGGTTCGGTCGGTGGAAAACTTGCCCATGCGGGCCACGTTGTAAATGGCCATCTTCGTCCACCGGTGCTGATCGAGAAACACATCATTGACCTGCTGCTGACAGGCAAGATATGATTCCAGATCACCCAGCAGCAGGTACTGATCATGGGGACTCATCAAAGATTCCACCAGCGGTTTGAACAGGTTTGTATCGCCATGGCTGAAAGCACCGTTGCTGATCGCCTCCATCACGTTTCTCACATCCTGGTTTTCGGCGACGATCAGCTCCGGCGGGCGGGTGTTTTGCTGACGCTCGCGGGCGGCCTGCTCGGCGGTGAGCCCGAAGATGAAAATGTTCTCCTCGCCCACCTCTTCCATGATTTCGATATTGGCGCCGTCCAGGGTGCCGATGGTGAGCGCCCCGTTCAAGGCGAATTTCATATTGCCGGTGCCTGAGGCCTCGGTGCCGGCGGTGGATATCTGCTCGGAAAGATCCGCCGCCGGAATAACAATCTCCGCCTGACTCACGTTGTAATTGGGCAGAAACACCACCCGCAGCCGGTCTCCGATACGGGCATCGTTGTTGATCACATCACCCACCGAGTTGATCAGTTTGATGATCAGTTTAGCACGCCAGTATGAGGGCGCCGCCTTGCCAGCGAAAATGAAGGTACGCGGCGCCCACGGGCGCTCGGGCTCAGCCATCATCTTCTGGTAAAGATAGATAATGTGCAGGGCATTGAGCAGCTGCCGCTTATATTCATGGATACGCTTGATCTGCACGTCGAACATAGTTTCCGGGCTTACCGCGACATCGGTGAGCAGCTTGATGTATTCGGTCAGCCGGCTTTTGTTGTTGAATTTAATCCGCCGGAATTCTTCATGAAACCCCTCATCGTCAATGAATTCCTCCAACCCACGTAACTTATCCAGATCCACCTCCCAGCCGCTGCCGATGCGCCGGGTGATCAGTGCCGCCAGCTCCCGGTTGGCCTCCAGCAGCCAGCGGCGCGGGGTGATGCCGTTGGTCTTGGCATTGAACTTGCCGGGATAAAACGCATCGAACTCCGGGAAGATCCGGTGTTTCAGCAAATGGGTATGAAGTTCGGCAACCCCGTTTACCGAATGCGAACCGATAATGGCCAGATGGGCCATGCGGACCATCTTCGGGTACCCCTCCTCGATAATCGACATGGTCCTCAGCTTGTCGGCGTCACCTGGATAGTGGTGGGCAATCTCATCGAGAAAGCGTTGATTGATCTCATAGATGATCTGCAGGTGGCGCGGCAGCACTTTGCCCAGCAGGGTGGTCGACCAGCGTTCCAGCGCCTCGGGCATCAGGGTATGGTTGGTGTAGGCAAAGGTTTTCGTACAAATTTCCCAGGCATCTGCCCACAACAATCCCTCCTCGTCCACCAGGATGCGCATGAGTTCGGCAATGGCGATGGATGGGTGGGTATCGTTGAGCTGCACCGCAACCCGATCGGGAAACGCCGCAAACCCCTCATCTTTCTTTTTGAAACGACGGATGATGTCCTGCAGGGTGGCCGCCACGAAAAAGTATTGCTGCTTGAGACGCAGCTCCTGGCCGGCATAGTTGTGATCAGGCGGGTAGAGCACCTTGGAGATGGTTTCCGAGTTTACCTTCTGCTGCACCGCCCCGATGTAATCGCCCTCACCGAAGTGAGTAAGATCGAGCTCGCGTGAGGCGCGCGCCGTCCACAGCCGCATATTGATGACATGGTCGTTACCATAACCCGGTACCAGCAGGTCGCAGGGAATAGCGATGACATCGCTGGTATCCACCCAGCGAGAGCGATACCGGCCGGAATCGTCCTGATAGGTGCGGACCTTGCCGTAAAAGTGGACGGCAAACACCGGCATGCGCCGCTCAAACTCCCAGGGCGTGCCGTAGCGCAGCCAGTTGTCGGGGCTCTCGACCTGATTGCCGTCCACCAGTCGCTGCTGGAATAGCCCGTATTCGTAGCGAATCCCATAGCCGTAGGCGGGTATCTTCAAGGTTGCGATGGAGTCCATAAAACAGGCGGCAAGCCTGCCCAGACCACCGTTTCCCAAGGCCGCATCCTGCTCCTGCTCGCTGATATCGTCGAGATTGAAGCCTAGATCCTCCACCGCCTTGCTAACTTCGTCGTAGAGGCCGAGGTTAATAATACTGTTGGTCAAGGTTCGGCCGATGAGAAACTCCAGGGAGAGGTAGTACACCCGTTTCTGCTGGGTGGCATAGTAGGTCTTCTGGGTCTTGATCCATTTTTCCACCATCAGATCGCGCAAGGTATATGCCAGCGCCCAATATATGTCCAGGGCGCCGGAGCGTTCCGGATCGCGTCCCTGAAAGCTCATGAGATGATGAATGATGTTGTGCCTGATGGATGCAGCGGTGGGTTCCGTATAATGGTGCGGGTGCCCATCGACGTATTCTTCGCGCAGGGCATCGAAGTTTGGTCTGCTCATACTGTATCTCCCGGATAATTGGCTGTTACCGGCTATCTGCCAGCGTTTTCAGGCAGGCCGCAAGAGAATCCGGCGAATCCACCTGCAGCACCGTGACCTGCTCTTTTTTGGGGACGATTTTTCTCATCATGGAGGCCAGAACCTTTTTCGGCCCCACCTCGATAAAGGTATCGACACCATCCGCCAGCATAGCCGTTATGATCTCGTACCATCGGACCCGTGAAACGATCTGACGCGCCATGATATCTCTGATGAGATCGGGCTCCTCGCATCGCTCAGCGGTGACGTTGAGATAGACATCCACGGCCGGCGGGTTGAAACCAACAGTTTCGAGCACCCGGGCAAAATCATCCACCGCCCCGGCCACCAGGGGACTGTGATTGGCCACCGTGACGTTGAGCGCGATCACCTTACCGCCCACCTCCTGGGCCTGGGGGCTGAATCGGGCAAGTCCGTCATGGCTGCCGGATACCACCACCTGCTGAGCGCTGTTGTGATTGGCGATTACCACTTCGTCGTCACCGGATGAAGCCAGTAATTCCTCCACCTGCTCGATGCTCAGACCCAGTATCGCCCGCATGGTGCCGGGGTGCCGATCACCTTCACGCTCCATGAAATAACCGCGCCGCTCCACCACCCTGATCACATCGGTGAGCGACATCACTCCGGCCGCATAGAGCGACGAATATTCACCCAGACTATGACCGGCACAGGAGCAGACATTCACCCAATCCGGCAGCGCCGCGCGCAGCGCCGTGAGACTGATGATGTTGGCCACGGTTATGGCAGGTTGCAGGATTGCGGCCCGGCTCAGGGCCGCTTCGGGACCTTGCTCGACGATATGACGGAAATCAGGCGCACAGATTTTCTCCGCCGTTACCATGACCTCGCTACAGGCGCCATGCTGGGAAACAAACTCGGTGGCCATACCGACATATTGCGACCCCTGTCCGGGGAAAAGCAGTGCTGTTTTCATCCCTTTTGTGTTGTTGTCTGAGGTTTTTTGAAAGTAAGCACCAGCAGCAGGCCCACTCCACAAAATATAGCGGAATCGGCCACATTGAAGGCCGGCCAGTGATATGAACCAAGATAAAAGTCTAAAAAATCGACCACCGCGCCGTAGCGCAGCCGATCCACCAGATTGCCAAGCGCTCCACCGCTGATCAGACCAAACGAGAGCAGGTACCACCTCTCAGCCCGCATCTTAAAGGCGGCGATGGTAAGAACACTCAGGGCGATCAGGTTGACGGTCACGAAGAAGTAGTGGCGCAGGGGCGAATCGATGGTGGCAAACAGCGAAAAGGCGGCGCCCTTGTTGGTCACATAGACCAGGTTGAACAATCCCGCCACCACCTCACGGCTCTCATACAGACCAAAGGTATTGACAATCCACCCTTTGGTGAGCTGATCGACAACCAGTACCGCGATTAGGACAGTGCCATAGAGGATCACTGCTCCACTTCCTGATACTCGTTGATAACCACCTGATAGCATCGCGAACAGATGGTTGGATGATCCGACTGTTCACCTACGGTTGTCGATCTGATCCAGCACCGCTCGCATTTTTCTCCCTCAGCGGGGGCGACGTTCACCAGTAGACCGTCTCCCGCCTGTGCTGGGTCATTGGTGCTGTCTGCCTCTTCCACATACAACTCCGACACCACCGCCAGTTCCTTAAGGGCGGCGTGATGTTCAGTGATAAACGGCTGCATTTCAGCCCCGGCGACAATGGTAACAGCCGCCTCCAGGGGATGGCCGATCACCTTGTCGACCCGTGCCGCCTCCAGGGCCTTGGTGATACCGGCGCGGATCGTCAGCAGTTGTTCCCAACGCTTAGTTGTTTGTTCATCAAGAAGATAGCCGGGCTGTTCGGGCGGAAACTCCTGCATATAGACAGAGCCCTCCAGGCCCGCCTCCGAACCGCGCTCACGCAGGCTGTCCCACGCCTCGGAAGCGGTGAAACAGAGAATCGGAGCCATCAGCCGGAGCAATCCATCGACGATTTCAGACAGGGTTGTCTGCACCGATCGGCGGCTTTTCGCACCCGGCGCCGAGGCGTAGAGCCGATCCTTACAAATATCCAGATAGAGCGCACTCATGGTGGTAGTGCAGAAGTAGTGCAGCCGATGATAGATGGTATGGAAGGAGTAGTTGCGGTACCCCTCGACGATGTGGCGTTTAAGCTCCTCAAACCGGGCAAGCGCCCACCGGTCGAGATCATCCAGCTCTGCATAGGCCACCGCATCGGTGTCCGGGGCAAAATCAAAGAGGTTGCCCAGCATAAAGCGGATGGTGTTGCGGATTTTCCGGTAGGAATCGCTGATCTGGCGCAAGATATCATCTGATACCTTGACGTCGTCTCGATAATCCTCGCTGGCCACCCAGAGCCGCAGAATCTCAGCGCCAAATTTCTCGATAACCTCCTGCGGCGCCACCACATTCCCCACCGACTTGGACATCTTTTTACCCTGCCCATCCACCACATAGCCATGGGTCAGCACCCCCTTGTAGGGAGCGACGGCGCGGGTACCCACCGAGGCAAGCAGGGCCGAATGGAACCAGCCGCGATGCTGATCGCTTCCCTCCAAATAGAGGTCGGCCGGGGTCTGCAACTCGGGGCGGGTCTCACAGACGGCGGCGTAGCTTACCCCTGAATCAAACCAGACATCGAGAATATCCTGCTCGCGGGCAAATCTGCCGGAGGCGCACGAGGGGCAGGTCAAGTCGGCGGGCAGAAAATCTTCTATAGCGCGGGCAAACCAGCCATCGGCGCCCTCTTTGGTGAATATTTCATCGATCCTTTCATAGATCCGACGATCTTTGATCGGCTCATGGCACTGCTGGCAGGTGATAACCGTAATCGGCACCCCCCAGGTACGCTGACGCGACAGACACCAGTCGGGCCGATGCTCAACCATGTCATGGATGCGCTGCATGCCCCAGCGCGGGGTCCATTGCACCTGTTTGATCTGAGCCAGCGCCTTTTTTCGCAGATCATTTTTCTCCAAGGAAAGGAACCACTGCGGTGTGGCCCGGTACATCACCGGCTCTTTACAGCGCCAGCAATGGGGGTAGGAGTGATCCACCGAGCCGGCCGAAACAAGGGCCTCGCCAGTGCGGCAGTCCTCGATAATATCATCGTTGACGGCGGGGATTCGGCGGCCTGCGTAGACACCTGCCGCGGCGGTATAGACCCCGTCGTCATCCACCGGGGATAAGATATCGAGGCCGTAGCGCAGACCGGTCTGATAATCCTCGGCGCCGTGACCAGGCGCCGTATGGACACAGCCGGTACCCGCCTCAAGGGTTACATAGTCGGCCAGCACCAGCAATGAATCTCGCTCCATAAAGGGGTGGCGGCAGTATTTGTGCTCCAGCTCGACAGCGGAAAAGGTGGCCTCGATGGTATACTGCTCTATCCCCCACTCCCCCATCACCCGCTCAACCAGATCATGCGCCATGATGAGCCGCTCATTGCCCAGTGCCACCGCCGCATACCGATATTCAGGATGGAACGCCACCGCCAGATTGGCCGGCAGGGTCCACGGCGTAGTGGTCCAGATAACCACCGACAGATTGTCACCGGCAAGGGCGGGATCGATGGCGCTGAGATCGGAGCGCACCGGAAATTTCACATAGATGGAAGGCGAGCGGTGATCATGGTACTCCACCTCCGCTTCGGCCAGCGCGGTCTTGCACGAAGCGCACCAGTAGATTGGCTTTTTGCTGCGAATAATTGAGCCGCTGTCGAAAAACCGGTTAAACTCCCGGGCGATGGTGGCCTCATAGTCATACGACATGGTGAGATAGGGGTTGTCCCAATCGCCTAAAACTCCCAGCCGCTTAAACTCGTCTTTCTGGGTTTTGATCCATTTTTCGGCATATTTCCGGCATGCCCTGCGCTTGGAGAGAATGGGAATTGTCTGTTTTTTTTCACCAAGCTCTTTGTCCACATTGTGCTCGATGGGCAACCCATGGCAGTCCCACCCGGGGATATAGGGGGCATTGAAACCGTCGGCCCGTTTGGAACGCAGGATGATATCCTTGAGTATCTTGTTAAATGCGGTGCCCAGATGGATCTTCCCGTTTGCATAGGGGGGACCGTCGTGCAGGACGAAGAGTGGCCGGCCCTCACTATGGCGTTGCACCAGTTCATACAGTCCCTCATTGTGCCAGCGTTGCAGGGCCTTTGGCTCCTGCTGAGACAGATTGGCCTTCATCTTAAAAGCGGTTTTGGGTAAATTGAGGGTGGCCCGATAGTCCATACATCTCTCCTTGTTGCAGACGGTGTTCATTATGCTGAAAATCTTACCGGCAGCCGCTGTTATTCGGGTGTCGATCCAAGCTCAGAGACAAATCGTAAACACTAAAGCATACCAGCAAAGCGCTTTAGTGCAAGTGCAAATGATAAAGTGTCCAAACCCGGTACAAGTCATCGCCAACCATTCCGCCGTTTTGCACCCTTCGTACCCGGCCCATCATCAGCCATTATATTGACAAGTCGAGCCCCGTTCATTTAGAATTGGCGGGATAGCACCGGCACACAGTATGACGGGGCTGTAAAAACCTTACGGGAACCTTGCCAAATAGTCGTTTACCAAACCATGATCCAAACATCTTATTCTGGCGCTATCGATACGGCATGTGGCGATATTTACTTTTCGCCCCGATTGTGATCAAACAATCTCAATGTAAAAGATTCTTATAATTTATCAGTGAAACTCTTTTGCCCTACCAGGCGGGATGAGAAGACAAGGTGAGCCAAACAACATCATCCGCCAGCCGCGCCATGGTCGAAATGATCAAGGTCAGCAAGATTTACCCGCCACAGGTGCGTGCCCTGGTCGATGTCTCGCTCACCATCAACAACGGGGAGATGTTCTTTCTCACCGGCGCCAGCGGCGCCGGCAAGACCACGTTGTTGAAGCTGCTCTGCAATATGGAAGTTCCCACGAACGGGCTGGTGGAGGTAGCCGGCAAGGACATCCAAAAACTCAGAGGCAGGGCGCTGGCCAAAATGCGGCAGAAAATCGGCGTCGCCTATCAGGATTTCAAGCTGCTGCTTGATCGTACCGCGGCTGAGAACATCGCCATTTCCATGGAGGTATCATACAAAAAATCAGCCTACATAAAAAAACGGGTCAAGAATCTGCTGGAACGGCTCTCACTGGCCGACAAGCATGACGCCATCACCGGCGAGTTGTCGCGTGGCGAACAGCAGCGGGTGGCGCTGGCCCGGGCGGTGGCAAACAGCCCACCGCTGATCCTGGTGGATGAGCCCACCGGTAACCTCGACGCGGTTACCACCGAAGGAGTTATGACCCTGCTCAATGCTTGTAAGAATTCCGGAGCAACGGTGGTTATCGCCACCCATGACGAGTCGATCTTCCGAGACACCACCCACCGGGTCATGGAATTGCGTTCCGGCAGGCTGCATCTGGTACGAGAGGGCGCCGCATTATGAATTTCTGGTTCGCCGTTTTTCGACAGGCCGGTCGTAACCTCCGCCAGACATGGCCCTCACAATGTATGACCCTGCTCACCGTGAGCCTGTCGGTATTGATCTTCGCCTTTTTCTTCCTGGTCTATACCAATATGCTGGGGGTTGGCGATAAATTGGGTGATGATCTTCGTCTCATCGTCTACCTCGAAGAGGAACCTGGCCCGGAGTTGCAGGAACAGCTGCGCCGTAAGATACTCGCCTTTGATGAAGTGGAAGATATCCGCTTTATATCGAGGCTCCAGGCGTATGAGCGCTTTGCCGCCCAACTGGGTGACGACAGCGATGTTCTGGCCGATATGCCGCAAGATTTCCTGCCCGCCTCGATTGAAGTGGTGCCACTGAAAAATCTCAGAAGCCTGACCCAATTAAAGCTATTTTCCGAATATCTCGCGAAACTGCCAGGTACCTTGAAGGTGCAATATGGCCAGGACTGGATCGAGCGCTTCTACTACTTTATCCGGCTGCTCTCCATTGTCGTATTTCTCAGCGGCGGTCTGTTGATCCTCACCTCGGTCTTCATGGTTTCCTACACCATCCGGCTGACGATTTTGGCCCGGCAGGCCGAACTTGAACTCCTTAAACTTGTCGGCGCCACTAACAACTATATAAAGACACCGTTTCTCATGGAAGGGTTTCTGCAAGGCGTGCTGGGCTCAACCCTCGGTCTTGCCGCCCTCTACGTTCTCTTTCAGTGGATACGGTCGAACTTTTCCGGGCCGGGTTTTCTGGCCATGTTTGAGTTTACCTTTTTTAAGCCGCCCTTTCTCATTGCCATCATTGCGATCTCTATTTTGCTGTGCACCATCGGCAGCTACACCTCCATGCAGAAATTTCTTCGCACCTGATGAGCTCCCTTATCAAAACCATATCTGTCAGGCGGGTGGTGATGATTGTCGCCGGCCTGGCAAGCCTTGCTTTGCCGGCCGCTTCGCTGAACGCCGAAACCGCCGCCGAACGCGCCGCCAAAAAAGAAGAAATAGCTGAAAACATCGAATTATTTCGGATCAATATCAGAAAATTGCAGGAAGGGATCAAAGCCCAGCGACGGCAGATCGAAGCGGTATTGAAAAAAGAACAAAATCTGCTGGCTGAGCTGGAAGACATCGATGTCCGTCTACTGAGGCAAAAAGACATGCTCACCGAATTGCAGGCCCGCATGAGTGAGCAGCGACAACTCATCGAGGATAAAAATCAACAGCTCGCCCAGACCGACCGGAAAAAAGCAGATGTCCAGCGCCATCTCCAGGCCCGTATCGAGGCCTTTTATAAAACAGGTGAGATCGGTTTTATCAACGTCGCCTTTTCCACTCAAACCCTGCCGGAACTGCTGCGGTTTCAGGATTCATTCAAGACGCTGATCCAATATGACCAGGATGTGATCGATATCTACCGCCAGACCATCGACGAGCTGGCCGGATCGATCCAGGCTCTGGAGCGGGAAGAGGCGGTGCTGGCCGATTTTATCGAGCAAAACAGCATTGAACAGGAAAAGCTCAACGCCATCCGCGATGAAAAGATAAACCTGCTGGCCCGGGTTCGCACCCAGACCTCGCTCCATGAACAGGCCATTGCCGAGCTGGAAGATGCCGGGCGCAGTCTGGACGAATCGATCGGCAATCTTAAGCAGGAAAAAGAGATGGTTGATCAGAGTTTTGCCCGCAGCAGAGGAAAACTTCCTCCGCCGGTGGCAGGCACGGTGATTGTCGGCTACGACCAGCAATGGACAAACCGTCTGGGCATAACCAGGGTATCAAAAGGGATCGCCATCGAGGCGGAACCGGGAACCATCGTTCGAGCCATCCACGAAGGGGTCGTCAGTTTCGCCGGCTACCTGCGTGGGTATGGCAACGCGGTTATTATCAATCACGGCTTTGACTATTATTCGGTGATATCACGGCTGGAACGGCTGCTGGTGAAAAAAGGAGAACGCGTCGATGAACATGACGATATCGGCATCATGGGGGAGACGGCGATGCTACTCAGCGACGGCATGTATCTGGAGATCAGACATAAAAATGAGACGCTCGACCCACTGGTCTGGCTGGATACCAGGCAATTGAGGCAACCTTGAAACATGAACAGGCTCCCCATTCCCAAGAATATATCAAGCAACCCGCTTCGCCTGCTTGCGCAGCTTGCCCTGCTGTTCATCATAGCCGTTTTGCCGGCAGCGGCCGGCCGTGCTGAAATCAGCAGCCGGCAGGTCGATGACACCTACACCAAGCTTGAGCAATTTGCCGCCGTACTCTCCCTGTTGCAGGATTACTACGTTGATGAGATAGATACGGCCCGGATTATCGACGGCGCCATTGACGGGTTGCTGTTCTCACTGGATCCACATTCTGCCTATCTCACTCAGGAGCGGTACCGTGACCTACGGGAAGAGACCAGCGGGATGATCATCGGCATCGGGGTCGAGGTTACCATGGAAGAGGGCAGGATCATGGTGATCTCACCCATTGCCGGCACCCCCGCCGCCGCTGCCGGCATCAAGGCGCGGGATGTTATCCTTGCCATAGATGGTCAGCCGGTGGAGGAAGTACCCCCTTTTGAGGCGATCAAACGGCTGCGCGGTCAGGAAGGCTCCCAGGTAAGCATCTCGGTGTATCGGGAAGGCGAGGAAAATCTGCTGGAATTCACCCTCACGCGGGAACCGATTTCCATAGACTCGGTAATCTTCACCGAGCTTGGTGGAAATATATGGTGGGTGCGGATCGCCGCGTTTCAACAGGATACCGCCGCTGAGCTGGCACGCCATCTGGCTGAAGCCGAAAAGAGTGAGGAAATCCGCGGCCTGATACTCGATCTGCGAAACAACCCCGGCGGCCTGCTGAATCAGGCGGTGCAGGTGGTCAATTTTTTCATAGAGGATGCGCCCATCGTCTCAACCAGGGGAAGAGATCCTCGACAAAACAGCATCTACCAGGCATCGGCCACCGCCCCCTATGGCCACGTGCCGATGGTCGTGCTCATCAACGAAGGCTCGGCGAGCGGGGCCGAGATCGTCGCCGGCGCCCTGCAGGATCACCGGCGTGCGCTTGTTGTGGGAACAGTCTCCTTCGGCAAGGGTTCGGTGCAAACCGTGATTCCCATGGCAAACGGTACGGCGCTGCGAGTTACCACGGCCCGCTATTACACCCCCAACGGCCGATCAATCCAGGAAACCGGCATCTCCCCCGATCTGCCCATTGGTCCGGGGACATCCGTGTCCGAAGATGGTCACGGAACTGAACGGGTTCGCGAGATGGATCTGGCCCATCATCTGGCAAATCCCGATAGACCAGCCGAGCCAACCACCGTGCTTGCCGAAGACGCAGCCCGGTTGCTGGCCGGCGATAGCCAGTTGCAGGCAGCCTATACCGTTATCACCAGCATTGCCTGGTATGCCGCTGCCGCCGAATCAAAAAAATAGATACCTGGATCATCATGATTAGTGCTTTGACCATCATCGCCGAGCGCCGCATCAGTGAGGCGATTAACGCCGGCACCCTGCGTATTGACGGCTGGAAGAATCGGCGGCTGCCCATGGAAGATGACAGTTTTATCCCGGACGATCTGAAAATGGCCTACAAGATCCTCAAAAACAGCGGCCATCTGCCGCCCGAGGTAGAGACCCGCAAAGAGATCAACAACCTCGAAGACCTGATCAAACGAACCGATGACGAGCATCTGCGTCTCAAGCAGATGAAGAAACTTAACGTGTTGATCATGAAGCTCGATGCGCAGCGCAGTCGCCCCAGCCCAATTGGCCATGACGATGAATATTACGCAAAAATCGTTAACCGGGTGAGCAGCAGTGCCGCCAAAAAGCCGATAGAGTAATTTCTTCTCACGAAATCTGCCACGCCCCGGGATCACGGGTCCAGTTTTTTTTCACCTTCACCCATAGACGTAGATCCACCTTTGTTGCCAGCAGGCCGGAAATATCACGGCGGGCGGCGATCCCGATTTTTTTTATTTTCTCCCCGCCCTTGCCGATTACAATGGTTTTCTGCGAGGCCCGCTCAACGATGATCGAGGCAAAAATAGTCACCGTCCCAGCCGCCGCATCCTCATGCCAGCCATCAATTTCCACCGTGCTGGCGTAGGGAATCTCCTTATTGGTGAGCAGAAAGACCTTTTCTCTGATCATCTCCGCCACCAGAAATCGTTCGCTGGCGTCGGTGGGGATATCTTCCGGAAAATAGCGGGGGCCCTCGGGCAGCAGTGCTACCAGTTCATGGATGAGTTTTTCCACACCGTCACCGCGTTTGGCGCTGAGCGGAATAATGGCGGTGAAATCGGCGTGGTTTCGGTACTCGCCGATCATCGGCAGTAAGGCGAGCTTTTCGATACAATCGATTTTATTGAGTACCAGAACCAGCGGCGCCCTGATTGCCGCAAAGAGCCGGCGCCTCTGCTGGTGCGGAAAAAGGGCAACACTTTTCTCGCCGCTGGTCACATCCACCACGAAGACCACCGCATCGACATTTTCACACGATTCCCGGGCGATTTTTACCATTTCCCGGTTCATCGGCACCGTCGATTCATGCAGCCCCGGCGTATCGACAAAGACAATCTGATACCGTGGTTCGTTAAGCACCCCCGAAAGCCGCGTTCTGGTGGTCTGCGGTTTGGGGGAGACGATGGCCAGCTTCTGACCTAAAATGGCGTTGAGCAGGGTCGATTTACCGGCATTGGGCGGCCCGATAATACTCACCACCCCCGCCTTGGTACTGGGGTCAGGTCTTTTATTTTGGTGTTTTGATGCAACCATCGCCTGTCTATCCGTTCTTGTAGATGATGGGGTCAGGTCTTTTATTTTGGTGTTTTTAGTAAATATGAGATCCCAAGACATCAAGTGGGCAAAAACACCAAAATAAAAGACCTGACCCCAGTTGCCATCAATTAATGAAATATTTCACAAAGTGGAGTACCATCAGTTCACATTTCCAACAACCCTAATCACCGACATCCGCTGACGTGTCGGTTTATTCATATTTTCTATGGTTGTCCTACACGTGCAGTCCGGCTCTCTCATCGAGTATCTGGACAATGGCAAATTCACCTGCGCCCTGGTTACCGAAAGCCAGCCCACCCGAGTGCGTCTGCTCAACCAAAACGGCCGTGAGGTCAACCTGCCGGTTTCCCGTATCGTTCATTGCTCGCGGTTCAATCACCAGACGGCCAAAGACCGGACCGCCCTGGTCAAATTCCTGCAGGACACCACCAGAAAGCGTCACTCCCTCATGGAGCAGATCGATCTGGAAACATTATGGGAGTTGATTGTGGCGGAAAACAGCGAGACCTTCGAGCCGTCCTTTCTCGCCGAGATTATGTTCGGCCGCGCCGCCGACGATGATCTGGTGAGCGCCTTTCTGCGCTCGGTGTTTCGTGATCGCCTCTTTTTCAAATATCGGGAAGGCAAGATAACAGCGCACCCCCCGGAAAAAGTGGAGCAGCTCAAACACCAGCGGGAAAAAGAAGCTGAAAAGCGCACCCTTATCGACGAGGCCTGCGCCCTGCTGGCACGCATCAGCGATCAGGGCGAACAAGCGGCGCCCTTTACCCAGAGCGAGCAGAACATCCTTAGCCTCGTGCAGGACTACTATCTCTTCGGCAAGGAATCCAAAGATGCCGATACCGGGGCGCTCATCCTCAAGCAATCCGGTTACAACCGCCCGCATGACCCCTATCATATTCTGGTGAAAAGCGGCTTCTGGCCGAAAAACGTCAACGTCGGGCTGTTGCGCCACCAGCTTCCCGTCTCCTTTGCCGTGCCCGCGCGTCATCAGGCCGAACGTCTGTTGCGCACCGGCAATGAGCAGCTTTTTGCCGATCCCGACCGGCTCGACCTCACCCATCTGAAGCCGCTCACCATCGACGGGATCACCACGCTGGATTTTGACGATGCCTTGAGCATCGAGGAGCAGGACGGCAACTACTTGGTGGGAATTCATATCTCCGATGTGGCCCACTATGTGCGGCCGGGGGACCCGCTCTTTCAGGAGGCGATGGCCCGCGGCACCTCGGTTTATTTTCCCGAGGGCCAGATTCCCATGCTTCCCCGCCATCTTTCCCAGGGTATCTGCAGCCTGATCCAGGGTGAAATCAGAGCGGCATTCAGCCACCTGATCCTGCTTTCTCCCGAGGCGGAGGTGCTCAAGGTGAGTATCTCCCCCTCCATTATCAAGGTGGCACGACGATTGAGCTACGAAGACGGCGACCGGCTGGCGGAAACCGATCCCGAACTGCGTCTGCTCGCTCTGCTCAAGAATAAGCTTCGTCGCCGTCGTATCGAGGCGGGCGCCCTGCTGCTGCCCTTTCCTGACGTCAATATCCATCTCGATGCGAACGCCCGGGTCAGCGTCAGTCTGGGCCGGACCGATACCACCGCGCGCACCATCGTCTCGGAGCTGATGATCCTCGCCAACACCGAGGCGGCCCGCTTTGTCTCTGATCGAATGGCGCCCGGGCTGTTCCGCGGCCAGGGAAAGATAAACCGGAGGCTGGTACAGGGCGAAGACGACGATCTCTACCGCAACACCCTGCAACGTAAACATTTACCCCGCAGTGAACTGACCACCGCCGCCAGACCGCACAGCGGGCTCGGCGTCAGCCAGTACACCACCATCACCTCGCCGATCAGGCGACTGCTGGATCTGGTCATGCAGCACCAGATAAATGCCATGGTACGGCAAAAACGCCCCTATTTCACCGAAGAAATGTGTAAGGACTTCACCTCGGTAATCAATCGCACGGTCTCTACCGCCAACATCGTCAAGCAGCAGCGGCAACGCTACTGGCTGCTCAAGCATCTGGAAGAGAAGATTGATTCGTGGTTCGATGCACTCATCATCGACACATCTTCAAAGCGCTCTCATCTACTGCTCACCGCCCTGCTCATGGATGTAGATCTCCCGGCCACCAGCATACCGCCCGGTTCACTGGTACAAATTCGTCTGATAGCGGCCGATGCCGTGGAAAACACGGTTCGTTTCTCGTGGTAAAAATACCTCTAGCAGATTGGCGCTCTTCGGCAGCATGATTACTAATGATTAATTGCTATAAAATCTTATTAAGCCTTACAAATTTGCCTTTTTGCCCACTCTTATCATTGCTCAAAAAACGTATCATTGCAACATAAGCCATATTGCTGCGTTAAAACTCTCTTCACGTCTTGTTCTTGAGATAAAAAAAAATATTTTTTATGTCTCCACTGTTTTTTTCTTCCACAAAAAGCAGTGACTCCACACTAGAATAAAAGCAGTACCAGCAAATTCATTATACCGATTAAAACAAGTCTCAAAGAAGCAGCTATACTGCTGTTACTTTATCACCAAAGCTTGATTTTTTTATGGATTATTCCTTGTGCTGATTTAGAACTGCCGTCTCTATTCAGAAACTCCACATACCTCCCAGGGTACTCAGCTATTAGCTGGCTTTCGTTATCATAAACAATTGAGCGTTTGATTGCACCACCTTCAAAACGCTCATAAACAATAGTATATACTAATCTTCCGTTTCTAACAGACTCTAGTTTGGAGATATCGCCAAAATCATCTCGTTCATAAATAAAAATTCCTTTATGCCCATTTTTATAATTATATTCTGATTTCATCCGCCTGCCATAAACATCAAAATAATCAGTAGCATATTTTATACCCTCACTGCTAATTAGATCACGTGATGTGATCACACCCTCAGCGGAATAATTATTTTTTTGACGGAAATCGTATTTGTTTTTTACGTAGCATTTACTTTGATTCCAGAACCCGGTTTCAGGATCTATTTCCCTGCTGTAATACTTTGTTGGTGATACGACCCATTTATAACCAACTACAACATCATCTAGCAACTCAGTTATAATACGACGTTCATAGAGGTTTGTCCCATCAGCGGAGAATTTCACCCAAGAGCCATTTCCTTCTATCGGATCGTAATGATAAAAGTGGGTTAACTCACCTTTAGAACTATAATAAGCAAATACTTTAACGACATCTCCCATCCAGGTAACTAAATCAATTTGAGAAAATATTCTGGTATCTTTGTCACCAGAAAAATCATAATCTAATATCATAAAAATTTTACCTGAACTATTATAAATATACTGTTTCTGATCAATAAATTTATTATTTATAATTCTTGTAATACTCACAAATTGATCACTATCATTGAAAGCAACCTCATATCCCGTCCCGTTGTTTTCGGTAAGAGAACTTAACTCATACTTTGGCAATGGCATCCAGTTCCGATCATAGACCCTATATTTGTAATATTTTGTATAGGCAATGGGGTCTATTTCTTCTAAGGATACCGGCAATTCTTCGGAAGGAATATCAATATCAGTATGCTTTAAAGTAGATTTGTAAGCATCCTTACAACCACTAAGCCCCGCTATGGTACATAACAGAACAATTGACAAGAAATTTTTATTACTGGAAAGACAGCTCTCCATCTTAAATAATTTTCCCCATTTCATTGCCAAATATTGTATCTTTTCCCAACGATAGAGCGGCAAGTCATCCTGTATTATTTTTTTTGTCATGTCCCCCCCCAAGAAGTAAATCATAATAGAAATCACTAAAATAAACTACACTTCACGTAAATATAATACAATCGATAAAAAACCGGTTTATTTTTGTTCTATTTAACCCTTATGATATGTAGGTTATACTTCTGTTTCTTCTACAATTTAATGGTCACATAATTTAAAGAAATAAAATCACAATGATTACATATATATCTTTAAATTCACCTATCAAAATATGATCAAAATACATGAATCGTTATATCTTACATTCGGCTCTTACGGGACACAAGCTGATGATTATCCAACAGAAAACCTAGTATAAAAATATGAATTTGATCGGTGAAAAGAGAACCTTACATTGTAATTCATTCGCCCAATCCCATCAGGGCTTAGAAAATTTTATCCTGAAAATATACTAAATATACCTGCGGAAAACTGTTCTGTGCGTCTCAATATTGAAAAAATTTTACATTTTTCAAGGCTCTCAAACGTAACAGCTGTATGCAGCTCAATATTTTGAAAAATATCGCGGCAAAAACTCCACGATTCAATAGAAATAGAACAAATGATGTGTTTACTGGCCCATAACTTTCCAACCACTATTTTTTTCCAGAATCAGATGATCTGAAATGAACTGTTTATGTCTTTCATTGCTGAACTCTTCAACTATCAATGAATACCCGTAAGAATGAGGCTGATTTGGTGATTTTCTTTGTCTGATATTGACTAGGTAAGGAGCGACGGTGATAGTACCCGGCTCGACGGTTAGATACATAAATATATTGAGCGACTTTTTCACCTTAGGTTGTGTTGAGGAAAACTGCTTGGTCCTATCCAATACAGCATAAACCTCATCAATTTGATATGAGCCCGGCTCTAGCTCTTTGCTATAAACAAGTTGCTCACCTACCTGCGGATATATCATAACTTCAAAAGTATTCATGCTGCTGCTCAACAGAAAATCCCTACTAAAGGGGAGTTGAGATGTGTTGACACCCTTTACCGGGATAGCCACTAATCCTTTGCCCGAATCAGTCAGCCTGGGAGGATGATTGGCACATGAGACAAGAAGAAGCGAACTGAAGAAGAAAATAAAAGAAGTGACGAACCATTTCATCTGCTACCTCCGCCGTTAGTTATTGGCTACATTAGTTGACAGGGAATCAGTTATCTACGATAATTTTTAAAGGCATCAATCAAATTGTTAGAGAGTGTTTGCCACCAACCCAAGAAATTGTGATAGCCAATTTTTTTAAGCATACATTAAATAGTCAGAGTAGTAAAGGCTTGATAATAATTTTGTTGAATAGTGGCCGATTAGGTGCAATTACAATTGACTGGGATGGCCGCCGATATTGACAATTCTTGATGGTAGAGTTTTTTTTGCTTACTATGCAACTCACGGCAGTGTGGCGAAAATCAACCGGGCGCCAAGGGCGATGAGGATGATTCCCATGCCCCGGTCCACCCAGTGACCAAGGCGCAGAAATCGGTTTCTGATGGCGGGCCGGCCAAAAAAGAAGGCGACTCCGACAAACCAGACGGCGGTGGCCGCTGCCATATAGATACCATAGCCGGCCTGGATGATAAGCGGGGTAGCCGGATCGATGATCACCGTGAACAGGAAAAGGAAAAACAGGGTCGCCTTGGGGTTGAGCGCGTTGGTCAGTACGCCGCGTCGAAATGCGGCGAAAAATGTCATGGTTCCCGCGGCCCGGCAGGAAAATTCCAGCGGCCCGTAGGGAACGGCACGCTAGCGCCGAAATACCAATGTAAATCAAGTAGCCGGCACCGATCATCTTGGTGATAAAAAACAGGGTGGCCGACTGCGACAACACCATGGCAATACCCACCAGACAATACCCGACATGCACCAGGATCCCGGCACCGATGCCGCACGCCGTATAGCTGCCGATCCGCCTGCCGTAGGCGATGCTTTGCCGCAGCACCATGGCAAAATCGGGCCCCGGGCTGGCCACCGCCAGCAGATGGACGAGGGCTATGGTGATAAATTGTGAGCCGTATTCACTCATGTGTGGAATCAACAGGGGTCAAACTCAACCGAAGGGGCTGCTGGATTGCCGCCGTAGTCTCTGCTTACCAGCAAGATCGAAAGTGGCAAGACGGTACATAGACTTTTCAGGTTTTTTACTGGCACATCACGTTACGGTGTCGTCTTTTTATGATATGATGGCATCGTAAAAACCCAATTACGGTCATTGTGAGTTGAACCGCAATCCATAATTATTTGAAATTACTGGATTCCCGCTGAATCCTGCCTTGAAGGTGTAATCGAGGCGGAATGACGATAGCAAGCAACTTTGACGTTTTCACGAGTCCATCATGATATAATCACGCCCACTATGAATAAGGCCGACCCTGATTTTATCAACACGCTGGTGTGTGAAATCCTCCGCGGGGTTCGCGACGGCCTGTGCAGGTTCTCCGGCGCCAGCCGGGTTGCGGTAATCTATCAGCTCAGCCCGGGTGATGAATTCTACATCTGCGATCCCCGGGAACTGCTGCGCGGCCATGAGCTGAAGATACGCTCCACCCTGCTCACTGAACAGCGGCAGCCGGTTATGCAGGAACCACCACCATATGAGCATCCCTATCGTATCTGCCGTCAGGTGCGCCGCCTCGAGCTGGACGGGATCATCGCCTTTGGCTGCCAGTCGGCGCCGGTTCACTACCAGATTTGGTGTACTGATCACCACCCGGAACTGCTCTCCAAAGCCCCCATCGAGCGCTGGCTGGAACACGCCGCCCTGCGTTTTTCCCACGACGTCACCAATCAGGCCGAACTCTATTCCGGCATCTCGGGCTGGTTTCTACGCGAATACGCCACCCATGCGGTGCTCGATCAGATCAACCGGATGCGCAGCCACACCTCACCTACGGCGACGCTTGATATCTACGAGATACTCTCAGCCATCCTGCAGATCTCCAAGACGAGAGAAGAAAAAAAATCCCCCCACGGTCGCCTGATTTTCATGGAGCCGGAAAGCACCCGCAAACTCGACTATCTCTGCCAGTTTCATCCGGATCCAGCAACCGTTGCTGACCAACCCCAAACATGTCCGCAAGCTTTTACAGGCAGTCCAGCAGTTTCGCAACAAGCTGATATCCGACTGGCGCCCATATCGTGGGCATCGCCCGCGGCCGGATCGATGCGTTTCATATCACCGCTGATTTTCGCGGTCTCTACGGTTTTTTGACGGTAAACGATCAACCGGTATGCAGTTTTGCCGATGGCTCCTACTCATCATCCACCCACCAGGCAAAACTCTTCGAAATCGAAGAGGCGCTGCTCGATTATGATATCAGCGGAACGGTGCGCAGCAACCTCTTTCATATCGCCGCATCCATCGTCCATCACGCCGAGAGCGAACACTTCGGCTGTGCCATCGTGCTGGATCTGAATGAACCATTGGGCAAGATTGCCGGTCAGAATCTGGTGGCGCCCCTTGATCTGGAGCGCTCCAACCTGCTCGATCTCGCCTGTGATCTGGCCCGTGTGGACGGCGCCTTGCAGATCGGCGCCGACGGCCATCTGCACCGGTTTGGGTGCCTGCTGGACGGCGAGGCCATCAGCGGCGAAGACCGGGCCCGCGGCGCCCGCTACAACTCATCGCTGCGATTTACCGCCCATAACCCCAACACCATCATCGTGGTGGTCTCTTCCGACCGCCGGGTCTCGGTGCTGCGCGACGGAAAGAAATATGAGAGTCAGCTGGAAACTCGAGGCAGGACGGAGCGTCCAGTGCAGCCAAACCATCAGAGCTCACCGAATGGCTGAGCGATACTGATTAATGTGGCTGGCAGATTTGTGATTACGTTGTAAAAACCCCGATTACCGTCATGGTGGAGCTGACCCGAAATCCATGCTTATTTGAAACTACTCGTATTCCCGCTGAAGCCTGCCCAGTGCAGGGTGTAACTTAGGCCGGCAATGACGGTAACAAGCACTGTGAGGGGACCGCCGTTGCGGCGGCCTCACATGTCCAGGGCCCAGCGGGGGATGTGATTGAGGATATATTTCTCCACGGTGGCTTTTTTCTCGCCCGCCTCCACTTCACCCACCGTCTCCATCACCTCGTCAAAGTCAAACCAGCATATCTCCCGGTCGTCTTTACTGTAGACGGTGAGCACGCGGTGATTCTTGCGGCGGATATCCTCTTCTTCCTGAATGGCGCCAACAATGGTCAGCGCTTCGTCAAAACTGAGATATTCTATTTGATCGCTCATACTAATCAGCTAAAACCCCTATTTCCGAAAACATCGTTCAGGCCGGCTTAACCACCACACCGGATCGAATGCACCTTGTACATACCCGGGCCCGGCGTACCCCACCACCTTCGGTAACCATGCGAACCGATTGCAGATTCGGCAACCAGCGCCGTCTGGTCTTGTTATGGGCGTGGGAGACGTTGTTACCGGTGACCGGCTTTTTCCCACATACGTGACATACCTTTGCCATGATATCCTTCCTCCATGATATATTCCTGATGCGGAACATCTAAGATGATGATTTCGTAAAAACCTCAAAATTGCTTGCTACCGTCATTCCCGCGAAAGCGGGAATCCAGTAATTTCAATTAATTATGGATATCGGGTCAATTACGATAAGACGGGTATATGGGTTTTTACGAACTCATCAAAGATGCAGTTACACGCAAAACACATAATTTTACCATACTTGATATTTCTTTCAAGCCATAGATTGGAATTTAAGAAAACGCTTTCCAAGATTGGTGAAAGCTGTTATTGTATATTACATGATAGTAACTGTGTATTTTCCATCTCAACACCGCCCCGTGTTCGCCTGATCCGAGTCGGCTCACCGCTCCCCGTTCACCAGGTTTTCATGAATACCGGCCGTTCCGTCTGGCACTTTTTTGCTTCCGTCAAGCTTGCCCTGTTTCTTATCGGCTGCATCGGCATTGGTGCAATTATCGGCACCCTCATCCCCCAGCAGCAACCTGCCGGCTGGTATGCCGGGGTCTACGGCGACCAGTGGGCACGTTTGATTCTGGTGCTCGATATCGACACCATGTATCAGGCATGGTGGTTCAACTCGCTGCTGGGTCTGCTGGCCATCAACCTGATTGTCTGCAGCATCGATCGTTTTCCGGCCACCTGGAAGATCATGCGTCGCGACGGTCTGGCTGACGGCATGAAAAGATTTTCAGGCCAGACAACAGGGCACCATATCTCCACGGAACTTTCCGCCGGCGAGTCGGTGGCACGCACATTGTCGCTGCTGCGCACAGAGCGATATCGGCCGCGCAGTAGAGAGACCGAACAAGGGGTGTTGATCTTCGCCCAGAAAGGGCCATGGACGCGCTGCGGCGTCTACATCGTCCACAGCTCAATTCTGGTTATTTTTCTAGGTGCACTGATCGGCACCATCGGCGGCTTCAAGGGCAGCATATTGATTGGTGAAGGCACCGCCATCGAGCGAATCGTTCTGCGTTATACCGGAGAGTTGAAACCGCTTGATTTTGCCGTGCGTTGTAACTCGTTTACCATCGATTTCTACGACAACGGCATGCCCAAGGAGTATACCTCAAATCTCACCATCATCGATGATGGTGACGAGGTATTGACCACCGATATCGAGGTAAACAAGCCGCTCACCTACAAGGGAATCACCTTTTATCAGGCGAGCTACGAGCCGTCCCAGGATTTTATCATATCGGTCACAAACACCGAGACGGGCGCCAGCCGCGAATTTGTTACCGGATTTCAGCAGGAAGTCGGCTGGCCGGAAGAAGATCTCAGTTTCGGCATCATCAACGCCCGCGCCATGGGCCCCACCGTGGTTTCGGCAAAACTCTGGTTCGCCGGCGCCACACCGACCGGGCAGTGGGTGGACAGCGGCGCGGTGCTTGACGTAGAGACCGACAGCGGCAGCTATCAGGCGTCGGTGCGGCAGAGATTTTCCACCGGTCTGCAGGTGGTCAAGGATCCCGGTGTATGGCTGGTGTATGGTGGATTTTTTCTGCTGGTGGCGGGACTCTGTATATCGTTTTTCATGAATCATCGCCGTCTCTGGATCCTCGTCTCCAGCAAAACGGAACACACCACCGAACTTATCGTAACGGGATCGGCAAACAAACACCGGCCCGCTTTTGAAACCCAAGTAGAGCGACTGGCACACAATCTTTCCAATGAGCCTACCTGATACAAAGCGGCTCTTTGCCGACCATCGACTGCGATCAACACCGGCGCATCGCGGCCGCCACCTGCATTACCTGGAGTATACCCATGGATAGTTCTTTACTGCTTGGCATTACCACTTTCGCCTATCTGCTCTGTTCCTTACTGTATGTGGGATTTTCGGTGTTCAAGCCGGCCACGGTGGGCCGGATCGCCACCATTGCCACTATTGTCGCCGTGTTGATCCAGACGGCAGGCATTATCCTGCGCTGGATTGAATCGTATCAGGAAGGGATCGGCCATGCGCCGCTTTCCAATATGTATGAATCGGTCGTCTTTTTCTCGTGGACGATCGCGGTGCTCTATCTCGTGATTGAGTGGCGCTTTGCAACCAGGGCATTCGGCGCCTTTGTCATGCCCCTGGCCTTTCTCGCCATGGCATACGCTTCGCTAGCCCCAATCAACAAACAGATCAGCCCGCTGGTCCCGGCCCTGCAGTCAAACTGGCTGCTGGCCCACGTCATCACCTGTTTCATCGGCTACGCCGCCTTTGCCATCGCCGCCGCCCTGGCGGTTGTCTATCTGTTCAAATATTACGGTACCCGGGGCACCGCATCATCTTCCGACCAGACCCCGACCTCACTGCCGGTTTTGGACGACCTGCTTTACAAGACTATTGTATTCGGCTTCATCTGGCTCAGCATCGGCATCATAACCGGCTCCATCTGGGCGAACTCAGCCTGGGGCACATACTGGAGCTGGGATCCCAAGGAAACCTGGTCGCTCATTACCTGGTTCGTCTACGCCTTCACCCTGCATATCCGCTACACCAACCTGCTCAAGGGACCGGCCGTTTCCTGGTTGGCGGTGGTCGGTTTTCTGGCCGTTCTGTTTACCTACTACGGGGTAAATTTCTGGCTTTCGGGACTGCACAGCTACGGCTCCAGTTAAGATCGGCTCCTCATTATTTTCTGTGATGAACTCTCAAAAACCCCTTGTTCCGTCATACACGATTTAATCCGGCCCCCATAATAATTTGAAATTGCTGGATTCCCGCTGAAGCCTGCCCTTGAAGGGTGTAATCGAGGGCGAAAATGACGGTGAAAAGTTTTTCGAAGTTTCTATAAGGCCATCTTCTTGAACTCAAGGGCGCGCAACGCCTTGACAGCGGGCGACGTCTTCGGTATAAAGTTGGGCAAAGCTGATTTATGAGGCAAACATAGAACAAGTGCCCTGTGGCGTAAGATCAATTTTTCTGAACGAGGAGAGAAGGTCATGATGAAACAGTTTTTAGTGTATCTCTGTGCCGCCCTGATCATCGGCGCGGCAGGCTACAGCCTGGCCGTTGATGCCGGCCCCGATGACATGATCCTGCAGGCGGAAAAAGACAAGGCAAAAAAGCCGAAACCATCGGTATTTCCGCACAAGGCGCACCAGGCCTTCGCCGAATGTGGTGACTGCCATCACGGCGTCGACGCGGACGGCAACATGGTAGCCTACACCGAAGGGATGGAAGTCCAGAAATGCGAGACCTGTCATTACAAAGGCTCGGGAATGCCGAAAAAGATTGAAACCTACAAAGGCGCGGCCCATGAAAACTGCAAGGGTTGCCACGAGCAAGTGGCCGCGGAAAACGCGGAACTGGCCGCCAAATGGACGAAGTGTATGCCCTGCCATCCCAAAGATATGTAGAAACTAGATTTTGATGCTCTCACGAAAAACCATTATCTGACGTTCAGGACTAATTGAGATATTGGATTCCCGCTTTCGCGGGAATGACGTTAGAAGGCAATTTTAAGGTTTTCACGAGGACATCATAAATTTGCTGAAAAAAAGGGCGGCCCACGGGGTCGCCTTTTTTTTATTGTCGGTCGGCGGATCAGCTCATCGCCCCGATATCACCCACCTGATTCATCAGCCGCGCCAATCCACTCAGCAGATTGAGCCGATTGCGGCGCACCTGGGCATCTTCGGCCATCACCATCACCTCGTCGAAAAAGCGATCGATGGGCTCTTTGAGCACCAGCATATCGCGCAGAAAACCCTGATAGTCAAAACGCTCGAGTTTTTCCGAACCCGCCTGCAAAACGGCGTTCAGCGACTCATAGAGGGCGCGCTCCGCCGGCTCCCGCAGCAGCTGTTCATCAACCTCGTCACCCTGATGATCCTTGATGATATTGCGGATTCGCTTGCACGACGCGGCCAGCACCGCAAACGATGCATCCGCCTTCATTGCCTCCAAGGCGCGTATCCGTAGCAGCGTGTCATTGATATCGGCAAAACCAGCCGCGCACGCCGCCTCGACGGCGCCGCCGTCATGTCCCCTGCTCAGGCAATCGTTGCTGAACCGGGTTTTGATGAACGCAACCAGCGCGTCCACCGTGGCGGCCGAGCCGTCCACCTTGTCGCCGTACAGTGACAACGCCTTACTGAAGACCTCAGCCAGGTTGAGCCGGTAAGCCCGGTCTTCGATAATGTGCAGCACGGCAAAAGCATGACGGCGCAAGCCATACGGGTCGGTGGTGCCGGTAGGAACCTGGCCGATACCGAAACAGCCGGCCAGGGTATCGATCCGATCGGCAATTGAGACCAGGGCACCGCTCACCGAATCGGGTAGTTCAGCCCCAGCCCGCAGCGGTTTGTAATGATCCTTGATGCCTGCCGCAACCTCAGCGCTTTCCCCGTCCAGGACGCCATAGGCGCTGCCCATGATGCCCTGCAGCGAGGGAAATTCTCCCACCATCTCGGTGGTGAGATCCGCCTTGGCCAGCAGTGCCGTGCGGGCCGCATCAGTGGTATGCTCAGGGGCACATTGTTCGGCCAGCATGGTGGTCAGCTTGACGATCCGATCCACTTTTTCGCGCATGGTTCCCAGTGAGGCCTGGAAGATGATGCCGGCACCATCTTCGACCCGGTGGGCAAGGGCTGTTTTTTGATCGGCCTCATAGAAGAACAGGGCATCGGCAAGACGGGCCCGGAGCACCCGCTCGTGACCTGAACCGGTGAGGGCGGCATTGCGCACCCGGGTGTTGTTGACCGCGATAAAGCCGGGCAGCAGCCGGTTGTTTCCATCCACAATCGGAAAATATTTCTGATGTTCACGCATGGAGGTAATCAGCACCTCGTCGGGCAGAGCGAGAAAACGTTCATCAAAGCGCCCGCTCACCCCCACCGGATACTCTACCAGATTGGTCACCGTCGCCAGCAGATTTTCATCGATAAAGGGCGCCGCCTGTTCCCCGAACTCACCATTTTTCAGACAGCCGTGAATCTCATCCAGCACCGCCTGGCGCCGCTTGTCAAAGGAGGCGATGACATAAGCCGATTCCATCTGCTCTTCATAGTGCTCAGCACCTTTTAGAGCGATTGCGGCGGGCGCCATGAACCGATGACCGTAGCTGAACGGGGCCGAATCGACACCGCCGTAGCTGAGTGGGATCGGTTCATCGCCGAACAGGGCGGCAAGCCACTGGATGGGACGGGCAAAACTCTGCTGCTGGCTGCCCCATTTCATCGATTTGGCAAAAGAGAGTTCCGCGATAATCTCGGTAAGCATCCGGGGAAGCACCTCGGCGGCGGGCGCCCCGCGCACCTGGCGCACCAGCTGAACATACTCGCCCTTCTGGGTTGATACAATCGTCAGCTTCTCCGGCCCAACCCCTTTTGAGCGGGCAAAACCAATGCCTGCTTTGGTGGGGGTCCCATCCTCGTTAAAGGCGACGGAGGCGGCCGGCCCCATCACGGTCTCTTCAATGTCGGCCTGGCTCTGTGCGCAGCCGTTGACGAGCAAAGCAAGCCGGCGCGGGGTACCGAAACTGCTCAATGTTTCATAGGCAAGACGCCCCTCTTCCGCTTTTTTCGCAAAAAGCTCAGCCAACTGCACCATGGCCGGATTGATGAATCCGGCCGGCAGCTCCTCGACCCCGATTTCAAAGAGAAGATCTTTCATGTTGGTATGTGGTGTTGGTTGTTTTTTGCGACGTCATCACTCTTTGCAGGCAGAGGCAAACAGGCTGTACCCCACCATTTCGGTTTCCACCCGAATCTTATACCAGCTCAACTCGGTACGCTCGTTGAAGCGGCGCTTCAAATCGGACAACACCTGCTCCACCAGCAGCGGCGCCACACCCTGATCACCGTTTTGTTTCCGGGTGGCGGCGATGGATGACTCCACCGTATCGATCAGGGTCTCCAGCCACATGAACCGGGCAAAACGAACACTTACCAGCACCGTGGCGGTAATTCCATGGCCGCGTGTGGGGGCCGGGTCATTGTCAGCGGCGGTCTCATCACCGATGGGCACCCGCACATCCAGGCGCATATCCCGACCATGGGCGAGAAAGGAGTGGATGGTGCAGTCATAGCGCCGAACCTGGAGCATGCCGGTCTGAGCCGACCCATGCATAAAATAGGGAAAACTGATTTCAAGGTGCGCGGCCTGGGCTTCGAGGCGCTCTTTCATGGCCTCCAGGATAAGATGAAAGGCACCGATATCGATCTTCCCGTGAAACTGGTTGAGAATCTCGATGAACCTGCTCATGTGGGTGCCCTTGAAATGATGGGGCAGATTCACGTACATGTTGACGGTGGCAATGGTCTTCTGGCTGCGGCGGGCCCGGTCCAGCACCGTGACTGGGTAGGTGATGGTCTTCACCCCGACCTTGGTAATGTCGATGCGCCGGTGATCGACCTGGCTCTGCATATCTTTCATGCCGCCCTCACCAACCTGTTTGCCCAACTTTCAAGAACAAGAGTCCGTTTGCATAAGATGGACTCGTAAAAACCCCTATACCCGTCATGGTGGAGCTGACTCGAAATCCATAATTATCTGAAATTACTGGATTCCCGCTGAAGCCTGCCCTTGAAGGGTGTAATCGAGGGCGGGAATGACATTAGAAAGTAATTTCAAGGTTTTTAAATTAGCATCAAATAAACAGATTCATTAATTAAGCAGGCGCGCCGCTGCCGCTTTCAACTCGGTCAGATCGGCTGATTTGACGATATAGCCGTCCGCGGCCCAGGCGCCCAGATCCTGCTTATATTCGAAATAGGCGCTATTGATAAGCACCGGTACCGAGGGATCGCGCGATTTCATCTGGCGCAGCACCTCGATACCGTTGAGACCGGGCATCATGACATCGAGAATGACCAGATCGGGCCGGTTTTCGGCAAAACGGGCGAGTGCCTCCTCACCGTTCCGGGCCGAGTCCACCTGGTAACCTTCGTCTTTGAACTCTTCCTGATAGAGCAACTGGATGGAATCGTCATCATCCACCAGTAACAATTTCTTCACCTGAACCTCCCGCGGACGGATCCGCCTCCCGAAGGAAATGAGCCGCCTCTTCCGGCGGCATGGGGTTAATATAGAAGCCGCTTCCCCACTCAAACCCGGCAATGGAGGTGAGCTTGGGAACAATCTCAAAATGCCAGTGATAGTGCTCCAGGCTGCCGGCGTGCAGCGGCCGGGTGTGCAGTACGAAATTATAGGGTACCCCGGGAATGCAGGCATCAAGCCGCAGCAAACTCTCGGCGATTATTTCGGCAAGGGCCGGCAGGGCCGTATCGGGAGTGGTGCAGAACCCCGATGCATGCGCCTTCGGCAACACCCACATCTCAAACGGGGTACGGGGGGCAAAGGGCGAGATGGCGACAAAGTGATCGTTCTGACAGACAATGCGGATTTCCTGCTGCATCTCCTGGCGGATAATGTCGCAAAACAGACACCGATCCTTATAGCGGAAATATGATAACGCACCCTCGAGCTCGGAGACGATCATGCGCGGCACCACCGGCAGGGCGATAAGCTGTGAATGGGAATGTTCCAGTGAGGCGCCCGCCGCCTTGCCGGAATTCTTGAACACCATGACGTAGCGGAACCGGGGATCACGCTGCAGATCAATCAGCCGATCGCGAAAGACCTTCAAGGTCAGAACGATATGTTGGGTGGGCAGCCGCCACAAGATATCGTGGTGACCGGGACACTCGATGATGACCTCATGGGCGCCGATCCCGTTCATCCGGTCATAGAGCCCCTCCGCCTCCTTGCCCAGATCACCCTCGATGATCAGGGCCGGATATTTGTTGGGAACCACCCGCACCTGCCAGTCCGGGGCGTTTGTGGTAGACTCAACACCGCCCCGTATCGCCATCACCTCCGACGGGGTAAACTGCTCGTTACCGGGGCAGAGCGGGCAGAAGCCGCCGCGCACCTCGGATTTTTCGACAATAAAATCGGTGGGCCGCTTGCGTCGCTCCTTGGCAATAATGATCCAGCGACCAAGAACGGGATCCTTTCTCAGCTCCGGCATTTAAGATCAGTTTCCGGTGGATTTTTCCTTCTGTTCCTGAAGGGTCTTACAATCGATACAGAGGGTGGTTACCGGCCGTGCCTCGAGCCGTTTGACGTTTATTTCGCAGCCGCACTCCTCGCACAACCCATACTCACCTTCTTTGATCCGGGTTAAGGCCTCATTGATCTTGCTGAGCAATTTGCGCTCGCGATCGCGGATGCGCAGCTCGAAACTGCGATCCGACTCGATGGTGGCACGATCGTTGGGATCGGGGACATTGGAACTCTGATCGTTCATATCAGCCAGGGTCTTTTCCGCCTCGCTGAGGATTGCATCGCGCATATCGATAAGCTGACGCTTGAACTGAGCCAATAATATATCATCCATTGCCTGGTTCTCCTCTATTCATCCTGAGTCTCAGCATCTGCCGGCTCATTCAGGACGTTGGTACAGACCACTTTTGCCGCCTGCCTTCTTGAGCAGACGGATATTGTCGATGGTGATGGCCTTGTCCACCGCCTTGCACATGTCGTAGATCGTCAGGGCGGTGACACTCACCGCCGTCAGCGCCTCCATCTCAGCGCCGGTTTTTCCCCGGGTGGCGACCTCGGCGGTGATCGCTACCGTTTTTTCCCGGTCATCTAAGGAAAAATCTATGGCGACATAGTCGAGCAGCAGCTGGTGGGTGAGCGGAATCAGGCTATCCACCCGCTTGGCCGCCATAATTCCGGCCAGCCGTGCCACCCCAAGGACATCGCCTTTGTGGGCGGTACCGGCGGCCACCGCCGCATAGGCCGCCTCGTTGAGACACACCAGACCGGCGGCCAGCGCCACTCTGGCACTGACATCTTTGCCGCCGACATCCACCATCTTCGCAGCGCCGGTCTCGTCAATATGACTCAATCTGGAAAAATCGTGCTCACTCACATCATTCTTTAACTAATTTTTCTTGCCGATAACCTCATTGACCAGCTTGCTGAAAAACCCCTCATGCTCTTGTTTCTGGCCATGCTCCTCACACAAGGTATCAAAATCGCGCAGCAGATCTTTCTGTTTGTCACAGAGGTCGGTGGGGGTCTGCACGTGAATTTCAACGTGCATATCGCCGCGTCCGCGCCCGCGCAGATTGGCCACCCCTTCACCACGCAGGGTGAACACCTCGCCCGACTGGGTACCTTCCGGGATACTCAGCGTTTTTTTGCCATGGATGGTGATCACTTCAGTTTTGACGCCAAGCGCCGCATCCACCATGGCAAGCGGCAGACGGACATAAATATCATCGCCGTCACGGCGAAAAAATTCATGCGGCTCCACCGATATCATCACGTACAGATCACCGGCCTCACCACCACGCCGACCGCCTTCTCCCTCACCCTTGAGGCGCATGCGGGCGCCGCTGTCGACACCGGCGGGAATTTTGATGGAAACCCGTTTGGTCTTACCCACCAGGCCGGTTCCCCGGCAGTCGTCACAGGGCTCGGTAATGATTGATCCTTCCCCCTGACATTGCGGACAGGTGGAGCTTACCTGGAAAAATCCCTGGGAGCGCACCACCTGACCACGACCGTTACAGGCGGGGCAGGTCTGGCGCTGATAGCCGGGCCGGCAGCCGCTGCCCTCGCAGGTCCAGCAGGTATCGGGTCTGGTCAGCTCTACCTCTTTGGTCACCCCATGCACCGCCTCCATAAAGGAGATGGTGATATCGTAGCGCAGATCGCTGCCGGCCACCGGGCCGTTTCGACGCGAACCGGAACGTGATGAGCCGAACCCAAAGAGATCGCCGAAGATATCACCGAAGCCGGAGAAGACATCCTCAAAATTGCCCGGCCCCCGATATCCACTGTCGCGCAGCCCTTCATGACCATAGGTGTCGTAGATGCGCCGTTTGCGATCATCGCTGAGCACCTCGTAGGCCTCGGTGCACTCCTTGAAGGCCTGTTCGGCCTCACTGTCGCCGGGGTTGCGATCCGGATGATATTTCATGGCCAGCTTGCGATAAGACTTCTTGATCGCGTCGGCCCCGGCGCTCTGGGAAACGCCTAATATTTCGTAATAGTCACGAGCCATGATAAATGCTATTGCCCTGCCGGTGCGACCTCTTTTTCACTCCCGCCGTCGGCCGGATAGTCGCCGTTATCGATGAGATCATCGATATTGTCGAAGCGTACCTCGCCGGAGGCAATTTCCCGCAGGGAGCTGACCACTTCCTTGTTTTTGGTATCCACCAGATAGGGAGCGCCCTGCCGGTGCTGCTTGATTCTCTTTACCGCCAGGTGAATCAGATTAAAGCGATTGCTGTCGCCAACCTGCTGAAGGCAATCTTCCACCGTAATTCGTGCCATCTACTCTACCTCTGTATTGTTAGAAACTGAATGAATATGGGAAACAGGACTTCCCTAACTATTTCTCATCAAAAGGATTTTTCAGCAACATTGTCTGGGCGCGATCCGGGCCCACGGAAACCAGGGTGACCTCGACCCCGGTGATCTCTTCGATTCGGCGCACATACTCCCGGGCCGCGCGGGGCAAATCAGCAAAAGCGCGAACCCCTGATATATCCTCAGACCAGCCGGGAACATCAATATATTCCGGCTGGGCCGCCTCGATCTCGCTTACTCTGGCCGGCATCGAGGTGACAACTGCGTCCCGACACTTGTACCGGGTGGCGATCCGCACCGTTTTCTGACCGCTTAAGACATCGAGCTTGGTAAGCGCCAGGCCGGTGATGCCGTTTATCCGCACCGCATCTCTTGCAACCACCCCGTCCAGCCACCCACAGCGTCGCCGCCGACCGGTGGTGGCACCAAACTCGCCACCTTTCTCCTGGAGCTGATCACCCACCTCGTCGGTTAGCTCGGTGGGCAGCGGCCCGGCTCCCACCCGGGTGGTATAGGCCTTGATCACGCCGATGACACTGTCGATATGGGCGGGGCCGAAACCAGACCCGGTACAGGCGTTGCCCGCCACCGTGTTGGAAGAGGTAACATAGGGATAGGTACCGTGATCGATATC
Organism: Desulfofustis sp. PB-SRB1; assembly: GCA_016722945.1. Classification (GTDB taxonomy): domain Bacteria; phylum Desulfobacterota; class Desulfobulbia; order Desulfobulbales; family Desulfocapsaceae; genus PB-SRB1. The sequence continues at coordinate 438,899 of JAEQMT010000010.1, read as the reverse complement.
GAGCTGGGCGCCCTGGGCGCCTTCGAAAAGGATGTTGCGCCCCTGTTTACGAGCATCATCCAAGACAACCGAGACATTTACAATATGGGGGGCAAGTTGTTCCACCTGATCCATAAGCGGGGCAAAGACCTCGTCAAAGCTCAGCGGTGAGAGCCCGAATTTTTTGGTGAACAAGAAATTTTTCTCCTCAAGGTTTGCCGCTATCTTGTCACGCAGCAGCCCCTCATCGAGGATATCGCCCATCCTGATGCCCTGGCGCCCCACCTTGTCCACGTAGCAGGGCCCAATGCCTCGTCCGGTGGTGCCGATTTTGTCTTTTGGGGAGCGGCCGTCCTCCTGAGCCTGATCCAGAACCTTGTGATACGCGGTGATCAGATGGGCATGTTCACTGATCAGCAGCTGGTCACCGCTTACCGGCCGCCCCATCTCCCGCAGCCGATCAATCTCTTCCAGTAACACGGCGGGGTCGATAATGACGCCGTTGCCGATGGCGCATACCTTGTCCTCGTAGAGAATCCCCGAGGGAATAAGGTGAAAAATATATTTTCTGCCATCTACCACCAGGGTGTGACCGGCATTGTTGCCGCCCTGAAAGCGGACGATAAAATCGGCGTCCCGGGTCAGCAGATCGACGATTTTTCCTTTGCCCTCGTCGCCCCACTGGGTGCCTACGATTACCGCGGTTGTCATGTTTCCCTCTTTGGAAAAGACAGCAAAATAAACGAACAACAATAATTTATTGCTTATCTGATGTCAATGATCCTTTGAACCGTGTGCAGGGAACAGATCAATGGTCCGGAGGCAAAAGGGTGACTCAGGGGGTGCCCCAGAGAACAAGACAAGATTGTTTCACAAGACAAGCATACAAGATGGTGTCGTAAAAACCTTGATATTGTTTGATTTCGTCATTCCCGCGAAAGCGGGAATCCATTGATTTCACTAAAATAATGGTGTCGAGTCAATTCCGGTATGACGGGCATATTGGTTTTTACGACGCCATCAAGCTATGCTTCGATAAACGGGCAATCAAGCGCGTTTGTTCGAAACCTTGAGCGGGTCAATCTCAGTCGCCCTTATTTCCCGTCTCGCAATTATGGTGCATTTCTGGTATGAAGAGGGATGCTGTAAAATGATATGCTTTTCCATCATACTAAGGATTATTCATGTTTGGCATCGGTTTACCCGAACTCATCGTTATCATGGCATTGGCGCTGATTGTCATCGGCCCCGACAAACTGCCGGAGATGGCACGCTCACTGGCCAAGACGGTGATGGATCTAAAAAAAACGGTTGCCACCCTGCAGGATGAGTTGACCAGGGAAAATCCACTGGATGAGGTCAAACCGGAGCTGAAGAAACTCACCCATGAGCTTACCGGCGAATTGAAAAACCTCGATAGAATCGAAACAACCGCTGCTCCGTCCGGCTCAGGGGAAGACAGCCGCAAAAAGGCTGACGCCGCACCGCGTCCCGAAAAAGATGAGCCCACCCCGGAGCCCACCGAACGACAGCCGGAAGCCCCGCCATCAGAGCCCGCCGACCAGTCGAAAACGAACCCTTAGACCATGTCCGTATTAGAACGCCACCTGGCATTTTTTCGGCCCCATCACCAGGAATTGCGCGACCGGCTGATCCGCTGTTTCGCGGCAATCGCATTGTGCAGCGTGGGCGTCTATTTCTTTGCCGAGCAGATCGCCTATCTTTTCATCGAGCCGCTCTACCGGGCCAGCCCGCTGGTCTATCGACTGGTGTATACCAACCTGCCGGAGGCCTTTCTCGCCTATATCAAGCTCTCGCTGCTACTCGGCCTGATTCTCTCCACCCCATATCTCATCTACCAGGGGTGGCGTTTCGTTTCGCCCGGGCTGCATGCCAACGAAAAGAAGATCGCCGTTATCGTGGTGTTCTGGGCGGGGCTGCTCTTTAGCGCCGGGGCCGCCTTCGCTCTTTTTATCGTGCTGCCCAAGCTGCTTGCCTATTTCTTGAGCTACGCCCACGAGAGCCTGGAGCCGCTGCCTAAATTCGGCAAGTATCTCAGTTTCGTGGCCCGGCTCATGCTCACCCTGGGAATGGCCTTTCAGATCCCCTTTCTGATGGTGATGGCGGTCAAGGCAAACCTTGTGGAAACCGCTTACTATCGAACCAAGCGATACTACTTCTACGCGGCCATTGTCATCCTCGCCTTTCTGCTCTCGGCCGGCGATTTCATGGCCACCGGGCTGCTCAGCCTGCCGCTCTTTTTATTGTACGAATCAGGCGCACTGCTCAGCAGAGTGTTCAGGAAATCGGGTCAACCCGCTGCTTGAGCATACAGCATGAAACCCGGGTCAGCGGCGTGCCGTCCGGTGCGCAGGCGATGGTGTCGGGTTGGAGCAGTTTGTTCATGGTGCACCCCTCGGCGATATCCAGCGCGAAGATACGCTCCTCTTGCAGCCCGTCAAGATGGATCAGCGTATCGTCTCGGATCTCATAGGAATGGAGCGGATAATCCTCACACAGGGGGCATTGATAGACCCGGCCGTTGGGAAAGACAAAGAAATTCTCGGCAACCCGGGCGGCACAGACAAAGGGCTCTTCCTTGTCCAGGTAGACCTTTGGATAGATAACGGCAATACCGAGGGTGGCGGCGGCCTGGGCCACCGGCAAGACGGCGTCCCGCCAGTGCCGGTAGTCCACCTGCAGGGTGGTGGAAGATTTAGAAAGCTCAGCCGATTTGCCGCGCAGCCCGATCACCTGCAGAAAGAGCAACCGCACCCCCAGTCTGTCCAGAAGCGGGGGCAGACGGTGGAGATGGTCGATGTTGAGGCTGCTTACCGTATAGATTACGCTGACCCTGAAACCCGCTGCAATGGCGCGGCCGATATGTTCGGTGCAGACCCCAAACGAGCCCGCCCCCCTGATATGATCGTTTACTTGGGCATCCGGGCCATCCAGGCTGAAACTGAGGTTATCCAGCAGATCAGGAGAGCAGCGGGCAAGAAAATCGTGAAAGAGATAGCCGTTGGTGTCAACAGTGGTACGAAACCCGGACGCACGGGCCACCTCCAGGCCGTAAATCAGATCGGGATGCATGGTGGGCTCGCCGCCTAAGAAAACGATATTGGCAGTGCCCGTCTCAGGGGCAAACAATTTGATCCAGCTCGCCAGCCGCTCCCGGCTGAGCATCTTCGTGCCGTGCTGGTCGGGGTTGATGTAGCAATGTTTGCAGGAAAGGTTGCAGGCGGTGAGGATGTGCATGAACACATTGCGTTCACCGGCAGCAAATTGAACCGTGCGGGCATGGTGCTGGTGGCCAGTGGTGGTCATACGCTAATCTCTTTGTTACTGGCGCAGGGTGTAACGGGCAAGCAGGGAACCTTGCCAGTAAGCGTTGCGGTGATCGGCGAAGAATTGCTTGAACAAAGCCAGGCAATCGGCCCGCCGGACGCCGCCGATGATGCGCGGGTGTCTCTTTCGAAACAGCGGCGGCAGCGAAGCCGGCGGCAGGGAACAACCGCCCCCCATCACATCTTCATACCCGTAGATGATGGTATCGGCCCCATGTAGCACCAGGGCGCTATAGCACATCAGACACGGCTCCATGGTGCAGTAGACGGTAAACGGCATCGCCTCGCCGGGTCGCCTGCTCTCCACGTAGTGGTGCAGCGCTCTCATTTCGGCATGATCCAGCTCGTTGCCGACCCCACCGCTGTTGATTCGGTGACCGGCTGCAACCACCCCACCCGCATCAACCAGGACGCAGCCCACCGGGAAATCACCCGCCGTCAGGGCCCGGCCCGCCTCGATCAGGGCATCGTCCATATAGTGCGGGAAAAAGCTCATTTAATTGCGTTCAAACTCCTCAATATTTAACGAGGTGTGGGGTTGAACGGAGACGGGACCGCGTTTTTGAAACGGCAGATAGACCAGGGCACCGTCTCGGCAGGACAAGGTAATGTCGGCCAGATGGTTCAGAATATCGCCGCGTTTTTCGACGATGTGGGCAAAAACCGTTTTCAGAGTACCCATTGCCTCGGTAAGCGAAACACTGACCGAGGCGAGCTTTCCCCGGTAGGCGCCGCGCACCGGCGGCACCGAGAGCTGCGCCAGGGTAAGATGTCTGGCAGCGTTGAGAAACGCGGCCGGAGCCATGGTAAAACCGGGCACCCAGATCATCAGCTCGGCCCGTTTGTGATCGGCCTTGATGAGTATCGGCCGGTTGGTTGCCAGAATCAGATCGGCGAGGGTGTAGAGCTTGGGCTGATCGCAGCGCACCCGCAGGCGCCAGAAGGGCAGATGGGCAACGTCTTCTCCCTGCATGGGCACGTAGCCGTACGGTACCGACACAAAAGTCCCTTCATCTTCCAGCCAGCAGGTATCGCACTGGCGGCAGTGCATCACGGAGCTGTCGGCTCCACCCTCGAGAACATCACCGCAATGCGGACAGAGGGTGGAGAGAAAATTCGATTGCCAGTGGGGCTGAAAAGATATGGTCTGATGCAGGGCCGATTGCCACAACTTCTTCGCCCCCAGCGACCGCCCGGTGGCGCCGTCAAAGATGGTGTCGCCGACCCGGTAGAGCGGCAGGTAGATACAACTCACCACCTCGGAGACAAAGACCTGATGGATAAACGGCCGGCTTCTTTCATCGATTGATTGCTCGGCCCGCGCCGCGGCCCGCTGGAGAATATCGCCGGTGGGCAGACTCTTGCGGATAAAGCGACCACGCATGGCGCGGTGCACCCGGGTGAGTCTGGTTCCCCGCACCCGATCACCCAACGAGGGCGGCGCCACCGCTTCGGTGCGTGCCTGTTGGGTAACGTCCAGAAGGCGATGAGTCACCCGGTCGACAAAACTGGTGTAGATCACGCCTTTAAAGCGCATGTAGGGGTAATAGAAGATATCCGAGCCATCCACTTCGGCGGGGATACGATCGGCCAGAACGGCGCGCGGCAAGGAGGGCTTGACCAGATAGGTTTGGTCAAAGCAGGAAGGGCAGTGTGCGAGCCGGTCACGCTCACCGAGGCTCATCACCTTGCCGCAGCTCGGACACTCATGTTCTACACGCAGGTCCAAGGAACTCCTCTAGAACCGGAACATTGATGACGGCATATACAACATCACCACCTATGGGAACCAGAGTCAGGATGTAAATCATACAGGGTTTCATCACGACGGGGCGGCGCCGGGGCGGTGCGTGCTTTCTTGTGCAGCAGGGAAAAATCAAGCTCATCGCCTTCCATCAGATCCCCCATATCCTGCTCCACCTGCTCCGGGTCTTCGCCTTTTTCCAGTCGGGCAATGGCCTCTTCCATGGAGTCACCCAGATTGATACCGGTACGCTCGCTGAAACTGCGCATCAGCGCGGCCATCTGCTTCGGGTCATTTTCATCCATGGATGCTGACTCGCGCATCAGCGATTCCATGGCCGCCTCCATCTTCGTCTCATCGAGACCGGCCAGTTGATCCTCATCTTCGCTGGCCCGGCCGATAGTTGCAAACATCGACACCTGCCGGGAAAGCTCCGGAGCAGCGCAGCGGGGGCAGCCGGGTACGGTTTCAGTATCTATCCGGCGGGAAAAAAAGCTGAAGATGGTATTGCAGCTCTCGCAATAAAACTCGTAAATCGGCATTGGTGCTCTCAATCAGTCGGCGCTCAGCACTGCATCGATGTGACGCGGTTCCACTTCGTCGGTTATGAGTACCGATCCTTCATCGGTGGGCAGGATGAAAAACAGCGAGGTGCCCACCCGTTTCTTATCGGTGCCAAGATACGATGTAATGCGACCGCGGTCAAGCTCCGCCGGGATCTCGGTGGGCAGGCCGTAGCGTGCAATAAGTGCCTGCAGGTACTGCGCCCGCTCCTCTGAGAGCACCTTGTGCCGTACCGCCAGCCTCGCCGCCGCCACCATGCCGATGGCCACCGCGTTGCCGTGCAGGATGGTGAAATCAGAGGCCGCCTCCACCGCGTGGCCGATGGTGTGGCCGAAAATTGAGGATGCGCCGGAATATCGCCCTCTTTCTCGTCTTCGGCCACCACCGCCGCCTTAATCAGGCAGCAGGTCTTGATTACGTGGATGAGCGCGTCCGGCCGGCGAGCAAGGATGGGTTCACGATGCGCATCGAGATATACCAGAAATTCAGGATCGCGGATCACCCCATACTTGATCACCTCGGCAAGTCCGGCAATGAATTGATCATCGGGCAGGGTATGCAGCACATCGGGGTCGATAAAGACGGCCGATGGCTGAGAAAATGTGCCCACCAGGTTTTTGCCCTCAGGCAGATCCACCCCGGTCTTGCCACCCACCGAGCTATCCACCTGGGCCAGCAGAGTGGTGGGGATCTGTACACATGAAATACCGCGCAGATAGATGGAGGCCACAAAACCGGCGATATCACCCGCCACCCCGCCGCCCAGGGCAATCACCACACTGGTGCGATCATGACCGGCACGGGCCAGCTCCGAGCATAAAGTGGCGACGGTGGCCGGATTCTTGCTCGCCTCACCGGCCTCAAATTCGTGGTAGGTGACAGGGCACCCGGCATCCGCCAGGGGTGCCTGCACCCGGGAACCATAGAGCTTGCCTACGGTAGAATCGGTAATGATCGCATATGAGCTGGCCGGATGATCGGCGGCGATGATGGCGCCGAGTTTGTCAAGCAGCCCAGTCTGAACATAGATGGGATAGCTGCGCTCAGCCAGCGATACGGTAATGTGCATAAAAATGGGGTCAGAGTAAAATTAAATTACGTTTTTGATGACAAAAGCATGGCCTCAGTGCCAACTGTGCACAATTAATACAACCAGATTAATTTTACTCTGACCCGATTTTTATAAAAAAGGAGGTACCGCCATGGGCGATACCTCCTTTGAGATACAGGTGAAAAGCTGGAACTACATATTCTGGCCGGAGGCGGCGCTCTGCATCTTCACCTCGACTTTCTCGGTGAGACCTTCATAGTACTCACGCAGGATGACCAGTACCTCGTCGCGACCGAAGTGATCCGGTACCTCGGCGCCTTCAGACAGCGCCTTGCGCAGCTTGGTGCCGGAGAGAATCACACGCTGCTCTTTGTCATGCGGGCAGGTGCGCAGTGAGGCCATGCCGTCACAGGCGTAGCAATAGAAAGTCCAGTCGATTTTCATGGGCTTGCACAGCAGATCCTTGGCGGGATCACCGGTTACCGGGATGCGGTCGAAAATCTCCTGGGCCTCGAACAGGGTATAGAAGTCGCCGACCCCGGCATGATCGCGGCCGATCAGCATGTTGTTGACCCCGTAGTTCTGGCGGAAGGTGGCGTGCAGCAGCCCCTCGCGCGGCCCGGCATACCGCATATCCAGCGGATAGCCGGCGCTGTAGGCGTTGTCCTTGACGAAATAGTTCTCGATCAGCGCGTCGATGGCCTTGATCCGTACCTTCGCGGGAATATCGCCGGGCTTGAGGTTACCGATGAGCGAGTGGATGAGCACACCGTCGCATACCTCAATGGCGATCTTGGCGAGATGCTCGTGGGAGCGGTGCATGGGGTTACGCAGCTGCAGGGCGGCGACGTTGGCCCAACCACGCTCCTCGAACAGGGCGCGGGTCTGGGCGGGACGCATGTAAATGCCCGGATACTCGGCGGGATACTCGCCTTCGGAGAGTACCTTGACGGGGCCGGCCAGATTAAATTCCTTCTGGTTCATGACCATGATGACGCCGGGATGATCTTCAGGTGCGACTTCCCAGAACTTGCCGTCCACCGACTCTTCGCCCTGACCCATGAAAACGTTCTCACACTCCCACTTCTTGTTCTCCTCGGTCATCTCATATTTTTCTTCCACCTTCATGGTGGCAAAGGTCTCGCCGCCGCGCACCAGGGCGATCTCATCGCCCACACTGATGGCGGCCGCGTCCTCGGCGGAAACGTCCAGGGTGATGGGCACCGGCCAGAAGGTGCCGTCGGCCATCTGAAAATTCTCGCACACACCTTTCCAGTCGGCCTTGTTCATGAAGCCGGTAAGCGGGCTGAAGCCGCCGATACCCATCATGATCAGATCGCCTTTGGCGCGGGCGGAGATTTCCACCTGCTTCAGACCCGCCGCTTTTTGCAGCTCGGCGTCACGCTCGGCGCCTTCAAGCAAGGCGCATACCAGACCTTTTCCCCCGTGGGGTGCAACCAGTTTCGACATAATTTCCCTCTTTTTGTTTATAGATAACAGTACTTGGCCGTCGGCCTCCAGGCAAACGGCACTACCAGTCATAGATTACGGTCGATCACGGACACCCATACGACCGGGCGGCGAGCACCACCCCGCACCATGCGGATGTAAATCCCCAATTAAAACAGGTTTGCGCGAAAAGTCAAGCAGAATAACCAAACACGACTGCCGGGAAGCTGAAACAAGAAGTCTATCAACTGATACCAGTTACTGAATTTTTTTGCGATACCCCAGTTCTACCAGGGACTCGGACGCAATTTCGGCACTGACCCCCGCGCCTTTTACTGAAAACATGCCGTATACCAGATACTCATAGGTCCGCCCATCTGAATTGGTGACCACCAGCGATGAGTCTCCCGCCACCCCCATTCCGGTCACATGCTGAGCAGCCACGCGAAGAGCGTCACTGGTATGGGTGCCGGGAAAAAACGCGTCAAGGTTGGTCGGTGCATCACCGGGAGGATCGCCATAAAATATCAACGGTTTGGCGATGGGGTTATCTCCAGAACCCGCTCCATCACCTAGCCATCCGCTGCCATCATTGTCATACCAGTTATCTTTCTCTTCAAGTCTGTTAGGGTGTCGATTCCCATTATCAGCGTAAAACGGATCGTCGGTAAAATAATCAACCCCACCGCTCGTATCGATCATGGTCGTTGGGGCATGCTCGAGCCCCAAGGCACTATCCACGGCCGCCGTCTCGGCAAGGTAGGTGGCTTTTTCGGCCTCGTAGGCGGCCCGTGAGATGCGTGATTCGGTAATCGAATTGTTTATCGATGAAACCGCGATGATCGTCAGCCCGGCCAGCATGAGCAGAACGACAGCCACGGTTATGAACCCCGCCTCACCACCTTCAAGATCATTTTCTTTCCGATGCGCAGCGGCACCGGCACGCCGGTCCATCCAGGCACAAGGGGAAAGAGGGGTAAATAAGGCTTTCATGTTTTCATATACCCGGTTTGGCCAGTAAAAAACGGGCTATCACCTGTGGCGACCCGAACTTGGTGGCCTGTATATAGATCAGCCTCACCTTGTCAGGAATACCTGATACATCAACATCCACGGCTTTGACCAGGCCGGCCGGCATGGTATTGGCGGTGTTGTCCAGCACCACCCAGGTGAGGGTAAAATCCATCACCCCGTCGCCGTTCACATCGACATCACCACTATTCTGGCCGGCAGTGACGGTGCTATATGCAAGTGCTCGTAATTGCTCGAGTTGCCCACCCATTTCATTGGTACTCATCAGCATACGCTGCTGCTGACCGATTTTTCCCACGGCGATGGATTGCAGTGAAAATATACCGAGTATGCCCATGACAAAGATGGCGAGGCCAATCATCGCACCCATGAGACTGAACCCGGATTCGCCGCACACGCGAACACACGCGCGAGATTTTGTTCGAATCAAGAATCTAAGAAATGGTATGTTGGGTCGTATCATCACTACTCTATATCGTTTTTGCCCGATTACTTATTGCGCACGGCCACGGTGGAGGTGACCATAAGCCGCCGAATTGAATCGTTAGGAGGGTTGGCCCCGCTTTGTAGATTAAGCAGATCCATCTGCTTGTTCCGGTAGACGGTGGTGTCGGTATACGGAGTGCCAAGCCCCGGCGCGGCCCCGAAGGTGCCCACCAGGGTGATCTGCACGGCGGCGATATCATCGAAATCTGCCGACGCGACAGGGGCGGCAATGACGTTACCGGCCTGGTCCAGATAGACAAAATTGAGGCAGTCAATATTTTCGGCCAGCTCCACGGGTACACCTGCTGCATTAAGGCGATGCAATGTACTTGATTGGTTGCCAGCCGTATTTATCAGGTTGAAGACAAAATTTTCGTTCCAGTGATTATCAATTGTGCCGTTTGGGTTATAATCAAAATCACTCCCGGATATCCTACCCTGATCGGCGGTAAATGAGATTTCGTCACTTTTCACCTCATACGTTGTGCCGGCCACTTCGGCGGAAAAACCGGCACCGGCAAAACCGAACGGGTCATATCCGGCCATCCTGATGTTGCGCTCCAGATAATCCATGGTGGCGCGCAGATTCTGCTGCATGGCAACCACCTTAACCTGATTGTTATGCCCGCGCACCATGGATATATACACCGTTACCGAGCCGGCCACCACCGCCATGGAGACAACCATGCCGACCATGAGTTCCATGAGGGTGAACCCGTTTATAGTCAGGCGGCTCCTCATATCGTTGCCGTTAATATGACTCATAGTCGCCACCGTTCCACCACTGCCGCTGAATCATCCCGGTTATCAGGGGTCCGACCAGGTAATAGTCGCCGGCCGGATTGGTGCCGATTACCAGATACGTTGAATTTGCCGTCCCAACAGCATTAAACGTGACTGTAAATGGCGCAAACGGTGCCGTTGGAGCACCTGGAGCACCCTTGCGATAAAACCGTACCGCGTTACCAAACTCCGGTTTGCTGGTAACGCACGGGCTGGTTGTGGGACAGGCAGTGCCGGCATCACACTCGATCTTAAATTTGTCGGCTTCAACGTTTACGTCGCAATTATCACCGCTGCGGATCGCATACATCTTGGCACTCTGCAAGGCATTATAATAGTCGTTCACCGCCGAGCGCGCCTGTTTGGCGGGCCGGTTGCTCAACAGCGCCGGCATACCTATCGCCGCCAGAGCACCAATGATCGCGATGACGACCATGAGTTCCATGAGCGAAAAACCACCGTAACTCCATTTATTCCGTTGTAAAGAATCCACAATGTTGTTTAAGCACAATCTATGCCAAAATTAAAAACCAAGACCGGCGCGGGTAGTTCTCATAAGACCCTGTAGATATTATGCCACAAACATAGAAACGTCGAGAGGTCACAACAATTCCGCGACAGCTCGGAACCACCTTTTTACGAGGCCAACAAAGAAAACGCCAGTCCGTAGGCGTCGCCCGTTTGTGCCGCCACGGATCTCCTTCATCATCTGGTACCCTGCCGGCTGGCGGCACCCGGCCAGGCGCTGGCGAAGAGCTGGTGGCTCTGCATCGATACGCTGGCACGGGCATCTACCCGGCGCCGGCACTTGCCCCCACCAGCACGGCCACGAAACGGTGCCGGCCATGAAGACGCGGTGCTGAATGGGACGCGAGCTGTGAAATATGTTTATGAAGGGGCCGGCAGCTGTAAAAAGATTTGCCACAAAGAGGCCGGTCCCCTACCCACAACATTCTGGTGTCAATTTTTGTCACCAGCTGACGCCCGATGTCTCCCCGGCGCCTAATTGTGGCGAAAAAGGGCCACCACACGTGCTCAAAAACCTGGTGTAAAACCACTCAACAAATTGATTTCACTTGAAAAATATCTTTTTTCTCCAAATGGAACATTCTTTGCTTAAAATGAAACTGACCTATTCCCGTTTACCTTTAACCAATGGAGCAAGAGATGAAACAGACAGACAACAAAGGCTTTACCCTGGTGGAATTGATGATCGTCATCGCCATCATCGGGATTTTGGCGGCCATCGCCGTGCCCAACTTCATTTCGTATCGGAACAAGACCTTCTGCTCGGCAGCAGAAAGCGATGCAAACAGTGCCAAAGCGGCAATCGCGGACTGGTTTGCAATTCCTTCACATACCGCCCTGCCGACTAATAACGATTCCTTTAACAATGGTGGCGGAATCAAACTAAGCGGCGAGAATTCAATTGCCTCAATTTCGGGTACCGATCCAAATAGAAATATCACCATCAGGGTAACCGATGGTAGTGGACGGTGCCCGGATGATTACAGAAATGCCCAGACAACAACAGCTAACCCGGATAATTTCTGGGATGGTCAAAGTTTTGTTCTCAGGATTGCTTTGTAGCGGGTATTGGAACAGGGCCGGTGGGAAGGCGATGCGCCAACATTCCCGCCGGCCTCGAACACGGGGTATCTTTCAACGTTGTACCGCAGACGATATCGTAATGTTTTCAGCTTACCTGAAATAAACCCCGCTTTATCATTTACTGTCTTTACTGTCTTCCGTGGATCGCCCGGCTGCCTCCGGGTACGTCAGGTACCAAGCCATTTTCTGCTGAATGACGCTCATTTCGCCAAGCGCATGCGACGGCGCGAAACGGGGCCGACAGAGCTTTTTTCGCGGACTGAAGTGGGACACAGCAAACATGGTCAAAGATTGCTCACATCGCGTCAGCAAACCGCTATTCTTTGACTTCGTAAAACATCGGAAATTTCCCTACCTGTAGAGTCCCGTACCGGTGAAACAAATAAATTTATGCCGGTTTTTCTGGCTGATGGGTACGTTTGCAGTAGTAATATACGCGCAATCTTTTCAGGGTGGCTGGCAATTTGATGACACACAGAACATCTTACAGAATACGCCGCTTCACCTCACCGACCTCTCATTTAACTCGCTGCGCCAAACCCTCTTTGCCAAACCCCACGCAGACGAACCGGCAATATATCGGCCCGTTGCCTGCCTCAGCCTGGCGCTTAATTGGTACTATGGTCAGGCCGACCCATTCGGCTATCATCTGGTAAATCTGCTCATTCATTTCAGCACTGGGTGGATCCTTTTTCTTGCCATTCGCCTGCTCTTCCGTACCCCGCGCCTGCGCAACCAATACACCGATGGTGAAATCGACTTTATCGCCGCTCTTGCTTCCCTGTTCTGGCTTGCCCATCCCATACATACCCAGGCGGTGGTGTACATCGTACAGCGCATGGCGGCCATGGCTGCTCTGGGAGGAATCGCCTGCGTTTACTGCTATCTGAAGGGGCGCCTGGCAGACATGAACGCCACCAGGATTGGATGGTTTTGCATGGCCGTCATTTCTTTTCTTTTTGGTATATTCTCCAAGGAAAACCTTGCCATTCTGCCATTGGCGATCATCGTCCTGGATTTGATATTTTTTGGCATGCCTTCAAGTCGGAAAGAAAAGATGATTTTTATAGTGGGAATGGGTCTCTCACTGCTGGTTATCTGTATCCTGTGCATTGTCCTGGCACCATCATTTCTGTCGAGCTTAACCAAAGGGTATGAAGGACGACCGTTTTCAATGTTGGAAAGGATACTTACCCAGCAGCGGGTCATGATATTGTACCTGAGCCTGCTTGTCTTTCCCCGGGCGGATCGTTTTTCCATCGATCATGAAATGGCGCTTTCCACGTCATTGTTTTCTCCGTGGACTACCGTTGCGGCCCTTATTTTTCATGTGTCAGCCCTTTCACTGGCCTGGCTTTACCGGAAAAAGTACCCCACTCTCTCCTTTGGCGTGTTGTTTTTTTATATCTGCCATTCAGTCGAGTCGAGTTTCATTGCCCTGGAACTGGTATTTGAACACCGCAACTATCTACCGTCGATGTTTCTATTCGTCCCGGTTGCCGTGCTATTCGCCCATCTTTTAAGAAAAAGATCATACCCGACACGAGTGCGAACACTCTCGGCAGCCCTTGCCGTTTTTGTGCTTTTCTCATTGGCACTGGGCACCTACCGGCGAAGCATTGTCTGGCACGATGAGGAATCGTTATGGACTGACGCCATGACTAAGGCGCCAAACAGTGCACGGCCCCCGGAAAATTTAGCCGTGGCCATCATGAATGAAAACAACCCATCTCGATATCCGCAAGCCCTTGCACTATACAAAGACGCGCTGGGAAAAACGTACGCACGAGTAAATATGGAGGCCAACACCCTTGCCAATATCGCTGATTACCACCTGAACAGGGGCAATTATGACGAGGCATTGAACTATTTTAAAAAGGCGCTGGAAATAGTTCCAGACAATCTGAGAATAAATACCTATTACGCCCGCACACTGATACGTGTTCAAGACTTTGATACGGCCGATCAACATATAGACATTGCCCTCGCGCAAAACGACAAAGATAATCTCCTCCTCTTTTATAAAGGAATAGTACAGTTATGGCTCGGCCAACCCGACGAAGCGTTGGTCTTTTTCCAGAAAGCCCTGCGCCTGTACCCAAAAGATAACAATGCAATGTTAGGGGTCGCCAAAGCCTTAACCGACCTCGGCTACTATGAGCAGGGTCGTTGGTTTTACTTGAAGCTTTGGAACAACGGCAGCCAGCTCAAACCTACCATTGGGTTGATCGAAAATGCCATGCTCGCGGAGCTGGCCGATGAAGAGATGTCTGCCTATGTGCAGCGGCTGCTCGATAACCACCCCTTGCCAACTATAGTCGCCGCAATTCTGGAAACCGAGCCCTATCGCAAGGTAATACCATACGACAGCTCAACCCTTGTGGGCGTGCTCAATGAATATATACCAAACATCACATCACAACTTGAAGACAGCTGAGCACGTATCCGGTTTCTATATTTTTCTCGTTTTTTTCCTGAGCACCATCGGCCTGCTCATTTCCGGGTATCTGGGTTACGTGCATGTCATGACCCATCTTGACCCGCTGTTTTCCAGCGCCTGCGTGATAGCTCAGCGCCTTGACTGTGAAACGGTGGCGCAAAGTCACTACGCTGTTTTTTTGGGTGTGCCATGGGCGCACTGGGGAATCCTTTATTACACCTGTTGCCTTATCATATTTTCTCATTTATACGTTACCGGGCATGGCAGCCTGATACCTGTCATCATGTTGCCGCTGGGCTCCGTTCACGTCGCTTTTTCTCTCTATCTTACCCACCTTTCTTTGACGAAAATCGGGGTGTTTTGTCCGTTTTGCCTCATTGATCATATTATTGGATTGATGTTTTTTACCAATGGCATGGCAGAGCTGATTCGCATCAAATTTTCCCGCTGGCGGATGAATGTTGGGGAACTTCTTAGTATTCTAAAACGTCGCCGCACGTGCCACCTGCCGCTACTCTGCGTGACAATCGTTTTTATTTTCATTGAGTTGCTCGTTCCTTCCTACTGGCGGATTCCATTTACGGCATTCAATCTCGAACACATCCAAACGGGAGTAACCCCAGGCGGCCACCCCTGGATCGGCGCCCGCGACCCGCTCATCACCATTGAGGAATATACCGATTACCGATGCTTCCACTGCCGCAAGATGCATTACCAGTTACGCGCCCTGATTGAACAGCACCCCGCTACGATCCGGCTGGTGCATCGCCACTACCCTCTGGATCATGCCTATAACCCTGTTATTGTAAAAGACCAATCGCAGCAAGGCTCGGGCAAGCTAGCTCTGGCGGCAATTGCGGCGGCGGAGATGGGAAAGTTCTGGCCGATGAATGATAGGCTGTATCAATTGACTGCAGAAAATGAAAGAGTTGTCGACCTTAAGAGTCTCGCGGAGTCAATCGAAGTGCCGGCAGAGGATTATGCTGCCATCTATTTATCTGACGTGGTACGGGAAAAACTGCGTCTTGACATCATATCCGGAATTGAGAATGAAATTCTTGCAACACCAACGTATATCATCAATGGCAAGACCTACACCGGTATGTTGCCCATGGATGAAATAAAGAAAATTCTTGCCGTTGAACAACCACCGTGACGACGCAGGAATCTCTTGAACCGGCACCGTACATCCTTGCCTTAACCCACGGTGGCAAAGATAGCGGGCTGCTTCTGCTTATCCATGTCGATAAACACCGTCACATAGTGGTGTCGTCGCTTCGATGCCGTTCCCCTCGTCAAAGCCAAATGCTGTGACCTCGCTGAGGTCGAGCTTCTCGATGCTGACAGAGATATAATGAAAGACGAGCAACCGAAATTTAGTAATGACTCCACTTTTGTCTTGCAATAATCACCCGCCCATTGCATGATGTTCTGAAAAAAAGAACTAAAAGAATGCAAGAAGCCCTTTCCAGCCTGATCGGCTCCAAGATGCGCATCAAGATCCTGATGCGGCTTTTCCTCAACCCAGACGGCGCCGCCTACATGCGCGAACTGGCCGGGGAATTCCAGGCATCACCGAGCCAGGTAAAAACCGAACTCGACCAGCTCAAACAGGCCGACCTGCTGGTCAGCAGGAAGCAGGGCCGGCAGATTCTTTTTTCCGCCAACACCAAGCATCCGGTATTCAAGGAGCTTCAGTCCATGGTGAAGAAAGCCCTGGGAATGGACCAGATCCTGGAATCCATACTCAAGCGGCTCGGCAACTTGGAAAAAGCGATTCTTATAGATGATTACGCGGCAGGAAAAGACACCGGAATTATTGACCTGGTGCTGGTCGGCGATATTGATTCCGCAAATCTCCAGGATCTGACCAGAAAGACGGAAAAATATATCGATCGAAAAATCAGAACGATTGTTCTGACAACAGAAGAATATCTGAGCTTTGCGAAGACTCTTGAAAAACGGCCACAATTTGTTTTGTGGGATCTTCTAAACGAATCATCATCTCATGTATAACGATTTGAAACAATCAATCCTGCTCATTTGAATCAGTCGAGGAGGAAGCATGAAAGCCGTCATTCTTGCCGGTGGTCTCGGCACAAGAATATCAGAAGAAACGCACCTGAAACCCAAGCCGATGATCGAGATCGGCGGCAAGCCGATCCTCTGGCACATCATGAAGCTATACTCGTTTTATGGATTAAACGATTTCATCATCTGCTGCGGTTACAAGGGATATGTGATCAAGGAATATTTCGCGAACTACTTCCTGCACATGTCCGACATCACGTTTGATATGACAACCAATGAACGCACCGTTCATCAAAACTATTCAGAACCGTGGCGTGTCACCCTGGTGGATACCGGTGAACACACCCTTACCGGGGGCCGCCTGCTCCGGGTTCGCCATCATCTCGGAGATGAGCCTTTCTGTTTTACCTACGGCGACGGCATAGCTGATATCGACATCAGCGCTTTGATCAAGCACCACCATGATCACGGCCACCCAGCGACGGTGACGGCAATCCAGCCGCCTGGTCGTTACGGAGCCCTCAATATTAAATCCGGCGAAGTGCAGAGTTTCCAGGAGAAACCAGCCGGTGACGGCGCCTGGGTCAATGGTGGTTTTTTCGTGCTGAACCCTTCAGTCATCGATCTCATCGAAGGTGATCGGAGCAGTTGGGAAGGAAACCCCCTGCTCCGTTTGGCACAAGACGGGCAATTAATGGCCTATCGGCATCACGGCTTCTGGCAGGCCATGGACACCCTGCGCGACAAGAACCACTTGGAAGAGCTCTGGACAAGCGGCATGGCCCCGTGGAAGCTATGGGAATAATACAATTTTCGGACTGTTACCGTAAGCGCTCCGTTCTGGTCACGGGCCACACCGGCTTCAAGGGAAGCTGGCTGGTCCATTGGCTGCAGACCCTTGGCGCGCAAGTCGTCGGTATCGGGCTAGATCCCAATACGCGGCCAAATCATTGGGACGCGTTAGGGCTCGAAGTCGAAGACCATCGTCTCGATATCCGGGACTTTGAAACAGTGCACAACATACTGACACGCTCAAAGCCCGATATCGTGTTCCACCTCGCGGCACAGCCATTGGTTCGTCAATCGTATGACGACCCGCTGGGGAACTGGTCGACTAACGTGATGGGCACCGCCAGTGTTCTCGAAGCCTGCCGGCAGTGTGCCGTCGTACGGGCGATTGTGGCAATTACTACGGACAAGGTTTATCAGAATCGGGAATGGCCGTGGGGGTATCGTGAAAACGACCGCCTGGGTGGTCACGACCCATACAGCGCTTCCAAATCTGCCTGCGAGGTACTGATCGACAGTTATCGACATTCTTTTTTTTCTGCCTCGGGCGCGCCTCTTCTTGCGTCTGCCCGGGCCGGAAACGTGATCGGCGGAGGAGATTGGGCTGACGACCGGCTCATTCCAGACATTGTCCGCGCCGCCGCTGCCGGACAATCAGTGGAGATACGGGCCCCCTTCTCAACGCGACCTTGGCAGCATGTTCTGGAGTGTTTGTCCGGCTATTTGCTACTGGGTGAAAAATTGCTCGCCGGAGAAAGGAATTTCGCAGACGCCTGGAATTTTGGGCCGGCCGGTGAGCTTACTCAAACCGTTGGATCTATCCTTGCGTTGACGCAGGAACGATGGAACCGTATCACCTGGCAACCAAGCAAAGCAGTTCATCCCCAGGAAGCGACCCGCCTCAACCTGGACAGCACCAAAGCACATGACCAGTTGGGCTGGAGCCCTGCATGGAAACTGGAGCAGGCAGTTTCCCAGACGATTGACTGGTACCGTTCTTTTTATCAGAACCACTCAGTATTAACGGCACCCCAGCTTGAACAGTACGTGCAGCAGGCAATCGCGAACAAATGTTCATGGGTAAGCGAGTCATGAAGATTCGCACGACTCCAATCGAGGGGGTTGCAATCGTCGAGACAACCCCTTTCATCGATCACCGCGGGAGTTTTTCGAGGCTGTTCTGTGACGATGAATTGCGCGTCGTCCTTAAGTCACGCACTATCAAACAAATTAACCATTCCTGTACGCATTCAGTCGGCGCTGTAAGGGGCCTGCATATGCAAAAGCCACCTCATGCCGAAATGAAATTGATCAGATGCCTCAAGGGTGGGGTCTGGGATGTAGCCGTCGACCTCAGGAAGGACTCGCCGACATTGCTGCAGTGGTTTGCCCTCGAATTGACTCCTGAAAACCGCTGCATGCTCGTGATTCCCGAAGGATGCGCGCATGGCTTTCAGGTGTTGCAGCCGGACAGTGAAATGCTGTATCTGCATACGGCCGCATACACCCCTTCAACAGAGCATGGTTGCCATCCAGCTGATCCCGCAATCGGCATACATTGGCCCCGAGCGATAACTGAAATGTCGGAGCGTGATTCCACCCTGCCCTTAATTGATGAAAACTTTACAGGATGACAGCCATGAACTGTCGACACTGCGGCACAGCACTGGATCTGCAACTGGTTGATCTGGGGAGTGCACCGCCATCAAACAGATACCTCGACCAGAAGACGATCCACGAGCCGGAAAGCTGGCTTCCCTTACGCGTCCTGGTATGTGAGCACTGCTGGCTGGTACAGACCGAGGATTTCACCCGGCCGGAGCTGTTGTTCACCAGCGATTATGCCTACTACTCCAGCACCTCACGCACCTGGCTAAACCATGCGAAGCACTATGCCGTCGACATAATCGACAGGCTGCATCTGACCAAGGAGAGCTTTGTAGTTGAGATTGCAAGCAATGACGGCTACCTGTTGAAAAATTTTGTCTCAGCGAAAATCCCCTGCCTTGGCATCGAACCGGCCGAGCAAGCGGCTCTGGCAGCCGAGCGTCTGGGTATACCGATGCGGCGCGATTTTTTTGGGGAACAGTGTGGACAACGACTCGCCGCCCAAGGGCTCCAGGCTGATTTAGTGGCAGCAAACAATGTTTATGCCCACGTTCCCGACATCAATGATTTCACCCGTGGCATAAAGGCGCTTCTCAAACCAAGGGGAACCGTTACCCTGGAATTTCCTCATTTACTCAAGCTTGTGGAGCACTGCCAGTTCGACACCATTTACCATGAGCATTTTTCCTATTTGTCCCTGCGCGTGGTTCAGCGCATCTTTGCCGTAGCAGGTTTGCGTGTCTTTGATGTGCAGTTGCTCCCGACACACGGTGGCAGCCTGCGCGTATATGGCTGTCATCAGGAGGACAGTCGTTTCGAGGAGCCATCGGTGGCACACGTGCTGCGCAGCGAAGCGGCGGCAGGACTCGAAGCCAGAGAGGTTTATTTATCGTTTCAGGAGCGGACGCATCACATCAAAAATGATCTTCTTTTATTTTTGTTGCAACAAAAAAGGCTTGGAAAAAAGCTTGCCGCCTATGGGGCCGCGGCAAAAGGCAATACCCTGCTTAATTTTGCCGGTGTTCGCCCGGACCTGTTACCCTTTGTCTGCGACGCCGCCCCATCAAAACAGGGCAAATATCTCCCCGGCAGTCGCATTCCAATTGTTTCCCCCGAAACGCTCAAGACGCAGCGACTTGATTATCTGCTTATTCTGCCATGGAATATATCGCAGGAGATAGTTGAACAAAATAAGTTATTGGAAGAGAATGACACGCAATTCGTGGTCGCCGTGCCGCAATTACGAATGCTATGAAAAAAAAGATTTATTACACAAAACCATCTATAACTGATCTGGAAATCAGTTATGCAACCGATGCTGCCGCCAATGGCTGGGGAGATCGTTGCTACGATTATATTTATCGCTTTGAAGAAGCCTTCAAGACTCATTTGGGAGTTACATACGCGATTGCCACATCAAGCTGTACCGGTGCACTCCACATGGGAATGGCCGCTCTGGATATCGGCCCTGGAGATGAAGTAATTCTGGCCGACACAAATTGGATTGCAACAGCTGCACCGATTGTTCACCTGGGCGCCACGCCTGTTTTTGTCGATATTTTACCTGACACGTGGTGTATTGACCCCAAGTTGGCAGAAAAAGCTATTTCACCTCGCACCAGGGCAATCATTGCAACTCATCTCTATGGAAATCTGTGCGACATGGATGCGTTGCTTGCCATTTGTGAAAAACACGGGATTCCGATTATAGAAGATGCTGCAGAGGCCATAGGCTCGGCTTACCATGGGAAGCGGGCTGGTTCGGTGGGCACCTTCGGAACCTTTTCCTTTCATGGTAGTAAGACCATTACAACCGGAGAGGGAGGCATGTTTGTCACCAACGATGGTGCTTTATATGATCGAGTTCTTACTCTCAGCAATCATGGCCGCAGCAGTCGTCAAACCAAACAATTCTGGCCGGACATGATAGGCTACAAGTATAAAATGTCTAACATCCAGGCTGCCATCGGCTGTGCTCAGATGGAGCGAATTGAGGAATTGATCATTCGCAAACGTGAAATACTTGCAAGTTACAAGAATATTCTTAACTCATCTCCTCTACTATCAATGAATCCTGAACCTCCAGGAGTAATTAATGGTTCGTGGATGCCAACGGTCGTTTTTGATCAGAAAACTAAAATTACCAGAACGTCTCTATTAGAAATTTTCTCAACTGAGAACATAGATGTAAGGGTATTTTTTTATCCCCTTTCCAGTTTTTCCTTCTTTAATAATAACTCTCTTTCATCAATTAATAAGATCGCATTCGACATTCCCAATAGATCTATTAACCTACCAAGCTATCATGATATCTCAGATGACGATATAGTGCGAGTGACGAATTCAGTATTGAATGCAACAGCAGATTATACAAAATAAATTGCTATGAAAATCTATCTTTTTGGGGCATCAAATCCTGAAACAATCAGAATGATACAAGCAGTAGAAAATTCATCTCCTGATTTCCAAGTAGCCGGTTTTCTTGATAACGACAAATCAAAACACGGCAAGAATTTCTTTGGATATGATATAATTGGTGGACAAAAGTGTGTAAATCAATTGATAAATCCAGATGTTAGATTTGTAAATCTTATCACAGGAGATATACTTTCTAGGCACTACATAACCAAGGATATTATAAATTCTGGAGGGTTGATGACTAATTTCATTCATCCGTCTGTAAATCTAAGTATGGTTGATGTTGGTCTAGGAATATATATACAAGAATCAGTTATCGTCCAAGCATCTGCAAAATTGTGTAATAATTGTAGCATCCATATTGGTGCTCTTGTGGCTCATGAAAGTGTTATTGGTGAATCAACATTTATTGCTCATGCTGCCAGTATATCAGGTTGCTGCGAAGTAGGATCATGCTGCTTTATTGGAACCAATTCTACAATCTTGCCGCGTATCAAAATAGGTAACTATGTCACAATAGGAGCTGGTTGTGTAGTCATTAATGATATCCCAGATTATGCTGTCGTAGTTGGAAATCCAGGGAAAATTATTAGATACAATAAATTCTAAAATCATAAAGTAAATTTGGAGATATATAGAGACTATGTTCCTTCATGAAGTGATAAATAACATTAAACTTATAGCCAATGACAAGAAGTTGAAGAATACTTCACTTGCATGGATGAATCATAGTGCATCTTATAAATACACTTATAATTTTTGTTGGCTTTCTAGTCCTATCATCCAATACCCCCAAGATATCGTGGCAATGCAGGAGATCATCTGGGCCGTCAAGCCGGACCTGATCATCGAAACCGGCATCGCCCACGGTGGATCACTGATCCTCAGTGCCTCGATGCTGGCCCTGCTCGACATGGCCGATGCCATCGAGGCCGGACAATCCATGAATCCAGCCCAATCCAATCGTAAGGTTATGGGCATCGATATCGACATTCGTGCCCACAACCGCGAAGCAATAGAGGCCCACCCCATGTTTTCACGAATCGATATGATCGAAGGGTCGTCCATCGCCCCGGAAGTGATAGATCAGGTGAACAAAGTGGCAGCCAACCATGAGCGTATACTGGTCTGTCTCGACGCCATGCACACCCACGATCACGTTCTGGCCGAGTTGGAGGCCTATGCCCCCCTGGTCAACCCGGGCAGCTATTGTGTCGTCTTCGACACCATCATCGACAATATGCCCGCTGAAATGTTTCCTGACCGACCATGGGGTCCCGGCAATAACCCCAAAACCGCCGTCCATCAGTACCTTAAAACCCATCCCGAGTTTGAGATCGACAAACAGATCGAGCACAAACTCCTGATTAGTGTCGCACCGGATGGGTACTTGAAGCGGATACGGTAAATCTCTGCTGATGCTCAAACGAAACATCATCGCCAATTACCTCGGCCAGGGCTGGACTGCTTTGATGGGCCTGGCTTTCATTCCGTTATATATCAAATATCTCGGCATTGAAGCATATGGTTTGATAGGTATTTTCGCCGTGCTCACAGCGTGGTTCAGCCTGTTGGATATGGGCATGACACCAACACTCAGCCGTGAAATGGCGTACTTTACCGGCGGTCATCACAGCGCACAATCCATTCGCGATCTGCTGAGAACCATCGAATTTATCGCATTTGGCGTAGCGGCCCTGATCGCCGGCAGTGTGGCGTTTGGCGCCAATTGGATCGCCAGGTCATGGCTGCAGGCCGAGACATTACCGGTTGAGGTTGTTACGCAAGCTTTTGCCTTAATGGGCTTGGTTACCGCGTTACGTTTTATTGAGACCATCTACCGCAGCAGTATTATTGGCCTTCAACGTCAGGTTTTGTTCAATGTCGTCAACAGCAGTTTGGCAACGATACGCGGACTCGGCGCCATCGCTGTCTTTGCCTGGATCTCGCCAACCATCCAGGCCTTTTTTATCTGGCAAGGATTTCTCTCACTTCTCACTTTGAGCACCCTGGCTACAATCACCTATGCCAGCCTGCCGAGTTCCGGGCATAGGGCGCACTTCTCGCGTTCTGCCCTGCAAGGTGTTTGGCGATTTGCAGGGGGGATGACTGGCATCACGTTCCTGACACTGCTGCTGACGCAGATGGACAAGATTCTGCTTTCCAAACTACTCAGCCTGAGCGAGTACGGTTTCTACACCTTGGCTGCGGTGGTCGCAGGCGCCCTCTATATGCTAATCTCGCCGATCACCCAGGCATTTTACCCGCGCCTGTGCGAACTGTACGCTCAGGACGACCGTGACGCGCTTATCAAGACCTATCACCTGGGGGCACAGATGGTCAGCGTAATTGCCGGCAGCGCGGCAATTGTGATCATCGTCTTCCCCGAAACTCTTCTGCGGCTCTGGGCACAGGATCACTTACTCGCTGCCCGCTCGGCACCGTTGCTCAGTCTTCTGATGCTGGGAAACTTGCTGAATGGTCTGATGTGGATTCCTTACCAGACACAACTTGCCCACGGTTGGACCGGATTAACCATAAAAATCAACATTGTCGCTGTCCTCTTCATTGTACCGGCGATTCTCTGGGCCACACCGCGATATGGTGCTGAGGGGGCGGCTTGGGTGTGGGTCTTCCTGAACGCAGGATATGTGCTGGTAGGCATACATTTGATGTATCAGAAAATATTAACGGGAGAAAAGTTTCGCTGGTACTTACGTGATCTTCTGTTTCCTTTAGGAGCGAGTCTCGTTACTGCCTATATGCTGAAAATCATTTGGCATTTATCAGAGAACACTTTAACTGAATTCCTGCTGCTCTTGGTCGCCGCAACCATAACCATTGGAGCATCTCTTCTGACTGCTGTTGACGTTCGGCGCCTATTAACCAGTACCTTAAATCCTTACTTTATTAAATACACCAACGCATATGGAGACTGAATCTACCCAACTAATTGCTCTGCTGAAATTGATCAATTAAGTGAAGTACGCACCCTTGGGCGCCTCAAGATATTTGCATAGACTCAATGCTTAATTTATTCACTAATTTTATAACAATAAAATGACCATGATTGACGAAAATAGACCGATACTTTCTCTTTTGATCCCTACAAGAAACCGAGCAAATTATTTAAAATATGCTATACAAAGTTGCCTTAACATATCCTCTAGTTCAATTGAAATAATAGTGAGTGATAACCACAGCGTGGATGAAAGTTCAACCATATGCGATTCATTTTCAGATAAACGTTTGAAGGTAGTTCGTCCTTCAGTTCCATTGCCTATGCATGAAAATTTTGAATTTTTATTAAGAAATTCAAGAGGAGAATGGGTCACCTTTATTGGAGATGATGACGCTGTTATGCCCCACTGTTATGAGCATTTACGTTATTTAATAAAAAAGTATCCACAAGCAGAGGCGATATTTTCTCCTAGAGCCTATTACTTTTGGGAAGGTTGCCAAGAGACTTATGGTGATTTAGTTGTATCCCTATCTTTCACAACAGGTGAAAAATGGCAAGACTCTAAAAAGCAACTCAAGCGTACTTTAGATTGTGAAATCGATTATATTTCACTACCACAAATGTATTCTGGTGGTTTCCATAGACGTTCGTTGATTAATAGAGTCTTGCAGTCCCAGAATGATGTATATTTCAAATCAGTAACTCCTGACGCCTATAGTGCTTTAATGGCCTGTATCCACACTTATAGATATATTGAAACTGGAATCCCAATGACTTGGGTTGGCAGTTCACCGCACAAAGCTATTACCGAAGATAAAAAGATTATAAAAGATCGTGACGAAGATTTTTACGGTATGCATCACATCGATGCCCTGACAATACACAAATCTTTAGGTGACCTAAAAGTGATGACCTTTAGTTTAGTCTTTTTTGAGGCTTACATCTCAGCTTTCCCAATAACATCATATAACGAATTTACTCTTAAAAAAGTAAGAAAACTTTTCTATGATGCGATAATTAAGTTAAAAAACAAAGTGGAAATTTATGATCTCAAGAAACTTGGAGAAGATTTAGGAGTTGAAGTTCCGAAGCATATATATTTTTATTATTTATTTCACATAAAAAAATATTTTTCTTTTGTTTTATTTAAAATAAAAAAGATAATAACTTTTAAAAATATTTTAAGATTTCGATCACATTCACATGCTGATTATGGAGATATTTTATCATGCGATAAAATATTAGAGAAAGGATATAAACTATTTCTGGATAGCAAATCTGATCAATATTAACTGGTACAATCCTAGGCTTTCATTTTTGTGCAAGGATATGGGAATATTATTCAAATTTTTTGTGAAATATCGGTTTCCATATCATGCTGCCTCTGGCCACCCGACTTATGTCAAGAATGGATATCTTCGAAACTCTATGTGGTCAACTTATTTATGGCTCATTGAAGTTAGGAGTACTTTTAGGCACCAATGTCAAGCCCTCGGCTAAATGAGACTATCCACTCCTATACTCTTTCTCATATTTAACCGCCCGGAGATGACCGCCCAGGTGTTTGATAGAATCCGTAAGGTCCAGCCTCCCCGGCTCTATATCGGAGCCGATGGGCCGCGCCAGGGAATAGAAAGCGACAGATCAAAAACAGAACAGGCAAGGACTATCGCAACACAGGTAGATTGGCCATGCGATGTTAACACGCTTTTTCGGAATAATAACTTAGGCTGCAAGGCTGCTGTAAGTGAAGCAATCACCTGGTTTTTCAGAAACGAAGAGCTTGGAATTATATTGGAAGATGATTGTTTACCGCACCTAGATTTTTTCCATTTTTGCGAGACACTGCTGAGACATTACGCTAATAATGACAGAGTAGCAGTCATTACGGGTAATAATTTCCAGAATGGTAAAATACGTGGTGAAGCATCATATTACTTCTCAAAATACAATCATTGTTGGGGATGGGCTAGTTGGCGTCGTGCCTGGAAATTATATCAAGGGGATATAGCGTTTTGGCCGGATTGGCAAAAGTCCTCTGGTTGGAGAGATATCAATCCAGATCCTTTAGAGCGTTGGTATTGGAAAAGAATATTTAACAGGGTGTACAAAAACAAAATCGACACATGGGATTATCAATGGACCGCGAGTCTATGGCATCATGGTGGATTAACCGCAACACCAAATGTTAATTTAGTAAGCAATATCGGATTCGGACCTGAAGCGTCACATACCACTTCCAAATTATCAGAAAAAGACAGCCATACCACTAACAGCATTGGTGCCTTGAAACACCCTAAAGAAGTACGACGTTACTTTGAAGCAGACACCTATGTATTTTATCATCATTTTGAAGGAAGAAATATCCGGTTCCCAAGAATTACATTGTTGTTACTATTGCGAATTCTACAAATTTTATTTCGCCTAAATACCAGATCAATACAGAAATGAACAACCTTCCATTATCTGTTTGGGGATTTGCAATATCTCGAAACAAAATTGACCAAGACACCGAATCATATCTTATTCGCTTACCGGAAGATTTACCGAAACTTTCATGGATCTGGAGCGAAATGGATCGAATCTGGGATATCTTGGGTTTGGACAATTTAAAACCAATTGGTACTCAGCCTATTGACGCATTCTACAGTCATCCTGTCTGGCTTATGAATGGTATATTCACAGCGGTTGATCCGGTCTCTGTTAAACATAGGCTAGCTATAGCTAACTATCTTATCAATCTAAAAATTTACGAGGTTGCTGATTATGGTGGAGGGTTCGGGGAACTAGCTTTAGCCATCAATAAACTATCTCCCATTACTAAAATTTCGATTATAGAACCTTACCCTACTAAGTTGGGATTTGATCGAGTGAAACGTTTTGCCACTATCACCATTAAGCCAGATATTGAACCGTACTATGATGCAATTGTCGCCCAAGACGTTCTTGAGCATGTTGAAGACCCGATCAATTTAGCCCACAGGATAGGATCATCTGTGAAAATGGATGGCATAGTAGTTTTTGCCAACTGCTTTAGCCCTGTTATCAAGTGTCACCTTCCTGCTACTTTTCATTTACGACATACCTTTACCTTTGTGATGAAGGCTATGGGTTTCAAATATTTAGGTAGAGTACCAGGAGCAAGACATGCGATGATTTATCAACGCTCTGGCACATTAAACCTTTCTGACGCCCGTTCGGCTGAGATGTTAAGTCGGTTTATTGGTCCTTTTCTTAATTTTTGCATTTATCCCTTCGAATTAATAAAAAAAATGTTCTCTAGTTGATGAAAATTACCCACCTGAGCCAATCCGATACTTCCGGTGGCGCCGCGCGTGCCGCATATCGGATCCATCATGCCTTGCTCGACCATGGCATCGATTCAACGATGATGGTCGACGTAGCAAACTCAGGAGATTGGACCGTTAAACCACCAGATGGAGATTGGCAACAGGGAATGGTTTTTATCAGAAAGATAATGGGGATTCTGTTCGCGAGACTACTTAAAACTCGAAACCATAACATGCACTCACCCGCCAACATGCCCACTTGGCGATCGAGGAACCTCAACAAACAAACCAATTCAATAACCCATCTCCACTGGATAAACAAAGAGATGATGTCTATTGCTGACATTGGCAGGCTACGGGGTCCAATTGTATGGACCTTACATGATATGTGGGCCTTTTGTGGTGCAGAACACTATACAGATGATTTTCGTTGGCGGGATGGTTATCTAAAAGTGAATCGCCCTAATTATGAAAGCGGTTTCGACCTAAACAAGTTCACTTGGCAGCGTAAACAAAAACATTGGAAACGGCCGATACATATAGTCACTCCGAGTTGCTGGCTTGCTAATTGCGTAAAACAAAGTGCACTCATGCGAGACTGGCCAGTTTTTATTGTACCCAATGCTATCGACACTGATCAATGGCAGCCGATAAATCAAAGAGTTGCGAGGCGGTTAATGAGGTTACCTGAGGATGGGCCACTAATACTTTTTGGTGCCATGAGTGGAAATAATAACCCCATAAAAGGTTTCGACTTGCTTGCTGCGGCTCTAAAAGGTTTACAAGGTAAATTATTTGATTTGAGATTAGCAATATTTGGCCAACTCTCACCAGAATCACCACTTGATTTGGGTTTTCCTATTCACTTTAGAGGCCACTTGTATGATGATATTAGTCTAAACCTGTTATATAGCGCAGCGGACCTAACGGTTGTCCCCTCTCGAATAGAAGCGTTTGGTCAAACTGCATCTGAAGCGCACGCTTGTGGAACGCCCGTTGTGGCGTTTGAAACCTCTGGGCTTTCAGATATAGTCGAACATCTGCGTACTGGATACTTAGCCGAGCCATTTGATGTTGAAGATCTTGCGCAGGGTATCTGCTGGGTTCTGGATCAAAAAGAAAGTGGTGAACTAAGTGCAAATGCTCGTACTCGGGCAGTTGCACAATTTTCATATCCAGTAGTAGCTGAACAGTATCAACGCGTTTATTCAGAAGTAGCTGGTCAATGAAATTGATCGAAATGTTACTTTGAAAATCGTATTCCTCTGCAAACGCTGCCCCCAAGGGCGCGATCTCATCACCCGGCCATATGGCCGTTTCTATTATCTTCCAAGCCTTCTGGCAGAACATGGTCACCAGGTGCATCTGGTGCTTCTCAGCTATAAGCTTGAACCGTCCGTTTACAAACAAAATTGCAACTTTCACCTGCATTCAATCTCTGCACTGCCCTGGGGGCCCGGCGGCTATGTAAAAGAAGCCAAAAGAATCGCCTCAGAAATTCATCCTGGCTGGATCGTTGGGTTCTCCGATACCTGGTATGGGATTCTGGCAGAGTGGCTTGCAAGGCAATCTAGTGCAAAATCCATCATAGATGCCTACGACAACTACGAAAGCTACATCCCATGGTGTAAGCCTTTGCACTGGGCCTGGCGTAAAGCGCTTTCACGAGCCACAACCGTCACCGCCGTAGGGCCAGGCCTTGCCAATCTGCTCACTAAAAACCGCCCCGGTATGCCTGTCGAAGTTTTACCGATGGCTACTGACCCGGAATTCGTACCTATGGACAAAAAGGCCTGCAGACAGTCGCTTGGCCTTCCAACAAATAAGAAATTAATCGGGTATTGCGGCTCAATACATCCGACGCGTGGATTGAAAACGTTGTTTGAAGCATTTTCGCTAGTGAAGAACAAACTAGGTAAGGTGGAATTAATCTTGACTGGAAGAAAATCACGTTCGGTATCCCTACCATCTTTTGCCCGCTGGATCGGCTATCTGCCAGACGATAAGGTTCCAGCGTTTATAAACAGCATGGATGTGTTGACAGTGATGAACAAACAATCCAGTTTCGGCAATCACAGCTATCCGGCAAAACTCTATGAAGCTATGGCCTGTGAGGTGCCGGTTGTCGCAGCCAGTACACTAGCAACTGAATGGATCCTAAAAGAGAATAAAGACTTGCTATTTATTCCAGGGGATGCTGCAGATCTTAGCTTAAAAATACTCACAAGTATCAACTATTCAATCCCCGACTATGGTCCACAAAAGGGTTGGCCTGAAATAGCTACTAGCTTGGACCAGATTTTGAGAAAAAATTAATTATCAACATCATTGATGGAATTAAGGTTTATTGGCTAGTACTGCATTCACTTTTCGACAAAGAAAATATACCTGATACTGCCACTTCAGTGGCCACACGCAGAGCATTATGGCTTGCATGACCCGCACGGGAATGTGCCTTATGCCCCCCTGAGCGATCCAATCCCAACTCACTACATGCAGGTCCCTCCATTTATTCTCGACCGTCAACCCCGCTTCACGAAACATCGCTTCCCACTCTGAGATAGTGTGCGCCTCTTCTTTCACCTCAGTCTGATGGGTGCCGGAATAGAGACCGAGCCGGGCGGTAAGAAATCCCGAATTAGGCACCAGCAGCAGGAACCGGGCATCGTCCTTTCCTACCCTGACGATTTCTCGCAAGCTTCGTGCTATATCCGGAAAATGTTCTAGGGCCCCCAGACAGGAGACAAGATCGAACACCCTGTCCTCAAATGGCAGCGTGTCGGCTCCAGCGCAGACGAAGGTTCCGTCCGACATTACCCTTCTGCAGATTGCGATCGCCTTCTCCGAAATATCTATGCCGAAGGGCGCGGCGCCCTCGTGCGCTGCGGCCAGCAGCCAGTTTCCGGTCCCGCAGGCGACATCAAGTACCTTCGTTCCCGTACGCATGTCCAGTTTCTTTGCAAGTTTTCGCAGGTGCGCAGACACGCGGACATCTGCTGTTGCAGACGAGTAATATTTTTCGTCGTAGAACTGTTTGGCTGTCTCCGACAAGGGCTTGGAATTATTATTGTTCATTCAGGAATCCGGGTAGCTGGAGTAATCAGATTCGATATCGCCGCGAGATATTCTCGGCCGACAATGGACCAGTCATGATTCGTCTCGGCACGTTGCCTGCCTGCGCGTCCCATTGCCGCCGCTGCCTCGGGTTCTGCCAGCAGAGTAGACAGGGCCGCAGCCATCGCTTCCCAGTCGCCCGGATCGACGAGTACGCCGGTGCTGCCGTCGACAACCGCATCCGGGATGCCGCCATGCCTGGTCGAGACGACCGGGCATCCCGCAGCACCCGCCTCGATGAGGACGATGCCGAAGCCCTCCACATCGTGAGCGGTTGGAAGCGCGGGCAGGACGAACAAATCCGCAGCCGCATAAAGTTCGAGCAGTTCCTGCCGAGGCACTCGGCCAAGAACACGGACATGGTCTGCTCCATTTATCCTTTTCACCGCAAGGCGAATCCGGGAAATCACATCTTCCCGGTGGGCCAATGACTCGGTAGGGTTGCCCCCAGCCACGGCAAACAGCAGGTCTGGATGGTTACGATGCAAGGAGGGAAGAACATGTTCGATAAACTCGGAGACCCCTTTTCGCGGGGCCAGCCTGCCGGCGCTCAGAATCACCTTTTTTCCCTGAAATCTGTGCTTTACTCTTACGCGTTCACGATCCGGCAGTGTAATAAATTCCGCAAAATTCAG
This sequence comes from Desulfofustis sp. PB-SRB1, assembly GCA_016722945.1. Taxonomy (GTDB): domain Bacteria; phylum Desulfobacterota; class Desulfobulbia; order Desulfobulbales; family Desulfocapsaceae; genus PB-SRB1. Next base: position 407,566 of record JAEQMT010000010.1, on the reverse strand, counting down.
CCCGGGGTTGATCACCTTGATATTCTTTTCCAGCACTCCCGATCCAATGGCGAGCCGTGCGGTATTGGCGCTGTTGGCCACCACCAGGTTCGAGTGGGGCAGCAGGCGCCTGATGGCCGCCCGATACATTCTGTTCGGGTAGGTGAGGTCCAGCCCATGCACCTGAGTGACAACCGGCAGGTTGAACATTCTGCCCAGAAAAACAGCAAGCGGCATCACCAGCGCACTGCCGGCAAACAAGACATCGAATTGTTCCGCCCTCAACCGCTTCAGAGAATTGCTCAGAGCCGCCATAAAAAACCAGAACAGCCCTTTTTTTGTGGGCCGCAGTACCGGTGTCATCGAATCAGAAGCAGCATCGCTGCCATGGGGGCCGATGACGGTAACAACATGATCGGCCTGCCAGTGGGAAACAAGCTGAAAAAGCATGTTCTCCATACCCCCGACTTTGGGCGGGTAGTTGAAGGTGATGAGTAATATTCGCACGATAGAATCGTTGATGCCAGGATTACGGCTGAATGGTGATGATGCTGCCGCCGGTGCAGGACCATCACTTTCGATTACTGCTGCACTCACTTTGTCCTTTCATATTTCAACTGCGTCACCTGCTCCGACACCAAACCGATCAGGAACACGATCACCGAACTGTTCAGCAGAAGCGCCGACATATTTGTGAAGCGCCCCTGGGTGAGATACGTGAACGCATAGTAGCCGAGGCCCAGCAGAAAAAACACCAGGCTCACCGGCATAAAAATCCGCAGCGGGGCGAACAGCGTGGCGATCTTGGTGATGATCAGGAGGAAGCGGGTGCCGTCGCGGACCAGCTTGATTTTGCTCTTGCCCACCCGCCTGGCGGTCTCGATCGGCACATAGGCGACGCTGCGGCCACTGCGCAGGTAAGCCATGGTGATGGTCGAGGGGTAGGAGAAGGTGTTGGGCAGCAGGTAGATGTACTGCTCGACGGTGGAGCGGCGCATCACCCGGAAGCCGGAGGTGAGGTCCTCGATCTTGAACTTGGTCACATAGCTGGCGAAGCGGTTGTAGATCCCGTTGGCGAGGTTGCGGTGAGCTTTCGTTTTCGAGGCTTTGGTGCGGGCCCCGACCACCATGTCGAAGTGGTCGGCCTGCTCGAGCAGCCGGGCGATGTCGGCCGGGTCGTGCTGGCCGTCGGCGTCCATCAAGACGACATAATCGCCCCGAGCGGCGCGCAGACCGGACTTGACGGCGGCACCGTTACCCATGTTATACGGGTGCGGCCATACGTTGGCGCCGGCGTCCATGGCCGCCTGCATGGTGCTATCGGTAGAGCCGTCGTCGACGACAAGGACCTCGAAGTCCGGGTGCAGTTCCCTGATCCGCTTCACCGTTTCGCCGACTACCTCAGCCTCGTTAAAGGCGGGAAGAACGACTGTGACCGCGGGTTTCCGGTTGGTTTCAACCATGGCTACCTATAGGCCCCCTCATTTTTTTGAACTTTCTGATTATACAACTCCTTCATTGCTCGTTCAAGCAGCGACAACAGCAGCGGCTATATATCCGGTATTCACGCAGGGTGCGGTCGATGGCCCGGCAGCAAATCTCCTCGTCACTGTTGTCGAGCAGTTTGCCCTTCAGCACCGTGCAAACGAATGTCATCGGCACCTCGTTGGGTAGCCGGACATTTTATTTATGTTTGCCCAGGCCAGCATCAGAACGCGAATCACCCTGAGCCCCTCGGTGCCATCTGTTTTTGGGCGGCTTCTCGTTTTTATGCAGTGCAAAAAATGTTCACACTCGGTCTTGAGTGGCTCGCGTGATTCAAGGGAAATTGAGTACGGCCGCTGCAAATCACCATTGATGGGGCCGCCGGCGTTGTTCACGGTGTACGGATAGCCGGTGAGCTTCGTGGGCCAGGGGGCCATGTCATCAAAGATTACCGTCTGTTTTTCACCTGTCACCGTAAGCCGTTGCTCTTTGCCGGGGTGTATACGGGAGACATGGACGTGGGCCTTGGCGCCGCCGGGAAAATCGAGCAGCAGGGTGGCGGTATCGATGTCGCTGGAATGGGTATGGGCGCAGCCGTGCGCCTGGATGGAAACCGGCATTTCACCTACCAGTCCAAGGATCATGGAGATATCATGAGGGGCAAATGACCAGAGAACGTTTTCATGGTGACGGAATCTGCCGAAATTTAGCCGGTTTGACGAGAGATAGATAAGGTTGCCGAGTTCTCCGTTTGATATCATCTCCTGGAGCTTTATCACCGCCGGATGGTACCAGAGCTGATGGCCGACCATGAGAATCCGGTCATTGCGGTGAGCCAATTCAACGAGTTTTTGGCCATCTTCGACAGATAGACAAAGAGGTTTTTCAACAAAAACATCTTTGCCGGCCTCAATAGCCGTTTGGGCAATCTCACAATGGGTATGGGCTGGGGTTGCGATGCATACCGCGGTGATATCTTCGTTCCGCACCACGTGGTTTATCGATGCTGCTCCCGCAACACCCTGATAGTGCTCAAGGAGTGCATTAAGAGTTGCTTTGTCACGGGTGCAGATGGTATGGAGCGCCCCCAGTTCATACAGGTTTCGGATGAGGTTTTTGCCCCACTGTCCGGCGCCGATGACGGCAATGGTTGGTTGCGGCATAGTCAGGCATAGTCAAAGCATAAAATAAGATCTGATGAATGCGGGAGACCTTCAGGGTACCTTGAAGCAGCCCCCGGCTCATTCACTTCTGGCCCATTCCACACTGTTATACCTGATGTACTCGTAAAAACCCATATTCCCGTCATGCCGGAATTAACCCGCCACCCATAATTAATTGAAATCACTGGATTCCCGCTGCAGCCTACCCTTGAGTGTTTTTATCGAGGCGGGAATGACGATAGTAAGCAAATTCAAGGTTATAACGAGTCCATCATACCTTAGCATAATGAAACATTTCAACGATCTCGAATGAGTGTGGCCCCGATTTCTCTGAACCGGTACCGTGACTCACTGGTTTTGGTGGAAACCATGGGGTAAGGATGCGCCTCGATTGCCACCGACCAGGAAGCGATGCGTGACATTATTACCGACACATTAACCGGATTGGTTGGTGCGAGCCAAGAGAGCGGCAAATGGCGGATGCTACCTGCTTGCTTCTGGGCAGCGATGATCTTCAAAAAGAGCTTGCCGAAAATGCACGGTTGCCATGTATATTAGAACTTTGGCTGGCATATAGTTTCTGAAAAGTATACACAGATAGTTACCTTCCTTGTCATACAAGATGAGACGATCAATGAATCAAGGCATGATAAAAAATGAAGCATAAAGAACCATTTTTTATGACGAAAGCGAAAAATACCACCCTCAAGCCGATTCTGGTTCTGCTTGCCCTCTTTGCCGTTCTTGCTCTTGGTTTTTTCGTTCGCTTCGATAATTTAGGACATTGGCGCAGCAATCCTGAACGCTATTTCTTCGGCGAACAGCAAAACCCACTCACACTCACGGTCGATGCCTACTATTTTATTGATGGTGCCAGGGACATCAGCCATGGCCGCTACACAGCCTTGGATGAAGATCGGCTGGCGCCGACGGGCTACCAGCGCTCCGCATGGCCGCCACTGATTTCGGTAGTACTGGCCGGTGTCACTGGATTGACCGGCATTTCACTGGAATGGGGCGCGGTGCTGCTGCCGCCATTCTTCAGCATCTTTCTGGGCATCGCCGCGTTTCTGCTGGGCCGCGAATTGGGGATGCGGGTTCAACACCGATTCATCGATGAGCGTTACCGCCGGACGGCGTCCGAGATTATGGGCCTAGCCACCGCTCTTGCCACCCTGCTCTCCCCGGCGCTGGCAAATCGCGGCACGGTGGGATGGTTCGATACCGATACCCTTAATGTTGCCTTCATAGTCAGTGCCGCGTTTTTTAGTCTGCGCTTCAACTCCGCCAGAAATGGAAAAGAGCAAACCCTCTGGTTCATCCTCGGGGGATTTAACCTGCTGCTTTTTATCTGGTGGTGGCACACAACCACCCTGGTGCCTCTGGCGCTGGGCGGTCTGCCCATGTTGATTGCGGTGCTCCTGGTTGCCCGCCGTTCGATCAGGCAACTGGCACTCTGGTTTGTTCTTGGCCTGGTTCTTTTGGTAATTGCGGCTGCAGCGGGTGAGATACATATCTACGATCCCGCTTGGGTATGGAACTACATCTCCTCAATGTGGCTCTACATCACCGGTGATGCCGGCGGCCATTCTTCATTTTCCGTTGCCGCCTCCGCCGGTTCCGAGCAGCAAAGCGTCATCAGCCTGACCGACTTTGCCCAATCCGTTACCGGTACGACAACGTCGCTGGTAATCGGTATCATTGGATTGTGTTTTCTTATATTCACCGGTTTTCGTTCCCTCTGGTCTCTTGCCTCTCTGGTCTTTGTGGCTGCACTGTCGTTTACCGCCAACCGCTTTCTCATCTTTGCCGCCCCACTGTTCGGCCTGGGGGTAGGCGCCATGGCATTTTTTCTGTGGCTGATGGTTTCCCAAACAGTGCAGCGTTTTTCGCAACCTGCCGATAACAAATCCTTTTCCGCCTCCTTCGCGGACATCGCCGGAAAAGGCGTGGTTTTGAGCATTCTCGCTGGCCTGGCGCTAGTGGCGCCGTATGAGGCAATTCAGGCCCAAAACTCAACCACACCGAGGCGCCACCCGGTTCTGCTGAAGGCGATGGCCGACCTGCGCAACCACACTCCGGAAAACGCTGTCATATGGGCGTCATGGGGACACGGTCACCCCCTGGTATTTTACAGCGAACGGGCGGCTATCGCCGATGGGGTGTTCCATCCGGCCGAAACAGTCTATGCGCTCAACCTTCCCCTGGCGGCACGTGAGGATAGGTTCGCGGCCAACTGGATGCATTTCTTCGCGACCCACGGTATTCATGGCATGCACCGCGCCAACTCGCTTTTCGGCACCGGCGAAGATGACTGGGCAAGCGGCACCGAGGCCCTCAAAAAACTGCTGGGCAAAGGAGTTGGCAGCGCCCGAATCAGTCTAGAGCATGAGTTCCAATTCAGCCCAGAGAAAACCGCCGATACACTCGCCTTCCTCTTTACTGAAAATCAGCGTCCGGTTTATTTATTTATCGACTACCTCCAGGTCCGGCAGAGCACCTTTTTCTGGGGGCTGTGGGATCCGGCCACCAAAAGTGCACCGCAACATTCCTATCTCGGCCAATTTTACAATCTCCAGCAAACAGCGCCGGGTGTCTTCACCGCTCTCTACAGAAGGCGTCCAGCCACCATCGATCTCACTCACGGCACACTCACCACCAACAATGAAACCATCCCCATCCGCGGCGCCACCATTCGGACAGCCTCGAATTCCGAGACAGTGTCCCTGCACCCCGACGCCTCAATGCTCGTAAGTCTCTTTCCCCAATCAGGTTTCGGGATAATCGGTCCGGAATATTTGATGGATACGGTGTTCACCCGGCTCTTTTTCGAGCAGCGCTATGATGGTCGATATTTCCAGCCGGTTGATGTTCGCCCGGAACGCGGCTACGGGGTCTGGCGGGTGACCGCTGAAAGTCTGCCCTAGTTTCCTATCAAACCTCATCTGTTCAATCTTGCTTTTCCTATCACATTCATAATATAAAAAATAGTCGGTTACATAGCGCTGCTATGCTCACTTTTTCGCGCCTTGCGGAAAACCACAATTACGCCGGTTCGATGAAAGGAAGATAAGTAGGCCGAGTTCGCCGCCGGCGACCATCTCGTGAATTTTGGTCACCGCCGGATGATACCAGAGCTGATGGCCGACCATGTATCATTTCCAAACGCGTGGTTGCCCTCGCAATGTATGCAATCAGCACCCCCAGGTAACAAACAGCTCAGATGAGCAAGGCCACGGCTGCACAGAACTCATCTAAATCATCAATATCATCCGAGATTATTTCATGGAGCCGGAGCGGGTCAATATTCCAGTAGCGGTGAATCAGCATATTTCTAAAGCGAGCCATGTGCTGGAGCTTTGCCGCCATTTCTTGTGGAATCAGGCCCTCCTCGGCCATTGCCGCAAAGCATTCGGTATACGTATCGGGGGCTCGTTTTGCTTTTTTTGCCACAAGGTGGAAACAGATGCTCAGCGCTGCTTCAATGGCAACGAGCAGCCGGTAAGCGGCGATATCCTGAGCATCTTTTGTTGCCGAAAATTCGCCGGCGGGCATGGTTCTCATTTGCCGGAGCCGATGCAGCGAGGCACCGATTTCGCTGCATCGCGTGCGAATTAGTTGTTCATTGAGTTTCATACGGAAAACGCCTCTTTGATAGCGTTGCGCAGGATGGGTCTGATATCAAAGTATTGTCGAAGGACATGTTCCATCACATGGCATCTGGTGTCGTCGTCCGCATTGTTGATCAGCTCGCCCCGCATGACGTGGTAGGTAAAGGTGATGGGGGCATGGTTTAAGACCTTCAGGTCGAAGGTGATACCGGTTTTTAGGGTAAGTTCGCGTTCCAGGCGGGCGGCGATGTCTTCCAGGTCGGCTGTTTGGGTTGTGTTGAAATAGACGCCGACATCGATGTCGTGGATTTGTGCCATATCCTCGGTAAAGCTGCCGTGGATATAGGCAAAGGCGATTTCTGGGCAGGCGGCGAGATGGGTCTGGGTTTGGTCGCAAATCTCGGCTTTTTGTTGGGCGGTGAGTGTGTAGGTGAATGGTTTCATTGGGTTTTGCGGTGTGCTTGGGTGGCCAGGGTGTTTTTTCGTCGATCTGGTGATCGACGCTCCCGGCGGTGGGTGTTCATCGTACTTCCCGGCATATCGGCGAGCATTTTCCGTTGAAGCCTGCCCTTGAATTTGGTAATCGAGGGCGGGAATGACGGTAGAAATTAGTGCCTCGAGCGCAAAGCAAAGTAAATCAGATATAGGAAGCAATTGTCAAGCAAGTTGCCAGGGGGGAACTGGTCAAACAGAATTCATGAACCGAAATGAATTGTTACTCATCACAGGGTTATGATAAATCCACTTAAGAGTATACGCTGGCAACAGAGATTTGAAAATCTCAACAACGCCTACAACCAGCTGCAAAAAGGGTTGGCAATAGATGCACCCAGCGACATAGAGCGACAGGGCATCATTCAGAGCTTTGAGTTCACATTTGAGCTCTGCTGGAAAACCCTCAAAGATTATCTCGAAGCCCAGGGGGTCGTCTGTCGGTTCCCGCGGGAAGTAATCAAGCAGGCCTTCCACTATCAGATCATCATTGATGGCGAATGCTGGCTGGACATGCTGGCCAAGCGAAATCTACTGTCCCATACCTATGATGAATCACGTGCCGCTGAGGCGTATCAACTTATCAAGGAGGAGTTTAGTCCTCAGTTAGCACGATTGATTGTATTTTTTCAGCACGAGATTCAAGATGGCGAGCATTGATCTGCCCGCGAACACAGCCGCTACGCTGCGCAATGTTCTCTCTTTATACTCCGAAGTGGAAGAGGCAATCATCTTTGGCTCGCGAGCGCTTGGCAATGCCAAACCAGGCTCCGACATCGACTGTGCTCTCAGTGGACGTCGGTTGAACCAGAAACTAGTGGCCAAGATCCAGCAGCACCTGGAAGAGGACACCCTTATCCCCCATTTTATTGATTGTGTTCACCTGGAATCCATCGGTAATCCGGAGTTAATCAATCACATCAGGCGTCACGGGCTGGTTTTCTATCGGGCTGAAGCCTGGCAACGATTACAGAAGTAATTTGGCGTTAGGAACCAGGGTTGCCGGCAAGAAGACTGTCACCATGTGGCTCAGATGGCTCGCATGCATCAGCTGGAATTACTGCGTCAAAGCCATGTATCCTATCACCTTTTTTCGTGGGCTGAAGTGTTGATCATTACCTGGTGGTTATGCTTATCACCGCTGTGTGGGCATGGCGTATGTCGATCTGGTGATCTAGGCTCCCAGTGAGATTTTCATAACACTTCCCGTTGAATCGGCAGGCATTTGCCGCTGATTGAGGTTTGTTTTTGCCGGTCTGGTGACCGGCACTCCCGGGGGTGATCACGGCAGCTTTCCGGTGGCTGAGGGTTTGTTTTTCGCCGGTCTGGTGACCGGCGCTCCCGGGGGCACTCCCGGTGGGAATTCCGGTTCTCTTTACATCCGGTCGGCGATGGCGATAAGTTCGCAGAGTTCGTCGGCCATTTCGTTGATGGTGTTTTCGTCCTGGCCCTCCACCATCACCCGGATGACCGGTTCGGTGCCGGAGGGACGCACCAGGATGCGGCCGGCGCCGTTGAGCTTTTCTTCCAGTTTTCGGACGGTGGCGCTGAAAGTGGGGATTTCCTCCACACTCATCCTGGTTCTGGTGCGTACGTTTTTCAATACCTGTGGAAAACGCTCCATGATCGTTGCCAACTCGGAGAGCGGCTGCTGCCGCCGACACATAATGGCCAGCAGTTGCAGGCCGGCGAGAATGCCGTCGCCGGTGGTGATATGATCGAGAAAGATCAGATGGCCCGACTGCTCGCCGCCAAAGTTGTAGCCATGGGTGCGCATGTGCTCGACCACGTGGCGATCCCCCACCGGGGTCCGCACCAGGGCGCCGCCCATGGACTCTATGGCGATTTCCAGCCCCATATTGGACATGACCGTGGCAACCAGGGTCTTTTTCCTGAGGCTGCCCCGGCCCATCAGTTCTCGGGCACAAATGGCCATAATGCAGTCGCCGTCGACGATCTGCCCCTTTTCGTCGCAGACGATCAGACGATCGCCGTCACCATCGAAGGCGAGGCCCAGATCGGCCCCCTCATCACGCACGGTACGCGCCATTTCTTCGGGGTGCAGGGCGCCGCAGCGGCGATTGATGTTGGTGCCGTCGGGATGCACGTTAAGGGCGCTCACCCGGGCGCCCAGTTCCTCGAAGACGTGCGGCGCGACCCCGTAGGTGGCGCCATGGGCGCAATCCACCACCACGTGAAAATCATCCAGGCTGAACTGTCTGGGAAAGGCGTGTTTCAGAAACACGATGTAGCGCCCCTTTGAATCCTCGATGCGCCGCGCCTTGCCGATATCGCCGGCCACCGGGCGAAGCACCTCCATCTTCTGGGAGAAGATGAGGTCTTCAATTTCCTGCTCCAGCTCATCGGCAAGTTTGAACCCGTCGCCGGAAAATATCTTGATACCGTTATCCTGAAACGGGTTGTGCGAGGCGGAGATCACCACCCCCGCATCGGCCCGCATGGAGGTGGTGATAAAGGAAATCCCGGGGGTGGGCAGGGGACCCACCAGCATCACGTCCACGCCCATGGAGCAGATCCCGGCGGCCAGGGCATTTTCCAGCATGTAGCACGACAGCCTGGTGTCCTTGCCGATGACGATACCGTGGCCATGGGAGTTTTCCCTGACGATAAAGGCGATGGCGCGGCCCACCTGCATGGCGATTTCGGTGGTCATCGGGTGGGTGTTGGCTTCACCGCGGATGCCGTCGGTGCCGAACAGGGTTCGCATCTATTTATCGACCCTCGGGTGGTTCCGGTCTGACAACCACTTCCGGATCAACCTGGATGATCTCCAGCGGATACTCCAGCTCCACCAGCGGGACGATCTGGATAACGCCGCGTTTCCCCTCTTCATCCCAGCTGATTCTCGCCTCGAACAGTTCCGCCAGGTTATCGTAGCGATCCGCCACCGTGCCTGGTACTGCCGCAATTACCCGAACTTCGGCGGGCAGCCAGGGCTGGTTCTGAACGTTCAGGGGCAGGGTAAATTCGCGCGGCGAGGTCTCCAGCTCCACCTGCACCTGGGCGGTGATCTTGGTCTGGCCGATCAAATCGACGAAGGCCGGTTCAAGATCCAGCGGCACCTGCCGCTCCTCGTTCCGGTCAAGACCGTTGATGTCGATCACTTCGGTACGGAGCACCTCATACTGGGACAACACTGTTATCGGGCCGGTAATGGTGATCTCGGCCGGATCCATGCGTAAGCCCCGGAGAATATAGCCGGCCCGTGGCACCCCTGCCGTGACCGGGTTGATGGGAAAGGTTTTCTGGATCAGTTTGTCGATGGACAAAATAATCGATGCAGGCTGGACACGCAGTACCGTGACCCCACGCGGCACTGAAATGGACTCCGGCTCATTGGTGATGACGGAGGTGCCGGGAGCGGCCTGGGAAAGATCGATCTGCCTGCGGATACCACGACTCTGCAGCTCATTGATGAGCGAGCGCGGCCCGTTCAGGGTGACCTCGATCTCTTTCTTGAACTGGTTGGAAATGACCAGGTCGCGGGGAAGATTGATGACCTCCACCGGCACCATGATGGAGGTGTCCACCGAGTCTTCACCACCCACGAAATACCAGACCAGTACGGCGGCGCACAGCGAAATCAGCACCGGCACCCACTCCTCGGTGAAAAACCGTCGCCAATATGAGATACTGAGCTGTTTCACGTCCTGTTCACCCATTTCAGCCAGCGCGGCCGGCTGATCGGTTCGCTGCTGATAAACACACTGCTTAATTTGTCGGTGAGCATCGCCTCATCGCCCATGTTCAATAGAACGCCGCGCTGGGCCACCGAGACGATCTGAGTCTCCTCGGAGACCACCACAATAACCGCATCGGTCTGCTCGGAAAGACCGACGGCGGCGCGGTGCCTGGTACCGTAGCTCTTGTCGAGATACGGGCTTTTGGTCAGCGGCAAAATGGCGCCGGCCGTGTTGATCCGCCCCTTGCTGATGATCACCCCGCCGTCATGCAGCGGTGAGACCGGCATGAAGATCGACACCAGCATCTCCTTGGTCACCAGACCATCCACGGCAAAACCCGAGTCCACGTAATTCTTCAAACCGGTTTCACGCTCGATAACAATGAGCGCACCAATTCTTCGCTTGGCGAGATAGTAAGCGGCACGGGTGATCTCATCGAGGTCTTTTTCGATGATACTCACCGATCTCTGAAAGGGCGATTTGCCCACCTGGGTGAGGGCCCGGCGGATATCGTCCTGAAAGACGATAATGATAATCAGAAAGAGCGAGCCGAGAAAGGTCTGCAGCAACCACAGCAGGGTAGCGAGATCCAGTATGGAGGCGAGAAAATAGACGCCCACCAGGACAATCAGGCCAAGCACCATCTGCACTGAGCGGGTGCCGCGGATAATGTTGATGAGCTGATAAAAAAGAATCGCCACCAGGACAATGTCCAGCACATCCTGCCAGCGTACAATCTTATCAAATTCAAACATCGTATGGCCTTTTGAGCCGAAAGACGGCGGTGCCGCCCCGGCATCGGGTAGAGTATGAGATATAAGGGTAAACCTTTATTTATAGCAGGCCCGGTGCTAACGCAACGGATAAATATGACGACGCCGGAAAAATCCCTGCATCCATCATGGATTGTCTGATCCGATATCCAGAACTGATTGAAATTACTGGATTCCCGCTTTTGCGGGAATGACGGCAGCAGGCAATTTTGAGGTTTTTACGACGCCATCAAATATAAGCAAGCTACCAATTATCCTTGAAAAATAGTCGTGTACACGGCATATCTGACCACCGATCCCACAAGGAAAAATCAGGGTTTGGAGCGACAATACTGCTCAAACGCTATTGATGGAATCGTAAAAACCCCTATTACCGTTATGGTGGAGCTAATCCTATATCCATAATTATTTGAAATTACTGGATTCCCGCTGAAGCCTGCCCTTAAAGGGTGTAATCGAGGGCGGGAATGACGTTAGGAAGCAATTTCAAAGTTTTTACGACTTCATCACTAATGGTAATGCTCCAAAAACCCCAAGCTATTTTGTACTATGAGTGAGCAATCAAAAGATCTATTCGGCTCGATCACGATAAAAACCGCGCCCCCGAAAAAAACGAAGGCGGCACGGCACCAGCCCGTCAAGCCGCCGCCTCCCGCCGCAAAAAGAGGAGGATTCGGAATTTCATGGAAATGGATCGCAGCGACGGCAGTTGCGGTGGGTCTGTACGCGGCGTTCGGTTTTTTTCTGGTACCCTATCTGATCAAGAATTATCTGCCCGGATATCTTGAGAAACGCATTGGTATCCATACCACGGTTGAGCAGGCCCGCTTCAATCCTTTTTCCTTCACTCTCACTCTTGACAATCTTGCGGTCAACACGCTTTACAACGAGCGACCGGCGGAACGCATCCTGACTCTTGCCTCTTTTCACACCGATGTCGATTTCATCTCCCTGCTGCGCCGCGATTTCGTCCTGCGCTCCCTGGAGATCGACTCCCTTGATGGCGCCCTCACCCGGTTGCCGGACAAGTCGTACAATATCTCCTACCTGCTCGGCGAGCGGCGGACGCCCGGCCGTTCCGATATCATCGATTTTGCCGAACTGCCTTTTTTGTTTTCCATAAACAACATCCGGCTCACCAATTCACGGCTGCTCATCGATGACCAGAGTACCGGTACCTCACACCGCATCGAAAACATCGATCTTTCCCTGCCGGTTATCTCAAATTTCCCCTTTGCCGTCGATTCCTATATTCATCCCCGCTTTTCCGCTACCATCAACGGCGCCCCCTTCGTACTCACCGGCGAAGCGGTGCTGGGCACCGCCGGCCAGACAGAGCGGGGCACCCAACTGAGTCTGGATCTCGACGATTTTGATATCGCCCTTTACATGGATTACCTCCCCTTCACGATGCCGGTTACCGTAACCAGTGGGAAGGTGGACGGGTTGGTGAAACTGTTTTTTGCCCCGTACCAATCGCAAGGTGAGCGGGTGCGGGTGGAGTTCTCCCTGACGATCAACGACATTGACATGCAGGCCGCCGACAGGGCCCTGGCGCTGCGGACCCCGCAGGCTACCTGTGAAGGAACCTTTCATCCCTTTGCCAAGACCCTCGAGCTGCAGTCGGTTCTGCTGCGTGAGCCGCGCATCACCGGCTACTCAGCGGATATCAAGACCGCTCTGACCCGGCTTGCCCCGCTTTTTTTCAAACAAGACGATGAGAAGCATGGCGCCATTCCGAATATGTCGGTGCGACTCTTTATCGCCGACGGCGGCAGCTACCAACAACACAGCGGTGAGGAAAACGGGCGCCCTCCCCTGCTCACCGATCTGCAGGTCAGCCTCAGAGATTTCAGCAACCAGCCAGGGCAAGGGGAAAACGGCTCTTTTCGGATCAGCGGCACCCATGAGGCGTCAGACGCACGATTCACCTGGCAGGGAAATTTTAATGAAACCAATATGCCGGGAGGCAATCTGCAGGTCACCGATATTCCCGCCGCCACCGTTGCCGGTCTGCTGGGCATCGCCGGGCTTGATGTTTCGGGCAGTGGCGACCTCACCGGGCTGTTCGTGCTCATGGGGGCGGAAAATGACCGGCTACTCGACTATGGTTTGACCAATGCCGCCGTTACCGTGCGGGATCTGCGCATCAAACATGATGATCAGGTGTGGTTCTCCACCCCTAATCTGAGGTCTGAGCCAGTGAGCAGACTCAACGGGGTCGTCGATCTGGGCAATGTATTTCTTGCCAACAGCACTGTTTCCACTAACCGCGACACCCTGCTTCGCATTTCGCAATTTTTTGCCGATCCCACGGAGCGCCACATCATCCACGGTCTCGATTTTTCCGGCTCAATCACCATTGCCGAAACAGCCGGCGGCCCGTCGCTGGTGGATTTAAGAGAGGTGAGCTTTCAGGCAAACCGCCTGGCCCTGCAGGAACTCCAGCAGGACAATTTTGCCTTTTCAGCACGAACGACGGCTGGCGGTACCATCAAGGCAACCGGTGGTGTTCACATAGCGCCCATGCAGATCGGCGCCAATGTCAGCGTTGCCGAGTTCAAGCCGGCCCACGTCTTCTCCTGGTTCGAGGCCGACGATCTTTTCGTCTCAAGTGAGGCGACCATATTTGCCGACGGCTATTTCCAGTATCCGCAGCAGGACTTTCAGGGTGAAGTGCAGGCCCGCGAGGTGCGGATAGGCAGTGAAGAGAGCCCACTGCTGATTGCCCAGACGGTTCAACTCAGCGGCCTGAACTGGTCGCGCTCCCGTCGCAGCCTCAGGGCAAACGTGATTACCATCGAAGAGCCCCGCTTTTCCTGGCAGCTCGACCAGGAAAGCGGCAACCCGGTGGCCGATGCCTCTTCGGTGCTGCGCAGCCTGTTGCTTCCCGCCACCCTTACCGGGCCGGGGCAACCGGAATCGACCCCCTCGCCTTTTCTGGTGGAGATCGCTCAGATCCTCTGCAATTCCGGCTTCATGACCTATCGCGACACCCGGCTCACCCCGCCGGTTGAACTCACTGTTGCCAAGATCAACGCGCAATTGCGCGGGCTGCGCTACCCATCCATCGAACCGCCCGCCGAATTCAATGTATCCGGTGAGCTTGCCGGCTACCCCTTCGCGGTGGAGGGAAGCGCCACATTTCTGCACGCCCCACCGGTTGGAGATGTAACGCTTTCCATCGCAAACCTCCCGCTTGCCCTGCTCGATGCACAGATATCTTCATTCACGAAGGATCTCAACACCTCCGACGCCGTCGCCGTGGTCAACCACCAGGCACGATGGCGGGGGGATAATTCCGCCGCCACCACCCGGCTGCGCATTACCGGTCTTCGTCCCGCTCAGCCGAACACCTCGGCGGCACTGGCGCTGGCCATGCTCACCGGCGAGAACAACGAGCTTGCCGTAACGATCACTCGAACCGGAGAGCAGCTTACCAGGCCGCTGCTGGATGAAGCATTCAGCGATTTCAACACCGCCCTGGTCAAGGCCAGTATCGATCCGCTGCTGATGGCCGGCCAGGAGTTCAGTGACCTCGTTGAAAACCCCACAATCACCTTTGCCCCCGGCTCTTTCGTTCTGGATGAACATGCTGTTTCCCGGCTGGGTCGGTTTGCCGAGTTTCTCGCCGCCCATCCAATGATCAAGGTTCGGATCGCAGGTTACGCCGATGACGCCGCCGATGGATCGGCCCTGCTTGCGCAGCTTACCAGCCAGGAAGAAGAGCGGGTTGCCGCGGAAAACGAGCAACGGCTCAGACAATGGCAGCAGCGCCAGGAGCTTGAACGGGTGCGCCGCGAGCTTGACAGCAACTCCACCGGCGGTGCTGTCGAGGAGCAGGATATCCCGCCGCTGGATGATTTTGCCCCCCTGCTGCCCAGGGTGGTGGAGGTGCAGCCCGATATGCTGGAATCTCTGGCAGATCAGCGCGAGGCGGAGATTTACCGTTATCTGAACAGTGATCTGAACGTTCCCGCCGGCCAACTCACCATCACCGACGAGAGTGCGGCTGAACGGGTCTTAGAGGATAACGGGAGAACAACTGCCGACATCACCATTGCCGACCGCTTTGGTGACGAGCAAACCAACAATGCTGATGGACAGGATGTGCCATCCACCGACAAAGGATAGGAGGTACTCATGATGAAAGAAATCATTGTAAAAACCAGATCCTTTCGCCGTTTCAAACAAGACCGGCCCCTCGATGGTGCCATTCTGCGCCACTGTATCGAGTGCGCTCGTCTGGGCGGCTCGGCCCGCAACTGCCAGCCGTGGCAATACGGTATCGTCACCGATCCGCACCGCTGTGCCGATATTTTTCCCTATCTGGGCTGGGCCGGATATCTCAGCGACTGGCCGGGACCCGTTGAGGGTGAGCGCCCATCCGCCTATATCCTCTGTGTGCTCAACCGATTGTGGCTTAAAGGAAACGACCAGGAGGCCCAGTTCGACCTGGGCATCGCCACCCAGAATATGCTGCTTGCCGCCATGGAGAACAATATCGGCGGCTGCCGTATCGGCGCCTTTTCAGCAAAACTGGCGGGACTGTTCACCCTGGCGGAGCACCAGGAACTGAGTCTGGTGATCGCTCTGGGATATCCGGTCGAAACGGTGGTCATCGAAACAATCAGTAACAACGATATCCGCTATTGGCGTGATGAAAAGCAGACCCATCATGTGCCGAAGCGGTCGCTTGACGATATCATCATCTCCCTCTAATGAGCTTCTTTGCCCTGCTCTCGCCATGCCTCTTCGTATAGGGTATTGAGGGCATGTTCGATGGTAATGCGGTATTGCTCGATGCCCTCGGCGTCGAGATTGGGCGGTACAAAAAGTGGTTCACCGAAGAAAAACGATATACGGGAAAACGGCAGGGGGATGGCGGTTCGATCCCAGGATGAAAAGACCAGACAGCGCGAGGCCGACCACGCCATGGGCACAATCGGCGCCCCGGTTTGGGAGGCCAGCATTACCGCGCCGGCCTGCAGGATTCGAGGCGGCCCCTGCGAGCCGTCGGCCACGATACCCGCATGCTTGCCACTCCGCATGACGCGAATCAGCCCCCTGAGGGCGCTTAGACCGCCACGATTGCGCGATCCGCGCACGGTCTCGAAATCAAGATGGTGGGCCAGTTCGGCGATATAATCACCATCCTCGCTGGCACTCACTAAAACAGCCGCCGAATAACGACGCAGATAGTAAAACACATACACCAGGCTGTAGTGCCAGAACAGGGCAATCGCCGGATTGCCGGAGGCCTCGATACGGGGGCGATGCTCACCGCCATGTTCGGTGACGCGACAGGTAACAAACCATGCCCGCATCAGCCAGGCCATGACCAACGGCACCACGCCAATGGCTATCCGGTGACTGAGCCCGCCGTGCTTCATCCCAGTTCGATCTCCAGCCTCCGCATCGCCTTGATTCGGTCGCGAAGCTCGGCGGCGTGTTCAAAGGCCAGCTCCCGGGCAGCGGCGTGCATCTCTTTCTCAAGTTTCTTGATGGCTTTTTCCAGTTCGGCCACCGAGCCGTACTGCTGCTCGATCTCGGCGACAATCGGGACCGCTTCCTCATCCTTGAACTGGTAGCCGACATCTTTGAGGTAGCGGCGCAGGGTATCCTTGACCGGGGAATTGACCGTCTGCGGCACTACCCCGTGTTCCCTGTTGAATTGCTCCTGCAGGGTTCGCCGCCGCTCGGTTTCATCGATGGTACGCTGCATGGAGCCGGTGATTTCATCGGCATACATGATCACCATGCCCCCGACATTGCGGGCGGCCCGGCCGCAGGTCTGGATAAGGGAGCGCTCCGAGCGCAAAAACCCTTCCTTGTCGGCATCGAGCACGGCCACCAGTGACACCTCGGGAATATCGAGCCCCTCACGCAGCAGATTGATGCCGATGAGCACGTTGAACTCACCGTTTCGCAGATCCCGAACCAGTTCAACCCGCTCCAGGGTCTTGATATCTGAGTGGAGGTAGCGGACCTTGACGCCAAGGCTTTCATAATACTCGGTCAGATCTTCCGCCATGCGTTTGGTGAGCGTCGTCACCAGCACCGCCTCGTCGCGCTCCGTTCTTACCCTGATCTCATGGAGCAGATCATCCACCTGGTTGGACGCCGGCCGCACCTCGATCCGCGGGTCCACCAGCCCGGTGGGCCGGATCACCTGCTCGACGATACGCCCATCGGCCTTTTCCAGCTCATAGGGGCCGGGCGTTGCCGAGACGTATACCACCTGATTGATACGCTGCTCAAATTCATCGAACCGCAGCGGCCGGTTGTCCAGCGCCGAGGGTAGCCGAAAACCGTAATTCACCAGGGTCTGTTTGCGGGAGCGATCACCGTTGTACATCCCGTTGAGCTGGGGGACGCCGATATGACTCTCATCGATAAAGAGCAGGTAATCATCGGGAAAATAATCGAGCAGGTTGGGAGGCGGCATGCCCGGCGCCTTGCCGGTCAGGTGACGGCTGTAATTTTCGATGCCGTTACAATAGCCCAGTTCCTGCATCATTTCCAGATCAAACATGGTGCGCTGTTCCAGCCGCTGATGCTCGAGAAGCCGGTTCTCGGAGAAGAGCAGCTCCAGACGGTGGCGCAGTTCTTCCTTGATGGTGCGCTGGGCAATATGCATCCGTTCCTTCGAAGTAACAAAGTGGGAGCCGGGAAATACCGTATATTCATCGAGGGTTTCCAGCACCACCCCGCGCAGGGAATCGATGACCGTGATCGACTCCACCGTATCACCGAAAAACTCGACGCGGACGGCACGCTCCTCCTCATGGGCTGGGAAGATGTCTATCACATCGCCGCGCACCCGAAAGGTGGAGCGGTGAAACGACATATCGTTGCGCTCATACTGCATGAAAACCAGGCGCCGCTGCACCTCTTCCAGCGGGTAGTCTTCACCGCGCCGTAAAAAAAGATGCATGTTGCGATACTCGTCCGGTGAACCCAGCCCGTAGATGCAGGAAACCGAGGCGACGATGAGCACGTCGCGCCTGGTCAGCAGAGACCGGGTGGCGGAGTGGCGCATCTTGTCGATGGCGTCGTTGATGGAGGAATCTTTTTCGATGTAGGTATCTGACTGCGGGATATAAGCCTCAGGCTGGTAGTAGTCATAATATGAGACGAAATATTCCACCGCATTGTCGGGAAACAGCTCCTTGAATTCGGCAAAGAGCTGGGCGGCGAGAATCTTGTTGGGGGCAATAACCAGGGTAGGACGCTGCACCTGCTGGACAACGCCGGCCATCGTGAATGTCTTCCCGGAGCCGGTGACGCCAAGCAGAATCTGGCTGTGCTCGCCGCGCTCGATAGCCTCCGAAAGTTTCTCAATAGCCGCGGGCTGGTCACCGGCCGGTTGATACGGGCTGACCATGGTAAAGGCTCGCTCGGCCATCCTACCTATTGCTCCCGTTCATATTCACGGGCCAGTTCCTTGGCTTCCAGCAACAAACAGGGTGGGTCGTCCCGTGATTCCCGGACAAAGTAAATATCCATCTCGTTCTTGAACTGAGCGATCTGTTGCCACAATTCCCGGTTGCTGACCGGAGTCCCCTCTTTTGTCCGCCACTTGCGTTCCCGCCAGCCGGCCAGCCAGGTAGTGGCGCCGTCGTACAGATAGCCGGAAAAGGTATGAACCAGAACCGGCGCCCGCCTTCGCAGCGATTGCAGACCGGCAATAACAGAGCACAGGTAGAGCTGATTGGCGGTGTGATCATCGCGATGCTCTCCCATCAGTTTAACATGATCGCGCCAGGATAAGATGGATGCCCAACCCCCGCTGCCGGCACTCTGCCGGCAACTCACCCCGGTGTAGAGATGGATCGCATCGGTCGGCACGGAATCATTGCCCGAAGCAGGTGGTGCATGCACCCGTCCGCGGGCGGCCACCGCCAGTTCATCGGCACGGTTGTTCCATTTGTCGGCACCGTGACCGCGCACCCAATGCCACTGGATCTCATGCCGCTCAATCTCGATGAGCAGCTCCTGCCACAATTCAGCGTTTTTCACCGGGGTGCGGTCCGCGGTTCGCCAGCCGTTGCGCAGCCACCCGCTGATCCAGCGGGTGATGCCGTTGCGCAGATATTGTGAATCGGTATAGAGGGCAACCGCATGGCCTTGATCGAGGTACGCCAGAGCCTTGATGGCGGCGGTAAGCTCCATTTTGTTATTGGTGGATTGCGGTGCTGAACCCGATAGTTCCTTGATCTTTTTATTGTGTTGCAGGAGCACCGCGCCCCAACCGCCGGGGCCGGGGTTGGGGCTGCAGGCGCCATCGGTGTAAATGGTGATAGCGGGAAGTGAGGCAGCCGTGTTCCCGCTTTGTGTGCGTGTCTTATCGGCCATTATGCCTATTGCGTGCTAATATCATTAAGGGACCAATCATAGCTGAGATACTTGACCGTGATCTGCTCTTTGCCGGCTTCAAGTCCGCGGCGCAGATCTTCACCCGCATGTTTTCTGAAGAACTGGACGGGATCGTCCGCAAAATCCTCCCCGTACCACTTAAATATCCTGCTTACATACAGGGTGTCGCCGGCAAGATAGTTACGGTCGGGATCATCTAAAAACGCGCGAGTCGCTTCTTCGAGCTGGCTTTCAAGATATTCTTCCCGATATGCCTGAGCAAGCAGCGGCGGGCAACTGATGGAGGCGCAGTTGACTGCCATATGAATGCGCGGTTCATCAAATTCCACCCGGATGATATCATGCTCTATGTTGTCCAGGGTATAGGTCCTGCCGCCGATATGAACAATTTCCATATCCCACGGGCCTTTGAATAACCCGCCGATATCGCGGATAGAGGGTGGTGGTACCCCCTCTTTAAAGTGATCGAGGATCAGTTTGACGGTATAGGCGTTGTAAGCGTTTAAATACAGAGCCAGCCGGCCGTCACTGCTCAGGGTGTGCGGATCGGTCCGGTCGAGCAATTCCAAATAGGTGTCAAGCATCGCTTCATCCGCCTTGAACCCCTGGTAATCCACAAGACCTCCCCGCACGTGTTTGCCGAGCAGTCGATCCCATCCATCATGAAGCTCGCTGCCGAAGGCGATGGAGGCACCGACCACAGATGCCGCCAAACATATCCAGAGCAGCATTCGGTTCATGGTTCTCCCTCCCACCCGATGCAATCAGCGGGACACAGCTTGATGGCCTCATCCACCAGCTCGATATCGTAAGAGCGAAGCTCGGCCACCTCAAAATAGTCGCCCGCCTCGTTGTAAAAAAACACCTCCGGCGCAACTTCGATACAGCCGCCGCATTTGACGCAGGCGCCCAGATCGATCACCGGCCACCGCTTAGTTTTTTGTGTCACCGTTCTTACTTTCCATCTGTTTTGACTGCACCTTTATCAGCTTGCAATTATGGGTCATTGTATTTCGATGGACCGATCAGGATCAGCTAATTCCTTGCGCCATGGTGAAAAACCGCATTATAGTTATAAGGGTATCGAGTCCGCGGCATTATACAACCATTTGCCGCGCTCAGCAGAACTTGTAATTCGTGACGGACAATTTTACCACACATCAGCATTGGAGCAGAAATGAACATGCATGAAATAGCTCAGGGCATCCACTGGGTGGGCGCGGTGGATTGGGACGTCCGCGATTTTCACGGCTATTCGACCCTGGAAGGAACCAGTTACAACGCCTTTCTTATCATCGATGAAAAGATAACTCTGGTGGACACGGTCAAGCATACCCATCAGCACGATATGATGCACCGGATTCGCCGCCTCATCGATCCGGCGAAGATCGACTACATCGTGGTCAACCATGCCGAATTCGATCACTCCGGCTCACTGGCCGCGGCCATGGAGATCATCAAACCGGAAAAACTGATCTGCTCAGCCATGGGCAAAAAGTCGCTGATGGACCATTTTCATCATACCGACTGGCCCTACGAGGTGGTCAAAACCGGCGATGAAATATCACTGGGCGAGCGCACCTTGAGCTTTATCGAAACACGCATGCTGCACTGGCCCGACTCCATGTTCACCTTCTGCAAGGAAGACGGGATCCTCTTCACCAGCGACGCCTTTGGCCAGCACCTGGCGACCAGTGAGCGATTCGACGATCAGGTGGATCTTGGCCGGGTCATGACCCAGGCGGCGAAGTATTACGCCAATATCCTCTATCTCTATTCCCCATTGGTGAAAAAACTCCTTGCCCAGATACAGCAGATGGATCTGGACATCAAGATGGTGGCCCCGGATCACGGGGTTATCTGGCGCTCTCATATCGACAAGATCATTGCCAGCTATGAGTCGTGGAGCAGCCATGAGAGCGAGCAACGGGCCCTGGTCATCTACGAGACCATGTGGCGCTCCACCGAGGCCATGGCAAAGGCGGTTGCCTCGGGCATCGAATCGTGCGGGGTACCGGTGGATCTGATCAATCTGAAGGTGAACCACCACTCCGATATCATGACCAGGGTGCTCACCGCGAGGGCCCTGGTGCTGGGCAGTTCTACCCTCAACAACGGGTTGTTGCCCTATATGGCGGGTTTTCTCTCCTATATGCGGGGATTGAAACCGCAGAACAAGATCGGCGCCGCCTTCGGTTCCTACGGGTGGAGCGGCGAATCGGTAAAGATGCTGAACGAGGCGATGAGCGAGATGAAACTCGATATCATCGATGAGGGTATCCGCGTTAAATTCGTCCCAACCCACGATGATCTGGCCGGCTGCGTCGAGCTGGGCAAACGTATCGGTGCGGCGGTTCTGGCCGATAACCCGACAACCTCTTAAACAATCTGAGACCGCCGCTTATGAAAATCCTCGCCCGTCACGTGGTACTTGCAAACGGCGCCAACGCAGAAGAGGCGCGCTCTCAAGTGAGCCGTTTTTTCGACTCAACCCCGCTGGTGCGTTACGATAAAATCAGCTTTCAGGACGAGCGCACCAGATGCGGAAGTGAGGATGGGTTCAGCGCCGCCCTTGCCGATTCGGTGGCTCAAAACAAACAGATCCTGGCGGGATTCATCGAAGAGCTGGGTGATACCGGGTATCATAGCTGCATCGAGCTCAGCCGCATCGATCAGGGGTATCCCAGCAAGGTGCTGCATATCATCGCCCACTTTCTGGACGGCTTTATCGGCATCGACTCGGCGTTTTATAACCTGGTTGACGACAGTCACTGGCTCTCCGATGACACCGCCGAGGCTATCGCGGAACATCCGGGGCACTACTGGCTGTTCTCCCTGGAGTGTTTCGCCCTGAGCCCGAAAGAGGCCTCTATCCTGCGTATGTAGTGCAACCCGGCGGGCCAGCGAGCTTGACAGTCCCGACGGCGGTCGTAATGTAAGTAGTTGATTACATGTACCTATGGAGAAACATGATGGCTATTTTTAAGTTCGAGGCGGATAAATTGTACCGATGGGTGGCCGACCAGGCAGATTTTGTCCTGCTGGACGTGCGAAACAGCAAGGATTTCGGCCGTTTCAAGGTGGAAGGACCGCACCCGATCACGATGCTGAACGTCTCCTACTTCGATTTCATGGAGATCGAAGACCAATGCATTGCCAGGATGCCGGCCAAAGATCAGGCCATTCGAATTGTCTGCGCCAAGGAGGGCTCCGCCCAGTTTGTCGCCGAAATTCTGGAGAAGCACGGGTTCACCGATGTGGGCTACCTGGCCGGCGGTATCAAATCGTGGGGTAACCTGCTGGTGCCGACCCTGCTGCATGGCGACGACGGCTACCAGCTCTACCAGTTCATCAGACCGGGTAAGGGCTCGTGCAGTTACGGTCTGATCTACCAGAATTCGATGATGCTCTTTGACCCTACCCGAAACCTCGATTTTTACCTGGATTTTGCCCGTGACCAGGGGTGCACCATTACAGCCACGGCGGAAACCCATCTGCAGGCCGACTATATCGCCGGCAGCAGGATGATCGCCGAGCAGACCGGCGCCTCATTGTACGCCAATAAAGACGACTTTTCCGGGGCCCAATTCGAGTACGTTGCCGTAGCCGACAAGCAGGATATCGGTTTTGGCGATGGCGCTCCACAGGTTACGGTTGTCTGTTCCCCGGGTCATACCCCCGGCTCAACCATGTATCTGATCGATGAGCGTTATCTGATCACCGGCGACATCATCTTCATTAAATCCATCGGCCGGCCGGATCTCGGCGGCATGGTTGATGAATGGTCCGACACCCTGTTTGAGACGATCAGAAACATCGGCGACTACGATGGCTCCATCATCATCCTGCCGGGCCATTTTATCGGCTGGGACGAGGCCAATGAGCAGCTCAGTTTCGCCGACTCGCTGGAAAATATACGGCGCGCCAATCAGAGTATCTATCAGATCGACAATGGTGAGGATTTTCTCGCCTTCATCAAACAGAACATGCGCGAGCAGCCCCCTGAATACGCCAAGATCAGACGGGTGAACGCCAATATCGAACAGGTTGACGACGAAGAGGCGGAAATCCTCGATCTCGGCAAAAACGAATGCGCCGCGTCGGCCTACGCGGCGCAGCAGGCAGCCTGACGGCACATATCGACAGAGCGCCTCCCGCACCGCCGCCGCGTCGATGGACGCCACCCGCTCCGAAGACTCCCATGGCTATGAAGATGAGCCGAGGGAGTACTTTTCTCCCCTACCGGAGCACCTGGCCCCTCTATACTATGACCTCTGCTCGTCCGCCGACACCAGCGACGTCTGCTATTTTTACGATCAGCTCCGCTTCAACGGCTGCCGCCACGTCCTCGAACTCGGCTGCGGCACCGGCAGAATCAGCTCGCATCTGGTTGCAAAAGAACTCACTGTGGTGGGAGTCGATATCTGCCGCCCAATGCTTGCCCATCCCCGTCACCGCCCCTCCACCGTGGTAGCCATGGACATGCGGGCGTTGGGCTTTACCCGCTCTTTTGAGGCGGCTATTATCGGCTGCAATACCCTTAATTTGTTAGTCACCAAAGAGCAGATCGGTTTGTGTTTATCACAGGTTTACAAGATACTGACAGGGCCGGCCCTGCTGCTCCTACAGCTTTTTGTCCCAGACCGGCTACTCTTGCACAATCCGGAGACGGGGTTTTTTCAGGCAAGCGTGCATGATATGGGTGACGGCGGCAAGCTGGTCAAAGAAGTCATCCGCACCTACCGCCCCGCCCAGCCGGATCTACTCTATACGGAACGCTACAAGCTCAGATACACCAAGGCCCCTGAACAGAACATCAATTATCACCAGCAGCAGACGCTTGCCGCCTTCTCACCACAAACCTGGTTCAACCTGCTCGCAGACGCCGGATTCACGATACTCAGCCGCCATGGCGGCAGGGCGGCAACCCCATTTTTCGAAGGCAACTGCACCACCTTGTATATAGCGGCGCGGGCCGCACCTCCCAAGAAAAACACTACAACTGGGAAACGCCATGAAACGGATGCGTAAGATACTAAAAATAGACGAAGAATTATGCGATGGGTGCGGCCAGTGCGTACCCGATTGTGCCGAAGGATCCCTGCGGATCGTTGACGGCAAGGCGCGGCTGGCTGCTGATAATCTCTGCGACGGGCTGGGCGCCTGTCTGGGGGCCTGTCCCACCGGGGCGCTCACCATCATCGAGCGGGAGGCCGATGAGTTTGATGAAGAGGCGGTGGAACGATATCTCGCTCAGCAAAAAGCAGGCCATCCCGAAAATGACACAGCACCGGCCGTAGGCCGCTGCCCGTCCACCACCACCATCAGGCAGATCGTCCCCGCCGGCGGGTTAAATACCGGCCAGGTGCGAGGGGTACCAGCTTTGCAAGCCGGCTCACCGCTTAATCACTGGCCCATCCAACTCCGCCTGGTGTCGCCCAACGCTCCTTTTCTGAAAGACGCGGATATCGTGCTGGCCGCGGATTGCTGCCTTGCCGCCGTCGCCGATTTTCACGCCCGTTATCTGGGCGACCGGGTACTGCTCATGGGCTGTCCGAAATTTGATGATGGATCGTTCTACGTCCAGCGGCTGGCTGAGATCATCGCCGCCAACACCCTCAGATCAATAACCGTGCTGATCATGGAAGTGCCCTGCTGTTCGGCAATGACCAGCATTGTGGATCAGGCGATGAACCGGGCCGCCGCATCGGTACCGGTGGAGCAGATCACCATTGGTATTAACGGCACCCAACTATGATGGTTTCGTCAAGAGGGTGGCACCAGCCACCTAACTATTGATTACCAGCCTGTTGTCAATCTCGCGGAGGTTGATGCCGATCCCGCTGAGTAGGTGAAACAGGGGACGGCCGAAATAAAAGAGCTCTTCGCCAAGGCTGAGTTTATGCTTTGCGATAATCTCGCCGCGAAAACCAAGCTCATCGTTGATCAGTTTTTCAAGGGCCTGCCGGTGACTGCTTATCCCCCTCGATTGCAGATCGATAAGATCGGGGCAGGGAAATCGCTGTTCATGTTCCTGTACATACCCATACATCGGGTGGGTTTTTTCAATCAGCTCGAATCTGGTGAGCAGATCCGTGCCCATAAGTGCCGAGATCTCGGTGATATCCCAGCATTTCATGGCCCGGCAGGCTGAGGGGCGATGCTCATAGATGGTGCAGCCGCCCTCATCGGCACGATAAAAACGGCACTGCCAGCCGCCTTTCACGCCGCTTATCTTGAGCATTTCATGAGTGGTGGGAACAACCGTGTCGGTGAGCGGCTGGTGCACCAGCTCACCGATACGGATGGTGACCAGCGCCGCCGGCGGCAGCAACCCGCTTTTAACCAGCCATCTGTCTTCGCCGTGAAGCACCGGCCCGCCCTTGATACAGCAGATGCCGCAGCGGCGACAGCCGGGAGCATCGGCTGGTCGAGGGAGATGTGTATCCGATGCGGGCACGACCATTCAGGGATGCAGCAGGCTGAAACCGCTGTCCTGAAGCAGGGTATGGACGCGCTCGACGTTCCCGGTGTTGACGCGCAGATAAATGCGGGGAAAACCGCTTTCATAATTGATCCGGATAATACGCGTGCACTGAATCGCGTTCTCATCCATCAGGGCGGCAACACGGCTCATGGATTTGGTGGATTTTGAATCATCGAGGATGGCAATCAGCGCCGAGCCTTTCTCGGCTGCACCAAAGAGTCTCTTGTAGGCGGCGGTCAGATCGCGTATGGAGAACATCCCCACCACCACGTCATCATCGGCAACAACCGGCAGGGCACCGACCTTATCGCGGTCAAAAACCATCAATGCATCATCTAAGGTTGCATCTTTGCCCAGACATGAACAGGGGTGCGACATAATATCGCGTACCATCGCGGTATCAACCAAACCCATTGCCTCCCGCCTCCGCTCATCATCCAATATGCTGGAAGGATACGCCGAGCGCAGGTCACGATCCGACACCATGCCAATCAGCCGTTTCTGTTCATCAACCACCGGCAAATGGCGAAAATGGTGGTTGTCCAACAGCTTTCTCGCCTGGGAAACCGACATATCCGGGGAGATGGTGACCACCTCGGAGGTCATGTAGTCGGCTATAAACATAGCATCACCTGGTAATATTGATTGCGTTGTAAAACTTGATGGCGTCGTCAAAACTTCGCTCTACGTCGTCGTGGGATCATTTTGACTTCTCGACGTACCACCTGTACGCCTGCGAGGTCAAAATGACCACCACTCCTAGTATAGCTGTGTTTTTACTTAGCCATCTTTCGCTGCAAGTTCAACTTCATAAGATTTCATCAAACTTCCCCCTACATCATTGGGGATCGTTTTGACTTTTGAGCAGTTAATCGAGCTTAGTCGTTCGTATTGACAGCAGACCCGATGGACACCATGGTAGCGTTGTCCGCGGCCGTGGCCTTAGCCCCTACCCGCCCTATGTCCATAACTACTTTTACACGCCGCCTCAGCTAATAGTACAATTGGCGCAAATACGCACACATAACTTTCTTTACCGCGCAACCATTATAGGAATGAGCCCACAAAAACACAATACCATGGTGAACTCGTCAAAACACCCGCCTTCATCTCCTCGGCCAGTGATGGGCATGGCGCGGCGCATTGTAACCGAGATACGTGGGGAGCCACGATGACCCGACTGCTGATCAATTCCGTCGGCACCATTGATCTGGTGATCGCGGTCCTGGTTATCTTATTTTTTTGCGGCAGCAGTCTGCTCTTTGGCGGAACGCTCTTTTTTTCCATTCTCGGCGCCATCGCCATTATCGTGGAGATGACGCTCATCGGGTTCTGTATCGAGGTAATCATCGAGGCCCTGAAAAATAAAAAAGGAATCGGCACCATCACCGGCTTTATCACCAACGGCCCGGAAGCGCTCTGTTTGATCGTGGGATTGGCGGTGGGCGATATCTTGTTCGCCGCCTCGACGCCGCTGGGCTCCAATTTCATGAACCCCCTGCTGATGCTGGTTGCGGCGCTGCTCACCGGCTCGGTGGTTGCCCTGATGAAATGCTCGCCGTTCTACAGTGTGCTGGCCATCGGTTCCACCGCATTGCTGGCGGGCGGTTTCTATGCCCTGCCGCAAACACTGTATCCCTGGTGGCTGGCCGTGGCCCTGATCGCCACCATCGCATTGTTTGTGTTAAGGCCCACGGAAACCGTGCCGGATCAGCCCGAGGATGTCCACAAAGATGCGGGCAAATGGTTGTTGCCGGCTATAATCCTGCTCATCGGCGCCGGCTATCTGCTTGATCCGATTGTCGACTTTACCGCGGAACACTCAAAAACCCCGAAAGGGGTGATCGGCTTTTTCGTGCTGGCAACGCTGACCAGCTGGCCGGAATTCAAGTCCTGCCTGTCATTGCTTGGCCGCAATTCGGTGACCGCGGCAATGCTCAATATCACCGTTTCCAACATTACCAATATCTGGCTGGCCGTCAGCGGGCTCTTCGTATACCTCCTGTTGCGCTAGACTACCCTGTGGGTGGTCCGGGGATCCGGTGGAACCGCGCCGCTTATCTATCATCTGGATCTGCTTGTTCACCGGAGTCGCCGGGCACTATCTCCGGCGCCGCATCCCGCCACTCGGCAAGAAGTTCCGTGGCCTTTTGCAGATCACCCTCCGCCACCTTGACGGCCCCCCATCCATACTGGCTCTGGAACAGCCCGTCAAAGGCGGAATCGTGAAATGAGTGAATAACCGCACCAATACCCTGTTCGGCGAGCATTGCCCTGACCGCATAGGCCTCGGCTTCATTTTCCGGCTGAAAAAGTGTCTTCATGGAAAGAGGAGTTTGATCTTGTTTCATCTGTTTTCGGAGCTTGTAAAAACAGCTCAGTCAGTTATGCGGATTTTGATTCGCCATTCAGAACCAATAAGCATTACTGGTTATCCGCTTTCACGATAATGGCGGTAGATCCCAGTTTCAGTGTTGCGTTACTTGTCCACCATCTTTTTGTTCCGGTCGATAATTTCCGCAACCCGGCTCCGCAGGGCCGGTACCAGTTCCTGCTCGAACCAGGGGTTCTGTTTGAGCCAGAGATTGTTGCGCGGGCTGGGATGCGCCATCGGTACCAGCGACGGCCAGTATTCACGCCATGCCTTTACTATCTGGGTCACCGAGTGAGATGGGCGCCCACAATGATAACTCAGTGCATGTTTTCCCAGGGCCACGGTCAACTCAAGACGCGGCAGCCGGGCAAGCAGCATCTGCCGCCACGTCAGGGCACATTGGGGCGGCGGCGGCAGATCTCCCGAGGGGCCGGTGCCCGGATAGCAGAACCCCATGGGGACAAGGGCAAAAATAGCCGCATCGTAGAAACAATCGCGAGAAACCCCCAGCCAGAGGCGCAGCCTCTCGCCACTGGGATCATTAAACGGGATACCGGTGTCATGAACCTTTCTGCCCGGCGCCTGACCGGCAATGAGAATTGCCGCCCGCGAGTCGATCCGCAACACCGGCCGGGCGCCCAGAGGAAGATCCGGCTCACAGAGGGTGCAGTCACGAACCTGCTGCAGCAAAGTCGTAAAATCACTCATCGCCCGCAGATTCACCGGCGTAGTTCTCCCGGGCCCGTAAGACCGGGTCGATGATATGCCGGACATCAGGACAACCAGAATCCTGAAAAAAATCAATAGTGGTCATCGCTACAATGGATTACACGGCCCGGGCAGCGGCCAGTCGTGCCGCCCACATCCCCGACTCCACCGCCCCCTCTCCGTTGGGCATGCTGAGATAGTCGCCTGCCAGGATAATCGGCGAAACGTGTTTCTTGCAGTGTTTGCGGTAGGCCTGCAATTCCACGGCCCGTCCCAGCGGAGTCAACGGTACCGCCATGGGCCAGCGATAGACCCGGTATGTGTCCAGCTGAGACGAGAGAGTCGGCAGATAGTCATTAACGGAGGCCATTGCCGAGGCGACCACCTCATCATCATCACCCTGCTGAAGATGCAGTGCGGCCTCGTGTGAAAAGAGCAGATTGACGGCCTGGCCGACAACCCCTTTGGCGGGTTTTCTTTTGTTGCGTTCAATGCTGATCGCCGCCACCGCACCCCGCTCCCGAGCGGGAATCAAGACCCCATACACCCGCCGCAATCGTCGCGGCAGCCTGAAATCAGCGGTGGTGATGCAGGAGACGACGATGCTTGAGCTGTACTGGGTGGAGAGAATCCACTCCTGCTGCCTGCTGGACGGCTGCGCAATCAGCCTCCTGGCCACCGGCGCCGGGGTCGCGCAAATAACCTGACCGGCATTGATGGTACGACCGGAGGTTTCAATATGAACTCTTTTATCTGTCACCTCAATAGCCTGTACCGGCGTATTGAGCGAAACATCCAGTTGAGCGGCAAGCATCTCGGGAAATGAACCAAGACCATGTGACAGTGATAACATCTTTGCCTCGCGCAGAACCAGTAATTCCAGAACGGCACCAATAACACGTGAGGTCTTGTCCGGTGTTTGAAAGTAACGCCCCTGCAGCAATGGCTCATAAATATAGTCAATGATGGACTGATCAACCTCACGAGTGCACCAGGAATCGAGGGTTTCGGTGTCAAAATCAACCCACTGGCTGAGATCGCTCGGTGATCGTGCCGGCAGATTTTCCAGGCGCTCACGCATGGTGCGCCAGTATGTGAGGAGAACAGACAGGTTGATGAGTTTGCGCATGCTCAATGGTCGATCAAAGCGAACAACACGGGGTGTATCGCCCCGCACTATCGCAGCGCGGGGCGCGGTAGTGCGAAGTTCTCCGGAACCGATGCGAAGCCGTGAGAACAGATCAACTATCAGCGGATATTCAGAGGATATGAATTGAGCACCCCGATCAACGATGTGACCACTCAGTACATCTGATGTCATCCGGCCGCCGACCCGGCCTGAGGCCTCCAGCACCAGTGCCTCGATGCCCTGCTGCTTGAGGTTGTAGGCGGCGCTCAAACCCGCCATGCCGGCACCGATAATAACCACGGGTTGGGATTTGCGGGCACTGGTATGCATTATCATGCTTTTTTGGCGACAAGGTCTTAATCAGCAGCAGTTGCTTGATCGGTTTATCACCATCAACGGTGGTGGTCATCCGAGGCCGAAATAACTTCTAATCCCTATCAATGCCTGCGGTCAGTAATGCATCATTTCTGGTTGCAAAAATAAAAAGAGCAACAGTGCCTTTGAGATCGATCACCGCGAAGAAAAAGACGATGGTGGCGACAAAATCAATCATTATCTTAGCACCATGTAAAGTTTGAAATGTCGCAATAGAGCGCCGCTATTTTTGTTTTAGGTACGGATAGCACGACCGAGGGAGCATAGCAGCGCTCTGTGACTGAAAGAATAGCGAAGCATAGAACATGAAAAGAGCAAGCTATAGGCGATATTGAAAGCATTACAGGGTACTTAGTGCCTGATCCAAATCGGCCAGGATATCGTCAACCTCTTCAATCCCCACTGAGAGGCGCAACAGTCCATCAGTGATGCCCAGTCTGTGGCGTTCCGTGGCAGACAATTTCGCATGGGAGGTATGCGCCGGCGCACAGATCAGACTTTCCACCCCACCCAGGCTCACGGCTGGACGAACCAATCGCAGACGCTTGAGAAACGCATCCGGGCCTACCCCACCATTCGCCAACTCAAAGGAAAGCATCCCGCCAAACCCCTTCATCTGCTTCAGCGCCGTTTCATACCCACTGCATCCGGGCAGGCCGGGGTAATAAACCCGTCGGACCGCATCATGGGCGGCGAGTTCCGCGCCAATGCGCCGGGCATTGAGGCAGTGGCGCTCAACCCGCAGCGCCAGGGTTTTCAGGCTGCGCTCCAGCAGATAGCAGGTGATACCATTGAGGCTGCCGCCCAGATGGCGGGCCATAGCGAGTATTGTCTGGGTGTGTTCGCGTGAACCAAGCGCCACCCCGCAACAGAGATCACTATGTCCCCCCAGATATTTGGTGCCGGAGTGCACCACCACATCGATTCCCAGGGCCAGGGGTTTCTGATTGATGGGAGTGGCGAAGGTGTTATCCATGACGGTAACGATGCCGTGGGCGATGCCGAGCCCGGCCACCGCCTCGATATCGATGATGTTCATCAAGGGATTAGTGGGAGATTCGATGACGATCACCCTGGTCTCGGCGGTGATTGCCCGTGCCACCGCGTCCACCGAGGTTTTTACGAAGGTGTAGCCGATTCCCAGACGATCGAAGCAGTCGGTGACAAAGGCGTGCGTTCCGCCATACAGTTCATCCAGCAGCACCACGTGGTCGCCTCGGCCGGCAAAAGAGAGTATCGTGGTGCTGATTGCGGCCATTCCCGAACTGAACAGCACTCCGGCCTCGGCGTGTTCCAGATTACTCAGTTTGGCCACCACCACTTCCTGATTCGGGGTGTTGAAATAGCGTGGATAACAGGTATCCTCACGATCCAGATACTCATAGGAAGAGGAAGTGAAGATGGGGCTGTTGACCCCGCCGGTGACGCCGTCATGAAAGGTGCCGCTGTGCACACAGATTGTGCCGGGAGCGATGTTTTCAGGAAGTGTTTTTTCTGCCATGAATGACTCGTTGCAACGCTACCGCATCATTAGAATGCGTCCCAGTCCTGCTGGCCGGGAATGTAATAAGAGGGGCAGATGAAGCGAAACATCCTGGCGATGCTCCGGGCCCGTTTTGATCATAGTATACTATCACTACCCCGCAAAGCACAAGAGCGGCGCCGCTGGTGCGGCGCCGCTCTTGTGAACAACGTCTTGGAGAATACGGGTTATCAGCTCATCGGTTACGATTTCTCTTCAGTGGGGTATTGGGCTCGAAACCAGTCGCGCCAGCCACCCTGCAGGGCATACACATTGGTAAAACCCTGATCCATCATCTTTTGTGCCGCCCGGGCACTGGTATACTCATTGGGTCAGGAACAATAGAGAACATAGGTCTTGCTCTTGTCAAGTGATGCCATCAGTGAATCGATTCCACCGTTCTCACCCCGTACCGCTCCTTTGATTTTAAATTCGCTGGAGCTCCAGTCCCGCCCCTGGCGAACATCGATTACCACCACATCGGCGGAATCCAATTTTTCGTTTAGTTCCTCTTTGGTCATAATGGGAACATCGGCCGCCAGAACCGGCGAAAACGCTCCCACCAACGCTATAATAAGTGCCGCTATCAGTATTCTCATGGTTTTCCTCTAGTTAGGGGTTTTCATGTATGGTATGCATCTCATGATGCGCTTTTTTTCCGCATCACCTCAAGTAAGGTTATGCAGAAAGCTGAAATAACAAAAATCACACCCATATAGTACCCCATAAGATATGGCTGAGAGGCGTGAGACGCCATAAAAAACACGCTTACCAGCATCAGCGCCCCTCCCACGTAGCCGGCAACTGAGATGACACTATTACCTTGATTAAGAAATCTCACGCCTCTCAAAACAGCCAGCGCCGCACCGCTCAGCCAGATCAGCACGGTGCCTCGAATATATGTCTCCAGGTTGGCGGAGCCGGCCAGCCCCATTACCATCAACAGGCCGATGACCAACCCCATAATCAATGGCAGACCCCGCCGCACCACTGGCGTGCGGGCGGATGGATAACGAGCGGTAAGATAGATGCGGGCAAGAATAAAAAGGCCGTGCGAGGCGGCGAAGGCGCCGGCGATGACGATTAACCCCATTATGGAGCGGCCCGCTTGCCCCAGTATTTCACGGGCGGCAATCAGATAGGGGATTGAGGTGTCGGCAAGGCGATCACCATTCACATACTGAATGCTGAGCAGCAGCCATATCGCCAGCACCATCGAGGAACCCACAAACACTACGGGAAGAAGCGGCCAGCCATCACCTTCATCGGCCTGAAGAGCAATCTGGTCAAAACCCAGAAATACCACCACCAGAGTTACATAGGGGAGCACTCCGTGACCGCTTGGTGATTGTAGTGATTCCACAACCGGTCTCTCTCCCATCAGCCCCGCCACGATGAGCACCAGAAGGCCAACGGCGCAGGTCAAGGTCGCCCCATACTGAATGGTATATTGAACACGTTCCGGGGCCTGCTGCAGGACAACGACACCGGCGAGGAGTAACGCGGCAAAGCCGAAGTTGGGAAAGCGGTAGAAAAATATCTCGTTGAAGGCGAACCCGGCCGTCACCAGCATACCGGTGGAGGCAAGGATGGCAACCCCGTAGATGCCGGCAAAGAGCAGCACCCTGAGCAGCAATGGTTCATCGCCGCCGAAGCGGGCGGAGTCTTCCCCGCCAGCCGCTGTCAGCCGCGACGAAACAATCATGATAGAGAGGCAAACGGCGATAATCAGCGCCCATCCGAGCAGAGCTGATACAGCTGGATACCCGCCTCTTCCGGCGCTGACGCCGATGAGAGTGAGCGCTTCGGGTGAAAACAGCCAGAAGCAGGCCATGCCGCCGATAATCATGAAACGATTCATTTCTTTTCCCTCGGGATCATTACCTAATAAGGTCCACCGGCGACTATGTCATTCCCATTTATAGGGAAATGAGACAGCCGTACCGTGCTGACCTGCGTGCCCAGTATCTCTGCGTCCTTTTAACGGGAAAAGATGATATTTCCAACCGTGGCGGGAGATCTTGTCAGCGGTTATGCAGCTTGAATACTTCGGTGGGGCGGTGTTGCCCGGATACGCGGAATCGTGCATCGGTGGACTGATCATTAAAAATGGAACTGGTTGCCTGATGAACGAGATCCGGCACATTGTTGATTTCGCTCAGATGAGCAGCAACCACCCATTGCAAGCGCGGATGGATCAACGCCTCAAGCAGGGCGGCGCCGTCATGGTTGGCGAGATGGCCCTTGTTGGATTGCACACGCTGCTTGAGGGGTAAGGGATAGGGGCCGCTTTGCAGCATCCAGGCATCGTGATTGAACTCCAGGATAAGTCCGTTGCAACCCTGTAATCGATGTCTGAGAAGCTTGGAAATGATACCGGTATCGGTACAGACACCCAGGGAAACATCCCCGTCACTGACGATAAACCCGACCGGATCGGCGGCGTCGTGGGAGAGGGAAAACGACCGGATGATAAGATCACGAAAGACAATCGACTCACCCGTGTCGAACTCACGGTGTTGATGGGGCTTATGCAGTCGTTTGCCGCCGTTTTCATACGTCTGCCGGTTGGCAAACAGCGGTATGCGGCAGCGCCTGGAAACAACTCCCGCGCCGCTTGTGTGGTCGTGATGCTCATGGGTGATGAAGATGGCGTTCAAATCATCCATACCCACCCCGATTGACTCCAGCCGCGTGCTGATTTCGCGTCCGGAAAATCCGCAGTCGATGAGAATCGCCGTTTCTGAGGCCTCAACGAAAACAGCGTTGCCCCTGCTGCCGCTGCCTAGTACCGAAAATCGCATCAACGCATACCGGTATGACCAAACCCGCCCCGGCCCCGCCTCGTTTCATCGAGGCTGTCAACGAGATGCAGCCTTGCCCTGGCAACCGGCGCCACCACCAATTGGGCAATCCGATCACCCGGCCTGATCAGATACGGTTCGTCGCCGAGATTGATCAAAGCAATCTTAACCTCACCACGATAATCGGCATCGATGGTTCCCGGTGCGTTGACCAGGGTGATGCCGTGCTTGACCGCCAGCCCGGAACGCGGCCGAACCTGAATCTCAAATCCAGGCTCGATGGCCACGGCGAAACCGGTGGGAACGAGGTAGCGCTGCAGCGGGCGCAACAGAAACTCGTGAGGCAGCGCCGCGGCCACGTCGAGACCGGCGGAGCCATCGGTCTTGTAGGCCGGCAGTGGTGGGAAGTCGCTGCCGGCCTCTATTCGGGTAATGAATATCTTCGGGGAATCACCCATGCTTTGTCCACTCAGAAAAGGCTCGTCCCCAAAAAAGAGACCCGGCTTAACAATAACCTAAAGCAGCGCCTTGCGGCTCAGCCGGATCCTGCCGCGGCTGTCGATCTCAAGAACCTTTACCTCGATCTCATCACCTTCCTGGACGATATCGGTGACCTTGCCGACCCGGCTTTTGTCCAGCTCGGAAATGTGCACCAGCCCATCGGTGCCTGGCATGATCTCCACGAAGGCCCCGAAATCCTTGATTGTTTTCACCACTCCCTGATATACGGCACCCACCTCGGGTTCGGCGGTAAGTTCCTTGATCCGGGCCAACAGTCCGTCAAAATTGGAGCCGTTGCCGGTGAAAATCTTCACCAGACCGCTGTCCTCAACCTCTATCTTGGCGTCATACTCAGCGGAAAGCTCCTTGATGATCTTGCCGCCCGGACCGATGATGTCGCGAATCTTATCGGGGTTGATCTTGTGGACATGATATTTTGGCGCGTATGAAGAGATCTCGGCACGTGCTTCGGCAATGGATTTGTTCATCTCCGCCAGAATATGCAGGCGACCCGCCTTTGCCTGCTCCAGAGCCCTGCCCATGATACCTTTATCGACCCCTTCGATCTTGATATCCATCTGCAGAGAGGTGACTCCCGCCCCAGTACCCACTACCTTGAAGTCCATATCGCCCAGGTGGTCCTCATCACCGAGAATATCTGAGAGAACCGCCACCTGATCATCTTCCTTGATCAGCCCCATGGCAATACCGGCCACCGGCGTCTTGATGGGTACGCCGGCATCCATCAGCGCCATACTGCCGCCGCACACCGTGGCCATGGATGAGGAGCCGTTTGATTCGAGCACCTCGGACACCACCCGAATGGAATAGGGAAAGCTGTCATCATCGGGAAGTACCGGTTCAATACCGCGCCGGGCCAGGGTGCCATGGCCGATATCACGGCGGGACGGGCCGCTGAGCCGCCGCACCTCACCCACGCAGAACGGCGGGAAATTATAGTGCAGCATAAACCGTTTATTCTCCTCGCCGCCCAGGGTTTCAATGCGCTGCTGATCGCGCTCACTGCCCAGGGTAGCGGTCACCAGGGCCTGGGTCTCACCCCGGGTAAACAGGGCCGAGCCATGGGTGCGGGGCAGATACCCTGCCTCGCAACTGATGGGACGGACCTGATCCAGTTCCCTGCCGTCGATGCGCTGGCCTGAGCCGGCAATTCTGGCCCGCATCATCTGTTTGCGCAATCCGCTCAACAATTCATCGAGTTCATCGCCACGTTCAGATTCGGGGTCAAATGTTTCACGAACATTGGTTTTTAAGGCGTCATATGCGAGGCCCCGCTCAAGTTTGTCGGCGGTGGTGATAATCTGCTCAAGCGAACCTTTGGCAAATTCATACACCTGTTGCCGCAAATCCTCATCAACCACCACTTCATCGACTTCCCGTTTGGGCTTGCCACTGACCGCCTGCAACTTCTCCTGCAGATCGATCAGGGGTTGCAACTGTTCGAACCCGAAGAAAATCGCATCGAGCACCTGCTGCTCGCCAAGCTCGTCCGCCTGGCCCTCCACCATGACGATGGCATTCTTGGTGCAGGCAACAACGATATCCATGGTTGAGCGTTCAAGCTGCGGGAAGGTCGGATTGATAATAAATTCTCCATCAATACACCCAACCCGTCCACCGGCCACCGGCCCGGCAAAGGGAATATCGGATAAACTCAGGGCACAACTGGCCCCGGTCAGGGCGAGAATGTCGGGCGGGTGGTGCTGGTCGGCTGAAAGTACCGAGGCAATTACCTGAGTTTCCGCCCGGTAGCCCGGGGCAAACAGGGGACGCAGCGGCCGGTCGATAATTCGGCAGGTAAGCACTTCCTGCTCGCTGGGCCGGCCAATTTCACGGCGAAAATAGTTGCCCGGAATTTTGCCCACCGAGGCAAGTTTTTCCTGATACTCAATGGTAAGGGGAAGAAATCCCAGCTCCGGGCGATGTACCTTTTCACCAACCGCGGTAACCAAAACCACCGTTTCACCCGAACGAATCAGAACCGATCCTGACGCCTGTTTGGCCAGTTTGCCGGTTTCAATTGAGATGGACTGCTGTCCAATAATCGCTTCTACACTGTTAATCATTGTCACTCCATAAACGCGGCATCACAATGATGCCGCCGATACACGATCGGCCCCATGCCGATCATAAATTAATAAACACTTTATTAAGTTAGGATTGTTATGCTTTTGCTGATCTAAACTACGCTTCACATCACCGTGTGATACAATCTTGATCACACGGAAAAGAGGGGGCGTCGGCAGACGGAATCGCGGCCGGAAAAAATTTTCCTGCTCGTTTGCGCATGCCGGCGTCTTCCGGAACGTATAGGCCTCATCGGCCCATAAGGGAGAAAGGAACTATTTCCGAATGCCCAGTTCCTTGATCAGACTGCGGTACTTGCCAATATCTTTCTTCTTGAGATAATCAAGCAGGCTGCGCCGCTGCCCCACCAGCTTGAGCAAGCCCTGGCGGGAATGATGATCCTTGGTGTGAACCTTGAAATGCTCGGTCAAATAGGTAATCCGGTCGGTCAGAAGGGCAATCTGCACCTCCGAGGAACCAGTATCGGATGAATGAATCTTGAACTTTTCAATAACCTCGTTTTTTCTCGCCGCTGACTGTGCCACCGCGAACCTCCTTCGCTGTTCTGCTTGCAAAAATCCTATCAAAAATTACAAACCTTCCATATATATCCGTTTCTCTGCCTGGCAGGGTCAACATTATCGCCGCCTCTTGCCACCACGCCGCCGAAAAAAACCAACAACTACTCCGCCGCCACCTCGTTAGGTTTCAGCCATAGCACTAAGAATTTTGTAGTGTAGCCACTTTATCTGAAATACGCAAGATTTTCCGTAGCTCAGCCAAGCCGATCATCGCGGCCCGAACCGTTTCAATGGAGTCAGCTGCCTGTAAACGGGCCGTGGCCACACTTTCGTTCACCGAGAACGGGCCACTGCGTTCCCGACGCAGCGCCGCCAGATAACCGCCGGTGCCCAGTTTTTCACCAATATCAGCCGCCAGGCTTCTGATATACGTCCCTTTTCCGCAGCGAACGCGCAGCACCAGGGAGCGATCATCATCACCAATTACAGGCCGCGGATTGAGCCATTGCAGAGACTCAATGGATACCGGGCGCGGCGGTTTTTCCACCGGTTCACCGCGTCGGGCATATTTGTACAGGGGCCGACCCTTATGCTTGAGTGCGGAATAGAGCGGCGGTTTCTGCATAATCGTGCCGGTGAAGCCGGTAAGTACCGCTGTAACACGTCCGGCAGGCAATGGTTCAAACCCGGAGGTTCTGGAAACCTCACCTTCCGGGTCGAGGGTGGTGGAGACACTGCCCAGTGTGATGGTGGCATGATACTCTTTACTGCCCTCCATCAACACCCCGCTTAACCGCGTCGCCTGACGTCCCAGACACATGACCAGCAGGCCGGTGGCAAAGGGATCCAGGGTACCGGCATGGCCGATTTTTTTTACACCGGTCAGCTTTCGCAGGTCCCTGACCACACTGAACGAAGTCCGGCCGGCCGCTTTATCCACCAGCAGAACACCGGGTTCAAGTGCACCGATCGTCATCGTCAAAAACGAGCCTAGCCACCCTGAAGAGCACTGCTGATGGCACGATGCAGGCGATTATGGACGTCCTCCAACCCGATACCGTTGAAACGGCAGCCGGCGGCATTGCGGTGACCGCCGCCGCCAAACCGTTTGGCGACCTCGGAGACATCGCACGCCCCTTTTGCTCGCAGGCTTACCGAGATCGTATCATCAGGCATCTCCTTGAGAAAGGCGGATACCTTCACCCCGGCAAGCGCCCGCGGATAGTCGATAAACCCCTCCGCATCCTCGGCCAGGGCGCCGCTTTTGGCAAACATCTCGCGGGTTACATGGATAAATGCGATACTGTTCTCCTCGTGAAGCCGCAGGGTACCCAGCACCATTTCCATCAACTTGAGACGGGCAACCTTGTAATTATCATAGAGATGGCTTGCCACCTCCTGCGGGTTGACCCCCGCCCCCACCAGCCTGGCGGCGATCTCCAGGGTGCGCGCCCCGGTGCACTCGTAGCGAAAGGAGCCGGTATCAGAGACAATTGCCACGTAGAGATCAAAGGCGCAGCGCAGCGTTGGCGTTTGCCCCAGCGCCTCGCATACCTCGTAAATCATCTCCCCGGTTGAACTCGAGGCAGGCTCGATCCAGCGGTAGTCGCCGTAGTTCTGGTGGGTCTGATGGTGGTCGATGACCACCAGCGGTTTGATTGCCGCCAACGCCACCTGCAGGCTGCCCAAGCGCTCTATCTCCCCGCAATCAAGCGCCACCGCCGCTGCATCAGAGCCGCCGGCACGAAGAAAATCGTGCAGATCGGCACGGCTGGTGTTCAGCTGGGCGCTCTGTGGGAAAAACCGGTAGAAATCAGGGACCGGCTCTTCCACCAGGCCGAACACCTTTTTGTCCATCTGTTTGAGTATCTCGATAAGCCCGAGCAATGACCCCAGGGCATCGCCATCAGGGTGCATGTGGGTGGCTACCACAAAATGGGTTTTCTCCCTGAATGTTTGCAGGATCTCTTCAGGAATCATTATCGCGCGGTTCGCTTTCAGTGGCGATTTCATTGAGCAGCCGTTCGATTTTTTCCACTTTCTCGTACTTATCGTCGTAGTGAAACTTCAGTTGAGGGGTAAACCGCAAATTCAGACTACCGGCCAGCTGGCTGCGCAGAAATCCGGTGGCACGGTCAAGCCCGGCCCGCACCCGGCCAAGGTTCTCACGCCCACTCAGGGTGGTGAAATATACTTTGGCATGACGCAGATCATCGGAAAGCTCAACCCTGCTGATCGATACCTCTCTGAGCATTGGGTCACGGGCCTTGCTCACCAGCAGCGATGCCAATTCCACCCGGATGGTGTCGGCGACCCGGGTCGCCCGCTTCGGCGGCTTGTTTTTAACGAGCCCAAGCTTCGCCAGTTCCTGTTTCGGATGCCAGGATTGGGTCATCGACCGTCAACCCTATTCCAGGGTTGCCTCAACTTCCTGCATGACAAAGGCCTCGAGACGATCACCCACCTTGATGTCATTGAAATTTTCCACCCCGATACCGCATTCATAGCCGGAAGAGACCTCTCTGACATCATCTTTGAACCGTTTCAGTGAACTGATTTTGCCGGTGTAGGCCACCACTCCATCGCGCACCACGCGAACCCCGGCGTTTCTCCTGATCACCCCTTCGGTGACCGCGCAGCCGGCAATTTTGCCGACCTTGGGAACGCTGAAGACATCGCGGATCTCGGCACTGCCGATCACCTCTTCGGCAAAGGTCGGCGCCAGCATTCCCAGCATGGCGTTTCTGATATCGTCCATGGCATGGTAGATGACATCATAGGAGCGCAAATCGACACTCTCTTTCTCGGCCAGATCCTTTATCTTGCCGGTAGGCCGCACGTTAAACCCGATAACAATGGCATCAGACGCTGAGGCCAGCAAGATATCGGAGTCGGTGATGGCCCCGGTTCCCTCGTGCAGAACACGCACCTTCACCTCATCGGTGGACAGGTCGGCCGCCGCCTTGGCAAAGGCCTCCAGAGTTCCCTGCACATCGGCGCGAATGACGATGCGAAGCTCGATGACATCGCCCTCGCTGAGGGCCTCGAACAGGTTATCCAGCGATATCTTACTGCCGGCGACAAGCTCGGTCTCGCGCGCCTTCATGGTTCGCGCCTGACTCACGTTCTTAGCCATTTTCTCATCGGTGACCACGATAAACTCATCGCCGGCCTGAGGCACGCCGGAAAGACCCTGTACCTCCACCGGCATCGAAGGGCCGGCCTCTTTGACCGGCCTGTTGCGGTCATCACGCATGGCCCGGACCTTGCCGCTGTGCTGGCCGGCGATGAAATTCTCGCCGCTTTTCAGGGTGCCGTCCTGCACCAAAATGGTGGCCACCGGCCCTCTTCCCTTGTCAAGCTTGGCCTCCAGCACCCGCCCCTTGGCCTTGCGGGTGCGGTCGGCGCCAAGTTCAAGTATTTCAGACATGAGCTGGATATTTTCCATGAGATCGTCGATACCGACGTTTTGTTTGGCCGAGGTCTCGCAATAGATGGTCTGGCCGCCCCACTCCTCCGGAATCAGCTCCAACTCGGCCAGTTCACGCTTGACCCGATCCGGATCGGCGTTGTCCTTATCTATTTTGTTGACCGCAACCAGAATCGGCACGCCCGCCGCCTGGGCATGATTGATCGCCTCGCGGGTCTGATCCATCACCCCGTCATCCGCGGCCACCACCAGGATGACGAGATCGGTCACCTGGGCGCCGCGCGAACGCATTTCAGTAAAAGCGGCATGGCCGGGGGTATCCACGAAGGTGACATCGCCGGCCTTGGAACGGACATGATAGGCGCCGATATGCTGGGTGATGCCGCCCGCCTCACCGGCCGCCACATCAGTCTTGCGGATGGCGTCGAGAATCGAGGTCTTGCCGTGATCGACATGGCCCATTACCGTCACCACCGGTGATCGCGGTTCGGTCTTGCCTCCTTCTTCACGCTCCTCCAGCATCTGCACACCGATCTCCTCGGTGATGCCCTGTTCAATTTCATATCCGAAATCAGCGGCGATCAGGGTGGCTGTGTCCACATCAACCGCCTGGTTAACGGTTGCCATCACCCCCAACCCCATAAGTTTGGCGATTACCTCATTTGATTTGATTTTCATGTTGGCGGCCAGATCACCCACCGACATGGTTTCAAAGATAGTGATTTTGCGCTTGCTGGCCTTCATCTCGACGGTGGAAGGCACATTCTTTTTCACCGCCGCCCCCTTGCCTCGTTTCACTCTCCTGGTGCTGCGCGGCTGATAATCGGGTTCAAAGTGGGTAAATTTCACCCCCTTCTTGCCGCGCCTGGCGCCCTTGCCGGCACGCTCATCATTATCACCATCACCGCCGCCGCGTTTTCCTTTTTTGCGGCCCCGGCCGCCCCCCCCAGCCGGAGGCTCGGCGGCAACGGCAGGTTTTTCAGTTTTCCCAACACCTTTTGGTTCGGCTTTGGTGCTTTTTTTGGAACGCTGGCGCGCCGGTGAGGTCTCGGTCTGTTCAGCGGGGAGCTCGATGGTGCCCACCACCCGGGCGGCCGGCGCACGGGTATGGATTTTCGGTTTTGTTATGACTTCTTTCTCTGTTTCTTCGGTTTCGGCAACCGGCGCTTCAATTTCGGCCGCCTCAGCAGCCACTTCGGCGGGAGGAGCGGGCTGCTCAGCAGACTCATCAACTTCGGCTGCCGGTGGCTCCGGTGCG
The DNA here is from genome assembly GCA_016722945.1 of Desulfofustis sp. PB-SRB1. Lineage (GTDB taxonomy): Bacteria > Desulfobacterota > Desulfobulbia > Desulfobulbales > Desulfocapsaceae > PB-SRB1. The sequence continues at coordinate 364,783 of JAEQMT010000010.1, read as the reverse complement.
GGCGAATCAGGCTCGCCTTCGACTACCGCGGCATCCTCTGGTTCTTCACCCGTGCCGATATCCGCATCATCAGCTACGGTGGGGGCGGCCGATTCCTGTGCCTGTGGTGGGGTCAAAGTCTCCGACTGAGCCGCATCCGCCAGGGGCTCATCATCGGCTTCGGCAGGCATCTCCACATCATCTTGGCGGGGTCGCCGACGGATGATGGTGGTTCGTCGGCGGGGCGCCTGCTCCTCGGTTTCCTCCTGTGTGTCGACGGGACCGACCATGCTCTTGAGCACCTTGCGGCGAATCTGACGGGCAATATCCTCATCGACGGTGGAACTGTGCCCTTTGATATCGTATCCCTTGGCAATCAAAATATCGGCCAGCGCCTTACTGCCCATGCCGGCCTCTTTTGCCAACTCGTAAATCCTGACTTTAGCCATCAATCAAACCTCACCCGAACCCTGTCTCTCAGGTATATATCCAAATATGATCCATCTTGTGCCGTGTAAGCACCGTTTCACCACTATCGCTGGACACCCCATACCCACCGCTCATCACTGTTCATCGTGCTCGCCTAGGGCCGGTTCCTCGTTCGGCCCGGACTGCTCCGGCCCGGAGAGAGGTTCCACCTGGTCTTGCCCCTGCTGTCCGACGAGCTCTTTGTCCCTTTCATCCACCGTTAACCCCAACTCAGCGGCTACCTCCGCCGCTCGCGCAATCAGCTGCCCGGCAAGTTCTTCGTCAATGGCGCGAATAATGGTCAGATCTTCCACCGCCGCCACCGACAAATAGGCGGCGTTGTACATCCCCTTGGCAAAGAATTGATCCGCCAACCCCTCATCACCGCCGTTAACCCGCAGCAGGCTCTGATATCCCTCATCCTCCAGGTTATGCCAGCGCTGCTCGCTCTTCACATCGATTCGCCAGCTCATCAGTTTCGAGGCAAGACGAACGTTTTGCCCCTGGCGGCCGATGGCAAGCGACAATTGGTCGTTCGGCACCACCACCAGCAGTGAGTGGGCGTCCTCATCAACCATAACCATACTGACATGGGCGGGTGCCAGCGCGTTGTAGACATATTTGGCCGGATCCGGATTCCAGGTAACGATATCAATCCGTTCACCCTGGAGCTCCTGCACCACATTCTGCACCCGTGAGCCTTTCATGCCGACGCATGCCCCCACCGGATCGACGTCGGACTCGGTGGAACTGACCGCGATCTTGGCGCGGAAGCCGGGTTCCCGGCTGACCCCCATGATGGTGACAATTCCCTCGGTAATTTCAGGCACCTCCATCTGAAAGAGCTTGGCCAGAAAATCATCGGCGGTACGTGATAAAACGAGCTGGGAATCCCGGCTGTTCTGGCGAACCTCGATCAGCAGGGCGCGAATTCGGTCACCCTGTTTGAAGGAGCGCTTGGGAATCTGATGTTCCTTGGGAAGAATTGCATCGGTACGGCCCAGGTTGATGACCATATTGCCCCGCTCAAAGCGCTGGACGATACCGCTCACCACCTCACCCTGCCGATCCTTGAACATATCGTAGATGACGTCGCGTTCGGCATCTTTCATGCGGTGGATGATCACCTGTTTGGCCGATTGGGCGGCGATACGTCCCAGCTCGGCGATATTATCCATGCGCTCACCAAGATCATCGCCCAGCTGCACATCAGGGTCGAGTTTCTGGGCGGCCGCCAGGTCGATCTGAGTCTGCTCGTCCTCGGCCTCCTCTACGACGCTGCGAAATTGAAACACCTCCACCTCGCCCAGCTCTTCGTTGTAATGCACCTCAATGTCGCGCCTGCTTCCGTATTTTTTTCGGGCCGCGGATGCCACCGCTTCTTCTATGGCCTCAATCAGCAGTTTCTTGTCAAAGCCGCGATCCCTGCTGATCTGGTCGATCATTCGTTTCAGTTCAGATAACATATTTTTTCCTCATACCCGCCATCCGCCTCATGCCGATCGGCGAGCTGCGCCCATCGCTACGTTTCTAAGGTTAATCTGATTTTATTGATATCATTAAACTGCATCCGAAGCACCCCGCCCTCTCTGGTATCCACGGTAATGATTTCATCCTCAACGGCGGTAAGGGTGCCGACAAATACCTTCCTCCCCTCATGGTCATGGTGCAGCTTGAGCCGCACCATGGCGCCCACGAAACGCAGACACTCCGACGGTGAACGCAGTTCCCGTTCAGCCCCGGGGGAGGAGATCTCGAGCTGATACTGATGTTCGATTGCATCCTCCACATCGAGAAAATCGCTTATCTCCCTGCTCACCCGAGAACAATCCTCCAGGGTGACCCCCGCTTCCCGATCAATCACCACCCGCAATACCCAGCCGTTGGTTTCCCGCCGGAACTGCACATCGTGGAGAATAAGACCGTACGAGTCCAGCACCGGCTCGACATAGGCACGAACCTGTTCAATGATGGGATTGCCGTCAATCATCTCATCCGCGATCTCTTTGGGCCATAAAAAAAAGCGGGCTTAAGCCCACTTTTCACGCCTGCCGAGGACTACCTTTTCCCCCGTCAGGTATGGTGTCCGCCGCACTGCCCATAAGGCGTCCGGCAAACACTGGAGCGGGCAACGAGGCTCGAACTCGCGACCTCAAGCTTGGGAAGCTCGCGCTCTACCAACTGAGCTATGCCCGCCACACTTAAAACCAACATAGAAACTAACTAGATACGGCTCTATTTGTCAAGGGGTCCATCACGTGCAACCGATAGTACCGGCTATTTGTCTTTTGCAATGATCCACACCGCGTGGACCAGGCCGGGAATAAACCCAAGTATCGTCAGGACGATATTGATCCAGAAATGTTTGCCGAATCCCACCTACGGGAACGCTAACAACGGCGGGAATTTAAAAGGAACCTTGACCAGCTTGAACTGGTAGTCATTCATCTCGGCAATGACTCTGGGAGACCAGTATTCGTCAAATTTAGTGAATTTTTCTGCCAGATTTATCGCGGTTTGCTTCATTGGCGTGTCGCTCCTTTCTCATATTTCATTCAGTATCTGGTAATAGTCGCGCAGGGTGTTGATGGACTCTATGGTCAGCTGCAGCAACATCCAGCTCAACACCACGATTACAGCCGTCAGCCCGATTTTGACGGCAGCGGAGGTGCGTGGCCGCCACCAGATAAGCGGCAGAGCCAAGGGCCCCACCATGGCCAGGGCAATAATGATGGTGGATGTCCTGAAATACCAGGGGATATCTCCCCGGATCCTTGTGGCGAGACCGGCGGGATCGATATATTCCCCGCAATACCTGCATTTGATCGCCTCATCCTGAATCTCTTCGGCGCAAAACGGACACTTTTTCATGCAGACTTCACCGGTTCACCTAAAGATATGTATGCGTCCAATCATCACCAAACTCGCACAAATGACCTAACAGCTAAGCAATCAATATTATTATAAAAAACAAAAACGGTTTTTCAATTTAGCTTTATGATACAATATCCAGACAATTTCAAGGTTCACATATACCACACATGAAAAACAGAGGTATCCACCATGACCCGAAAACAAACGCGATTGGCGGTTATTGGGCTGATCGCGGTTTTTATTGTCTGTTTTTTCTATTTTGATCTGGGTCGTCTTTTCACCATTGATTACTTCAAGGCGCAGCAGCAGGGTTTTCAGAACTACTATAGCGCCAAGCCCGTCCTGACGATCTCCATATTTTTCTGGGTCTACATCACCGTTACCGCGCTGTCGCTGCCCGGCGCCGCGGTGATGACGCTAGTCGCCGGCGCCCTGTTCGGCACCATGGTCGGCCTGATCACGGTATCATTTGCCAGTAGTATCGGCGCCACCCTGGCTTTTCTGGTGTCGAGGTTTCTGCTCAAGGATTACGTCCAGTCAAAATTTGGCGACAAGCTCAAGGCCATCAACCAGGGAATCGAAAAAGACGGCGCCTTCTACCTGTTCACCCTCAGACTTGTGCCCATTTTTCCCTTCTTTGTGATCAACCTGGCCATGGGACTCACCCCCATCAAGACCATTGTTTTTTACCTGGTCAGCCAGGTGGGAATGTTGCCCGCCACCTTCGTCTTTATCAATGCCGGCACCCAGATCGGCAAGCTGGAGTCGTTACGCGGTATTGTATCACCCACCATTCTTTTTTCGTTTGTGCTTCTGGGTATTTTCCCGTTGATTGCCAAGAAGATCATCACCATCATCAAGGCACGCAAAGTCTACAAGCCGTTTACCCGGCCACCCTCCTTTGACTACAACCTGGTGGTTATCGGCGCCGGTTCGGCCGGGCTGGTGTCGGCCTATATCGCTGCGATGGTAAAGGCCAAAGTTGCCCTGATCGAGGCCCATAAGATGGGCGGTGACTGCCTCAACACCGGGTGTGTGCCCAGTAAGGCACTGATCCGCTCCGCCAAGATGCTCGCCTATGCCAAACGAGCCCAGGACTTCGGCCTCAACTCAGCCACGGTAGATTTTAATTTTGCCACCGTGATGGAGCGGGTGCAGACGGTAATCAAAAAGGTTGAACCGCATGACTCCGTGGAGCGCTACAGCAGTCTCGGGGTGGAGTGTATCAGCGGGTATGCCACCATAACCTCTCCTTTTACCGTGGAAGTGAACGGCCGGACATTAACCACTAGAAGCATTATCGTAGCCAGCGGCGCCCGTCCGTTTGTGCCGCCTATTGCCGGTCTTGACGCCATTTCCTATTTGACCTCCGACAACATCTGGGATTTGCGGGAGTTGCCCAAGCGTCTGGTGGTGCTCGGCGGCGGTCCCATCGGCTGCGAGATGACCCAGGTCTTCGCCCGGCTCGGCTCGCAAGTGACCCTGGTGCAAAGGGGTACGCGGATCATGGTACGGGAGGATGAGGAGATTTCCGCCCTGATGAAAGAAGCCTTTATCGCCGACGGCGTTACCGTACTTACCGATCATCGCGCCACCGAGATACGCAGTGAGAACGGCACGAAAACCCTTATCTGTGAACATAAGGGGCAAGAAATTAGGATCGATTTCGACGAAATCCTTGTGGCGGTGGGACGCATCGCCAACACCACCGGGTTCGGCCTGGAAGAAATCGGCGTTGAGATATCGCCGCGACGTACCATTGCCACCAATGAACTCTTGCAGACGAATTTCCCCAATATTTACTGCGCCGGTGATGTGGTCGGGCCGTATCAGTTTACCCATATCGCCGCTCATCAGGCCTGGTACGCATCGGTCAATGCATTGTTCGGGACGTTCAAGAAATTCAAGGCGAATTACAAGGTGATTCCGTGGGCGACGTTTACCGACCCGGAAGTAGCGCGGGTTGGTCTGAACGAGCGTGAGGCCACTGAGCAAAACATCACCTATGAAAAAACCGTATATGAGCTAAACGACCTGGACCGGGCCATAGCCGATTCGGAGGATCACGGATTCGTTAAAGTGCTGACCAAACCGGGAACGGACAAGATCCTCGGGGTGACCATCGTCGGCGCCCATGCCGGTGATCTGATTACCGAATACGTGCTGGCCATGACCCATGGCCTCAAGCTGAGTAAAGTGCTGGGCACCATCCACATCTACCCGACCATGGCTGAGGCGAACAAGTACGCCGCCGGGGCGTGGAAAAAAGCCCACAAACCTGAAAAACTGCTGAAATGGGTAGAACGGTACCACGGCTGGATGCGGGGATAACCATAGCCTAGGCGTTATCCCCCAGCAAAATATCATACATGAACAAAAGAAGATGGAATCGTAAAAACCCCAATTACCGCCATGGTGGAGTTGACCCGAAATCCGTAATTAATTGAAATTACTGGATTCCCGCTGAATCCTGCCCTTGAAGGGTGTAATCGAGGGCGGGAATGACGAAAGCAAGCAATATCAGGGTTTCTAAGAATTAATCAAAGAACAATGTCGAAAACATAAGGAGACATACCATGAAAACCTGCATACCACTTCTGTCAGTCCTAGTCCTGATTCTGATGCTTCAGGCGGGCCATATCATCGCTTCTGAACCAATGGTAAACATCGATAACAAGGGCATTGCCATGGACGGCTATGACCCCGTGAGCTATCATCAGGGTGAACCCAGGAAAGGTTCGGAAGATTTCGTCTTTGAGTATAACGGCGCTCGTTACCTCTTTACCAACGCCGGCAACCTGGCGACTTTTACGGCCGACCCCGCCACTTACGAGCCCGCCTACGGTGGCTGGTGCGCCTGGGCAATGCTTGACGGCGAAAAGGTAAAAGTCGACCCCGAGACGTTTAAGATCGTCGACGGTAAGACCCTGCTTTACTACCACACCTTTTTTGTCGACACCTTAAAAGAGTGGAATACATTGGCGGAAAAAGAGGGGGAGGCAACGCTGCTCGATCAAGCCGACGAACAATGGGAAAGCCTGGCTGCCGGGAACCCCTGATAATGATAAAAGACCAGGACCGCGCCACCGGAACATTTTTACCCCTGGCTCGCAAGGAGAAATAAACAGATGGCTGCCAACGGAACACTGCCTGAAACATTGGCTCCCGAAAAAAAATCGATTAATCTCGCCCTGCAGGGCGGCGGTGCCCATGGGGCATTTACCTGGGGCGTGCTGGATCGGCTTCTGGAGTCGGAGCAGCTTGATATCGCCGCCATCAGCGGCACCAGTGCCGGCGCCATGAATGCGGTGGTGCTGGCCGATGGGATGATGGCCGGTGGCAGGCAGGGGGCACAAAAGGCGCTGGCCGCATTCTGGCGGGCCGTGCATGAAGCCGCACGGTTGAGTCCTTATCAACTGCTGCCGCTGAAAAAGATGTCACACTCGTACAATCTGGATCATCTCCCCGGTTTCATCGCACTTGATCTGTTTTCCAGACTGATGTCGCCATATGAGCTAAATCCACTGGATATCAACCCCCTGCGGGAGGTACTGGAAAAGCAGGTGGATTTTGAGCGGGTCCGCTCATGTGATAAGCTTAAACTGTTTATCAGCGCTACCAGTGTGCGCAACGGCATGGTCAAACGGTTTGATCGCAAACAGTTGACTGCTGACCATATCATGGCGTCGGCGTGTCTGCCCTTTTTGTTCAAAGCGCTTGAGGTGGAGGGGGACGATTACTGGGATGGCGGGTATGCCGGCAATCCGATTCTCTATCCATTTGCCTACCACAGTGAGGCACGAGATATCGTGATCGTGCAGATCAACCCGCTGTCGTGTCAAAGCACCCCGAAAACGGCCCGTGAAATATTAAACCGGGTCAATGAAATCACCTTTAACAGCAGCCTCCTGCATGAACTGCGGGCCATTGAATTTGTTGCCCGGCTATTAGACGAGGGAAGCCTGGATCCCGTCCGCTATAAAAAGATGTTCATCCATATGATCTCCGATGAAAAGGGGTTTGCGCCGCTCAACGCGTCGAGCAAACTCAACACCGAATGGGATTTTCTCACACATCTCCATGATCTTGGCTATAACGCGGCCGAGAAATTTCTTCAGGAGCATTTTGCCTGTCTGGGTGATCACTCGTCCATGGACGTTCCCGGTACCCTGCGAGGCTGCATGGCAAAGTGAGGTTTCGTTAATGCCACCATTGACATCCCTATTTACTGTATGGGCCATAAAACGCAGAGCCACCTGTGCATCGGCGGGAAGACGCGGCTATCTGCATGGGGAAACCTTGAAAGGCGTGAACAAAACAGGTAGGTAATGGTTCGTTGATGCCGGCGGCGTTGGGCCGAACCAGGCCGTCGACCCTTTCCATTACCTCCGCCACCACAACCATGGTCTATTCCCCATCGCATATCCTTGCCTACCTGGAGCAGACCGGCTGGTTTGAAGGCAAGCCACACTGCCGCTTTCTGGCGGCGGGGGAGTATAACGAAAATCACCTGATCACCGTTGATGATGACCGCTTTGTGCTGCGCATCAACCACGGCACCCAGCTCGGCATTACCAATCAGATCGAATACGAGTTCGCCGTGCTTGGCGCGGTGGCCGCCTCAGCGGTGACGCCGCTGCCCTACCGGTGCGACCCTGACGCTGCTCTGGGCAACGGCGTGATGCTGATGGAGTATATTGAGGGGCAGCCGCTTGATTACCGTCACGATCTACCCGCCGCGGCTGACATCTTTGCCCGAATTCATGCCCTTATCCCGGATGAAACACTGCTGGTACAGGATAACCCGGCTCGTGATCTTGCCGCAGAATCTTATGGGTTACTCAGCCGCCATCCGGTGTGCTATTATCATAAAGCCCATGGTCGGCTGCTGCGCTACCACGACGAGATCATCGAGCAGTTCAGCGACCCCGCCGCACTTGGTCTTGATGAAGGGATGTGTATCGTCAACACCGAGGTCAATTCCGGCAATTTTCTCATCAATGCCCACCGTCCCCGCCTGGTGGACTGGGAGAAGGCGGTGGTCTCGTGTCGCTATCAGGATCTGGCCCACTTCGTGGCGCCCACCACCACCTTGTGGAAACGCGACTATCGATTAAGCGATACCGAGGTGCGTGATTTCCTGCGCCACTACCTGGCAGCCGGTGCATTTACCCTCAGTCTTGACGAGGTGTACGAAAAAACCAGGCGGATGGAGCGCGTTGTCCTGCTGCGAGCCTTGAGCTGGTGTTTTATGGCCTATCATGAGTACCGCGCCGCCGACAAACCGCTTACCCACGACGATACCATGCGCACCATAACGACCTACCTGGACGAGATGCAATGTTTCTTAGGGTAGCCTCGGTCAGTAAACAATACCGGGGCCAGAAGGTGCTGGACGATATCAGTTTCCCGGTACGTCAGGGTGAGTTGGTGTCGCTCATCGGCCCGTCCGGGGCCGGCAAGACCACCTTGTTGAAAATAATCGCCGGTCTGGAACTCCCCGACAGCGGATCGGTGAAATCCACCGCCGATCTTTGTGCCAATCCGGCCATTCTGGTTTTTCAGGATTATCTGCTCTTTCCCGCCATGACGGTGTTCAACAATGTCGCCTACGGACTCAAATGCCGGGGCGTGAAGGGCACCGCGCTCACCGAAAAGGTATCAGCGATGCTTGCCTATTTCCAGCTCACCGACAAGAGCAGACACTATCCCCGGCAGCTCTCCGCCGGTCAGCAGCAGCGCGTCGCTCTGGCCCGGGCCATGGTGGTAAATCCCTCTCTGCTCCTGCTGGATGAACCATTTGCCAATCTGGATCGAAACCTCAAAGCGGAAACAGCCGAATTCATCAAAACTTTTCAGAAGGAATATGGGATTACCGCAATCAGCGTCACCCACGACCTGCAAGAGGCCTTCATCATGTCCGACAAAATCGGCATCATGCTCGACGGCAGGCTCCACCAGTTTGACACCGTGAAAAACGTTTACAACTATCCGGCCTCGGGCCGGGTGGCCGCTTTTCTTGGTCACGTCAACCATATTCCGGCATCCTACTTCCCGCTGCTTGGCCTCGATCAGCACAATGGTGCGGTTACCGTGCGGGCCGAGGCCATCACTCTGGCGCACCATGAAAACGGCGTAGGGGAAATCACCGAAGTCCAGTTTGCCGGCCATCACGTTATCTATCGGGTACGGGTGAAGGAACTTGTCCTCACGGTATACAGCCTCGACCCCGGATTCAGCCGGGAAGAACGAGTGGATATCACCATTACCCACACCATTGCCAATGGAGATCATTGATGAACAATCTTCGCCTCACCTTTGCCCTGATCGGGTTCTGTTTCCTTGCCGTTTTTTTGCCATCTTCCCGCGGCTCGGCCGAAGACTCCTTTGCCGAGAAACTCAGACAGAGCGAGGGAACCACCGTGAAATGGTTCATGTGGGGTGGCTCCCCCACCATCAACAACTGGGTTGACGGGTTTGTCGCACCGCGGGTGAAGCAGCGCTATAACATCACCCTGCAGCGGGTGCCGGCTGATGCCGCCGTCTTCGTCAACAAGCTGCTTACCGAAAAACAGGTGGGTAAGGCCACCGGCAGCATGGATCTGCTCTGGATCAACGGCGAGAATTTCAAAAACGCGCGGGAAAACGACCTGCTCTATGGCCCGGTGGCCGGGCAATTGCCCAATTTCACCCTGGTTGATCCCGCTACCGTGACCTTTGATTTCGGCTATCCCGTGGAGGAGTATGAGATCCCCTATGGTCGCGCCCAATTTGTCTTTGAGTATGACAGCGCCGCCACCACCCCGCCCCGCTCATTTGCCGAACTGGCGGAGTGGGTGCAGGCAAATCCCGGTCGCTTCACCTATCCCAAACCGCCCGATTTCACCGGCTCGGCCTTTATCCGCCAGGCCTTTTACGCGCTCACCGGCGGCCATGAGCAATACATGAACGGGCTCGATGAAACGCTTTACCAGGAAAAGGCGCCGAAATTATGGGCCTATCTCAACAGTCTCAAACCCTATCTCTGGCAACAGGGACGCACCTATCCCAAGGACATCGGCGCCCTGGATACCCTGTTCGAACGGGGCGAGGTATTGCTCAACATGAGCTACCATCAGGCCAGCGCCCAGTCGCGCATCATCCAGGGGCGCTACCGCCACACGGTACGCACCTTTGTCATGGATAAGGGTTCCATCTTCAACACCCATTTCACCGCCATCCCCTTTAATGCACCGAACAAAGCGGGCGCCATGGTGGTGGCGAATTTTCTATTGTCGCCGGAAGCACAATTGCACAAGAACAACCCGGAGAACTGGGGCGATTTTACCGTACTCGACCTCAGCCGCCTGGATGAAAAGGAACGTACCGCATTTGCCACACTTAACCTGGGCGAGGCCACCCTGGAGCTGGCGGAGCTGGCCGCCGCCGCCGTGCCGGAGATACCTTCGGGGTATCTGGAGTGGCTGGAGCGCGACTGGGAACGCTTTGTCCTGCGCGGTCGTTAGGTAGATGGTAGATGATGCGACATCCGAGGGTACTACTGAGTCTGCTGCCGCTGCTGATTCCCTTTGCGGCAATCTTTCTCGGCGGAATCATCATCACCGTGCTGCAGTCATTGGGCATCCTGATGTTTTCCTATCACTACGATGATATATTCTTCGGCTATCGGGAACTGCTGGCCGACCGCTGGTTCGTGGAATCCGCCCTCTTTTCGCTCTACGTGGCGGCCACCGCCACCACCATTGCCATCATCTTCGGCACCCTGTTCGCCTATTTGATCTGGCGTCTGCCCCACCGCTATCACGGCCGCACGGTGATCTATAAGGTGCCGCTCATCCTGCCGCACATCGCCGTTGGTTTCATGGCGGTTATTCTGCTCGCCAAAACCGGAGTGCTGGCGGCACTGAGTTACCAGCTCGGCCTGATTGACTCGTTTACCCAGTTCCCCGATCTGCTCTACCGCGCATCGGGCATCGATATCATCGGCGCTTATGTCTACAAGGAAACCCCCTTCGTTATGGTTTTGGTATACGCCATGCTGAGCCGTTTCGAGAGCCGCCTTATGGATTGCGCGAAGATGCTGGGCGCCTCACCGACCCGCATCTTTTTCACCCTGATCCTGCCGTTTCTGATGCCGGCGATCAACACCAGCTTCATTATCCTCTTTATTTTTTCCTTTGGCGGGTTCGACCTTCCCTTCGTGCTGGGCGACTCATACCCGGGGATGATCTCGATTCGCATCTACGACTATTTCTTTCATAAAGACCTGGCCCTCAGGCCGGTGGCCATGGCGATGCTGACCCTTATCTTTCTCATGAGTCTGGGTTTTATTATAGCCTATCTTAAAATTGCCGGAAAAATGATGCCGGCGGCACGGAAATTATGATACGGGTGTGGGGATTGCTGGGGCTGTTTACCCTGATGTTTCTCGCGCCGGTGGCGGTGCTGGCGCTGTATGCACTCTCGTCAAGCTGGTTCTTTCCGGAGCTGGTCCCGGCTCGGTTCGATACCAGAAGTTTTTCTTACTTGGTGCAGCATCGGCTCGACATTGCCCTCAGCCTGCTCTCCTCCACCCTCTATTCTCTTGCGGCGGTGGCGGTCACCCTGATCATGACGGTGCTGCCCGCCAAACAATTTGCCCGTCTTGATTTTTACGGCAAAACGGTTCTGGAAGGGCTGTTTCTCGCCCCCGCGCTGATCCCCCCCATGGCCTTTGCGATGGGCGCGCACTATCTCTTTTTACGGGTGGGTATCGCCGATACCGGCCTTGGCGTAGTGCTCATCCTGAGTATGTACAGCTATCCCTACATGCTCCGGGCCTTGAGCAGCGGCTATCAGACCTACAGTCGCGATATCGAGTTGTGCGCCCGCAATATGGGGGCCTCGAGCTGGCGGATCCTGACCACTATCGAACTGCCGCTGTTGCTGCCAGCCATCGTGGCCGGCGGCACCATTGTCTTTCTGGTGTCGTTTTCCGAGTATTTTCTGGTATTTCTCATCGGCGGCGGAACGGTACCGTCCTATGCCGGCTACATCTTTCCGCTGCTCAATTCATCGGATAAATCAGTAGCCTCGCTCTTGACCCTGCTCTTTCTGGTGGTACCGATTGCGTTATTTATCCTGATCGACCGAATCGTCTACAACGCCTATCGTAAGCGTGGAATGATGTAGCGCCGCCCTCAGACGAGATTGACCGCCTTGGGTGAAGACAATCCCCGGTGTGAATCTTCCAGCTCCCGGTACAAGGCCAGAACCCCCGATCTGGTCACCTTCTTGATGCCGAGCGGGGTGAGGAGTTTGATGATGGCGTCGATCTTCTCTTCGCTGCCCGTTACCTCGACGATGTATGATTCGCTGCCGGCGTTGACGATTTTTGCCTCGAAAATTTCCACCACCTGAATAAGTTCGGTACGGGTGGCAGACGTCACCGCCACGCTGATCAAGGCCATCTCCCGCTTGATCGCCTTGTCTTCCTGGGTCATATCGCGCAACTTGATAACATCGATCAACCGGTTGAGATGTTTTTGAATTTCCAGATATTGCGATGGGGTTGAGCGTGTTTTGATGGTGATGCGCGAGACGCCCTTCTGGTGGGTGGGCGCTCCGCAGATTGATTCCAGGTTGTAGCCCCGTCCGGAAAACAGACCGGTAATACGCGAGGTTACCCCCGGCTTGTTGGCAACCAGCATGGTGATGATAAAATCCTGCTCGCCCATGACCCCGTCTCCATCGCTTCTTGGTGACATCTGTTATTGTCTTCAACTGCTATCAAGAGCCGAGTGTAGCACATCCGCGGTCTACGCGTAAACCCCGTTTTCCTTGGTTTGTCTGCTCTATACGAAACAAAAAAACCGCCCGGCCAGAGGCCGGACGGTTGTAATTAGCCCGCTTGTGAAAACGTGTTGTATCAGTTGGTTTTGCTGCGGTTCACCCGCTCCTGTTCGGCCTTGCGCCGGGCCGCCACCTCGCGCTCCTTGGCACGTCGCTCGGCCTCTCTATCACCCGCTATCCGCAGGGTGCGTGGTACCGCAACATCGACCTGAGCAGTGCAGCCGGTGCACACTTCAGGCGGGCAGTTAGCGATCTCCCAGCATGGCGCGTAGCGCAGAAGCTTCTTTATGCCGGGAATTGAGATGCCTTCCTCATGAATCATCTTCCGAATACAATTGATCCAGATCAGGTCATTTTGAGAGAAAAAACGCCGGTTGCCCTTGCGGGACGGCTTAATCAACCCCTCATCCTCGTAGATGCGCAGGGTACGCGGATGCACATCGAGGAGTTGAGCGGCGACGCCGATGGAGTAGACCGGGGTTTCCGGACTGATTGGCTGAACTTCTGGTTTTTTTCCGGTCTTCATCTGGTCCTCATGCAGCAGTAGGAGCTGAGAGATAAGCGACCAATCGGTTGCCGATCCACCTCCCGCACCGCCGAGGGTGCGGGAGATCTCAGTAAAATCCAAGCCATGGGTATCCATGATCCGGCTCAATGGTCTTCGGCCACATGGCCGCGGAACAATTGCTCACCAGCCAGGAACAGAAAACCGCAGAAGGCGAAACCGCCGATGGTTACCAGCCACTCATGCAGGGTTGGGCTGTAGGTGAACAGGCTGGGATAATCAACTAGGCCCAGACCATGGTAGTGCGGCACCAGTTGACCGACGATTACCAGGTCGTAGCGCATGAAGAAGATACCAATCATACCGGCAAGCGAGGCGACAAACAGCACCGGCATATTTTTGCCGCGCACCGCCAGAATCAGAATAAAGGGCAGCACCATGCCTAGGGCGATCTCACCGACCCAGAAGTTGATGGCATAGGGGCCGGAAAGCAGGGCCATCATAGCCGGATATTTACCCGGAGGACCGTCGGTGATACCGGCGATCATCTTCCAGCTGGTGAAGAACAAAATGATCGCCATCATCAGGGCGGCAAGCTTTGCCACCGATTCCAGGGAGTGCTTCATCTTGTCACTCATTTTCCAGCCGTTTGCCTTGTAGGCGAGATAGCTGAAAAAGATGATGGCAACGCAGCCGGACATGGCCGCTGAGACGATAAAATAGATGGGCATGTAGGGTCCGTGCCAGAACTCACGGGCGTTGAGCAGCCCGAACACGGCGCCCAGGTTGGAGTGCGCAACCACACCGGTAAGCAGACCGGCGAGGCCGAATGACATGGCCATCTTATGCTGATCTTTCTGCAGCATGACAAATTCGATCATCATAAAAAAAAGATAGGCGCCGTACAGGGTACCCATCCACCATATGTTGGAGGCCAGGTTGGTGCCGATCACGTTGTTTACCGGCATCCGCCAGGAGTTCTCGATCTCGAAGGCGATTACCAGAAAACCGGCAACGATGGTTGCAATGGAGAGAAACACCGCCCGTTTGGCGATGGGGTTGAAATTCTCAAAGCCGAACACGTGGCCGATGGAGGAGACGATGCACAGTCCCGTGGAGGTAACCACGAAAAATACATAGGCGGCAATGAGCATTCCCCACGGCACCTCACGGGTGACACCGAAGGTATGTTCATGACCGATGACCAGTGAATGGACACCGGCCGCAACCCCAAGCAGGGTGAGAATTCCCATGGCAAACAGAGCAGCCGTATACTTCCACGAGGTAGTCGCCTGCAGTCCACCTTCCTGCGGCAATACGCCAGCCAATAGATTGTTCATTTGTAAGCTCCTTACAAGAGGGTGATTAGTTACGAGAGCGCTCGTACCAGGGCACGCTTTGTTGAGATTGACGAACTCGGCGAACCTTGTTCAGCTTCAGTTCGCACAACGTATGCAGCGCTGCGCAACCGATCCACGCGACCAAAAAAATCATTCCTTCCATTGCCATTCTCCCTTTCGCGTTAATGAGTCCAGCCGAGCCATGGCAAAATCACTCAGCCAAGGTTTGATGCGATGGTATATGTGCCAATAGGCGTTGTCAAGTTATTTATATCCATTTTATTTGCTTTACATTCCAACCATAACTCATATTTTCCCAAAATATTTAAATATATTCAATTATTACAATAATTTAAAAAATGAAAAAAATATTCTATTGGCGGCGCATTTTTCTTCCCGCCAGGCGCATTTTTATCCTGGGCGCAAAATTCGCCCATTTCAGTTTGTGGGCCGGGCGCATATCGCTTCCTGGACGGATCATCAATTTCGCTGGAAGAATAAAAGGCCGGCAGCGGGTGTCTTGCTTCTTTTTTGCGCCTGATAATCCCGGACAAGCAGAACCATCAGGGGCAAACAGTCTCAATCAACAAGATCTGGATGTTTCACCATGAGTATGGCGTGAGTGTATGGAGCACTATACCTCGATCTGCTTGGGCTTTACGGCAGATGAAGTGGTGGAAAACAGCCGATGAAAGACTGAAAATATTCTTTCGCGTAAGACAAACAAAAAAGCCCACCCCGGAAAACCGGAGTGGGCTTGTGGTGCGAAGGAAGTTGCTGGTGATCAGCCGGCCACCACCTTTTTCCGGCGTCGCTCAAGCGGCTCCAGCCGGGTGACCTTGCGCGGCACCAGAGCATTTGAGAAGAAGGCACTGCACTGTTTGCGTTTTTCAAAGGGACAGTCCACAATGTTCCAGCACGGGGTGTAGCTCAGCAGTTTTTTAACCGCGTTGATGCTGATGCCCTGCTCATGAATCATGGTGCGCAGGCATTCGATCCACTGGACGTCGCGCATGGAGTAGTAGCGCCACTTGCCCCTTCGCATCGGCTTTACCAGGCCGCTGTCTTCGTAGTTCCGCAGCGTACGCTGGTGAACTCCCAGCATTTTGGCGGCCATGCCGATGGTGAAGATTGCTTCGTCTTGAGAGATCATCATATCCTCCTTGTCCCTGGTCGATTCGCCGCGGTAATTGATATGCCTACTCATGATCGTGCCGGAATCTTTCGCCCAGAAAGTACTCGCCGATAAGAAAGCAGAGGCCGAGTACACCGATGCCGCTGACGGCGATCATGATTTCCGGTGCGGTGGGAGCGTAGTGGTTGAGCTGCGGAATTCCTTCATAACCGGAGAACTGGGGCACCAGTTGGCCGGCAACCACCATATTGAGGCGGGAGAAGAACTGGCCTACCAGAATCATCAGGGCGGCGGCGGTCATCGCCTGGGTGGACTGGAGCCTGGAGATCAGCAGGATGGCAAAGGGCAGAGCCAGGCCGATGGTAATCTCAAAAACCCAGAAGCTCGATGACAACGGTCCGGAGACCAGGGTCTGGGCAGCCACCAGGGTCTGTTCGGAACCGGTATAGGCATTGATGAATTTCCAGGCGGTGGCGATGGTGATCAGAAACATCATGAGCATCATCACTTTGCCGGCTGACTGCATCGCCTTCATGGTTTGCGCACTGGGTTTCTCACTGCGCAGCCTGCCGGCAACATTGGTGAACAATACGATCGCCGCGGCTCCGGAAAGAAACGCCGAGGCCAGGAAGAAAATGGGCAGTTGCGAGCCGTACCAGAATGGACGGGCATTAAGAGATGCGAACACCGAACCAAGATTGGAGTTGGCCAAAAGCTCGGTAACCGCCGCGGCAACCCCGAGAATGACGGCAATCTTATACCGCCTGGTGATGATCAAGAAGAGCTCGGCCATCATGATACCAACCGCCATGCCGTACAGGGTACCCATCCACCAGATATTAGAGGTCGGATTCGGGTAGAGAATGACCCCCAGCGGCATGCGCCAGACATTCTCCAACTCGAGGCCGATAACCAGAAAGGCGCCGAGAATCGCCGCCACCGACAGCCAGACCATCCGGTTGGCCAGCGGTGCGAGCGAATTGCCGCCAAACAGATGCGAGATCGCCGCCAGGGCGCACAGCCCGGTAGAGATTATTGCCAGATAGGCATAGGTTGAGATAGCGATCCCCCAGGGCACCTCGCGGGTAACGCCCAGGGTCTGATGGTGACCGAAATAGAGGGCATAGATGCCGGCGCCGATACCGACGACGACAAGGCCCAACATGGCCCAGAACAGCGCATGAAACTGTGGCCGGCGAAACGATTGCTCCTGAATTACCGCGGCGTGTGATTGGATAGACATTGATTCCTCCTTGATGGTTACGTGGTTAGTTATCTATGAATGTGATTCGATCGATTCAGGTTCCCGCATGTCGACCCCGAGCACCTGCTTGCTGAACAGGAAGCAGAGCGCGATGGGCGCGGCAAATGGGCCAAGCACTAAGAAAAGGACGAAGCAGAGGGAAAACCAGAAGTATTCGCTGATCTTCTGGAGTCGTGCATGGGTGATTCGTACGTTGGCTACATGCAACTCGTTGTGGGTTCGGGCGTAGGTGGCAGCCATGATAGTCTCCTTTGCATGGGGTGATGAATATGCTTTGGTATCCCATAAAGCAAAGGGCGTGCCATTTGCTTTACAAACTGTTGTCAACCCTAAATAAAATATTTAAATAATTGATATTAAATGATAAATCTCCTTTTCGGCACACCGTGGCGGGAAGCAGACAGCCACATTTTTCCAATAATTCTTACCCCGCCGGGCGCGATGTGCGCCCACCAGCGGAAACGCGGGACGCATTCCGCGCCCACCCCGCTGTTCGGCAAAAATATCAATTAATTACAATATCTTAGCGAGGTGGAAAAAAGAGAACATGCTATTTAAGTTTGCCATGAATTACTATAACAGCTTGGCAAGCAGCATTTTTTACAAATGAATTCGATACATTAAGAACAACTTTACAAGTGGGCGCGAAATGCGCCGGGTGGGAGGGAGGAAATCTGGATGGGGAGAAATGGTACCGGCCACCTGAGCGAGCGACACGCTCAGGCAGCCGGTACCAAAGAGGGGCTTAGTGGTGGGAAGACTCTTCGGACTCGCCGGTCAGACGGGCAACGCCGCGCACGCCGATATGGCAGGTGGTGCATCTGGTGTTGGCGGCAAAGGCCATATCACCGTCATGGCAGGCGCCGCAATATTTGCCCTCATACATGGCTTCCATGTTAAAGTCATCTTCGGTTTCGGCGTATCCCGCTTCCATTTCGAAAATCTCGTCATGGCAATCTTCACAGGAAAGCCCCATCTCGTAGGTGTGGGTCTTATGAGAGAATACCACGCCTCGCACCGGGCTCTCCCAGATGATGAGCGCCTCCGGACCGAACTCGTCCTCATCATAATACTCTTCTTCCTCCTGGGCGCTGTCGGAGGCATTGAGCACAACATGGCCACCGAACATAAAAGCGCCTGCGCAAACAAGAAGCAGCAACAGCTTTTTCATAACATCTCCTCGCGGTTTAATCCGAACATTCTACTTATTGATATAATATATATTAGGCAGGGCGCCTGATTCCGGTCGCAAGACCCAGACAATCGTTTCCGGGGTGTGGAGCAGGGAAAAGACCCGGCTATTGGGGTCACTGAGGTCGCCGAATACCCTCACATCGGCGGGACACGCCTCGGCGCAGGCGGTATTGGTATCACCCTTGGAGAGCCTCGTATCCCAGCAGAAGTTGCATTTGTCTACGGCCCGCCGCTCCTCATGAAAATAACGGGCGTTATAGGGACAGGCGGCCATGCAGGTTTTACAGCCGATACAGCGGCTGTTCTTCATAACGACAATGCCGGTGGCCTTATCCTTCCAGGTGGCGGTGGTGGGACAGACGCGTACACAGGGGGGGCGATTGCAATGATTGCAGAGCACCGGCATGAATATGGTCTCCTGGTCGCCGCCGATGATATCGCGCCGCCTCTCTAAAATCTTGGTACGATACCCGTATTCGGGAACATCGTTGGTCTCGACGCATGCCTCCATGCACAATTCACAGTCAATACACAGGTGTTCCCGGATGACCATGCTGTAGTGCGGGCTGTAGGGATATTCACCGAGACGGGGGACGACGCCTGAGGCAAAGGCATTAGTGGCCGAGGTCAACGACAGCACTTTGCCGCCCAGATAGACGCCGGTCACCGCCAGACCGATTTTAAGCAGCGTCCGGCGTTCCTGTGACGGCAGAACGTCCGGCGATTCGGGTTGCAGTTTCTCAATTTCTGAAATCTTCATGGATAACTCTCAATAACTGATTAGCGTACGCCGTCTGCCAGCCGAAACTGGTTGCAACGGCTCATTAAAATGGTGCATCCATCCATCAAAAACCCACATTTTTTAGCGTACTGAGGGAAAAACCGCAACCAGATAGTGGCACGGCATAGACGAAAGGCTTGTTGCTGGGCACCGAAACAGATCACTTAAATTATTAACTAAATGCTGAAACTTAATGTACCCTAGTCAACCCTCAAGGTCAAGAAAAATTGGATGTGTGGGGTCAGGTCTTTTATTTTGGTGTTTTTATCACCGCATCGATTGGCAGGTCAACAGTTTGGCAAAAACACCAAAATAAAAGACCTGACCCCATCAACTTATGTCTAAGTACATACCGGCCATCAGTTTGACCAGCGCCATGCTGCTCTGGTCCAGCTCGTTTATCGCTCTGAAAATCGCCTTCCAGGGGTTCGATCCGATGGTGGTGATCTGGGGACGGATGATGGTGGGCAGCCTCTGTTTTCTCCTCTTTCTACCCCATATCATGCGGGTGCGGCTTTATCGCGCGGATATTAAATATCTGCTCTTCATGGCCCTGTGTGAACCGTGTCTCTATTTTATATTCGAGGCCAAGGCACTGGAATTGACCACCGCCTCGCAGGCCGGCCTTATCACCGCCATGCTGCCGCTGCTGGTAGCGGTGGGGGCGATTGTTTTTCTGGGCGAACGGGTTACCCGGACTACCCTGGCGGGCTTTACCCTGGCAATTGCCGGGGCCTGCTGGCTGAGCCTGGCCGGGGAGCGCTCGGCATACGCGCCCAACCCATTGCTGGGAAATTTCATGGAATTTCTCGCCATGGTTTCGGCCACCGGCTACACCCTGGCACTCAAGCACCTGAGTGCACGGTACTCACCTTTGTTTCTCACCGCTTTTCAATCGTGGATAGGGGCGCTGTTCTTCGGCTTTTTCCTGCTCTCACCAGAGATCAATCTGCCCACTGAATTTGTTCTGGTACCGACCCTTGCGGTCATCTATCTCGGCAGTTTCATCACCCTGGGAGCATATCTGCTCTACAATTTCGGGGTCAGCAAGATTCCCGCCTCCAAGGCCTCGGCCTACGTCAACCTCATTCCGGTATTTACCGTTATTCTTGGTTTTATGATATTAGGTGAGTCGTTCACCGGGGCCCAGTATGGCGCCTCGCTGCTGGTCTTTGCCGGGGTATATATCTCTCAGAGGAGGCCGCGCCGACTTGACGGCGCCAACGCCACAACTCAGTAATCGACTCCCGGCTGCGGCTCGATATCTTTGCGGTAGGCGTGTTTGATCTCATTGACGGAGCTCACCGTATCGGCCAGATCGACAATTTCCTGGTGAACGTCGCGGCCGGTCATAATGAGGTGAAGACGCTCCGGTCTCGCTTTCAGAATCGCCAGGACCTGCTCGAGATCCACCAGCTTGAGATCCAATGCGTTGTTGATCTCATCGAGTACCATGAGATCGAATTGATCTGACTCCATCTTCTCATGCACCAGTTGTATCGCGGCCTGGGCATTTTCCCGATGCTCGGCATGGGGGTAGGGGTTGCCCTGGATCCCGCAGAAACCTTTACCGGTTGCGGTGAGTTCCACAAGCCCGGCGAGGTGCTTGACGCCGTCCCATTCGCCGGTATAGATGTCGCCTTTCATGAACTGGATGATGCAGCTTCGCATACCGTGCCCGGCTGCCCGCAGCACCATGCCCATGGCGCTGGTGGTTTTGCCCTTGCCGTACCCACTGAGCACCACCACCAAGCCCTGCTTTTTGGTGGGTACAAGTCTGGTAATTTCCATGCCTTTTCCCGTTACCCGGATATGCCCATCATCAATCGTGTACGACGACACCTGGTTCGCGAACCTGCACAGCGGCTACCGCCGCCATTAATTCATCAAGAGAGGCAAATAATGCCATATCCCGACGAGAGATAACCACTTCAAGATCGCCGGCCTCTTGCAAGACGATGGGGTACTGCATTTTTTTGCCATATTTGGCCTCAAATTCATCACGGTGGAGGAACTCCATGGGGATTGTGGAGCGCTCCCGAAACCGTTTCCACTCGGGCAGCTCACGAAACGTGCCATGGGTGAGGCTGCATAAGAGACAGTCATAGGTTCGCGGATTGAATACCTTGTGGCCCATGTCCTTGATCGTGTTGACCAGGCCGCTGTCCGCGTTGTACACGAAAATGAGTTTCATAACAGACCCTTTGTTCACCCCGCTCCCGGCTCGATATAATAAGTTCCAGTTGTCGATATGATAGGGTCCGATCAAAAATTATTTCAGCTGATAGTCGCATATGGCTTGCCGAAAAAAGAGAGTCGCTGACCCGTTTGCGCGCACGTGGGTGCGCGGCTCAACCCGCCATCCCTTGAAATTTGCGCATAAAACTTCGATCAATCAGATTCTTAATCATAAAAGCCAACCTGCCGCCCAGTACCACCGACCACTTGGCCAGCACTCCCCGGCCATTGCCAAGGTTATAGATCAGCAGGTAATCGCCGCCCGGGTCAAAGGGTATCAATCGTCCGCCATCAACGGCGGCGGCGATATTATGGGCCAACACCTTATTCTGGCGAACCGCATACACTCCCACCTTAGCCAGCGGTCGGGGGGTAAAGTGGATGCAGTCGCCGCCGCCGAAGATGTTCGGATATTCTATCGACTGGAGATATTCATTGACCGGCAGGCCACCATCAGATGCCGTGCCGATCCCAGACTGAGCGAAAAGCGGTGATGGCTTCACCCCTATCGCCAGAAAGATCACATCGGCCTGAAGAGATTCGCCGCCTGTCAACACTATCACCTGTTGGTCGACATGATCCGCCCGTGCGCCGGTCACAACTTCTACAGCTAAGCTGTTCAGGCGTCGCCAAACCATTGCGGCAACCCGGGGCGGCGCCTGCTTCATCAATGATTTTCCAGCCAACAGAACAATCCGGGGCCGATGCAGACCGGGCCGGCTCCCCAGTTGATGGAGATTGCCGGCAATCTCCACCGCCGATGGACCGCCACCGATAATGGCCGCCGTAATTGCCCGGGTTCGACAAAGCGATATCACCAACTCTCGGGCCGTGGCGAGATTTTCAATGGGCTTGACGCTGAACACCGATTCGTTGGCTGGATCGGCCAGATCGGTGGGCACAATAGAGCCCACATTACAACTGAGCACATCGTAGGTGATGGCCTCGCCACTATCCAGCACCACCGTATCGGCGGCGCCATCGATGTGCACCGCCTGGGAGCGAATAAAAACACCTCCCTGATTCTCCACCATGGTCCGGCTGGCAAAGCGAATATCCCCCGGTTGATACGTCCCTCCCAGCATGCCCGGCCCCATGCCCGAATAGTAGTGATACTCAGCGGGCTGCACGAGGGTGACTCGATGGCCGCGTTGCACGAGCCCGCCGATCTTCGAGATCAGGGTGAGATGCGCGTGTCCGCCACCTAAAAGAAGAACGTGTTTTCCCACTTTCTCATCCTCATTGAGTTCAGCATATCAACGGCTGCCTGGATGACGGCAGCCAGGCATGATGGCGTCATAAAAACCCCAATTACGGTCATTGTGGAGTTGAACCGAAATCCTTAATCATCCGATATTACTGGATTCCCGCTTTCGCGGGAATGACGTTAGCAACCAAATTCAAGGTTTTTATGAGTTCATCAGACGTAACAGTTGTACACCTGAGAGGTCAAAACGACCACCACTCTTAGTACCCTGTAACGCTTTAAATATCGCCGTTCCCCCTTGACGAATTTGTTTTTGCAAATTAGTATTGCCAATATTTTTTCTGTAATTGTTATTCCCGCGCCCCTTGCCGGGGCATACAAATGAATCAGGATGCATCTTGACCATGGTGTCGAGATCATCCGGCAACTCGTGAAGGAGCCATGGTCAAGATAGCCGTCAAAAACCTCTTCAAGGTATTCGGGGATGACCCGCGTAAGGGCCTTGAGATGATAAAGTCGGGCAAAACCAAGGAAGAGATCTATGAACAGGAGAAGCTGACCGTCGGTGTCCAGGACGCCACCTTTGACATCAACAAGGGGGAGATTTTCGTGGTCATGGGGTTGTCCGGATCCGGTAAGTCCACCCTGGTGCGCATGCTCAATCGGTTGATTGAACCCACCGCCGGTGAAGTACTGGTGGACGGCGAAAACGTCCTGACCATGAACCGCGCCGAACTCGTTGATTTTCGGCGGAGCAAGACCTCCATGGTCTTCCAGTCATTTGCCCTGATGCCGCATCGCACCGTCATCGACAACGCCGCCTTTGGCCTGGAGCTCTCCGGCGCCGACAAGGCAAAACGCTATGAACGATGTGCCACGGCCCTTAAGCAGGTGGGGCTGGAGGGATGGGAGAATGCCTATCCCAACCAGCTCAGCGGCGGCATGCAGCAACGGGTCGGGCTGGCACGCGGGCTGGCGGTTGATCCCGACATCATGCTTATGGACGAGGCATTTTCCGCCCTCGATCCCCTTATTCGCACGGAAATGCAGGATGAGCTGCTGAAGATTCAGGACCATGACGAACGCACCATCGTCTTCATCTCACACGATCTGGACGAGGCACTGCGCATCGGCGATCGCATCGCCATCATGGAAGGCGGCCGGGTGGTGCAGGTAGGCACCCCGGAAGAGATATTACAAAACCCGGCCGACGAGTACGTCCGTGCCTTTTTCCGCGGTGTCGATCCCACCGGCGTCATCGCCGCCGGCGACATTGCCCGGGATTCCCAGCCCACCGTTGTCTGGCATACTCCACAGGGAAGTATCCGGGCGACTCTGGAGCTGCTCAATACCCGCGATATGGAATTTGCCTACGTCCTGGATTCTGAAAAACGGTATTACGGCATTGTCTCCACCGATACCCTGCGTGAAGCCCTGGAACGAGGCAGCACCAAGATCAACGATGCCTTTATCACCGAGGCCCAGGCGGTGCAGGTAACCGAGAGCCTTCAGGATATACTGCCAGACGTTGCCTCGCGCACCTGGCCCATCCCGGTGGTTGACGAGAACAATGTGTATAAGGGAGTGGTCTCCAAAAACCGGTTCCTGCGCACCCTGCAACGGGCCGGCGATGGCACGCATTTTGAGACCCAGGAGAGTCAGGCCAACCCGCAACCTGAACAGGAGCCCGCCCATGCTTGATTTCGATAAACAATACATTCCCCTGGATAACTGGATCAATGATTTTATCGATTGGCTGGTGGCCGGGTACCGCTGGTTCTTTCAAGGCATCAAGTGGCCGGTGGAGTTTACGTTAACCGGCATTGAACATGGGTTGGTGGCCATTCATCCGCTGATCGTCATAGCATTTTTCACGCTG
Source organism: Desulfofustis sp. PB-SRB1 (assembly GCA_016722945.1). Lineage (GTDB taxonomy): Bacteria > Desulfobacterota > Desulfobulbia > Desulfobulbales > Desulfocapsaceae > PB-SRB1. The sequence continues at coordinate 340,088 of JAEQMT010000010.1, read as the reverse complement.
GTGGCGTGGCGTTTATCGGGGGTGAAACTGTCCATTTTCACCCTTGTTACCCTGGTGTTTATCGGTCTTTTGGGTCTCTGGCAGGCCACCATGATTACCCTTGCCATGGTACTCTGCGCGGTGGTGTTCTGCACCGTGGTGGGCATTCCACTGGGTATCCTGGCCGGACGCAGCAACCGCTTCGATTCAGCACTTCGGCCGGTGCTGGACGCCATGCAGACGACTCCGGCATTTGTCTATCTGGTACCCATTGTCATGCTCTTTTCCATCGGCAACGTGGCCGGGGTTCTGGCCACCATCGTTTTTGCCCTGCCGCCGATTATCAGGCTGACCAGCCTGGGCATCCGCCAGGTGCATCCGGAGCTGGTGGAAGCGGCCCTTGCCTTCGGCGCCACCAACTGGCAGGTGCTGCGCAAGGTGCAGATTCCCCTTGCCCTGCCCACCATTATGGCAGGGCTTAACCAGACCATCATGATGGCTCTTTCCATGGTGGTCATTGCCGCTTTAATCGGCGCCGGCGGTCTCGGCGCACCGGTTATCCGCGGCCTTAACTCACTTGATATCGGCCTGGCGACAATCGGCGGGCTCTCCATCGTCCTGGTCGCTATCGTCCTGGACCGAATCACCCAGTCCCTGGGGAAAACCAAACAAAATAATTAAGGAGGAAACACCCATGCTGAAACAAGCACTGCTCGGCGCCGCCTGTGCGGCACTGCTCGCCACCGGAGCCACTTCGGTCTGCGCGGACAATCATAAACCAGGCGACGGCGTTACCGTCAACCCGGCCCGCGCCACCTGGAATACCGGTTTTTTCCAGGAGGCCCTGGTGCGGCGAGGGCTGGAAGAGCTGGGCTACAAGGTAAACGCGCCAAAAGATCTGACAAACCCAATTTTTTATAAATCGGTTGCCCTGGGCGATGTGGACTACTGGATGAATGGCTGGTTTCCCATGCACAACGCGCAGATGCCGGATAACTTCAACGAAACCGCCACTACTGTTGACTATGTTGTCAAAGCGGGCGGCCTGCAGGGCTATCTGGTATCAAAACGTGACGTAGACAAATTCGGCATCACCTCCCTGGACGATTTCAAACGCGACGAGGTGAAAAAAGCCTTTGACAAAAACGGCGACGGCAAGGCCGATCTCACCGCCTGTCCTCCTGGCTGGGGATGTGAGCAGGTCATTACCCATCACATGGACGTCTATGGCCTGGAAGACCACATCAACCCGGTAACCGCCTCATATGAAGCGGGTATGGCCTCGGCGCTGGCCGAGTACCAAAACGGTGAGCCGATTTTCTTCTACACCTGGGCGCCCAACTGGACAATCTTCAAACTAAAGCCAGGCGAGGACGTGATGTGGATCAACGTGCCGGAAATCAATCCCACCGAAGCCCAGGCGGTCAGTGAAGACCGGATGACCGTCAGCGGCATCGAGGGCGCCGTCACCGATCCGGTTATGCTCGGTTTCGTGGTAGCCGACATCCAGCCGGTTGCCAACAAAGAATTTCTTGCCAAAAATCCGGCGGCTGCTAAGTTTATCGAACTGTTCGAGTTGCCGCTGATCGACATCAACGAACAGAATACCCGGATGAACGAAGGCGAAAAAAGTGAGGCCGACATTCAGAACCATGTGAATGACTGGATCGCCGCCAACCAGGACACCTGGAACGGCTGGCTTGAAGCCGCCCAGAAGGCCGCTATGTAAGAAGTTTTTATAATTAAGAAGCAAGAGCCGGAAGATGCACCACGTCTTCCGGCTTTTTAACCGCCATGAACCTGACTCGAAATACAACCCTAGAAACCACTCCCGCGACATCCGACCCTCATGTGGACGAGGCTGCGCTTGCCTGTTCCAACTCACATCGATTAAACAGGGAACACGGGGTGCTCCAGCACCTGCGCATCATGTTTCGTGCCATCCAGGCTCATGCCAAAAAAGTGGAGCAAGCCTGTGGTCTAAGCAGTGCCAAGCTCTGGATGCTGCACGTGGTTGCCGCCCAGCCGGGCATCAGGGTGTCGCGGCTGGCCGCGGCCCTGTCGATTCACCCGTCAACCTGCTCGAACATGCTCGACAAGCTCGAGGATAAGAATCTGGTTACCCGTGATCGCTCCAAAACCGACCAGCGCAGGGTGCACCTTCATATCACCGAGACCGGTCGAGAGCTTCTGGCCAAAGCGCCGTCGCCGCCACAGGGACGGTTGAATATCGCCCTGCAGGCCCTTTCCGACGAACAGTTGGAGCGACTGGATGCGGGATTGACCGATTTAAGCAACGCCCTGCATGTTGACGATTCCCGGGCGGGCCTGATTCCCATCTCAGGTGAATAACCTTCCCATACCGGTTACCCTCTGGTGAGTACAGACAACGGCCCCCACCAGGTGGAACTGGATGAATGGATATCCTGTGCCCCGTTTGAACGTTTTCTCGGGATCACCATTGTCTTCGCCGAACATGGTGAGGCCCTGCTCACCATGGCCTTTTCCAGAAATCTTGCTCAGGGCGCCGGCCTGATGCACGGCGGCGCCCTGGTCAGCCTGGCGGATACGGCCGCGGTGATAGCGATTAAATCTTTGCTTGCGCCCGGCACCAATTTTGCCACCCGCTCACTTGAGTGTACCTTTCTTCGCCCCGTGATGCAGGGCTCGGTAGAAGCCTCCGCCATCGTTACCCGCCTTGATGAACGAAGGTTTCTGGGCCAATCAACCATCCATGACCACCACAAACGAACCGTCCTTCAGGCCCGAATGCATTTTTCCCTCTATTGAGGGAACCTTGCAAAATGGGCTTCTCGCCCTCATTTTTTTTGGGGACAGCATATTTATATATTCTTGTTTCGTTATTTTTAATGCGTTCGAAAAAACCCATATGCCTCTCATAACGGAATTAACCCGACATCCATAATTAATAGAAATCACTGGATTCCCGTTTTCGCGGGAATGACGATAGCAAGCAATTTTGAGGTTTTTACGAAATCATCATTTTTTGAGGGATTTTTGAAATATGGGAATATTCATTCACGGTGAGTGGAGTGTAGTCGATCTGGAGATCGACCCTCCCGGAGGCTCCTCTGGAGTTGCTTGGGTGCCGGTGGATTCATCCATGAATAAAACAGTGGCGATAAATACTTCATGAGGTTAGAAATTCTGGTGATAGTGTAACTCGTTATTTTTATTCACAAGGCCCTCCACCAGCCATACTGACAGTTCTTATTGCTCCACCCCAAACATCCGGTCCATTTTCGTGAAAAAATTCCTTATTATCGCAGTGGTGCTCTCATCATTGGGCTATGTTCTGCACGCTCAGATCCTTACCGCAATCGGCTCCTGGCTGGTCCACGATACCACCCCCAAACGCGGCGATGCGGCCGTGGTACTGACGACCGGGGCGGAATATTACGAACGGCTGTTACACGCCGCATACCTCTATCGCAGCATGGTTGTCGACTCCATAGTGATTAACGGCAATCGAAAAAAGAGGTATTGCGCCAGATCGAGGCCGACGGCTACCAGGGCTGCTGCCCATGGAATGAGGAAGCGCTGCGGATTCTCGAACTCTACGGAGTGCCCCGCCAAAGCGTGGTGAGTATCAGCGCCGAAAACGTCTACGACACCATCAGCGAGGCGCAGGTGGTGGGTGAAGCACTCAAGCAGACCACAATGACCAGGCTGATCATCACCACCAGTAAATTTCACACCAGACGGGCAGGCTATATCTGGAAAACCATGTATCCGGAGCGGTTCACCATTTACACCTCGGCAGCCGAGGGCGACCCGTTCGACCCCGCCTCATGGTGGCGACAGGGCCGCCAGATCCGCTGGCTGATGGCCGAATACGGGGCCTGGTTTTTTTACTGGTACAATCAAATCCTTGCGGCAATTGGCGCACTTGTCGAAGGTGAGCCGGCATATTCTTGAGATGTATGTAAAACAGGGGCGGCGCGGGTGGGTTGGCCAGACACTCCATTTTTCAAGGCTCCCCACACCCACAAACATATATCGTAATTAAAAACCTGTGATACCTGCCGTGAACCCGGAAGGCCCTACGTTTCAAGGCCATCTACAGCCGGCAGCTCAATATACTTTTTCGCGGTGCGGCGGTCGATGTCGGCTTGTCTGGCCACCGCTTCGTAAGTGCCGAGCCGCCGGTAGAGATGTCGGCAATAGCCTGCCAGCAGTTGCTCGGCAGTCATGGTAGCCGCCTGTATTCCGCCAATCAGGCTATCTTCTTCCCCTGCCGCCCGTGGCTGTTGCCAGACATAGCGCCGGTCGAGCAGAATCTGGCGGACGCACTGCTCCAGCTCTCTGATATTGCCGAGCCACGGGTAGCCGGCGGGCATGGTCTCGTGCACCACGGCGATAATCCGGCCGGCAAGCTTGTCGTGCGCCTCGCCTAAAATGCGGGCAATGACAATATCAATCAGGGTATCGAGCTCGCCGGGGTGTTCGTCCATCCGCTGCCTGAGCGAGGGAACCTCGATAATATCGGAGCAGAGCCGGTAATAAAAGTCATCGCGAAACTGCCCGGCCCGGCGCGACTCCTCCAGCGGCTTGTTGGTGGCGGCGATCACCCGCCCGGAAAAACTCTCCCGGCGATGGCTTCCCACCGGCGTGAAGGTGCGCTCCTGCAGCACCTGCAGCAGTTTTATCTGGACCGGGATTGATACCTCCCCCACTTCATCGAGAAATATCGCACCGCAGGGGCTGCAGCGGCTGAAGATGCCCCGGTGCGCTTCGATCGCCCCGGTAAAAGCGCCTTTTTTGTGGCCGAACAATTCCGATTCGATGAGGTGCTCGGAAAACTGGGAAAGGTTGATGGCCACGAAGGCCCTGGTGAAACTCTCGGAGAATTTTTTTAGACGCGGGTCAAAAGGAATATAGCCGGAGCGGCCGATGGCGGCGGCCGCCATGGTCTTACCGGTGCCGGTGCCACCAAGAATCATCGTGGAAAAATCCTCCATCCGGTTCCACAGATGAGTTTCGTAAAGCCTTCGGTCACCGGTGAAGATATTGCGCCACAGGGCACGGCGCAGTTCGGTGACGCAGCGGCTTTCACCGGCTATCTGATTGATGAAAAAAAAGGCGCGACGCAGCTGAAAAGAAAGATTGAAAAAGTGGATAGCCTCCTGCTCAACAATTCCATGTTCATGAAAGAGCCCCAGCATATCAGCGCTGAACGGGACTTCTACCGGTTCATCACCCGCCTCTATCTGAGAGGCAATATGATTGTCAAATTCATCGCAGAAGGTGTGGTACACATAAAACAGTGAACCGTATCTGATCAAGTCCCTATCCGTATTCGACAACCTTGAGTCGCTCCGGCTGCGCAGCGATGCCAGAGCACCGCCAACCATTTCCAACAACCGACCGAGGACCTCATCTTTTGCGGAATGCTCGGCAAGGCCGGTGGCGGATAAATCCAGAGCAAGCCGCTCCGGGCTGAACGGGTTGGTGAAGATCGCGTCCCGAACAGTGCGCAGCAATGTTTTTTCAGATTCGTTCATGTCGTTCCCTATCCATGATGAAATGTTGAATACCTCGCAGCTGTTTTCTCCCGTTATTGCCGCCCTCGATTTCCCCATGCAGGGCAGGCACGGGCGAAAAGGATGCTTCCGGTCTCAACATACATCACATGTACGTATTGCAAACAAAAAATGACCAAGGCCTGCGAAATACATCAAGTGTTGGTTTCAATACCAAGCAATTTATCATTTGAATACAGGCAGTTAGAAAAGACCATCAGTCCTGGCATCCATTGTGCGACTATATCCCTAAAACCACTACTAAAACACGGAGGATTACCATGGAAACCTCAAAAAAATCATGTTCACTGACCACTGCTGCCGTGGCCGCCGCCGTCTTTTTTCTGATTCTGGCGTTTTTTGGAAAATCCTACGCCGCCGGCGTGCTTGTTCATAAAAACACAAACCTTGCCGATTCAATGGTCAATACCATTCAGAAAGTACCTGCTCCACCAATGCGGTTCAGGCAAGACTATGCAGACTGATATGAAGTTGAACGAACGAGTCACAATAGAGGGCGCCTTGCAATCTGAGAATGTTCATTCAAGCTCAAGGCGTGAGATACATGGTAACGCAACCATAGACCTACTATTGCCAGGATACCAAGTTTTGCACAACAATGAAGTTGGGCGAAAAGGCCATTTTGCAAGGTTCCCTCTACTCATAACCACAGGTTTCTCAGCTAACGCCCACACATATGAGCATGAAGGTGGGCACACTGGTGCTCAGCCCCGGCAAACCGGGGCTGAACAGACAAAAGTGAGCGAGGCGACTACAGTCGGTAGGAAAAGGTAAGGCCCAGAAATCCGCCGGTATTGTATGAGTCCTCGGTGATCTTGTTGCCATCCGAATCCTCGAGCCTGAGTTCGCCGCCGAATTCGAAACCACCAACAACATCGAACGCCAACGGCCCTTTTTCATAACCGGCGCCGATGAAGAGGGGGTAGGACTTGTCCTTGCCAACACCACCCGCTACGGCGCCGTCTTCGTCAAGGCGGAAGCGCAGGGATTCATACCGTCCGCCCATGGTCAACCGCCAGGCATCGGTGGCCTGATAATGCAGGCTTAAACCGGGTCCCAGGGTGGCGCCCAGGCCGCCGCCGGTTTCCAGACTGAGGCGCTCGGTCATCTTCCAGTTGATGATGATGATTGGAAATACCGTGGCGCTGTCCTCAATCTGCGAAATGACTCCGATACCGGGGCCGATGGTCAACCGGTCGCTGAATCGGTAGGCGGCACCGATGCCGGCACCGCCGGTGATGGTATCGCTGAACGAAGCACCGCTCTCTCCGGTGGAGCGAATGCCGGGGTTGAAGAAACCACTCCAGTTTTGCCCCATGCTCCAGCGCATCGGCGCGGCTACCGTGAATCTATGAATATCGCTCCACGGGTCAAGGCCGGCAAATCCCCCATCTCCGCTGAAATCATAGCCGTCGTAGCCATATTCAAGGCTCAGCCCAAGGCTGGTGCCGCCCTCCCACTGATAGCGGCTCGTTACCCGGAAGGCAGCTCTGGTTGCGTTGTAATCACCGCCTTCATCCAGGTCGGTATCAAATTGATAGACGACACCGCCATCAACACTGGTTGACCAGCCGTCCGGCGGCGCCTCCGGTTGTCCATTTTTTTGTTCCGCGGTGTGGGCACTGATATGAGCGCCGATAAGAGCACAGGCGACTAAGGCGCCGAGCATGGTTGATCGCATTACTACCCTCCTGTTGAAATAACACTGCTATTGAGAGGAACCTTGCTGATTGATGCCTGGTTTACCCTAGGATCAGGCGATGATACCTGAAAACAGATACCTTTGCAAGCAGAGAATGCCGCTCACGGAGGCGTCGAGCAAAACCCATTGGCTTCACGCAATAATCGCCAGACTGATAAGTGAGGCGATGGTTGAATAGAGAACTGCTTTGCCGATGGTGGACGCTTCGATCCGGTAGTTGGTGGCCAGCACAAAGGGCATGGCGCCGCACGGGCCGGCCGCCACCAACAATGCCACATCGTGCCAGGTCTGGGTAGCGCTTACCCAGCCAAGCAGGATCCAGGCGACCAGCGGATGGACAATCACCTTGAGACCGGCAATGGCGCCGGCGGCACCGTCGTATGCGCCCCGCCCCGGGGCCGCCAGCACGATCCCCAGGGCAAACAGCGCGGCCGGAGCGGCGGCGCCGCCGGCAAACGAGGTAAAGGTGGAAATGCCCGACGGTAGAGAAACAGCGCTGAGATTTATTGCCAGCCCGGCGCCAATGACCAGCAGTACCGGACTGTGCAGAAAAGATCGGGCCACCTTCCACCATGGTTCACCACGGTGCATCGATATTTCCAGACCAATGATGGTGGTGCCGAAAATCAGGGTGGTATCCACCACGATAATGGCGGTGATGGGAACCACCACACCGCTTCCGAAGATGCGCTCGGCAATGGGCAGCACAAAAAAGACGTGGTTGCCGAAACAGGCCGCCATCCCCAGCAGCAGCGACTCACCCATGCCACGCCGTAAAACGGTGCGGGCGAGGATTGCTCCACCGGCAAACAGCACCATCTCCGAGCCGAAGTAGCTCAGCAGCACCGACCACTGCAGGCGGCCAAGATCGGCCTGCGACAAGAGATCGAAAAGCAGGGCCGGCACCGCCACGTAAAACACGAAACGGTTGATGGCATGAGCAGCGGATACCTCGAAAAAGCCGGTTCTGGCACAGAAGATACCCACCAGCATAATCCCGAAAACCGGCAGAATCGGATCAAAAAATGTCTCAATGACCGGATTCATGAAGGACTCGGTGCAACCCCACGAGGCGTTTTGCGGGGTGCCCGGAGCGCCAGGCTATGGAGCAAGTCGGGCCAGTGCGGCACGTCTTTTTTCGTGTCTGGTGGCCAGCCGTTTCAGTTCCCGGGCAACTTCCGGCAGACCGGTAAGTTTCGCCGCCGCATCGGTGTAGTAACTCACCGCGCGGCCTTCCATGGCGGCCAGGTGTTCCCGCAAGACACCTTCATCGTGATCAATCTCGCGGTTATGGGCAAAATCATAGCCGCTGCTTTCAAAATCATCGATAAACTCGAGGATCATCTCGGTAACCTGCTCACGCTTTACCCGCTGCACGGTGGATCGAAACTTTTTTGTTTCGGCGACTGATTTTGTGCAAAAATCGGCCAGAGCGGCGGAGCCATGCGCCGCCGCCCATTCGTAAAAGGCGCCGTCCTGCTGCTCGATGGTATCGGCATAGCTCAAGATGGCGCCGAAATTAGTCAATTCCATGACATACTCCTTGTTATCCGTACACCCTGTAGGATGTCGTTATTGCCCGCACCTCGCGGCACCCATCAGAACCAGCGCTCGATCACCACCTTGGTGTCGGTAAAGAACTGAAAAATCTCCTGGCCGTGACCCTTGATATCACCAAACATCGAGTTGCCGGCGCCGCCGAAGGGGAAGAAACTCATGGGTGCGGCAATCCCGATATTGACCCCGATCATCGACGGCAGCACCCGGTATTTGAACTCCCGCGCCGCCGCGCCGCTACCGGTGTAGATGCAGGCGGCATTGGCATAGTCGCGGGAATTGACCAGTTCAACCACCTCGTCCATGTCGGCGGTACGGACGATGCTTACCACAGGCCCGAAGATCTCCTCACTGGCCAGTGCCATATCGGGACTGACCTTATCGAAAATAGTAGGGCCCACAAAAAACCCATCTTCATAGCCATCCACCGAGATATCGCGACCATCCAGAACAAGCTCGGCGCCCTCGGCGATACCACGTTCGATGTACCCCACCACCCGGTCGCGGTGGGCACCGCTGATCAACGGCCCCATGAAGGTCTGCTCGTCAAGCCCGTTACCGACCCTGATTGTTTTGGCGGCGTCACTGAACTGAGCAACGAGACGATCAGCGATATCGCCCACCGGCGCCAGGATCGAACCGGACAGGCAGCGCTGTCCAGCGCAGCCGTAAAAAGAGGTGAGCAGAGACGGCATGGCGGCTTCGAGATTGGCGTCCGCCATCACCGCGACGATATTCTTGGCGCCACCCAGAGACTGCACGCGCTTACCGGTTTCGCCGCATTTCTGGTAGATATAGCGGGCCGTGGGAGACGAGCCCACGAAGCTGATGCCGCTGATGCCGGGGTGATTCAGCAGCGCGTTGACCACGTCCCTGGAGCCGTTGACCAGATTCACCACGCCCTCGGGAAAACCGATCTCATCGATAACCTCGAAGATGCGCCCCTGAGTCATGGGCACCTGCTCGGAGGGCTTGAGGATGAAGGTGTTGCCGCTCACCAGGGCGTAGGGCAGAAACCACCAGGGCACCATGGCCGGAAAGTTGTAGGGAGCGATGCAGCCGAACACCCCGATGGGCTGGCGGTGGCCGTAACAGTCGATGTTTTTGGCGATATCTTCCAGGGTGTAGCCGCACATCAGGGTGGTCACCCCGGTGGCGTGCTCGACATTTTCGATCATCCGCCGCACCTCGCCGCGCGCCTCATCGATGGCCTTGCCCTGTTCGGTGGTAAGGACTTCGGCGATTTCATCGAACTGGTCCTCAAAGGCCTCTTTTAAGCGAAACAGATAGCGGGCCCGGCTCAGGGGCGGGGTCTCACGCCAGCCAGCAAAGGCCTCAGAGGCGGCACGGACGGCCGCATCCACGTCGGCGCTGGTGCCGTCGGGAACAAGGGCAATGGGTTGCCCTTTTGCCGGGTCAAACACCTCAAAGTGATTCCCGGTGTTTGATTCGCACCACTCACCATCGATAAAGTTTTGTAAAATCGGTAAGGTCATGATCGTCTCCTCCGTATATTGTTTACGAAAATTTAAAATGATGAACTCAAAAAAATCCCTGTTTCCGTCACGCTGGAGTTAGTAAGCACCGGTAATTACCCGAAGTTACTGGATCCTCGCTGCAGCCTGCCCTTGAGTGTTGTTATCGAGGGCGGGAATGACGGGAGAAAACACCTTCAAGTTTGTTTTCGGCAGCATCAAAAATAACCGAGCCTCCACTAATTGAGATCATGCTCATTGAGATAGCGTTCGGCGTCCAGGGCGGCGCGGCAGCCGGTGCCGGCGGCGGTCACCGCTTGGCGGTAGATATGATCCATGGCGTCGCCGCAGGCAAAGATGCCGGGGGTGCCGGTAAGAGAGGTACATCCCATGGTGATGATATAGCCTCTCTGATCGGTATCCACGTAGTCTTTGAAGATATCGGTGTTGGGCTGATGGCCGATGGCGACAAAGAGCCCCTGTAAACTGAGATCCGATGTGGTTCCCGTTTTGCCATTAATCAGACGCACCCCGGTGACCTCATTTTCACCCAGGACCTCCTGCACCTGGCTGTTCCAGTGGATAGTAACGTTGGTCGACTTGAGGAGCCGCTGCTGCATGATTTTTGAGGCGCGCAGTTCATCACGGCGGACGATCATGTGAACATGCGGGCAGAGCTTGGCCAGATAGGTAACCTCCTCACATGCGGTATCGCCGCCGCCCACCACCGCCACCTCGAGGCCCCGGAAAAAGAACCCGTCACACACGGCGCAGGCACTGACCCCCTTGTTGAGCAACCGTTGCTCCGATTCCAGTCCCAGGTATCTGGCGCTGGCGCCGGTAGCGATGATTACCGTATAGGCGCGATACTCCTGCCCCTCATCGGTCCATAGGCAGTGATAATTTTCCCCGGTTGCAAAATCCACCCGCTCCACCACCGTCCGCACCATACGGGTACCGAAGCGCTCGGCCTGGATGCGAAAGTCCTCCATCATCTGAGCGCCTTCCACCCCATTGGGGTAGCCCGGAAAATTTTCCACCTCCGAGGTATTGATCAACTGACCGCCGGGGGTGATGCCGGTAAACAGAACCGGCTCCAGATTGGCCCGGGCGGCATAAACGGCGGCGGTATAGCCGGCCGGGCCGGAGCCGATGATAATCGTCTTGCTGATTTTTCCATGTGGCATGGTGATGGCGACCAGTTAGCAATGAAAGGGTGAGTTTCAGGCGGCACGACGTCCCAAAGTCCGCCGTGCCGCACTGTGTGTAGTGATCATCTGCAGTCTGCCGGAAAGATACCCGATAGCGCGGCCAAATAAAAGGGTACGTATAACAAGAAACGAGTCCCCTACCATTGCCATGAGCAACATACTACTTATTGTAGCGTTTAATTGGGGCATTTATTGAAAGATGCCACCTTATCAAATCAAACATTAGGGAGGAAAATCATGTCACCTGAAGTAGGAGAAACCACCAACTGGCCGGATCTGTTCGTCGGCCTTTATGACAGGCTTACCGGCAGACATGCAGAGATCACCTATTCATTCGATAACCTGGAAATCGATGTACCCAGCGGCACTTCGGAAAGCTCCGGCCGCGCCCACTGGAAGCTTAATGGGGTACTGCGCATCACCACGCGCGATACCGGCCAATAGTAGAGACCTTTGGAACGGCCCGGGCAGCACGTTCGGGCCGTACTCTTCTATATTCGCGAATCTGGTAACAACTATGGCCGCACCACTTGATGTTAACGCTGATCTCACTGTGCAGTGCGAAAACACGACCTTCTATATCAGGGGGAATGGTTCGGCGATACGACTAGAATTTGATACTTTGGGTGATGCATGGCGGGTAGCAAAACAGACAGTACGCAATAGTGAGATGTATTCCGTACGTGTATCAGATATTCATTTGTGGGCTCGGCAGAACGATATAACCATATTTGTCAATCGCTATGCACTGCTCGGTGCAAACATCAATACTTTCCTTCACCGGCTCCTATTACTCGCTCTCAAGTTGACCGGCACACCAACATAGCCTTCCTGCTCATCTGCTCATAATTCTTTGAATGGTTGTAAATTCATTGTCACCGCGCTGCTTGCGGGCATGTCGATCTTTCTTACCTCATGCTCGCTGAGCGGTGTATCAGGCTCACTGCAAAGAAATGCCCTTGTTACGCAAAGTTTTCAACAGGCGGAACTGACCCCCACCTATAACTACTACTATTTTGGTTCATACCACGCGCCCGATGCGGTGATCGGCATCGATGAAAGATGGATTGTCAGGAGCAAATTCTGGCGACCCGTGGCGCTTAACGAGGGATTGCTTGGTAATTGGCTAGTGTCCTGTCAAGCCTCATCTGTTCAATCTTGCTTGTCCTTTTGGCTTCCCGACTTTGTTGCTCAGTCGGTTACATAGCGCTGCTATGCGCCCTCTTTCGCGCCTTGCGGGAAACCAAAATTACGGCGCAATTTTATAACATCTGAAACTTGACATGACACTAGAGCAGTTTGATGCTCGTTCCAGTTTCAGTTCTTTGGCAGGCAGTTATTCCAGTCGCTACACGGGTGCGGAAATTCTCGATCCGCACGGAGCACTCATTGGCGTATGGTACTCCCACATGAGATGGGGCTACTTTGCCTTTCCCGGAGATAAGGTGGTGATTCCTTACCCGCCCGCGCACAGCGCCGGCTGGGAGTCTACGATCAATGATAAAAATGACTAGCGGGCTCTGGCGGTACCGGTCATGTATTGAGCTCACCCCGCCGGGGTGAGATGATTTAGAAGGGTCAGCCGCCGCCCGATTTTCTCGGGGTGGGGGCACGCGAGGCGGGATCTCGCCCGCCACCTCTGGATGATGAGCCGGCACTGCTCGATCGAGCCGTGGTTTTAGCGGCCGAACTCACCCTTTGCGGCGCTGGTGACGGGGACGGATTCCGGGCCCTGATCTCACGAATAAGATCGTGTCGGGTGACGCGGCTGGAATCAACGTAGGTGTCCATGACGATAACGGGGGGATTTTCCTCAACGTACGCCTCATGATACTTTTCGTATGCCTGATTCCAGAGTTTCTCGGCATCCTTTAGATAAGGATACTCGTTGAGTACGCTGTTCGCCACTTCGAGTGCTTTTTCGTAATTCCCGGTCTCGTAGAGGAAATAGCCGTATTCGTTGAGAATCCACCCGCTGCAATCGTTACGCAGTGCGGCCAGGTAGGCTTCTTCCGCCTTTTCGGTATCGCCCATTTTTTGGTAGTGGCGGGCCTGGAAACAGCGAAGTTCCGCCTTTTCCTTGGCGGTTGCGGCGGCCTCGATCTGAATTTCAAGCTCGTCGATAAGCTCCCGCGGCCCGGTGGTTGCACTATGGCTGAAACCGGCGGACCACAACAACAGGGCAACGGCAATCATCGCGGAAATCTTCTTCATACTTCCCCCTGAGACCACATTGTTGAACCAGGCAGCCCGGTAACGACCGGAGCAATCACGATAGTAGCGGGCGCCCGTGTTGATGTCAAGCTCAGCCATCCCTTACTGATGCCACATATTGCCGCACGTCCACCGTCTGCTCAGTTGCTCCGGCGCCTGTCAGTAGAGTCACGGTTAACCACCATTTCGTAGGCCAGCAGAATGGAATCGTCCCGAGACGGGATAAAGCTGTCCCAGAAATTGCTATCCGGCCGTTGAGCGACGTAGAGGCGGCTGAGCATCAGCTCAGGGTTGTCATCAACCAGTGCGGCATCACCATCAAAGGCGTAATCAGCCACATAGCCGTCAATTTTATTGGTTCGCCACAGCTCAAACAGGCCGTTGCCGCGCCACCCCAAACATGCCACCGCACCGCCGTCAAAACTGCGTAAATTAACCAAATAACGCGATAAATCCATCTCGTTGGTGGACACAACTACCTCCGGCAGTCCATCCCCGGTGATATCTTTTACATCCAGGCGGCTGGGGATAAAGATAAGTCGCTGCATGCCCCTGAGGGTCGGATCGAGGGCCTCTGGATCGAGCCGGTCAGCCTTGCTCTGGGCCGGCCCGAAGTAGTCCTTGGAGGCCCCGTAGCTGGCGCTGCTCACCCAGATCAGATTGAGGACTTCGTCATAGACCAGAAGTTTGCTCTGGCTGTCGATAACCATGGTCTCCACACTGTTATCGCCGTTGAGATCGGCCATCACGAAGTCAAACAGGTTAACCTCGTTTGGCAGCACCAGTTTTTCTCCCCAGGTAACCTCGCCATCCGCCTCGCCAATTGAGATCTCGTGGACACCGGGGGCAAGAAAACTATCCGATAGATTGGGGCTGTAGCGCTGCCCGGCCAGAATAACCCCTTTTTTTGGCAGGGTGACCGGCCGGATATAGGCGCGAATATCGCGATGCAGCACCTCAATGGTATCGCCACCACCATAGGCAAGAACAAATGAGGCCGGAAGCTTACCCTTGTTGGCGGAGACAAAAATTCTGGCCCGCCCGGTGTCGCCGGGATCGGCGATATTGATGACGTGTATTTTATAGCGCGGCGACAGATCAAAAGAGGCAATCTGGTTGAAGCGGCGTTCGGCGAATTCAAACACCACGAGTCTGGTGCGTGAGGCGGCCACCAGTTCGTTGACGCCGTCACCGTCGAGGTCGCCCAGCGCCATCGATTCAATGGTGAGGGGAAGTTTCGAGCTGCGCCGCACGCCACGCGAATCGAAGCGATCATCGTCCTCTCCGAAAAGTGTAGCCCCCCCGAACAGCCCTTTTTTATATTCTCGCTCTGGATGCGGGGTCTGGAACCCGGCGATCTGCTGATCCTGGTCAGCCGCCACGGGTTCCTCCGCAACAGGCACGGAAACCGCCTCGAGATCAGCGCTCACCTCGATAATCATCTTAGTTATTGCCGGGATGACCTCGTCGGCGGAATCGGCACGCAACCCATAAGTTAACGGCCGCACATCAGGCTTGGCGGAATAAAAGCCCAGGTTTACCTGGATGCCGTCTTTAAGCGAATACATGGAACCATCAACCAGCCAGTCGACGTTTGCCAACTGGGCGGCGTCGGAAAAGGCGCCATTGTCGAGAAGGGTGCGGACCCGTTCTACCGTCTCAGGCGACAGCGGCTCCGCCATGGAAATACCGGGGCGCGCCGCCAAGCGGGTTATGATCATCTGCCGGATGGTGGGGTTGAGGTAGGCATAGTCGCCGTCCTGGCGCACGGTTATCGGCAATACGGTGACGCTGAGCTGCTCAGCACCGCTGTACAGCGGCAGGGTGAGAAGAAAAAAAAGAACGATACTGGTTACTCGCATTATTTGCCTCACGATTAGATATATCTCAAATGGAAACGTCAATCTTACTCAAATAGACCATATCCGGACGACCGGGACAACAAGGTTCCCCGATGTCTCCACTTCATGGATTCACAAAATCGAGCCGGCATGTATAATAAAAAAGCGACACTACAGCAATATGCAGACGATATGATAAACTTCGCTTTGCGTAAATTAAGCTTGACTTTTTCACGAAAACGCATGAGAATTGAGGCAGGATACAGCAATTGTGATCACCGATAACAAATAAACGCATACATGAGATCAAATCCCGTATCAATATGCCACATACTCTTTTGTGCGGCGGCGCTTTTTCTGGCTAATGGTATCGCTGTTACCAGTGCCCGCGGCAACGAACTGGGTGGCGGATTGCAGTACAAGATAACGGGTTACAGCTTCGGGTATGACGCGATCGTTGAACCCGCCGATCCCTCCAACGAACTCTTGTTTGAAACGTCGCGTTTTGAGCCGCTGATGATCACCGGCTCCACTGTCGATATGTTCATCGAAGATCCGTTCACCGCCGCCATCAGTGCTAAAACTGGCCAACCGGCGCCCCTTGGCATGGCAATAGCCGCGGAATATCTGGCCACCCCGGATCTTGCATTCCACGGTGCAATCGGTGTGACCACGATGAATTGGGAAAATTTTGACGGCAGCGAGCCCAATTCGAGTTGGGAGGCAAACCTTGGCCTGGTTTACAATATCTTCAACTCACTCACCTATGAAGTTCATTTCGGCTACATGGATACCGGTGATCTGTTTCAGCAAATGCCCTCCTATTCCGATATCGATACGATCATCATGGTGTCAAACCAGTTGACGCTCAGTTTCTAGCTCGTTACAATCCCGCCATAAAGCCTTACGGAACATATCACCGTAAGGCTTTTTTATTTTCAAACAGCGCTTCACCTGGAGAATGTCACCCCATGGCCGCCGTTTCGACCTTCAATATCCTGATGTACTCTCACGATACCTACGGCCTGGGTCATATCCGGCGGACCATGGCAATTGCCAATCACCTGCGCGACCAGCGCACCAATATCCTGATTCTCACCGGCTCACCGATCGTGGGGCGATTCGCGTTTCCCCGCCAGATCGATTTTGTCCGCATTCCGGGGATGATAAAGAAGACCAACGATGAATACCGGTCCCTCTCCATCAAGATCGATGACAAGCAGGCCCTGTCGATCCGCACCAATATTATCCTGGCCACCGCCCAGACCTTCAAACCCGATCTGTTCATTGTCGACAAAGAGCCGCTGGGGTTGAAAAAGGAAGTTCTGCCGACCCTGCAGTGGCTCAAAGAGTCCCTTCCCCGGACAAACATTGTCCTTGGCCTGCGTGATATCCTGGACGAGCCCCGGGTGATCATTGAAGACTGGACCGAAAAAAACGTCTACAGCCACCTCAACGAACTCTACGATGAAATCTGGGTGTACGGCAACCGTGACATCTACAATCCCATTGCGTCCTACTCTATCCCCGAGATGCTGCATGAGCGGGTCGTCTTTACCGGCTACATTCCCCGTTCGGAAAAATGTCTCAACACCAGGGAAAAAATACGGCGGCGATATCGCATATTACCGGAAGACAACTTCGCCCTGGTGACGGTGGGCGGTGGTGGCGACGGCTACGAGGTGCTGGAGCGGTTCATCTCCATGCACGATCATTTTCCCACCGCGCTGCCCATTAAGAGCCTGCTTATCACCGGCCCCTTCATGGCCAAAGCACGCCGTGAGAGTATAAAAAAAAGAGGGCGAATCCACGGTATCAAGACCCTGCCGTTTCACTCCCGTCTTGAGGAACTCATCCAGGCGGCTGATCTGGTGATATCCATGGGCGGCTACAACACCATCTGCGAGATCCTCACCCAAAAAACACCAGCCCTGATTATTCCCCGCGAAACCCCGCGGCGAGAGCAGCTGATCAGGGCGCAATGTCTCAAGACGCGCAATCTCATCGATTATCTGCCCTGGCACGATGTTACTCCGTGGACGCTGCGCGACAAGATTTTCACCATCCTGGACGACCGCGCGCGTTACCGGGCCGCCATGGAATCGTTTCAGCTCACCGGCCTGGACACCATGCTGGCCCGTCTGAACCACTTAAAAAACCTTCACTCTCCCGCCGTATCGCGAAATAGGCGAGCCGAGCAGCCGCTCCACGCCATTGCTTAGATGGGTGATCCACCACCAACATTAGCCTATATCTTAAAGGGCTATCCGCGCATATCGGAAACCTTCATTTCAAATGAAATTCTTCTGCTGGAGCAGATGGGCTTTACCCTCCGGCTCTTTTCCATGCGTCATCCCCGTGAGTCTTTCCGCCACGACTCGGTCAGCCGCATCCAGGCCCGGGTTGACTACCTGCCCAGCCGGTTGTGGATGAATCTGGCGGTGCTGCTGCGAGCAAATGGACGGCTGCTGCACGACAATCCATCTCCCTACCGACAGGTACTGCGTACTGCCATCGGCCGCTTCAAAAAACGTGGCAAAATCGCCACCATCAAACATTTTCTGCAGGCCGGTTTTCTGGTGGACGAACACCTGCGGAAAGATCCCTCAATCGTGCACCTGCATGGCCATTTTGCCCATTCTCCCACCTCGGTGGCCCTGTTTACCTCGATGCTTTCCGGTCTGCCCTTCAGCTTTACCGCGCATGCCAAAGACATCTACACATCCAGACCTGAGCTATTGCGCGAGAAATGCACCAAAGCCGTCTTCACCGCCACCTGCACACGCTACAATAAACGCTACCTCGACAACCTGGCCGGTGAGGCCGCCGACAAGATTCACTGCCTCTATCACGGTATCGATCTAGAGCTCTTCAGACCGAAACGCCCCGACAGAAAACCGCGTCCACCGTATCAGCTGCTTACCGTAGCCCGGATCACCGCCAAAAAAGGACTGCCCACTGTCTATAAAGCGCTTAAGATTGTCAAAGAGCGCGGCCTGCCGTTCATCCACTATCTTATCGGCACCGGCGAGGAACGTGAAACCATCGCCAGGCTCATCGACGATATGGGCCTTGACCGCCACTGTCACCTGCTGGGCACCCTCACCCACGCAGAGGTGCTCAGCTATTTTGAAAAAAGCGATCTCTTTATACTTGGCTGCACGGTGGCAAAAAACGGTGACCGGGACGGCATTCCCAATGTGCTGGTCGAGAGTCTGGCCATGGGGGTGCCGGCCGTTGCCACCACCGTCTCGGCCTTGCCGGAGATTATCATAAACGGTAAGACCGGCTTGGCGGTTGAACCGGAGGACAGCAATGGTATGGCCGATGCAATCATCACCCTGATCGAGGATGATTCGCTGCGACAAAGCGTTATCAAAGAGGGGCTCAACCATGTGCACACATCATTTGACAACAGCCGCCTTATCGTTGAGCTGGCCCAATTGTTTCAAACCGGCAACCCGCTGCTCTGTCCACGGAAAAGAGTCCATTGATCGCTATGGAACACGCTTACACCAGGTTCGGGCTGCTCCGCCACGCAAAAACAATCTGGAATCAGGAACACCGCATTCAAGGCAGTGGTGACTCGCCTCTCACCGATGAGGGAAAAGAGACCAGCCGCCGCTGGGGAGCGTTTCTCAAGACCATGACCCCGCCGTGGCAGAAAATTGTCGTCAGCCCCCTGCCACGGGCACAAACCACCGCCGCCATTATCAACGAATTTCTTGAACTGCCGGTGGAAATTGACGAAGAGCTGCGCGAGATGAACTGGGGGGCGTGGGAGGGCATGAGTCTACCTGAATTAAAAAGCCAGGCTCCGGCCGAACTGGCCCGCCAGATCGAGGCCGGCTGGGAGTTTCGGGCGCCTTCCGGCGAAAGCCGGACGGAGATGTTACACAGGGTGCGTGCGGCACTGCTTCGGCACCAGTCAGGAGCGTCCCAGCACATCCTCATCATCACCCATCTGGGGGTGATCAACGCGCTGCTGCGCCATATTGAGGGGCGCGATTACCTCCCCAGCGAACCTAAAATAGCCTGGAAAAACCGGATGCACATCATATCCGCCGACCAGGGTAGCCTGGCGATCGAGCAACTGAATATCGAGCCGTTGTGAGAATCCTCCACTATTGCCAGCACGTGCTGGGTATCGGCCACGTCCAGCGCAGCATCCAGATATGCCGGGCCTGTGCACGCTCCCACGAGGTGGTGATGGTGATGGGCGGCCCCCCACTGACGATCAACGAACCGAGTATTTCCCTGCTGCAACTGCCTGGTCTACGCATGGATGAACAATTCAGCGGCCTCGTTCCCTGCGACCCCAAAGCCGATGGTGATGCGATCAAAACCAGGCGTACAGAGCTGTTGCAGGACTTGGTGGACACCTTCAATCCGGATTGTCTGGTTGTAGAACTGTATCCGTTTGGCCGCAAGGCTTTTCGCTTCGAACTCGATCCCCTGCTCAGCACCTGTAAATCAAAGCCGGGATCATGCACAATTGTCTGCAGCGTGCGCGATATCTTGGTGGAAAAAGTGCAGGGAAAAGAGAAATTCGAGCAACGGGCGGTAGACACGGTCAATCGCTTTTTTGACGCAATCCTCATTCACGCCGACCAGCGCTTCGTCCAATTTGAGGAAACCTTCGGTAAAACGGCGCAATTGCGCGTACCCCGGCACTATACCGGTTTCATTACACCGCTGCCCAGCAAAGCCACAGCTCGCACCATCCGCGCCCAACGAATCAGAAATGATGATGAAAAACTCATCGTCGCCGCGATCGGCAGCGGCAGCGTCGGCGGCGAACTGCTTGATGCGGTGGTAGCGGCCTGGGGTCTGCTGCCTGAGCCCACCCGCTGCCACATACAGCTCTTTACCGGACCATATCTAAGCGATGCCGAGTTTGCGGCGCTGTGCGATGCACAAACCGAGTACATCCGGGTTGAGCGGTTCACCGACCAATACGTCGACTGGCTGGCCGCCGCCGATCTGTGCATTTCCATGGCCGGCTACAACAGCTGCATGAATGTCCTGGCAGCGGGCGTACCGGCCCTGCTCTATCCGTTGGCGCAAAACCGTGAACAGCGGATGCGGGTTGAAAAACTGGCGGCGTATGGAACTATCAAAATGATAGAAGAAAACGATCTCAAGCCACGGGTGTTGGCTGAAAGCATAGCCAGCATGAGCCACGCGATTCCCACCGCCGTCGATATCGACCTCAACGGCGCCGAACAGACGGCGGCATTGATCGAGCGCATCACACTGGCGCAAAGCACAAACAGGTAAAGATTATGCCTCTGGCACTGCCCGCCGGATTCGCTGCCCAGATCGCCGGCCAACTCGATGGATTGCCTGCCAGAGAGATATTTTTCCGGGCCGATGATATCGGGGTTCCGTCTCGTAATTTCAGCCGCCTGCTCAGCCTCTTTATCACCCATCAGCTTCCCCTCTGCCTGGCCGTGGTGCCCTGCTGGCTCACCGTTGCCCGCTGGCGGCAGATTGCCCATGAAGCTGGTGATCATGAAAAACTCTGGTGCTGGCACCAACATGGCTGGCGCCACAAAAACCACGAAACAGCAGGGAAAAAGTGCGAATTCGGCGCCCACCGAAAAAAAGACCTCATGCAATCGGAGCTGTGTCGCGGCCGGGCACGGCTGGAAAACCTGCTGGGTGAATCTTTCACGCCGGTACTGACCCCACCCTGGAACAGGATCGCCGATGGGGTTGCCGAACTCGCCCGCCACTGTAAGCTGCGGGCAATCTCCACCAGCGGCGTCGGCCTCAAGCGCATCCCCGGATCGATCCCCGATTTTTCGGTCAATGTCGATCTTCACACCCGCAAAGAAAAAACCGGGGGCAGGAAAGTCATCGGTATCACCAATGATTTTGCAAGCGCGGTGGCCGACGGCAGGATCGGGGTAATGATTCACCATCAGCACATGGCAGAAGAGGACTTTAATTTTCTCGATGGGTTGCTCGCCCTCGTTACCGGCCAGCCCGGATTTATTCCCGTCACCTTCGCCAACCTGCTGAACCAGACCAATCCGGGCAATTGATTGACAACCACCGGGGCAACACGATACAGTAGGCGGCCAACACCGAAGTGCATTACCGCACATGTTGAGGTTCCCGCACATACGTTACGATACATCCCTATTGCATTGGTTTTCAACTCAGCAGCCGCCATGAAACGTCTTATCGCCCTTCCCCTGAAAAAATCAGCGGCTATTGCGTTTCAGTCCATTCGGGTACGATTCTTCCGTTCCCTGGTGACCACCATGAGCCTGGTGCTGGCGGTGGCGTTTTTATGCTATATTCAGGTTTCCAACGATTTCGCCCAGTCCCTGCTTGCCTCGGGCAACATCGAAGCACGGCAGATACTGGTCAAGGCGGGCTACGATATCGAGTTTGGCGAACAAACCATTGCCACCTCGGCAAAACAGCGGTGGATCGTGATTCTCTCCCTGCTGGTCTGTATCGTCGGCATTATCAATGCCCAGCTCATGTCGGTCACCGAGCGTTTCCGGGAAATCGGCACCATGAAGTGTCTCGGCGCCCTCGATCGATTTATCGTCCGCCTCTTTATCCTTGAAGCGCTCATGCAGGGGCTGGCCGGCTCCGTCGCCGGCGCGGTGCTGGGGGCATTGGCCGCCGCCATCGCCTCGGTATCGACCTTCGGCCTTGCCGCCCTGGCCACTACGCCATGGCTATCTATTGTTTCCTCGATGCTCGGCGCCGTTGCCGTGGGCACCAGCCTGAGCCTGCTCGGGGTGATCTATCCGGCCCTGCTGGCCGCCCGCATGCAGCCGGTGGAAGCAATGCGCGTTGAACAATAACCCACTCACCTGCCATGTCATCAGCAACAATCGTCCGGGTAAGCGACGTTAAAAAACAATTCGATCTGGGAAAAATCGTGGTGGAGGTGCTCAAGGGCATCGATCTCGAGGTGGAAAAGGGTAAATACATCTCCATCATGGGACCCTCGGGCTCCGGCAAATCGACCTTGTTCAACATGATCGGCGGCCTGGACAAACCGACCTCGGGCAAGGTATTCATCGATGAGGTCGACATTGCCCAGCTCGACGCCTATGAGCTTGCCTGGCTGCGCTGCCGCAAAATCGGCTACATTTTCCAGACCTTCAATCTTATCCCGGTGATGACCGCATTGGAAAACGTGACCCTGCCCATGACCTTTGCCGGACTTTCCAACGACGACGCCACCGAACGTGGCATGGAACTGCTCAAGCAGGTGGGGCTCGACGGCCGTCACGCCCACAAACCTTCCGAGCTTTCCGGGGGTCAACAGCAGCGGGTTGCGGTGGCCCGTGCCCTGGCCAACAGCCCGGCCATCATTCTGGCCGACGAGCCCACCGGCAACCTCGATCTGAAGACCGGCGAGGATATCATCGATCTGCTCAAAACCCTGAGCAATGAGCACCAGGTGACGGTAATCTCAGCCACCCACGATTACAAAATGCTCAACGTTTCCGATCAGGTTATCTGGATTCGCGACGGCGTCATCGACAAAATTCAGGAACGCGACGAACTTGAGATCAGAACCGGCGGCCTGGAGAACAGCCATTCATGAAGTCTTTCAGTCTCACCATCAGTTGTTGCGCCTGGCTGGCGCTTACCCTTGTCGGGGCCACCTGTTCGACGGCTTCGGCAAACGATCTGCAGACCATCGTCACCGATCTGGCCGCACTGGGCGATCGCAGCACCGGCTCCGATGGCGCCGCGGCCGCGGCAACATACATCGAGAACTATTTTGCCACCCGGGGCCTTGCCCCGGGCATTTACAAGTTTCCCATTCCGGTCAGAGAGGTGGGCGACAGCGTTCTTGAGGTAAACGGCAAAACCATTGCCCTCACTCCGCTGCTCTACAATGCAATCACTCCACAGACGGTGACCGAAATGGAGGGGGCACCCCTCTATTACGTGAAAGACGGCGCTCTGGAACATCTCGACGGCAAGCTCATTAACGGCGCCATCCTGCTGATGGATTTCACCTCCGGCCGCAACTGGCTCACCGCCGCCTCGCTGGGCGCACAAGCCGTGATCTACATAGATGACGGCAGAACCGTGGCTAACAGCTTTTTCCGCGAAAAAGAAGAACTCTCACCGATTCAATTCCCCTGTTTCTGGATGGAAAAAGAGCGTGCCGACGTGCTGTTCGGTAAGCTTGCCGAGTATCAGAACGGGCTGGTGGGCGATAACGCTACTATCAACTCGCGGATCACCTGGCGCAACCATAGTGCCGAAAACATCTATACCGTAATCGAGGGCCGCGACCCTGAGCTCAAAGACGAACTCATCATCATCGAGGCGTTCTACGACTCTACCAGATACGTCGCCGGCCGCTCGCCAGGCGCCGATGAGGCGTTGTCGGTGGCAAATCTGCTGCAACTGGCCGATCATTTCACCTATAACCCGCCTGGGCGCAGCATCATGCTGGTGGCCACCGCCGGCCACGCCCAGTCCCTGCATGGGATGCGTGATCTTATCTGGTCGCTGCAGGAACGCAGCAAGCTGCTCAGAGACCAGGAACGGGAGCTGAAAAAAACCATCAGACAATCAAAAAGCGGAATCGCCCTGCTGGATGAGCTCAGCTTTCCCCTGCAAGCCGATATGGAGCGCGACCGTCAATTGGCGACGGTGATCGGCAATGACCTCAAATTCACCATCGACCAGATCTCCCGCCGCCTCATGAACCTGCGTTTGCAGCAAAGTGAGTCCGCCGACCAGAACCTTATCGATACCCTGGCCAAACGCCGATTTGCCCTGCGCCAATTAAGCTGGCAATCCACTTTTCATGATCTCGACAAACAGCACCAACAACTGCTCGTGGATCTGCTGCCGACCGTTCGCCGCACCATGGAGTCCCGCATCGCCGACAGTTCCGAACGACTGGCAACGCTGGAATCGGCCCGGGATTTTCGCGCCCTCACCCGTGAATTCGATGAAATCGCGGCCACTGTTTCCCTGCATCTCTCCAGCCACGGCGACGGCGTCGGCGGTTTTAACCGCGGCTGGCTCTATCAGCTCCGGCCGCGCATCAACCGTACCGCCATCTTCAGCACCATGGCAGAGGTGTTACAAACGGCCGCAACGGCGCCGGTAGGTACGGCGCGTTATGTTGACTCGCTGCGCCCCAGCAGGCTGCGCAGCTGGGATTCATATTTTCTCGATCGCCCCTTTCTGGGCGGCGAGGTGAGTTCACTGGCAGGCTATATCGGCCTTACCCTGGCTACCGTGGATGACGGCAGAACACGTTGGGGTACGCCCTGGGATACGGTGGAGCATGTCAACTGGGGCTATGCAAACGACCAGCAGCGCCTTGCCACCGACCTGATCAGCGCCCTGACGGTGGCGCCGGCCCTGCACAACGATACCTTTCCCCGCAACGGCTATTCCAGCGTCACCGGCAACGCCAACCTGCTGCTGCAGGGAGAGTTGTTTGCCGACTACCCGGCGGCGGGCGCCACCCTGCTCTCATACCAGGGCATTGCCAAACTCTATGGCTCCATCAACAGCGACGGCAGTTTTCTCTACAAGGGAATTGCCGACAAGAAAAACGTCTTCGACAAGCTCATCATCGAAGGCTACCGCTTCGATGAACAGACCGGCGAGGTTATCTGGGCCATCGACAAAAAAGAGACCGGCAAGGACAATTACCGGGTCAAATTACAGCGCCGCGCCATGAAGACCAGGCTGATTATGTTCAACTGCCGGGAAACCACCATATTCAACCTGCTGGAGCCGCGCAGCCTGGAATTCATGACCAAGCTCTACCTCTATGACGGCCGCCGCGACGCCCCGCCGCAGCGCTATTGGTACAGCCGTATCGACACCAGATCGTCGATCATCTCGTCTATCTACCTCGAACCCGGTGCCTGGCTCAAACTGACCCTCTCGGACAACGTCCTCACCCGCAAATTCATACTTACCAACGCCGACGAAGAGTTCCCCATGGGACGCGGGTTCCCGGTGCAATCCTATCCGCGGATCATCAACACAGTGCATCAGGCGGCCTTCGATGCCTGGCGCCTGCTGACCCCGCGGATTATGAACCTCGAGTCGCACGGCATCCACGATGACCGGATCGAAAATCTCCAGGAACGGGGTCTTCAGGCCCTGGCGGCGAGCCTGCGCAGTCTCGACGAACTCAACTACACCGACTTTCGGGAAAACAGCTCCGAGGCGCTGGCCCTGGCGGCACGGGTCTACAATCAGATTGAAAAGACCCAGAAAGATGTCTTGTTCGGGGTGCTGTTCTATATCGCGCTGTTTGTCCCGTTCGCTTTCTGCATGGAGCGCTTTCTCTTCGGCTATGCCAATATCTACAAACGCATCGTCGCGTTTACCGCCATCCTGGTGGCGCTCATCGCCATTATCTACAACGTCCATCCCGCCTTTGAGCTGGCCTACAGCCCCATGGTGGTGATCCTTGCATTTTTTATCATCGGCTTATCCTTCATGGTAACCCTGATCATCTTTTTCCGTTTCGAACAGGAGATGATTCTGCTCCAGCGCCACGCCAGCCAGCTCAGCGCCGCCGAAATCAGCCGCTGGAAGGCCTTTGTCGCCGCCTTTTTCCTGGGCGTGGCGAATTTACGGCGGCGACGGCTGCGAACCATCCTCACCTGTTCCACCCTGGTAATTCTCACCTTTACCATCATGAGCTTTACCACGGTCAAATCAAGCGTGCAGGAAAACCGCCTCTTTTACAGCCCGGACACGCCCTACCGCGGCCTGCTCCTGAAAAAATTGAACTGGCGTTCGATGCCGCCGCAGGCCACCGAAATCCTGGCCGGCTCCATGCAAGATATCTCCAACCCGGCGCCGCGCGTCTGGCTGGAGGCAGCCGAACCCACCCGCCCGCTCTTTATTCCGCTGCGCCGGGGCAGCCGCACGACTTCACTGCAGGGGATTGTCGGGGTAAGCCATGTGGAAGCGGAGGTAACCGGTCTTGACGCCCTGCTCAGCTCAGGCCGCTGGTTCACCCGGCAAGACTACCAGGCAATCATCCTGTCTCAGTCCAGCGCCGCTCAACTCGGCGTGACGCCCGGACAATCCATTTTATTGTGGGGTACGCCGTTCACCGTGATCGGCATCTTCGACGGTGACGCCCTGGATACTCAGGTCGATCTCGACGGTGAACCGCTAACCCCGGTTACCTTTCCCGACGATATGAGCGAGGAACTCTCCGACGTGGAATTCGAGGCCATGGAGGAGGGTGACGACATTCGCGGGTTTCAGGGCCGATATACCCACATTCCCGGCAGTTTGAGCGGGTTCATACCGGCCAAAACAGCGCTGGCCATGGGCGGCAGCCTCAAAAGCGTGGCGATCAGGCCCGACCCAAATACCGATGTCTCGGCGGTGGCCTCCCAGCTGGTGGACCGTTTCAGCCTCGCTATTTTCGCCGGCACCGACGACGGCGTGTGGATTTACAACCTCAGCGACACCATGGGGTACAGCGGCGTACCCAACATCATCATTCCGCTGTTGATCTCTATCCTGATCGTGCTCAACACCATGATCAGCTCCGTTTATGAGCGGAAAAGCGAGATCGGCATCTACACCTCGGTGGGCCTCGCCCCGTCTCATGTGGGATTTCTCTTTGTCGCCGAGGCCATGGCCCTGGCCGTCATCTCGGTTGTGGTGGGCTATCTCGTCGCCCAGGTAAGCGCCGCGATCCTGGCCGACACCAGCTTCTGGGAAGGAATAACGGTCAATTACTCTTCCATGGCCGGGGTTGCGGCCATGATTCTGGTGATGGGGGTGGTGCTGATCTCGGTTATCTATCCGGCCCGGGTCGCCGCTCGAATCGCTATTCCCGATGTCAAGCGAACCTTCAATCTGCCCGAGCCGGTGAACGACACGATCACCGTAACCCTGCCGTTCTACATGAAATATGAGGAGCGCGAATCCATCGGCGGTTTTTTGTTCCAATATTTCAGCTCTCATCAGGACATCTCCCACGGTGCCTTCGCGGCCGATGCGGTGGAACTGATCCACGCCTGTACTTCGGTTGAAGATATCCATAATGCGGTGCGCGACAGCCAGGATCCATGTGCTTACCAGTGCATCCATCTGCGTTCCAAAATCTGGCTGGCACCTTTTGACTTTGGTATCATGCAGCGGGCCGACATCGAATTCTGTCCGGCCAGAGACAATCTTTCATATCTGGAAATCAGGCTCAGTGTGCGGCGTGAATCAGGAGAAATCGGGCAATGGCGGCGGATCAACACGGAATTTATTCACCAGTTGCGCAAGCAGTTGCTGATCTGGCGTTCCATGGATAACCAGACCCACCAGCGGTTCAGCTCCCAATTCAAGGTGCTGACCGATTCCTTTGCGGCCGTCTAAGGAGAACCCGTGACCGCCGCCAAAACCCGTGAACCAGGCCGAATCAGAATATGGCCGGTGGTGCTGGGCGTTGTCCTGGCGGGTCTTATCTGCGCGGTTACGCCACTCAACAATATCTACAACCGCGCTACCCCGCTGGGCGGCGGCCACTTTCCACTGGCCCCGTTTTTCATCTTTTTTGTCCTCGCCGTGGTGGTGTCGGTCATCGCCCGTCTGCTTCGCTCCCGCCCCCTGCTCAGCGGCCCCGAACTTCTGATTATATGGATTCAGATGGTGATCGGCTCGGGCATCGCCTATACCGGTCTGGCTCGAACCTTTCTCATCAATCTCACCGCCCCGGTTCATTTTGCCACCGCCTCCAATCAATGGCGGGAAACATTTGATCCGCTGCTGCCGTCGTCGTTGATGCCGCGCCATCCGGAAACCATTGCGCTGCTCTACGACGGGCTGCCCGGCGGCCGCGCCATGAACTGGGTGGAGGTACTGGCCGCCATTCCCTGGGCCGGCTGGCTGCCGCCGTTGATGAACTGGGCGATTTTCGTGTTCGCCTCCTATCTGGCCATGCTCATGCTCATCACCCTTTTTAGCCGCCAGTGGATCGTCAACGAGCGACTCAACCTGCCGCTGCTCAAAGTCCCTCAGCTTATCAGTACCAGCGTGGACCAGAACTGGATCGGTGAGTTGCTCTTCAACCGCTTCCTGCTGGTGGGCCTGGCGGTGCCGGTGGTGCTCCACACCTTTAACGGATTAAGCCTCTACTACCCCTCTATTCCGGCTATTCCCACCCTCATCCTGGCGGGAAAATATTTCCCGAAAGAGGGCCTTCTGTCAGGCTTTTACAAGCTTAAACTCTACTTTTATCCGGCCTTCATCGGCTTTGCCTACCTCACCTCGCGGCAGATATCCTTTTCGTTCTGGTTCTTTTTCATGGCCGGTTCGCTGTTATTCGGCATTCTCGCCATGCTCGGCTATACCATCCCCGCCGCCCAGCTGGGCATCACCTTCGGCCCCACCCTGACGCGGCCGGAAGAAACCCAGATGATCGGTGCATTCGCCATTTTCTTTCTCTTTCTCGTCTGGCTCGCCCGCCACCATCTGCTCGATGTCACGAAACAGGCGCTGTTCATCAGTCGAGGCCCAAGCGATACCCGGTTCAACTCCACCGTTATGGTCTTTTGGGGATTCTGGGGAGCCTGCCTGCTGCTTACCCTCTGGTTTGTCCGCCACGGAGTAAGCGGACCGGCAGCGATCCTTCTGGTGGGCGGCTTTCTGGTGATCAGCCTGGTGGCGACACGGATCATCTGCCAGGGCGGGATCGCCTATTTCACGCTCACCATCGCCCCGTTGGACGGCCTGATCGCGTTGTTCGGCGCCAAATTCTTTGCCGGCGCCGGCGGCCTGATCGGCGCCATCAGCCAGAAGGCATTGTTTCTGGACATGCGTGAATCGTTGATGCCGTCACTGCTGCATGCCAAGAAAATCCACCAGGGCCGCACGCCGCCGGCTCTGCTCACCGGCGGTCTGGTCGCCACCCTGTTTGTGTCGGTGATCTGTTCAATGACGGCAATGATGGCACTGGCCTATCGGTTCGGCATGCGCGAACTGGATCTCGAGTGGGCCAACCGCACCACCCTCAATGTCTACGAAAATGTCTATCGGTTGCTGGTCAACCCGGTCAACCCCGGTGAATGGGTCTATACCTTCATTCTCGTGGGCGCCGTGGTTATGCTCATCCTGGTATTCTGCTATCATCGTCTGCCCTGGTGGCCACTGCACCCGATCGGCTATCTGACCACCTACAGCTCGGCCATGCGCATTCTCTGGGTGAGCTTTTTCATCGGCTGGCTGTGCAACGTGCTGTGCATGAAGTATGGTGGCGTAAACCTCTTTAAAAAAATGCAGTTCTTCTTTATCGGTCTGATTATCGGCGATCTGCTCATGGGCGGCATCTGGGCCATTATCGGTCAATTCACCTACACCAGCTACATGGTCCTGCCAGACTGACATGTACGACGACAAGGAACTCAAGGAATATCGGGATCTGCTGCCGACGCCGGATCACTTCGAAGAGGGATTCGACTGGAAGACCATCCTCGGCGCCGTTTTCATCGGTTTTCTGATGATGCCCGGCTCCATGTACCTGCAACTGGTAATCGGCCAGGGTATCGGGCCGGCGGCCCGCTGGGTGACCATTATTCTCTTTGCCGAAATCGCCAAGCGGGCCCATTCCGAACTCAAGCAGCAGGAGATATTCCTGCTCTACTACATGGCCGGGGCGGCCCTGGCTTCGCCATTTTCCGGACTTTTATGGAGCCAGTATCTGGTGCAGTCGGATGCCGCGAGGATGCTGGGTCTCACTGAGTACATTCCCACTTGGGTGGCACCGGGCGCGGAATCGATGTCGATGATCGAGCGCACCTTTTTCCACCGCGACTGGCTCATTCCCATCCTGCTTTTGGTGGGCTCGCAGATCATTCAACGCATCGATCACTTCGGCCTTGGCTACGCCCTGTACCGAATCACCTCCGACGTGGAGAAACTCCCCTTTCCCATGGCGCCGGTGGCGGCTTTGGGGACAATGGCGCTGGCCGAATCCACCGAGGAAAAAAAGGCCGGGTGGAAGTGGCGGGTATTTTCCATTGGCTCGGTCATCGGCCTGGTATTCGGTGCGGTCTACGTGCTGCTGCCGGTAGCCTCGGGGCTGATCTTCACCGAACCCATCCGGCTGATTCCGATACCATGGATAGAGCTCACCTCCTACACCGAAGGGGTGCTGCCCGCCGTCGCCACCGGCCTGCAGTTTGATCTGGGCCTGGTATTCGTGGGTATGGTACTGCCCTTCTGGGCGGTCATCGGCGGGCTGGTGGGATTGCTCATAACCATTATCGCCAACCCCATCCTCTATGCCCAGGGCATCCTGCACCGCTGGCACCCCGGCATGGCCACGGTGGATACGGTGTTCGCCAACAATTTTGATTTTTACATGAGCTTCGGCATCGGCCTGGGCCTTGCCATCGGGGTCATCGGCGTCTGGTCGGTGGTCCGCTCATTCCAGAGTGCCGGCGCCGGCCGCGGCAGTCTGGGTGACCTGTTCAATCCGCCGCCCGGACGGGGGGATTTCAATTTCTGGATATCGATTGCCATTTACTTCTTTTCGACCCTGGCCTATGTGGGAATGTGCGTCTGGCTGGTGCCCTCTTTTCCGTGGGTCTTCTTTCTCGCCTACGGGTTTATCTATACCCCGATCATCTCCTATATCACCGCACGCATGGAGGGTATTGCCGGCCAGTTCGTAAGCCTGCCGCTGGTCAGAGAGGCGAGTTTCATTGCCGGCGCCCGATTTTTCGGCTACCAGGGCATCGAGATCTGGTATGCCCCCATCCCCATTCACAACTACGGCGAGGCCACCGTCCAGTTTCGCCAGATAGAACTCACCGGCACCTCGATTCGCGGCATCATCAAGGCGGAAATCATCGTCTTTCCGGTGGTGATGATTGCCAGCCTGCTCTTTTCCCAGTTTATATGGCGCCTTGCCCCAATTCCCTCGGCAAGCTATCCCTACGCCCAGGAACTCTGGCATCTGCAGGCCCTCAACACCCTGCTCATGCAAACCTCGACCCTGGAGGGTAACTCCGCCTTTTATCAGGCCCTCAACGGCGTTACCGTATTCTCAGGCCTTGGCTTGGGGCTGCTGGCCTATGGGATTCTTTCCATCTTCGGGCTGCCGGTCCTGCTGATCTACGGGGTTGTCCGCGGGCTTGGCCAGTCCACCCCGCACGGGTTGATTCTCGAGGTCATCGGCGCCCTGCTGGGGCGCTACTATTTTTACAAGAAATACGGCGCCATGTGGCGCCAGTATGCCCCCGTCCTGCTGGCCGGATTTTCCTGCGGCATGGGGCTCACCGGTATGTTCGCCATGGGATTTGCGCTGATCATGAAATCCCTCAATTACATGGCCTACTGATGAAGTCCGCCGCTCCGCCATCTTGCTGTTTGCCGCAAAGCCCGCTGTCGCTTAGCCCATGGAACTGACCAGGCGCCCACTCTTCTACTGGGTGCTGCATCGCTATCGCGGGCTGCAACTGCTGCTGCTTGCAATAATCGTGGCCAGTCTGTTCTTTCGCGTCTTTCCCCTGGAGATGCAGCGCCGGATCGTCAACATTGCCATCAATCTGCGCATGCTCGACGCGCTCTATCTCTATTGCGGCCTCTACATGGGCTCTATCATCATCGCCGGACTGATGAAATATGGCGCCAACGTTTTGCAGGAGGCCATCGGCCAGAAGATTCTGATCTGGATGCGCCGGGAAATCTACCAGCACCTGCTGCAATTGCCGCTGAGCTTTTTTCACCGCACCCAGACCGGTACCACCGTCTCGGCCATGGGCGCCGAGCTCAACGCCATCGGCTCCTTTCTCGGCGGGGCGCTGGCCATCCCGATATCTTCGTTTCTCACCTTCGTGGTTTTTCTCGGCTTTATGGTCTACCTCAACCCGCTGCTGGGTTTTATCACCGCTTTGATCTACCCCATCGAACTGGTGATCATACCCCTGCTGCAACGCTGGTATAACCGGTATAACCGCAAGCGGGTGGCCGCCAACAGGGAGCTCGCCAGCATGGTGAACGAGGCGGTGAGCGGCATCCAAGAAGTACAGGGCAGCGCTTCCTTTGAGTTGGAGCAGAACAAGCTCGACCGGATTATCCAGCGGCTCTACAAACTGGTGGTAAAACTGGCCGTGGTCAAATACGGCATCAAGTTCAGCAACAATCTATTTCAGAGTTTCGGCCCGTTTCTGCTCTTTCTGATCGGAGGCTACCTCGCCATTAACGGCGAATTCACTCTCGGTGCATTGTTCGCCTTTCTCTCCGCCTATGAAAAGGTGTACGACCCTTGGAAGGAGGTCATCGAATATTACCAGCTTTACCAGGATTCCCGGGTACGTTACGCCCAGATCATACAGCTTTTTGATGTGCAGCCGCAGTTTCTGCTCAGTGCACCGGAGCAGACGGTGCGCCGGTTCAAAGGTGAAATCGAGGCGAAAGATATCTGTTACAGCGTTAACGACCGGGTTCAACTGCTCAACGATGTGAGCTTTCACCTGCCGGCCGGCAAACATATGGCGCTGGTGGGGTTTTCCGGTTCCGGCAAGTCCACCCTGAGTCTGCTGGTGGCCCAGCTGCACCACCCTACCTCCGGCACCATGACGATTGACGGCGTGCCGGTACAAGAATTGAGCAAAACTGAAATATCAAGCAATATCGCCAGTGTCGCGCAACACCCCTTCATTTTCACCGGCACCGTCCGCGACAATGTCCTTTATTCCAGCAATGCCCTGTATCTCAACGATGTCCGCCCGGCCGTCGCCGACAGTGCGGCAATCGCCGACATCATCAAAGCGGTGGGGTTGTCG
This sequence comes from Desulfofustis sp. PB-SRB1, assembly GCA_016722945.1. GTDB lineage: Bacteria > Desulfobacterota > Desulfobulbia > Desulfobulbales > Desulfocapsaceae > PB-SRB1. Next base: position 306,768 of record JAEQMT010000010.1, on the reverse strand, counting down.
GCTGACGTGATCAGATGGGGGCTCAGCTCCGTCATTTCTGATGGTCGCGCCGAGTCGATGGCCGCTCCTTTTCTGGCGATGCGGCGCATCATCCTGGACAAATTTCGCGACGAGTTCAGTGTCGCGGTGGAATTCTACGACACCGACGCCTATCTCGATTTCTCCTCCATCTCCGAAAATCTGACCTTTGGCACATTCAGCGACAGCTCTTCCACCGAAAGACTGATCAGTCACCAGCATTTCAGGTCATTTCTCAAAGATCAGGGACTCGAGGTCATGCTCTATGATCTTGGTTTTTCCATTGGCGCCGCCACCACCGATTTTCTCGGTGACTTCAAGGACGACGAGTTTTTCTTTCAGGGCAGCCCGATGAATCACACCGACTTCGATGATTTCGAAAAACTGGTGGAAAAAGTCCGCAAACAGCAATTCACCGCGCTGAACACCAAGAATCGGGACAAATTCCTCCGGCTGGCACTGGATTTCATCCCCGGTATTCACAAAATCGCCACCTTACGTGATGATTTCAAAGAAGAAATCATCGCATCACGTCTGGTCTTTCTCCAGGACATTGCCGATATCGATCTCAGTCTCTGCGCCGGCACCACCCTGCAAACCGACATTGGCGTTCTCAATGGGGTAGCGGGCGGCGATGAACAGCGAGGATTGAGTGGTTACACCCCGTTTTGCACCAGCCGCTACCTGCCGGGCCTCTCTTTGCGTGACAACATACTATTTGGCAACGTCATCAACCAGGATCTCATCTGGGCCCGCCTCGACAATCTGGTGCTCGAGGAATTTGAACGCACCGGACTGATCAAGGCGATCATCGATATCGGCCTTGATTTTCATGTGGGCAGTAAGGGGGATAATCTATCCGGCGGCCAGAAGCAGAAGATTGCCATTGCCCGGGCCTTTCTGAAGAAGTCGCCGATCCTCATCTTAGATGAGGCGACGGCCAGCCTCGACAATAGTTCACAGGCCCGCGTACAGGCTTATATAGAATCACAACTATCTGATAACACTACAGTTATAGCGGTTGTTCACCGTCTTGACATGATTTCGGGATATGATCATATTGTAGTTATGAAGAGCGGTAGAATCGTTGAATCAGGAACGTACGCCGATCTTCTCACACAACGAGGTGTGCTTTATGGACTCATCAACGACAGCAGCTCCGGGGATTGATCGCAAGAGGTGCAGACTGGCCGGCGATCTCGAGCGGCTGCACCACGTGCCGCTGTTCAAAGGCATTACTTCCGACGTCGTACGTATGTTCGCCTATCTTTCGGAACGTAAAAATTTTCGCGATGGCGATTATTTGATCACCCAGGATGAACAGGCCCAGCATGCCTTTTTGCTCGTAAACGGTGCCGTGCATATCTCCGTGAACCACCGTGAACAAGAAGTATTGTTGCAAAAACTTGGCGACGGCGTCCTTTTCGGTGAACTCGCCCTGCTTGCCAATTTCAAATGGTTTTTCAATGCCGTCTGTGTCGGCGATGTGGATGTTCTGGCCATCAGCAGAATGTCTTTCCAGAAGATCTGTGAAAAATATCCCGATCAGAAAGACACCCTCATCGAACGGCTGATCCAGCTGCGGGTGGATCGGCTGGTGAGCCAGACCGATTTCATGCTCGACCAACTGCTCTACAGAGATGTAAAGGGAGCCGCCGCACTTATCTAAGAGGTTTTCCATGATACGGTTATTCTATCTTACCATCTTCATCGGCTGTATGACGATACCCGCCGGTGTATTGGCCGAAAACGTACCACTGGAGGTTGGCGGGTTCAAGCTCGGCACCGACATCACCGATTATCCAGACGTCGAATATACCAATTACCTGAAAGAAGTTGTGGTGACTGACTGGCACGGCTTTCGCAGAGGGACGGTTTACTACGGAATCTGTGAGTTGCCCGGCACAATCATCAGAATCAAGATGAAATATGAGGACGACAGCCAGGAATTCTATGAGAAATTGCTTAAAGAATTCAAGAAACGGTACGGCAAACCGGATGAGTGGAAGGGTGATGCATTTGGGATAAACTACGTCTGGAAATGGTCATTTACCGATGAATCGGGTAATCAGGTAGTGATGCATCTGCAACACAATCATATGGATCACAACCTCAATATCGGCAACATGGTCAAGCTCTCTTATCCTGAACTGGAAGAGCGCGAGCGATTGTGCTTTATTGCGCAGTGTGAGCTGAACAAACCAGAAGAGCTCAAAGACGCTCTTGCAAAACAGGCTCAATCGAACTGGGATTATCTGATTCCCCGGTAGCCTTATCCAGTCCATGCCACCGTCTGTGACTGTATGCTGGAATGGCGTCACGGTAAGCACCCCACTAACCTGGCAGTCAATAGTACGCGAGAATAGGCATCTCATATTTGAGCGAGACGTCAAACCGATGCTGGAAATTCGGTGGGACAGCAAGAGCAAAAGCTCGGCCCGCAGCCGCAAAAAAATGGCGGCCAAACTCGGTGAGAACCTGGCCCAAGATGGTGCATCCGCTGATATTGGGGATTGGTTCATAAACGTCCGGCAATCATTTACCGTTCACCCCGTATCACTGCCGGGTGAGCCGGCCGGAGCATTGCTCTACTGTCGTACATGTCAGACGCCGTTTCTGGTAAAAATATTTGACAGGCCCGAGAGCCGGAGCGGAGAACTGCTCGATATTTCTTGCAATTGCCGCGCCCCCACGGAAAAGCCGTGGCTGATTCATGATCTCAGCTTCGTGGTTCCCGAAGGATTTTCGCTGACCAGCAGTTCGTTCCAATTCGGGCTCACCCTTATGGTCTTTCATCACGGCGCCGTCGAGCTGCGGTTGGTTAAGGTGGCGCCCGCCTCGGCGAGGCTGAAACGGCAGACACTGGCCGAACTGTTTGCCGAATTTTGCGAATGCAGTCCGGCGGACACCTTTCAGGCTAATGCCGGCACCGTCCAATATGTTTCCGCCCCGTCACCATTTGGCCAGATCAGAATGCGTCTGCGCCGCCGCAAACCATTTATCTGGGCGCGTTTCACCCTGGATGAGAATCGGGATCGGATAATCGGATTCACCCTGCGCGGCAAGGCGCCGTTTGCCGAAGATCTCGTCACCACCGTCGCCGACAACTATCGCCTTGTTTAGAAAACGGTTAAAAAAACAACCCCTCACCCGTGCCCAGGCACTGGCCTGCATCCCCGTTCGCAACGAAGCGGTGCGCTGGGAGCGTACCGCCACCGGGGAAATCCGCCTTGATTTCGAGCTGGCCTTAAAGCCCTTCTTCATCTCCATCCTCAATCGTTTCAACAATAACCGAGTCGTCGAACGGCCCCGCCGCACCCTGGAACTCGATGAGTTCGGCTCTGAGGTATGGGAACTGATGGACGGCTCCCGAACCACCGCCGACATCATCACCTCATTCGCCGCCGCCCACGGTATCAGTAATCAGGAGGCTGAGCATTCCATCACCCTGTTTTTACGGCAATTGGGCAAAAGGGGTCTGGTGGGGCTGCAAGCCGTTCCCACCTCATCTACTAACGATTGAGCCGTTTCTGCAAGACCTGCAGGTCGCTCCAGGTGGCGGCTTTCATCTCAGGGTTGGCCAGCAGAAAGGAAGGATGGTAGGTAGCCAGCACCTCGATACGCCGCCCCGAGGCCGTGGTATAGAAATGAAACCGGCCGCGCAGCCCACTCAACGGCTGGCTGGAACCACACAAGAAATGGGCGGCGCGCGTTCCCATGGCAAGTATGCAGCGCGGTACGAGAAGTTCGATCTGATTTTTGAGGTGGCCAAAACAGCTCTGAGTCTGTACATCGGTGGGAACGTTCTTACCGGCTACGGCGCACTTGATCAGGTTGGTGATAAAGACCTCGTCGGGTGAGAGTGAAATGGCTGCCAGCATCCGCTTCACCATCTCATCTTCTTGTGCGCCGAACAGATAGCGCGGCGATTGGGCCGAAACCTCATCCAGCCAACCGCCGACAATAAGCAGACGGGGCTCAGTGGTAGTGCTGCCGGCGGTATCGTAGATTCGACGTGAATGCAGCTCACAATTCGTACAACTGCTGATTATCGAAGCCAGCTCAGCAATGGTTTTTACCGCCGGGGTAACGGCCGGCACTTCGGATGCTTCGATGGGGTGCGCCGGTGCCGATGAAACGAGCGTCTCGTTTACGGCGGGCTTGGCAAGCTGGGTGCGCAGACGGGCGAAGGCTTCCCGGATCTGCTCCGCATCGCCGTAGCGTTCAATACCGCAGCTCTGCTGGTAACGCAGCAGGGCTGCCAGTTTTTCAAGGGCAGCACGTCGGGTGGCAGGAGAATTCTCAGTCATGCAATTTTGGTATACAGACCATCGATAGCGGTTGAATCGTTATGCGGATGTGGTATATATAAACACAAATTCCAGTTTACTGATCAACCTTTTTTGTAACCAAGCCAACAGCGGGAATAGATCATGGAAAAGGCGCAGTTCAGCATCATACGCAAGCAATTAGGCAAGACGCAAAAAGAGCTTGCTGCACTGCTTGGCATGTCACTGAAAACAATTCACAGCTACGAGCAGGGGTGGCGTGCCATTCCCGGCCATATTCAGCGCCAGCTTTACTATTTTCTCGTCAATCAGCGCACCCGTCAAAGCGACCCGCAGCCATGTTGGGAGCAGCGTTCATGCACGGTCAGAGACCAATGTCCGGCCTATGAATTCAAAAGCGGCCACCAGTGCTGGTTTCTCTGCGGCACCCTTGGATCATGCGGGGGAGACACCTCGTATCAGGAGAAAATCGATCATTGCCGCACTTGCAAGGTATTTCAAAAGCTGATCGACTGACACCTGCCTTTGTTGATGAACTCGTAAAAACCTTGAAATTGCTTGCTTTCGTTATTCCCGCCCTCGATAACAACACTCAAGGGCAGGCTGCAGCGGGAATCCAGTAATTTCAAGTGATTATGGATTTCGGTTCGACTCCACAATGACCGTAATTGGGGTTTTTACGAAGCCAACAATCTTGATGAACTCGTAAAAACCTTGAATTTGCTTGCTAACGTCATTCCCGCGAGAGCGGGAATCCAGTGATTTCAATTAATTATGGATTTCGGGTCAACTCCGGTATGACTGGAATAGGGGTTTTACGACGCCATCAATCTTGAACAAAAAAATTCATTTTCCAAGGTTTCATAAAACCAAAACGGTACTAAAGTTTTTGCTGAAATAGCAATCACATCGTTCTGGAGGTCATACCAATGCCGATTTACGAATATCAGTGCCGGCACTGTCAAAAACAATTTGAGTTAATCGTCTCCCTGACCGGCAGCGACCCGGTGGACTGCCCGGATTGTGGGAGCACTGATGTGAAGAAGCTTCTTTCCGCCGTCTCTGTTGGCGCCGGCAGCAGCTCACCCGCGCCGCTGCCCACCGCCGGCGGCTGCTCCCCGCGCGGCGGTTTCTCCTGAGCAACATGACGGATACGGCCCGGTCGGGCCGTACCCCAGGCATTTCAGTTATCTTCGATATCGACGGCACCCTGGTGCAGTCGGTGGAACTGGATGATACCATATTTATCCAGGTACTAACGGAAATACTGGGCAAGATCACTATCCATCGAGACTGGAACCACTACCGGCATGTCACTGATCAGGGTATTGTCGCGCAGATTTTAGCAGAGCACGGTATTGCCGACACCAGCACGGTGCTGAATGCGGTCAAGAACCGGTTTACCCACCTGCTTAAAACCAGTCTCGCCACTACCCCCTGCCCACCGGTGCCGGGCGCCACGGAAATGCTGCGAGAACTTCAGGCAACCCCTGCCCTGCGCATCGGACTGGCAACCGGCGCCTGGCGCGAACCTGCCCTGGCAAAATTGGCCGGTGCTGGTATTTCAATTGAAAACTTAGTGCTGAGCAGCAGCGACGATCATCACGCCCGCACCGAGATCATGAAGCGCTCTCTGGCTCGTTGTGGCGGTAGCCACGAGCGTGCTTTGTATGTCGGGGACGGCCTATGGGATAAAAAAGCCGCGAAAGAACTTGGCTGGGGTTTTATTGCCGTCGGGCCACGCCTCAAAGGCCGGCACCCTTATTGGATAAACGATTTCCTTGATCCATCCTGGCCTGATATTATTTACCGGGCCATAAAGTAGCAGCATAGTGTGGCAGCAATACGAAACCTATCGGAATAATAGTAAGTTCACCGGCCGGATGCTCGCAGTGCAGCTGGGCTGGTGAAACATCCTGTTCGACTAAAATATTCTATTCACGCATGATATGGATTAACCTGACCATTTGAAGGCACATATTTCTTGACTTCTCTATCAATTTTTCTTCCGGTCTTTTCCCTGACGAGTTTCATGTTGTACCTCATCTGAAGGTTCAACCAGAATTCCGGTTTGATGCCGAAATATTTCCCTAACCTAAGCGCAGTATCAGTGCTTATTTCACGCTTACCGTTGATAATCTGGTTAATTCTATTCGGAGGAACTTTGACATCTCTTGCCAATTGCGCTTGAGAAATACCCATTGGCTCAAGAAACTCCTCTAAAAGTATATCGCCTGGTGTTACCGGTATGAGTTTTTGTGCCATGTGTTACCTCAATGATAATCTATTATTTAAACATTATGTGCATTGCCGTTTTCCCATGTAAAGCACATACGCCATTGCGAGTAAATTCTGATGCTGTACTGTCCTTTTCTGTCACATTCTAATGCTTCCAGTCGATTGCCGGGAGGAACTTTCAATCCTTCCAGGGATATGGTTGCATTAAGCATTTCAAGCTTTATTCTGGCTTTTCTTGAAATACCCCTGAACCTCTTAACGTCAAAATCGTTAAAGAGGCTCTCGGTGTCGCTGCATCTAAAGGATTTCATCGTCCCCTAATTGTATTACGAGTTACGTAACGCGTTAAGTATTAATGTGTCGAACTCCCAAAATAAGCCGTCGTTTGGTTGTACTGAAACAATGGCAAAACGACGGCTAGAGTATAGTGGACCCCAAAAATGGGACAGCAAATTAAGTTATTTTCCTCACCATAACGGGGATACTGAAAAATGACAGAAAAAAGGCGCAGGACCTACACCGCGGCATTCAAGGCAAAGGTTGGCTTGGAGGCGATCCGTGGGGTACAGACTACTAACGAAATTGCCCAGGCATACGGTGTCCATCCGGTGCAAGTCGGCCACTGGAAAAAGGCGATCACCGAACAAGCCGGGACACTGTTTGAAACCAAGCGGGGACGCAAAAAACGCGACGAAGCCACTGAGCCGGATAGATTATACACGGAAATCGGCCGGTTGAACATGGAGCTGGACTGGTTGAAAAAAAAGTCCGGACTGAGCCGGTGAGCGTTCGACAAACCTGGATAGAGCCTGCTCCAGCAGGCCAATCCTCAGCTCCATCGCTGAGTCGCCAGTGTGAACTGGCCGGAGTAACCCGCTCAGGGGTCTATCGGTGCTGGAAGGGTGACACTCCGGTCAGCGAGCTGGATCTGAAACTGCTGAGGTTAATTGATGCCGAGTACACTCGCCGTCCCTTTTACGGCAGCAGGAGAATGGTCTTATCGTTACGTGATGCTGGGTATCAGGTCAACCGTAAGCGGGTACAGCGTTTGATGAAGGTACTCGGACTTGCCGGCATGCTGCCCGGACCTCATACCAGTAAACCGCATCCCACCCATAAGATCTATCCTTACCTGCTGCGTGGTGTGGCCATTACGCGACCAGACCAGGTGTGGAGCGCCGATATCACCTATATCCGGTTGGCCCACGGGTTTGCCTATCTGGTGGCGATCATGGACTGGTATTCTCGTCGGGTCTTGGCCTGGCGGTTGTCCAATACGCTTGATTCAGGTTTCTGTATCGACTGTCTGGAAGAAGCACTCTGTACGTACGGTGCACCGGAGATATTCAACACCGACCAGGGCGCACAATTTACCAGCACTGCTTTTACGAAGGTACTTACGGATGCCAAGATTGCGATCAGCATGGATGGACGGGGCAGGGCATTGGATAATATTTTCGTCGAGCGGTTGTGGCGCAGCGTCAAATATGAGGATATTTACCTCAAGGGGTACGAGTTCTTTGCCGAATTGTACCGTGGCCTCCGAGCGTATTTCACCTATTATAACGACGAGCGCCCCCATCAGGCGTTGGGCTATCTTACGCCCACATCAGTCTATCGAGCGGGCACGGGCGGGGGTGCGGAAATAAAGGATCATTTCAACACGGATAGCTCCGGTACCATTTCGGCTCCGCTTCGCTCCACCGAAATGGTACCGGAAAGAGGAACTGGGGCAGCGCTACTCCGCTGCGAATAAAGGAAAGGGAAATAACTTAAATTCAGGGGAAAATTGTCCTTGACTTGGGGTCCACCTCAGAGGGCCTTATATCACGTCAACTTTTATTGTTTTACTGTTAAAGAGCCATTAAGGTACTTATGAACCAAGCTTGAAATAAGAGTTTGGTATGGAATACCTTCTTCAATGGCTTTAACTTGGATTTGGTGATAGTCTTTTTGTGAAAGACGTAGGTTTATTCTTTTGTCTTTTTTCAAAGTATTTCTAGCAGCTTTAACCCTACAACGAAAGTTATTTAAAATCATTTAATGATCGCAGGCGTCGTCTTCGATGCGAAAGATACGCTCTGTGATTCTTAACCTGCACGCTCTCAATCAGCGCCAACATTGTCATGGCGTCATAGTGGGCGATTGGCAGAACCGTTTCAATCAACATCCTAAGCTGCGACAGAGTAATAGACGGCGTTTTTTTCCCCCAACCGTATCTTGAGGTGCCAGAGGAAAAAATGCCCCAGCATACATGTCAGAATATGATGATTCCAGCCGGAATATTTACGAACTTCATAGTGGTCCATCCCCAGCTCTGTTTTCGTTTCTTCAAAGCATTGCTCAATAGCCCACCGCACTCCGCTCAGCCAGACAAACTTTGCAAGGCGAGTGCTGACCGGGGCGTTGCTGATAAAAAACGAATATTCCGGCTTGGGGCCGAGCGTTCGCTTGATGACCAACCACACTTCCTTTTCCGGCAATCCATCTTTTGACAATACAACCCGGCGCTTAGTGAATTCATACATAATAGGGCCTTTGGTGCCTTCGGAGACCTTTCGCCTGTACCAGAAGAAATCATTGATGCTTTTGGCAAGATCGATGAACGCAATGGGGGTCTTTGATGTATCTTCCAGAATTCTCTTGGTTTTGACCGTGCCCTTGTATTTGTATGTCTTTTCCCTGACGACGGGTCTTTTCAGCCAACAACGGGTGTCACTGGCCATGGATACAAAATAGGTGACCCCGGGAAGCCGATCAACCGCATTGATAAATTCGGGGCTTGAGCCATACAGGCTGTCGGTGGCAATGTATTTGAATGGAAGTATCCCCTCGTCTCGAATTGCAGTAAACATCTCAACCGCCAGTTGCGGTTTGGTTTTGAACTTGATATTTTCGGGTAAAGCGCATTTTTCCCGTTTTGCGGCATAGTCTTTGGTGAACCATTTCTCTGGAATGAAAAGCCGCTTGTCAATCAGGGCGTACCCCTGGGGGGAGGCATACGCCGCGAATACACCGACCTGACAATTATCCACCTTTCCAATGGTGCCGCAGTATTGTCTGGCTACACCGATCGAGTCGGATCCTTTTTTGACAAAACCAGATTCATCGAAAATGAGAATGCCGTTTGGATCACCCATATCATCATTAACCATATGACGATACTTGCGGCTTATTTTATCCTCATCCCATTCCGCGTCACTGATAAACCGCTGCATTGCTCTAACATTTCCGCCTTTGATATTAACGGCAATCGGTTCAATCGACTTCCTTTCAAGCTCACTGAATTGGCCGGCCATGTACTTAAAAAAATGGCCCCGCGACTCACTCCGGTGGAAACAGTCGGCAAAAACCTCATGATACCCTTCAAGTTCGGAATAAAAACCATCAATGTCTTTTGTGGTGATCGAGAATTTCGGTATTTCGTACGTGTGCTCAACGGATCGAATTGACGGCAACATAGGCCCACCTCCATGGTTTGGGTTATGTTGCGCAGTGTTACATATTGTGGCTATGACGTCAATATAAGTTTCGTTGTAGGGTTAACTGCTTCTTCTTTTTCTTTTTCAAGGTTTTTTACCGGCTTCCAATCACCATTTTCTAATGATTCTAATATTTCTTTCTCTTCACTATCGATTGGTTCAAAAGCCATTTTCTTTAATCTGCTCATTTTCCCTCCTTTGAACCGTATATTTTTGCCTCTTCGTCGTTTCAAGTGGAATTGATGATATTGCCTATTGGTGAAGCGATCAGATAAATCATTGCGATGAACGTCATGGGGTTGCGATATCCTCGTGCTCTGGCACGGGCAGCCTGGAATAAGCTATTGAGCCCTTCAAGGCGTGCCGTGCTGTGTTGTGATTGCCAGCGTGCTTCGATGGCCGGGCGATGGCGGATGACTGTTGTTGATTCTCACATTAAATGCACAGCATTTGTCTGAATATCTTACCAGTGATATCAGAATATTTTGCAGGCGTCCCCCCCGGGCGTGCGTCGCGTAGCGCCGCCCGGGGGGAGCATCTCGGCACGACTAGAGTACAGATTTACTCAGAACAATGCATCATATTCTGAGTCCTTCTTCTCTGCGTAGTGTCCGTGTCCAGATTGATCAGTGGTTACGAGTCGGCAATACTGTTTGACGATACGGTTTAGTTCTTCAGCCAGTTCAAGCAATTCGGCAAGAAACTGGATGGTCTGTTCAGGTTTCATGATGTGCTCCTTGTGTTTGATGGTTGAATTACAGCAGCTCCGAGTCGGCACACCGAACATGCTCCGCTGTTACCTCTTGTGTTTTTTCGGCGGCAGCGGCGATCATGGCGCCGCGGGCAAGATGGTTGGCTTTGCGAAAGAGCCCGCCGGAGCCCTGATGAATGGCGGTTACCGCCTGTTCGGTAAAGGGTGAGTTTTTTATTCCGACAATGGTGAGATGATGGTCCAGATACTCACCCATCGCCTGGCGGGTGACCGCCGGCAGATGACTTCTGGCAACAATGCGAGAAGCCAGCGGTATGGCGGTACGGTAGAGCAGGTTTTCCGCCAGGTTATTCTGGCCGGCCAGCACCATGGGCAGCCACGGTTTGGAGTCGGCTTCGAACTGGGTGATGGTATGGAGCTCGGCAAAGACATCGAGGCGCAGCAGTGAGGCCTCATCGATAATCAGCAGGGGTTGCTGCTTTTTACCGGCGACCAGGCTGTCGATCTGTGCTCTGATCAGCCGGGTCAATACGGCCCGTGAGGACGATGCGGTAGCGATGTCAAGCTCGGCCAGGAGCTGGCGGTAGAGTTCGAGAATAGAGCCGGCTGAAGCGGTGACCCACAGGGTCTTGTACCGAGAGTGATGAAGCGTTCCACAGCTGTAGCGCACGGCGGTTGATTTGCCGGCGCCGACTTCGCCGGTGACAAGCATGATGGCGCCCAGACGCAAGACATAGTCGAGGCGTTGCTGGACGCCGAGCAATTCCGGGGTGGTGAGCACCTGCTCAAGGGCGAGATCAGCCCTGAAGGGCTCCGCACTGAGGCCGAAGAAAGTTCGATAGCTCATGATCCACCTCCGTCGGCGCCAGGATCAAAGGGCAGCCGTCCCGGCCGGCATGTCGAGGTTTCGGCGAGCATCTCTTCACCGCCGTTTTTGGTTCGTTTCACCAGGGTGTTGACCACCAGATCAACCGGCCTGAGCAGACCACACGACTGCCCCTTACAGAAGATTTCGACCCGTTCCGGCCGATCATCGTTGAACAAGAGCGTGACCCGTTCACCGATCAATTGAACCGGGGCTTCGAAGAGTCGTCCGTCGATGGTGACGACCCGGTCTTTGCTGACCCGGCGCCGCACTTCTTTACGGAAGTGATCAGTAAGATCAGCGGGTGCTTCGCGAATCATTTCAAGATGAGCGGCAAAGCGGTTGAACGGGGTCATCGCGGTGACCGAATGAACCCGATGCAGATAGTCCGTTTCCAGCCAGTGCTGGAACCGCTCATTGAGCTGAGCAAGGGTGTCGGGTTGGTCATCGAGGCGCGAGATAAACCGGGATCTGACGGTGCGAAAGAAGCGCTCGATCTTGCCGCGCCCCTGTGGGGTATAGGGGCGGCTGTGGATCAGGGCGATGCCGAGCGAGGCACAGATTCGTTCGAGATGGCGTGAGCGAAAGGCGGCGCCGTTGTCCACGTAGAGTTTACGCGGCAGTCCTCTGGTAAGCAGGGCCTGGCGAAAGACCTGGAGCCAGGATTCGAGTTTTTCCGAAGAGAAGAACTCGCCGTGGGTAATGAACCGGGAATGATCGTCAAGAATGGCGATCAGATACGCTTTGCGCCTTTTGCCGGTGCCTTTTACCAGCGGGCCGTGCATGATATCTGATTGCCAGATATCGTTGGGGAATTCGGCCTCGTAACGCCGTCGATCCACCGGGGCTCCCTTGTGCAGGGCGGCGCTGTCAAGCTTTTCCTGAGTGAGGATGCGATAGGCGGTGGAGAGACTCAGCGTCGTGCCGGGCGAGATTACTTGTTTTTCAGCAAGTGCTTGCACCAGCCGCCAGACCGGCCAGCCTGGTTGTTCTTTGCGCAACCGGATCAGAGCGCCGCGAGTCTCATCATCGACCGTGCGAGAGCATCCCCGGTCGCACCGCCTGGCCGGTATCAAGGCACTGAGCTCGCGGCCGCCCCGCTCATAGAGTCGTAGCCAGCGCCTGACGGTGGCCGCCGACACCCGGGTGCGATGAGAACCGGGGATATTCCAGTGCTGCTCACTTTTTTGATAGATGAGTTCGGTCAACTCACCGGGTTCGAGTCGTGATGCAACCAACTCGCTGATGACTCCGAAGCGAAACAGGGCAACTTCGGTACGCAAGGCTTCGTCTTCCATGGGCGTCCTCCTGGGTATGGGGTATCAGAGTCGGGTTATCCGAGTCTGATACCCCATATCACCGGCAGCAGGCGCCGGGTAGAGCTACAATACGGTAGGGTGGGTCATGGATGTGTCGATTGTCATGGTGTATTGCTTGGGTGACCGGGATGATGTTTCGTGCAATGAGTCGAGTGAATCCTTCCCGGTGGGTAAGCTGAGCGGACATCCCGAAGACCAGCCGAATCATCCGACCTAGCCGACGCCACCACTGGCGTTGGCGCGAACGCGGCAGATCGGGCCGCCAGCGTTTTGTGCTCTGTCGGTGGGTAATTGCCTGCTGGATCTCAGCACTGGAACTGCGATACCGGGGCCAATATCCCCGTGGTTTCAATCGATGAACGGCGCGGCACTGAGAACAGAACAGACGTCGAAGATAGACACAATGAGAAAAGCAGCTAAACCAGGCGACAACAAATCCATGCCACCACAACCGTCCACCGCACCGGGGGCAGCACGATGGTTTATTCCAGGGGTAGGCGGTGCCGAGACGAGCAATTTCCTTGACGGATGCGGCAACAAACAGTACCACAAGGCAACTCCTTTCAGGAAGTAGGCTTCCTGCCTGGAGGGCTGCCGGGACCGTGGCTACGGCCCCGGCAGCCACCACTCACGAGGGGTGTGCAATAACGTTACGAGAATTCAAGATAATCTGCAGTGTCACCACCCACTGCTAACAGATTCTGACAAAAAAGGCTGGTTTTATTTTAGATAATCTGGGGTTCAACAATTGTACGATCAAGCTGGAGGGGCAACGGCAGCTGGGCGGCGAGATCAGGTGGCTCGTAGTCCACAGTTGCGATTTGGAAGTTCTTATTCATTATCTCTCACCTAACGTTGAGCTCACAGGCCCGCGCTGTTTGCGGGTCCTTGTGGAGCGCCTGGTTCGCTTTCTATATTAACTGTCATATCATGAGGTTTGACTATTACCAAAGCATTTGAATCGACACCTGCTTTTACGAACAATTCTGGTGTTTCCTCTTCGGTTATGCCTTCCATCATGAGCAGTGCTTTTGCTTGATCAAATGATTTTTGCACTGAGAGTCCAAAACCAATAGATGAATAAAATTGAGAAGAGAAAACGCGAGCCGCTTCATCACTAATAGTTGTATTCATACCTATTGCTGCCTCTACGTGCTCTGTAACGGCTTCGGCTTGATTTTTTGAATAGCATGTATTGAAGAATACTAACCGAATTCCATCTGAAGAAGCCATCATAGTTTGCACAATAGCCTCTTTACTCACTAATTTCGTTTTACCTTGGGAATCTTGAAATACAATCTCATCACTATCGGAGCCATGGCCGCTAAAATGAACAATTGCAGGAGTGAATTCATTAAGAGCTTGGAGAACATCAATCGGGCGGATTGCCCAATAGGATTCAAATTTTACTGAATCCCTATGTTTGGTCTTTTTGATAATTTCGGTTATTGATCTCGCTTCTTCATCTAAACGGAGTTGTTGTTGATCAAGAGGGTTAGCTGCTAAAAATAGTACAATAATTTTTTCAGGTAGCCTTTTTAGATTTTCGATCTCTATTTTTGTTTGGTTATGAAGCTGATCATGCCTCGACAGAGTACTGCTTAAGTTCCTCATTCGTCTGTCATTTTCTTGAATTCTCCGCTCTTCATCACGTTTACGCTTTTTAAATTCTTTTTCTTCCTCCTGAGCTACTCTTTTTTCCTCATTACCTAATTCTCTGTATTTACTAGCTATCTTTTGTTCATAATCTGCTGCCTTTTTTTCTACATTTGATAGATCTTTTTTGTGTCTCTCAATCTCTTTTAGTTTTGATTGGATAGTGCTTGAATTTTTAGTTCTACTTATTGCTTCTGATGCTCTTTGTATTTTTGATGTAAGATCAGAAATCTTCTTTTGTTCTTTAGCCTTATCATTCTGTAGCTTTGAAATGTCGTCCCTTTTGCGTTGAACATTTCTTCTGTACATTTCGAGTAATGACAAAATGCTCTCCTATAAGATTTTTTCTGAGCGAACCACTTATTATCAGGGCAATTTGCCTTGATAATTGCATGTGCTCTTTTGTTGTAACCTGCACACATGCCTATTTTATGACCCCAGAGTATAACTCCAACGACACTACAGGATATTGTTCAGGGGAGCAAGAAGAAACAGATCTTCGTGGTTTCAAGTGGAACTGGTGATGTTTGTTATTGGTGAAGTGATAAAGTGGATCATTGCGATGCATGCCATGGGGTTGCGGTGTCCTCGTGCTCGCGCTCTTGCACGGGCAGCCTGGAACAGGCTTTGAGCCATCGAAGCGTGCCGTGCTGTGATTGCCGGCGTGCTTTAATGGCTGGGCGATGATGGCTTACTGTCTCAATGGCATCGATCTTGAAGGACAGTCATAACGGAGTTGACCCGACATTCATAGTTAACAGGAATCACTGGATTCCCGCTGCAGCCTGCCCTTGAATGTTTTAATCGAGGGCGGGAATGACGATAGCAAGCAATTTTGAGGTGTTTACGAGTCCATCACAAAGTGAGTAACACCATGTTCAGATCCAGGGATTTCATCCAGGCACGTATTGTCTTTCTTCGGTCCATACATATCTGTTACTTTTGTTGGCACCGGTCAGTCAAACGGCGCAGGTGATAAGCGTGGCAACAAACTATTGTGGTTGTTTGGGTTTAAGTGAAAGCAAGACGGACCTTGCAAAGAGCAGCTCTCATGTATGAGGGCGTGGTAAAAACCCATATCGCCTTCATACTACAATTTAACCTACATCTATACTAATTGAGATCATCGGATTCCCGCTGCTGCCTGCCCTTGAGTGTTGTTATCGAGGGCGGGAATGACTGTAGCAAGCAAATCCAAGGTTTTTACGAGCCCACCATGTTTGGTAAATTACTGTCTGTCCCTCTATTGCTGCTTATTGCCTGCACCTATGCGGGTGCGGCAACAGTTCAGGACCATTCCCACCACTCTCACTATGCCGGCCAGGAGCAGCGGCGCATCAAGAGCCTTTCGCAGGATGATATCGACGAATTAAGCCGCGGCGGCGGCTGGGGGCTGGCCAAGGCGGCGGAGTTAAACGGCATGCCGGGACCGATACATCTGCTTGAGATGAAAACCGAGATCGGTTTGAGCACGCAACAGATCGAGGAGATCGAGGCCCTGTATGAAAGCATGCGCCAGGCGGCAATCCCTCTGGGTGAAAAACTGATTGAGTTGGAAACAGTACTTAACGATCAATTTGCGGACGGCACTATCACCGATGATTCATTGGCCCGGCTGCTTGAGGAAATCGGTGCAACACGCAGCCAACTGCGCTACGTCCATCTCTCAGCGCACCTCAAAACCCCGTTAATGGTGACCGCCGAACAGATCGATGAGTACAACCGGCTACGAGGCTATTTTTCCGATGACCCGTGTGCAAACATTCCGGCCGGCCACGATCCACAGATGTGGAAAATGCACAACAATTGCCCGTAGCAACGGCAGTGCTGCCGCGGCGCCGGGCTGAGGCTATTTTTTCCCGGAGAAATCAAACACCCGTTCATTTTCCTTGAGCATGCCGTGCTCCTCGCGGGCGATACGCTCCAGATAGGCACGGTCGTTTTGCAGGCGCTCGATCTCCAGGCGAAGTTCTTCGTTGCTTTCCGCCAGCGCATCAATTTCCAGGCGCAGTTCGGCCGCCTTGTGGCGCATGGAAAAGAGGCTTACCACGCCGAATCCCGGGGCAAACAATACCCAGAGAAAGCCGAGCACGACCAATCCGAGCACAATCTTCAACAGCCGGTTTTCCTGCAGGGGGGTGAGGGGTTTTTTCGGTTTTCTTCGTGTTGCCATGGCCCTACTGTAGCAGTACGTGGTAAGATAACGGGTGCGCCATACTCTGCTCACTCTACCCGCACACCACACTGCTATGCAAGACCCGAACAAAAAACTGGTCATTGTCAGCGCCTGCCTGGCGGGGCTGGCCAGCCGCTATGACGGCCGGATAATCAGCTGCCCGGACTGCCTCAAAAAACTTGGTGATGTCCACTGGATTCCGCTCTGCCCCGAACAGCTTGGCGGCTTGCCCACCCCGCGCCCGGCGGCCCAGATAGTCGGCGGCGAGGGCGCCGATGTGCTGGCCGGAAGTGCCCAGGTCCTCTGCGTTGACGACGGCCGGGACCTTACCCGTCCCTTTATTGATGGCGCCCACCAGGTACTCGATATCGCCCGCCGTCAAAATGTGAAAACCGCCTATCTCAAGGCCCGCAGCCCCTCCTGCGGGGTCACCAGGTACGGTGTTACCGCCGCCCTGCTGGCCGCCCACGACATTATCCTGGAGGAATTCGGGTAATCCTCCAGGCCATCTATTTGCCACGGTATTTTTGATGAGTTTGTAAAACCCCATATACCCGTCATATCGTAATTGACCCGGCATCCATAATTAATTGAAATCACTGGATTCCCGCTACAGCCTGCCCTTGAGTGTTGTTATCGAGGGCGGGAATGACGGTATCAAGCAATTTTGAGGTTTTTACGAGTTCATCATTTTTACAGTGCCGCTCATTTTTTTGGAAGCAGCAGCGATAATCCGAGATTAAGCAGCGAGACGACAAAAACTATCACCAGGGCAAGATACACACCCGACACGACCGCATCTTGCAGCAGTGGGCGCATGGCGTCGGGCACCATGGCCTGAAACTCCTGCTGAAACAGATTGGCCATACTTTCTTTGAGCTTGTAAATCAACTCATCCGGCAATTGCCGGCCGGCGGCGCTCAACTCGCTGATCAACCTGGTGGTGACAATGCCGCCGCACAGGCCGACGCCAATCGTGCCCCCCATCGTTCGGGCAAACTGGTGAAAAGAGGTTGCCGTGCCAAGATTGGCGAGGGTTACACTGTTCTGCACCACCAGCAGGGTGGTCAAAGAGACAAACCCCATGCCCAGTCCAACAAGCAAAAACGCCAGCAAACAATCAGTAAGACCGGTGGCACGGGAAAACCCCAGGGTCATGCCGGTGCCGATAACAACCAGAACGGCGCCGCCAATCACCGCGTTTTTGTAACCCACCCAGTTCACGCTTCTGCCTATCAAAAAGGCGCCCACCGACCAGCCGAAGCTCAGCGACAGCATGGCATAGCCAACCTGCATGGGGGTCTGGGAGAGTGCCCCCTGGAGCAGAATTGGGGCGTAGGCAAACAGTGAGAAGATGGCAAAGCTGGAAAAAAATACCAGGACATTGCCAAGACCATAGGACGGATCCCTGAAATAGCCGAGATTGAGCATCGGATTCTCAGCTCGTGCTTCAACCCGATAGAACCAGATACCGGAAACGACGGTGATGCAGCCGATGAAAAGATAGGCAAGGGAAAAGATCGGCAGCTCCCTGCCACCGGTCATGATCAATATCAGTATTCCCAGGATGAAGCAGGAAAGCAGCACGGCCCCGAGTAGATCCAGTTTCCCGCCCGCTGTTTTTTCTCGAAACTCCTGAAGATACCGGGCAATGCCGTAAAACGATACAAGACCCAGGGGAATATTGATGAAAAAGATCCAGCGCCAGGAAAAGAAGGTGACGATAAACCCGCCCAGGGTCGGACCGATCAGGCTGGATACACCCCAGACAACACTGGCAAAAGAGAGGGTCCTGGCCCTGTTTTCAGGGGCCGATACATCGGTGAGCACCACATAGACAAGGGCGAAAATGCCGCCACCGCCGATTCCCTGAAATACCCTGGCAACCACCAGAAATTTCATCGATGGCGAGCACCCGGCTGCTATCGAGGCGGCCACAAAGAGCCCGATGGCGAACAGGAAGAGCCCCCGGGTGGAGTACATGTCGGAGAGTTTGCCAAAAATCGGCAGGACCACGGCCCGGGCCAGGAAGTAGCTGGAGTAGCTCCAGGCATAGAGGTGCAGGCCACCCAACTCGGCGATGATGGTGGGCATGGCCGCGGTCATCACCAACGAATCCAGGGCGCCAAGAAACAGTGCCAGCAATGCCGCCCAGATAATCCAGGTACGGCGTCCCCCCTCACCCTCAGTTGTGCTCATGAGATATTACTAGGGAACCTTGCAAAATGGCCTTTTCGCCCAATCTCATCGTTGCTCCGAAAATTTTATCCTCGGTATATCAATCCGGCCTGCGGTAAAATTCTCCTCGCGCCTTGATCTTGAACGAAGATTTTCATTTTTCAAGGCTCCCACTACCCACTCACTCGATGCGCATCAGCCGCAGGATAACAATACCAAACTCATACAGGATATAGAGCGGCCCGCCCATCAGGGCCATGTTGAAAATATCCGGCGTCGGGGTGAGCAGGGCGGCGGTGATGGCAATGAGCAGCAGGGCGTATTTTCGGTTGCGGGCAAAAAATTGTCTGCTCAACATCTTTGTTCTGCCGGCGAACACCATCAGAATCGGCAGTTCGAAAATCACCCCGAAGGCAAGAATGAAGACGGTCACGAAGGTGACGAACTTGCCGATGGAAATCACCGGTTTGAGTTCTTCGGAGCCGAACCCCAGCAGAAAATTGATGCCAAACGGCAGGGTGACGAAATAACAGAAAACCGTGCCCGCATAAAATAACAGGCAGGTAAAGAACACAAAAGTGAGCCACGATTTTCTGGTCTGCCCGAACGGCCTGCCCGCCGCCTTAAGCACCACCCCGATAATCCACGGCATCAGCAGATACAGGGCGCCGAAAAAAGCGAGTTTGACATGGGCCAGAAACGGGCCGGAGACGGTGAAGAAGTAGAGTTTTTCAGCAAGGTGATCCTGCAATATGGCGAGCAGTTGCGGGGTGAGAAAGAAAATAGCAAAAGTGGCGATTATAATGGCAAAAAAGAGCGTTTTGACGGAGCGCCGCAGGGAAAGGAGAAAAACGACCAGGGCCGGTTGTGCTTCAGACATACTTTGACTATTATAGCCCCCGCTGAAGGATTTGACGAAGAAAAGCCGCAAACGCACGGGAACGTAGCAGAAGCCGACGGGAAAAGCAATTTACGCATTCTACCCGCCCACCCACCCTCACTGACGCCCTGAAAGGATATTACCATGCTGGAACTGCGCTTTATCCGCGAAAATCTCGACCTGGTCAAAGTAAAAACCGCCGCCCGCGGCCTCGATATCGGCATGCTCGACACTTTTGCCGCTATTGACGCCCGGCGCCTTGCCATTCTGGCCGAGGTGGAAGCACTCAAGCAGCGTCGCAACACGGTCTCCAAAGAGATCTCCGTATTCAAACAGGCAGGCGACGAGGCAAGCGCAGCACCGCTGGTTGCCGAGATGAAGACGGCCAACAGCCGCATTAAGGAACTGGACGAGGAACTGAGCCGGGTGGATGAGGAACTCAGCGAGATTGTCATGGCGGTGCCGAACCTCCTGGATGATTCGGTGCCCGAGGGCAATGATGATGCCGACAATATCGAGATCAAGACCTGGGGAGAAAAACCCGCCTTTGATTTTGCCCCAAAATCTCACTGGGATCTCGGCACCGAGCTGGGCATCATCGATTTTGAACGGGCCGCCAAACTCTCCGGAGCACGCTTTTCTCTGCTCAGCGAT
The DNA here is from genome assembly GCA_016722945.1 of Desulfofustis sp. PB-SRB1. Lineage (GTDB taxonomy): Bacteria > Desulfobacterota > Desulfobulbia > Desulfobulbales > Desulfocapsaceae > PB-SRB1. Next base: position 286,301 of record JAEQMT010000010.1, on the reverse strand, counting down.
TTTGCCGCCCAGCTGGAGCGGGCCTTGACCGCCTTCATGCTGGAGTTGCACACCACCCGCCACGGCTACCGCGAATTTATCCCGCCCTATCTGGTTAACACCGCGTCCATGACGGCCACCGGCCAGCTCCCCAAGTTTGCCGAGGATCTTTTCAAGATCGACGACTGGGATCTCTATCTGATCCCCACCGCCGAGGTGCCGCTCACCAACATCCATCGCGACGAGACCATCGACGAGCGTGATCTGCCCCTCAAATACACCGCATTTACCCCCTGTTTCCGTTCCGAGGCGGGCTCGTACGGGCGCGATACCAGGGGCCTCATCCGCCAGCACCAGTTCAACAAGGTGGAACTGGTCAAGTTTACCACCCCGGAGACCTCGGCCGCCGAACTGGAATCGTTGCTCGCCGATGCCGAGACCGTTCTGCGGATGCTCGGCCTGCACTACCGGGTGGTGACCCTTTGTTCTGGAGATCTCGGCTTCTCTGCCACCAAGACCTATGATATCGAGGTGTGGCTGCCCGGTCAGCAGGCCTACCGGGAGATTTCGTCATGCTCCAATTTTCTTGACTTTCAGGCCCGCCGCGGGGGCATCCGCTACCGCCCCGAAGGCGAGAAAAAGAGCCGCCTGGTGCACACCCTCAACGGCTCCGGGCTGGCGGTGGGGCGCACGCTGATCGCCATCATGGAAAACTATCAGCGGCAGGACGGTACCATCACCCTGCCGGATGTGCTGAAGCCATATTGTGAACCGCGCCTGCCTGCGCTGTAGGCCAGCCGCTCAAACCGTCGCCATGAACCGCGCAGATTTTCAAGCATCACCGGAAAAAGAGAAATGATGAAGCCTCATGTTTCAATCGGTGTACTTCTTGCCGCCCTCGTGGTGTTTTTTGTGTGCGGTAGCGGTTTCGCTCAATACAGTCGTGCCGCCGGCATCGGCCAGCAGGTCGGCGCCAACCAGGATTCAGAAGCGGTTACCACCGGCGGCAATGTGGATGCGCAGCTTTCCGGGCTCTCCAACGAGCAGCTCCGCCAGTTGCTGATTGAAGAGCTGAAAAAAGATCCGGCCGTTTCGCCACCAAAAACAGTTTCCGTCAGCGGTCCCGGCAGCGTCCTGGGGACACTGCTCACCAGGTTGAGCGGAGGCCAGGACCGATATGAAACCCAGCTCAGATACCTGCTTGCCGGGATCCGGCAGGTGCCCTCAGATCTTGGCCGGGTATTCACTTCAATCTGCCCGTACGGCACCACCGGAGGCGCCCTGCGCAATCTGATATGGGTGGCCGTTTTTATCGGCGTCGGTTTTGGGGTGGAATTCCTCTTTCGCCGCTTAGTTCTGCCCAATTATTTCCAGCATCCGGCCCGTGGTCCCGAGGAGCCTTTCCGCATGAGTGAGAAATTCTCCGCGAGCTTTGCCAAAATTATCCCCGAGGTGCTTGGCCTGGTAATATTCTTTGGGGCCGCCTATCTCTCGTACATGAGCTTCATCTGGACCGACTGGGCCAATCTGCAACTTTTTTTCATGGCGGTACTGCTGGTTATTACCATCATACGAGTGTTTATCATCATCTCGGGCATCATCTTTTCACCCACCATACGCACGTTTCGGATCATCCCGCTGGAATGCCCTCAGGCACGGTTGTACCACTCCATTATAGTGATCACGTTTGCCTACATAAACACTGTCGTTATGATCGCTGTTGTCCTGCAACGGCTCGGCGCCGAATTCCGAACCACAATGCTGGTGCAGCTCTTTGGCGCTACCCTGCTGCTGGCGGTGACCGGGGCGGCGGTAATCATTTTCAGAAAATCGATTCGCGACTCGATCCTCAGACCGCGGGGTTTCACTGGCCCGGAACCGGGCTGGGGGCGGCGACAGTTTGCCTCCGTTTGGCACATTCTTGCTTTGGCTTATCTGGTTCTTTTGTGGTTCCTGCTGCTCAGTGACATGGCCGGCATGGTCCGCCCGGCCGGGGAACCAATCCCCACCGCGCGGGGCAGGGGCGCGTTTATTTTCAGCTTTTTCGCGGTGCCCATCTGGATGGTGATCGACAGCATCGTCCGCTGGCTGGTCAAATACACCATGCTGGCCCTGCAACTATACCGGGGCGATTATGACGACAGTGTCGAACCAGACGATGAAGAGCTTAAACAGCGTCGCCGGGAACAGGCCCTTTACATACGAACGAACGCCATCGCACGGCTTGCCGTGATCGGCGCTTTGTTCGTCTGGCTGGCGAGCCTCTGGAACATTGTTATCCCGTTTGTCTCCACCCTTGCCGATGTGCTGCTGGACGCAGTGATTATCATGACCCTCGCCCTGCTCTTCTGGCAGATGATCAGTTCCTGGATCGAGCGCAAGATTGCCGAATCGCTGCCCGAAGAAGAAGAGGATGATCAAGAAGAAAGCGAATGGGGCGGCGGCGCCGCCAAGGGCCGGGCCTATACCCTGCTGCCAATGGTGCGCAAGTTTATCGGTTCGGTGCTGGTGATCATGGTCACTATGATGATCCTCTCCTCCGTTGGGGTGGACATCGGGCCGCTGCTGGCCGGGGCCGGGGTGGTGGGTCTCGCCATCGGCTTTGGCGCCCAGAAGCTGGTGGCGGATATGTTCTCTGGCTTTTTTTACCTGCTCGACGACGCCTTCCGGGTCGGCGAGTATCTCACCGCCGGCAGCGTCTCCGGCACCGTCGAACAGATTACCCTGCGAAACGTATTTTTACGTCACCATCGCGGCATGCTGCAGATTGTCCCGCACAGTGAGTTGGGAGCCATTACCAACTACATGCGGGGCGGCATTATCGTCAAGTTCAACCTCGATTTTCCCTATGACGCGCCCATCGACAAGATCAGAAAGATCATCAAGAAGGTGGGCCAGCAGATGCTCCAGAACGAGGAGTACGGCAAGGATTTCATCAGGCCCCTGAAATCTCAGGGGGTGCGGGAGATCACCAACTCGGTGATGACCATCCGGGCCAAATTCACCGCCCAGCCCGGCACCCATTTCGTTATCCGCCGCGAGGCCTACCGCCTCATTACCGAGGCACTGAACGCCCAGGGCATCTACTATGCGCACCGCAAGGTGATCGTCGATGTCCCGGAGCTTGAAGCCGATCACGCCGACAAGAACAAAGAGACTACCCCCAAAGAAGCTCTCAAGGCGGTGGCCGGCGCCGCCGCCCTGCGGGTCATCGAAGAAGAAGAGCAGGCAGCCCAGCAGGGCGGCGGCCAGGATGACGACGCCATGGGGTAGACAGTTTCCGGATTCTACATTCCGCGGAATCCGGGATAGGGGTGCCTTCACTAGCCACTTGTGAGGGCATAAGAACACCACAAAGAAAGGAGGGAGAAGAGATGAAAACAAAACTGTTATCAGCGGCAGCGGCGCTGTGCGTCGCCATAGTCATGAGTGTTCAGGCATTTGCGGCGTGCGACTGGAAACCGGAACGTGCGGTCACCTTTATCGTACCCTGGGGTGCCGGTGGCGGTACGGACGCAAATTCGCGCATGATGGCAAGTATGCTGTCGGAAAAATTCGGCGTTCCATTTAACGTGGTCAACCGCACCGGTGGCAACGGAGTCACCGGTCACTCTGCCATTGCCACGGCCAAACCCGACGGCTATACCATCGGCGCCGCCACCGTTGAAATCAACACCATGCACTGGGTGGGATTGACCGACCTGACCTATGAAAACATCTCCCCGATCGCCTTGATCGATATCGTCCCGGCCGGTGTTACCGTCAAAAAAGGCTCCCCGTTCACCTCAGTTACCGAACTGATTGCTTACGCCGGGGAAAATCCGGGAGAGCTGACCGGTTCAGGAACATCTCAGGGCGGCATCTGGCACCTGGCACTTGCCGGTATGCTGCAGTCCGAGGGACTGGCGCCTGATGCCATCCGCTGGATTCCAAGCAAAGGGGCGGGGCCGGCCATGCAAGAACTGATGGCGGGTGGTGTCGATGTGGTCACGGTCGCCCTGTCCGAGTCAAAGTCGTTGATCGAACAGGGTGAACTGGTCGGGCTTGCCTATATGCACAACGAGCGGATGGCGGCACTTCCCGACGTACCTACCACCAAGGAAGAACTGGCCAGCGGCTGGACCTTGGCCGCCTGGATTACCCTGAGCGGCCCCGAAGGAATGCCGGAAGACATCGTCTGTTCTTATGAAGCGGCCGTCAAGGAAATTGTCGGCACTCAGCAGTGGGCCGATTTCAAGGTCAGCCGCGGTGCCACCGTTGTTGATATGGGCAGCGCCGAACTCATCGAAATGATGAAGCAGTCAGACAGTGATCTGGGCGCCACCATAAAAGCGATCGGTCTAGCCAAGTAATCAATGAACACTCACCAGAACCACATCTGAGCAACACCCGGGAAGCTGGTTTCCCGGGTGATTTACTCATGCACAAAGAAGATCTGTACACCGGATTGATCCTGTTCTGCCTGGGCAGCTGGATCGCCTGGCAGGCATCGGATTTTCCGGCTCTGGCCGGGATGCCCTATGGGGCCGGGCTCTTTCCGATGATTGCGGCGGTTGGAATGGGCGTCTGCGGGGCACTCATTTTTATCGGCGGTCTGGTCACCACGACAGCCGATGATCAGCCCACCGATACACCGCCGGCCAGAAGAGGCAGCAGGCGGGGGCTGCTCAACAGCCTGGCTTGCGTGGCCGCGGTTATCTTCTACGCCGTATTTCTTGACCGGCTTGGGTTCCACACCGTCTCCTTTGTCGTACTTTTCGTTCTTTTTTGCATCCTGCGGGTGCGCTGGTGGCTTTCATTGCTGTTGGCGGTGAGCGTTACCGCGGCGGTCCATTACATCTTCTATTCCCTGCTTCACGTCCCGTTACCGTGGGGGCTGTTCGAGCCCATCGCCTGGTAGAATCCGGCACAGATCATGTTTAGTGAAATTCTTATGCAGGTTATCGCCCTTGATAACCTCATGATCATTCTCGGCTGCACCCTTTACGGTACCTTCGTCGGTGCCATTCCCGGACTCACCGCAACCATGGCAGTGGCACTGCTGGTGCCGTTTACCTTCTATCTTGACCCGGTGCCGGCCATCAGCGCCATCGTGGCAACCACCACCACGGCAATCTTTGCCGGCGACATATCCGGAACACTGCTGCGCATTCCGGGGACACCTGCTTCCGCGGCCTACATCGATGACGCCTACCGGTTGTCAAAAGTGGGACGGGCCAAGACCTCACTGCTGGTGTCTGTAACCACGGCCGCCATTGGCGGCGTGGTGGGAGTGATAATCCTTTCCCTGCTGGCCCCTCAACTTGCCAGGATAGCAATAAGTTTTAGCAGTTTTGAAAGTTTCTGGCTGGCCTGCCTCGGCCTGACCTGCGCGGTGCTGACCGGCCATGGAACAGTGCCGAAAAGTTTGGCGAGTTTGTTCATCGGCCTGGCCATTGCCTCGGTAGGGATCGATATCGCGGTCGGCCATCCACGCTTTACGTTCGGGCTGCCGGAACTGCTGGACGGAATCAGCTTCATTCCGGCCATGATCGGCATCTTTGCCTTCAGCGAAGTGCTGCGTAGCGTGCAGTCCACCCTGAACGGCCAGGCGGCGGCCGCCTCGGCCAAGGAAAAACTGGGCCAGGCGGCCGCCCGGGCCGGACGGGCGCTGGGAACATATCGCACGACAATTGCCCGCTCAAGCATCATGGGAACACTGATCGGGGCGCTGCCTGGGGCCGGAGCCGATATCGCCGCATGGATATCCTATGCGGTAGCGCGGAGGTTTTCCAAAGAACCTGAGAAATTCGGTAACGGCCATCTGGAGGGAATCGCCGCCGGCGGTTCGGCCAACAACGCGGCAATCGCCGGGGCCTGGACTCCGTCGCTGGTCTTCGGGATTCCCGGTGACAGCGTCACCGCCATCGCCATCGGCGTGCTCATGCTCAAGGGCTTATCGCCGGGCCCGCGAATTTTTATTGATCAGCCGGAGCTCATCCACACCCTGTTCGGATCATTTTTCCTGGCAAACATCATCATGCTGCCCATGGGCTTACTGGCGATTATGATGTCCTCTTACATTCTGCGCATTCCGCGGGCGATCATGACCCCGATAATTCTGCTGTTTTCACTGGTTGGCGCCTATGCCATCAATGGCACGGCGGTGGCGATCTGGATCGTTCTCGGCCTCGGCATTACCGGCTACTTCATGGAAGAAAACGGTATCCCGCTGGCACCGGCCATTTTGGGTATCGTGTTGGGCAAGATCATCGAGGACAATTTCATGGTTTCGATGATTAAGGCCCAAGGCAACATTAGCGCATTTTTCGAACGGGAGTATTCAATGATTCTGGGGGTGGCCACCGTTCTGTTATGGTGCTACCTGATTGTCAGGACAGGTGTCGAATTGATGTCGAAACGGCATCGAAATTTATGAGGTGATAATGTTTACAAAAGAGAATCGGATAAAAAGGCAGCTACTCACCGGTGCCAACATCGAGGCGATGTGGTGCCAGTCGGCAAGCCCGACAATCGTGGAAGCGGCGGTCTACGCCGGCTGGCCGATTGTCCTGATTGACAACGAGCATGGTTTCGCCGGCCTGGAGACCACCATCCATCTCGTCCGCGCCGTCGAAAGCGCCGGCGGCAGCGTCATTGTCCGGGTGCCCTGGAACGATCCGGTCTACCTGAAACAGATTCTCGATATCGGCGTGCAGTCGTTGATGATACCGATGATCGGCACTGCCCGGGAAGCGGCGGCGGCGGTTGCCGCCTGTTCCTATCCCCCCCGCGGCTGGCGCGGCTATGCCGCCGGCGTGGTGCGGGCCTCCGGCTACGGTGCCGATCCAGGCTATGGCCGCCGCGCCAACGACGAACTGCTGATCATCGCTCAAATCGAGGAAGTACGGGCGCTTGACAACATCAGTGAAATCGGTGCGGTGGACGGCATCGACATGCTCTTCATCGGGCCCAATGATCTGTCCGGTTCCATGGGCAGGCTCGAGGGACTGGATGATCCCGAAGTGATTACGGCAGTAGCTGAGGTGGAGAAAAAAATCAGTGCTTCCGGCGCCATGCTCGGCGGTTTTCCTCTGCCGAGCACCACCAATGAAGAACTCTTCGGCAAAGGGTATCGGTTCGTCGCCCGGCACTGTGATGTGTGGCTCTTCAGAACGGCTGCCGCTAAGGTGGCGCCATCTAAATGAATCCATGGGAGAAAAACTGACATGAAGAAAATCCTCAACAACCCTGACAGCTATGTAGATGAAATGCTGGACGGTCTCTGTCTGGCACATCCGCACTTGTATGCCCAGACCCAGCCGCGGGTGATTACCAGAGCCGGCGGCACCACCGCCGGCAAGGTGGGCATCGTCACCGGCGGGGGGTCCGGTCATCTGCCCATCTTCACCGGTTATGTGGGTAAAGGACTTCTGGACGGAGCCGCAATCGGTAACGTTTTTGCCTCACCCTCGGCCGAACAGATGGCAACCACCATGAAGCTGTGTGACTCAGGCGCGGGTATTCTGCGACTGTACGGCAACTACGGCGGTGACGTGATGAATTTCGACATGGCCGGGGAGATGGTGGAAATTGAACATAACATCACCTCCACCACGGTGCTGCTGACCGACGACGTAGCCAGCGCCGGCCCGGAAGAGGCCGACAAACGACGCGGCGTGGCGGGCATGGTCTACGCCTTCAAGGCGGCCGGAGCAAAAGCGGAAGAGATGGCGGACTTGGCTGAAGTGACCCGCATCGCTCAAAAGACCGCCGACAACTGCCGCTCCATCGGGATGGCCCTGACCCCGTGTACCATCCCCCAGTCAGCCACGGCGACCTTTGAAATCGCTGAAAACGAGATGGAAATGGGTATGGGCATTCATGGCGAACCGGGCATCTGGCGGGATACGCTGAAGACCGCCGATGAGATCGTCGACGAGATGGTGAGGCGCCTGCTGGCCGATATGCCGGTGACCGCGGGCGAGAGGGTTTCGGTACTGGTCAACAGCCTCGGCGCGACGCCGCCGGAGGAACTCTACATTATGTACCGCCGTGTCAAAGCGGCCTTTGACGCGCTGGGGGTGGAAATCATCATGCCGCTTATCGGCAGATACGCCACCTCCATGGAGATGGCGGGGGCAACCATCACCATCTGCAAACTCGACGATGAGGTGGAAGCACTGCTTGCCGCCCCGGCTCACTGCGCATTCTGGAGCGTATAGATGAGTTCGTTCAGCGCCACGGATCTTGCGGCGGCGGCCCGCGTCATTGCCGATCATGCCGAATCGGTCACCGCTATGCTCAACGGCGCCGATGCCGCGCTCGGCGACGGCGACCTGGGCATCACCGTTTCCCGGGGGTGGCGGGAGGTGGCTGATAACAGTGACACCTTTCCGGATGATGTGGGCATGGCGTTTATGGCCTGCGCCACCTCTTTTCAGCGTGTTTCCCCATCGTCATTCGGGACCCTGGTTGCCACCGCCTTTATGACCTGCGCTAAGGCGTGCAAGGGCAGTGTATCGGTTTCCTGCGACAGGGTCGCCGATTTGCTGGAAAGCAGTGTGCAGGCCATGATGGCACGGGGAAAAGGACAACTCGGTGATAAAAGCGTACTCGACATGATACAGCGGATGGCCGTGGCCGCACAAGGCCTGGACGAGCCGACTGAGCTGCTGGCGGCCATGCACGAGACGGCCCGGGTAACCCTTGATGAATTCAGAGACAAACCCGCCCGGCTTGGTCGGGCGAGAATGTTCGGTGAAAAATCGATCGGCCTCGACGATCCCGGCATGCTCGCCGTGTACGAAATGGTTAAGGCCCTGGCCCAACCGGCGCCTGATGTCGAGGATGATGAGGCGCTGCTTCCACCTCGCTGAGCATCGGTATGGAATCGGCGGCGCCCGGTCTGGTTACGCACAGTGAAGCGGCCCTGCACCCCAGTTTTAAAGCCTCCCGGACCGATGTGCCGCCACTGAAGGCAGCCAGGAAATAGCCCACAAAAGTGTCGCCGGCCCCGGTGGTGTCAACCGCTTCAACGACAAACGGCGGCTGCCTGACTATCTCGTCGCCATCGAGACAGACGGCCCCGTCCCCACCCAAGGTGATGACGATACACCCCCGAGGGCAATGGCTGCGCAACCGTGCGAGAATCGTCTCGGTCTGCGTTTCTCCAGTCAAGATTTGGCCTTCGGTCTCGTTGACGATGAGCAGATCGACCCGCGCCAGCGGCAGTTCAGCGATAGCCGCGGTCATCGGTGCCGGATTGAAGGCAAGCCTGCACCTGCTCTGGTGAGCGGCATCGAAAATGTCCGCCACTCCGTTGATCTCGTTCTGCACAAGCAGCCAATCACCATCCGAGAGCAGGCCGAAAACCGTCGCTGTATCACCGGAGTCCATTTTCTGGTTGGCGCCGCCTTCGATAATGATGGAGTTTTCCCCATCATCGGTAACCTGAATCACGGCGTGGCCGGTTGGCCCGTCAACTTCTGAGATATGACGGGTATCCACGGTTGCTTCGCGCAGTGCACGAACCAGAACGGCCCCGTCCCGGCCGATTTTGCCATAATGAAAAACCGTGGCCCCGGCCCGCGCCAGGGCAATCGACTGGTTCAGCCCCTTGCCGCCGCAGAATCGTGTATATTCAAGACATGGCACCGTCTCGCCGGGGCTGACAAAGCGTTCAACCCGGTAAACGTGATCTAGATTGAGCGAGCCGAAATTGATGATTTTCATGGCAGTGAAACAATCGATTGTGATGTGGGTACGGCCGTTCCCGGAACAGTCGAAACCATCCGAGCGAATTTTTACGAGGCCATCATAACCGGTCCTGTGAAAAGTAAAAAGCCGGCGGGCAGGCAGATTTAGCTCGGCGGCAAAATGGCATGCAATTTTTTCCCGATATGATAGAATGCGATGCGATTGTCAGAGATTTTCCTGCTCAACAGCCCCGCTCAATTCAGATTGTCCTGGAGTTCCGCTGCCTCGCAAGCCCGGATGAGCTCAATCACGATGTGCAACGAATCAGGTATGACACGCTTGCCGATTATTATCTCAGTCCCCCATGGCGGGGAGACCATCGCCCCGGAACTGGCCGACCACACGCTGCTTTCCCGCAAGGATATTTTCAGCGACGGCGATCCGCTGACCCGGTCGCTCTATGACTTTCGCAAAGAGGTGCTCTACTACATCGAAACCCCCATCGCCCGGGCCGTCGTCGACCTCAACCGGCCGCCGAACTCGATGCCACCAAAACACCGCGACGGCATCATCAAGAGTCACACGGTCACCGGAAAGCGGGTCTATCGCCCCAACCGGGTGCCAACCAGCAGAATCGTACGACTGCTCTTCAACAAATACTATCTGCCGTTTCATCAGCGTCTCCACGCCCTGAGCAGGCAGCCGGGAGTGCTGTGCGGCATTGATTGCCACACCATGCTCGACCGGGCCCCGGTAATCAGCCGCCACCCGGGCCGTCGGCGCCCGTTCATCTGCCTCTCAAACCGTGGTGGTCGACGTGGCGAGAAGTTCCGCCGCCGACGGCTGACCTGCCCGCCACCGCTCATTCGCAATTTGGCTGAGTGTTTACGGCGGGAGTTCCCCGAAGCAGCCGACGACATTGTCCTTAACGATCCGTTTCTCGGCGGCTTCATCGTCCGCCATCACAGTCACCACCTGCCGTGGATACAACTTGAGCTGAACAGGCGGGCCTACCTTGGCGAATGCTCGTTTGACCGCACCGATTTGACCGCCTGCACCACCCGTATCACCGATCTGCGCAACCGGCTGTTGGCCGCCCTGAAAAGCTTCGTCGGCCGCCATCAACACATAATGGCAAACGGCCGGGCCGTTGCCTGACGGCTTTCATTGGTTGCCGCAAGCAGTCGTACTGCCCCAGTAAGATGGAAAAACCGTTTCCAGCAGTGGAGTCGGTGGTAAAACTGTCAGGGTACATCGCTTTGAAATATCCGCAACGCCTCGGAAAAAGACTGCGGCAGGCGGGCCACGGCGCGTTTTTCATAGTCAAAGCCGAGAAAAACGGTAAAGCCGGCAAGCACCGGCTCTTGGGCCGGAAGTCTGGCGATCTGGTAGTCAAGCACAAATTTTTTCTCAGCTAGCTCGGAGACGGCAACCTCGATCTGGAGCAGATCGTTGTGAAACACCTCTTTGAGGTATCTGACCCCGGACTCCACCATGATAATTCCTCTGCCCCCACCGATGTCGATTTCGGTGTACCCCAGCGACTTCAGCAGCTGCACCCGAGCCTCGTTGAACAGGGCGAGCGGCCGGTCGTTGCCGAGATGCCCGCCATAGTTGATATCAGCGATGGGTACCGTATAAGTGGTTGTAAATGTCATTTTCTGAAATCCATTTGACGCCTTGTGCCGGCCGTTTATTGTAGCCCTATTTCGGCCAGATAGCGCCGGGCGCCGGGGTGGATGCGGTCCACATCGCCGGCTGCATCCCAGGTGTTTTCGGGCAGGGTGTCACGCCCCTGAGGCAGCCGCGCGGCCAGCTCCGGCTGGGCTTCATGAATCGCCCTGGCAAGCCGATAGCCGAGTTCATCAGGAAGATCGGCCCGGGCCAGCAAGAAACTGAAGGAGCCGACGGTCTCAAGCGGCTGCTCCTGTCCCGGATAGGAGTTCGGCGGTATCGTCATGGGCCGCAGAAAGGGATAGGTACGGCTGATCGTATCGATCTGATCACCGCTGAGCCCCACCAGCCGGCCGCCGGCCTCCATGATCCTGGTAAAATTGGGCCAGCCCACCCCGCCACCCCACAGCGCCGCCACCTCACCGTTGATCACCATGGGGGCGCCGCGCCCGGCCTGTTCCAGATACACCGCCGCAAAGTCTTCATCTCTATCCAGCCCCAGTGCACCGGTGACGTAGCCCGCCAGCAGAGTCAGGCCCGACGACGCGGTACCCCAGGCAACTTTTTTGCCGATCAGATCGTCAAAGGTCCGGGCCGGACTATCCGCCCTGACCGCAAACGCACCGAAAGTGGGATAAATGGCGGTGATAATTTTCAGTGAGGTGGGTTCGTCACGGTTTATTCCGGCAAAGGCCTCGTGGGCCGGCAAACTGGCAACCAGCCCGATATCCAGGGTGCCCTGCTCCAGCAGCGGAATATTCTGGCGGCTGCCCCGGGTGTTGCGGGGCAGCACGAGCAGCATTTCATCGGTGCTGTTGATCACCTCGGCCAGCACCCCGCCATAGAGTTCAAAGCCGCCGCCCGGCGTCGCCGTACCCATTACCACGGGGGTGGGCCCGGCCGCCCGGCTCATCCCCGCCCCGCACCCGAAAATCACCGCCAGCGTCACCGCCACCATCGCACTGATATATTTCATTTCACACCTCACGTCTGCATGGGTCATCACTATATCCGGATTACCGTGATTTCCGCTTTTTCAACCGGCATCTCCCTCCGACGACCATAATTGAAACGCTTATTCTCGGAGCTACCACCTATAATCACTCCTCATTAAAACAAATACAAGAGCAATCCAATTCCAACTTAAGCATCGCAATAATAATGCTCAAGTTATTCTAAAAAAATGTAAAATCTTGTGTTGCTAAAAAGGGACATCATCATTACCAAGAAGGGGCAGATATCTGTCATCGAAATCCGTTGATAGCTTTTTGTGTTGCACATCACTGTAAAAACATTCCTGGCAAAAACTATAATAAGGTTTGTCAACAGGATTGTTACAACCTTTCCTTCTGCATATCTTGTTATTTTTGTCCTTACGTGCCCCCATTTCCATCCCACAATCATTGCAATACTGCCAATAGTCAGGCCCGTCAGGGGGGACAAAACCTTCACATCCGGGTGTCTTACATTTTTCAGGTGCCATGCATATCTCCCGTTTAGCTTAATGTTAACTGACTTCGGTTTAATCGAACTGATTCAGTGCTTTTAAAATTTCTTCACGCTTGAGGATTTGTGTTTCGTAGACAAGGGAAGAATTAGCGGTAGATGCGATTTTAGCCCTTCTGCTTGAGATGCTAAGGGATGTGTAGAAACCCCATACAGCACCAGAGTTTTTTCGATACCGTTTTGTTTCCTCAGACAGCATGATAGCAAAGCCATTCAAACCGACCAGAAGAAACATATCCGGTATTATTCGGACCAGTATGTGAGGGTTATATCCTTCAACTTTATCTAGATTCACTTGTCGAATGTCAAACCAGTAGTGTCCACCTTGCCCACATGACACAGCAGGAGAAAGCAATTTGGTTTTGCCATTAGAGAAGATACTTGTATTTCCCTGCTTTCTGAATCCTGCTGACTGAAGGATTTCGATATTGTGGTTGGCTGTTTCCCTGTGATCTCCTGCCATGTCTCAATCTCCAGTGTATTAATGCTGTTTGTAGACTGTAACAATTTGATCATCACCCAATATGAGAGTTCCACCCTTAGCTCTTTCAAGGGTCTTAATCACTTTTTTCAAATCATTGATAGCATGAGCACATTCCTTGTTCCCAAAAAAGAGTTTACAAGTACCACCCGGAGCATAAGAAATACGTCCATGTTTTAGAACCACTTGCAAAGCCTCATTGGGAAGTGCTCTGTGCTGGCTCCTGATCTTTGCATGTTTACTCATTTTCATCATCAGACTCCTCCAGTTCATTCGTGGCTTCTTTGATTCCTGCAATTAGCCCCTCTCTCCACAATTGCTTTATTTTGTCCCATCTAATTCTAGCATGTTCATCATCTTGAGTCCAAATCTCTTCACCATCATGAATTGGTGGACGACCACCCCACTCCCACAAATTCACCCTTCCTTCTTCTTCAAACCAAGACTGATCCACATTTTCCATGAATTCAAATCGCTTAAAAATGCATTTCCAATATTCAATAATGGCTAAATGAGTTTTTAGTTTTTCGATATTTTCCAACTCGATGAGGCCTGTTTTCATCAGTAATTCTGTGAGGTCTTCCGGGTACTGTCGGGGGAAATTCAAGACCATTTTTTTTGCTTTTAGCTGTTCTCTAGGGGACAGAGATGCAATGTATTCCTTGCCATCGTTGAATCCATAGTTCCAGACGAATGCTCGTGCTTTTGCGACTTCCAACTCAGCCACAAGTGCCTTCTGGACAATTTTTGAAACGCTGTCTTCTTTAATGAGCCATTTTTTTACCTTCTGAATTTCACTGTATAGTTTGTCAGGGATGCTTACGTTTATTCGCTTTGCCATGGTTTCCTCCATATAGTGTATCCCTGCACCATGCTCAATATTGTGTATAAAGTCATCAAATATTTTTTTATACACACTTATACTTTTCTTGCCGAGTTAAACAATATGTGGCTTTGGGGGACCAACTGCGAGAGGTTTTTACATCTAATATCAAATAGTTGAGGCTGGATAATAACCTCAACCATTTACCTTTGGACTGTTAGGGAAGTGGGTTGTTCATGAAGGTGGCCTAAACTGAGCTATAATCCTATCAGCACCAAAAACACCGGGCAATCAATCTATTTTTAAGATAGACACACCCTTGGAGCATTCTGATTTTTACGCACAAAACCTAACAATATTTATGCATGAAATTTTGGCCAATTTTGATGACTCAATCTTGGTAACGCCACGCTTAATCAGACCTCGTGGGGCCGAAACGCTGTTCTTTAGTACACGGAATGTGATCTTCATAGGCTGTCCGATACATCTCTCATAGCCATGTGGCCTGCCGCTCTGCGTGGTTTACGGTTTGCTCTGGGGCACGACGGTGGGCCACGCGCCACGCACGGTACCGTAGTGACGAGTCAGGCCGCCTAAGTCGTTGTCCCGAGCAAGGGGCTCGACCGGCTCGCCACGTGTGGAAAGGTAAAAGCAGCCAAGCTCGTCGGTAGGCAGGGAACGCACCAGTTCGCGGGCGTGGTGGAACGCGGCAAGCCACTTATGCTTCATGGTAGCGAGATCCATGGGGTGTCGCAGCAGCAGGCGATCGAGTTCGTTCTGGGTATGGGCGGTGTGGCGGGCGGCCTGGTTGAGCAGAAACTCCGGCGTATAGCCCGGATCTTTGCCGCAGGCGGCCCAGACCAATGCACCCAGCGAGAGATAGTGTTCATGCAGGTAGAGGACATCGACCAGATCTCTGATTTCATTTCGCCCGGCAAGGGCCAGCACCTTGTTCGCGGCGGCATCGGCGTCGTGAAGCCGGTATCCGAAGAGCGTATCCTTCTGCACGGGAAAAAAACGAAAGGCGCTGTCCTGCGCCCACTCGATCTTCAACGCGGCACCGTCGTTCGTTCTCACAATAGCCCGGTAAAATGTGGGCGTGCGCAACAGCCACTGAGTTTCATACCCCGCGTCCGCAAGAGTTTTTGCGTCGGTTTCCGCGGCGACGGCGACGCTGTCCTCCACATCATGAAAAAAATCAAGATCCAATGAGGTGCGTGGCGAATCCGGCTTACGATGCACGATGGTGGCGCCGGCCAGATAGCTGTCCGGACTCCTGTTGGCGGCTATCACCCGCAACACCTGAGCCTGGGCGGGGCTTACGGGCATATTCGTGCGGCCAGACGGTATCCCTCGTGGCCCCCGTAGGTGCGCAATCCCCGCGCGATGTCCGGCAGGTCGGCACTGGTGATCCTGATAGTGGGCGCCATGTACCAGAAACACTGGGTGTGAAATTTACGAAATGCACGCCTGGCTTCCCTAATCCGCACCATCTCACGCGCCTGCTCGGACGTCAAAGAGCGCCTGCTTTTTTGGCCGCCACGCCGCCCTATGGTTGCGAGGTAGTCGCGAATCTGATCTTCTTTTCTCTTCATCTTTTTATCATAAGCGGCTTATGTGCATCCGGCAACCAAAACAATTCTGGAGAGATCAAAACTTACTTGCCCATCGTTGAATAGTAACCGTTTTCCAGTGCGTGGAGTGTAATAAGCCAGGTGACCGCCGAGATGAAACATACCACCTCAAGACCACACCTTTTGCCAATCCAAGAATTCTGAGGGGCGCAGGTGGTAGCGAGCAAAATTGCCCTCATGCAGATTGATAAGCTCTGTCTCCACCACTTCTACAAAGCGCACCGTATCGTTGGGGGAAATCTCTTTTTCCGCCATCAAGGCTATCCAGTTTGCCGCCCTTTGCTTGTCCATACAACCACGTACCACCTCGGCTACGAACGTTTTTATCTTCTTCCGATAGTGCAGCCGGAACGGATCGGGCTCGCCCATGGACTGCCGGAGAGCAGAATACCTGCGGCAGGATCTTTCATACGCCCAGACAAAAACATCGCGAAGCAACGCAACCTTGTTCAACTCATACACGGCTACCGTGCCGTCAATGTAGGCTTGAATCGGCACATCGAGAAAAGAGAGAGGACAGAGGTTTTGACGAATCAACGAGATATTGGCGGCAAGGCGCGAAACACGTTTGTTAACATCCACAAAGGGTTGCAGATATGGCAGGTGTACCATGGTGAAAAAGGCTTGTTCAAAGGGATCATCAATTCTTGATGCAAGGGTAAGGATGCGGCCAAAACATTCATCAATCAATTGAGGTACTTCCAAGGTGTGATAGACACTCCCGCCGATCTGTACCGGGGTTGTTCGTAATCGGCCACCTGCCTGTGGATCGGCAAGCAGGTTGTTGGAAAGCACGGCATGCAGATTGAGAATGGTATATCTGTTGAAGCCTACTTCAGGCGCCTGCTCCACCAAAAGCTCAATGGCATCTTTATGGTTCAGGAGCATCTGCGTTTCCATCGCATTTTTGCCTTCCGCCGCTTCACCGTGGCCAAGCAGTCGTTCTGTTTCCAGGAGCGAATAGGTGTTTCCCTCCAATCGACTTGAGTTCCAGGAAAGGTCGATCAATAATCGATTAAATATCTGCCGTGCATAGGTTCCGGCGACGTGTCGATCGTCTGACCAGCGTCCTAAATCGTTGAGCCTATCCCGAATCTGATCAGCGAGATAACATGTCTGATTTGGCTGGTATGCATCGATAATCCCTCGATTGTACCCCACTGGATGCCGACGCTGGCGTGGTGCGCGAATCACCTTTTGTATCTGTGCACCTTCGTGAGATAAAGGGATGTAGGTTTCACCGGAAAAAGCCGCTTTCAGAGGAGGAATGACGGCATTCAGGACATTGAGCGTCCGATAACGACGCGCTCTGCCTCGGCCTTCCGCGATGAGACGCTGCTGCTTGACAAGCAGCGACAAACGCCGCTGCAAGGTTCGTCGTGCTATCCTCTCTTCCAATGCTGAATGAATTGCTTCAATCCCACCACCATTGGGAAATGAACGCACCGCTTCTACGATACTATCGAGCTCTTTAGGAGAGATTTGTTTTGGCATGGCACAACTATTATGGCACAATTTCAGAATCGCGCCACAATAATGGTGATATCTGGCGCAATAAACAATCGTGCCACGTGAGAGGGGCATACATGTGGTGGCGCCATGCTTGATGGACTCGTAAAAACCCATATTCCAGTCATACTGGAGTTGACCCGATCTTCATAATTAATCGAAATCACTGGATTCCCGCTGCAGCCTGCCCTTGAGTGTTGTTATCGAGGGCGGGAATGACGGTAGCAAGCAATTTTGAGGCTTTTACAAATTCATCATGCTTACTTGCCCCTCGTGGGACCGGGCTTCTGTTTTTTTAGTGCGCGGGATGTGAACTCAAACATCGAAATCTGGTAATAGTTTACTCCACAAGAAGCTTATAAGTGCATTGTTACTGCAATTGTGTTATAAGAATCAAGCAGTCTGATTAAGCAAATACCACTGATACTTTAAGGTTACTTCCAAAATACGTATACCTCACGTGGGCAAGAGGATTGCAGCCTCTTGGGTACCGGCAATGCCCCTATGGCACAGTTGATAGTGGCAATAATTGAGACCAGCAAATGACCATCCTTTTTCTGGTAAAGGTGGTTACTGCAAGGATTCCGTTACAGCAACTCAAGAAGGCCGCTCGGTTCAGAGTTCGGTATCTTGGATGTGACCGCGGAGAGCTACTTTGGTGATGCAAGTCCTCGATCCCAATCTTTCTATCCTTCCAGCTTCTCAGTTACGCCTTTGGCCTGAGCTGCATGCAACACCCAGCCATTTTACCCTCTATGGCGGGACTGCTTTGGCTTTGCGGCTTGGCCACCGGACCTCTATTGATTTTGATTTTTTTTCGTACCGCTCATTTGACCCCGATCAGCTTGTCCGGTCAATCTCCTATCTTAGAGATGCAGAAACGGTACAAGTCGCGCCCAACACCTTGTCATGCCGCATTGAAGCAGAGGGATTTGTTGCTGTTTCTTTCTTTGGAGGCCTTGATATTGGGCAAGTTGCCCCAAGAGATATTATCCCAGAGAATTCATTACACGTTGCTTCTTTACTCGATATTGCCGGCACCAAGGCCGCTGTCATTCAAAAGCGAAGTGAGGTAAAAGATTATCTGGATATTGATGCCATACTGAGAAGCGGTGTCGATCTCCCCACCCTGCTTGCTGCCGGCAAGGTTGTTTACGGAAAGAGCTTTAACCCGTTGATAACACTCAAGGCACTGAGTTATTTTGAAGATGTCCACAGGTTGCCACTTGAGGTGAAAAGACGCCTTCACTTAGCAGTTGAACATTTCAGCTGGGGAGAAAAACTGCCACGTTTTAAGGCCTATAGAACGTATGGAACGAGCCAGGATTACTAAGATGAAGCCACTCCCCCTCAGTCCTGAGCTTCTGCGAATTGCCAGCCGTGTCGTCTGGTTTAAAGAGCCCGAAGAGACCCTGCGAGAGCCCATACATTTTTTAGCGCATGTAATGACCTACGGGAGCCTTGAAGACCTAAAAGAGATCGACGATATTGTTGGGATGGAAGATTATCGAGAGACCCTGGATCATGCCCCGCCAGGAGTTTTTGATCCACGTTCGTGGGCCTACTGGAACTTGATCTGCGGTCGCACGCCATGCCCTCCTCTTCCGCTGCGCAAAGGGGTGCTGTAAGGTGAGCAAAAAAGCGGTTATGGGAACACCCGTAACCGCTTCAATCTGATGGTGCCGAGACCAGGAATCGAACCAGGGACACACGGATTTTCAGTCCGTTGCTCTACCGACTGAGCTATCTCGGCACCTAAGGGGCGCTACTCTACGTGAAAAAGGGTTTGATTGTCAACTGCTTTGCGTGGGTAACGCGGGCAACCGGCTATTTTTTGCGGTCTTCATGGATGGAGAGGCCGCCGAGGTCGAAGTCAAATTCGAGATCGTCCTCGATATCCTCCTCCTGCTCCTGCTGCTCGTCATCGATTTCGATTTTGAAGGAGTCCAGATCGATGTCATCCAGTTCGTCGGTTTCGTCATCGTCAAACAAGTTGGTGCCGATGTCATCGGCCGCCAGATCTAGAGTGTCATCTGAGGGTGGTGACAAATCGGAGATATCGGCCAACTCATCGGGAATATCAAGAGCGGGGGCAGGTTCGAGCTCCTGTTCCTGCTCCTCGTCATATGCCGGCTGCGTCTGTTCGGCAAACAGTGTATCCGCCTCCTCCTCGAATTCACCGAAATCCACCAGCTCTCCCTCTGCCGCATCTTGGCTATCTTCACCGAAGGTTTCCAAATCGTCGAAGTCCGCGCCCAGGGCGCCGCCGCCCGCCGTCTCGGAAAAGCTATCGGAGTCGAATCCCATGTCGGTTTCATCGGTAAACTCAAAATCCTCGGAAAAGTCTACTTCTCCGCTGACCGCACCGACACTCCGCGGTTCGGGGGTTTCTTCCTCCGCGTCAAATTTGAGAAAGCGCGGCGATTCGATATTGAAGACATTACCGAGAATAACCTGGCCCTCCTTGACCATCTGCTTTTTGCAGCTCGGGCAGGTCTCGTAATTATCAAAGGTGATGTAACCGCATTTTTGGCAGCGCATAGAAAAGCTCCCTGGAGGAGACCGCTAGTAGGGCGAAAATATCGCCATTTCCACAATCAACACTTGATAGCGTCACAAAACCCCTGTTCAAGTCATGCCGGAGTTGACTCGGCACCCATAATCATTTGGAATTAATGGATTCCCGCTTTCGCGGGAATGACGAGCATGTACAATTTCAAGGATTTTGCGACATTATCATTTCTTAGTATCGCACATTTTATCCAAAAAAATCAACAGGTAATCCACATCAGTGGTATCTGTTCCGGCAACATGGTCCAGACAGGTGTCTTTTCCACTACGAAGACAAGGCGGCAAGCCGCTCTTCGGCCTCTGTTATCTTGGCCAGACGCCCACGCAGCTCGGTCTGTTTGTCACGCTGTTTGGCAACCGCCGCCTCCGGTGCCCGCATCAGAAATTGCTGGTTGGCAAGCTTGCCCACAACGGTTGCCAGTTCCCGCTCGATCTTTGCCCGTTCACGATCGAGCTTCTCACGCTCGGCCGCGACATCCACCAGTCCGACCAGGGGCACGACGATTTCACAGTTTGCAAAAATTGAGCGTGCCGCCTCACGCGGCGCCGGCTGTTCAGGATTGACGCGCAGTTCACTGAGCCGGCACATATCACCAATTGCGGAACCAAATTGTGCCAGTAGCGCCGCGCTGTTCTCATCAGCGCCATAGACGGCTGCCTCGATGGCACGCGACGGATGGACGCCGGTCTCCGCCCGGATGGTGCGAATGGCGGTAATGATCCCCATCAGAAAACGCATCTGATCTTCAACATCGCGGTCCTGCCAGGCGAGGTTTTCTTGAGGGAACGGCCGGGTCATTAACACCTCTCTGTGTCCCGGCAGGGCCGCCCAGACCTCCTCGCTGACAAACGGAGTAATGGGGTGAATGAGTTTGACAATCGTTTCCAGCACGTGGAGGAGCACGGCCCGGGCCTGTTTTCTAACGTCCTGATCGTCACTGAACAGATCCGCCTTGATCCATTCCACGTACCAGTCACAAAACTCACGCCAGGTAAACTGGTAGATCACCGAGGCCGCCTCGTTGAAATGATAATTATCCAAAGCGGTGCGTACCCCGCCGACGGCAACCGAGCTGCGACCCAGGATCCAGCGGTGAATCAATGGCAGATCGGCGATATCGTCGTGGTCGACAAGATTAACCTCCGTCTTGTCATCAACGTGCATGAGGGCAAAGCGGGATGCATTCCACAACTTGTTGATGAAATGGCGATATCCATCGATACGCTCCTCGTCCAGCTTTATCTCCCTTCCCTGGGCGGCAAACGCGGTCAGAGTGAAACGCAGGGCATCGGTGCCGTAGCGATCCATTACCGCCAGCGGATCGATGACGTTGCCGGTGGACTTGGACATTTTCTTGCCATCCTTATCACGCACCAGGGCATGCAGATAGACGTCTCTGAAGGGTACCTCCTTCATGAAATGGATTCCCATCATCATCATTCGGGCCACCCAGAAAAAGAGGATATCAAAACTGGTAATCAGCACCGAGGTAGGATAGAAAAAGCGCAACTCTCTGGTTGTCTCCGGCCACCCCATGGTCGAAAATGGCCATAGTGCGGAGGAAAACCAGGTGTCCAGCACATCGGTTTCCTGAATCAACTCGGATGAACCGCAGGCGGGGCAGACGGTGGGATCGGTAACGGCGACAACCACCTCACCACAGGCCGCGCAGTTCCAGGCCGGGATCCGGTGTCCCCACCATATCTGCCGGGAAATGCACCAGTCCCGAATATTGTCCATCCAGTGGTAAAAGGTGTTGTACCAGGTCTTCGGGTAGATGGTGATGCGATCGTCACGAACCGCCGATACCGCCGCCTCGGCCAGCGGTTTGACGGCGACAAACCACTGCAGGGAAGTGGTGGGCTCAACCACCGCTTTGCACCGGTAGCACAGCCCCACGGCATGTTCATGCTCCTCGATATTCACCAGCAGCCCCTGGGCCCGCAGATCGTCCACCACTCTGGCCCGGCACTCAAATCGATCGAGCCCGGCGTAGACTCCGGCCTGCTCGTTCATTACCCCGTGCTCATCCATTACCTTGCACCGCTCAAGGTTGTGGCGGAGGCCGATCTCATAGTCGTCACGATCGTGGGAAGGAGTCACTTTCAGGGCGCCGGTGCCGAACTCGCGCTGCACATGGGAATCGAACACAATCGGAATGCGCCTGCCGGTCAACGGCAGATCGACCATGGTGCCGCTCAGGTGGGCGTAGCGTTCATCATCGGGATGCACCGCCACGCCGGTGTCGCCCAGCATGGTCTCGGGTCTGGTGGTGGCCACCACCAGAGTGCCGGAACCATCAACCAGAGGATAGCGCACATGATAGAGTTTACCGGCCCGCTCTTCATGGTCCACCTCGTCATCAGCCAGAGCCGTCAGGCAGCGGGGACACCAGTTGACGATATAATCGCCTTTGTAGATCAATCCCTCGTGATAGAGCCGGACGAATACCTCGCGCACGGCGCGGGAGAGCCCCTCGTCCATGGTGAAACGTTCGCGGCTCCAGTCACAGGAACAGCCCAGTCGTTTGAGCTGGGTGATAATGGCGCCGCCCTTTTCCCGGCGCCACTCCCACACCCGTTCGACAAACTGGTCGCGGCCCACATCGTGGCGGCTTTTGCCTTCCGCGCCAAGTTGCCGCTCAACCACATTCTGGGTGGCAATCCCGGCGTGATCGGTGCCGGGTACCCAGAGGGTATTGTAGCCATCCATCCGCTTGTAGCGTACCAGGATATCCTGCAGGGTGTTATTGAGGGCATGACCAACATGCAATACGCCGGTGACGTTGGGAGGCGGAATAACGATTGCGTAGCTGGGCCGATCTTCGTCCATGCGGGCGTTGAAAGAGTCGTGCTCCTCCCACCGCGACAGCCACTTGCTTTCTACATCGGAAAATTCGTAGTTCTTCGGCAATGAGTTGTGTTCGCTGGTTGTCATGAGGCAGTTGATGGTAAAGAGAAAATATGTGCGGATATGGTTTAAGGGGTGGCGATGGGCTACCGGGCGCTCCAGGGGGTGGGAAGGAAGAGGTATTCATAGATCGCCATGGCATAACGATCCGTCATCCCCGCTATGTAGTCACACACCATTCGGTGGGCGTACTTCTCGTCGCGCCACTGCTCACGGTTTTCAGTCTGCTCCAGCCACTCGCCACCAACCCGCCTGACCAGTCCATGTTCCAGAAAATAACCGTAGAGTTCGCCGATAATGCGCTGCGCCTTCTCAAATTCGTCATGAACCCGGTGATAGCGATAGACATGTTCGTATAAAAAACCACGCAATTCGGTAATTGCCGCAAGCATTCGTTCGCTGATATGGAGATACCCGTCATCGGCGGTAAGGGTTTCGACAATCACGTCACGCACCATCGTCCCGATCCGCTGCGAGTGGCGCTCTCCCACCACCGTGGAAATGGCGGACGGCACCTGATTGGGGCCGAGGATGCCGGCCCGCATGGCGTCATCGAGATCGTGATTAACATAGGCGATGATGTCGGCCAGGCGCACCACCTGGCCTTCCAGGGTGATGGCACGTTCGCCCATGCGGGAAGGGAAAATATCTTCGCGCCCCTTGGAATGACGGACGATACCGTTGCGCACCTCAAGCGTCAGATTGAGGCCGCGCCCGTCGTTTTCCAGAAAATCAACCACCCGCAGACTGTGGATGTAGTGGCGAAAGCCGCCCGGATGCAATTCGTTCAACGTCACCTCGCCGGCATGGCCAAAAGGGGTATGGCCAAGATCGTGGCCCAGGGCAATGGCCTCGGTGAGTGGTTCGTTGAGGCACAGTGCCGCCGATATGGTGCGGGCAATCTGCGATACTTCCAGGACATGGGTAAGCCGGGTGCGGTAGTGATCGCCGGTGGGGGCGAGAAATACCTGCGTTTTATATTTGAGGCGCCGAAAGGTCTTGGAGTGGGTGATTCGGTCCCGGTCTCGCTGGTAGGGCAGCCGGATATCACAGGTGTCCTCAGGTTCCGGCGTGCGCCTGCCCCGGGAGTGTTTATTACGGGCCGCATAGGGCGAAAGAACGATATCCTCGCGCTCTTCCAGCTGACGCTTGATTGAGGTACCGATTTTGGGGACGAAACTCATTACCAGTAATTAAGGTTGATGGACTCTTTAAAAACCTTGTTCCCATCATGCCCATAGTCTGGGAAACACCACTGCTTTACCACGTCTGCTCCATTGCGCAAGCACGAATTGCCCCGCACAGGGGCCGATTTGCATTGCACCCGGTCTCCCCGCCCTTTATCATGAAACAGGGTTACCCGCATCCATTGATACCTTTTGTAACGTGTCGCCAACTTTGATGAACAGAGAGGAAACCAGCTGGGTTCTGTACGATGTGGCTAATTCGGCCTTCGTGCTGATTATGGTGACCGCCATTATGCCCATCTATTTCAAGGATGTCATCGCCGCCGACCTGCCCGGCGCGGTGTCTACCGCCCGGTGGGGTTTTGCCAACGCGGCGGCGGCCCTCATCCTCGCCGTACTCGCCCCCCTGCTGGGCGCCATGGCCGATTTCCCGGGACGGAAGAAACGGCTGTTCGCCCTCTTTCTCAGTTTTGGTCTCGTGCTGACCGCAACTCTTCTCTTCGTTGGCCCCGGACAATGGCTGCCGTGCCTGCTGATCTTCTGCGGTGCCCGTATCGGCTGGGCCGGCGCCAACATTTTCTATGACGCCTTTCTCGTTGACGTCACCACGAAAGATCGGCTGGACACCGTATCGGCGCGTGGTTTTGGCCTGGGTTATATCGGCAGCGTCATTCCGTTTGTTGCGGTCATCGGGCTAATTCTGGCGGCCGGCGCGGGGGCCTCGCTTCCGGTTGCCCAGACCAGAATCGGCTTTGTCATCGTTATCCTCTGGTGGCTGCTGCTTTCGGTGCCGATGCTGATCTGGGTGAAGCAGCGCCACTACCGCGACACTACAGATGCACGTTTCACCGTGGGGTTCCGGCATCTGGCAACGACCCTGGCAACCATCACCGACAACCGCCCGGTGTTTTTCTTCCTGCTCGCCTATTTTTTCTACATTGACGGGGTGGGAACAATCATTACCATGGCGATCGCCTATGGCCGTGATCTGGGCTTCTCCGCCACCATGCTCATCATTGTGTTGCCCTATATCCAGATCGTAGCCTTTCCCTTTACCCTTGTCTACGGCCGCCTGGCGCGGCGGTTTGGCACAAAGACCATGCTGTTTGCAGGCATTGGTGTATACATGGTTGTCTCAATTCTGGGATTCAGCCTGCCCGCCGCCGGCACCACCCTCAAGACTGCTCTGTTCTGGCTGATCGCAACCCTGGTGGCGTCTTCCATGGGAGGCATCCAGGCGCTCAGCAGAAGCTATTTCGGCGCCTTGATCCCATCCGCGCAGAGCGGTGAATTTTTCGGGTTTTACAACGTCTTCGGCAAATTCGCGGCAATCTCCGGTCCCCTGCTCATGGGAATCATTACCGCCGCCACCGGCCACTCCCGCTGGGGAATGCTCTCCATCCTGGTGCTGTTTGTGATAGGGGGATTTTTTCTCACAAAAGTCAAGGCGGGTGAAGTCACGAACCCGGCATAGTTGCCCGCTTCACGTACTTTGCTCACCGCTCTTCCAGCCGAAACCGTGACGGATAAAAGCCATGCCGGTCATCGGCTGATGACCGTTTCGCCAGTTCAGATAGGCGATCTCAAAGGCTTTTCGCCACTGGGTGAAAAGGATGCGCCAGGCGGTAAAAATGGAGTAGCGCGGATCGTACATGCTGGTCGCTTCCGAGGTAAGCCCGTTAATTTCGATGATTTTCAGGTTCTCACCGGCCCGTAGACTATCCTCGTCGGTTGTTCGGATATCGAGCCGGCCAAAACAAAATCCCTTGTAATGAGAGATGATATTTTCCACCGAGGCAAGCAGTTCGTCGGTTTTCAGATCGATGCCTTCAAGAAACACCGCCCCCATTGAATGGGTGCCGATCCGCACCAACTGCTTGGTTTCACCGACCTCGATGATGTCGAGCAACTCAGGGGTGAACCGGTTCAGAAATAACGGCGCCAGACACACGGCCCGGTCATCGAGCAGAATCAACTCTTCCAGGGTATGGACGCCGTCACCCACCACACCGATCAGTTTTTTTCTGTTTATGCTGAAAATCTCGCCAGACTGGTTGCCCGGATAACGCATATAAAAAACACCGAACTCCTCACCCGGCAGATACTGCATGGCGACACAAGCGGCAGTGCTGGTGGCCAGCCAGTCTCGCACCATCTCCTCGTCATCACAGACGGCAACGCCAAACCCGCGCTGGCCATGATCAGGCTTAAGCACGATTGGATAGCTCAGCCTATTGTCAGCCATCAACTCTTTGACCCGCCTCACTTTATCTTCCAGCGATAACCCAACCGGGATAGATCGCCAGGCGCCGGTGGCACCGGCCGGCAGTGCCTGCAGAACCTCCGCCTTGCTCTCCCACATAAAGCCGCCGTCCGGCTTCATCGCCGGATTGACCGCGGTGAACAGGGCCGGCTTGCGATACCTGATGAAGCCGAGATATAAGACGTAGATAAAGGTTGGCACATTGGTCACGTAATAGGGCCAGAATTCCCACCGGCTCAGGCGCCGCCAGCGTCCCAGCAACAACCTGCGGCCGCGCCAGGTAAAGAGCGGCGCCACCAGCCGGGTGAGCAGGTAGACGCCGATCATGAAACCGGCCAGAATGGGCAGGGCATAGGCGCTGTACACCTCCAGATAATAAAGAGCCTGATGGCCGGCAAGCATGGCGCCCAGCACCAGAATCGGCGTCCAGACGGCCACCGCGAACGCAAAAATCAGGACAATCTTGACAACATTATAGCGGATCACGCCGGCGGCGAAAAATGTTGCCGCCCTGGTTCCGGGAATAAATCTGCTGGTGATGATGAAAATAATTCCACGCCGTTTGAAGAGCCGATTGAATCGAGATACGGCATGAGGTGTGATAAACCATTTAAGCGGCGGATGCTCTAGAGCGGCGGCACCGATAAAATAACCGGTGGTGTAGAGCAGCATATCGCCCACAAAGATACCAAGCCCGCTGGCAACAATGGCCTCGATGGGCGAAATGATTGCCCGAGCGGCCAGAAAACCGGCCCAGATACAGGCCAGATCTTCACTGATCAGGGTAACCAGGGCAATACCGGCCAGCAGCACCATGCGATTGGTATGATTAGCGCCGTAGGTTTCGAGCTGGCTCATCAGCGACTGCACCATCGGTTCATCGGCGGCCCATCCCGAAACGGGCAGCCCCAACAGACAGGCGCAGATGAGTATGAGCCGGGATGTGTCAGTCACGGCTCAGTTGCACAGTGACAGGAGGCTCGAGCATGAGTGAATCATGGACTGTGGTATATGAAAAAGTGACCAGCTCGCTATCCACCGAAACCATGCTGATGCTTCTCGTTCGAGTGTGGGGCCGGCTGGTCAATACCGAGTGAGCGGCCATGGCGGGATCATGCCGACAATGATAGCGCATAAGCGGCTCGGCGTTTATCGGCACCGCTGCGCCAATCAGCGTATCATAGAGTCCTTTTCGATACGCCGCCACCTCCTGAGTCCGATACCCGGACGTGGTGATGGGTGGATTGATCTCGCTTTCTCTGACAATCTCAAGGCGATTCATATTCCAGCAAAACAGACGAAACAACCTGTTATCGCGACAAAACAGCAGAAATGGCCGGTACTTTGACAGATCATGGCGGACAAGCGCCGCGGCCACCTGCTCCACATGGGTACATGAAGTCAGGGCCAGGAGCAGCAGACCACGGCTTTCCGGTTTCTGGGGTGTTTCACCATCAACCGGATAATGATTCAGGACACAGGCGATAACTCCCTGGCTATTGCCCCACAGCCAGGTGCCGCCGCCATCGGGGTCGCGTGGTGAGACAAACGAAGTCGCCCCGTCGTCATGGATAGACGGCGGCTCTGCCTCGGAGCGCGCGTTTGACTCGTCCCGACTAAACAGGACCCCGTATGAATGATCGCCACTATACCAGGTAAGCGTACACATCAGTGCAGATATCAGTCAAATCCCGGCATCCACCAATGGTGACGCCTCGGCCATCCTCTCCTGCTATTGCATGCTGTGCGCATCACCGGTGACTTTGACCAGAAAGACGCCGATCAGAACATACCCGGCCAGGGCCAGGGCCGCGGCCTGGGGAAAAATAATCCCGGTCTCAGGCGAATAGATCAGCAAATAGGTAATCAGGGCGGGCATTTTATCAAGATGAAGGACCGCGAAAAGTGCCAGGACAAAACGGCGCATCATGTCCGGCTGCCCAGGCGCCGTTCCCCTGGTGGCTTTGTATAAGAGATACAGGGCCGTGGCCATACCCACCAGAAACAACAGCACCCCGATAAGTACCTGTACTTCCAGGGTGGCCGCGGCGGCCGTCAGTCTCTGTTCACTGGAGGGAAACAGGAAAAACGCGGGAACAAAGAGGCTGACCGGATACACCAGCAGCCCCGCGGCAAAGCAACGAATATGCTTTGATCCCATGGGCTCCTCCGGCGCCGGTTTGAGCGGACGGGTGAAGAGCCAGGCGATGAAGCCCAAGAGCACCAGGGCAAGCACGAAAAAGGGATACGCCCCGCCCGGTCGCAACACCGGTGTACCAACCACCTCCTGCAGGTTCGGAATGATGAACAAAACCCCGAAAAAAAACGAGGTAAGCACCCCGAACCCGATAAGCAGCCCGCTCATGACCCTGATCATCCCGGAAAGATAGCCAAACCCGAATACCAGCGAGAGAAACACAGCTAAAACAATTTGAATTACCATGACAACCTCGTTGTACCGCGGCTCAATCGTCCCGGCGCGCGGTGTAAAGCAGCGGCTTGGGAGACAGTCGTAGGGCGCCGCCGCCATGAAAAGAACATGTAGCAAACATCAGGAAATTGCAAAATAATAATTCGCACCAGGGACTCCATTGCCCGGTATCTGCCGCACAATACCAGCAACTGAGAACTTCAGGGCAATGGGGCACCACCTGCTGACCCGACACAACTTAGAAATCCCAAAGAATCAGGCAATGTTTCCACCCACCCGGATCAGCTATTGACAAGCCCGGCAGTGCAACTAAAATGGGCACAACACTCACAACAGGCTACCCATCATGTATCTCAGTTACCTCTTCGCCATCATCGGTTGCGTTCTCACCGCCGTGCAGATTGTTCTCGTCAAGCTCAAGGGAGCGGGGATCTGCCTCTACGACGGATGCGAGATTGTCGACCAGTTTACCACGGTTGACCCGCTCTACTACAATATCGCCGGTTTCTTTTTTTTCCTGATAATCAGCATCGGCATTGCCCAGGCCCGTAAAGGGGTAACGGTGTGGCGCAGTATTACCGGATTGCTGCTGCTCTGTGGACTGGCGGCAGAGGGGGTGTTATTTTCTTTTCAACTCTTCGTAACCCAGACATTCTGCTCCTATTGTCTGCTTGTTCTGGCACTTATCGCCCTGGCCAACTGTTTTATGGGCATATCTCAGATGATCAAGGGAATTTTTATTTTCACCGCCGTGGTACTGGCGTCCTACGCCCTCGACTATCAGGCCCCGGCAAACACCGGGGACTCCCTTGCCGAAGGAACGCTGGCGCGGCTTGAACAGGACGGCTCCCGACAGGCTCACTACTTCTTTTTCTCCGCCGACTGTCCACATTGCGAGGCGGTTATCGAAGAGATTCGGCGGGACAACAGGTGCGCCATCAATTTCAACCCAATTGAAGAAATAGAAAACTTTTCCTTACCGCGGGCAACGACGACGGCCTCCTACAATCCGCGAATCAATGTCCGCTTCCTCACCATGCTGGGCATCGAGACGGTCCCGGTCCTGCTCCTTGCCGAGCCAGACGGCTGGTCGATACGCAGCGGTGAGCAGGATATCACCGCATATCTGGAACGCTCCTGCCGAAAAGCGCGGCCGCAACTGCCCGACACGCCCATTGGCGAAACCTCGGTTCTAGACTCACTTTCTCTACAGGATAGTGAGGACGGGTGCACCATTGAACAGGATTGTGAAGAGCCCTACCAGCAATCGGTACCCTGAGTGTTTTGCAGCTACCACTGTATCTGAAAGAAACGCGGATTGCGCTCTATCGATATACGTAGTGAGCGCAGCCTGACGCGAGCTGCGTGGGAGATATAAAACGGTATTCGTCTCAGGCGCCGGGAAATCGAAGCGGCAACGGCCACCGATTCCCGGCACCGATGAGCGTAATTAAATGCTCTATTCCATCGTAATGCATTCGGCCGGACACGAGGCCACCGCCTCCTCTATGCAGTCCGCATCGAGATCCGCGTTTTCCAGGACGTGCGCCTTTTCGGTATCGCCGTCAAACCCGAACACCTCGGGACATGCTTCTACACAGGCCTCGCAACCAACACATTCATCCTCATCGATTACCACTTGTTGTGCCATGACAGTCTCCTTTTGTAAATATTACGAGTGAGCCCTTCCGCCTTCATCGGCAAAGGGTGAAAACTGCCTCACCTTGTACCGCGAAAATTGCTAGTTGACAACGATTCTTCCGTTTTCGGCAACACCGGTGACGCGGCCAATGATGGCGGCGGCGAGATTATCTGAGTCATGCAGGGCCCGCACCAGTGATTCAGCCTGGTCATGGGGCAGGGCCGCCAGCAGGCCGCCGCTGGTCTGCGGGTCGAACAGGATTTCCTGCTGATGTCGGGGATACGGTTTGGCAAAGCTCAGGGTTTCCCGCACCAGATTCTCATTGAAGCGATTGACCCCGGTATTCATCCCCTTGCGATACATGGCCACGGCCTCATCCATCACCGGCAGCGCCGCCATCTCGATGGTTAGCTCGACATTCGAGCCTTTGGCCATCTCCATGCCATGTCCGGCCAGTCCGAAACCAGTGATGTCGGTGACGGCGTGAATATCAAAATCGTGCATAGCCTCGGCCGCGGATCGATTCAGCTGAATCAGGTGGGCGATGCACGTATCCATCGCCTGCTTTGAGACCCATTTTTTCAGATTGGCGTTAAAGAGCACCCCGCTGCCCAACGGCTTGGTCAGAATAAGGGCATCACCTGGTTTTGCACCGAGGTTGGCCCAATATTTATCCGGATGAACAAGACCAATCACCGACAGGCCGAATTTCGGCTCATCGTCCTCCACCGAATGGCCGCCCGCCAAAACCGCGCCGGCGGCGGTTATCCGTTCCAGGGCGCCGGCAATAATCTGGTTGAGATCATCGGCCGGCAGTTTCTTGAAAGGAAAACAGACCAGGTTGAGACACACCTTCGGCACGCCGCCCATGGCATACACGTCACTGAGCGCGTTGGCGGCGGCGATCTGCCCGAAGAGGTAGGGATCATTTACCGGCGGGGTGATGTAGTCGGCGGTGGTCACCAGTGCCTGATCATCGGAAATCTTGTAGATACCGGCATCATCGCTGGTTTTATACCCCACCAGGAGGTTGTCATCATCCGCCTGCGGCAAGGCCGCCAACATTTCACCGAGCCCGACCGGGTCGATCTTTGCCGCTCAGCCGCAGGTTTTCGCGAGGCTCTGCAGGGTTGGCTTTTGAAAAAGATGTTTAATGTTCATGGATAGACCCACACGTAGTTTGTTTATGAAATTTCAAGACAAACAGTATTGTTGGCAGGCTGTTTTCACCAATATTGATTTGTAATCAGGCAAGTCTCACTCATTTGTAATCCCGATGGACGATAAAGCAGACAATACCGCGGGCAATTCAGTCGCCCCGGCGACTAACCGCCGGCTCACCGGAGACGGCACCGCCGAGATACTATTTTCTCTGCGCTGGCTGGAAGGAGCCATTCGCCATTGCTGTATCCACTTCGGCCAACGGGTCAGCATGTGGCGCGACATCTTTCCACCTGCCATCTACGACCAGCTTGTGGACCGTGAGCAGAGCGCGGAGGCTACCTCCTCACTTACCGAAAGCGATTTTCACGCGCCATACGATAATAGACTGCTCATTGCACTGCGTGCCGAGCAGTTTCAGCCGGTTATCCGGCAAAACGGGCAGCAGTTGACGCCGCAACCCGGCCGCTTTTATCCACAGGGGTTTCTGCGCGGGGTACCCGGTATATTTGCCAGTTCGACGGCAGCGGCCCGCTTCGTCGGACACGACAGAGACCGGCTGGTGTTTGACCTCAATCATCCCCTGGCCGGCCACGCCCTGCATGTGACGGCCCGAATCGAAAAGATAGTTTCGGCAAAAACCGAACGCGGCGGACGCTGCGAACACTGGCTGGAAACAATGAGCGCGGCCGGGCCGGGAATGCAATGCCGCTACCAGAACCGCCCTACCCACTTTTTCGATGCACCGCCTTTGCCCCGAATCGACGAGCGCCCCGATGGACAATTTTACCACCAGCCACGCCTTGTTCATCACCTGGATGAGCGAGCAAGATTGCTACTGAGCAACCAGTATGGCGATCTCATTGAGACAGGCGCCGATGTTCTCGATCTGATGGCGAGCTGGGAGTCGCATCTGCCCGAGTCGCTTGCTGTTTCATCACTTACCGTGGTTGGACTCAATGAGGTCGAGTTGCACCGCAATCCGCGTGCCACCAACCACCTGGTGCACGATCTCAATGAGCTGCCGCTGCTGCCGCTGGCAGATGCAGCCTGTGACGTCATCATCTGCACCGCATCAATCGAGTATCTGATTGACCCGGTTGCCGTGTTGAAAGAAGCGGGGCGCCTGCTGCGACCGGGCGGCACTCTGATCATTTCGTTTTCCAACCGCTGGTTTGCCCCCAAGACCATCACCCTGTGGCCGGAGCTGCATGAATGTGAGCGGCTCGGTTTCGTTCGTGAACTGCTGGAGCAGGCTGGGTGCTTCACCATCGGATCAACCACCACCATTCGCGGCTACCCACGCCCGGAAGACGACCCCTATCCCGAACTTCCCCATGCCGACCCGCTGTTCATTATTACCGCGCACAAGAAGTGAGCGGGCCATATAACTAGCGATCCTGCTCCGTTTCATCTTTGAGCCAGCGGCTGGCCCGCGGCTCCACCCATGTGACCAGTCCAGCCGAAACAAGAACACTGGCAACAACCACGACCAGCGGTGGCAATGTCGTCAATAGATAGAGCGGCATCATCACAAACACTGCCAGCCCCAAAAAAAAGATAAACTCAACCGCCTGCATTATCTCCGAAAACGCTGAGGTTTTATTATCATGAATTGTCGATAGCATAGGCATACATTCGCCCATGCGAAAGGTGATGGGGTCGGAAAAAGCCAATGGTGATTGTGGCGGACTCTATCTACCATCGATAAGAATATGGCGAACCGTGCAATATGGCACCGGAGTGGAGATATCAATCCCCTCACGAACCATACACGACCCCTGAAAAATCAGGCAAAATGTTGTTTTCGACGTTTTTGTGCTTAGATAAATGCAAGAACAGTAAAGTGCGGGATAAAAGCGACGGGACAATCAGCCATGAGTGGCTTTTACCGTGTTAGTAAGCAAAGAGAGCCGGCTTGTTTAGGTGTCGGTCTCTGGCTGTTATGATCAGATAACAAATGGGAAAATCTATGTTTACCGAACAGGAAGTCATCAAAGCACAGCAGGCATGGGGAAATGGCATTGTCAGAATAGGCTCCTTAAAGGCGGATGTCAGCGCCGCTGTCAAAGCAGCCGAAGAGCATCTCGACACTCTCTATGCATTTGAACTGGGTGATGTTTTGTTCAAACCGACAAAGTGTGCGCAGGTGCAATTTCGCCTCGGCAAGATAGCTGCCCTCTCCTATTTTGTTGGTGGAAACAGCGATTATCCCGAAGATACTGGTTTCGCAATCAATCCATGGACCGCTGTTCGATTTGAAAATGCCGCCATCATCCTCGAAGAAAACCGGGCCATCGCAATGGGTAACTACTGGTTTACCGATCTTGAGGGAAATGAAACCAAGGTTGAGTACACCTTCGGCTATAAAAAGGATTCAGCCGGCAAGGTTAAAATCGATCTCCACCACTCATCTATTCCATTCTCCGGGTAGTGCAACACAAGGCTGATTGGCGGTGAGTTCCCTGGCTTCGGGAAACCAACCGCCATAGATGTGATGGACTTCAAACAGCCCCTCTGCTGGTTTGCGGCACTGGTTTATTCTACCCACGACGTCTTTGTCACCATCTGAAATTATGCACTATATGTGAAATGCGTATCACGGTAGCTGTACAACCCCACAATTCCCCCTTCAGGGAAGTGGTATGGGGACCTTGAAAATTGAGCATTTTCGTGCAAGGTTGAGGCGCGAGGTACATTCTATCACAGGCAAAGAGCCAATATTTGAGAATACATTTTTTGAGCAACGGTGAGGTTGGGCGAAAAGGCCATTTTGCAGGATTCCCATATCTCTTACCCTTCCGGCAAGAAGGGCATGTACCCATGATTTTCTGGTTGAAGGGATCCTTGAATTAGTGATGCTTATTGCTGTCGAGATGGTACACTGGTTCCAGGAACCAACAATATTTCAATAACCGGGTAGTCACTCAGCAACGGATGATCAGGTTTAATGAAGTCAAATAAACCAAAAATTACGGCACTATTCGATCAGTCAGTACCATTTGATACCATTCTCGATGAAATACCCATTGGCGTTGTCATCCTGGACAAGGATCGCCGAATAGCCCATACGAACAAAGCTGTCTCGGCGTTGACCGGTTATTCTCCCCAGGAGGCCCGGGGAGTTATGTGTCACAACATCATTCGCAGTCGAATCTGCTTGAAAAAATGTCCGGTTCTGCGACTGAAAGAAGATTCCGAACCGATTTGTGAACATACCGATCTGATCAACCGGGGTCGCGAACTGGTTCAGGTACGCATCACCTTTGCCCCGATAACCAGTGGATCCGGTGAGCTGATCGGATATCTTGAAACCCTGGAGGACATCCGCGCACTGCAGAATCGTACCAGTCAGGATATGCATGGGTTTCGCTTTTCCGAAATGATCGGAAAAGGTCCGCAAATGGAAAAGGTTTTTCAGATGCTGCCGCTGCTTGCCCAGAACGACTCATCGGTTCTCATCACCGGGGAAACGGGTACCGGTAAAGATCTTACCGCGGAGGCCATCCACAAAGCCTCCAATCGAGCCAGGGGCCCATTTATCAAGATCAACTGCGGTGCACTTCCGGAAACATTATTGGAATCGGAACTCTTTGGACACCAGAAAGGTGCCTTCACCGACGCCAAAGAAAACAAACCCGGCCGTTTTCGCCTGGCCCACAACGGGTCGCTCTACCTGACTGAGATCGGGGACTTACCACTATCACTGCAGGTCAAACTGCTCACCTTCCTCGACGATCGTGTCGTCTTCCCTCTCGGCAGCACCAAAGGCTTTGAGGTCAATGTCAGAATAATTGCGGGAACAAACCAGAATCTTGAACGGATGGTGGAAAACGGCAGTTTCAGAAAAGACCTGCTGTTCAGACTCAATGTAGTGAGAATTACCTTACCTCCGCTGCGTGAGCGGGAAGATGATATCGTTTTGCTCATAGATCATTTCCTCAACACCTTTGCTGAAAAGTTTGGTAAGAAAATAGAGGGGTTCGACCGGCAGACCTTGTATTTTCTCAATAATTACCATTTTCCCGGCAATGTAAGAGAGCTTCGCAACATCGTTGAGTACGCGGTCAATGTAAGCCAGGATTCGCGTATCGGAATAGAGAGCCTCCCCACCTATTTGATGGAACCAGACCATCTTTCCACCATGCCGACACCGGTATCCGGCGTATCTGATCAAGGTGCCTCCCCCCTGGCGGCTCGCGAAGCAACAACAGTACAGGTGACTGGTTCCACCTGGGCTCAGACCGAAAAGCAAATGATTATCAATGCCCTCGTCAAGACGGGCGGTAAAAAACAAAAAACAGCAGACCTATTAGGGTGGGGGAGAAGCACGTTGTGGCGAAAAATGAAACAATACGGGATTTAGCGACATGCACCACAAGGTTCTCATTCCACTCTATGACGCCGAAGTGGCACCACGTTTTGATCTGGCATCCGAAGCAGTCATTGTAACCCTTGACCAACAGAGGAAAAAGCTTGAGGAAAAACTGGTTGTCCTGCCCCAGGTATCAGCCGAAAAGCTCTGTCACCTGATTCTCACTGAAGGAGTGACAACAGTCATCTGCTGTGGCATTGAGGAAGAATATTATCAATACCTTGTCTGGAAACGCATCGAAGTTTTCGATTCCATCATCGGTATGTGGGAGGAGGCTCTGAAACGCTACGCCAATGCGAAGCTTTCACCCGGTGATATTGTCGACCACACTACAGATCAGGGTGGCAATCAGTAAGTCTAACATGGATGCTGATATGTCGGTCAAGGGGATTGGAACTACCGGGAGAACCTAATGAATAATCTGAGATTGTTGCTGGTGGACGATGAAGAGGAGTTCGCTTCAACGCTCGCTCATCGCCTTCAGATCAGGGGCTACCCAACCGGAGTTGCGGTTGATGGTGAGGAAGCGTTGAACCTGCTTGCCAACAACATCTACGACGTAATGGTGCTGGATCTTATGTTGCCCGGCCTAAGCGGGCTTGATGTACTTCAGCAAGTCAAGCAACAGTACCCTGATTTACCGGTTATCATGTTGACCGGACAGGGATCAACGAGGGAGGGATTGGCCGGTATGCGCTTCGGTGCGTTTGATTTTTTGATGAAGCCGGTTGATCTCGATGAACTCATCACAAAGATCACTGAAGCCGTCCCCCACCGCAGAGCACATGGCGATGATCGGTAAGCGAGAGCAAAACGTCTCTAAATGTTTCATTATGGGTCTACAAAAACGTCTCTTAATGTTTCATTATGATTTATTGACTTCCTATTCATTTTTCTAACACAATATCTATTTGTTTTCGTTGATTTTATTTTATTTTCCGATCTGGCACGATCCTTGTAGGTAATAGATTGTGTTTCACATGAGTGGAACAGTTTACCAATCTACTCACAGGAGGGTAACCATGGGCAACAAATCACAATCCACATTTGAAAAGACATTTGCGGCAGCTGCATTCGCCGAGGCAGGTGAGCATGACACGGCAATCCGCATGGCTGATGTAACCGACAAGCCAAAGCGGCTGCTGGATAAGCTATTGCAAGGCTTTCAGAACCATATGACCGCAGTGGCCTTTGCCGAAAGCGGCGAAGTCGAAGAAGCACGTCGACTGGTTGGTAAAAAAGAAACCCGGTACATTCAGAAAGAAAACACATTGGCAGGGTTTTTGGAAAAAGTCGGTCTGGAAGGTGCGCACATCTCTTACGGTTTTGTTCCCATCAGCACCTGATAGAGTTACGTATGGGCCTGAGTCTTCTTTTTGTCGAAAGTGATAAATACTTTCGAGATGCAATCAGCAGTCGATTAAATAGAAACGAATTCCGTTTCTTTGGCGCCAATCAAATTGGCGCTGCGACGGCAATTCTTTCGCAAAAGCCCATAGATGTTGGACTTGTTGATCTATCCAGTCTCAAGATCGAGGGTGTGCGCATCGTTGAGGAGATAAAACGGATCAAGCCTCATGTTGAAATAATTACCATCAATACTTACGATTATTTCAATAACTCGATTGCAGCGATGAAGGCCGGCGTGTTTGATGATTTTCTCGTCCCCGTGGAAATAAACACCCTGATAAGAAGCATACAGGCAGCGGGTGCGCACAAGATAAAACTAGAAAAGAAGCGGCGCCCGCTGCTGCGGAAATGTCAGGACGCGATGATGGCTGTTGCTTTTGCCGAGGTGGGAGAACTGACAACAGCGCAGATAATTGCTGAAACCGGAGGGTTTTCACACAAACCAGAGGAGAAAAGGGATGGGCAAGGGTAAAGAGAAAATCAAGATTTTGCTTGTCGACGATGAAAAAGACTTCGCCAATACGCTCGCCGAACGGATTAACATGCGTGAACTCTCTTCCAGTGTGGCACTGGATGGTGAAGAGGCGCTCGAGTTGGTCAGCAACGAGGTGCCCGATGTAATGGTGCTTGATCTTCGGATGCCGGGCATAGACGGCATCGAAGTTCTAAAGCGGGTAAGAAAAACTTACCCGAAAGTTCAGGTCATTGTTTTAACCGGTAAGGGTACAGAGCAGGATGAAAAAGAGGTAAGGAAGCTTGGTGCCTTTGAATATCTGGAAAAACCCATCGAAGTTGACACCCTGGTCGATAAGATCCGTCGCGCTTACAGCGCCACTGTCGAATCGTCTCTGATGGCAGGGGTATTTGCCGAAGCCGGTGAATTTGATACCGCCAAGGAGATTATGGATCAGGAGGAGAAGAAGAAGAAGAAGAAATAGCGGCCAGCCCGATTTAGCTCTGGTTGCAAGCAGCAGTTGGGAAAACGATACACTACAATTTGACCGAAATATCGTCTGGAAGGAGAAGATGGATCCCGTTACGGTTGATCAAGTGATGATCCCCCTGGAGCAGTACCCAACCATTTCCGAAGATTCTTTGTTGTTTGAATCGGTTATGGCTCTGGAGAAAGCGCATTGCAATGAAAGAGGGCCGAGCTATAAATACCGGGCCCTGCTGGTTACCGATGGCGCCGGACGGGTTATCGGAAAGCTTGACCATATCAGCGTCCTGCACGCCCTGGAGCCGGAGTTTCAGGATATTGGCGATATCAGTATGTTGACCCGTCATGGCCTTGGGCCAAGTTTCGTGCGTAACATTACCCGGGACTTTGATCTTCTCCAGAAGCCGCTGGACGACATCTGTAAAAAAGCCGGCAAACTGACCGTCCGAAAAATCATGCATATCCCGGCGAAAAGCGAGTACATTGGCCAAGGCGCAACGCTTAACGAGGGCATTCACCAACTGGTATTGGGAAGACACCAGTCCTTGCTGGTTGAAAATGGCGATCGTGTGGTGGGTGTACTCAGGCTTTCAGATGTGTACCATTATATACTGGAAGTGATGCAAAAATGTGATATCACATGATCTACGCTTTCACAGCAGGATAAGTTTCGGGAAAGATCCTCTCACCTGCCACTCTAACCCCTTTCTTTCAAAATCACGACCACCTCCCCATCCTCACACGAACACGTTGCTCCGATGTGCTCAGCGAGCATCTTCTCCTTTTCGCCGGGAAAGTCCGGGGGATATGTTTGACTGTTTGTTTTTTCCGGAACAAACCGCAGTTCCAGGAGCCCAGCAGCCTGCTTACCTGACACCAGCAGCGTAGTGTCTTCCAAACAAAGAGAGTAGAGGGTTTTGAGAATGAGGAAAACCAGGCAATACAGGGTCAGCACATTGGTTGTTATGACATGTCCGGATTCGCAATCTGTGGCTACCGAAACTTTACGCATTGCCGCAAACCGACTGGTCAATGCCACCAGAAGCGTCACCGTTTCCGACAGATCGGCCTGATCGGGAATTCTGTCATTGCTGTGGGAGAAACGGTTAAGATTTTTCATGATCACATTTGATCTGTTAACTTGATTGGCAATCATCTGCATTGAGGCGTCAACCCTTCCGGCTGGAACACCATCATCGCCTTCAACCATAGCGCAGAGATCCTGGATCAGACCGGCATTCTCGTTGATGATGGAAAGGGTATTCTTGATTTCATGGGTAACAGAGGCGGACAGCATGCCATATACTTCCAGGCAGACTGCCTCGACACCGCGGGGAGACTTTTGTATGTCCATATTTTACCTCTCAATCGTTATAAGAAACGCCTGATCCCCAGGCACCGGCGCGCCGTCGCTTCGGCAGGCTGCCACGGAGTTATCGGGAACCGTGCGCATCCTCGATTTTGACAATCAACTCGTTTAGATCCACCGGCTTCATGATGTAGTCAAATGCGCCCATTTCCATCCCCTCCCGGCCGACCTCAAATGAACCATGCCCGGTGAGAATGATCACCTTGGTCTCAGCGCCCATCTCTTTTAATCTGGACAACACCTCCAACCCGTCCAGATCGGGCATCTTCAGATCAAGTAGAAGGACATCAGGCTTCTGTTGCTCGACGGCTTGCACCGCCTCTTCCCCGGAGCTTACCATAGTGGCCTCAAAATCCCGCAAATTCAGACGCGTCTGCAGAGTTGAAGCAAAATCAAACTCGTCGTCGGCAATGAGCACCCTGATCTTTTTGCTGGTGTTATTCGTCATTGTTTTTCCACCTTAACGGGTAAGGTTATCGTAAAAGCGGTTCCTTTACCGACATTGGATCGCACGGTAATATCACCGCCCAGCTTTTTAACCAGGCCATAGGTAATTGAAAGGCCAAGCCCGGTCCCTTTGCCTGTCTCTTTTGTTGTAAAAAAGGGTTCAAATATCTGGGAAAGCATATCCTCGGGGATCCCTGACCCATCATCTTGAATCACGATTCTGACCTCCCCGGCTATCAGGTTGGATATGATCGAAATCGTCCCGTCCTTGCCAATTGCGTCGATGGCATTGTTGATGATGTTGAGCAGCACCTGCTGAATCTGAAGACGATCGCTGTAAATGTTCGGCAAATTGTCTTGCAGTTGGAGATCCAGCTCAATCCTGCTGTACATCATCTCCTTTTCAAGAAATTTCAGCACCTCTCTGATCGTCTCATTCACATCAATGTGCTGGTACAACACCTCGGTGCGACGGGCGAACCCAAGCAATCGATGAGTGATTGCCTTGCACCGTTCCACACTGTTATCAATTGACTTAAGGCTCTCGAGAACCGTGTGTTTATGATCAAAATCTGGTGTGATATTGAGGATGTCTTCAACCAGACCGGTTTTTTGATTGATAATGGCAAGCGGGTTGTTGATTTCATGCGCCACCCCTGAGGCGAGTCGGCCGATGGAAGCCAGTTTGTCCTTGTGTTCCGCTTCCTTCATCATGCCGATCTGTATTTCATCAGCCTTGCGAATCAGCGAGGTGAGCATGTTGACCAGGGCGAAGATAACAATCACACTAATGACCATGCAGACAACATAGAGAATGAACAGCTCGGAGCGAAACGACCTCCACTCACTATTGCTGGTGTAGCCATTTTTGATGATGACCAGATACCACGGGGTTGCCGCGATGTCGCCGATCGCAATCAGAAATTCTTCCTGCGCCATCGACATGTATGAACGCACGCCAGGTTCGATCTCTAGTTCGGTCTGGGTAAGCGGTTGCCCGAAATAATTGGAGAAGGTCTGCAAAACTCCTTCACTAACAACAAGAAAAAGATCATCGGTTGCTTCTGTTTTTATGGTTCCGACAAAATTCTGTAGCGTGTCCGCCTCGATAGTAGCACGCATCACCCATGTTTTTCGAATTACAGGATCATAGGTGCTGACGGCAATGGCAAAATGAGGCACATCTCGATACCCTCGATATACGGGGCTGATGTGAAGACCTTTTTCCATCACTTCGCTGAACCAGCTCTCACCGGAATAGTCAGTCCCCTCAAGATCATATGACCCATAATACGCCTGCTGAACCCCCTGCTCGTCGATCACGCCAAGATCGGCAAACGAAGGGTATTGCCGTTGCAA
Organism: Desulfofustis sp. PB-SRB1; assembly: GCA_016722945.1. Lineage (GTDB taxonomy): Bacteria > Desulfobacterota > Desulfobulbia > Desulfobulbales > Desulfocapsaceae > PB-SRB1. Next base: position 244,951 of record JAEQMT010000010.1, on the reverse strand, counting down.
CCGGTCAAACAGATCCTCAAGGCTGGAGCCCGTAGTCAATTCCGTATAGCGATCTTTGCGAGCGATAAACTGGACAACGGATTTGAGGCTGCCAACCATCTGCTCGATGGAACCGATGGAACCATCCATCTGCCATTTGAGCTGGGTGATCTCATCTTTTTGCAGGAGATTTTTGTAATTGATATAGCCCAGAAAGGCAATCGTGGTTGCCGGTATTGCGGTGATCGCGATCATGATCAGAAACAAAATCACTTTGAACCGGCCATAGCTTCTTCTCTCCAAACCCAGGTCAATAGAACCTTTCAAGGAATTCGGAAGAATGATATCTGCAATCTTCATAAGAATTATAGAGCGAGCGCGCCCTCCCCGTTTAGCAGAATTTCACCAGCTTTCAGATCACCACATACCGCCTTTTCCAGCGCCCGGCACCAGCCGCCGATAACACCGTCGATAACATCGACTTTTTTCCACAACAGGAAGTTATAGTGCACCTCATCAATCCCGCCACAGACCAGATCCGTTACCTGCTCCTCAACGATCATCTGGCAGAGTGCTTCCTCGGAAGGACGCTCCATAATGATGGTTCGCGGCTCTTCCTGCCCATCATCACTGAAACGCACGATGAGCAATTCCACCGCAAGATCGAACCGCGGTGCAACATAGTCTCCCTGGATTGGTATGAGCAGTTTTCTCAATGAGTTGCCTCCGGCGTTAGAGTCCGTATTTCTGCATCTTGCGCCACAGCTTCATACGTCCCCATTCAAGACTTTCAGCGGTTTTTGTTCGGTTTCCTCTGTTTTTTTTGAGTGTATCGACAATCAACTGGCGCTCAATATCTCCCCAACTCTGCTGTTGCCGCCGGTAGTCCGGTGCTCCTGATTGTTCATTCATCGGCTCGGACTCTTGTACACTCATCTGTCTGTTTTCAGTACTTGCAGCACCCTGCACCTGCGTCTTTTCGAAAAGATAGGGAGGCAGATCCTCTTTACCTACTTTTTTCTTCTTACTCATATTGACGGCATACTCGACGATATTGCTCAACTCTCTGACATTGCCTGGATAATGATAGCCAAGAAGGCAAATCACTGCGTCTGAGGAAAAACCGACCACGGTCTTGCCCAATGCCTTTGCATATTTCTGCAGAAAATGATCAAGCAGATACTGAACGTCACCTTCCCGTTCCCGCAATGCGGGTAGGTGAACATGCAACACGTTCAGACGGTAGAAAAGGTCTTCCCGAAACAGCCCCTTGGCGACCTGCTCCCGCAGCGGCCTATGGGTGGCCGCAACAATTCTCACATCAATAGTGAGCTCTCGCTCACCACCAACCGGAACAAATGTTTTATCATCCAGCACGGTGAGTAGCTTAACCTGCAACGGCAACGGCATATCGCCGATTTCCGTCAGAAATATGGTTCCTTTCTCAGCAAGTTTGAACTTTCCGGGTTTGTTGCGGGTAGCCCCGGTGAAGGCGCCCTTGACGTGACCGAACAACTCCGATTCAAGGAGCTCTGAAGGCAGAGCACCACAATTTATTTTAACAAACGGGAATCTGGCACGCTCCGATTTTCTGTGTAAGACCTCGGCCACGCGATCTTTCCCGGTGCCGGTTTCGCCGGTAACCAGAACGGAGGCATCGGTCTTGGCAAGTACCGGAATGGCATCAAATACTTTCCGCATTGCGGGACTGTAGCCAATCAGTCCATTTGCCTGCTGCTCATCATCAATAGTACTGCTTGCCGCTTCAGTTGCGGAGGTATCCTCGACAACCACCATCAGGCCGACCCGCCTGCCGCCTTTACCCAGCAGCGCCGAAATGGTGTACTGGATCGGAATCCTGCGGCGATAACAGGTGAGCATATCACCCCTGGCGGTTGACGGATCACCGCTTCTCAGTACCTCCATGAACAATTGACCACGGTTGTTGCCGGTATTGCTGCGGACCACGAGTTCGCCATGGAGTCCCGCCACCTGCTGAATGGCATAGCCGGTGATTGCCTCCATGAGTCGGTTCATGGTGATAATTCGGCAGGAGTCGTCCAAAATCATGACCGGATGGGGAAAACCCTCCAGTAGAGAGCTCAGATCAGGACTATCGGCAGCCATCAGATTCAGGTTCTCTTCTCATGGGAAACTTGAAAAATGAGAATTTTCGTACACGATCGAGGCGCCGGGAACATAGTTCCGCGGGCCGACCCACTTTTTCGAAAACAACATGTTTCAAGCAACGAAGAGCTTGGCGAAAAGGCCATTATGCAAGGTTCCCTTATAGTTAATGACAGCGCTGGTAGATCATCCTATGCCCGAATCCGGTGCCGCCTGCCGGCAGGCGGCACCGGATTCTGCCGATCAGGAGGCAGGAATAAAGACCTGCATTCCCATCAGCGGCCAGATGACGGCGACCGCGAACCAGGTGACCACCATCAGCAGGATGCTCGCCGGTACGCCATACATGGCAAACTCGGCGGTAGTAAACTGCCTGGAGTTATAGGCAATGGCATTGGGGGCCGCACCCACGAGCAACAGAAAGGGCATGCCGGAAACCACCAGGGATGAAAAGAGCACAACCTCCCCCGCCACGCCAAGATAGGGGGCAATGACCAGGGCAACCGGTAAAGAGATGGCAATGGCGGCCACGTTCATGATGAAGTTTGTCATCATCATAACAAAAAATGCCATGCCGAGGATAAACACGATTGCCGGGGCATTCTGGAACATCACCAGCCAGTTGACGGCCAGCCACTTGGCCGCTCCGGTTTCCCACAGACAGAAACCGATGGACATGGCGCCGGCGAACAGAAGAATAATGTTCCAGGGAATTTCTTCCAGATCTTCAATGGTCAACAGCCTGGTGATAAAGAAGGCAATAGTTGAACAGAGTATAATTGCTGTTTTGTGGAAATCTGCCAGGGCGGGAATGAAATTTTTCAGGGCGATGATCAGAATGGTGGCCACCACAATCGTTACGGCAAGGATCTCATCGCGACTCCACCCGCCAAGCTCCTTGTACATGCGCTTGGACCGCTCCTTCAGCCCGTCGATACGGTCTTTTTCCGGCTTGCAGAAGATCATGAAAAAGCCCCAGAGCAGCAGCGTCATAAGCCAACCAACCGGGAACAGATACCAGGTGTATTCAAAAAAGGTGATATCAATATTGGCAATGTCCTTGTAAAAGCCCAGAGCAACCGCCCCACGGGCCGCCCCCAACAGGGTTACGATACTTCCGGCGCCGGCAATGTAAGCCATGCCAATAAACAGACCTTTTCCGAACTTTGTCGGCTTATCATCATCGCTGTACAGGCTGTAGATCGTCATCAACAACGGAAACATGGTCGCGGCAACGGCGGTGTGGGCCATCAGATGGGTGAGGGCGGCGGTCATGACAAAACAGCCTAGATAAATCATGCTCGTCCGATCACCGACGATGGACAGCATCTTATATGCCAGCCGCTTGGTAAGGCCGGTTTTCGTGAAAACCATGCCGATAACGATGGAGCCGAAAATAAACAGAACCGACGGATCCATGAAATCCTTAAACGCCACCGACGGCTCTCTGATCAGAAACAGTGCCTGCAGAGTGCCGATAGTAAGGCTTGTCACCCCGATGGGGACAACTTCCGCCACCCACCAGGTTGCCGCGAGGGCAAAAATTGCCAGCGCCCCTTTGGCCTGTTTGCTGAGCTCAAAGTTCTCTCCCAGGGGGTCAACTGCATCCGGGAGCGGTGGGCACCAGTAAATGATTGAAAAAAGCCCGATTCCAAGCAGAATAAAAAAGAGGCGTCTGTAGTCAACGGGAGCGGCACGGCTGCCTATATCTTCTTTTAGTGCGCCTTGTTTTGCATTAGACATGATTTCACCATATATTCAAATTCGGTAACCTGGAGATATGACACCATGTGCCGAGAAAGGGCGATGGGCTTCGCACTATCAGAGCAAAGAGCGCTCGGCGGTGCTTTTTCAGCTCAAATCTGCCCCAGGCAGTGAAAAGCAGCTCTGGGAGCTTACCAGGATTTCGCTTTGAGAATCTGCTCGATCTCTTGCTTCGACTTTTGCTTAAGAACGAGGACGTGCTTTTCTTTGGCCTCGCCGATTTTTTCCATCAGCTCATTGATGTCGAACGGTTTCTCAAGATAATCCTCCGCTCCGAGTTTCATCGCTTCCACACTGCTCTTGATGGATGCCTGGCCGGTGAGCATAATGATCTCCGCTTCCGGGTGCTTTTCTCGAATACGTTTGAGTGTCTCGAGGCCGTCCATTCCCGGCATGGCCAGGTCAAGAACAATGGCATCAAAATCCTGCTGATCAACCATATCGACTGCGTCCTCTCCCCTGGTTGCCGCTTCTACCTTTAGCCCACGCGTTTCAAGCCGCTGGGAAAGCGACTGGAGGAAGTCTTCCTCATCATCAACCAACAACACTCTGGCGTTCAGTTTCTCGTCCATTTTGTCAATCCCCTCATGGTTTCATATAGTCTGTCCGCACATCACCGTTAAACGGCTTCGCGGTGCTGTATTCGCTCATACGCCTTTTTAATGGAGGCGGACAGCTCTTCGATATTCACCGGCTTGTTCATGTAGGCAAATGCCCCGAGCTTCATGCATTGCTCCATATCTTCGCTGGTTCCATGGCCGGTTAAAATAATGACCTCTACTTCCGGGGCAATCTCCTTGGTCCGACGCAGGACCTCCACACCGTGCAGCCCCGGCATCTTCAGATCAAGCACCATCACATCAGGGCGGTCTTCGGTCACCAATTCCAGCGCATCTTCCCCGTTGTAGACCCCGTAGGTGCCGACATCCCTGCTGATCAACCGCTGTGAAACGGTCTGCACAAATTCCTTTTCATCATCGACAAAGAGTACTTTTGATGGAAACCCAAATCGTTGCTTGCGATAGATCGATGCGTCATAGCTGGGATCCTGAACGATCTTAACCTGCTCAACACCGGCCACCTGCTGGGCAAGTTCAACGAGTTCCTCGGTCAATCTGGCCAAACTCGTCACGCTCTTATTGACGCTCAGGGTAATGATGCCGTCGTCGGCTGTAACGGCGAGCTTATGGCCGTTACAGAGTAAAATCCGCTCAACCCTGACGGCGCAAACCATATCGGTGATTGCCTTTTTGGACTGGGCCGTACGCAACACCGAAGTTGTATGAAAGCGCTTGGTGATTTCTTCGGTTATTTCCTGTTCCGTCTTATCTTTTACCGGTAACACCAGGTCATACAGCTTCCTGTCAGATGGTTTCGTCTGGTGAATGAAATCAACCCAGGCAAAGGCGCTGATATCATCATTACGGATTGCTTTTTCAGCTTTTTTCGCTGACAGTCCCTCTCCCATAGCCCATTCAATGCGGGCACTTTTGTTGTCAACCACAAGCACCTTCAAAATATGCGAAACAGATGGGTGAATGAGAAGTGCATGAAAACCATAAAACAGATATGCATCCTGCGATTCCAGTTTTTCATAAAGCACTGTTTTTAACTTGTTCACGACTATTTCCTTCTCCAGGGTGAACTGGTTAAAAACCGAAGTCTTCTGATAGATCATCTGGCGAATCGTCTTGGGTTCGACGCGGGTAACCGGATCGATATCGTACTTTTTACAGGTATCTCTGATCAGATCCTCATCGTTATACAAGGTGAGTCCCAGTGATTTGACCAAACTCTCAGTAACCTGAGCAGCCGGCGTGAAACTACATGGAAATAGGGCAATTGATGACATATGCCAGCCTCTTTAGGGTAAAATAATCAACAAACAGACTGAGGGATACACATACAGCAGGTAGAGAGCAATTTAAATGCCAAAACTGAAGAAATATTTATCTGATTAATTTCAACATATTACCGGAACTAGTCCCCTTTGCAACGGATGAATTGCTTCAAAACGTAACAAGACGTGCTATACAGCGCAAGCAAAAATGTATTATTATGTAACTTTATGTATCTTTTCGCGGTGTGCGGTCACCGCACATTCGCCCCCAGGCATGTTTCCAAGAGTGCCATCCGTTGTCCAGAAATAGATATGATGTGATAGAAGCTGACTGACCAGCCAGGAAAAACAGGCTGTTGCCTAGAATGCGGAAGAATATGCCCTGAAGTGGGCATGATGCAGCTTGGTGGCAGACCACCACGAGATGGACAAGCCGTCCCCGGAACTTGATGTACGGCGCATCAACCGGCCGGCACGTTTCATGCCGGCCGGTTGACGGTGGTTTGCGGTGGCGTCAGGCGCTGAATCTTTCCACCCTGGTCTTGACGTATTTGAGCAGTGGGGTACCGCCGGTGGGCTCGGTAACATTGGGCGGCATCAATGCGCCGGGAACGTTCACCCCGCCGAAATCGGGATATTTGGGATCGCCTTCCAGTCCGCGCAGGTGACCATAGCCGCCGGCCGCACCGAGAACACCCCGGCGCATGTCCTCACTCACTTCGGCCTTGATGATGGTGCTGCCCCAGGGTGAGCTGACCCGAACCGTATCGCCGTCGGCAATACCCAGAGAACCGGCGTCATCACTGTTGATCACCAAGGCATTGGTTTTGCGCAGCTTCATCAACTGGAAGTTGTTGAAGGTGGAGCAGTGTTCATGCTGGAAGATCCTGAAATTGCCGAAGATAAACGGGTACTCATCATCAGGCTCATATACCGGATCAATGGGCTTGTGATCAGGAAGGGCGTCCACCCCTTTGTCAACACTGACCGGATTGAGAAAATTAAACTTACCGGTCTTGGAGGTTCCGGAGCTGCCGTAGCCGGCCGGCGGGTTGATGGAGCCCCATGTGCGATATTTATAATACTGCGCCTCATCGGTGATGATGTATCCCTGCTCTCGTAAGTCGGCCAGACTGAAGGGCAGATCGCGGAGCTGATTTTCAAAGGCCTCGTCAATACTTTGCCACGGCACCGCCTCGGCCATCCCCATCTTCTCGGCCAGCCCCTGAACGATGCGCCACATGGGCCGTGAGTCGTACATGGGCGGTACGACCTCGGCAAAATAGCTGATAAAGGCGTCGTATAACCAGTCCGGCTTTACCTGGGCCTGTTCCAGCCAGGTGGCATCGGGGAGCACCACATCGCTGTACAGCGCCGTGTTGCACATGAAGGCATCGATGGTCACACAAAAGTCGAGCTGCTCCAGACCGCGTCCCACCGACTCGGAGTTACCCCAGGTCAGTACCGGGTCGGCCCAATAAGAGATAAGCCCGGTAATGCGGCCATCGGCCACCTGCTGTTCAAACTTGGCCGGTGACCAGCCCGACCACAACAGATAGTTATCCAGTTTCGGCGCCGCCTTTTTCTCCGGCTTCCGCTGGCCGTCGCGCCAGGCCGAGCCGAGCTTGCGCTTGAACGGCAGAGATGGTCCGCCGGGCGCATCGAAGGTGCCGCACAATCCATTCAGAGCCTGAATCGCGGCGGTGGCCCAGTGACCGTTGGGGCCCTGGGCAAGACCGGTCCAGGACAACACCCCTTTGGCAGAAGCGGCCGCGAAATCTCTGGCAACGGTGCGCAGGGAATCGGCGGCGATACCGCAAATGGGCTCTGCCCACTCAGGTGTACGGGCAATACCGTCCTCCTCACCGATCACCCGATTTTTGAACTCCTCAAAACCACTGGTCCATTGCTGCACGAAATCCTTATCATACAGCTCCTCGGTGATAATCACGTGGGCCATGGCCATGGCGGCGGCACCATCGGTTCCGGGCTTGAGCGGCAGCCAGGTGGTTGCCTTGGCGGCGGTTTCCGATTTGCGCGGGTCAAACACCACCAGTTTGGCACCGCGATCAAGAGCACGCTTCAGCGCCGCTGTTTTCTTTTGCCCGTATGAGGTTGCCAGTTCATTGTTGCCGAACAGGATGATATAGTCGGATTCGTCATAGTTGATCCACGGCCGCTTATCATTGAGAATATGTTCGGTAGCCATGCGGTTGGCGTTGTCGCACATGGTGCGATGGGTTCCCTTGGGGCAGCCGAGATGCTCAAAAAAAGCCTCATGGACGAAATTGGCAAAATCGTTGCCGCGGAAATAGGCGAGCTTGCCCTGCTCGATGGTACTGCATTTATCGGCGACAAGGGTTAACGCCTCATCCCAGCTCGCCTTGCGAAAACGGCCGTTTTCACGGATCAGTGGCGCCTTGAGACGATAGGCGCTATGGATGTGTTTGGTGGCGGCGGCGCCTTTTGGACACAGCCTGCCGCCGCCCTTGGGGTCTCCCTGCAGGCCGCCGACTTTTACCATGATGTTGTCCACCACCTTCGCCGTCATTCCACACAGAGCACCACAGGTATAACAGTGGCTGGGAACTTCGCGGTTCGGCGCCGGTTCCCGAGCGCCCTCTCTGATGATTTGGCCGGGCCGGTCGAGGCCGACTTCGGCTATAGCCCGGGTAAATCGAGCGGCCCAATCATCGTCAACAGGTGCGGCGGCAGCTCCTGAGATCCGCTCGCCGCGCAAGCGAATAAAGGAGGCCAGCAGCCGTGCCAGTTCGCGATAAAAAGGAGTCTGCGCACAATTCTCCAACTGAGTACAGAAATCGGGCGCCCAGGCGGACAGAGTGGTGGCAAAAAACTCTTTGTAACCGTCGCTGTTTCCCTGCTCGAGCAGGTAGGCACAGAGTTCCAGTTCGACGCTGACATGATCGTCAAGGTCCTTGAACTCCGGATCTACGTGTACCCCGTAGGAGCGCATGTTGTCACGCAGATCGAACACCGGCTGCTGATTGACCAGCGGCGTCCCGGAAACATGCACCGACTCATAGGGAAAGGCGGGATTGGCACCGGCGTTGAGAAACAGATCGGCATACTCATAGCGCAGCTCTTTATAGAGCTCTTGGGTATTGCGCCGGTTGAGAAAGGCGGTAAATCGTGCCGCAATCTCCTTCTCTCCACTCTCCGCGGCTCCTTCAAAGCTCCAGCCACAGAGTTCACGAAACCGCCGCGAACACAATGCCTCAACGGTTTGCAGGGTAGGCTCATCGACGAGCAGCGCGGCAAAAAAGCGATACAGGGGAGCATACCCATTGGGTTCCTGCTGATCCATACATTCCTCCTCGGTACAGGTAAAGTTCATTGTTGATATAAGAATCAGTCTATTCAAAATCAGTCAATTTTATGCAATTTACGTTCCAATAAAATATGATGGCATCGTTAAATCTCTAGCCCCCGCCACACTACCGGTTATCTGACCTCGATAATGATATGAAATTTCAGGATTCCCCCCCGCATTCCGCCCTTGATTGGTGCAATCGATCGCGGAGATGACGGTGGAAAGCAGCTTTGAGGCTTTTTATGAGCCCCTTCTGGCCTGCTCAAACCGGACTCCAGATCAAAACGACATGATTTTGAGCAAAATCTCAGCCAAGATGCATCATGCATGATGCGCAATGGCTGTTTTGCACCTGCCGGTCTAGAAATAAATAATATTATTTCAATATGTTATTAAAGTGCACTAATTATTTTGCACTTTAGTTACCCGGCATCTCACCATGAATTTTCTCAGCAGACACGATAGTAAGGGAGATTGGGCAAACTCTTCCCCACTTTAGTGCAACAATAAAAGTGCATACAAATATATTCATCCGCCGCCCTTATTCACCCAATTCGCAACAAGCAGCGATTAAAGATTCTATCTATATAATATCATTTGATATTTAAACCGATGTTGATTGTCCACTCTTTTAGGCACGATTAATGCTTTGGTATCTGCCTGGAGACTTCCATGATATCGAACATATCGAGAAATATATTCGCCCTTGCCGCCCTTTCCCTCATGCTCGCATGGCCGGAATACGCGTGGGCTTTGCAGTCGCACGGCGAACCGGAGGGACTCTACGTCCACCAGATCGCCCACATCCTCTTTGCCGGCGCCCTCGCCTACCTGGTCTGGCACACCAGAAGAACCCAGGAATTCAGTGAAAGAGGGTGGAAGTACCTGCAATTGTTCTGCCTGTTGACCATTGCCTGGAACGTCATTGCCTTCACCGGCCATCAGGTGCAGGAGTATCTCAGCATTGATGATTTTCTGAATAAGGGAAGTTGGCATGAGCTCATCACCTATCCAATCACCATTGCCAAAGCGCTCCACTATCTCACCAAGATGGATCATCTGCTCTTCACTCCGGCCCTGCTGGCGCTGATGATCAGCCTGCGCTGTTTTTATCGTGATGCCCTTACGCGGCGGGAGCGCCGGCCATGAACGGCATCTCCCTGCTGCCCGCCACCCTGGTTGACTTTTTCGGCTCCGGTCTGGCCATTGTCTTTGCCGTCATGGCACTCAATTACGCTCATCGCCTCAGTAGCCTGGAGCCGGATAACTTCATCTGGGGATTTCTCTATTACTTCACCATCGCCATGACCGCCTTCGCCTTTTCCCGGGGGGTCGGCCACATGGTGCGAATCGTGCTGACCTTTACCGGAAATGGATCCGCGTGGCGCACCCTGTCGCCCTTTTCCGGCGGGTTCAACACCACCCTGATGATCTCGGTGGCGGCGGTCACCATCTACTACCACAAGGGATTTGCCGCCTATAAGGTGATCAGCGCCGAGGCCAGCAAACTGGCGGCAGCGGCACGAGAGTTGCAGCGCCTCAACACCGACCTTGAATCGATCGTGGAAGAACGCACCGAAGATCTTTCAACATCTGAGAAAAAATTCCGCAATTTTTTTGAAAACTCAAAAGACATCGTATACTTCTGCGATATTGACGGAACCATTACCGATATCAATTCCAGCGGTCTGGAAATGCTCGGCTATGGCGAGCACCCCGCTTCTCTCAACCTGTTTGACCTCTTTGCTCGACCTGAACAATTACATGATTACCGACGGGCGGTGGAGGAAACCGGCTCGATCAGCGATTTTGAAATCGAATGCATCGGCAAGGACGGCTCCCTGCACCATCTATTGATCTCGGCCAACAGTATCTTTGATCAAAGCGGTGCGGTGATCGGCCATGAGGGAATCGGCAAGGATATGACCCGGCTGCACACCATGACTCAGCAGCTTATCAACCAGGAAAAGATGGCCTCGGTGGGGCAGATGGCGGCGGGCGTCGCCCATGAAATCAACACGCCGCTGGGCATAATCCTCGGCTACTCCCAGCTGATGATGGACGATTTTCCCAAAGAGAGCGAGACCTATAACAACCTGCAGGTGGTGGAGCGGCAGACCAAGTCGTGCCGTAAAATAGTTGCCGACCTGCTGAAATTTTCACGGCAGGCGGGAAGCGATACGGCGCCGCTCAACCTCAACGACATCATCGAGGAAGTTCTGGCGGTGACCGAGCACACCCTCAACATCAACGGTATTAAAGTAATCCGTCGTTTCGCTTCGCAAATGCCGCAGGTGCGCGGCGATGCGGAAAAATTGCGCCAGGTGTTCATCAACCTGATCAACAACGCCCAGCACGCCATGGTCGACGGCGGCACCATTGTCATCGAAACTGTGCAGCAGGGAGCCCATCTTACCGCGCGGGTCATCGATTCCGGCACCGGAATCAGTGATGATATCAAACAAAAAATATTCGATCCCTTTTTCACTACCAAAAAAGTAGGTGACGGCACCGGTCTCGGCCTTTCCGTCACCTATGGAATTTTACAGGAACATGGTGGCTCGATACGGGTGGAAAGCCCGGTGGCGGACGGTAAAGGAACCGCTTTTCACCTGACCCTGCCGGTTATCTCCACTGAATCATCAGAAAAGCACGAGGAAAAATCATGACGAATACGGGTGCCAACATACTGGTGCTGGACGATGTCCCCGATGCCGTTGTCCTTATCAAAAAAATTCTGGAACGCAAGGGCTATCTGGTCAGCGACTTCACCGATGAAGAACAGGCCATCGCCCATGCCGCCAATCATCCGGTTGATTGCGCAATCCTCGATATCAAACTCAAGAAGATGAGCGGCGTCCAGGTGCTGGCCAGGCTCAAGGAAATAAATCCGGCAATCAGGGCCATCATGCTCACCGGCTATCCCACCATCGAAACCGCCCGAGAGGCCCTGGATCTGGGCGCCAGTGAATATTGCGTCAAGCCCATAGATAAACAGGAACTGGAAGAAAAGGTCGCCCAGGTACTGGCCTGACCGGCGCTAATCAGAGATCCAATGACCACCAGCATGACGCCTGTAGACATGCCCACAGACGCTGAAAATTATCGGCACTCTCAATACCTCACGGTATTTCAAGAGGTGACGCGACTGATCAGCATGGTGCATGAACCGCAGCAGGTCATGGATATGGTGGTTAGTACCCTGCCCGGACTGCTCGACCTGGAGGGCGCCACCATCCGGCTGCTGGACAAGGCCACCAACACCTTCGTGGTGGGTGCCGCCCGGGGTGTTTCCCCCGAGTACCTCTCCCGCGCCTACATCGATACCGCCGAGGTACTTGCCGCCGTGCGCCGCGGCGAGCCGGCCAGTCGCAGCGGGCTGCATCTGGAAGGCGATGAGAGAAGCAAAGAGGCCATCGCCGCGGAGGGTATCGTCAGCGTACTTTCGCTGCCCATCGTCTACAAGGACGAGGTGGCCGGACTCGTGCGTCTGCTCAGCAAACGGCCGCGAACCTTCAGTCGGATGCAGGTGGAATTCTGCATGGCCCTGGCCGAGCAGATCGGCATAGCCCTTGCCAACAGCCGCATGCACGAAGAGATGGCCCAGCAGATCAGCTATCTCAAGGCAGTCCGGCATATTTCCCAACTGGTCAACTCCACCCTTGATCTCAACCAGATTCTCAACGCAATCGTCCAGCAGCTGCCGCCGATTATGGAGGTTTCCGCCTGCACCATCCGCCTGCTTCACCCGGCCACCAATCGGTTGGAGTTGATGGCCGCTTCGGGGCTTTCCGACGATTATCTCAATCGCGGCTCAATCAGCCGCGAAGATGCCATCTTCAAGGCACTCAGCGGAGAGCCGGTGGCAATCTACGATGCCACCAAAGATGTGCGGGTCAACTATCACGAGGAGATTCTCCAGGAAGGGATCAAGTCGATTCTTGCCGTGCCGCTGCGCAGCGGCTCGGAAGTGATTGGCGTCCTGCGGCTGCTCACCGCCTATCACCATTTGTTCACCCCGGCGGAGATTGATTTCGCCATGTCGGTGGCTGAGGAAGGCGGCAACGCCATCGAAAAAGCGAGAACATATCGTAAGATCGAGCTGCTGTTCAACCAGATCGAGGAACATGAACGATTCCTCACCACCATCATGGATTCGCTCTGGCTGCAGCTTTTGGTGCTCAGCCCTGACCGGCGCATCATCATGGTCAACAAGATGTTCTGTAAAACCCATGGGATTGCCGAAAAAGATGTGCTCGGCCGGGACTACCATGAGATCTCGCCGTGGGCCTCACCACGGCGCGAGGACTGCCCGGTGGACAGGGTTTTTACCGATGGCCGGCCGGTGGCTATTTTGGACAAACTTTCCCATGGCGACCATGATCTGTGGTTCGAGCGCCATCTGAGCCCGATTTTTGATGATGACGGTAAAATCGAGATAATCATCGAAGCGGTGCGCGACATCACCGACCAGAAACTGCTGGAAAAGGAAAAACTGGAGAAAATGAAACTGCAAGGGGTTGTCGAAATGGCCGGCACCGCCGCCCACAACATCAATTCCCCCCTGTTTGCCGCCCTTGGTACGGCGCAACTGCTGGTGGACGATATCAGCGACCAGCAGACCATGGCTGAACTACAGCTGATCATAAAGAATTTACGGGCAATTGGCGCGCTCACCAAGGAAATGACCGCGGTAACCGGATTTGAAAGCAAGGATTATGTGGGCGATGCACGCATTGTCGAACTCACTTCATCACCGTGGCACCCCGCGAAAACCTGAGAGAATCTTGAAAATGGCCTTGTTTTTGAAGATCAGGACGGAAAAGACATTGTCCCCCCGATTATCTACCTGATACCGCCGGAAGACAATGTTCAAAGCACCATTGCGATTGCCTGAAAAGGGAATTTACCAAGTCACCCTTACCAACAGTTCATACAAACCAAACCAAAGGAGGAGAAGATGAAACGAATCAGTTTACTTGCGGCAATCACCCTTGTCGGGTTGCTCTATAATCCGGCTGCCGGTAGTGGGGTCGAGGCAACCCTGTCGGCAACGGCGGTTGAAGCCGGTAGCCCCATTACGGTGAAAGGATCCATCGATCCCGGCCAGGACATTTACATCGTCGTCGCCATGGAGCAGATGTTCAGGCCCGCGGACGCCCCCGGCGCCAAAGAGCTGGAACAGCTGCGTGACGGCAGAGGCGGTGAAAATGCGTTTGGCGATACCGCCATCCCGCCCATCTACTACGTTGTCACCAGCAACCCGGAATCGCTGGCCACCGCCCAGGAAAGCTGGAAGGGGCAGACCAGCGGACTGTTTGCCTTCCCGCCGTTTAAATACAAGGTAAGGGTAAATAAAATCAAGGGATGGGATGACATCGAGGCAACCATCAAGACGCAACTGGGTCCGGCCCAGGATAAGGCGCAATGGGATTTTTTACGATTTACCCATGAAGATCAGTTCGGCATCAACACCATCTCCAAGGAGCGTCCCATCGGCGGCGGCAACGCCCGGATGATCATCAGCGATCAGCAAAGTGACCAGGAAGACTGGAACAAGGGCACCAGCCTGAGCCTGAACAAGACCGACGGCACCTTCACCATGACAATGACCCCATATAAAAATATCAGGCCGGACACCTCCATGAAGGTGTGGGTCAATGGGGCTGAGGCCGGTTCATTCACCGTTGAAAAATCCGGCTTCTTTTTCTCCAACGCCAGCATCTACATGAATCCGCTGGTGGTCTTTGCCGGTGCGTTCATCATCGGCTGTCTCTTCGTCATCATGGGCGCCGCCGGCGGCCTCTTTACCGCCGCCTTTCAGGTAACGATTCTCGGGACCAAAGGGCCCATCGGCATCAACGCGGCCAACACCATCAAGCCCACCAACCTCTTTTTGACGCTGTGCTCACCCATTACCGGGCTGCGCACCTATTTCAAGGAGAAACGATTCGCCTGGCCGGTGGCGTTGTTTTTTGCCGCCGGTATCGTTATCGGTGCATTTTTCCTGGGACCGAACTTTTCCGCTAAATATCTACCCCTCAAGGCATATAAATTCTGGCTGGGAATCATCTGCCTGGTCATCGGCATCAAGCTCTTTATGGAGAGTCTGCCAAGCGCCATCGAGAAGAAAAAGGCGATGAAGGCCATCATCCAGAAGTTCAACGCGGCGGTAAAAGAGGCAAAGCAGTCGGGCAAAGCGATGGAGCTGGGCAAGGTTGAGTTTGAGAAGTTCAACCTGGTCAAGTTTGACATGAAATTCTGGGGAGAAACCTTTGTCGCCCGCCCTTTGATGATGCTCATCGCCGGTATTCTGATGGGAATGATCGCCTCATCATTTGGCGTCGGCGGCGGCTTTATGTTTATGCCGTTTATGACCACGATTATGGGCTATCCCATGTATCTGGCGGTACCCATCGCCCTGGCCGGCACCTTTGCCACCTCGCTGGGCGGTATTTCCAAGTACTTTCTGATGGGCTACCAACCTGACTGGCTGATGGCAGCGGTGATCGCCGCCGGCGCCATTGTCGGCGGCATGGTCGGCCCCCGCATCCAAAAGCATCTGCCGGAAATTTTACTCAAGCGCATGCTTGCGATTGCACTGATAATCGTGTTCATGAACTATACCCAGCTCATTCCGTTTCTCCGCTAGAGGTAACCATCGATGAACCTTGATTCCCTTCTTTCACCGTTTCTGCGAGTGCTGGACGGTCTTTATGACGGGTTCATCAATCCTCTTTTCATTACCATCGGCCAGGGGTTGGAGCTTGTTCTACTCCAGCCCCTGGCAGCACTCGGAACCCCCCTTTCTCTGCAGGTTGCCGCGGTGGGGGGCCTCACCGCCATGCTCTCCTTTTTTATTCGCCGGCTCTGCAAAACGGAGCAGGCCGACCAGGCATTCAAAGAGCAGTTCACCGCGAAACGGGCGCAACGGGACGAACTGCGTGCACTTGCCGGCTATCCCGCCCGTGAACGTCTGGAAAAGGTGGTGGACGACGATATCGACGAGGATTACAATCAGTATCTCGCCGGCAAATTCGCCCGGTTCGGCACGACCTACCTGCTCCCCATATTTCTGGTTAATTTCTGGCTGGAAAATGTCTTCGGAGGCACCACCGGATTTGCCTTCCCGGCCCGCGGATGGGAAATAGCCCAATTATCCACCCAGCAATTGTTCTTTATCTTCTACCTTGCCACCCTGATTGGTGGATACATGCTCCGCAAACGCCGAAACCGATTGCTCTCGGCCACGGCTGAAGATGGATGAGCCGCACCATTATGCTTGGTTTACTCAAACAGTCCTGGAGCAAGATTATAGCGCCGGACAGGCTGCTGCGTCGACGGTATCAGACATTTAAGGAGTTGCTCGAGGAAGACCGATGCGCCCATAGAGTGCTCGCCGAACTGGAGCTTATCAAACAGCAGGGAAGTGCGGTCGACAGCGCCAGACTGCGGGTTCTGCTGCATCGCCTCTCCGACCATATCGGCGCCATGCTGGATCATCTTGATATTCTGGCACCGGCACGTTTTACCGTGTTACACGAGTACCATAAGAAGTTCGATTTCTATGCCCGCTTCGCCCTTGCCCCTCCCCCGCCAATTACCGATGGGGTACTGGTGGCACCCTTATCCGAATCCTATCTGCCGGAGTCACTTATCGGCGGCAAGAGCATGCATCTGCAGCGGTTAATCCACGAGCATAATCTTCCGGTTCCAGCCGGGTTTGTGCTCACCACCAGGGGCTGGCAGGCCATCGCCGCGGCAAACGGTCTGCCCACTCTCATCGATGAACAGCTGGCGCGGCTGGACAACTCTTCAGATAGGCTGCTGCACGAGGTGTCCGAGATAATCACCACCCATATTCTTTCCGCATCGCTGCCCGAGGAGATCACCCGACTGCTGCACTCTTATGCTGAAAAACTGAGCCGGGGCAGAACTGTGGTGCGGTTTGCGGTGCGCTCCAGTGCGGTGGGAGAGGACTCGGAGCTCTCCTTTGCCGGGCAGTACCGCTCCATACTGCAGGTGGAGGCGGCCGATCTGGGCCACGCCTGTCTGCGGGTACTGGCCAGCAAATATGAACCCGCCCCACTGCAATATCGTATTTTCAATGGTCTTGATGACCAGGCCACACCCATGGCGGTGCTGGTGCTGGAAATGGTGGAGGCTAAGGTAAGCGGAGTCATGACCATTCCGTCTGAGGCGGACGGGGATTTTCACCTCTACTGGGTCGACGGTTTGGGAGAGGCGATGATGAGCGGCCACGGCCACGGTGCCCAGATGCGGGTGAGCAGGGTACCGTCTTCCGTTTCCCCTGACCGGCCAGATCACCATAATTCCGCCCTGCCTCAGGCAGTCGTCCACCAACTGGTTGAATATGGCGGAAAAATTGGCGCCGATGCGCACACCAGCTGCGATGTTGAATGGTGCGCAACCGCTGAAGACGCCGTTTTTATCGTCCAGAGCCGCCCGGCCCACCCCCCGGTCACCGCCCCCGCCACCGATGCCGTAAAGGTATCGTTACCGCTTCTTTTCAAAGCCGGGCAAACGGCATCAGCGGGAATCGGCTCAGGAACGGTCTGTTTCTATAATTCAGATATGCAGACACCACCGGATGGCGGGGTTTTTGTCTGTACGGTCACTGCCCCGGAGCTCGTTTCACTGCTGCCCGTCATGAACGCGGTAATTGCCAGACAGGGCAGCGTTGCCGATCATTTCTCCTCGGTAGCCCGGGAATTTTCCATCCCGGTCATTGTCCAGGCGGGCGACCAAGTGGATCAACTGACGGAGGGCCAGCCGATCACCGTCGATGCCTCCCGCCAGGAGGTCTACCGGGGATTGCTCAGCGCCGTCGAACAGACTGCGCCGCGTAAACTGATACGGGAAACCAGTCCGGTGAGCAAAGCCCTTGCCCTGGCATTGCAATTCTGCACGCCGCTCTCCCTCACCGACCCCACCGGGGCCGAGTTCCGCCCATCGGGATGTCGATCCCTGCACGATATCATGCGATTTGCCCATGAACAGGCGATTTACGCCATGTTCTCGTACCACCCCGACTCACCCTTTCGAAAAACCGCAAGTCTTACCCTGGATTCAGCCCTGCCATTGAAGATTCGCGTCATAGCCCTTGATGCCCGGGTATGTGGCAAAGCAGACAATAACGGCCAGGTCTCACCCGAGGATATCGGTTCACCGGCTTTTCAATATTTCTGGCGGGGCTTGACGAACGAGGCGATAAGCTGGCACAATCATTCTCACTATGACTGGCACAGTTACGATTCGGTGGCCATGGCCGGCGGGATCGCCGCCAAGGATGATGCTGCCCTGACAAGCTATATGCTGCTGGGACACGACTATCTGAACTTTAACCTCCGATTCGGCTACCATTTTAGTCTGCTGGACAGCGTCTGCGGCGGGGATCCGCAAAAAAACTATATTCTGCTGCGCTTTGCCGGCGGCGGTGGCGATGAGAGCGGCAAGCTGCTGCGTTTACAATTTATCCATGGGGTGCTTGACCGCCTGCAATTCCACTGCACTCAACTCGGTGACACCCTCGATGCCCGCATTTCCCGTTTCAACTCAGATGACACCGGTCGCCTGCTGCAACAGATGGGCATCTTGCTGGCCGCCACCAGACTGCTGGACATGCGGCTGCACGACGAAGAACGGATTGATTCGCTGGTCGCCGATTTCTTTGCCGGCACCTACGATTTTTCCACTTAAGAGAAGATAAACATCGCAAAACCATGGCGTACCTGCTCACTTGGATAACCGATTCCCTCGCCGTCGGCCATGCTCCAATGTCCTATGCGGAGCTGGACAGCATCAGAGACCAGGGCATCGGCGCCATCGTCAATCTGTGCGGGGAGTACTGCGACCTCCACCATATTGAAGAAAAAGCCGGTTTTGAGGTCTTCTACCTGCCCATACCCGATGAAACGGCGCCGGGCATGGCGGAAATGGAGCAGGGATTAGCCTGGCTCGATGAAGCCTTTTACCTGGGTAAGAAGGTGCTGGTCCACTGCCGTCACGGTATCGGCCGTACCGGCACCTTCGTCACCGCCTACCTGTTGCGGCGCGGCTTCACCCTCAAAGAGGCCGGCAAATTATTGAAAAAGACCAGGGCCACCCCCACCAACTTTTCGCAGTGGTGGCTGTTACGTAAATTCGGCAAAAAGGAGGGCAAACTCACCATCGGCGAGCCCACCGCCGCCAATCGTGATACCGACCTGGGGCTGGATGTTTTTTTTAACCATTACGAAACGCTTCTGGCCCGCCTCGATCATGAGGATGGACGGCGGATGCAGGATGAGGAGCAAATCGATCACCATGGTTGCCCGCTTTCAGCACAAGTCGAGCTTATCGAGGCCCTCTATCTGCATGAACATGTCAACGTGGTGTTGAGCCGGAGCCAGCGTACCGAGCTGCAGGCGGCGGTGAGTGTGATCCAGGATCAGGACACGGTTGCCGGGGCGCCGCCCCCCACGGCGGACGAGCTTCTTCTCACCACCGCGGGTGGCAGGCTCTTTCGCTTTCGCCCGGCCCGCTGTCGCCTGGACGGCGGCGCGGTTGCCCCGGAGCTGGCGGAAAGCGTGGAAAAAGAGCTTGCCCATCTTTCCCGGGAGCTGTTTTATTCCCTTTTTGAAATTCGGGCCATGCAGCCGCCGCGGGTCACCATCGCGCAGGTGATCACCGGCAAATTTATTCAGCACTATTTTTACTACATCGCCTCCTTCCAGCAATAGTCGAGTTCCCGTGGAACAACCAGCCACCACAACCCTCGAACCCACCTCCGCGGTACTGATCGTCGATGATGAACCGGACATGCTCGCCATGCTGGAACTGGTACTGCGGAAAAAGTGCGGCCTGGAAGTTGCCACCGCATTGTCCGCGACCAGTGCCCTTGAAACACTTCGGCAGACCCTGATTTCGGTAGCGGTGATCGATATCCGCATGCCGGACATCGATGGACTCTCCCTGCTTACCAGGATCCGGGCCATCGATCCGGACATTTCAGTCATTATAATGACCGGTTACGGCACCATCGACATGGCGGTACAGGCCCTTAAGGACGGGGCCTACGATTTTCTTGAAAAACCGTTTGAGCAGGATCATATCGTCCGCGTCGTCAACAAGGGCGCCGAGCGCACCGCCCTGCTTCGCGCCAACCAGCAGCTTCAGAAACAGCTTGCTGAAACCTCCTCGCCGGCGGGGTTCATCGGCAAGAGTGAGCCGTTGCGACGCACCCTCTCGCTTATCTCACGAGTGGCCGATACCGACACCACCGTACTCATCCGGGGTGAAAGCGGCACCGGCAAGGAACTGGCGGCACGCGCCCTGCACAGCCTCAGCAACCGCCGCGCCCGGCCGATGGTGACGGTGAATTGTCCGGCGCTGCCCGAGCATATTCTGGAAAGCGAGTTGTTCGGCTTTACAAGAGGGGCATTTACCGGCGCCGTCAAGGAAAAGAAGGGGTTGTTTCAGGAAGCGCACGGCTCAACCATCTTGCTCGATGAAATCGGCGATATCGCCGTCCCCCTGCAAACCAAGTTATTGCGGGTGCTTCAGGAAAAACAGATTCAGCCGCTTGGCCAGAATAAAACGATCGGGGTGAATGTGCGGGTGGTCGCCTCAACCAATCAGGATCTCGAACAGAAAATGGCGACGGGCGAGTTTCGCGAGGATCTGTTCTATCGGCTCAACGTGGTGACCATCACCATGCCGAACCTTGCCCAGATGCAAGAGGACGTGCCGCTTCTCATTCATCATTTTTTTGATCATTACCGACAGCGCTATAACAAGAAAAATTTGCATTTCTCCCCCGAAACACTGCACCATCTCTACCGCCGTGCCTGGCCCGGCAACGTCAGAGAGCTGCGCCATACCATCAAACGGGTCGTCCTGCTCAGCGGCCCCGAGCGTATCGAACGTGGTGATCTGGGTGAACCGGGTATCGACCTCCATCACCGTGAACACCCAGCCGACGATACCGCCCTGCACCTGCAACCGTATAATGAGGCCAAAAAAGCGGTGGTGAACAGATTTACCGGTACCTACATCACCCGGCTGCTTGAACGTTATCACGGCAACGTCTCCCATGCCGCGGCGGCAAGCGGCATGCAGCGCCAGGGACTGCAACGGCTTATGCGTGAGCACGGCATTAAATCCGAATCCTTCAAGAAAAAATCCCGATCGCCCAGATAAGGGGTTGCCGCGACTCATCGATATATTTTCAATTTGATCGCAACAATCAGAATGTCTCTGGATTGGTGTATCGTTATGGTGTTGGTGGCTTAGCGGCGTAATTAGGCGCCATGAAAGATCATCCACAATCTCATGGTCTTATGACACAGTCAGCGGATACCGGCACAATCGATGAACAAAGATGGCGGGCTTTGGTGGTACGGGAGAGAGACGCGTCGTTTTTTTACGGGGTGATCACCACCGGCATCTTTTGCCGCCCCGGGTGTCCCTCCCGCCTGCCCCGGCGAGAACATACGGTTTTCTTCACATCCGCCGAGAAAGCTGAAACTGCCGGCTATCGCCCTTGTCGGCGGTGCCGGCCCGATGAAATCGAGCCCTCAAACATCCAGCGCATCATCGATGCCTGTCGGCGTATCGAGCAGGCCCACCAGATTCCTTCTCTTCAAGAGCTCGCCGCCCAAGCGAAGTTGAGTCCGGCCCATTTTCAGCGGGTTTTCAAGGCGGCATGCGGCTTAAGCCCCAAAGCATATGGCCAATACCTGCAAAACAGGCGGTTCAAAAAACACCTGAAAACAGCCCCTTCCGTCACCGATGCCATCTATCGGGCGGGGTTTGGGGCAAGCAGCAGGGCTCATGCAAGTGGGCGTGACCATCTCGGTATGAAACCCCACGAGTATCGCACCGGCGCTCCGAGGCAGACGATTCACTATGGTATTACCACCTGCTTTCTGGGCTGGCTGCTGGTGGCGGCAACCAGCAAAGGAATTTGCGCGATCGAGCTGGGAGATGACCGGCAGCAGCTTGAGGAGCATCTGCATGAAAACTTCAATCAGGCCATCATCAAGCCGGCTGATGGAGGATTTTCGACGGTGCTGGCGAAGGTTGTCACCTACTTGGAACACACCGAACACCCATTTCCTCTTCCCTTGGATATCCGGGGCACCGCTTTTCAGCAGCAGGTATGGGATACATTGCGCACCATCAGGCCGGGTGAGACAAAATCATATCAGGATATAGCGCGGATGATCGGTCGGCCCGAGGCCGTTCGCGCCGTAGCCGGGGCATGCGCGACCAACAGGACGGCCCTGGCAATACCGTGTCACCGCGCTGTACGAGCAGACGGCGCCGCCGGTGCCTATCGCTGGGGACTGTCTCGCAAGCTCGCCCTCATCCGCCACGAACAAAAGTTTCTAAACCAGGAAGAACGGCCAACGGCATCACTTGCGGACGAGAACCAGGCGCAAGGCGTGTAGCCAGGCCCGCCACGGCAATAGCGGATGGCTCCGCGGTAGAGCATCCGCGGCGAGTTGCCGCCTTTTCAGAATAGCAAGGTTGCCCACAATAATCAGGCCGATTCCGGTTAAAGCGGAGGTAGTGAACCGATAATCCTCCCAGATGGCGGAGATGGTCAGGGCGACAATGGGAAAAAGCAGGGTAGCATACGCCGCCCGGTCCGCCCCGATGTTTCCCACCAGGGTGAGATAGCAGCCAAAGGCAATCACCGAACCAAACAGAGCAAGGTAGAGCAGTGATCCGATATAGACCGGGGAAGGATCAAAGGTAAAGGGAGTGCCGCTGACAAGCGCCACCATCGCCACCGCCACCGCGCCGTACGCCATGCCAAAGGCATTGGTCTGGACAATAGGAAGGTTGTGATGCTGGTTGCGGGCCGAGGCGATATTGCCCAGAGAGGCCAGCAATGTTGCCAGCACGCAGAGCAGCATCCCCTTGACTCCCGCATTATCAAAAGTAAAAGCACTGATCTCAGGATTAAAGACAAGACCGATGCCCACCAGGCCGAGCAGTCCTCCGGCAAGGACGATGCCGTCGATGCGGGAACCGAGCAGAATGGCCCCATTGACGATATTCATAATCAGTATCAGAGAAAAAATTACCGCCGCCAGGCCGCTGGTTATGTATTGCTCGGCCAGATAGAAAAAGAGATAGTTAAAGCCGAACAGCAGCATCCCCTGCAGTGCTATATAGCAATGCTCCGCCAGGCTGAAACGCATGTTCAGCCGGCGTGCCAGACACCAGCCAAAAAGGATCAGAGCGGCAAGACTGAAACGATACGCCACCGATGCCAGCGGGGCGACCGTGCCAAGCTGCAGCTTGATGCCGAGCCAGGTCGAACCCCAGATCATCACCGTGGCCGTGTAAAACAACAGATTTTTCATAGATAGATAGTTTTTGCCGCTGGTTTTCTGGCTTGTCTTAGGTCACAGCGTTATCGCAACAACTAGGCTTAAGGTCGCGGCGGCGTAAGCGCCGGGATAGTGACTCTTTTTTTGTGGCGTGCCAAGCAAAAAGTGGGAAAGCTGGAAACCTTATCATGGTGGCAAATGAGATGGCTTCGTAAAAACCCGATCTAGCAGTTTAAGATGGCTAAGTAATAAGTCTACGGAGTGGTTGTCATTTTGACCTCGCAGGCGTACAAGTGGTACGTCGAGAAGTCAAAATGATCCCACGACGACGTAGAGCGAAGTTTTTACGACGCCATCAAATATAAGGTTTGGGACAGGTATGGAAGAAAAAAACAAGGCAACAACGGCAATTTTTGATCTGGGCAATGTGATGCTCAGCTGGGACGTCGAGCAGATACTTGCATCGCTGCCCTTTACAGCAGCCGTCAAAGAAGAGTTCAGGACTCACATCTTCCTTGACCCGATGTGGCTGGATTGGGACAGCGGCACGATTTCCGAGGCTGAGTTGGTGGAGTTGATCAGTGAAAGATCACCCCTTGAAAAAAAGAGTATTGAAGGCGCACTTCTTGCCGCAAAACAATCACTGACGCCGTTTGCCGAAAGCGTGGCAGTGCTTCATGAACTGTCACAAGCCGGGGTGCCGCTTTTCTGTCTCTCCAATATGCCCGTTGAGATGTATGAGTACATAAAACACTATGATTTTTTTGAGCTTTTTGACGGTATAGTCATTTCCGGACGGGTTGGCTGTATAAAACCTGACCCCCGAATTTTTCACATTCTGCTTACCAGATTCAACCTGGCCGCGGAGCGTTGTCTGTTCATTGACGACAGCCCGGCCAATATCGTCCAGGCGCAAAAAATCGGCCTGCACAACCTTCATTTCAAACAGAGCAAACCATGTTATGAAACAATCAGAGCGACCCTGCTGGCATGAGAGGCGTGAATAGCCTCAACCACCGTGCTCGATTTGGCTGATTAAGAGGAGTTTACGCAGCGATGGGGGCGGCAGCCCTGCCAATATGATAGCCCTGGGCAAAATCCACCTTAATGGTGCGAAGGGTGTCAAGTACCCGCTCGTTTTCGACAAACTCGGCGATAACCCTTTTATCCATGCCGTGCGCCATATCGGTGATGGCTCCGACAAAAATCCGATCTTCACGATTGTCCAATATGTCGCGGATAAAAGCGCCGTCGATTTTGATATCGTTTACCGGCAATTGCTTCAGGTAGGAATAGGAGGCAAAACCACTGCCGAAATCATCCAGGGCAAAGCGACAGCCTAATCGCTGAATATTGTCCATCAGCCGAGCGGTATTTCGTAAACTGTTCACCGCCACGCTCTCGGTAATTTCCAGGGTAAGATGCTCCGGCCTGACCCGATGTTTCGCAGAAAGGGTCTCCAGGGTCGGCAGCAGGGAGTTGTCCTGCATGGCGCTGGCTGACAAATTGACGGAAAGGGAAAAATCATCGCGGGTGGCGAGCAGGCCAAAGGCCCTGTTCAACACCCATTGGTCGATCTCCTGAATCTGGCCGGTCTCTTCCGCAACCGGGATAAAGTTGCCCGGCGATATAAAGCCACAGGCCGGATCACGCATACGCAGCAGTCCCTCGGCCCGCCAGACCTTGCCGGTGGCCACCTCCATGATCGGCTGCAGGTGCAGCTCAAAAAGGCCATCTGAGAGCGCCGCGGAAATTTTCTGGCTCCAGACCAGACGGGCATTAGCCCGCTCACGCCCCTTGTCATCGGGAGAAAAGATGTGCCAACGACCACGTCCTTTCTCTTTTGCCTGTGACATGGCGAGATCGGCATCAGCCATCAACTGCTGTAATCCCAGGCCATGTTCGGGAAACAGCACGATACCGATGGAGGCGGTTACCTGATGTCGCCACTTATTGGAAACGACTACGACCTCCTGAATGCGGTGAGTAAGCTCGCCGGCCACCTTTTCCGCCTCATACCGATCGGCACTGTTGAGTACCACGGCAAATTCATCGCCGCCCAGCCTGCCGATTATTCCCCGATTACCTACCACGTCTTCGAGCTGACCGGCAACTCCCTCCAACAGGCTGTCTCCCAGTTGATGGCCACTCAACTCGTTGACATCCTTGAATCGATCCAGATCGATGAAAAACAATGCTCCCGGTTCACCTTTGAGCCGGGCATCATTGATGAGACGGCTTGATTCACGGTTGAATCCGCGCCGGTTGAGCAGATTTGTCAGTGAATCATGATCGGCAAGCCAGACCAGATCATCCTGAGCTTTTTGCCGGTCACGCTCCAGCCCTTCCATCTGGTCTGCCACGGTGGCAACCGTTTCCACCACGAGATCGATTTCATCACGAAAATCAAAATCGCGGAGTAAAGAGCTAATGCTCTCCCGCAATTTATCAAAACTCTGTTCAGCCAGAAGCGGCAGCCGCGTGGCCAGACGACGCAGGCGAGCCAGCGGACCGTGCAGGATCACCAGCATGAGGATCTCGGTCAGCACCAACCCCAATAAACCTATCGCCACGCTCTGGCGGGCAGCGATGGTGATGGCCCGTCGCTGTGAACTGATGTTATTCAGCACCAGCCCCTCCAGGCCGGGACCCAGATCGATCCGAAAGCTCTCATACCAGGCGTCATCAACCTGAAACGAGCGAACCCGCGCGGTTCTGTCCACCTGAGAACCACTCACACTATCCAACGGCTCAGTTGTCCATGCCCGCTCAAAAAGTGAGCGGCTGATCTGGGGATGGGTGACTGCCCGCATTCCGGTCAGCGAGCAGGGTGCCTGTTCACAGGCAACCACCGCGGCCTCCGCCCCGGTCAGGGCATGAAAGGCCAGCAGGGCATCGGCAACCGTTCTTCCCAGAATAAGAGCGCCGCTGTATTCACCATCCCACAACAGGGGTACGGAGAGATATTGGCGACAATCATCACCACAGGCCAACCCCTGATGCGTCTGCTCCGGCTGCTCCCCAATCATTTGAATAAATTGCGCGGGAAGCGCCGCCTCACCTTCGGGCCACAACAACAGATCACTTCCCTCCGGATTCAGCCAGTGTACGGAGCGGATATCCCACTCAAGATCGAGGGTAATCCCGTGTGCCTGCAAGGCACGGGTAAGATGGACCCGGAGATCATCATGGGGCTCAAGAGGCGCCAGTAGCGGAACGAGATTGCCGATCCGCGACATCTGCCTGAAGCGGTCGGCGAAAAGGGCATTGAACTGAATCTCCTGGCGCTCGCGCACCTGGGCCTGCTGCACATCGAATTGGCGAAACAGCTGCTGATAAGCGTAATACGCCAGCGAGCCGTTGACGACAGCAAGAATCAGGGAAAGGGTGATCAGCGTCTTCCAACGCAGACTGAGGATGGGTGAAGGCTGCCCTGCTGTTATTTTTATGGCCACGACTTAAAACCTGAACGCCAGAAGGAACGAGACGGCGTGCCAATACTTTTCCTGATCTCGGGGTATCGGGTTTTCTCGTGGTGAGAGAATAAAAGTTCCGTCATGATAGGAGTATTCAGCACGCACCATCCAGTTCTGATTTATGTCGAATCTCGCACCAGCGGTAAAGATTTTGGAATATCGAGAGTATGCGGTTATGGCGCCACCGGTGAGCCTGTCTATTTGGGTTCCGTCACGGTCACCGGAATCAGCATACCCCTCTTCCCATCGCATCATCAACTCGAACTGTGGATGAGCGCGGTACTGGGCCTGAATGTACCATCCTTCACTCGTTAAATCCTGTTCCGGGAAAAACTCTCCATAATCTCTCCACTCGATGGGTTGGCGCATATATTCGGCGGAGATAGTCCACAACTCCAAATTATATTGCAACGATGCTATCCAATAAAAGATGTCCGTGGTGCCCGACGAAAGGGTAAAAGGCGCCCCCACATCCGGGTCAAAACGCATGCGCAGCGCGGTGCCGCTCAGCCCCATATTAAAGCTCGCGTTGGGGCTTGAGTACCACAGACGTCCGACGATCAATGGTGAATCCGATTCCAAATCACCGGGGAAATCTGCACCCAGATACGACCACTCGACATTTTCGTCCATTACCGGCCAACCGCCGCCAACTATCAGTGAAACATCTCCATAGTCCTGAAACGTGTCAGCGTACGCCATCATCCCATCAGAAGAGAGGACAAGATTTCTTACCCGATCAAAGTAGACGACCTGCGGCAGGAAAATCCCCGGCCGGGTAAAGGGGACATCCCGTGTTTCGTTATACAGCCCAAATGGATTTTTGATGCGACCGCCGCGCACCCCCAGACGATAGTGGAGAGTAGAGGCAAACGTCAGATCGGCGAGCGCATAGTCAAGGGAAGGAGAGCCATCATACATATCCCCGGCCTGACGCAGCAGCACCTGTCCGGAAATCAGAAGCTGTGGAAGGATCCGGGCCGACCCGTTCAGAGCCGCTTCAGTAAAAGCATAGGAGGTATCGGGGCTGTCGCCAAACCACCGGTTATCGCTGGTGTTCACGACCGCCTGGCTCAGAAAACCGTGGACTTGAAAGCTCTCTATAACACTGTATTGAGAAGATGTGTCAGTGCTGTCGGCCTGCGCTTCCCATGGTCCCGAAAAGACGAGCAAGCCGCCAACAATTATGGAAGCCCTGAAAAATGAAATTTTTCGTTCGAGATCAAGGCGCAAGAGAATTTTTACCACAGACCTGATTGCCACCGAGGATAAAATTTGTTGAGCAACACAGAGTTTAAGCAAAAATGCCATTTTCAAGGCTCGCTTAAGATAACTCGAAAAAATCATTCGGGCAGTTTAAAATGGCAAGGCAAAAACACAGCTCGTAGGTTCTTGTGGCCATTTTGACCTCGCAGTCCTCTGTGGTATGTTGAGATGTCAAAATGATTTCACAAGGCCGTAGAGCTAAGTTTTACGACGCCATCAATTGTGAAGCGCACTACCACCTCAATAGATAGCGATCTGTTTGACACCGCTTAAGCTGGCGGCGGAGTTTACGTATCCCAGTGCACCCGGGGTGGCGGCAACCCGCTCAATCATCTCTTTTTCAGTTGCTACGGTGATGGGCGCCTGACCGGTACCGGAGAAAACCTGTCTGTCCCACACCCTTCTCAACTGGTATGGAAAAAGCTGTAACATGCGTTTTGCAAAATTGACATGAATCGGGTTGGTATCGGCAAGGACGAATACCTTCACCGGTTGATCATCGGGCCACTGCTGCAGCCGCATGGTAAACAGGAGCCGGGCCTGGGTCCGGGAGATTTCACTGACCTGCAGACCGGCATTGGCAATAAGTTCTTGGGTCATACCCTTACAAGGAAAGAGCATGGATACAACCATCATGTGTGTGATAACGACCCACCGCTTCATAGCATAGGGCGTACTAGAGATGATGGATTAAACATGATGTGTGTTAAGTGATTTTTTCCGATCAAATTAAAAATTTTTAAGCTTCGTTATATGATGATGGCACCGTAAAACTTCGTTTTATTCGTTGTAGAATGGCCTTGAATTCTTGGCGTATCACTCAAAATGACCTCCACTTTCAAGTTTGTTGCCATCACGATCGCTGGACAGCATATTAAACATATTAGGCAATTAACGTCGACAACTCATTAGTGCATTGAAACGAAGCGATGCCAAAGAAAAGATCCGTTGTCCCAGGGTCAAGGTGAGGAGGCAAACTCGGATCAGGGTCAAAACACATGTCCAGTAATAAGCTCAACAAAAAAGACCACTCCACATTCTCATCAATCACCGACCGGCCCACCCCAGCGTGAAATGATACAGTGCCAAAATCCCTGTATATGTCGGCATAGAGCATTGCTCCATCAAAAGAGAGTAGCAGGTTTCGCACCCGCTCAAAGTAGACCACTTACGGCAGAAAAATCCCCGGCCGGGTAAAAGGGATATCGCGCGTTTCGTTGTATAGCCCGAGTGGTAGCTTTATTCGGCCGGCGCGCACACCGAGACGATGCGCCGGTGTTGACAGAAAGGTGAGATCGGCAAGCCCTTAGTCCAGGGTGGGAGAGCCATCGTATATGTCTCCGGCCAACCTCATTAGTAACTGCCCTGAAACAAGAAATTTGGGAGTAATGCGATACGAACCGTTCAGCGCCGCTTCGGTAAACGAGTAAGATGTGTCTGGGCTGTCACCGAACCATCGGTTATCACTGGTGTTGACGATCCCCTGGCTGAGAAAACCGTGTACCTTGAGGTTGTCAATGAATAGTTGTCTTGATTCACCGGTGGGCTTAGCGGCACTCAAATGAGTAGATAGAAACAGAAAAATAGCGCCGCCCCACAGAGCACCGCAAAGCGATTGAGTGGCAAAGCGCTTCTGTTGAGTTTTCCAGGTTGCCACGTTTTCAGGTATCTCCCGGGGGAACAATAAATATCCCCCTGAAACGTTACCAAAACACATCCACCAGCCGTTCAATCCGCTTCACAGCCTCGTGTCCCGTCAAACCTCATCTATCGTATCGCGCTTGTCCTTTTGGTTACCCAGATTTGTTGCTCAGTCGTTCACACAGCATTGCTCTGCTCTGTCTTTCATGCTGTGCGGGAAATCGGAATTACGGCGAAATTTTACAACATCTGAAACGTGAGATGACACGCAACCTTTACTGTTCCGCATGTGAACGAAATAGTGACAATTCGGCAAGTTTATCTTTATGAGCCCGTTCTTCCTCAATTATTGACGAGAGTTGCTCTTTTGTCCGGGGGTCGTCGATAATAGCTTTCAAAAAATCGTAAAAATCGATGGTGTCCTGCTCAAATTGAGCCGATTGATCCAACATATGGATAAAATCAGTGGTGTCTTCCAACTGACTCTGTTCCAAGGAAAAGGTCTGATCGGCAACCATCTGCTGTAACAATTGCCGGCCCATTTCTTCTAGAAGAAGCTCATCCTCGCTTAAAATCTTTTCTGAAACAATGGACTCGAACCACAACCGGTGACTGGCCTCTTCATCAGCCATCCAGTCGAACATTTTTGCCAGTTCCGGGTCGCCGGCGGCACGGGCTGCTTTTCGGTAAGCCTCCTCACCGTTGCGCTCGATCTGAATGGCAATATCGCGAATATCGGTAATCGTGAACATGACAGGGACTCTCTTTGTAGATATTTATAAGCGGTGGTAAACCACCAAACTATGGATCCAATACCGTCCTGAACCACTGGCTCACATGATCAATCTGCTCTGGACACACCCCATGCTCCATGGGGTATCGCCGATATGTCGGCACATACCCCAACTCAGTCAAACGGGTCACCGCCTCCTGACCCAGCCGCTCGGGTACAACCGGGTCGAAGCGGCCATGATGCACCTCTACGGGAATGGCCCGATTGGCCTCGTGCAAATCAATCACCTCGGCGGTAGCAAAATAGGTGGACATGACCAACAAGCCGGCAAGCCGACGCGGATCACTCAAGGCCACATGATAGGCTACCGCGCCGCCTTGAGAAAAACCGGCGATGAGGATTCGGTGTGAGGCTATGCCGCGCTCCCTCTCCCGATCAATAAAGGCCCGGATCATTTCTGCCGAGTCGACAATGCCGGCGATGTCGACCCGGCGATCAATTTCCATTTCGGCAATATCGTACCAGGCCGGCATCACCAGTCCCCCGTTTACCGTTACCGGCCGTTCGGGAGCATGCGGGAAAATAAAGCGTATGCTCAGGTGGGCCGGCAAACGCAGTTGTGGGACGATGGGTGCAAAATCGTTGCCGTCGGCGCCCAGGCCGTGCAGCCAGATGCACGCCGCATCGGGATGTTCACCAACAACACGTTCAACAGCGGGAAGAAGTGTCATCTAATAAGAATTTTTGATGGTTACGGGAGAAGTCGCCTTCTAGCAGATAAACGGTAAAAACTCAAGGGTGACCCGAAGAGTAAGTTCTTTGGTTTTGTCGACAGTGTGAAATCCGGTGCTAAAAAGGTGGGTCAAAAGACTCGGCCCTGGAGAGCAGCCGGTCATCTTTTTCGATTAATTTGACAACCACGGGTAAGTAAAAATGGTGCCTATGTACCCCATTGCCGGCTTGAGAAGCGGCTTGAAAAAACCAGCAATTATCCGGCCAAAACAAAGTAACATATCAATATTACATTATATTTTTATTATGTTGCATCTTTGCGAGATGGTTTTTATTGTAGGATGTCATCAGCGATAAGCTGTGATACCGGTCTTTCACCGTCGACGCTCTCCGGACAGATCAATCAGGCAAGTGATCTCCTTGCCGTGGCAAAAAGAGAAAGATTTTCGAATTGTAACCGGATTGGGTCACCCTAATCAACGTAAAGGAGGGAGCAGTATGAAAAAGTTGGTAAGTGCAGTTGCAATAGCCTGTATCGTGGTTCTCTGTTTTTCCACCAGTGCCATGAGCCAGCGCCAGAAAACCATCAAGGTGGGAATTAACGCGCCGATGACCGGTGACATTCCAAAGGTTGGCGAAGGTTCGAAATATGCTGCTGAAATGTGGCTGGAAGACGTCACCGCGGCCGGCGGCATCGAGGTTGGCGGCGTCAAGTACCCGGTGGAATTAATCGTTGAAGACAACGAGTCCAAGGCTGAATCCGCCGTCACGGCCAACACCAAAATGATCACCCAGGACGATGTTCTGATCATCATCGGTCCGCAGTCCTCCAAGCAGGCGGTACCGGCCGGAGATGTGGCCAACAACTACGAAACCCCGATGATCAGTCCCTGGTCCACCAACCCTGCCACCACCGCCGATCGCCCCTTCGTCTTCCGGGGCTGTTTCCTCGATCCCTTCCAGGGACCGGTTCTGGCCAACTTCATCACCGAGGAATTTGGTTTTACCAAAGCGGCAGTTCTCTACGACGTCGCCAGCGACTACCCGAAGGGACTGGCTGAGTTCTTCAAGGCCGCCTGGGAGGAAAAACATGGTGAAGGTTCGGTGGTGGCGTACGAGAGCTTTACCACCAAGGACACCGACTTCAGTTCACAGCTCACCAAAATCATCCGCTCCGGCGCCGAAGTGTTGTTTACCCCGCAATACTACAACGAGGTGGCCCTTATCGTAAACCAGGCCAAGGATCTCGGCTGGGACAAGCCGATTGTCGGCAGTGACTCCTGGGGCTCGGCCGAGACCGTTGAGCTCTGCGGCGAGGCCTGCTACGGATCGTTTTTCTCCACCCACTATGCCGCCGCCGGCGCCCAGGGTGCCACCAAGGAGTTCATCGACCGCTACAATGAGAAATATGGTTATGTGCCCGATGATGTCGCCGCCCTTACCTGGGATTCGCTGGGTCTCGCCCAGGCCGCCATCGAGGGGGCCGGTGAGCTGACCGGTGACATCAAAAAAGATCGCCGGGCCGTACGCGACGCCCTGGCGAAAGTGGAGAACTTCGAGGGAATCACCGGAAACATGACCTTTACCGAGGAAGGCGATCCTCAGAAGTGCGCGGTCATCGTCAAGATCAGCGATACCGGCGCCTATGAATTCTACAAGTCAATCTGCCCGTAACCGATTCCGGGCATACGTAGCTGTATCGTTGTAACCTGAGTCTGGTGTGCTCACGCACACCAGACTTTTTATCGGCGTGGTGTCAGCCGGTTTTCCACTCACGCGCGTTGCGGGCTCTGTCAGGCATAGGATGAGACTCCCGCACGGCCTTGGTAACAGGAGCGCTGCATGGAGTATTTTCTGCAAAATGTAGTCAACGCCCTGCAATGGGGTAGCTTTTACGCGGTCGTCTCCATTGGCTATTCAATGGTATATGGCGTGCTGATGCTGTTCAACTTTGCCCATGGCGACATCTTCATGGTGGGAACCTATATCGGATTTGGCATCGCCACCCTACTCCTGGCCATGTTCTCGGCAATTTTACCGCCGTGGGTGATTTTTTTGCTGGTGGTGGTGATCACCATGTGCCTGGCCTCGCTTGTGGGTGTCTTTGTCGAATATGTGGGCTACCGGCCGCTGCGTGGCGCCCCTCGGGCCTCCGCCGCCATCACCGGATTGATGATCGGGATCATTTTTGAAACCGGCAACCTGATCATCCTGGGAGCACAGCGCTTCAGCTTTCCAGCCCTCATAGAATCAGTGTCCTACAACATCGGAGGCGTGTATTTCACCAATGTCAAGGTGCTGATCATCGTCGCCTCGCTGATCCTCATGGCAGCCCTGCACACCTTCATTCAAAAAACTAAGTGGGGCATGGCCATGCGGGCCATGTCCTATGATTTCCTGGCGGTACCGCTGATGGGAGTGTCGATCAACGTGATTGCGCCGCTCACCTTTGCGATCGGCGCCGGGCTGGCCTCGGTGGCCGGCGTTCTGTACGGCCAGGCGTATCCGGTCCTCGATCCTTACATGGGCATCGCGCTGGGCTGGAAGGCCTTCGTCGCTGCCATCCTGGGCGGTCGGGGCTCCATCATGGGGGCGGCTCTGGCGGGCTATCTACTTGGTTTTATTGAAATATTCGTCGCCATGGTGTTTCCGTCCACATTTCGGGACCTTATCGCCTACTCCATTATTCTGGTGATTCTGACCTTCAGGCCGCGCGGATTCTTCGGCATGGCCCACTCCACCAGGCTCAGACTGTAAGCGGACGGAGATGCCAATGATCAAGCGATTCCTGCAAACATTTTCCGTGGTGCCGATGGCCGGATGGCTGCTTGGCGCGTTCGTGGCGGTGCTGATCGAGATCTATTTCGGCAATCTGATCTCCTATTATCTCTACCTGCCCAAGATACCCGTCTTGCTGGGCACCCTGGTGGCACTGAGGGACCCGGCCCTGATCCCCAATGTGCTGGCCTACGATCTGGCTGTGTATTTCATTCCGGTGCTTGCCGTCAGCCTGCTGTCGGCCCCTCTGACCAACGCGCTTGCCGCCCGGATGCAGAAAATGCCGCTCTGGGCGGCAACCCTCATCCATATTGTCGCGTTTTATGCAATCCTTCATCTCTGGGCCGGCATAAGCGACTACCGGGTGCTGGTGGTCAAACTCACCATGATTTCCATCATTTTGACGGTGAGCCTCAACATCATCAACGGCTATCAGGGTGAATTCTCCTGTTCGCATCCCGGCTTTATGGCGCTGGGTGCTTACACTTCATCGGTGCTGACCCTGGTCCTGTTCTCAAACGACAAGGTCTTTGGCGAAGCACTGCTCCCTGCTGCCCTCGGCCCCTGGTGCTTTCCCGTCATATTGATCATCGGCGGGGCGGTCGCCGCCATCGGCTCCCTGGCGGTGGCAATACCATCGTTTCGCACCCGTGGCGACTACCTGGCGATTATTTCCCTGGCCTTCATGTTCATCATCAAAAGCGCCATCGAAAACATGGAAATAATCGGCGGCCCGCGCGGCCTCTCCAGCCAGCCGAATTACGCCTCCTTGCCGATGGTTTTCATCTGGATGGCGCTGTGCATCTGGATTATCCACAACTTCACCACCTCCATATATGGAAAAGCGCTCAACGCGGTGCGTGATAACGAAGCGGCGGCCAACTCCATGACCGTCAATACCCGCCGCACAAAAATGATCGCCTTCATGTTCGGCGCCTTCTGGGCGGGTGTTGCGGGAGGGTTGTTCGCCCATGTTCTGCGCTATGTGAATCCGGGCACCTTCGGCATCCAGAAACTGGCCGAGGTTTTAGCCATGGTCTATTTCGGCGGACTCAACTCCATCTACGGCTCCATCGTCGGGGCGGTCAGTATCAGTGTGCTGGGTGAGGCTCTCCGGCCTCTGGAGTTGTGGAAGTGGATCATTATCCCGCTCATCTTGATTCTGGTGATGATCTTCCGTCCGCACGGCCTGATCTCCTTTACCGAAATCGACATGAAACGCGTCCTGCGGCCCCGCAACACCGCAGAAGGAGAGCGCTAATGGCTCCATTGCTGAGCGTAAAAAACATGACCCACTATTTCGGCGGGTTGCGGGCTGTCAAGGATTTCAACCTGGCCATCGACGCAGGCCAGATCAACGGCCTCATCGGACCCAACGGTGCCGGGAAAACAACGATTTTCAATCTCATTACCGGGATCTATACTCCCACCGAAGGGACAATCGAGCTTGAAGGCAACTCCATAAAGGGGCTGGAGCCCCACGAGATTGCCGCCAGGGGGCTTGGCAGAACCTTTCAGAATCTGGCGCTGTGGCGTCACATGAATGTGCTGGATCATATCCGCATGGCCCACTACTCGCAGCTCTCCTATTCACTGTTTGACGCGTTTTTCGGCTCTCCGGCCTGCCGCGCCCAGGAACAGGCGGTACGGGAAAACTCGTATAAACTCATGGAGTTGTTCGATATCGCCCAGTTTGCCATGCAAAATATCGGCAACCTGCCCTATGGCGCCCAGCGCCGGGTGGAGATGGCCCGGGCGATGGCGACCAATCCGAAGATCCTTTTTTTAGATGAACCCACCGCCGGCATGACGCCGGATGAACTGGTGCGGATGATCCAGATCATCCGCCAGGTACACCGTGATTTCGGGGTGGCGATCTTCGTTATCGAGCACCGCATGAAATTTGTCATGGAGCTCTGTCAATCCATCCAGACCCTGGTGTTCGGTGAGGTAATCGCCCAGGGGCCGCCGGAGGAAATACAGAACAACCCTGACGTGATCGAGGCTTACCTGGGCAAGGAGGACCTGCACTGATGCAACTGGTCGTGGAAAATCTCTCAGTCTCGTACGGTAAAATCAAGGCGCTGCACGAGGTCAGCTTTCATGTGGACAAGGGTGAAATCGTGACCATCATCGGCGCCAACGGGGCCGGTAAATCCACCACCCTACGTGCCATTTCCCGGATGGTGCCGGCCGATCCCGGCTCGAAAATCGAGTTTAACGGCCAGAGTATTCTCAAATATTCCACCGACAAGGTGGTCTCAAAGCTGGGAATCACCCATGTGCCGGAAGGACGGATGATTTTCGGCAACCTCACCGTCAACGAAAACCTCACCCTGGCCTGCTTCGCCCGCCACGACAAGTCCGAGATCGAACGCGACCGAGCCTGGCTTTTCAAACTCTTCCCCCGGCTCGACGAGCGCAAGAATCAGCTGGCCGAGACCCTTTCCGGCGGCGAGCAGCAGATGCTGGCGGTGGGCCGGGCCTATATGAGCGGGCGCAAGATCATGATCCTGGACGAACCCTCCATGGGTCTTGCGCCGCTGCTGATGCTCGATATGTTTGATGCCCTCAAGGAGATCAATCGGCAGGGCACCACCATCCTGCTGGTTGAACAAAACGCCCGGCTGGCGTTGAAATTCGCCCAGCGAGGCTACGTTCTGGAAAACGGCCACCTGGTGCTGCAAGGCGAGGCAAACGCCCTGCTCGACAATCCCAACGTAAAGAAAGCCTATCTTGGGGCATAGCTCACGCCGCCATTGAGCCATGCGTATCGCCATCAATGGTCTGGGCCGGATCGGCCGCTGTATTGTCCGCGCCCTGTATGAAGCAGACGGCACGAATCAGCTCACCCTGGCGGCCATCAATGAGCCGGCGGAACTCGCCGCCATGGCGCATCTGCTTCGTTTTGATTCCACCCACGGGCGTTTTCACACGCCGGTAACCGTGCAAGGCGATGGACTGCGCATCGGAGATGATCATGTCGTAGTCACCCAAGAGAAAGATATCGACCGCCTCGCCTGGGGCGATCTTGATGTCGATTTAGTGCTTGAATGCAGCGGCCGCTTCACCACCCGCGCCGACGCCCAGCGCCACCTTGCCCGCGGCGCCCACCGGGTGCTCTTTTCCTGCCCGGCTCAGGCCGATGTGGATGCCACGATCATCTACGGCCTCAATCATCACCTGCTCAGCGCGCACCACCGGATCATCGCC
Organism: Desulfofustis sp. PB-SRB1; assembly: GCA_016722945.1. Taxonomy (GTDB): domain Bacteria; phylum Desulfobacterota; class Desulfobulbia; order Desulfobulbales; family Desulfocapsaceae; genus PB-SRB1. Next base: position 207,726 of record JAEQMT010000010.1, on the reverse strand, counting down.
AACGGCTCCTGCACCTCAAACTGCATCAGCCACCCCATTGCCATGCTCAACGATGCATACGGTATACAGAGCGCCGCCATCACCACCATCCACTCGGTAATGAACGACCAGCCGGTGATAGATGCCTACCACAACCCAGATCTACGAAAGAACCGCGCCTCGACTTCCTCGATCATCCCGGTGGATACCGGCCTGGCAAAAGGGCTGGAGCGGTTGTTCCCCGAACTTTCCGGACGCTTCAGCGCCCTTGCCATGCGAGTGCCGGTGGCAAACGTATCCGCCATGCTGCTGCACGCGGTTGTCCAGCGAACAACCACCGCAAAAGAGGTCAATACCCTTTTCAGGCGGGCCGCCGCCACCGCCCTTGAAGGCATCGTCGGCTACACCGAGGAACCGCTGGTATCATGTGATTTCAACCACGACCCGCGCTCAGCCGTCATTGACGGCAGCCATACCAAGGTCTGCAACGACACCCAGATCACCACCCTTGCCTGGTTCGACAACGAATGGGGCTTCGCCAACCGTATGCTGGACACGGCAAAGGCGATCAGCGCCCTGTAGTTTCCTGGCAATCTTCAAGAGTGTATCTTGCCTGGGAACCAGGTGAACCTCTGCGTTTATTAGCCTACCATACAGCTAAAAATTTCCATGCCGTATGTGGAAATGATGACACTCTGCGGAAATGGCGATCAGCAGACATGGCGCGTTGCACTACCGTGCCAATAAAAATCCATTTTTTTCAAAATGGGTGTCGAAGCTGAATGCAGTGCGTATATCACGAGACTCCATAATAATAAAACTGAGACAGTCCACCACGCTTAGCTTTTTTTGACCACTTGTAATGAGCCTGTTGACTGCTCTTTCATGCCAATATTCATCGACCCAGACAACATCAAGAAGCGGTAAAAGCGTGAAATTAAATTCATGAACGGCATCTATGCCCACTCTTCTCTGCAGCAGAGCCGTGGTTTCAACGAGTACGTACGAACTGGTAAGCAACCGCGTATCGCTTTTTGCAAAGGATTGAAAAATAGTTCTCGCCCGCCCATGCATAAAGTCATCCCGGACGAGGAACGCGAAAAGTCCTGAGGTATCGGCAAAGACAATCATTGATAGGCTTCATCGAGGTAGGTATCATGCTCTGTGGCAATATCAGGCTGGCCGGCGCTGTATTTCCCCGCACTTTTCAGCGCCTCTTTGTATAACGAAGCTCTTCCTGGTTTTCTGGTCACCAGAAGTTGGTCAACGGCACGCCTGATCACTGAGGCGATGGACACTTGCTGCTGATTGGCCAATTCTTTTATTTTTTTATACTGCTCTTCTTCAAGCTGTATCTGCGTGCGCACCATGGTAACCCCTCCTTATGTTATCATAACATCAATTGTGTAATCATGATACTGTGCAGCGTTCTTCATGTCAACACTTCGGCTGCAGAAGCATGGCCGAGAAACACCCTCAGGAACCAATCCGCCATTCTAAATTAGAGCAGGAGGTTGCCGGATATGCGGAGGCCATGAATCTTATTTATGGCTCATACCGTGAGATAGCGGTTACTGAAAATCATATCAAACAATTGCATAGCAGCTTGCTCAAATACAGTTCCAAAGATGTTCGGCACCGCGGTGAGTATAAGAAACTACCCAATAATGTGGAAGCCTTTGGCCTTGACGGGAAAAGTCTGGGGATAAGAGTCGATTAGCAACGCCAATCGAAATACCATCAAGGTAAGGCTGAGAGAACTGGTGGAAGACGGCTTTCTGATCAAACATGGCAAAGCTAAAGGAACGTGGTACTCTCAGGCTTAACTTTTTTTGACCAGAGATAATAAGCCTGTTGATTGCTCTTTCATATCAATATTCATCGCCCCAGACAACACCAAGAAGCGGTAGAGGCATGAAATTACATTCATGTACGGCATCCATGCCCACTCCTCTCTGCAGCAGTGCCGTGGTTCTTTGTGCTTGACACCGGCAAGTCGCGGTCGGTACGATGCCTATCTGTTTGCAACCGATGTTGACCGGCGCTCTTTGTGATGTACGGGTAGATCGGCGGCAAACATTTCAGAGAGAGGGATATAAGGATGGTTTCAAATTGCGATTTTCTCGCCTCCCATCCTTTCCCATTACCACGCAAAAGGGGGTATTACGATGCTTAAGAAGCTCATGATTCTTGCTGCAACCGCAACCATGTTCGTCGCCACCGGCGCCAACTCCGCTGATTTTTCCGGCACCCTGGCAAAAATTAAAGATTCCGGCACCATCGTCCTGGGGCACCGCGAATCATCGGTACCGTTTGCCTACATCGGCCCGGAAGGCACGCCGGTGGGCTATTCCATGGATCTCTGCATGAAGGCGGTGGAAGCCATTGAGGCGGAACTGGGCATGGATCTTGACGTCAAGCTCGTTCCGGTTACCCCACAGACCCGTATTCCGCTGATCGCCAACGGCAATATCAACATCGAATGCGGCTCCACCACCAACAACCTGACCCGTCAGGAGCAGGTGGACTACGCCTACACCACCTTCATCACCGGCACCAAAATCCTCACCAAAAAGGGTTCCGGCATCAAAGAGATAGAGGACCTGGCCGGCAAGGCCATCGCGCTGGCTCAGGGCACCACCAACGAGCGGGCGATCAAGGAAAGCATCGAAGCACTAGGCATCGCCGACGTCAAGATCCTCAGTGTGAAGGATCATGCCGAGGGATTTCTGGCGCTGGAAACCGACCGCGTCGATGCGTATTCCACCGACCACATCCTGCTCTTCGGCCTGATTGCCAAGTCCAAGGATCCCGACGCCTATGAGGTCGTCGGCCGGTTCCTGTCGTTTGACCCCTACGCCCTGATGCTGCCGCGAGACGATTCAGCCATGCGGTTGGTCGTCAACCGCACACTTGCCGGGCTGTTCCGTACGGGCGAAATCAAGGACATCTACAATAAATGGTTTATGGCCGAAATTCCGGGCAGCGAGGCCCTCATGGTTCCCATGGGCGAAACCCTGGAAACAAACTTCGCCGTGCAGGCGTTTCCCGAATAAACGCAGCACAAACACAAACTAACCCAGTGCGGCCTTCGTTAATCGGCCCCTACGACCATTAATGAATTACAACTGGAATTGGGCCGTCCTCAGTCAAGAGCCCTATTTCGACTGGCTGGTGTCCGGGCTCGGCTGGACCCTGCTGGTCTCCGCACTGGGATGGCTCATCGCCTTTTCCCTGGGGTCGCTGATCGGTGTCATCCGGACATTACCCAATAAATATCTTCGCTTTTTCGGCACGGCCTATGTGGAGCTGTTCCGCAATGTTCCACTGCTGGTGCAGATGTTTATCTGGTTCTATGTGCTCCCGGAACTCGTTGGTGACGATCTCGGTCGCTGGATGAAACGGGACATGCCGTTTCCCGAGGTTACCAGCGCAATTCTCTGCCTGGGCACCTATACCGCGTCGCGGGTGGCCGAGCAGGTTCGCGCCGGCATCGAGTCGATCCCGCGCGGCCAGGTGATGGCCGGCTATGCCATGGGAATGACCACCAAGCAGGTGTACCAGTACCTGTTGATCCCGGTGGGCTATCGTATCATCGTGCCGCCGATGACGTCTGAATTTCTGACCATCTTCAAAAATTCATCCCTTGCCCTTACCATTGGTGTTGCCGAGGTACTCTATCAGGCGCGGCAGATCGAAAACTATACCTTCCAGGGGTTCGAGGCGTTCACGGCGGCAACCCTGATTTATCTGGTGGTCACCATGATCGTGGTGCTCATCATGGACCGCGTTGAAACCAGAACCCGTATTCCCGGATACGGGGTACAGGGCAAAACCTGATGCTGGCCGATTTTGATTACGGCGTGATTGCCCGCAACCTTCCCTATCTGTGGAAGGGGATGCAACTCAGCCTACTGCTGACCGGCCTCTCGGCTGCCGGAAGTATCGTGCTCGGCACCATGTTAGCGCTGATGCGGCTCTCCGGTATTGCGCTGTTTGAGTGGATCGGCGCGGTCTGGGTCAATTTTTTTCGATCACTGCCGCTGCTGCTTGTCATATTCTGGTTTTATTTCCTGGTGCCGGTTCTGGTTCAGCACCAGGTGGACGCCTTCCAGTCGGCGCTGATCGGCTTCATTTTGTTCGAGGCGGCCTATTTTTGCGAGATAATGCGCTCGGGCATCCTCAGCATTTCGCGGGGCCAGGCGTGGGCCGGGTATGCTCTGGGCTTGCGCTATTCGCAGACGATGCGCTACATCGTACTGCCGCAGGCATTTCGGAATATGTTGCCGATTCTGCTCACCCAGACGATCATTTTATTCCAGGACACCTCGCTGGTTTTTGTGGTTGGTTTGGCCGATTTCATGACCTCGGCGGTAAACGTGGCGCAGCGTGACTCCCGCCTTATCGAACTCTACGTCTTCGCGGCCTTCGTCTACTTCGTGATCTGTTATGTCGGGTCCCTTTACGTCAAACACCTCCAGCAGAAGATGCACCGATGATTGAGATAAAAAACGTCAACAAATGGTTCGGTGACTTCCACGTCCTGAAAGATGCCTCGACCACCGTGGAAAAGGGGGAAGTCATCGTGGTCTGTGGCCCTTCGGGCTCGGGTAAGAGCACCTTGATCAAGTGCGTCAACGGCCTGGAGCCATTTCAAGAGGGTACCATCACGGTAAACGGTATCTCCGTCGGCGCGTCCGATACCAACCTGCCGGCGCTGCGCTCCAAAATCGGTATGGTGTTCCAGAACTTCGAGTTATTCCCGCACATGCGGGCGATGCAGAACATCTGTCTGTCGCAGCTCAAGGTCCTGGGTCGATCGCCGGCGGAGGCCGAAGAACGGGCAAACACCCTGCTGGACCGGGTCGGGCTTAATGGTTTGGGCTACAAATACCCCTCAGAACTATCCGGTGGCCAGCAACAGCGGGTGGCTATCGCCCGTGCCCTGGCCATGGATCCCATCGCCATGCTTTTTGATGAGCCCACCTCGGCGCTCGATCCTGAAATGATTAACGAAGTCCTGGAAGTAATGCAGGGGCTGGCCCGCGACGATGGCATGACCATGATGGTGGTTACCCACGAAATGGGTTTCGCGAGGCGGGTAGCCGATCGGATAATTTTTATGGATGAGGGCGAAATCGTCGAGGATGCCGGCACGGATGACTTTTTCGGAACACCGCGCAGCGACCGGGCCCAGCTGTTTCTATCAAAGATCCTTGAACACTGATGGTGTCCAACCATCGCCCACCACTACATTGCCTAATATCCCTGTGATAGTGCATTGCGATGCGTGGCCAACAGCGGTTTTGGCATAGCCAACTCTACCAGCTGCCCTTGTTCTCCATTGAGGCCCACGGTTCCGCAACCGGCAGGGCGTCTCCCTGCTGCAGGAGTTCTATGGATATCTGATCGGGGGTGCGGATAAATGCCATGCGCCCATCCCGGGGAGGCCGAAGGATGACGACCCCTTTGTCCATCAGCATCCGGCAATAGTCATAGATATTTTCCACGCTGTAGGCGAGATGGCCGAAGTTCCTCCCGGTGGTGTAGGGCTCCTGCTGATCCCAGTTATAGGTCAGCTCAACCTCCGGTTCTCCGGGAGCGGTTGCAAAAAACACCAGGGTGAACCGTCCCGCCTCAACTTCTTTTCTCCTGGTTTCAACAAGACCAAGGGTATTGGCAAAAAAATCGACGGATTGCTCAAGGTCTGAGACCCGTATCATGGTGTGCAGGTATTTCATTGTCTTTAAATCCTTGAAAAAATAATCTAGATTTCAGCAACATGTTGCGGTTATACCCGGCAACACTATATACTTTTTGCGCCCAGTCAAACCATGCTTCCTGCCCGCCCCGCAATGAGCGGATACTGATCCGCGGCGGCATTCACTGTGTTGCAGTACAAGGAAAACTTAAACAGTATACTATTTCATGCTCGGCACCATCGTCAATGCTCTTGCAATCGTTGCAGGCAGCCTCCGCGGTCTGTCATTCAGCAAAGGCATGGCAACGCGCTACAGGGAAATACTCATACCTTTTCTGGGCTGGTGAGGATTGCGCTAGTAATTCACGCAGCGATCTGCCAGAGCGATGAGTTCTTCGATGATCAGTTCCGGCTGCTTCCAGAGGATGAAGTGGCCGGCCTCGGCCACCCGCACCGTGCGCAGGGTTTCACCCGGCAGCATACTTTCGGCAAACTCGACATTGGCGGGGGATACCAGCTTGTCCTTGTTACCCTGAATCAGGGTGACGGGCACGCTTATAAAAGACCAGAGCGGCACCATGGCGCGCAATTCATCGGGCAAGGCGAACACCTCATCGTTGGCCCGCTCCATCACCTCCGGCAGAACCCAGCGCACTAACCGCCACTCGGCAAGATGATTGTACCAACGCGGTTGCTCCAGATCCGGATCAAGAGACGGGGCGATCAGCAGCACTCCTCCCACCTCGTCCGGGAAATCCATGGCCATGCGAGCCGCCACCGGCGCCCCCAGGGAATGGCCCACCACAATGGGCCGACATTGCCCTTTTTCGCCTTCCAACAACGGGTGAAACAGTTCGGCCTGTTTTTGCAGGGATAACTCAAGCTGCTGATCGGCCGCGCTGCCGAAGCCGGGCCGGTCAACGGCGATCAGGCGAAAGGATCCTTGCAGTCTTTCATCGGCGAGAAATACTCCGTACCCCTCCCACGAACCGGGGGTGCCGTGAATGAAGATAACCGCAGCCCCATCGGGATTGCCCGTCTGCACGTAATAGACAGGCTGGCCGGCTACTTCATAGCTGCCGGAAAGCGGTACAACATCGCCGAACAGTTTGTCTGTATCGGTTTCATAGGGCGGTCCGCACCCGCCGACCGCCGCCAGAACGATGAACAATACAAACGTAAGAAGGACGCCGGGCTTTACGGTCACGACTAATTCCGAGGTTGTTTTCGCTTCAGGCTCCGGCCTTCTTGCATGCTTACGGAAGCATGGCAAGGCCCAGAGCCTCGGCGTTGATAATGGAGGGCACTGCCTGCGGAACCGGAAAGCTGAGGTATTCGAGAAAATCGTCTTTGTTCCATACCGGGTATCCGTGCAACACGGCGGCCACGTTGCAGGCTGCCAGCGAGGCCATGCCGGTACGGGTCCATTGGGTTGCCGAACCAATATGCGGTACCGCGACGATATTGTCCAACTCGGTGAGGCCGTCGGCAAGCGCCGGCTCATGCTCAAACACATCGAGCCCGGCCCGGAAATCGGGGTGGGTACGGGCGTGCGCCACCAAGGCCGCCTCGTCGATCACCGGTCCCCGGCTGGTGTTCACCAGGATAGCGTTTTCTTTCATCATGACCAGCCGATCAGCATCGATCAGATGATAGGTTGAGTCATCAAGCAGGGTGTGAACGGATACGCAGTCGGCCTGTTGCAGCAGATCTTCCACGTTCAGGCAGCGGGTGCAACGCAACGGCATGCCGCCCTGGCTCTGGTTAAATTCGCTGTAGGCGGCAACCGCTTTCTCAAGCTCGACATTGGCGTTCACATCGCAGTATAACACGTTCATATTATGCGCTTTGACCATCATCATCGCATAGGCGGAGCCGATTCGTCCGGCCCCGATGATCCCCACCGTTTTACCCTCCAAGAGTTCGCCCACAAAGAGGTTCGGCAGCCATCCCTGGTAGCGCCCGGCCCGCAGGAACCGTTCCGCTTCACACACCCTTCGGGCAGCGGCAAGGGTCAGGGCAACGGCCATCTCGGCAGTGGTCTCGGTAAGCACCCCGGGGGTATTGCCCACGGCAATGCCGGCGGCGGTAGCGGCCTCAATGTCTATATTGTTATAACCTACCGCGTAATTGCTGTAGACCTTGCCGCCGGCCGCATTCAGTATGATAAATAACTCTTCCCCCCACGCTTCGGTCAGCTGGCCGATGACGCCGTCGCAGGAATTGCCGATCGCATCAATGATTTGCATCCTGGTCAGAATTGTATCAGATGTGCAAATCTCCACCCGGCAATCGGCCGCCTTAAGCACCTCCAGCCAGTGCTCACCGGGCAGATCCTTGGTGACGATAACGCGCTGGGAACCGCCCGGGTTTTCTATACGCCACTCGTTTTCAACCATTGCTGCCCCTCCCTGCTTCACCATTACCATGATGCACCATCAGCCTCGGACGACGGCACATCACCTGACGCCGGCAAGACACTACGCCCTCTTTTGCTGCTCCCCATGGGCCTCCAGCCCCAGTTCGATCAACCGCTCCAGCATCGCTCCGTAATCCAGGCCATAGGCTTGAGCCGCCTGGGGAAAGAGGCTGGTCTGGGTCATGCCGGGAATGGTATTGGTCTCCAGAACAACGATACGGTTATCCTCATCGATGATCATGTCAGTACGTGAATAACCGGTCAACTCCAGCACCTGGTGGGCGGTGACGGCATACCGCTGGGCGGCGTCTCGCAGTTCCGGATCGATATCGGCGGGACAGATCTCCTGCGATGCACCCGGCAGGTACTTGGCGTTATAATCGAAAAATTCATAGTCATCGCCGGGAATAATCTCGATGACCGGCAGCGGCTCAGGGGCGCTGTTGCCCAGCACGCCCACGGTAATTTCCCGACCGCTGACATAACGCTCCACCATAACCCGTTCATCGATGGCAAGGGCCTGCTCGATTCCCGCCAGAATTTGGTCGACGGTTCCGGCAATGGTCAACCCCAGGCTGGAGCCTTCCCGTACCGGCTTAATCACCACCGGCAGGCCGAATTCGGCAGCGATGCCGGCGTCATCCACCGTATCTCCTCGCCGAATCGTCCGCCACGGCGCCACCGGGATATCGGCGCTTTGATACAGGGTTTTGGCCACATGCTTATCCATGGCCAGGGCGGAGCCGAGAATGCCCGCCCCCTGGTAGGCAACGCCAAGCAGATCCAGCAACCCCTGCACCGAACCATCTTCACCGAACCTGCCGTGCAGCAGAATAAAGACAAAATCCAGCAGATGGGCGTCGTGCACCAGGGCCGCCAGATCGGTGGCGGGATCGTAGCGACGAACATCAAAGCGCGCCGAGTCCAGGGCCTCGGCACATATCGCGGCACCGCTGAGCGACACTTCGCGCTCGCCCGATTTTCCTCCGGCCAGCAGGCCGATGGTCATCTTTTTATGAGCCATTTCTCCACCCCCGTTGAAAAAGAAAACACGCCCGCTTCTCCAGTGTCACTGGCGTCGGCGCCGGTTCTTGATTATGGTAAGTATATCATAATAATAACCCTGACTTCCACCCTATCGAGAAATGATCAACCCCGCAAGTCTGAGCCGCTGTATTGCCGATATTTCCGCCATCCTCGGAGATGATCGAGTAACCACGAACACCGAGGACCGCCATTGCTACTCCTACGACGGCTCCAACGTCACCCATCTGCCCGATGCGATTGTCTTCCCCCAATCTACCGAACAGGTGAGCCGTGTTATGGAGCGCGCCTCTCATCATCGCATTCCGGTGGTGCCGCGCGGCGCCGGCTCCGGCATGACCGGCGGCATCGTGCCCGTTGCCGGCGGCATCGTCATGGCCATGGCCGGAATGAACAAGATTATCGAAATCGATGCCGACAATCAGATCGGCATCGTCGAGCCGGGCGTGGTCACCGGTGATCTGCAAAAAGCGGTGGGCCGCCTCGGCCTCATGTATCCGCCCGATCCGGCGAGTTTGAGCTATTGCACCATCGGCGGCAACGCGGCTGAATGCGCGGGCGGTCCCTCGGCGGTAAAATATGGGGTCACCAAGGATTATATCATCGGCCTGGAAGTGGTCTTGCCCTCAGGATCGATCATCAATGCCGGGGCACGCACCGAAAAATCCGTTGTCGGCTACGATCTGACCCGGCTCTTCATCGGTTCCGAGGGCACCCTGGGCATCATTACCAAGCTCATTGTTCGGTTGCTGCCGCTGCCGCCACACAAGGAGACCTTTCTGCTGAGCTCTTCCTCGCTGGCTCGCACCACCGGCCTGGTGGCCAGGATTCTGAACGCCGGAATCAGTCCGTGCACCCTGGAATATATGGACAAAACCGCCATCAGAATCGTCGCCGACATGATGAGTTCGCCACCACCGTCAACCACCCAGGCCATGCTGATCGTAGAGATCGACGGAGAAAAGTCGGTGGTGCGGGAACGGGTGGCGCGGCTGCGGGAGTTGCTGGCCCAGGAAGATGGATTTGCCGTTACCCATGCCGTCAACCGAGAAGAGATAGATCATCTGTGGCAGGCCCGCCGGGCAATCTCACCGGCCTGCTTCAAGCTCAAACCGCACAAGATCAGCGAGGATGTGGCCGTGCCCCGCTCACGAATCCCCGAGCTGGTTGCCGAGATCGAAACGCTGAGCGCTGAGCTTGATCTTATCATGCTCAGTTTCGGCCATGCCGGAGACGGCAATATCCACGTCAACATCATGCTCGACCGCGACGACCCGGACGAGATGCAGCGGGCCGCGGTAGCCAAAAAAAAGGTGTTCGAAAAAGCCATTGGGTTGGGTGGAACCCTGTCCGGTGAGCACGGTATCGGATTGTCAAAGGCGCCCTATCTGGCCATGGAGGTAAACGCCGAAACCATGGCGGTGATGAAGCAGATTAAAAAGCTCTTTGACCCGCACAACATTCTGAACCCAGGTAAGATCTTTCCCCAATAGAAAGAGTCCCTTACATGAAAAAATTTGAACCCATAGCTCCAGGCGAAATCTTATCAGAAGAGTTTCTAAAAAACAGGGGGCAAGCAGGCTGAGCGTTTAAAGAAAAAATGTCCGTTCCGGCTTTGCTTTTCCTGACGTGAGGGAAAAAGAAGAAATCATTCCCATGAGATTAATTGTTAAGAATCTAGATCTGCCCCCCTTCCTCGCGGATGTTCGTGGTCTCGCAGATATCGATGGCTCACCACTTCCGTGGTGTTGCCGATATGGTTTGTGCCGGGAAGATATGGCAGAAGAGCAGGACGCTTCGATATCTCGCCGGGGTAGTGAAGCCATCAACCTGGTACCGTGGTGAGTTTTGCACCAATAGAGCTGAAGCCAATTTTGTCGTGCTGTGTTATAGTTCGTACAAACGAAGGAGGGCTTTATGACTATCGGAGAAAAGCTGAAAAGACTGAGAAATGAAAAGGGGTTATCCCAACTCGCCCTTGAACGGCTCTCAGGTGTTCACTGCAAACTGCTGAGCAAGTATGAGAACGGAAAGGTTGAGCCAACGGCCGATACGCTCCGCAAGATAGCTCAAGCGCTAGGAGTTACATCAGATTACTTGATTTTTGACAATGCACCGCTCGACGGGATAAGTCAGCTGAAAGATTTAGAGCTTTTTGAGAAATTCAAAGAGGTCGAGAACATGTCTGTAGAGAACAAGACGATGATTAAAAATATGATCGATGCATTACTGATAAAAAGCAAAGTGGAAAGTGTCATCAAGCCTAATGGCCAGAATGAGCCGTGGGAAACAAGGATGCAGGCCACCCTTGATTGCCTTCGTTCAAGAAACAAAGACTATTCAGAAAACGACATACTGCAGATAGTATATAAGGCTGTTGAGGAAGTCCGCAGTGGGAAAAAAGCAGCCCATTAGAGCAGTACTCGACACCAACCTATTCATCAGCGGTCTTTTCTCTTCCTATGGTTTGGTTGCCAAATTTCAGCAACTCTGGCTTTCCGGAGCATTTGAGCTGGTTGTTTCCGAGGAGATTCTTGAAGAGATCGGAGAAACGCTGCAGAAGGTGTATATTCAGAAACAGCTTCGACTTAAACCGTAAGAAAGGATCGGAGTCTTGGAGCTGATTCGTGAAAAAGCATTTATCGTGACCAAGGATCGATACAAGACTGACAGAATCGTTGAAGATCCCGACGACAATAAGTTTCTCGGCTGTGCCCTGGAGGCAAAGGCAAATTATGTCGTCTCCGGCGACAGCCACCTCCTTTCTCTGAAGCATTTTCACACCATTCAGATCGTTGACGCCGCAACTTTTATCCGTGCAATGGAGAGGACTACAGTCCGGTAACGCAGCCAGGTCAATCGAGATCTTACCCCATTCTTTCTCCCTGCGCCGCACATTTAAAAAAAGGATAACGACATTATGCAGTCACAGACTATAAAGGAAAAAATTACTGAGGTTGTTATGGCCCAGCCGGAAGATGCAACGTATGATGAGATCATAAGAGAGTTGGCCTTTTCCAGAATGGTTGACCGTGGGCTGGAAGATCTGAGATCTGGTCGGGTGATTTCAAACAGCGAGATGGCCAACCGGATAAGATCATGGCAAAAATAAGATGGTCCCATGAAGCCGAACAATGGCTGAAAGAGATCTATGAGTACATATCAGAAGATAATCCCACCGCTGCCGAAAAAGTCGTTTCCGGCATCTATGACAAGGCTCAGAAGTTGGGTGATTTTCCCCAGCTCGGCCATAAATACCGTGAAGAACCGGAAGGAGATATCCGCATTCTCCTTTATGGCCATTACCGCATTGCTTACATAATCAGCGGTAATTATATCGATATCTTAGGAGTTTTCCATGGAGCATTGGACATAGAGCGATATTTGCCCTGAAGGAGACCAATCAGCCGCTACACCGGACTGCGCCGATGATCTCTTTATTGATCAGTGTCAAGGATCGAGATTTGACCCCCTACCTCTCCGACCCCCTACCTCTCCGGTGTAGGTCCTGAGCCTTTTTTCTGTCATTTTTCAGTATCCCCGTTATGGTGAGAAAAATAACTTAATTTGCTGTCCCATTTTTGGGGTCCACTATAATTTTCCAAAATGATGTTCCATGCGCCCAGCCATCGCTAAATACAGTGCTAACATGTTTCCACACTGGATCACCAGTACTCACTACTTTCCATGAACGTTTCTCATACCCAATTGTTATACATCTTAACCCATCTGGGTCAGCCCAGTTTACCGTATTCTTATGAGCATACCCATACAAATTAATCCCCCCGGTAAGCCCAATCGGATCAGCAGAGATATACCGCCCGTTTTCGGGGTCGTAGAATCTGTGCCAGTTATAATGTAATCCTGATTCGCTGTCAAAGTATTGGCCGGGGAAGCGCAGGTTGTTGGTGATGGTGGCGGTGGTGATTGTGGCGCTGCCGAAACTCTCATAGGTGGCGGCCCAGACGATGGCGCCGTTGTCGCTCATGATCTTCTGGGGGATGCCCAGGTGGTCGTTGAGATAGGGGCAGAGAAGAGAATAAAGGACAGACCAAGTTTTTCTTCCTCGTTTTCCCAGATAGGAAGATATCAGAGGAGAAAATTCCTTGCGTATTAGTTCGCTGTTATTTATTATGGGGGGCTACGTCTGATAAAGTTATCCAACAACGCTTGAGGAGAAACAATGATCGAAGTCGAAGTCAGAGGCGACCTTGAATACGCCATCCGTCAGTTGAAAAAGAAATTGCAGATAGACGGCATGAAGCGCGAACTCAAACGCCGCGAGTACTACGAAAAACCAAGCATCAAGAAACGTCGTAAACAGGCCGAGGCGCGCCGCAAACTGCGCAAATTCAACCGGCTGCGGCGAGCGATGTAGGGCGCCGAGCACCCGGCATGGCGTATTGAATCCCACCGTTTTTCTGACCGCACATCACCGCCAACCTGCAACATTCGCTCGAGCCGCTGCTTGAGTGCTACCTTAACCACCTGAGAGCCGAGCGCGGCCTCTCCGACAACACCTGCACCGCCTACGCCAGCGATATCAACGCGTTTGGGCTGTTTTGCCGGGAGCAGGGGATCGGTTCCATCAGCGAGATCGACCTCACTATCATTCACCGCTTCCTCACTGCCGCCCGACTGAACAATATCTCGAACCGAAGCAACGCCCGGCGCATCTCGGCCCTCAATTCGTTTTTCTGCTATCTCACCAGCAACCGCCACATCACCACCAATCCGTTTGCCACGGTTGATTTGCCGAAGAGCGGGCGAACCCTGCCCAAGGCGTTAAGCAGAACCGAGATCGATCGGCTGTTGACGCCGCCGCCCATCGCCACCCCTCTTGAACTGCGGAATCACGCCATGCTGCTGCTGTTATATGCAACCGGTCTGCGGGTGTCGGAGCTGATCAGTCTGGAGCTGGCCAATGTCCGGCTGGACAGTGGATATCTGCGCGTCATCGGCAAGGGTGATGTGGAGCGGATGGTGCCGTTTGGCGCAAAAACGCACTCCACCCTGGCTGATTATCTTTGCCGCGGCCGGCCCTCTCTGCTGAAAAACAGACCAAGCCGATACCTCTTCATCACAACCCGGGCAACCCCCATGAGCCGGGTGCGCTTCTGGCAGATAATCAGCGCACGGGCACGCCGCGAAGGGATCCGCAAACCCATATCACCGCATATGGTGCGCCATTCCTTTGCCACCCACCTGCTGGCCGGCGGCGCCGACCTGCGCGTGGTACAGATGATGCTTGGCCACGCCGATATCGCCACCACCCAGATTTATACCCATGTGGATGAGGATCGGTTGAAATCAGCGCATCGCGCCTTTCATCCGCGCGGTTAAGCTTGGTCGTTGCATGGCCGGTCATCCGCCGCTATAGTCAGTAACCCGCCACTGCCGACCGCGCAGGGTGGCAGTGCACCGGTACGCTACTATGAGCAGCCCCGTCTACAAAAGAGGAACATGCGCATTATCGCCACTCATATAAACGCCGATTTTGACGGCCTTGCCGCCATGATCGCGGCCGGCAAGCTCTATGAAGACGCCGCCCTCGTCTTTCCCGGCTCTCAGGAACGCTCAGTGCGCGAGTTCATCTCTCACGACCTGCTCTATCGCTACGAATTTCTGAAGCCGGCGCAACTGGACATGGCGGCGGTGGACACCCTGGTCATAGTCGACACCCAGTCAAAAAAACGGCTGGGCCCGCTGGCCGCCTGTCTTAATAACCCCGGTATCACCGTCCACATCTTTGATCACCACCCGATCAGCGAAGGCGGACTAACAGCCGATCAGAGCTGGATTCGCGACGTGGGCGCCACCACAACCCTGGTGGTGGAGCAGATCCTGGCTGCAAACCTTCCCATAAGCAGCGACGAGGCCACCATTTTTGCCCTGGGGATATACCAGGATACCGGCTCGCTTACCCACAACACCACCACCGCCGACGACCTGCGCGTGGCCGCCGGACTGGTGGAGTGCGGGGCCAAGCTCGAGGTGGTCAGCCAATTCATCAGCCACGATCTCACCAGTCCACAGGTGAGCTGGCTGGGAGAGTTGATGAAAAGCGCCGAACAAGTCACCATCGAAGACGTTGCCGTGGTGGTGGCCACCTTGTCCCTGCCCCACTACGTGGACGACTTCGCCCTGATCGTCAATCGGTTCATGGTGATGGAGAATATGGACACCATTTTCGCCATTGTCGCCATGGCCGGCAAAACCTATCTCATTGCCCGCAGCCGCATTCCCGATGTCAACGTCGGCGCCATTGCCCGTGAACTGGGGGGAGGCGGCCACGCTTCGGCGGCGGCCGCCACCTTTTCCCAGATAACCACGGTGCAGGTACGGGAAATGCTGATGGCCAGCCTCCATCGTCATATCCGCCCACCCGCCATCGCCCGGGAAATGATGAGCGCACCGGCCATTACCATCACCGAGGCGGCCACCGTGTATCATGCCGAAACCCTCCTGACTCGTTACAGCATCAACGCCATTCCGGTGATCCCGGCCCAGGACGCCGATGGCAGAATGCCGGTGGTGAGCGGTATTATCTCCCGGCAGATGGTAGAACGGGCCATCAAACATGATTTGGGCAGCCTGCCGGTGCAGGATTTCATGGCCACCGATGTCGAGGTATTGTCTCTCAACGCCACCCGCGCCGATATTCAGGACATCATCATCGAACATCGACAGCGGCTGATTCCCATTATCCATGACCGGGAGGTGAAAGGCATCATCACCCGCACCGACCTGCTTAACCACCTGGTCAACGACCCCGCCAATCTGCCCAGAGATCTCCTTCATGAGGCTGACTTTCCTTCTTTTGAGCGCAACCGCAACCTGCTTCATCTGCTCAACGCCCATATCAGCCTGGACATCATCGAACTGCTGCAGAAAGTGGGTGCGGTTGCCGATGAAACAGGCGCCCACTGCTACGTGGTGGGCGGCTTTGTCCGTGATCTGCTGCTTAAGAAGGCGACCATCGATCTCGATATCGTCCTGGAAGGAGATGGTATCACCTTTGCCAGACAGCTTGCCGAACGGCTGGGAGGGCGGGTACGAGAACATGAGCGATTCGGCACCGCCACCGTCATCTTAAACGATGAGATGAAGCTCGATGTGGCTACCGCCCGGCTGGAGTATTACGAATACCCGGCGGCGCTGCCCACCGTCGAACTCTCTTCCATAAAACTCGACCTCTATCGCCGTGATTTCACCATCAACGCCATGGCCATGCAGCTCAATCCAGCCCACTTCGGACTGCTCATTGATTTTTTTAACTCCCAGAACGACCTCAAGCAGCGTGCCATCAAGGTGCTGCACAACCTCAGTTTTGTCGACGACCCCACCCGCATTTTCCGGGCGATCAGGTTCCAGCAGCGGATGGGCTTTGTCATCGCCAAACATACCGAACGGCTGATCCGTAACGCGGTAAAAATGAACCTCTTCGGCAAGGATGACGACCCGCGCTTTTTTAGCGAGCTCAAAATCCTGCTCGACGAGGAGCATGCCACCGGCGCCCTGGAGCAGCTCGCCGAGTTCGGCCTGTTTTTCTTTTTATGGCCCGATCTCAAACCGCACCTCAAACTCGATCGGCGGTTTCGCCACATCCTGAGACAGACCCAGCAGGCGCTCACCTGGTTCAAGCTGCTCTATCTGGAAGACCAGTACGAACAGTGGGCGGTCTATTTGCTGGCCGTGATGAGCCGCTCACCGGATCGCGTTCTTGCCGGTTTCTGCAAACGGTTCAGACTACCGCCCAAGACCATGGCAATGCTGCTTGAGGAAAAACAAAAAGGAGAGCGTATCGCCCATGTTTTCGCGCGCCATCCGCACCTGAGCCCAAGCAAGATTTACGAGTTGCTCAAAGATCTGCGCATTGAAGGGTTGCTCTATGTAATGGCCATTGCCCGTAAACAGGAGATTAAAAAGGCGGTGTCACTCTTTGTCACCAGCCTGCGTTACGAAAGCCCGCTGTTGAGTGGCAGTGATTTGATCAGGATGGGATTTGCCCCCGGCCCCGAATTCAAGCAGATGCTCGATTCGCTGCTGGCGGCGCGGCTTGACGGGGTCACCAGTTCACTGGACGATGAACGAACCTTTATTGAACATCACTTCACGGTGCCGCACTCCAGGTGAAGCAGCACGTTGCAGCAATGGTGGCAGATGCTTACTCTATTAAAAAAATGTATAATTTTTAAGGAGATAAATACCCATCAATGCGTTCCATCGATGCAATCATAATCGGCCTGCCGGTCCTGCTGATGGCCCTCACCATGCATGAGTATGCCCATGGCTACGTGGCATACCGGCTGGGTGATCCCACCGCCAAACAGGAAGGGAGGCTGACGTTCAACCCGCTCAAGCACCTTGATCCCATCGGCACCCTGGTTTTTCTCTTTGTCAGCTTCGGATGGGCCAAACCGGTACCGGTAAATCCCGCCTACTTTCACAATCCCCGTCAGGGGATGCTCTGGGTGGCACTGGCCGGTCCGATGACCAATTTCGCCCTGGCCTTCATCAGTGCCATCCTCTATCGTCTGCTCTTTATGGTGGCTCCGGCGCTCTCGGGGCTACCCGGATTCTCTTTCTTTTTCGCGCCGATAAGCCAAATGGTGCAGTTCAGCATTATCATCAACCTGGTGCTGTGCGTGCTGAATCTGCTTCCCATTCCGCCCCTGGACGGCAGCCGCATCGTCAGCGGCCTGCTGCCGGAAAATCTGGCGCGAACGTATGACTCATTTGAGCGCTACGGA
Source organism: Desulfofustis sp. PB-SRB1 (assembly GCA_016722945.1). GTDB lineage: Bacteria > Desulfobacterota > Desulfobulbia > Desulfobulbales > Desulfocapsaceae > PB-SRB1. The sequence goes on along the minus strand of JAEQMT010000010.1, from coordinate 189,830 downwards.
TTTATCATCTTGCTGGTGCTGCTCATGACCGGCGGACTCGGCGCCATCATCACCCCATTGATGGGGGTTGCCGCGATGTTTTTGCCCATATAAGAGAGAGCTTTGCCCACCATCATGAAATCTTGGCGTGACCGTCGTAGAGATAGCGCTTGATCTTATGGGTAGCGGTCTTGATAAATGGTTCGCGCCGCTCAAATACCTTGGCCAGTTTTGAGGTTACGGCAAGCTGCGTATTTATCTCATGACGCATGGTTTCCAGAAGCTCGTGGAGAAATACCCGCCGTTGAGATTCCGTCTGCCCCGCCGTCAACTCATCAATAACCTCGTAATCCGGGTATATCCAGGCATCGAGCCGGCCGTTGTTTTCCAGCACCAGCGATTCCGCCACCCATTGGTATGAGTTGATCTTATGCTCGATGGGCTCGGGGTAGACATTTTCCCCGCTTGACATGACGATCACGTTCTTGCACCTGCCCTTGACATGCAGGTTACCCGACTTGTCGACTACCCCCAGATCGCCGGTGCTGAGCCAGCCGTCAGCGGTGATGGTCTCAGCGGTAGCCTCCTCATCGTTGTAGTAGCCGCGCATAATGTTGGGTCCGCGGGCGAGAATCTCACCAACGCCGGTGCGCGGGTCGGGTTCATCGATTTTGACTTGCACGCCGGGAATTGGTTTTCCAACCGAGCCAAGGGCAATGGTCGGGTCACCAAAGGGGCCGCCGGCTATCAGCGGCGAGGCCTCGGTGAGACCATAACCAATGAGATAGGGAAATTTGGCCTCGACCAGAAACTGCTCCACCTCGGGGTTGAGTGCGGCGCCGCCAATGCCCATCATCAGCAGATTACCGCCGAAAAATTCCTTCAACTTGGCACCGATTTTTCTGTTGATGTAGCGCCTGGTGAAATTCGTTTTGTAAAGTAGCCGCATCACCGTGCTTTTTTCCACCTTGGGCAACACCCGCTTTTTATAGATTTTCTCCAGAACCAGGGGCACGGCAAACATCATGTGTGGCTTTTCGTGGCCGCAGAGGTTCTGCAGGATGGCAGGCGTCGGAGTTTTGCCGGCATAGGCAATGCGGGCGCCGATGATCAGCGGCAGGATAAAGCCGGCGGTAAACTCATAGGTATGCGACATTGGCAAGATGGAGAGAAATACGCTGCCCGGACCAATATCCATTAAAGTGGGCAGGGCATAGGCGTTGGCGGTAAGATTCTTATGGGTGAGCATAACCGCCTTGGAAAACCCCGATGTTCCGGAAGTATAGAGAATCGAGGCGAGATCATCCTCCGCCACCTCTGGAAAATCAGGTGGATTTTCCTGCTCAATACGCTCACGATACGCCGCGAGCGCCGTTTCCATATAAGCGGAAAAAGAGATGGTGGTAAGGACTTCGCCGGACTCGGCATGATCGTCCAAAGTGATAATCCGTTCGGGGCGATCCTCTCCCATCTCGTAGAGCTTTTCGATCTGCTGGGCGGTGGTGAAAATGGTTTTCACCTTCATTTCAGTGAGGATGTGATGAACGTCGGCCTCCGGCAAATCAGGCAGGATTGGTACCGCCACCGCACCGATGCGCACCAGGCCCAAGTAGGCCACCGCCCAGTGGTGCGAATTTGATGCCAGAATAGCAATGTGATCACCCTTGCCCGCGCCGTCGGCAAGCAGTTGATTGGCCATGGCGCAGATACGCTCATACAATTGACGATAGGTAAGCGGAGTCTCGCCGGCCATGCCGATGGCACCAAGATCACCATGTTTTTCGCAACTTACGTCAACGAGGTAGTTAAGCGTCATACCGACGCGGGCGTCATCCGTCATAGTGTTCACTTTCTGGTGTAGTGGATGCGGCGTATCGCACCCTTAAAAAACGGGCTTCAGGTCAAAATCAAAGGCGCCTGTCTCCATCTCCTTATCAATATCGCGCAGACTCTGGCGCATCTGCTTGAGGGCCTGGCGGATCCGGTTTTCGTTTTCCACCAGGGCAAGCCGCAGATAGCCGTCGCCCTCGTCACCAAAACCGGCGCCCGGGGCCATCGCCACGTTGGCCCGCCGCATCATTTCCACCGCGAACCTGATCGATCCCATCTGGTCATACGGGGCGGCGATCGGCGTCCAGACAAACATGCCGGCCTTGGGCACGGGAACCGACCAGCCCATCCGCTCCAACCCCTCACAGAGCACGTCGCGGCGGCGCCGATAGATGTTTGCCTGCGCCGATATTTCGGTGTCACAGTCACGCATGGCAACGATACCGGCAACCTGGATGGCGGAAAAGATGCCGTAATCGTAATATCCCTTTATCTGGGACAATCCTTTGATAATCTCTGTATTGCCGACACAATAACCCAGGCGCCAGCCCGCCATGTTGTAGGATTTTGAAAAGGAGCCGAACTCAACGCCGACATCCATGGCCCCGTCTACTTCGAGAAAACTGGGCGCAACATAATCGTCAAAGGTGATTTTGGCATAGGCGAAATCATTGATAACCATGAAATGGTATCGTTTCGCCAGCCGCACCACTTCGCGGAAGAACTCTTTGCTGGCCAGGGTACCGGTTGGATTGTGGGGGAAATTGAGCATCAACAACTTGGGCCCTGGGTAGAGCGATTTGCACATGGAGACGATATGGGCAATGAACTCATCCTCGGTACTCAGCGGGATGCGCAGCACGTTGGCGCCGGCAATCACCGCCGCATAGACATGAATGGGAAAGGAGGGCGCCGGCACCAGCACGGTATCGCCGGGGCCAAGCAGGGCCAGGCAGATATGGGAGATCCCCTCCTTGGAGCCGATGGTGCAGATCACATCATCGTCGCCATCCAGGCCGACACCGTAGTTGCGCTGGTAATAGAGGGCGATTTCACGCTTGAGGTTTTTCATGCCGCCGGCCACCGGGTAGCGATGGCTCTTGGGGTCGGCCGCCACTTCCCGCAGCTTTTCGGTTACCGGGCCAGGCGCCGGATCGCTGGGATTACCCATGCCCAGATCAATGACATCATCGCCCTGCCACCGCTTCTCCATGGTCATTTTGTTGATCATGCCGAAGAGATAGGGCGGTAACTGCTTCATGCGATCGGCGAAGCGAATCTGAAAATCATTTCCCATAAATTATCCCATCACCCCTGTTTCCGTTTCATTGCACCCTGCACGCCGCGATAGTGCGCGGATTACCGGGGCAAGTCAAGACAAATTGTCACCTTTCCGCAGTCCCATTTCAAGGTTCCCTTCAGACGAATTGAAACACCGCCGGACCGCTATGCAAGACTGCGACACAACCGGCCGAATCCGCCGGGAATGGAGCCTGAGGACCAGAAGGCCCGTCCCTGTTTGAAATCGACAAACCAGTACCCTCCCGGACTGCGCCGGGCGGCCACGAAGATAAAGGGCTGCTCGCGGGAGAAATTGGGGTCGATGTAGCAGCCCTTATCATTTTTATGGGGGGCCAGCAGCGACATGGCCTCCGCCAGGCTTGGCAGGCGCCAGTCCTTGAATCCCGCAAAACCATCGGTGTTGAGCGCGGCGATTTTCAGGTGCATGGAGCGAATGGAGGTGATATCGATGCCGGCCCGCTGCCACATGAGCCCGGTACGTTGATCGACGATGAGCTGCTCGCCCGCATCATGAAGATGATTGGTGAAGGTTCCGGCCGGGTTGGTTTCGGTATCAAAAAAGTTATACTCCCGGATCACGGCAGCCGCCTGTTCATCGGTGAGCACCTCAGGCGCACTGGGCAGAACGAGCAGGTCTCCGGCATCGGCCAGTCCATCCCATGGAGGCAGGCGCGGCCCCATGTCCTCGGCCGCGGAAACTTCCTCCAGCGGCTTGACAAGACTGCCGTCGCCGCCCTCAAGAACATGTTCGATGAGCCACCGGCGTACCGGTTCATCGATGGCAAAGCTCTGATCATAAAAAGCCACTTCACCCTGACCGTCCACACAGGCGCGCAGCAGACTCTCTGGAGCGTCGATCTCCGCCATGATCCGGGCATGTTTGACGCCGCGCTCCATCAGGTAGAGGCGGGGAGATTCTCCCCAATTGTCAACATAGAAATAGTAGACTCGCTCATCGCTGGAGCGAATTCGTTCAACTCCGCCCCACGACTCAAAGGTGCCAAACGTCAACTCCGGCGTCATGTCCCAGTCTATTGAGCTGACAACGGTGTCGCCGACCTGCAACCGGTGATGCATATCCATATCACATTCCCCCTCTGGATGTTCCGGGAAACCTGCAAAATGGTCTTTTCACCACACCTCTCCGCCACTCGATACATGGTATCCCGGCGGCATTGCCGCTATGTCCGCGGTAATATTTTTCGCTCGCTTCGATGGTGGACGAATATCCTCATTTTTCACGGCTCCCTTCTGTTTTAGATGCTGATCAGGGCACACTGGAAAAATTGTATTAGCTTAACAGCATGACAACGCCATAATCAGAACATCAAAGAATTGTAATAACGATTAGCCAAATGTCCGCCCAATCCATCACGGTCGCCGGCGCCGGCACTCCTCAGCCATTGGGGGCAAGCCGACATGGTGAGATAATCAACTTTGCACTGTTTTGCCGCAACGCACAACGAGTGAGCCTGGTGATCACCACCGATATTGACGCGCCCCCTGCCGAGTTTGTCTATGACCCGGCTTTCAATAAAACCGGTGATATCTACCACCTCAGCCTGCATGCACCACACCTGCCGCTTTACTACGGCTACCGGGTTGAGACCAGGGACAGGCCGCAACCCGCTATTCTCATGGATCCCTATGCCCACCAGGTGGCGCCGCGGCGCTGGCGGCAACCGGCCCGATTCGGCCGGGCGCCGGTTTGCATGGTGGATACCCGCCCCCCCTTTGACTGGCAGGACGACCGTCCGCTGCAAACCCCGGCCGAAGAGATTGTTATCTACGAACTGCATGTCCGCGGCTTTACCATCCATGGGAGTGGGGCGGTGCAATATCCCGGCACCTACGCGGGGTTATGTGAAAAAATAGGGTATCTCAAACAGCTGGGGATAAGCGCGGTGGAGCTGATGCCGGTAACCGAGTGGGACGAAAACGACTGTCCCTTCACCCACCCGGACACCGGCGCCCCCCTGGTAAATTACTGGGGTTATAACCCGCTGAGTTTTTTCGCTCCAAAACCTGGTTTTGCCGCCGATCCCGACAATTATTGCAACGAGTTCAAGGAGATGGTACGCCGTCTGCATGAGGCGGGCATCGAGGTCTACCTCGATCTGGTCTTCAACCATACCGGCGAGAAACGAGACCATCCGTTCTGCCTCTATGGTCTTGCCGAAAAAACCTACTACCTACACCACCCCGAAACCGGTGAGCCTCTTGATTTCAGCGGTTGCGGCAATACCCTCAACACCACTCATCCGGTGGTGGCGCAACTGATTGCGGACGCTCTGCGCCATTGGGTGGTGGAATATCATATCGACGGGTTTCGATTCGACCTCGCCGCCATCTTCGCCCGGGGCAGAAATGGCGAGATACGGACCGACTCACCATTGATCGATTTGCTCGCTGAAGACCCGCTCCTGGCCGACACGAAACTGATTGCCGAGGCCTGGGACGCGGGCGGCGCCTATCTGGTGGGCTCATTTTCGGACAGCGCTCGCTGGCGTGAATGGAACGGCCGTTATCGTGACGATGTCCGGCGCTTTCTGGCCGGTCATCAGGGAGCCATTGCGCCACTGGCAACGCGGCTGGCCGGCAGTTCCGATCTCTATGAAAAGGGTGATCGCGGACCGCTGACTTCGGTCAACTTCATCACCTGTCACGACGGCTTTACCCTGTACGATCTGATGAGCTATGATCGCAAGTACAACCGGGCCAACGGCGAAGACAACCGTGATGGGGAAAATAATAACATCAGCTCCAACTCCGGCCACGAAGGCGACCCGGCGCCGCCGGCGGTGCGCCGTCTGCGGTGGCGAAAGATGCGCACCGCCATGGCCCTGCTGCTTTTTTCCCAGGGTATTCCCATGCTGAGCGCGGGCGATGAATTCGGCAAAACACAGGGCGGCAACAACAACCCTTGGAGTCAGGATAACGAGACAGGCTGGCTGGACTGGCGCTACGTTGAAACAAACCAGGATCTGCTGCGTTTTGTCAGCCAATGCATTGCCCTGCGCAACCAATATCCGATATTTCGCCTGGATTCGTTTTTCTCTCCCATCGCGGATGATCTCCTCGCCGAGCGTGCCCACATCACCTGGCATGGCCAGGACCCGGCCACCCAGGACTGGTCCGATGATTGCCGAACCCTGGCCTTCATGCTCTTAGACCCCGGCCATAACGGCCGCGACCAATGCGCATTCTACCTCATGCTTAACGGCGCGACTGATGGCACGGCACCATTTATCATCCCCGAGACGCCGCCATTCAATAGCAAATGGCGCTGGCACAAAATCATCGATACCGGCGCCGCCGGCCCCGGTGATTTCGTCTTCCCAGCGCATGCCCGCCCCATATGGACAGGCGCCTCCTGCACTGTTGCTCCCATGGGGCTGGTGGTACTCCAGGCCCTGCCCCACCCCTTGCCTTAGCAATGGTCGTTGTTAATTTTTACGGTAATTTGTTACTAACCAGGAGAACACTATATGTTGATTAGAATTACACTATTGACTCTCTTGCTGGCGATATGTACCGCCACCGGCACAAATGCCCAGGAAACCGCATCTTCCGGGCAGGCCGCGGCCCCTATGGCCTTGTCGGGAACGGTACTGGAAAGCTTTGACAGCAGCCGCTACACCTATCTTCACCTCTCCACCGCGGCCGGCCCGGTATGGGCTGCCATTCCCCAGACAACGGTGGAGGAAGGAGCGCCCATCACCCTTCAACCGGGCATGCGGATGATTGATTTCTACAGCCAGGGGCTGGATCGAACCTTCGCCGTCATAACCTTCTCGCCCGGCATTATCACTGATCGCGGCACCGCCCGGGCCGAACCACCCCCCGCCGAAGAGACCGAGGTTGATTCCTTTGCCGCCGCGGTGGCCGCCGAAAACCGGGCGGCGCAGTCAAATGTACCAGTGGATGTGCCCGGTCCGGTATCAGGCGGCAGCCAGGCAGCTATTGCCCCGTTTATCGATGAGCAGGTCAGCAAGGCAGCGGGCCCCAACGGTTACACGGTGGAGGAGATTTTCACTCAGGCAAAAGAGCTTGACGGCTCCACGGTGCGGGTACGTGGCCGGATAATCAAACAAAACTTCAACATCATGGGCCGCAACTGGCTCCATATCCAGGACGGCACCGGCAACCCCATGCAGAACACTCATGATCTGGTAATCACCTCTCAGGATACGGCTGAGCTATCGCAAATCGTCACCATCGAGGGAACGCTTGCCGCCGACCGGGACTTTGGGGCAGGATACCGCTATCAGGTCATCCTTGAAAACGGCGATATCGTCACCCAATAATCATCTGGTCTGGCAGCGACGTGTATACAAACGATTTACCCAAAATTCCACTGGACGCCATCGGCTTTGATTTTGATGGGGTGATCGCCGATATCGGCGAATCATTTCTGCGCCTGGCCTGCCAGGATCATGGTTATTGCGACATCCGGCTCGAAGATATCAAAAGCTTCAAGGTTGAAACCTACCTCGATATTCCCGCCACCGTGATCGACAAGATATTCACCGATATTCTCGAGAACTCGATCGGCACCGGCCTCAAACCCATGGAAGGGGCGGTTGCCACCATCACCCGCATGGCCAGACAGAGCGAGGTAACCATCATCACCGCCCGCCCCGACCCGCTGCCGGTGCATGACTGGCTGCGCCACCACTACGACGACGCCACCTGTCGGCGCATCAAACTGGTGGCCACCGGTGATCATGACAACAAGGAAGAGTTCATTCGCACCCATGCCCTCACACACTTTATCGATGATCGTATCGCCACCTGCCTGCAACTGGCCGAGGCCGGGCTCAACCCCATCGTCTATGAACACCCCTGGAACAATACCGGCCACTGCCTGCCCCGGGTAGCGAACTGGGCGCAAATTGAATCGTTGTTTGATCTGTAGCAGCAACAGTGTCACCATGGGATATTCACAGCAGTCCTGCCCCCGGTGCGGAACCCCCGTGGCCCGCCGCAACCCGGTACCGACGGTGGATATCATCATCGAGATCGATGATTGTATCGTTCTTATCGAACGGGCCAACCCACCTTCAGGACTCTTGATCTGGGCTCTGAACCTAATATCAGGGTTTATGACTCAACTGCCTTAAATGCAAAGGGAAAAACACCGAACAATCTCAGAACCTAAACACTTGCCCAAGGAAAAGAAAAATGGCACCTTTCTCATAGAAATTACCAAAAAACAAAGAGGAGGAAGGTGCCACGAAACAGCAAATTATTTTACCATGTATTCCGATGGGCGCTACAGAAATCAACAGCCGTGTCGGAGTTTGGCGTGATGATCAGCAGTGGACCTATTTTTTGGGAGGTCACCCTGTTTATTCACATCGAGCTGATGACCGACGTATGTTCAGGCTCGTTACTGCCCAGCTTATTGAATCAGGAGGATGCCGGCAAGTCGATATCATACGAACCTTCGGAGTACCTAAAAGAAACGTAATCCGAGCCGTCAACAAACTTCGTCAAGAAGGAGTGGAAGGTTTTTTCAAGCCTCGTCCAGCCCGCCAAGGCGGGACAGTACTCACTCCGCCTGTTCTTGCGAAGGCACAATCGTTACTAGACGAACACCACAGCAGATCAGAAGTCGCCAAAGAACTTGGGGTGAAATATGACACTCTCCGAAAAGCAATAAATGACGGGCGGCTCAAAGAACCCACCCCCGCACCTGCAGTTTCAACCAAATCATCCCGTGATACGTTAGATACCAAAGCCGCGGAGCAATTGGGGACAGCCTGTACCAGAGTAGATGATCGTCTCGCTGCTGCCTTTGGGGAAAGTAGCGGAGCAATTATCCGTTTTGAGCCCTGCCTGGATGTGCCTAAAGGTGGAGTTCTTTGCGGCCTTCCCGCACTGCTTGCAAACGGTCTGCTTCAAGGTGCTCAATCCCTGCTGGGTGAGGTAAAAGGATATTATCGCAGCGTACATATTCTTTTGTTACTCGCTTTTATGTCGTTGTGCCGGATCAAAACAGTTGAGCAACTGCGTGGATATTCTCCCGGGGAGTTCGGCAAGTTGGTCGGGCTGGATCGTGTACCGGAGGTTCGCTGTCTACGAGAGAAATTGGACCAACTCAGTCTGGATGATTCGGCTGAAAAATGGGGTGCACATCTCAGCCGGCAGTGGATGGAGGCCGACCCCGAAGCTGCCGGCACACTTTATATTGACGGCCATGTGCGGGTATATCATGGCAACAAAACAAAATTACCGAGAAAATACGTATCCCGAGACCGTCTTTGTCTTCGCGGTGTTTGTGATTACTGGGTCAACGATGCCGTCGGCAATCCTTTCTTTGTTGTGGAAAAGACTGTCGACCCGGGGATGCTCACGACTTTGGAAAGCGATATTATCCCCCGCCTGTTGCGGGATGTTCCTGGGCAGCCCAGCCCGGAGGAACGAGAAGCAGATCCCCACCTCGGCAGGATCACCATTGTTTTTGACCGTGAAGGATACAGTCCCGCCTTTTTTAAGCGCATGTGGCGAGAATACAGGATCAGCTGCATTACCTATCACAAATTCCCCGGCGGTGCATGGCCGGAAGAATGGTTTGATGAGCAAGAGGTTACCATGCCGCAAGGAGAAACACTCACTATGCGTCTTGCAGAAATGGGAAGCCTGGTCGGCTCCGGCAAAGATGCCGTTTGGATGCGTGAGGTTCGAAAGTTGACCGATTCCGGTCACCAAACCAGCCTGATCAGTACGGCCTATGCCTTACCACATATACAGCTAGCGGCGCAGATGTTTAGCCGGTGGTGTCAGGAAAACTTCTTCGGTTACATGATGCGTCACTTTGCCATAGACCTGCTTGCGGAATATGGCGTCGACGATTTACCCACTGATGAAAAAGTGATCAATCCGACCTGGAGGGATTTGACGAAACAGAAACATTCTCTGGTAAGTAAACTTCGATACCGTCAGGCTCGTTTTGCCGAAATGACGATACATCCAAAGGCTGCAGAAGACACCAAAAGATACCGCAATTGGATACGAAAAAAAGCTGATCTGTTGGAGCAAATTCAGCATCTTGAGCATGAGATTGGGGAACGCAAAGCCAAACTCAAAAAAACACCACACTATATCACCTGGGATGCCCTTGAAGGGACTGAAGCATTCCAGCAATTAGTTCCCGGCCGTAAGCGGCTGCTGGATACGGTTAAAATGATCGCATACCGAGCGGAGACTGCAATGGCTACTATGTTGAAAGGGCCTACCGTAGATACACCGGCAGCCAGACGATTGCTCCAGGATTTGTTTATGACCGAAGCGGATATCTTTCCTGATGTTGATAATAAAATACTTCGAATACGGGTTCACTCCGCGTCTAGACCAGCAGCTAATAGATCATTGCAAGGTCTCTTTGATCAGCTCAACGATTCTGAGATGATTTATCCCGGAACCGGAATGCGGCTTGTCTATGAAAGGGGAAATTAGTTTGTTAAAAAGCTAACTTGAGTGTCACCTAAACTTCCCAGAAGTAAAGAGTTCTGACCTTACGGCTGGGCGTTGCCGGGCGGTTTCGTCGATTACGGTGAATCATTGGAAGAGGCCGCCGCCCGCGAGGCGCGCGAAGAGACCGGACTCATTATCACCAACCTCAGACAATTCCACACTTACTCCGATCCCTCCCGCGACGCCCGGCTGCACACCTGCTCCACCGTCTTTATAGCACATGGCAGCGGCGCTTTGGTGGCGGCTGATGACGCAAAACAGGCAACCCTGTTCACTCATGATAATTTACCGCCCTTGGCCTTCGACCATGGGCGCATCCTGGCCGACTATTTCCTGGCAACAAAGAATTAGAAAAGCGTGCCGAGCACCCAGTAAGTAAGTAATCCGGTTCCCACCGAACCGTAGAGCGTCACTCAGGGTATGCAGTCGGCCCCGAAACGCTTGGCGATAAGGGCGAAAGCGCCGACGCCGGCAAGTATGGAAATGCTGATGATAACAAGTGAGTTCATGATGGTAGTAATGAGATTATTGCGTCAGTACCGATACTATAACCCACTATCGCACAAACGGAAGCCGGCATGCCGACTGCCGAACACCATTAATTTTGCGCACCCCCGGGGTTTTTCTCTATACATATCGGTGCCGTCAGGCTGACCGGTCAGCCTGGCTAATATGCTCTGTGGGAACAAAAAAACCGATACCACCACCCGGCAACTACCGAAACAGCAATACACCATGTCGAGGAACCCGTTTTGACGACCAGTGCGTGCCGCCATTTGCGCCCGCCATGACGACAATCCCCCCCCGCCATTCGGAGAGCTTCTACCCGCAGTTTGCCGCCATCAGCCCGGACATAAAAAGAACCGCGTCGAACAGATCGGCGCTGCTTTTGAATCGCTCACCATCTCCTTTCTTCCCTACGACTGTGGGCTTAGCGATCAGCACCGCTGGTAATTGCCGGCACCATTGCCGGCCATGGGAATTTTTTCTTAAAACTGGCCTCGACCGTGCAATCGCCGGTGATTGGGGCAGTGGTATAGACAGTGCCGTCGAGCGAGCCGCCACAACCGCTTACCGACAAGATGGTAAAGCCCTCATCGGCAATGATATTAAATGTAGTGGTCCCCCCTTCGTTGACGAATCGAGGAGTATCCGGATCTATCGAACCATGTGGACCGGCCTCGGGGGTCACCAGAAACGCCGGGACAAACTGCGCCGTAACCGTACAATCGCCGATTATTGCGGCGGTGGTATAGGTGTTGTCGAACAGTGAGCCCTCAGAACAGGTGCCACCCACCCCAGCAATTCCAAAACCAGGAACTGGGATAAGGGTAAACTCCACAGTTTGAAGGTCGTCTGCCTCTACCGCAATATCACCTGAAGGAGAAATAGTTCCGTTGCCCTGCGGCGCAACCGTGGCCTCAATGAAGTAAAGACCGCTGCCGAATTCATAGGCACCGATATCAATGCCGCCTCCCTGTGGCTGTGGTCGTGACATTCCCCGTTGATCCTCGACCGGTGCACCGGCAAGGGCGCCTGCATCTTTGGCCAATGAATTGCCAAGAATTGGGTGCAGTTGACGGCCCGGGCCGACAAAATTGACGAGTCCTTGGATCTGTGGATCAGTCGAAGGTAAACTACAGTTTCTATTTGGAGATTTAACTTGGCTGTTGGTAACCCTAACATCTCCAGAGTTACATCTGTAGTCCTGCGAGCCCCCTGGCCCAACATTAGCGGCCACTATGGTATTTCGCAGAGTAGAGGACGCCGGAATGCCGTCGTAGAGTCCGCCTGCTAGCCTGCCGTCACGGTTATAGGCAATAGTCACGTTGGTGAATTGAGGATAAGAGTTTCCTTTGTTAGAGACACCACCGACATATGAGGCGTTGTTGGAGCTGATAGTAACGTTGGTAAATATCGGCGATGAACCCTGGTTATAGACCCCACCGCCTGAGGAACTTTGATTGTCGATAATGGATACCTGGGTAAGCGAAGGAGAAGATGCGGTATTATACACTCCACCACCACTGGAATTACTCCCGGTGCATCTATTTGCACGAATTGTCACGTCCGTTAATGATAGAGGTGAATCTTCATTATACATCCCACCCCCTTGTCCTGTTCGACTAGTATTCTCATTGCCAACGATGGTGACGCTGCGTAACTCAGCAGATGATGAAACAGTACACATTCCGGCTCCTCTGCCATTGGCCTTGTTGTCACTGATGGTCACGTCGGTCAGTTGTGAAATGGTAGTGGAAGCGTTACCAAGATAGATTCCGCCGCCGTTATTTTCTGCGTTGTTGTTGCTGATAGTTACGTCATTTAGAAAAAAACTGCTTGTGTCTCCACCTATTCCACCACCTGAGCGTGCGGTATTGCCACTAATAGTAGCATTGGTCAGGTAAACGGAACTCTGTGAAAAGGCATAGAACCCTCCACCATCACCTGCGGCAAAGTTACCCGCAATAGTCAGCTCGCGTAATTGAGGACTGCTTGCCGACACCCTGATCCCGCCCCCGGCACCATTCAAATCGGTAAGGGCGGCTTGCCCTGCAGTGATGGTAAAGCCATCGAGCAGGGTTGTATCTGAGAGCAAAGCACCGGTTACCACATGGTAGGCGTTTGCCCCCCTGATATCGTCATATGAACGAGTGACTCCAAAAGTATCGGTTACGTCGTCACCGTCGATGTCACCGGAGAGCACGGTAACATACGCGATGACATTTCGTTCCTCAAGCGCTGCCTCATCACCATTAAAACCGCCATACATTTCGACGCCGTCAACCAGGGTAAAGGTGGAGTTGCGATCGTTATCCAGATAAACCCCGCCCTCGTCGGGATAGTAAACACCGGCAGCCACCCAGATCTCATCATCTGAGCTTGCGGCACTCAGCGCTTTTTGCACGGTTGCAAAAGATTCCTGCCAGCTCGTGCCATCGTTTGCATCATCACCAGCAGGTGTCACATGGTATCGTGCCGCAAGGGCGGGTGAAGCATCAACTGCCAAAAAAAGAAAGACGAAGGTAATAGCGATAACCGGTGTAAGAAAGCGGATTGTCTTCATGGTTGCTCCATGGTCCTTGATAAAATATCAAACCTGACATCTATTATTACCATAGCCAATATATCACCATCTCACGCCATGGTCAAAAAATATCCCGTGGATGGCAATTCTACCGGGGGCTCAAGTCAAATCTCTTCTTTCTTGCAAGCTGGTCGGTGCTCAGAAAATGAGAACCATCATCCAGGTTAACCTCAGCCATCCGTATCGTCTTCAACCGATGCATGTTCGCATGCCTTTGCCGGGAAACGACCCAAACCACCCTCTATCTGTCCGCCACCTTTGCCTGGTATGAAGAAGATTTCACCATCATGCCGGCGATACCCGATGAATTCCAGGGTGTAATCAACATCCTTGATGAGCTCGTAAAAACCTAAAATCGAAATCCAAGCCGATTCGTTGAAGCCGGCAGAAGCGCTGCAAGCCTGACATGTAATGTAGCCATTAGTGGTGCATACTGATGCGTGACACGACTCCACCAGGCGAAACAGGCCGGCATTGTCCCACAGTGTGGTGATATGGGCGTGCAGCGCCGCTTCCACTGTCGTGCCGCCCGGAAAATATTTACCCCAACGGCCTTCATCACCGCGGCAAATCGAACCGCCTTCATACCCCGCACCCTGAGATGCTTCACCCCGGTGCGCCGGTCAAACTCCGACATCGTTGCCTCGACACCGGCCCGATAGCGATATTTCTCTGTAAAGCCGGCTGTGGATTCACCCTGCCTCCTGCGTGCCAGGCGGATATCTTTGGTTGTATAGCGGAAGTAGCAGGCTTTTTTCCCTCTGCTTACCGGGCATCGGTCATATACCTCACACTGCAGGCAGTCATGAGAGAAGGCAGCACTGAAGCCGCGTCTGGTTTTCTTGCATGTCTTCGGTGCCCGTCCTTCAGGGCAGGCGAGGACCCGGCCTTGTTCGTCAAGGGAACAATCAGCAAGAGACAGCTTGTCGGAGCTGCTGGTCATAGCCGGGGCGATGACCCTCACCTCATAGTCTTGGTGCGCTGTTTCGCAGTTATCATCACTGCCGTACAGAGAGTCGGCAAGCAGTTCTTCAGGCAGCGCATCGTTGTGCTGCAAATCATCAAGGGCCGGGATCAGGGCGGCAGAATCATGCTTGTCGGCCGATTCAACGGCGACATGAGTGATCAGTGACAGCCGTTTACCATCATCCTCATGCTCATCCTCATCCGTGCCTTCGCCGGTGTTCTGGTGCGCAGGATTGGTGGTATAGCTTTCCACCACCTGTATCTGATACCCTTGCCCTTTATGGCCGCTGTAGCCCGCATCGGGGTCAGAGGGGCTTTGCAACGAGTCGGAAGGGACTTCTTTGTTGGGCCGGGCAACCGCACGCGGTTCACCGCCCGTTTCTTGATCCACCACGCATTGTTCGGTGAACAGCCTGAGCAGCAGCTTGAATGATGCCATATCGCGCACCGCCGAAACGGCGCCCCCATGCTGAGTCAGGGTATACACATCCCGGGCGAGCTGATCAAGGGTGTGCTTGGACTCAGAGGGCTTGACCATGGCAAACAGAGATTCGCTGGTGGTGCTCATATGGCGGGTGACCAACTCCTGGTCGAGCCGGTCAAAGACCAGCCGGTGGTGGCGTTTGAGGTTCAGCAGGAATTTCTTGATGGTTCGGACGAATAAGCCAATCCGTCCCAGGTGGCGCATGTTGGAGCGAATATGGACTGAATCCATGCGCTGTTTGCCAAGGTCTGCCTGGAAGAGCTTTTCCAGCGTCTTCAGGGCAGCGGTGAAGATTTCATGGTACAATGATTCGGTAGAGAGTGTGTCGCGCATCGACCACAGCGTCTTGGCGCTGATGTAGGCGTGCTGATCGTCGGAACTGGTAATGTTCAAGGCATAATGCCATTGGATATTGAAACAGAATTGCTCAACCGCCCCGTCGTCGGTGAGATCAAACATCTGCTGGAGAATCACCAGGCCCATCATGGAATACAATTCTTTGCTCGGACGTCCGTTGTATCCATGGTAGTGGCTCCGTAATGCGTCAACCGGCAGCGAGGGGAGTATGTGTTTCTGAAACAAGCCGGCCCATGAGGTGTTCAGAGCGGTGCGTCTTTTGGGGCCAAGATGAGACCAGGGATCGAACAGGTAGGCTTGTTTGTGGGTTTTTACGTTAAACATGGGTTCACCTTGCATCGTATTGAAATTACAAGGATATTGTACCATGGAAGTAGTCTTGGGCAAACAATTTTTTGCAGGTTTTTACAATAATATTAAACGGTTGTGGTACAATAGACTTTTTACGGTTTCATCAAATTTGATAACAGAAAATAATGGATAGCAGTTCTATTTCCAAGTCAAATCTCGGCGCCCCCAAGAAGCTGAATAGCGGGATGACCACCACACAGTCTTTCTCTGAAGTGCTTTTATTGAGCCCGAGGCTACGTGGCTTTTTCCGGGAACAATAATTGTCGTTGAAAAAAAGGGGCAGCGTTTTCAAAAAGATGGGGTTACAGAAACAGCCGACATCGGCTTGCAAGACAAGAATCGATAGGCAGTCAAAACACAAAGCGTTAGGCGCCGGACCGGTGGTACAAGTTCGTAAGATCAATCTCCCCCGCCACTGCCACCCCCTTGGGCTGCACGCTGAACAGCCACAATGTCATTTATTCGACAAAAAGTTCATACTCCATTATGAATCCTCACTCAACACCAACAGAAATCAACATTCATCCTCCACTAATCTCAGCTCATGCACCGCTCGCCTACCATCATGCGCACCGTGGGCCACATCATCTATACCCTCTTTTTTTCTCAATCTGTCCTCAGCCGGCTGGCTATCGAGAATCTGGCTCTTCGTCAGCAGCTGGCTATGTTCAAACAGCAGCAACCAAGACCCCGGATAAAAAACCGCCACCGGCTCTTCTGGGTGGTGCTCTTTTCTTTCTGGCCGGAGTGGCGGACGAGCCTGGTTGTAGTCAAGCCGGAGACAGTTATTCGCTGGCATAAAAAGGGCTTCAAGCTTTTCTGGCGGTGGAAGTCCCGCGCTACGAAATTAGGTAGACCGCCTATCGACGAAGAACTGCGGAGCCTGATACTGAAGATGGCACGGGGGAATCCCGGTTGGGGCGCACCCCGTATCCATGGGGAGCTGGCTAAACTTGGATTTAGGGTCTCAGAAAGAACGGTATCACGGCTTCTGCCGCGACATCGCCCCGGCCCAACCGGCCAGAAATGGAAGAATTTTCTGATCAATCATCGCGCGGCCATCTGCTCCATGGACTTTTTTATCGTGCCCAAGGCCACCTTTCGTCTGCTGTATGTCCTGGTGATTCTCAGCCATGACCGAAGAAAAGTTGTTCATTTCAATGTCACCGATCATCCGACCTGCCAGTGGACGATACGTCAGGTGACAGAAGCTTTTTCATGGGAAACCCGCCCCCAGGTATCTGATCAGAGACAGAGATGGTATGTATGGCAAGGCCTTGCGACGGAGTATAAAAAATATGGGGATACAGGAAATCTTGACCGCCCCACGCAGTCCCTGGCACAATGGGTATGTAGAGCGATTAATCGGTTCGATTCGTCGAGAGTGGTTTGACCATGTCATCGTCTGTGGGCAAAGCCATCTGCGCAAAATCCTCAGCGATTATTTTGCCTACTACCATACTGACCGCACCCATTATGGAATGGATAAGGATTGTCCCATCCCACGGGACGTTCAGTCAAAGCCGGACAAAGATGCCACAATAGTTGCGCTACCCAGGGTCGGCGGCCTGCACCATCGCTATGAATGGCGAAAAACCGCCTGACTTTCTTTCGCTGAGCAGGAGATATTCCCAAGAAGCACTGCTTCACCATGGTTGCACTACGGGCACGTTGTTGGATTTCTATGGCTCCTGCTTGAGTGTTTTCCTGTGCCCTTCTGATTTGCCTTCAATTTCGTGATAAAATGTTCCCGGATCTGTTGAGTCAGCAGCAAAAAGCCAGATCTACTGAATAGGATTCTTGCCGATATGACCAGGGCGGGCTGTTGCTTTAATTTTGGCGAGCGACAGGAATCCATAATCATATGAAATTACTGGATTCCCGCTGCAGCCTGCCCTTGAGTGTTGTTATCGAGGGCGGAAATGACGTTAGCAAGCAAATTCAAGGTTTTTACGAGTTCATCAAAGTAATACTATGGCATATCACCCTGCCGCGGTCCGTTTGCGTAGCCGGATGCTTTTCGGGGTCACTTCCACCAGTTCATCGTCGTTGATGAAGGCCAGGCAATCCTCAAGTGTCATGGTCCGCGGCGGGGTGAGCAGCACCGCATCATCGCTGCCGGCGGCACGGATGTTGGTGAGTTTCTTGCCCTTGGCGGGATTCACCTGCAAATCACCGGGCCTGCTGCACTCGCCGATAACCTGCCCCCGGTAGAGTGATTCGCCGGCACCGATAAACAGGGCGCCACGTTCCTGCAGGTTGAACAGGGCGTAAGCCACCGAAACGCATGGCTCCTTCACCACCAGCACCCCGTTCTGCCGGTTGATGATATCACCGGCAAAGGCGCCGTAGCTGTCAAAGACATAGCTCATGGTGCCCATTCCCTTGGTGTCGGTCATAAACTGGGAACGATAGCCGAGCAGACCACGGGTGGGGATCCGAAACACCATCCGTACCAGGCCGTGCGACTGCGACATCTCTTCAAGCTGACCCTTGAGCTTGCCCAACCGTTCGATGACTGCGCCCTGATACGTCTCCTCCACGTCCACGGTAAGCCGCTCGTAAGGCTCCAGCAGTGCCCCGTTGTCTCGTTTTAGAATTACCCGCGGCCTGGTTACCTGGAGCTCATAATCTTCCCGACGCATCTTTTCGATAAGAATCGAGAGATGGAGCTCACCGCGGCCGGCCACGGTGAAGCCGGCGCCGTCATGCCGGGGCTCCACCTGGAGGGCGACATCGGCCAGGGTTTCCCGCTCCAGCCGCTCTTTGAGATGACGCGAGGTGACAAATCCGCCCTCGGTACCGGCAAAGGGCGAATCGTTGGGCAGAAAATCCATGGAGATGGTGGGCGGATCGATTTCGATAAGCGGTAACGGCCGTGGTTCATGGGGATCAACAAAGGTTACCCCGACGGTTACGTCTTCCATACCGGCCACGGCGACAATCTCGCCGGTGGCGGCCCGCTCGACGGCGACTTTGCGGTCGCGCTCGAACCGGTATATCTTGGCGATGCGCACCGGACGCACGGAACCGTCACGACGGGCCACGGCGATGGGCTGATTAATCGACATGGTCCCGTTTACCACCTTGCCGATGCCCAGCCTGCCGAGATAGGGCGAATAATCAATGGTGCCCACCTGCATCTGCAAAGGTGCCCGTGGATTTCCGCCAGGCGGCGGCACCCGGCTGATGATCATTTCCGAAACCAGTTCCATGGAACTGTCCGAGGTCACCTCGTCATCGGGGTCAGCAACCGCGTAGCCCTGTTTTGCGGAGGTATAGATTACCGGAAAATCCAGGATGTCATCGGGGGCGTCGAGCTTGACGAAAAGATCAAATACCTGATCCACCACCCACGCACAGCGGGCCGCCGGTTTGTCGATCTTGTTGATCACAACCCCCACCGGCAGGTGATTGGCAAGGGCTTTCTTGAGCACGAAGTAGGTCTGGGGCATCGGCCCTTCCTGAGCGTCCACCAAAAGAAGAGCGCCGTCAGCCATGCGCAGAACACGCTCGACCTGCCCCCCGAAATCGGCATGACCGGGGGTATCGATAATATTGATCCAGTAGTCGCGGTAACCGTATGAACCATTTTTGGCCATGATGGTGATGCCGCGTTCGCGCTCCAGATCCATGGAATCCATCAACCTCTCGGCAACCTGCTGGTTGTCGCGAAAGGCGCCGGACTGCCTGAACAGCTTGTCGATCAAAGTGGTCTTGCCGTGATCGACATGGGCGATAATGGCAACGTTGCGGATGTATTGCTGATTCATATAAATAGTATGTTGAGAAATGGTTCGGCCGGCTACATCAGAGCCAGCGTCTTTTGCCGGGCGGCCGCCGAGCGGCGCAGAGCGGCAACCTGATGATCCACATAGTCGTAAACCACCGGGGTCTTGTTATGAGCAGGCCGCATGATTCGCCCGATTACCTGCATCAGCCGGCCCTCGAAGCTGATAGGGGTGGTAAGAAACAGGCTTGAGAGATTGGGACAGTCGAACCCTTCGCCGATAAGTTGCAGGGTCGCCACCAGCACCTGCAGTTCACCGCGCCGCACCTGTTCGACGATGGCGGCCCGCTCGTCGGCACCGGTTTGTCCGGTGAGCAGGGCGCAGCGCAGATCAAGCGGGGCCAGCAGCTCCATAAAAATCTTGCAATGGCTGAGCCGGTCGGAAACCACCAGCGCGGTGCCGTGCGGATCAGCACGGACGGCCCGGCAGATATCGTCGGCAATGCACAGGTTTCGTCCCCTGTCTTTGGTGAGTGCGGTGACCATCGCCTGATAATCGCCCCGATAGCGGTAAGTAAAATCGGTGAGACGGCGATCGATAACCGGTTTGAGCACCGCCCCGGACTCCTGCAATTGGGACTGGCCGACCGTGTGCACCCGCTCTCCCATATAATAGTAGATAAGTCTGGTCATTCCCTCATCACTGCGAAATGCGGTGGCGGAAAGCCCCAGCAGGAAATAGCCGGAAAATCTGGAGACCACATCGGTAAAAAGCGCCGCCGGAACACGGTGACACTCATCGACGATGAGGTGACCAAAATGATCCACCAGTTCATCCACCCGCTTGCGGGCACTGTTGACAATGGCAATGGTCAACGGCGCCAGGGAAAAATGACCATCCCCCACCACCCCCGGCTCGATACCGAGAAATTCGGCGGCACGCAGCCGCCACTGATAGAGCAGCTCCTTGGTATGAACAATGACAATGGTGGGCTGTCGCCGCCGCCGGACAACGGCCAGGGCCATCACCGTCTTGCCGCTGCCGGTGCCCGCCTCCAGCACTCCGAACGAACGGGCACAAATCGCTTCAACCGCCTCGTGCTGGTAGTCACGCAGGGTGGCATGAAAGTCAAAGCAAACCTCGTCAAGACGCAGCCGCTCATCCTCAACATGCGGTTTTTCACCGGTAAGCTCTTCACACAGCTCAATCGCCCGTCGTGCAAATCCACGTGGGAAGCGCAGCCCTTCGACTGTTTCATGGTAGTAGTGCAGGGTGGGTTTGAGTTTTTTACCAATCCACCGCCCATACCGTTTGGCCGCGACGTATTTGGGATTGTCGATGGTCAACCGCTGCCTGATGGCCTGCTCGACAAACGGCGGGGCCTGGCTCAGCAGACAATCGGCGGCAACGGTTAAGCGCATAATCTCTTCCGGCTGTGCTCATCGAGCGGGGCTCTACCCCTTGTCGAAGAGCGGTGTTTATAGTAGGCTCGTGACTTTGAGTTGAAAAGGTCTTATACCAGCTTTGTGGAAAGCTGAGAAGTTCCCGTTTTGTTACTACAGGGAGCCTTGCAAAATGAGAATGTTCGTTCAAGATTTGAGGTGCGAGGAACATGTTACCGCGGGCATACAGGCAATAGTACCATGATAGAAGTCTTTTTGTGCAACAATGAGATTGGGCGAAAAGACCATTTTACGGGATTCCCTGATAGCTTAAGCCTGAGGAGATAGACTTATGCGCCACTTTCTCGGCGGCTTGCTCGTGGTCTGGGTGAGCCTGGGTTGTCATACAATGGGCGTCGCGGGTGAGACGCTCACCCTCACCGTACCCCGGCAGATCCTCATCGAAGCGGTTGACGCCGCCCTGCCGATCACCTTTTATCCGGAGGCGGAGGCATTTGAGGGTGGGGTGACGCTGGCATCAATCAGCGACCTGACCCTTGGTGACAACCTCATCGGCGGCGCCATCACCCTGATCGGTCAGGATATGTTTATCGACACATCCATCGGTGGCCAGTCGCTGCGCCTCAATCTGGGAGAGATACAATATCAGAGCAACGTCCATGCTTCCCTCTCCTATGATGGACAGCGCCGGGTGCTCGTTGTTTCACCTTCGATCCCGGCCAAGACGGATGGGATGGCGTCTTCCAATCAGCCGGTGGACGCCCTGCTCAATGCGCTTTTGGAGGGCAGGACATATGAGCTCGACCTGAACCGGCTGGAACCGATTATCACCCAATTGGGGGGCAGGCAATTGATGACCGAATTTGCCGTGAATGATGTCTCCGTTTCCCCCGAGACAATTGTGATTTCGCTGATTCCGACTTTTACCGGCTTACCGTAAACGGCACCATTCTTTTTTCAAACAAGGCATGAAAAAAAGGTTCCACCGACGACTGGCCGCCCGCGTTGTGCTGGTGGCCATCATAACCATGGCGCTCTGCCTTGGCGCCGCGGCCATCTTCGAATACAACAACCTGCACCGGATGGCGCGTGCAACAGCGCAATCTCACGGCAGTGTTGTCTTTCCGCTTCTTGCCTGGGAACAATTCGGCGCCGATCCCGCCAGCGGCTCAGATATCTATGAGGCCACCGCCATCGCCATGGCCCAGACCCCGTTTATCTTCCTGCGGGTACTTGATCCGCGGGGCAGTGAGCTGTTTACCCACGCCCGGTTGAATGGCGCTGAGCTAAGTGCTGCGTTCAGCCCATCTTCTTCCGACATACCGGCACAAACAGATGGTACCTCCACTATTCACTGGCGCGATAAGCGGCTCTACCTCACTTTTATGTTGCCGTTGCTGGATGGTGAAACCGGCGCAATCCGCGGCTATCTGGACGGCGTCTACCAGATGCCGGTGGCCGATCTGCGCGCGTTGCTCAATCGAGTACTGATCAGCCTGGGGCTGGTTGCCTTTACCGTCATGGTGGGGGCGATTATCTGCTATGTTGGGATGTTTCTTCTGAATCGACAGATGATCGGCAGTTTCAAGTCGCTCAACCGGGCCAACTATCATCTGCTCAAACAACTGGCCCTGGCCCTGGCCAAAAGCGACTGCCGTGATCCCGGCCATGGGCTGCGCATGGTGATCTACGCGGTCAGCCTTGCCGCCCGGGCACGGGTGCCCGCCGCCCACTATCGCGGCCTCATCTACGGAGCGCTGCTGCACGATCTGGCAATGGTGCCGCTGCCCGTCTCGCTCCTACATAAAGAGACTCAGTTCACCGCCCAGGAGCGCACCAGGCTGTACGACCATCCCCGCATCGGCGCCTCATTTCTGAAAAAGCTTCCATGGCTGGCCGAAGCCGCGGAGGTGGTGCGACATCATCATGAACATTATGACGGGAGCGGCTATCCGGACAGTATCGATCATGAGAACATTCCCCTGACGGCACGGATCGTGGCCATCGCCGATTGTTTTGATGCCCTTACCAGTCCCCGTCCGCAGCGCGAACCGGTGCCGGTGGAAGAGGCCATGCACGTTATGGAAAAAGATTCCGGACAACGTTTCGACCCGGTACTGCTGGCCTCTTTTTTTGCCATTGCGCCCGCTCTTTATAAGCGGCTGCACTCCTTATCGCTGAACGAGCTTGACAAGGAAGTGGATAAGAAACTCAAGTCTTACCTACCGGTATAGCCCTCCCCATTTGCCCGCCGGCAAGAATCTCACTTTTATTGCATAATTTTTAAAATAAGTAGTGCATTGGGAAATTATCGTATTATAATGTGCATATGAACATAACGGTACCGCCAGGATACATCAAATAAAGTCACCGTTAAAGAAACTCAGATAAAGAATAAGTCGATATGCATCACGTACTCATTGCCGGCCACAACCCAGCCAGGCTGTTACACGTTGAGCAAGCCCTTGCCGAACATGGCGGGTTTTACCTGCACCGGGCCTCCACCCATGATCAGGCCATGAGGATAACCAACGAAACACCGATTTCCGCGGCAATAGTCGACGAGGAATTCAGCGATATGAGTGGGGCAGCCTTTGTCCGTAGCCTGATGATTTCGCACCCGTTGATCAATTGTGCCCTTGTTTCGCCGCTCTACTCCAATGAATTTCACGAGGCCACCGAAGGACTGGGGATTTTCATGCAGCTGCCATCACCGCCTGACCAGCAAAGCGGTAAAGCCCTGGTTGACCTGCTCAGCCGGCTGCTTTCCATAACCACCTCCTAAACCGATCATGATTATCAGCGTGGCCAGCGGCAAAGGCGGCACCGGCAAGACCACCATTGCCACCAACCTGGCAATGAGTATGGGACGTTCGGTGAATCTTATCGACTGCGATGTGGAAGAGCCGAACGCTCATCTGTTTATCAAACCAGAATCCATTACCCGTACGATCGCCACCACCTTTGTTCCCCGTATCGACACTGAGCGGTGCACCGGCTGCCGGGCCTGCGCCGAGCTGTGCCAGTTTAACGCCTTAACCGTGGTTGGCGGCTGTGCCATGGTATTTGCCGAGCTGTGCCACAGCTGTCGGGGATGCTATGAAATCTGCGCCGAAGCCGCGGTGCGGGAAGATTTTCGGGAACTGGGAGAGATGATCAGGGGGTATCGTGATCAGCTCAGATTAACCTATGGCTCCCTGCGGGTGGGCGAAGCAATGGCGCCGCCACTCATCAAGCAGGTTATTGCCGCCGGCAAAGATGATAATCCAACCATTATCGACGCGCCGCCGGGCACATCATGTCCGATGATCACCGCGGTCAACCAGAGTGATTTCGTGCTGTTCGTCTCCGAACCAACCCCTTTTGGTCTGCACGACCTCACCCTTGCCCATGAAACCGTCAAAAACCTTGGGTTGCCGTGTGGTCTGGTTATCAACCGATGTGATATCGGCGATGAGGGGCTGCGCAACTATGCCCACGAACAGAATCTTCCAGTGCTGCTGGAAATACCATTTGACCGCGCCATCGCCGAGGCCTATGCGCGGGGAATCCTGCTCATCGACCATGATCCAAGCTGGCGACCGCGCTTTCTCACCTTATATGCCGACATTTCCGCAATGATGTCACAACCAGCCTAGACGCCATGAAAGAACTTGTTGTTCTCAGCGGTAAAGGCGGCACCGGAAAAACTACCCTCACCGCCGCCTTTAGTACCCTGGCCGGCCCCCATATCATGGTGGATTCCGATGTGGACGCGGCCGATCTGCACCTGCTTCTGCATCCCCGGGTAGAAAAAACGGAGCCGTTTTTTGGCGGCAACCGGGCCCTTATTCGTGAGGCCGACTGTACCCAGTGCGGTACCTGTCGACAATTATGTCAGTTCGACGCGATCACCGACGAATTTGTCATTGACGAGGTTGCCTGTGAAGGCTGCGGGGTCTGCGTTGCCTTCTGTCCGGAAAAAGCCATTGACTTCCCAGTGCAGCAGTGCGGTGAATGGTATGTGTCCGCCACCGATCACTGCCCCATGGTGCATGCCCGTCTCGGCATCGGCGAGGAAAACTCCGGTAAACTGGTCAGTCTGATCCGTGCCCGCGCCAGGGAACTTGCGGAGCAGCGTTGCCTTCCCCTGATTCTCACCGACGGACCGCCAGGCATCGGCTGTCCGGTCATCGCCGCGCTTACCGGCGCTTCGGCGGTGCTGGTCGTATGCGAACCGACGGTATCGGGCCTGCATGACCTCAACCGGGTCAGCCAATTAGCAGCTCATTTCAAGATGCCGGTGCTCATTTGCATAAATAAATATGATCTCAACCCGACCATTACCAATGAGATCAGACGCTCCGCCATAGAACGAGGCGAGAACCTGGTGGGAATGATCCCTTTTGATCCGGCTTTCACCAGGGCAATGGTTCAGGGCCAGACCATTTTTTCCTACCATGCCCCTGAGCTACAGCAGACGATTCGAGACATATGGCGCGAGATTATGCAATCTGACGCGCTGTCTGATACTACCCCGGAACTTTCCATTCCACTCTATCAACACAATAAAGGAGAACACCAATGAGCAAGATGAGAATTGCCATCCCCTCCGTCGGCGATGGCGGCATTGACGGCCAACGGGCCGGCCATTTCGGCCACTGTGACGTCTTTACCTGCGTCGATGCGGAAGACGGCGCCATCACCTCGGTTACCACGATCAAAAATCAGGAGCACATGCAGGGCGGCTGCATGGTACCGGTGAATCTGTTGGCCGGCCACCAGGTCAACGCCCTAATTGTCGGCGGCATCGGCCTGCGACCGCTGATGGGCTTTCGCCAGGTGGGCATCGATGTCTACCATGACGGTGAACGGGCCGATATCCGCCCCGTGGTGGAAGATCTGCTGGCCGGTAAATTGCCGTTGATCAGTGAGGATCAGGTGTGCGGTGGGGGCGGCGGCCACTAATTATTTCTTTCAGGGAGACACGATATGAAACTGGCAATCAGCGCCCGATCATCAGATTTGGGCGCCGAGGTAGATCCGCGCTTTGGCCGCGCCGCCTATATCCTTTTGGTGGACGCGGACAGCAAGTCATTTGAGGTAATCGATAACAGCGCCAACGTAAACGCTTTCAAAGGAGCGGGTATCCAGGCGGCAGCCACGGTGTGCGACAAAGGCGCTGACGTTGTTCTGACCGGTTATTGCGGCCCGAAGGCATATCAGGTTCTCAACCAGGCTTCGGTGAAGGTGGTAAATGATGTAACCGGAACGGTTGAAGAAGTTGTCGACACCTTTAATGCCGGCAAATACACCTATGCCACCGAATCCAATGCAGAGGCGCACTGGTAGCGAAGCAGGAGGTAAACATGGTTGATGAAGACTTTGATGCGTTCGTGCGCAACCTGCAGACCAATATCGATGCGGATGCTGTGCGGGCCTATGGCGAAAAAGGATTTGCGCGGTTACAGAACCCGCGTTTTCATGGTGAACTCAAAGATGCCGACGCCCATGCCAGGCTCACCGGTAAGTGTGGCGACACCATCGAGATATTTTTGAACCTCAATGATGATTGCGTACAACACGCATCGTATCTGACCGACGGGTGCGCCTCAAGTGCCCTGGCCGGCTCCTTTACCGCGGAACTGGCGCATGGAAAAACGGTGGAGGAACTGTTTGATCTTCGCGATACGGACGTTCTCGAAGCAATCGGCACCTTCCCCGAGCATGAGACCCATTGCACCTTTCTGGCTGTTTCGGTTCTTCATGAGGCGGCAAACAGCTATATGCGCAGGAAGGCCGCGGCGGGAAAAAACTAGTAACCGTTACAACCGGGTGATCGTGTCACCGGCGCTCACCCGGCCCCCGGCCAGGACCCTGGTAAAGATACCCTCGCGCGGCATGATACAGTCGCCGGTGGCTTTTTTGATGGCGCAGCCGCTGTCGTGACACTCTTTGCCGATCTGAGTCACCTCAAGTACAACGCTCTCTCCGATCTGTAGCTTATCGCCCACATCGAGCCGGGCCAGATCGATGCCGTGGGTGATGATATTTTCCGCAAATGCGCCATTTTGCAGACGTGGAAAGATAGTACGCACTTCATCGATGCGTTCCTGGGCAAGCAGAGATACCTGGCGATGCCAGTCCCCGGCGTGGGCATCACCGTCTATACCCCACCCGTCTTTCAACTCGATGGCGCTTTTTTCCACCTTCACTGTTCCCTTCCTGGTGCTTACGCATACCGCGGTTATCTCGGCCATAGTCAACTATTCTCTGTCTGTTTTCTTCATCCGCCGATCGATGCCATGGATGGTGAGCGGCGCCCGCTGTTATGGGCCTGGGCCTCATACCCGTTGGCAAAACGATTCCGGCAACTGGTTTTAAGTATGGTAATCAGTGCACCATCATCTATCCCGTCACGCAAGAGCTTTTTAATATCCAGGGTACCGCCATCGTAGAGACATGTCTTTAATCTGCCCTGCGGGGTAATCCGCACCTTGTTGCAGGTCGCGCAAAACTGCCGCGAGTGGCCTTCGATAATCCCCACCGTACCACAATAGTCGTGGCCGGCGAAAAGTCGTGCCGTGGTCGGCCCCGTCTGAGAAATGGAACTCAGATCGGGAAACAGTCGACCAAATCGGGCGAGCAGGGGTTCATCGGGTAGATGTCCATCCCGATCCCCGGAGAACTCCATCTGCTCGATAAAACGGACACTGACCGGGTATTGTTTGGCAAACTGGGCTACCGCTGTCATATCTGAATCCAGGGTGTTATCGGTCACCACGCAGTTAATCTTAACGGCAATACCAAGAGTTACGGCGCGGTGCAGGGTGTCAAGCACCTCGGTGAGAACGTCACGCCTGGTCATGGCGGAAAACCGTTTCCGATCGACACTGTCGAGGCTCAGGTTTAATCCGGCGATACCCAATTGATGGAGCCGCGAAAGATGTGGGCCGACAGCCACGCCATTGGTTGTAATATGCAGCCGTGGCACCCCAACGTGGACAATGAGCCGTTCGATAAACTCGACACATCCGCGGCGAACAAAAGGCTCCCCGCCGGTGAGGCGTACTTTTTTTATACCAAGGGTGAGAAACAGCGAAATGATGCGTTCAAGCTCCTCGTAGCTGAGCAGCTCTTTGTGAGGAACCGGGATAATCCCATTTTTCGGCATGCAATAACTGCACCGCAGATTGCAGCGATCAGTGATGGAGACGCGCAGGTAATCAATAACCCGGCTATGGTTGTCCACTAGCGGTGATATGATGGGTTGTGGTGACTGGTACATAAAAAATTGGTTTCAATTGATATGGATACGGGGAACCGTGAAAAATTCTCTTTTGGCTCATCCCATGTTTTCTCAAAACTACGTTCTCGTCCTGAATCTAGCCCACCATGTATTAGGGAGCTTTGCAAGGTGAGTATTTTCGTTCAGGATCAAGCCGCAAAGAATAGGTTGCCGCGGGCATATCATAATGTTCCGAGGATAGAATTTTTAGCGCAATGACGAGTTTGGGCAAAAAGGCCACTTTTCAATGTTCCCCATACGTTACGTTTCACTTAACATATGGCCATTGTCCGACTCTACATATATAACAACCACCCCGGCAACTCGCAATATCAGAGATGGCCCACACAGGTGTGCGGTTCAGCTCTTCTCACTGGAAACAAGAGGCGTCTTTCGCTTCTCAGGACTGGCTGGAAAGCCACTGCCGCAGCTCTTCTTCCGAAGGAATTCTCGCCACCGTTTTCAACAGGCCGTCAATAACAATGCCGGGGATGGCAAAGACCCCCAGAGCCGCCATCTCCCTTTGTTCACGCACCACCTGCACCTCGATATGCAGCCCACTGCCAGCCACCACCCGGCGTACCAGCATTTCCGCCTCGTCGACACAACCACAGCGAGGCCCCACCACCTGTACAATCCGCACCGGTGGTTTCATAGAAGGCTTTGCCGAATGGATTTTTTCAGAGAATCTCGCACAATGCACTGGGGTGCCTTGAAAATTGCCATACTTCCAATCAGAATTATCATCTCTGTAAAAGGCTTTACACTAACAATAGACAATTGGCTCTGAGCTATGGAAAAGCAGACAAAATTTAATATCTGGTATGTTATTGCCGCCATCTGGGGCGTTTTATTACTGCAAAACATTATTTTCGATCAATTTCGTCCGGTAGTAATCCCGTACAGTGAATTCATCGAGGCGGTGCTTAATGATAAGGTAATCGAAATAGCCGTCGGCCAAGACCGGATCAGCGGAAAAATGCGTGCTGATGACGGTACTGAACAGCTTTTTACGACGGTACGGGTGGACACCGACCTCTCCCAGAAGTTAAGCGAGCATAACGTCAAATTCTCCGGCCAGGTTGAAAATACCTTCATAAAAGCGATCCTTTCCTGGCTTATCCCCATCGGCCTTTTTTTCGGCATCTGGTATTTCATGATGCGGCGTATGCAGGCCGGCCAGGCCGGGATCATGAGTTTTGGCAAAAACAAGGCAAAGGTGGTTGGTGAAAAGGATATCGAGACCCGATTTACTGATGTGGCCGGCGCCGATGAGGCTAAGGAAGAGTTGCAGGAAGTGGTTGACTACCTTGAGCATCCGCAGACCTATCTCGAGGTTGGTGGACAGATGCCCAAAGGGGTGATTCTGGTTGGTCCGCCCGGCACCGGCAAAACCCTGATCGCCCGCGCCGTGGCGGGAGAGGCGGGAGTGCCCTTTTTTTCCATGAGTGGCTCAGATTTTGTCGAGATGTTTGTCGGCATGGGAGCGGCAAGGGTCAGGGATCTCTTCGTGCAGGCCAGGGAAAAGGCGCCCTGCATCATCTTTATCGACGAACTCGACGCCATCGGCAAGGCCCGTGGCGCCGGCGGCATCACCGGCGGACATGACGAACGCGAACAGACACTCAACCAGTTATTGGTGGAAATGGATGGCTTTGACACGCAAAAAGGCATCGTTATACTGGCGGCCACCAACCGTCCCGAAGTACTCGATCCCGCTCTGCTGCGCTCGGGTCGGTTCGATCGGCAGGTACTCATCGACAAGCCGGATGTTAACGGCCGTGAGGAAATCCTGAAAATCCACGCCAGGAAAGTCAATCTTGCCGAAGGTGTGAATTTACGCACCATCGCCCAGAAAACCGCCGGATTTTCCGGCGCTGATCTGGCCAATGCGGTAAACGAGGCGGCGCTGCTGGCGGTACGCAAGAAATTGAAACAGGTAACCGAGATAGAACTCGATGAGGCGGTGGACCGAATTATCGGCGGTCTTGAGAAGAAAAACCGGGTTATCAACTCCAAGGAGAAGAAGATCGTCGCCTACCACGAGGTTGGTCATGCCCTGGTAGCGGCGCTCACCGAAGGTTCCGAACCGGTGCATAAGATATCCATCATTCCCCGTGGCCTGGCGGCACTTGGCTACACCCAGCAACGCCCAACCGAGGATCGGTACCTGATGAGTGAGCAGGAACTGCTCGCCAAAATTGATGTGCTTCTCGGCGGACGGATAGCCGAGCAGATCACCTTCAACAGCGTTACCACCGGGGCCGGCAACGACCTCATGCGGGCCACCGATATTGCCCGTGCCATGGTGGTTGAATACGGCATGGGTGAGACCCTTGGGCTTACCACCTATCCGCGCCAGCGTAACCCGGTATTTCTACAGACTGATATGAGTTCGTCAATGGGCAGGGATTATAGCGACGAAACCGCTTCGCAGATAGATCAGGAGTCCAAACAGATTCTTGCGCAACGGCAGCACCATGTCACGGAAATGCTCACCCGATGCCGGGATTCTCTTACCGCCATTGCCGAAAAGCTTTTAGAAAAAGAGGTGCTCTACGAAAAAGAATTTATGGCCATGGTGCCGGTAGATCAGCTCCCGGATTCAAAAAGGGATCTTGAAAAGTAAGCATGTTCGTTCCAAAGCCAGGCGCGAAGAAGATGTTACGGCAACCACGTGGAGAATATCACGAGGATAGAATTTTTTGAGCGGCAAAGAGGTCGCGCGAAAAAGATATTTTGCAGGGTTCCCATAATCATTGACTGCTCTTCTCTATCACGAAATTCTCAACGTGCCGGGGTAGCGGTGAAGTTCCCCGGCACCGCCCAACTCCTTTTGTTACTATCCTTTAATGAACCGGTAAAACTCAGATAGGTATTATCCTCTTCAACGAGAAAAACTCTTCGTTTGATCAGTGCCGTTACACCACAATAGGGCCCACCCATCAGCTTTTCCGAGAAAAAAAGAAGCGCTATGCGGAATAAGACGGAAAAAATAGCAAATGGGGAAAATATATAAAAAGCAGGTAGCAGTACGCAGGTTCAAAATATGAGAAACATCATGCCATAACTTCACAAATAACTGTTTTTATTTATTAAAATGAAGACAACAGAAGTCATATTTTAACCAAAAACATAGCATCGTAATGATCTCACTGCGATACTATTTTCTTGGCAATTCTCTTCAGGAGAACGTTTTTCCAACAAAATATATAAAAAAACTGTTGCATTTTTTATTAGAACTTATAATTGCTGGTCAAAGTCGCCCTGCCCAGCGGGTATTCGATAGAGGGGGTTGCACAAACTAATCAGACAGGAGGGTTATATGCCACGAAGAACTAAGTTTGATCTTGATACACTGCGAAAACTGGTCCACAAAGGGCTTACCAGGCCGGAAATAATGGCTGAAATGAAAATATCCAATCATCCGACTTTTAACAATCTGATGTTAAAATTGATGGATACCGACAAGAAATACTACCAACTGAAAGAGTCGGGGAAAGCGAAAAACGAGAAACCCGTTACCGTAAAAATCGGCAAACGAAACACCCTTACCCTCTCCACCAAAATCCTGGACCAATCTTCGTTTCAGCCAGGTACCATTTTTCAGGTTGGCTTTACCAATAAGAAAATAACCCTGACGGCGGTCGATTGAAGGGACCTGGAAAATTAAGATTTTTCGTTCAAGACCGAGGTGCGAGGAAAATAGTGCCGCAGGTATATACTTGATATTCCAAGGATACTATTTTTCGAGCAACAAGGAGGTTGGGCGAGAAGGCCATGTTGTAAGATTACCATAAGTCTCAGGGGATGAGACACGGGGAATTGTAGGGTAAAACCGTTATTTTCCCAGGCAAAAACGAGAAAAGATCAGATCGAGAACCTCCTCGGTGGTTGATTCGCCGACAATCACCGCAAGATGATCGAGAGTCTCGATGATATCAATACCAACGAGGTCAGCCGTCACCCCCGATACCAATGCATTTCGGGCAGAGACGGCGGCCTCCAGGGCCTGTTTGAGTGAGTTTTGTTGACGAAGATTGGGAATACAATCTGATTCCCGCCACTGGTTATTCCCCCCACACAACGAGGTGAAGATTTCCTCTTTCAGCCGATCGATACCAAGTTGCCTAGTGGCTGATACCGGTAGTGGGCAAGCAGGTGGAAACGGGTCATCTTCGATCCGCTGTGGCTGATCGCACTTATTGATTAGATGGATGATCGGCTTGTGCTTTATGGCCTCGTACAAGGCCCTGTCTTCAGCCCCCAGAGCAGTAGAACCATCAACGACGAACATGACCAGATCAGCGCTGTTTATCCGCTCCTGAGCACGTTCGATCCCGAGTTGCTCCACCCCTTGCGCGGATGGCCGGATGCCTGCCGTGTCCACCAGACGTACCGGAATACCGTCAATATCGATATACTCTTCGATAATGTCGCGGGTGGTGCCGGGTATGTCGGTGACCAGGGCGCGATCCTCTTCGAGCAGGCAATTGAGCAGACTCGACTTGCCCACGTTGGGAACCCCGGCGATTACCACCAGCGCCCCATCTCTGAGTAAGCGGCCGCTGTTGCCGCTGTCCACCAGGCCAGCCAAGGGCTGAACCACCTCATCATCGAGTCGGTGGCTAAGGGTGTGCGGATCGACAATCTCGATATCGTCTTCAGGAAAATCAACCGCCACTTCAAGCAGGGCGCGAATCTCCAGCACGACGGTGCGGATGCTTTCAATCCGCCGGTACAAAGCCCCGTTCATCTGTTCAGCGGCACAGTCGACGCCGCGCTGGGTCTTGGCCGAAACGATATCAATCACCGCCTCGGCCTGGGTAAGATCGATCCGCCCGTTGAGAAAGGCACGCTTGGTAAACTCCCCCGGCTCAGCGAGTCTGGCGCCGCCCTGTATCACCAGGGAAAGAATTGACTGGAGAACGAAAAAACTGCCGTGGCAATGAATCTCCACGACATCTTCACGGGTATAGGTTTTAGGGCCGCGCATGAATACGGCCAGCACCTCGTCCACTAGTCGCTCGGTAGCGGGATCGATGATCGTGCCGTAGTAGAGACGGTGCGAGATGAACTCGGAGACACCGGCAACAGGGTGGAAGAGACGGCGTAACAGAACACCCGACCCGGCACCGCTGATCCGCACAATGCCTATCCCGCCAACCCCCGGTGAGGTTGCAATTGCGGCGATCGTCGCGGACGCCCCGGCCTGGTTATGCATGTAAAACGATTGGCGCGGATTTCGGGCTATTTTTCCTCGGTCTTGCCGCGTGGTCGTGATCTTGATTTTTTTCGACCATTGTCCTTGCGCGATTTTGTCGGTTGGTAGATCAGAACTTTTTTGAATGGCCCGTCACCGATGCTGCGGCTGCGAACCTGAGAGTCGCCCTGCAGGGCGACATGCACCACTCTTCTCTCAGAGGGATTAAGCGATGTGATTACCTGCGTCTTCCCCGTTTTTTTGACATCCTCGGCAAGCTGCAGGGCCTGCTCGCGCAGATGGTGCTGTTTCTGTTCACGGTAATCACCAACATCGATGAGCAGCGATATCGACCCTGCCCCCTTCTTGGCGACGATTTTACGCAACAGATATTGCAAGGCATCGAGAACACGTCCATCCTGGCCGGTCAGAGTATCCTCATAGTCACCCTCTATGCGGCATTGTACGATAGAGTCCTGGACGGTTACCCGCACCGTCGACGGGCACTGCATCAGGGCCAGGATCTGCTCAAGCTCCGTCTTGACGGTAGCAAGCGTCTGCTCTGAGATATCGGCCACCGCCGGCCGCGCAGCGGGTGCCTCCGCCACCGGAACCGGTACCGCTTCTTCAGCAACAGGCTCAGCGGCGGGCGCGTTTTTCTCTACTGTTTCCACCCGGGCCGTTTTGGTCTTTTTTGCTGCGCGTCGTGGTGCTTTCTCTGGTTGTTTTTTTTCAACCTCGGGCGGGGACGGCGCATCTTTCTGGACCCGCGCCTTAATATGGGCTTTACGGCGGATAAGCCCGAAAATGCCCTGGGTACCCGTCTCAATCACCTCGATATCGAGATGTTCCTGGGCGACCGCGAAAGTGGCGCACGCCTCTTTGATTGCCTCGGCTACATCCTTGCCAAAAAAATCCTTAGTATCTTTAGCCATCAATACTCCTTTTTACCAGCCAGACGGGAAGCAGCGCCCTACATTGTCCTGTTAAGCCGCGGCCGGCGTCGGTTTCTTCTGCCGATTGATCGTATATTGCTGCAGAATCGATAACAAGTTGTTGACGAACCAGTATAACACCAAACCGGATGCAAAGTTAACAAACATCACCGTAAATATCAGGGGCAGAAACATCATGATTTTTGCCTGCGTCGGATCGGCCGTGGTAGGAGTCATTTTCTGCTGGAGAAACATGGAGGCACCCATCAACAGGGTCAACACCGGCAATCCGCCCAGATAAGGTATATCAAAGCCGAGATAGAGGCGGTCGGGGGCGGACAGGTCTGTAATCCATAGCATGAACGGTGCATGCCGCAGCTCGATGGATTGCAGCAAGACCCGATAGAGGGCAAAAAACACCGGGATCTGCAACAACATGGGCAGGCACCCGCCAAGTGGATTCACCTTGTATGTCTTATACAGGTTCATCATCTCCTGGTTCATCTTGGTGGGGTCACCTTTGTATTTCTCTTTGATTTTCACCATTTTGGGCTGCAGTTTCTGCATATTCTTCATTGATTTCAAACCCTTATGGGTGATGGGCCAGAAGATCGCCTTCAAAATGATGGTGACGATGATGATCGCCACGCCATAGTTATGAACCAGTCCATACAACCAGTTGAGCAGATAGAGCATGGGCTTGGAGATCACGTCAAGCCAACCAAAATTGACGATTTTCGCCAGGTTGCTCCCCACTTCTCTGAGTATCTCCACCTTTTTCGGACCGTAAAAGAGGGTGTACTCAAAGCGCTGCTCGCCACCAGCCGCCATTATCGCACTCTCGCTCCGCAAATCAATGGAGACCAGCTCATCGTCGGCATCCATGATGACCGCAACGGGCTGTTGCTTGGGAAGCATGGCCAGCATGAAATAGACATCCTCATAGGCGGCCCAGTCGATGGTATCCTGTACCGTTATCGGGCCATCGGCGAATTTTTTCAGTTTAAACTGCTGCAGGCCATCGGGGCCGCCAAACAAGGCGGGGCCGCGAAACAGCCAGTTGCTAGCCTGCCCCAGGGGAACAAACGGCATACCGTACTGCCTGAGAACGCCATCACCCTGCAGCGGCTGGCCGCTGATATTGCGAACCACCACCTGATGCTCAATCTGGTACGCTTCACGATTAAAGGTGTAGGTACGGATAACCTCGACCCCGATCGGGTGGGCCGCCCGCATTACCACCTGCGCCTGGCCGCCGGCCTGATCAAACCGCACCGTCTCGCTGTCCAGGGTGTAGAGGGTATCATGGGCAATGATAGCTCCCCACCCAAAAGTGAGGGGGAAGGCGCCGTTCAACTCGTCCTTGATGAGCTGTACCCCGGCCGCATCTTCGCTGTTTTCTTCGCGGTAATCCTTGAGAACGAAGCTGGTAAAGGCGCCGCCCTGCTCGGAGAGAACGGCCGTGTATAAATCTGTTTCAATGGTTATTTCCCGGGCAGTTCGCTGTGGCTGAACATTGTCGACGATTTGCTCACCGACGGTGGCCACCGATACATCAGGCAATTGCGCCTGGGTGGCGGGTGGTTGCTGTGGTGATTGCTCCACCGCCGCCGGCGGGGGTTGCTGTTGCTGCTGGATCGGCCCCACAAAAAAGTATTGGTAGCCAAATAAGATGAGAAACGAAATGGCAACAGCCAGTACGGCCCTTTGCATGTCCATGGCAGACGAATATCAGTTCGGGTTCAGTTGGTTGGTGCGCTCACTTGAGGGGGTCATAGCCGCCTCTGGTAAACGGGTGACAGCGCGCAATCCGCCAGAGACCTTTCGCCAGGCCACGCAGAACCCCATATCGCTTGACCGCTTCAGCGGTATAGACGGAGCAGGTGGGATGAAAACGACAGGCAGGAGGAAAGAGCGGCGAGAGCAGATATTTGTAGCCATCGATCATGGTGATGACCACTCTGGTCAGCGCTCGGTTCAATGCTTTAAAAATCATTTTGTGGTATGTGCACGGTACACAAGGTCATTGACCACCCTGGTAACCTGCGCTGGGGATTGCAGCGAAAAATCAGGCCGTACCGCAATCACGATATCAGCCTGAGCTGGGAAAGATTCAGGATTGAGCCGAAACGACTCTCTGCAAATCCGTTTAATCCGGTTTCTGGTAACCGCCCCTTTTATCTTTCGGTTGACACTGATCCCGATTCTGCTGAAACCCCTGTCATTGGCTCGAAAAACGAGGGTTACACCAACCCCGTACAATCGGCTGCCTTCCCGGTAAACCGCATCAAACTCCTGTTTCTTGCGCAGCAGGCGCCATTTCGGCAAACGATACCCGACCAATCGACATCAGGCGGAGAGGCGGGAACGACCTCTGGCGCGACGCGCATTGATGATGGCTCGTCCCGCCTTGGTGCGCATCCGCGCCCGGAATCCATGTTCTCGTTTTCGCTTTATATTGCTTGGCTGAAATGTTCTCTTACTCATTTCGATTAACCCTTACCTTGTAAGTCATGTTATCGGGAAATGTTCTCCAGCACCAATCATACTGATAGTGGCATACCTTGGCGCATCGGTGAGTATATACAAAACACAATCTATAATATTAACCACACATACCATTGGGCGTCAAATACTTTCCAATTGTTACGAATCAGCCTCGTTGCCAAACGACAGCACTCGTGCTAGAATTATGCGGCTATGGGAACAGAAACAGAAGTGCACACATACGAGGATATTGACTGGCTTGCGCTGTGGCAAAACGCCAGACAATCATCACCTGCTCCTCCGGGGGATTCACGCCGATGGGACAAAAGGGCGTCCGGCTTTATGGCCCGCACCGCCCGTTCGCCATACATCACCCATCTGATTTCACAGCTCAACATTACCAGAAAGTCCACTATCCTGGATGTCGGCTGCGGACCCGGCACTCTGGCTATTCCGCTGGCCCGCCGAGCCGGCAAGGTCACCGCGGTGGATTATTCAGAGGAAATGCTCAATCTTCTCAAGTCCCGGGCCGGCAAGGCTGCTCTTAAAAATATTGTCCCGATCAGGTGCGCCTGGGAGGACGACTGGCGTCACCATGGGATCGGCATCCATGATATTGCCATTGCCTCTCGTTCCCTTAACGTCGCCGATCTCGGAGCCGCCATCGACACGTTGATCGAGCACGCCTCCCATCAGGTCGTGCTGGTGGAACGGATCAGCCCGACCCCGCGTGACCCTGAGGCATTTGCCGCTGTTGGCCGGCCATTCAAACATGGCCCCGACTATCGCTATACCCTGAATATATTGATCAGCAAGGGTATCCACCCGGAGGTACATCATATCGAGATGTCCGGCCATCAGCGCTTTGCCACCATGGATGAAGCGGTGGCGGCCTATGCCTGGATGTTTGACGATCTCACCAACGAAGAATACGACCGCCTGAGTTCCTACGTGAAAACCAGAGTCGTCCATGACCATGATGGGAACCTTGTGGTCGCCCGTAAATACCCGCAGCGCTGGGCGATGATCAGCTGGCAAACGCAGCGCGCCAGTGATGACCAGCCCTCTAGCCCGCCACCCCGTTCTCCCGAAAACCAGTCTGCCTGAGATGGATGATCAGAGCCGTTTTGATGTCGCCGTCATCGGTGCCGGCCATGCCGGTTGTGAGGCAGCTCTGGCCAGTGCCCGGCTGGGATTCAAGACACTGGTTCTGGTCATCAATGCCGACACCATCGGCGCCATGTCGTGCAATCCGGCCATCGGCGGTCTGGCAAAGGGCCATCTGGTGCGGGAAATCGATGCCATGGGAGGTGAGATGGGCCACAACATCGACGCAACCTCCATCCAATTTCGCCGTCTCAACACCAGCAAGGGCCCGGCGGTACGCTCATCCCGGGCCCAGGCCGACCGTCTGCTCTACCGGTTGCGGTTGAAACGGATCGTGGAGCAACAACCGAATCTGCATATCCGGCAAGCGGTTGCCGACACCCTGCTCACCAAAAACAACAAGGTGTGCGGCCTGGTTACCTCACTGGGTGAAAAGATCGATGTAGCCGCCGTGGTGGTGGCCACCGGTACCTTTCTCAATGGCTTGATCCACATCGGTCTGACCAATTTCCCGGCCGGTCGCATGGGCGATTCACCCTCGCTCAAACTAGCCGACTGGTTCAGGGAGCAGGGGTTTCGGGTGGGCCGCATGAAAACCGGAACGGTGCCCCGGCTCGACGCCACCACCATCAATTACGACGCCCTGGAACCGCAACACAGTGACCAGCCGCCCGCCTTTTTCTCGTTTTCCAGCAGCGGTGAGTATCGTCAGCCGCAGCGTCCCTGCCATATCACCTATACCAATGAGCGCACCCATGAAATCATCCGCCGCTCAATTGACCAGTCGCCGTTGTTTGCCGGCATTATCGAGGGGGTAGGGGCCCGCTACTGTCCGTCCATTGAAGATAAGGTTATGCGGTTTCCGGAAAAACCGAGACACCAGGTGTTTCTCGAGCCCGAAGGGTTGGAAACCACCGAGGTGTATCCCAACGGGTTGCCCACCAGCCTGCCCCTGGCCACTCAGATGGCAATGATCCGCAGCATCGAAGGGCTTGAAAACGCCGCCATTATCCGCCCCGGATACGCCATTGAATATGACTATGTTGATCCACTGGAATTGCTCCCGTCTCTTGAGACCAAGCGGGTTCGGGGACTGTTTCTGGCCGGCCAGATCAATGGCACCTCCGGCTATGAAGAGGCCGCCGCCCAGGGGTTGATGGCCGCCATCAACGCCTGCCGGTTCATCGCCGGCGACGATCCGGTTATCCTTGATCGCTCCCAGGCCTATATCGGGGTACTCATCGATGACCTGGTTACCAAGGGCACCACCGAGCCCTACCGGCTGTTTACCTCACGCGCTGAATATCGACTGCTGCTGCGCGAAGACAACGCCGATGCCCGCCTCTGCGAAATCGGCCACCGCATCGGGCTGCTGCCGGCTGACCGGTATCACCGCTACCTCAGCAAACAACAGCGCATCGATGCCGGCGTGGCACTGCTCACCACCTGCCAGGTAAAACCCACCGACAGGGTAAACCACTGGCTTGGGAATCTCTCTTCCGCCCCCTTGAAGCATCGGCTCTGTCTGGCGGATCTGCTGCGGCGACCGGAAATCTCCATCGGCCACCTGGCCTCGCTGCAGGTGCCTCAGCAATCCCAACTGGCCGATCTGGCTGACTCCGAGGTTGCCGAGGAGGTTCAGCTTACCGTCAAATATGAGGGATACATCAAAAGACAGGCGGAGCAGGTTCTGCGCTATCGTCAACTGGAATCACAATTGTTGCCGGCCGACTTCACCTATCACGGCCTCTCCGGCCTCTCAAATGAGGTGGTGGAGAAATTAAGTACCGTGCGTCCCCGCTCACTGGGCCAGGCCTCGCGTATTTCAGGGGTCACCCCGGCGGCCATCTCGGTGCTGCAGATTCATCTCAAGAAACACCACCTGGAACAAAAGTATACAGGCGCCTGATTCGCCTCTCTTGTGCCTCGTCAACTGCCGCCATGCTTGAATATCCATCAATAGACCCGGTACTGCTGCAGCTCGGCCCGGTTGATCTGCCGGTGATCGGGATCATAACCTTGAGAATACACTGGTATGGCCTGATGTATGTGCTGGGCTTTGCCGCCAGTTATCTACTGGTCAAATACCAGTTGAAACGGATCGATTTTCCGGCCCTGACCCGCCATTTTGAAAATCTCAATATCGTACTCATTGCTTCGCTGGTGATCGGCGGACGGCTGGGCTATGTGCTGTTTTACAATCTCGACTACTATTTGCGTCATCCTCTGGAAATACCCGCTACCTGGAGCGGCGGCATGGCCTTTCACGGGGCCGCCATCGGTACGGTCATCGGCGGGCTGATCTTTGCCAGAGTGAAAAACATTGATTTTCTGAGCGGCGCCGATCTTTATGTGGTGACCATTCCCATCGGCCTTGGCCTTGGCCGCCTGGGTAATTTCATTAACGGTGAGCTGTTCGGCCGGCCCACTGAGCTTCCCTGGGCAATGGTGTTTCCAGGCGGCGGCCCGGTTGGTCGCCACCCCTCACAGCTCTATGAGGCGTTGCTGGAGGGATTGGTGCTGTTTTGTATCCTGTGGCCGCTGCGCTATAAACCGTGGCGCCGGCCCAGTGTCTGGCCGCACGGGTCGCTCTTGTGTCTGTTTTTTATCTGCTACGGATGCTTTCGATTTCTGGTGGAATTCGTGCGTGAACCAGACCCGCAAGTGGGCCTGCTCTTTGGAGGTATGACC
This sequence comes from Desulfofustis sp. PB-SRB1, assembly GCA_016722945.1. Lineage (GTDB taxonomy): Bacteria > Desulfobacterota > Desulfobulbia > Desulfobulbales > Desulfocapsaceae > PB-SRB1. The sequence continues at coordinate 149,170 of JAEQMT010000010.1, read as the reverse complement.
ATGGGACAGATGCTCAGCCTGGTTATGATCGGCCTGAGCGGGCTGTTTTTGGCAATACTGCGTCTCAACCTTAACAAATCAGCTCACCGCGGTTGATCGTCCGCACCACGGCACTCTTGTTTCGTGCGTTTGCCGGTCATTGTGGTGGCGCCGAGAGGGGTGGAAGCCGACGAGGGGTAACCCCGATCTTCGCGCAACGATCAGTGAGCAGACACACATCACAATGAGGCGCCACCGGCCTGCATATCGCCTGGCCGAACGCTACCAGGGTACGATTGACTTCTTGCCAATATGCTTGGGGCAGCAATTCCCGCAGGGCCATTTCCGTCTCCAGCACTGTTGCGGTGTTGACAACGCCCCAGATATTGCTGATCCGATGAACGTGGGTATCCACGCAAATGGCCGGTGTATTGAAGGCAACCGCCAGTACCAGGTTGGCGGTCTTGCGCCCCACTCCGGGCAGGGCAAGCAGCCCATCGAGGGTGTCGGGAACCAACCCGTGCAGGCGCTCAACCAGCATCTCGGCAGCTCCCCGGAGGTGGCGTGCCTTGCTTCGATAAAAACCAACCGGGTAGATCAGGGCGCCAATCCGCTCTTCTGATAAGGTGCGCAACTCATCGACGGTGGGCGCTTCGGCAAACAACCGGGCGGTGGCGGCGGCGGTGACCTCGTCCTTGGTTCTTGCCGAGAGAATGGTGGCGATCAGCACCCGGTACGGATCGGACGACTGCACCCCGATCAGGTCGATAACCGGTACCCGGTAGCGTTCAACTTCTTTATCCAGGATATCGAGAAATTGCTTCAGGGTATCGTCCATGCCTCTCATGATTGAAGAGTTATTCAGCCACGCTGAACGGAACTACCTGTTGGATGGTTTCAGCCCCGGTCAACACCATGAGCAGCCGGTCAACCCCCAGAGCGACCCCGGCGGCGCTGCCGATGGCGGCTATCTCCGTCAGAAACTGCTCGGGCATGGCAATATCGATGTTCTGTTCGGCCAGAATCCGCGCGCATTGCCGGCTAAACCGAGCCCGCTGCTCCACCGGGTCGGTCAATTCGCTGCACCCGTTAGCAATTTCGATACCCCTGATGTAGAGCTCAAAGCGCTCCGCCACACCCGGGTCGTCTGAACGTGTTCGAGCCAGCGATCCATCCTGAACCGGATACTCATAGAGAAATTCACCGCCGGCTGTTCCCAGGTGCGGCTCCACGTATTCCACCAGGATCTCTTCAAAACAATCACGGCGCAGCACCTCAGCTAAACTCAGCGGACTCAACCGATCAAAACCACTTTCTACCGTAGTATACAACCATCTCCATTTATCCGGGGCGCCGCCGACCGCGGCCCATCCATCATCTGCCTGCAGCGCACCGGCAATATATTCAACCAGTTCCCGGCAGTCGCCCATCACCACCTGGTAGTCGGTATCTTTTCGATACCATTCCAGCATGGTGAATTCCTCCAGATGCAACCGGCCCCGCTCGCCGCCGCGAAAACAGGGGCATATCTGAAAAATCTTCTCGCACCCCCGGCTCAACAGAAGTTTCATGGCGCGTTCCGGCGAACTCTGGAGATACTTACCGTCTGCTTCGAGCAGCCGGACATGCGCCTCCGGAATCACCACCGATTGCCTGATCGGGGTCTGCACCTCGACAAAACCGCGCTCCTCAAAAAATCGTCGGATAGTCGCTACCACCGCGGCCCGCTGCCGCAGGAGGCCGGCAAGAGTGGTCACCTGCTACTCTTTTACCCGGGTGACATATTCTCCGGTACGGGTATCGATCTGGATTTTTTCGCCTTCCTCGATAAATGGGGGAACCTGCAACTGATAGCCGGTTTCAACCGTCACCGGTTTGGTATCGGTGCCCGAGGTGTCGCCGCGGGCCCATGGGTCTGCCTGGGTAACACGCAGATCGACAAATATAGGCAGGCTGATATCAATGGGGCGGTCGTTGAAAAAGAGTACGGATACCTCCATGTTGTCGGTCAGAAAATTGGTATTGTTAGCCAGTTGCTCAGCGGTTAAAAAGAGCTGTTCGTAGTTATTTGTGTCCATAAAATGGTATTCATCGTCCTGATGATAGAGATACTGCATGGAGCGCTCTTCCAGATCAGGTTTTTCGAATTTGTCGTTGGAACGGTAGGTGTTGGAGAATTGAGAACCGGTGATCATGTTTCGCAGCTTGCAGCGGTAGAGGGCCTGCCCCTTACCCGGTTTGGAGAACTGGAAATCGACTATGATGTGCGGTTCGTTGTCGATGACTATTTTCAGGCCCTTGCGCAAATCAGAGGCGGCAAACATGGTCAGGCTCCTGTATCGTGTAATGTTCTGATATATGTTGACGTGGCAAGATTTCGTTTTCAAACTCCATGAAATGCACTGGCGATTGCATCACTTTCACGAATGGATCTTATGGCAATGCTCGAATATACTCATTGGCTGGCAGGTTTGCCAACCGCTAAACGGTGGTCGCGGCCATGCTCGGCAATCACCCGGAGCAGAAGAGTGGCGCCATTTTGTACTATACTACAACCATTGTTGAATAGCTGCCCACCCTGTCGCGGTAACTCACCATTATGAGCACATCACTCAAGATGACCCCGATGCTGCGCCAGTTCCTTGAAATCAAGGAGCGGCACAGCGATGATATCCTGTTTTACCGGATGGGCGATTTCTACGAGATGTTTTTTGAAGACGCCGAGGTCGCCGCCCCGATCCTGAACATCGCCCTTACTTCACGCAGCAGCAAAACCGACAGCGTCAAAGTTCCCATGTGCGGTGTACCCTATCATGCCGCTCAGCAATATATTGCCAAGCTGGTGCAGGCCGGCAAACGGGTAGCAATCTGTGAACAGGTGGAGGACCCGGCCCAGGCGAAGGGAATCGTCAAGCGAGAGGTAACCCGAATTATTACGCCGGGCGTCGTCCTCGACGAACAGCTGCTTGATGACAGCGAAAACCGGTTTGTGGCGGCGGTATCGTGTGATGAGGCAGCAGCCACCGTCTATGGGGTGGCTTTTCTCGATCTGAGCACCGGCGCCCTGCTGGTCAGCGAGTATCATGAAAGCGGCCACGCCGTCGATGAGCTGCTCGATCATCTCTGTCGCCTTGCCCCCGCTGAGCTGCTGATCGCCGCCGATCATGGTGAAAAGATGGAGGTTCTGCAACAACGACTGCCGGTGCACCTGCCGGAGCTGTGCATTACCCCGCGCGACGATGTTCCCGCCGGCGCCGGACTTGCCCGCCGCGTTGTGTGCGAGCATTTCGGGGTGCTTAATCTGGCTGGTTACGGATGTGATCAATTAAGCCAGGCGATCATCGCCGCCGCCCTGCTGCTGGACTATGCCGGGCAAACCCAGAAAAGCGCCATCGATCACATCCAACCACCAAAACGTATTGAAAATGATCGTCTCCTGCAGATAGACGAGACCTCCCATCGTAACCTCGAACTGACCAGAACCATTGTCGGCAACAGTCGGCAGGGGTCTCTGCTGGCCACCATCGATAAAACCGGCACGCCGATGGGGGCACGGCTACTCAAGCAATTTCTGCTTTTCCCTCCACAAGACGTTCATCTGATCACCGAACGGTTGGAGGCGGTGGATTATCTGTACCGTCATTCCGACGCCCGCGATCAACTGAGCGAACTGCTCAACAAGATATCTGATCTGGAGCGTCTCAACAGCAGAATGATGGTGGGCCAGGGCAACGGTCGTGACGGTCTGGCCCTGAAACATTCTCTGGCGCAATTGCCCGCCATCCAGGAGCTTATCGGAGGATTTGCCGGTGAGCTCTTTACCCGGTTGAGCGCCGACTTCGACCCCCTGGCAGACATCACCGAGCTTCTTGCAGAGAGCCTCGCCGATGATCCCCCCTTCGGCCTGCGCGAAGGCAATCTCATCAAGGCCGGTTACAATGAGCACCTCGACGAGTTGGTCGCCATCATCCGCGATCAGAAAACGTTGATCTTCAATCTCGAGGAACAGGAGCGGCACTCCACCGGGATCGCCAAGCTCAAGGTCGGATACAACAAGGTTTTCGGCTACTTTATCGAAGTAAGCAATGCCCATCTCGACAAGGTCCCCGAACAGTATATCCGCAAACAAACCCTGGTGGGCGGTGAACGGTTCATCACTCCGGAACTGAAAAATTTTGAGGAAAAGGTACTGCACGCCCACGAGCAGCGCCTCGAACTGGAGTATCAGCTCTTTGTCGATATCCGCACCCGCCTCGCCACGCACAGCAAAAGAATTATCAACACGGCACAGCTCATTGCCCTGCTCGACGTCTGCTGCTGTCTCGCCGAAGTTGGCCGGCGCCATCGCTATTGTAAACCCGAAATTGATGAAGACGGCACCATCGAGATCATTGAGGGAAGGCACCCGGTAATCGAGCAGAACATGGCCGCCGGTACATTCGTTCCCAACGACGTGACCCTGAATCAGACCGATAACCAGATGCTCATCATAACCGGCCCAAATATGGCGGGAAAATCAACCATTCTGCGGCAAACCGCCCTGATTGTTATTCTCGCCCATATGGGCAGTTTCGTGCCGGCCACTCAGGCCCGAATCACCCTGGTTGACAGAATTTTTACCCGGGTAGGCGCCATGGACGATCTGCGCCGCGGGCAGTCAACCTTCATGGTGGAAATGAGCGAGACGGCCAACATCCTCCATAACGCCACCAGCCGGAGTCTGGTAATTCTCGATGAAATCGGCCGCGGTACATCCACCTACGACGGCCTGGCCATCGCCTGGGCGGTGGCGGAGGCGCTGATCAACACCGATGCGGCCGGCGTCAAGACACTATTTGCTACCCACTACCATGAGCTCACCGAACTTGGCCGCACCCATCCGCGTATTCAGAATTACTCGGTCTCAGTGAATGAATGGAACAAAACCATTATCTTCCTGCACAAACTGGTAAAAGGCGGCGCCAACCGCAGTTACGGTATTCAGGTTGCCGCCCTGGCCGGTGTTCCGGCACCCGTGGTGAGTCACGCCGAGCGTATTTTGAGCCGAATCGAACGAGGAAACCAGCTGTCACCGACGGGCCGGGACAAAGCATCGCTGGAACCGAAGCGTTCACCCACACCACGCAGGCCGAGCCAGCTCAGTCTGTTGCCGCCCACCAGCCACCCCGCCATCGAGCGGTTGCGCAGTATCAACCCCGACGAGCTGACCCCCAGACAAGCCCTTGATATCCTCTTTGATCTCAGAGATCTGTCGAGGCAGGAGCAATAGAACTCTATCTCATGTACGAAATCACCGGCACTGGTTTCCTACATTGTGTCACTTTCTTGTTAACATATTATTATTAATACGTTACCATGGCTCGGCCATTTTCTGAAACAGCGACCCAGGATGTCCCATGCGTGTTTGGTCTATTTTTCGAACTGTACCTAGTCTCTTTATCGTCATATTGTTGATGTTCACCTTCAGCGGCGCCATTGGCGCCGCCACCGGTGGGTACGACAATCAGGTAAGCCTCGATACCCATTACCAGCAGGCCAAGTTTTTCTACAACCAGCTGAAAGTAGCGTCTTCATTGGGCAAATCCCGGGATCATTGGCTCAAGGGCGCCGGTAACTTTCGCCGTATCTACCTGGCTGAGCCGAAATCAGATCTGGCGCCGGCCTGCCTGTTCATGCTCGGCCGGCTCTATTTCGACATGTACAAGAGATTTGGCCAGGGAATCGATCTGGGGGATTCTCTATCGTATTTTCGTGACGTCGATGCGCTGTTTCCCGGCAATCGACTGGCCGATGACGCACTAATGGCGGTGGCCGGTATCCTCCTGGAGGAGATGAACGATCCGCGGCGAGCCGCCGCGGTGTACCGCACGATAGTCTCCGACTACCCGGAGGCGGACATGCGGGCACGGGCCGAAGCGCAGCTCAAGATACTTTCACAGGAGCATGACATTCCGCTGCCGCCGGTAATGGTGGGCAGCACCCAACATCTTCAGCTCACCAATATCCTGCCACTCAGCTACTGGTCATCTGATGATTACACCCGGGTAGTGATCAAGGCCTCAAATCCAGTCACCTATCATTTTCAGCTATCCGAACATCAGGATGGTCAACCGCCGCGGTTGTTCATCGATTTTCACAACAGCTATATCGAACCGCGCTTCCGGGCGCCTATTACCATTGTCGACGGCCTGCTCAAGGAGGTTCGCAGCACCCAGTTCGCTCCCGATACGGTGCGGGTGGTTCTTGATACCCATTCCCTCTTTGATTATCAGATATTCAGTCTGCCCGACCCGTTTCGGGTGATCATCGACGTGCGTGGTGCACCGGAGGTGCAGGCCGAAAGGATCCAGCAGCCCCTGCCGCGCATTGCCGCCGATACAGCCGGTATCCAGCTTGATCGCATGGGTTCCGGGCCGCGGCCGCTGCCGCCCGTCTCCGCGATTGATCCGGACGGACCCATGCAGGATCAATTGCCACCGGCGCAAGACACCGCCGCCGAAGTTGAGAGCGAACAAGATATAGTGCTGGTAGTGCTCAAGGATGACAAAAAAAATCCCGGCCCGGCTCACCATCAAACAACTGCCGTCACCTTCGACTCCGTGAGCGGCGAAACACAATACTCACTGGCCCAGCAACTGGGGCTCGGGGTGGGCACCATCATTCTCGACCCGGGCCACGGCGGCAAAGACCCGGGCGCCATCTCCTATGGTCTTAAGGAAAAAGACATCGTTTTGAACCTGGCAAAAAAACTGGCCGTGCACCTGGAAAAGGATCTACGTGCACGCGTCGTCATGACCAGAGACGACGACCGTTTTCTTGCCCTTGAAGAGCGCACTGCCATCGCCAACACCAATGGCGGCGATCTCTTTATTTCACTGCACGTCAACGCCCACCCTTCTCCGACTATAAGCGGCGTTGAAACCTATTTCCTCAACCTCAGCACCAGCGACGAGGCAATGCGGGTTGCCGCCCGGGAGAACGCCACCTCAACAAATCAGATGAGTGACCTGCAGGACATTCTGGCGGACATTTTACAACATGAAAAAATCAACGAATCGTCGCGCCTGGCCCATCAGGTGCACGATGCCATTACCAGCGATCTATCCACTCCGCCCTATATTCTGGAGAACATGGGGGTCAAGCAGGCGCCCTTCTATGTCCTGCTCGGTGCTGAAATGCCCGCTATCCTGCTTGAGATTGCATTTATCAGCAACGCCGAAGATGCCGGGAAACTGCAGGACGATGAATTTCTCAACTCCATGGCCGCCTCCATCGCAAAAGGCATCCAGCACTACAGCTACGCCACCACCGCGCGACTGGAATCAGGTGTGTCTATCTCGGAGAATACGCAATAGGTGATAGCGTCGTGAATACTTCGCCCTGCCTCGTTGTGGGTTCGTTGACTTTTATAGGCCCGTCAATAGCCTGATACCCCCTTTTTTATAAGGCGCACCAATAAAAAAAGCCGCCCCGAAGGACGGCTTTGTCGTTACCTGCTGTATCGTTATATCAGAGTTTCGCCGCCTTGATCCGGGCCAGAGCACGCTGCAACTCGGCCTCGGCCCGCACCCGGGTAACCGCGTCGTTCTGGGCAACTGCCTGAGCAATACGTTTTTCGGCTCGCTCCTTGGCCTTCATGGCCCGGTCGACATCGATCTGGTAACCAAACTCGGCGCTTTCCACCAGGAAGGTGATCTTGTTGTTGGAAACCTCGCAAAAACCGCCACTGATCATCAAACTTTCGCGCTTCTTGCCGCTTTCATACGAAAGAATACCGATCTTGATCGTCGATAGAAACGGAGCGTGGTTGGCGAGAACGCCAAAATCACCGCCATAGCCGGGTGCGTTGACGATATCAACCGACTCGTTGACCACCGCTCCGGCGGGAGTGACCACTTCCAATGCAATCTGCTGGGCCATTTAATTCACCTTGAAAAGAGTGGTTACTTGGCGGCTTTTTCCACCGCTTCTTCGATGGTTCCCACCATGTAGAAGGCGGTCTCCGGCATTTCGTCATGCTTGCCGTCGAGGATCTCCTTGAAGCCTTTTACGGTATCCTCAACCTTTACGAATTTTCCGGCCATACCGGTAAACACCTCGGCTACGTGAAACGGCTGGGAGAGAAATCGCTGAATCTTCCGCGCCCGGGAAACCGTTACCTGATCCTCTTCAGAGAGTTCGTCCATCCCGAGAATGGCGATAATATCCTGCAGATCCTTGTATTTCTGCAGGGTTACCTGAACACCGCGGGCCACCAGATAGTGCTCCTCACCGATGACGTTGGGATCGAGAATACGCGAGGTCGAATCCAGCGGATCAACGGCCGGGTAAATTCCCAGCTCAGCGATCTGGCGAGACAACACAACGGTTCCGTCCAGGTGGGCAAAGGTAGTTGCCGGGGCCGGGTCGGTCAGGTCGTCCGCCGGTACGTAAACACATTGCACGGCGGTGATGGAACCCTTGGTGGTAGAGGTAATGCGCTCCTGCAGAGCGCCAAGATCGGTGGCCAGGGTCGGCTGATAGCCAACCGCCGAGGGGATCCGGCCAAGCAGGGCGGAAACCTCGGAACCAGCCTGGGTAAAACGGAAGATATTGTCCACGAAGAAGAGCACGTCCTGGCCCTCTTCATCACGGAAATATTCGGCCGCGGTCAGTCCGGTCAACCCGACCCGGGCACGGGCGCCCGGCGGCTCGGTCATCTGCCCGTAAATCAATGCGGCTTTCGGCAGAACACCGGAGTCCTTCATCTCGTGGTAGAGGTCGTTACCCTCACGGGTGCGTTCGCCAACCCCGCAAAATACGGAGATGCCACCGTGATGCATGGCTATGTTGTTGACCATTTCCATCATGATAACGGTCTTGCCGCAACCGGCGCCGCCAAACAATCCCATCTTACCGCCCAGCGGAAAGGGCACCAGCAGATCGATAACCTTGATACCGGTCACCAGAACGCGTACCTCGGTGTCCTGCTCGGTAAAGGCCGGGGCCTGCCGGTGAATGGGCATGGTTTTTTCGGAGGTGATCGGCCCGAGGCCATCGACCGGGCGGCCCACCACGTTCATGATCCGCCCCAGGGCCGGTTCACCAACCGGGATGGTGATGGGACTGCCGGTATCGCGAGCCGGCATGCCGCGCACCAGCCCGTCGGTCTGATCCATGGCCACACAGCGGCAGACGTTGTCGCCCAGGTGCTGGGCAACCTCGATAACCAGGTTCTCCGGCTCATCGGAAATGGCCGGATTGCTCACCGTCAGCGCACTCATGATGTTTGGCAGGTTGCCCGCCTCGAATTCCACGTCAACGACGGGGCCGATAACCTGCAATACCTTTCCTGTTCTTTCCTCACTCATCGGGCTTTACCCCCCATTGTGTTTTATATTTACACTATATCAATTAAGCTTTTTTCAAGGCCTCTGCGCCGCCGACAATATCCATCAGTTCCGCGGTGATCGCGGCCTGGCGAGCCTTGTTGTAGAGTATCGTCAGATTTGAAATAATATCTTTACAGGCGTTGGTAGCGTTATCCATCGCCGTCATCCTGGCGGCATGCTCGCTTGCTCCCACCTCCAGCATGGCGTGATAGACGAGAACGTTGAGATACAGCGGCAACAGCACCTCCATGATCTCTTCAGCCGATGGCTCATAGATGTATTCGCCGGAAATCTTCTGCTCTTCGGCACTCTCATCGACTACCGGTTTTACCGGCAGCAGATCGGTGCTGGTCGGGGCCTGGGTAGCAACGGAACGAAACTCACCAAAGATGACCTCAACCAGGTCGGAGCCGCCGGAAAGAAAATTCTCGGCCGCTTCACCGGCAATCTCACGGGCATTGAACATCTGAAAGGTGCCCATGATATCAAGATATGACTTGCGCACCTTGCCCGTTTTCCTCAGGGCCTGGTACCCTTTTTTACCCACGCAGACATAACTGACGGCCTTGCCATCCGCCTCATATTCGCGCGTCTTTTTCTCCACCAGTTTGACGATGTTGGAGTTGAACGAACCACACAGCCCCCGGTCCGAGGTGATCACTACCAGCTCCACCGTTTGGACCGGACGCTGATCCATCAACTCGAACGACCCGCTCATGGAACCGCCGGCCAGGTTGGACATGGCCTCATTGAATTTGGCGGTATAGGGCCGGAAAGACTCCATCTTCTCCTGGGCGCCGCGCAATTTGGCGGAGGCCACCATATTCATGGCCTTGGTAATCTGCGCGGTCTTCTTGACGCCGTTTATCTTCGATTTTACTTCCTTTAGACTCGGCATGAGTGGACCTTTTCCAGATTAGTTGAGACCCTTGGTCGCCTTGAAGGTTTCGCCGAAACTTTTCAGCGCCTTGTCAAGCTTTTCCTTGATGGCGTCGGTAAAAACCTGCTCTTCCTTGAGGTCGGAAAAAATCGAGGCATCGTTGGACTCGATATAGTCGTAAAGCTGCGCCTCATAGTCGGCCAGGGTATTTACCGGCAGCTGATCGAGAAAACCTTTGGTGCCGGCATAGAGAATCGTTACCTGCTTTTCCATGGGCAGCGGCTGGTACTGCGGCTGCTTGAGAATCTCCACCAACCGCTCACCGCGGGTGAGTTGCGCCTGAGTAGCCGCATCAAGATCGGAGCCGAACGCGGCAAAGGCGGCAAGTTCACGATACTGCGCCAGATCAAGACGCAGGGTACCGGCCACCTGTTTCATGGCCTTGACCTGAGCGGCGCCGCCGACCCGTGATACCGACAGACCGACATTGATGGCCGGACGTACACCAGAGAAGAACAGGTTCGGCTCCAGATAGACCTGACCGTCGGTAATGGAAATCACGTTGGTGGGGATAAATGCGGATACGTCTCCGGCCTGGGTCTCGATGATCGGCAGGGCGGTGAGTGATCCGGCGCCCAACTCGTCGTTAAGCTTGGAGGCACGCTCCAGCAGACGTGAGTGGTTGAAGAAGATATCACCGGGGAATGCCTCACGTCCCGGCGGCCGACGCAAGAGCAGTGAAAGCTCACGATACGAGACGGCCTGTTTGGAGAGATCGTCGTAGATAATCAGGGCGTGTTGACCGTTGTCGCGAAAATACTCGCCCATGGCGCACCCGGCAAAAGGTGCGATGTACTGCATAGCTGCCGGATCTGATGCACAGGCGGAAACTACCGTGGTATATTCCATGGCACCATGCTTACGCAGGGCCTCAACCACCAGGGCAACGGTGGATTTTTTCTGGCCGACGGCCACATAGATACAGTAGACGTCGGTTTCTTTCTGGGCGAGAATGGCATCAACGCACAATGCGGTTTTGCCGATCTGCCGGTCACCGATGATCAACTCGCGTTGCCCCCGGCCCACCGGCGTCATCGCGTCAACCGCCTTGGAACCGGTGTACATTGGCTCATGGACACCTTTCCGGGCGATAACACCGGGCGCCAGCACTTCGATTTTGGAACTGTTCTCGGCGCTGATCGGCCCCTGTCCGTCAATCGGCTGACCGATACCGTCAACCACCCGGCCAAGCATTTCCGGTCCCACCGGCACCTCGGCGATACGTCCGGTACGTTTGACGATGTCACCTTCCTTAATGCCCACCACATCGCCCAAAATGGCGCAGCCAACGTTATCTTCTTCCAGGTTCAGGGCGAGCCCCATAACAGAGCCGGGAAACTCCAGCAGTTCCATGGCCATGCAGTTTTGCACGCCGTAGACGCGGGCGATACCGTCACCCACCGAGATGACGGTGCCGGTCTCGTTGAGATCTACCTTGGTCTCATACTCCCCGATCTGATCCTTGATGATTTGGCTGATTTCTTCGGCTTTGATTTGCATCTATTCTCTCCCCTTGATCGAATCTTTTAACCGGGCAAGCTGCGTCTTAATGCTTCCATCCAGAACCAGATCTCCGACCTTGGCGACAATGCCGCCGACAATCGAGGGATCCACCGAAGCAGTCAACTCAACTTTGGTGCCCGTTAATTTCTCCATCGTCATTCGTACTTTATCTAGCAACGGATCACTCAACTCAATGGCCGAGGTCACCGTTCCGTGACTGATATTGTTAGCGGTATCCACCATAACCTGAAATTGTTCGGCGATCTCAGGGATAATGGCGGCCCGCTTTTTCTCCACCAGCAGGTTGAGAAAATTGCCCAGCACCGGATCGGCATCCATGGCGCCGATAATACCGGCCATCACCTTTTCGCGGGCGTCAACCGGATAGAGTGGATTGGTCAACGCATCCATCACTTCAGGGTTATCGGCGCAGAAATCGGCAAGCTGGCGTAGGGCCGCGTTATATGCCTCTTCTTGGTTGTTTTCCGCGCCAACGGCAAAGAGCGCCTTGGCGTATCGTTTGGCAAGAATGGTCTGTTTCACTGGATTGTCCCTACTTTTTCAAGGTAATCTTCAACGATTGCGACCTGATCTTCTTTAGTAAGGTTCTTGACGATCAGCTCCTCGGCCATGATTGCGGCCTGTTCGGCTATCTGGCTTTTCAGAGTCCGGTTGGCCTGCATGATTTCCTGCTGAACGGCAAGCTCCGCCTGTCGTTTGATATCTTCCGCGGCCTGTTCGGCCTTTTCGATGATCTTCGTTTTTTCTACCTCAGCCTGGGCAACGGCACGTTCGACGATGGTATCGATATCTTTTTCAACATTGGCCAGCTTGCTTTCAAACTCACGGTAGGAGCGCTCGGCCTCGGTCTTACGTTGTTCAAGTTCGGCCAACTCTTCCTTGATCCGGCGTTGCCGGCCGGCCAGCCCGCTGCCGATGGGTTTGGCACCGAATTTTACAATCAGCCAGATCAGAACGGCAAAGTTGACAACCCGCCAGAAAAGATCCCAGAGCTTGTCCGAGCTCAAGCTCGAGGCGTGGCCGTGGTCATGGTCCTGGCCGGCGGCATGACCGGGGTCATGGTCCTGTCCGGCGGCGTGACCGGGGTCATGATCCTGAGTGGTGGCATGGCCATGAGCGTCGGCCGGCGGATCCGAGGCGGCAATAACGACATTTCCGCCGAGCAGCACGCAGAACAAAGCCGCCAGCAGGCAGATGGCACCACGCTGAAATAATCGTCGATTCATCATGACTAGATGGCCCTCCCCAGAATCTTGCCGGCCATTGCCGCGGCGAAGTCCTTGATATTGGTGTCAAGTCCGGCCCGGGCTTCGGTAATTTGCGTATGAACGGCAGCCAGCTGCTTCTCCTTTTCGGCGTCGGCCTCCGCCTTGATGGCCGCCAGTTTCTTACTTCCTGCCGCCTGAGCTTCGTCGCGGGCAGTATCAAGAGCCGCTTTTGCTTTTTTGGAGGCGGACGCCATCTTGGCATCGACCTCCTCCTGACGAAGTCGTGCGTTCTTTTCGTATTTGGCTACGTCGCCCTGCAAGAGGTTCATCTTGTCGGCGCGCTCTTTGATAATTTTTTTTATTGGCTTATAGAGCACCGCATTGAGGATAAACATCAGGGCGATGATGTTTATCATCTGAAATACCATGGTTATGTCGATAGTTATCATATCCGCGGACTCCCCGTTGCTTCAGGTGATAAATAATAACCGGCCTTCACCGTGTGCTCTCCGACACGCACGGCGGGCGCCGAAAATGAATGGGCATTCACAACAACTCCGCTCATTTACCGTAAACGCATAGACGTGTCAACCACTTTTGATACGCCTGCAAAAGTCAAAACATCCCCCTCAGCGGTAGGGCGATTTTCAAGACGTCATCACACCTGGTGGACTCACACGAACGCTATTTTTCCGATGCAGTTCCTGATTCAGCATCCAATACTAATTGTAAATACTGGATTTCAGCCTTCGCATAAATGACGGTAGAAGGCAATTGCAGAGCGTTAAGAGCGCATCAAAGTGCTCACTGTACCATCTTTGCCACGATATCTTCCACGGCGCCGATTGCCTCGTTGAGCTTATCGGCCAACGGGCCTCCCGCCTGCGCCATATCGGCCCGGCCGCCGCCGCGTCCACCCACCAGCGCGGCCACTTTATTCACCAACTCACCTGCCTTGAATCGATCCGTCAGATCTTTGGTGACGATGGCCACAAGCGCCGCCTTGCCGTCGTGGACACCGCCCAACACGGCAACACCGGAGCCCATGCGGTCGCGCACCTTGTCGCCCAATTCGCGCAAGCCGCGCGCATCGGAAATCTCCACCCGGGCGACAATGACCCGCACCCCCGCCACCTCACGTGCCCCACCGATGATAGTATCAAGATCAGCGCCGGCCAGTCTGGCCGCCAGTTTAGCCTGCTCTTTTTCCAGTTTCTTCTGGGTGGCAAGCAGCCCCGCCACCTTGACTTCAACCTCATCAACGGTCGTATTGAGCAGGGCGGCAAGCTGTTTTTCCTGTACCCACATCTTTTGAAACAGTGCTATTGCCCGGCTTCCGGTGAGCGCCTCGATACGCCGCACGCCGGCGGCAATACTTGCCTCGGAAACAATCTTGAATGCCCCGATAGCGCCGGTGGCGCCGACATGGGTACCGCCGCACAGCTCCTTGCTGATGGTGTCAACCCCCACCACCCGTACCTCATCGCCATATTTTTCGCCAAACAGGGCCATGGCGCCGTCGGCAAAGGCCTCTTCTTTGGCAACGATAGTGACGTTGACCGGATGGTTGGCGCGAATGTGATCGTTGACTCGAACCTCTATCTCGGCAAGCTCCGCCTCGCTCACCGCGGAAAAATGGGTAAAGTCAAAACGCAGCCGATCAGGGCTTACCAGGGAGCCGGCCTGTTTCACATGCTCACCCAGAATGGCCCGCAGGGCCTCATGCAAGAGGTGGGTGGCGGTGTGATTGGCGGCGGTGTCGGCACGCGGCGCTGAGGCAACCCGCAGGGTGATATCAGCACCGGCCGGCAAGGCTCCTCTGACGATTTCCAGGTGATGCAGGATAAGCCCGTCACCCTCGGTTGTGGTGGTAGTCACCGTCGCCATCCCATCGAGCCAGACAACCTCACCACGGTCGCCGACCTGGCCGCCTGATTCCGCATAAAATGGAGTCGTGTCCGCAAAAAGCAGACCTCGGCACCCTTCTTCCAGTCGGTCAACCACCGCGCCCGAATCATCGAGCAGGCAACGTGCCGTGGACGTTGCCGTGGTACTTTGGTAGCCGACGAACTGGGCGACGGCGCCCTCTTCCATCAGCTGTTTGACCCCGCTTTTTCTGCCCGCCACCCCCTCATCTCGACGCGATGCCCGTGATTGGGCACGCTGGCGGTCCATGGCTCGCTGAAATCCGGCCTCATCAAATGCAAGCCCGCGCTCAAGTGAGATATCGCGGACAATATCAACTGGAAAGCCGAAGGTATCGTAGAGTTTGAAGATGAACTCACCCTCAATGAACGAACTCCCGCGCAGCCGCTGCGCCTCAATCTCTTCGTCGAGCAGGGCCAGTCCATGCCCCAGAGTCTCGCGAAAACGCGATTCCTCGGTGGTGGTGACTTTTTCCAGCAGTTCAGCGGTCTCAGACAGACGGGGATAGGGTTCGATCATCGTCTTTCTCACCGCCGCGCACGCCTTGTTCATGAACAATTCGTCCAATCCCAAATTTAGCCCGAACCGAATGGCCCGGCGCAGCACCCGGCGCAGCACGTAACCGCGTCCTTCATTGGCGGGCATCACCCCATCGGCCACCAGAAAGGTAGTGGCCCGGGCATGATCGGCAATAACCCGCATGGCGGTATCGTCCTGGGGATTATCGCCGTAGCGCCGTCCGGAGAGCTTTTCCAGAGACGCGATGATATTTTGAAAAAGATCGGAATCGTAGTTGTTCAGCTTATTCTGCATGACCGCCGCCACCCGCTCGAGCCCCATGCCGGTATCGATGGAGGGTTTGGGCAACGGTTCTAGCACGCCCGCTTCAGTGCGGTTGAACTGCATAAAGACCAGATTCCACAACTCCAGGTAACGGTCGCAGTCACAACCCACGGCGCAGTCGCTTTTGCCGCAGCCGGCGGCAGGCCCTTGATCGATGTATACCTCCGAGCAAGGGCCGCAGGGGCCGGTATCACCCATGGCCCAGAAATTATCTTTTTCGTCCATGCGCACGATCCTTCCGTCCCGCAGGCCCTTGATTTCACGCCACAACTCGTAGGCCTCGTCATCATCTTCAAATATCGACACCCACAGCTTGTCTTCGGGCAGTCCCAGCTCAGTGGTGAGAAACTCCCAGGCATAGGCAATGGCGTCTTTTTTGAAATAATCGCCAAACGAGAAGTTGCCGAGCATTTCAAAAAAGGTGTGGTGCCTGGCGGTGTAACCGACATTTTCCAGGTCGTTATGCTTGCCGCCGGCACGCATGCAGCACTGGCTGGTTACCGCCGTCTTGTAGGGTCGAACCTCTTCCCCCATAAAGGCCAGCTTGAACTGCACCATGCCGGCATTGGTGAACAAAAGGGTAGGGTCATTGTCCGGCACCAGGGAAGAACTCTGCACCACGGTGTGGCCGTGTCCGGCAAAATAGTCCAGAAACCTTCTACGAATCTCGCTTCCTTTCATACGCTTAGATTGGGTTGAAATAAATAGTTCCGGCGCATCCGCAACCGTGTTACCCATACGCCGCCTCTATATATCATTGATACTGATGGAGCTGATGATCCGGCAAACCTACCTGAAACTGCAGAATTTAGTAAACGTTTTTATCGGGCGTGTCCATCTTTGCGCCCCTCACATGGCGGCCCAGTGCAATCCCTGCCCGGCACGCCGGTAGTCAGCCAGGGTGACCACTCCCCGAGTGGCCACTTTTTTGCACAGAAACAGAAATAGATACGCCGTCTGCAAGGCATCTTCCAGGGCATCGTGAGCATTGAACGAGGGTATATCAAATTCTTTGGTCAGTCTCCGCAGGTTGAACTCTCCCGAAGCCGAACTGCTGCTTTCGTGATATCTGCCCAGCACCAGCTTTTTGTAAATGGCGGCCAGCCGCATGGTGTCCACAAGATGGTTGGCGGGTGTAGCCAGCCGCATCGATTTTGCCGCCCGGCTGATAAAATCCATATCCATGCCGATAAAATGACCAACGATAATATCGTCTCCCACAAAAGAAAAGAAACCCGGCAGCACCGATTCAAGTGGCGGCGCCTGGCGCAGTTGCTCCGGGGTAATACGGTGAACCAGGGTAGCGGTGGTGGGGTCGAGCCGGCGCGGCCTGATATAGCTGTGAAAGTGGCGGCCGATCTCGATCTGAAAATTTCTTATCTTGACGGCGCCGATGGCGACAATCTCATCTTTTTTCCGATTAAGCCCGGTCAACTCCGTATCTAAAACGGTAAACGAGGCGTGCGCCAACTCCGCCCCGCCGCCCCCCCGACGGGGTGAATCTGCAACCTCACCACGGTCGGCCCCACGTTTTCCGATACGTTTGAACAATGAGGTCATAGGCGGTTTATGTGGGCCGATAGGGCACGAAGAAAAAAGACAGAAGTCATTTTAATACTGTGGCAACAACCCTGATATTGCTTACTGCCGTCATCCCCGCAAGTACGGAAATCCAGTAATTCCAGGTTATGAGGCTCTTGTAAAAAGTCAAACTTGCCGCTACAGATGATGGACTCGTAATGACCTCAAAATTGCTTGCTATCGTCATTCCCGCGAAAGCGGGAATCCAGTGATTCCAATTAATTATGAATGTCGGGTCAACTCAGTTATGACTGGGATATAGTTTTTTTCAACGCCTTCGATAATTGATGAACTCGTAAAAACCTCAAAATTGCTCGCTAACGTCATTCCCGCGAAAGCGGGAATCCAGTGATTTCAATTAATTATGAATGTCAGGTCAGCTCCGTTATGACTGGAATATGGGTTTTTACGAAAGCATCATAATTACGCCTCGGAAAAACGCAGCGCCAGAATTTCTCGCATGGTTCCCATCACCGCGAAGCCGTCTTTTAGCATCCGTTTTTCCAGCTCACTCAACTGGGCCGGAATCAGAATATCATCGGGAGGTCGGCCCTGCTCGCTCAACGCCAGTTGATGAAGCACCCGCAATTGGGTCAAGAGCTCAAAGGCCTCGCTGATCGCCCCACCCTGTTCACGGCCAAACGCCCCGCGTTTGACGAGCTGGCTGATCCGTTGCAGGGTATTGGTTTGGCCGATCCCGTAATGCAGGGCGAGGGCCCGGGCAAAACCGACAAAGGGCAGGATCCCCCGCTGTTTGATATCAAACTCAGCACTGCGCCCGCCATCTTCCTCGACCACCTGATCACCGAAAAAAGACAAGGGCGAGCGGTTCGCCATGCATCGCCTCGCCAGTTGAAAGGCCAGGGCACCACGGGCCCGGGTCGACTCGGTAATAAAGGAGCGCAGATCAAGGCTCAGCTGAACATCGCCAAAACCATGACGAAAATCAAAAAAGACGCCGGGGTTGAATTCATCCGCGGCATCCACCGTCTCGATCCAGTGCAGAAAGTCTTCCTTCCACTTGGCCAGGGGCTGACACCAGCGCGGGTTGGAGGCCATCAGCCCGTCGGGGCATTTCGGGTAGCCGCACAACACCAGGTGATTTACCGCCAGCTCCCCAAAATTATGGAAATAATCACGTGCCCTGTTTTCTTCATCGGCGCCGGCCGGATCGCCATAGACGATCCCATTGTCCTGGTCGGTCTTAAAGGTCTGCTCGGCCCGTCCTTCACTGCCCAGCAGCAGCCAGCAAAACTCCACCGGCGGCGGTCCCAGCCGCTCTGTAAGCAGGGTGAGGACGCGGGCGAGGATCTGCTCGTTGATCAGTGAGATCATCCGGCTGATGTTTGACGGCTTGCCGCCTTCGTTGATGATGGTACGGACAATGCCGCTTACCTTTTCGGCCAGCAGATAGAGCCCGTCAAAATCGCGCTGGGAAGAGATTTCCTTAAACAGATAGTAGGGCGAGGTGCCCTGCTGAACCATGATATCGTGGCTGGTAATGATTCCGGTAATCCTGCCTTCCTGTTCCACCCCCAGATGATGAATACCGGTGGTCATCATCTTGAGCAGCACATCGAAACAGAGCGTTGCGGCAGGTACCGTCCGCAGCGGGCTGCTCATGATGGAAAGCACCGGCTCGCGATGATCTCTGCCCCGAGCCGCCACCTTGCCGCGAAAATCGGTATCGGTAATAATGCCGATCATGGCGCCGGGCTCCTCATCGGCATAAATCAGCAGCGAATCGATATTCTGAGCGGACATGACGGCGGCCGCCTCCTGGATGGAGGTGAAGGCGGAGACGGTGAACAGCGGCTTGCTCAGATCACCGGCTCTGGTATTGAACAGATACAGCGATTCGCTGTCCCGCCTCGCCAGCTTGTGGGTACGCAGTTCATTGTAGGCGGTGGTCACCAGCTTGTCTGAAAAGCTCTTCAGGTAGTAGTGGGCGATGGTCGGGTTGGACTGAACGAGGTCAAGAAAAAGATCACGGGCGATCAGATAGCAAAAGGTGTCTTCAATGGTTTCGATGTTGAGATTGGCTTTGGTTCCGCGGATGATTCCCAGCGCCCCCACATTGGCGCCGATGCCCCGATAATCCTTCAGGGTGATGGTTCCCTGTTCGTCCTCGATAAACCCTTTGATGCCGCCGCGCTGAATGAGATAGAGATCCGTTATTTCCGTCTCGTTAAAGGTGAGCAGCCGGGTGCCTTTGGGGAAAAAGCCGATCCGGCAATGGCTGGCAAGCTCAATGATGGTGGCCTCGTCCAGTTCGGCAAACGGCATGGTCTGGCGCAGAAAGGAGACCGCCGCCTCCGGTGCCGGCGCCTGCAGGGCGTCACCGCCACCCGCCGACTTTGACCGGCCCGTAAATCTTGATATGGGCGTCATCACTCCTGCTCACGGCGGCCGGCGATAAGCTCCCGCACCACTTCGGGATCGGCCAGGGTGGAGGTATCACCGAAATCGCCGTAGTCGCCGCCGGCAATCTTGCGTAAAATCCGCCGCACGATCTTACCGCTTCTTGTTTTCGGCAGTTTCGGCGCAAATTGGAGGGTGTCGGGTACCGCGATGGGACCGATCTCGGTACGCACATGGCGACGCAGCTCAGCTAATAATTCATCGCTTTGTTCAACCCCTTCCTTGACGGTTACATAGCCGTACACCGCCTGGCCCTTGACCGGGTGAACCCGGCCCACCACCGCCACCTCGGCCACATCCGGATGGGAAACCAGGGCCGACTCAATCTCGGCCGAACCCAGCCGATGGCCGAAAACGTTGATCACGTCATCGAGTCTGCCGATAATCCAAAAGTAACCGTCCTCGTCGCGACGGGCGCCGTCGGCGGCGTCATAGCATCCGCTAAAAGCGCTGAAATAGGTGGCGTGAAAACGCTCGGCATCGTTGTACAAACCGCGCAGCATACCCGGCCACGGCCGGCGTATGACCAGGTGCCCAGGCTGGTCGACGGCGGTCTGGCTATCATTTTCATCGAGGATAGCGGCGTCGATGCCGGGCAGCGGCAGGGCCGCCGATCCCGGTTTCAGGTGCGAGCCATACGGCAGCGGAGCGATCATGATACCGCCGGTTTCGGTCTGCCACCAGGTATCCACCAGAGGGCAACGACCGCCGCCCACGTGTTCATAAAACCACTTCCAGGCCTCAGGGTTGATGGGCTCACCCACCGAGCCGATTATCCTCAGAGAGCTCAAATCATGGCCCGCCGGCGGCGCCTCGCCAAAACGCATCAGGGTGCGGATGGTGGTGGGGGCGGTATAAAAAATAGACACCCGATGTTCGGCAACGATCCGCCACAGCCTGTCCGGCCCCGGATAATACGGCGCTCCCTCGAACATGAGCGAGGTTGAGCCCCGCCCCAGAGGACCATAGAGGCCATAGGTATGGCCGGTGATCCAGCCGTAATCGGCGGTGCACCAGTGAACATCTTCAGGCCGTAGATCAAACACCAGCTGGGTGGTATGCAGGGCGTAGGTCAGATAGCCACCGGTGGCATGGACAATTCCCTTGGGTCGGCCGGTGGAACCTGAGGTGTAAAGGATGAAGAGGGGATCTTCAGATTCCATGGCAGGCGGCTTAACGTTGACTTCCGCCCCGGCATCGAGCGGCTCATCCCACCAACTGTCACGGCCGGAGTGCATATACACGGGGATACCGGTGCGCCGCACCACCAGACAGGAGGTAACCGTGTCGCATTCGATAAGAGCCTCATCGGCGTGGGTTTTCAGTTCCAACGCCCGCCCCTGACGATAGGTACCGTCGGCGGTTACCAGCAAGACCGCCCGGCAATCCTGAATACGGTTCCGCAGACTCACCGCCGAAAACCCGGCAAACACCACCGAATGTACCGCACCGATGCGGGCACAGGCCAGCATGGCCACGGCCAGTTCCGGAATCATCGGCAGATACATGACCAACCGGTCGCCGCGGCGCACCCCTTTGCTTGTCAATAGCGCGGCACAGCGACACACCTCGGTGAGCAATTCCTGATAGGTGAAGGTACGCCGTTCCTCCTCCCCCTCACCCTGCCAGATCAAGGCAAGCCTTTCGCCGTGACCGGCCTGGACATGACGGTCCAGACAATTTTCACACGCATTCAGCCTGCCACCGTCGAACCAGCGGACGATACCGCTGTCAAGATCGCCGGACTGCACCGTATGAAACGGCGCCCGCCAGTCCAGCAGTTCGCGGCCACGACCGGCCCAGTAGGCATCGGGGTCAGCAAGCGCGGCGGCGCGCAACCGCTCGTATTGGTCCGGATCGACAATACAGTGGGGCTGCTCCGCGGCCGACAAGGATGGTGGCGGCACATGACGGTATGATGATGACGAACTGGTATTCATAATCGCTGCTTCGGTCTGAAATTAGCCAAACAGTACCATGAAACGGGGCGAAGTGGATTTTTTTCTACCCCACTTCGCCAACGGGTCGCACATTTTTATTCGGCACGCGAATTATGAAAAAAACTTTACTTCATCAATGTATTACGGTAAACGCTAAAATAATGAAATGGCGGGGAGAAAATGAAACAAGATGAAAAAGATATAAAAGACGAGCACATTGAGATAATCTCACGACTGCTCAAATCCATGTCGCACCCGATCCGGCTCAAGATTCTCTGCCTGCTGGAAGAGGGTGAGATGTCGGTGGGCGATCTGCGCGAGCAGGTCAAAACCACCAACGCCAACGTCTCCCAACATCTCAATATCCTGCGCAGTCAGGGGATCATCGACTTTCGCAAGGACGCCAATTTCATCTACAACCGCATCACTGACACACGCATCGCTGCCCTGATCGAAAAGATGCGCCAGCTCTTCTGCCCTGACTAGGCGTTCGTCGCCGCTGAGCGTTCCCTCTCCAGAGCCGGAACCATACGATATGCTTGAGATTCTCATTCCGGGCGGCCCGGCCCTGGCACTCGACACTCTGGTGCTTGATTTCAACGGCACCGTGGCCGGGGACGGTCACCTCATTGACGGAGTCGGCAAACGAATAAGGGCGCTTTCACAAGCGCTGCATATCCACGTGGTAACCGCCGACACCCACGGCAACGCGGCAGATCGGTGTGCGGCCCTGCCGGTTCACCTGGAAATCCTTGGCGGCGGTGGCCAGGATGCGGCTAAGCGCGACTTTGTCATGGCCTGCGGGGCGCGCTCTACTGTTGCCGCAGGCAACGGCAGGAACGATCTGCTCATGCTCGATGAAGCGGCGCTGGGCATCGCGATCATCGGCCCGGAAGGAGCATACGGCGGGCTTATCGGAGCGGCCGATATCGTCTGCCGGGACATCAACGACGGCCTTGACCTGCTGCTCGAACCAGCCCGGCTGATTGCCACCCTGAGAAATTGGTGATTAACCGGGAAAAATTGGAAATCCCATGCAGATTTGCACAAATGAAGATTGAGATGTCATCGTACGCAATCACTATGCGGCTCAAACGGTTAAGCAAACTGAGGCGGTTGTGTATTGCTCTGGGTGGTAGTCGACCGAGAAAACGGTAACATGCTGACACCGTGGCCAATGCATCCCCCATGTCGGCACGGCAACCCAGCGATGGCAAAAAGCCATTCTGAGCGCCATTTCTAGCATACGACATCCACCATTCATTTATTTCTTATGGTCTGCTTTCAGCCGCTTTTCCTGAGTCGATGATCTGCCCGCGGGCATCAATACTGCCTGTTCTCGGCGGTTGTTACCCTACTTGCTTCCCACCTTAGTTTACCGAGGCTGATTAAAGCTGTCAGTGCACTCATTACTTACAAAGAGCGCCTCTCAGGGTCTACCCCAAAAGCCGGAGTTGTATTGGGCGGGCATTTTCTTACCGGTCTGTGACAATATCCGTTGACTTATTATTAGCCTTGGTTAATTTAAGCTTTCTTATTCAATTGCAAAAAGGTGTTATACGATAAAACTCTGCCTGGTATAGGACTCAGCGGCATCACCCATGTATCTAAGCCAGTGACCACTATCATAACAACACCGGCACAGGAAAATTACGTGGAGGCGATATACACCCTATCGCTCAAGGGCCCGGTGCGCTCCAGTGCCCTTGCCGAAACGCTGGGGGTTAAACGGGCAAGCGTATCAAAATTTATTACCGGTCTGGTTGCCAGCGGATTGGTAACCCATCTCCCGAGAAAAGAAATAACACTTACCACCAGAGGCGTAGCGCTCGCGCACTCAATCGCCCGGCGCAAACGGTGCCTCACCCGCCTTCTGGTGGATATCTGCAATATGGCCCCGGCGGACGCCGATGGGGAAATACACCGACTTGAACATGTGCTTAGTGATGAGGTGCTTCATCGACTTGAGACGCTGGTGGAATTTGGTTCAAGCTCCAGCGGATGGCTCAAGCGGCTGCACCTTCGGATGGCAGCGGACCCGCCTCACACTGCGGAACATATGGCGGTGGGAAGCAGCCTGATGCACCAGGGCGAGCGACAACAATCGGAGTAGTACTTAAGATATAGTGCTCGAACCTATACACCCTTGAAACTGGAAAAAACTGAATTGGAGTATCTATGCATCTTGTGACCGGGGTCATCATTGCCGCACTGGCGGGAAAAGTGAAACAGAACAAGGTTCTCCAGGGGTTGCCCATGCTAAAAACGGGGCCGATCCAGGTCGCCCATGCTCTGCCCGGCAGGATCCGCTTTGTCATTCCGGCCCTGCGCACAAACCACCCGGCCATACAG
This sequence comes from Desulfofustis sp. PB-SRB1, assembly GCA_016722945.1. GTDB lineage: Bacteria > Desulfobacterota > Desulfobulbia > Desulfobulbales > Desulfocapsaceae > PB-SRB1. The sequence continues at coordinate 125,085 of JAEQMT010000010.1, read as the reverse complement.
CAAGGCATCGCCCGGCTCGGCGCTGCTGAGGGCATAGATTCGGTGCAATACAGCAGTATCAGCGGCAGCCTTACCGTTCATTTCAACCAGGAGTTGGTGCCGCCGCCGCTGCTCTTTGCCGTCATTGCCCGACTGCTGGGGCTGGAACAAGAACTTGAAAAACCAATAACGCCGGCCGTAATCAAACAATTCAGAGCCCTTGGCAACGATCTGAACAAAATGGTCTTTGACGAAACCCATGGTCTGCTTGATCTGAAAACCGCGGCTATCGCCGTTTTGATCGTGGCCGGCGGAAAAAAGCTGCTCAGCGAAAAATGGGGTTCAATGCCCACCGGTCTGACCCTGCTCTGGTGGGCATTTAATCTGATCAACAGAGGTGGGGGAGAAAGCAGCTGAAATTACTTGATCAAACCGCCCTGCTTCTGGCAAAACCGCGGATTGTCCACAGCCTCCCCGGAAGGCTGCGGCTCAAAGTGCCACTGCTGAAACGTCTGGGCGAACAACATAGAGGTGCCATCGGGCTTCTCAATCTCATGCTGAACCGGATAGAAGGGATCAGGGAGGTGTCGGCAAACCATCTTTCCGCCACCATTCTGGTGCATTATGAACCCGAGAGGATCTCAGATGATGATATCCTCACCTTTTTTGCTTCGCTGAGCCGGGTATTGATCTCCCAGAAAGAGGATCTGGCCCGCCTGCTGGAACAGGATAACGAGGTAATCGTACGATGCCTTGGTGAGTGGCTGCATCGCTCATTGACAAGGCGGTTGCGCCTGGACACCAACCAGAGGATAGTAACGGATGATTTCCGCTAAAAAGACTCCCTTGATGAATTGCGTAATTCGCCATTCACTGCCCGGCCGAATCAGGATTTACTGCCGTGGCCTGGGGTTTCTGGCCGAATTTGCCGACACCATAACCCAAGAAATCGAAGATGGCGTTGCGGTCTATGATGTTTCACTCTCCACCATCAGTAAGACCATTCTCATCCACTACGACGCCGCCGAAGCCAGCTCCGAGGAAATCCTGGAACGGGTCAGCTCGGTGCTCGCCTCCTGGTCACTGAGCGCATTTAAGCAGGAACGTGCCGACAAACATGCCCTGCTGCTGCAGGAACGGCGGCTAGAGGAGGAATCCATCGGCTCGATTGTCCAGAGAATAGGGATCACCTCGGCGACGCTTTTATTTGCCTGGCTGCGGGCACGTCCCGCCCCTCAGAGCTTTGCCGGCCGCTTTACCTCCATGCCGGCCCTCACCGCGTTGAGCCTGGCCTGGCCCATATTGCGCACCGGGGTTCGCTCCCTGATCGTACAAAAGCGTCCCAACGCCGATACGCTCAGTTCCAGCGCCATCATTGCAAGTGTCGCCGCCGGTCAGGGCATGTCGGCGCTGACCATCATTTTGCTGGCCGACATTGCCGAACTGCTCACCGCCTACACGATGGACAGAACCAGAAGCGCCATCCGCGACATGCTCTCGGTGGGCGAGGAGTTTGTCTGGCGGATCGACGAACATGGCCAGGAGAAAAAAGTCGCCCTTTCCCTGTTGCGCCAGGGCGACCACGTCATTGCCCGAACCGGAGAAAAGATCAGCGTCGACGGTATTGTCCTGGATGGTGAGGCGGCCGTGGATCAGGCATCGATAACCGGTGAGTATCTGCCGGTTCGCAAGGCCGAAACCGATGAGGTCTTTGCCGGCACCGTGGTGAGATCGGGCCGGATCGTGGTGAAAGCGCAACGGGTGGGAGATCGCACCGCGATTGCCCGAATCATCACCGCGGTGGAAGAGGCCGCCCACAAAAAGGCGACCATTCAATCAAACGCCGATCAGTTCTCCGCCCAGCTCATTCCCATCAACTTTGCCCTGGCCGTTATTGTCTATACTATCACCGGCAAAATAACCAGGGCGTTGAACATGCTCATTATCGATTACTCCTGCGGGGTGCGACTCTCCACCGCCACCGCCCTGTCGGCGGCCATCTGCACTGCTGCCCGCAACGGGGTACTGGTAAAAGGCAGCAACTACCTCGAAGCCCTTTCCCAGACCGATACGGTGATATTCGACAAAACCGGAACCCTGACCGAGGGGCGCCCGGTGGTCAGCTCAGTGATCTGCTCCGATGAAACAATCACCGAAAAAGAGCTGCTCTGCATGGCCGCGGCCGCTGAAGAAACCAGCACCCATCCAATGGCGGTAGCTATTGTCGAACGGGTCCGCCGGGCCGGCTGGCCCCTGCCCAAACACACCAACAACGAAACCATCACCGCCCGCGGCGTCACCACCAGAATCGGCCGCTCAATCATTAGGGTGGGCAGCAGGCGGTTTATGCAGGAGACCAGGGTAAACCTTGCAGATATCGAGGAAAACGCCCAGCGCATCGCCCGTAAAGGCGAGAACGTCATTTTTGTCGCCCGCGGACCCAAACTTGTCGGCATCATCGGTGTTCAGGACGTGCTCCGCGAAGATATGAAAAAATCGCTGAACCGGCTGCGTAACCTGGGCATGGACGACATTATCCTGCTCACCGGCGATGTGGAACAGCATGCCGAAATCGTTGCCTCGCGCATGGCCATGGACCGCTATCATGCCGAGGTCATGCCGGATGAAAAAGCCGAAAACGTCCTGCGCCTGCAATCCAAGGGTACTTCCGTGGTCATGATCGGCGACGGCATCAACGATGCCCCGGCGCTGGCCTACGCCGATGTGGGCATTGCCATGGGCAACACACGAACCGATATTGCCATGGAGGCAGCCGACATCACCATAACCGGAGACGACCCGCTGATGATTCCCTCTGTTCTGCATCTGTCCCAGAAGACCATGAACATCGTACGGCAGAATTTTATCACCGCGGTGGGCGTCAACACCCTGGGGATCATGCTTGCCTCGGTGGGGGTGCTGCCGGTGTTCTGGGGGGCGGTACTGCACAACAGCTGCACGGTGGCGGTGGTCATGAACTCATCGCGTTTATTGATCCATGACATGGAAACCGGCCGATGAACCTTGACCTACACGTCACCCTCCTGCATGAGTTGCCCGGCCGGATGCGGATGAGACTCTCGGCGCCGCCGGCAGAGTGCCAACGGTTCAACCAGGCAATCATGTCTCATGACGGGCTGGACACCCTTCAATTTAACGAGCTCAGTAAAAGTCTACTGGTCACCTATGCAAGCGGCCACCTCACCACCGAGGAGATCGTGCTGCGCGTCGCTATCGCCCTTTCCATGGAGTATGATTACAAGCCGGTACAGGTTCATCTCGGCGGCAACGCCGAAGTGATGACCGATGGCGCCATCATCGCCGGTTTTCTGCTGGCGGCGGCGGGCGGGGTCCAGCTCTTCAGTCGGGCGGCTACCGGTGCCTGGCTTACCCGGGCCGCCGGCGCGGCGGTGGCGCTGGCGGTGGGCGAGCATGGCTGGCGGGAGGCCCGCCAGCATGGCTATGTCCATCCGGAACTCCTGTCGGTGGGCTATCTGGCAGCCTCATGGTTTCGCGGTAACCCGCTGCGCGGCGCCACCGTTACCTGGGTGGCCAGCTTTGGCCGCCATCTGCTGCATGGCCCGGAAAAATGCATCGATGTGCGACCGATCAACAAATATTATGAAAAAAACGAGCCCCGCACCTATCAGATTTCACTGGTGCCGCAGCATCAACGCTTCCCGCTGCTGCGCTGGGCCCACTCTACCCTGGGAATTTTTGGGCTAAGCGGGTTCGGCTCGACGGTTGATTCACTCTACAAAGAGATCCACCACATGGCCCAAGCCCATGACCGGGTCATGGAGGGGTTGGACCTGCAGTCCCACGGCATACCGCTAACCTTCAGAAAGGAGATTGTTTATGAACATCAGGGTTGAACATATCATTGGCTTTGCGGCCGGTATCGCCGCTTCGGCCACTGGTTTTTATCTTTACAAGAAAAACCAGTCCCGCGTCGACGGCTGGCTGCGCGAACAAGGCATCCCCGTTCCCCGCACCGCCGCCCTCACCCCCGAATCGATGTCTCTTGAAGAGCTGGTGATCGAAAAGGAAAAGCTGGAAGATATCATCGCCACCCGTGAGCTGGAATCAGCGACGGTTGAAGGGAGCTAAGAGACTCAGGAGTATGGGGCGTGTGGGTCAAGCTTTACACGCTGAATCTGATGTTGATGATATCGCCGTCCGCTACCACATAGTCCTTGCCCTGGACGTAGAATTTGCCTGCTTTTTTCAGCTCGGCCTCGCCGGGGTAGTTGATCAATTCGTCATATTTCATCACCTCGGCACGGATAAAACCGCGCTGCAGATCCGAGTGAATGGCCCCGGCCGCCTCCGGAGCGGTGGCGCCGGCGCGCACCAGCCAGTGATGCACCTCATCAGGGCCTACCGTAAAAAATGAGATGCGGCCCAACGCCTTAAGGCACAATGAAGTGAGCATCTCCAGGGCCGGTTCGGTAATACCCAGATCATCGAGAAACTCTCGTTTTTCCGCCTCGCTCTCAAGCATGGCGATCTCCGCCTCCACCTGGGCCGAGACCATCATCGATTCGATGTGGGCTGTTTCACACGAGGCCCGTACCAGCGCCATCATCTCTGTATCGGCCAGTTGATCCTCACCCACGTTAAGCGCCACAATCATCTGCTTGCGGGTGATGAGCGGGTAGCTGCGCACCAAAAGATCTTCTTCGGCGCTCAGCGCCATCAGGCGAAGCGGCTGCTCCGCCTCAAGCATCTCGGCCATGCGCAGCATCAGCTCACGTTCCGTGGCCTGCTTCTCATCCTTTAATTTCTTTAGAGCAATGTCGATGCGTTCGATCCGTTTTTCCACGAACAGCTGATCGTGCATGATCAGCTCGCCATTGATGGACTCGATATCGCGCACCGGATCCACCGACCCCGACGCATGATAGACGGCATCATCTGAAAAACCGCGCACCACGTGGCAGATGGCATCAACATCGCTGATATCTTTAAACACTTCGCCGCGGGCGATGCTTTCCTGCTCCAGGGTGGGGAGCAGCACCAGATCGATGCGGGCGCGGGTCTCTTTTTTGGGATGATAGCGGTCGACCAGTTCATCAAAACGGTGATCGACGATAAGCGCGGTGCCGGGAACCGGCTTGTGCGCCGTTGCCTGTTCGGTGACGATCTGGCCGGTGAGGGCCGCGAATAAGGTTTTCTTGCCTGCCTGTGGCAGGCCGATGATGCCGAGTTTCATGGGATAGATTCCTGAAAATAGCCATTGACTGATGAACAACCACCTGAGTAAATTGGACACTGATACTACAGAGACACATTTTACACCACTTAATCCAAGGAGAACGCAATGAAAGTTACCATTACCGATCAGTGCATGGGCGACCGCAACTGCAATCTGCTCTGCCCCGAGGTCTTTGAGTATGACGAAGACACCCTGATGTCCATGGTCAAGTATGACGAAATCCCCGCCCACCTGCATGAGATCGTCCGGCGGGCCGCCGACGAGTGCGGCGCCCAAGCCATCGAAGTTGAAGAATAGAGGGTAACATGGGCCAATTCAGGCAAAGCGCCACCGCTAAAAATTTGCAGATCTCATTTTCCGCGGAAACCCAGGCCCGCACCCGCTACAACTTTTTTGCCCGGCGGGCCGAGGATGACGGCTATATGCAGATAGCCGCCCTGTTTGACGAGACTGCCGCCCAGGAGTACGAACACGCCCTGCGTTTTTTCAAGTTCTTCAACGGCGGTGAGCTGGAAACCACCTGGTCGTTTCCAACCGGGGTGATCGAGGATACCCATGCCAACCTGCTCTCCTCAGCCGAGCTTGAGCGGTATGTGCATGAGGAGATGTATGCATCTTTTGCGCGGATGGCCGAGCACGAGGGGTTCAAGCGGGCGGCGGATACCTTCGATGCGATTCGGGTGTCGGAGCGCCACCATGAACAGCTCTTTCGCGAACTGGCGGAAAATATCGCCACCGGTCGGGTCTTTGCACGGCCGGAACCGCGGATCTGGAAGTGTCGGGGATGCGGCTATCTGCACGAGGGCACTGAGCCGCCGGACAAATGCCCGGCCTGTGTGAGAAGAAAAGAGTATTTCGAACTGCTGGGTAAAAACTGGTAGCCGTTTCTACACCCGCAGCTCGCCGTGGCGCTGCACCAGGCGCTCAAACATCTGGGTTAGACCGGTGGCCAGGGTAAATGCCATGTCGGCGCCGAGGTTGTCTTCCACACTGGCATCAAAGTAGACGCTGAGCTGTGAATCGATCCCCTCATCTGGTCGCCAGTAGCGGATCAGCAGCGGCACTTTGGGCAGCAGGGGAAGCAGCACCGAGATGTCCGAGCGCATCTGTTGTGGAACCTCCCGCCCCTGAAACAGATGCACCATATCGTCAAACAGTTCGGTATAGGAATCGGCAACACGCTTGAGCGACTCTTCACAACGCTTTGCAAACAGCGGGTAGCGCGGTCCGTCAATATCACGAAAGCTCACCCAGCCATCACCGACCTCCCGGCCCCGGCAGCGGCACAGATAGGTAAGCACCGGCCCCACCACCCAGGGATTGAGATGGATCATGGAATGCAGAGCGCCGGTTGCATCAATGCAAACTTGCTTGCCCAGTACGGCAACGCATAATTTGTGATCTTTTACCACCGCCCCGGTACGACGGGCGGTTTCGGCAAAGTCAAGGGCACTCGCCTGGATGCGCAACTTCTCCAATTCCGCGGCTGCCGCATCACCGCCAACGGCGCCGCCGCCATTGCCCGAAAATTCTTCTGAGGCAGACCGGCCCACAAAAGGACATTGCCAAAGCTCACGTTTGCCCTGATACACCGAGGCGGCAAAGGCCAGACAGGTTTTTTCACCACACCTACCGCAATTGCTCAAATCGAGCAACCGGTATACCTGCATGACATGTTCCGGCCGGGCCACGATATGCGGCAGGGATCAACTAGTTGAGTTTTCGGCGCTCATGAGACGCCATTACCCCCGGTCGCGTAGCTCCACAAACTCACGGGTGGTGCTGCCGGTGTAAATCTGCCGGGGGCGGGAGATGCGCTGCTTGTGTTCCAACAGCTCGCGCCAGTTGGCGATCCAGCCGGGCATCCGGCCGATGGCGAACATCACCGTATACATGTTGATGGGAATGCCGATGGCCCGCAACAGGATACCGGAATAAAAATCGACGTTGGGATAGAGGTTGCGGGAGACGAAATAGTCGTCTTTAAGGGTCTTTTCTTCCAGTTCCAGGGCAATATCGAGCAGCGGATCCTCCTGCTGCAGTTCATCCAGCACTTCGTAGACCCGTTTTTTGAGGATGACGGAGCGTGGGTCGAAGTTCTTGTAGACCCGGTGGCCAAACCCCATCAGGCGAACATTATTGTTCTTATCCTTGGCCATATCCAGGTAGTGATCGATGGGCTGACCGGAGGATTTGATTTCCTCGAGCATCTTGATGACGGCTGCATTGGCGCCGCCGTGCAGCGGGCCCCAGAGGGCGCTGACCCCGGCGGAAACGGAACTGAAAAGATTCGCCCGGGAGCTCCCCACCACCCGTACGGTGGAGGTCGAGCAGTTCTGCTCATGATCGGCATGGAGTACCAGAAAGAGGTTGAGCGCCTTTTCGATCACCGGGCTGGCCACATATTCCTGGTATGGCTCGGAAAACATCATGTGGAGGAAGTTGGCGCAATAGCTCAGATTCGGATTTGGGTGGATAAAGGGTTTGCCGTACGCCATACGATAGGAAAAGGCGGCAATGGTCCGCACCTTGGAGAGCAGCAGGGCGGCGGTTCGTTCAAATTCTTCCCCCTCGGCCACCACCTCGAGTACCTCCGGATGAAAACAGGAGACCAGATTGAGCATGGCCGATAAAAGCGCCATGGGCGGTGCTGAATGGGGTAACCCGGAGAAGTGAATTTTGAGATTTTCATGCAGGGCGGCATGCCCGGCGATTTCAGCTCGAAAATCGGCCAGTTGCCGGGCGGTGGGCAGCTCACCGTGTAAAATCAGATAACATACCTCGACAAAGCCCGCTTTTTGCGCCAGTTCCTCAATGGGGTACCCGCGATAGCGCAAAATCCCTTTGGCGCCGTCCACATAGGTGATCGATGAATAGCATGAACCGGTATTGCCGTAGCCGGGATCCATGGTGATGCAGCCCGTCTCCTTGCGCAGGTGGGTGATATCGATACACCGCTCGTTTTCGGCGCCGGTAAACATATCAAACTCGTATGAACGGTCATCGATGGTCAGGGTCGCTTTCTCGGTCATGGCTGCTCCTTGTGCTGGTATTTACAGTGTTCAAATATTAGGTGACAAAAGAATTAATTACTTCTGGCCGATCCGCAATGCACAAATCAGGCAACGGCAAAAGGCCGAGAACGTTACTCCTCACTTACCGCCATGCCGCGAAGCGTAGAGAACGACTCCCGGTTGCCGCCGGTTATGAATCTAATTTTTTAAGGGCCCTGGCAAGGGCCTGATGATGAACTTTACCGGCAAAGTGAACCGGACTTTTGCCGTGCAGGGGATCCCAGCCGGCCGGGTCGGCGCTGCAGAAAAACTGGGTTTGCAAGCCGATCTCCCGGGCCGCCGTCGCCACCGGCAGACCGACTATGGGAGCCGCCGCCTCCCAGGTTGCCCCACAGGGTGCGCCACGGATGACGCGAACACTGGTAACGAACCCGCCGTCCACCTCCACCTCAAATTCAGGGGCTCCGAACAACTCGCCATAGGTACCCAGACACTCCTGCCGGGCCAGACCACATCAGGTGGGCGGGCTGATCAGGGTGGCGCCGCGATGCTTTTTGCCCGAGGCGATAACGGGAATGTGCCTCTGCGCGCAGCGGCCGGCCAAGTCAGCGGAGAGATCGGGATGGGTGAGAAAATCAAGCACCAGATCAGCTTTTATCTCAGTGGGGAGATAGGGTTTGGTGTCATCAATGACCGGCGGCAGTTCGTCATTGATTGATACCACCTCAAGAACGATATCATCACCGCCGTAGCGGCGCACCCCTTCGATTTTTCGCTCGCCGCTGCCGTGTTGCTGAAAGACGGTAATATGCTGTTTTTTCACACCCATACCATCAAATATCAAGCCGTATCCATCTTGTGCAGAAGCGATGCGCCGCCGCTAACAGCTTGCCGGCGGCAAGCCACTGGTGCACCGCCGCATCGATGGCGCCATATTTTTCACGCCAGATAACAAGACCGCTGGTCAGCTCTTCGTGCTCATCACCCATTGTAATCTTGCACGACCCCACCATAATCCGTGGCACCAGTTCCGCGTCCTCTGCCTGATAGTAAGCCATCTGGGCCAGGGCATGAAACTCATGTTTATCATGAGCACCGGCCCTGGTACTGAATTTTTTGATATAGCCCCCTTCCACCAGGGCCTCTTCAGGAACGATGAGCACACACTGACAGTCAACAACCAGGGTCTCATCAAATCCAATACTGATCCTATCCATTGACTTCACCCAAAACGTTGCCGGATCAGATCCGACACCGCCCGGGTCAGGCCAAGCGTATGTATGGCCTGTTCCTCGCGAACCGTGCCCAATCCACAGCTGGGGGTAATAAGACTCTGGTTAAAAATTTGTTCCAGCTCAACCCCCAACTCGCCGATCCGGCCCGCCTGGCTGAACCAGAGATCCACAAGCTGCTCAGCGGTGCGGCTGCCGATGTCATCGGGGCTGGTGGGGACAATGCCGCCGGCGATGATCCCGCCACGAGCTATAAAGCCGCGCAGTTGTTCCGGGTAGAGGATAAACTTGTCAAAGTAACCAAAGGCGTCGAAATTCACGATATCAGCACCCGCGTCAAAAATCAGCGGCCATTCGGTGTTGGCGCAGACATGCACTCCGGCCAGCCCGGTTCCCTGATGCAGGGCCGCAACGACCTCACTCAGTGCCGCGACAATCTCTTCGGCGCTCACCGTTATAAAGGCGGATGAGCCAAAACCGGCCAGCCCCGGCTCATCGAGAAAGATGATCGGGGCAGGTGTCAGGCGGGCCAGTCTCTCAGCCTGCCAGCGTGCCTTGAGGGCAATCATCTTGACGGCGGCATCACGCAGTTGTTCGTTGTAGAAGATGGCGCGGCCGTCGTGGTCTTTTACCGCCATACAGAAGGTAACCGGTCCGGTCACCTGGCCCTTGAGTTTTATCAGGTTGTCGGCATCCGCGTGCAGGGTTTCAAGCAGGGCGAAGAAGCCGGCGCTCTCCCTGGTTCCCATGGAAAAACGGCTCTCATCGGCAACCTTCTCCGCTTCGTGCGCCGCCAGGTACTCCTCATAAAAAGCAACCAGTTCATGGTCAAATTCAGGCACTGTTACGTCAATATAGGGGGTTTTGTCGCGCTGACGCAACCCGGGCATGGCGGCGGCAAACTGATTAATCATCCCCTCTTGGCGATATTGAGACAATTGCGGCCAGAACGGTAGCTGGGGCAGGTACCTGGCAATGACCTCAACGGCGGCCTGGTGATCGCGCATGGGCATGGAACCGACACCGGTGGGCAGCGCCCTGGCAAGAAAATTATCCATTGCGGAAGATATATCTGATACAGATCGTCATCAGCTTGAGCAGCACTCCAAGGCTAATCCATGCAAGTTAGGCGAGGTGCGCCAGTGCGCCGCCAATCTCGGCCAACTGAGGCGGTGCCGCGCTTATGTCCGCAAATGGTCTGGCGCCGGTGCGATCGGCCCTGTTGATCTCAGCTACCTCAGGCAGACATCCGATGATCTCAAAATCACTCAAGGTCGTTCTGATCAGTTCCTCATCGGCCGCATCATCCACCCGGTTGCCGAGCACCACGGTCCGCCTGATACCCAGCTCGGTCCCCAGTTTTCTGATTTTATCCGCCGCGTGCATGGATCGCAGCCCCGGATTGACCACGATCACCAGGGCATCCACCGAGCCGGAGGTTCCCCTGCCGAGATGCTCCACCCCCGCCTCCATGTCCATGATGAGAATATCTTCGCGCTGCAGCACCAGATGGGTCATCAGGGTCTTGAGCACCGTGCTTTCCGGGCAGATACAGCCACCGCCGCCGTTCTGTACGGTGCCCATAACCAGCAAACGAACGCCGTCACACTGGCGGGAAAAACGTTCGGGAATGTCATCCACCCTCGGATTCAGGGTGAAAAAACCGCCCATGGTGCCCGGCTTGGCACCGGTTCGTTCCTCGATGAGATCGGCCAGCTCGGCAATGGGGGTGATCGGTTCACGTTCATCGATACCCAGGGCCGCGGCCAGGTTGCTCACCGGATCGGCATCGATGGCAATTACCTGATTACCCGCCCGGGCAAAATAGCGGGCCAGCAGGGCGGCCACGGTGGTTTTGCCAACCCCGCCTTTGCCGCCGATGGCAAGTTTAAGTCCCATTGTGTACTCCTTACAGTAATTACAGGGAACCTTGCAAAATGGCCTTTTCGTCCAATCTCATCGTTGCTCAACAAATTTTATCCTGGCAATATCACTCATATGCCTGCGGCAAAATTTTGCTCGCGCATTGATCTTGAACGAACATTCTCATTTTTCAAAGCTCCCTACAGCCCTTGTTCTTATTACGGGTCAACCACTTTTCCATCGCTGTCGATAAGGCTGACCTTAAAGCCGCTCTGACGGGCATCGGTGGTCAATTCTTCGATGTGAATCGCCTGTATCTCATACTTCTTGCCCGGCTCCCGGGGAAGGTTGAGAAACGAGTCCTGGGCCGCCTCTCGGGAGGTAAAGGCGGGAATGAAATCAATCTCCTGCTCTTCATCAAACAGACCGAGATACGTTCCCTCCCCGTCCTTTTCACTCACGATCACATACACCCATCCTTCCTGGCCGATTGTTTCGCTCATATATCCCCCATCATGTTGATAATATCAGGCCTGAAAGTCTAATCACTTCCGTGAAATGGTCACGGCGGAAGTTGCACAGCCACGAAAACCGTCATCGGCAGAGTGTTCCGCAGCCCAAATAAAAAGCCCCACTCCGGGCAGAGCGGGGCTTTTCAACAGGGGAAACGATAGTGCTACAATTCCAGATACGAATCGGAGTAGAGGCTCTCACCCATGATCACCTTGACGGTCTTGACATACTCGGCCAGCTCCTTGTCCACCGAGGCCGGATCGGGACCGGCCCCATCCATGGTCTGATGGACGATCTCGACAACCTCGGGACGCTTGCCCTTGGCTATCAGGGTGAGATTTTCGTCCAGGGGATCGGCGATGCACGACTTCATCCCATAGCGCTCGAGCATCACCATATAGGTTGTGTTAAGAATCGGGCGCATCTCCACCGGCGGGCCGTTGGAGATGTTTGACAAACCGCAGGTACTCATGGCGCCGGGCGCGATATCTTCGAGCATCATCTGGAAATTGAGCAGACTTACCAGTTGCGGCTGCTGGATGTTAACCGGGGTGACAATGCCGTCTACCCAGATTTTTTCGTTGGGTATGCCCGCCTCGTTGGCGGCATAGAGCAACTCCACGCAGAGTGCGGCACGCTCGTTCTCGTCGCGCGGCAGCCCATCGGGCCCCCACAGCAATGCCACCATATCGGCCTGGTATTTGGCGGCGATGGGCAGCATCGCCTCATAGCGCTCAGGTCGCGCCATAATGGAATTGATGATGTGCGGTTTTGCTGCCGGTTTGAGCACCTTCAGCCCTTCCTCAATGGCGGCGATGTTTGAGGTGTCGAGCAACAGGGGCATATCGGGCACCACTTCCTGTACCGTCTGGCAGACCCACGGCATCAACTCATGGCCATCTTTTTTGGCCGGGCCGAGGTTGATGTCGATATAGTCCATCCCCTTTTCCTTCTGCTCCAGGGCCTCCTCCTGAATCGGCTTGGGATCGCGCTCCTTGAAGGCGGCGCCGATTTTCTTTGAAATTACGTTGAGACTTTCACCAAATAAAATCATATCCTCTCTCCTTCACTGCCTTACGCGGCCTGTTTTAGTTTATGGTTGTCTGCGCTTTGCTTACGCCCGAGCCTTCAAAAACGCCGGCAGATGGGCCGCTTCACGCGGACCAACGGTAACCGTCCATTCCGGCAGTTCTTCTTCGACATCGGCGGTGATGGCCGCGGCGTAGCCGGGGATAATCACCTCCTTGTGCTTTACCTTGTCGGCAATTCCGCATTTTTTGACGAAAAGTCCCACATCATCGCCGCTGAATTTGCCGGCCGCCCACGCGGTTAACACCGACAACCCTTCGGAATCTTTGATCAGCAGCCAGGTGGGCACCTTGCTCGCCTCAACTTCGCCGGAGACGATGAAGTAGGTAAGGGCGAAGTTAGTGGTCACCAGAATCGGGGAATTTTCATCCGGACTGCCGATTTCATAGATACCCTCGGTAACCGTCATCGGCCGCTGCGGATCAGTGTATACGTTAAGCCGCTCCAGCATCAGCGGGAATACAGCCTCGGCGGTAAAATCCGAGAGCACCACGATACTGCCGTATTTGGCCACATACATGGCACCGATCAGCGCTTCCATGTCCGGGTTGGAGGCCATCTCGCAGGGGAAACAGATGGTGGGAAAGCCCACTGCCCGATTACCGTCCTTCAGCGCCGCCCGGCGCAGTGCCACCATGTCCTCCAGCCCCTTTTTCACCTCCCGTGAGCCGGGATCGATTACCAGATCCTTCAGGCCCATGGCGGTAAGTTTCTCGGTGAGTGCGGCAACTCCGTCGATCCCGTTCGCCTTCACCGCCAGCGGCAGTCCGCTGTCCTTGGCAATGGCGCCAAAGCCATCGACATTGGCTTCAGTGGCCGCGTACAACAGGGGCCGCTTGAATCCGCACGCATCAACGCCGGCCTGCATGACCCCTGCATCTTCGCTCATCAAAATCAGGTTGAACTCGGAGGTCTCGGCTACCTGCTTGGCAACCGCCGCAAAGGCGGCGCCGTCGCCGCCGGTATCCTTGACGGCCACCAGCTCGGGGCGAAGATTAAAGCCCACCCGTTCGAATTGCAGCGCGTTCCACGCTTTGAGTTTCGCATCGATCTCAGCGGCCGGGGTATCGGCAGTGATCACGGCGGCGAACAGGGTCTGGTTGTAAAAGGTCTTCTCGTGCCGGTACAACACGGTTTCCCCGCCGGTATTTGCTTTGCGCACCCCTTTTCCCACCATAACCTGACGGATGGGCGGGGCCGAGGCCTCCTCCAACTGCGCCCGCGCCTCATCGGATACGTACGGACAGGAATCGAGTTCCGCCTTTCCCGAGGCTAAATTCATGGCAAAGGCAAGGCAGGTCGGCACACCACACTCCTTGCAGTTTGTCTTCGGCAGGAGCTTGAAAATTTGCATACCGGTTAGTGCCATTGGTCCTTCTCCTTATCTGAAGTTCATTAAAATGAGGTCCCGGCCGCGCCCAGGCGGCCGGGACACTGCCCGTTTAGCCGATTAAAGAATCCATGTTGAGGGCGGGATGGCCTTTTTCCTGCAGGAACGGCAGAATCTCGTCCTCGGTGAGTCCCACCGTCTCATCGGCAATCATATCGACGAAGTTGTCGATGCCCATTTCTTTACCACGGGCATTAAGCCGTTCGCCAATCTCATCCTTGAGCACCTTGGGCATCCATACCATGCGGAGCAATCCGCCATCACCGGTAATAAACTTCTTCTGGGTGATGTTGAACTTGGAATGGCCGACGAATCCCGGAGAAGAGGCGCCACCACCCATTACACCGGCCAGGGTGGTGAACTTCATACCGCATGGGGTCTCACCGGCGTAATCGCGATTGACCGTCATAATGCCGTTGCAGGACGGCAGCATGGCAGCGATACATTCGCAACAGCCGCAGGTGGTCATGGGAGCATTGACCATGGAATAGAAGTTATAGGTCTCAATCGCCCCTTTGGAGGCGCCTTTGATGAATTCATCCACCCCTTCAAAACGTCCCAGTACCGGATCGAGCACCTTGCCCTTGTTTACCGGCTGGTTGGGGCCGGTGGGGTTGATCTCAAAGGATGCCTTGCAATCCATCCAGTTATACGCGCCGCAGAGGCCGGTTCGCTCCGGGCTCACGGTGCAGACATGGCTGGGGGCAAAGGACTGACACAGGGTGCAGGAGTAGAAGGTCTCCACGTCCTCGTCGGTCATGGTATCCACCCGTTCGTCGCGCTTCTTATACTCGGCGCGGGCCCGTTCGGTGAGTTTTTCCACATCTTCGGCTTTGGTAAAGAGGGTGACCTGCACCTTGTCGACAATCTTCTGAAAATCCTGGTGGAACTTGGCGTGCAGCACTACCCCGATATCTTTCAGGGTAAACCCTTTTTCAACGGCCGCCTTGGAGATGCGCACCCAGGAGATGTCGCGCTGACCGATGTGCATGACGCCCTGGATGTAGTTGATGAGATGGTGAATCTGCCGCTCCATGATGGGCTCGAAGTCCTCCTGAAACTCACGCCCGGCAATCTGCACGTAGATACCCAGCGGCAGGGTTCCGCCTTCCTGGACATCGCCCAGATCGGGGCCCACCACCTCTACCTTGCCGTCGTCGATCTCCTTCATGTCGGCCATCTTGACCAGCTCGGTGCACTGGGTCTTGCCGCCGCCGGTCTGGGCATAGAGATCGGCGCCGCGAACACGCTCACCCTCAAAGGCCGGACCGAAGGCGAGGGGGATATCGATCTCGGTGACGTTGATCTTCAGGCCGCGAACCTCCACCGATTTCTGGCAGATCTCGTCATGGGGCACATTTGCCACCACATGCTCGTAGGTACAGATGCCGGTGGGCAGAATTTCCGGAATATCGGTATCGGCCAGGGTCGGAAAGCCCCAGTTAACCGCGCCGGCGGCCGCCACCGCCCACTCGGTGCCGACATCGCCCAGGGCGTTGACGAAGGCAAAAATCCGGTTCTTGTTGTAGATCAGCATGCGCCGGTGATCACCCGGCTCAACCCCACCGAATGCCATGGCGGCACGATTAGCGAACCCAAGGGCAAAAACGGCGGAGGAAATATCGGGGCCAAAGGGCACGATTCGGGTATTCCAGCCAACCTGCATGCCCGCCTCGAGACACTGCTCGATGGCGGTCTTGCCGTTATGGTTGGCGGCGCAGAATATATAGAGGCTCTTCTTCTGGTAATCTTCGATAATCATCTTGGCCGTTTCAGCATCTGGAGCGGCGCCAACCACGGCGGCAAAGCCGGGGGCGGAACCGTCTACGAACTCGACCCCGCGTTTTCGTAAAATGGTGTCATCAGCAGGCCCCACCCAGAGCTTGCCGGCGCCTGGATCAGGGTCTTCGGTAAAGGTATAAAAATCAGGCTCCGCCAGGATGCGCAGGGCCTCTTTCACCTCGTAAGCGAAAATACCCGCCATCCCCGCATCCAGCAGCGGTCCGAGATACGGCAGGTGGTTGTGCCCCTTGAGATGCGGCGGCAACAGACCGCGGGCAAATTCGAGGGGTTTTTTCAGATCCTCGAGGGTCTCACATTTGATGCCGGTCAGCGAATAGATAACCGGCAGATAATAGGCGGTGTTGCCAAAGCCGATCTTGGTGGACGCATCATAACTCTGCAGCGCTCTCTCCAGTTCGCCGTCAGCTTGGGCCACGACTTGATAGCCGCCTTGAATGGCGGCAAATGCGACTAGTCTGGACATTCGTTCCTCCTCATATGAACATGAAGCAACCCCGGAACACATTCATGTTCCAGGGTTGCCGTAACAATCGGTTGGCGTACCGGTTTACTCCATAGCCAGAGCCTGACGATCGGCCATATCCATCAAGACCCGCTCGCGCGCCTTGTCGATGCCCAGCGCCTTGCGCTTGGCGTCGATGTGGGCGATGATCTTATGGGCATGCTTGATGGGATCGGGCTCGCAGTCCCACTTGCCGCCGTAGATTTTTTCCATCTCCTGATAGAGATAATCCTTGAACTCCGGGGCTCCTTCAAGCGGCATATGGTAGCCGAAGACGACATAGACGCCGGAGGCGACGAAGTACTGGCCGATGGAGATGGCCTTCTCACTCATCCATTCAGGCGCGCTGCCGGCCGCCGGAAGATCGGAGATGTCGTTGCCCAGACCACCCGCCTTCACCACCTCGGTGGCGGCCAGCAGGATGCGGCTGTTATCGACGCAGGAGCCAAGATGCAGCACCGGCGGGATCCCTACCGTCTCGCAGACCTCGGCCAGACCCGGGCCGCAGTGCACGGAGGCGGCGCCCGGGGTAAGCAGGCCATGCATACCGGCCGCGATTGCACTACATCCGGTGGTGAGAACAAGCACGTCGTTCTTGATCAATTCCTTCATGATCTCGATATGCTCTTCGTTATGCTTGGTGCGGGCGTTGTTGCAACCGACGATGCCGGCCAGACCACGGATGCGGCCGTTGATGATGTTGTCGTTAAGGGTGTAATAATCACCGCGGAACGAACCACCCAGATGGTACCTGATGGATTCAACGCCGAAGCCGGCGATCTGGGCGGCCTTATGACGCGGAATCATCACCTCGGCGCCGCGGTTCTGGAAGTTGTCGATGGCCATCTTGACGATCTTGATGGCATCTTCCATGGCGTGGTGCTCGTCAAACTCGATGTGTACCACGTTTTCCTGTTCCATTTTGGCGATGGGATGAGTGGTGATCAGTTTGGTATGAAAACACTTGGCGACATTTGCCAGATTCTGGAAGACGCACTGGACGTCTACCACCATGGCGTCACAGGCGCCGGTGATAATCGCCAGTTCCTGTTGCAGGAAGGTCCCCGCCGGCGGTACGCCATGACGTTGCAGCACCTCGTTGGCGGTACAACAGATACCGGAGAGTTGAATGCCCTTGGCCCCTTTTTCCTGGGCATAGGCAACCATCTCCTGGCTCTGAGCGGCGGCCACGATCATCTCGGAGAGCACCGGCTCATGGCCGTGCACGATGATATTGACGTGATCTTCTTTCATGACCCCGAGATTGACCTCGGACTGCAGGGGTGAGGGGGTGCCGAACATCACGTCCTGCAGATCGGTGGCCAGCATGGAGCCGCCCCAGCCGTCCGCCAGCGCGGCGCGGGTGCCCTGCTTCATCAGGTTCTTGTAATCCTGATCGACGCCCATGTGGGTGCGATGCATGATCTCGACAATCTCTCTATCCACATTGCGCGGTTCAACCCCCTCACGCTTCCATTTTTCCTGCAAGGCCTGCGGTGCGCGCTTAATATAATTCAGCGTACCTTCCGGCTTGCCCCACTCGTTATAGGCGGCCTCGGCCACCTCAAGGGCAATTTCATCAAGATCACGATCAACGGTCTTACCGTCCACCTCCACGGTGGTGGCAACACCGAAATGAGGGGCGATATCAAGCAGTTTAATGGGATCTTTGATCTTGTAGTCTTGGGTCTCTTTGCGTGCCACCGAGAGAAACACCTCGGCCACCGACCGGCCATGGTCGGAATGGGCGGCGGCGCCGGCGGCGATCATTCGGATGAAATTGCGCGCGCAGATGGTATTGGCGGTGGCGCCGCAGAGTCCCTTACGGGTATCCTCACCGTCAATCCCGCCCTTGGGCAAGGGCAGACGGCACGGCCCCATGGCACAGTTTTTACAACAAATACCCTGCAATCCGATAGCGCACGGCTTCATGGTCACGGCGCGGTCAAACACAGTGTCGATTTTCAGTTCCTGCGCCCGCAGCAGCATTTCCTGGGTTGCCGGATCAATGGATGCCTCACGTGCGTTCGCCAGCTTGGGATCCTTTGCTATGGTTTTTTCTTTCACATCTGCCATTTGTGTACCTCCCAACTTAAATAATAAATAAGCCGATCTTTGATCGGCAAGCAAATCAGGTTACCCGCGTTTATGGAACCTGTTGAGTCGCTCCAGCATTTTTTCCTGCTCGCTTTTCTGAATGGCGGCAGGGGTCATGGTTTTTTCTTCCCGCGGCGTCGCCGTTCGCTTCGCGGCAAGGGCCGCTTTCTCCCTGGCGCGTTTGGCCCGCAGCTCTTTTTCCGCCGTGTCACGGGCAGCCCGTGCCTCTGCGGCGGCCTGTTTTTCCGCCTCTTCTTTTGCCTTAGCCTCTGCTTCAGCCTTGGCCTTAGCCGCTGCTTCCGCCTTGGCTTTGGCCTCTGCTTCCGCTTTAGCCTTGGCTTCGGCCTCTGCTTTAACCTTGGCTTCGGCTTCTGCTTTTGCCTTGACAGCCGCTTCCGCCTCAGCCTGGGCATCTACCTCGGGCGCGGCTGGGGCGGCGGGTTGCGGCGCCGGTGCCGGTTGTTCTGGAACGGCCGCCGCGGCAGCTGGTTTTTCCTCAGCTTGCGGTGCGGCCGGGGCGACCGGGGCAGCCGGTTCCGCTTTGGCGGCGGGGGCGGCCTTGGCTTCTTCCTCAATGCTCAGATCAAGCGCCGGCGCCAGGGCGGCAAAATCCACTGAAACCTCAGCCAGCCGCTTGCTGATGGGAGCGACATCTGCCAACGCACCACCCTCATACAAGGCTTTGATGTACGATTTGACCAACCGGATCGATTCGGGGTGACGCATGATCAGGATGTTGGAGCCGGCCAGCAGATAGGTGGCCGCTCCCACCGCCTCCATCAGAATGGCACGGCGCTCGGGATCGCCAAGGGTCGGCGCTTCTTCCACCGTCTGCTTGGCTTCCTTACACTTCCATACCTCATTGCCAAGGTTGTTGATCATCGGGTATTGCAATTTGTCATCACCCTGGCTGAGCGCCGCCATGGTCAAACGCTCCATTACCGAGTAGCTGTACTCCATGCCGTACCCCAAACCACCGGTGGTGGGATCGACGACGATGCGATCCATCGGCATGCCGAAATTTTCCAGCAATATATTGATCTGCTTGGCCAGGTTTACATCAATGGGCGAGGAAGAAATCAGCGAGTGCCCGTACCCCATGGCGGCGGCAGCGATACCCTTGTAATTTTTTTCCTCGACCGGGCCAAGCAGGAGATTCTCGTTCTGGCAGGCCTCAGAAACGGCCTTCATCACCTCTTCATCCTTGGCAGGGGTGGCGCACCCCCAGACAATCAGCGGTACATCAATAGCCGCCAACACCTTTTTCACCGTCTCAGCGGCGGCTTCGGGGGTGGCGTCCTGGTCATTGGGATCGATGCTCTTGAGTTGCAGGACGATGGCCTGGGCGCCATATTCCTCTACGCACTTTTTCGCCCACGCGGCCGGGTCGCCAAGTACGTCAGCAAAGGGGGCGCGGGCCGCTTCCGGCCAATCGGTGGGCTCCATGTCCCAGATCTCCATGGCAATCACCGGCCGGTTGGGCATCTCTCCTTCAAAGGTATAAAACGGATACGCTGCATCACCGCCGACGGAAAACGCACGGTCACCTTTACCAATCGTGATCTCTCGAATGGTTCCGGTGTAGGATTCCTTGTTGATTGCAAATGCCACGTCAGCCTCCTTTCAGGTAAATGTTAATCGCACCGATGGCTGTAATGACCGGGCTGGACCGAGAACTGTGATCATCACCGGCTCATTTCACCGTTTCACCATAAAAATCGCTTCTCCTATACTACCAAAGAATTTGTCGCACAAAAATTCATTATAATCGATACAATAATTCATTATTTTCGATGCAGTTGCAAGAAGTACTTCACTGTGACACCTAATTATCATCAATTCCCCGTGCTCTGCCTCTCTGTCTCCCGCGCCTGAAGGCGTGCCTTGACGCCGGGAAATTTTTCGATCTCGGTGTGCGGAATGAACATGGCGGCAACGTAATGATCCATATAGGACGGAGTCTCCGAGAGCTCGAAGTTGGTCATCATCTTGTTTACCTGCACCACATCGCGTCGCATCCGATTGGTAAGCGCACTCATCCGGGCGCCCATAAGTGAACCGTTGCCGACAAAAATCACCCGTTCCGGATCAATCTCCGGCAGCAGACCGATAGTCATCGCTTTTTCCAGATCGATATAGCTGCCGAACCCGCCCGCCAAAATGATGCGCTCCACCATCTCCATGCCCAGGCCGACCTCTTCGAGCAGGGTCAGACAGCCGCTGTAGACCGCCCCTTTGGCGCGAATGAGATTATCGACATCGATCTCCGACAAGGTTATGTCGCGATTGATCGCGCTCTGTTCGGCCCAGACCAGAACAAATTCCCAGACCCCGCCGGTTTCCCTGATCCGCGCTGTCGGCAGGTCACGGTTGAATTTACCACGGTTGTTGATCATCCCCATTTCGAACATGACCGCTACCGTAGCGATCAACCCGGAGCCGCAAATTCCTTTGGGACGTACGTCACCGATGGTGAGCAGCATGGGCTCGTAGCTCGCCGGATCAAAGGAGATATCCTCGATCGCCCCGCGTGCCGCCCGCATCCCGAACTCGATGCCGCCGCCTTCAAATGCGGGACCGGCGGAACAGGCGGTGCAGGCCAGCCAGTCCTTATTGCCGATCACGATCTCGGCATTGGTACCGATATCGAGAAACAGGGTCAGTGGCTCCTCCCGATAGAGCCCGGTGCCCATGATGCCGGCTACGATATCGCCGCCGACATAGCTGGAGACCACCGGGAACAGCAGCGCAATGACATGCTCACCCAGATCAAGACCCAGAGCTGTGGCATCAAGTGGGGGATAGAGGGTAGATGCCGGCACATACGGAGCACGCCGCAGGTAACGCGGATCAATGGCCAGCAGCAGTTGGGTCATGGTGGTGTTGCCGGCCATGGTGATGGTGGAAACGTACTGTTTATCGATGTCCGAATTGGTAAACAGGGCGCCCAGTACCTTGTTGATGGTACCCACCACCGCCTTTTGCAGGGTATCGAGACCGCCCGGTTTTTCCGCGAAGATGATCCGGCTGATGACGTCCTCACCGTAGCTGATCTGGCCGTTGAAATCACCTGCCTCGGCAATGGTGGCGCCGCTGATCAGATCGATAAGCTGAGCGTAAATGGTGGTTGTCCCGATATCAAGAGCGATGGCATAGTTTTCGGCACGGGTATCGCCCGGCTGGACATCGGTAATGATCGTCTTGCCGTCTTGGCGTACCGGCCGTACCATATTAATGGTAACCTTGAAGTCGGAATCACGCAGGATCTTCGGTAGTTTCCGAATCACTCCCATGGTCAGCTCAAGCTTGTGCTCATCCGCCTGCAGTTTGAGGCACTCGATCAGCCTGGTCACATCGGGCATGTTGTTCTGCGCATCGGGGGGTGGCAGTTCAAGGTAGGCCTTTTCCACCGGCGGACTGAACAGCCCCTGCTCCTTGAGCGCCTCAAAGTCCATCTGCCTGATCGACGCGGTACGACGCGGCTGCACCTGGGCGGCGACAACGCTGCGGTCAATAGATGACTCCAGGGGAACACGAATAGTGGCGTCTTCACGCACCGTGGCTAAACAGGCGAGCCGGTACCCCTGCTCGATGTCTTCGGCGCAAAGCTGCTCTGAAACCCCTGCTTCTACCGCACCCTCTTCAACCAGTACCCGGCATTTACCGCAGAAACCCTCACCACCGCAGGAGGCGTTGATGTGAACCCCGCCAAGCATGGCGGCACGCAGCAAGCGCTCACCATCTTCAACGTCGATGGTGCGCTGATGAGGCAGAAATGTGATCCGGTGTGTTCCCATCAGTAAATCGGTTGATGTTATGAGGAAGCCTTGCAAAATAGCCTTTTCGCACAACCTCATCGTTGCGCAAAAAATTGTATCCTCGAAAGATTGGGTCGGACTGCGGTAAAATTTTCCTCGCGCATCGATCTTGAACAAACATTCTCATCTTTCATGATTCCCATGAGTTTGAAACGTTTAAAATCCTCCGCACCAGTTATCTTTACTCGAAATTCGGTCCACTGAGAAAGCAAATTGTTGGCGCCCTCCAAGGCCGCTTGCAAAGACCCCAGATTAAACAGCAATAAGAGACCGAAAATCAAATAGATAAGAGAAAAATTGGAAACCAAAACGAAAAATACAGTAATACTTGGCTTTATATTCAGAAATATCGATATGAAATAAGGCGCGAGCACGGCGCCCCTACAATGAATCAGCACAGGCCACTCCTTCGGAGATTGCCCGCTGGGCATCGAGTTCGGCCGCTTTGCGGGCGCCGCCGATGATATGCACATTCAGCCCGTCACGGGCGAGATCGTCAGCCAGAGATTTTTCCGGTTCCTGGCCGGCGCAAACCACGATGTGATCGACCTCAAGGCGCTGTAACCTGCCATCTTTTCTGAAGCCAAGGCCATCATCGGTGATGTCCACATACTCCACCCCGGTGAAAAAACTCACCCCGGCCTTCTTTAATACGGCACGATGAATCCAGCCGGTGGTTTTGCCAAGCCCGGCGCCGGGTTTGGTCGTTTTTCGCTGCAACATGAAAAGCTGCCGGGCAGGCGGGTGATGAGCCGGCGACACCAGCCCGCCCGGCGCCGCGATGGCTGGGTCGATCCCCCACGTGGTAAGAAATGCCTCGATATCCTCTGCCTGAGAGTGGCCGGCCAGCAGAAACGTGGCCACATCAAAGCCGATACCGCCGGCACCGATAATAGCTGCCCGCTCACCCACCTCGACGGCGCCGGTCAAAACATCGATATAGGAAACTACCCGCGCATGATCGGCACCAGAAATAGTGAGCGGGCGCGGCTTTACCCCGGTGGCGATAACAACCTCCGCGAAACCCTTGAGTTCAGCCGGGGTGGGGGTGGTTCCCAGGCGCAGATCAACGTCGTGGATCTCAATCTGCCGTCTGAAGTAGCGCAGGGTTTCATCAAACTCCTCTTTTCCCGGCACCTGCCTGGCAAAAAGAAACTGGCCGCCGATGGCGAGCTGTTTTTCAAACAAGCTCACCTGATGGCCACGTGCCGCCGCGGTGACGGCGCAAGCAAGACCGCCCGGCCCGGCGCCCACCACCGCTACCCGTTTTTGCACGGTGGCTGGGGTAAACGGCATCACCGTCTCCCGGCAGGCACGAGGATTGACCAGGCAGGTGGCCGTCTGACGCGAAAAAATATTATCCAGACAGGCCTGATTGCAGGCGATACAGGTGTTGATCTCATCATCTCTGCCTTGCTGGGCCTTTATCACCCACTCGTCATCGGCCAGAAACGGTCTGGCCATGGAGATAAGATCGGCGCCTCCCTCGGTCAGCACCTGCTCGGCCACCCGCGGCATGTTGATTCGATTGGTGGCTATCAGCGGCAGTGAAATCTTATCCTTGAACCGCCCCGTCACCCAGGAAAACCCCGCCCGCGGCACCACCGCGGCAATGGTGGGCACCCGCGCCTCGTGCCAGCCGATACCGGTATTGATGATGGTGGCGCCGGCCTCCTGGATGCGGACGCCAAGCTCGACAATCTCGTCAAAGCTGCTGCCGTCCTTGACCAGATCGAGCATGGAGAGGCGGTAGATGATGATAAAGCGTTCCCCCACCCGCTCGCGGATACCGCGGACAATCTCAATGGCAAATCTGATCCGGTTAGCAAAGCTTCCTCCCCATTCATCGGTACGGCGGTTTGTTTTTGCGGCGATGAACTGGTTGATCAGATACCCCTCCGAGCCCATCACCTCGACCCCGTCATAGCCCGCCCGTCTGGCCAGCTCGGCACAGACAATGAAGTCGCTGATGGTGGATCTAATGGAGCGCTTCGACAGAGCCCGCGGCTTGAAGCGGTTAATCGGTGCTTTGATGGCCGACGGCGCCACGCACAGCGGATGGTAGCCATAGCGCCCGGCATGCAGGATCTGCAGACAGATCTGGCCGCCATGCTCATGCACCGCATCGGTAATCAGTCGATGCGATTTCACCTGTGACTCCTTGGCCAGACGCAGGGCGAACGGCGCCACCCACCCGGCCCGGTTCGGCGCCACCCCGCCGGTGACGATCAACCCCACCCCGCCTTTGGCCCTTGCCTGGTAAAAGGCCGCCATCCGCGCAAACCCGTCACGTTCTTCCTCCAGGCCGGTATGCATGGAACCCATGACGATACGGTTTTTCAAGGTGACAAAGGGAAGATGTAGCGGTTCAAACAGTTTCATGAGCAATCCCCTCACTCGATACTGGCGCCGGGGCCGGCCACTGTTTCCAGACCCTTGATATCGGTAATGTGAATAGTGGCGCCGCTTACCTTGATGAGGCCTGCCCGCGACATCCGCGATAATATCCGGGAAAGCGTTTCCGGTATTGTTCCCAGCAAACCGGCGAGCTGGCCCTTGGAAATCGGCAAGGTAACCATATCGGCCTCTTGTGGTTGCTCCTTCATCAAGACCAGAAGATAGGAGGCCAGCCGGCTGGGAACTTCTTTTAAGGAGAGGTTTTCCACCTGGCCGGCAAACTGCCGCGGTCGCATTGAAAGAACCGCCAGCATCTTCATGGCCAGCGATGGATTGTTTGAGATCATGTCCACAAAGGCCGCGCGAGGCAGAAAGAGCAGCCGGGACGTTTCTATACACGCCGCATTGGCGGGAAAAGAAGTTCCGGCAAAAACGGCAACCTCGCCAAAAGGCTCACCCGGCCCGAGGATATGAAGAATCTGCTCCCTGCCTTCAATAGAAAGCTTGAAGACCTTAACCCGACTGCTCATCACCACATAGAAACCGGCCCCGTCATCGCCTTCTAAAAAGATCGATGCACCGCGCTTGCAGTCAACCACCGAGGTAATTGCGTGCACCTGCCGCAACTGATCGGTGCTCAGTTCGCTGAACGGTTCAATAGCGCCAAGTATCTTTAGTCCGTCATTCATGGTGCAACAGTTTTTAACGTAGACCAGGGCGTGCCGCCCAGATAAAAGGATGCACCCAAGGGCAGAGCGCAACACGGCACGTCTTACACAGCTAGGTGCCGCCTATATGGCAGGGAGCCTTGAAAAATGAGAATTTTCCTTCAAGATCAAGGCGTGAAAAAAATTTTACCGCAGGCATATGCCTAATACCCCGAGGATAAAATTTTTTATACAACGATGAGATTGGGCCAAAAGGCCATTTTTCAGGGTTCCCGGCAATATTACATACCACTAGACGGGGAGATACGCGACCTTTTGTTATCAATGCAAATAAACAGTACGGGGCAAAACCATGCCTGCTCGATAGTGGTCAATGCAACAACGCCTGAGTAGCCGTTAGTCGTCACTACCCAGGCCAAACCATTTGACTGCAGCGTCAATGAGTTGCCGGCATGACACATCGCATTGCCCCATCAGGGGTTGGAATTTTTCGAAAAAACTATATCTTATCTGGCAATTGATTCAATCCAGCCCACAAATTTACCACCTTTGGATTCGCCACCAGTTCAAAAAAACGTCACCTTTCCAGCTCCCAATTGTATATGCACTACGAAGGAAACATCTTTCGCCCACCCAGTGAGGCAAATTCAATCCTGCTCCAAGTTACCACCGGGTGCTCGCATAACAAGTGCACCTTCTGTGGGATGTACAAGGGCAGTCAATTCTCAATCAAGGATGATGCCACTATCGCGGCTGATATCGATTTCGCCGCTCGCAATTGCCGGGGATTGTCGCGGCTCTTCTTATGCGACGGCGATGCCCTGATTATTCCCCACCAGCGGCTGCAAGGAATTCTCGGATGCATCAAGGAAAAACTGCCCTGGGTGAACCGGGTGGGCACCTATGCCAACGCTAAGTCGATCCTACTGAAATCCGTCGAACAGCTAGAAGAGCTGCGCCAATTGGGGCTGACCATTGCCTACCTGGGCCTTGAGTCAGGTGACGACACTACCCTTACAACCATCAACAAGGGCGCCACCAGCGCCGATATGATCGAGGCGGGCAACCGACTGAAAGAAGCCGGCATAAAACGCTCCATTACCGTGCTGCTGGGGATTGCCGGCCCGGATCGTTCATTGATCCATGCCCGGCAAACCGGCCGGGTACTGAGTGAGATCGACCCTGAGTTCGTCGGCGTACTCAGCCTTATGCTCACCCCGAACACCCCGCTGTATCAGGCATACCAGAACGGGTCATTCAGGCTTGCCGGCCCCTATGAAATGTTGCGGGAACTACGGGAAATGCTCGCTGAAACCAAGCTTTCCGGCGGTCTTTTTTACGCCAACCACGCCTCCAACTACCTGCCCATCAAGGCTCGCCTGCCAAAAGGCAAATCCGAGGCACTCGCTCAGATCGACGCGGTTCTGGCCGGCGATGCGGCTATCAAGCCTGAGTATTTACGAGCACTGTAAAAGATGATGTACCCATACAAGAGGGGCTGACCAGCCGGTCAGCCCCTCTTGCGATGCAAACGGTTCAGCTTAAACTAGAACTTATAGCTAAAACCAAGGGTAACCAGCCATGCCTGGGCGTTTTTGAACTCACCGACAGCAATATCATTGCTGACCGAGCGTGAATCCTTGTGGTCGTAGAGCACTCCGAGACCGACCTCGGTCGTGTCGTTCACCTTATAGCGGCCGCCTAAAGAGAACAGCAGGGCATCAGAGTCCGGCAACGAGAAGTCGACGGTTTCATCGGGGATCGGGTTATTATCAATGGCAAAACCCGCCATGCCGGTGAATGTATTGTTGAATTCATAGCTGGCGCTGATCCGAAACGCATTGGTATCATCCCAGTTACGGGGTACCGGCGAACCAAAAAGGGAAAAGAGCACTGGGTTGGTCAGCGGCTGGTTATACCGAATATCAAGATTCTCATACTTCGACCAGAAGGTTCGGTCCCAGGTAAATTCCATCGTCAATTTTTCCCAGCTATAAGCGGCGGACACGGCGAGCACGGCCGGAGCCGGCAGGTCGACATTTCCGCCCGAGGTAAACACGGTGGGCGACGGAAAATTGGTGGTGAGCGTAGCGTCACTGGTAAGCCCCATATCAACATTTGAGCGGTAGGTAACTGAAAGATTCAACGGCTCAATCGGTTTTACCGACAAGGCCAGGTTATAGCCCCAGTCAGTTTCATAATTTCCTGTTAGATCGCGGCTGAAGCTCACCCCCGCCGGCGTCATCCCTTCGTTACGGACAGTACCCTTGGCCAACAGCAACCGCGCGCCGGCGGCCAGAGAGATCATGTCATTAATCTTGTAGGAGACGGTGGGGTTGAAATCAAAAACCTTGAGCTCAAATTTCTTGGCATAGGTGACCGGATAGGGATCACTCCACCGTTTCGCCAGGCCATAGGGGCCGGTAATGGAGAACCCAAAACGAAAGTTGTTATAGCTGGGTGAAACGACAAACACGGTCGGCAACAGAAATTCCTCTTTTTTGGAACTGCCGTCAAAGGCCGAGGTGCGGGCATCGTTGTAATCAATCGGGGTCAGATGGATATAGGTCAAACCAATCTCGGTAAGCCAGCCGTTGTCGACCCACGACATATTGGCCGGGTTGTCATAGGCGGTCGCCGCCCGGTCCGCCGAGGCGATATTTGCCCCCGCCTTGGCGGTTGAGTCTATGTTCTGCTCCGGAATGCGGTAGGCCGAGGCCATGGCCACTCCGCTTGCTCCCACACAGATCAGCGCAGTCAGTGCAATTGTTTTTCTCATGCCTTCCCCCCCTTGTTTGGTATTTCTCTTTACTCATCAGAGATTTCAGATGAGATGGTTGAAAAAAATCTTCCTAAGCGGAAGAAGCCTGCGTTAGAATTGATGCAGGCCCCGTCAGTCTCCACAGATTACCTGATAGCCTTGTTAACGATTACTGATACATGGTGGCAAACAGAAATTCAAATATTATTTCTCGCCGAATCCCTCTTGCCGGGCGATATCCACGCGACAAGACCGGCGGGTACCTGACGACGGTCTTCTCTATGTCACCTGATCATCGTTGAGCTTTGCCAGCTCCATAGCCAGCTCACCTTCCACCTTTACCGGGTTGCCGTCGGCGTCGATTATCACATAGGTCACCATGGCATCGGCCACCAGCAAGTGATCAGACTTGAGGTACATCTCCTGCTTTAAGGTCGTACTGGTGGTGCCGATTCTCTCCAGCCGGGTAGCCACTGTCACGATATCGCCGGGGGCAAGGGGTCGGCGATAGTTTATATTGATATTGACCACCATGAAGATCAGTCCCATCTTGAGCCAGCGGGAAAGCCCGATACGGGCGTCCAGGGTGGCCCAGCGATCCTCTTCAAAAAACTCCAGATACCTGGCATTGTTGACATGGCCGAAGCCGTCCACATGATAGCCGCGGATGGTAATTTCGGTGAGAGGCTTCATCGATCGCATCCTTGCCCTAAGGGCTTTTGCCAAACGCCGCCAGAAAGGTGCGCAATCCGTCGGGGTTGTTGGTCTTGATTTTTCCGCTCAGAAAATCCCCCATCGACGGCCGGTAGCCATCCATCCAGATGGCGGTGAAAAACTCCGGCGTAGTCTTGCACACACAGTCGGCGTTATCGGTGGTCTTGCCGTCCTCGACCCGACAGGTATCAGCAGAGAGACGAACCGTCTTTTTGCAGTCGCCCAGAGTAAAATAGAACGATGTTTCCTTGTTTACGCTATTTAATTGATAGATGGATGGCAGCTCAGCGAAGATTTCCTCGAGCATCATCGTATCTCCGCTAACCCAGCTTTTCTGAAAGCACCGGGATAAACTGCGTAACATCAGCCACCACCAGCACATCGGCAACCTCACCGATAGGGGCGTCCTTGTCGGTATTGACCGCCACCACGAATTCAGATTTCTTCATCCCGGCGAGGTGCTGAATCGCTCCTGATATGCCACAGGCAACGTAGAGTTTGGGGCTTACCGTCTGACCGGTGGTTCCCACCTGACGCTCATGCGCCACCCATTCGGCATCAACCACCGGGCGACTGGCGCCATATTCTCCGCCCAGCTTTTTGGCCAGCTCGGCAATCATTGCCACATTATCGGGTTTGCCGATGCCGCGCCCGGCACTGACAATCACCTCGGCCTTGCTAAGATCGACATCGGCCGCCGGCGCCTGCTCATAGCCCTCAAATATGATGCGCGGCTGCTCATCCGCCTCCACCGCTTCAATATTCGGGCTGCCTGCCGGCAGGGTTGCCGCGCTGAAGGCGCCGGCCTGTAAAGTCAGTACCGTCCGTGCCGTTTTCAATGCAATTCGGCGGCGCAGCTTACCGTTGCACACCGGCGCCACCGGCTCCCCATCGACAAAATCAACCACCTCTGACACCTGGGCGGCACCCAGTCGATACGCCACCCGTGGAGCCATATCCCAGCCGTAGCTGGAATGGCTGAAAACAATCAGATCTGGCTGGTACCGCTCCACCGCGGCGGCAATTAACCGCTGATGAACCTGCGGCTGGTATTCACCGTAGCGCTCCGCGTCCGCCAGATAGACACCAATATCGGCGGCCGGTACGGCGGCCTCCGAACCCACCAGAAAAAGAGCGGCTTCGGCGCCGATACCAGCGGCGAAGCCGAATAGTTCGTACACCGAGCTGAGCATCTCACCCTGCCGGTATTCACCGATCAATAGACATTTCATGGAAGCCTCCTATGACAATACCGTGGTTTTTTCCTTGAGAATACCAATGAGCTTATCAGCCAATTCAGCCGGATCGCCTTCCAGCACCAGGCCGCCGCCCTTTTTCTGGGGCACGAACAGCGCCGTGGTGGCCTGCCGCCCCGCAACCTTCAACAAATCGGCCACGGCGATGGTGATAAGTTCTTTTTTCTTAGCCTTCATGATGTTTGGCAGGGTGGGATATCGCGGTTTGTTGAGACCGAGCTGGCAGGTAAACAGGGCAGGCAGATTGACCCGTACCTTGGCCCGCACGCCGCCCTCAAGCTCACGCGAAAGTGCCAGACCATCACCATCGAGACTACAGCCGACCACGGTGGATATCCCGGGCAGGTCAAGCATTTCAGCCACCAGCAGACCAACCTGGGCACTGCCCCGATCCTGGGACTGCATGCCGGTGATTACCAGATCAAACCCCTTGTCCCGGGCAAATTCGGCGATGATGGCGGCAATCTCGTAGGGTTCACGTGAGAAGACCTCGTCATCGGCCACATGCACGCCCCGATCACACCCCATAGCCAGCGCTTTTTTCATGATCTCCTTGGCCTTGTCGGTGCCGATACAGAGCACCGTTACATCGCTGCCGGCAACCTGCTCTTTGAGCTGTACTGCCTGCTCCACGCCATATTCATCATACTCATTCATCCGCCAGGCAAGATCGGTGGGATCATACCACACCCCATTGGCGGCCACGGCGAATTTGGCCTCCATATCAGGCACCTGCTTGATGCAGACCAGAATGTTCATGTGTTCCTCCTCAGGCTTCGGCGGTTTTCAACCGCTCGGCCAATAGTTCGATAATATCTTGTGGCACCGGCGGGCTGGCTGTTTCCACCGTCTTGGTGCCGTCCTCAAACATGGTAAGACAAAAGGGACAGCTGGCCGCCAGAACCGGTGCTCCGGTGGCAACCGCCATGGCAACCCGGGTGTTGTTGATCCGGCTGCCGATGTTCTCCTCAGCCATGATACGGCCGCCACCACCACCGCAGCAGAACGATTCCGATCCGCTCTTATCCATCTCCACAATGGTGCCGCCGGCCGCCTCGATGAGTGCCCGCGGTGGCGTGTAGATGTCGTTGTGACGTCCCAGATAGCAGGAATCGTGATAGGTACAGGTAAAGGGGTGCGGCTGCACGGGTAAACTGCCCTGGTTAAGCAACTCCTGCAGAAAAACGGGCGCCGAGACCACCTTCGGGGTCAGGCCGAAATCACGGTAATCCTTGTTCAGTGTGGTAAAGCAGTGCGGGCAGGTGGTGACGATGGTGTCGCAGCCGGAGCCGTTGAGAAGTTCGACCATCTCCATGGCAAGGGTCTGAAAGAGATACTCGTTGCCCATCTTGCGCATGGGCTCGCCGCAACATTTTTCCTGCTTGCCCATTATCCCCACTGACACCCCGGCGGCTTCGCACAATGTAACGAAACTCCGGGCCACCTTGATATTACGCTTGTCAAAAGAGCCGTAGCAGCCGACAAAGTAGATGATATCCACCGCTTCACCGGCCGACGCATCTTTTACCGGCAGACCCTCTGCCCAGTCACCCCGGGCGGCAAACCCACTGCCCAGTGGATTGCCGTTGACCTCAGTCTGTTCCATGGCGGCCATGGTCGCTTCGTCGGGAAATTCGCCCTCCATCAACACCAGGGCGCGGCGCATCTCGACGATCTTGCCCACATGCTCGATGGCGGCGGGACAAATCTCCTGGCAGGCCCGACAGGTGGTGCAGGCCCACAGCACATCGCGACTGACCACCTCGATAAGGTTGTCATCGGGCGCCGCAAAAGCAGTCTCCTGGATCTGGTTGACCACTTTCATGGGGGAAAGGGGTTTACCGGTGGCAAAGGCGGGACAGCGATCCTGGCACCGTTTACACAGTGTGCAGGCATCGCCGTCGAAAATATCTTTCCAGCTGAGATCGGCGACTTGGGTGGCGCCGAACTGCTCGCGCTCCTCGTCTTCCAGATCAAGGCTGGCCAGTTTGCCGGTGGGGCCTCGATCACTGAAGAAATAGTTGGCGCTGGTGGTGAAGATATGACGAAACTTGGTGTACGGGATAATGATGAAAAAACCCAACACACAGAAAAAGTGAAACCACCAGAGCCCCCGGTGCAGATTTCGCAGGGCGGGTTCACCCATATCCACCAGTACATTGGCAAACAACAATCCCACCGGCGACCAGGCGGCAACCGGCCGACCCAGTTCGGTGACCGCCATCCGCGCCCCCTCGATGACAAAGCCGGTGATGAGGATAACCAACAGCAGCAGGTGCATGATGAGATAATCACGCGATACCGGCAACCCCTCTGGAGGCATGAGATAGCGTCTGATCATAAAGAGCGCCAGGGCAACGATAGCCGCCGCACCGGCCAGATCGAGGGTAACCGAAAACAACTTGTAGAAGTTGCCGGTAAGAAATACCCAGCCAAAAAGCGGATCGGTGAAGTCGGCCTGAATAAAGACCAGGGTGGTGCCCACCAGCAGCAGAAAAAAACCCCAGAATAAGGCGGCGTGCGCCAGACCCGGCCACAAGACCCGGCTGACCTGGCGCTGGCTGAGCATATCGCCAAGAGCACCGGTCAGCCGCACCAGCGGCTGATCGACGCGGTCAATAGGTGCTGCCCGCAGGTAGGTGGCCCGGCGCTTGATAAAACCGCGAACCAGCAGGGCAACCGCCGCAAAGGCCAAAAGATACATGGGAACCAGAGTGGCAATCCCATGACCGACGTTCCAATACAATTCCCGGGTAAACTCCATGGTGTCCTCACTGAGATCGTACCGCTTTTGCTATATAGTATCTTTACGTAAAGGTCAATATTAATTGGTCGCGATCGCGAATATGTCTTGCAACCTTTTGTGATAGTTATTTAGTTGATAGAGTCAGAAAGCAGCAAAGCAAACGCATCCACTGAAAACTAGTTACGTAAACGTAAGATCAAGCCGGTCTTAGAAGCTATCATTTTTGGCCATAACCCTTTGTTTTTGCCATAAACCTCTACCCACCGGAACACCCACTATGGCAGTTACCCACCCATCGGCGCCCGTGCAGATCGGCGCGCTGGCCAAAGAACTGGGGATTACCACGAGAACCATCCGTTACTATGAGGAAATCGGCCTCATGGGGAAAACCAGTCGCCAAAACGGCGGTACAAGGATGTATGACAAGGATGACATCTTACGGCTGAAATTCATATTAAAGCTCAAAAACCTTGGCGTTTCTCTCAAGGAAATGCAGGAACTTGCGAAAATATTCGACTTCCACAACCAGGATTTTTCAACCATTACCCCTAAAGTAATTGAGATCCTTGATCGTCACATCCGTATGGTGGACGACAAGATAGCCGAACTCTCGTCTTTGCGCCAGGATATCGTCGCCTACCGGGTGCGCATCACCGATTTTCTCAACGAAGACCAGACTTATTGAGTGAAGCGGCGTTTGCGCCGGTTCCAGGGAAATTATACCTTGGCGCAGCCATTTATTTGCGCTAGATAGCACGGTTTCGTATTTCCCCTCACAAATTCAACTGCTCAAATGTGATCATCATGGAACGTGTCCGCGAACTTTCCGCCTACCATCTCTTTTTTCTCTGGTTCGGCGCCGCCGTCTCGGTGGCTGAAATCCTTACCGGGGGGCTGCTGGCCGGAATGGGCTGGGAGCGTGGCATCGTTGCCATTATCATCGGCCACCTGATCGGTACCGCCCTGCTCGCCATGGCGGGCGTCATCGGCTTTTATGAGCGGCTGCCGGCCATCCACTCCATGCGCATCTCCTTTGGCCGCCGGGGCTCATACATGCTCTCCGGCCTCAATGTACTCCAACTGATTGGTTGGACGGCGGTAATGGTGCTGGAGGGCGGCCGCGCCCTGACCCAGATGAGCCAGTCGCTCTGGGGATTTGGCAACCAGCCGCTCTCCTGCCTGATTATCGGCCTGTTGGTGACCTTGTGGGTATTTATGGGGGTACGTGGCCTGAAAACCTTCAACAGCGTTGCCGTGCTGCTGCTCTTCGGCCTTACCATTGTGCTCAGCACAAAGATATTTGGTGATCTCGGGGAAACTGCCACGGCCGGCCAGGCGGCACCGTTCAGCCTCGGGCTGGAACTCTCCATCATCATGCCGCTTTCCTGGTTTCCGCTCATTGCCGACTACACCAGCCGGGCAAAATCCACCAAAGCGGCATGGCTGGCCCCGTTTTGCGGCTATTTTATCGGCAGCTGCTGGATGTACGCCATCGGCCTGGCCGGCGCCCTGCACAGCGGCAGCGCCAATCCGGCCACCATGATGCTGGCCGCCCGCATGGGGCTGATAGCGTTGGCGGTGATCGGCCTGTCTACGGTAACCACCACCTTTCTCGATGTCTTTTCGGCGGCGGAGTCGTCACGCAATGTCTTTTCCCGGCTGGATCATCGTCTGGCCGCGGTGGGATTTGCCCTGCTCGGCACCCTGCTCGCCATTATTGTACCCATGGAGCGATATATCGATTTTCTACTGCTTATCGGCTCGGTGTTCGCCCCGCTGATCGCCATTTTCCTCAGCGACTATTTTATCTTCAGGGTGGACAGCCGAACTAGAGAGTTCGACAAGGTGGCAGCCCTTTCGCTTCTTATTGGCTTTATCAGCTACCATATCTTCGCCCGCATCGATCCCCCCATGGGCCAGACCCTGTGCACCATCGCGCTAACCGGACTGGTGCACGCCGCACTCAGACGGATAAAAACGGGACTTACCACGTTTTAATCCGGCTTGTGAAGCGATCAGGATGAAAAAATAAACCTATGGACCACTCATGGAGGTTGGCGCTGAGCACACCAAGTCCAGGCTCCATGGGAAAAAATATTTCAACGATCTATTGGATGATGAGCTCGTAAAAACCTAAAATCGAAATCCAAGCCGATTCGTTGGAGTCGGCAGAAGCGCCGCAAGCCTGACACGTAATGTGGCCATGAGTGGCGCATACTGATGCGTGAAACGACTCCACCAGGCAAAACAGGCCGGCATTGTCCCACATTGTGGTGATATGGGCGTGCAGCGCCGCTTCCACTGTCGTGCCGCCCGGAAAATATTCACCCCCACGGCCTTCATCACCGCGGCAAATCCAACCGCCTTCATGCCCCGCACCCTGAGATGCTTCACCCCGGTGCGCCGATCAAACTCCGACATCGTTGCCTCGACACCGGCCCGATAGCGATATTTCTCTGTAAAGCCGGCTGTGGATTCACCCTGCCTCCTGCGTGCCAGGCGGATATCTTTGGTTGTATAGCGGAAGTAGCAGGCCTTCTTTCCTCTGCTTACCGGGCATCGGTCATATACCTCACACTGCAGGCAGTCATGAGAGAAGGCAGCACTGAAGCCGCGTCTGGTTTTCTTGCATGTCTTCGGTGCCCGTCCTTCAGGGCAGGCGAGGACCCGGCCTTGTTCGTCAAGGGAACAATCAGCAAGAGACAGCTTGTCGGAGCTGCTGGTCATAACCGGGGCGATGACCCTCACCTCATAGTCTTGGTGCGCTGTTTCGCAGTTATCATCACTGCCGTACAGAGAGTCGGCAAGCAGTTCTTCAGGCAGCGCATCGTTGTGCTGCAAATCATCAAGGGCCGGGATCAGAGCGGCAGAATCATGCTTGTCGGCCGATTCAACGGCGACATGAGTGATCAGTGACAGCCGTTTACCATCATCCTCATGCTCATCCTCATCCGTGCCTTTGCCGGTGTTCTGGTGCGCAGGATTGGTGGTATGGCTTTCCACCACCTGTATCTGATACCCTTGCCCTTTATGGCCGCTGTAGCCCGCATCGGGGTCTGAGGGGTTTTGCAACGAGTCGGAAGGGACTTCTTTGTTGGGCCGGGCAACCGCACGCGGTTCACCGCCCGTTTCTTGATCCACCACGCATTGTTCGGTGAACAGCCTGAGCAGCAGCTTGAATGATGCCATATCGCGCACCGCCGAAACGGCGCCCCCATGCTGAGTCAGGGTATACACATCCCGGGCGAGCTGATCAAGGGTGTGCTTGGACTCAGAGGGCTTGACCATGGCAAACAGAGATTCGCTGGTGGTGCTCATATAGCGGGTGACCAACTCCTGGTCGAGCCGGTCAAAGACCAGCCGGTGGTGGCGTTTGAGGTTCAGCAGGAATTTCTTGATGGTTCGGACGAATAAGCCAATCCGTCCCAGGTGGCGCATGTTGGAGCGAATATGGACTGAATCCATGCGCTGTTTGCCAAGGTCTGCCTGGAAGAGCTTTTCCGGCGTCTTCAGGGCAGCGGTGAAGATTTCATGGTACAATGATTCGGTAGAGAGTGTGTCGCGCATCGACCACAGCGTCTTGGCGCTGACGTAGGCGTGCTGATCGTCGGAACTGGTAATGTTCAAGGCATAATGCCATTGGATATTGAAACAGAATTGTTCAACCGCCTCGTCGTCGGTGAGATCAAACATCTGCTGGAGAATCATCAGGCCCATCATGGAATACAATTCTTTGCTCGGACGTCCGTTGTATCCATGGTAGTGGCTCCGTAATGCGTCAACCGGCAGCGAGGGGAGTATGTGTTTCTGAAACAAGCCGGCCCATGAGGTGTTCAGAGCGGTGCGTCTTTTGGGGCCAAGATGAGACCAGGGATCGAACAGGTAGGCTTGTTTGTGGGTTTTTACGTTAAACATGGGTTCACCTTGCATCGTATTGAAATTACAAGGATATTGTACCATGGAAGTAGTCTTGGGCAAACAATTTTTTGCAGGTTTTTACAATAATATTAAACGGTTGTGGTATAATAGACTTTTTACGACTTCATCAAGATTGCAGAGGTAAACCGCGGTGGACGCCTTCGATTCCTTTTTTCGTAGACAAGTGGGCGAGCCGACGGCCTGTCGCCCGGTGCCGACGACCGTTCAGGTACGCTATCATGGAAGACTGCCCGACCTGCTGATCGGCCTCTGGCAGACCGCCGGCTGGTGCGGCTACGGCGATGGCCTGTTCTGGAGCGTCGATCCCCGCGACTACGACGACGCCCTCACGTCCTGGCTCACCGGGAGCAACCACTGGGATCCAGACAACAACCCACGCCACGTCATCGCCAGAACCGCCTTCGGGTAGTTGTTCGTATGGGGCGAGCAGAGCGGGCTCGACATCAGCATCGACCCACAACTGCATTCGATCTTCTTCACCGGCAGCGAAGCCGAGGACATCGCCGCCGGCGACGCCGATCTCGTCTTCGAGGCGTTTGTGGCCGGCTCCCGCCCGGAGGAGCTCGATTGCACCGACGAGGCCGACCAGGTGCTGTTCCGCCGCGCGCTGGGGCAGCTCGGACCGCCCGCCCATGATCAGATATACGCGTTCACGACCGCACGTGCCCTCGGTGGCAAGTTTGACCTCGAATCACTGCGGGTCGTCGACCTGTTCGTCCAGCTCGACATCCTGCGCGAGCTGGCGGAGCCGACCATCATCGACGTTTCCTAGTCGGAGAAAAGTGGGACAGACAACGATTTAATCGGCATTCGTTTTTCGGGGACGGCCAGCCTTGCCCGGCGAAACCCCGCGGCCCATGTTCCGGCCTATCGCCTCTGAAAATCTTTCGCTTCCAAGTGCGCAATTCCCGTTTGTGGCTTTTCTGATCTTGTCTATCTCGCCAGGTTCCAGCTCATAACGAAATAACTCCCGGTACACTTCCTCTCTATCTGTTCTACTCTTGCCAAGACTCTGGTAAAGCACGTGCGGCGTTATCAGCCCGGATTCCTCTCCCTGGCAATTAGTGCGGTAACTCGACCAAGGGTATTACAAAGATGGTGTATTATCTCTACCCGGACAGGATTCAACTCCATAGAGCGCTGACGAGCAAAGAGAAACTCATCATGCTAGACATTGCTTGTATTAAACGCGGTCTGTCCCTAAATAATTCACCAGAACAGTTTGCAGTTTTACTTTAGAACAGCATAAGGTACTATTGTTGATCAGTACACTGAAACCAGAGCCACATTCTGGGGGCCTTGACCATGTGGAATACCCTAATGAACTTCCCAGCACGGCTGATTCAGCTGCGCAAGCGACATGATTTTACCAAGCAAGGTCCGGCCAATACCACCGAACTGAATGTCAACCAGATTAAGCGGTATGAGTCAGTTGCGGCACAACCTCCCCTCGACACCCTGATCCGACTCGCCAAGGATTTACATGTCAGCCTGGATGAACTGGTGTTTGAGGACGCGGGAAGCAGGCCCAACGAAGAGCTACGGCTTCAGTTCGAGGCCATCGCCCGCTTTACACCGGAAGAGAAGAAGATCGCCAAGGCGGTGCTGGAAAACCTGATTCTCGCACATGACGCAAACCGCTTCTCGGCCACCGGATAGCCCCCATGACGGGACGCTTTGAGTTTCATTTTGAATGGGATGCCGCCAAGGCCGCCGGTAACCGGCGCAAGCATGGTATCAGCTTTGATCTGGCGGCCACTGTGTTCCATGATCCCTTGATGATCTCGATCCCGGATGAGGAACATAGTGAGACGGAGGAACGCTGGATCACCATGGGTCAGGCGGAGAACAGCAAGCTATTGCTGGTCGTCCATACCTATCTGGAAATCAGCGCCAACGCGGCCACTGTGCGGATCATCTCCGCAAGGCCAGCCACCACACATGAACAGCGCCACTATGAGGCAGACATATGAAAGAGGAATATGACTTTTCAAAAGGCGAACGTGGAAAGTTTTTCCGTGACAACGCCAAGCTGAATCTTCCCGTCTATCTGGATGATGAGGTGCAGAGCTACCTTCAGGAACGAGCCAGATCAAAGGGCATGGAAGTCACCCAACTCGTCAATGAAATGCTCAGGCAGGATATCAAGTTGATCGAAACGGTGAAGTGAACGGGGGGCGGACCACGTTTTAATCGGCATTCGTTTTTCGGGGACGACCAGCCTTGCCCGGCGAAACCCTGCGGCCCTACCACTGACTGCCCAGGCCAAAAAGTTGACCAACGACCGCGTCATGGAAGCACCTCCGTTCGCCGACAGGTATCGCCGTAAATCCGACGGTTTTACCTCTATCAACTTTATCGGCGTCCTGTCAAGCAGAGCTGACCAGCAAGCGGATTTTTTCTCTGCCCTTTCGGTCGCCACCGATAGCTCAAACAATCACCGCCGCAAGCCGCCTATCGGCACGACCTGATAAACTCGAAAAAACCTGGGACGATGGGCCGGTAGAAACAGCGGGCACCCGGCATGTGCTGGTATTTGCTGCGTACCAACGCAGATGATTTCTTGTCACAAGCCATTTGTTGATC
Source organism: Desulfofustis sp. PB-SRB1 (assembly GCA_016722945.1). Taxonomy (GTDB): domain Bacteria; phylum Desulfobacterota; class Desulfobulbia; order Desulfobulbales; family Desulfocapsaceae; genus PB-SRB1. The sequence goes on along the minus strand of JAEQMT010000010.1, from coordinate 85,500 downwards.
CAAAGAAAGAATTAAAAAACAAGGCAGCATTCGTTAATATAACATTTGTAGTGCCTCGTAGCCCGCCCGGCCATGTTATGGCCCAAAGGCTACGAATAGTTAAGATTCTCCACTACTGAGCCATATCCTGACCGAGCTCCGTGCAAAAAATCAGCTCAGCGGTGAAGACACACAGGAAATCTCCATTTTCCGCTTGACTTTACTTATCATAGATGTCCTTTATCTACTCATTGGCAAGATCACCCGCCGTAAAAAATCCTTTACCGCCCGCCAATAGGTTTCGTGTCCCGGAACCGATTTCCACAAAGTTTTTGAACCATGAAATCCATCCACCTCTGGCTTGAAATGATGGATGAAACGAGGCTCAACTTCCGCCACCAACTCGGCGGTCTGCTCTATCTCTTTTTTTGCTGAGCTGACAAATACCGGCTTCGCCAGTCCCGCAATCTGCTGAGCGACCGATATCCCTTTGAGATATTCGCCTGGGCTGAAACAGACAACCGCGCCAACCTCCTCCATTTGTGCCGCCAGCAACAGGGCCAGCGCCGCGGAATATGAACTGCCAACCAGGATAATGGGTTCTCCATTGTTGAGCCGGTGGCCATGCAAAACAGCGGCCTCAACGTCGGGCCATGCATCACGATAGCCGGTGGCCAGTCCTTTGGCCTTGGCCCGCTGTTTGGTTTCATTCACTTCGCCAAACACCTTCATACCGGAACGCTGGTCGATGGCCAGACATGAGTATCCCAACCCATTGAATTGTGGGGCGGTTTCGCGGTACTCCGCCCGGTTACAATGAGATCGGTGACACAGCACCATGAACCCTTTGGGGTTTTCCGCCAGATATAAATCGGCGGTAATCAACAACCCGTCAGTGGCGGCAAATTCGATCTTTTCAAATAGGGGGTTACGCATCTTTCATTCCAATATATACAGCAATCTCCCCCGATGGCCGGTAATGCTCAAAGTCGGCACGGTAACTCCGTCTGCTGTCAAATCCCCTATCTTGTTCAGATAATTGCCATATTTTTTGCCAGGTTTCGACAATCTTCTCCGGCCTACCCGGTTCCGATGAAAATACCGCATAGGTGGCCCTCGGTAATTCTACAGATACCAACCCCTCCGGCGGATGCTCCCCGGCATGTACCTGGCAGCCAATAATAAATGAATAAACACCCATATTATCAATGCCCTCATGGGCAAAGTTTGTGTAGATCGCATATATGTCTTCCGTGACCTTATGTGGTATTTTCTCGATGGTTCCATCTTGATAGAATTTTTCCCAAAAGGTTGGAATATCGGTAAATGCCTGAGCATTGTCATTGGTTGTTCGCAGTTCTTTACCGACTATAGTGAGGGGGCCAAGTCTGGTTTCCATTTTTCTCCTTTTTCCGCAGTGTTGTATGGAGCGTCAACGCGATGATCTCATCGCTTAACCATGAACCTTATTAATCAAAAAGCCCGCTGTCACCGCCATAAATAAAACCGCAAAGAAAAACGGGACATAACATGCTTTAATCGGCATTCGTTTTTGGGGGACGGCCAGCCTTGCCCGGCGAAACCCCGCTGCCCAGATTGCTGCGTATCTCCTCTGAAAATATTTCGCTTCCCAGTGCGAAATTCCCGTTTGTGGCTTTTCTGATCTTGTCTATCTCGCCAGGTTCCAACTCATACCGAAATAGCTCCCGGTATACTTCCTCTCTTTGTGTTCTACTCTTACCAAGACTCTAGTGGAGCATGTGTGACGTTATCAGCCCGGAATCCTCTCCCTGGCCATGAGCGCGGGAGCTCGACCAGGAGTATTAGCCAGGATTGTGCACCATCTCTGCCCTGACAGGATTCAGTTCAATAGAGCACTGACAAGTAAAGAGATACTAATCCTGCTGGACAATACTTGAACAAAATCTGCCCTCCTTGAGCGTGCCGTTACGCGTATATGTGCGGTTCACATACTGGGCATATCGTTGCACCGGACGTTTCATGAGGTCTCCAGCACTATTGGAGTATTTAGTTATCAGAAGAAGATGGACGTGATTGATCATCAATACATAGGCATGAACAGCATAATCTGCTCTCTAAGCATGCTATTTCGACCAACTAAGGTAAAACATTTAATCAACATCAGCAAAGAAACATGCCTGGCGATTATTTCCACGTTGAATGATGTGCATAGGTGCCCCTGGCAATATCAAGCGGGGGTGTCTTGATATAGAAAAACTGTAAGATAGTTAGATTGTCAACATATTAAACATGGTCTGCCCCCTATTGACGACAAGACCCGGTGTCGTTTTCAGAGGATACGTTTGCGGATGGCGGTAACTAACAGTTCAGCCAGGATGACGACGGTGAAAATGCTGACCAGAATGATCGAAACCCGATCCCAGTAAAAAAGGTTGAGGGCGGTGTCCAGCACCATGCCGATGCCGCCGGCGCCCACCAGGCCGATGACCGCGGATTCCCGCACGTTGATATCCCAGCGGAACAGCGAGATCCCCCAAAAGGCCGGCGCCACCTGGGGCCAGAATCCTTTGATGAAAATACTCGGCCAGGGTGCCCCGGCGGCCGTGAGGGCCTCAATGGAACCGGGGTCGGTCTCTTCGAGAGCTTCGGCAAAGAGTTTACCGACAAAACCCACCGAGCGAAATCCGATACAGATCGTGCCGGCAAGAGGACCGGGTCCGAAAATGGCGACAAAGAGCAGCGCCCAGACCAACGTGTTAACCGAACGGGAAGAGACCAGAATCAGCTTCGATAGCCAGTTCAGCGCTGGAATACGGACGATGTTGTTGGCGCCCATCACACCAACCGGCAGGGCCATGACGATCGCCAGCAAGGTGCCGAGGCTGGCGATATGCAGGGTCTCCATCAAAGCGGTATGAATCCCCTGGGGATAGTAGCGGTAATCCGGGGGCCACATCCGACGCAGCAGATCCATGACCTGGGTTGGCGAATCGAGCAGGAATTCGGGGATCACCTGCACCGTTCGCATGGAAAACGCCAGAGCGGCGGCCATCAGCAGAAATACCGTAAATCTGGCGAGACGCTCACCCGAAGAAAAACGCTGCCACGTTCGCCGGGCTGAAGAAGCACTCATTGAAACACCCGCTTGACGCGCTGGGAGATATATTCGCTGAGCATCACCAGGGCAATAATCGACACCAGTATCGCCGCGAGGAAATCATAGTCAAAGCGTTGAAAGGCGGCAAAGAGGGTGCCGCCGATACCGCCTGCCCCGACAATTCCGACCATGGTGGAATTGCGCAGGTTGGCATCGAGCTGATAGGATGAAAAGCCGATAAAACGGTTAAGTACCTGGGGCAGTACGGCGTAGACAATGACGCTCATGAACGGAGCGCCGGCCGCTCGCAGGGCCTCGAGCGGTTTGAGTGAAATCTCTTCGATTGCCTCGGCGAAAAGTTTGCCGATAAACCCGATGGAGGCAAAGATCAAAGTCAGTATCCCGGCCAAGGGGCCAAATCCCACCGCCTTGACGAAAAGAATGGCAAAAATCACCGGGTGAAACGAGCGGCACAGGGCGATACAGGTTCTGGCCGGCCAGGTGACCCAGGCGGGCATCAGATTGCGGGCCGCCAGCAGACCGACAGGCAGCGACAGTGCGACTCCGAAGGCGGAGGCGATAATGGCGATCTGGACAGTTTCGATGAGGTTTTCAACCAGCAGGCGCCATCTCGAAAAATCCATCGGAACCATTTCGCCCAGAAAATCGGCACCATTGCCAAGACCCACCACAAAGCGCGACCAGGAAACATCCAGTTGGTACGAGGCATACAGTGCGTAGATCAGAGCCAGCAACCACCCCAGACGAATCCACCAGTTGACCGCAAAGGGGCGTCTCCGATCAATGGCCTTCTCACTCATGAAAGCCATTCCTCGCCGCCATATATGGTCTTCAGGTGTTCGTTGCTCAACTGATCGGGTCGTCCGTCATAAACAATCAGCCCCCGGGAGATGCCGATGATACGGGTGGTGAATCGTTTGGCCAGCTCAACATCGTGAATATTGATGAGCAGGGGGATATTGTGCTGCTCGGACAATTTCACCAGCACCTCCATAATCTCCACGCTTGTTTTCGGATCAAGGGATGAGGTCGGCTCGTCGGCCAGAAGGATATGGGGAGCCTGCATGATCGCCCGGGCGATACCGACCCGCTGGCGCTGGCCACCCGAGAGGCTGTCGGCCCTCTGGCGATAAAAATCAATGAGCCCGATGGATTCGAGAAGGTCAAAGGCCCGATCGATGTCGGATTGCGGGTAGGCGCGCCGCCAGGCACGCAGGGCTGAGACGTAACCCAGCCTGCCACTGAGCACGTTTTCCATGACACTGAGCCGCTCCACCAGATTGAATTCCTGAAACACCATGCCGATTTTACGGCGGGCGTGCCGAAGTTCCCTGCCGCGCAGCCGGGTGATATTCTCACCGCTGACGTATATTTGTCCGGATGTCGGCGCTATAAGCTTGTTGACGCAGCGGATCAAGGTGCTCTTGCCGGTCCCCGAAGGACCGATAATTGCCACACTGTTCTGTCCTTCAACGGAAAAGCTGATATCGTTCAGCACCGGCTTACCGGGAACATAGGCTTTGCTCAGATGCTCGATCCGAAGCGACCGTTGTTGACCTTCCGGTTGTCCGGGTGAAGTGGATGCCGTGTTCATAGAGATAGGCGTCACCGCCGCAACTGCTGTGGGTTGGGCGATCGGAGGAGCGGCGTACTGACAAAAGCCGCTCCCCGACTGCTCAGAGTGAGAGTGCTACTGCTTTTTACTGGCCGCTTCTTTTTCCGCCATCTTCTTCAGACCGGCCTGGTTGTATGAGGTTCCGGTGGAGGCGGCGATATCACGGATGACCTTCCAGTCCTTTTCGTAGGTAACCGGGAAAAAGCGGTCGGCACCGCCGAAGGTCTCCTGCATCTCGGGCGTAAAGCGGTAGGAATAAAAGGCATCGACAATGGTTTTGGCCAGTTCCGGGGAAAGATTGTGGGCATAGCCAAAGGAAGAGGTCGGAAAACGGGGACTGGTAAAGACGATCTTGAAGTCGTCACCGTTGATTCGACCTGCTTCCGCCATGCGATAGAACACATCCGAGGCGACCGGCGCGGCGTCGTAGTCGCCATGATCCACGCCAAGGATCGACTGATCGTGTTTGCCGGAATAGAGCACCTCGTAGTCCTCGCCGGGAACCACCCCATGCTGCGGGAAAATGGCTCGCGGGGCAAGATTGCCGGAGTTGGATGAGGCCGAGGTGTGGGCCACTCGCTTGCCCTTGATATCGGTCAGCTCATTGATATCGCTGTCTTTCTTGACCACGACAATGAGATTGTAGCCCTGAAAGCCCTCTTCCGTGCCCTTCACCGCAATCGGCACATAGCCGGCAAGATTGACCGCAAAACCGGTCGGTCCGGTGGAGAATCCGGCGATATGCAGCCGACCGGAACGCATGGCCTCAACCTCGGCGGCGTTGGACTGAACGGTGTAATAGATCACTTCTTTGCCGGTTTTCTCGGAAAGATACCTCTGAAAATCGGCAAACGCGTCCTTGTAGACCGCCGGATCCTCGACCGGAGTGTAGGTAAATACCAGGGTCCCGGGATCCTTCCAATCATTGGGATCCGTGGGCGGATCGGCAACCAGATCCATGTTCTCGTCGCAGTACATCTCATCGAGGGTACCCCGATTCTTGCATTCGTCAGCTCCCCATGCCGTCCCCGTTGCCAAGATGGCCGACACCGCCAGCAGTACCAGGTACACGATACGATTTTTCATTCTTCTCCTCTCGCTAATGGTTATGTCTCATACTGCCTCCCCCTGCCAACAACTGCTGCCCCGCCACTGACTGCCCAGGCCGAAAAGTTGACCAACGACCGCGTCAAGGAAGCACCGCCGTTCGCCGACAGGTATCACCGTAAATCCGACGGTTCTACCTCTATCAACTTTATCGGCGTCCTGTCAAGCAGAGCTGACCAGCAAGCGGATTTTTTCTCGGCCCTGTCGATCGCCATCGATAGCTCAAACAATCACCGCCGCAAGCCGCCTATCGGTACAACCTGATAAACTCGAAAAAACATGCTGCGATGGGCCGCCAAAAACAGCGGGCACCCGGGAGGTGGCGGTATTTGCTGCGTACTAACGCAGATGCCTTCCGTCGTGGCGCCGCCGGGACGGCCCGGCGGCCGCTGTCGCCCCCCCGCTCGTCGACAAACCGGCAGTTATGGAACCTTGAGAAACAGGCCGTTGTCCGTTATCATACCAGCTCCGGCGGCAGAGCACTCCAGCAGACAGAGGGTGGAAACTTTTACCAGGGAGCGATGATGCATGTAACATTTCATGGTGCTACCCGCGAGGTTACCGGGTCATTTCACACCATTTCAACCGATGATGACATTATCCTGCTGGACTGCGGGATGTTTCAGGGAAAACGAAAAGAAGCCGAGGTAAAGAACAGGGCTTTTGCCGTCGATCCGAGAGTTTTGACCAACATGGTTCTCTCCCATGCCCATATCGACCATTCCGGCCGCATCCCCATGCTGGTAAAAAACGGGTTCAGCGGCACGATCTTCGCCACCCGGGCTACCGCCCATGCCTGCGAGTATTTGTTGCTCGATTCCGCCAAAATACAGGAAGGTGATGCCTCGTATCTCAACTACAAAACCGCCAAGACCTTTCTGGCCAGGCTCAAAACCGGTGGCACCACAAGCTCCCTCAGCAAATCGCAGGTCAGTGAAATTAAGGCCCTGCTGAAATCAGGTGATCATGACCTGCGCAATGAGGTTATTGACGCCCTGCTGATCGAACAGAACCTGCAGATCATAAGCCCGCTCTACACCTCCGCCGAAGCCGCCGAGTCCCTCTCCTTTTTTCAGGGGATACCCCTCAATGAGACGGTTACCATTGGCCGGGATCTGAGCTGCACCCTCTACCCCGCCGGACACATTCTCGGTTCGGCCATGTCGATCATCCAGTACCGCGGAGAAGGCAAGACAAAAACGGTGCTCTATTCCGGGGATCTGGGACGCTTTGGCAAACCGATTATCAAGGATCCCACCCTTGTATTTGCTGAAGAGCACCGCGAAATTGACCTGATGATCATGGAGAGCACCTACGGGGACCGGCTGCACGAGCCGGTAATTGACATGAAACCTCTGTTGAAAGAAGCTCTTCTGGAGACGTTTGCGCGCGGCGGCTCGGCGATCATCCCCGCGTTTGCCTACGGCAGGACCCAGGAGCTCATCTATTTTCTCCATGAACTCTTCCTCAACGGTGAACTCCCGCCAATGCCGGTCTACGTGGACAGCCCGCTGGCCACCAAGATCACCCATGTCTTCGGCGAGCACCCCGAGACATACGATCAGGAGACTCATCAGGCCTTTCTCAGCAGGGGGTTGAATCCTTTTGACTTCAACCAGCTGAAGTTTGTCCAGAGCGTCGAAGAGTCAATGGCGCTGAATCGCGATCAGCGGTCCCACATCGTACTGGCCGGTTCGGGCATGTGCGAGGGCGGCAGGGTTCTGCACCACTTACGTCATAAAATCCACAACCCGCGCAATACGGTGCTGATTGTCGGGTACATGGGGCAGCACACCTTTGGCCGCTTGTTACAGGAAAAAGGTGCCCAATATGCCGCCGCGGGCAGAAAGGGTCTTCCCCCCATGGTGCGCTTCTACAACAAGGAGTACCCCCTGTTGGCGCGGGTAAAAACTCTTGGCGGTTTCAGCGCCCACGGTGATCGAAATGAAATGACCAGGGTGGTTGAGGAGTCAAACCTGAAAATCAAAAAAATTGCCCTGGTCCATGGCGAAGAGGAACAGAGCCAGAGCTTTGCCAGGTATCTTAGCGGCAGGGGATTCAACGTGACAGTACCGTATCACGGCCAGAGTGTTGAGGTGTAGCGCTTCGGCTCGCATCCTATGTTAAGGGCAGGTCCTCCAGGTATGGCAGGCCGGCGCGCAGCGCTCAGGTAGTAACGGCGGCAGTTCGTCTGCAGCAACGATCACTGTTTCGGCACCCTCGGCAACCCTTCATTGAAGTTAGTTTACCAAAAGGGGACACACAGGGGTGCTGCTATAGCTGCCCATTTCAGCGAGAGAGTTACAGGCAGCGTTTCGGTTCCGCTTCGCCTTCACCGAAACGCTGCCGGTCAGAGAAAATAGGGCAGCGATAATCAGCTGCGAATAAAAGCAAGGAAAACAACTTAAATTCAGGCAAAATTTGTCCTGGACATGGGGTCCACCTCAGTCCTGATATGCGTGACAAAAGTGCTGAAGGTCCAGGTTTCGACTGCACAGCCACGTTCGCTCGGCCGCTGACAGGCCAACGACATAATCCAGCTCTTGGCGGCATCGTCAATGGTAGAGCCCCTGTAGGAGGGCTGAATATCGTTAAGCGAGGCCAGATGACCAAAGGCCACTGCTTTATCAATTGCTCGGTATACCAGCGGCCGGGTAACCCTTAACTAATTGTAATTGACATAATGCCGCTTCCGCTGGCATAGATCAGAACAATAGTGGTTCGCTGTACACGACTTGCCGGCTCCGTTGGGCTTCGACTGATTCTGTCGAGTTCTTGCCGGTCATTTTCGGCAGGAAACAAATCCGGTTTCAGGTTACGCATCGGAGAACTCTTTGATCGAGCATAGCCCAGGAAGGAAGGTAAGAAAATGCAAAGTCTTTACAACGTTATTTTGAGACTTTTATGCCAGGTATGAATTGGAGGGAGGAGGCAGCTCTTGAGCTTTTCCCGGTTGTCATGACACTCCGCCCCAGTGGTAGTTCCCCCCCACGTGAAAGCCAGACAACCCAAAAACCCGAGACCATCCCAGAAAACAGCAATCCCAGGCGAACAGATGCAAGCCTTGCAAGGAATTTTACCAATTGATGTCAAACGGATTCCCGCTGAGTTGATCGCGGGACTCACGCTGGCTTCCCTGGCAATTCCGGAAGTAATGGGTTACACCAAAATTTCAGGCACTCCTGTTATAACCGGCCTATACACCATGCTTGTCCCGATGGTCATGTTTGGACTTTTCGGCTCTTCGCGTCATCTGGTGGTAGGCGCAGATTCCGCGACCGCGGCTATTCTTGCCTCTGGTCTGGTCGGTCTTGCCGCAACAGGCTCGGAACACTACCTGGCCCTGGCAGGAGTATTGGCGTTCATGGTTGCGGCTTTTCTCATTCTGGCCCGCCTGGTCGGTCTGGGCTTTATGGCGGATTTTCTCTCGCGAACCGTGCTGGTAGGGTTTCTCACCGGGGTCGGCATTCAGGTCGCTGCCGGCCAGATCTCGGGCATGCTTGGCCTCAAAGGTGGCGGACACGGTACCTTTCAAAAGATAGTCAGTGACCTGCAACAGCTGAATGAAGTCAATGGGTATGCCCTGGCGACCTCTGTTGCAGTGTTGATGGTCATGATAGGCGCCAGGAAACTATCGAAGAAAATACCCGGAGCATTGATTGCTGTTTTTGGCGCAATTCTGGCCAGCTGGGGCCTCGATCTGGGAACCCACATGCATCTGCTCGGCAATGTACCGAGCGGCCTCCCCCAGATCAGCCTGCCGTGGGTTGATGTACACTGGGATACGATAGTTCAACTTCTGCCAACCGCCTTTGCCATGTTTGTGGTGGTACTGGCCCAGAGCGCTGCGACCTCAAGAGCCTATGCGGCGCGCTATAATGAAGAATTCAGCGAGAACAACGACCTGGTTGGCCTTGGTCTGGCAAATATCGGCGCTGCCATGACCGGGACCTTTGTGGTTAATGGCAGCCCCACCAAGACCCAGATGGTGGACAGTGCGGGCGGACGCTCCCAGCTCTCCCTGCTTTTTACTGCTGCCATCGTTTTGCTGGTGCTGCTTTTTTTTACCGCTCCTCTAGCGTATATGCCTGAGGCTGTGCTGTCGGCCGTGGTTTTTCTTATTGGCATCGACCTGATCGACCTCAAGGGCCTGAAGAAGATATACCATCAACGCCGCTCAGAGTTCTGGGTGGCAGTGATAACGCTGTTGATGGTGGTCTTCGTGGGCGTGGAGCAGGGCATTGTGGTTGCAATCGTCCTGTCACTCATAGACCACACCCGAAGGGGATATCATCCGACGAATCTGCTGCTGGCTCCTGGCGCAGGTGGCATTTTCCAGCCAAACACCCTGGAGAGCCAGGTGCAGGCGGAACCGGGACTCGTCATCTATCGTTTTACCCACAGCATGTACTTTGCCAATTCACAGCAGCTTTCACAGGAAGTGACAACCCTGGTCAATCAGGCAGAACCCCCTCTGCGGTGGTTCTGCATTGATGCTTCATCGGTTGACGATATTGACTATTCAGCCGCCGAAACTCTTCGCGCCTTGTGTCAGACGCTCAAGGAAAAAGATGTACGCCTGGTTGTTGCGCAACCGATGGTCTCAGTGAGAAACGATAGTCATTATGATTTGCTGAAAATGATAGGTGAAGACGCCAGTTTTGAAACCCTGAACGATGTCCTGAAGGCATATGGGAGCCTTGAAAAATGAGAATTTTCGTTCAAGATCAAGGCGTGAGGAAAATTTTCCCGCAGGCCGGATTTATATTCCGAGGATAAAATTTTTTTAAGCAACGATGAGATTGGGCGAAAAGACCAGTTTGCAAGGTTCCCTGCAACCGGCAAAGGTGTTCAGAAACGAATGGGCCACGTGTCATCCGCGGTCTATGAACAGCAGACTAAAAAAATTGAAGTATAGCATAAAGGTTTGGTGTCCGCTATTGGCGACCGATCCCATATTCGGTTTGTCGCATTTCAGTGTCCAGGTTAGTCGGCGAAAAGGTCTAAAAAAAAGTTGGTGAACAGTTACGAATAAAATTTCTATGTGGTTGATACGCCATGAATTTTCTCAAAGAAGTTTTAAACACTAATCCTTTGATACCTCTTTTCTTGTCACTCGCCATCGGCTTCTGGATCGGCAAAATCAAAATCGGCAGATTTGAACTTGGCGGTATGTCAGGCTGCCTGGTGGCTGCAGTCATTATCGGGCAGGTTGGTGTTCCCGTTGATCCGGTAGTAAAATCAATGATGTTTGCCCTTTTCATCTATGCGACTGGCTATGTCAGTGGACCGCAGTTCTTCGCAAGTCTGAATCGAAAAATGCTCAGCCAGTTGCATTTGGCACTTGTCTCATGTGCCTTGGTGTTTCTTTTTGTTTATGTAACGGCAAAAATTTTCCATCTTGATAAGGGAACGGCAGTCGGGTTGCTTGCTGGTGCGCTTACTGAATCAGCGTGTATAGGAACCGCCAGTGAAGCTTTGCAACGATTGGGACTTGCCCCTGATGTATTGAAATCCCTCGAAGCAAATATCGGCGTAACCCTACAACGAAAGTTATTTAAAATCATTTAATGATCGCAGGCGTCGTCTTCGATGCGAAAGATACGCTCTGTGATTCTTAACCTGCACGCTCTCAATCAGCGCCAACATTGTCATGGCGTCATAGTGGGCGATTGGCAGAACCGTTTCAATCAACATCCTAAGCTGCGACAGAGTAATAGACGGCGTTTTTTTCCCCCAACCGTATCTTGAGGTGCCAGAGGAAAAAATGCCCCAGCATACATGTCAGAATATGATGATTCCAGCCGGAATATTTACGAACTTCATAGTGGTCCATCCCCAGCTCTGTTTTCGTTTCTTCAAAGCATTGCTCAATAGCCCACCGCACTCCGCTCAGCCAGACAAACTTTGCAAGGCGAGTGCTGACCGGGGCGTTGCTGATAAAAAACGAATATTCCGGCTTGGGGCCGAGCGTTCGCTTGATGACCAACCACACTTCCTTTTCCGGCAATCCATCTTTTGACAATACAACCCGGCGCTTAGTGAATTCATACATAATAGGGCCTTTGGTGCCTTCGGAGACCTTTCGCCTGTACCAGAAGAAATCATTGATGCTTTTGGCAAGATCGATGAACGCAATGGGGGTCTTTGATGTATCTTCCAGAATTCTCCTGGTTTTGACCGTGCCCTTGTATTTGTATGTCTTTTCCCTGACGACGGGTCTTTTCAGCCAACAACGGGTGTCACTGGCCATGGATACAAAATAGGTGACCCCGGGAAGCCGATCAACCGCATTGATAAATTCGGGGCTTGAGCCATACAGGCTGTCGGTGGCAATGTATTTGAATGGAAGTATCCCCTCGTCTCGAATTGCAGTAAACATCTCAACCGCCAGTTGCGGTTTGGTTTTGAACTTGATATTTTCGGGTAAAGCGCATTTTTCCCGTTTTGCGGCATAGTCTTTGGTGAACCATTTCTCTGGAATGAAAAGCCGCTTGTCAATCAGGGCGTACCCCTGGGGGGAGGCATACGCCGCGAATACACCGACCTGACAATTATCCACCTTTCCAATGGTGCCGCAGTATTGTCTGGCTACACCGATCGAGTCGGATCCTTTTTTGACAAAACCAGATTCATCGAAAATGAGAATGCCGTTTGGATCACCCATATCATCATTAACCAAAGTACGATACTTGCGGCTTATTTTATCCTCATCCCATTCCGCGTCACTGATAAACCGCTGCATTGCTCTAACATTTCCGCCTTTGATATTAACGGCAATCGGTTCAATCGACTTCCTTTCAAGCTCACTGAATTGGCCGGCCATGTACTTAAAAAAATGGCCCCGCGACTCACTCCGGTGGAAACAGTCGGCAAAAACCTCATGATACCCTTCAAGTTCGGAATAAAAACCATCAATGTCTTTTGTGGTGATCGAGAATTTCGGTATTTCGTACGTGTGCTCAACGGATCGAATTGACGGCAACATAGGCCCACCTCCATGGTTTGGGTTATGTTGCGCAGTGTTACATATTGTGGCTATGACGTCAATATAAGTTTCGTTGTAGGGGTAACCTATGCGCTATCCTATCTGTTTGGCATGATGAGTGTAATCTTTTTCGCTGGATGGATTGCACCAAAGCTGCTCAGGATTGATCTGCAAAAGGAGGCAAAAGAACTGGAAAAGTCTCTCGGGGATACTGGTGAAAAGAGGCAGCCAGGGCAATTCGAGTCATTTGGCATTCTCAGAGCAAGAGTGTACGAAGTATCCGCGGTGGAGATATTTAACACCTCTGTAGCTGAGTTGGAGGCGCGTTTCCAGGTGCGTGTAAATCGAGTAGCCCGCAGGGGAAAGTTATTGGAGGTAACGCCGGGCCTCTTGCTGCGGCAGGGCTATCTGGTTGCACTGCAAGGGAAGCTCGAACATGTCATTGCCGCTGGTGGAGCCCTGGGAGATGAGTCTACCCAACAGGAGTTGATGAATTTTGTCAACGAAGAGCGCGATGTCGTTATCACTCGAGCGGACCTGCATGGAAAAACGGTCGCCCAGGCCCGTATGATGCTTGATTTCAAGCACCGCTATGGAGTATACGCAACGCGGGTTACCCGCCTTGATCAGGAATTTAACTTGTATCCACAGAGCGAGCTTCATGTTGGCGATGTTGTTCGGCTGGTTGGTGCTGCCGAGGATGTCAAGCGGGCAGCCGATGAGATTGGCTATTCTCTGGTACCGTCAAAATCTGTGGATTACGTCTACCTGGGGGTCGGCCTGCTCGTCGGAGTTATAATCGGCATGGCCAGTGTCAATATTGCTGGTGTACCTATTTCTCTTGGTACGGGTGGCGGGTGTCTTATTTCTGGTTTGATGTTTGGCTTCCTCCGCGCCAAACGTCACACCTTTGGCAATCTTCCTGCCTCTACAGCACAATATCTGCGTGATTTCGGACTGGCGGTTTTCATCGTTTCCATCGGCCTTGAGACAGGCCCACAGGCTCTGGCCCAGATTCAGCAATATGGATTGATGATGCCGGCACTCGGCATCTGTGCGGTTCTCTTTCCCTGTATGGGCATGCTGCTCTATGGCCGTTTTGTCCTGAAGATGAACCCTGTCATTCTTTGTGGAGCAATAACAGGAAACCTTACTTCCACTCCTGCACTCAATGGTGTTATTGACGCTGCACGGAGTAGCGCTCCGGTGCTTGGGTATACCGTCAGCTATGCCATTTCCAATGTTTTACTGACGTTTCTCGGACCGATCATTGTTTACACCGTCTAGAAAAATGGAACAGTAGTAATATGGGGCATACCATGTTTTGATCGGCATTCATTTTTCAGAGACTACCAGCCTTGCCTGGTGAACCCCCGCGGCCCAGATTGCTGCGTATCTCCTCTGAAAATCCTTCGCTTCCAAGTGCGAAATTCCCGTTTGTGGCTTTTTTGATCTTTTCTATCTCGCTAGGTTCCAGGTCATTCCGAAATATCTCTCGGTAAGCTTCCTCTCTTTCTACTGGACATATCGTCGCCCCAGACATTTCATGGTGTCTTCAGCACTATTGGAGTATTTGGGGGTCAGAATAAGATGAACGTGATTGTTCATCAACACTAAGGCATGAACAGCACAACCTGCTCTCTGAGCATGCTCTTGCAGCCAAAAGAGCATCGCAAATACAGAATCTCCCTGGAAGAAGCCGTAGAATCAAATCAAAGCTGGCTCGTTGCCCCGCTTCCAGGACGCGGAGATATTGTCTTCCATGAAGACCCGACCGTGCCTCTCGACAACGATGACTGGCCCGAGGAATCCCGATGAAATTGATTCTCGATACCTGCGTCCTGCTCTGGATGGCTGGTGATCCGTCTCGGCTCTCTTCCGCCGCCAGGCAGGTCTTATCGCCTGAAAACGAGTTCTACATCTCCGCCATCTCCACCTTTGAAATCGCAATCAAACACAAAAACAGAAAGCTCGAGTTACCCACAGACCCATGGGACTGGTTCCAAAAAGTCACAGACCATTTCCAAATCAAAGAGACCCCATCTCAGCTCGCATCGCAACCCTCGCCCCCGAAGTAGACGTCCCCCACTCCGATCCGGCCGACCGCATCATCATCGCCACGGCCATTGAAAACCAACTCACTGTCATCTCGCCAGATTTTCTCATCAAGAAGTGCCCGAAGGTCGAGGTACTTGGCTAGGAATAAACTTCCTGAATCCCCAATTCACCTTCTCACGTCATTTATCTGACACATTTAAACCTCTTTCTTGCAGGCATGTAATTAAAGAGGCGGATTGCAAAATCATTATTCCGATTAATTGTCTGATAGTTGTACCCACACCTGAAAAGGAGTCCTGATGAATCATCACCATTTTGATGCCGTTGTGGTCGGCTCCGGCACCGCCGCCTGGTTTGCGGTCGACGGTCTGGTCAAAGCCGGCAGAGAAGTCGCCATCGTCGATGAACGGCCCTACGGCGGCACCTGCGCGCTGCGCGGTTGTCAGCCGAAAAAGTATCTGGTGGCGAATGCCGAAGCGGTGGCCATGGCCACCCAGTTGCTGGGCAACGGGATAAGAACCGCCCCGAGCAGTGACTGGGCTGCCCTGCAGCGGCTGAAAAACGATTTTTTGGAGGGAAGATCAGATAAGGAGGTAAAAAGCTGGCGCAGGCGCGGAGTCGCCACCTTTTTCGGCAGGGCGCTATTCACCGGCGAAGATGAGGTGTGTGTCGGCGAGCAGCGATTGTCCGCTGACCATATCATCCTGGCAACCGGCGCGGTTCCGCGACGATCTGATATCCCCGGCGCCGAACTGGTGCACGACAGCGAATATTTTCTCGACATGGCCGAGATGCCCTCCCGGGTAGTGTTTATCGGCGGCGGCTTCATCTCCTTTGAATTTGCCCACGTTGCGGTTCGCACCGGCGCCGTCGACGTGACAATCCTGCACCGCTCCAACCGGCCGCTTAAACAATTCGATCCCGATATCGTTGCCGAAGCGGTTGAGGCCAGTCGCTGTGCGTCCATCGATATCGTTCTTAATGAATCGGTGCAGCGAGCCGAACGAGACGGCAGCGTAATTGTCATGTATGGCGCCGAAGGTGATTGTTACCAGGCGGAGCTGGTCATCGAGGCAACGGGCCGGCTGCCCAATCTCAGTGTGCTCGAGGGTGATTTCGGCGGGGTTGAACACTCCGCCGCCGGCGTACACGTCAATGAGTTTTTGCAAAGCGTCAGCAACGCTAAGGTTTACGCCATCGGCGACTGCGCCGCGACCGGCGCCATGCTTGCCCCGGTTGCCGATGAACAGGGCAAGACGGTTGTCCACAACATCTTAGAGAACAATACCAGGACTATTGATTACTCGGTGGTGCCCAGCTGTGTCTTTACGATTCCATCGATTGCCCGGGTGGGGCTGGGGGAGGCTGAAGCGGCTGAACAGGGGTATGATTTTCGGGTCAATTTCGGCCGTACCGCCGGCTGGCCTTCATCCCGGCGCATCGGCGAACAACATGGCGCCTACAAGGTATTGATCAGCAACACCACAGATGAAATCCTCGGTGCCCATCTGATCCGTCATAACGCATCCGAGGTGATCAACCTGTTTGCCCTGGCGATACGATACAAAATCAAGGCGGACGCCCTTAAAGAATGCATGTGGGGGTATCCAACTTACTCTTCTGATATCAAGTATATGGTGAAATAACCGTGTTGATGCTATCTATGCCATGAGGTCAGCCTGGCAGACCAAAATACACCATCGAACAAAAACCGGAGGAATAACAATGGATGAAAAAAATTTTCGCCACGGCGCCTTCAGCTGGCATGAACTGTTGACCACCGATCCACAAAAAGCCCAGGACTTCTACACTGCCCTGTTCAACTGGGATGCTGAACCGGCGCCAATGGAAGGCGAAGACTACACCGTTCTCAAGGCAGACGGCAGGCAGGTGGGTGGTATCATGCCGGTTCCTCCCGAGTGCACCGGAATGCCGCCCATGTGGGGTCTTTATGTGACGGTGGACGATGTAGATGAAACCGCCGCCCGGGTGGATGAGCTTGGCGGCAGGGTACTCCGTGCCCCGGACGACATACCCGGTGTCGGCAGATTTGCGGTGATTCAGGATCCACAGGGGGCGGTACTCTCGGTTATCACCTATGCCCACACCGACTGAACCGGTGGCCGGCGGAAAAGAGCACTCTTCTTCACCCCCGCCACTCTCGGCGCAGATTGATGAGCGGCAGGATGAACACGATATTCTCTTTGGCGTTATCAACCGGTTTATCGGCTATTTCACCAGAAAAACGGTACCCCGTTCAACCAATGACGCCGATCGCGAATACCCGTTTGTGGCCATGGACACCCGGCAGGCATATGGACAAATCAGGCTGGCCTGGTCCTATCTAGAGATTCAGAACGGATGGCAAAAAGCGCCCGGTTTTCTCGACATCGGCTGCGGCATCGGCAATATCCTCCTGCTTGCCGAGATGGTGGGATTTTCTGTCCACGGCATCGAAAAAGATGAGCCCTCGCTTGCCATCGCCCGCCAGTTGGTGGACAGCCATTGTATTGAAGCGTGCGATATCTGGCATTATGGTGGGATTGGTGATTTCGATGCGGTGTACTATTTCAGGCCGTTCTGCACCGCCGCCCATCAACAACGTTTTGAACGGAAGGTAGAAGATGAGATGAAAGTCGGCGCCGTCTTGATCGCCAATCGGAAGATGGATACGACCATTGACCGCGACCATCGCTTTCACCGGCTCGATCCAGCTCTGCCGGTATGGTGTAAAACTCACCAGAAATAGTTTTGCCCGGGCGCGCGCATCGTTTCAGAGGCCTCGCCGATCAATAATCTTTATAGTAGGAATTTTTGCAGATGATGGTAGGTTACGGAGCGGTTATCGGCAGGTTCGTACGTCTGCTCTATTACGCAACGAAGAGGAGAACAGGATGAAAGACTCAGGAAATCTGCACCAGCAAGTTCAGGAAATGTGTGATTGCTTTGCCACCAGCGATCCGCTGCGGGAAATGTCCAAAATGCAGCATGAAAGTGATGCCGAGGCAGCCGCCCTCAAGTGGATCGGCCTGGCGGTGTTACACGGGATCAACAACAACGCCCAGTCAATTTCCCTGCAGGAAAACCCTGACGGTACCGTTACGGTGCTGGCAACGTATCGTGAATCGGAACTGCCACCCCCCGCCGGCGCCATCGGCGCGCACATCATCAAGGCAATGCGCGATATTATCCATGTGGACGATGCCGAAGGTGAATCAACCCTTGCCTTCGGGGTACGTAACAGCAGTATGGATCTGCATGTTAAAACCGAAGAGAAAAACGGCGGCCAACGGCTCACCATCAGCTTTCCCGCCTAAACGGTGCCGCGCAGGCCATACTTGATGGCTTCGCAAAAACCCATATGCCCGTCATACCGGAATTGACCCGACATCCATAATTAATTAAAATCACTGGATTCCCGCTTTCGCGGGAATGACGGTAGCAAGCAATTTTGAGGTTTTTACGAAATCATCACACTATAATGGCTTCGGATAAGCTGTGCTCTGGTGCTTGAGGGGTCGTTTAGACCATCGCCACAAGCAACACAACGCACGATCGCTCAGACAACGGGCCGTATCTGGCCATTGCTTCAGGCACGGCTCGTTGTCACTTTTTCTTTGACCCCCTCCAGTTATTTTATTTGACAGTTAATTCTTCTGCTGTATCAGTGTGAGGAAATTATTTTTTTTATTACCGCCTCTGAGCCTATAGCTTCGTACCAGGTGGAAAAGAACGGGCCATCAGCCTAACGCAAGCGGTGCCATTTAATTTATCTCACGCCGTCTCGTCATGCATATCTCCGAAGGAGTTCTGAGCGCCCCGGTACTGTTGGGCGGTGCCGCACTCACCGTCGCCGGTACCGCCATCGGTCTCAGACAGCTCAACTACGAGCGGATCATGACCACCGCCATGCTGACCTCGGCATTTTTCGTGGCCTCGCTCATCCATGTCCCGATTGGGCCGGGCAACATCCATCTGGTGCTCAACGGGCTTTTGGGCATCCTCCTTGGCTGGGTAGCCTTTCCCGCCATTGGGGTAGCGTTGCTGCTCCAGGCTGTGTTTTTTCAATACGGCGGCATCCTTGTGCTGGGCGTAAACACCCTGCTCATGGCGGGGCCGGCGGTATTGTGCGGCATACTCTTCAAAACATGGCTGACAAACCCCAAACGGCGCAATCTCGCCGGCTTTCTGGCGGGTGCCGTTGCCATCCTGCTCTCCGGCATACTGATGGCCGCGGCCCTTGCCTTAAGCGATGCCGGATTTATCAGGGTCGCCCAGATTACCCTGCTCTCCCACATCCCGCTGATGGTGATCGAGGGTATTGTCACCATGTTTACCCTCTCTTTTCTTATCCGCGTCCACCCCGATATCTTATCACTTGATAAAACATGAAAGTTCCGGCCGCTTTTTTCCTGGTACCGCTTCTGCTCTGCACCAGCTCCGGTGCCGCATTCGCCCATCGTCTCAACGTATTTGCCTATCTGGAAGGTGATACGGTGCACGGTGAAACTTTCTTCAGCGGCGGCAGGCCGGCAAAGAAAGCGGTAATTGAGGTTTTCCCGGACGAGGGCAATGATCCCCTTTTCACCACCGCCACCGACCAGGACGGACTCTTCACCTTCCTGCTTACCGAGGAAATGGGCTCGAAACAGATGCTTCGCATCGTTGCCGAGGCGGGCGAAGGCCACCGCGGGCAGTGGCTGCTGGATCTTACGTCACTCCAGACTTCAGCAGTGCAGGAACAAGGCGAATCCACCCCGGCGCCACCATCGTCACCAGCCAACCCGACAACCCCGCCATCGCCGCAAGTAATGGTTGATGAGCAGGCAATTGGCGCCATTGTCGAAAAGGTGGTCGAAGCTAAACTGGCGCCGCTGCGCCGTGATCTCGCCGCCGCCACCCAGTGCGGCCCGAGCCTGTCGGAGATTCTTGGCGGTCTCGGCTATATCATCGGACTGGCCGGTCTGGCCGCATACCTCAAGTCACAAAAAAAAGGAGGAAACCAATGAAACACACCTGTGCTACCCTGTTGATGACAGCCTGTCTTATGACGGCCGCGACTCATCCGGCCCTTGCTCATTTCGGCATGGTAATTCCGGAAGAGCCGGTTCTTGCTCAGCCGGACACCCAGATACAGCTCAATCTCGCCTTTGCCCACCCTTTTGAAATGGTTGGCATGGAGCTTGTCAAACCTCGTGGGTTTTCAGTGTACGTGGATGGCTCACAAACTGATCTGCTCGACACCCTGCAATCCTCACAGATACTTGACCACCAGGGCTGGCAGAGCAGTTTTGCGGTACGCCGGCCGGGGGTCTACCAGTTCGTCATGGAGCCACAGCCCTATTGGGAACCGGCTGAGGATCTCTCTATCATCCACTACACCAAGGTCGTTGTTCCCGCCTTCGGCGCCGATACCGGCTGGGATGAACCGCTTGGCCTGCCCACTGAAATCCTACCGTTGCTGCGCCCATTCGGCAATTTTGCCGGCAACAGCTTTACCGGCCAGGTGATGGCGGGAGGCTCGGCGCTGGCCGGAGCCGAGGTGGAGGTGGAGTATTACAACCAGAACGGCGACCGGAACGCGCCAACCGATTTTCACATCACCCAGGTGGTCAAGGCCGATGAAAACGGGGTTTTCTCGTTCAGCTGTCCCTGGCCGGGCTGGTGGGGATTTGCCGCCCTGAGCGAAGCGGATTACACCTTGGCTGATCCGGACGGCAACGAAAAAGGGGTGGAGCTGGGGGCAGTCATCTGGGTCTATTTTCATCCCTGATAGGGTATGCAATTTGAGCAGTTCAGCCAGGGCGACTCTTTTCTGCATCGGCTTCATCCCGGCGTGAAATGCGCCGGCGCCCTGGCGCTCACCATGGTGCTGGCCTTGAGCACCCATCTTATCACCGCCCTGAGCGGGCTTCTTATTGGGATACTACTTGTGCTGCTTGCCGGCCTGCCGATGGGTTTAGTGGTTCGTCGGGTTCTTGTGGTCAACGGCTTTATCTTGTTTTTATGGCTTACTCTACCCCTCACCTATCCCGGAACCCCGCTGCTCTCATATGGCATGTTCAGTATCAGCAGGGAGGGAGTCATGCTCAGCGGGCTGATAACAATCAAGGCCAATGCTATCCTCCTGCTGCTCATCGCCCTGCCGGCTACCTCGAGCATTGCCGAGCTGGGACGCGGGCTGGAATTTTTACGCGTCCCGGCAAAACTCAGGATCCTGCTGCTGTTTTCGTATCGCTATATTTTCGTCATCAACCAGGAGTATCAGCGTCTGCTGCGGGCCGCAAAACTGCGCGGCTTTACGGCCAGAACCTCGATGCATACCTACCGCACCTTTGCGTATCTGTTCGGAATGACCTTGGTAAAAAGCCATCACCGCGCCACCCGGGTCTATGAGGCAATGGTGCTGCGCGGTTTTACCGGCCGCTTTCATTCGCTGCACGCTTCGGCGCCGCGACCGGTCGATATGGTGTGGCTGGCCGCCCTGGCCGCGGCCGCCGCCGGTCTGACCGTCATGGAAATATACAATGGGTGAAAAGCCCGAAGACAGCGGCCCCCTGCTCCGCCTGGAGGATCTGTCTTTTGCCTATCCAGGCGGCAGTACCCCTATTCTTGACAGCCTTTCCCTCACCCTGCAAAGCGGCGAGCGCCTTGGACTTATCGGCCCGAACGGAAGCGGAAAAACCACCTTTTTCCATATCATCGTCGGGCTGCTCAAGCCCCAGTCGGGAACGGTGCGATTCAAAGGTAAACCGCTGATTGAGGAAAAGGATTTTAGGCTATTGCGTAAAGAGGTGGGATTGTTGTTTCAGGACGCCGACGATCAACTCTTTTCGCCCACCGTGCTCGACGATGTCGCCTTCGGCCCACTGAATCTTGGATTGTCCGTAAGTGATGCCAGAGCGCGTGCCGAGCAGACCCTGGCCACCCTTGGGCTGACAGGCTACGAGCAGCGCCTCACCCACCACCTCTCCGGCGGCGAGAAAAAACTGGTGGCGCTGGCCACCATCCTGGCCATGCAGCCATCAGTGCTCCTCCTGGATGAACCCACCAATGATCTGGATTCCGCCACCCGTGCACACCTTATCAGAATCATCAATACCCTGAGCCTTGCCTCCGTCATCATCTCTCACGACTGGGATTTTCTGGCGGCAACCTGCACCACCATCTATGGACTGAAAGGCGGCCGGGTGGAGATATCAGATGAACTCACGCCGCATGCCCACCGTCATGCCCATCCGCATGGCGAACACCCCCATCGCCACGAAGACGACTAATGTTCTTTTACGTCTTACGGGAGCCTTGAAAAATGAGCATTTTCGTTCAAGATCAAGGATACACCCCATCACTGCCACCATCGATGAAAGTGATGCACCGGGCCGTGGCCGGCGCCGATTGCATAATCAGCACCCGCCGTAATGGCTTCCTCGATGTAGGTTTTCGCCGCCCGGATCGCCTCGCCGACGGGCAACCCCCGGGCCAGATACGCCCCGATAGCCGAGGAGAGGGTACAACCGGTGCCATGGGTGTTGACGGTATCGATGCGAGCGCTTCTCAGCCAGTGAATGGCAATCGCGTCACCGCTGCGCACCGCCAGACAATCATCACTTGGCGCATCACTGAGATGACCACCCTTGACCAGCACGGCGGCGGGGCCACGCGCAAGCAGGCTTCGGGCCGCCACCTCCATTTCGCCGGTGGTTTTGATGGACGAACCAGTAAGCACCTCGGCCTCGGGCAGATTGGGGGTGAGCACCGTTGCCATGGGAATGAGTGTATCTCGCAGGGTCACCATCGCCTCATCACGAAGCAGCCGATCACCGCTTTTCGCCACCATGACCGGATCCACCACGATGTTTTCCACCTGGTGGGCGGCGAGAACGCGTGCCACGGTTGCAATAATCTCGGTGGTGAAGAGCATGCCGATCTTCACCGCATCCACCCCGATATCGGCAAGCACCGCCTCTAATTGAGCGCCCACCGAGGGCGCCGGCACCTCGACGATATCGCTTACCGTACGCGTGTTCTGCGCGGTAATGGCGGTGATCACCGACATCGAAAAACAACCCAGCGCCGAGAAGGTCTTCAGATCAGCCTGGATACCGGCGCCGCCGCCACTGTCTGATCCGGCTATGGTGAGCGCCCGATAGTATTGCTTTTTCTCCATAAATGATCGCCTCGTGAAATCCGTGCGGGTTTCAACCCCTATTTTTACCTGATGAATGGGTTGGCTGATGATTAATCTGCAACGGTTGATGGTTCAGTCCGGCGCGTTGCCGGTAGTCGGGCCGATATCACCCGCTCTGCCTGGCAAAATGGTCCCAGCCGCGCCCGCCGATATCCACCGGTTCGCCGTCACGATGATAGATCAGCTCACCACCACCAACAATCTCGCCAATACGATACAGATCGGTGCCGAACGTTTCGGCAAAAGCCGTGGCAATGGCCGTGAACTCCTCCGCTCCAATACAGCAGAGCAGGCAGTAATCCTCACCGCCACTAACAGCGACCTCGATGGCGTTCCAGTCATGACGGGCGGCGATGGCATGCAAATCCGGCGAAATGGGAAGTGCCGCCACATCGATACGCGCCCCGACCTTAGAGCTCTCCATGATGCGCCTGAGGTCGGCACCGATGCCGTCCGAAACATCGAGCATGGCATGTACCGCCGGCTGCGCTGCCAGCCAGCGCCCCTGGGCAAGGTGTGGACGGGGGCGATGATGACGGGTAATCAGGCGCCGGCCCACCGCATCTATCTCATGATCGGCCAGCAGCAGACGCAGGCCGCCACCGGAGTCGCCCACCATGTCGGTGAGGGCGATTACATCACCGGCCCGGCCACCCGAGCGGTATGAGATCAACGCCGTGGAGGCGCTGCCGATAACGGTAAAGCTAATGACTATGCCCGCCCGGGAGCGGGTAGTGTCACCACCCAAAAGGTGGGTACCGGTCTCTTCGCTTAATTCTTTGATTCCCGCAAAGAACTGATCAACCCAGGACACCTGGCAATCATCGGGTAGGGCAAGAGATAAAAAAGCGGCCACGGGCGTGCCCCCCATGGCGGCAATATCACTGAGATTAACCGCCAGCGCCTTGCCTCCCAATTCGCGGGCACTGATCCGATCCTTGAGAAAGTGGACACCTTCCAGCAGGGCATCGGTGGTTACCAGAAAGGATGTATCATCGGAGCATGGAAATACTGCGCAATCATCGCCGATGCCCACCACTCCGGGCGGCAAATCTTTTCCGAAATGGCCGGCAAAACGCGCGATCAGACCGAATTCACCGAGTTCCTGAACCTTCATGTTCGGGCGTCCTTGGCATCCCTGATAAGGGCGGCAAGATCGGCCGCCGCCGCTTGCGGATCGGGGGCGGCACAGATGGCGGAAACCACTGCCACCGAGTCGGCGCCGGCCTCGATGACCGGAGCAATATTGGCCGCATTGAGCCCGCCGATGGCCACCAGCGGCAGATCGGTCAGCGCCCGCACCAACCGCAGCCCGGCAAGGCCCAGCTCCCTTGAGCAATCTGTTTTCGTGGGGGTAAAATAGATGGGGCTGGCGCTGATGTAATCAAGCAGATGCAAATCAGCCGCCCGCACATCTAAAACGGACTCCACAGAAAGCCCGAGAATCTTATTGCGGCCAAGTAACCTGCGGGCGGTTGCGGCCGCTATATCCTTCTGGCCGACGTGCAGACCGTCGGCATCCACCGCCAGCGCCACATCGAGCCGATCGTTGATGATCAGCGGCACACCGTACGGCGCAAGCAAGGCCTTGATGCGGCCGGCAAGGTCGATAAATTCACGAGTTGAACAATGCTTCTCGCGCAACTGGACGATGTTCACCCCGCCCGCCACCGCTTCCCCTACCACCGACTCCACCGACCGCTCGCCGCAGAGGGCGCGGTCGGTAACCAGGTAGAGATCAAGGGAAAAGTGTTTTGCCATGGCCACTTAGATCAATTGTTCTTTATTCAGATTGTACAGGGCGTCATAGAAATGGAGCTGCAGGCTGCCCGGCCCCGCCGCCTGGCTCGCCGCCAATTCCCCGGCCAGTCCCATCGCCGCCATGGCGTGGGCGGTTGCTTCAAATGCATTGGCGTTAACCGCGGCAAAAGCGCCGATAATGGCGGTTGCGGTACACCCCATGCCCGTTACCCGGGCCATCAGGGGATGGCCCGAGCGGTTGTGCAGATCGGTGGCCCCGTCGCTGATATAGTCCACCGCACCGCTAGCACAGACAACACAGCCATAGGCCTGGGCGCACGCCCGGGCCGCTGCCGCGGGATCGCCGCCGGCCGCCGCATCGACCCCCTTGGTCTGAACCGAATCATCAAGCAGAGCCATGATCTCCGAGCCGTTGCCACGGATTACCGCGGCGGGGCTTGCGGCCAACAATCTCTTGCAGGTATCGGTGCGGAATCCGGTGGCGCCAGCCCCCACCGGATCAAAGACGATGGGAACCCGGTGCTGACGGGCGGCGGCCATACCTACCTCCATGGCCGCAATCCACGGTTTGCTCAAAGTACCGATGTTAATCACCAGTGCCCCACCCAGCATTCCCGCCAGGCTCACCATATCTTCAACCTCATCGACACTGTGAGCCATCACCGGCGATGCGCCCAGAGCAAGCAAGGCGTTGGCGGTACTATTCATCACCACGTAGTTGGTGATATTGTGCACCAGCGGCCGTTTTTGCCTGATGGCGGCAATATCTTGCCAGAGCGCCTCGGTGTTGATCAATGGTTCGTGAGTATCCATGGCAATATTCTCCGATCAATCGATGATTACCTGATTGCTTGCAAAAGCAAAGCCTTATGATATTGTGGTTTAGATTCTACTAGATAGTCATCAGCACACCAATTCTCAACAACTTTTCAGCCTTTTCGGCGTGCTCACCGGCAACGAAAAAACCTGTGGACTTGCCATCATCAGCTGGCGCTCCTGGGATACTCTCATCGCCACCCTGGAGTCGTACCGCAACCTTGGCCTTTTTTCGCATTTTGACCGATCGTTCATCTATTTTCAGGATATCAGTGAGCGCGACCGACAGATCGCCGCCCAGTTCAATCTTGCCTGCAGCGGCGGGCCAAAATGCGGTATCGCTGACGGCATGTGCAACGCGGCCACGGAGCTTGCCACTGATTTCGTGCTTTTTCTGGAAAACGATTGCCCGGTAATCGAGAGTGCGGACGATGTAATGCACCAGCTTATGGGGGCGCTCAATCACCTTGAAACGGGAGCCATCGACGTGATGCGGCTGCACTCGAGGCTGCACCCCGGTGAGGCCTTTTCCGACGTGCGTAAATATCTGCGCTACTATGAACCGCAACACCCGGAACCGTGTGTTGATCTCACAACGTACCAGAGCGAGGCCCGCCACCGTCGCTGGCGCCGTTTTTTTAAGCGCTACAATCTCGCCCCGTCTCAAGGGCCGTGCTGTTTACGTTGAGCAGGCGGCCGAGACGCTCTTTCCCGAAGTCATCCAGAAAACCGCGGATGGTATCTGGATTATCGATTCCAGCTGCGCCGACTGGACCAATCAGTCGGTGCTGTGCAGGCGCACCTTTTTCACCGATATCCTCATGCCCTATGTCGATGCCCATCCTTCATCACGCACCAGCAACGGCTTTCAATCCCCGGAGCGGCCACTGAACTGCCGCTGGTGGCGCAATCGACATTTCAAGATCGGCCAGGGCAAAGGGCTCTTCACCCACCGCAGGGTGGACGGCAGCTGGCGCACGGAGCACCCAGCATATGAAGATGTATTGGCGGAAAGCTTGTAAGCACGTTGCCAAACCAATACCCGCTTGACCAAGGCTTCATCTCATGTCCCCAAAAAATGAAAGCGCCATGCTTAACCCAATTCTCATGTATTGCTAATATAATCCTGACACGCGGGAAATAAGATATAAGGTTTCGAAACCGTTGGCGCCGGCTATTGCTCGCTACATTTTTACCGCTTCAACTGATCTCCTGTCACCATGAATATCCTCTACGGTGTCCAGACCACCGGCAACGGCCATATCGTCCGCGCCAAAATGATGCTGCGCGAACTGCGGGCATGCGGGCATGAGGTTCATGCCGTACTGAGCGGTTGCCCTACTAAAAAGGTTATGGGTCTGGAGGATTTTGGCTCGTTTGAGCGCAAAAAGGGCCTGACATTTGCCGTCAAAGACGGCCGCATCTGCTACCTGAAGACCGCCCGGCATCTGGATTTCTATACATTTTATCACGACATCAAACGATTCGACGCCGGTGCTTACGATCTGGTAATCACCGACTACGAACCAATTACCGCCCGTATCGCCAGACGCAACAAAATTCCCAGCATCGGTATCGGCCACCTCTATGCCTTTGCCCACCGGGTACCCGTTGCCGGCGCCAATCCTTTGCCGAAACTGATCATGAACCGCTATGCCCCGGTGGACTATCCGCTGGGACTGCACTGGCACCATTTCGACCAGCCGATTCTGCCGCCGACAATACCCGATGCGGTACGGCTGTGCCGGCCATTCATCCATGCTGAGCCCTACTACCTGGTCTATCTTCCCTTTGAAAATCTCAAACAAGTCGTCAGCCTGCTCAACCAGCTGCCGCATAGGCTATTCCGCGTCTATGCCAACGTAGACAAACCTGAGAGCCGCGCTAACGTGTCGATCTCGCCCTTTTGTCGGCAGGGTTTCATCGACGACTTGTGCGGCTGTTCCGGGGCCATCTGCAATGCCGGTTTCTCTTTCATCAGCGAGGCTCTGCATCTGGGAAAAAAAGTACTGACCCGGCCACTGGCGGGTCAGGTCGAACAGCAGTCAAACGGACTCGCTCTGACCAGGCTGGGACTCGGCACCGCCGTCACCGCCCTGACGCCCACGGCTATTGAACAATGGATCGACACACCCGCCATCGATCCCCTCAATTTTCCCGAAGTCACCAGCCTGCTGGTAAAGTGGATCAGCACCGGCAGATACGACGACAGTCGTCTTCTGATGAAGCAGTGCTGGCGCAGGAATGACGCATCACTATCCGCGGAGACTCACCTGTTATATGCCACTGAATAATCAGATGTGTTTAGGGTACATAACAGGTAGGTGTCAAAAGATTGCCGAGTTAAAATCAGACCATGGGGTCAGGCGTGCTATCCCGCCACCTCAAGAATTGTCACGCACCTCTGCGTACGACATTCGGTGATACAATCAACTGCTTCTTGACAGGTCCGGAAATTAGCATATAATGATTTCAGACTAGTCTTAGATTAGTCTTATCTTTGGGGGTGCTACATGGATAAAATTGGCGCATACGAAGCAAAAACACATTTACCCAAACTGCTGGAGCGGGTGCTCCAGGGTGAATGCATCGTCATTACCAAACATGGATCACCTGTTGCCATGTTGCAACCGATGCCGGCACAAAGAAAATCAGAGCCTAAACAGATTATTGGGGAGATACGAAAATTCCGAAAAAAAAAATACTCTCCGCGGAATTGCTCTCCGAGATATGATTGAGGAGGGCAGACGATAGATGGCTGAATGCTTTGTTGTCGACAATTCTGTGGTGATGGCATGGTGTTTTGAAGATGAATCAAGCAACTACGCCGATCAGGTTTTAGAAAGACTTGCACTCTCTCAGGGGTTTGTGCCCGCGATATGGCCACTGGAGGTATGCAACGTGCTGCTGGTTGCTGAAAAGAAGAACCGGATTGGTGAGGCTGATTCAATACGCTTTATGGAGTTACTGAACCAACTGCCTATTATCGTTGAACAAGAATCACCAGAGCGAATGACCAGAGAGATATTTGCCTTGGCGCGCACCCATAATGTATCGAGCTACGACGCATCATATCTTGATCTTGCGATGAGAAAGGGCTTGCCCATTGCAACCCTTGACAAAAATTTATCAGATGCCGCGCGGAGAAGTAACGTACCACTTTTGCCTGGCGTATAATTGCCTCTCACCGCATCACCATGGCAAAATCCATGCGCTAATAAGCACGCTTCCTACGTGACCACATCGCGGCAAAGAGATTGTCGGTACGTATGCTCAATCTGTCGGCGGGACGGCGGCCCCCTGTAAATCCTCGGGGATCAAATCGCTCCAGCGCGAGGTGCAGATAATCTTGTCAGGGTCGCAGCGCTCGCCATACTTGCGGGCGATGGTGTAGACCTCTTCAAGCAACCCGTCCTCAAGAGTCAAGGGCTCCAGTCCCAGTTCGAGAAACTTATCGTTTCGCACCCGCAGCGTATTCTCGGCGTCTTCCTTGCGGGGATTGATGTAATATCTCACCTCGGCACCGGTAAGCGTGGCCACCAGTGTGGCCAGATCCCGCACCTGATAGGTTTCAGTGGCCTGGTTGAAGATCTGCACCCGGTCACCGCGCGCCGGTGGATGTTCAACCGCCAGACGGATGCATTTCACCGTATCACGGATATGGATAAATGCCCGGGTCTGGCCGCCGGTACCGTGCACGGTGAGCGGATGGCCGACAGCGGCCTGCATGAGAAAGCGATTGAGTACGGTGCCGTAATCGCCGTCATAGTCGAAGCGGTTGATAAGGCGCTCGTCCAGCATGGTCTGCTCGGTGTTGGTACCCCAGACGATTCCCTGGTGCAGGTCGGTGACGCGGATAGCGTCATTTTTGTTGTAGTAGTAAAACATGAGCGCGTCCTGGGTCTTGGTCATGTGATAGACACTGCCCGGATTGGCCGGATAAAGGATTTCCAGATCCTTCATGTTGCCTTCACCGGTTTCAATCTTGACGTTGAGATACCCCTCTGGAATCGCCAGTCCCGAGGTACCGTAGCCGTAAACGCCCATGGTGCCCAGGTGAACCAAATGGACGTCTTCGCCCGATTCGGCAATGGCGGCGAGGATGTTATGGGTGGCGTTGATGTTGTTGCTTACCGTGTAGCGCTTGTGAAACGACGATTTCATCGAATAGGGCGCGGCCCGCTGCTCGGCGAAATGAACCACCGCCAGCGGTTTGTACTGGCGGATAAGGGTCAACAGTTTGTGGTACTGGACGGCGACATCCAAATTGACAAAGGTGATGGCCTTGCCGCTTACCTCTTTCCAGGCGGACAGCCGTCGGCCCAGCGGCTGAATCGGGGTCAACGATGCGCATTCCAGTTCGATATCGATCTTACGCCGGGAGAGGTTGTCAACGATAACGACCTCATAACCGGCCTGGGAAAAGTAGAGGCTGGTGGGCCAGCCGCAGAAGCCGTCGCCACCGAGAACGATGATGGTTTGAGACATGGTAGTGATCCTGATTTAGGGGGATGCGGATATAAACATCAGCCGGCAGTGGTTATAGAGAGAATCCGGCAGGCCATTGGGTTGATAGAAACTTTTGGCGAAGAACATGAGAATAGTC
Organism: Desulfofustis sp. PB-SRB1; assembly: GCA_016722945.1. Lineage (GTDB taxonomy): Bacteria > Desulfobacterota > Desulfobulbia > Desulfobulbales > Desulfocapsaceae > PB-SRB1. Next base: position 55,282 of record JAEQMT010000010.1, on the reverse strand, counting down.
TGGCTTTTGTCAACACCCACTTTCTCGTACAATCAAAGACAACCTGCACAAGGGCAATACAAGGGCTACCGGATCGCGAAAACATCGATGTTTCTCGCACCATGTAAAGTTTGAAATGCCGCAATAGAGCGCCCCTATGTTTGTTTTAGGCGCGGATAGCACGATTGGTGCATACATAGCAACGCCCTGTGATTAAAAGAGTAACGAAGCATACAACATAAAAAAGCAAGCTATCGGCAATTTGTAAAACTTGATGAATTCGTAAAAACCCCGATGTTACTTGTTTTCGTCATTCCCGCGAAAGCGGGAATCCAGTAATTTCAGGCTGTTATAAATTCCGGGTCAGCTCCACCATGGCAGTGATAGATGTTTTTACGACGCCATCAAACTTGATGCACTCGTAAAAACCCTAAATCCTAACCTTGATGGGCAACATATAGAGTGTTTGATTCTCAAGTATATGCAACAAGTAGTGTAAATGTGGTTTGTCGAGGACTTTTTACGAGAGCATCAAACTTTACAGGGTACTAAAACCATTACGTCTTCTACTCGCGCCAGTAATCGAGCAGCCAGGGGCAGGCTTTGGTGTGTTTGTAGAGGGCCTTCAGTGGTGATTTGCCCTCCAGCGGCCAGCGGCCGGCCACCGCGTCCTCGGGCAGGGGGCGGCCGTGAAAGGCCAGTACCGAGGCGCCCGCGGGCAGTTGCGGGCTCTGCCACCAGCGCTGTGGAAACGGCGGCAGGCAGTGCTCTTTAAATGAGACAATCCAGTCGCCGGGAAAAAACTCCAGCTCACCTCGTTCATGGAGGGTGCGGGTAACATACTCCTGTTCGGCGGTGAAGTAACGCTGGTAGATAGAGGCGGGATCGGCGAGAAAATCCTCCAGTAAAAACGGGTAGGCGCCGGCCTCAAAGACATAGAGCGAGGTGTTGCCGAAATTCTCCTGTTCTTTGATGCGGTCAAATTCGTGACGTACCGCAAATTTCTCGGAAAACTGAAAAAAACGCACCAGCGAACCGACGATAATTACGTCGAGATCAAGAAACATCACTTTACCGCGAATACCCAAAAGATCGCACTGAAACATCAGAAGCTTCTGCCAGGGACCGTACATGGTCTTTGCCGGAGCAAAGGGCGGCAGCGGGTGCACCGAAACCTCGGCGCGAATACCCCCGGCATCATCGGTCATACAATAGAATGTAAAGGGAATCTCAAGATTGCGGGCCACCATCGCGTAGAGGCGGTTGACGTAATGGGGGCCATAGCGGGTTCCCCATTTCATGCAGACGATGCTGACCGGTTCAGTGTGCTGGTAAGGCTCGGCCATGGCTCTCACACCCCGAGATAGCGGCGCTGAATATCATGGTCGGCGCCAAGTGCTTCTGAATCACCGTTCCAGACGATAGCGCCCTTTTCCATGATATAATGGCGATCAGCTATCTTCATCAAATCGGTGAGGTTCTTGTCGATAACGAGAATCGCCAATGATTTTTCTTTCAATATCTTCAGACCCCGCCAGATCTCCTGCCTGATCAGAGGCGCCAGCCCTTCGGTGGCTTCATCGAGCAGCAGCAACCGCGGGTTGATCATCATCGCCCGGCCGATGGCCAGCATCTGCTGTTCGCCGCCGGAGAGTTGGTTGCCGTAATGACGCAGCCGCTCCTTGAGGCGGGGGAAAATGGTAACGATGTCATCAAGGTGGTACGGTTCAGCCACGCTCCGATAATTGGCGGCAGTGGCCATCAGGTTTTCATAGACGGTGAGACCGGCAAAAATCTGCCGCCCCTCCGGCACCAGCGCGATACCAAGCCGGGCAATCTTGTAACTGGGCCAGCGATCGATACGGGTTCCGGTAAAGGTTATGTCGCCGTTACCCGTCCTGATCAACCCCATGACCGCCTTGATGGTGGAACTCTTGCCCATCCCGTTGCGGCCCAGCAGAGTGACCACCTCGCCTTCACCGATACACAGATCAATCCCGAACAGCACCTGGCTGTCACCGTAGTAGCCATCGATAGTGGAAACGGCAAGCATGGTCATTGTCTCCCCAAATAGGCAGCCTGCACCGCCGCGTCCTGCCTGATGGCCTCCGGTGGGCCGTCGGCGATGCAGGCGCCGTTGACGAGCACGGTAATATGATCGGCCAGAGAGAACACTACCTGCATATCGTGTTCAACGAGCAGGATGCTCACCTCATTTTTCAGATCTTTGATTATCCTCGACAATTCCCGTGTGCCGCCCGGCCCCTGCCCGGCCATGGGCTCGTCGAGGATGAGTAGGGTAGGCCGGCCGGCCAGGGCCATGCCCACCTCGAGTTGGCGACGTTCGCCATGGGAGAGATGTTTGGCGGCCATCTTCTGCTGGGCAACAAGATCGACACGCTCCAAAGCAAGCGGCAGCCTCTCCAGCACCACTGGACTGCACAGTGCGTCATGCCAGAATCTGAAATTGCCACCCTCGTTGGCGAGAATGGCAAGAGCCATGTTTTCGGCAACGCTGAGTTCCTCGAAGACCTGGGTGATCTGAAATGAGCGAGCCAGGCCGATGCGGGCCCGCTGATAGGTTTTCAGAGTAGTGATATCGGCGCCTGCAAAGATGATGTGCCCGCCATCGGGTCGAAGCTCGCCGCTCAGCAGATTGGCCACCGTGGTCTTGCCGGCCCCGTTGGGTCCGATCAGGGCATGAATGACGCCCCGTTGTACGGTGAAGCTCAGATCCTGGCAGGCCCTCACCGCACCGAACGATTTTCTCAGCCGTTTGACGGCGAGGATTTCAGCCCCCACGGTTGCCGCCGCCTCCCACCAGCAGTCCGTAGATACCGCGTTTCGTGGTAAGCACCACGATAATCAGCACCGGGCCGAAATAGACCATCCAGTGCTCTGTGTAGATAGCCAGAAATTCCTCCAGAAGCAGGAACAAAACGGCACCCAGCACCGGGCCGAACAAGGTCCCCAGCCCACCCAGCAACACCATGACCATCAGTTCGCCGGACAGGCCCCAGTGCAGCAGCCCCGGGCTCACGAACTCACTCTGGTTGGCCAGCAGTGCCCCGGCCAGACCGGCGCCGGCGCCGGCGATGACAAAGCAGACAAGTTTATAGGAAACGTCGTGCACGCCAAGGGCACGAATACGCCGTGTATTGGTGCTTGCTCCGCGCAGAACAAGGCCGAAACGTGAGCGTACCAGCCGTGTGCAGCAGAAGATAAATACGCTCATCAAGAAAAAACAGACGTAGTAGAAATGGAGTTTGTCAGCCAGATCAAGGCCTGCCAGCCGGTTACGGTTCCACATGGGCAACCCGTCATCGCCGCCGTAGGTCTCCAGGCCGACGGCAAAATAAAAGAGCATCTGGGCAAAGGCCAGGGTAATCATGATAAAGTGCATACCGCTGGTACGCAGACTGAGCGCGCCGATTACCAATGCCCCCATCGCACTGACAAGAACCGCCGCCGGCCACACCACCAGCGCGTTCTCGCTGCCGCCGATAAAGCCGAACAAAAGGCTGTCATCCGCCGCATGAAAGAACATGATGCCCACCACATAGGCGCCTATGCCGACAAAAGCGGCATGCCCCAGGCTGATCATCTTTCCATAGCCCAGCAGCAGATCAAGGCTCACCGCCGCCAGGGCGTAGATCATTGCCCTGGTAAACAGGGAGATCAGGTAGTGTTCGCCAAAAAACGAGGCCACCGGTGGCAGCAGTGCAAAAAACAGAACACCGCCATAGACAATGAGCCGTTCTCTGGTGATGTGCATCAGGAGTGGGCCGGAAACAGGCCGCGTGGGCGCCAGATGAGAATGGCCGCCATCAGCAGGTAGATGGCCATGGAGGCGAGTGAGGCGGCAACCGAATCGGCGTAGGCGTTACTGAAGACAATCCTGAACAGACTCGGTAGAAAAACGCGGCCCATGGTATCGACCACCCCCACCAGCAGCGCCCCCACCACGGCGCCGCGGATGGAGCCGATACCGCCGATGACGATGACCACGAAGGTAAGGATCAAGATATCTTCGCCCATACCGCTCTCCACTGCCATGATCGGCCCGGCCATGACACCGGCGAGCCCGGCCAGCATAGCCCCCAACCCAAAGACCAGGGTGTAGAGCAACCGGATATTGACGCCGAGCGCACCGATCATCTCGCGATTCTCCGCCCCGGCACGAATTTGCATGCCCAGCCGGGTGCGGGAGAATAAAAACCAGAGAAAAAGCGCCACCGCCACACCGACGCCGATCACTGCCAGACGATAGATAGGATAGATCAGTCCCGGCAACAGTTCAATACTGCCGCCAAGCCACGGCGGCACATCCATGAACAGTGGCTGGCGCCCCCAGATAATGCGGGTTAATTCGTTACAAAAGAGAATGAGGCCAAAGGTCGCCAATACCTGATCGAGATGTTCGCGCCGATATAAAACCCGCAATACCAGCACCTCCACCACCATTCCGGCCAACGCCGCGCCGATCAAAGCGGCACCGATGGCGAGCAGAAAGGAGCCGGTGGCGGCCATGGTGGTTGCCCCGCAGTAGGCGCCGATCATATAAAACGAGCCGTGCGCCAGATTGATCACCCGCATGATGCCGAACACCAGGGTGAGGCCGGCGGACATCAGAAAAAGGGTAATTCCCAGTTGCAGGCCGTTGAGGCTTTGTTCAACGAAAAACAGCATGGCGCTGATGGTGGCCGGCGGCGCTTTTTGTTATAAAGCACCGCCGGGTTCTATGGTTCTATTGCGGACAGGATTCAGCGTAGGCGTCCACGTGATTGCTAAATACTTTTTCCAGGGTCTGATTGGTAAAGGTGCCGTCTTCGGTCTGCACGACCTCACGGATATAGAGATCCTGAATGGGATGCCGATTGGCGCCGAAGGCGAAATTTCCGCGTACCGAATCGAAATCGGCCGCGCTCAACGCCGCTTTAAACGGTTCCAGATCGCTGAGATCACCGCCAACCGCGGCCAGTCCGCTGCCGATCAGCCGCGCCGTATCGTAGCCCTGGCTGGCATACAGGGTCGGGGTACGACCGTATTTTGCCCGAAAAGCCTCAACGAACTGGATGTTGGCCGGATTATCCAGATCATGGGTCCATTGGGAGCCGTTTTTCACCCCCAGCGCCGCGGCGCCCACGGCGCCCAGGATCCGCTCGTCAAAAGAAAATGCCGGACCATATACCGGAATCGTTTCGTTAAGGCCGGCCTGGGCGTACTGCTTGAGAAAGTTGATCCCCATGCCGCCGGGCAGAAAGAAGAACACCGCCTCCGGTTCAGCCGCCCGGATTGCGGCAATCTCGGCGGCATAGTCGGCCTGACCCAGCTTGGTGTAGACCTCGGCAACGATTTCACCGTCGTAATATCGTTTGAAACCGGCCAGATGGTCCTTGCCGGCGGGATAGTTGGGGGCCAACAGATAGACATTTTTATGTCCCGCGTCACTGACATACTGCCCTACCACCTCGTCGAGGTTGTCGTTCTGATAGGAAACGCTGAAGTAATTGGGGCTGCAACCATCACCAGCCAGCTTGGAGGGGCCGGCGTTGGCGCTGAGATAGACCACATCCTCGCGAACCAGCTTGGGCACCACCGCCATGGCCACGTTGGAAAAGACGATACCGGTGAAAATCTTCGCACCGTCACGTGTCCGGAACCGCTCGGCAATCTGAATGCCCTTTTCCGGCTTGCGCCCGTCATCCTCCACCAGCAACTCCACCGGAATTCCCCCCAGCGTGCCCCCTTCCTGTTCGATGGCCAGTTGAAAGCCGTCGCGGATCTCCTCGCCGAGATAGCCGGCCTTGGTTGACAGGGTGGTGATCATACCGATCTTCACCGGCTCGGCGACCGCGGCCTGGCCGACCGCCATTATGGCCACGGTAAGCAGTATAGTAATAGTTGTTTTCATAGCGTTCCTCTTTCTCGATGTTTACGAACGACGCCACGGCGCCGACAATGAACCACTTATGTCAAGTAACTCACATAGTGAGTACGAAATGAGCCGGTCAAACAATGATTAACTCGTAAAAACTTAATCTAACAGTTAAAGATTGCTAAACTTACAGTAACACCTCCATATCGTTGAGCATCAGAGCACCATCTCTGGTTTCAGCCGCGTGCACCAGATCATCGCCTTCTTCCACAAAGAATCCGCTCTGCATGATAGGGTGAAGCGGCATAACCAGCATGGTCGGATCGGGCACAAGGGAGACCGGAATACGCAGGTCAGATTTCAGATAAATATAATCCAGGGCAATGCTTGGCTGTGCGGCCACCGGGGCCAACTGCATAATAGTGATATCATCTTTCAGTCTCAAGGTCATGGAACCGGAGAGCTGGCCGGCCGGCATGGTGGCCTCGAATTCGGTAATGGAAAACTCCAGGTCCTTCTTCAGCAGCTTTTCGGCGGCCGCCATCATCTGAAAACCGGCGGCGGCCATCTGCGCCTGCACGGCCTCCTCGATTACGGCCGGGTCATCCTCGGTAAAATCAAGATTGGCCAGAATCCCCTCCACCATGCTGAGATACGCCCGCATATAGGCCTCATACCCCTGAGCATCGAGATTTTTAACGGCCATGACAATGGAGCCGTTTTCTATAATATCCTCTTCGCCACTGCCGATCCGCTCAACGGCGAGTTCATATGATCCGTCCAGCGCCTGAGCAGCCTCATCAAAGACCATCGCCACTGTACCGGAATAGTTTTGCAAGGCAAATGGTGGGCTCTCAGGGGCGGTAATGCTCATTTCACCAAAATTAAAGGTTGTGGTCCCATCCCAGATGAGAGAGGTGACCCGGCGCAGCTCCGACTCCGCGGTGAAATCATTGATCATCATCCGCTCCGGTACCGACAGGCCGTCCCATGCGATGGTGGTGGTGAAATTTTCAAAACCCTTGTCGGCAAACACCTCGATGTTCCCACCTTTTACCTGAATTTGCTCGTTAAGGCCGATTTCCTCGTTGATAATTTTCGCGGTAAACGGGTTGATGTCGATATGGGTGGACGCGTCACCAGCAAGGGGATAGGTGGTGGTGATGGTAAGTGGTTCGACGCCATCGAGGTAGGTGCTTACAAAATCGGTATACCACTTGTTTTTCTCCAGACTGGTCTGGGTAGTTACCCCATTGAGTTGATGTGAGGCTCTGTCCACGAAGATTATGTCATCAACGCCAAAGCTCTCGCCAAACGTACCAAGGTTGATTTTCCACTCGATCTCGGAACTGGTATAGCCCCGATCATATCGCACGATCTCGGCGCCCATCTCCATGCCGTAGGCCTGATATGTCTCGTTGACATCGTCAATGGCCTGGCGCACCACCCGCTCAGCTATCAGACCATTGACAAACGGCACCGCGGCAACGGCAATGACGGCAATCACCGCCACAACGATAATGATCTTTTTCATCCTTATCCCCTCTCGTTTAGAAAAAATACCACGGCAGACCGCGAAGCCCACGTGTGCAATATACTGAAAAGGCGCAACCCTATCCCATTTCGCTCTGGTTGGCAAATAATAGTCCAACAAGAAAAACCCGATGATATGAGTAGCCGCGGAAGGTAAGAATTTTCCGAAGAGGCGCACTCACAAGGACTCTATGTCGGCAAGGTAGGTTTCAGCCTGGGCAAGAATACCTTTCTGCCGGGAACTCTCCATCTTATCCCAGGTGCGATACGCCATGCCGATACGGGGATTGTTGGCCAGTTTATCCCGGTGGCGATCATAAAAATGCCAGTAGAGGGTGTTGAACGGGCAGGCGCGAATGCCCATCCGTTCTTTTTTCAGGTACTGGCACGTGCTGCAATAATCGCTCATCTTGTCTATATAGTTGGCGCTGGAGCAGTATGGTTTGGTGCCCACCACCCCGCCATCGGCAAACTGGCTCATGCCGCGGGTGTTGGGCATCTCCACCCACTCAATGGCATCGATATAGATGCCCAGGTACCACTCATCCACCGCATCGGGGTGCACCCCGGCCAGCAGGGCGAAGTTACCGGTCAACATCAGCCGTTGAATATGGTGGGCATAGGCGTATTGCAGCGATTGCGAGATGGAATGATGCAGACACGCCATTTTCGTTTCACCGCTCCAGTACCATGAGGGCAGCGGATTGCGGTGCTCCAGATAGTTAAGTGTCCGGTACTGAGGCATCCTTGCCCAGTAGACCCCGCGCAGATACTCCCGCCAGCCGAGAATCTGGCGGACGAACCCCTCGATCTGGGCAATGGTTATCTCATCGGGGCGCTGTTGCCACCGCGTAACTGCTTTTTCTATTACCTCGGACGGGCTGATTAGCTTAGTATTGAGCGAAAACGAAAGCCGTGCATGAAAAAGCGACCACGACCTGGTGGTCATGGCATCCTGATATTGACCGAAATGGGGCAGACAGGCGGCAACAAAATAGTCCAACAAGGCTATGGACTCATCTCTGGTGACCGGCCAGGTGCAGGTATCCAAGGCCATCGTACCGATTGTCTTGACATCCTCTTTTGCCAGCATAGCGGTGAGGTGAGCGGCATCGCTTGCAAACAGAAGTGGTTCAGGCGGTGTCGTCGTGGCCGGCAGCTTTTTACGGTTGAACTTGTCGTAATTCCATGACCCGCCGGCAGGTTTGCCGTCATCCATGAGGATGTCGTGGGTGCGGCGCATATGGCGGTAGAACGTTTCCAGTCGATACGATTTTGCACCGAAAAAAGTGTCCACCGCCGCCCGCTTGGTAAAAAAATGCTCGGTATCGACAGCCCCGGTGGCGATTGGCAGCCGTGCGCAGATATCGCCCAGCTGCCGATCCAACCGGTATTCATCGGGTAACTGGTATTCAAACCGGTCGGCCTTATGCCGCTTGATAGTGCGTATCAGATTTTCTTCCAGTCCCTGGCTATTTTGTTCATCATCCAGACGCAGATAGTAGACCCGGTGACCGGCGTCGGTAAGTTCCGCGCCAAAGGCCCGCATAGCCAGGAAAAACGCGGTAACCTTCTGAATATGATGGACAACGTAATCGGTCTCCTGGCGCATCTCGAACAGACAGTATATCACCGTCTCATCAACGGATGCAAACCAGCTATGCCGGTGATTGAGTTGATCGCCCAGAATCAAGCGAAGCGTCGTCATGAGAGCTGCCCCCCGGAGCGGCTGTTTCGGCACCGCTTGCTGCAGTATTTGACCTGATCCCAGCACCCGCGCCACTTCCTGCGCCAGCGAAAAGGCCGCCCGCATGCCGCACACAGCTTAACGGGCAAATCAGACTTCTTCATGGGGGGGGTAGAGTAGAGCACTGATTCGTGCTTCATAGGGGGTCAAATCTTTATCCTTGACAAACTGTTTTCAATGGCAGCAATCTGCTGTCGCAGTTTTTCATTTTTCTCGACTTTCAACCGCAATCGCTTGCGCCCCTGACTCACGGTAGAGTAATCACAATTAAACAGGCTACCGATTTCTTTGTTGGTCATTCCACCGTATTTGTAAAGCATGGTCATTATAATTTGACGATTGGTAATTGATGCTTCTTTAATTGTTATGCCGAACTCGAGTGCAAGCTGGTCAAGGATGGTGTCTCGGCCTATGTATCTGTGAATTTGCCTCAAGGCAGGGCGCTCCCGGTCGAGTCCGATCTTCAGATATGTTTCCTTTATCCGAGATACAAACTCAGGGGTACCCAAAATTGCCTGGCCGACGATATCTTTACTTATATCCAGTCCGCCAACGAGATCTTCGGTGATTTCCTTTTTATATGCTGCTCGCCCGTATCTGGTATTACCCCCATAATCTTCAAGCACCGCATCATAGGTAACAAAAACCTCCTGACTGGCAACTCGAATGTAGCCGGGAAGACTGCTCCATCGATAACTGAATAAATGGTCACGCCGCTTCTCAGGCGGGGCTGTTTTCATCCCATGCACCCTCACCGGATTTAGATGGATATATTTTGAAACCTGAGAGAGATATGCATCTTCCTCAACCAAATAGGCGTTGTATCTGCCCTGGTAGAGGTGGCCTGAACGGTTGTGGCGACGATTAAAATAGGAGGTATAGGAAATATTAAAATAGCGCATGAATTCACTCACATTGCCAAGCGACGTTTGAGCGAGCATATGCCAATGGTTGTTCATCAGCACATAGCCGTGTAGTATAACAGAGTATGTGTCAAGCGCCTGACGGAGCAGAGCAAGAAACTGGCGCCGGTCTGTATCATCTCTGAATATCGGCTTTCGCTCATTACCTCTGTTGATGAGATGATATAGCGCGCCGGGAAACTGTATACGAAGTGGTCGGGCCATGATAGGTAGTAAAACGGAAAAAATGTATTTGTCAAGATTAAAGATTTGACCCCTTTGGATTGACCCCTTTGGATGATTATTCTATTTCATTTCAAGCAGTTTGATTTACGCACGGCGCTTTCGTACCTGCGGGCGCAGTATGGCCGTGATGTTCTCCCGGTTGGGCTGATAACCCGCGAGTCAACGGGAAACCCGCGTGAGCTTGACGATAGCTTTCTCGGCATCGCCCGCATGTCGCCGCACCGGCGCCGCTTTTATCGGAGTTGTATTGACGAGCTGGGTGAACAGTATAAACAGGAGGGATTGACTCTCTTAACCAGCGACCTGTCCACCCGCGATGTGGTGCGCGAAAATATGGACTCCCCTTGCCACATCTGGGTACACACGTCTCCGGGCAGTGAGGAGACATCGTTTCTTGATCATCTTGCCGAAACGCTGCCGTCCCATGCGGAGTTGCGCCTGCTGCCCGCCACCACTATGCTGGCCGAAGATGAGTTGCCCATGTCCATCGACAAGATCCCCGCCACCTTCAGCGGCTTTAGAAAACGGGTTGAAAAGAGGGGGTATGAACAATACCGCTTTACCCGCGAGCAATTCAATTTTCCGCGAGCGCACTCCCGTGGACGAGAACGGCTGGATTATTACCTGTGGCAGTCACACCGGATTCTCACCTACAAGCAGACGAGAAACGGCCTCGGTGGTGGCGATTACGCGAGCAGGCTGTCAAAATGGCTGGCTGTCGGCGCCATCAGCGGGGCCGAGGTGGTGGCGGCAATTCGTCGATTCGAAGCCGAGGTGGCGGCCAACGAATCCACCTACTGGCTGCTTTTCGAGCTGCTCTGGCGCGATTATTTTCACTATCTGCACCGTAAAATCGGCGATCTGCTCTTTTTCCCGCGCGGCATGAAGGAGCTGCGCAGCCCCGGCCTGCGAGATACGGCAAGATGGAAGCTGCCCCGACTGGCCACCACTATAGAGATGTATCCCATGGATCATCAGACCCTTACCCGCTACTGGCAGCGCTTTTTGGACTGGGCCGGCGGCACCACCACCCAGCCGCTGATCAATGCGATCATGTGCGAGCTGTTCGCCACCGGCGAGATCAGCAACCGGGCACGGCTCTGCGCGGCAAGCGCACTCATTTATGATCTGGGAGTGCCCTGGTGGTGGGGGGCGCAGTGGTTCGAATACTGCCTGCTGGATTACGATGTTTCCTCAAACTGGGGTAATTGGGCCTACGCCGCCGGCGTCGGCGCCGACAGCAGGCCAGAGCGCCGGTTCAATATCGAACATCAGACCCGGCAACACGACCCGGACGGTGTTTATCGAAACTGGGTGGCGGCACAGGGCTGGGAGAACCCAGAACTCCCTTTACCGCCCGATCCGCCCATCTGAGGATACCGGGCAACCAGGATATGAGCGGCGCACACGATAATACCCTGGTGTTGATGCGGCATCGAGCACAGCCGTTGCGAGGGGATAGTATCCCGACCCGCGGTAATTAATGAGGGAATCTTACAGAGAACTGCCTCTCTCCAGCTCATCATACAGCGTCTGATACTCACTGGTGAGCTTGTGTTCCGGGCTGAGAAATATCATGGGGGTTGACTCATGGTGGGACTCTCTCATCTTCACCGAGGATGACAGCTTTGCTTGCAGAATCGGCAGACCATCGGCCGTTAACTGGTCCACTATCTTGCGCGGATGTCTCGCCTGTGCCATGAAGTGATTGACAATAATTCCCTCTACCCGCAGCGACGGGTTGTGATCACGCTGGATGTCCACGATGTGCCTGCCCACCTCAAATATTGCATCTTTTGAAAAGGCATCACAGTCAAAAGGGATCAGACAGCGGGAGGCGGCGATCAGGGCGGATTGACTGAAAAAGTTAATGGCCGGCGGGGTATCGATATATACCGCATCAAATGAACCCAGGCCATCGATCAACTCTTTGAGCTTATATATTTTATGCCTGGAGGCAAGTTGGGTTTCGATGTCGGCAAGGTGCTCATGAGAGGCGATGATAGAGAGGTTGGCAAACCGCGTTTGATGGACAAAGGAATCGGGCGTCGGGCGTGATGAATGATAGAAAAATGGGTTGAGAGCAAAAATATTGCCGCCGTCCAGCGACGACTTGAAAAAATCAAGAATCGTCAATCCCTTCTCCTTAATTCCCGGATACTCATCGCTGAGAAGATAGGTTGAGGCGTTTGCCTGCGGATCGATGTCGATGAGCAGCGTCTTTTTGCCGACCGCTGCGCTGATAGCCGCCAGGTTACATGAAATACTTGTTTTTCCGACGCCGCCTTTTTTGTTAAAGATAACCCGCCGTATCATCATCTTTCTCTCGTTAAAGGTGGTGTGGTAAGTAATAAATCCATGAATGTACGGTCGCTTCATGCAACCATTTGCAACAAGCATCACTCATCAACTCAGGGAAAAGGTGGGCGCTTGCCATGACCATACAAGTACTTATAAATAGAAAACGCTGAAAATTCATCCAGACATATGAGGATAGCTATGATCGAGCTCAAGAAACTCAACCAGGAAGCAGTGCAGGCCTCACTGGAGAGAGCCCGGCAGTACCGCCTGCTCAACGAACCTTTCGAGGCCGAGTCGATTTGCCTCGATGTCCTGGCCGCCACCCCCGGTCATCAGGAAGCACTCAACATACTGCTGCTGGCACTTACCGACAAGTTCGGCGAAAGCGGGCTCGAACCGGCCTTCAACGAGGCCAAAAAAGTCATCGCCCAGTTGGACACAAGCCACTGCAAAGCCTATTTCACCGGCCTCATTTACGAAAGACGGGCGAAATTTCACCTCCGGCAAGGCGGACCAAACTCAGGCGCGGTGGCCCATGCCTGGTTCACCAAGGCGATGGATGCCTACGAAGAGGCCCTTAAGACCTGTGATCCGGACAATCAGGACGCAGTTCTACGGTTCAACTCATGCGCCCGCATCATCAATACCAATCCAGCGGTAAAACCAGACGATAACAGCGGTGGCGAGATGCTGCTGGATCCCTTTGATACTCCGCATTAGGTGGAGAGCATCTCGCAGCTGCAAGCTAAAATCGGCAGCGCCACCGGATACATAGACCGCTGAAACAGGGAGGCCAGTCCCACGGTACTCTCCCCTCTAGGCATCAGGACGACTCCTTCTCTTTACTCTGTTTGATCATCCGCTTGGTCTCATTGATACGCTTGGTAATGAGGATCGAGCGTGGGCATACCCTGGTGCACTGGAAGTGATTCTGGCATCCCCAGGCACCCTCTTCAGTGTCCACGATGGCCAGCCGCTGCTCTGTGGCCCGATCACGTGAATCGGCAAGAAATCTGAAGGCCTGGGCAAGCGCCGCGGGGCCGAGAAAGTCCGGCTGCTCGACCGGAATGGGGCAGGCCGAATAACAGGATGCGCAAAGAATACAACTCGTGGCGTCATCAAAGGCCATGCGCTCCCTCGGCGACTGGAGCCGCTCTTTTCCCGCAACCGGCTCATCATTAATGAGATATGGTTTGATGGCGCGGTATTTTTCGAAAAACTCCTGCTGATCGACAATCAGATCACGCTGCACCGGCAGGTGGCGCAGCGGCTCCACCGTCACCGTGTCGCCATCATGAGCAGCGATATCCTTGATCAAGGTCTTACAGGCCAGCCCATCAACGCCGTTGATGCGCATACCGTCGGAACCGCACACCCCGTGCGCGCAACTCTTGCGAAAGCCAAGGCTGCCGTCCTGAAACCGTTTGACCTGCATGAGCGCGTCCAGCAACCGGTCGGTGGGTTTGACATCGACCTGATACTGCTGAAAATAGGACTCCTCATCGGTGTCGGGATTATAACGCTGGATGTTCAAAGTAATGTTCATATCTATTTCCTTCGCTAATACGTGCGTGGTTTGGGTTCCCAGATAGAGGTATCCACCGCTTTATAGTCAAGACGAACTTCGTCGCCTTCAAGATAGGCCAGGGTGTGTTTCAACCAGGTATCATCGTCGCGCTCGGGAAAGTCTTCCCGGCTGTGGGCGCCTCTGCTTTCCTCCCGGTGCAGAGCGGAAACGGCAGTGACCAGGGACAGATCGAGCAAGTTGCCCAGTTCGATCAACTCCAGCAGATCAGTATTGAATCTACTGCCGGTATCCTGAACACGCACCGTCTGGTACCGACTGCGAAGCTCCTGGATTTGGTCAACGGCAACGCTCATATCGGCCTTGTTGCGATAGATGCCCACCTTCTCCATCATGGTTACCTGCATTTCATCGGTAATGGCGCCGCCATGCGGCCCATCGGCGCCGTCCAACAACCTGTCGATCCACGCTCTGGCAAACTCATCAGCATCCGCGACCGGCCGCGGCGCCGGCGCATCCTTGACATATTCGGCGATATGCTGGCCGGCCCGGCGACCAAAGACAATCAGATCGAGCAGACTATTGGTGCCCAGCCGGTTGGCACCGTGTACCGAGACGCAGGCGCATTCACCGGCGGCGTAGAGACCATCGATAATGGTGCCCTCCCGATCGATCACTACGCGGCCGTGCACATCGGTGGGGATGCCGCCCATGGCGTAGTGAGCGGTGGGCAACACCGGAATGGGCGCATCAATCGGGTCGATGCCCAGATAGGTTCGGCAGAAGCCGCTGATATCGGGAAGCTTTGCGTCAAGAACCTCTTTGCCGAGATGGGTGGCATCGAGATGGACATAGTCATCAATCCTGCGGTCTCCGCGAATGCCCTGGCCGGCTCTTACCTCGGTGAGGATCGAGCGGGCGACGATATCGCGTGGCGCCAGATCGAGCAGGGTCGGCGAGTAACGCTCCATGAACCGCTCGCCGTCACGGTTGCGCAGAATACCGCCCTCGCCGCGCACCGCCTCGGAGATTAAAATCCCCAAGCCCATGATGCCGGTGGGATGAAACTGATAAAACTCCATATCCTCCAGCGGGATACCGCGGCGGGCACACACCGCCGGACCGTCACCGGTATTGGCGTAGGCATTTGAGGTAATCTTGAAAATGCGGCCGAATCCACCGGTGGCAAACAGCACCGCCTTGGCCGCGAAGATATGCATCTCGCCGGTGGCAAGCTCAACCACCACCACCCCGCGGCAGCTGCCATCCTCGATGATGACATCCACCACCTGAAACTCATCAAAGAAGGAGACCTCATTTTTTATGCACTGCTGATACAGCGTCTGCAGAATCATATGGCCGGTACGATCGGCGGCGTAGCACGCCCGGCGCACCGGGCCCTCACCAAAATTTCTGGTATGGCCGCCGAAACGACGCTGATCGATACGCCCTTCGGGCGTACGGTTGAAAGGCAAGCCTCTGTTTTCCAGATCATACACCGCCTGAATTGCCTCTTCGGTGAGGATCATGGCGGCCTGCTGGTCAACCAGATAGTCGCCGCCCTTTACCGTATCAAAGGCATGCCACTGGGCGCTGTCCTCTTCCACGTTGCCCAGTGCGGCGCTGATGCCGCCCTGGGCGGCGCCGGTATGACTGCGGATCGGATAGAGCTTGGAAAGCACCGCCGTTTTGCTGCGGGCGCTGGCCTCCAGCGCGGCATAGAGCCCAGCGCCGCCGGAGCCGACAATTACTGTATCAAAGTTATGAATCACACATTCCTCCTGTTTTTCTAACTATTATTTATGATGCTTTCGTAAAAACCCATATTCCAGTCATAACGGAGCTGACCTGACATTCATAATTAATTGAAATCACTGGATTCCCGCTTTCGCGGGAATGACGGTAGCGAGCAATTTTGAGGTTTTTACGAGTTCATCATTTATGATGCTCTCGTAAAAAGTCCTCGACAAACTACATTTACACTACTTGTTGTATATACTTGAGAATCAAACACTCTATATGTTGCCCATCAAAGTTAGGATTTAGGGTTTTTACGAGTGCATCATTTATGATGGCGTCGTAAAAACCCATATTCCCGTCATACCGGAATTGACCCGACATACATAATTAATGAAATAACTGGATTCCCGCTTTCGCGGGAATGACGGCAGCAAGCAATTTTGAGGTTTTTACGAGTTCATCATATATGCCATGTGCCTTATTTTCAAATGTAACTGTTTAGGATTGTATCAGACAATTATTCTCCCGAAGGATACCCTAATATATCCAAAAGGTAATCATCTTCTTGTCTCCGGGCGATCACCTGCCGACATCGCTCATTCCAAAAAAAGCGGCAACGGCACGGTGATACACATCAACCAAGGACCACGAGACCTGCGCGGTGCGCTGCCAATGCTCGACAAGCTGCACCCAGGAGAGACCTGCCAGATCACGATTGGACAGCATGGAGGGATACAGAGAAGCCACATCAAAACCGGGCATCAGGGCGGTGGTCATGCGGTATCCCGCCTCCCGGACCAGCAACTCGCCCAGATAGCTTGCCATGGCCGCATCCATGTCGAAACCGGGAGAGAGGTCGGCCAATACCCCCTCCAGGGTAAAAAAACTCTTGCGAAACAAAATCAACTCACTGGTAAAAACCACACCCTCCATGGAAAGCTGCTCCAGAATATGAAATCCACGGGTAAGCGGCCCCATCGAACCAAATGATTCGTCATGCAGCAGGTTCTGAAGATGGCCCCTTATCTTCGCGGTCGAAATCGACTCTCTTGCCAGTTCCCCCACCACCCGGCCGATTCTCCCACCGTCGCGGGCCGCCACCCCGCACAGCAGATCCATGAGATGAAGGCGAGTGCGCCGGTCGAGCCGGCCGGCCAATGTCCAGTCCAGCAGGCCGATGCAGGTTTGGCCCGCGGCCTCATCATAGCGGGCGACAATATTGCCGGCATGGGGGTCGCCATGAAACAGGGCGATATCCTCACGGGCAAACAGAGGCGTGCAGATAATACCCGCAAACACCTGCCGGGCAACCATCTGCCGGGCGCTGTCCGGCAGTTTCAGATCGGGAAGCTTTACCCCTGCAACAAAGCTCATCGTGGTTACCGACTCATTGCAGAGACCATAGCGGCGCGGCACCTCGACCCCTGATACCTTCTCATAGAGGCGGACGGCAGCATCGAGGTTCCGCTGTTCGGCACGAAGATCAACCTCCCGGATGAGATCAACGCGAACCTCAGCAAACAGCGAGCCCAGTTCCAGGCTGCGAAGACCGTATAGGGCGCGCCTGCTGCTGAAATGAGCTGCCGCCTCGGCCATAATCGCCAACTCTTCGTGCAACTGTTCGGCAACGCCTGGTTTGAGCGTTTTTGCCACCCCGATGAACCGCTCTGAGCAATTCCGTTTTGACAAGACTACCGGAACCACCTGCGCAACGCTGGCCTCGGCAATGTCCATGATCTCTTCACTAAAGGTACAATCATAGCCTGATTGATCAGCCAGCTTTTTGATTTTTGCCTTTATCGGTTCCGGATCGGAGCGAGCCACCCCGGATTCAAGGGGAATTAACCAGGTTTTGACGGCCGGGTCGAGGCCGGGATGACGAGCGATAATCTGGGCAAGTTTATGCAGGGTAGGAAACTCGTAAGCAAGCACAAGCAGCCGCTCCCCCGCCCCGGCCGCGGGATCCAACCGCACCTGGGCAACAATGGCCGATGTGAGTCGCCTGGAGTTGATCCGGGCCAGAAAAAACTCGATACCATCGTAGATAAGCGGGGCAAAATGAGTCAAGCCTGCCGGAACCGCCTGTTCCGGGCGGGCCAGCTTCACCAGCTGCGATGCGGCAAAGCGGCGAAACTGCTCCTCACCCAGCGTCCGGGCAAAGGTGTCGATCTGCTCAGCAACGGAAGCGTCGCCGTCATCGTGCAGCCGCTCTAAGAGGGCATGCGGGTCGGTGAAATTAAGCATCCTATGTCATGGTAGAAATAAGCGAAGGCATTGCGAGCTCATCTCTTTTTATTTTGTCCCCGGCATGGTATGAGGTCTCCGCCTTTCTTTGATGGCGTCGTAAAAATACCAATTACGGTCATTGTGGAGTTGAATCGAAATCCATAATCATTTGAAATCACTGGATTTCCGCTGCAGCAAGCCCTTGAGTGTTGTTATCGAGGGCGGGAATGAGGTTAGCAAGCAAATTCGACTTTTTACGAGAGCATTTTCTTCAGAAATAGATTTTTGCCAATCTACTTTTTTAAAAGGAGTACCATCAATGGGCTTAACCGTCTACCTCTCAGGAGAAATTCATACCGGGTGGCGCGATGAGATTACCAGTGGCTGCCGCCGCCGCAACCTCGACGTCACTTTCACCAGTCCAGTCACCGATCATGAAGCAAGCGACGCAGCGGGCGATCATCTGCACCAGAGCGGTATCCCCTTCTGGCGCGACCACGTTTCGGCAAAACTCAATGCGATCAGGACCAAAACCCTGATCGAGATGAGCGACCTGGTGGTCATCCGTTTCGGCGACACATACAAGCAGTGGAACGCCGCCTTCGACGCCGGTTACTGCGCCGCCCTGGGTACCCCTTATATCACCCTGCACGGTGAAAATATCATCCATCCGCTCAAGGAAGTGGACGCCGCCGCCATGGCCTGGGCGACAACCACTGAGCAGGTGATCGAGATTCTCGCCTATCTGCTGCGTGATGGGGTACAGTATTGAACATCATCATTGCGGGCGGATTCTAATTGATTAACGCGCTCCGTGAAGGAGATTCATCCGCTGCTTTGATACATTGTTTTACGCATAACAACGGTGGTCGTTCTGGAGAACGACCCTCCCGGAACGACCTCTCGGCGGTTCCACCGACAGAGTTATCGTGGCAGGCCATACGCCCGTGCCAGGGCGTCAAGCAAGACCAGACCGGCGGCGCTGATGTCACGGCCGAAACTGACCACCCCGTCCTCATGACCGGCCATGGTGAACAGCCCGGCAGAGCCTTCCGGCAGACGACCGCACAGTTCGGCAATCTCTTCGGCCAGCGCGACACTGCCATAGTCGGCAGTCGGCCCCGTAGAGGGCAGCCCAAGCTCATCGCCATGGCGCCAGAGTTCTGGACAATGGCCATGGATCACCGCCCCCGCCCACGGCAGGCAATGGTACACCTGGGCATGGGTCAGGGCCTCGGAAGACGGGTTGATAAGCCCGCGTGCCCGAACCCAATTGGCGGCCACCTCATAATCGTCCACCACCACGAAATCATCAGCACCAAGCTCGGCCGCGGCCCCGGTCTGGCTGCCTGAAATGATAAATGAGGACGGCTCATCGGGGTGTCGGATGGAGATATTTCCATAGCCCAACCCATGGTAACGCTCTGGTGAGCTGCCGATAACACCAAGACGCCATAATATGTTCCGCCAGCCGCACAGTGGTCTCACCTGGGCCGGGTAAACGGATGGACGCCGATTCAATTCCACTGAGAACTTGATTATTTTCTGGACACTATTCATGATCCAATCTTGAGCTTACACCAATCTTTTCGAGGTTCTCTTCAATGGGTATCACCCGGTGTCCGCGCCACGGTGGACTCCTTCGGCGTACGCTCCTCCTGATAGATCAGATAGAGGCTGCCGACCACGATCAGCGCGGTGCCGATTAGGGTATACCAATCCGGTATTTCAGCAAAGAGGTAAAACCCGATAATCGAGGCAAATACCAGACGAATATAGCTGGCCGGCGCCACCGCCGTGGCCTCGCCCAGACGAAATGCCTGAATGAGACACCATTGCCCGGAGGCGCCGATGGCCGCCATCGCCACAATCAGCAGCCACTCTTGAGCAGTGGGCCAAACCCAGAAGAGAGCAGCAGGCGCCATGGTCGTTATCGTCACCGCCGCGGCCGGATAGGTCATCATCACCAGGTTAGAATCAGAAGCGGTCAGCCGGCGGATCAGCACCATCATGGTGGCGCCCAAAGCGGCGCCGGCAAGAGCGAAGATGGCGGCAGTCTCGAACACCCCGGTACCCGGCCGCATGATGATGATAATCCCGCAAAAACCGACCAGGGTTGCGACCAGTCGATGAACACTGAGTGTTTCCCCAAGAAAGATGAGCGCCAGCACCACCAGAAAGAGATTGCGGGAAAAACCGATGGCGGTCACGTCGGCCAGGGGCAATTGGGTGAAGGCGTAAAAATTGCAGTTGATGAGCAGTACCCCCACCAAAGCCCGCCATCCCTGCAGCCGGGGATTGTTGGTTGTAAGGGCGCCGAAACCGACCCGGCAGTAGACCAAAAAAAGAGCAGCCAATTGCAGTGACGCCCGAAAAAAGACAATCTCAAAACTCGGCAGCCGCGTTCCCAGCTGCTTGATCAGCGCCACCATTGCCGAAAAAAACAGAGCGGCGCAAAACATCCACAGAATCCCTTTTGTGTTATTGCGCAAGCCCGGTGTGGCGACGGAACCATTCATGCACGATACCTTACCACGGTACGACCCAAGGCGCTCATCCACCAGTGCAATTATCGGCCCAGGTGAGATGTTTTTATCTTTGCTCTACAGCAAAAGGTACATGGAATTCTAATGGGATACTCAAAGGGCAAAGCGGAACATACCGTAGCTGCGCTCATCTCGCAAATGCAATGAAAAGCCGGTGGCGCGACTGAAAAGTTATGGCCAACCTGCCGGCAGAACTTCTAAAAGAACAGATCCCGCCGGATATGCTTCAGGCAGGGGAAGGCCGCCCGCATGGCGTCCTGAGGCTCAGTATCGATGATCGCCACTACCACTCCGACACCATCCGATACCTGAGCAATGATGGTTCCCCAGGGATCAATCACCATGGAACGCCCAAAACTGCTGTGGTTCGGCGGCGTCGTGCCCCACTGCCCGGCTGCCGCCAGCCAGCACAGGTTCTCCACCGCCCGTGCTCTGAGCAGTAGCTCCCAGTGATCGCGACCGGTCTGCATGGTAAAGGCAGCCGGCACCAGCAACAGTCGTGCCCCTTTCATAACCAGTTGCCTGAAGAGCTCGGGAAACCTCAGGTCATAGCAGGTGGCAAGACCGCACACGAGTCCATCGATATCGGCAACCACCACCTCGGAGCCGGCACTGATGGTGTCTGATTCACGAAAACTTGCACCGCCCGGCACCTCCACGTCAAAGAGATGGATCTTGCGATACACCGCCAGCCTGCTGCCGTCGGGAGCAAACACCACGGCGGTGTTGTAGATCCGCTCGAGGCGCCGCTCAAGAAAACTGCCGATATGCAGAAAGATAGCGTGCGCCTTCGCACAACCGGCAAGCTCTTGCAGATAATTCGATTCATCCAGCGGCTGTGCCGCGGCCCTTTTTCCCTCTACCGTACCGATGTAATCAGCATGCTCGGGCAGCATCACGAACCGCGCCCCCGCCGATGCCGCTTCCCCGATTGCGCGAACGGCGGCGGCACGGTTGGCTGTTGTATCATCACCGCTATTGAGTTGGCAGAGGCCGATAGTGAATTTCATCAAAGAGTCCTCAGAGGATTAGCTGGACGGCTCCGCATCCATCGTTTCACCAAAAGCCCGCGCCACCGGCTCGTAGATATCCATGGCCTGGAGCGAGTCGCGCAACAGCTCCGGTTCCTTGAGAAAATCAATCATAAAGAGCAGTTCCGAGACCTTAATATAAACATGAAACGGGTGGGTCATATCGGGGAACAGGGTCGAGATCAGCTCGGCAATGGTTCCTTTGCCGAGATAGGGCTTGAGTGAGCGGACACGGCGCAGGGTTTTGTCGATATAACAGGAAATTGTCGGCACCACCCCGTCGATATACTCCCGGTGGCCGGGGAGGATGTTCTTATCAATCAGGCTTGCCAGGGTAAAAATGCTCCGGCAATAGGCCCGGTAGTTGTGAAATCGTTCACCGCTTGCAAGATCCACATCGAGCAGGGGCGTCTGACAGATGCCGCGCAACAGGGTATCTCCGGTTATCGCCCAACCATCGGCGCAATAAATCAGATCACTCTGCGAATGGCCCGGACAAGCAAGCGTCTCTATGCCGAACCGTCCGGGCAACTCTGTTTCCGCCACCTGATAGCGAGCAGGAAACTCGGGCAGCATACTGCCCGAGGCCATGGCATCGCGGATTTGCTCACGGAAACCTCGGTCAAAACCCAGCTCTGCCAGCAACGCGCCGATCCAGGTAAGCCGCTGCTGGTGGTGCTCAATTTTTAAGCTGTCGCGATGGGGCAGATAGATGGTAGCCCCGGTCTGCTCCTGAAGCCAGGCCGCCTGACCATAATGATCGATGTGGCAATGGGTGATGAGAACGTGCTTCAGCCTGGTCAGATCAATGGCCCGGGCAAGATAGTTTCTCGCGGCCTCAGTGGGCGGCCCGGTATCAAACAGCACCAGCTCATCATCGAGATCAAGGGTATAGCAGTGAACCGGACCTACCGGATACGGGGTATCGATAGTGTGCCGGGTAGGAGTTACGCCACCACCGTCCATGTATAAAGATCAGCCAAACAGGTACTTCTCGCTCTCACTTGCCGCTTCGGCCAAGGCCCGCTTGGCGGCAAGAAGTCCGGTGGCATCATACTTGGCAAAACGCCGGACGCCGGAAAGTATCATGGTGAGGGTATCACCTTCTTCGATGTAAAAGGCCGCCTTGCGGGCTGCCGTGCCGACGCATTCAGCCGCCTCGAAGGCGCACACGGTGACCGCCGCCTTCAACAGTTCACGCTTGCGCTCGGAAAATACCGGGGTTGATTTCTCCGCCCGCAACACCGCGCTTTCCAGGGCAAAGATCTGAATGGCGATATCGGCCGCGGCCAGCAAAATTTCCTGCTCATCGGCCAGCTTATCCATAAACTTCTGCACCCCGGCGCCGGCCAGGATGAGAAAGAGGGTCTTGAGGTTTTTGATGAGCACTTTTTCCGCAGCAAAGGCAATGGTATCATCGACTTCCTCAAAGCTCGGAGTCATCAGCGCCTCAAAGGCCTTCATCGCCTCAGCCTGCAGGGGCAGTTCGTTCTTCATGGCCTTGCGCAGAATCATGCCGGGGATGAGCAGCCGGTTGATTTCGTTGGTTCCCTCAAAGATCCGGTTGATCCGCTCGTCACAGTAATATCGTGCTGCCGGGCAATCGCTGATAAAGCCATAACCGCCGTGAATCTGGACCACTTCGTCAACGGTGCGGGCCAGTACCTCGCTGCAATAAACCTTGGAGATACCGCATTCCGCCGCATAATCCTCGATTCCCTTCTGATAGCGGACATAGTAGTCTTCACTGCCCTTGTCGATGGTGGCCAGTTTCTCATCGAGCAGGCCGGCCAGCCGATAGACCAGTGATTCAGCCGCATAGATCGCACTGGTAAGATCGGCGATTTTTTCCTTGATAGCACCGAAACTCGCTATTTTGCGTTTGAACTGTTCACGTTCATTGGCGTATTTGATGCCCACCTCAAGAGCCATCTTGGCAGCCCCCATGACACCCGCGCCCAGTTTGAAGCGCCCCACATTAAGGACGTTGAAGGCGATTTTATGACCTTTACCAATCTCGCCAAGCAGGTTTTCCACCGGCACCTTGCAGTTGTCGAGAATCACCGGCGTGGTGGAAGAGCCCTTGATCCCCATCTTTTTTTCTTCCGGCCCCACCGAGAATCCGGCAAAATCCCGTTCCACCAGAAAGGCGGTGAAATGCTCTTTGTCGATCTTGGCAAACACCGTGAAAAGCTGAGCAATACCGCCGTTGGTAATATATTGTTTGGTGCCGTTGAGCAGGTAGTGACTGCCGTCTTCCGACAGGGTCGCGGTGGCCCGGGCGCCAAGGGCGTCACTACCTGAACCCGGCTCGGTGAGGCAATAGGCGGCACACCACTCGCCTGAAATGATTTTTTCCAGGTACTTTTCTTTGAGGACCTTGGTGCCGTAGTAGATAAGCGGCAGGGTGCCGATGCCGGTGTGAGCCGAGTAGGCCACCGAAAATGAACCGCCCGTTGCTATCTTTTCCGCCACCAGCATGGATGATGCCTTGTCAAGCTCGAGGCCGCCATACTCCTCGGGTGCATCCATCATCAGCAGGCCAAGCTCGCCGCATTTACGCAACCCCTCCACCACCAGATCGAAATTCTGATGGTCTATTTCCTCAATATGAGGAACGATCTCATTGGTAATGAACTGCTCGGTTGTCTCGGCGAATTGTTTCTGTTCATCGCTGAAATCTTCCGGGGTGAATACACCCTCGCTCGATACATCGGTAATCAGGTATTCCCCGCCCCGTAAAATTTCCTTTTCAATGGTTTCAATTGTCGCATTCATGGTGTCCTCCCACCAGATCCCTTATAGCCGTTCAAATAATCCGGCAGCACCCATACCGCCGCCGATGCACATGGAAACCAACCCGGTTTTGGCGCCACGCCGCCCCATTTCATGCAGCAAGGTGGCGGTCAACTTGGCGCCGGTGCAACCGAGCGGATGCCCCAGGGCAATGGCGCCGCCGTTGACGTTGAGAGTTTCCCGGTTCAGGCCAAGCTCATTGACCACCGCCAGTGACTGGGCGGCAAAGGCCTCATTGAGCTCGATCAAGTCGATATCAGCCAACGCTACGCCGGCCTGTTCCAATACCGCGGGAATGGCGCTGATCGGGCCGATACCCATGATTTCAGGGGCCACTCCGCGCACCGCAAAGCCCAGGAAACGAGCGATCGGCTCAAGCTTATGCTGCTTCAGATAGTCTTCCGAAACCACCACCGATACGGCCGCGCCATCGGTCATCTGCGACGAGTTGCCGGCCGTCACCGCACCGTTCTGCTTAAAGGCGGGTCGCAGTTTTGCAAGGCTTTCAACGGTTGTCTCGGGACGCACCCCGTCATCGATGGATACGGTCTCGCTTTTCTTGTTCACTTTGGTGCCGTCAAGTGAGGTGCGCTCAACGGTGAGCGCCACGATCTCATCGCTGAACGCGCCCCGTTCGATGGCAGCTGCCGCTTTACCATGGCTGGCGGCGGCAAATTCGTCCATGGCGGCCCGGTCAATACCGTATTGTGCCGCCACCAGTTCGGCGGTGATCCCCATGGATGCGTAAAATTCCGGATGCTCGGCGACAAGGCCGGGATTGGCGCTGTATTTTAAGCCGCCCATGGGAATAGTCGACATCGACTCAACCCCGCCGGCGACGATGCAGGCGGCCCGCCCCAGCGAGATCTGATCCGCCGCCAGGGCGATTGCCTGCAACCCCGATGAACAGAATCGGTTCACCGTCTGACCCGGCACCGTAACCGGCAGCCCCGCCTTGAGGGCGGCGATGCGGCCGACATTCATCCCCTGCTCCCCCTCAGGAAAGGCACAGCCGAGGTAGACATCATCAATGGTGGCGGGGTCGATGGCGACCCGCTCGATGGCGCCGGCAATTACCGCGGCGGCCAGATCGTCGGGGCGCTGATCCCTGAGTTTTCCCTTGTTTGCCCGGCATCCCGGGGTACGGTAGGCCGCGGCCAGATAGGCAGGTTTCATAAGGTACCTCGTAATTAATTGCGCAACGGTTTGCCGGTTTTAAGCATATGCTGGATACGTTGTGCAGTTTTTGGGTTTCCGCACAATTTCAGAAAATGCTCAACCTCCAATGTGAGCAGGTATTGCTCAGAGATTGGCGTGCCGGGATTGACGTCACCGCCGCAGATAACCTCGGCAATGGCTCCGCCCATATATGCCTCATACTCGGTAATCTGATTGCCGGCCTGCATGTTCCACAGCTGGCTCTTGATACTTGCCGCAATAGAGCGGCCCGGGGCGGCGATGGCGGTCAGCGGCCGGCGCGGCCGGTAATTCACCGCTAGGGCCTTGACCATCTCTTTGGCATCAAAGATAAGCCGATCACTGTTCATGGTGATGGTGTCGCCGCTGCGCATGTAGTTCAGATCAGCAAGCTGGGCCGCGCCCATGGACACCTGGGCCATGGCGATCTGCCTGAAATGCTTGAAGATGAACGGCTGGACATCGGTATCGTAGCGGGTGGCCAGTTCCACCGCCCGAACGCACATTTCCTTGGTGCCGCCGCCGGCCGGCAACAGGCCGACCCCCACTTCCACCATGCCCATATAGGTCTCGGCATGGGCGACAATGGCATCGGCGTGCAGGCAATACTCACAGGCACCGCCCAAAACCCGGTTGAAAGGCGCCGCTACCACCGGCACCTTGGCATATTTGAGGGCCATGGTTGCCTTTTGAAACCCTCGCACCACCATGGCAACATCCTCATAGGCGCCTTCGGCAATGGCCACGGCAAGCAGCATGAGGTTGGCGCCCACCGAAAAGTTCGGCGCCTGGTTGCCCACCACCAGACCGATCCCCTCATGTTCGGCCCGCGCTATCGCCTTGTGGGTCATGCTCAGGGTATCGGCGCCGATGGCATTCATCTTAGAGTGAAAGCTCAGGCAGAACACCCCGTCACCCAGATCGATTACCGCCGCTCCGCTGTTGCGCTCCACCACCTTGCCGCCATCCTTGAGAATAGAGAGTTTGATACGGCCCGGCATGGCGTCGATGTTTTTGTATTCACCGACTCGGCAATCATAGAACAGGGGCGTACCGTCATCGCCCACCCGGTAAAAACTCTCTATCTCCTTGAGTGCGGCGGGCACCGTGATACCGTCCCGTTCGGCGCGTTCGACAAACGCGGTCACGCCGATGGCGTCAAACATCGCAAACGGCCCCAACTCCCAGTTGAACCCCCAGCGCATGGCCCGGTCGATATTGACCACGTCATCGGCAATTTCGGGAATTCGTTTAAAGGCGTAAAGCAGGGTGTCGCGCAGGCAGCGCCAGCCGAATTCACTACCCTGGTCAGGGGTTGCCAGTAACGTTTGAATACGGCGGCCGGGGTCATCGATCTGCTTGACTGAGGCAACCGAGCCAAAGGATTTCTTGCGCAGGGGCAGATATTGGCCCGTCTGATAATCATAATAAGATATCCGGCGGGCGCCCTCCACCGTCTCTTTTTTGTAAAAACCCCGGCCCGCTTTGTTGCCCAGGCTGCCCTCGTCGAGCATGGTTCGCATGAAATCGGGAAGGGCAAATACCTGCCGCTCCTCGTCATCAACAAGGGTGTCAAATGAATTGGTTGCCACATGCGCCAGGGTATCGAGCCCCACCAGATCGGCGGTACGAAACGCGGCGCTTTTGGGGCGTCCGGTGGGCGGACCGAGAACCGCGTCGGCCTCTTCCACGCTGAGGCCCATCTCCATCATATGCTGGATGGCCCGAAATATCGCGTAGGTACCGATCCGGTTGGCAATAAAATTGGCGGTATCCTTGGCAAAGACAATCCCCTTGCCCAGCCGCCGGTCGATAAACTCGGCGAGAAAAGCGACAACGGCGGGATCGGTGTCGCGGCCGGGGATAATCTCCATGAGCCGCATGTACCGCGGTGGATTGAAGAAATGGGTGACCAGAAACCGTTTGCGCAGATCGGGCGCAAGCACCTGAGCCATTTCATTGACCGACAGACCACTGGTATTGGTGGTGAGATAACAATCGGCGTTAAGATGCGGGGCAATGGTGGTGAGCAGTTCATGTTTGACGGCCATCTTCTCCACCACCACCTCGATGACCCAGTCGCAGTCACCGAGTTTGTTCAGATCGTCGTTGAAATTGCCGATCTCAATCCGCTCCGCATAGCCTGGAATAAAAAATGGCGCCGGTTTCATGGTGGCAAGACCGGCCAGGCCCTCAGCCGCCAGCCGGTTACGTACGGCTCCGTCATCCAGGCTTAAGCCAGCCGCCTGTTCGGCCTCGGTAAGAGAAGACGGAACCATGTCGAGCATCAACACCTCCAGGCCGGCATTGGCCAGATGCGCCGCGATGGTAGCCCCCATCACACCCGAGCCGAGCACCGCCACCCGATTGATCTGTTTCATGATTGTTCTCCGTTGCTGGATGTTTGAGCAAACACCAGGCCACTGCCGGTGCCGAGATAGAGCTCCTCGATAATTTCCTTGTACATCTCGTAGACAACCTTGCGCTTGATCTTCAGGGTCGGGGTAAGTTCTCCCCCCTCGATGGAGAACTCCCGGGAAAGCAGGGCAAAGCGCTTGATGGTGGAATAAGACGGCAGCCCCCTGTTCATCTCATCGACCCGGCGACCATACATTTCGATGATACGCTGATTTTTCACCAGCTCATCGATGTCGAGAAAGCTGATCTCTTCTGCCCTCGCCCAGTCAAGCAGGCGCTCGAGATTGGGCGTGAGCAGGGCCACCAGATACGGTTTGCGATCACCGAAGACGAAGGCCTGGGAGACGAACTTGTCCAGGCGCAAGTCGTTTTCCAGGGGTTGCGGAGCAATGTTTTTGCCGCCGGCGGTAATGATGATCTCTTTTTTCCGATCAACGATATAGACAAAGCCCTCATCATCGATCCGGGCAATGTCACCGGTTTTGAACCAGCCGTCCACGAAACTTTCCGCGGTGGCCTCCTCGTTCTTGTAGTAGCCGCGCATAAGTTGCTCGCCTCTGACAAGCAGTTCACCATCGGCGGCCACCTTTAGCTCCGTTTTCGGCAACGCTTTACCCACTGAATCAAAACGCACTTCGCCGGGAACACTGAGGGTCAATGCCGGACTGGTCTCGGTAAGGCCATAGCCGGTATAGACCGGCAGACCGATGGCCCACATGAACTCATTGATGGACTGATCAAGCGGCGCGCCGCCGCAGATAAAGCCCTTGATCCGGCCACCGAAACGGGCCCGTATCTTTTTGAAGACAAGCAGATCAAATATCCGGTAATAGAGCCCCAGCAGGCCTACCGGCTGCTTTTTCACGTGACGCAGATAGACATAGCGCCTGCCCACCGCAATGGCCCGATGAAAGAGATTTTTCCGCAATGAACCGGACTGGTACACGCGATCATAGATGCGGGAGTGAATTTTTTCAAAAAGCCTGGGGACACTCACCATCCAGGTAGGTCTGATTTCGGTCATGTTCTCCATCACCTTTCGCACATCCTCGGCAAAGGCCACGTGCTGGCCGCTGAGCAGCGGCGAATAATAGCCGGCGGTACGCTCGAGGATATGGGAGAGCGGCAGAAAACTCAAAAAAGTCTCATCCTTCTTGATAATTCCGATTTTTTGCAGCCCATAGTAGGCGTTGCTTAAGACATTGTATTGGGTGAGCAGAACGCCCTTGGGCACTCCGGTGGTACCGGAGGTATAAATAACGGTAAGGATATCCTGATGGGCAATCATGCTGATATCGGATTCAAGCTCATGACGTTCTTCATCGGTGAGCGGCATGGAGACCTCGGAGAGCTGATACTGGGTATAGACCGGAAAGGATCGATCCCCCATAAACCGCTCATAGGAAACCACCAGCTCGACATTCGGGATTGCATCACGCACTTCCAGCAGCTTTTCGTATTGGGCCTTGGTGGAGACAAAGACGACCTTGGCCTGACAATGATCGATGATGTAGGCCGCCTGTTCGCCATTGCTGGTGGCGTAGATGGGCACGGTGACGGCGCGGGCGCACTGCACGCCGAAATCGGAAATGGCCCAGCCCAGCCGGTTCTCCGAAAAGATTGCCACCCGGTCGCCCGGTTTGACGCCTGCCTTGCGCAGCCCACGGGCAAGGAGCAGAACGCGATCGTAGAATTCGGCGAAGCTGAGGGAAAGAAAGACGCCGCGCTTTTTGTAGCTGATCGCGGTGCGCTTGGCAAAACGCGCCGCGTTTTCCTGCAAAATCGCCGGTATTGATTGATATGCCAGAAAATCCATGCCGCCTCCCTGAGCCCGTAGCCGCACTACGCTGGACTTCGCACCTCAGTTCGTTATATTTCACTTTTACGTTCAGATCAATACAAAATATCATTTTCTGACGCCACATCACTAAAACGAGCCAAAGACGCTGACAAAAACCTTTTATATTATTGTTATTATAATATATAGTGACCTTCAATTTCACCTTTCGCAGCCTTTTTTCAAGCGGCCACAACGTTTCTATATTTTCTATTTTTACGCACCTTACGTAAACTCTACCAAGAATTATCAAGTTGTCGCCCGCCTGCTGGTGAAACCCTGCCACACTCGACGTCGCCACTATCGCCCGCCGGTTTACGACCTGCTCGGTTCATCTCAGGTCGTGGAAAACTCGCCGTCACAAGCAGATTTTTTAACCCACGCCTGAGAAGAAACGGTTGTTCATCCGCTTTATCATGGCGACCGCGGGAAAACGGAGGGGCCGGCACAACGGCCATTGCATCAGAAAAACTTATTGACTATATAAGATTTACTGCTATATTTGCCGGAAGGAGCGCAACAGCGCACGCTTTGACCGAGGCTCAAAGTTAACGGTTTACATGAGCGGTTCCATGGCCGCCCTGTTTTTTCATCATCCCGATGGCCGACTCTCTCCACCGGTTGTCCGGCAGGTATCAGGCGATGAATAAACGACGTGGGGTATTGTTCGGCGGATCGGGATTGATCGGCGGCTCGATCATCAGGTACTTCTCGCTGAAAAAGCGAGGTACCGTCGATCTGCGCGCCCCCAGCAGCAAGAAAGTGTCACTCAAGGATTGCGAAGCCATTCAGGATTATCTGCTGGAGGTGCGCCCCGAATTCGTCATCAACGCCGCCATCGCCAACATTATCGCTGATCCTGAACTGGCCTGCGAAATCAACTACTTCGGCGCCCTGCGCATCGCTAGAGCGGCGGCGGCCTTAAAGATTCCCTACGTTCACCTGAGCTCGGCGGCGACCCTGCCGCCGGGAGAGAATCTCGACGAGGACCAGAGCGTCGCTCTGGCTCCGCATTTGAGCAATTACGCCAAGTCCAAGCTCATGGCCGAGATGACCTTGAATTACATGGCCCATGAACATGGCCTGGATCATACCTGCATCCGGTTATCCATCGTCTACGGCAAGCGTGACAACAAAATTCAGGGATTTCACCGGTTGCTTTTCACCATCGCCGATGAATCGATGCCGTTTCTGCTCACCAGGCCGGGCGTCAGACATTCCTATTCGAATTCACACAAACTGCCCTATCTGATCCATTACCTGCTCGACAACCGCGCCGAGTTCAGCGGCAAGACTTTCAATTTCGTGGATCCGGAACCGGTGGAACTTGCCGATCTGGCCTTGACAATCAGAAAACACCTGGGGATCGGTCGGCCCAAAAAAATCTTCATGCCATACTGGATGGCCCGTTCCGGCAAACGGGTACTGCAGGCGACTCTGCGAGGGTTGACAAAGGTGGGCGTGAAAGGGGCGCTGCCGCCGGAGTTGATGTTTCTCGGCGCTTTTTACCGCACTCAGACGCTTTCCTGCGCTCGGTTGCAGGCCACCGGCTTCACCGATCCATACCCGCTGGAAACGGTATACACCAGGCTACCGGAACTGATCCACCATTATCTCACACGATGGAGCCGTCAGCACCTGCTCAACAGATACGACCGCACGCTGGAATTTGATCTCGCCGTCCGCGAAGACTTCACCGCTGATCCACTGAAGATGTTCGAATCGGTTGTCACCGATGCAAGCACCCCCTATGCGGAATTGAAAAAATGCCGGACAACGGAGGCGCGCGAAACCGGCGCCGAGCCTCCACAGCAATCGTCACCATAAAGGAGCACGGTGGTCTTTATGGCCGGTCGATGCTCAACACGGCCCGGGCTCCACGAGTGACCGAATCGTCAAAAGTGATTGCGCCGCCATGCAGGATGGCCACCTGCTGCACGAAATTGAGCCCGAGTCCGGTGCTTTTCTGGCCGGTATCGGGGCGCTGCAAGGAGAAAAACTTTTCAAATACCCGCTCTTTGGCAAACTCGGCAATACCCGGCCCCTGATCGGCAACGCGCAGGTGACAGACTGATCCCGTCACCGTACATGAAACGGCAATGACGGCGCCTTGGGGGCTGAAGTCCACACTGTTCTGGAGCAGGTTGACCAGCGCCTGATGGAGCAGTAACTGATCGCCGTATATCTTCGCGCCGGAGGCAACCGATATGGTAAAGCTCAACTCCTTGGCGGCGGCCGCCTGTTCGACCCGCTGCACGGCCCCATCGATAAGTGCATCCACCGCCCCCCACTCGGCTTTCAGTAATGTTTTCTGATTTTCCAGGGCCGCCAGTTCCAGCATCCGTTCCACCACCGCCTGCATCCGGTGCGCCTCCCGTTCAATGTTGCCGAGAAAGCGGCGCCGCTGTTCATCATCCATGGGCTCGTGGAGAAGCTCGGCGGCCCCCTGGATAGCCGAAATAGGGCTTTTGATTTCATGGGTCAGGTGCTGAATGTAGGTCTCCACATACCGTTTGCCTTCAAGCGCCTCCTGCATCTCCTCGAATGCCCGCCCCATGGCACCAATCTCGCTTGATCCCAGTTGTGGAAACGGCGGGCGTTCACCACCCTTGATCCGTCTGGCATACGCGGTGAGCCGATTAATGGGTTGGGTGAGCCAACGCGCCGCCAAAAAACCAAACAGTGCATTGAGGCCAAGCGCCAGCAGGGCCAGCAGCAATACCTTGAGCTTGGCATGCTCGACGAACCAGGAAATATTGGTGGTCGGCTTGCCCACGCTGAGCACCCCGGCGACCTGATTATTCACCATTATCGGCGCCCCTACATACATCACCATAGCATCATCAGCGACCGTCCCGCCCCGACTGGCACGGGCCCCATAGCTTCCGGCAAGGGTGAGGGAGACATCGCGCCAGGAGGAAAAATCCGCCCCGACCTGGTCGGGGTCGGTGGAGTGAAACAATACTGTGCCGGCATCATCGGTCAGGTAGACAAGGACATCAACCGCCCGCTTTTCCAGATCATAAATCTGCGCATGCAATTCTTTCTGGTAGCTGTGCGCGAAGATATTCGCCCACTGCTCAACGGCAAAGTCGCCCGCCGTCATCTGAGCGCCGACCATGGCGGCCAGAATTTCCGCCTGATCCACCAGCGGGTCCTCCACCGCCTCGAGGTAGCGGGTACGCATGGTATCGAGCACCCAGCGAAAGGGATAATAGAAACAGATGGTGGATATAATGAGATAGGTAAGAAAAATCCGGGTACTGATCTTCACACTAAATGAGGGCGGAGAAAAATTAATCTTCCCCAATGCCATTCTCAAAGCTCTTCGCACATTGATTCTCACAAGAGCAGTTTCTCCGTGATAATTACCTGTTACTCTGACCTCAGTTTGTCGCCGCTTGAGAGCAGCGCAGCCGAAAGAAAGAGCCAGAAATGCCCCTGCAGCGAGTCAAACAGAAAGGAGTTCATCAGACATCCGGAGAAAAACGCGACCACGACGCCCTCCATCAACCGCCTTTTGGCAGGCGTCAAACTCCTGGCGCACCAGAGCTGGGTGGTGATCAGCGCCGCAAAAAGCAGTCCGCCCAGCAGCCCAAGCTGGGTGGTGATAAAGAGGTATTCGTTATGGGGGTTATCGGTGGGGGTAATGTCGGTACCTTCAATTTTTTCGCCTTGAACCGTTTCAAAAGAGCCGATGCCATGGCCAAACAGCGGCCGCTCTGCAATGAGATCGACACTCACCAGCCACCAGTCGAAACGCTGTCCGATGGAGGTCTTCGAACCCCCCGGCTCATGCATCTCAATCTCCGCGACCACCTGGTTGAGACGTTTGGAGAAATTGTCCGAGACGGTGTAGAGGGTCACTCCAGCCAGAGCCAGCCCGATAAGGCCGCCGGCCACTACCCTGGCGGAACAACGCTGCACCAGCAAAAGCACCATCAAGAGAAAAAACACCAGCATACCGGTTCGGCCCGGGGCAAGGAAAAAGAGATTGACAACCGCCCCGGCCGCCGCCGCCAGCCAGAAATAGGTAAATCGTCCCCCCTCGAAAAAACGGTGCAGCGCCCAGAACCCGAGCACCGCCATGAAAAAGCTGTGAGTGATGTGGAAGACGATCGAGTCACCGTAGCGCTCCAGCGGCAGGATACCCGCGGCCATTGCGTAGGAAATAACGAGCAGAACGATGCACCCGGCAACAAAAAAATTTTCGGCAAGAACACCATAGCGGCGCCGGCCCATCCACAGAGAGGCAAAAATCGGCAGCAGCAGCAGCTCCCGGTATTTTTTCAAAGTACTCAGCGCCTCACTTGCGGGTGCCGCCGAATAGAGTATGGAGACAATCATCACCCCGAAAAGCACCAGGGCCACGGTGATGAATAGATGGGACCGCACAACCGTAAGCGCGGCACGAAAACGTCCGGCAGCAAGCCAGCCGACAATGGCCAATACCGAAAACAGCGCCATAAACGAGGTCGAGAGCGGGGTAAAAAAACAGGCCAGAGCACCGCAGGTGCAGGCAAAATCATCAATGTTGCGCTTTGAAAAATTCACTGTCGATGGACTCGTAAAAACCTTGAATTTGCTTGCTAACGTCATTCCCGCCCTCGATAACAACACTCAAGGACAGGCTGCAGCGGGAATCCAGTAATTCCAAATGATTATTGATTTCGATTCAACTCCACAATGACCGTAATTGGGTTTTTTACGAAGCCATCACTGTCGAAGGGTACGATGTCATTTCTTTTTGGCGGACGAATCGGCAATCTTCCCGACCCCCTTAGATGACATACTTCCGGGGTTGTGACGTCCGCTGCAGACCAATCACCCAATAGAGAACGAGGCCGGTGAAATACATAATAAATCCGGCCCAGATGACATCACTGAGAAAATGGGCGCCCTGCACGGTACGGGCCAACCCCATGGCCATGCCGTAGCCTATCCCCACCGCCAGTGATACCAATCGCAAGCCCCTGCCGCGCCAGATAAAAAATCCGAACATCAGGTAAAAACCGACGGAGGCGTGGCCGGCCGGAAACGAATTATACTCACCCTTTATTTTATAGATGTTGCGCAGATAATCCCAGGCCACCGCCCCTTCTCTGGTTTCCAGCATCTGGGTGGTTTCGGTGGTAAGGATCAATTCGCCTCGTTTCAGCGGCGGGATATAGTGCATGGCGCCGCCGAACTCGATAACTTCACGGGGCCGCGGCCGCCCCCAATACTCCTTGAAAAGAGCATTGACCACGAGGCCCGAGCCAACTGCCATAAACAGCACAAGAAACAGACCGACACGCCGGGTTCTTCGCATGGATGTAAAAAAGAGGCCGACGATAAAAATCAACAACCCGATGACGGCGACCGCAAGGCCGGGAATCGGTCCATAGTCATATAATAGTTTTAACGCCTTATTGTTGCGCAGATACCAGTGTCCGTCCTGGTAAAAATAACTCTGGGCGATCAGATCGATATCCCAGATATAAAACGGGACCGTAACCGCCGCGGCAAGCAGCAACGGGATCACTCCCATAGTAAAAAAACTTTTACTCATCTGTTCCTACCCCGACCGGGGCCCTCATGTATTGTTGGCAAGGGCTTTCTTCGCACCTTGACAGATCGATAAAAACCTCTGTTCCACCCCAACAGGTACCATGGCCGTACGGAAATCGCTACCGGCTCGGTTCATTGACCGCCAAAAAACCGTGGAGGCTTGCACATCAGGGGCAGGAGTGCTATGTAGGCGCACGTTGCCATCGGTGCCTGAATACCATTGTCTACCAGAAGATAATTGTTTATCAGGGTACCCTCTTATCGCTATCGCATCCTCACCACCCTCTTTGTATACTATGTCTCTTACCCCTGCTCTTTCCCGCACTACCGATACCCATCAGAGATGGTTCATTGTCTTCATTGCGGTGCTTACTCTGTGGAGGATCCTTTTTATCATTCTGGCGCCGCTGGATCTCGCCCCGGACGAGGCATACTATTGGGACTGGTCGCGAATCCCCGACTGGGGATACTTCAGCAAACCCCCCATGGTGGCCTGGCTCAACCTGATTTCCGGTAGCCTGCTGGGCTCGTCGGTTCTGGCGGTGCGGCTGCCGGCGGCGCTGCTCACCAGTGTCGGACTGATTGGTCTGTTTCTTGTCGCACAACAGATGTATGACAGCAGAACTGCCTTGTGGGCGGCGCTGGCGGCGACCGCCGCACCGGGGGCCTGTGCGCTGGGGTTGCTGATGACCATCGACGCACCGCTGCTCTGTTGCTGGTCGCTGGCCCTTTATACCATCTGGCGGGCCATTGAGACTGAGCACGCGCACTCCGGCTCACCGGCCCGCTGGTGGCTGGCCACTACCTTCTGTATAGGTCTGGGCATCTTGAGTAAACAGATGATGATGGCCTTTCCACCCCTACTCCTGCTCTTTCTGGCACTCAGCCCGACCGATCGGTTCATCCTGAAAAAGCCGGCTCTGACTCTCGCCATTATCGGCGCGTTTGCGTTTCTTGCCCCAGTAATCTGGTGGAACATCGGCAACGACTGGATAACCCTGCGCCATACCGCCCACCATTTTGAGGGAAACCGCCAGGGCGGCTTTTTCTTTCTTATCACCTTCGGTGAATTTGTCGGCAGCCAGTTTCTGCTGATTTCACCACTCACCTATTTTCTACTTATCACCTTCGCCGCAACGCTCGTCATTAAGTGGCGAAGTTGTGAGCGCTCTACCCGGCTCCTGCTGATTTTGTCAATCGTGCCACTGGTTGTCATCACCCTGATGAGCCTGCGCCAACGGGTTCATCCCAACTGGCCGGCAGCCTTTTACCCGGCCGGGATGATCCTGCTGGCGGGCTGGGCAACCGGCCATATTTCCTCGGGAAGTTCAGTCGATCGATTGCGACGTCTCTTCAAGCCCGGCGTCGCAGTGGGTTTCGTTCTTGCCCTGCTCACCTACGCCATGCCTTTTGCCATCGATGGTCTGAGTCTTGGCGGCGCCAAGCTTGACCCCACCCGCCGCCTGCACGGCTGGAGTGAAATGGGCCGGGAGGTGGGAGCGGTACTCTCCAGGCTGCCGCGCCCGGAGATGACCTTCGTACTCACCCAGAGCCGCCAGTTGACCAGTGAGCTGGCCTTCTACCTGCCCGACCAGCCCCGGGTGTTCAAATATACCCCGCCGCACCGGCGGCCCGACTCCCAGTACGATCTCTGGCCGGGAGTCGAGCAGAAGCGTGGCTGGGACGGTCTCATTGTCCTGCTTGCTGGCCGTACCATGCCCGATGAAATGGCTCAAGCTTTTAAATCAATAGAACATGTGGGCGACTTTGACGTCACCATGGGCGGGATGGGGTATCGCAGCATCACCCTTTACCTCGGCCACACCCTCATCGCTCCACCCTGAGGAGACTGCCTTAGAGTATTGCCCTGACGCAATGACAAAGCGCAAATGAGAAAAAACTATGGACGAAGAATATTTGCAACTTTTGATTGATCTGCATCGGTCAAATCCCAGGCAGGGCCCCGGCGGTACGGCTGAGACAGATAAGGCCATGATGCTGGCCGGACTCGATCGCTCACGTTTTCTAACGATTGCCGATATCGGTTGCGGCACGGGTGCCTCGACCATCCAGCTCGCCCGGAAGTTGGACGCTAAGATAACCGCTGTCGACCTGATTCCGGAGTTTCTTGAAGAACTTCAGGTCCGGGCCCACCAAGATCAGGTTGCGCCCGCCATAACCACCCTGAACTGTTCCATGGATGCGCTGCCGTTCGACCATGAACAATTCGATGTCATCTGGTCGGAAGGGGCGATCTATCTCATCGGCTTTGAAGCAGGCGTATCGGCGTTGAGACGGTTTTTGAAGCCGGGTGGGGCACTCGTTGTTTCGGAGCTCACCTGGCTCAGTGCGGAACGACCGGTCGCGCTACAATCCCACTGGGAGGCGGAATATCCCGAGGTCGATCTGGCCTCGGCAAAGATCAATATCCTCGAACGCCACGGCTACAGCCCAGAGGGGTATTTTTATCTGCCCGCGAACTGTTGGCTCGATAACTACTACCACCCGTTGCAACGCGGCTTTGCTTCATTTCTCCAGCGCTCCGGGGCAAGCAGCCCGGCCCGAGAAATTGTCGAGGGGGAAAAGGTAGAAATCGCCCTGTATGAAAAGTATCAAAACTACTACAGCTACGGTTTTTACATTACCCGGAAGCTCTGAGCGGGACGTACGGGAAATCTCGAACTCCGAAATCGGGGCGGGGATCAACCTCACACAAAAAAGAAGAAAATTGGGTGTCGCGTCCTCCCGAATTAGTCACCGACCATCCAGATTCTTTTTTTCATTGGATCAATATAGTGCTTTACATCACAAACGACCTCAAATAGGGTACCGTTGGTACCGGAAAACATCGTGCAAACGAGGGGATGGATGAACAAGGCGGGCCGGAGTCACAGAGCGGCTGCGCTGTGCAAAAAAAAACAGGAATGGGGGCAGGACATACCCCGCCGACAAGGGATTGCAGGGGACGTTCCCGTTGAAGGCTCAGTCAGCAAAGTCGCCTCATGAACCTGATCGTCACGCCGTTCATAACCCTCTACGCTTCCGTTTTTCTGCTCATGGCGGGAACCGGGCTGCTGGGGACCTATCTGCCGCTTCGCCTGACCGTCGACAACGTCCCGACCCAGGTAATCGGCCTTGTCATGGCCGCCTACTTCTTGGGGATGTGCATCGGGGCGCTGAACAGCCACCGGTTGATCAGAAGCGTCGGCCATATCAGGGCATTTGCCGCTTTTGCGGCAACGACCACCGCGGTTGTCATCCTGCATGGGTTATACGTGTCCCCACTGCTCTGGAGTGTACTGCGATTTTTAGCGGGATTGTCGACCATCGGTCTCTACACCGTCATCGAGAGCTGGCTCAACGAGTGCACGGCGCCAAGCTTTCGGGGCCGGGTGATGTCGGTCTACATGATTGTCAGCTACTTCGGCATGGGGGCGAGCCAGTATCTCCTGAACTTCGGCCCGATTCAGGACACCAGGATGTTTTTCATCGTCAGTCTGTTGCTTGTTCTGTGCATCGTGCCGGTGGCCGTAACCCGATCCATCCACCCGGAACTTCCCACTTTCGAAAGGTTCGACCTGCGCCGCTTGTTCCGGAAGGCGCCCGTCGCCATGCTCGGCTGCTTCCTGGCCGGTCTGCTCAACAGCGCCATCTACGCAATCGTGCCGGTTTTCTGCCATCTTGTCGGTCTTTCGGTGGCGCAGCTGTCGACGGTGATGAGCGTCACCATATTCGGCGGGCTGGTACTGCAATGGCCGACCGGGGCGTTATCCGACCGGTTCGACCGGACCTACATGCTGGCCCTGCTTTGCCTGGCGGTGGCGATAACCGCGACCCTGATCGTCTTTATCGCCGAGTTCGCATTCCCCCTCTTTCTCGTGTCCATGATCCTCTTCGGCGGCCTGGCGTTCACGATATATCCGGTATCAGTGGCCAGAGCGCACGACCTGTTCGAGCAGGCCGATATCGTCCCGGTAAGTTCGGTTCTGCTTCTCTGTTATTGCATCGGCGCAACCATCGGGCCGGTGGCGGCCTCAGTGACAATAAGCGCCACCGGCACCGGCTACGGCTTCTTTTCTTATTGCGCCGCGGTGTCGCTGGGAGCCGCCGCGATAATCTTCTATCTGCGCCGTAAGGAAATGATCACGGTCGTAGCCGCCGAAGACCACAGCGCCTTCGTGGCGATGAAAGGGACATCCCCGGCGGCCGTCCTCATCGACCCGCGCCGTGACGACAATAACGATGACCCCGCTGCCGCCGAAGGGCAGGAGCCACCGGCCAGCAACGTCTGAACCCCTTGGTCGGCACGATCACGCTTAGGTGAGTTTCGGCAGGACCGCCGCCGCAAAGCTGAGCACAAAAAAGAAACCGCACATATCGGTTACCGTGGTCAACAGCGGGCTTGAAACCAGGGCGGGATCCATCTTCAACCGTTTGAGCAGGAGCGGCAAGGCGCCGCCCAGCATCACCGAGACAAGCGTGTTTGCCGCCAGCGCCCCACCCACGACGAGCCCGAGCCACACGTTTTTCTGCCATAAAAATGCAACCAGGCCAAGCAGGATTCCCAACACCACCCCATTGATGATGCCGACCCGCGCCTCTTTGAGCACAACCCATACAATCTCGCCGGGCTTCACCAGGCCCAGCGCCAGCTCCCGCATCGAAACGGCGACCGCCTGATTGCCCGAGCAGCCGCTCATATCGCTGACCATGGGAAGAAACACCGCCAGGGTTATGGCTGCTGCCAGGGTGTCCTGGTAGAGGGCGATAACGCTTGCCGCGATAATATTCAACACGATATTCATGCTCAGCCACGACAACCGGCGCCCGGATCTGGCCATCAGCGGCATGGTGCGGAATTCTTCGCCGCCGATGATACCGCTCAACCGCAGAAACGCCTTGGTTTTCTGTT
This sequence comes from Desulfofustis sp. PB-SRB1, assembly GCA_016722945.1. Taxonomy (GTDB): domain Bacteria; phylum Desulfobacterota; class Desulfobulbia; order Desulfobulbales; family Desulfocapsaceae; genus PB-SRB1. Next base: position 14,918 of record JAEQMT010000010.1, on the reverse strand, counting down.
TGTTGAACTCCTCCTCCACGGCACTGGGGAGAACGACTCCCACCAGACGCCGGTCACCATCGACAACCGGCACGCCGAACAGCTTGTGCTCGTCGAAAAAATTCTTCAATTCATTGAGAGAAGCGGTGTCCGGCAGCGACAGCGGCGACGTGATCATGATGTCGCCCAGTTGCGTCTCCCGCGAGTAAAACAGCAGGTTGTGCATGCGCATCACGCCGGTCAGCCGGCCGCCGGAATCCACCACATAAAAATACTGGACATTATAGCTGTTATACTTTTGCTGATTTTCCTGTAGATCCTTGAGCACATCCCGGATGGTGTCCTCCGCCCTGAACGCCAGGAATTCTGAGATCATCAGGCCGCCTGCACAATCCGGGGCATAGGTCATCAGCATCCGGGCCTCGGCGGCGCCCTCCTTCTCCATGCTGGCAAGGATCGACTCGCTGGCACCGTCCTGCATCTCGGCGAGGACATCCGCCAGTTGATCGCTGGGCAGCTCATCGAGGATTGCCGCCGCCTGCTCGAGTGGCATATTCTCGACGATATCGGCCGCCTGGGTGTCACTGAACCCCTCGATGAGGCTGGCGGCCTCCTCCGGACCCAGCCTGGAAAAGAGCTGATGCCGTCCTTCCTCCGAAAGGCGCGAAATCGCCCGCGCACTCTCGTCTGCACCCAGCAGGTCAAGAAAATCGATGATTGCCGATTTCGTCCCGGCGGCAGTCAATTCACTGAGTGTTTCCCACGGTGTTGCAAGACCTTTCATATCAGTCACATACCTCTTTAAGGGTTTTTGAATCAAACGCTCACCACAGGTGGGGCGCCACTATAGCATGTTTTCAAAAATCCGACTGAAGGGAAAAACAGAAATGAGGAACAGAGTGTGTCCCAGCCGTCATTAGCCCTACAACGAAACTTATATTGACATCATAGCCACAATATGTAACACTGCGCAACATAACCCAAACCATGGAGGTGGGCCTATGTTGTCGTCAATTCGTTCCGGTGAGCACACGTACGAAATACCGAAATTCTCGATCACCACAAAAGATATTGATGGTTTTTATTCCGAACTTGAAGGGTATCATGAGATTTTTGCCGACTGTTTCCACCGGAGTGAGTCGCGGGGGCATTTTTTTAATTACATGGCCGGCCAATTCAGTGAGCTTGAAAGGAAGTCGATTGAACCGATCGCCGTTAATATCACAGGCGGAAATATACGAGCAATGCAGCGGTTTATCAGTGTCGCGGAATGGGATGAAGATAAAATAAGCCGCAAGTATCGTACTTTGGTTAATGATGATATGGGTGATCCAAACGGCATTCTCATTTTCGATGAATCTGGTTTTGTGAAAAAAGGATCCGACTCGATTGGTGTAGCCAGGCAATACTGTGGCACCATTGGAAAGGTGGATAATTGTCAGGTCGGTGTATTCGCGGCGTATGCCTCCCCCCAGGGGTACGCCCTGATTGACAAGCGGCTTTTTATTCCAGAGAAATGGTTCGCGAAAAGACTATGCCGCAAAACGGGAAAAATGCGCTTTACCCGAAAACATCAAGTTCAAAACCAAACCGCAACTGGCGGTTGAGATGTTTACTGCAATTCGAGACGAGGGGATACTTCCATTCAAATACATTGCCACCGACAGCCTGTATGGCTCAAGCCCCGAATTTATCAATGCGGTTGATCGGCTTCCCGGGATCACCTATTTTGTATCCATGGCCAGTGACACCCGTTGTTGGCTGAAAAGACCCGTCGTCAGGGAAAAAACATACAAATACAAGGGCACGGTCAAAACCAGGAAAATTCTGGAAGATACCTCAAAGGCCCCCATTGCGTTCATCGACCTTGCCAAAAGCATCAATGATTTCTTCTGGTACAGGCGAAAGGTCTCCGAAGGCACCAAAGGCCCTATTGTGTATGAATTCACCAAGCGCCGGGTTGTATTGTCAAAAGATGGATTGCCGGAAAAGGAAGTGTGGTTGGTCATCAAGCGAACGCTCGGCCCCAAGCCGGAATATTCGTTTTTTATCAGCAACGCCCCGGTAAGCACTCGCCTTGCAAAGTTTGTCTGGCTGAGCGGAGTGCGGTGGGCTATTGAGCAATGCTTTGAAGAAACGAAAACAGAGCTGGGGATGGACCACTATGAAGTTCGCAAATATTCCGGCTGGAATCATCATATTCTGACATGTATGCTGGGGCATTTTTTTCTTTGGCACCTCAAGATACGGTTGGGGGAAAAAAACGCCGTCTATTACTCTGTCGCAGCTTAGGATGTTGATTGAAACGGTTCTGCCAATCGCCCACTATGACGCCATGACAATGTTGGCGCTGATTGAGAGCGTGCAGGTTAAGAATCACAGGGCGTATCTTTCGCATCGAAGACGACGCCTTCGATCATTAAAGGATTTTAAATAACTTTCGTTGTAGGGTTAGGTATGATGAAATCGTAAAAACCTTGAATTTGCTTGCTAACGTCATTCCCGCGAAAGCGGGAATCCAGTAATTTCAAATAATTATGGATTTCGATTCAACTCCGTAATGACCGTAATTGGAGTTTTTACGAAGCCATCAGGTATTAGAGCAGCGAAAATAACGAGACACACCACTGCCCGGCTATCGCCCCGAACTTCAGGGCCGTATCGGTTACCGGGTTCTTAACCTACTGAATAGTTGGTGATTTATACTGAACATCGTAGAAAGTTTTCGGGTGAAAGTACCCGCGGGCCGCGGCACAGGCGAATCACACCGTCCGCGGCCCGCCACGATGTACTAATAGTTGGGATTGGCTACATAATGCTCGCCGTCAAAACTGCTGAAGAAAATATTAGGGGGCTTGGGCAGCCCGGCTATTTTCCAGGCGATCATGGGGTTATGGAAATCCCGCGCCACACAATCACGCCAGCGGCTTCCCACCTTCTTGCAGATGCTTGCCAGAATCGGGAAATTATGATGCTTTTGATAGTGGGAGCGAAGGGTCTTGATAATGTCCAACTGTTCAGAATCAAGGGAATCTAATCCTTCGCGTCTGGCAATCTGGAGGGCGATTTGTTCGTCCCATTGCTGATTTTCTTCAAGAAATCCTTCATCATCAAAGCTGAGATCCGCAAGCCTGTTCTCGGTTTCCATGGCTTTCACCTCGTGGTTGCGTGTTTGGTGTGCGAACCGCCAAACGGCAGCTCATATAAAATACAGTAACGCATTCATCGAGATGGGCAACAGAGCAGGAGGAGGGGCGGACGGGGGCACGTCTTGAAATACGATATTTTACCAGGCACCACCTGGAACTGGTCATACCAGGCCGGCCTAAGGCTCTCCCTGCTACCTCGTAAGAGTGTTTTTTCGATAGATTTTGCTTCTATGGCCTATCCTGAGGACGAGAACCAACAATTCATCTTCCTGTATCGCGCAGACGATCCTGAAATCCTCGATCCGATACCGCCAGAGTCCAGAAAGGTTTTGAGTTAATGGTTTCCCCTTACCGCGCGGATTGCCTGTCGTCACTAATTCATCGAAGAACGATTTCACCTTGTTTTGAATCGGTCGGTCTAATTTTCGGATCTCTTTCTGAAAGGTTTTGGTGTACTTAATCGTCCACGCCACTCCACATTTCCTCAGAACTCAAGACCTCTTCTTTCCCTGATTTGACGTTCTCCAACATCGCCAAGCCAAGGTATAAATCTTCCAAATCCTCAAGTTTCTCCTCGATGGCCTTTCTGACATAAAAGCTTTTCGATCTCCCCGTTTGTTGGGCAAGGGAGGTGAGGCGGCTATTAATTTCGTCCGGTAATCGAACAGTCAAAGTCATCGGGGCCTCCAATAGGCAGATATTGTATTACATGCAGTACAGTGTAATACAACAAGGGCTTTTTGTAACCTGAAAACTGAGGGTCGCCGGTGGCCTATTAATCGCCATACTCCAACACCTATTTTTTCAGCATGGCGACAAATTCCGTAAAGCCACGCATGTATGCGCTCAGCTGCTCCTTCAGGCGATCATCAGTGATATTGCCCTGCCCATCGAATTTGCTCATCGCGCCGCTTACCCACAATAGTTTTCCGGACCATACCTGCGCCCCCAGGGCGCGCAGGACCGGCAGCCACGCGGACTGCGAAAAGGCGGTGCCGGGTTGCCATCCAATGCTGCCGCGGATGGTTTAATCAAGACGGAGATCATACCTCACAGACAAAAAAGAAGAAATTCAGGTATGACACCCCCGTATTGGTCGTATTGCTCTTTCTGCTCCCGTTCAGCTCTACATAATTTGTATTGGTTAGAGACATATTACGTACACTGCCTCCCAAGGATTTTTGGCACAGAAAATTATTTCTTAATTAATATCAATACTTTATACAAATATCATTATTGGCATACATCCTGCTTTGGAACCTTACAGTAAGGGCAATCATGCCACGACAACACAAGGAGGATGTTATGATACGATTCCAAACACTACTGCTGGCCATTGCCGCACTCTGCGTCTTTTCTGTCAGCAGCCATGCAGCACGGACCTACAGCGGTCATGCGCTCAATGAGTCTGGAGCAGCCAGCGCCCACTCCGGGGCAAGCGTCGCCAACTCCATCGCCGCAACCGGCCAGGTGGTCTCGGCGGTGGCGGCGGTTCCGTTCTACGCGGTAGAGGCCGTCGGCCAGGTCGGTGGGGCCATCGCGGAGGGACTCCATGATGTGGCGACGGCGCCAGCCAGTAGGCCACTGGAGATCACCGATGAGGTGCTCACAACCGGCCGTCCCCCGGATGAGGCCCTGAAAACAGCCCCTTGATCTTTTCACGTTCCGGTAGGCATCAGAAAGCCACAAACCTGTCGTGAGAAGACCCGCCTCGATTCATCCCGGGGCGGGTCCTCTCGCTACCTTGGCAACCATCAGGAGAAAGATGTGAAGACCGTCCAGCTTAGCGCGCTCTGGGCGCTCGGTTTGCTCATCGTTCTAAGCGCCTCACCCAGTGTGGCAGGAAGCACCCAATACAACCAGCAGCTCTTTCATGAGCCGGATAAGATCATTCGCTTTGCCAAAAAGGTGGAGAAGACTCTGGCCGAACACGGGGCGCGGGTCGCCCTCGTCGCCCGCGTTGGCCGTCCACGGGACAAGTTGCCACAGGCTGTTCTCTACACCCACGTCGGTATTGCCATCTACTCCCACATCACCACCGAAGATGGCAGAAAGATCCCGGGATACGCCTTCTACAACCTCTATCAGCGGCCTGACAAACCAGACAGAAGTGAGCTTGTTCAAGATTTCGCGGTGGATTTTTTCTCCGGCGCTCAGCTGCTCGAGGCAGGCGTGATCCTGCTCAACCCAGAGCTGCAGAAAAGAGTTCTCGACCTTGTCCGCGAACAGGGGCTGGAAAAATTGCATGTGGAAGAGTACTCGGCAATCGCCAATCCATTTACCTCACAGTACCAGAACTGTACCGAGCACACCCTTGACGTGATCATCGCGGCACTCTATCAGACAACCGATGTGCCGACCATCAAGGATCGTATCAGGTCCTACTTTGTCGCTCAGCCACTTGAGATCAGCCCATTCACGCTGTTTGCGGGCTCTGTTTTTACCAGCGAGATAGCGGCATCAGACCATTCCGGACCACCGGCAACGGCGACATTTAGCACAATCGCCGACTTTTTACTGAAGTACCAGCTAGCTGATACGGTGTTGGCGGTTACTCTTGATACATAAGGGAGCCTTGAAAAATGAGAGTTTTCGTTCAAGATCAGGGCGCGAGGAAAATTTTGCCGCAGGCCGGGCTGATATTGCCAGGATAAAGTTTTTGAGCAATGCGAAGATTGGGCGGAAAGGCCGTTTTTCAAGGTTCCCTAAAGAGGTTTGTAATATTTGTGATGATTATTTTCAGGCAGGAAATTGATCTAATGCCCTCCGTAAACTTTGCGTCGGTGATCAATTGTCAATACCAAAACAATCACTTCCCTGGTTTGGATATCACAAATTACCCTCCACCCTTTTACTCGATAACGCCAAAGACCTCCAAGGGGCCCTTTCAGTGCCTTTCCTTTCGTGCGCGGATCACCCAGGCTGGCTACGTCGTCCAGGTAGTCACAAATCTTATGAGCAATATGTTTGTCGAGCTTCCTGAGTTGACCTTTTGCCGTGTCAGAATATTCAATCTTCCAAGTCAAGATCCCTCCTTACAGCAGCACCAGAATGGACAGCCTCCTCTCCTTTGCGAATGCGCTCACGCACGGTCATCGCAAGATAGTAATCCTCCATGTCCTCAATTCCCCGTTCGATCATTTCTCGCAGATAATACGACTTAGTGCGGCCAGTTTTAGCTGAAAGGTTATTGAGTCTTTGAGAAATATTCTCGTCAAGTCGAATTGATATTGAAGTCACCACTGTTCCTCCCCCAAGGATGAACTGTCTCTTATTACAGCAAGCTTCCCCCAAGGTTGCGAGCTTTTTGTTTAGAGTAATACGTATTTCACGTAATACATGTAACACTTATAATACACAGCCATGGTTGCTGTCAAGCGGCTGCCAATGGTAAAACCGAAAGCCTTTGCAGGCTGGTGCTTTAGTGTCATGTCAATTTTCAGATGTTCTAACATTGTGCCGTAATTTTGGTTTCCCGCAAGGCGCGAAAGAGGGCGCATAGCATTGCTATGTAAGCGACTGAGCTTTGATGCCGGGAAGCCAAAAGGACAAGCAAGATTGAACAGATGAGGCTTGACAAAACACTAGGTTTTCGTTTGCTTGCAATCGATACCAGCTGTTGTTGTTTCGGCCGTAGGCCCTGAACACAATAAGCTGCCGCCTGGTTACCGGCTGCGTTCGCTGTGGTGCAGGTTCTTGCTATATGAGGGCTTGATTTTTTGTATCTCTTTTTCGGAAACACCGGCCCGTTTGTTTTCCATTACCCAGTTCCGTGACACGATCCTGATCATGGAATCCACAATGCGATGGGCCTGGGAACGGTTCAGGCCAAAACTTCGATAGCCCGACAAGGCGTTTTCGATGGTGGCTCTCTTGCCCCGCTCACCCACGCCAAGGGACAACCGTTCCGCCTCCCCGTCCATCTGGATCGGCGGCCGCGGCACGATGTCATAGGCCGGGCTCAACCGGTAACCCCGGGAGGCTTCGTCATAAATGAAGGCGTGGTTTTTCAAATGGTCATCATGGTTGTTCACCAGGATGTTGAATACCATCCGGCGAAACAGCTCTTCCAGGTCCGCCTGTAAGTGTTGATGACTGCAAAACCTTCTCATATGATCAGCGATTGCCCCGTATGAGCCCTTCATCATATCGTCTGAACCAATCAGGGTTTGGGCGGTGATCAGGTGGCGGCGGCCGCCGGTAGCCGTTCGGTCAAACCGCTCGATCAGAAAGACATCCCGCCCGCCAATTTCGATGACGGTGCATTCAGGGACTCTGATATCGCATCTCGCGGCAAGGCGCATGGCGGCGCGTTCGGTTCTGCAGACCGGTACATATTCCATGTCGCGGGAAAATTTTGCGATATGGGGGGCGCCCTGATAGTCAACAACCGCCTTAGGCTGCGCCCCGCCCACCGAAGAACCGCGCATCAGAAAGCGGCGATACTGCTCAGGCAGGGCATCATTGTCCAAGACCGCATCAACCACCTTAATCATCTCATCAAGGTTCAGCGGCGCGCCAGGGATAACCTCTCGTCGCCAGGGCGGATCAAATCGCTGGGGACCGCTTCGGTCCGTACCAAAGGCCAGAGCCCCAATCCTGTTGTCCAGATCCTGGCTGGTAAGATAGTCAAAGAGCTTTGCCTGGGTTTCGTGTCCTTCGGCCTCTATGTCCAGCAGGTGTTTGCCCCAGGAATCCGGGCAGGCGTCGTTAAAGACCGAAAACAGCCCGCCTGTTTCCTGAATCTCCGACATAAGGGGCAGGCCAAGGGGATCGATGGCGATGGCATCCGTATCGTTCAGATACCCCTCGTCATAGACAAAACGAGAGGCCGTTTCTTCTTTGGTTTGTGAAATTTCCAGCATCCCCACAACACGGTACGAGCCGTGTTGCCACAGGTAGGTAACCGCCAGGGTCGCGGTAGGAATGCCGGTTACCCGGCACCCCCCGCACAGATCCCAGCGTGCGCTGCTAACGCACTGGGCTCCTCTCTCGTGTTTTGGCGTCAAAACGATGCAAAGGTTGTGGGTGCATTATTCGCACGGGAGGAAAGAATCTTTCACAGATTTTGTTGAATCTCGTCCAGTTCATCCTCCGGCGCTGACTTCGACGGCAGAGTGCGCGATACCATAACCATCTCACGTGATATACAAATGAGCTGACGCTGCCAATATTATCGGGAACTGCATAGTATGCCATGTGTCCCCTAATAATCTGGCCCAACCATCGACCAGTTTCTGGCACTGGACGGTGCAGGCGACGACGCAACTCAGTCTTTACCTCCTGCAACTGAACCCTCATACGCCTGGCAACAGTCTTTCGCACAACTTTAAACCAGCCATTTTTTATGGCACGACTGCAGTAGTGAGTGAAACCAAGAAAATCGAAGGTTTCTGGTTTGCCCTTGCCGTTTTTGGCACGGCGTTCTTGGGCATACCGTCCAAACTGGAGTAATCGCGTCTTAGCAGGGTGAAGTGAAAGGCTAAAACCCGCCAGCCGGCTCTCTAACAACTTGAGCAAGCTGTCGGCATCACGCTTATATTGGAACCCCAGTATGGTGTCATCTGCGTACCGGATAACTATTATATCGCCGGTCGCATTGTGCTTTCGCCACTGGTTAATCCATAAATCATAAACATAATGCAGATAGATATTTGCAAGAATGGGTGAAATAACCGCCCCTTGCGGAGCCCCAATTTCTTGTTCTACCCGTTTGCCATCTTCTGCTACCCCAACTTTCAGCCATTTTCGGATCAGCCGCAACAATCGTTTATCACCTACCCGATGTTGCAGAAAGCGTAACGTCCAATCATGATCCATACTGTCGAAGAATTTGCGAATATCTGCATCCAGAATCCAATTCACTTGTTTGCGATAGAGCGCAGCTTGTAGGGCATCCAACGCGTCGTGTTGCCCACGCCCTGGCCGAAATCCATAGGAAAAACCCATGAAATCAGTTTCGTAAATGGCTTGCAAAACTTCCACCACTGCCTGCTGGACGATTTTATCCTCAATACAAAGGATACTCAAAGGCCTCTGGCTGCCATCTGCTTTCGGGATATGTACCCGTCGCGCAGGCCTTGCCCGATAACTCCCCTGATGAATCTCTTTGTGTAACAGGATCAACCTCTCGTCAAGCTTCTCTCCATAGCTGGCCCAACTCAGTCCATCAATGCCCGGTGCTGCATTCCGCTTGAGTTTGTAGTAACACTCTTGGAGTAATTGAACATCGATATGATGCATGAGTGCAGTGAACTTGAGATTCTTGTTACTTTGCGCCGCACGGCGCACGGCCAACAATCTGATCGACGCAGCTACCCGGCTCTGAGTCCGGACTGCGGCAGGCTGCTGGACGTTCCACTTGAGCACAGCCCTTCCCTCCAGCCGCTCCGCAGAAGGAAAACCCTCCTTGTTCGCAGCCTTCTTCGGTACTATGGCTATGTCCGACTTCTCGTAAACGTTCATATTCCTCGTTCAACTTGCGTTTTCAGGAATCGGTCCGGGTACGATACCTGGACGTTTGCGAGATCTCCCGGGTTCCGCACAAAGGACTTCGCCACATGCATGGGGTCTCCGACTGCGTAAGGCCTGGAATACGAACTCGCCCGATAACGCTCGCACCAGCATGGTCTTCTGTTTCGCTTAACAACATCGACACCTCAAACTTAAATTTCGCAGCTCAATACCCAGCCTATAGCCACCCCTGTCAACACTTCACGTTAGTCCTCACGAACCACCGCGCATGACTCGGGGCCAGATTGGTAGGCTACACCTTCATCTGTGTGGGACTTGCACCCACTATCCTTTGCCGGCTTATCCCGGCGTACTAAGCGTCCAATAAACCCCATCTTTTCAAAGTAAACCGGCCATGTTCCATTAGCACCAAAAACATATTGGAGGCGTACATGGAACCAACGCGGAAACCTAAAGTAAGCGATTCTCGTCGGAGCTATTGGCAGTCCCACATCGAAGGCTGGCAACACTCAGGGCTGAGCCAACACGAATAGTGCCGGCAGCACCACCTCTCCCTGTCAAGTTTTGGCTACTGGCGGAGCCGGCTGCGAGTTCGTGAACAGAGCAGTCCGCGCTTTCACCCAGTGGTCATCGCCGGGAAGCATCCCCCACCAGTGCCAGAGCCACCGGCTGAAGATTCAGGACTGCGGGTCGTGCACACCCATCACCACTTCAGCATCGCCATATCTTCGAGGTTTAGCCCCACAGCACTGAAAGCGGTGCTCGGGCTACTGGAGGAGGTGTAATGAATCGTATGTTCACCGAGTCTCAGGTGTACGTGGCGGTCGGGGTAACAGATCTACGCAAATCGATCAATGGGCTGGGCCTGCTGGTGGAAGAACAGTTTGCCTTGAATCTTTTTGACGGCAGACTCTTTGCGTTTTGCAACCGCCGCCGCGACCTGGTGAAGATAGTGTAGTGGGACGGCAATGGATTTTGTTTATGGATGAAACGGGTGGAGCAGGAGCGGTTTCAGGGTAAGCACTTATTACACTGCAGTGGCGTCGTAGTCCAGCCTGAGCTGTTCGGGTTTTAGCTGCATCGGCAGCAGCGCCCGATAATCCTCTGGGCTTTGAGCAAACGGGAGTTTCTCGAATAGATAGCGAAGATAACGATACGGTTCCAAACCGTTGGCCTTGGCCGACTCGATCAGGCTATATAAATCCGCACTGGCTTGGGCTCCCTCAGGCGTTCCGGAAAAGAGCCAATTTTTCCGTCCCACCACGAAGGGTCTGATGGCATTCTCGACGAGGTTGTTGTCCGGGCTCATTTCAGCATGGTCAAGATAGACCACTAATCGATCCCATTGCCCCAGCGTATAGTTGACCGCCTTGCCCAATAGGCTTTTGGGAACTGCTCGCGTCGCTTTTTCACGCAACCACTCATGAAAATCGTCCAGAATCGGCTTGGCTTTGCCTCGCCGCTCGGCAAGCAGCTCATCGCCAGTGAGTTCCTGGCGTTTGGCCTCGGATTCGATCCGGTAGAGTTGTTTTATCCAGTTCAATGCCACGTCGGCACTGCCGGTTTTATGGTGCTTTTTACCGCGTGCTTTCCTTATCTCATCGAATGTGCGTCGTACATGAGCGAGGCAGCCGGCATGGATAACACCCTCTTGAGTATCGAGAAAGTCATAGCCGTTGTAGCCGTCGGTCTGTACCACCCCCGTATACTCTGTAAGCAGCTGCTTGGCCACCGCTTTTGAGCGGCTTGGTGCATAGTGATAGCGTATCCCTGGTTTATCGGGCGGGCCGCCTCGGCAGACCCACATATACGATTTTGTCGTCGCCGCCCGACCCGGTTCGGCCAACACCTGCACCGAGGTCTCATCGATATTGATCAATGGTCCCGAGCGAATCTCATGGTGCAGCAACTCCACCACCGGCCGGCACGCCTCAGCCGCCTTCATCGCCCACGAGCACATCGTCGCTCGGCCGAGTGCCACTCCCAGCCGGGCAAATTGCTTTTCCTGACGATAAAACGGCAAGGCATCACAGAACTTGCCAACCAACACCTGGGCCAAGAGCCCGGCGGTGACGATACCTTTGGGAATGATCTGGGGCGGCGCCGGCGCGATCTTGACCGTGGCGCCATCAGTATCCAGCCCCTCGCAGTGCTTGCAGGCATACTTGGGGCGGATATGGCGGATTACCCGGATCGTCGCCGGGATGATATCGAGTTTTTCCGCTACCTCCTCGCCGATCCGGCTCAGCGATGCACCGCAGCCACACTGCTTCTGCGCTTCGTCGATGTCATGCACCACCTCGATCCGAGGCAGCGATGCCGGCAGAGGTTTTCTGCCCCGCTTGCGCCGGCTATGGGCCGGGACTTCTACTATCTCCGGCGCCGGCTCGATCTCGGCCGGTTCCGGCAGATCGAACAGTGGCAGCTGGGGGTTATCTCTGGGGGCCGTCTTTTCGCTTGAAGGACCAAATCGCTTGGCGATGAGCAGATGAATCTGCTCACGCAATAACTCAATCTCTTGGCAGAAACGTTCCTGCTCCCGGGTGAGTGTGCCGATGATCCCTTTGAGAATCTCAGGGTCGTCGGGCAGGGTGGTGAGCGTGGCCGAATCCATACGACAAAACTACCAAAAAACGGCAAGATAATCAACGATAAAATCAATAAAATCATTATTATATGATCTTTTTACGCTACTAAGTCATAGTCCAGTCGTTGATGCGCTTGGCTCAGATCCAGACCCTGCAACAACCACCCCAACGCCGCCGGACTAATCGCCATCACTTCCTGCTCATCCTCGGGCCAACGGAACCGATCTTTTTCCAAACGCTTGAACCAGATACAAAACCCGGTACCGTCCCACCAGAGCAGCTTCACCATGGTGCGCTGGCGATTGCAAAAAGCAAACAGCTGCTCGGAAAACAAATCCAACTCGAATTGCTCAGCCACCAGCAAAGACAAACCATTGAACGATTTGCGCATATCCGTCGCCCCCATCGCCAGATAGATTTTTTTCACCCCGTCCATCACAACTGCTCCAGGGTGGTGACCACGGTGCCCAGCAGCGCTGGAGAAAAAGAGTCGTCAATGGCGATGATGAACCGATCGCCGCCTAAATGCAGCCGGAGACTGGCGTCATGCAACTTGGTTTGGGGAAGAGGCGTTTGCTCAGCGATACTCAAGGGGTAAAAACGAGGCTTCTCTTGTGGATCTTCTTGACTGAGTTTACCCCGCCAATAATGAAAACTCGATATGCTGAGCTGGTTGGCGGCGCAGTAGCGCTGTTGACTCAAACCCGATTGGTGCCATTGATCGAGGTGGTGCTGCCAATAGCGGTGTTTGTCACCGTGTCGTTTAATCTGATCTCGTTCCATTGATGCCTCCCGAGCTAAGGTTTGACACAACGGAACATATCGGCGAAACTAAAAAAAGATGCTGATTAATGAGCGCTTACGCTGAAATACACTCCCGCCTATCCTTCAAAGCCGTTCTCGAGCTTCGAGGAGGCACGTGCCTGGGTACATGAGTGCGTCCAGTGGTACAATGAGCATCATCTTCACAGCGGCCTCAAATTCGTTACTCCGAAAGAGCGCCACCAGGGGCAGGATGTGGCTATTTTACAGAAAAGAAAGGCAATGTATGAAGCGGCCAAAAGCCGATTCCCTGAGCGTTGGAGTGGTTCAACGCGCAACTGGGAACCGGTGGAGTGTGTCTGGCTGAATCCGCCTAATACTGCCAAGCGCAGCAATGGGAAGGTGCCGCTGAAAAAAGCAGCATAAAAATGCGACAACTATCTTGACATTCACCGAATACAGATTGGTAGCGTGGTCCGATAAGACACGTAAGAACAAGAACTCAAAACCATGGTATTGTGTTCATTCAAATCACTTTAATTCCGAATTCAGGATTGCTGATGCACGTGAATCAGCCTTGACAAGGGACTGGGAATTTTTCTATAAAATTTCAGTTGCTGTCCATAACGTCAACCTTACACAATTATGGAATGTCCTTTTGTCTAATACATCAGATACTCCTCAGAAAATACCCGTCGGTGATCTTTACAGCTTTATCAATGATTTTCCAGCTCTTTTATGGCGGATTGAAATTTTAAAATCCCGTATCGAATTTTTCAATCAAAATCATAATGTGGCTCCGGGAATTGATGGAACTCTTTTTTTAAAAAATATGGGCTATAGGAATGACCGGCTTCTGCCCGAGGACCAACATCTTGTGGAAACCTTTATGTCCATGGTCAAGGAGGGCAAAACCGCCGCAACTGTTTTCAGAGTCAGAAACAGGGATGACGGCGTTTCCTGGCTCAAGCTTACCGGAGCGGTAAACAGGAGGGACCCGGCGTATTATTACGGATTCCTGCTCAACGTGGATGATACCGTATCCGTGATCAAAGGGTATCTGGACGTGGACCTTGAATTGGAACTGATGGTCGAGGATGCCGACAACCCGGTTTTCATTTTTGATTATAATCACCTGGATCTTGTTACCGCCAATCCTTCTGCAAGAAAAACGTTTGGTATTGAAGAAGCGGAGTTCACGAAGCTCTTTCTGAACGATTTTTATCGTCATTCCACCAGGCAGGCCTTTGAGGAGATCATCAAAACCCTGCCCCTTTCGCGAAAATGGTCGGGTAAACTGAAATTTCAGTCCACGGATAAAAGAATAATGGTAAACGCCGAAACCATTATCCGCTACATGGTCCATAAGGGAAGGCGGCTGCTCCGGGTGTCATTGCAGAATCCGGAAACAAAAAAGGCCCTTAAAAGTGAGGAGACAGGGGCCAATACCCGGGATATGGCTGAACTTGAAAAGAACCTTTCCGGACTGGCCGATATTGATGAAATCATGGAAACCTGTCTTGAAAGCCCCCTGGTTTCCGGCCGGTGCGAAGGTATCGTTTTTTCAGACGTCCATGTCCGGAAAAATCTGGTAGCCGTTTATAGTGCAGGACAGCCCTTTGCCGGAATGAAACGGGCAGAAACGTTTTCCTATAACGGTACCATTGCTGAAGATATCAACCGGTATACCTTAGACTACCTTGTGGTGGACGATACCCAGGACAGCATTAAGCCCATTGACTGGGCCCTTTTTGTCCCCAGGGGAATTCGGTCCTATTTTGCCATGCCCTTTTATAGTCGGACCGTGCTCCGGACGGTTCTTATCCTCTGCTCCACTGCTCCAGGCCGTTTTTCAGGGAAAGATCCTGAAGAATTCACAGGGATGCTGGAAACCATGAATACGGCAATCCGGTCCTGGCGCAGGCATCTGAGTAGCTGATCCGGCGATCGCTTTCAGGTCATTTAT